>OZ220751.1:0-1487500 GCA_965117065.1 uncultured Allomuricauda sp.
CAATGGTTACCACCTATACCTATGATCCATTGGTAGGGGTGACCAGCATAACGGATCCAAGAGGATATGCTACTTTTTACGAATATGATGAGTACAACCGTCTAATCAATATTAAGGATGAGGACGGCAAAATGGTCCAAGAATATGAATATGGTTACAGAACGGATAACTATACAAATCCTGATGCCCCATCTTCCTACCCTCCTTTGGGTGGAACCATGATTGGACCCGAAAGTGTACAACATGGAAGTACCTTTACCTATATTATTAGTCCCTCTGGTGGATCTGAAGACTATGCCTATACTTGGTACCAAGATGGCAACTTAGTGCAGACCGGTGGGAGCTCTATTGATATAACCTTTAACAACGGGGATAGCACCATTAGGGTCGATATTTTGGATAATATTACCTCGAGCACAACGAGCATTACCAAAGATGTGGTGATTACTTACGATCCACTTAGTGTTGCAAGTTTAACCTCAAGTGTTGATCAGATCATCACCGGATCTCAAATCACCTTCAATGCGCCAACAGTTTCTGGTGGGTCAACAAGCAAAACCTATGAATGGCTCGTAGATGGTGCGGTAGTATCCAACTCATCAGGGAATTTGACTTATAGTCAATTCAATACGGCAAAGGTCTATACCGTTATTTATAGGGTCAATGACCTTACACTGGGCACCTTGGATGAGTCTTCCATGGATGTTACTGCACATGCTCCATTGAACGATCATACCATAACCGGAGACAACATACATTTAACGGTAGGGGATAGTTACAATTTCACTTCCTCCAATATTGGTGGAGGCTCAGGTACTAGAACCTTTGAGTGGTATATTAAACAGGACAGTGGCAGCTTTGTACTCCAATCCCATACAGCACAAAGCAACTTTTACCCCAATTTTGGTTCTGCCGGGGTCTATACCATTAAGCTTGTAGTTATGGATGCCACGGTTATCACCCATTCCAAGGAAGATACCAGTGTGGTCAACGTGCATGCCCCTATATCAATAGCAAACAGTGATATCACAACTCCATCTCCTGTAACTGTGGAAACATCCACTTATTTCAACATAAATACTGCAAGTGGAGGATCAGGTAATTTCAGTTATGAATGGGATGTTACCAACCAAGATACCAGTTACAATTTTGGCGTGGGAACCTTCTCCGAGGCCAATAGGAATGTTGCCAGTTTTACCATGGGATACGAATTCTATGGGAACAACACCAGAATACAATGTAGGGTGCATGATAACCTAACCGGGGAGTATACCACTGTCTACAAGGATGTTGTCGTCAATGGCGGAACACCATTGTCTATATCTTCTATCGCTACCCAGCTTCTGGTAGATCAAACGGATTATAAAACCTATCGCGTTACGGCAACCGCCAGTGGAGGCTCTGGAAACTTTACCTATAAATGGACTATGGACGGACAAGTTGTCCAGGATGGTGCGAGTAATTCATATGAGTCCGTTGCTGTAAGCTGTGGTACCGATGAATCGGATACTGTACGGGTAGATGCTACAGATACGCTTACCGGAAACACGGTCAGCCAAGTGCGGACAATTACGATCACAGGATGTAGCTCCGGAGGTAACCAATAACAACCCAAAAGATGAAATTACAGATGAAACATATAAAATTATATTTCGGAATCATAATTGCCTTGGGTTGTTATTCTGCCCAAGCCCAAGACCCCTATCAGTCCCCGCAGCCAAGCGATGGCAACTATATTCTGGCGCGAACCTATCAGAAGGAGAAAAACAGTTCGGCCGAGATTACTTTGGAGGACGATGTAATTGAGAATATCCAATATTTTGACGGCCTGGGCCGTGGACAACAATCCATTGCCATTGGCCAGTCCCCGCTGGGGGCCGATATGGTCACTCCCCTTCGGTACGATGCGTATGGAAGGGTGGTGCAAGAATGGCTTCCCTTTCCGGCCACTGATGATGGAGTGAGGGGTAACTACCAAGCAGCCAGTCCACTGGGTATTCAACAATTTTATCAAACACAGTACCCCAACGACTTTACTGGAATGGCTACTACAGAGGTCAATGCGTATTCCGAAAAGCAGTTTGAAGCTTCGCCCTTGAACAGATTACTAAAACAGGCAGCTCCGGGCAAGGATTGGGGCATGCTTGCAACAGGGGACGACCATACCGTGGAATTGGCCTATGAGACCAATGCAACCAATGAGGTCCGTATGTTTGCTGTGACCACCATACTGGCCAATAATACTTACCAGCCCACCTTGGTATTCTTAAAGGATGATCAAAACGTGGATATGGAATACTATACCAGCGGTGAACTCAGTAAGAACATTACCTACGATGAAAATCATGTATCGGGGAAAAACCACAGCACCGAAACCTTTACGGACAAGGGGGGAAAAGTAGTACTCCAACGGAACTATGCCGACGTAGGTGCCCAAACCGAGGTGGCGCATGACACCTATTATGTGTATGACGATTTTGGGAACCTCACCTTTGTGTTGTCCCCCAAAATGGAAGCCGGGTCAGCTACGCTTACAGTTATCAATACACGGGTGGACGAACTGGGTTACCAATATGTATACGATGACCGCAATCGCTTGGTAGAAAAGAAATTACCGGGCAAAGAATGGGAACACATCATCTATAATGACCTGGACCAACCCATTATGATCCAAGATGCGGTACAACGAACCAATGACGAATGGCTCTTTACCAAATACGATGTCTTTGGTAGGGTGGTCTATACAGGAAAAATGACCGATAGTCGTGACAGGACCACCATCCAACAAAATAGCGTTGATACTTTCTCTGGGGATTTATGGGTAACCAAACAGGGGTCGGACAGGAACAGTGAGTTCACAGAAGATGTGATCATTTATTATAACAATGGAGCCTACCCCACAACAGGGATTACGGAAATCCTATCCATCAGCTATTATGACGATTACAGTTTTGACCGGGCCAATGAGCCCACCCAGCCCACTACGGTCTTTGATGAGAATTTGGATAGTAGGACCAAGGGTTTGGCTACAGGAAGCAAGGTTAAGACATTGGGTACCGCACAATGGATTACTACGGTGTCCCGTTTTGATGATAGGGGGAGTGCCGTTTATGTCTATTCCGAAAATGAATTTTTGGGCACTACGGACCTTGTGGAAACCGATATGGACCATGTGGGCAAGCCCATTACCGTGCGCAGCGCCCATACCCGCAATGGGAAGACCATTGTGACTATAGATAACTTTGAATACGACCATGTGGGCCGTATCCTCAAACAAACCCAGTGTATTGGCAACGAAACCTTGGGCTACAGCTGTGGTGCCACTACGGTGGTGTCCTATTTGGAACTGTTGGATGCTTCGATCACCAACAACCAAACAGCTACTAGCGGTATAGAGGTAAAGGCTACCAACAATGCAGTGACCCTGAGTGGAACCCTCACCTTAAAGGTGGATGCCAATGCAGGAAGCAGTGGAGGAGACGAGGAGCTTATAACCTATAACCAATATGACGAATTGGGCCAATTGCAGGCCAAAAAGGTAGGGGGTGCACCGGCCTCCACCTATGCCGCTACTACCGGCCTACAGACCGTGGACTTTGCCTATAATATACGTGGCTGGTTAAAGCAGATCAACGATCCCGCCAGTATGGGAACCGACCTCTTTGCCTATGGGATCAATTACAATACGGCGGACCATACCGGCACTCCGCTGTACAATGGGAACATGGCCGAAACAGAATGGAAGACAGCCAATGACAATGTGTTGCGTTGGTACCATTATGACTACGACCCGCTAAATAGAATCACAGCAGGAACGAGCCATAATGGGGATTATGACCTTTCCAATTTGGAATATGACAAAAACGGAAATATTACCGACTTGCAACGTAATGGAGTAGGAGGGGCCATAGATAACCTTACCTATAACTTCCACAACTCGGAGATGAGCAACCGGCTACAGGCAGTGGCGGATGCCACGGGCAATACCGAGGGCTTTGTGGATGGGGAAAGTTTGGCCACAGAGTATACCTATGACGCCAATGGCAATCTGCTAACGGATGAAAACAAGGATATTACAGGTATTACTTACAATTATTTGAACTTACCTACGTCCATTGACATAAAAAATGGCAATATTGCATATATTTACGATGCCACGGGCGGCAAGATGCAAAAAACCGTGGGAAGTTCTGTGACAACCTATGCGGGTAACTTTGTGTATGAAGACAACGCCCTACAGTTCTTTAACCATGCGGAAGGCTATGTGAGCCCCGGTGCGGTTGAGGGCGAGTACAACTATATATACCAATTTAAGGACCATCTGGGTAACATTAGATTGTCCTATGCGGATGGAAATGGAGATGGGGACATAGATGTAACCAGCGATCCCTTGACCACGGAAATTGTGGCGGAAAACAACTACTACCCCTTTGGCTTAAAGCACAAAGGATATAACCAAGATGTTTCTACTTTGGGCAATAGCGTGGCCCAGCGGTACAAGTTTGGGGGCAAGGAACTGGAGGAAGGCCAAGATTTGAATACCTATGACTTTGGCGCCAGAAATTACGACCCGGCATTGGGTAGGTGGATGAACATAGATCCGTTGGCAGAGCAGATGCGTAGGCACTCGCCCTATAACTATGCGTTTAACAACCCAGTGTTCTTTATAGATCCCGATGGGATGTTTCCATTTGGAAGTAGTGCTACAAGTATTTGGGGATTTACAGACCCTAAGGGTGGTAAAGCAGGTATAGTTCCATTTGCAAAAACTTCTGATCCGGATGAGGAAGCAGAGGAAGAGGAGGAGGAAACTCCTCCAGATTGGTTTGTGAATACAAATACTGGTGAAGTGGTGCATGATAGAACTAAGGTACAAGGAGATGAGCATTTGTTGGGTGATGGTTTTGAACATGTGGCAACCGAAGATGAAATTGTTGATATCGGAGTAAACGCTTATGACTCATCAAACTATGAACCGTTTTCCAGAAGATATAATGATGATAGCGGAAAAAATAGAAATGCCATAGTGTTTAATTTGGAAACATCAATTAAAATCATGGAAGCTAATGATAGAACTTTAGTTCCCCGCGAAACGGAACGTTTAAAACTGCGCAATGCTTCAGCCAGTACAATTCTTCCCAGTGGTATGAGCATATCAATTGTAAATGAAAGTATATCGGAAATTTGGTCTAATGTAACATATGTACCCAACAATTACTTAGTTAAATATGATAACATAGAGGTAAGAAGTTTTACTTTGCTTCCTTTTGGTACAACAAGAACTGTAACTGAAAATAAATTGTCTTATCACAAGCCTAATATTTTTGAAACATTATTATATTTTGGGACATCTGCATCACATATCTATAATACACTAAGTGGAAGTTTGTCAGCTGGGAGCAACGAATTTAGCTATACAATAAAATCAAAGTAACATGAAAAACATAAAGGTTTATTTATTAATTATTCTATCCTCCTTTTCCTGCAAAGACTCAAATCAAAAACTTGTTCAGTACCAAAGTTTCAAAAAGAATTTGAATTCTGAAGCTTTATCAACATTCCCCATATCGGAAGAGAACTTTGGTAATCCTTATATATTAACTGCTGTATATCCAAGTTTAAAAGAGAGGAAGTATTCAGGCCTTTTTATTACCTATAAAATGGAAAACATAGATTCTTTTCAAACTAAACTGAAAAAAAGTAAGGCTAAAAATATTTATGAAGCATCTCTAATGAATATTGAGAGCAACTATGTTATTCCAGATTCACTTTACAATGACAACCAAAATATGCCAATGGGGAATCCTCCGATACCCAGTTTTAATGATAATCTTAACTATTTAAATGAAATTGTGAACTTGCAGAAAAGTAAAATTTGGGTATTTGATTGGAAAAAAGGAGATTTTTTTAACAAACCATATCAAGATAGTGACGCAAAATATTCCAATAAGGGTTATTCTACAGGTTTAATCGCTGATCAATCCAACTTTTATATCACATATTGGATTATTGTTTGGTAGTCCCACGCTATGGCTAGTTTTCAACTAGTGGCAGTAAGCGTAGGCAATAGATTTGAAACAAGAGCCACGGCTATTTGCCGTGGCTTTGCTTTGTATTGCTTAATACTTTTGGGCACTACCGGCTATAAACCAAGAGCAGGTTACCACAAGATAAGAACTAGCGGTAGCGGGGTGATTTTTTAAAAGTTAAAAACTACATATAATACAAATGAAAATAAAGACTAAAAGATTATTGGTTTTTGGACTTCCATTGATTGGGTTTATTTACTTGGGGTATCAGTACTACAAATACCACGAATTAAATCAATTTCTTAGGTCATATGTTGACACCGAGGAACAATTGCTGGTGACCAATTCGATTGATTTTTATGTTTCTAAATATGGCCGGTTTCCATTTAAGAATAGTGAGGAATATAATTTGTTTATACAAAAATTAAAAAAGGAGACTGGATTGAAAACTAACTTCTTTTTTGAAGAGTACCCCTACGGAATTGCTGTGGATAGTGCATCTTTAAACTACACATTTTACTCCTTCGGTCCTGATAGAAATTTTGATGATTTAGAATATACTCCTTTCAACAACGATACAGATTTGTGGTCTTTTTCTCCAAAAAAAGTTGATTTTTATTCGTATTTGTTCTTGAATAAAAACTTTGATATTGTTTTAAATCAGAGAAATTTAGGGAAATATGATTGCAATAAACACAAATCAGAGATTTTTTCCATTTTGTTAAAAGAGAATTTTGATAAAAGCAAACAGTTAATTGAGGGCTTTTTCGACGATGTCAAAAAAGCATCCACCGAGTTTAAGGAGTCTTTGAATAAAGATGAAGATAAAATTGAAAGTGTTGGTTGTCCAATTTTTGTATATAAAGACAATAGGATTGTTTGTCTTTGTGAAGGAGGTGCTGATACTAACACAATAAATCAAATAAAAGATTCGCTTATCAATAAACTAAGCCCACATTACTTATCTAATATTGAAATTGCAACTTTCTACATAGATTTGAAAAGGTAGTGTTGTGTTACTCACCCCGCTCCCGCTAGTTTCCAACTAGTGGCGGTAAGCGTAGGCAATAGATTTGAAACAAGAGCCACGGCTATTTGCCGTGGCTTTGTTTTGTTTAATACTTTTGGGCACTACCGGCTATAAACCTAGAGCAGGTTGCCACAAGATACAATCTTGCGGTAGCGGGGAGTTTAATCAGGTTAAAAAATTTAAAATAACATGAAATCAATGTTTATAACTAGTTCGCAGATAGTAATTTTCAATTATTTAATATTTGCAATTGTTAGGTCAATTGCTTCTATTGTATTGAAATTTAACCTGAATGAATTCCCAGACCTTAATTCAAATGTAAAGGAAGCAACAAGTAATTTTGAACAATATGTATTAATATTTTATATTTTACCTTATGTCGTTGGGCTTTTGATTATTTTGTTGTTAAAAAGGTTTTTTAATTTGTCATGGCGTAACTATTTGGTTACCATCTTAATTGGCGCCATTTTATTCAGGCTTATAGATACTGCTTGGATAAGACCTTTGTTCAGAATTACTGAAAATTCATTATATAATAACTTGATTATAATTGGTGTTTTTTCCTGCATAGGGTACCTATTAGGTATTCGATTTAATAAACTAAATCTTTATAATAATCTTAGAGATAAATAGATTAACCTCACTACCGCTAGTTTCCAACTAGTGGGATAAGGAACAAGTAAGAATTTTGAGAAACCACGGCTTTAGCCGTGGTTTTGTATTGTTTAATATTTTTGGAGGCTACAAATTATAAACAGAGAGCGTGTTACCACAAGATACAATCTTGCGGTAGCAGGGGAAAGAGAAAATCAGGTAAAGGAAAATCTGATGCCGTACCAATCGGAAATTAAAGATGATATGAAATATAGCACAAAAGATTTTAACAATATGAGCTGGCATGATTGTCCTGTCTATTCATTCAAGTTCGATGACAATTTTGAATTAGATTTGGATTATATCTTAAATTGGAAAAAAATAGAAGAAAATAAATATGAGTATTTGATTTCCCCCGCCATTTTAAGTTTTAAAGAGGTATCAGAATTAAAAATTGATGTTAAATGCGAGTTTTTAAATGGATTTGAAATAATTGAAATAGAGAAACTGAATGATAATAATTGGCGAATAGAGTTGCATCAAGGGGAGATTTCTTTTATATCATCAGGGTTCGAGCAGTTACTTAAAAAGGAACCTATCATTAAAAGGGAAATGTACTTATCTGAAAAAGAAAGAACCTAAAGGGTGAATTGTTTTCCTTCCCCGCTCCCGCTAGTTTCCAACTAGTGGCGGCAAGCGTAGGCAATAGATTTGAAACAAGAGCCACGGCAATTAGCCGTGGCTTTGTTTTGTTTAATACTTTTGGAGACTACAAATTATAAATAGAAAGTGTATTACCACAAGATACAATCTTGCGGTAGCGGGGACTCAATAGCTCTAATTTTGTTGGACATTAACGACAATAAATATGTTTTTGACAGTATTGCTTTTAGGGACTATCACAGTAGAAGTAATACCTATGAGCTAAATTCAGATTTTGAAATGGAATTGTTAGTTGTTGGTTACAGCCCGAGCAATCCATACTTTGTTAAATGTGATAGCATCGTAGATGGAAACCTTATAAATCCAGATACCTTGGCATCAGTAAATGGTGGTTTTAAATTGAAAACCAGACTCACAGAAAAGGAAAATCCTCTGTGGGTAGATATGAATATTACCAACAAGTATGGAAAAGTTAAAAAAGGTACATTATACGATGGATAAAAGTCATAGAATAAAGGGAAACCTTGATGATAGCGAAATTGATTACGTTTTTAAGCTGTCTCTTATTACTTAACTTTTTTAAAAAAAAAGGTCTAGATTAAAAAATGGGCAATCCCTCCAAAAAAACAGGGATTGCCCATTTAAAAACTCTTTGATAGTTCATTTTGTATTGAGGTATTCCACTTTTCAGATTGTTCTTCATCCAATCCATGGTTCGTTTCTGAATCAAAAGCATCTTGAATACTGTCTGAAACATTGAAAAAGAATTCGATAACTTGATACTTTTCTGTGTACGAAGAAAACATCATTTTATTGAGACTGTCCTGGGCTTTTAAAGAGTAAATCTTATTGATATCCAAATGTAATTTTTCGTGCTGAAGTAGTTGTTGCAGTTCTTTTTTGCCCTTAAAAGAATTTTCAAAAAATGTTGTGTCAATCCAGGATCTTCCTATTTGATCAGATGTGAAAAGTATTGCAGGAGGATAATTATAAACTCTATTTATTTCTCCAACTAGTATTGGAAATATTTCTGCCGCAATATCTGACTCGTCGTTTATCCTTATCTTAAAATGAGATATATCCAATGGCTTTTCAGACCAAAAATATCTATGGTTTTTGCGAAGTTTGTAAACCATCTTATCAGGAGCTACCAAGCATAAGAAGTTCAATATTAGCAAGCCAACGTAGAAGAATCTGTAATCTTTAGATAGAACATACTTTTTTAGGGTAATAGCAATTATGGTAATCAGTACAACAGGAAACAACAGGTTATAATGTAAGAACTTCAACTTGACCACTACAACAACAATTGTCAAAAAGATAAGAGGGACTAAGGCAATCCTTGGGAATCTCGTTTTAATCGTTTTCTGATTTTATAGTATGTAAAGTTAACAGGTTTGTGCTTTGGTCAATGTAATGAGTAATGGAAATAACGAATCTCCCCACCGCTACCGCTAGTTTCCAACTAGTGGCGGTAAGCGTAGGCAATAGATTTGAAACAAGAGCCGAACGCAACACCAGTTTGGTCACGCTTAACCGTATTGCCACAGCTTTGGAGGTTCCCTTGGCTTCGCTGTTCCAATTTTACAATGAACAATGAGCAATAGTCAATGTACAATGGGCAATCAACCGTTTTCAATTTTCCATTGTTAATTTTCAACTTTCAATTGGAGCTTGACCCAAAACCCCTTCAAAACCCTTAAAATATTAAGGATATTTCATACAACACTTTCCAGAAAAAAGCGTTAACCTCCTACAGAATCTTATCAATGAAACCTACATTTTATGTTTTGCTACTCGCATTGCTCTTAAATGCCTGTAGCCCAATGCGCAACCTGCAAAAAGTGGAGACCCGTATTCCCTGTTTGGGATCGGTAGGAAAAAGTAACTCCACCCTTTTTACCAAAGATTTTCAGAAAGCCGGGGAACCTGGGTTAAATGCACCTTTGGAGGTGTCACTGAATGTGTTCGATTTTTCCAATACTACCTTGGCCAAATACAAAAAATACCAAGAAACCCAAGGGAAGAAACCCAAGATCATCTATGATGATTCCATTCAAGTGGAACAGACCAAGTACTACCAATTACGAATCAGTGATTTGGTGGGCCTTAAGGCCCAATTGAACTCCACCCAAAACCAAACTCTAAAAGCGTATCTGCAAGACGATGTGGATTTAGGTATTCTCACAGGAATTTCCTTTGTGGCCCAGGGAGAAGTAGATTATGAACTGAGGACCGCGGAGCATTTTTACCTAAAAGAACTTAGAGGTGCCCTAATCTTGGAAGCCCACAGCGAACACCATTTTGTGGAAATTAAAATGGCGGCTTTGGAAGTGTTCAATTTTGAGACCTCCAACCTCTGCTGGAAACTCAACAAACGAAACAAACTGGAAATCGCTGCAATTGTCAACGAAGGCAATCGTTGTCCTGGAGCCACAGAAAAAGACGCCAACAAATTGGATACCACCAAAAGTTATGTAAAGCTATGAAGTTGAAAAAGTTATTATTTGGAATGCTGCCCATGGTTGTTTTCATCTTGGGTTGCGAAGATATTTTGGAAGTGCCAGACATTTCCAATCAAACCGTGCCCATTTTAGCTCCCACCAATGGCAGTGTGCTCACCACCAACGCCGTGGGCCTTAATTGGGAAAGGATAGAAGATGCCACTGGTTTTAGGGTACAGATAGCTACTCCCAATTTTGAAAATGCCACTCAGCTGGTACTGGATAGTTTGGTTGAGGTGGATTCCTTGGACCATGTTGCTACTCGAATTGACCAAAGTCTGTTTAACGGCAGCTACCAATGGCGTATTAAAGCCGTGAACAGTGATTATGAGACCGCATATACTCTAAGTGATTTTCAGGTAAATGGAGATGAAAACTTGGACCTGACCCCGCCCAACACCCCACAATTGCTGGCGCCCACCAATGGTGCCTCTCAGACGGAGACCCAGGTCAATTTTTCCTGGGCCAGGGAAGATGTGGCGGGTACCGCAGAACGGGACAGCATTTTTATTTATTCCGATGAAAATTTGCAAACACTGGAAACCAAGGGTCTGGGAGCCAACAAGACCTTTACCATCACCTTGACCACAGGAACTTTTTATTGGGTAGTACGAGCGTATGACACGGCAGGTAATGAGAGCGATGACAGTTCCACTTTTAATTTTACCATTAGCAATTGAGCAAACAATTTAAAACATATTCGCTATTGGCCATGGTGCTGATTATTTGGGGGGTCATTGGCTTTAAAGTTGTCAATACCCTTTCTCCGGACCCAGAGCCCCCTGCTTTACCAGAGCAGGTACTTGATGTGCCCAAGGCGACTATCAAAAAAGACACTTTTACCCTTTACGCCAATTACCGGGACCCCTTTTTGGGCACGCTTCCCAAATCAAAGAGCAAACCGGTAAAAAAGCTTGCCAAGAAAGAGGAAAAACCACAAAAGAACATTGCCTATGCCGGTATGGTGTCCCAATCCGGTTCCAGCAGTGCACTCTTTTTTGTGACCATTGAAGGAAAGCAACATATAATGTCTCCAAAACAGGAGATAGACGGCGTACGTTTGCTTCAAGGAAATGCGCAACGCATAAAGGTGCGCTATGATGGCAATACCCAGACCATTACGCAAACCGAATGAATTGGACCAAAAAAATAAAGGCGGGTGCATTGCAATTTGTACTCTTTATAGGGGCCATTGTGGCCGTACTATTATTGTCCTTTGTTTTGGTATCCTATACCCATGTACTTTTTAAAAAGAAAACGGATGTAACCATAGCGCTGATCCAAGCTTCACAAACAGGATTGGAGCGTTCTTTTAGGCAACCCTTACAGATTGGGGAGCGTTTGCAACTTACAATTGAGAAAGAGACCAGTATAGCTGTTGAGATTCAGAAAAAATATTGGGGACTGCTAGAACAGCGAAAGGTAGTGGCGAAAAAAGGACAACTGGAATTTACCAAGATTGGTTTTGTTGGACGAACTAGTGATACCAGACCTGCCTTGTACCTAAAGGACAATCAAAGGCCCATGGTTATAGCGGGAATGGCAAGAATAAAAGGGAATGCTCGGTTACCCATACGGGGCATCAAACGTGGAAATATTAGGGGAAGGGGATATACTGGCTCCAAATTAATATACGGCCGTGAAGAAAAAAGTTCGACTTCCCTCCCTCAATTTAACAAGGAGGTTCAAGAACAGCTCCAGAAATTGACCCAATCGGGATTTGAACCACAGGGGGAAGAAGTTAGACTTGAAAACGGATTGGTACTGCGAAACAGTTTTAAGAAGGAAACCAAAGTTATCAAAGGAGACTTCGTAAATCTAAACAACATAATACTCACTGGAAATGTGATGGTATGGGCCAGCCAGAAGATAGTGGTAGATCCATCTTCCCAACTAAGGGATGTGGTGTTGGTTGCCCCTCAAATTGAGCTAAAAAATGAGGTAAAGGGAAATTTTCAGGCCATTGCCCGGGATCAGGTCAAAGTTGGGACTAGCTGCACTTTGGATTACCCAACCGTATTGGCTGTACATCAGCCCAAAACCTATGCTAAGAATGAGTCCAAGAAAAAGGAACCAAATATTAGTATAGCAAGTCAAAGTAAGGTTAAAGGCATTATCATTTATCAACAGAAAAATGAATTAGATCATACCAAAGCCAACATTCATGTGGCAACCAATGCTTACCTATTTGGTGAGGCCTATTGCGAGGGCAATTTGGAAATAAAAGGAAGTATTTATGGTAGTGCCACTACCAATGCTTTTATCGCCATGGAAAATGGAAGTGCTTATCTAAACCACTTGTACAATGGGGTTATTGATCAGTTTGCTTTGCCTTTGGAGTATGGCGGACTGATGTATGAGGGAGAACAACCTAATCATATAATGCAATGGTTGTATTAAAACGCATTACGGCTTCCACTTTGATGGAAACATTGGTGGCTACCATTCTGATCGTAGTGGTGTTTATGCTATCCAGTATGCTGTTGAATTCTCTTTTTGCGAATGCGGTTACCGAAAATGACAAGACCATTAAGCAGGAACTTCTGTTGCTGCAGTACCAATATGAATATGATCGTTTGCCTTTACCCTATTATGATGAGCAAGGACCATGGCAGATAGAAGTACACCAAGAAAGTTGGAATTCACAAACCAAAACAGTCTTTGTGGCGGTACATAGCACAAGTCAAAAGGAGATTTTATATACCATAAGCAATGAATAGATCCTTTAAAAAAATAAAAGCTTTTACCCTCAACGAAATGTTGGTGGTATTGCTTATTACCAGCATTATCATTGGGATGGGTTTTGCTGTACTTCAATTGGTGCAACAACAAATGCATGGGATTGGTGGTATTTATGGTAAGAACACTGAAACAAACCTACTGCGACAAAGTTTATGGATAGATTTTAACCAATATGATGGTATTTGGTTTGACAAGAACAACAACGAACTCGTTTTTGCGAACCAACTAAAGGAACTGAAATACCAATGGCACAAGGATTATGTGATCAAGGAAAAGGATACCTTCTTTCTGGAAACAACGAAAAGGCAGCACTTTTTTAATGGAGGACCCAAGCAATCAGGAGAAATCGATGCCTTGGACTTTTCAATTGCCCAAAAGGACGGTGGACACCGCATTGTGGTATACAAAAGGAATGCAGCAACCAGTTATTTAAATCAATAGGATGGGATTCAATTTGGAGCAAATAACCGAGGCCCACGCGCCCAACCCTTCAAAAAGACAGGGAGGGGAGAGCATTTTTAAAAGAGAGATCACTCTTTTTGGTACTTTTTTCAATGCTAAAAAGAAAGAAGAGTTTTATGGGGAACTGGGAGTGCTGCTCAAAGCGGGAATCCATTTGAGGGAGGCCTTGAACCTTATACTGGAAAACCAGAAAAAGGAAAAGTTGCGCAGTTATTATGCCCA
This sequence comes from uncultured Allomuricauda sp., assembly GCA_965117065.1. GTDB lineage: Bacteria > Bacteroidota > Bacteroidia > Flavobacteriales > Flavobacteriaceae > Flagellimonas. The sequence goes on from OZ220751.1 coordinate 14,247, forward strand.
AATGCTGACCGAGTTGGATTCAGGGCTTAGCTTTTCTGAGATTTTAAAGTCCAAAAAGGAATTTACGGAGTACGAGTATTGCTCCATTCAAATAGGGGAGGAGAGTGGTAACCTGATCAAGATTGCTCAAGAATTGGCATCCTATTTTGCACAAAAGAACGAGCAGCGAAGAAATTTGATGAATGCGCTGACATACCCTATCATTATTTTGAGCACGGCCATACTTGTTGTGGTTTTTATGCTGCGGATGGTGGTTCCTATGTTTGAGGATATTTTTAGGCAAAATGGAGTAGAACTGCCAACCATTACTCTCTGGATTATCTCCATGTCCAACTTTATCAAAACCTACGGATGGGCTATGCTATTGGGTATGCTGGGATTGGTTTTGGCCAGGAAACCCTTATTGCAATTTGAGCCTATAAAAAGGAAAAAGGACTTTTTGATGCTCAAGATCCCATTTGTAGGTGGTTTTATTCGAGCGGTGTACTTGTCCCAATTTACGCAAACGGTGGCTTTACTGACTTCTTCCAAAGTCCCTATGCTGAGTAGTATTCAAATGGTAAAAAGAATGATTGGATTTGTTCCATTGCAAGAGGCGCTATATACCATGGAAGCCAGAATAATGAAGGGAACTAGTCTACATGAAAGTATTAAAGACAACGACTTGTTTGATAACAAAATGGCTTCCTTGATCAAGGTTGCCGAAGAGACCAATCAAACAGATTACATTTTTGAAAAACTGAGCCAGCAATATGCCGTGGAAGTGCAGCAGAAGTCCAAACTGCTCTCAACTATTATGGAACCTTTGATTATTGTGGTTATTGGGTTTTTTGTAGGAGTTATTTTGGTTTCCATGTATCTGCCCATGTTCCGATTGAGCTCCGTTTTAGGGGGCTAGTAGAGTACTTTTACTTTTTTTTCCGACCTCAGCATTTATTTCCTGCCCTCATTCTGGGTTTAATTCCAGCTAAGAATGAAGCTAAACGGATTATTTTGTGACTTGTGAAATTAATTCTAAAGTTAATTGAGTATTACAGCAGAGAGTCGGGTTATAAGTTAATAACCCTGGGGAAAAACCAAAGTTGCTTCTAGGGATTGCCTATCTTTATTTGATTCAGAAAATAGGCACATCGTGAAGCTACCTAAACTAATACCATCCAAAATATTTCCAATCCTTTTGGTCAACTTTATTGGTATTCTGGGCTATAGCATTGTTATCCCCATTCTCATTTTTATAGTTGCAGATCTTGGGGGCAATGGATTTATCTATGGGATTTTAGGAGCTATGTATCCTTTCTTTCAATTTATTGGAGCTCCTATTTTAGGAAGCTTGTCAGACCGTATTGGACGAAAAAAAGTGCTTATCATTAGTCAGTTGGGAACATTCCTAGCATGGGTACTCTTTTTATTGGCTTTTATTCTTCCCAAAACAGAAATTTGGTCACAAGATACAGAGCTAACAGGGAGTTATGTGATGACCCTCCCTTTGATTGTAATTTTTATTGCTCGGATTTTTGATGGTTTCACTGGCGGGAATGTTTCAGTGGCCAATGCTTATCTTTCTGATATTTCTACGGACGAGGACCGCAACAGGAATTTTGGAAAAATGGGGGCGTCCACGAGCCTAGGCTTTGTTTTGGGACCAGCGGTTGCTGGATTGCTGGCTTCTACCTTTTTGGGAGAAGTATTACCCTTACTGTTGGCTGCCGTCATTTCACTGATTGCTATTTTTGTAATTAACACCCGCTTAAAAGAGAGCAATCCGTGTGTTGTGGATACGGGTGGACTAAAAACCACATCCTTTCGCAGGTTTTTCCAGGTAGAACTTAAGAACTGTTACCAAGAAGGGGATATAGAGGCAAATCCACCTAAAATGAATTGGGGTGCTGTCCTAAGGCAACCTGGAATTCCGTTATTATATGGAATCTATTTTTTGACCTTCCTGGCGTTTAGCCTGTTTTATGCGGGCTTACCAATTTATGCCAATACACTCTTGGAATGGTCGGCTACTGATCTTGGGATGTTTCTAGCCTACTCCAGTTTAATCATGATTTTGGTGCAAGGGCCCTTGCTGTCCAAGATTTCGGATCATGTAAATAATAAGACACTTATTTTGATAGGCTCCCTATTACTAGCTATCAGTTTTTTTATGCTTTCTGTGGAATCCATAGTTATTCTGTACGTGGCTAATACACTACTCTCCGTGGGTAACGGACTAATGTGGCCCAGTTTTATGGCACTCTTGGCCAAAACCGGAAGTAAGCAGATGCAGGGAACCATACAAGGCTATGGAAATAGTATGGGAAGTTTTGCTAGTATGTTGGGATTGATTTTGGGAGGTATTCTGTTTGAAGCTATTGCAACAACGGTTTTTATAATCGGTGCGGTAATCTTTATTGTAATTACTATGTTAATGGCTATCAATTTTTTGAGCCGGGTAAAAAGGCAAAAAATGGTGAATAAAGCTTTGCCTGTATAGCGACCCGAATTGACTCTTAAAGCAAAACGTGCTTCAAAATCAGAGAATTATTTGATTAAGCTCAATAGCTGATTTTACAAGCCTCCATCTGACAATATGCGATTTTCACGAATGACAAAATGATCTACATCATTTACTTTTTGTGCATCTCGCATATTCCAAAGCCAAATAAGTACTGTTTTCCATTAAACCATTTGGATTACTACTCGTGTTGTTGAAAGTCACGGGTATCGTTGCGCAGGCGAGCACATTTCCACAAGGGTTAAGATCAAAATGTAAATGAGGAAAAGAGCCAACATCCCCAGTGTCCCCAGTAAGAGCTATGGTGTCACCCGGCTGAACGAAATCACCTACTTCTACCAAATTGCTGTATTGTCCAAGATGGGCATACGCACTAATCATTCCATCTTCATGTATTATTTGTATCCAATTCGCGGCGGTAAATCCCCGTGAGCCTGTTGGTTGGTCAATTCGGACTGCATGAACGGTTCCTTCACGCGCTGCCGTGACTACGCTCCCAAAAGGCATTTCTATGTCATACGAATATCTTAGAAACCCTTGATGGCTATTATCTGTACAATTTCCTTGTGAAATCCTAAACTCTTCCCCAATAGGAAAAGGCAACACGTACGGAGAGCAAGCCCAGGGAGGATAATCAGCACAAACATCCGGCGTAACTGGTGGAGGGTTTACAGTGGGCGGTTCAGTAGGATTATTTACAGTTTCCTCCTCGTTGCTAGCGTCCCCTTTTGTTATAGTACCACTGTCCGATTTTGAGCAACCCAAGACGAAAATGCCTAGAAACAAGAGTCTAAATATGTTCATTTTGTGATTGGATCCATTAGTTGTTTACATGAATTTTATAGGCTCAATTCCGGCTAGCCTAAATATAGGCAAATTCATATTTTGTGATAATTTACATTAAGATTTAATAATTTAGATTTTTTCGTAGGGTAAACTAGTTTTTTTTAATGACAGATTTGTTACAGGAAATAACAGCTTTCAATTTTTTGCTTTTTACCGGCTTGATCTGGTATCACAGGAAAAAACTGGATGATGCCATTTTTGTTTTTTCATTCTTTCTATTTGGAAAAGGCCTCACTTTGTTGAGTAACATTCTTTTGAACAAGTCGATATTTCCTGAGAGCGATGTTGCAGTTTATGTAGGCATTTTACTGAATTCCTTCCTGTTTTTTTATGCTCCTTTTTTGTATTGGTTTACGTTGAACATTGTAAAGTCCGCAGTGACCATTAAAAAGTTCAGCGTTCATTTTATTCCCTTTTTCATTTTCACACTGTTGAACATTGGGGTGGTAATTATTTTGATGACAGGCAACAGGGGATCAGGGTTTGAAGATTTCCTTTGGGTTCGGAATTCCTTTCATTCCCTCTACTTTTTTCAAGTTGTGGGATATACGGCCATATCCTTTTGGACGGCTTTTAAAGCAGAACGCAGAAGTATGGGTTTTGACAAAATGTTGAAATGGTTGAAACAGGTGCTATTGGTGTTTATTGCGATTTGGATTTTGTTTTTGATCAGTTCAATGGTAAGTGATAATGCACTGCTTTCACAGATTCTTGACACCTCAGGGGTTTTAATGCTTTTGGTGCTCTCTAATGTTACTATGCTTTTGATGTTGGGAAGTCCAGAAGTATTTTATAACAATTTGTCTGTTAAATTGAAAAAGGAACCCAACATTGGTGTAGTGAACAAAGAAAACTATGAAAAGCTTTGCAATCTGGTGATAAAAGAGCAATTGTATAAAAACGCCGATTTGAAGATTGGAGATCTTTCCGAAGCGTTAAATCAATCCCCGCGCAACGTTTCTGCCTTAATAAACAATTTCTATAAGGGCAACTTCTATGATTTTATTAATTTCTATAGGATAGAAGAAGCAAAATCCCTCTTAAAAAATGATGAAAGGGGCATGACCATTCTAACCATTCTGTATGAATCTGGTTTTAATAATAAATCTGTTTTCAATGCAGTTTTTAAAAAAATGGTAGGAGAAACACCATCCTCTTTTCGAAAAAACTATCTCACTACCCTTTACAGCTAGTGGCTTTCCAAAGCGCAATTTCTAAAGACATGTTTACTGTTAAATTGTCTTAAAAGTAAGTCCTAATTTTTGCATTTGCAGCTATTCGGACGACTTGCCTCATCCAAAAAAGTACGTTTGCCCAAACAGTTACAATTCATTCTCACGAGACTTAATACAATGGATTGTTTAAAAACGAACGACTTCTTAAAGCTAAATATGAGACAACCTTTTTTTACAGGCCTTCTTTTTTTGGTTTCGGTTATTGGGTTTCAACTCGGAATGGACGCGCAGGGTTTGCAACGTAAAGCGTCATTGGGAATCATGATGCAGCCTTTAAATGACAGTCTAGTGTCAACACTAAATCTTGATTCCTCGGAAGGACTTTACATTATGGATGTTGCACCAGGTGGTACGGTCAACGCTATTGGTATGCAAAGTGGAGCTGTTCTTAAGCGTATCAATGGCAAACAGGTAAATGAAATAAATGATGTGTTCAGTTCAATTGCCAATTTTAGAGCTGAAGATGACATTACCTTGGCTTACATTCAAAATGGGGAGGAAATTTCAAAAAAAGGCAAAGGTATTGCCAAACCGATGGAAACCTATACCAACGCCGAAATCATTTATGATGAGGTGAGGTATGAAGGCAATGTATTGCGTTCTATCCTCTATAAGCCAAAAAACATAAAAAACCCTCCAATCGTCTATTTTATGCAAGGCTATACTTGTGGTTCCATTGATTTACCTTTTTCATCTGATCAACCGTATAGAAGACTGGTACATGATTGGGTGGAAGCCGGATTTGCGGTGTATCGCATTGAAAAACCTGGCGTTGGTGATAGTGAAAGCCTAATCAACTGTGCCGAAATAAATTTTGACCAGGAACTTCTTGCCTTCAAGGAAGGCTATAAAAACATGTTGAAAATAAAAGACATTGATTCGGACAACGTCTTCATGTTCGGTCACTCCATGGGAGGCATAATTGCCCCCTTGCTCAATCAGGTCAAAGAACCAAGAGGTATTATCACCTATGGAGCCGGAGGGAAACGTTGGTACGATTACATGATTGATTTATACACCATTCAGCCAAAACATTTTGGTGTTTCCGATACTCAAATCAAAGAGGACAATAAGATAAACCTAAGGTTTAACGATGATTTGCTGATCAACAAGCTATCTGGAGATGAAATGGCAAAGAAAGAAGAATATGCAGCACTATTTAATCTGGAAGATTTTGAAAGGGGACAATATATTGGACGTCATTTCAAGTTTTGGCAAGGTCTGGCAGATATTGATATCCCAAATGCTTGGGCACAAATAAGAACTAATGTTTTGGCAATGCACGGCCAGTTTGATATACAGGCTATTAATGAGAAAGGGGCACAACAAATTGTAGACATTGTTAATAAAAATGGCGGAAATGGATCCTTTGTTTTGATAGCAAAAGCGGACCATGGTTTTGTAAACTTCAACTCCATGCAACATAATGTTGAAACGCTGGCCAATGGGAGTTACGGGACGCACATGAGGAATAATTACAATAGCAAAGTTAGTGAGGAGAGTATAGGTTGGATGAAAAGCCACATTAAATCGTAGTGGGAGGAAGCCTACCAAAGAAAACGTTGAGGGAAGGCTGTTCTGTCGAAATAGTTAGAATTTGAAATCGAATGATAAAAAAGCTATTAATTCTATTATTAGGTATTTCTTTTTGCCATGCACAAACCGATGAAGTGTTGGTATGTGACGTAAAGTTTAAGCAATCCAAATTTGACAACCCCCATGCCGGTAGCGCCTTTTTGTTGAATCACGATGGCGTAATCTATGCCTGCACAGCCAAGCATGTACTGTTTTTTGCCAAAACAGATGGTATGAAGACCGTGAGCTTTGGCGATGACCTTAAATCATGGTCATTTATTACCAAAAGAAACAAAACAACCGTTGTGAAAGCAGGCAGACTTGTCAACGAGGATTCTGAAGAATTGTTGGTGATGCCACCAAAAGGAGATTGGTTGGTTTTTGAAACGAAGGGAAAAATACCGGACAACATAGCCGTTTACAATCTTCGCGAAGCTCCACTTAAAAAAGATGAACCCTTGTATTTCTTGGGGTACCCTTACGGTAATACGGAGCCAATAAGAATCGCTGGAAAATTTTTGGGTCACACCAAGGAAGGAAACTTACGCTTGGACGTGCCCAAGGGCAGCTACAATGGTTGTAGTGGTGGTCCTGTATTGGACTCGGGAGAAAGATTGGTCGGATTGGTTTCCATGGGGTATTTCAATGAAAAAGAAAACCAAATGATTTTTGAACCGTCTTCAACCAAGCACTTCCTTTCCATTATAACAGCAAAAAATAACACCCTAAATAGATTAAAATGAAAAGAGTTTTATTTGTTTTTTTAGCCACTTTTTTAACACAAAACATTGTGGGGCAGTTTCATACGTTGAACCTGCCGCAAGGCAGTCCAAGTGTAAGGGAGACCCAAAAATTAGGGGTCACGGAGATTACCTTGGATTACAGCAGTCCAGCTATTAGAAATAGAGATGTTTGGAACAATCCGAACATTATACCTCAAGACGGAAACCCTATTCCGTGGCGGGCAGGGGCCAATATGGCAACAACCATTGAGTTTTCCACAGATGTTTTGATTGAGGGACAACCCTTGGATGCAGGAAAGTATGGTTTTCATATCATCCCTAAAAACGATACCTATACCTTGTTATTTGCCCATAATCACAACCAATGGGGGAGCTATTATTTAGATGTCGAAAAAGATGTTTCCCTGCAAGTCACCGTGAATCCAGAATCGTGTACAGCAACGGAGCAATTGGACTATGCGTTTTTCAATAGAACAGCAAATTCCTTGGTCATTGGTTTGGAATGGGGAGAAAAGCGAATTCCATTCAAAGTTGAGGTAGATCTGAACAAAACTGTTGTAGCGAGTTTAAGAAGTGAACTACGGGGAATTAACACCTATCACTGGCAAGCCTGGAACGATGCTGCAAGCTGGTGCTTGGACCACGATACAAATTTGGAAGAAGCTTATGAGTGGGTTAACCGGTCCATCAATGGTGGTTTTAACGGTTTTGCGGCCCATAAGGACATTAGGAACCTAATTACCAAAATCAACCTGATCGCCAAGCTGGGTAAGACACAGGATTTACAAACAACCATTGATGATGCACAAAGTTTGGTGACCCAGGACTGGGAGGCCAATTATTTAGCGCAGACATTACTTAGGGCTACCTATTATGATCAAGGGTTGGCATTGGCAGATCAGCATCTTAAAAAATTTCCAAATGCTTGGTTTTTACATTTGAACAAGGGATTGGCCCATTATTTCCTTGGCGATAAAAGTAAAGCGCTGAGTGGTGCAAACAAGGCGCTGTCGTTGGCCCCTGAACAACGAAAGGAACGTATTGGCCAAATTATAACAGAGATTAATTCCGGCACCTATCAGTTTCCCGGTAGATAAGTTATAAGCACTCCATAAGTAGATATGAGAACGAAGATTAATATACCTCTGGCACTGACATTGGTGGTGACAATAGGTTTTGGACTAAATAGCATAGCACAATCAAGTACAGTAGGTATAATAGCAACCAGTGACCTCAATGGTTTTCTTTTAAAATCTGGTTATACTGTATTGAAGATGACCAAATTAACATCGGGTCATTTGCATTTTTCCGGTGTTCTGAATGGCGCGGAAGGAAGTTTTATTTTGGATACTGGTGCAAGCGGAACTGTAATCGATGTAAAAAACAAAGAAAGATTTAACATGCGGTCACAAGATTCTGAAAGACGAGCAGCCGGTGCTGGGGGTTCCCGAATGCAAATGCAAGTTTCCGAAGAAAATAATTTGCAAATAGGGACTTTGGAAATAAAGAATCTTCGGTTGATGCTTATGAACTTGGATCACGTTAACCAAGCTTTTGAAGGATTGGGACTTAAGCCTGTAAATGGCGTGATAGGGGCGGATATTTTAACTACTTATGAAGCCATTATCGATTATGTGAACCTTACCTTGTACTTAAAAAATTGATGGATTGATGCCGTACAGCTGTACAAAAAAACTTTGCCTATGAAATGGAGTTATTTTTTAGGATTTTTTATTTTGATGATGGGTTGTACGCATACTGCTGATGTATTTCAGCAGTATGCAACCACAGTCAAACCTGTTAAGTTGGGTGAAGGAAGTCTCTCCTTGGACAGTATTCAATGGAACAATGTTTTTGTTCCCAAGACAAATGAACTGTACCTGACAAAGATGGGAGAATCAGTATCCGCAATTTACAAGATGAATTATGCCAATGGTATTTTTGATCAATTGCAAGCCATAAAATTTCCTGTCGATGAACCGCATTCAGATATATACATAAGCCCAGAAGCTGATTTTATGTTGTTTTCTTCACTTATGCCGGAAAGCCCTAAGGATACCATTGTAGATTGGAATATTTGGAAATCGGTCAGGAAAAATGGGCAATGGCAACAGCCAGAGCCTTTCTTTGAAAACAGCTTGGAGGCAAACCAATTCTATCCCTGGATGACCAACAGCAAGAATGTATATTTTTCGATTACACCACATGGTTCTAGAAATAGTGATTTATATGTATCCGAGTATGTACATGGAACTTACCAAAGTCCAAAGGCTCTTCCGCACTACATTAACTCACAAAACTTAGAGGGAGACGCCTACGTTTCCCCTGATGAATCCTATCTCGTTTTTGCTGGTTTTGAAAGAGGGCAAAACTCAGGAAAGTCAGATTTGTATATATCCTTCAATCACGATGGAGTTTGGTCTCCTCCAGTTTGGCTGGGAAAGGATGTCAATTCTGATGGATACGATGGCAGTCCGTTTGTAACCCAGGATGGAAAGTATCTTATCTTTACCAGTAGCCGTGGTAGCACAGATGAAAACACATTCTTCAATCATTACATTATGGCATTCCAGCCTGAGAAATACGAGGCTGTATCATTAGAATTGAACAACTACTTGTCCAATGTTGGAAAAACTCCCACAAGATTTGAGCTGGAAAACATTACAACCAATGAGGTAGAATATGGAGGAAGTTTTTCATTGGAGAACGAAGCCTTTTATTATACAACCGCGACCCCAGACTTTTCAGCAAGACAAATCATGGTAAGTCAATTTAAGGAAGGTGTCTTTCAAGCACCTGTGAAAGTAAGTTTTGGCGGCACAAATTTTACGGATGCAAGCGATGTTCAAATAGCTCCAAATTCAGATTATTTATATTTTAAAATGCGGGGCAATGTAGCTGAAGACTCCCTTAGGGGAGATGATAACATTTGGAGAAGTAAATATGTAAACGGAACATGGACACAAGCTGAAATGTTGCCGAACACGGTAAACTCATCGTTAAGTGAATACTACCCTGTACCTACTCAAAGTGGAAACCTTTACTTCAGTAGAGAACACGAAGACACCAGCTATGACTTGTATGTTTCTAGGTTTGTAGATGGGAAATACAGTCAGGCTGAACGTCTTCCCGATCATATCAATACCAATTTACTGGAATCTGATGCCTATGTTTCACCAGATGAATCCTACATGATTTTTGTGCGTATGTATGCCGAGGGTGATTTAGGGGTTTCAGACTTGTATATAAGTTTCAATGACAATGGTAGGTGGTCCATTCCAAAAAATATGCGCTCGCTAAATAGTTCTGGTGTAGACGGTAGTCCTTTTGTCACTTCAGATGGGAAGTATTTGTTTTTCACTTCTACAAGGGGTTCTGAAAATCCGGAGAATTTTGATGGTCATTTGGATATCTATATCACACAGTTTGATTTGGAAGAATGGAAGTAGAATACGTGGTAATCTTTGGGGTGGTTGTGCCAAGACTTTTGATATAGGTAACATTAGGATCATACAGTTAATTAAACAAAAAAGCACTTGATGAAATTTAAAGACCTCGTCCTATTGACTGTTCTCCTAATCCAGACCGTGGGTTTTTCACAGAGTCAAGAGTTTAGGAATATCGAAAAGGAGTTCGTAAAATCCTATGAAGATTTGAATATTCCAAACCTTCAAATAAATTACGTGGCAACCTTAAATAATATATCCTGTCACAAAGACATTCAAAGGCAAGAAAAATTCTTTGTCAATCTTGGGGCCAAACTTGATAAAATTGATGTTTCCAAGCTAAGCAGAAACCAGCGTATCAATTATGAAATTCTCTGTTATGAAACCAAATTGAATCTTGAAAGGGTGACGCTAGAGAAAAAATGGAAAGAGGTTCCATTGGACGACACCAAGAGCATTGTAACCGTTCCGAATGGAAAACACTGGTATACCTATATACTAAAACGTTGGGTTGACGCTGAAGTACTTCCAGAAGAGATGTTTAGTTTCGGCTTGAAAGAAATTGAGAAAGTGAAATCGAATATGGAACGACTTCAGAAAGCCTCAGGTTTACCTAAATCCGAGTTTAAGGAGTATTTGAATCATAAAGATTTCTTCTTTGATAATCCGGAAGATATCCAACAGGCATTTGAAAACATTAAAAAGAAAGTAGAAGTAGAGGTTGCAAAATTGTTTCCATATTTACAAGAGATTCCCGAGGTGAAAATTGCTAGGGGAACCAACGCCAACCTGTCCCAAGTTCCGGCTTACTACAGCGATAGCACCTTCTTCTATAATTTTTTTGACGAACCGTTCAATAAAAGACAATTGGGATGGTTTTATGTACATGAGGCCATTCCAGGCCATCATTATCAATTTATGGTAAATGATTTGGCAAATAGAACCGACCTACAAAACCTATTCTGGTATCCTGGATTCTCTGAAGGATGGGGCGCTTATGTGGAGCATCTGGGTGATGTTCTTGGTGTTTACGAAACTGTATACGACGAGTATGGCAAGTGGGAGTGGGATTTGGTTCGCTCCGTACGGGTGTGTTTGGATGTTGGATTAAACTATTACGGCTGGTCAGATAAAGAAGCAATGGATTTTTGGAAAAAACATATAAAAGGTCAAGACGATATTGGGGTACGAGAAATCAATAGGATGAGACGCTGGCCTGCTCAGGTTATTACCTATAAGTACGGGGCTAACGTATTCTTGGAATTGCTTGAGGAATTTAGGAAAAACCCAAGTTTTGACTTTAAGCGGTTTCACCAAGAACTTTTACGCCATGGAGATGTGCCAATTAGTATTCTCAAAAAGGACGCTGTTAAGTGGATAAATGATGACAAACTTGGTGAGTGAAAGATGGAAAACAAGTTTTACAACTGAATGTTAACGAACTGCCTGATATGTGATAGCCTTGCCAAGATTACCCGTATAGAGCCTCAGTTGTATTGATATACTCCTAAATTGGAACAAAACCCAGCAATGCATTCCTCTTATTTTTATAACTTTTAAACCAAATTGAACGCTAATGTTTAAAGTGTATAAAAATCAAACCAAACTTTGGGTTTTAGTTCTGGGAATATTTATTCTTGGGATAGCTTGCCAATCCAACAAAAAGATAGAAGCGGAGCCCCAACCAAATATAGTTTTGTTCTTTGTGGACGATATGGGTTGGCAAGATACCTCGGTACCGTTTTGGACAAAAAGAACTGAATTCAACAATCGATACCATACCCCAAACATGGAACGCTTGGCCCAAGGGGGAATGAAATTCACACAGGCATATGCCACAGCAGTTTGCTCACCTAGCCGGGTAAGTTTAATGACAGGTATGAATGCCGCTAGGCACAGGGTAACCAATTGGACCTTAAGAAAAGATCAGTTGCAGCCCATGGAGGCAAATCATGAGACTTTGCAATTTCCTGAATGGAATGTAAACGGATTGAGTTCGGTCGCTGGAGTTGATAAGGCGGTTTATGCCACTCCGCTGCCACAATTACTTAAAGATGCTGGGTATTTCACGATTCATGCGGGGAAGGCACATTTTGGAGCCATAGACACTCCAGGAGAAAACCCAACAAACCTTGGATTTAAGGTCAATATAGCTGGGCATGCAGCGGGCGCTCCACAAAGCTATTATGGCACTGAAAATTTTGGCAATAACCAAACTGGAAAGGAGGTTTGGGCCGTTCCAGGTCTTGAACAATACCATGGAAAAGACATTTATCTTACAGAAGCAATTACTCAGGAGGCCATAAAATCCTTAGACTCTGCTGTTACAAAAGAGCAGCCATTTTTCCTGTACTTGGCCCATTATGCCGTACATACACCAATTATGGGAGATGAAAGGTTTTTGCAAAAATACTTGGAGAAAGGACTGGATACCACAGAGGCCAAATATGCTTCAATGGTTGAAGGAATGGATAAAAGTCTTGGTGATATCATGGACTATCTGGAGCGCAAGAATTTGGTGGAGAATACAGTAATTTTATTTATGTCGGATAATGGGGGATTGAGTGCGGTTGCCAGAGGTAATGAAAAACATACACATAATAAACCTTTGGCCAGTGGAAAAGGTTCTGTATACGAAGGAGGAATTAGGGAACCTATGCTCGTTAAATGGCCAGGAAAAATAAGAGCAAATTCTATATCCGAAGAATACCTTATCATCGAAGATTTTTACCCAACCATACTAGAACTGGCGGGAATCAAAGATTTCGATGTAATTCAGGAAGTTGATGGCCAGAGTTTTGTACCCCTGTTGATGGAAGAAGAATCGAGCTTAGGGGAGGAACGTGCTTTATTTTGGCATTACCCGAATGAGTGGGGTCTTTCCGGACCAGGTATTGGTGCATCAAGCGCGGTTCGAAAGGGGGATTGGAAGCTCATTTACTTTCATCAAGACCAACATATGGAATTGTATAATTTGAAAATGGATATTGGTGAGACCAAGAACCTGATGGATGTTCATCCTGGAAAAGTAGGTGAACTTTCCAAAGTATTGTCTCAACATTTAAGAAAAGTGGACGCACAATTCCCGTCCTATAAAAAGTCCGGGGCACCTGTACCTTTTCCTGATAAAATGGTGTCAATCGACCAAAATTGAAACCCATAATCACTCTAAAACCCAAGAAGATAACTTCGACTTTACCCTTGTCGGTCTTTAGGAATAGGAAAGCCTGAAATACCGGAAAATCTGTCTGTTACCGATTATAAAAGTTTAAATAGTTTGGGAAGCCAAAGGCTCAACTGCGGTATATAGGTTATTAAAAATAAGGCAACAATCATCGCCACAAAAAGCGGAAGCAAAGGCCTTACCACCTTTTCTATGCTTGTTTTGGCTATTCCCACACCTACAAAGAGTACAGATCCAACCGGGGGGGTGCACAAACCTATGCACAGGTTAAGAATCATCATAATTCCGAAATGGACTGGATCTAGACCTAGTTTGGTCACTACGGGAAGGAAAATTGGCGTAAATATTAGCACGGCCGGGGTCATGTCCATAAAAATACCTACAAGAAGTAATAATAGATTGATAATAATCAACACCACTATTTTATTGTCGCTCAATGCGAGTAAGCCGGTACTAATGTCCTGTGGAATGTTTTCATAGGACAAGGCCCAAGACATGCTCATGGAAGCTCCAATCAGTAACATAACAATAGCTGTGGTAGCTGAGGAATCCAATAGAATTTGGGGTAGTTTGTTAAACGAGATTTCTTTATAGATAAACCCTAGTATCAAACTATAGAGTACTGCAATGGCAGAGGCTTCGGTGGCGGTAAATATTCCAGAGACAATACCCCCAATAACTACCACCAACATCAATAAACTGGGTAAAGCTGTAAAAAAGGTTTTAACTATGGTTTTCAAGGAACTCCGTTTGCCCAGTTTATACCCTTTTCTTTTGGCCCAAATGGAAGCTACAATCATTAGAAAAGCTCCGGTCAAGATTCCAGGTATATAGCCTGCTAAGAAAAGAGCAGCAATAGAAGCTCCTCCGCTGGCCAGGGAGTAAACAATAAGGATATTACTTGGAGGGATTAAAAGTCCTGTAGTTGCCGAGGTGATGTTCACTGCGGCCCCAAATTCCTTGGAATATCCTTCTTTCTCCATTTCTGGTCCTAAAATACTTCCCATGGCGGAAGCAGAGGCCATTGCCGAACCTGCAATGGCACCCATAAGCATGGCCGAGATCACATTGATTAAAGCAAGACCTCCAGGTAAGGCACCCACCAAAGTTTTCGCAAAGGCGATTAACCGATGCGCTATGCCTCCTTTATTCATCAATTCCCCAGATAGGATAAAGAAAGGAATCGCCAACAGTGCAAAACTATCGAGCCCAGCACCAATGCGTTGGGCAACTGTGGTCAAAGCAGGTAAGGCAGGAATACTCACCAACATGGTAAGCAAAGAAGATATGGCTATACTCCAGGCAACAGGTGTTCCTATGGCCAAGAGTACAATAAAACTGAATACCAATGTTAAAATGGGAACATAATCCATGGTTATCCTTTTTTAAGATCAAATAGTTTGTAATAGATTATTATGAGACCACTAATCGGCAGTACCAAATAAACCAGGGCCAAGGGTAGTTGTAGGGCAGGGGAGAACTGTTCCAAAACATAAGTGATATATACCAATCGGGAACCCCCTATTACTAAAGCTGTTGTACTGAATAGAATAATTAGCAGTGCTACAATCCGTTTCAGTCTTTGTTGCTCTTTTGGTTTCAAGCGTGAGGGCAGAACATCTATGGCCACATGCATATCTTTCCCAGAAACATAGGCAGCGCCCAGTACTCCCAACCATATCATTAAATATCTTGCCAGTTCGTCCGTGAACGAACTTGGGGACCCAAGAACATACCTGCTAAAAACTTGCCAAAGTACGTTGAGTACCATAGCGCTCATTATGATTATCAAAATCTTGGAGACAATGAGGTCTATTTGTTTGCGTAAAGTCATAATTATTTAGTCTCTTGAATTTGTTGAATCAATGCGTAGAATTCCTTGTCCTCTTTATATTTATCCAAACCGGATTTAAGTTTTTGCGCGAAAAGGGTTTTGTCTGGTCTTAGTATTTCTACCCCTGCTTTCTGTACAGCGTCTAGAGCTTCTTTTTCAGAAATCGCCCAAAGTTTCCGTTGATAGGTTACGGATAAATCAACAGCTTGTTTTAACCAAGATTGTTGCTCTTCTGATAATTTGGCCCAAGTATGCGTTGCTATCAACAATGCATCGGGAAGTACGGTGTGCTCGTCCAGTGAATAGTATTTGCAGACCTCATAATGTCTGGATAAATAAAAACTTGGCGGATTGTTCTCGGCTCCATCTACCACTCCTTGCTGTAATGAGGTATAGAGCTCACCCCAAGAAATAGGAGTGGGGGCTCCACCCAATCCGCTTACCATATCCATTGCTGTTACACTTTCCATGACTCTTATTTTTAGGCCTTCCAAATCTTGAGGTTTGTGTACTGGACGGTTTTTGGTGTAAAAGCTTCGGGCCCCGGCATCATAGTACCCCAGCCCTTTTAACCAATATTTCTCACCTTCGTCCAATAACTGTTGTCCAATGGGGCCATCGAGCACTTGAAAAGAATGTTCCCGATCTCTGAAAATAAAAGGCAACCCCAGTACTTTCATCCGAGGCGCGAAATTTTCCAGCACACCAACAGATACCTTGGTCATATCCAGAGCTCCTAACTGTAGTAGCTCCAAGCATTGACGTTCCGTTCCCAACTGTTGATTGGGGTATATTTCCAAACGCATTTGCCCGTTGGAAATACTGTCCAAATCTTGACTCATTTTAACCATAGCGAGATGAACCGAGTGCTTTACATCAAGTCCGTGCGCCAACTTGAGGGTCTTGACCCTATCCGTATTATCACATCCCAAGGACATCCCCAAGATCAAAAAAACAAATAGGCAATTCAGACTTGTCCTTAGCATGGTTTCAACTTTCAGTTTATCCATATTTTTTATGCGTTTTATCTCTTAGGTTGATTGAAAATGTCCATTATCAATATGCATTCCTTTGAATCTTAAATATATTTTATAGCGAGCTTTTATTGTTTCTTGACCGATTGGTAGAACCACGCTCAATTAAATTTGGTCGTAGGATTATAGTTTCCGGTGTAATGGACTCAGATTGCGAGTTTATTCGCCTAAAAAGTAACTCCACCGCTAATTTACCCATATGATCACCGGATTGATTTATGGTGGTTAAAGAAGGATCTATAACTTCTGCGGTAGGTCCGTTGCTGAATCCAATTATTCCTAATTTATTTGGGATTTGAATACCGCTTGCTTTGAGATACTGCATGGCACCTATGGCCGCGACATCATTGGCGGAAAAAATCCCATCGACCTTGTCTGATAATTCCAAAACTTTTTTTGCTCCGTCTATTCCATCGGTTTCCATTAAAGAAGAATAGAAAATACGATTTGGGTTAAGGGGGATGCTATTTTTTTCAAGCGCACGTTTGTACCCATTAAATCGGTTTTCATAGAGTTTTAAGTTTTGGGGTCCGGCGAAGTGTGCAATTTTTGAATACCCCTTGTTAATCAAGTGCTGAGTGGCATCAAAACTGCACTGAAAATCGTCTACAAGGACATTATTGTTTTCTGGAATTTCGCAATGACGATCAAAGAAAACTATAGGAATCCCATTGTTTTTGGCTATTTCCAAATGATTATAATCCATTGTTTCCATGGAAATTGATAGAATAAGGCCATCCACCCGGTTAGCAACCAAGGTTTTTATCAGATTCACTTCCCGTTCCAAAGACTCCAAAGATTGACAAATAACAACATTGTATCCAGATTCGAAGGCTAGTTCTTCTATTCCTGCAATAGCCGAAGAGAAAAAATGACGAGAGATTCTTGGCACAATTACCCCCAAGGTGTTGGTTTTGTTTTTCCTTAGGTTGGACGCCAAAGCATTACGTTGATAACCCATTTCGTAGGCTTTCTTACGAATTATATGCTTTGTTTTTTGGGTTACTCGGGGGCTGTTGTTAAGAGCCCTGGACACTGTTGAGCCATTAATTTGAAGTGCTTCGGCAATGTCATGTATGGTAACCTTGTTGGTGGGCATTAACTGTACTGTTATTTGGTAGGTTTCATGGTAAAGATATTAAAATACAATCGATTGTATTTTAATTTTTATAATTAAAGTATCTTGCTATCAAGTTTAACTCCGGCCGTTATGTTATGGGCCGTTACAATGTTCCATCCTAAATTACCTTTAAGTATATGATTCAACCCAATAAGTGTATCAAGCCGAACTTCCCTGCTGTTTTCATAATGTTAATGCTATTTACGATTGTAAGTTGCAAAGAGGAAAAGAGAACCTTATTGGAGGAAACTGTAGAAAAGCCAAATATCGTTTTGATTTATTTGGATGATTTGGGCTACGGAGATGTTGGTTTTAATGGAGCTACAGCAATTCAGACACCGAACATGGATAAATTGGCCCGCGGGGGAGTCCGTTTTACCAACGGATATGCCTCCTCTGCAACATGCACACCTAGCAGATATGCACTCCTTACTGGAGTTTATCCTTGGCGCGAAAAGGATGCCAAAATTTTACCAGGAACAGCTCCCTTGATTATTGGTACAGAACAATTAACCTTGCCTAAAATGCTTAAAGAGGTTGGATATCACACAGGCATTGTGGGCAAATGGCATCTGGGTTTGGGTAATGGAGATGTCGACTGGAACCAAAAGGTGGAGCCAGGACCCAATGAAGTAGGATTTGACCATTCCTATATTATGGCAGCCACCCAAGATAGGGTACCCACGGTTTATATTGAAAATGGAACAGTGGTTGGATTGGATCCCAATGACCCGATTGAAATCAACTATGATGAAAATTTTGAGGGGGAGCCCACAGGACTTGAAAACCCCGAAAAATTGAAAATGAGATGGCATCACGGTCACAATAATAGTGTAGTGAACGGTATACCAAGAATTGGATTCATGAAAGGTGGAGAAAAAGCCCAGTGGCGCGATGAGGACATGGCCGATGTTTTCTTAAAGGAAGCCCAGAATTATATCAAATTACATAGGGAATCTCCCTTTTTCTTGTACTATGCGCTACAGCAGCCCCATGTACCCAGAACCCCTCATGAACGATTTGCGGGCAAAACTGGCCTGGGACCTAGAGGTGATGTTATTTATGAAGCAGATTGGTGCATTGGTGAATTAGTGAAAACTTTGGAATCAGAGGGGATTCTAGAAAATACTTTAATTGTTTTTACTAGTGATAATGGGCCGGTACTCAACGATGGTTACTATGACGATGCGGTAGAAAAAAATGGAAACCACACCCCATGGGGACCATTTAGAGGCGGTAAATACAGTTTGTTCGAAGCTGGTACACATGTCCCGTTTTTTACGTATTGGAAGGGCAGGATAAAATCTGGTACTTCATCCGCTTTGGTTTGTCAAATAGACTTGTTATCGTCCCTCGCTACCCTTGTGGGAAGTGAAGTGAATCTGGAGGACAGTAAGGATTTGTTGGATGTGTTTCTTGGAGAAGAATCACAAGGAAGGGAAGAGCTGGTAATAGAGGCATCTACCCGCACAGCGCTTCGTAAGGGCAATTGGGCATTGATTCCTCCATACGGAGGCCAAAAAATAAGCCCCCAAGTGCAAATTGAACTGGGTAATTCTGAAGAATACCAATTGTATAACCTAAAGGATGATATAGGAGAAACACAAAATTTAGCGGCCTCCAATCCAGAGAAACTTCAAGAGCTAATACAGATTTTTGAGAAAATTAGAGGGAAAAATATTGAACCTGAAAAACTAGAGCTTAAATAGACCATTCCCTTTCATTTAAGGCCAATGCCATTGATTTGCTCAAAATGCTGATTATGACTTAAAAGAACTTGTGGATGGCAATGACAACCTCATTTTTGCGAAAATCTACGAAAACCTTTTCGAAAACTTTTCGTAAATCAAATATAATTACAACTACCTGAAAAACAATATATTATAACACATAGAAGATGGCAGCTCTAAATCCAAGAACATGCCTTAAGAATGAATTGAGCTGGAAATATTCCTTTTGCCCACGGCAATTTTTACATTTGATTAACTCCAACCGTGAAGCTACATGTATTATTTAGGAATAGATTTAGGAAGTTCATCCATTAAGATCGCGCTAGTAGAACGCGCTAGTGGTAGGAGCATAGGGGTAGTCCAACAACCGGAAGAGGAGATGTCCATGTATGCTCAACAAAAAGGATGGGCGGAGCAAAAGCCAGAAGACTGGTGGAATCATGTGTGCGAGGGAATAAAGCGCATAAAGAAGAACTATAACGTTTCCAAGAATGACATAGTTGGTATAGGGATTTCATACCAAATGCATGGCTTGGTTGTTATCGATAAAAATGGAAACCCTCTTCGAAAATCAATTATTTGGTGTGACAGCCGAGCTGTTGAAATTGGTAACAACGCTTATAAGGCTATTGGAGAGGAAAAATGTAAGCAGCACCTGTTAAACTCACCAGCCAATTTTACAGCTTCCAAATTAAGATGGGTAAAGGACAATGAAGAGGACATTTATGACAACATTCATAAATTCATGCTTCCCGGGGATTACATTGCGTATTGCTTTTCTAATAAAGTAAATACTACAATATCTGGTCTATCAGAGGGTGTTTTCTGGGATTTTGAATCTAATTCCATCTCGGATGTAATTTTGGACCATTATGGGATATCCAAAGAATTGGTACCGGATATCGTGGATACTTTTAGTCTACAAGGGACTGTTTCTGCCCAAGGAGGAAAAGAAAGTGGACTACTGGAAGGCACACCCATTTTGTATAGAGCAGGGGATCAACCCAACAATGCGCTTTCACTTAACGTACTTCATCCAGGAGAGGTTGCAGCCACTGGTGGCACATCTGGAGTTGTCTATGCCGTTACTGATAATCTTTCAGTCAAGGAGAGTTCTCGGGTAAACAATTTTGCGCACGTAAATTATGGCAAAGCTGGTAGTAAGAATATTGGAAAACTTCTTTGCATTAATGGAGCTGGAATACAATACCGTTGGTTGCTCAATAACCTTTCTGTTTCTTCATATGAAGAAATGAACAAGCTGGCCGCTGAAGTAAAAATAGGGTCAGATGGAGTTTGTGTGGTTCCTTTTGGCAATGGAGCCGAGCGCATGCTATTGAATCAGGATGTAGGGACAAGAATAGTTAATCTTAACCTTAATCGTCATTCCAAAGCCCATATGTGCAGGGCCGCTTTGGAGGGTATTGCTTTTTCCTTTGTCTATGGCATGGAAATTATGAAATCTGATGGCATTGAAGCCAAGGTAATTCGAGCGGGTAATGATAATCTCTTCCGTTCAGAAATCTTTGCGAACACTATTGCTACCCTTATTCAACAAGAGATTGAAATTTACAATACCACGGGTGCGATTGGGGCAGCCAGGGCATGTGCCATTTCCAAGGATGGATATGAAACCTTTTCGTCTTTTATGAAAAACGACCACTTAATGACCTTTATGCCTTTTAAGGATAAGGAAGAATACCAAAGAGCATACAATAATTGGAAAAAAGAATTGGAACTAATCATTAACAGCATTTAAAAATGGCAATTTTAGGAGATAAAGAATTCTTTAAAGGAATAGGAGAAATTAAATACGAAGGGAGGGGGTCAGATAATCCAATGGCCTTCAAATTTTATAACCCAGACCAGGTTGTGGCGGGTAAGACCATGCGCGAACATTTCAAGTTTGCGGTAGCTTATTGGCATACCCTATGTGGCACAGGAGGTGACCCATTTGGGCCTGGGACCAAGCAATTCCCATGGTCCACAGCTTCAAACCCTATAAAAGCAGCTCAAGACAAAGCGGATGCCGCCTTCGAATTTGTTACTAAAATGGGGTTTGATTACTATTGTTTCCATGATTTTGACTTGGTGGACGAGGCTGATACCCTAGCAGAATCTGAAAAGAGAATTGAGAAGACCGTTGCGTATCTAAAACAAAAGCAAGAAGCTTCCGGTGTAAAACTATTATGGGGAACTTCCAATTGTTTTTCCAATCCAAGATATATGAATGGTGCGGCTTCAAATCCCAATTTTGAAGTAGTGGCCAGAGCAGGTGCACAAGTAAAGATAGCCTTAGATGCAACTATTGCTCTTGGCGGTGAAAATTATGTGTTCTGGGGTGGTCGCGAAGGATATATGTCCTTGTTGAATACCAATATGAAGTTGGAGCAGGATAATATTGGCAGATTTCTGAACATGGCCAAAAATTATGCAAGAAGTCAAGGATTCAAAGGAACCTTTTTCATAGAGCCCAAACCTATGGAACCTACTAAGCACCAGTATGATTTTGATTGTGCAACATCTATTAATTCTATTAGGGAATATGGTTTGGAAAAAGATTTCAAGTTAAATATAGAAGTAAACCATGCCACCCTTGCCCAGCACACTTTTCAGCATGAACTTCAGGTTGCTGCCAATGCCGGAATGCTTGGCAGTATTGATGCCAATCGAGGAGATTACCAAAATGGCTGGGATACTGACCAATTTCCAAATAATGTAATGGAAACCGTAGAGGCCATGTTGGTTTTCTTAAAGTCAGGAGGATTGCAAGGAGGAGGTGTAAACTTTGATGCCAAGACCCGAAGAAATTCTACTGATTTGGAAGATATTTTCTTGGCTCATATTGGTGGGGCAGACACTTTTGCCAGGGCACTTTTGGTAGCGGATGAAGTCATTCAGAAATCGAACTACGAGTCCTTATTGGGGAAACGTTACAACTCTTTCACATCTGGCAAGGGTGCAGATTTTGTGGCCGGAAAACTTTCTTTGAAGGACCTCTACGATTTTGCAGACAACAATGCAGAACCCGAGCAAATTAGCGGAAAACAAGAATTGTTTGAAAACATTATTAATCAATACAGCTAACCCAACCTATGGAACCAATATTGGAAACAGCAGACTGGTGGTCATTCTAATATTGACCTATTTTGTAGGATAAATTACGGTGCTCATAGGATAGGCTGGTCCTTTCCAAACGCGCCGTTTCCACTGTTTTAAAAGTTTGTAAAATGAAAAAGATAACCTTAAAGGACATAGCGGCCAATTTTGGGGTATCCATTTCAACGGTTTCAAAGGCTATCAACGATAGCCATGAGATTAGTGCGGATCTAAAGGAAAAAATCCAACTTTTCGCAAAAAACCATAATTATAGACCCAATCATATTGCCTTGAGTCTGCTTCAAAAAAGTACCAAGACCATTGGTGTGATTGTACCCAACATTCTCAATTATTTTTTCACCCAAGTTTTTTACGGGATTGAAAAAACGGCCAATCTGCGAGGATATAGCATTATTAGTTGTATTTCGGACGAATCGTACTTAAAGGAAATTCAAACTATGGATTTGTTAAGTTCGGGAACCGTGGATGGGCTTATTTTATCGCTAAGCGAGGAAACCCAGGAGAAAGGTGATGTGAATCACCTGCAGAATCTAATCGAGAGCCAAATTCCAATGGTCATGTTTGATAGGGTAACCGAAAAGGTGGACTGTGATAAAATAGTCGTAGATGATTTTGAAGCGGGGTATAAGACAACCAAACACCTTTTAAAGACTGGGTGTAAAAAGATTGCAATTATCTCAGCCATCTACAATTCCAGTGTGGGGAAATTACGGGTAGAAGGTTATAAAAAGGCGTTGCACGAAGATGATATGGATTTCAACGACAAGCTTATAGTTCAGATAAGAAAAAATGATGACCTCCAATTGCTGATATCCATGCTGCTGGATGATAAGGAAATAGACGCGATCATTGCTCTGGATGAAATTACTGCAGTGGACACGCTAAACATTTTAAAGATGAAGGGAATCGACGTTCCCAATGAGATTTCTATTGTTGGGTTTACCAATGGAAGGTTGTCCAAATATGTTTCACCTTCGCTTACCATGGTCAGTCAGCACGGAAAGTACATTGGAGAGCTTTCGGCAAATATTCTTATTGACCGCATTGAATACCCTGGTGAAATGCCTTTTACAACCAAGTTGGTAAAAACAAGTCTGATTGAACGGGACTCAACCCGTAAAATAGATGCCAACCTCAGAACCTATCAATAAAATTAGAGGCTTTGCAATGATGTGAAGTTGCAAGCAGTAATTTAACTTCAGGTTAAATTTTTATTATATCTCATCAAGTAGTTTGAAGGTTGCCCAATTTTTGTTTCCTTCGGGACTTAATTTTTTTGAGATGACAATATTTGTAGACATGGATGAGGTGTTGGCCGACACCTATGGAGCCCACTTGGAATTGTATATGGAAGAGTTTGGAGTGCAGCTTAATCTGGAGAACTGTATCGGCAAGGAAGCTTGGCAAAGTGTACCAGAGGAGCACCTTGAATTTATGAAAAAACACGCATGGGAAATAGGTTTTTTTAGGAATTTGAAGCTTATTGAAGACAGTCAAAAGGTAATGGAAGAACTGGATAAAAAATATCAGGTTTACATTGCTTCTGCTGCCATGGAGTTCCCCAATTCGTTAAAGGAAAAGTCTGATTGGCTGGATGATTTTTTTCCTTTTATCCCATGGCAAAGACGGATACTTTGTGGGAGCAAGTCCATTTTAAAAGGTGATGTTTTAATAGACGACCGTGCCTATAATTTGGAAAAATTCGATGGACGGTCCATTATGTTCACCTCTCCGCACAACATGAACCTCAATGGTTTTGAGCGTGCAAATACTTGGCAAGATATCGCAGATAAACTTTTGTAACTTGGAGCATGCAAATCCCACGAAAATGGAGCGGCCTACTTTTTTTGAGTAGTATAATACTGGTACAAGCCTGTTCCGCACAAACCCAAATTATTGAAGATAGCTTAGAAACTGTTAATCGAGAAAAATTAAGCTACTACCTTTATTTTCCAGAAAATTATGAGTCCAAAACGATGGAATCTTTTGGATTGCTGTTGTTTTTACATGGTGGAGGAGAATCTGGGGGAAGTCTGGAGGAAATTAAGCAAAATGGACCACCCAAGCTTTTAGTTGAAGGCAAGCAATTTCCATTTTTGGTGTTGGCCCCACAAAACCCCCACAAAAAAAAGTGGTGGAACACAGAAGCGATCATGCAACTTTTAGACTCCGTTGTCGAAACCAATAGAGTTGACCCCAATAAAATCTACCTCACAGGTCTAAGCCGTGGTGGTAGCGCAGCATGGGAACTAGTAACCCAATATCCTAACAAATTTGCAGCCATGGCCGTCGTCTGTGGTATGACCCCTTTACCTTATGCCCATTGGATAGACAAGGAACTGCCCATTTGGGTTTTTCATGGGGAAAAAGATAAAGTAATATCTGTGGAAGAATCCGATAAGATGGTTAAGAAACTTAAAGCCATGAACTATCAGGTAAGGTATACACGATACAAAGATGTGGGTCATAATTCATGGCAAAGGGCTTACACAACCGATTCCTTGTATACTTGGTTGGCCAATCAAAAACGTAAATTATGAAAACTACCCTTCTATGTGTTCTGGTATTACTGGCATCTTGCAAACCTCAAGTAGATAAGGGAAAACCGGATACTGAGGAACTTGAAAGGGTGATTAAAGTAGCTAAGGACACAGTGGTTGCAGCTACGGTAGAGCAAACTTTCAAATCCTTTGAAGGGTTGGCGGATACCACCTTTGTGCGATTGGCAGATTTTAGTGATGATTTTGCTTACGATATGCGCTATGCAACGGATAACAATTTCTTAAAAGCCAAGGTTTATGATTGCGCAGAGTGCTATGCTCGAGTGAAAACTGCCAAGGCCATAATCGCAGCCAACAAGGATTTTATGGACAAAGGATTCAAGATTAAATTTTTTGATTGCTATAGGCCCAATAGTGTACAGTATAAAATGTGGGAAATAGTATCAAATCCCCAATATGTGGCCGACCCGGTAAAGGGATCTATTCACAACAAAGGAGGTGCTATGGACATCACCTTGGTGGATATGGAAGGTAAAGAACTTGATATGGGTACGGATTTCGATTTTTTTGGTAAAAGGGCATATCACGATAATACAGAGCTTCCCCAAAACATCTTGAATAACAGAAAATTGCTGAAAGAAACTATGGAAGCGCATGGCTTTTGGTCCATTCGTACTGAGTGGTGGCATTATAATCTTTCCGCAGCATCCAACGACAAGGTGGCCAATTTTAAATGGGAGTGTAACTAATCCTCAGCATAATAATCATGAAAAAAAACTACTTCACCTTTCTAATTGGCTTCATGTTGTTGCAAGGCATTGCAGCCCAGGATACCATAATCCCTCTTTGGTCTAAAGCGGTGCCTAATCAAATCGATATAGGAGAAAAAGAGATTGATACTTTAGAAAATATTCGCTGGATACGAAACGTACAGCATCCATCTATAGAGGTGTATCTTCCGAGTGTTGCTAACAACACTGGTAAAGCAATTCTTTTATTTCCAGGTGGGGGTTATCAAGGATTGGCCTACAATTGGGAAGGTGTGGATTTTGCTAAGGCATTCAATGCTAAAGGAATTGCAGGTATTGTGGTAAAATACCGCTTACCAACCTCCAAATCCATTGTAAAAAACAGACATGAGGTTCCATTACAAGATGCCCAACGAGCCATCCGTTTGGTAAGAAAGATGGCCGCAAGCTGGAATATTGACCCAAACAAGATTGGGATTATGGGCTTTTCGGCCGGTGGACATTTAGCCGCTTCTTTGGGAACGCATTTTGATGAAATAGTTTACAACAAACAAGATAGCATTGATGATTTAAGCGCCCGCCCAGATTTTATGGCCTTGATCTATCCCGTAATCACCTTGGATGAAAGCGCTACCCACCACGGTTCACAAGAAGCACTACTGGGCGATACACCAAATCTTGAGCCTATACGGAAATTTTCCATCGAATGGCAAGTTGACAAGAACACTCCACCAACCTTTTTATTGCATGCCGTGAATGACAAAGCCGTTCCAGTGGAGAACAGTTTGCTCATTTTTAAATCATTAAAGGAGCACAATGTTCCCGTAGCAATGCATGTGACCCAAAATGGAGGACATGGTTTTGGATTGGCCTTGGAACATCCTGTATTAAACGATTGGATGGACTGGTTCTTCGATTGGTTGGCAACCCGGGAATGATTTGTATAGGTTAGTAAAGCAAAACTCCTATAAGCCATGCGATTAGTCTGCTGCAAATGGCAAATATTGATCAGGAAATTGGATAGAAACTGTGTTAAAACGACACAATTCAAATTCTAAACCTCTGTTAATGCTGCATAGCTATACAATTTCTTGAGACTTACAACATAAGTAAGAAAAAGATTACATATTGATATACTTTGGGGGATCTAAACCATAAAATCAGATTTTCCAAAATGAAAAACCTATCCCTATCGATGCTCTTTCTTACCCTTGTTTTGGGGGTTGTGAGCGCCCAGGATCAGATTACCGTTTCTGGTGATTCCGGAGTTAATTCCATTGCCGGACAAACGCCTGAGATTGTAGCTCCTAATTTAGCCATTACCTCCAATGGTGATATCACGGATTTTACCGTTACTATTACAGATTCTTACTCTACAAGTGACCAATTGGGGTATTCCACGAGTTTACCTTCTGGTGTAACTTCCACAGGCTGGAACGCTACAACACGATCTATTGTGTTCAAGGGAACCCTAGAGTCCAATGCATGGCAGTCCTTTCTTAGGAATGTTAACATTACTACGGGGGTGATTTGTTCTCCAGAGACCCGAAAGGTTTCTTTTGTGGCTGGAGATACTTATTACAACCCCATCAATGATCATTTTTACAAAGTTACAAGTATTCAGGATTCTTGGTCAAATACAAAAACCGCATCAGAATCTTTGTCTTACTATGGTCAAAAAGGGTATTTGGCCACCATAACCAACGAGGCTGAAAACACCTATGTCTATAGACTTATTGGACAGAACGCATGGATGGGAGCTTCCGACGACTATCAGGAAATAAACGAAGCTCTAGGTTATACCTTATATAACAATCAAACAGAAGCTGAAGGCAAATGGTACTGGGTTACAGGACCCGAAAAAGGTACACAGATGAGTACGGCCAATCAAATAAACATTCCTTCGGTATATGAGAATTGGAATAGTGGTGAGCCCAACAACTCTGGAAGTGAACATGCACTGCATATGTACTCTTCAACAGGGCTATGGAATGACTTTCCCAATAGTTTCAGTATTGTTGGTATAATTGAATTTGGGAATATGCCTGGGGATTTGGTCACTAGTACGCCTCAATTTACCAAGAACGTACAAATCTCCGGTGCTTCCAGTGGAACCATAACAGGTGGGGATGTTTCCGTATGTTCAGGAAGCAATTCCACCACTTTAACACTCTCAGGATTCACAGGAACAGTGGTCCGTTGGGAAAGCTCCGTAGATAACTTCATCACAACAGGCACAACAGTTAGTAATACTACCACGACCCTTCAGGTAAACAACATAAGCGAAACAACATACTATAGGGCCGTAGTGAACTCCACGGCTCCTTCTGTTTGTAATGGATTGGTAACGTCCAGTACACCCATTAGGGTGACTGGTTTGGTGACAGGAAATGTTTTTGCTGAGAACACCTCCATTTGCGCAAACAATGACGTGGACCTATATGTCTCCGGTAACGAAGGGCAAGTGCAAAAATGGCAACGCTCTACAGATGACAGTAATTGGGTAGATATTGCAAACACCACTACTACACTTACAGAAACCATTGCCAGCGCAGGAACCATGTATTACAGGGCTGTTATTGAGGATGTAAGTTGCGGCGCTTCAGATTTCACACCTTCAAAGGAAATAGCCATTGTGAACGGAACTCCTCCAGTTGGAGGATCCGTGGACAGCAATAACCATACATCCCCTACCAATAGCGGTACCTTGACCTTGACCGGGCATACGGGTACCATTACCAAATGGCAACAATCTGTGGATGGTGGTCTTGTTTGGACTGACATTAGTAATACGACCACAACGTATGCCTACAACAATATTGCCACAACAACCCAATTTAGGGTTCAGGTGGCCAATGGTAGTTGTGGATCCGAGTTTAGTATTGCTGGCGCAGTGAATATTAGCAATCCTTTGCCGATTTTCACGAGTCCTTCAGGAGCATTTAACGTTTCTGCAGCGGTGTATTCGTCCAATTCGGCGAATGTAGTTTCGGAACTTAGTTCTCCCTATGGGATAGCCTTTAATGATGATGGTACCAAGATGTTCGTTAGTGGAATTTTTTCGAGTGAGATTGCAGAGTATACCTTATCAACTGCATATGATGTATCAACCGCTAGCTATGTGGACTCATTAACAGGTATGAGCGGTAGGACTACAGGTATCAACTTCAATAATGATGGTACCAAAATTTATTATGCCAGTGCCAATTCTGGGAACAACATAACAGCGTATTCCCTTTCCTCGGCTTATGACATTTCAACAGCATCTTTTTTGCAAACTTATAGTGCAACACAAGGATCATCTTATGATGATGTTACCTTCAATGGTGACGGTTCAAAAATGTTCCTTCTGGCCTATAATAATGATTATATCTACGAGTATAATCTAGGTACTCCTTTTGATATTTCAACGGCAGTTTATACCAACAATTCCTTTGAGATTACAGAAGACAACAACCCTCAGGAAGTTGATTTCAATGGAGATGGAAGCCAGTTGTTCGTGATTACTATTGGTGGTGAACTGTTGGCTTATAATTTAGCTACTCCGTATGATTTGTCCACTATAAGTTTTTCTGGGATAGACTTTGATACGGACGACGAAGAGGGCAACCCCTATGGTTTGGCCTTCAGTGCTGATGGCACCAAATTCTTTACTATTGGATTTACCAAACGAGTACACGAATATCAAATGCAGATTGTTGTACCATTTGATGAGAATGTAACATCGATGGTTGCGGATTGCGATGCTAACGATGGTGAAGGTGGAGCTAGTGATGCAGGAATCACCTATAGTTTGGCGTCAGGCGGGGATAATGATTTGTTCAGTATTGATTCGGCTTCGGGCGTACTTTCTTTTCAAGCAGCACCAGACTTTGAGACTCCAGGGGATGCCAACGCTGATAACGATTATGAAATTACGGTCATTGCCACCGATTCGGATGGTAGTACCAATTTGAATCTGACAGTAAGTGTAGCTGATGTGGATGAGGATGCTCCAACGGGTTATACCGTGGTCATTGATCAGAACCCCATTACCCTATCCAACCAAAATGATATAAGTTTCACCTTCAGCAACGCGGAGGTTGACGCAACGTATGATTATACGTTTAGTAGTGATGGCGGAGGTACGAATGCAACAGGTTCAGGAACCATATTGACAGTTACCGACCAAATTACTACCATTGATTTGGAGGCTTTGGAAGATGGTGTAATAACCTTAACGGTTACACTAACTGATGAAGCAGGTAATGAAGGCCCGGAAGTTTCGGATAGTTCGGATAAAGATACTGAGGCACCCACTGCCACTATTGCATCAACTCTTGATGTTTACTTGGATGCTAATGGGCAATACACCGTGCAACAAAGTGATATTATAACAGATTTGGCAGATAACACAGATCCTTCACCCTCTGTGGATTTGACCAACAATGTATTTGACTGTACCCATATTGGAGCTTCCCCAAGTTGGGAATATGACTCCGCCTTAATAGATGCGGATTACCGCTATGCAGGTGTTCACAGGCATAATGGTACCGTGTATATGTCGGCTTACAATAGCACAGATAATCTGGAACTGTTAAGCTGGAATGGAACTTCATGGAATTCGATAGCTACCTCCAGTTTTACAATTACATCTCCCTATTCACAGATCAATCTAACCGTGGACAAGAATAATAATTTTTTGATGGCCACAATTATTGATTACAAATTGACCATATTTCAATACAATGGCAGTGCTTGGAGCGAATTGGTATCCGCATCGGTTAATTCCACCTATAATGTAGGATCTATTTATGAAGCCGTTGCCTCGTCAGTAGACCCGATTACCAATGATATATGGTGGGTCTATACACCGTCAGGTAGTGCAGGGGGAACTTACAGGGTAAATGCATTAAAATGGGATGGTAGCAGCCTTGTTCACATGGGATATCCATCACAAACAGGAATGGCCTACCCTGGTGATTGGACCAACAATCCTGATATCGACTTCTTGTCAACCGGGATCCCTGTTGTGGTCTACGGCTATAGGAATTATGTAAACGATTCCCGTATGCGTACTACCGTAGTGGCCTATGAAGGAGGGAACTGGGTAGACAAGGGCGCCATAAATTCAGACATTACCCGCACCTATGATAGCCATATTGAAGTTACACCAGATGATAGGGTCTACGTTGCTTATCGAGGAATTGAAGCTAACAACGGAGGTTTGTTCACAACAACTGATTTTGCCACATGGACACCTGTAGTTACCCAGAACGCAACCCCGTACCAGTATTCAATACAATTGTATGACGCTCCCAACGGAAGTGTATTTTACCGATGGGCAAGTGGTACCGGTTCTAGCTCGGCAACTACATATTTGGTCAATGGTACATCCGCAGAGAATATTAGTGATGGAGCTACTCTGTTTTTAAATATGCCCACCATGACCTATACCGATGAAGATCAGTATTTGATGTTTGGTGGTACACCTTATAATTTTGGAGACCCATTAAGCTTTTACACAAAAAGTTCTTTGGGTGTTAATTATACGATAACCGACTCTCACGGAAATGAAAATAGTGGAAGGGTTGGCGTAATCATACACGATAACCTAGATCCAGTTGTGGTTACGCAGGATGTTACTCTCATCTTGGATGCGTCTGGGGATGCTACCTTAACTGCAGCAGAGGTGGATAACGGCTCTACCGACAACTGTCAAATAGATGAAATTATCCTAGACCAGACGAGCTTCGATTTCAGTCATCTGGGAGATAATACAGTACAACTAACCGTTACCGATATCAATGGAAATTCGACCTCCGCGCCAGCAACGGTGACGGTGCAAGATAACATTGCTCCAAGCGGTTATACGGTTTCAATTGATCAAACCACCATTGATTCGGACAATCAAGACTCCGTCAGCTTTACATTTACCGATGCAGAAGTGGGTGCAACGTTCGATTATTCTTTTACTAGCGACGGAGGCGGAATAGCCGTTACTGGGACAGGAACCATCGTCAATGTAAGCCAGGTTGTTTCCAATATCGATTTAAGCAGTTTGACAGACGGGACCATAACCTTGAGCGTATCCTTGACCGATCCATCAGACAATGAAGGCCCAGATGCCACGGATACTGTTGTCAAAGAGGTGGATACCGATGGTGATGGGATAGCAGACGGTTTGGATAATTGCCCGTTGGTTTCAAATCCTGACCAGACCAATACGGATGGTTTGAATGATGGCGGTGATGCCTGTGATGAGGATGACGATGAGGATGGAACCTTGGATGTAGAAGATGCCTTTCCGTTGGACCCCAATGAAGACACAGATACAGACGGTGATGGTACCGGTGATAATACAGATTCGGATGATGACAATGATGGAACTACTGATTCCGAAGACGCTTTCCCACTGGATTCAAATGAGGACACAGATACTGATGGAGATGGCACAGGCGATAATGCTGATTTGGATGACGACAATGATAACACTCCTGATACAGAGGATGATTTCCCGTTAGATCCAACAGAGGATACTGACACGGATGGTGATGGACTAGGTAATAATACGGATGATGACGACGATAATGATGGAATCTTGGATAGTGAAGATGAATTTCCTCTAGATGATTCGGAAGGATTGGATACTGATGGTGATGGTATTGGTGATGGTACGGATGACGATGATGATAATGACGGTACCCTTGATTCTGAAGATGATTTTCCCTTAGATCCCACAGAAGATACTGATACAGATGGTGATGGACAAGGTGATAATGTGGATGGAGACGATGATAATGATGGATTTTCGGATACGGTAGAAGCAAACCAAGGATCAGATTCCAGTGATCCTGATAGTGTGCCTATTGACAGTGATGGTGATGGCGTATCGGATATATTGGACGATGATGATGATAACGATGGAATAAGCGACTCCCATGACGAGTTCCCTTTGAACAGTACACCTCAGGTTACTCCTGCAGAAGCCTTTACACCAAATGGTGATGGAATGAACGATGCCTGGGTCGTCCCCGGAATAGACAACTACCCTCACAATGTGGTCAGAGTTTATAATCGATGGGGGCATGAGGTCTTTGCTGCTGGGAGCTATCAAAACAACTGGGAAGGTTTCTATAAGGACAATAGCGAGAAACTACCCGCTGGATCCTACATGTATGTTATTGATTTAGGCAACGGAACTCCTCCAATACAAGGTTGGATTTATATTAATTATTAGATAAAAAACATAAAGAAATAATGAAGAATTTAGTATTGGTTTTGGGCATTTCCATATGCCTTTATTCGCAGCAAATGGCTGCACAACAAGACCCTCAGTATACCTTTTATAGGTACAATATGAACCTGGTGAACCCAGCGTATGCCGGTACAAGCGAAAGCACCGAATTAACTTTGGGTTTACGTAGTCAATGGGCGGGAGTAGAAGGAGCTCCCCAGAGTCAAAGTGCACTATTTTCTATGCCTGTGGGATCTAATGTTGGCTTGGGAGTATCCATTTTAAACGACCAGACCTTTATAGAAAATCAAACATGGGTGGCAATAGATTTTTCATATAAGCTAAAACTTAATGAAGACTATACCCTCTTTTTGGGCCTAAAAGCTAGTGGAAACTCATACAGTGCTAATACAACAGGACTTGTAACTTATGGGATGGGGCAAGATGGTTCCCTATTGGATTTTGATAGTAGATTTACTCCAAATGTAGGAGTAGGGGCCTATTTAAAACACGAAAGCTATTTCATATCCCTGTCCGCACCCAAACTATTGACGCCAGATCGTTTGGAAGAGCGCAACGGTAACGCAATCATGAGTACGGATAGAAGACATATTTATCTAGTGGGTGGCTATGACTTTATATTGAACAAGCATATGACGCTACAAACCAGTAGTATGTTGCGATATGTGGATGCATCGCCTGTATCAGTGGATTTTACATCAATTTTGGATTTTGGAGAAAAGTTCAAATTTGGAACCTCTTACCGGGTAAGCGAAGCTTTAAGCGGGTTGATTATGTTTGATATAAGCTCTGGATTTCACATAGGATATGCCTACGAAGCCGCCTTGGAAACCTCAATCAATGATGTGGATAATAGCTCTCATGAGTTGTTTATGAGGTTGACCATGTAATAGAAGACAGTTAGAACATTCAAGGATGCGATTGCCCTTAATGGTCAATCGCATTTTTTTGTTACAATCAGAATAAGATTATCATCGAGGTTTTTGGTAAAAAAAAGGTACTCGTTTCCACCATCCTTTATTTTG
The DNA here is from genome assembly GCA_965117065.1 of uncultured Allomuricauda sp. Taxonomy (GTDB): domain Bacteria; phylum Bacteroidota; class Bacteroidia; order Flavobacteriales; family Flavobacteriaceae; genus Flagellimonas. The sequence continues at coordinate 48,126 of OZ220751.1, forward strand.
TGTTTTTTTCGAAGTTCTACAACACCAAGCGGGAAATTCCGTGTACTAACATTAGCCTTGGTATTTGCGAAGGACTTTAATGCACTTTTGGAGTAGGGGAGAACTTCTAAAATTTTGAATTTTCTTCCTGGAAAATTTACCAAGACTTCGGAAGTATATAGGTGGGAATGTTGTTGTAGCTTTTTTAATCCGAAAGTACTTCCGACGGATTTGAACCCACCAGATTTTAAAATGGTCGCATTGGGTTCGTAAAGATAGGTCTGAGGTTTACCAAAATCAACTGAGGAGTTCTGCTCGTCTTTGAGTCTAAATTCAAACCGAACTTCATTGTTTTGGAAAAGGTTCACGGTTTTCACTTCAATTGCATTTTTAAAACCATACTCCAATACAAACAAAAGTTCTTTCACCTCATTTTGAACTCCAATAACATGAATCTCCTTTACAAAATTCAATTCTTTAATACCTTGGGAAATATCCAAAAGGGGAGATGTTTTTATCAAGATATTTTTTGATTTTTTGAAAATTGAGGGAAGATGTTCTGGAAGGTTGGGCAAACAATCTTGCAGTAAAAACACCTTTCCTTTTATATCACTCCGTCTTGAAGGATCAATGTAAATCCAATCTAATTTTTCAGTGTACGCATGAAGGAAATCCAAACCATTTTCAGGAATGCATTTAATGTTCGTTTGTCCGAACACTTTAAAATTATGGGCGGCAATTGCACTTAGTTTTGAGTCTATTTCACAATGCAAAACTGCGCTAATATTTTTTGAAAAATAGTAGCTGTCCACCCCTAGTCCCCCCGTTAAATCCATTAGTGTTTTTCCGGTTACCAATTGTGATTTGTAAGCCGCCGTTAGCTCAGAACTGGTTTGTTCAATATTTAGTTTGTTGGGGTAATAAATGTTAGCAGATTGGAACCAGGAGGGAAGCTTGTCTCTGGACTTTTTTTTAGATTCAAGCTGTTCGGCAAGCTCTTTTTGGGAAATGCCATCAAACTGTTGGCTTTTGAGTAAAGCTGACATGATGTCAGCGTTCCAATTTTTTTCTATAAAAGATTGAACACCAGTATTTAATATTAGTTTATTCAAACAAAAACTATAAATTTCTAGTTAACTTCTTCACTACGGCATTTTCGGCCAAAAATTCCTTTAAAATTACCTTTATTGCCGTATATCCGGGTACAGCAACCACCATCCCAACTACTCCAAAAATAAGCCCCGCAATGATGATGACCAAGAAGATTTCCAGAGGATGGGATTTAACGCTGTTTGAAAAAATGAATGGTTGGGAAAAGAAATTATCTATTAGCTGACCTATCATTAATCCTATCAAAACGTAGAGTGCTTTAGGTAGGATAACTGTACTGAAATCTGCTCCCAGAAAACTGGTCATAGTCAAGGTTACCATGATAACTCCTCCAATGATTGGACCCACGTAAGGAATTATGTTGAACAGGGCACAAAGGAATGCGATAACTATCGCGTTTTCCACTCCAACAATCAACAATGCAATGGTGTAAATAACAAAGAGGATAAAAAGTTGCAACAAGATACCGGCAAAATACCTCGATAGTAAATTGTTGATTTTATCCACGGACTTGACTAAGCTATTTTCTTTAGCGTCTGGAACGAAAGTCAACATCCCGTTTTGAAAAAGTTTACTATCCTTTAAAAAGAAAAATGAAATAAAAAGTACTGAAAACAATCCTATACTAAAGTTGCTCAAGACATTTACAAAGGAGTTAAGGAAATTGGGAATGAACCCCAGGTCTAATCCTTCAAGAACGTTTTTCTCTAAATCCGAATCTTCAATCAAATGGGTGATGCTATCCGTGGTTGCACCAAAGTATTCCAATATCTGCAGATAAAGCGTATTTACATCTGCTTTAAGGGCGTCAATATCCAAGAGGGATAGATTTCTGCTTTGTTCGGATATCAATGGAATAAACAAGGCCAAAATCCCAAGAAAAACGGCAAGCATAAATACCATGGTAGAGATAACGGCAAGGGTGTTGGGAAACTTTAATTTTCTGCGAAGAAATAGTACCACAGGCCTTCCTAAAAGTGCTATCACAGCCGCAATGGCCACATAAGCCAAAACAGATTGGATTTTAAATAATAAATAGGCCAGTAATACTATACCGACCATAATGGCAACAGCCCTTAAAATTCCGTTTGCAATGGTTTTTGATGTCATTGGTTAGTTTTTAAATGCAAATTCCACAATATTGGCCCCCATTTGAAGGGCTTTTAGTCGTACGTCTTCTGGGTCGTTATGTACGGAAGGATCCTCCCAGCCATCTCCAAGATCACTTTCAAAGGTAAATAACAAAAGCAGTCTACCTTGGTCAAATATGCCCAAGGCCTGTGGTCTTTTCGCATCGTGCTCATGGATTTTGGGAAGGCCATTTGGGAATTTGTATCGCTGATTAAAGATAGGATGATCTACTCCTAATTCTTCCAGCTGTTTTTCAGGGAATACCTTTTTCAATTCTCGTACTAAATACGGTTCCATCCCATAGTTGTCATCTATATGCAAAAACCCTCCTGAAAGTAGATGGGTTCTTAGGTTTTGAGCTTCCTCTTCAGTAAAAAAGACGTTCCCATGCCCGGTCATGTGTAGATAAGGGTATTGGAAAAGGGAAATGCTGCCAGCTTCCACAGTTTGAGGTTTGGGATTGATCTTGGTGCCGATGTTAGCATTGCAAAACTGTATAAGATTGGGTAGGGCGGTAGGGTTGGAATACCAATCCCCTCCGCCTCCATATTTGAGAACCGCAACCTCTTGGGCTTGGGACATACCCATCATAAAAAAAGTTAAAATCAAGTAACGTACGGTAAGTAGTTTCATCCAGTTCCGAATAACTAATGAACCAAATGTACAGTATTCATGCTTAAAAAAATCATAATTTCTTCCATGGCATTTTTTGGGATGTCACTGGTAGCTCTTTACCAAGCGGAAAGCAAAAATGCGATTGGATCAGGAGACACCAAGATTGATGTATACGACTATGATCCCATTGTGGTTTTGGAACTTTTTACTTCCCAAGGATGTTCCAGCTGTCCTCCAGCAGATGTGCTCTTAAACAAGGTAAAGAAAGAGTTTCCAGGAGAGGTTTATGCTTTGTCCTATCATGTGGATTATTGGAATTATATAGGCTGGAAAGACCCTTTTAGCAAGTCTGCCTTCACTAAAAAACAAAGTGGGTACAACAGAAAATTCAGAAACCGTAGCAATTATACCCCTCAAATGGTAGTAAACGGAAAAGAGCATTTTGTAGGGTCAAATGCAACTAAGCTATACTCCAAAATTGGTTCCTACAAAGATCTAAGAGCCAACAACAAGATTAAAATTGAGGAGGTTAAAACAACTGGGAATATGATAACTTTTGATTATTCCGTTTCAGGTGAATTGGATGGAAAACAGCTGCGAGCCGTTTTGGTTTTGGATGAACGAACTACTCTGGTGAAGAGCGGGGAAAATGGGAATAGAACACTGAGGAATAGCAATATTGTGGTAGCAGAAAACTATAGTTTACTATCCGCTAAACACGGGGAAGCCTCCATTGCTATTCCTGCAATGGTAGGTAAAAATGATGAGTTAAGTCTGATGCTCTTGATTGAAGCTGAAAACTCGGACATTACCGCTGCCTATAAAATGTCCTTGCATTAACTGTTAATTATTGACACCGTATTGCAGGCTACAATGGCCGCCGTCTCCGTCCGGAGCCGATTGTTGCCCAAGGAGACAGGGACATACCCTTGTTCCATGGCACTTTGAATTTCTTCTTTAGAAAAATCACCTTCGGGACCGATAAGAATGATGACATCCTTGTCTGCGGCAACTCTTCTTTTCAATTCCATTTTTTCGCCCTCATCACAATGCGCAATGAATTTTAAGCCACTCATTTGCTGTTCCATAAATTGTTTGTAGGAAATAGCAGGGTTTATTTTTGGTAAAAAGGTTTGGAGCGATTGTTTCATGGCGGATTGTAAAACCCTTTCCATGCGCTCCTTTTTGATAATTTTTCGTTCGGAATGATCACAGATTATAGGGGTGATTTCATCCACGCCAATCTCAGTGACCTTTTCCAAGAACCATTCGTAACGATCGTTCATTTTGGTGGGTGCCACAGCTAGATGAAGACTGTACCGTTTTGGAACTGTTTTTTTTTCAGAAACTATCTCGGCTTTGCACTTTCTGGAATCAGCAATTAAAATTTCGGCATCAAACAGATAACCCATACCATTGGTTATTTGAAGTACATCACCTTCTTTTTTACGTAAAACCTTGACGATGTGCTTGCTTTCTTCAGAAGAAAAAAAGAACTGTTTAAAACTGTTGTCAAGCGATGGGTTGTAAAATAATTGCATGTATTATAATTTACTTTTTGCATGTTCCAATCCTAATTCAATCCAGTGTTGTAACTGCGCCTCTGTTTTAAAACCTTCAGGGGATACAAAAACAAACTCTTTCATGGGCTTGCCCGTAAAATCCATAGGTCTAACATGGTCTTTCTTTAGAATTTCTTGCATTTTGTCAGCAATAACGCGTACCATTAAATCTTCCTTAACAGGCCCAACGGTCATCTTCCCTCCATATAAAAATGCGATACCACCAAACATTCTCTTTTCAGTAAAGGGTTCTGGAAATAGTTTTACTGCTGCTCTAATCCGTGCTACCAATTCTTCGTTATAAGCCATTCGCTAAAGTTAAGGGTTAATGGTAAACTGTAAAGGGTGGATGGTCAAGGTAGATAGGTTTGAAATTTCAATGAACAGTTTCCAATAATTACCTAAATTGAATAATCAGCTCCCAATCGCATATCGTGCCCTGGCCGCCACACTTTGATCAGAGAACTGCCCCTCCAAAAACTTTAGATAGCCCACAATCCCGATCATGGCTGCATTATCCGTACAATACTCAAATTTTGGGATATAGGTTTGCCACCCTACCTTGGATTCCGCTTCTTTTAAGCGGGCTCGAATACCCGAATTAGCGGCAACACCTCCGCCAATTGCTATTTGTTTGATTCCTGTTTGTTTTACCGCTAACTGAAGCTTACCCATCAAAATTTCAAGAATGGTATGCTGCACCGAAGCACAAATATCTTTGATGTTTTTCTGAACAAAATCTGGGTTCTTTTGGGTTTCGCGCTGTAGAAAATAAAGAATACTGGTCTTTAACCCACTAAAACTAAAATTTAGACCATCAACCTTAGGTTTGGGAAATGTAAAAGCCAATGGATTACCTTCTTGGGCGTATTTGTCTACCAGTGGGCCACCAGGATAAGGTAATCCCATAAGTTTAGCACTTTTATCAAAGGCTTCTCCAACTGCATCATCCAAGGTTTCGCCGAGTACTTTCATGTCAAAATAACGGTTCACCTGTACAATTTGGGTATGTCCACCACTTATGGTCATGGCCAAAAAAGGGAATCCTGGTCTTCGGGTATTCTCATCCTCAATAAAATGGGCCAAGATATGGGCTTCCATATGGTTTACCTCAATCAATGGAATATCTAGACCAAGGGCCAATGATTTCGCAAAGGAGGTACCCACCAATAAAGAGCCCATAAGCCCAGGGCCGCGTGTAAAAGCTATGGCGGATAGTTGTTTTTTATCGATATTTGCTTGGACCAAGGCTTGATGAACCACAGGAACAATATTTTGCTGGTGTGCCCTAGAAGCCAATTCGGGGACAACACCCCCATATTGCTTGTGTATTTCTTGGGTTGCCACCACATTGCTCAGCACTTTGGTATTGCAAAGCACGGCGGCAGAAGTATCATCACAGGAAGATTCTATCGCTAGAATAAATTTTTTTTCAGTTGCCACAGCTTTTGGAACAAAAATTGGTCGAGCAAAGGTAAAACATATAGCCCTATCAAAAAATTAAGGAAAATACTACTGCGTTTCCTATTGGCAATACTGCTGATCATGGTTTTGGGCTCATTAATTTTGTCTATTCCCGCAGTTCAGACCCGAATGGCAAGATATGCTACTGAATCGCTCAATGAAGAATTTGGCACTAACATAAATATAGATCGGTTAAGCTTATCTCTCTTTAGTTTAAACACTGGAATTAAAGGTATTTATGTAGAGGATTACAAGAAGGATACTCTGGCTTATATTGATAAGTTAACCACCTCAATCCTAAACTTTAGGAATATGGCCAACGGTAAGATGGAGTTTGGGGATATAGCTATAGACGGTCTTTTTTTTAATTTGAAGACCTATGAAGGCGAATCTGACACCAATTTGGATGTCTTTGTTGCCAAACTGGATGATGGTCAGCCCAGAGCTCCAGGAACCCCTCCTTTTTTTATGTCATCTGATGAAATAGAAATTGCAGAAGGTAGGTTTAAGCTTATCGATGAAAACTTGGAAAACCCAGAGACCTTGAATTTTGTCAACCTTGAGGTAATGGCTAAAGATTTTCAGATTTTGGGCCCGGATGTTACGTTGAACATCCAATCACTTTCATTGTTGGACAAAAGGGGAATTAAGTTGGAAAAGCTGTCTACAGATTTTACCTACACCAAGGAATTCATGCGGTTTGATTCTTTAAAAATAGCGACACAAGAGTCCAACCTCCAAGGAGATTTAACTTTCACCTATGATCGGGAAGATTTTAAGGAATTTTTGGACAAAGTTAATGTGGAGGCCCGTTTTACGGAATCCAATGTTGCACTTAACGATGTCAATTTCTTTTATAATGAGTTTGGAAAAGATAAAGTAGTCTCTTTTTCGGGAGAGCTGGGTGGAGTGCTCAATTCGTTGACAGTTAATGAACTTTTTGCCCAAGCTGGGAGAACAGGAATCCGCGGTGATTTTGTCTTCAATAATATGTTCAGCAGGGAAGCTCCTTTTGTGATGAAAGCCGATATGAAGAATGTTACTTCGAGCTATTATCAGTTAAGGGCCTTGTTACCGGATATATTGGGAAAAAATATCCCATCCTCTTTTCAGAAATTGGGACAGTTTACCATTCGTGGTGATGCTGAGGTAACGGAAACTGCTTTAGATGTACAGATTAACTTGAACACAGCAATTGGGAGTAGTTATTCTGATCTGCAAATGACCAACATCCAAAGTATTGATGACGCTTCCTACATCGGATTTATTTCTTTGATTGACTTTGATTTAGGGAATTTCGTAGAGGAAGAACAGTTGGGGCTGACTTCCATGGATGTGAATGTGGAGGGCAAAGGATTTACCTCCGAATACTTGAACACAGAGGTCATTGGGCAGGTATATAAGTTGGAGTACAACAATTACATGTACAATAATATTAGGGTTTCCGGGATATTGAAGGAACAACTTTTTGACGGTTCTTTGGTCAGCAATGATCCACATGTCCAATTCAATTTTAAGGGCTTGGCCGACTTTGGGGATAATGAGAACAAATTTAACTTTATTGCTTCTGTGGCTCATGCAGACCTTAAAAGAATGAATTTCATCAATGATAGTGTTTCCGTTTTTAAAGGGGACCTAAACATGGATGTAACGGGCAGTACTTTGGACAACATCATTGGACAGGTCCGGTTTTCCAATACCATCTACCAGAATAAGAATGAGACTTATTATTTTGACGACTTTGCTGTTTCCTCCACATTTGACCAAGATACCGTTAGAACTATAGAAATAAATTCCCCGGACATCATCACGGGTTATGTTAGTGGGAAATTTAAGATGGGTGAACTGGGCAAATTAGTGCAGAACTCCATTGGAAGCATCTATACCAACTATAAACCCTTTGAAATATCTGAAGGTCAGCAGTTGAACTTCAATTTTAAGATTTACAATAAAATTGTAGATGTATTTTTTCCCGAGGTAGCTTTTGACCCCAACACCTTTATTAGAGGGGGCATTGTTTCGGATGAAGGCGATTTTAAGTTAACCTTTAAATCTCCCAGTATAAAAGCCTTTGGGAACAATTTTGATAATATTGAATTAAAAATAGACAACAAAAACCCGCTTTTCAACACCTTTGTTTCGGTAGAGGATATGTCCACCATTTATTACGATGTAAAGGATTTCAACCTGATCAATACCACCTTAAAGGACACGCTCTTCTTCAGAACGGAGTTCAAGGGAGGTCGGGGGTTTGATGATAGCTACAACCTCAATTTTTACCACACTTTTAATAAGGACAACAAGTCGGTTATTGGCCTTAAAACATCTGACATTAATTTTAAGGGGAACACCTGGGTCTTGAACAAAGAAGGGAATAACAAAAATAAGGTCATACTTAACCGAACCCTGGATAGTATCAGAATCGAGGATGTGGTAATGGACAATAATAATAGGGAGCAAATTAGACTAAGGGGAGAGTTGGCCGATTCGACATACAAGGATTTGGATTTACAGTTTAAAATTGTCTCACTAAACAAAATAACCCCTACAATAGACAGCCTTAAATTGGATGGCTCCGTAGATGGCTTCCTCAATATTTTGCAGAAGGATGGCAAATACCTGCCCACATCCAGTCTAAATGTGAAGGACTTTAGTGTGAACCAGATGCGGATGGGCGATTTGGAAATTGGCATTTTTGGAAACAATGATTTGACTCAATTTGGAGTAAGTTCATGGCTAATTGATAATGGCAGGGAAAAAATGAGCATCAACGGAAAGGTATTTAGTCAGAACAATGAACAGGAGCTAAATCTCTTTGCCAATTTTACTGATTTTGACCTGGAACCCTTTAGTCCACTGGGCGATGGTGTTATTTCCAATATTAGAGGTAAGATCAACGGAAATACTCGGATAGTTGGTGACATAGGTAATCCATCTATAAATGGTATCCTAAGTTTGAACGATGCCGGTTTGGGCATTCCCTATCTTAATGTGGACTATGATTTTGCACCTTATTCCAGAGTTCGTCTTTTTGACCAAACTTTTTATTTCGAAGAAGTGGGCCTATCGGATGTGGAAGAAGGAACTACGGCTATTTTGGATGGGACCATTAACCATACGGCTTTTGGTGATTGGTCGCTAGATCTTGACGTAGATACCCATGACAACCGTTTTATGATCCTTAACACGGGGTTTGAAGAGGAAGCGCTATACTATGGAACTGGATTTATAAATGGAACAGGAAGCATTTATGGCCCTACGGATGCCTTGACTATTGCCGTGGATGCTACTACAGCTGCCGGTACCTCTCTGAAAATCCCTTTGAGTGATGTAACAAGTGTTGGAGATTATTCATTTATCAATTTTATTGAAAAAGGCAGTTCGGAGTCCTTTAAGGAGGAGCGGGTACTCCAAGATTACCAAGGATTGGAAATGGCTTTTGATCTTGCGGTTACGCCAGACGCGGAGGTGGAAATTGTGGTTGATCAAAATACTGGAAGCTCGTTGAAGGGTACTGGGGAAGGAATTCTTTTGATTGAGATCAACACCAATGGAAAGTTCAATATGTATGGGGAATTTGTGGCGGTTACAGGTGAATATAACTTTAGGTATGGTGGGGTAATAGACAAAAAGTTCCAAGTGCGTCCAGGAGGTACAATTCTGTGGGAACGGGATCCTTTGGCAGCTCAGCTAAATTTGGAGGCAGTATATAAATTGAATGCGAACCCTGCGCCACTTCTGGACAATCAAGAATTTAGAGCCAGAATTCCTACCGAAGTAGTAGTTAGACTGGATGGCGAATTGGAGAGCCCGAATATTGCCTTTGACATAGATTTCCCAGGAACTAATTCTGTAGTGCAGTCCGAGTTGGAGTATCGTTTGCAGGACCCAACGGTAAAAGAACGCAATGCATTTTTCCTTTTGGCCCAGGGCACATTTTATGATGAACAAACAGGAATTAACCAACAGGCCGTAACAGGCAATCTCATCCAAACCGCTTCAGGATTGCTCAATCAAATTCTTGGAGGGGACAACGATAAATTTAATTTGGGAGTTTCTTATGAGCAGGGACTCAATAATAGTCAAGCAGATATTAGGACAGAAGATAGGATCGGAGTTACCGTTTCCACACAGATTTCCGACCGCATTTTGGTCAATGGTCGGGTAGGGGTTCCAGTAGGTGGGGTGTCAGAATCTGTAGTTGCAGGGGATGTGGAGGTTCAAGTACTTTTAAATGAAGAAGGGACTTTGAGTGCCAAAATCTTTAACCGGGAAAACCAATTACAACAGTTTTTCTTAGAAAGACAAGGGTATACCCAAGGAGTGGGTCTTTCCTATCAGGTGGATTTTAATAGTTTTAAGGAGTTAATGCAAAAAATCTTTCAAAAGAAGCCCCAAGAAATACCGGTTACACCACCTGAACAATCCACAGAAATTATGGGCAAGGATAGCCTAATAAGGTTTGCCCCAAAAAACCGTATTACCAAAAAATCATTTAAGTAGGGTGATAATTTTCGATTTATCAATAAAAATTTAACGAAAACGTTTGCGAAAGTTTCGAAAATCAATTTAGGTATTATGTCATTCGTTAATTAAATAAAGTTTCCTAGTTTTGGCTTTTTAAAACTTTTAATGGCGTCAGAAATAAAGAAAATAGGCGTGTTCACATCAGGTGGCGATTCTCCGGGAATGAATGCCGGAATCCGATCTGTGGTCCGTACATGCGCATATTTGAAAATTGAATGTGTTGGTATCTACAGGGGATATCAGGGGATGATAGAAGGAGATTTTAAAACCCTGGATGCTCGTAGTGTAAATAACATAATCAACAAAGGTGGAACCATTCTAAAATCTGCCCGTTGCGAAGAATTCAGAACCAAAGAGGGGCGTAAGAAAGCCCACGAGCAATTGGTCAAGGAAGGCATTGATGCCTTTGTGGTCATTGGTGGAAACGGAAGTTTTGGAGGTGCCCTGATTTTCAACGAAGAATATAATTTTCCCGTGATGGGAATTCCAGGAACTATAGACAATGATATCTTGGGTTCCACGTATACAATTGGATTTGATACGGCTATTAACACCGTAGTGGAGGTGATAGATAAGATTAGGGACACTGCTAGTTCCCATAACCGACTTTTCTTTGTAGAAGTTATGGGACGGGATGTAGGCCACATTGCGTTAAACGCTGGTGTGGGTGCAGGTGCCGAGGAAATATTGATTCCAGAACAGAACCTTGGGCTGGAACGTTTGTTGGATTCGCTAAAACGTAGCAAGAAATCTGGGAAATCATCCAGTATTGTTATAGTTGCCGAGGGGGATAAAATAGGTAAAAACGTTTTTGAACTCAAGGAGTATGTTGAGGAGCATTTACCCATTTATGATGTGCGTGTTTCCGTTTTAGGGCACATGCAACGAGGTGGGAATCCGACCTGTTTTGATAGAGTATTGGCCAGTAGAATGGGAGTAAAAGCCGTGGAAAGTCTTCTGGAAGGAAAATCCAATTACATGGTGGGCATTCGTGACAACAATCTTATTCTCACCCCAATAAGTGAAGCCATTAAGGCACATACGGAAATTGATGCGGAACTTATCAAGGTTTCCGATATAATGACTACATAATTTAAACCAAATAAAGTAAAAATGTCAAATTTAAAAATAGGAATTAACGGATTCGGTAGGATAGGAAGATTGGTGTTTAGAGCTTCCGTAAAAAGGGACAATGTGGATATAGTTGCCATCAACGATTTGTTGGATGTGGAGCATCTAGCATATTTGTTGGAATATGATTCTGTTCACGGTAGATTTGATGGAACCGTGGAGATAAAGGATGGTAACCTTGTGGTTAACGGAAAAACAATTAGAATTACTGCGGAGCGTGATCCCAAGAATTTGAAGTGGGATGAGGTTGGCACAGATATCGTTGCCGAGTGTACAGGAATATTCACCACCTTGGAAACAGCTCAGTACCATATTGATGGTGGAGCCAAAAAAGTGGTTATCTCCGCACCTTCAAAAGATGCCCCAATGTTTGTAATGGGTGTAAACCATCAAGATGCGAAGGCTTCAGACACCATTGTTTCCAATGCTTCTTGTACTACTAACTGTTTGGCCCCCTTGGCCAAGGTCTTGAATGACAACTTCGGTATTGTAGAAGGTTTGATGACAACGGTTCACGCCACCACGGCAACACAGATGACAGTAGATGGACCTTCAAGAAAAGATTATAGAGGAGGTAGGAGTGCACTATTAAACATCATCCCTGCTTCAACTGGAGCAGCAAAAGCCGTAACCAAGGTGATTCCCGAACTTTTGGGCAAGCTTACCGGTATGGCGTTTAGGGTACCTACTGCAGATGTATCGGTGGTTGACCTAACTGTGAGGTTGGAAAAAGAGACCTCCTATGAAGAAATCAAGAGTGCCTTTAAATCAGCTTCTGAAGGGGATTTGGCTGGAATTTTAGGATACACAAACGAACCTGTGGTTTCCCAAGACTTTGTAGGGGACGCAAGGACAAGTATTTTTGATGCTGGAGCTGGAATGGAGTTGAACTCCAACTTTTTCAAAGTAGTTTCTTGGTATGACAATGAAATGGGTTATTCCAATAAATTGGTAGATCTTGCGCAGCACGTGGCAAGTCTTTAAATAAAATAGCTTACAACAAGAAATTTCGGGAAGAAGTTTTTACTTCTTCCCGGATTCAAAATAAAACTGGCATATGATATTGATTGTGGACAGTGGGGCTACAAAATCCGATTGGATTGCCTTGGATGACAAAGGAGAGCAACTATTTTTGACCCAGACCTTAGGGCTTAGTCCGGAGGTACTGACACGTGAGGTCATTGAGGATAGGTTGGCCAACAATTTTGAGCTTTCCAAAAACAAAAATGTTGTAAGCCATTTATATTTCTATGGGGCCGGCTGCGGAACCGATAGAATGAAAAAATTCCTAAAGGAAATTTTCAAGGATTTTTTCCCTAATGCCAAAGCGGAAGTGAGGGAAGATACATTTGCAGCAATCTACTCCACTACCAAAATCGGTCATCAGGGAATTGTTTGCATTTTGGGAACAGGTTCCAACTGTAGCTATTATGACGGTCATCAGCTATTTCAAAAAGTAACCTCTTTGGGGTATATTTTAATGGATGATGGAAGTGGTAACTTCTTCGGCCGAAAATTGCTAAGGGATTACTATTTCCATAAAATGCCCCAAGATTTGGGAATAAAGTTTGCCAAGGAATATAATTTGGAGGCAGATGTCATAAAAGAACACCTTTACAAGCAACCCAATCCCAATACTTATTTGGCAACCTTTGCCCGTTTTATTATAGAAAATAAGGAGCATCCCTATTGCCGTGGCGTTATAGATAAAGGATTGCAGCAGTTTGTGAACAACTACATTATGCAGTTTGAGCTAGCTACCAAAGTACCTATAAACTTTGTGGGTAGCATTGCCCATTTTCTAAGGGATGAACTTGCAACAGTTTTGGAACGCAATGATTTGATTCTTGGTGTTATCCGTCAAAGACCTATAGAAGGATTGATGGAATTTCACAGAGAAACTATTTAATCGCAATCATAGAAATCTCTACGTTTACAAACTTTGGTAAATTGGCAACTTCCACTGTTTCCCTAGCTGGGGCGGTATCTGCGTCAAAGTAAGCCCCATAGACTTCGTTTATTTCAGCAAATAGATGCATGTCCTTGATAAATATCGAGGTTTTAACCACATGCTCAAAGGTCATATCCGCTTCTTCCAGAATAGCCTTTAAATTTTCCATGGACTGCTGGGTCTCTTTCTTAATGTTGCCTTCCACCAGAGCACCTGTGGCAGGATTAATAGGTATTTGTCCGGAGATGTATAGGGTATCCTTGATAAGAACAGCTTGATTATATGGACCTATGGGAGCTGGGGCCTTTGCTGTATTTATTATTTTTTTCATGGATTAATGGGTTATTGTTGATGCCAGCCAAGATATCCAAAATTATCTTTCAATACTACCGTTGACTCCTATTTTCCCATTTCAAGTCGCTGAGAATAGAAGCCTTAATACCGATAAAGAAATACCAGCGCTCAAATCGGCCAAAAGGAGTCCAATCAAAACTGAGACGGAAACTATCCAAGTCTCGTTTAAAGGCAAAACGGGTATCGGCAAACCCTTTGTTTTTAATATCATAGCCCGAGTTAAAACCAACTTCCCATTTTGGTGTTAGTTTCACATTTCCCGAAAACATTATGGAATGGTTGGTAATTTCGTTTTGCCGATTGTTATTGTTGTACGTAGCAACGTAGGTAATCCGCATATCCCAGGGTATTTCGTTGGCATATAAGGGATTGTCTACATCGTCGGAATCACGATTGTCATCCTTGAAAAAGGGTTCTCCATCCCTAGCACCCTTTAATTCAAACGGATTGTCCCCATAACCAGGGTCTCTGGTTTTAGAATCCTCCTTGTCTTTGCCTCCCCCTTTTTTAAACATGTCGCTCCTTAAGGAAAACCCGGTATTAAATCTTGCGGAAGTCAATCTAAAAAGTCCACCGCCATTATTTATATTAAAAGTATTGATCCTTCTACCGTTATTGTCGATGGCATAAGGATCCAGGGTAGCAGAAAAATTGATAGGGACATTTTTTATAATCTCAGTTGAACCGCTCATGTTGATAGGGCTCAATTTAAGCGAATCTGCCTCAAAATTGTAGTTGGTGGAAAAGGTAAGGTTACTAAGAATACTCACTTTTCTGGGTTCGATGACCGTTGAGTCCTTATCCCGCACTTTAGCTTCCAATGTATTCTGCAAGGAAAAACCAATGGAGTTACCCCTGCTCAAGGAAGGTCGACCATAGATACTTGTTTCAAAAGGGGTGTATTGTACTTCTTCATTGTCCCCGTCCGTATAGGTTTCATAAAACTTCTCAAAGGAAGGAGCATAGTTGTAGCTAATAGAAGGTCTAATGGTATGGCGAATAGCCTGTATTTTTTTATCCTCTCCAAAGTTAAAAGTACCGTATAGAGTGGTACCTATGCTGGCACCCATGCTATAGCGATTAAAGCGGTCAAATCCTGCAATGGTATCTGTGACCACGGTTTGCTGGTCCTCGTCAAACCGTCTACTTATGGTCTCCAAGGTCCATACATCCTCATAATTTCCACTTAAACTAACACTTAGGTATTTGGCCACTTTAAAATTGGTCCCAATGGGTATACGGTGCCTAGCTCCAACTCGGGCATCCTCAAACATTTTACTGGTAAAAAAATCTTCTTCGGTAGTAGTGATGCTGTTCTGCGCATTAACATCATATTGAAAGTTGATATTTTGAAAAATCCCTTTTTTAATCCCATCCCGTTTGGCAAAAGGAAAAATACGCTCCATACTGGCCTGGAGGGTAGGTAACGACATACTAATGGCCTGTGTTCTGGAGTTCTGCGAGTGCGTCAGGGTTAAACTGGTATTAACCGATGGATAGGCCGGAAAAGTCTTGGAATAACTTATGGACGAGGCAAAGGTGTTGGTTTGGGTATTAGACCTATTGACTTGGTTAAGGGAATTGGTATAGAACTGGCTACTACCCAAGTTAACCGATGCAGAAAAACGGGAATAGGGACTTGCTTTTGGATCTTGCGAGTGCTGAATACGAATGTTGTAATTACTGGTCCGGCTAAAATCGTCAAAGCCCTTTTGACTACGGATAATGTTCTCGTAATTGAAACTGACATTCCCCCTATATTTATAACGCTTGGTATAGATGGAATTGGCCCTAAACCCATAACTTCCATTTGTATAGAAATCCCCAGTAACCTGTAAATCCACGTATTCGCTAATAGGTAGATAATAACCTCCATTTTGCAGAAAATAACCTCGGTCAGGATCATTACCAAATGTCGGAAAAATGAGACCTGCGGAACGGCCAACACTTAATGGAAAATAAGCAAAAGGCAAAGCAACTGGTGTAGGCACGTCAACAATATAGATATTACTAAAACCCGCAATGATTTTCTTTTTAGGTACAAATTTGGCCTTCCTGATCCTGATGTAATAATCAGGATCTATAGTATCTTTTGAGGTGGTCAGCTTTCCTTCACTTAAAAAGTAAACCGAATCATTCTCTTTTTTGGTGATTTCTGCATAAACTTTCATGGCATCGCTTCCCAATTGCCCCAAACCAGCTTGTTGTTCGGTTCTAGAGTTCCATATCAAGGCTTTTTGGGTATCAAAATTGAACCGTATGGAATCTGGTCTAACTTCGTTGGTCCCTTGCTTAAAATAGGGTAATTGCGAATAAGTGCCGGTAGAATCCTTTAGACGTCCAGCATATACCTCATTCTTAATATAGTCCATAACAATAACGCCTGCCTTCAGCTCAGTATCTTGATAGTAAATCTCCGCCTCGTTGTATAAATAGATTTTGTTATCGCTCTGGCTTAATTTCACATAATCCTTGGCCTTGTATTTAATTTTGTCCAACAATAGAGGCTGTTTTCCCGCGATGGTGTCTGCCGCCGTGGAATCCACTTCAATAGAGTCGTTTAAGATATTGGGAGGTAATAAGGGAGCTGTAATGCTATCCTTAATGGCTTTGATCGGCAAAGGTACAATAGGGTCTTCCTGAGCTCTTAGGAATTGGGTACAACCAATAAGAACAAATAGGAAAACTAATAGATGTTTGTTAGATTGCAACGTGATAAATCCTATTTTTGTGCTAGTTTGGCTCAGTTTTTGGGCTCAAACTTACATATATTTTTTGTTCTGTTGATTGGGGTTTACAATATTTTTAACCATAGCGGAACACCATAATTGCTCAGTTCTTATGAAAAAAAGTCAGTTAGGTTTTTTAATTCTTATGATCGTTGTCCTACCCCTGACTTCGTTTAACAAAATTGATGCCGAGATCCCACCCAAAGATAAGTTTATTGTTGTTTTGGATGCCGGACACGGTGGTCATGACCCGGGAAATTTGGGTAACGGTTACCTAGAAAAGAATATTGCCTTGGGAATTGTTCTGAAAGCAGGTAAAGAGTTGGAAAAGAATCCAGATGTTACAGTAATTTACACCCGGAAGGATGACAGCTTTGTGGATTTGTTTGTAAGAGGCGAAATAGCCAATCAAGCAAACGCCGACCTTTTTGTTTCTGTACATTGTGACTCCCATAGTTCTGATGCCCATGGGGCAGGAACCTTTGTGTTGGGATTACATGCCAACAGACAGAATTTTGAAGTGGCCAAAAAGGAAAACTCCGTGATTTATTTGGAGGATAACTACGAGCAACGCTACGCAGAATATGATATTAATTCTCCTGAATCTGTTATTGGGTTGACCATTATGCAAGAAGAGTTTTTGGAACAAAGCATTTTACTGGGGAAAAAATTACAGGATAACTTCACTAAAAAGCTGAAAAGAAAGGATAGAAAGGTAAAGCAGGCTGGTTTTATTGTCCTGCACCAAACTTTTATGCCCAGTGTACTTATTGAGTCTGGTTTTTTGACCAACAAAAATGAAGGGAGTTATCTTAATTCCTCCAAAGGGCAAAGTGAAATGGGCAAGGCAATTGCAGAGGCAGTTTTAGCCTACAAGAAGGGTATTGCCAGTGGCATTGAGACCGTAGAAACTCCAGTTGTTATCGAAGATTCTTCAGGGGCAGTGCATATGACTACCAAAAAGGAGGAAGAGCCTACAAGAGAAGTAGTCTCCAACACAAACACGAAGCCTAAGTCGAGTGAACCGGTCAAAAAAGTAGAAAGCAAAGAAACTCCGAAAAGTAATGTCGTTTTCCGAGTGCAGCTCATGGCTAGCGCCAAGAATATATCCCTAAGAGGTGAGAATTTCAATGGTCTTGACCAATTGTCCAAGGAACCATTCAAAAACCTTTACAGGTATATGTACGGTAGCGCCAAATCATATGAAGAAGCCAAAACCCTTAAATCCAAGGCGGACGCTAAAGGATACACCACTTCGTACATAGTGGCATACAGGAATGGAGTAAGAGTGTCTCTCAAGCAAGTACTAAAATAGGTTTAAAAAAGGGTGGCAGCCTTGTCAAAATAATTCCTAATTTTGTTTAAACCGTAAACCGAACCTTTTGAAACTATCCAGGGAAATCAAGACTGGGATTATCGTGCTTACCGGAATTCTGGCATTTATTTTTGGACTCAACTATCTAAAATCTTCCTCATTTTTCGAAAACACCAAAACCTTCTATGCAATTTATGACCATGTAGGAGGACTTCAGCCCGGCACCCAAGTCACCATCAACGGGCTTGCTGTGGGTAATGTTAACAGCATACGATTCAAAGACGGTTCTGGTAAATTGCTGGTTACATTTTCCATTAGCAATGAATTCGAATTTTCTGAAAACAGTAAAGCTGAGCTTTACGATACAGGAATAATAGGAGGCAAAGGCATTCAGATAAACCCTGTATTTGATGGAGCTTCCATGGCAAAATCCGGAGACACCCTACTTACAAACACTAAACCGGGACTCACAGAATTAGTTCAGCAAAAACTGACACCCCTGCAGATGAAGGTGGAGGGAGCCGTTTCACATGCGGACACCCTTTTGATGAATGTCAACAAGGTTTTGGACGACCGTACTCGGTTGGAATTACGACAAAGCATAGCGGGCCTTAATGAGTTAATTGGTTCTTTCAAAGTGAGCGCGGACAAGCTTAACACCCTCTTGGAAAGCAACAAAGAACAATTGGATAATTCGTTAAAGAACGTGGACAATATCACCACAAACTTTTCCAAGCTTTCAGATTCGTTGTCCAATGCAGGATTGGCAGAGACTGTTTCAAATTTCAAAACAACTGTGGAACGACTCAATGGGGTATTGGAAAAAATTGAAAAAGGAGAAGGTTCCCTTGGAAAATTGACTCATGATGAAAAGCTTTATGATAATCTTGCCGCCGCCTCAAAGGAGTTGGATTTACTGTTGCAAGATTTCCGTTTAAACCCTAAGCGTTACGTCAACGTTTCGGTATTTGGCAAAAAGCAAAAAGAGTACGAGCTTCCGGAAAACGACCCTGCCGAGTCTAAACAGAATTAGCATATGGAGTATCTGCCCAATATACTTTTTACGATTGCCTTGATTGTAGGAATTGGTTTTTTCTCAAGAAATATTAAAAAGCTTACCAGAAACATCAAAATTGGGAAAGATGTAGATGTGAGCGATAACAAATCGCAGCGTTGGAGAAATATGGCTCGAATTGCCTTGGGTCAAACAAAAATGGTGGTTCGCCCAGTAGCAGGTTTAATGCATATTATAGTTTATGCCGGCTTTTTGATCATTAACATTGAGGTGCTAGAAATCATTGTGGATGGAATCTTGGGAACTCACCGCATATTTGCCCCCTTGGGGACCCTATACAATTTTTTAATTGGCTCATTTGAAATTTTAGCCCTCTTGGTCATTGTTGCAGTTGTTGTTTTTTGGATTCGTAGGAATGCCATTAAGCTTAAACGGTTTATAAAGCCGGAAATGAAGGGATGGCCCAAAAAAGATGGAAATCTGATTCTTTACATTGAAATGGTGCTAATGTTCCTCTTTTTGACGATGAACGCAGCCGATTTTCAGTTACAACAAATGGATGTGGCCCATTATACCAAGGCAGGGTCTTTTCCAATTAGTCAGTTTATTACACCCTTATTTCAAGATTTGTCCGTTTCCAATTTAATTTTGGTTGAACGTACCGCATGGTGGTTGCATATTTTGGGCATTTTTAGTTTTCTGAATTATCTGTATTACTCGAAGCATTTACACATTATTCTGGCATTTCCCAATACGTTTTATGGAAAATTGAAGCCGCAGGGTGAGTTGAACAATCTTGAGGCCGTAACCAATGAGGTGAAGCTTATGATGGATCCGTCTGCGGACCCCTATGCCGCTCCACCTGAAGATGCCCCAGAACCTGAAAAGTTTGGCGCTTCGGATGTTGGGGATTTAAGCTGGGTACAATTACTTAATGCTTATACATGTACTGAATGTGGCAGGTGTACATCAGAATGCCCAGCCAACCAGACAGGTAAGAAACTATCCCCGAGAAAAATAATGATGGATACCCGGGACCGATTGGAAGAGGTGGGTAAAAACATGGACGCCAACAATGGGGAGTTTGTACCCGATGGCAAACAACTATTGGATAATTACATTTCTCGGGAAGAACTATGGGCGTGTACGACCTGTAACGCCTGCGTGCAAGCCTGCCCAGTGAGCATAGACCCACTTTCCATAATACTGGAAATGAGAAGATTCTTGGTAATGGAGCAATCCGCAGCGCCTACAGAACTAAATAATATGATGTCCAATATTGAAAACAATGGCGCGCCATGGCCTTACAATCAACAGGACCGCTTAAACTGGGTAAACGAATAAATCCACTGCTATGAGTGAACAACTTAGGGTAAAAACCATGGAAGAGTTTCTGGCTGAAGGCAAACAGCCTGAGATTTTGTTTTGGGTAGGTTCTGCCGGTAGTTATGATGATAGGGCAAAAAAAATTTCCAGAGCTTTCGTGAAAATATTGAATAACGCAAATGTGGATTTTGCAGTTTTAGGACCAGAGGAAAGTTCTACAGGGGATGTGGCCAAGCGTGCTGGCAATGAATTCTTATTTCAGATGCAGGCCATGATGAACATTGAAGTTTTAAATGGTTATGAAATAAAGCGAATTGTAACTTGTGACCCTCATTCCTTTAATACCCTAAAAAATGAATATCCAGGTTTGGGCGGAAACTATGACGTTCTTCACCATACAGAATACATTAAAGAATTATTGGACAATGGACGTCTGTCCTTGAAAGGTCAAGTGTACAAGGAAAAACGGATTACATTCCACGATCCGTGTTATTTAGGAAGAGCTAATTCGGTCTATGATGCGCCTAGGGACCTTCTCAAGAAAACCAATGCGGATATCATAGAGATGAAACGACACAAGAAAACGGCACTATGCTGTGGTGCGGGAGGTGCACAAATGTTCAAAGAACCCGAAAAAGGGGATATGGATGTTAATGTGTTGCGTACTAAAGATGCGTTGGAAACCAACCCCAACATTATTGCAACGGGCTGTCCCTATTGTAATACGATGATGACTGACGGAATTAAGGCACATGAAAAAGAGGACAGTGTTACTGTTTTGGATGTAGCCGAACTTATCGCAAATTCTATATAAGATGCAAGTTGATTTTGAATCCCTCGCGGATACCTCAAGAATATGGATTTATCAATCCAACAGGAGTTTCACGGATGCTGAACAAAAAGAAATTGAAGAATCACTTTCCAATTTTTTACAGGACTGGACTGCTCATGGCAGTTCCCTACAAGCCGGGTTCGAGATAAAATATAGGCGCTTTATCGTTATTGGTTTGGACCAGTCCCATGCTGATGCTTCAGGTTGTTCTATTGATGCATCTGTCCATTTTATTCAAAGTTTGGAACAAAAATATGGAGTGGAACTTATGGACAGAATGAATGTGTCTTTTAAGCAAGGTGAATACATTTCATACAAGTCTTTAAAGGATTTTAAAAAGATGGCCAAAGCAAGGTCCATTTCTAAAAACACCATTGTTTTTAACAATCTCGTTGCCAACAAATTGGAATATAAGGAACATTGGGAAGTTCCAGCTGAGGAAAGCTGGCATTCACGTTTTTTATAGAAGATATCTGTAAATAATCCTAATTTCAGTGCTTTCTTCGACGAAATACAATATTTTTATCTGCAATAAGTTCATGCCCTAGATTGTTGCTTATGCGGATAAACTTTTACTTCCCCCTCTTTTTATTGTGTTTTTTAAGTGCCAATGCGCAGCATAACCCTCTGATTGCCAAAGATACCTTGGCACAGTTGGGGTGGGTGGATATTCGGTACAATTCCATGACGCTCGAAGAGCGTGTAGGACAATTGTTCATGGTCAGTGTGGCCTCCAATCAAAGCAAAGCGGCTACCGACAAAGTCAAAAAACTTGTTGAGGAACATCATATTGGAGGTGTTATTTTTTCTACCGGAGGACCAAAGCGCCAGGCAAAACTTACTAATGAATTCCAGGCGGCTTCAAAGATTCCGCTCATGATAGGCATGGATGCAGAATGGGGCTTGGCCATGCGTTTGGATTCAACCTATGCCTTTCCTTGGAACATGACTTTAGGTGCCATAAAGGACAATGAAATTGTGGAAAAGGTTGGTTTTCAAATAGGGAATCATGCCAAAAGACTTGGGGTCCATATTAACTTTGCTCCAGATATCGACGTCAATAACAACCCACAAAATCCAATTATTGGGAATCGCTCTTTTGGTGAAAACCCTCTTAATGTATCCCAAAAAGGAATTGCTTTTATGCGCGGCATGGAGCGTGCAGGAGTACTTTCCTGCGGAAAACACTTCCCAGGCCATGGGGATACAGCAACAGACTCCCATAAATCCTTGCCCATTATTGGCTCTACACGTCAGCGGTTAGACTCTATTGAACTTTACCCCTTCAAATCTTTAATTGATAGTGGACTCAGTTCCGTAATGGTTGCACATTTAGATGTCCCCAATGTGGAAATTATGAGAGAGGGACTCCCTTCCACACTTTCGGAACAAATTGTGTCTGGTTTATTAAAAAACGAATTGGGTTTTCAAGGGCTTGTGGTTACGGATGCGTTGAATATGAAAGCGGTTGCTGAGTTTGCCCCAGAAGGGGAGGTGGAGTTGGAAGCTTTTCTTGCAGGAAATGATATGCTCCTAATGCCAGAAAATGTACTTGAAGCCAAAGAAAAACTGATGGAGGCTTATGAGCAGGGTAAACTTACAGAAGTACGACTTTCAACATCTGTAAAAAAGATTTTGATGGCAAAATACAAGGTGGGTTTGCACAATTACAGGCCTGTTAGTTTGAAAAATCTTTACGAGGATTTAAACCCCATAGAAAATGAAGTGATTTATGAGGAAGCTATCGAAAAGGCAATAACGGTTGTCAAGAACAATTTTTCGCTCTTGCCCATAAAAAAACTTGAAAATAAGAAGATTGCCTATGTACAATTTGGCGATGATACAGGTGGTACATTTTACAATACCCTAAATCAGTATGCTGCGGTAACGCATATCAAGGCAAAAGATGCGGCCGGCTACAAAAAGGAACTTTCTCAGTACAATTTGGTAATTATAGGGTTCCATAAGAATAATACAAGCCCTTGGAAACCCTATAAATTCTCCAAAAACGAACTTTTTTGGGTTCAGGAAATTTCCAGATTAAGAACTAGCAACACTATTATGGCACTCTTTGCCAAGCCTTATGCGCTCATGGATGTTGCAAATTTTGATACTATTGATGGATTGGTCATTGGTTATCAAAATAGTGATTTAGCCCAAGAAAAAGTAGCTGAAGTTATTTTTGGTGCAATTGGAGCCAACGGAAAACTTCCAGTTTCAACCCATTCAATGTTTCCGGTAAACACAGGAATACGGATGCAACCCTTGCAACGATTGGGATATAGCATTCCGGAACGGGTTGGCTTAAACTCTGGAAAGTTGGCCGCTGTTGATAGCTTGGTACGCATGGGATTGGATTCTTTAATGTACCCAGGTGCGCAGGTTCTTATTGCAAAAAAAGGAAAGGTGGTGTACAACAAAAGCTTTGGTAAACCTACCTATACTTCAGAGAACGGGATTGGCGGAGAACATATTTATGACCTAGCTTCTTTGACAAAAATTCTTTCAACCTTACCCCTTATTATGAAGATGGAGGAGGAGGGAAAAATTGCACTGAACAACACCTTTAAGGAATTGGTTCCGGAATATGAGGAGTCAGAACTAAAAGATGTTACTGTACTCAAGGCCTTGTCACATTACGGCCGACTTCCGGCTTGGATTGCGTTTTATATCAGTACACTTACAAAAAACAGAAAACCCTCACCCGAGTTTTATAGAAGCCAACCAACAAATGGATTTTCTTATAGGGTAGCAGAAAATCTATATCTCACAGATGCTTATAAAGATTCTATTTATGATAGAATTGGGAGGCAAGAATTGAAATCCAACCGGTATCGTTATAGCGATGTGGCCTACTATGTACTCAAAAAGTATATTGAGGAAACTTACGGCGAATCCATAGATAAATTAGTCAACGATTTTCTCTATGTGCCTATGGGATTGCAGCGCACGACCTTTAATCCGTTGGACAAGTTTTCCAAGGACGAGATTGTTCCTTCAGAAGAGGATAAATATTATAGATATCAAACTGTTCAAGGCTATGTACATGACATGGGGGCTGCTATGCAAGGCGGGGTAGGGGGACATGCTGGCCTGTTTAGCAATGCCAATGATGTGGCCAAGATTATGCAAATGTACTTGCAAGGAGGTGTCTATGGAGGCGTTCGATTTTTGGATGAACGAACCATTAAAAAATTTAACACCTGCTATTTTTGCCATAAAGATGTGAGAAGGGGAGTGGGATTTGATAAGCCTCAGCTTAAGGAGAAAGGGCCTACTTGTGGCTGCGTTTCCAGAAAAAGTTTTGGTCATAGCGGTTTTACGGGAACCTACACTTGGGCGGACCCTGATGAAGAGCTGGTATACGTGTTTTTGTCCAATAGAACCTACCCTTCAGCCACCAATACTCTGTTGGTTAAATCTGGACTGCGAACCAGAATTCAACAAGCTATTTATGATTCTATTATAAATTAGAAAGCAAATATTGCTTTAGATTTGTTCATATGAAAATTGCAATTGTTTGTTACCCCACCTTTGGGGGAAGTGGTGTTGTGGCCACAGAATTGGGAATAACCTTGGCAGAAAGAGGGCATGAGGTACATTTTATAACATATAAACAACCAGTGCGCTTGGAGCTTTTAGGCAATAACATCCACTTTCATGAAGTGCATGTGCCGGAATATCCCCTTTTCCATTATCAGCCTTATGAATTGGCCCTGTCCAGCAAATTAGTGGATACCGTTAAATTCTATGGTATAGAACTACTGCATGTGCATTACGCAATCCCACATGCCTATGCAGGCTTTATGGCCAAAAAAATGTTGCAGGAAGAGGGTGTTTTTATTCCCATGATTACAACATTGCACGGTACGGATATTACTTTGGTAGGCAAGCATCCATTTTATAAGCCTGCAGTTACCTTTAGCATTAATAAATCGGATGTGGTTACTTCGGTTTCTGAAGATTTAAAGCGCAGTACCCAAGAACTTTTTAATATTGAAAAAGAGATTGAGGTAATCCCCAATTTTATTGATACGTCAAAATATAGCCTAGACTACACGGATTGCCAGCGTTCACTAATGGCAACGGAAGATGAGCGAATTGTTACCCATATTAGCAATTTTAGGAAGGTAAAACGAATTCCGGATGTAATCGATATCTTTTATCGAATCCAAAAAGAAATCCCCGCTAAACTGATGATGGTAGGGGAAGGACCCGAAAAGGAATATGCAGAACAGCAATGTGATGATTTAGGAATTAAGGATAAAGTAGTATTCTTTGGAAACAGCACTGAAATTGACAGAATACTTTGCTTTTCCGACCTATTTTTATTGCCTTCAGAATCGGAAAGCTTTGGATTGGCTGCACTTGAGGCCATGATTAATAGAGTAGCCGTAATTTCGAGCAATACGGGCGGAATTCCGGAGGTGAATAAGCAGGGAGTTTCAGGATATTTAGCGGATGTTGGTGACATTGATGAAATGGCATCCAAAGCGCTCCATATATTAAGGGATGACCAAGTTCTCGAAAAATTCAAGGAAAATGCCCAAAAAGTGGCTTCGAAGTTTGATATTTTGAATATTTTGCCCCTTTATGAGGAAGTTTATGAAAAGGCTTACAAATACCGGTTTAAGAATACGTATTGATTTATGAAATACGCACTGTTTATTGTACTTATATGTATGGCATCCTGTAAAGCCCAAAAGGAAACCCCATCTCAGGGAGACCCTGATATCGTTTTGGTAGCCCAGGACGGTTTTAGCGGTATAACCGAATATGAAGCAGGCGCCATAAAAGATGTCAAATCATTGAACAAATTTTATTCCCGAATCAATAGGACGCGAAAACCGGGCTTACCGATTCCGGTGGTGGATTTCTCGACTGAAATGGTGATTGTGGTTTGCTTAGGAGCGCAAAAGCAGGAGATGGCTCCTGTTTTAACCCGATTGGATGAGTCGGACACGGCATTGTCGCTGACCTTGGAACTCTCTTCAGTACCTGCTGAAAAAAATCAAGTCGCAGAAATGATTTCGTATCCATTTTACATTTACAAAATGCCACGTACTTCCAAAAAGCTGGATATTCACAAGAAGGGATGGTAGCTTATCGGCACTTTCTAGCGCTTTGTCTTCTTATCGAAAATAAAGGTAGTTGAAAGCACAAAGTTTAAGTTTTTCAGGGGTTGATGTAGTTTTGCTTTAGAATACCTCAAATCTCACATAATGAAAACTTCAAAACCTATCCTTGCGGCATTGGCCGTTCTATTTACACTATCCATTGTAGGTCAAGAAACTCAGTTGACCAAAAAAGACAGCATAGTCCAAAGCTTTTGGCTTGTTTCCCTAGGAACCAATATCGTAGATGATTCTGGAGATGAATTTGGGAAACTGTTTGATTTGCAGGATGGATGGAATGCAGTACCGTATCCTTCCCGAATTAGTATTGGACGATATTTTGCAAATGGACTTGGACTTGAGGCTATGGCCAGCTATAATAAATATAAAGAAGGGAAAATCGTAGATAACGTGGTGAATCCGGAGGATGTGAATTATCTCGGACTGGACTTGCGGATAAGCTATGACTTGAACATGATTCTGGGTGAAACTGGTTTTTTTGATCCTTATGTAGGTATTGGGGCCGGTTATACGGATGCTAACAACCAAGGAAGAGGAACATATAACGCCACTGTGGGATTTAGAACATGGTTCTCAGATCATTGGGGACTTGATTTTAACTCTACTGGCAAATGGACCATGAACACGCAGAACTCTACCAACCATATACAACATGCAGTTGGGGTTGCTTACCGCTTTAATGTGGAAAAAGGACTTTCCAGAAAGGGTGAGGAGAAAAAAGCACTGTTGGAGGAGTTGGAAAAAGAACAACAAAGAAAACAAGATTCCATAGCTGTTGCGGAAAAGGCAGAGGAAGAGGCACGACTTTTGGCTGAGCGACTTAAAAGAGAAAAAGAAGCTGCGGAACTGGCTGCAGCGGAAAAAGCAAAAAAAGAGGCTGAAGAAGCTGAACGTACTAGAATTAAAAGTGAAATAGAAGAATTGGGCAATATTTACTTTAGCCTTAATTCATCCTATCTGACCAACAGGGATACGAATTTATTGGATCAATTGGTGAAAATTCTTGGGAGCAACCCCAGTTTGATTGTCAAAGTTTCCGGACATACCGATTCGCGTGGTAGTGATACTTACAATCAATGGTTATCTGAAAGGCGAGCAGAGCGGACTGTGGAATATGTTAGGTCTAAAGGAATTTCGGAAGAGCGGATTCTATTTGGAGGTTTTGGTGAACAGCAGTTGACCAATGAATGCGGTGACGGGGTGTTATGCCCGGAGACCAAGCATTCGAAAAACCGAAGGTCCGAGATGGAAATCATTGAATTTTAATCGATTTTAGAACCGTATACTACAAACATTAGTTGAAGTCTCTTCTAATTATTCATATCAGAAAATGTGACTTTTTGGTTTTGTTGATGTCAAAAAAGATGAACGGGTGGGTTCTAAGACCTTGCATCTCAATTGCCAAGAAACAACAGATCCATAGTAGGTATACTTTAGGTTACTGTAACTTTTTTTACGACATTTGAGTGTGTAACGCCCCAAAAACACGTGCCATGAACAATTTTAGAAATAAATTGTTTTGGCTTTTGGATGCCCTAAAGGGTAGGCCAATAGGTCAAAATTTGAAGAATATCAGCGAGCTGTTCAGTCTGAATTTTAAGCAACTTTCGGAACAAAATAAACCACAGCTTGAGAAACTACTTAGCGTAGCTACGCAGCAATCGGATTTTTATAAAGCGTACGCCGACTTTGAAAAATTAGAGGATTTCCCCGTTGTTAACAAGACTATAATTAAGGAAAACTTTGAAAGCATCAAGCTACCCCAAAAAATGGGTGAAAAGATGTATTCAGTGAGCACAAGTGGTTCCACAGGAACTCCATTTAAAATTCTGCAGTCAACCAAAAAGAAGCAAAGAAATAGTGCAGACACCATTTATTTTGCAAAAAAATCAGGCTTTACAGTAGGGGATAAATTGTTGTATTTAAGACTCTGGGCGGCTTATTACAAAAAGCCCAAGTATTTGGCGTGGATGCAGAATGTGGACCAAATGGATGTAGAGGAACTTAATGATGAATTCTTGGCCAAATTTTTTGATGATTTTGTAAAGGATAAGCAACCTAAAGCTTGGTTGGGCTATCCATCAGGGTTTTTGAAACTATGTAATTTTCTTGTATCCAATAACTATCCACCCCTAAAAGGCAATGTACAATCCATAATTGCCATGTCCGAGCCATTGGATTCTTACGTAAGGAAGAAAATGGAATACTATTTTCAATGCCCAATAGTTTCCAGATATTCCAATGTTGAAAATGGGATTATTGCGCAACAGATGCCGAATAAAAAAGAGTTTACAATTAATTGGGCCAGTTATTATGTGGAAGTTTTGGATATGGAGCATGACAAACCCGCTCCCTTAGGTCAGCCTGGGAGGATAGTGGTAACAGATCTTTATAATTTGGCGACACCCATGATTAGATATGATACAGGTGATGTTGGCGAATTGACTATTGGAGAACATGGTTATCCCGAATTTAAGTCAATTCAAGGAAGAATAACCGACTTGCTTACCAATACAAGGGATGAAATAGTCAACCCTTTTGTGATTTACAATAACTTATATCGATATCCGGAACTTGAACAGGTTCAATTGGTTCAAAACAGTGAATCTAAATATACCTTTAAGGTGAATAGTAAAAAGGTATTTGAAAGGGAGAAGGAATTTATATCCTTTTTTAAATATTATCTTGGCTACGATGCTGATGTTTCCATAGAATATGTGTCGGAAATACCATTATTAAAATCCGGAAAACGGAAAATAATCGTAAATCAGACATAAGTTTTAAAAACCTTGTAAAAAAGTGCAGCCTCCAAATGAAATGGTTATCTAATTAAAGATTACAGGACTTCTTTCGGAATTTTCAATATACGATCACATTTGGAAAAAGCTTTTCCAGCTTTAAAATTGTTGTAGACCGAAATATGTTCCTCCTTATTTAGCCAAGCAAGATAAATAGCAGGGGTATTTACACCAGCCTCATGCGAAAATGGATATCCTCCACCAAACCGAGGGTTCATTTCCAAGTAGTAGACCTCCCCATCAGCCACGAAAAAATCACAATCCATGTTGCCTACATGCTTTGTGGCCAAACCTATTTTCTGGGCTATTTGGGTAAAATTGTCATCTACCACGGAAACAGCTTTATCTGTTTCCCCAGATCTCATACCCATTTTTTTTCTTACAAATGCGTCATGGAAGTTCCCTTCAAAATCGTTTAGAATATCAATGCCGTATTCAGCGCCGTTAATTTTTTCTTGTATCAAAATACTATTTTCCGAATCTGAGGAGCTTACCGTTCCCAAAATAGATCTCATTACCTTGAGGTGCTGCAAACGGTAGGCGAGTTCCAGTTCTTCTTTGGATTCAACGATATCAATGCTTATGGAAGCACTGCCCCATCTCGGTTTCACAACCAAGGGAAATTGTAATTTATTTTCAGCAATGGCCTCCAGTGCAGAAGCCAAATTAATGTAGGTTTCTGGAGTATTGATATTGTTTTGTTTAAAAAAATGGTAGGTCTTCCATTTGTCAAAACAAACGTCTATAACTTCCTGGGGGGAAATTAGGACCTTAGCACCCATCTTTTCCAGGTCTTCCTTGTGTTTTGCAAGAATTGGCAGTTCCAAATCGTTCAAGGAAATTACAGCATCTATTTTTTCTTCTTGAATTATGGTTTTAAGTGCTGGAATATACGCGGAATCATAGATTCCAGGGACTGCTAGGGCTTTATCCGCATCGACCAAAGCTGGAGCTGATAGTTGCATATCTACGGCTACAATCCGACCATTTCCGTTTAAAGCTTCCTTAAAATAATTGATCAGATAATTTCGTCTGCCTGCACAGGTGAAAAGGATGTTGGTTTGTTTCATGAAGTTGGTTTATTAGACGAATTTTCAGGGGATAAAGTTCGTGTTATTTTTCTTTTTTCACAGCAAAATTGGCATAATCGTACTTCTTCCTGTTATCAACGTTTGGTACGGCCTAAAAGTATATATGATAAAACAGATTGTGCTTTGATATCAAGGACCTTGTGGGAATATACCCCATTGGTGTCACGGTCAAAGTGTTTTTTTGCGTTTCATCGATATTTCAGACCAAAATATTCGATTCTTTAATAGGTACTATACCTTTGCATCGTTCTCCCTGTTCACAACCTTAAAGTCGGTCTTCATGGTCAAAAAACTACTTTTCATAAGTTTTCTTTTGGGAACTTTTATCGCTTCTTCACAAAACTTGCATACAGATTCCAATTCGGCTTCGATTGAAAATGAATCTGATGGTACCACAGGGTGGAATGGTCTGGCAACGATTACATCGGACAATACAGAGGCACAAACAGGGAATTTTGCCATTCGAGCTGAATCTACCGCCAATAATGGGAGAACTTTAGAATATACATTTAACGCTACAATTGGGGTGGATTATACCATTACCATTTGGGCCAAAGAGGGCCCGCAGGTTTCTAACCCGGTTGATCCGGCTTTTGCCAATTGGGTAGGATTTAACGGATTTGCTACCACAGTGATTACTGGCACAGACTGGGTAGAATATGTGTTCAATGTTACGGCAACTGCCACTAACCCCATTGTTAGAATCTATACCAGCCCATATAACCTAAGATTTGTAGCAGGAAATTCTGTGATTATAGATAGCGTATCGATCATTGCGGATGGAAGTGACACGGAGGCACCAACTGCTGTGGTTGACCTAGCTTCCTCAAATACTACAGATTCGAGTACGGATCTTGCTTGGAGTGCTTCTACCGATAATGTTGGAGTCACCAACTATGAAGTATTTCAAGATGGATTAAGCATTGCCAATACCGGAATTACTACAGCTTTCAATGTTACAGGCTTAAACCCTTCAACCAGTTATGATTTCACTGTTTTTGCCGAGGATGCTGCGGGTAATGTGTCACCAGTTAGCAATACAGAAACAGTTAATACATTGGCAGATGGTCAAGCACCCAATGCAGTAACAGACCTTGCGAGCAGCAATACAACTCCTACAACTACCGATTTAAACTGGAGTGACCCGGGAGACAATGTTGGGGTAACGGACTACGAAGTATTCCAAGATGGGGGAAGTCTGGGACTTACCGGAGGGGCCACTACCTTCAATGTAACAGGTCTTACGGAGTCTACGGCCTATGCCTTCACGGTTTTTGCGCGGGATGCTGCAGGCAACATTTCGCTTGTGAGCAACACGGAGAATGTGAACACACCGGCAGCTGGGGATACCGAGGCACCTAATGCGGTAACAGACCTTGCGAGCAGCAATACAACTCCTACAACTACCGATTTGAACTGGAGTGACCCGGGAGACAATGTTGGGGTAACGGACTACGAAGTATTCCAGGATGGGGGCAGTCTAGGACTTACCGGAGGAGCCACTACCTTCAATGTAACAGGTCTTACGCAATCTACGGCCTATGCCTTCACGGTTTTTGCACGGGACGCAGCAGGCAATATCTCTTTGGTGAGCAACACGGAGAATGTGAACACACCGGCAGCTGGAGATACCGAGGCCCCGAATGCGGTAACGGACCTTGCAAGTA
The DNA here is from genome assembly GCA_965117065.1 of uncultured Allomuricauda sp. Lineage (GTDB taxonomy): Bacteria > Bacteroidota > Bacteroidia > Flavobacteriales > Flavobacteriaceae > Flagellimonas. The sequence goes on from OZ220751.1 coordinate 79,858, forward strand.
GCAATACCACCTCTATAAGCACAGATTTGAATTGGAGTGACCCTGGAGACAATGTTGGAGTTACGGATTATGAGGTTTTCCAAGACGGAGGTAGTCTAGGACTTACCGGCGGAGCAACTACCTTCAATGTAACAGGGCTTACGCCATCCACGGCATATGCTTTCACAGTTTTTGCACGTGATGCTGCAGGCAACATTTCTCTTGTGAGTAATACTGAAAATGTGAATACTCCAAATGACACAGAAGCTCCTACGGCCATTGCAGACTTGTTGGCATCGGGAACAACATCGACGGGAACAAGCCTATCCTGGTCCGCTTCAACAGACAATGTTGGGGTAACCAATTATGAGGTTTTTCAGGATGGATTGAGTATTGCCAATACTGGGACAACTACTGCGTTCAATGTTTCGGGTCTTACCCCGGATACCAATTATGATTTTACCGTCTTCGCCGAAGATGCAGCCGGGAATACTTCTCTGGTAAGCAATACTGAAAACATAACAACAACATCAGGAGGAGGGGTTGTAGATTATACCTCCGAGAACGCAAATTTAACTACCGTGGATTGGACGGCCAGGGATTTATTTGCGGACAGAAACGTTGGAATAGGGACTACTAACACCCAAGGGTATCGACTTGCCGTAGCAGGTAATGTTATTGCCGAGGGAGTAAAGGTTGAGCTTCAAGGGAATTGGCCTGATTTTGTTTTCTTGAAGGATTTTGAGTTAATGCAATTGGATGATGTTAGGGAATTTATAAAGAAAAATGGACATCTGCCAAACATCCCAAGTGCTAAACAAGTAGGTGAAGAAGGCATAGATTTAGGAACAATGGATGCTAAATTGTTGCAGAAAATTGAGGAGCTTACACTTTATTTATTGGCCCAAGAAAGTGAAATCAAAAAATTGAAAGCAGAGAACAAGGAGATCAAGGAAGTTTTGAATCGCCTTAATCAATTGGAGAATCAATTACAGGGTAAAGAAAACTAAAAATAGATTCCCTGAAAGTTGGAATTTTATAGTTTGAGCAATAAAAACATACATTTTATATAGTACGTTCCGTCTTATGGAAAAAAAATACTTTACAATCGCACTTTTATTAAGCTTCTTTGTTTTTCAGCCCATTTTTGGACAGAGCATTCGAAAGAACTTTCTAGAAATGACCGACTATGAAAAGACGGAGCTGGTGAATGCTTTTTATTTGCTTCGCAACGGTCCTGATCTTTTCAATGATTTGTCAACCTTTCATGGAGATTTCTTCAATTTTGATAATACGGCTACACCGGAGGCACTTGATTTACACTTCAACCTGCCAGATGAACCAGAACGTGAGATATTTTTAGGTTGGCATAGAAGACAGATGTTTGAAATGGAGCAAGCGGTGCAGGACATAAATCCTGAAATAAGCTTGGCATATTGGGATTCGTCCGTAGATCAGTCAACTACGGGGCCATTATGGGATGATGATTTGATGGGAACATTTAATGCGAATTGGACGCTTAACCGAAACCTGGGTGGTGGTGGACCTATGCCTGTTCCTGCAGATATTGCCAATTTATTGGCGGAAACAGACTTCTTTACGTTTTCCAACGTTATGGAGCGACAAGCTGTTCATAGAGGGGCGCACGTTTGGGTTGGAGGAGCAATGCCAACTCCATTATCTCCTAGGGACCCCGTATTCTACTTTCATCACTCACATGTCGATAAAGTTTGGCATGACTGGGAAGAAATTCATCAAAGTTCGGCCTTTATCCCAACCTCTATGCTACGTTATGATGGAACCTATGTTTTTGATGGGGAAACCTTACCCTCTGTAGATCCCAATGACATTACAGATACTAGATCCTTAGGTGTTTTTTATGCCGAAAATGGACTTGCCCAATTAGACAATTACATCGTCAGCAATACGTTCAATGCTGAGGAGGTTTTCTATTACCAATTTAACATTGAAGCAGGAAATAGCTTTCTTGCACCTGCAGGAACAAGCAGCAGATTTGAATCTGTAAACGAGATAAACTTAACACCGGGATTTGAAGCGGTAGCGGGATCAACCTTTGAGGCTCTAATAGATGTTGTAAACGGCGGAGCAAGTAAATCTGGACCTATTAGGATAGTGAAACCATATCCGTACTCAGAAGATTTATTTAAGCCTATTGTTTGGGAAGAAACGGATTCCTTAGTTGATGATAAACCGGTCATCATAACTGCACATCCCAACCCCTTTACGGAAAAAATCACCATCAACCTTAGTAAGCGCACAGATTGCGTCATAGAGGTCTTTAATATGATGGGAATGAAAATCCGTGAGGAATCCTTCCAGAACACTGATTCGTTGGTTATAAAGGACCTATACGGGTTGTCCTCCGGATTCTATGTAATCAGGGTAATCAACGGAAATGGAGATATTCTAGTTGCCAAACGGGTTATAAAGCTATAAACTAAAAAGCCCATTTAACGGGGCTTTTTTTAATTAACTCTAGTGTTTTCCATGGTCCATTTGGGCACTTTCAGGATCTCTATACTTACAACAAGCAGGTAAGTTTTCGTAAACTTCTTTAGGTGTCACAAATTCACCCGTATCATGGCCAACCGAAGCTATAGTTTCCTGTACCTCGGAGATTGAACACTTGCGTTCATCAATAATGACTTTAAATTGTTTGGTGTCGACATTCCAAGAAGCAAATTTCACCCCTTTCATTTTAATGGCTGTCTTTTCAATACGGTTTTTGCACATCCAGCAATTACCCTTTACTTCAAAGGAAACAGATTTATTTTTTTCTTGGGCATAACCAAGACCCACTCCAAGCAGGATAAAAAATAGAAACAGTGATTTTTTCATAGGTTAAAATTAAATTTTATATCTAAATCCGGCGTAATATGCACTCTCCAACACTGGTCCATACAATATGGTACTGTCAAAATAGGGACCAAACGGGTCATTAGGAGCTAAAATTGGTGTGCTTTGTGTAAAATTATTGATGTTCTCACCTCCTAAGTATACCTCAAATTTCTTCGAGAATACCTTGGTTATCTGAGCATTGATCAAAACATAAGTGGGAGCGCTTGAAGGTAATTGAAACTCCATAGGATTACTGGTCGTGTCTGGTAATCGTTGCCTCCCTAACCAATTGGCGGTTAAATCAAAACGCCATTGCCCATTTTCATTCATTAAGGTTTCATAGTTCAAATTGGTGAAAAAGCGATAAGAAGGCTGTAGCGGCTTGTCCAATGTTCCACTTTCATAGTCGACCTTAACATCAAAATACTTGTAAGTGGTCCTCAAATGAAAATCTTGGAGAATTTCATAGTTCAAATCAATCTGCAAACTATTGGAATAACTAGATCCTTCCAAATTATAGAAGGAGACTTCTCTTGGGTTCTCCCAATCCACAACAACCTGATCTTGGAACTGTGTCCGGTAGAAATCGATGGAAAAATCCATTACCCTGTCCCACAGATAAAGCTTCTGGATAAAACTCAACCCGTAGTTCCATGCTTTTTCTGGATTAAGCCCATAATAATTTCCACCCGTACCGCTGTTAATCACAATCTGTCTGGAGGAAGCAAACAGTTGTTGATTTTCAGCAAAAATATTGGCCCCTCTTTTACCCCGTCCAAACGAGGCTCTTAAACTGGCTTTATCCCACAAGGAATACCTTAAATGGAATCTTGGCGTTAGAAAGTTTCCTAAATTATTATGGGTGTCGGCGCGCAAACCGGCCACAAAACTAAGCCCCTCCAAATTGTCGTAAGTGTACTCAAAAAAAGCGCCCAAAGAACTATCGTTCCTATTGTAAACCGTGGTATTGACCACCTCATCAAAATCATCATAGGTTGAACTTATTCCTGTTTTAAACTTATGCTGAGTACTTCCAATTATACTATTGAAAAGTAAGTTTGAATAGAAAGATTTATGCCCAATATCATATGCGTTTAAACCATAGAATGAATGTTGCGAATGACTGCTATATGCAGTTTGGAACCCAAAACTTTGATAGGGGAGGTTGGGAAATACGTAGCCTAGTTTTGAAGAGAGATCCAAACGGGTGGTATTGATTTCACTGCCCCAAGCGTTTGTGGTGAGCTTATCCGTGTCTGGATTAAAATCCAATTGCCCCAATTCTTTATTATCAGATAGGTATTGAATATTGGCATAGCCAACCCAACCACTTTCTGGATTCATATACTGCCAACGATTCATGAAGTTTACTTGTTGGGCAAGCGGGGTATCCAAGAAAGAATCGGTATTATCATCAATATAACCATTCTTTAAATTGGCATGTACATAAAAGCCGACTCCTAACTCGTCAGTGACGTTATGGTTTAGCCGACTGTTGAACTCATATCTTTCATAATTGTTGGCATACATGTTCCAAAAAAAACGCTTATCGGTAAGTGGTTTAACCAGCTCACTATTGATGTGGCCGGAGATACTTTCAAAACCATTGACTACGCTGCCTGCACCTTTGGTAATTTGTATACCTTCAATCCATGATCCTGGAATAAAAGAAAGTCCAAATACTTGTGAGGCGCCCCTGATAGAAGGCATGTTTTCTTGTGTAAACATGAGGTACGGACTGTTAAGTCCCAGCATCTGTATTTGTTTGGCACCTAAAACAGCATCGGAGATATTGACATCTACGGATGGATTGGTCTCAAAACTCTCTGATAAATTGCAACAGGCGGCTTTAAGCATTTCCCTACTATCTACTGATACCACATTTTGAACCTTAAATAGGGATTTTTGCAACGGGGCTACCCGTTTCTCCAAAATGATTTCTTCCAACTCAACCATCGGATACAACAGAATATTCCCCAAATTGGGTCTATTAACCAACAGCGTATCCGATCGGAATCCTACTGAGCTTATGACCAGCTTTTTTAAGTCAGCCCGATAAGGCACTTTAAAATTACCCAAAGAATCCGTGGTTGTTCCAATAGTGCTGGATATCCAATAAACATTAGCGTCAGAAAGAGGAATATTCGCCTTTTCACTTCGATATTCAAAGACTTTACCCTTCACCTGTATCTGGGAAAAGCAGTGGGTGGCAACAAAGAGAAGAAAGAAGAAAAACAGGGAAAATCTCATCAGGTAAAAAGCTTCCTAATTTTTGATTAAAACTAGGACTTTCGCGGCTTATTTCTAGTTTACGGTACTAACTTTAACAGTGAAATGTAGTTCATAGATTTTTTTGGTCTTTAACAGATTTAAAATCGACCCCGTACTACTTTAGTGGTAATTTTAAAATTAATTTGAATGCCTACGTATTTATTTAAAATGGGTATGTTAAAGGTTTGCAGTGTTTGTTATTTTCTGTTCATTTTTCTGGGTTTGGTTTTGAATTGTGGTGCAGTAGAAAACCAAAAGCAAGTTGACAAGACTAGAATTAGGGTCATCAATAATAGTGGATACGGATTCACCAATGTTTCTCTATTCTCGATGAAGTTCGAGGATTTGCAAGCTGGAGATACATCGGAATACAGGGAACTAAGGTATGATCCCTTAAAACACGACCCTTTGATTTATTGCATAAACAACGGAACCAATTTTGGAAGGTATTTAAAGATCCCCGAAAAGAGCATAAGTCATTTTTCTTATGTTATTGATAGTTTAAAAAACGAAATAATCTACGTCAGCACTAAAACGGACCAACGACGTACAAAGAATAAGTAAGCGAGAACAATTATAAATTCCCCCTCAAGATTAAACAGTTAAGCATGGTTAGAGTACTCGAAAAAATACGCAGGATTGCTTTTTGGATTGCTGATGCGCTTAAAGGGGGTAATATCAGAAGACATTATAAAGAGATTGAATGGGTTCAAAACAATCCTTCTTCAGGTAAAACAAAAGAAATAAAATCAGCACACCTTTCCAATCTTTTGCAACACGTGGTCAAAACAGTGCCATTTTACTTCAATATTTCTGAGGATGAAACCAACCTTGAAAATTTCCCTGTTGTTGATAAGCAAACGGTACGGGAAAAATTTGAGCAATTCAGAAGTCAAGAATACGTACACAAGCATAACCATCAAGTACTTACAAGTGGTTCAACGGGTAAGCCATTTAGAATTTTGCACGATAAGAACAAAAGGAATAGAAATACCGCGGACACTCTATTTTTTGCAAAGCGTGCTGGTTTTGACCTTGGTTCTAAATTGTACTACTTACGGTTGTGGGATAAACAATACAATAAAAACAAGCTTCAGTCCTTTGTTCAGAATATCTCGGCTTACTCAGTAGATGATTTAGGAGAAGGAAATATAGCCAAGCTGATTCACGAAATTGAAAATGATAAGTCTTGCATTAATTTACTGGCCTATACGTCTGCATTGGATTCCATTTGTAAGTACTTAGACAAACGAGGGGGTACTCCTGTGAAATGTAAGGTTAGCTCTGCCATTGCCGTTGCTGAAGCTTTGAACCCTGAGGTTAAGGAAAAAATAAAGAAGTATTTTAATATTGAAGTGGTATCCAGATACTCCAATAGCGAAAATGGTATACTTTCCCAACAACAACCCAATAGCAAAACGGACAATTTTGAGATTAACTGGGCAAGTTATCATGTGGAAATATTGGATTTAAATGAGGACAGACCTGTACCTCCAGGACAATCTGGAAGGATAGTAATTACTGATCTTTTTAACTACTCCATGCCATTGGTCAGATATGATACGGGTGATGTTGGTGCCATAGAACTTGATCCAACCACTGAAGGATATACTTTTACTGGGGTAGAAGGCAGAAAAATGGATATGTTTACGGATACCAAGGGCGCATTTGTTTCTTCACATATCATTCATCATATCTTACAGTTTAAGGACATTGAGCAATTTCAGTTTGTACAAGAAGAGAATGATCACTATATCATAAAAATAAAGTCACTCGAACGACTACATGCCCGTGATGAAGATGCACTTCGCCAACAATATTTGGAGTACTTTGGGGAGGATGCCAATCTTAAAATTCAATATGTGAAAAATATTCCCTTGCTAGCTTCTGGCAAAAGGAAACTAGTCATCAATAATGCTGCGAAAAATCAAAAAAAAGTTAGCGTAAAATCCCAAACGGAAGAAAATAGTATTGACTTTATAATATCTCAATAGCCACTATCCAATATTTGTACAGCTCAGTGTTTACTTTTTCTTAATTCATCAAAATCAATCATCCCTGATTCTGAATCCAGCGCTACATCTTTGCTGGATAGCACTTTTAGAAACGTTTTGAAAAGAATCTTTACATCCAACCCAAAAGAGAGGTTGTACACATATTCAATGTCCTTTTGTAACCTGCTGTCCCAGTCCAATAGATTTCTTCCAGAAATTTGGGCAAGGCCAGTAACTCCTGGTCGCACCGTATGCCTAATTTGTTCTTCTTTGGTATAATAGGGGAGATATCGAACCCTTAAGGGACGCGGCCCAATAAGACTCATGTCTCCTTTGATGATACTGATTAGTTGAGGAATCTCGTCTAGTGAGGTGTTTCGTAGAAAAGTGCCAAATTTGGTTACCCGTAAATCATCTGGGAGCAATTTTCCATTTGCGTCCTTTTTGTCAGTCATGGTCTTGAACTTAAGGATATTGAACACTTTTTCATTCTTGCCTGGTCTTGGCTGAAGAAAGAATGGCTTCCCGTTGTTCACAAACAGCAAAATGAACCAAACCAATAAAAATACCGGTAAAAGAACAATAAAGCCTAAAATGGATAGTACAAGATCCAAAATGCGTTTAAAAAAAGATTTGTACATGGATATTAGATTAGGAGTTAGTTTAAATTTTCTAGGCAAACAAAGTTTTGTACTCTTCCAATATGTTTTGCCAGATGACCTTCCTATTGTATTTTTTTTCAATCAATTCCCTGATTTGTTCAGCTTCCAGTAAGGCAACTTCCTTATTGAGAATAGATACCATTGCATTGAACAATTCCTTAACACTCTTGGGAGCTACGATAATCCCATTTTTACCGTTTTCAATTATTTCGTTACATCCATTGATATCCGAAACAATACTTTGCAATCCCATGGAGGCTGATTGCAATACCGCATTTGGAAATCCTTCCCGGTAACTTGGGAATACCAAGGCATTGGAGATAGAGAAATAGGGTTTTACGTCATTCTGCCAACCTGCCGAAATGACTTTTCTGTTGTTGGCTATCAAAGATATGGTTTCAGGCAAAAGGGGATCTAACTCAGTTTCAAAACCGCCCACCAAAAGCAGTGCAGCATTTTTATAATCTTTGCTTAATTGGGTAAAAGCCTCAATAAGTTCGTTTATGCCCTTATCTTTTACTAGTCGTCCCACAAAGATGAAAACAAAGTCATTTTCGTCTATACCAAGAGATTCGCGAAGCGGTTTTTTGTCTTTTGAGGTATAGTTATTTGGGTTAAAAAGAGAGGTGTCAATTCCATTGGAACTTCCTTCCCCAATAACCTTGACTTTTCTCTGGGCAGTATATCCGTTGTCCAGTATAATTTGCTTTAACCCAAAAGAATTGGGGTACACTTTGGTAGCGCAGAAATAGGTAAGCTTTTCTACAAAATCCAAAAGCTTTCTTCTTTTTCCAGTGGTTACCAAAAGGGGCATGCCTGCCACAGTATGCAATCTATGCGGAACTCGGGTAAGGTATGCAGCAATCATGCCCAAGAGCCCAGCTTTTGGTGTATGCGTATGGACAATATCTGGTTTCTCTTTCCTGAAGACACGGCAAAGTTGGAAAATACCCTTTAAGTCCTGGATTAGCGTAATTTTTCGGCTCATCTCTACAGGAATTACCCTTACATTTTCTTTTTGTGCAACCATATCAAGAGTTGTAGAACCCTTTCCGGAGGATGAAACACCAACAACCTCATAATGTTCTGACATGAATTTTAACTGGCCATCCAATAACACACCCAAGGACCCTGGAACAGTTGTTATTCTAATGAGTTTCTTTTTCATCTTAAAGGGATTGATAGGTATTGAAATACCATTTTTGAAAACAATAATAGGTCCATACTTTAAAGGTATTATCTTCTTTCCCGGATAGATGATTTTTTACCAATGGAATTACGGTGTCTGGATTAAAAATTTGTTGGTCAATTAGCTGTTTTTCTTGAATATAGCTTTCCAATTCCTTTTTCAGTGACAACTTTAACCAATCTCCAACGGGTGCGCCAAAACCGCTTTTACCTTTTTCCAAAAACCCTTCAGGAAACTGATCTTTAAAAGCCTCTTTTAAAATAAATTTCTTGTTCCAACCATTCATCAAAAAATGTTCTGGTAAGGAGTTGGCATAGTGCCAAATTTCTTTGTTCAAAAAGGGAGCCCGGCATTCCAAAGAGTTCATCATACTGGTCCTATCCACTTTAACCAACATATCGCCTTCCAGACTAACATGCTTATCTATTAATCTAAAATCTCCAAGTGTCTGCGGTCTGTCAATTTTGGTTTTTTCTTTGTATCCGTTAAAAACCTCCTCATCCAAGCGGGTTGGCAGTAAGTATTTATGTAGACTATTTTTGGTAAAGCCCAATGAAATAATATCCCAGTAAAATTGCCCATTGTAGTCTACGGAGTTGAGTAGGCGTTTTATTTTGAAGCGATACCCTCTGTCATCATTAGAGGTTTTCAGCAATGGACTAGCAGCTTTGTGCAATACCGAATGGACACCACGGGGAACAATACCCGTATATTTATTGTTCATTTTCCCCACATAGTATTTATTGTAACCCCCAAACATTTCATCGCCCCCATCTCCTGTAAGTGCAACGGTAACATGTTCCCTAGTCCGATTGGAAACTAGAAAGGTGGGCAGTGAGGAAGAATCTGCAAAGGGTTCATCAAAATTCAGTAAAATTTCATTTACATTTTCCTCCAGATCCTTTTCATTGATAATAAATTCATGGTGGTTGCTATTGATTAATTCAGCAACTGTTCTAGATTTGTCAGTCTCATCAAAGGATTTCTTTTCAAACCCAATCGAGAATGTTTCAATAGGAGATGATTTATGTTGTGCCAAACAGAGCGAGACTATGGAGGAGTCCACCCCTCCGGATAGAAAGGTCCCTAAGGGTACATCCGCAATAGATCTGCTAGACACACTTTGATAAACCAGTTCCTTGACTTTTTTCTTGGCGTCTTCAAGTGTGATGTTTTTCTTGTCCTCCTCAAGTACATCTTTTTCAATAGGCAAAATGGAAAGATGCTGGGTTTTTAAATCCAGAACCATATAATGGTTGGCTTCCAGTTTACGGATTCCCTGGTAGATGGTATAGGGAGCGGGAATATAGGTGAGTCTAAAATAAAGGTTTAACCCTGCCGTAGAAATGGGGGGCCTTTGCCCTAATTTATAGATAAGCGATTTTAACTCTGAAGACCAAATTATTTGGTCTCCATTTTGATAATAGTACAAGGGTTTTTCACCAAAAAAGTCACGGGCAATAAATACTTTATCCTTCTTTTTGTCATAAATACTAAAGGCAAACATCCCATCCAACTTTTGAAAAGAGGAGGGGCCTTCTTTTTCGTATAATTTTAGGATGACTTCTGTATCACTGTTGGTCTTGAATGTGACTCCAGTTTTGGACAACTCCTCTTTTAGCTCTAGATAGTTGTAAATTTCCCCATTAAATACAATGACGATTTGTTTGTCCTCAGAGAAAATGGGCTGTTTTCCCGAACTTAAATCTATAATGGATAACCTCCGCATGCCCATGGCAATACTATAGGCATTATTTTGATCCACAAAAACACCATCATCATCGGGACCGCGATGCAGAATCAGCTTGTTCATCCCATCTATTGTTGACGTAAGTTCCTTGGGATTTATGTTGTTGTTCTTAAGAACAAACCCGTTTATTCCGCACATTTTTTAGTTGTTTTTAAAGATAACATGTTCAAATTCGCCTAGAATAATAGAGGTGTCAAAGTCTTTTATTCGTTTGGCAATATTTTTTTTGCATTTAGCACTGTATTGGGAATTTGAATGGAAATATTCAACTCCCCTATGCATTAACTCTTCATTTTTGACTGGTACCAAGATTCCATACTCCGTAAGCATAAGATCATTGCTTTCTGTTCCGTTGTATTCAAGGATTTCACTAGGACCAGACTTACAATTGGTGGAGAGTATGGGTAAACCACACGCCATAGCTTCCAGAAGTACATTTGGGAATCCCTCATGATTGGACCCAAAAATAAATAAGTCAGCACTTTTTAAATAGGGGTATGGATTAGGTTTAAATCCAAGAAGAAACACCTTTTCTTCCAGGTTTTTGGATTTTATCAATTCTTCAAGCTCAAGGCGCAAATGACCATCACCTAATATGTAAAGCCGAACCTTATCAAACCTGGAAATGGCGTTTATCAATAGTTTGTGGTTTTTCCCTTCATCCATCCGGCCTACACTTATAAGATTAAAGTAATCTTTATCAAAAAAACCGTTCAAAGGATCAATAAGGTCTATTTTATTGAAATCAATGGGGTTGTTAATAACGGTAGTAAGTCTTTGTGGGATATTAAAATTCTCCACCAGGTCATTTTTGTTTCCTTCTGAATTACAGATGACCAAATCCGCCTTGGGGTACAATTTGGAAATAAGGAAACGGTTTATTTTAGAATTAAGTCCTCCATACCCGTACTGTAAGCTCGGAAAGGCCCTCTCACTGATCATCAGTTTATCTATTCCCCGATAGAAATAACGTGCAATAATGTTGATATAATTAGGTCTTGTAAGTAAGCTTAACGAATGAGTAATTTGAAGTTTTTTGGCAAGTTTCGCATAGCGGTATGACAGCACAGGGATTTTCAATAATTTCTTTAACCCTGATTCACTGGCGTTTGATTTTTCGATAAAATGAACTTCAACACCATCTGGAACTTCAAATTTTATGGATTCGTTCATCAAGATCAAATAAACCTCGATTCCAATATTATTGAAATGGGCCAGCAAATAGGAGACTACACGTTCGGCGCCTCCTCCAGACAAAGAATAAACTAGAATTCCTAAACGCATTTTAGTTCACCAAACTTTTTAAAAGAGATTCATATTTACTCAAGATTTTCTCGGTTCCATATTTATCTTGGGTATTTTTCGCAATTTCCTTGTAATCCCATTCTTTTTCATGGACTGATTTAGTAACCAATTCAACAAATTCTTTTTCGCTGTTGGCTATGTATCCGTTGAATCCTTCTTGAACTATTTCATTGAGTCCTCCCACTGCATTAAAAGCAACAATTGGTAGACCTACTGCGGAACTTTCCAACAAACAGTTTGGAAACCCTTCTACATAAGCTCCTTGAAGAAACAAATCACTTTCGGAAAGATATTCATCCACTTTTTTGGTATAGGGTATATGGTTTATGTTGTGGTCTATTTTTAATTCTTTGGCCAAAGCATGAATCTTTTCACGCTCAGAACCATTACCGACCATGGTATATGTAAATTCGAAATCCAACTTGGACAGCGCCTTAAGGATTCTTTCATGGCCTTTTTGCTTTTTCATACTACCCACAGTGACGAAGCGAATAGGACCTGTATGCTTTTGAGCCTCTTTTTTTCCCTCAAATTGATGACTAATGGGATTGTTGATCAAGGCAAGTTTTTGTTCCGGAAATCCGTAAACTGTTTTAAAATCATCTAGCATGTCCATGGATGTGCAAAGAATTTTGTCTAGAGATAAATAGGAAAATCTAAACAGTCCGTGTCCTGAGGACTTTTTTGTCCTGAATTCTTTAAGCACACTCAGTACATTGGCTTCCCTGCCCACGAATTTGATTCTTGGGAAGAATCGGGATATTAATCCCATAAGTTTGTTGAGGTGTGCAATGGAACTTATAACAATATCAGGTTTCTCTTTTCTCAATTGGGCCATCAGTGCTCCAACTGACTTTAAAACCCGGGGTTTTTCAAAGTAGATTAAATCAATTTCCTTGATCTGGTAGTCATTTTCCGAGGGCTTTCCAGTTATCCAAAGGGATGTTTGGAACTCCTCCTTGTTCAGATTTTGGGCAACAAAGGACATTACACGCTCCGCTCCTCCAGGACTTAAAGTGGGTAAAACGAAAGCGACTTTGATTCTATTCTTTTTCAATGGTTTCATTTCTTTTACTAATAAAGATTTGGGCATCAAAGAATGCCAGGCATATCAATAACGACCTTTCTATGAAAATACTATGTGATATTAACCCTTCAATGATTAATAACATTCCAAAAATGAAATAGTAATATTGGTTTTCCTTTATGGCGATTTTTAAATTGACGACCAGATACAGCACATAGACGACCAGCCCTATTATTCCAAAATCCACCGCCATATATAGATAGTAATTGTGGGTTTTTAGTCTGTTTAAAGATTTATCTGAGCTATATCCGGTACCCAATCCAAATGGATTGTCCAAAAATGCGTTGAAGTAGCTTTTGAACAAACCGGTCCGACTAAGTTCAGAGTTGTCACTGGATTCAAACAATACCTGTTCACTTTGACCCAACAACAGTTCCATTCTTTCGCCGGCTGCTCCCCTTGTAAAAGCTGGGAATTCTTTTTTTATGATATCAGCAAGCGAAAGTAAAACCAGATAAAGCATGGAAAAGAGAAGAAATATCTGTACCATACTTTTGAACTGTCCAATAGGGGTAAGCTGAAAAGTTGGTTTCCAGTTGTTCATGGTCCCCATGATTAAAATGATAACCAAGGACACTGTTCCACTTCTTGAAAATGTCAAGAAAATTGACATCACAATAAGAAAAATGGCCACATACTTTATGGTTTTGTATTTGTACAGGAACATTAACATTCCTAAGGCCAAAAATTTAATACCGGATGCAGCCTGATTAGGATTCTCTCCAAACCCTCCTTTTCTTGCGCTTTGCGCGAGGTGTGCATTATAATTAGGCAATCCAATAAAGAAATCGTACCAGACGCTCCCCGCAAGTACAAGAAAGGAAGCAATGACAAAGAAAATGACCAACTTTTTTTCTTCTGTCCTAAAAACTTGTACAGCAAATAGATACAGAAGTACGGAAATAACTTCAAGGGAAATGGTGGTAATAAGAATGCTGGTCTCTGCTTTTGTGGGAATGGTATAGACAAGGGAAATAAGCAACAAAAAAAGCAAGAACTTAAAACTTGGAGTTTTAACAATGTCGTAATAATCCTTAAGGGAATATTTAAGAAAGGCCAAAAGAATGAACAGAGGTACAAGGAAATTAGATGGCGTAAAAGGCACAATACCTACCCTAAACAGGAAGATATCCGAATAGGAAGCAAATAATATTAGAAGAAAGATCAGTGCGTACCTCATACCTATTATTAACGGTAACTATATCCTTGAAATTTGATTTTAGCCATTTCCTAAAAATTGAATTTAAGCCCCAAACCTTTTGTAAAAATAACGTCTAAAACGATTTATTACATTTTTGAAACCCCTGCTGCATATCCATAAAACACAAAAATAAACCAACGTAAAAATTAAACCGGGAACCAACAATTTTAAAAGAAAGGAAGTAAGACCAGGCCCTTCTCCAAAATCCATATAGCCAATTGGAATTGCGCACAATGCTGCTGTTACTCCGAGGTAAACGATATGTGACAAGAATCCCTTGACATATTTTATAACCTGCCACTTAAAACCGTACTTAAAAAGGTAATAGGGTCGCCATAGCATTACAATGATTAGCTGACTTACAATGGTGCCAAATAAAACCCCAATAATACCATATTTAACTACACATACCAGTGATATGCCCAAATTAACTGTGCTTTGTACCAATGGCGCCCAAGTATCCCCATAAAGTCCGAAGGCCTGTTTGAAACAATCTACAGGTTGTCTTACCTGTAGAATAAAAAAGATGCCTATGAAGCAGCCTAAGATGTATTTGGATAGCAAATAACTTTCTCCTAGCCAGAATGTAATGAAACCATCAAAACCAATCCAAAGCCCAATGGAAAGAACTCCTGCAAAAAAGAATCTCAAGGCCATCATTTCCCAAAAGACTTTTTCCATGGTTTTCAGGTCGTTTTCTGCCACCAAATTCCCAACGCTTGCATTGGTCCCCACAAACATTTTGTTCAAAAGAGTATTAAGGTTGTTCATTACCAGTTGGTAATTCCCTACAAAGGCAACACTTTCAGGGTTGATAAAGGTGAATATTAATATGTTATCAGTGCCATTGGAGACGAAATTGCCTATTTTATGAATACTTAACTGCTTTATCTTTTGCAGTAGAAGACCATTACTTTTCCGAATTTCCTTGGTTGTTTTGAATTTAAAATTTAGCCAAGGATAAATTTTTGCTATCCTTTTGCGCAACACAATAACATACAGAACGGAGAAAACAATCTCCAAACTAATCCAAAGGACCACATCTTGCCAGAAGAAAAGAACGGCACACTGGATAAGCAGTTTTAATATAAAGGCAGTCTGATTTATGACATTGTTGACGTAGTTCTTTTGGTCTGCTTCCAGCAGAAATAGGAAGTAAGCAAAGAAATAGCTTATAAGATTACTTGTCAGCAAGGCTGCAAACAAATACAAAATGATGCCATCTTCCACTGAGCTGTTGGCGAAAATGGTTGGAAAAAAGAAAGTCAAGATTACCGCCACTGTCAGCACAATAAATCCAATCCTTTTGTATAGGTAGCCCAGATATCCTATAATCTCATTGATTTTGTTTTTGTCGTTGTTGAAGATGGGTCCATAAAGAGCAAAACCGACCGCAGCACCAATACCCAATTCAGCTAAGTTTAGAAATTGCAGGATACTTTTTATGGTTCCCATAGTACCCACAAAATCGTCACCCAAATAGTCCAGGAAGATGTTTCTGGCTACAAATTGAGTCAACACATATAACACATGGAACGTTATGGCGATCCATGCATTTTTTAAAGTAAGTGCTAATCTAGACATGGGTTAATCAATTACGAAAATGCTTGTACTTGGCATGGGCCCATGCCAAAATTTCAATTATGGTCATTGGTAAGAACAAAATGAATTTTGTTCTTTGGCTTATATGGGAATTGATGGATGCCTTTTTAATTTCTTGTTTTAGTTTTTGACGGTATTCCCTGTCTGTATCCAAGGTTTTATTCTTGCTAATAAGGTAAAAATGGTCCGTGTAGTAGTTTACGATGTACTGATTCATTACCCGATTCAGTTCCTCTGATTGCGGAATATTATTTTTAATATACTCTGTGGCTCTTATAGCCACATCACGTTTCATGGGAGTATACTTGCTTCGAATAATGCTTTCACTCTCCCTGTTATAAAAATACAAGGGGGAATTGAGATGTCCTACGGATTCAACCCTGTTCATCATATCTATAATGTAAAAAACATCTTGATGAATTATGTTCGGAATAAACCGCATGTCTGCTACAACGGATTTTTTGTACAGCCTTTTCCAAACCTGAAAACTTGAACTGGGAATAATGCGTTGTAGGGCTTTATTTCTACTTTCTATTCTAAATTCATTATCAAACCTCCTTTTTTTGGAGGGATCGTCTCTTTCAATTTCCACCACATCCAAATCGTTGGCAACCATCAATTCCATCATCTGCTCAAACATGGACAAATCCAGATGGTCATCGCTATCTACGAACGCTAAAATATCTCCGGTTGCATAATCCAAACCTGTATTTCTGGCGATGCTGGACCCTCCGTTTTCTTGCTGGATAACCTTTATTCTGTCATCAGAGCTCGCTAATTTTTTGCATAATGCCCCACTATTGTCCGATGAACCATCGTTTACTAGAATAATTTCCAGGTTTTTGTAAGTCTGTCCACAAATACTCTGCACACAACGCTCCAAGTACTTTTCTGCATTATAAACGGGAACTACTACGGATATTAAATCATTCATTTAGTTGGGTTCATAGATTGCAAAACACCTAGTTTAAATGGGGGTGGTACTAAAAATTATTTAGAAAGTTTCACTCCGGTGTCTTCATAAATGTGTTTAGACAGTAATGTGATCCCTTCTTTGTTCAAATGATCTTCATCTGCAAACAATGAAGGATCTTTGATGGTTGATGAGTAATCCAAATTGTAATCCAAGTTTAGGCTTTGCACAAACCGATCTACCTGCTCCAAGTCGTTTTGATCGCATTGCGCCATGTATTCTGCATAAACTGGAAATCTAATGCCAATTACTTTGATATTTCTTGATTTATAGAGGTCTATTGTTTTTCGGAAAACAAGGGTGTCGTTTTCGTTGGTAAGAATTGCATTATGGTCAATTTTCCCTGTTTGTGTAGCTATTTCTCTTTTGGCTTTATCTGAAGTGCCCTCCCAATCTTTCTCTTCCTTACCATTTTTAAAAGTTTTTACACTTAAAAAGATGTTGTTCAAATAGTATTTTAAATAGCTATCGTTGAACAATGGAACTTTCTCAACCAGTAAATCCAACTTGTCCTTGTCATACACATTAAGTGAATCTGTGATGGTTAAAAGGTAGGGGTTAAGAAAGGAACTATTGGATGAAAGGCTATTATTGAATATCTGAGGCTCTGTGGATATGAAAACGTATTTGGCTTTAGGGTTTTTTTCCAATGTAATTAGCGACTTCACGTACATTTCCCTGACCCCATCTGCACCGAATGCTAAATTGCCCACGTTCTGATCTAAATTGAGCAGCTTAATAGTTTCTGAATGGGAATCCCCTAAAAATAGCACTTCATTTTTAGAAGAGATACTGGATTCAATTTTACCTACATATTCACTCTCCTTGGCAAAGAAGTTGCTGGATTTATAGCAAATAAGGTTTATAATCAAGAAACCTATGAGGTACGGAATGGATTTAAGCAATATTTTCTTCATAGCTTCATCTTAAAATTGAAAGTAGATAAAGTCGATTTTACCATTTGTGGCTCTGAAAAATAAAATTAAAAGCAACATGGAGCTAAAGGCCAAGGCCTTAATGGGAATCCTATAGGTTGAAACTTGAAACGAATACTTGGCATTACGGTTCAAGAGTTCAAACAAGGCTAAATAACCAATACTTATCACCAAAATAAAGGGCTGAACGGAAGAACCGTATTGCTTTAAAAAGGGTATTGGATTGGTCAGTATGGAGGAAGAGAGGATTTCAGAAATAATGGATAGGGCTATAGTAACCGAATCAGCCCTAAAGAATACCCAAGCTAGCGTAACCGCTATAAATGTTAAAATAATACTCGGTGCTTGTGGCATGGTATAAGGCTTACCACCATTTGCTTTTCCCATCAACTTATTAAAGCTATTTTGAATCAGGTAAAACAAGGAATGTAATGCCCCCCAAATTATAAAGGTCCAGTTTGCACCATGCCAAAACCCACTCACAGTAAAGGTTACAACAATATTGAAAACCCTTCTAAGTTGCGAATTTGACCTACTTCCTCCCAACGGGATATATACGTAATCTCTAAACCAAGTAGACAGCGATATGTGCCATCGTCTCCAAAAATCTTGGATGTTTTCTGCCAGGTATGGGGATTTAAAGTTTTGCATAAGATTGAAGCCCAATATTCTGGAAATACCAATAGCAATATCTGAATACCCAGAGAAATCCCCATAAATTTGAAAGGCGAACAACAACACTCCAATTAGCAACATGCTGCCTGGGAGTACATCGGCATTGTCAAAAATGTGGTTTACATATTGTGCACAGTTATCGGCAATAACGATTTTTTTGAAAAGCCCCCAAATAGACTGCTTTATTCCTTCCTTGGCTTCGTTTGCATCAAATTTTCTTTTGACACCGAATTGGGGAAGAAGGTTTTTTGCACGTTCTATTGGTCCTGCCACCAACTGTGGAAAGAAAGACACAAAAGTCATGAATTCCAACAAATTGTTGGTTGCCTTCATCTGTTTCCTGTAAATATCAATGGTGTAACTCATAGTCTGGAAAGTGTAAAAACTTATCCCAACCGGCAATATTACCTTAATAAAAAATGGATTGCTCTGAAGTCCAAAGAAGTTTAATGCATCCACGGTAGATGCGGCAAAAAAGTTGTAATATTTAAAGAAACCTAGGATGCCCAGATTTATAAATACACTTAAAAAGAGTAACCTTTTTCTCTTAACGACATCTTCACTTTTTTCAATATTAAGCCCAATAATGTAATCACTAACAGAACTAATAAGAATTAAGGATAGGAATCGCCAATCCCACCATCCATAGAATACGTAACTGGAAACCAACAAAATGAGATTTTGTACTCTTAATCTCTTGTAATTAAAAAAATACAGGAGAAAAACAATCAAAAAGAAAATTGCAAACTCAAATGAATTAAACAGCATTTTTCAGGTTGGTTTCTATAGGGTTATTTAAACAGTTTAGTATGCCTTAGCCTTGATTAACAGATTACAAAGACCCATGGGTTTCGCATTGCAAAACTCCTTTTACATCGTACAACACTC
Source organism: uncultured Allomuricauda sp. (assembly GCA_965117065.1). Taxonomy (GTDB): domain Bacteria; phylum Bacteroidota; class Bacteroidia; order Flavobacteriales; family Flavobacteriaceae; genus Flagellimonas. The sequence continues at coordinate 99,228 of OZ220751.1, forward strand.
CATTTTCTGCTAATAAACTTTGAAAATCAAGGTTCAAAAACTCTTTGTGTGCCACGGCCAATACAACAGCACCATATTTCTCATCGGGCAAATCTTGGATTGTAGTTAATCCATATTCGTGAGACACTTCTTCCGGGGATGCCCAAGGGTCATAAACATGAACTTGGGTACCGTAGCTTTGTAAGTTGCTTATTACATCTACAGCCTTGGTGTTTCTAACGTCAGGACAATTTTCTTTAAAAGTAATTCCCATGACCAAGATTTTTGCTTCCTTGACTTTAAGATCATTCTGCACCATGAGTTTTACAACTTCTGAAGCCACATATTTGCCCATTCCATCATTCATACGGCGACCAGAGAGAATTATTTCTGGATGATACCCGTATTGTTGTGCTTTTTGAGCTAAATAGTATGGGTCTACGCCAATGCAATGCCCTCCTACCAATCCAGGTTTGAATGGCAAAAAGTTCCATTTGGTACTTGCCGCAGCCAAAACATCTTTGGTATTTATCTCCATTAAATTGAAGATTTTAGCCAGTTCATTTACGAATGCAATATTGATATCACGTTGCGAGTTTTCAATTACTTTGGCCGCTTCTGCAACCTTAATAGTTGGCGCCAAATGGGTCCCGGCGGTAATGACAGAAGCATATAGAGCATCTACCTTTTTACCAATTTCTGGAGTTGAACCAGAGGTTACTTTCAAGATTTTTTCTACAGTATGTTCCTTGTCGCCTGGATTTATACGCTCTGGCGAATACCCCACATAAAAATCTTCATTAAACTTTAGGCCGCTTATCTTCTCTAGAACTGGAACACATTCCTCCTCTGTAACTCCAGGATATACGGTGGACTCATAAATAACAATGTCCCCTTTTTTTAGCACATTCCCTACAGTTTCACTTGCCTTATAAAGAGGGGTTAGAATGGGTCTATTGGTACTATCAACAGGTGTTGGAACTGTTACTACGTAGTAATTGCAGTCCGCAATGTCTTCGTTATTGAAGGTACAATACAGTCCCGTGTCCATTTTGGGGGCATCTGCCAAAACTTCTTGTAATAGGTGGTCTTCTACTTCTAGTGTGGCATCTGTCCCTGCCCGGAGTTCTTGCACTCTCTCTTGGTTAATATCAAATCCGATTACAGGATATTTGGTGGCAAATAATCTGGCTAGGGGAAGTCCCACATAGCCTAATCCAATTACAGCAATTTTATTTTCACTCATGGTTAATGTTTGTGTTTATTGAGGTTTAAATGGAACAGGCGATTAATCCTTCTTTCCTATTCGGAAATATTTAAATCCAAGGTCTTCCAATCTTTGGTCATCATATTGATTACGTCCATCAAAAATCAAAGGTTGGTTAAGTCTCTCTTTTATTTCTCCAAAATCAGGAGCTCTAAACTCCTTCCATTCGGTCAACAACAAAAGGGCATCTGCATTTTGCAAGGCATCATATCTGGAATCAACATAAGTTACATTCTCCACATCTTTCAAATAAAACTCCTTTGCCTCATGTATGGCTTTTGGATCATATGCAAGAACTTTTGCCCCTTTTGCGACCAACTCCTTAATTATATAAATAGCAGGTGCTTCCCGCATATCATCTGTACCTGGTTTGAAAGCCAATCCCCAAACAGCAAACGTTTTATTGGATAGATCGTTGCCAAAGTGGGATATAACTTTTTTTGCAATTACAAATTTCTGTCTGTCATTAACATCTTCCACTGCATTTAGCAGTTGGGGAGAATACCCTTCTTTTTCGGCAGTTCTTTTAAGTGCTTTAACATCCTTGGGAAAGCAGGATCCACCATAACCACTACCGGGATAGATAAAACTATAGCCAATACGGCTATCAGAACCTATACCTACCCTTACTTTGTTGACATCGGCACCAACCCTTTCGCAAATATTGGATACCTCATTCATGAAAGAAATTTTGGTGGCAAGCATGGCATTGGCCACATATTTGGTCATCTCTGCCGAACGCACATCCATAACAATCAACCTATCCATACTGCTTCGAAAGAAAGGAGCATAGAGACGGCGCATTTTTTCAGCAGTAGCTTTGTCCTCGGTACCAATGACTACCCGATCAGGCTTCATAAAATCACTAAGGGCATCACCTTCCTTTAAAAATTCAGGATTGGAAGCTACTTGGAAATCAATTTTTTTGTTCCTGATATCCAATTGTTCTTGTATTGCATTTTTTACTTTGTCGGCAGTACCCACCGGAACGGTGGACTTATCTACAACAATCAGCGGGCTTTCCATGTGTTTTCCTATGTGCTCAGCAACCTGAAGGACATACTGTAGATCAGCAGAACCATCTTCCCCCATTGGAGTTCCGACTGCAATAAATGCTACGTCGCACCCTTCCAGGTGATTTTCCAATTTGGTGTCAAAGAATAAGGTTTTATTATTTACGTTTCGAGAAACCATATCCTCCAACCCAGGTTCATATATAGGAATGACCCCATTTTTTAGGTTGTCAATTTTTTTAGCATCGATATCGATACAAGTAACTTTATTCCCCATTTCGGCAAAACATGTGCCTGTTACCAGCCCTACATAGCCAGTACCTATAACTGTAAGATTCATAGAAATGTTATTATCTTAAATTTTTCCAATACCAATTAACGGCCTCTTTAAGGCCTAATTTAAAATCAAATTCTGGGTCGTAACCCAATAAATCCTTGGCCTTATCAATAGAGGCAAGAGAGTGTGGTACATCGCCCTGTCTGTTTGGACCATACACAACTTCCACATCAGCTATTTTAGAATCAAAAGCTCCTAAATAGTCTTTTAATAGCCCAACCAATTCGTTCAAAGTAGTTCGTTCCCCGTAGGCTACATTGTAAACGGTGTTGATGGCCTCTTTGTTTTTTGTAACCAAAGCCCGCACGTTCATCTCAATAACATTGTCGATATAGGTGAAATCCCTGGAGTAGCTTCCATCGCCATTAATAACAGGAGACTCGTTGTTTACAAGTTGAATAACAAACTTTGGGATTACAGCAGCATAAACGCCATTGGGATCCTGTCTTCTTCCAAATACGTTGAAATATCTTAGCCCTATAGTTTCCAATCCGTAGGTTTTGGAAAAAATATCAGCATAAAGCTCGTTCACAAATTTAGTAATGGCATAAGGGGATAATGGTCTACCTATTTTTTCTTCTGTTTTCGGTAGCGCCTTGGAATCTCCATAGGTAGATGAACTGGCGGCATATACAAATCTCTTTACTCCTGCATCTCTTGCAGCAACCAGCATATTTAAAAATCCTGAGACATTGACATCATTACTGGTAATGGGGTCATTAATAGATCGTGGTACTGATCCCAGTGCCGCCTGATGCAAGATATAGTCCACTCCTTTACAGCCTTTTTTGCAGTCGTCGAGGTTTCTGATATCGCCCTCTATAAATTCAAACTTGCTGAATTTGGCAAGATTGGTAATATTCTCTTTTTTACCGGTTGCAAAATTGTCCAGACCAATTACATGATTGCCATTGTCTAACAACGATTCACAAAGGTTGGAACCTATAAAACCTGCTGCCCCTGTTACCAAAATTCTGGCATCTGGACTGAGATTGAGCTTATTAATATTCATATATATTTATTTCGCTGGCAAAGATGAAGAAAAGAAATCGGAAATTATCTGGATTTATGTTAACGGCTTTAATAATCGATGAACGAATTCTATGCGGGACTGTTTCCCTATTTTTTTGAAAATGATTTTAGGTTTAGATCTCCTATCCTTCAATATTGTAATATTTTTTGTACCAAGAAATAAATTTGGCAACACCAACCTCAATGGGGGTATTAGGATGATAGTCGAAATCTTGAATTAGATCGTCCACGTTGGCCCATGTTTTTTCTACATCCCCAGGCTGTATTTCCATAAGGTTCCGCTTGGCCTTAATTCCTAGTTCAGTTTCAATGGCTTCAATGAAATCTAATAATTTTACTGATTTATTGTTCCCAATATTATACACCTTATAGGCCAAGTCATTTTGGATTCTTGGTTGCACATTTTCCTCAATTACTTTAAGAACCCCCTCAACAATATCATCCACATAGGTGAAATCCCGTTCCATGTTACCGTGGTTGAACACGTTTATAGGGTTCTCTTTTAACATGGCATCCGTAAAAAGGAACATGGCCATATCTGGTCTTCCCCATGGACCATAAACGGTAAAGAAACGAAGACCAGTTGTAGGAAATCCATACAGATGTGTATAAGTGTGGGCCATCAACTCGTTACTTTTCTTGGTGGCAGCGTATAAACTTACAGGGTGATCCACCTTATCCGAAGTTTCAAAAGGGATTTTTTTGTTAGCTCCGTACACGCTAGAACTACTGGCGTACACTAAATGTTCCACCCCATTGTGACGGCAACACTCTAAAATGTTGAAAAAGCCAACTATATTTCCCTGAATATAGGCGTTGGGATTTTCCAAACTGTATCGTACCCCTGCTTGCGCGGCAAGATTACAAACTACGTTAAAACCTTCTTTCTCAAAAAGTTGGGTGAGCTCTACTGATTGTTCCAAGGACAGACGGATAAACTGAAATGCCTCATCATATAAAGTACTGACTACCTTTTTGTTGCCTGTTTTGGCCTTTTCCTTAGAAATACCGAGCTCTTTGAGTCTATCGTACTTAAGTGAAGTATCGTAATAATCATTAATGTTATCCAGTCCTATAACTTGATGTCCCCTTTTTACAAGCACTTGGGAAAGATGGAAGCCTATGAAACCAGCTGCTCCGGTAACAAGAATTTTCATATGGTCATTTATAAGGCAAATATCCATAGAGAAATGTTCTTTTGAAAAAAAACTTGGTTATAAAATCAATAAATACGTTGAAAGACAATTAATCAAAAAAGCTTTTTGCCTTGAAAACGGCTTTGCCAGTATAGATGTTAAAGAAAACTGCAGTTGGTCGAATAAATGATGGATTTATGTTAAAAAATCCGACGAAGTGATCCATAATTCTGTCGAACTACGTAGATCATGTTGTTTAAAGTATCACTAGTTGAACCTAGGAGATATGTGAAAAATTTAACATTTGACCACTCGATGTAGGACATTGTTTTTCTTAAATCGTGCATTTCATCGAATAATTGTGTCATTTAATCTATTGAAAAAGAAATAAAAGTAATTTTAAACCCCAGCAAACCCTATTTATCTATGAACCGACAATCTGTTACCCCAATTCTATTGTTATGGACCCTTATTTCGTTAATTTCCTTTAGTTCTTGTGCCAAAGACTCAGATTTGTTTTTGGATTCTGTTCAGGAGGACATTGCGCAAAATGTAGAAGATGAGAATACCGATGGGCAGGAAGACCCGAACGAGGGAGAAGATCCCAACGATGGTGATAACCCGGATGAAAACCCTGATAACGGTGACCCAAATACCGATGATACCGTTTCAACCGATTTAAAAGCATTCCCAGCTGCTTATGGTGCAGGGGCCTACGTTACAGGTGGTAGGGGCAAGCCTGTATACAAGGTAACCAACCTTAATAATGGTGGTTCTGGAAGTTTTCGTCAAGCCATTTCTGATGCGAACAGTACGAACGGAGGAATCATCGTTTTTGAAGTTTCTGGAACAATCAATCTTACATCTTGGTTAACACTTTCAACAAATAACCTTACTATAGCAGGTCAAACTGCTCCTGAAGGAGGTATAACCATTACCGGAACCCGTTTTAGGGCGGATAGATGTAATAATGTAATCATGCGTTACATCAGAATTAGACCTACCTACACAGGGGAGGACGCCTTTGAGTGGATAAGCTGCCATGACATTATTGTGGATCATGTTTCAGTTACTTGGGGAGGCGATGAAGCGTTTAGTACAAGAGCGTATTCTGGAATGCCAGTATACAATTTTACCATACAGAATATGATTATAGCCGAATCCAAAACAGGTACCCTGTTTGGAGATAGTACTAACCCATCCTTGGCTTATGACCTTAGTTTCCATAGATCATTGTTTTTCAATATTTCGCACAGAGTACCGAACATTAACGCATCAGGTAGGGCAGATGTTGTAAACAATGTGACCTGGGATTGGCAATCACGCTTAACGTTTGTTAACGGTAACTCCCAGTTGAACCATATGAACAATTACTATGGTGGTGGAAGCAGAAATGGTTTGGGCAGTTCTAAAAATACAGCCTCTACCTCCTATAACCATAACATATATACATCTGGCAACTATATTGATAAAAATATATTTACGGATTTATCCGCTAAAAATGAGAGCTTGTGGGTTGAGTTCAATGGCGGTCAACAAAACGCCCCATTAGGAGCAAACAACTTTACAGATAACCAATACAGCCTATTGGGTGCACCACTTCCAGTGCTATCCGCTCCAGATGCATTTGTAAGTGTTATCAATGATGCAGGATGTAGCAAATATATCAGTGATAGTGGTAATGTTGTGAAGAAATGGGATTTCATAGATGAAGAATACCTTTCCATTATCAATCAAGGAGAGGGAGCATATGATGATTATGAAAATAGTCCCGAAACCTTTACCAACGAAAGCCGTTATAGAGATTTCCATAACTCCGTAAGTTCTACCCCTTGGGCAACCCGAAGTAACAGTTTTGACACTGATGATGATGGAATGGCCGATTTATGGGAAATATCCAATGGACTTAATCCTGATATTGATGATAGCAACGGGGATATTGATGGTGATGGATATACCAACATTGAAGAATATATCAATATGGTTGATTTTAACTAAAAATCGTATTACAACTAATATAAAAAGAGAGGTATTTTACCTCTCTTTTTTTTGTATATATTCATTGTCGAGCTGCAATTAAATTAAGAAATCGCTATCAAAGGTTATTGGCTTGACGAATAAAACTTGCCTTTTATCGTTTTCTTTATTTTATCGCGTGAGTTAAATTTTAAGCTGGTATTTTCGAACTTTGAATTTGTTGGAAAAATCATAGTCATCCAAAATACCATTTTAGAATTCTATGTGTGGCATTTATTTTAATAGCTCAACCCTAGACAGGGGAATTGTAGAAAAGAAACTTAAGTCTATAATCTATCGGGGCCCAGATCATATGGGAATCCAGAACTTGGATGGGATGACCTTTGGTCACTTGAGACTTGCCATCTTGGATTTGGACAGCAGGTCCAACCAGCCTATGGAGTATCAAGGCCTCCATATTGTTTTTAATGGGGAGATTTATAATTTTTTGGAAATCAAGGACCAACTTGTAGCCAAAGGATATGAATTTAGAACAACAAGCGACACGGAAGTTCTTCTTGCCGCGTACAAGGAATGGGGTAGTGAGATGCTTCAACATATCAACGGAATGTTCGCTTTTGTAATCTATGATATTGAAAACAACAAATTGTTTTGTGCTAGAGACAGGTTGGGGGTGAAGCCGGTATACTACCGATTGAAAGATGATATCTTAGAGATTTGTAGTCAGCTAAGACCCATGTTGTTAGATAAAAAAGTAAAGGTAAATGAAGAAGCGGTATCTATTTATCTCGATTGTAGATATATTCCAAGTCCCTATACCATTATTGACGGTTTTTACAAGCTTGCCTCCCGGAAATTTTTTGGAGTACGACATTGATGAAAAAGAGCTTAAGGTTACTGAATATTGGAATCTTAAAAAGGTAAAAGAAAGAAAAATTAGTTATCAAGAGGCCAAGGAAGAACTACATGAGTTATTGCAGGATGCTGTTAAAATTCGTTTGCAGTCAGATGTTCCCATAGGTTCATTTTTATCAGGAGGCATTGATTCCGCATTAGTCTCAAGTTTAGCGGCAAAAGTTTCCAAGGATAAGATCAATACCTTTTCCATAGGTTTTGACAACCCTCGATTCAATGAAAGTAAGATTGCTGAAAAATATGCCTCTATCATTGGTTCCAACCATAAAACAACCATGTGTAAACCGAAGGATGTTTTGGACCAACTAAATAGGTTTGTAAAGGTATACGATGAACCTTTCGCCGATAGTTCCGCATTACCTTCCTTGCTTTTAAATCAAAATGCGAAACAAGTGGTAACAGTTGCCCTTTCAGGAGATGGCGGCGATGAGAGTTTTATTGGCTACACCCATTTTCCTTCTCTTCAAAAACACAAGGCTATAATAGATATCCCTTATGCTATCCGTAAAGTTTTAGCCAGACCTGTTTTTCTAAACCTCATTGGTCAAAACAATACACGGGTAAGAAAGGCCTTGAATTCCACCTCCAGAAACGACTTTATAGAGAATATTTTTTCTGCCAAAGGACTTTTGCTAAAACAGAAGAGGCAAGCTTGGATGAAGCATTATCAAGGGTATAAATATTGGGCCAAGAATATTTTACAGAAAGCTGCCGATCTTAATATTAAACTTTGGTTGGAGAACGACAGCAATGTTAAGGTAGACAGGGCAAGTATGGCCTACTCCGTAGAAGTAAGAAGTCCCTTTTTGGATTATAGAGTGGTAGAGTTTGCTAGAACATTACCTATTTCCTTTAGATACCAAAAGGGAAGGCAAAAAAGAATTTTAAGAGACATCCTTGCCGAATATATCCCAGAAGAAATATTCGATCAACCCAAGAGAGGTTTTAACATTCCTTTGGAAAATTGGCTCCGGGAAGACTTAAAAGAGGAAGTTTTGGCATCCTTAAGCGATGATTTTTTGCAAAAAGTACCCAATTTGAATTATACTAAATTCAAGACCATGCTAAGCCAACATATGTATGGAGACAAAAACCACACAGTATCAATTTGGACAGTTTATGTGCTTAGTAGATGGTACAAAGAATTTGATTTTGCCATTGACTAGACTTTAACCAATAACTTGTCTTTCAACTAGGTTATTAGCGGATAAATGACTTCTAGGGCCAAAAAAAACAGTGTTCCATTTGAATTCCTTCGCTCTTAAACGAGTTTTTCAAACGTATATCGATTTGTTAATTTAATTTGAATGCTAATCAGTGCTTTAAGGTTAATTTTATTCAAAATACCTCAACTCAACCAATGAAGACTGGAGTGCGTGAAAAAATCTGGCTTTCTTCTCCACATATGGGAGGAACAGAACAACAATATGTGCAACAAGCATTTGACACCAATTGGATTGCGCCACTTGGACCTAATGTTGACGGATTTGAAGAAGATATTGCCACTTATGTGGGTAATGACGTCAACGTGGCCTGTTTGAGTACTGGAACGGCCTCCATTCATTTAGGATTGAAACTTTTGGGTGTAAAAAAGAATGACGAAGTCCTTTGTCAGAGCTTTACCTTTTCAGCCTCCGCAAATCCAATTGCTTATCTAGGAGCTACTCCAATATTTATTGATAGCGAGGAAGAGACATGGAATATGAACCCAGACCTATTGGATGCTGCAATACAAGATCGTCTACGGTTAGGAAAAAAACCCAAGGCAATAATTCCGGTTCATTTATATGGCATGCCTTACAAGGTTGATGAAATCAATGCCATTTCCCAAAAATATAAAATTCCAATACTGGAGGACAGCGCAGAAGCCTTGGGCAGTTCTTTTAGAGGATATAGATGTGGAAGTTTGGGAGATATTGGAATCTTATCATTTAACGGTAACAAGATTATTACCACCTCTGGTGGAGGCGCCTTGCTGTGTCAAAATAAAAAACTAAGGGATAAGGCAGTTTTTTTAGCCACCCAGGCCAGGGACAATGCACCTCATTACCAACATTCCCATATTGGACATAACTATAGAATGAGCAATGTGATTGCTGGTATCGGTAGGGGACAAATGGAAGTTTTGGAAAATAGGGTGGATGCCAGAAGAAAGAATTTCGAATATTATAAGGAACAACTTTCCGGGCTACAGGAAATTTCCTTTTTGCATGAGCCTGAAGGAAGTTTTTCCAACAGATGGTTAACATGCATGCTTACCTCTTCATTTGAAACGAGGGAAAGGATAAGAATTGCACTGGCCGAAGAAAATATTGAATCAAGACCACTATGGAAGCCCATGCATATGCAACCTGTTTTCAGAGAACATGTGAGCTATACCAATGGAGTGTCCGAAAGACTTTTTGAGAAGGGATTGTGTTTGCCCAGTGGTTCCAATCTGGAAGTGGACGATTTGGCGAGAATTTGCACTATCATAAAAAACCTACTTTAATGATAAAGAAATACCTTTTTGATAACAACAAGCATTACGCATCCAAATGGACTGTGCTGTTCATTGATTTATGCATTGTTACGGTTTCTTTTGTCCTAGCATACTTCATTAGGTTTAACCTCAGTTTTAATTTTGATGTCCAAAGACTATGGACCCAGCTACCCATTGTTGTGCTGTTATTCCTAGTAGCTTTTCTTATATCGGGAAGTTATAAAGGAGTAGTACGGCATACAGGGATAAAGGATGTATATGCCATTTTCAATGCTATTTGTTTGGCTAGTATTGGCATAATAGGGATTATATTATTCAATAGATATATGAATTTGGTTGAGGGCTTTACCATTCCCTTGTCAATCATCATAATCAACAGCTTGCTAACTTTCATAACGTTGACAGCCTCACGGTACGTTTTTAAAATCTGTTATGAAAGCTTAATCAAAAGCAATGAAGTTCCTACAAAAAATCTGATTGTATATGGAGCTGGTGAATCGGGAATAATAACGTATAACACGCTCACCAACCATTCTAAGATGAAAGTTAAGGTTGTTGGGTTTGTGGATAACAACCTTCAAAAAGTTGGTAAACAGATTAATGGAGTCAAAGTTTATGATAAATCCATTCTCACCAAAGATTTTGTAAGGTTCCATAGCATCTCTGAGGTGGTTTTCTCCATACAGAACATTCGCCCAAAACAACTTAGGGAGTTGGTCAATGAGATTGTGGATCTTCCTGTGAAGGTAAAAATAGTCCCTCCAGTTGAAGATTGGATCAATGGGGAACTGAAGGTTTCGCAGATCAAAAGAGTTCAGATAGAAGACCTTTTGGATAGACCACCGATTAAGATCAGGAATAGTAAGGTAATGAAGGATTTTGAAGACAAGGTAATCATGGTTACCGGAGGCGCAGGATCTATTGGTAGTGAGCTGGTGAGGCAGATATGTAAATATAGTTATCGCTCGCTGGTTATCGTTGACCAAGCAGAATCTGCTCTTTACGACCTTCAACAAGAATTGAAACAGGCTGGCTTCTTTAATTTTATACCAATCGTTAGTGATATTAGGGATAAAAATAAGATGAGAGCGCTATTCGAGGAGCATCAACCAGACCGAATTTTTCATGCCGCAGCTTATAAGCATGTGCCCCTAATGGAACATAACCCATATGAGGCGGTAAAAATAAATGTAGCAGGAACTAAAAACATTGTTGACCTCGCTATCGAACATGCGGTTGAAAAGTTTGTATTTGTATCTACAGATAAGGCAGTTAATCCAACCAATGTAATGGGGGCCACAAAGCGTATTGCCGAAATGTACATTAGTTGTAGACAACAAGATGATAAAACTAAATTTGTAACAACAAGATTTGGAAACGTTCTCGGCTCCAATGGTTCTGTAATTCCACTGTTTAGAAAACAAATTGAAAAAGGTGGGCCGTTAACAGTGACCCATAAGGATATTACACGTTATTTTATGACCATCCCCGAGGCCTCACAATTAGTATTGGAAGCAGGTGCCATGGGGCAAGGTGGAGAGATTTTCATCTTTGATATGGGAGAATCCGTCAAAATTTTAGATTTGGCCAAAAACATGATTAGACTTTCCGGTCTGCATTATCCAGATGATATCGATATCAAAATAACGGGACTTAGGCCTGGAGAAAAATTGTATGAAGAGCTTTTGGCAAAAGGTGAAAATACCCTTCCAACCTATCATGACAAGATTATGATCAGCAAGGTTAGGGATATTGACTATACAAAGACAAGAACAATGATCGATGAACTTTGTATTTCAAATCTGTTTTTCAAAGGAAACGTTGTACAATTAATGAAAAGTATTGTTCCTGAATACATCTCCAACAATTCCGATTTTTGTAAATTGGATTCCACAGGAAAAGACCAAGTTCCCAAGAAAGAATCCAGTACTGTGATAACCGATTAATTAATAAGGCCTTAACAACTTCACTATGTTTTCAAAAACCAAGCTTTTTATCCTCTCAACCCTATCATTATTTATCCTTTCTTGTGCAAGCCGAAAGGAGGTAGTTTATTTTCAAGATGCCAGCCATTTTGAAACTCTGGTGAGTGAGAGTACAGCCAATACTAAATTCAAAGTGGATGACTTGGTGAGTATTCATGTTTCAACGTTGGATCCAGAGGCCAGTGCTCCCTTCAATCTATTTAAGGGCTCCGAAGAGGGAGGGGTTAGACCAGAACAGGTGAATTATTTGGTGGATAAAAACGGGGAAATTGACTTTCCCGTTATAGGAAAAATAAAAATAGTGGGACTGTCACCTAGTGAAACTAGGGATCTTCTAAGGGATAAATTGACAGATTACTTGAAGGACCCCATTATCAATATTAGAATCCGTAATTTTTCCGTTACCGTTTTGGGTTCTGTAAACAGACCGGGAACTTATGGTGTTAATGGAGAGCAAATCACCATTTTGGAAGCTTTGGGCCTGGCGGGGGATATCAATATTAAAGGTAGACGCGACAACGTTATGGTGATAAGGGATTTTGACGGTACCAAAGTTTACAATCGAATAAACCTAAACAGCAAAAAAGCGCTGAACTCACCTTCCTATTACCTTACTCAAAATGATATTGTTTACGTTGAGCCCAACAAATCTGGAATAACCGCATCCAATTTGGATCAGCGTGCGTCAATAACTGTCTCAATTGCTTCATTGTTAATTACTTCAGCAGTGATATTGCTCAATAAATAATAGATTATCTTTATTAAAGAATTCAATAGCTAATGATGCAGAATAAAGGTCTTGACTTAAATACTATTTTTTCAAAATACCTCAAGAACTGGAAGTGGTTTGTAATCAGTTGCATAGTTACTTTGGTTGGCGCCTTTTTTTACTTAAGGTATACGGTTCCGGAATACAATGCAACGGCAAAGATTCAAATTATTGAAGAAAAGGGTGGTTCATCTGAGTTAAGTGTACTAAAGGATTTGGATATCTTTTCTGGCGCCCAAGATCAGATTATTGATGAAATTGAAATATTATCGTCACGGGGTAATTTTGAACAGGTCATTCAAAATTTACAGCTTAACATTCGATATATTAAGTTAGGAAACCTTAGGAATTCTGAAATTTACGGAGAAAAGTATCCTTTCAATATTAGTTTTCTAGCCCAGGATTCTTTGGTTAATGTTTCAGGGCACCAATTTTATGTGGACTTTCAGCAGGGCACTACTTTTGGCTATTCCGAGGACGAAAAGGAAGCACCAAAGAAATATACCTTTGGGGCTAGTATTCCCACCAAAATGGGAGAAATCACTCTTACGCCCAATGATGAGGTGATTGATTTGTACAAAAATCAGCGAATAAAAGTAGTAATTGATCCTATTGACAAAATAGCCTCAAAATACAGGGAAAAGACGAGGGTTACCTCTATAAACCCTATTTCAAACATCCTAAAGATATCCCTAACGGATCCCATATTACAGAAAGCCGTGGATATCATCAATGAACTTATTAAGGTTAACAATGAGAACGCTGTTTCTGATAAGAAGGAAATTGCTGATAGGACTTCGGCCTTTATAAATGATAGAATAACTGAAATTTACAGTAATTTATCTTCGGTTGATGAAAGTGCAGAAACTTTCAAATCCCGTCGTGGTATAGCTGCGGATTTAGGTGTACAATCCAGTGATAATTTTAGGCAGAGTTTGGATAATGAGCGCAAGCTCCAAAATGCAAACATCCAGTTGAACATTGCAAGTTCCATGCAAAAACTTATTGAGGAACAGCAAGGTTATGATATTATCCCATCCAATATTGGATTGTCCGATCGGGACATTGGGATTGCTGCCGGGAGATATAATGAATTGGTTTCACAACGAAACAGGCTACTAAAAAGTTCTAACGAGAAGAACCCGGTCATTGTGCAGTTAGATCAACAACTGGAGGGGCTCAAGATAGGGATGCAGTCAAGCCTTAATAACATTACCAATAACCTTAATTTGGAGGTAAACAGTCTTGGCAAGCAGCTTTCACAAATTAATTCAAGAATATACGCGGCTCCTGGTAACGAAAGAGCATTGAGAGATATTACAAGGGAACAGCAGACAAAAGAGCAATTATATCTCTATCTATTGCAAAAGCGAGAAGAATCCCAAGTGGCCTATGCTTCGGCATCACCCAAGTCCCGAGTGGTAAATTCAGCCTACCCCAAAAGTTTGTCTCCGGTAGCGCCAAAAACAAAGTTTGTTTATTTGGCAGCCATCATGGTGGGGATGCTTATACCTTTCTCGATAATTTACTGCATTGATCTATTTGACAATAAAGTGCATAACAAAATCGACCTGGAGAAAATTGTTGGGAACGTACCTGTGTTAGGTGAGGTGCCTAAGCTGTCAAAAAGAGAAGAGAAATTGGTTCAAAAGGAAGACAGGACAGTATTGGCTGAATCTCTCCGGATTTTGAGGACCAATCTGGATTACATCATTAAATCCAACAAAAAGAAACATGGCAAGAACAATGTAATTTTTATAACCTCCAGTGTTTCGGGTGAGGGAAAAACATTTATTTCTTCCAATCTGGCCATGATTTTCGCAAACACAGGAAAAAAAGTACTTCTACTCGGGGCCGATATTAGGAATCCGAAGTTGTATACCTTTTTTAACAATAGCAAAGAAGCCGACCAAACCGGTAAACCAAAAAGAGTAAATAGATTAGGGCTTACCGATTTCTTGTTTGATCATTCTTTGCAAACCAGGGATATCATTTATCCCATGTTGGTGCACTCCAATACAATAGATGTGGTCTATTCAGGTAAGATTCCACCAAATCCAGCAGAGCTGCTCATGAGTGAACGTATGGAGGAGTTGTTTGAGAGAGTTTCCGACAAATACGATTATGTCATTGTGGATACTGCCCCTCTAATGGTTGTTACGGATACGTTGTTGATCAATCAATATTCCAATATAATAGTGTACGTCACCAAGGCTGGATTTACTAATAAAGGAGTTTTGGATTTCCCGCTTAAATTGAAAAAGGAGTCCAAGCTCAATAATCTAACTTTTGTGGTAAATAATGTAAAACAGTCCAATCTTGGTTACGGTGGCAAGTATGGCTATGGCTATGGTAAATCCATCAAAAAATGGTGGAAATTGACGGGATAAACCTTAAAGAAAATTAAGGATTGTTCTTTCCATAACTGGGAGAATTTTGTTCAGCAAAGAAGTAGAAATTTTTATGTTTTTAAGCTCGTTCAACTGACGAAGGTTATGTACATCCGAAGCCACAAAATCAATTAACCCATCATTTAAAAGTTTTGCTGTAACTTTTTGAATTTCAGTACCATAATATCCAGAAAGTGATAAAAAATTGAGCTGAAAAAGTATACCTTGGGATTTAAAAGTCTTGTAATTCTCGTAGTTTTGATGATAGTAAATGTACCGCTCTGGATGTGCCAAAATTGGAAAGAACTGTTGGGTAGTAATTAAGCGTACCGCTTTGTCAAATTGAAGAAAAGGCTGCAAATAAGACATCTCTATCAATAAATGGTTCTTTTTTAAGGGTACTATTGTATTTTCTTCCAACAATGTTTCAAACCCATCGTCAATCATGTGCTCTGCAGCATAGTCAACACGAATCTGGTCCATATCCCTTGCAATCAACTCTTTTTGGAGCAGTTCAAATGAATCTTTAATGGTGTTTGGCGTATTGGGGTAATAATGATTCATAATATGAGGGGTACAAATGAAGTTTTTTACCCCAAATCCTTCAAACATCTTGATCATTTCAATGGACTCGTCAACAGTTTTACAACCATCGTCAATTCCAGGAAGTAAATGGTTATGGATATCCACAAACCCATGTAGGTAATCTACCAGAAAGACTTTCTTTTGAAAAAAGCTGAACATGCTTAAAATTTGGAATCCAAAGATAAGGGATATCTTAGCTTTAATTCATAGCTATTTTCCAACACAGTAGACTTTGTGTGATTCTAACCTTCAAACCCAATCTAAAATGGGTAAGCTGGCTAACTAGTATTAATTTCCAACCTCCAGGTTTTGAAAAACCTAGCCTCCTTTCTTAAAAAATCCGTCATCAACTGGTTTAACCCTTTGAACAACAATTCCATTTAACTGGTCTATTTGGGGTAGTTAGTCAAACTTGAATTCCTTTATTCCTTTATGGCTAATTTGAATGGCTTCAAGGGGAGACAATCCATCAAAGGTCATATCTTGCTCCACAAAGTAATATTGCATTCCTGAAAGTTGTTTTTTTGAAAGGATTCTCGTAAAGTCAATTGTGCCCCTTCCTACTGGAGCAAAACGGCCTTGCTTATCCATATCTTTAACATGCCAAGCTTTGAAACGATTTGGATATTTTTCAAAATAAGCTACTGGATCAACTCCGGCTTTTGTTGCCCAGAAAAGGTCAAGTTGAAAATTCACGAGTTCAGCATCAAGGTTCTCTAGCAAATAGTCAAGTATCACCTGCCCGTCGGAATCCGGTTTAAACTCAAAGTCGTGATTGTGATAGAGTAACTGCAATCCGGCATCGTTGCACTTTTTTCCCAGAATAGCTAGGATATCTGCCAGCTCCTTTGCAGTACCAGACATGGAAAGTTCGCGAGTTTCTGGATTGAATTTGAACATACCCATGGGCGGAACTGGTACAACGAAAAAACGGAAACCTGCAGCTTTTACATCGGCGATCATAGCATCAGCATTGTCTAAAGTTACGCTGCTATGGTGAGTGCTGACAGGTACAAGTCCTAAACTAGCTGTTGTTCTTTTGAATTCCTCTGGTGACATGCCATAAAATTTACCATCCGCATAACCCGCGGCTTCAATATTTTTGTATCCTATATCGGCGACATTGGTTAGGGTTTCCTTGGCATTCGAGGCCATGGCATCACGTACGGTGTAAAGGGCCAAGCCCCCCAACTTTTCTTGAGCGTTAATTAAAAAGGTCCCAAAAACCAAAAACAGAATAAGTGTTCTTTTCATTGTTTTTATTATTAAGTAGTTAAATCAATGCTTTAATAATCAAAAGGTTGTGTTTGTGATGATCAAAAACTATTGATCAGGAAAGAATGCAATATAGAAAGAAAATATGTTTTGTGTGTCACTATGACACATTAATTTGTTTTAAGAACTATCTACATTAACAGTAAAAAAAGACTTCAGGGCCCAAACCCTTGATGCTTAATCAAATACTTACAGTTATCCGTTGGACAATGTAGTTGGGGCTACAAAAAATGTCATTTGGATAAAAAGCTGATTTCCAAAGGGAAAAATCAATACTTTAGGTATCCAGGGTGACCTTGGAAGATTAGGTTTGGTCTACTGAAAGGTCGATGAGTTAAACTATCTTGGGTCGGGTATGAGTTTGGTAGGTATTGATATGTTAGGAGGATTGACCAAGTTTTTAATAATCTCATAAGCCCTGGCAGTATTTTTAATTTGGACTGATTGGAAGAAAAATCAATTCTAATAAAAATGCACCTCCCACTGAAAAGCTTGATCTTTTAGGATGATTGGTATTCGCTTATTAGTAGTGCTTCTAACGGGTTGGTTGGAAAAAATGGAATCAAACTAAAACTTTAAAAAGACAATTATGTTTAGAAGAATTACTTTTTTGACTTTTTTGCTTTGCGCGGCCTTAACATTTGGCCAATCACCTTTTTCGGTTAATGGTTTCTGCATTGCGGCACCTTCAAAGGCAAGAGTTGATGACTTTGTTAGCTTTATAGAAAAAGACCTTGCCCCGGGTGGAATAAACACTCTTATCCTAAGGGTAGATTTTAATTATGCGTATGAGTCCAGACCAGAATTACGAGATGATAATCCTTTGAGCAAGGCAGATGTAAAAAAACTTGTAGCCGCCTGTAAAAAGCATAATATAAATCTTATACCCCAAGTCAATTTATTGGGGCATCAATCGTGGCATGGAAACTTGGGAAAACTTCTGGAGGTCTATCCACAGTTTGATGAAACACCCAATGTAAAGCTTCCTGAAAAGTATGAGTGGCCAAATTCAGATAGGTTGTATTGCAAAAGCTATTGTCCATTACACCCAGAGGTACACGATGTGGTTTTTGATTTAGTTGATGAGATTGTGGAAGTATTTGAGGCGAAAGCCTTTCATGCCGGTATGGACGAAGTCTTTTATCTAGCCCATCCCGATTGTCCACGTTGTCAGGGCAAGGATCCTGCTATGCTGTATGGGGGAGAAATCAATAAAATCAATGCCCACCTACAAGAAAGCTCAACGGCGCTATGGATT
Organism: uncultured Allomuricauda sp.; assembly: GCA_965117065.1. Classification (GTDB taxonomy): domain Bacteria; phylum Bacteroidota; class Bacteroidia; order Flavobacteriales; family Flavobacteriaceae; genus Flagellimonas. The sequence goes on from OZ220751.1 coordinate 117,628, forward strand.
TGGGGCGATAGGCTCATTGATGGAAAAGACTCTGGTATTGGTATGTGGGAAGGAAGTTATAATAATACTCAGGCTGCCATTGATTTGGTTTCAAAATCGGTGGTCATTTGCGATTGGCATTACGAAAAAGCCATTCCAACACCTGCCTATTTCGCCATGAAAGGCTTTCAAGTAATCGCCTGCCCATGGCGAAAACCTGAAGTTGCTGAGGAACAGGTAGCCATGATACATGCATTCAAGAAGAACTCCACGACACAAATGGCCGAAAAATATTTAGGGGTGATGCACACCGTTTGGTCTTCTGCCGATGCATTCTTGGATAATTATTATAACCTCAAATCGGCGGATGATCCTAGGGGTGGAGAAGCAAATTGTCTTAAGGCAATGATGGCTGCGGTAAAGAAAATTAAAGAATAACAGTTAATCAACCAAACCACATTGATTGTCCCACACTAGTTCTAAATAGAATGCTCAATTTTCAAGATTTGCAAATCAATTTATAAATACGAGAAATCAAATAGGAGTTAAGTTGGCCCCTATTCAGGTTTTGAATGCAAACCAATGAACCGAGTCTTAACCGCAGGCATGATTGCCAATGTTCATGTAATGATAAATTTTGGTGGAACTACGCCCATTTACGAGATTACTATTAAGGATGGTAAGGTTGTTTACGATCTCAACGGTATCTAACCAAAAATGGAATAAATAACATGCGACTAGGCTTAAAAGCGAATACTAACCTATAAAAACAAAACCATGAACCGAAGAGAGATAATCAAGCAATTGGGCGTAGTTCCGGTAGCAGGCAGCCTAATGGCCGGGAATTCAATGTTTGGAGCAACATTGGGAACTGCTACTGGACCACTGGCCACAAAACCATACGCCAAAGGCAAGAACATCTTTGAATCCATTGGAGTTGAAACCATTATTAATTGCAGAGGAACCTTTACTATTCTAGGAGGTTCTACAGAGCGCCCAGAAGTATTGGAAGCCATGGAGGCGGCAAGCGGTTTCTTTGTTCAGTATGATGAACTGGCTTTTGGCGTTGGTCGTCGCTTAGCCGAACTGACCCAGGCAGAATGGGGTATGATTTCCGCTGGATGTGCTGCAGGGATGAAACATGTTACTGCTGCTTGTGTAACTGGGGGGAATCCTGAAAAACTCATCAGAATACCACATATAGAGGACTTTGAGAAAAATGAAGTAATCATTCCCAGAAGCTCCAGAAATTTTTATGATCATGCCATTCGAAATATTGGGGTTAAAATTATCATGGTAGATACTCCTGAAGAGTTGGAGCGTGCTATCACACCAAGAACGGCCATGATTTACATTATGACAGGAAGGGATAATGAGACCGGAAAACCGCTTTCCTTGGAAGTGATAAGTCAAATAGCAAAACCGAAGAATATTCCTATTCTAGCCGATGCTGCTGCGGAAAATTTAAGCATTCCCTGTGTCCATTTGGAACGTGGCGCAACTGTGGTGGCCTATAGTGGTGGAAAGGCTATTTGCGGACCCCAATGTGCTGGCTTATTACTGGGTGATAAAGATTTACTCATGGCGGCATGGCAAGCTAGTTCTCCCCATCATGGACCAGGAAGGGATAACAAAATTGGCAAAGAAGAAATGTTGGGTATGTTGGCTGCTGTTGAAGCTTGGACCACTAGGGATCATGACAAGGAATGGGACACTTGGATGAGTTGGTTGGATGAAATTTCCACCAAGTTGACCAAAGTTGATGGTATCAGCAAAGAAATTCAAATGCCAACGAGTTTGGATAACAGAACTCCAAGATTAATATTAAAATGGAATCCGCATAAGCTGAACATAAGTGGGGAGGAACTTGCAGAAGAGGTGGCTCGCAACAAGCCAAGGATTGCAATTGGCGGTTGGACCAAAGGTGATGAAACCTTCACTTCAATCACTCCTAGTCAAATGAGGCCAGGTAACGCTAAATTGGTGGCCGACAGATTATATGACATACTGATTCAAGAACATGAACCACTTTCCGATGAAATGGCGCTAGCCTCAGAAGATGTTTCGGGTCATTGGGAAGTTGATGTGCAATTTTTTACCAGTATGAGTACCCACAAATTTTTTCTGGAGCAGGATGGAAACTGGATTTCCGGTTCCCATACAAGTGATTATGCCATGCAAGAAATAGTGGGCATAATCGAAGGAGATGAAGTTATACTTAGAAGTATTTATCGAACCCCGGGAAACTCCATAAGTTTTTGGTTCACAGGTAAGATAGCCCAGGGAAGCCTTAAGGGGTCGGTTTTTCTTGGGGAGTATTTAACCGCAGAATTCATGGCCAAAAAACTGTCTTATAAACACGGAAGAAAAAAACTCATGGTTCCTGGCGGACCACCCTTGGCTACATAAACCAACGAATCCATACAAAACACTTGGTTAACTGTTTATAAAAAAGTAATTGTCATGAAAACCATAATATCCAATACCTTATTATTATTCTGCATTTTTTCTCCCATAACAATAATAGTTGCCCAGCACAACATTGGCATTTTTGAAGGAAACCTAGATGTTGGAACGGTGAAGCACAATGGAACGGTTTTTTATGATTCTGACACCGAAAAGTACGTTGTTAGGGCCAGTGGAGCCAATATGTGGGGTGATTCGGATAGTTTCCATTACCTGTGGAAATCGGTACAAGGTGATTTCATTATAAGGGCACAAGTGGAGTTTTTAGGCCCAGGAGTGAACGATCATAGAAAACTTGGATTGACCGTCCGGAACGGATTGCACAGTGGTTCGGCTATGGTAAACGCCACAGTTCATGGTGGTGATGGTCTAACTTCATTACAATATAGGGTTGTTGACGGGGATGAGACCAGAGAGGTACAATCAAGCGATAACGCCCCAACTGTTATTCAGTTGGAAAGAAGGGGTAATCTTTTTATCATGTCAACGGCAACATTTGGTGAACCTTTGACTAGTGTACAACAAGAAGTTTCACTTGATAATGAGGTATATGTAGGACTTTCGCTCTGTTCACACGATTCTGATGTAGTGGAAACAGCCGCTTTCAAAAATGTTAGGATTATTAAACCGATCAAGAAAGATTACGAAGCCTACACGGATTACCTTGGCAGCCGTTTAGAAATTATGGATGTGGCAACGGGCGACCGAAAAGTACTCTTGACTTCTGCGCATAGCATTCAAGCGCCCAATTGGACAAATAATGGCAAACTTATTTACAATTCCAATGGCATGCTCTATACCTATGATATGAAAAACGGGAGGGTGAATATGCTCGAAACAGGGTTTGCAACACAGAACAACAATGATCATGTACTGAGTTTTGATGGAAAAAATTTGGGAATAAGCCACCATGATGGAGATGATAATGGAGATTCGGCAATCTATTATCTGCCTGCGGAGGGTAGCCAAGACCCTGTACGTGTTACGCAGAAAGGTTTGGGGGCATCGTATTTGCATGGATGGTCTGCCGACGGAAAGAAAATGGTCTTTACTGGGCGTAGAAATGGAAAATACGATATCTATGAAGTTAATATTGCAACACAAAAAGAGAAGCAGTTGACCAATACAGATGGATTGGATGATGGGTCTGAATACACCGCAGATGGTAAGCACATCTACTTTAATTCTGACCGCACGGGAACCATGCAAGTTTGGAAAATGAAGGCAAATGGAAAAGACCAAACCCAATTGACATTTGACCAACTGCATGATTGGTTTCCACACGTATCCCCCAACGGAAGACAAATATTCATGATTTCCTTCCCTAAAGAAGTTGCTTCAAACGACCATCCATTTTATAAACATTGCTTGTTGAGGGTGATGCCCGCAAACGGGGGCAGTCCACAAATAGTGGCTTATATTTATGGTGGCCAGGGAAGCATTAACGTGCCAAGTTGGTCACCTGATGGCAAATATGTGGCCTTTGTGACCAATTCGGACTAAAACTTCTTCAATAATACCACTAGGCAGAAAACACGTTATAAAAAGCAATTCTATTGCTTCTTGAGCCTGGATAAAATCTTATGGTAACAAAGAATGCAACCATGGAAATATGATACACATCTAACCATTGGCTTTTACTATTTTTTATTATCCATTTTATATTCTTATTTTTTTTGCTTGATTAAAATTCATAACAAACCAATACATGGAAAATCAAGCTATCATTTTGATTGTGATGTTAATCTATATGGTTTTACTAATACTTTGGGGGATTTACCAAGGAAGAAAAGTAAAAACTAGTAAAGATTTTGCAATTGCAGGTCGAGAACTCCCTGGATGGGTCGCTGCTTTATCTGAAAGAGCTACAGGTGAGTCCTCTTGGGCTCTTCTTGGGCTTCCAGGAGCGGCTTATGCAACAGGGTTGGTAGAAACTTGGACTGCAGTTGGCTGTGTTTTAGGTATTTTAATTGCATGGATTTTCTTAGCTCCCAAACTCCGTGAAGAAGCAGAAAAGTATGATGTAGATACATTTACTGATTATATTGCCAAACGCCATGGAGAAGTTGGTAAATGGATACGTATTGTTGGGAGCTTCACTATTGTTTTTTTCTTTTTCTTTTATGTAGGGGCGCAATTTATTGGGGGAGGTAAAACACTAAACAATCTTTTTCAAATCGATAGTAGTATAGCTATGCTTATCATCGTAGTTTTAGTTGTTCCGTATACTATTTATGGTGGCTTTAGATCTGTAACTTATACAGATGTAATACAAGCAATAATTATGATTATCACTTTAATTGTTGCTCCCATAGCAGGGATGGTGTATTTATCGGAAGCTCCTGAAACAAGTGTTTTTGCCAATAATATTTCTGATGCTATCACAAAAGCAGGCGATAGCTATAGTACAATGTCTGGAAGCAACCTATTAAAAGAAAACTCTGCATTATATGGATTTTTAAAAACGTTGTTTCCCGATGCAATTAATTTAGTAAAAGGGCTTGGTAGTGGTGTTATTATCGCTGGTGCTTTTTCTTGGTGTTTTGGGTATCTAGGCGGTCAGCCACAATTAACCATGCGCTTTATGGCTATTAAAGATGCTAAAAACGCTAGAATAGCAAGAAACATTGGCATAATTTGGACTATCATCGCATACACAGGAGCACTTACTATTGGTTGGATAGGGATTGCTATTTTTGGCCCAAACGGATTAAAAGACCAAGAAACAGTTATGCCAGAAGTATTAACAACCATTTTTAGTCCCATAATCTCAGGAATATTAATTACTGGTGTTCTCGCAGCTGTAATATCTACGGCAAATTCGTTGCTTATTCTATCAGCTACAGAGCTCTCCGAAAATATTATTAAGCCTTTGGGCAAAACTAGAACAACTTCAAAATCTGCTCTTTTTCAGTCTAGAACGGTTACCGCTCTTTTATCTTTAATAGCATTAATAGTTGCTTTTCTATCTCCTACAGATTTAATATATACGATTATAAGTTATGTTTGGGCTGGAATTGGTTCTACTTATTCTATTGTTATTTTGCTTACACTATTTTGGAAACGTTTTCACGGGATACCAGCATTGCTAACTATTTTGGTGGGACTAACTTTTACGATTGTATGGATTAGTACAGGGATGGACGAAATTATTACGTCAAGATTAATGACATTTATAGTGTCTGGATTTACAGCGGTAATTTCAACTTTACTTATCAAAAAAAGGGTTTAGAAAATTTTACTATCAAATGGAATTTTCAATACTAATTAGTTTTTAATTAAATGGATATAACGAAGTGGATGTTAGACCGATGTTTTTAGTTCATTTGGATAAGTACTAGCAGTCCCAAAGTAGTTATCTTTTAGGATTATTTAGTTTTTTCATATCAACCTCCGCTGCTAGATATCCAAAAGAATAGGGCATCCCTTTTTTTAGCAAGATGTCATAATAATATTTGGCTTTAATTGTGTCTTGCTTATGATAAAGGTTCCAATTTGCCAAACCATATAAAATAGGACTCCCTGTAATTGAGTTGTATCCTTCTTCCTCTTCATTTCTTTCGGGTAGTACTGACGAATCTTTATAGAATAAACACATTTTATGGTAAGCCATATTCTCAATGATATCCATATCTGGCTTCACCTTTTCTAGAGCTATGTTCGCTGCTTCTACATTTCCCAATCTTCTGTTAATCATATAAACCCAATGTCCTGAAGAAACTATATTATCATCATATATATGTGCTACTTTTCTTTTACTAAAATAGGTTAGGGCTTTTTCCATATCATTCTTAAGGTAGTGAGCAAGCCCTAGATGATACCATATATTACCGTGCAACGTAGTCAACTGAATGTTTCTAGAGTTTATAATGCCATCTTTTTCAGATGTATCTTCCTTTCCCTCAATAAGTATAGCTGCTTTTTCAAAGTCAGCTATAGCTTTATCGTATTGTCTAGTTGTAAGATACCTATGACCACGATGCCTATATAGTCTCGCTTCATTAGGATGTTTTTCTATCCCTTCCGTATATATGCTTACTGCTTTTTTATATTGACCCAAATAAGCTGTTCTACGGCCGTACCAAATAACGGCATCTATATCATTTGGATTTTTCATATAATTAGCTTTTGCTTCTTTAAATGCATCATAAGCTTTCCCGGGTTTCACAGTAGCACTATAGAGGGTGTCTTTATAGAAGGTGACTGATTCTATAGTTTTTACAAATTCAGGAGTAGTTTTAGTTTCTATTGTTTTCTTCTTCTTTTCCGAACATGAAACAAAAACCAACAAGAATAAAGTGATGATTAAAAACCTCATACTTACACTGTGCTGTACTGCTGTCATAAATTTATATGGTTATAGATTAAAATCACGTTAATAGATTTCATGTTATCTCGTAGCTTTTTTGACAAAAAATATATAGTTGACACAAGATAAAATTTGTTGCTAGAATAATTAGATTCATTGAAGATTTCGCAATTATCAATGTTTATGGCCCTATTTAATGAGTTATTAATAATAATTTACCGATATTTCTAACAAAAGCACATTTCTATTTGAAAATTAAGTATATATTTACTGTGCTTTTTGAGAACAATTAACTGTTTATGAAAATCTGAATGTAACATTTCATTTTGGCATATGAAAAAGCTACTTACAACCCATACAATTTTATCAAGTCTTATTGAGTTTTCTCCATATGGTCTGGATACGGAAATCGCTTCTATTGGACCAAAAGTAGTTGAATGGCCACGCCATTTTTATAAAAATCCAGAATTATCAAATCGAGAATTTAAATCACTTTAGTAATTCAAACAACTATTATCAGTTTAACAACAAAGAAACCAAAATTTAAGTATCATGAAAATTAAAAACCTAACTATCATTGCTATTCTGGTGTTTTTAAGCGCATGTAAAAATACATCTTCAGAAAAAACAGAAATAATTGAGAAAACAGAAACAACACAAATAACCCAAGAAGAAAGCAAACAAGTAATTGACAAATGGCTGAAATTGTGGGAAACATACGACTTGAATATGCTCGATGATATTTTTCTGCAATCTGATGAGCTAACATATTTTTCGTCTGAAAAAGAAGGTTTAATGAAAGGGTTTAAGCACTTAAAGCCTCATCATATATCATTTGGTTTTGTAGAAGGAGGTAAAGCTCCCGAAAAAGCGCTGTGGCTAGAAAAAGTAGAAACCAGAATCTACGAAGGAAGCACAATGGTTGGAGGTGTTTGGTACTTTGGAGATAAATCGTTGCCAAAGGATAGTATTTCTAAAGGACCTGTTACTTTTGTTTTGATAAAAAACAAAGAAGGCGATACAAAAATAGCACATACCCATTTCGCAAATTACTAAACTAAACACATTGGACAGAACTTCTAAGAAATGGTGTAACAGACGCTTTTATTGCTGATGCAATTGATAAAGAAAGAATAGAAAAGTATATAATCGCACATTTTTTAGAATTAAAGAGCTAGTAGCTAAGGAGTCTTTTGGGATTGCAATTAATAAGGCTGAAACCGAACTTACTAAGGAAATAAATAATGTTGTTGCAAATAGAAGGCTATGCTTTTATGGCCTAGAAATAGATATGAATCTGCTTCAATTGACCTTAGAAAATACTACCAGCAATATTAGTCCAGCAAATATTTCTTTGAAGGGCTAAAGAAAGAAAAGCATGACGCCATGAGCATTATAAAAACACATTTTACACGTACCAATGATTCTTCGATGACACCAAGGATCATTTGCCAATACAAAAATTGGAGAAGATATTTCCTAACAAATCATCGGTGGTAACACTTCCCGTTATTTCACTTAAATGAAACAATGCTTGCCGAATATCAATGGCCAACAAATCACTGGAAAGTCCTACCTCCATTCCCTCTTTTACCTTCTGGATTTCTTCCAACGCTTTCAACAAGGCGTCGTAGTGCCTGCTATTGGTTATAATAGTTGCATCCCCGTCAAGGGTGCCGGCAATCACTAGAGAGGACAATTTTTGCTCAAGCTCTGGAATGCCAGTTTTGTCTTTTGCCGATAGAAAAATCAAATTGGGAATTGAATTGTGTAGACGATTTCTTTGCGTAGGCGTCAATAAGTCCACTTTATTACATATAGGCAAAACCTCCTTATTTGGATATTTCTTTTGTATTTCCTCTAATTCTGATACATCGGCATTCAGGCTATCAAATAAGAACATGATCAACTTGGCATGTGCTATTTTGTCAAATGTTCTTTCAATACCGATCTGTTCCACTTCATCTTTTGTTTCTCTAATACCCGCCGTATCTATAAATCTGAAATTAACACCATTTAGACTTATTTGGTCTTCAACGGTGTCCCTTGTGGTGCCAGGAATACTACTTACAATAGCTCTTTCTTCATTGAGCAAGGCATTGAGTAAAGTTGATTTCCCTACATTGGGTTGACCAACAATAGCTACCGGAATGCCATTTTTGATGACGTTTCCCAGGGCAAAAGAATCTATGAGCTTTTTCAAGACCTCACTTATCCTGATAAGCAGGCTGTTAAATTGATTACGATTGGCAAATTCCACATCTTCTTGTGAAAAATCCAATTCTAATTCTATCAATGAGGCAAAATTTAAAAGCTCTTCGCGTAGTTTTTGGATTTCATTGCTAAAGCCTCCTCGCATTTGTTGTATGGCAATTTCATGTGCGGCTTCACTATCGCTAGCAATAAGGTCTGCTACCGCTTCAGCTTGGCTAAGGTCCATCTTTCCGTTCAAAAAGGCTCGAAGGGTAAACTCTCCTGCTGTTGCCATCCTGCAACCCGACCTTAAAAAAAGTTGTAGAATCTGTTGTTGGATAAATGGAGATCCATGGCATGAAATTTCGACCACGTTTTCCCCAGTGTATGAGTTTGGACCTTTGAAAATAGAAACTAATGCTTCATCTAAAAGCTTGTCCCCGTCCACCACATGCCCCAGATGTATAGTGTGGGTTTTCTGTTTGTGCAACTGTTTGGGGTTGATTGGTTTAAAATGGGATGCTACAATTGCTATGGCCTCTGGTCCAGAAACTCGGATTACGGCAATTGCTCCGGTTCCGGGAGGGGTAGCCATGGCCACAATGTTATCATTCGGATGCATATGATTAAAAATACAAATTCATTTTCGTAAATATTGGGTGGTTGCGCTGGCCATACTAACCTGGATTAAAAAACCCAATTATAAAAGCCTATTTTACAAAAACATTTCTTTCTTTGTTTCGTTGTAATTGATAGTTGAGTTGTACAGATTCGTAAAAGATGGTAAAGATGCCCCATTTATCTGAAATTATACGTAGAAAAGCATATTGGTTTCTTGACTTTGCAACAGGCAAAAAGGTTAAAAGGCACTATAATGAGATTAAGACAATTCTTCTTGATACCAATCTGGAACAGGTCCGAGAAGTAAGAAGAAAAAATCTAAATGCCCTTTTGGTGCATGCAACGAAAACCACACCTTTTTATAAAGGTTACGCCAATTTCCTTGAACTTCAGGATTTTCCAATTATTGATAAGAACCTGATCACAGACCAATACGATACCTTTAAATCTCGTCAAAAAGGAAATCCCAAACTCTATGGGGCAACTAGTAGCGGGTCAACAGGGATTCCCTTTACCATTTATCAAGACAAGATAAAGCGGGATAGAAATACCGCGGATGTAATCCATTTTACTGAAAGAGCTGGTGGTTTGGTAGGGGATAAGCTCTTCTATATCAAGTTATGGGACCATACCAACGAAAAAAACAACTGGTTGGCCTATCTTCAAAATATTGTTGCACACAATGTAATGGACACTTCTGAGAGGGATTTAGAAGAACTCGTTGCGCAAATGCAAAAAAGTAGTTCAGCTAAAACCGTACTGGGATATCCTTCTTTTTTCGAAGAATTATGTAATTATCTTGATAGACGTGAAACAAAACCGAAAATTCAAGAGGTCAATTGTGTGATTTCCATGGCCGAAGCGTTAAAGCAGCAAGAGCGTGATCGTATGTCCTCTTATTTTAACGCTGGAGTGTATGAAAGATATTCCAATCAGGAAAATGGAATTTTGGCACAGCAAACCAAAGAAAGTCAAGGTAACTACGTCCTAAATTGGGCAAGCTATCATATCGAAGTTTTAGAGCTTGATTCCGATAAACATGTTCGCAGCGGAGGACTTGGAAGAATTGTTGTAACTGATTTATTCAATTACAGTATGCCAATGATACGATACGATACAGGCGATATGGCAATCTATGAAGAAAACCCTAATGGTCTTCCTTACCTATCTAAAATTTACGGAAGAAGAATGGACACCATTTACAACACAAATGGTGAAATAGTTTCCCCATTCATATTTTATATGGTGCTTGATTTTTCCAAGATCAAGCAATTTCAATTCGTGCAAACAAAACGGAATGAATACTTGTTTAAGCTCAATGGAAATCCACAGGATGTGGAGGAGGGGGAAATAACTAAGTACTTTAAGAAATATTTGGGCGATGATGCCGTGATAGAGTTCGCTTATGTGAAAGAGATTCCGCTTCTATCTTCAGGCAAGAGAAAAAAGATTGTAAATGAATTTATGACAAGCTGAAAAAAAAGGTGGACAAATTTTTGTCCACCTTTTTTATTAATATCCACCTCTAGAACATTTGAATTTCTTTCTTCCTCGATGCTTTCTCCACTTTTTAACTTTTTTGTGTTTGCATCCCCAACGGTAACATCTCCAAGAGCGATATTTTCTTTTGCAAATGCTGCCCACATTAGTCTCACATTCCAACTCGTATGGAACAAAAATACTCTGTAGGTTGTTGGTTGGAACGAGTACTACGGCCAATGCATCACCATTACCCGGTTCAAAGCCTTCTCCTTCGGCAAGTGACATATCAACAATCTCTTGGCCCTTGGTAACACTCCAATCATCACCCAAGTAGGCACAGCTTTGACAATTTCTGTCATCAATAAGTTCCCAAATGGCCCATTGAAGATCACCAAAGGTGTAGGTTCCACCACTAGGGCTTTCACTTCCGACAAAACTTTGATTTAAAATCCAATTCACCTTGTCAAAGTTCTCAGGATGTTCAAATTTACCTTCGGGAAGAGTTTCATAGCTGGAGTACACATCAGCTTCGAAACATTGGTCTGCAGCTAAGGAAAGATCTACATCTACACACCAGGCACCGTAGTCACCGGCTAAACTGGAATCGTTGATGGTTAAATCGAAATAGCTGTTGTCTGCATTAACACCTTTCGCGGTGGTGCAGGCATTGAGTGTTGCTGGAAGATCTGGTGTAACGCTTACATTACATTTCTTCTTTCTCCATTTTTTGTATCTATACCTGTGGGAAACAGCCTCTACGGAATCTTCAATTTCAGATACCTCTTCTGTTTCACAACTGATAAATGATACACTGAATGCAATCAGTAAAACATAAATTCTTTTCATATAAGTTGATTTTAATTAAAGGCTTTAACAAATCTCTAACATCTTAGCAAGATTTTGAATTTGATGGGATGAAAGGAAGAAAAACTAGTTGAGGTTCTGTTTACTTATCCGCAAATGCTAACAATGGGGGTATATTCTTACAAAGTAACCGTCAAATTTCAAATATAGAATGCTGTATTGTCAATGTAATAATCTGATAATCAATAAAATATGTTTAATTTTAATTAAAATCATCCATTAAAGAATCAATTTAACCGACAAATGACACCAAACTAGGGTTACATACCTTCGTGTAACATTTTGGCAAAAAATCATACCCATATAGTACATCATTAAAATCAATCAAAAATGGAAGTTATTAATCAAAATGTAGTTAGAAAGGACAATACACTATTGTCCATTACGCACCTTACACAACTGTTGCACTATGTTACTGGGTTTGGTGGGTTTATTGTGCCCCTTATTATCTGGTTAACCTCTAGGAAAACGGTTGAAGGAATGAATGAGCATGGAAAAGCAGTTATCAATCTTCAGTTGAGTCTGTTGTTGTATATAATTGTTAGTATCCCAGCCATACTTTTGGTGGGATTGGGAATTTTAGGGCTTATTGGTGTGGCCATTTTGGGCTTTGTGTTGCCCATTGTAAATGCAGTACGTGCAGCCAATGGAGAATCCCCATCGTACTTCTTGACTATTCCTTTTATTTAGTTTATAGATACATTAAGAATAAAAAAAGGGGAGACAACGTCTCCCTTTTTTTATAATTTGTAACCATCGCTCTTGAGGGTTCCCGCTTTTAAGAATGAGCGTTACATTGATATTTATCCCAATTAATCATCGTCATCATCATCGTCGTCCTCGTCCTCGTCCTCGTCGTCGTCGTCATCGTCATCGTCATCGTCATCATCATCATCATCATCATCATCATCATCATCATCATCATCATCTCCACTACATACAACCGCATGAGCTATTACATAAACATCACCAGATAAATCCTCCTGAATGCTATATTGACCGGGAGCAACAGTTTCATTGCCTTTTTTGTTTGTTGGAAACATTTCGTTGCCGGCGTAGGTATGCGTTTCGGTTACATTATATGCATCGTCTATATTATAGATAACGGTAACCTCGCCATCTGCATAACTTACATCGACAGTACCAACCAGTGCACCTTTGGAGATATCACATTGCCCAGCTCCCGCGTAGATGTTGTAGTTTTCATCTGCTCCTTCTGAAAGAGGCCCTATGGTCCATCCCCAGCGACTGAACCCCTCATCAATGAAACAAGTATTTCCATCGACACCACGAGCAAAAGCCGTTTCACAACCACCTTTGGGTTCTGATTCACATTCCAACGGAATAGAAATGAAAACGGGTTGTTTATTGTTTGTCGGAATCAAGACGACAGCTAATAAATTGCCCTCTCCTGGTTCATAGCCTTCTCCATTAGCAATGGCCTCATCTACTATCTCCTGGCCTTTAATCTCGCTCCAATCATCACCAAGAAAGGCACAGGCTTGACAGTTTTGGTCATCAATAAGCTCCCAAATGGCCCATTGCACATCACCAAAAGTATAGGTGCCACCACTAGGGCTATCCATTCCTATAAAATTTTGGTTGATAATCCAATTGACTAAATCGAAGTTATCCGGGTTTTCAAATACCCCAACAGGTAACTCGGCATAACTTGAGTATACATCGGCTTCAAAACATTCATTTCCGCTTAACGATAGATCTACATCTACACACCACGCACCATAATCCCCAGCTAACTCGGTATCATTTATGGTTAAATCGAAATAAATATTGTTGGCATCAACACCTTTGGCTGTTGTACAGGCATTGATTACGGCAGGTAAATCAGGAAAGGCCGTAACCGTACAATCTTCCTCGTTCCTTTTCTTTTTCCTTTTCTTTTTAGATTTTCTTTTTCCCTTACCTTCTATGCTTTCTAGGGATTCATCGCCCACAGGTTCTACATCACATGAGTAAAATGTGAAAGCAAAAATTGCTAACAAGCAGAGTACTAGTTTTTTCATTTTCTTAAGCTTAGGATTAATAATTGATTATTATTCAATAAGATAGAGAAAACCATGCTCTAACCCTTTAAACAGGGGTAAGTGCCTTAAAAACTCGATAAAAAACGGCTTGAAAAGATAAAATTAAAGGAGATTACAAATATTTGTAATATTAATCCTTAACTGTTCAACATAACGGGCATAACCAACATGGTGACTTGCTCGCCTTCATCCAAGCCATCCACGGGCGTTAGGATTCCCGCCCTATTGGGAAGACTCATTTCTAAAGACACATCATCAGAACCTAGATTGTTGAGCATCTCCACCAAAAATCTTGAGTTGAAACCAATCTGCATATCATCGCCTTGGTAGGAGCAAGAGAGTCTTTCCTCTGCCTTGTTGCTGTAATCCACATCTTCCGCAGAAATATTAAGCTCTGCCCCGGCGATCTTTAATCTTATCTGGTGGGTAGTTTTGTTGGAAAAAATAGACACCCTTCGAACCGAACTCAAGAACTGATTTCTGGAAATGGACAATCGATTCGGATTTTCCTTGGGAATCACTGCTTCGTAGTTTGGGTACTTGCCGTCGATAAGGCGACAAATCAATTCGGAATTATCAAAAATAAATTTGGCGTTGCTATCATTGTATTCAATGGTCACTTCCGATTCTGAACCTGCCAAAATACCTTTGAGCAAATTCAAAGGTTTTTTAGGCATAATGAACTCCGCTACTTGTGAAGCCGTGACATCGTTGCGTTGGTATTTAACCAGTTTATGGGCGTCCGTAGCCACAAAAGTCAGGTTCTCCGTGGAGAACTGGAAAAAGACACCGCTCATTACAGGGCGTAGGTCATCATTTCCAGAAGCAAATATGGTTTTGTTAATGGCTGTTGCCAAAATATCTCCAAGTAGGGTGGTAGAACTGGGGTTTGAAACCTCCACTGCCTTAGGAAACTCTGCACCATCTGCGTAGGCCAGTGCATATTTTCCGTGATTGGAACTAATCTCAACGGTATTGTTATCCTCCACCACAAAGGTCAAAGGTTGCTCCGGAAAGGTTTTCAGAGTATCCAATAACAATCGAGCGGGAACGGCTATAGTACCTTCCGAATCGGAATCTACCTCCAATACCGAACTCATGGTGGTTTCCAGGTCCGAAGCAGAAACGGTTAGTTTATTTTGTTTTAGATCAAACAGGAAGTTGTCTAGGATTGGAAGCGTATTGCTGTTGTTGATCACTCCTCCTAAAACCTGTAATTGTTTTAATAAATATGTACTGGATACGATAAACTTCATTCAAGAAATTCTTTTAGAATTGTTGCCCGTTCATCAACAAACTTCCAAACGGACGATTACAAAATGGATAAAAACAAATATATCCTAAAAGGTCTTAGCAAAGAAACAAATTTATCAACAGTTATTTGGTGAATTTTCGCTTTCTGTACACCCAAAAGAACATGCCCATCAAGAGCGTTAAAAACACCGGGGCTCCAATGTTTATAAGTTGCCACTTTGTTTTCTGGCTTGCAATTTTTTCAGCATCCAACAAAGGAATGGTAACCCGTTTGTTTCTAATGTTTATAAGTCCATTATCGTCCAGCAGATAATTGATGCAATTCACCAAAAATTCTTTGTTGCCATACGAGCTATTGGTCCATTTGTCATATCCAAGTTCCAAAGGAATACCGTTTCTCAACTGGTTTTTGATGACATCCCCATCGGAAATTACGATCATTTTGTTTTCCGGACCCTCTTCCAAAGTAGCCTTCAAAGCAATGGGTTTAACCCTATTTTTAAATACTGATGTAAAACTACCCTCTACAAGTACAGCCAAAGCTTGATTGCCGTTGGTATAGGTTGCTTTATCAGGGGGATTGTTCAAAATGTCGAGTCCAATTAGTTTGGGGGTTCCCTCAGTTTTGGAGAGTGGAGAGCTTTGTAAAAGTACCGTTTGTTCGTAATCATTCTCCAAAATGTCCATTGCGTTGGTGAATTGATAGCGAACAGCTTCAATGTTGGTATTGATTGGGTGGTTGTTCCGAGAGAATACCATAGGATTGTAATACCAAGGAACAGGATTATATTGTGAGTCATTGCCATCCCCAGAAGCCAAAACGATTTGAGTGAAGTACAGATCATTGACTAGCACGGGATTAATTCGGATACCATACTTAAAGAAGAAATCATTCATATTGAGTTCCCTTGGTCTGGCCAAGGCGGCACCACCCCCTTTAAAAATACTGTCAATTTCAATGGCCACCTGATCCATAAGCCATATAGATTTACCCCCGCTGACCATAAATTGGTCCATGACGAACTTTTCCTCATCGGTAAACGCTTCGGTGGGCTTGGCAATAATGGCAAGGTCAAATCCTTTAAGCTGGTCTAACACCGCTTGTGGGTTAGAAGCCACAGAATCCAATGTAATGGCTCCAATATTGTAATAATCCCTGATCGTGGTCAAATAGTCAGCGATAAGCACATCATCCAACTCCCCATTTCCTTTGATTATGGCTACTCGTTTTTTTTCTTGGATGGCCAATTTGGTGAATGCATCAGCAAAAACATACTCCAATTGTTGCACAGAATTGTTAATACGTTCCTCCGCGGATGACCCCAATTTGTTCTTTAAAAGAGGGACTTTAACCGTCTTATTTTGATAATTGACCATTGCCCAGGGAAATACCAATTCCTGGGAGACTTTCCCATTTTCTTCGATAGTTACATTGGCTGGAGTTAGGCCAATCCGCTGTAAATCGGAAATAGTTTGTTGGGCTTGTGCCTCATCCGCTAACGGATTCACCAGATTGTATTGAATATTTTTGTTCTTAGCAGCGAACGACTCCAGTAATTGGATGGTTTCCACTTTCAATTTGGAGAATTCGGAGGGAATTTTCCCTTCCAAAAGGATATCCACTACTACCGGAGAATTAAATTTTTCAACCCCATCAATAGCAGCTTGAGATAGTGTAAACCTTTTGTCCTCAGTTAGGTCGAAACGGGTGAATAGATAGCCTCCTATCCCATTTAGAATAAGCACAACAACGAGGGCTTTAAGAACCGAAATCAAAAATTTCCCCATTAGTTAGACAGTTGTTTTAGGCGTTGCAATGTGAGGTAAAGGAAAAACAAGGACATCGTACCAAAATAGATCAAATCCCTTGTGTCGAGTATTCCACGCGCAACGCTGTTGAAATGAGCCCGAGCCCCAAACCTCTGGACTAATTGCTGTGTTTCTCCAGTGACAAAGAGGGAAGAAAGAGCTTCAAAGCCATTGAATAATGTAAAACAAATAAGCACCCCTAGAATAAAGGATGTAATTTGATTTTCGGAAAGGGTGGAGGTGAAAATCCCAATTGCTGTATATGTCGCAATCAAAAAAAGCAGCCCAAAATACGACCCTACAACCACACCCAAATCATAGTTACCTTCACTGATTCCCAATTCAGAAACGGTAAAAATATAAATGATGGTAGGTAAAACAGCAATGAGACATAAGGAGATAGCCCCGAGGAATTTTCCTAGGACCAATTTCCAAATGGGAATAGGTTTAATGAGCAATAGTTCCAACGTACCTACTTTACGCTCCTCTGAAAAGCTTTTCATCGTGATTGCTGGAACCAGAAAGATAAAAATCCAAGGAGCCAGTAAAAAAAGATTTCCTAGATCCGCAAAACCATAATCAAAAATGTTATAATCTCCTTTAAATACCCAAAGAAAAAGGCCACTGAGCAACAAAAACATACCTACAATCAAGTATCCCATCAAAGATGTAAAAAACGATTGTATTTCTCTTTTAAAAATGGCAAACATAATTAGACTATCGGATATCAGTTTTTGGCAAATCTACCGTTGTAGACCCATAAATGATTATAATTTTTGAACGCTCCAAGCCTCGGGTTTATCATCGAACAACAGCTTTGTTTTACTCCAAACTTCTTTGAAAAATTTTGAATTCCTATAATTTTCCAAATCCGTTTCTCCGTCCCAATGACTATAGGTGAAAAACACACAGGGATTTTTCATATCCTGATA
The DNA here is from genome assembly GCA_965117065.1 of uncultured Allomuricauda sp. Classification (GTDB taxonomy): domain Bacteria; phylum Bacteroidota; class Bacteroidia; order Flavobacteriales; family Flavobacteriaceae; genus Flagellimonas. Next base: position 135,582 of record OZ220751.1, read on the forward strand.
ACCTTCCACCAGATGGCAACCATCAAACTTTATAATTTCTGATTTGGAAGCCTCAAAAATTCGCTCAAAACTAGCAATATTTTCGAGTTTAAAGGTGAGTTTTACGATACGTATCAACATTTACAAGAAATTTATGGTTACCGTATCCCTATAGTTCAATCCAAGTAGCGTGGAGGCCCCGCCAACTGTTTTTAAATCACTTTTATAAATGGCTAGTTCCACATATCCGGCGGAATTAAATAATGCCAAGGCATCGCCAGGTCCTTTTCGTTGTCCTTTGTCCAAATCAAAATTGATGATTCCGTTATAGCTATTGTATATGGTTTTCAGTTTGTTGGTTCGGGCAATTACCTCAAAATCCCTTCCATTTCTATACGCTTCAAAAAGGCTTTGCTGTATGTTGGTGACAACATTGCCATAGTTGTCTATATAAATTACATTGCCAACAATGCTTTTTCCATCATTGGTAATCCGGGGTTCAAATTCACGGAGTTCCTTCAGTTGCTTAAAAGGTTTCCCAATAACCTCCAAGGTGCCTCCTCTTGCAATATGACAAGCCACTTCAACAAAAACGTTCAACACGGGAAAAGAACTGGAATTAAGGTTTGGAATAGCTATTTCCATAACCTTTTCTGGATTGACTTCTGAGGTAATCAACGAAATCACCCCATTGTTGGCACTGATAAGGTACTGACCATCCACTTGCACCACAATATGCTGATTCTCTTCCGATTGTTCTGAATCTACACCAACAATATGTACGGTTCCTGCAGGAAAGGAGCGATAGGCATTTTTGAGGATATAGGCACATTCCTGAATGTTGAAAGGGCTAATGGAATGTGAAATATCAACAACACTGGCCTCTGGAAGATTACTTAGGATAGTCCCTTTTATGGCACCTACAAAGTGGTCTTTATGTCCAAAATCTGTAGTTAATGTTATGATTGCCATGCAATACTGTTGATATGTTTTTCCTTGCTCAAATTGATTTTTGGTTAAGTTTGTGGGATAAAATTAAATAAAAAAGAAAGATTAAAATTTCTTCAAAAATAACCATAAAATAGCCTATATTTTTTGAACGAACTTATCATTGAACTCACGGATATTAGCCCACAGGAATTTTTTGGGCAACAGAACGAGAATATTCAACTACTGAAGAAATATTTCCCTAAGCTTAAGATTGTTGCTCGCGGCAGCAAAATAAAGGTATATGGTGATGAAGAACTCTTGGAAGAGTTTGATAAACGCTTTGATATGCTCACCACTCACTTTGCCAAATACAATAAATTGGATGAGAATGCGATAGAGCGTGTACTTACCAGCAATAGCCAAGAGGAACTCACCTCCTCTAAAAGTAGTGCAGATGTTCTAGTCCATGGGGTTAGTGGTAGGTTGATCAAGGCTCAAACGGTGAACCAGAGAAGGTTGGTAGACGCCTGCAAAAAGGACGATATGGTCTTTGCCATTGGTCCGGCCGGAACAGGGAAAACCTATACCGGCGTAGCCTTGGCGGTAAAAGCCTTGAAAGAAAAACAGGTTCGAAGAATCATTCTTACCCGGCCTGCAGTGGAAGCTGGTGAAAATCTAGGTTTTTTACCTGGTGACCTTAAGGAAAAGCTGGATCCATATATGCAACCCCTTTATGATGCCCTTAGGGATATGATTGCACCTGAGAAATTAGATAAATATATCGAGGACGGTACCATCCAAATTGCCCCAATGGCATTTATGCGTGGCCGTACATTGGACAATGCCTTCGTAATTTTGGACGAGGCGCAAAACACTACCCATGCCCAGATGAAGATGTTCCTAACACGGATGGGCAAAAATGCAAAGTTTCTACTTACTGGGGATCCAGGACAGATTGATCTTCCGAGAAGGGTGATTTCTGGGTTAAAAGAGGCGCTTTTAATTCTTAAAAATGTGGACGGTATAACTATCATTTATCTGGATGACAAAGACGTGATTCGACATAAATTGGTTAAGAAAGTCATAGACGCTTACAAAAATATTGAGCACCAAAACTAGTTGCAGATGTCGAATACGTTGATGGATACCAATTTTCAGTTTCCTGGGCAAAAACATGTCTATAAGGGTAAGGTAAGGGAAGTTTATACTCTGGAAGATGATATTTTGGTGATGATTGCTACGGATCGCTTGTCCGCTTTTGATGTGGTAATGCCCAAGGGAATACCCTTTAAAGGACAAATCCTGAACCAGATTGCCACCCAAATGATGCAAGCCACAGAAGATATTGTGCCCAATTGGTTGATGGCCACTCCAGATCCCAATGTGGCGGTGGGCAAAGCTTGTGAACCCTTTAAAATAGAAATGGTCATTAGGGGATATATGTCTGGTCACGCGGCACGTGAATACAAAGCAGGTAAACGACTGTTATGCGGGGAGACCTTGCCAGAAGGGATGAGGGAAAACGACAAATTTCCAGAGCCCATTATCACCCCCGCAACCAAGGCGGAGCAAGGAGATCATGATGAGGATATATCCAAAAGCGAGATTTTAGGTCGTGGAATTGTTTCAAAAACCGACTATGAAGTGCTTGAAAAATATACCAAAGCGCTTTTTCAAAGAGGGACTGAACTTGCTGCCGATCGTGGATTGATTCTGGTGGATACCAAATATGAATTTGGAAAAACAAAGGACGGAGAAATTGTTTTGATTGATGAAATTCACACTCCGGATTCTTCCCGCTATTTTTATGCTGAAGGCTACGAAAACCGGCAAGAAAAGGGAGAGCCCCAAAAACAACTTTCCAAGGAATTTGTGCGCCAATGGTTGATTTCCAATGGATTTCAAGGTTTGGAAGGACAAACGCTGCCAGAAATGAGTAACACATATATCGATTCAGTTTCAGAACGATATATAGAACTGTACGAAAGCATCACTGGAGAAACTTTTAAAAGGGCAGATGTCTCAAGCATCCAAGAACGTATTGGCACCAATGTATCCAATTATTTAGGACAACTTCACTAAATATCATAATTAGATTGTTTTTTGTGCATACTCTCAAATTTAAATGGGTAGTTTTTCGAGATTTCATATATTTCAAGAATAAACCAACCTTGAAATGGATGCATCTCTTCGCAAAAAGTACTGGAAAGAAAATCTCCGGTATCTAACTATTCTACTGTTTATATGGTTTCTTGTTTCCTATGGATTCGGAATTCTTCTAGTGGATGAATTAAATACGATTCGTTTAGGTGGCTTTAAATTGGGCTTCTGGTTTGCCCAACAAGGCTCAATTTATGTCTTTGTCGTCCTCATTTTCGTGTACGTCCGACTGATGAATAAGCTGGACAAAAAATACAACGTAAACGAATAAACATGGGTATACAAACTTGGACGTTTATTATCGTCGGAATCACTTTTGCATTATATATTGGAATTGCTATTTGGTCACGGGCGGGTTCTACTAAAGAGTTCTACGTGGCCGGAGGGGGAGTTTCCCCTTTAGCAAATGGCTTGGCCACAGCCGCTGACTGGATGTCCGCAGCTTCCTTTTTGGGAATGGCAGGCATCATTGCTTTTTCTGGTTATGATGGTTCGGTTTATTTGATGGGTTGGACTGGAGGTTATGTGCTGCTAGCCTTGTTATTGGCACCCTACTTAAGGAAGTTTGGAAAATTCACTGTTCCCGATTTTATCGGAGATAGGTACTATAGCAATATAGCCCGTACCGTTGCTGTTATTGCAGCTCTTTTTGTCTCCTTCACCTATGTGGCCGGACAAATGCGGGGAGTAGGTGTGGTATTTTCAAGATTTTTGGATGTTGAAGTGAATACCGGAGTCTATATTGGCATGACCGTGGTACTGTTCTATGCTTTTTTAGGAGGCATGAAGGGGATTACTTATACCCAGGTGGCACAATATTGTGTGCTCATTTTTGCTTTTATGGTACCTGCCATTTTTATTTCGATAATGGCTACTGGTAACCCAATACCACAACTTGGGTTTGGTGCGGCTGGGGAGGATGGAGTTTATCTTTTGGACAAATTGGATGGATTAATGACAGATTTGGGCTTTACGGCCTATACCGATGGTACAAAATCTACAACGGACATCTTTTTTATCACTGCCGCTTTAATGCTGGGAACCGCAGGCCTACCCCACGTAATCATTCGATTTTTTACCGTACCCAAGGTTAAGGATGCCAGAAAATCCGCAGGATATGCGCTCTTATTTATTGCGATATTATATACCACGGCTCCGGCCATTGCAGTTTTTGCAAGAACCAATTTGATGGAAACCGTGGAAGACACTCCATACACAGAAATCCCATCATGGTTTACCAAATGGGAGGAGACAGGACTAATTGCTTGGACAGATAAGAATGCTGATGGAAAAATACAGTACCTCCCTGGCACAGCAATTGAAGGGAAAAAACCCTTGTTTGAAGAAGGTAGAGGTGCCTTCGGCCAACGTTTGATTTCCAATGCCAGCGCATCTTCAAATGAACTCTATGTAGATCGGGATATTACTGTATTGGCAAACCCTGAGATTGCTGGTTTGCCCAACTGGATTATTGCACTAGTGGCGGCGGGAGGACTTGCGGCAGCACTTTCCACGGCAGCAGGACTATTGTTGGTCATATCCACTTCCATTTCCCACGATTTGATCAAGAAACAATTTGCCAAGGATATATCAGACAAAAAAGAGCTGCTAATTGCTAGACTTTCAGCAGTTTTGGCTGTTATTGTGGCAGGTTATTTTGGTATTAATCCACCGGGCTTTGTGGCATCTGTGGTGGCTTTGGCTTTTGGTTTGGCGGCATCTTCCTTTTTTCCAGCCATTGTGATGGGTATTTTTAGTAAACGAATGAACCGTGAAGGAGCAATTACCGGAATGGTAGCTGGTTTAGGAATCACAACCTACTACATTGCGCGTTTTAAATTGGGTTGGATTGGAAGCCCGGAAACCAGCGGAGAAGATAATTGGTGGTTTGATATCTCGCCAGAAGGTTTTGGTACGGTTGGTATGCTGGTCAATTTTGCCGTGGCTTTGATTATTTCAAGATTTACTGCTGCCCCTCCAGAAAGCGTACAACAAATAGTGGAGGACATAAGAATACCTAGTGGAGCAGGGGAAGCACAAAATCATTAAACCCCATTAACCCAAAAAATGGCAATGGGGTTGGAATTTAAATAGATCTAGTTTCTTCCAGCCATAACTCCGCCATCTATATCCCAGACTGCTCCGGTCACCCATGAGCTGTTATCGGTAAGTAAAAAGTGAATGGTTTTCGCAATATCTTCGGCGCGACCTACGCGTCCAATGGGATGAAAATCGTTGAACCCTTGCAAGGTCTCTTCAATTTTATCTTGTTCAATAAAGGCTCCATAAATCGGTGTTACCACCACAGCTGGGGAGACCGCATTTACTCGAATATTTAATTCGGCCAGTTCCATGGCCAAATGTTGTGTCAAGGAATGTAACCCCGCCTTTGCCATGGAGTAGGCGGAAGAAGGGGTCGCCTTTATGGCCTGTTTGGCCCACATGGAACCAATGTTGACCATAGACCCTCCACCGTTTTTTGCCAAAAGATTTCCTGCAGCTTGAGTAATAAAGAAAAAGGCTTTATTAAAGTTGTGATAGGTATCATAATCCGCTTCTTGATGCTCCAAAAAGGGCTTGGGACTAAAATATCCGGCAGCATTGACCAAATATTTTAAATTAGGGGCAACATCAGCTAAGGATGCACAAAATTGGGTGACCGCATCAAAATCACTCAAATCCAGTTTCACGGTTTTTACACTTCCTAAGGAGGCAAGATCAGTAGCTGTCTTGTTGAGATTCAGTTCATTTCTACCAATAATGATGACTTCAACCCCATCATTTAACAAAAGTTCTGCGGTGGCCTTTCCCATTCCGGTGGTACCACCCACTATTAAAGCTTGTTTTGTCATAATAACTATTTCTATTGGGACAAAGTTCAGGCGCATCCAACTGAAAAAATGGTAATCCAGAGACCTTTACTGGTAATTTAGAGCAAGGTATTTTGAAATTCTTTTGGTGTTAATCCGATTCCTTTTTTAAAATATTTGGTGAAGTAGGCAGGGTCATCAAACCCCAAGGCATACCCAACCTCCTTTATGGAGGTCTTTTGGTTGGAAAGCATCCTTTTGGCCTCTAAGAGTTTGCTTGCCTTAATCACTTGGGCAGGGGTAGCCATTAGAATTTTTTTGCTCACCGCGGTCAAAGTCTTGGCATTGGTGCCCAAGGTAATTGCGTAGTCATCTATACTAAAAAAACCTTCAATTCGCTCAAAAATGAGTTTTTTAAAATCGGCAGCTAATCTATAATCCAAATTGGTATCAAAATCAAGGTGGTCTATTTTACTTCTCAACCGTTCAATTTGGTACAAAATGGTCTGAAAATAGTGGTAGACCTGCTGCTTAAAATAAGTGTCTTTAAATAGGATTTCCGACTGAATAAACGAAGTGATCAATCCCATTTTTTGGGCTTCGGTATAAGACAGCTCCAAATGGCGACTCCCTATTTCGTTAAATATCGAAGTGGAAAAGCGCTCCATATGCTTGGGACTGTAACTATTGATAAACTCATCGTTAAAGTGAAACAAAACCCCCTGGTTGTCCGAATCGCCGCAGAAGTAGTGGATTTGGTTCTTATTGATAAAAAAAACGGTTTGGGCAGGATGTGTTATCACCTCATAATCCACATAATGTCTGCCTTTTTCCTTGAACCAGATAATTTGATAAAAGCTATGCCGATGGGGTACCGTAGCGGGTTTTAAGTTTTTGTTGAGGTACGATTTGGCGTCATGAACCTCAAAATGAAGTTTGGAAGGGTCATTTTTATGCAGGTCGTATCTTTTTATATCCGTCATTCGTCGATTCTCCGTGGTAAGTCGAAGTTACACAATTCCATTACGTCGATAAATTTAGCAATGCGGGAACCACTGTATCTTTTTTGTTATTTTTAAAGTTCACAAATTTTCCAATACAAACCATGAGTAACTACCACATAAAGCATTTAGAAGAATACTTTCAAGTCTATCGGAAATCAGTTCGAAACCCCGAAGATTTTTGGGAAGAAGTTGCAGAAGAACACTTTGTTTGGCGTAAAAAATGGAACAGCGTATTGGACTGGGATTTTTCAAAGCCCGAGATTAAATGGTTTGATGGTGCTCAACTCAATATCACTGAAAACTGTATTGACCGCCACTTGCATATTAGGGGTGACAAGACCGCAATTCTCTTTGAACCTAACGATCCCAAGGAAGAGGCTCAGCATATTACCTATAAGCAATTACACGAGCAGGTTTGCAGATTTGCCAATGTTTTGAGGGATAACGGCATTAAAAAGGGGGACAGAGTGGTCATTTATTTGCCTATGATTCCGGAGTTGGCAGTTTCCGTTTTGGCTTGCGCCCGAATTGGAGCGATTCACTCCGTGGTCTTTGCCGGATTTTCATCTACCGCGCTTGCAACCCGTATCAACGATTGCGAGGCCAAGATGGTACTCACTTCCGATGGATCCTTCCGTGGTGGAAAAACTATTGACCTCAAGGGCATAGTGGATGAAGCCTTGACCCAATGTCCTGAAGTTAAGACGGTTTTGGTAGCTCAACGCACTGGAGCAAAAATACATATGGAAAAAGGACGGGACCATTGGCTGCAGCCTTTGTTGGACAAAGCCTATTCAGATTGCTCTCCAGAAATCATGGATGCTGAAGATCCGCTCTTTATTTTGTATACCTCAGGATCTACCGGCCGCCCAAAGGGCATGATGCATACTACGGCAGGCTATATGGTTTACACCGCTTATACTTTTAAAAATGTGTTCCAATACCGTGAGGAGGATGTGTATTGGTGTACAGCTGATATTGGCTGGATTACCGGTCATTCCTATATCGTTTATGGCCCCTTGGCCAATGGCGCAACTACTGTGATGTTTGAAGGTGTGCCTTCCTATCCCGACTTTGGCCGTTTTTGGGAGATAGTACAAAAGCATAAAGTAACCCAGTTCTATACAGCACCAACGGCGATCAGGGCCTTGGCCAAAGAGAATTTGGATTTTGTGGACAAATATGACCTTTCCAGCCTTAAAGTGTTAGGTACTGTTGGCGAGCCTATAAATGAAGAGGCTTGGCATTGGTACAATGATCATGTGGGTGAGAAAAAGTGCCCTATAGTTGATACTTGGTGGCAGACCGAAACTGGAGGTGTTTTAATATCACCGATTCCGTTTTCCACCCCTACCAAACCCACCTATGCCACCTTGCCCATGCCCGGTGTACAACCCGCGCTTATGGACGAACACGGCCAAGAAATCAAAGGTAACCAGGTGGATGGTAGACTGTGCATCAAATTCCCATGGCCTTCCATAGCACGTAGCATTTGGGGAGACCACCAACGCTATAAAAACACCTATTTCTCAGCCTATGAAGGGAAATATTTCACCGGAGATGGCGCTTTGCGCGATGAAGTGGGCTATTACCGTATAACAGGTAGGGTAGACGACGTAATTATCGTCTCTGGACACAACTTAGGTACGGCACCCATTGAAGATGCGATAAACGAGCACCCAGCCGTGGCTGAATCTGCCATAGTAGGCTTCCCGCACGATATCAAAGGGAATGCACTTTATGGCTACGTGATTCTAAAAGAAACCGGGGAATCCCGTGATCGGGATAACCTCAAAAAGGAAATCAACCAGATGATAACCGAGCATATTGGGCCTATTGCCAAGTTGGATAAAATCCAGTTTGTACCCGGACTTCCCAAAACCCGAAGTGGTAAGATCATGCGACGTATACTGCGTAAAATAGCCTCCAAGGATACTGGAAACCTAGGGGATATTTCTACCTTGTTAAACCCGGAAGTAGTGGAATTGATCATGAAAGAGAGCCTATAAGTACAAAGCTAGGGTAGTGGAGGCAGACCAAGTAGGGTACGCTTGCGCCATGAAGAACGTTACCTCTTGGTGCTACGCATGGGTTGCGGCCATAATTGTTTATGCCTAAAAACGTACTGGGAGAAGATAAAAGAACTTTTACTTTCTTAAGCCAGTTTAAGTAGTTTTAGTGAAGATAGGGCTAGCTTTGAGGTATAGATTCATTTAAACAAAGCTAGATTGACAAATAAACATACGATTGTAATTGTAGGTGGTGGTTTTGCCGGCCTGGAATTTATAAAAAGAGTAGGGGACTCCCCAAAGTACCATCTTATTTTGGTGGACGCCAACAACTATAATTTCTTTCCACCCCTGCTGTACCAAGTGTCCACCGGTTTTATGGAACCCTCTGCCATAAGTTACCCGTACAGAAAGATTTTAAGGGGAAAGAAAAATGTTCGCTTCAGGCTTGGGGTACTTCAAAAAGTAGTAGCAGAAACCAACAAGATTATTTTGGACAATGGGGAGCTGGCATATGATACCTTGATAATGGCCACGGGGACGGAAACCAATTTCTTTGGCAACAAGAATATTGAAAAATACAGCCTGCCTATGAAGACCATTAGCGACGCCCTGTCGTTACGGAATGTCATTTTTACCCGACTGGACAGAGCTACCCGATTGACTGACAATGAGCAGCGCAAAAAACTGCTCACTTTTGTTATAGCCGGAGCGGGCCCCACAGGAGTGGAGCTTTCTGGAATTTTTGCGGAAATGCGGGCCCATATTCTACAAAAAGACTATCCGGAGTTGGATAAAAGCGATTTGGGAGATATTTATTTGCTGGATGGTCAAGATGCCGTCTTGGCCGCTATGTCTGCCAAATCCCAGCGATACACCTATAAAAAACTGCAGGAACTGGGGGTAAAGATCAAGTTGAACACCTTTGTCACCGATTTTGTGGAAGAAACAGTGCACCTCTCGGATGGTAAGTCCATTGCCGCCAAAAATTTGATTTGGGCAGCAGGGGTTGCCGCCAAAACTTTTGAAGGCTTTGAAGAAGGCAGCTTTGGAAGGGGCAAAAGGTTGCTGACCAATGTGTTTAACCTAGTGGACGGATACGATAATATTTACGCTTTGGGAGACTGTGCTTTGATTACCGGGGACAAGGATTACCCCGAAGGACACCCCCAATTGGCCCAACCTGCCCTACAACAGGCCAAAAACTTGGCCAAAAATTTGACCATTGCCCACAAATCTTGGAAACCTTTTGTGTATAAAAACAAGGGTTCCCTGGCCATTATTGGCCGAAATAAAGCCGTTTTGGATCCTCCCAAAGAACGCTTTTTTGTAAAAGGTTTTGTGGCATGGCTTATCTGGATTTTTGTGCATATTATGGGCTTGGTAAATTTTAAAAATAAGGTGCGTACCCTCTACAATTGGGTTGGGTATTACGTATATAAGGATCAATATTTCAGAATGATTATTAAGCCTAGGGAGCGGGAGTGATGATACAAGGGACGGAAGCTGTTAAATGCTATCTATAACCTTTGGTCATAAGTTTTCGAAGCTGAGGAAGTTTTTCAGTGCTTTTTCCATTTTTTGATTTGCTCCTCATTTTCATGAATTTCAAATTCAAATCCTTGCTTTTTGCATATCTCAATGGCTTTTTCGGCCAGTAATATAGCCTCCTTGTATTTTTGCTGTTGGGCCAAAATCTGGGATTTCAGCATCCAAGGAGCAGGGTTAGGGGCATCCAAAGCTATAGCCTTATCAATATAGTTCAGTGCCTTATCCAGTTCTTTGCGTTCATAATAGTGATATTGGGCCGCAGCAGAAAATACATACCAATATTGGGATGCTTCCCCCACTTTCGAATCAATCTCCTGAAGGGTTTGGATATGGGTGTCCGTTTTCAGTTGTACTAATATTCGGGTATTCTCCCAATCCATTTGCAATGTGGCGGATGACTTATCCACTTCAACAAAGCTATAGGTGCACCGTTCGGTATGCGGTATGGACTGAGGAGTAACCTCAATACGCAATACATCGTGATTGGAATCATAGTTGTAGGCTCCCCATTGGTTGTATACACGATTCAATATGATGGTCCACTTGTCCTTTTTAGGAATCATAAATAGCCCATACATCCCTTTTGATATAGTCTTACCACCAAAAGACATGTCATGGTCAAAAGATAGTACAGTGGCCTCATTGGCGCCTGCTCGCCATACTTTATCATAGGGTACCAAACCGCCTATAATTTTCCGCCCTCTTGCGGCCGGCCGGCCGTAAGTAAGTGCTACGTTGCAAACCCCAATCATTTGGCTTACTGAAGCTTTAGGGCTGGCACGCGGAATATCTAACTCCTGGGCCATGGAAAAATGGGTTGTAAGACATAGGCTTATGAAAATGAACAGGGAGGTAGTCTTGGTTTTCATCATTGGTGTGGTCAAATAAATATTAAGAAGGTAATCTACTAAAACTGTCTTCACGAAAACCTAAGGCTATGCATTGCATCAATAGAATAGTTTAGTATCTGGTAATTTTAAAATAACCCTAGGAAATCAGCCCTAATAACGCGTTTAATCTGATAGGTGTTCAGTTTTTTAGACAAACACCTTGATTTACGCTACAACAATCAAAAACCTAGTTCTCAAAACTTTAATTAAAAAAATCCGCATGGAAATTTCAAAATATGAACAGAGTAGGTTAACCATAGAAGGTTAAACGTCCCGTTTACCTTGTTCAATACGTGAAAAGTGGATTCCAGTATCAAGCAACCCAATTTCTTGGGTGATTCCTTTAGTTTGACGAAGTTTTATCTTTTGATATTAAAATGGATATGGAAAAGAGAGGGCGTTGCCAAACCAGCTTGTACCTTTCCAAACAAAAAAACCCAAGACGTGCAGTACATCTTGGGTCAACTTTGTGATAATTGTAGCGAGAGGGGGACTTGAACCCCCGACCTCAGGGTTATGAATCCTGCGCTCTAACCACCTGAGCTACCTCGCCATTTTGCGGTTTTGCGGGTGCAAATATAAAGTTTAATTTTTGCCGAATCAAAATTCATTTTAATTTATTATTTGATATTTATTTTTATATCTTCCCGATTAATACAAAGATGTTGTAAAGGAAAAATTGAACACTAGAATGAGTGATAAAATTAAATTTGAAATAGAGTTTGTTATTCAGGCTTCTCCACAGTTGCTTTATCAATATATATCTACCCCTTCCGGCTTATCCGAATGGTATGCCGACAATGTGAATTCGCGTAGCGAACTGTTTACTTTTATCTGGGATGGGGCTGAGGAAAATGCCAAAATGCTGAAACGAAAAAGTGATGAGTTTGTAAAGTTTGCCTGGGAAGAAAATGAGGATGATTCCTATTTTGAAATGCGTATAATTGTTGATGAGATTACCAAAGATGTTTCCTTGTTCATTACAGATTTTGCAGAGGAAGACGAATTGGATGAGGCTAAAATGCTCTGGGAAAACCAAGTTTCAGACCTTAAACAAGTACTGGGTTCCAAGTAGAAGGATTCTCCAGTAAAACGTATATTTGGTCCCGATAAAAATCGGGACTTTTTTATGGTCAATTTTAATGGGGCACTTTTTCCCTTGGACTCAGATGTTCTCAATTATAACAACCGCGGATTAAAGTATGGCGATGCCCTTTTCGAATCGGTTCGCTGTGTAAACGGTACTATTTTTTTTTGGGAGGATCACTACTTTAGATTGATGGCCTCCATGCGAATCCTTAGAATGGAAATACCCATGGAGTTTACCATGGAGTTTTTGGAAGGGGAGATCAAACGCACCATACAGAAAAATGGCCTAGAGGATGAGGCTTCCCGAATTAGGCTCACAGTTTTTAGAAAAGAAGGCGGGTTGTATTCCCCTAAAACCAATGAAGTTTCCTATCTGATTGAGATATCTTCTTTGGAATCTCCATTTTATCTTATGAATGAAGGTAATTGTGAAGTGGAATTGTTCAAAGATTACTACGTCAACAAAGACATGCTTTCCAATCTTAAAACCACCAACAAAATCTTGAATGTGGTGGCCAGTGTTTTTGCCAAAGAAAATGGATACGATAATTGCTTGTTGATCAATGGGGACAAACAGGTGGTGGAAACCATCAATGGGAACCTATTTTTGGTGAAAAACAATATTGTAAAAACACCACCTATCAGTGATGGATGTTTGGATGGGATTATTCGAAAAAAACTCATGGAGCTTATTGTGTCTACGGACGGTCTTCAACTGATGGAAGAATCCGTATCCCCATTTGAACTGCAAAAAGCAGATGAGCTTTTTATCACCAATAGCGTTCAAGGCATTGTTTCCATTTCTAAATACCGAAAAAAAGAATATGGAAATAAGGTTGCTAAGGGGTTGCTGGGAAAATTGAATGCCAAGGCTAGATTAGGCTAGGCTAGTTTAGTGACGGATTTTCAGGGGAATTTGACCATAATAAATAATCACCTCCCAATTCTACCATTTTTTCTTTCCAAAAGGCGTTGGAGTTTTTTTCAAGAATGTCACTTTCGTATTCGTTTTGAACCACCACCCAGGATTTTGATGAAAGCTCATGATCCAATTGCTGCGAATCCCATCCAGAGTAACCCAGGAAGAATCGAATATCTTGTTCCGTGATGGTTCCATTATTGATGAGTTCAACGGTCTTTTCAAAATTCCCACCCCAAAAAATACCATCAGAAATTTCAATGCTATCATCAATAAGCTGCGGGATTTTGTGTATAAAGTAGAGATTGTCCTGCTCCACTGGACCTCCATTGAAAACCTTAAAGGGAACGGTAATTTCTGTGATCAGATCACAAATGTTGTAATCTAAAGGTTTGTTTAGAATAAAGCCCACAGAACCTTCATGATTATGCTCTGCAAGAAGCACCACCGACCTGTTGAAAGATACATCTCCGGTAAGTGTTGGTTCCGCGATTAATAATTTCCCTTTTGTTGGCTTAAGGCTAACCATTTTTGAAAGGTTCTTACTTCTAAATGTAATATAATATACGATAATTACAAAAAACCTGCTCGGGCTTAAAGGTCTAAACTAAAAAAGCACTTCTAAAAGAAGTGCTTCTGTATATTGTAATACCTATCTGATTAGTTTACCGAGCCGCTCAATTCAGCTCCAGCTTTGAACTTCACAACGTTCTTAGCTGCAATTTTGATAGTTTGTCCAGTTTGTGGATTTCTTCCTTCTCTTGCATTTCTCCTGGATACTGACCAAGAACCAAAACCTACTAAAGAAACTCGGTTCCCTTTTTTAAGTGATCCCTCTACGTTCCCCAAGAAAGATTCCAATGCTTTTTTGGCTGCTGCCTTAGTGATGCCCGCATCGGCTGCCATAGCATCGATTAATTCTGTTTTGTTCATAATGGAATTAAATTAATTGTTGTTAAAATAATTTTAATGCTGAACAAATTTATATGGATTTGCCTCAAACGCAAGTAAAACCAAGGGAAATAGGGCTTTTTGTTAATAACTTGAAACGTTTGTTGATAAAGTCGAAAAAAAATGAGGGCTTTTGTGAGCCTAGTGTTAATAAGGGTTTAGCGAAGGTGGGCGTTTTTATCCAAATTAAGCCCATTCAAGATTTCCTTAACTTCCATTTTCCGTTTTCCCGATAGTTGCACTTCCAATAGTTGAATATAACCTCCTGCTACAGCGACTTTTAAAGTTCTTTTTTCCTTGATCAGTTTTCCATGGAAATCGTCGTGAATTCCAGTTTCCCATTCAGTTTTATAGAGTTTAATATTCTCGTCTTTACCATTATTGACCAAAATTGACCATGCGGCAGGATAAGGACTTAATCCACGTATATGGTTATGAATGTTTTGTCCCGGTTGGTTCCAATCTATTTTACAGGTTTCCTTATGAATTTTAGGAGCTGGTTTTAGATTAGTAATATGTTTTTGTTCGGTACTTATTGCTGTTCCTTCCACTATGCTCTTACAAGTTTCAGCAACAAGCTTTGCCCCAAGCTCCATTAATCGGTCATGTAGACTACCCGCATTGTCATCCGGCGAGATAGGTGCAGTTTTCTGTAGAATTATGCCGCCAGTATCAATTTTGTCATCTATAAAGAAAGTGGTAACCCCCGTTTCCGTTTCACCGTTGATGATAGCCCAATTGATGGGTGCAGCTCCGCGATACTGGGGCAATAGCGAAGCATGAAGGTTAAAAGTTCCAAATTCAGGCATTTGCCAAACGGCTTTGGGGAGCATCCTAAAAGCAACCACAACCTGAAGGTTGGCTTTTAGCTCTTGCAGCTCCTGAATAAAACCTTCATCCTTGAGGTTTGTGGGCTGCAACACCTTTAGCTCTTTAGTCACAGCAAATTGTTTCACAGAAGATTCTTTCAATTTTCTTCCACGACCGGCAGGTCTATCTGGAGCTGTAATGACTCCTACAACTTTAAAACCGGCTTCCAAGATACTTTTGAGACTTCCCACTGCAAAATCCGGGGTTCCCATAAAAACAATACGCAAAGGACTATTTTCTGATTTTGTACTCATTCTGTTTGTTCAATTGGATTAGCTCATCTTCAAGCATCTCCTGTAAAGTTTGTAGCATCAGTTGTTCTTCAATTCCCAAAGTTTGCTCCAATTGCCTTGAGGTAAGGGGGCCTTTTTTTAGAAGATCAGCAATCCTTTCGCTTAATATTCCTGACGACCTAATTTCCCGCTTTGTGCAAATATCGCAAGTACCGCACTTTTCCTTGGTTTTTTCTCCGAAATATTTCAGGATGAAAATGCTTCTACAGAGCTTGGTATTATTAACATAATCCAACATTGCAGCCATGTTACCCCGCTTTATCCTATTGAAATCTTCAATGTTCTTTGCAAAGGCGTGGATAGTCCTGTCATCCTCCCTGGGCACCAAAAAGGTAATTTCTAAATCACTGGCAACATTATTATATTCCGCAATACCATCTGCATCAAGTTGTTTCAATATTTTCTTGATGACTTTCTCACTTCCCCCCGTTTTTTTGGATAAAAGAAGGAGATTGATTTTTGTTTCATGTTCTGTTATTCCCCCGTAGGTGCGTAAAATAGTCTGGATAATGGGAGCTGATTTTCGATGCTTGTCCAGATAATCGAAAATACCATGACGGGAAGCCACAAACTTTAAGGTAGTCCGTTCATTGTAATTTTCTGATAGGGCAATTACTGAATTTTGATCCAGAATACGTAAACCATGGTAAGTCATCCTTGGCTTAAAATTATAGCGCTTACAGAATTTATTGAATTTAAGGTCCAGAGTTTCCGTGACCGATTCGCCATAAGAAATTTGAAAATAGTTATTCAGTTGCACGTAGAGTTGCTTCAAAAATTCTACATCTGGCAAGGAGGAAAGAAACTGTTGTTTGGCACGGTCCCCGTCCTCATTTGCCGTCAACAACAATGCTGTTGAAGGATGGCCATCCCTCCCAGCTCTTCCAGCTTCTTGGAAGTAACTCTCTAAACTATCCGGAATTTGGAAGTGTACAACCAGTCTAACATTTGGCTTATCCACACCCATCCCAAAGGCATTGGTGGCAACCATAACATCCACTTCATCTTCCGACCAAACTTTTAACTTATCCCGTTTTTCCTCCTTAGAAATACCTCCGTGAAAAAAAGTGGCCTTCATGCCATTTTTGTTCAAGAATTCAGACAAGATTAAGGTCATTTTTCGGGAACGGACATAAACAATTGAACTACCAGGAATTTTGGTCAGATATTTTTTGAGTTGGTATTGTTTGTCTTCAGTACGTTTTACTTTGAAGGCTATGTTGGACCGGGAGAAGGAATCCTTGAACACTTTGGCCTCATTCAGTTGAAGATTTTCAAGAATATCATCTACCACTTTGGGCGTGGCAGTAGCCGTTAGAGCTATGATTGGGGTATTTGGCGCCAAGTCCTTTAAAAGGACACATTCTAAATAAGCCGGTCTAAAATCATTGCCCCACTGCGAAATACAATGGGCTTCATCAATGGCCAACAAATTCACGTTCATTTCTCGTATCCTTTCCTGTACAAGTGACTGTTGCAAGCGTTCAGGAGATAAATACAGAAACTTATAATTTCCATACAAACAATTGTCCAATAGGTTGTTCAGCTCATCAAAAGGAATGCCACCGGTAAGGGCTATGGCCTTAATTCCTCGTTTTTTCAGCTGATCCACCTGGTCTTGAATCAGTGCGACCAAGGGTGATACCACAATGCAGATGCCCTCGTTGGCTAAAGCTGGAACCTGATAGCAGATTGATTTTCCACCACCAGTTGGCATCAATGCCAATACATCTTTTCCAGTAAGGATGGTGTGAATAATGGATTCCTGGGAGCCCCTAAAACCACTGTGACCCCAGAATTCCTTTAAAATATGCTTGGCATTCTTATGCACTAATCTGGGTTAAGAGTTTCCAAAATATGGGAGACCCGCTCGGGTACCGGGTGCTTTGGTACAAGAATAGGATTATAACCAAATCTTGTATAGGTGTTCATTAGGGCTTCGTGTATTTTTTCTGCTTCCTCATAGGTTTCCAGTCGTTCATTGTCCGAAACATAGATTTCCCTCCATGGAGGAACAATAAAAATAGTGTCATACCTATGGTCTTCACAGGCAGCTATGAATTCTTTTCCATATGACTGATCAAAAAAGTCCATATACGCCAGTACATCTGGAATACCCCGGTCAAAAAAACTAAGAGGAAAATTGAGCTTCAGAAAATCCTTGTAATGTTGGGTTCTGCCCTTTAGTAGGTCTTTATTGAACTGGAATGCGTCATCCACAAAAACCAGGGGATTGGATACAAATGAGTTAGGCTCCCCTTCTTTCTTTGCATTGGAGGTCATATCTCGAATAATTTCGTGAAAACAATGATGACCCTTATCTTCCAATCCTTTGATGATGGAAGTTTTTCCCGTTCCGGGTGCCCCTGTAATAACTACGCTACGTTTGCTCAATCATAAATATTTGTAAAGACAAAGTAATGAAATAGGGAGAAGGAAAAAAAATTGTATACTAACCCATATATTTGTAAAAAAAATGAGGCATGGAGAAGGAGAAACCCGAAGAATTTTACGCGAGACTCAAAGAGCAGTTACTTGAAAACACCAGTTGGCCTTCCAAGTACCTGTATAAGTTCATTGTCCCAACGGATGAAGAAAAAATTGAACAGATTAACACTATTTTTGATAACACAGGTGCCGTTATAGAATCCAAAAAATCGAAGAAGGGCACATACACCAGTATTTCCATCACCGTGCATTTGAAAGACCCAGATGCCGTCATTGCTAAGTACAAAGAAGTTTCGGAAGTAGAGGGTGTTATTTCACTTTAGGTAGAATTGCCATAATTTTAGTATTTTGCGGACGTTATCAGATAAGACTTCCCAATAATTTAATTTCATTAAACGCTTTAATTTGAACGAAGTAGAGAATTTACAATACAATACAGAGCGCTCTAAGCTCTTTATTCCAGAGTATGGCCGTCATTTTCAAAAAATGGTGGATCATGCGGTTGCTATAGAAGACCGAGAGGAACGAAACAAAATTGCGAAGGCAATTATCAGCGTCATGGGAAATCTTCAGCCCCATTTACGTGACGTTCCCGATTTTCAGCACAAATTGTGGGATCAATTGTTTATCATGTCCGATTTTAAATTGGACGTGGATTCCCCGTTTCCAATAACGTCTAAAGAAGTACTGCAGCAACGCCCGGAACCCTTGGAATATCCACAGAATCACCCAAAATACAGATTTTATGGAAACAACATCAAACGGATGATTGATGTTGCCATCAAATGGGAAAAAGGTGATATGCGCTCCGGTTTGGAATATGCAATTGCCAATCACATGAAAAAGTGTTACCTAAACTGGAACAAGGATACGGTTGAAGATTCGGCAATTTTTGCCCATTTAAAGGAGTTGAGCGATGGACAGATCGATCTTGGCCCGAATGGTGAAACCTTAACGGATAGTGGTCAGTTTCTTAAAAATCGTTTGGCCAAGTCCAATAGGAATGGTAGCGGTAACAATCACAAAAAGGGACAGCGAAGCAACAGGGGTAAAAAAAGGTATTAAATTCCAAAGGAATTCATGGGAACATTTCGAATAGAGGGTGGACACCAATTGCATGGTGAGATTACACCTCAAGGAGCAAAGAATGAGGCGCTTCAAATTCTTTGTGCGGTCTTGCTTTCCGCAGAAAAGATAACTATAAATAACATCCCGGACATCGTCGATGTCAACAAATTGATAGCATTGTTGGAGGATTTGGGCGTGAAAACCCAGAAGAAAGGCAAAGGCAGTTATACCTTCCAAGCGGATGATATTAATCTAGATTATTTGCAAACAGACCAATTTAAGCAAGATGGACGCGGATTAAGAGGCTCCATAATGCTTGTTGGACCTTTGTTGGCTAGATTTGGAAAGGGCTATATCCCGAAACCTGGAGGAGACAAAATTGGGCGACGACGTTTGGATACCCATTTTGAAGGATTTATAAAACTTGGCGCCAAATTTAGATACAATCGGGAGGAATATTTCTACGGAGTTGAGGCTGAAAGATTGAAAGGCACCTATATGCTCTTGGATGAGGCTTCTGTTACCGGAACCGCAAATATTGTTATGGCCGCTGTATTGGCAGAAGGAACTACCACAATTTACAATGCTGCATGCGAACCTTACTTACAACAGTTGTGCAAGATGTTGAACCGAATGGGAGCCAAAATCTCTGGCATTGGTTCCAATTTACTGACTATTGAAGGTGTTGATACATTGGGAGGAACAGAGCATACCATGTTGCCGGATATGATTGAAATAGGTAGCTGGATAGGTTTAGCTGCCATGACCCGAAGTGAACTTACCATAAAAAATGTAAGTTGGGACGATTTGGGCCAGATTCCCAACGCCTTCCAAAAATTGGGAATACAACTTGAACGTAAAGGAGATGATATCTTCATTCCCAAGCATGAAGATGGGTATGAGATTCAAAACTATATCGATGGATCCATCCTTACTATCGCGGATGCGCCGTGGCCGGGATTAACTCCAGATCTTCTTAGTATTTTACTGGTAGTTGCTATTCAAGCCAAAGGCGAAGTGGTCATCCATCAAAAAATGTTTGAGAGTCGATTGTTTTTTGTTGACAAATTGATAGACATGGGTGCTAAGATTATTCTCTGTGACCCACACAGGGCTACGGTTATAGGACACAATTTTAAATCTACCCTCAAGGCAACCAACATGGTCTCCCCAGATATTAGGGCCGGGGTTTCTCTGTTAATTGCGGCACTTTCTGCAAAAGGTACCTCTACTATAAATAATATTGAACAGATAGATCGGGGCTACGAGAATATTGACGAGCGACTACGAGCTATTGGGGCCAAGATTGTAAGAGTATAATTTTCTAAAATTTAGGTATGACTCCAATTATTGGGGTCGTCACTGTTATTGGGGGAAAGCCCCAAGATATCACCAGTAGTATCAACACCTAAACCAATCACACTTCGGTTTACATAGTTAAAATAACTGGTCACTTGGTTGATTTCCAAGACTTCACCTTCGGTGAATCCACTCTTTTTTAAATCTTCAATGTCCCGCTTGGTGAGATTTGTATGATTTAGAGTGAGTTTTTTGGCATATTGACTTCCCAGTAAGTATTGATTGGTAAAAAAATCTTCCAGTTGATCTTGTAACACAGCATTTTTAAACTTTTTAGCCTTTACGTCATCTTCCAATAATTTTCGAAACCCTTCAAAATGATGCTCAAAACAGTAACCACATTGGTTTAAATGACTTACGTAGACCCCAAGAGCTTCCAAATACCACTTGGGCAGGGTGTTATTGGAATTATGCAGCACATTTTTGTACAATGCCATATGTCCAACCAAGGTGTGTGGCCGTAAACTATGAATTAGCAATACGTTATCCACATTATTATTTGGACCTTTTACTCGCTTGTAGATTCTTTGAAGTTCAGCATTGGCTTCTTCATAGGGAATAATTGTTATCCAGCTCATTTTAGTACATGGTGTTAGGGTTGGCAGAATTTTTAGGGATTTGTTGTATGGCATCCCAGTGTTCACAGATTTTTTCATTTTCATCAAATCTAAAGAAATCCATGGTCACATACTGATCATTGCCTGGCCAAGTTTGATGTGTGTGAAGAGAGACTAAATCACCTTCGGCAATGCAACGCACAAATTCGATGGATTTATCCGGATATTCTTCCTGCATTCGCTCAAAATAATCGATAAATCCTTGGATACCATCGGCCACATCCGGATTGTGCTGTATGTACTCTTTACCAATATATTTTTCAACCGCCTCTTTGGGATTACCTAAGTAGGCCATCTTGTAAAAATCTATGGCGTTTTGTTTGTTTTGTTCTAAGTCCATTTATGTAAAAATATAACGGTTACTTCAAAGTGTAAAATCCTTTGAATCGGGGTAAGTTAGTCTTAAAAAATCTGTTGATTTCAATGCTATACTGCTTGTTTGGGAAGAATATTTTGGTGTACTCCTAGCTTTGGGATCAATATAGTAACGCATGTTCCCGTTTTGTCCCCTTTATTAAGATTCTCAATTTTCAATAGTTCTTGATTAGTGTACTTCTTAAGCGCTGTAATCCGTTTGGCGGTAATAGCCATTCCCCGAGAGGTTTTTTTTCTTTTTTTCGTGGCGCCCTTTTGTATTCCTATACCATTGTCCTCAATCTCACAAATAATGAAATCTTCGATATCCTTAAAGGATATGGTAAGGACTTTATCTCCTTCTTTGGGCATTAGCCCATGAATAATCGCGTTTTCAATGTACGGCTGTACCAATAACATAGGAAGTTCATGTTCTTCAATATCCAATTTTTCATCAATGTGTATATTATACTTAAAGGAATTATCAAATCGCAAAGATTCCAACTCCAGGTATATTTTAAGCAATTCAATTTCTTCACGCAAGACCAGGTTGACATTAATGGAACTTTCCAATACCTGTCGTAGCAATTTTGAAAACTTTGTGAGGTATTTCAAAGCACTTACCCTATCATTGGAAGTAATAAGATATTGAATGGAGTTTAGCGAGTTGAAAATGAAGTGTGGATTCATTTGTGCGCGTAACATCCTTTTTTCTAGTTCTGAATTTATGGATTCGATGAGCTCATTCTGTTTGGATATCAGATAGTTTTTTTCTTCTAAAACGGTATATGATTTCTTCTTATTTCTGAATTGCAGATAAAACGAAGCTGCAGTGGCAAATAGCAGCAGGGTAATTATAAGCAAGTAAATTAGCCTTTTTTGATTTGAAGCTACCTGTGTGTTCAATAAGGTAAGTTCAAGTTCATTTTCCTTTAATTCCTTGTCCTTGAGGTTTACATCATGTATGATTTGGAGTTTTTGAATTTCCTTTATTTTGGTTTCATTCAATAAACTATCCCCATAGGCCATAGTCATATTTAGATGATGTATAGCTGTTGGAAGCCGATTGGCTTCCTGATTTATCTGATATGCTAGCTCATGGGATTTTTTAAATAGCGAATATTCGTTGATCCCCTCTAAGATCTCTAGATTCTTACTAATGTTAAAATTAGCTTCTTGATACCGTCCTTGTTGTAACATTAAATCTGCTAAATAATAGTAATAGAGTGCTACTTTGGGTTCCAATGAAAGTTGTTTGGCATATTTTAGTGCTTTCTCGAGGTATTTTTGGGACAACTCCCATTTTTCCATTTTGAGATAGCATTTCCCAATACTTAAATAAGTACTGCAAAGAGCCCAATTATCTTTTTGTTGCTCAGCATAATTAGCCCGTCTGAGCAACTTTTTCAGGGCCGCATCATACGCTCCCTTTCCTAAATCTATTACAGCCAAATTTGCCAGAACCGAGTTTTCCACAGATTCCCTGGTATCGTCAGTTGCTACAATTATTGATTTTTCAAAATGCTCAATTGCCTTGTCTTCCTTTTCCATCAAATCGTAAAGAATGCCAATATTAATATGGAGGGAAGAATTTTTAAATCCCAGCGAATCCACCAAATGAAGACTTTTCAGGTAATAATCAAAACTAGTAGTATAATCCCCAATACGTTTGTAAACAAGTCCAGACGTTTTATAGACTTGGGATAGCCTTTCCATGTCACCATCCTTCTGGGCCAATTTTACTCCTTGGCGTAGGTAATTAAGAGATTCTCTGTAATCTCCCGTCATACCATAACTAATTGCTTTTTGATGCAGCCCATTGATTTCTCCTTTTACAAACCCTATGGCTTTAGCTTCAGCTATAACTTGATCAAATAATTGGATGGACTTATTTTTATCATATCCCCTAACTAATTCACCTTGCTCCAACAATAGATTTACTCGAACCGTATCTTGAGCGTTTTTTAGCAATACCGAAATACTATCTATTTTTTTAGATTGTGCCCGCGAAGTAGTTACACCGAATAATTGGGCAAGAAGAAAAGCCGTTATAAATAACGCTGATTTCATTTGGTAATTAAGCTTAGAGGTTATCGCTTCTGACTTAAATTTAGTTAAATCTGGGACAGGGAACTAGAATCTATTGGATTCCTTTTAGTAGCCTACAGGATTAAGTAAGCTTTAGCTTACAAAATTAGATTGTGACATACTTGAAGGCGTTTTAAACTTTTAATTCGAGGCCATTTTGCTTACTAAATAGGCTGGCATTTTTATTAGCTAATAGAGCACATTTTTAACATCTGACCAATTGATCAACTCAATATCTGACTTTTGACAGAGGTCTTTGGCCAGACTACTTGTAAAAAAATCAAAATCTATTTGGCGCCATTTTGAACCAAAATTGGGATGGTTGACCGTTACACCTTGCATTTCCTGATCGTCAAAAGCTGGATGAATCAAAATCACATTTATACCTGCTACGAGCTGGTCAAAAATATGTGCATACTGATCCCATAATTTGTCTTTAGCAAAGTAGTCATAATGTCCAATGTGAATTTTATCAACTAAAAAATCATCCGGATGCAGTAGTCCATTACTTTCCAGTCCTACCATTTCCAATAATTCATTGGAGATTTGCACTGGTAATTGATATTTTTCACCTAATTCTTTATAAACCAGGAATAGATCCGGCCTAGACCCAACACTATACATATGTGAATCCAAGTGGGAAGGGGAGAGGCCATAGTCCAATATTTTTTCTATTTGGGCCGTAAGCTCCTTGCGTACATCTTTCGCAGTTGCATGCTCTCTTATTTCCTCCCGTTTTTTGTGGAAATGTCCGTTGGTGTCCACAAGAGATGGCACTTCAGAAATCGACAACACAGGACCAAACTTATAGTTTTCCCATTCGCAGGTGAGAGTAAGATGCACACCATGATCAGACTTCTGATGCCGTTTTGCCCATTGTGCCATCTCATAGAACCATGGGCAGGGGGCCATAAGGCTATAGGAGTTAACAATGCCTTTTTGCAATGACTCCATGGTTGCCAAATTCTCGGAATGAGATAGACCTGCATCATCTGCGTGAATCATTAGGAGCTTTGTGTTTCTTGGGAAACCCAGTTTTTGGGAGAGGTTCATTTTTCTGAATTTTTGACGGAAATACCCTTTGAATAATTACTGAAGATGGTTTAATTTTTCTCCACTAAACTCCCATCCGGGTATTGGGCAAAGCGCCCTTTGTCTACATCATGTACATTGTCCGGATAGGGCCAGGGCCAACCACCAAATTGGGTCAAGCGATATTCTTCCATGGCTTGCTGGATTTCTTCTTCGGTATTCATCACAAATGGTCCATACTTGGCTACCGGTTCGTCTATGGGCTTGCCCTGCAACATCAAGAAATGGGCTTTTTCCGAACCAATTTTTATTGTTACTTCCTGAAAAGGGTCCAAGGCAATCCCAAAATTGGGGTTCACCTTTTTTTCTCCGATAAAAATTTCAGAGCCTTCATAAAAATAAAGCGTTCGTGTGGCAAGTGTGCTAATTTTTGGTAAAGTGTATTCTGTATTGGCCTCCACATGGATGTTCCAAATAGCTACTTCATGTTCAGGTTTGGCCGCCCAGGAATTTGGCGCCGGATCATTGGCCTGGATGCCATTATAATTCCCCGCTATCACCTTTATTTGGGCATTCCCATCGTCGATAACAGGAATATCCTCGTGCCAGAGCATTTTAAAATGAGGCTCCACAAACTTATCTGCTTTGGGCAGGTTCAACCAAATTTGAAAGAGTTCCAAGGGATTGCCCTTATCCGTATTAAGCAATGGAAACATTTCCGAATGTTGCACCCCACGACCCGCGGTCATCCATTGCACATCCCCTTGCCCAAAGCGTCCTGCAGCACCTAATGAATCGGAATGGTCACAATACCCTTTATTTACTATGGTGATAGTCTCAAATCCACGGTGGGGATGGTATGGAAACCCAGGAATGGTTTGCCCATGGTACATCCGCCAGCCATCCTTGATTGTAAAATCATTGCCAATGTTTCTTCCCTCTAGGAGTTTGGCTTCTGGGCCCATTTCTCCATTGCCTTTAGGGTAATGGTCTAAATGATATACACAGAACAAAAAAGGGTCTTGGGTCTGCCAAGGGAAGCCCAAGGGAAATGTTTGAAGAATGGGGTCAGGCATAATAATGGGAATTTAACTAGTTGTGTTTTGCTGTATTGATTTCCACCCAATAACCTTCCGGGTCTTGAATGTAAATTTGCTTTACGCCATCGGCCCTATCGGTTACAGATCCTTTTTTACCAGGCCAATCGTAAAAATCAATATTCTTGGATTTTAGGTGTGTTATGAATGCATCTAAATCTTTGACAGCAAGACAAAGGTGCATACTCTTGTTTTTCTCAAAATCTTTGAATTCCTTTTGAATCAAATGTAATTGAGAATTTCCATAGACGTTAAACCATCTAAATCCAGGTTTATTTTCGGGATGAGGGACTTCCTCTAAGGCAAAAACCTCTTTATAAAAATCACCCATTTTTTGAACATCCTTTACTACAATGGACTGATGATCAAAGTGAAATTCTGGTTCCGAACCTTTTGGTGTGGTAAATTGAGTGCTCAAATATTTTTTTTTCCATTCCCCATTTTCATAGCTACCAATAGTCAAATTATAGGTGTAGTCATCCTCATATTCCCAGTAATCGGTTACTACGGATTCCCCGTAGGCGTAGGTGTAAATGAGGTCTTTGCCCTTGGAGACTAAAGTACCTTCGGTGACCCCGCCGAACACATCAAATTCCCAAAACTTGACGGTTCCAGTCTGGGCATCATACTTGCGCAACCCATGATTTCTTGGACCGTAGGTGGTCCGCTCCTCATTAGTGTGCCCATTGGCCTCAGCTACTACCAGAGAACGGTTCAAATCATAGCGAAAGGTGATATCCTGTTTGAATGCGGAGCCATCTCCCCAATTTCCTTCGGCACTCCAAGTTTTTCCAATAAAAGGGTCAAACATTGAAAGTTGGTTTTCTTGACCCTGCAAGTGTAATAAGCCTGCAAAAAGCAGGCTTAGCATTGTGATTTTTTTCATGTGGTATTAATTGTTTCCAATTGGCGGAGGTCCGTCGATCATGGCTTCGTATTTTTCATCTCCTTTACGGGTCTTAAATTCCTCTTTGACCTTGGTCACCAATTTGGGATTTTCAAACAGATCCGCCATGGTCATGGCCATAGCCTTTGAGGCGTAGATCATTCCTTTGTGCCCAATACTCATACCACCACAGGCCACTACGGCCCATGAATGCCAAGGCGTATCTTTTGGTGCTACGGTTACACTTAAATTGATATTAGGTACGTTCCAGCTTACATCACCCACATCTGTGGAACCTCCACCGGGATTCTTTTGGGTTTCCTGTAAAGGTTCAATTTTGCTGTCCATGCCCACTTCTGCCTTGCCAGTTGCTTTTTGAATACCCTTACCAAAAGCGATTTCTTCTTCAGTATAGCTAATAGGACCCAATAATTCCAGGTTTTTTTGCATGATTTCACCGCCAGTCCTGTTCACCAAGACCTCGTAAATTCCGGATACCAAAGATATTTTGTAATCTACATTGGCCATGATAGCCGCACCTTCGGCCATTTTTTTGACTTGCTCATAAGTAGGAAGCATTACCTTTCTTTTGGGATCCCTAACCCGTACCCAAATCTTGGAATAGTCTGGTACCACATTCACTACTTGGCCACCATCTTGGATATGGTAGTGAATTCGTGAAGTTGGCTTTATATGCTCTCTATAATAGTTCATTCCTGTGGTGTAAAGCTCAAGAGCGTCTGAGGCACTACGTCCGTTCCAAGGATCAGCGGATGCATGCGCTGCCTGTCCATAGAATTCTACAATAAAATCGATAAGGGACAGCCCACTTTGCACATCGGCCTCAATATTGGCTCCGGGATGCCAGCTTACGTTTACATCAACATCGTCCCAAAGCCCAGCTTCTACCATCCAAACCTTGGCAAAAAACTTTTCTTCTGCAGGGGTTCCCAAAAACTTGACCGTTCCCTTAAGTTTGCCTGCTTCTATCTGTTCTTTGATGGCAATGGCCGCACCAAGACTTGCTGCACCAAACATGTTGTGGCCACATCCATGACCTGGGGCTCCATCTATTCTGGGCTCTTTGGTGGGTACTGTTTTTTGCGAAAGTCCGGGCAATGCATCAAACTCGCCCAAGACACTTATTACTGGTTTTCCAGAACCATAGGTGGCTGTAAACGCAGTTGGAATGTCCGCTACACCTCGGGTGACAGTTAATCCATTTTTTTCAGCATAATCAGCCAATACTTCGGCGGACTTGGATTCATTGAATGCGGTTTCGGCCAAGGCCCAGATGGAATCACTGATTTGAATTAGATTTTCCTTGTGCGTTTCCACTGAGGCAATTATTGCCTTTTTGTTTGAATTTAATTTTTGAGCTCCCACATTTACGGAAAGCAAACAAAGGAATACAAGGGTTGAGAGTTGTTTCATTATTTGTGATATTTGAATTAGTCTTATATGTACGGGAAAATATCGTCAGAAAAACACCTAGTATCTTAAGGAATCCCTGATGATGAAATCGAAAACTAAAAATACTGAAAAAGCATCAACCCACCGCCGCTTTGTAAACTTTTAGACAACGTTCCCGCGCCAATTGATGATCTATTATTTTAGGGGGATAGCTAAGTTCTTGAAATTCAGGCACCCATTTTAGAATGTAGTTTCCATAAGTGTCCAATTCTTCCATTTGTAGAGTAGGGTTAACTATTCTAAAATATGAGGCTGTGTTCATTCCACAACCACAGGTCCATTGCCAATTCCCAACATTACTGGAAAGTTCATAATCCAACAGTTTAAGTGCGAAATAAGCTTCACCCCAACGCCAATCAATTAAAAGATGCTTAGAAAGAAAACTCGCCGTTAACATTCTTTGGTGGTTGTTGATATATCCGGTATTGTTGAGTTCCCGCATACCAGCATCAACCAATACATAGCCTGTTCTTCCTGTTTTCCAAAGATGGAATTCGGCCTCATTGTTGAGCCAGTCAATGTTGTCATATTTGGATTTAAATGCCTTTGACTGCGTATGTGGAAAATGCCACAAGATTTGCATAAAGAATTCACGCCGGATGAGCTCGTTTAAAAAGGCAAGGTTTTCTGAGTCAGAGGCTACTTTTGCAATCTTTCGAATAGAGACCGTACCAAAGCGTAGATGAGGTCCCAATCTTGTGGTGTTCCCAGTTATTGAGGGAATATCTTTGGTGGTCTCATAACCTTGAATCAAGTTTGTGGAAATATCGAATTCTTGCACTTTTATGGGGGATGTACTGAAACCTATTTCGGCTAGATCAAGCTCTGGGATTACTGGAGTTATATGCAAACTATTCAAATGTTCCTGACTAAGGTACTCCTTGGTATTTTCGCTAAGCCTAAACTTCTCTTTCCAGCGTTTTAGATATGTGCTGAAGCTTACGCACGCCCCCCCTTCTTTTTCTAGGATTTCTTCTTTTTCAAAAATGACCTGATCTTTAAATGTATTGAAAGGGATTCCGTGATTTTCCAGTAAAGTTTTTATCTCAGTATCACGCTGAACTGCATAAGGTTCGTAATCGTGATTGGTGAAAACTGACCTTATGCTAAAATCAACTAAAAGCTTAGAGAATACAGTCAAGGGTTTGCCTTTAAACTGTGCAATACCACTCTTAAATTTGGTTTTGAGGGTTTTGTGAATTTTCTGTAATCGATTGTATAGGAAGGTGACCCTTGCATCTGTCCTTGGTAGCTTTTCCAGAATTTTGGTGTCAAAAATAAAAATGGGTAGAACGGGATGTTCACTCTGTAAGGCATGGAACAGTCCAACATTATCTTCTAAACGAAGATCTCGCCTAAACCAGAAAATGGAGATTGCCTTCTTCATTAGGGTCGCAATTAGTTTTTAGAGGGCAGTAGTTTGATAAATAATAAGTTAGCTGCCTATTTTGGAGGATGACCTTCCATCTAGGATTTTGCAAAAGACCTTCTTGATGGAATTATTTTCGGATAAATTGAACTGAGGTTTCTTGTTTGGCGTGCATGAGGGATTTTGCAGCTCAGTACACCCTCCATTTTAAGTACATCACCAATTTTAACAAGTATGTGGTGTATTGGAGGTCCGAGAGATCAGCTTTTTCTCAACCATTTAGTATTAAAGTAGAAATGGTTTTATATATACCCCTACATGTCTAACCTAGAATGGTAAGGAATAGTGTAAGGTTCTTGGCATTCTATATAAAACGCCAAGTATCATGGCTGTTCATCGATAAGGTAGTGATTTGGATAGTCGACATAGTTGCACAGCTGATTAAAGATAAGCAAAATGTTTAACAAAACCAATGAATGATTAAACAAGCGAGATCGGATGAACAAGAAAACAGGAGGAGTTGTTGCTTCCAAGGCTAAGTTTTCTTTTATGGATTTCTTAACAAGCGATACCTACCTTAATATTTAGCTTTGTTTTACTAACGAATCTAAAAACAATTTCAAATGAAAAAATTAGCATTATTTGTATTTGTAGCACTACTTTCCATCTCCTTGGAAGCACAAATAAACACCCCAGCTCCTAGTCCAGGTTCCAAGTTGGAGCAAAAAGTGGGATTGACCGATGTGACTCTTGATTACTCTAGGCCTTCAATGCGTGGACGAACTATTTTTGGCGATTTGGTCCCCTATGATAAACTATGGAGAACCGGTGCAAATTTTTATACTAAAATCAGTTTTAGTACAGATGTGACGGTTGCAGGTCAGGAGGTTAAAGCAGGAACCTATTCGATTTTCACCAAGCCCAATGCGGACAACTGGGAGGTTTTCTTATATACAGATACACAAGGTGGTGGAGTACCAAGCGATTGGGATGATGCCAAAGTGGTAGCAAAAACCACCGCTCCTGTATACAAAATGCCTATGGCGGTTGAGACTTTCACCATTAGTATTGATGATATTAAAACTACTGGTGCCAATCTCGGATTTATTTGGGAAAACACCTACGTAGCTGTCCCATTTGGTGTTCCTTCAGATGCCACAGTAATGGCATCCATTGAAAACACCTTGGCTGGACCTAATTGGGGGGATTACTACACGGCCGCGGTGTATTATTTTAATGAAGGTAAAGATATTAGTAAAGCCAAGGAGTGGATGGAAAAAGCGATGTCCATGACCGAAGAGCCTAGATTTTGGCAATTACGCCAACAATCTTTGATTTATGCCAAAGCTGGTGATAAAAAGGCAGCCATTGAAACTGCTAAAAAGTCATTGGCCAAAGCTGAAGAGGCAGGCAATGATGATTATGTCAAAATGAACCAGGATTCTTTAAAAGAATGGGGAGCTCTTTAGGCTAAAAGTTTTTAAGAAAACTAGAACCCACGCTATGCGTGGGTTTTTTTATGCTTTCACGGGTGGTTTTCTAAGGAATCCATCAAAACCTTCAATGACCATGGCCAACAATATAACCAAAATACAGCCAAAGGCATTGAGCCATAAATAGGACATCCAATCCATATACCATCCTATGATGACAATAATCTGAGTGGCTACAGCTGCAATAAACACTGCATTTCCCTTAACAAATTTAAAGAAGAACGCCAGAAGAAAAATTCCCAAGACATTTCCATAAAAAATAGAACCAATAATGTTCACCAATTGGATAAGATTATCAAATAAATTGGCAACGCATGCAATTAGAATGGCTACAATTCCCCACAGCAAAGTGAAGGCTTTTGTAGCAACCACATAATGTTTCTCACTATGTGCTGTTTTGTTATTTCTTTTGTACAAGTCCAAGGCAGTAATGGTGCCAAGGGCATTCAACTCCGAAGCCGTTGACGACATGGCTGCGGAAAGAATAACCGCCAACAATAGACCGATGAGACCTGTAGGTAAATTATCCAAAATAAAATGGATGAAAACGTAGTCCTTGTCATTGGTTTCTACGGATGCGTCTGCCTGTGCAATTAAGGTTTTGGCCGCATCCCTGTTCGCTCTTTCTCTTTGGTTGATTTTTACAATATCCAGTTCAGCTTGTTGTACTGCATTGTATTCTTTAAGTCCCAAGGCTGTTGAAAATGCTTCCTGAGCCTTTTTCTTCTCTTCTTCCAAGGCTAAATGACCCTGTTCCAAAGTTTCATAGTCCTCAGCAAAATTGGACTCCATTACGGCTTCGGTTGCAGCAGGGTTAAAATTGAGCGGTGAAGGATTATATTGGTAAAATACGAATACCATAGTTCCTACCAGCAAAATAAAAAACTGCATTGGAATTTTGAATATCCCATTGAATATTAGTCCTAACTGGCTTTCGCGAATAGATTTTCCTGACAAATATCGTTGTACCTGACTTTGATCTGTTCCAAAATAAGCGAGAGCTAAAAAGAACCCTCCCGTAATTCCACTCCAAAAGGTATATCGGTTATTGGTATCAAGACTAAAATCCAAAATCTGGAGCTTATCGTTGGCACCTGCTATTTTAAGTGCTTCGCCAAAAGAAACTCCTGTTGGTAGGGAGCCCAATATAAAGAAGAAGGCAAAAAACATGCCTACCATAATGATAAACATTTGTTGTTTTTGAGTAACACTAACAGCTTTGGTTCCACCAGTAACAGTGTAGATAATCACTAAAATCCCAATAATGATATTTAAGGTCCGCAAGTCCCAGCCCAAAACGGCTGAAAGAATTATGGATGGGGCAAATATGGTAATTCCGGCTGCCAGCCCCCTTTGTACAAGAAATAAGATTGCTGTAAGTGTCCGGGTTTTAAGGTCAAACCTGCCTTCCAACATTTCATAAGCGGTATATACTTTGAGTTTTCTATATATGGGAATGAAAACCAGGCAGATAACAATCATTGCCAAGGGGAGTCCAAAATAGAATTGAACAAAACCCATTCCATCATGAAAGGCCTGACCTGGAGTAGACAAAAAGGTAATAGCACTTGCTTGCGTGGCCATCACGGACAGTCCAATGGTCCACCATTTGGCATCGTTTCCGCCGAGTACATAATCGTCAACGTTTTTACTTCCTTGGGTTTTCCAAACCCCAAATCCTACAATAAAAAGCAGTGTACTGCCAAGAACGATCCAATCTAATATCCCCATGAAAGGCTTAGTTATTTAGTGTCATAATGAAGTAAAACAGCAGAATATACAGTGCATTGAGAAGTAGCACTATGGAATACTCCCGTTTCCAGGTCATTTTATTATCCATATTATCCTTTGACATCACTATCTTTTTTAACCTCACTTTTTCCAATAGACAACATGTTGGCAAATAGCTTATATGCTCCGGATACACCAGCAGGTAGCTCCCTAAAGAAGCTTAAGCCTGTATAGATGTAATGACCTTCCCCATGCGGAGCAACCAAAAGACTTCCTTCTTTTGGAGCTTCACCCTCGTCTGTCATGGAAAGGACAGGTGTAAATTCTGCACTCCATTCATTTGGAAAATAAAGCCCTCTTTCCTGAACCCATCCATCAAAATCGTTTTCATTTATGGTATTGGGAAAGTTGACCAATGCGTGGTCCTTGGCAATAATATTTACATTGGCATTTTCATCTGTTACCCGGTCTCTGGAAAGGGTAAGGTTATAAGGTGCTATATTCTCAAACTGTCTGCTCCATCTTCCTGCAGTATTGTACTGCACAATCATGTTACCTCCCTTTTCCACATATTCAAACAATAAGGGTTGTTTGTACTTTAGGGCGTCCACTACATTATAGGCCCTAATTCCAACCACAACGGCATCATACTTATCCAAAGAACCGCTTTGAATGTCATTGGGGTCAATGCTGTGTACCTGATATCCAATTTGCTTTAAACTTTCAGGCACTTTATCACCAGCTCCCATGATGTAACCGATATGTTCCCCAGATTTTTGAATATTCATACGAACGACCTTCGCTTCTGCGGGCAAAAGAATGGATTGTTTGGGAATATGTTCATAAGCAATCTCTACCAATTCCTTATCCAAAGTTTGTCCGGCTACCGAAAGTACAGAGGTGATTTTTCCTTCACTATCATGAAGAGGTGGGGTTACCTGAAAGGTAACGGTTTGCTGCTGACCCATTTGGGAAATGGAAAAAGGGATTTGCTGTGGATTTACGGTCCAACCTTCAGGGTGTTTTAGCTCCACATGCCCTGAAACACTATCTTTTCCTGCCCTAACATTGACCAATACGTCCCTTGCTTTGGTATCTGAAAAAATAAGCACCTCTTCATCAAATTTTGAAGTGACTGCAGGCAAAACTACAAAGGGTTCATAAAGTTCCCCTTTATCTGGTTTTGAAAAGCGATGAACCACTGGTTTTTGAAACCCAATTTCAACTCCATCAAAGTCCAGTGAAAACTGGGCATAGAAGGCGCTTGGGTTTTCTGCTTTTCCAATCATAGCTTGATTATCAACGGTGTACATCCCCAAAGTACCTTCTTTGTTAAGCCAATAGGGTCCAGAATTTGAAGCGCTAATAGGTACGGTAAAATCAATGGAAAGATTTTCTCTTTTGTTATTGGACAAGGAAATATTAGGAGTCAATTTTGTTTCGGTACCCATAAGTTGAACTTTTTTTAGTTCAATTTCCTGTGGGCTTCTGTTTACAATCTCAATATTTAATTTAGCTAAATTCCCTGCTGTGGTAGAACCAGATTCTGCACTAATTTCCATATACAGTCCCGCGCAGTCCAAAATAAGGGATTTTAATTCTTCGGATTTCAAACGCTTCCAATGTTCATCTTCCACTTTTTGAAGCAGCTGATATGCTTTCACCAAATCCGCAATATGATTGGAAGGGTTGCTAAAATCAAAATTTTCCTCTACCCTATAAAGAATATCACCAATAGCCTGTCCTCCCGTAATTCTGGACCAAGTAGTGTTTATTCCTTCAAATAGATTATTGTTTTTTGGTAAATCTCCTTTCAACAATTCCACATATTCATCTTGTGTGCCGCGAGAGGTGACTCTTCCAAAGCCTTGACACAAATGCTGACTACTGGCCATGGATGCAATTTCATTGTTGGAAAGCCCCAATTCTGGGTAGTATACACCGATATCCAATTTTCGCATGTTTGATTTATCTGCTTTTTCAAAATTCTCTCTGCTTCCATAAAACCACCAAGAGGTGTTGAAAAATACCCGTTTAGGTTGCCAAGTAGAGGTAAGATTCAATTGTTCGGCATAGGCATTGGAGTCGTTGGCCAAATCAAATGCCTCAACACTTAGCATAGCTGAGGAGGTATGGTGACCATGGGTAGAACCAGGTGTTCTATGGTCGAAACGGTTGATGATTATATCAGGTTTCAAATTACGAATGGCCCAAACCACATCGCCCAAAACTTTGTCTTTGTCCCATATTTTTAAGGTTTCCTTGGGATGCTTGGAATAACCAAAGTCATTGGCTCTGGTAAACCACTGTTCACCCCCATCAATTCTTCTAGCTGCTAACAATTCCTGTGTTCTTAACACGCCCAAAAGTTCTCTGAGCTCTGAGCCAATTAAATTTTGCCCTCCATCGCCTCGAGTAACGGATAGGTAAGCTGTTCGAGCTTTAGCATGGTTGGACAAGTAGGAAATGATACGTGTGTTTTCATCATCCGGATGGGCGGCTACATAAAGCGCCGTACCCAAGAAATTCAGTTTTTGAAGATTGTGGTGTATCTCTGTGGATGAAGGCTTTTTGGGGCTTTGGGCAAATGAATTGGCGGCAATGCACACCAAAATCAATACGCGAACCCAATATTTTTGCATACCTGATTATTTAGTGGTTGCACCAAATATAGAAAGATTAGCACCAGGCCAAATGTAATTTAGAACATCTTTAACAAGCTCTAAATCTGAAAAATAAATGTACTACAATCCCAAACTATCCCGCAAAACCAGATCTTCATTACTGTTTTGCCCCCAATAGGCTGTTTTTATGGATTTTAATCGGGTGGCTTTGGTGGTCATCTGTCTTGCTTTAGGTCCAAAACCACTTTTATAGGATTCCGTCCAGCTTTCTATACTATGAGGGAAATCTGTGGTAAAGTTGATGCTTAAACTTCTTTCCAAGCTAGGATAGTTAATGGTATAGGTGCTTATGTCATTTTCTGTGGTTAGGTTTGCTGTGACGTCATAAGCTTTAAGTTCTTTGTGTCTTAAACGAGCGAATTCCAAAGAGGGTATTACCTTAAGTTTTCCTTGCGGCAAATCATCTGGATTGATTCGAATTTTGTTCCACAGCTCATTCTCCATAATATCCTTTTCCAAGGTTATGTTCTGATCGGCTTCAGATTCAAAATAAGAATGGGAGGTATATTCAAACTGATCCCGATTGTTGATTTGAGAATAAACATGTCCACACCATTCTTGCATGGAGAGGCTAGTTTTAATAGCATGTTGGTTATCATAAACCGGATAGAAGGTGCTGCTCATGACTGAGTAGGGGTAAATGCCAGTTAAATATTTTTTAGTGGCATTGAGTTTTAGAACGGATACATTTTCTGGGTTGCCACCATCTGCTTTCACCTGTTTTTCTGGCAAAAAAGGTTCAGTTACATAAATGAGAACTGCATGTCCGTCCCTAATTTCACCATATCTGGCCTGTTCCAACCTATAGGAGGTAATTTCTGCATTACCAGCATACCAATAGTCCTTAAATGCCTCAGACAATTTTTTCTTTGGCCTTTTAACTTCTGTCACCAAGGATTTGGTATCAATAGACGTCTCACTATTGGCAGCTTCAGTTTTGTCTACACAAGAGCCCAATTGGGATATCAGGAGTACAAACACGGCTGATACAAGGGTAAATCTGATTATTCTTTTCATGGCAAAAATGTTTCTATAAAGTTACGAATCAGCAGCTATGAAACCAGTTCCATTAACGTTTTATAAACCAAATGGGTTGGGAGTCCAACCACATTGGTATAGGAACCTTTTATTTCGGAAATTCCTACCATCCCGATCCATTCTTGGATTCCATAAGCCCCGGCTTTGTCAAAGGGTTGGCATTGGGCAACATAAAAATCGATTTCTTGGTCGGTAAAATCCATAAACTTTACATGCGTTGTGGCATGCACCGTTTTCTGTTGATCCAATGTTGTAAAACAAACAGAAGTAATCACTTCGTGCCAATCCCCGGATAGGATCTGCAGCATTTGAAATGCCTCTTGTTTGTTTGCTGCCTTTGCCAAAGATTTTCCTTTGTGCCAAACCACGGTGTCCGAAGTAATCACAATTTCGTTAGGATTTAATTCTTTTTTAAAAGGTTCGGCTTTAAGAATTGCCAGGTAATCTGAAATTTCGGTCGCCTGCAGCGTTTCAGGATAAATTTCTTCTACTGATTTTGGTCGAATTTCAAAATCCAACCCCATTTCTTCCAAAAACCATTTCCTGCGTGGGGATCCCGAACCCAGAATCAACTTGTTATCCTTAAGTTTTTCTTTTAGGGGGCTTTCAATCATTGCTGGCATTGAAGTTGTCGTTCCAGTCCCCCCTTACTTTTAGTACCTGTTCTATAATATCCCGCACACAACCTTCGCCGCCATTTTTATGGGAAACATAATCTGAAATGGCCTTCACTTCGGCAACTGCGTTCTGTGGAGCAGTGGCAAGGGCCACCATCTTCATTGGAGGGATATCGGGCATATCGTCACCCATATATAAAACGGTATTTGGGTCTATATTGTGAATGTCTAAATATTCCTCAATAGGGTCTTGTTTATGATGGGCTCCCAAATAGATATCGGTTATTCCCAATCCTTTTAAGCGCTCTTTTACCCCCTCATTGGTGCCACCCGAAATGATACAGATATTATAGCCTCTTTGCAAGGCAGTCTTTAGGGCATAACCATCCTTTACATTCATCTTTCTTAACATTTCACCCTCTGTTGTCACTAGGACAGAACCATCAGTGAGTACCCCGTCCACATCAAAAACAAAAGTGGTAATTTGGTTTAATAATTCCTTATAATTTTTTTTCATATCTGGTTTTAATGGCTTCGGTTAGCAAATTATATATTTCTTTTTCTTCACCAGTGTCAATTAGTTCTAGGTGACGTTGAATGCTTTTCTTATCTGCTCTACGCGCTGGTCCCGTTTGCGCCTCTTGGGGAGAGATGGTTCCTAATTTTTCTGCGGTCTCTAAAATCAAAGGTTTTAGCATATCAAAAGGAAGGCTCGCCTTCGTGCAAATGTCCTGTCCAATACGATATAAATGATTGGTGAAATTATTTACAAACACCGCGGCAAGGTGTAATTGTTTTCTCTGCTCGCTATTGATTTCATAAATGTTATCGGAAATCTGTTCGGCTAAGAATTTTAATAAGCTTAGTCCTTTCTCGTTGCTGGCTTCAATTCCTATTGGAATAGTTTTGAAATTGACGGGTTTGTCTTTGGTAAAGGTTTGTACAGGATAAAACACAGCTCGATTCTCTAAAGAAATACCGTCTAAACCTGTGGCACCGGAGGTATGGGCAACAACACCGTTTTTCTTTATCAAATGCTTGGAGACCTCAGTTATGGCATCATCCTTTACAGCGATAAGGTACACATCTGCGTCCTTAATTTCCAGAGGGTTGGAGCAGGTTTCTGCATAATTTTTAAAACTCTTCAACTTAGCGGTATTTCTACCAAAAACTTGAATCACTTCAACGGATGCTGTTTTAGAGAAGGCAACGCATAGGTGTTGCGCTAAATTCCCTGTCCCCAAAATAACTACGGAATGCATACCACAAAAGTAACCAATGGGCACCAAGTTGGAAACAAAAAAGGCCACCAAGATTTGGTGGCCCAATTTTGGCGAACTTTAAGCGCAAGCTACGGTAACATCGTGTCTATGCAAACTGTCTCTAGATGACTCAACCATGACTTGATTGTTTTGTCGTAGTGTTGCAAAATGAGTGGATGTCAACCTAACTGAATGGCTGTGACCTGATCCTCCTCGAATGGAATATTCCTTTTCCACACCTGCTTCAATGTCTTCCCTTGGTACCGTTAAGGTGTGGCCATGATTGCTGCTGATTGCAATGGCATCCGCCCCGTTGGCCGCACAGTCCCTTTGAACGGGATCTAAACCTGGATCTCCGTTGGCACTGTCATCATTGGAACAACTCAAAAGTGAATAGGCTGGAAGCGTAACCAAAATAACTCCTGCCGTTTTTTTAATAAAAGTTTTTCTGTTCATTTTCATAGCAATTTTTTTAAAATTAAGAAGCTTATAGTCAGTCCTTTAATTAGGCTGTACCTAACTGGGTTAATTGTTAAATTGTGAATTATTCGATTTTCATTTCCATGAGTTTGGCTAAAGTAAATGCACCAATGGCCATAACAAGATCTCGCACCGCAACATCGAAATAATGCCCTCCCAAGATCAAAACCAGTGCTATGGCAATCAACCAAGTCCCCACAACCACAGCGCCTATTTTTGGCCTAAACAGCACCAATATGCCTGCTAATATTTCAATTGGTCCTACCAACATCATTAAGGTTCCCGTGTCAAATGGTAATATTTCGGAGATACCTGGTGATATGTATTGGCCCCAATCCGTAAGCAAGTTGGTATGCTTATCCAGACCAGCAATCATCGGGACAAGACCGTAGGTGTACTTTAATATAGTTCTTAATTGTAGCACAGTTGTATTCATCTAGTTGTGGTTTATTGTTTAACTTTAGATAAAGAGGTTGAAAAAAGGTTACAAAATTTTGTAACTATTTGAGAGGAAAGCCATCTAAGGGCAAAGAGGAGGTTATGAAAACTGCACGGATAAACGATTACAATCAATATAAATTAACGGAGTCAGAGATTATCCATCGAATTCTTTCTGGGGAAGGAGAGCTTTATGAAATCCTGCTTAGACGAAACAACCAAAAACTTTTTCGGGTTATTCGAAGCTATATAAAAGATAATTCAGAGGTAGAAGATATTATGCAAAACACTTACCTAAAAGCCTTTGAAAAATTGTATCAATTTAAACATACTTCCAGCTACTCCACTTGGTTGATACGCATTGGTATTAATGAAGTATTGGCTCGATTGAGAGAAAAGGAAAAGGTTGTTCACCTCAGTCTACCCGACTCGGAAGATAGGAAAGATAATGTTTTGGAAATACCGGACAGTAACCAAATGAACCCCGAAAAGCGAATCATTAGCAATGAAGCCAAGCAGTTACTGGAAAATGCCATCGATTCCCTTCAGACCAAATATCGAACGGTCTATATGCTTCGGGAAATTGAGGGAATGAGCATTCAGGAAATATCGACCTGTTTGGGTGTAACGCCGTCCAATGTAAAAGTGCGAATTCACCGAGCAAGAAAAATGCTGAAAGAGCATTTATATGAGTTGACAGCAAACAAAGAAGATGTTTTTGGGTTTGGTTTCAGCAAGTGTGATCAAATTACTGATGTGGTCATGGAAAGAGTCCTTCAGTGTTGAGGCGAGAAACGTAATGTTAAAGTTTGATCTCGAGCAATCAAACGTCGATTCTTTATCTTTTTCTAGGGATATTATCTTTCTAAAATAGCTTAATTTTGCAAGCTAAAATTACATCTTATCAGATGATTGACCTTCTTAAAAAGACCCTCTTTTCCACTAGACTTATGGCTGTTCTTTTTCTGGTTTTTGCTTCGGCAATGGCCATGGGGACCTTTGTGGAAAGTTGGTACAGCACCGAGACTGCCCGAATATATATTTACAACGCTACCTGGTTTGAGGCTATCATGGTGTTCTTTATGATCAACTTTCTTGGGAACATTTTCCGATACAAATTGCTGAACTGGAAAAAGTGGCCAGTACTTGTCCTTCATTTATCTTGGATCTTGATTATAATAGGTGCTTTTGTTACACGATATATTAGTTATGAAGGTATGATGCCCATTCGAGAGGGCAGTACAGAAAGTAGGTTTTACTCTGACAGGACTTTTTTAACCGCTTTTGTGGATGGTGATATCAATGGTGAAACCAAGCGCAGGATATTGGAAGACGACTTAATTGTTACTGAAGAAGGAATGCGTTCCAGCTTGCCATGGAAATCTGATTTTAATGGTCAACCCTTTACCATTGAGTTTGTGGATTTCATTGCTGGCGCCAAAGAAGGATTGATACTTGATGAAAATGGGAATGAATACTTGAAAATTGTTGAAGCCGGGGATGGGCAGCGACATGAACATTATCTGGAAAATGGAAAAATTGCCAGTATCCATAATGTGCTTTTCTCGCTGAACAATGATACAGAAGGAGCAATCAATATATTTACAACTGGTGAAAACTATCAAATCAGTTCACCTTTCCAAGGAGGTTTTATGCGAATGGCGGACCAGTTTCAAGGAGATGTGGTCAAAGATAGCGTTCAACAGCTGCAATTGCGATCACTCTACACTATGGCAGGAATGCAATTTGTAATCCCGGAACCTTTAGTGAAAGGAAGTTATGGAATTGTGGAAATTCCTGAAGATGAGGCCACGGAAGCAAGCTTGGATGCCTTTGTGGTTGCTATTTCCGCCAATGGGGAAACCCTCGAAAAGAAA
Source organism: uncultured Allomuricauda sp. (assembly GCA_965117065.1). Classification (GTDB taxonomy): domain Bacteria; phylum Bacteroidota; class Bacteroidia; order Flavobacteriales; family Flavobacteriaceae; genus Flagellimonas. Next base: position 176,448 of record OZ220751.1, read on the forward strand.
CTCTTAGGCGGGAAAGGAAGTACTAATTTTTCCGATAAGGTGCAGGTAGGCGGATTGGAGTTTACCCTCAGCTATGGTTCCAAAACATACGAATTGCCTTTTTCAATTAGACTAAACGATTTTATAGCAGAGAAATACCCAGGTACGGAAACAGGCTATGCCTCTTTTATGAGTAGAATTTCGGTGGAAGATGAACGCTCCTTTGACTATGATATTTACATGAACCATGTGTTGGATCATAAGGGTTATCGCTTTTTCCAATCCAGTTTTCACCCAGATGAAAAAGGGACCGTGTTATCAGTTAATCACGATATGTGGGGTACTTGGATTACCTATATTGGCTACTTTTTATTGTATTTGGGACTCATGGGTATCATGTTCTTTGGCAAGACCAGATTTAGGGATTTACAGCAATCACTGAATAAAATAAAACTAAAAAAAGCAGCTTTGACAACGGTTTTGCTTTTGTTTACAGCGATTACCTCCTTTGCACAACGGACAGCTAATTCGGACCATGCCCATGCCAATTTGCCCACACAGCAGCAGGTAGATTCTATTCTTAAGTCTACCATAGTGTCTGAGGAACATGCAGAGCAGTTTGGTGCTCTGGTCATCCAGGATGAGGGAGGTCGAATGAAACCTATACACACCTTTGCTTCCGAAGTACTACGCAAATTAAGTGGCAAAAACACTTATAATGGACTATCGGCCAACCAAGTTTTTCTTTCCATGATGATGAATCCCGGGGTTTGGTACAACACCGAGTTTGTTGCCCTAGCAAAAAAGGAAAACGATAGCATAAGAAAAATCATAGGAGTACCTCAAGGAACCAAATATGTAAAAGCTACGGACTTTTTTGACTCCAAAGGGGTTTATAAGCTACAACCCTATTTAGAGAAAGCGACTTCCACAACCAATCCATCCAATTTTGAAAAGGATTTTAAAAAAGTAGGGGAGCGGTTGAGTTTGCTCAACATTGCCTTGAGCGGTCAGATTGTAAAGATATTTCCGCTGTTGAATGATGAGAACAACAAGTGGATCTCTGCGGTGGAATATCGTTCCGGACAGTATCAAGTTTCCGATTCGCTCTATGCCAACTTCATTAAAAACGCCATGCCCTTTTATTTGGGCTCTTTGCGAACCTCCATTGCCTCTGGCGATTATGCGCAGCCAGATAGGTTGCTCGAAGCCTTTAAACAGAACCAAAGAAACCATGGGGAGGAGGTTCTGCCTGACGAACGAAAGGTGAAGGTTGAAATTATGTACAACAAGTTGGATGTCTTTAACCGTTTGTATAAATATTATGCTTTGGTTGGAGTGTTGTTATTTTTTGTGCTCATTTTTCGGATTTTCAAGGAACGGGAAGTTTGGAAAGTAATGGCCTATTTCCTGAAAGGAACCATTATTCTCTTTTTTATATGGCATACCGCAGGATTGGTGTTGCGCTGGTACATTTCCGGACATGCACCTTGGAGTGATGCCTATGAAAGCATTTTGTACGTTGCTTGGGCCACCATGGGTATAGGTTTGGCATTGGGAAGGAAAAGTGAATTGACCATTGCGGCCAGCGCTTTTGTTACCGCTATGTTGCTTTGGATTGCCCATCAGAGTTGGGTTGACCCCGCTATTGCCAATCTTCAGCCCGTATTGGACAGCTATTGGTTAATGATTCATGTTGCGGTTATAGTTGGCAGTTATGGTCCACTCACCGTTGGGATGATTTTAGGTGTAGTCTCTTTGATATTGATCATTTTGACTACGAAGAAGAACAAGAAGCGAATGAAGCTCAATCTTAAAGAACTTCTGGTAATTAACGAGTTGGCGCTTACCGCAGGTCTCGTGATGTTGACTATCGGCAATTTTTTAGGTGGTCAATGGGCCAATGAAAGCTGGGGCAGGTACTGGGGATGGGACCCTAAAGAAACATGGGCCTTGATTTCCATAATGATCTATGCCTTTGTTTTGCACATGCGTTTGGTACCGGGTCTTAGGGGAAAATGGACTTTTAGCTTTGCTAGTATTATTGCCTTTGCCAGTATTATGATGACCTATTTTGGGGTGAATTTCTATCTGGTTGGATTGCATAGCTACGCCAGTGGCGACCAAGTGATAACTCCAAATTTTATATGGTACGCCGTATTTGGGGTGTTTGTCCTCGGCGGAATCAGCTTGTGGCGCTACCGGGTAAACTACGTCAATAAATAACAAGTTATTCGTCCAGTAGAAGGCGCATCAATTCTTCTGCGGCAACCTTGCCTTTTTCTTTTAAAAATGGCCTTGGAGTATTATCACCAAGCTCAAATACAATAGATGGCATATTGTGATTGACATAGAAATATGCACTTGAAACCATTGTGGGCTCTATGCGTTTTGAAGGCCTTATGTTAGTCTCTTTTTGAGGAAGTCTATTGCTGATTTTTTCAATCCAATCAAAAACAATTTTCCCTCTTTTTCCACTAAATATCGTATCTACTGGATAATAAATATCGTCCCAGGTTGAATGAAAATCCGCGCCAAAAACAAATTCATACCCCTTATTACTTTTTTCCCTCAGAAAGTTCCGGACACTCCTGGTTTCCGGCTGATTAAAATTTTGCCAATCTCTATTAAGGTCTATTCCTCCCATGCTGTGCCTCCAGTGTCCATTGTCCACCCCATCTGGATTCATTAGTGGAACAGCAAAAACAGTATACTGTTTCCTAAATCTTTTGGCAAGATCACTTTCCCCAGAAATGGTCTCAATAAATGATTTCATAGCAATAAACCCGGTAACCTCCGGAGGGTGCTGTCTAGAAATAATCATCAAAGCCTTTTTTGAGGTGGTTGTTTCTCCTATCTCCATAAGATGTAGGGGTCTTTGCTCGGTGGTTTTTCCAATTTCTTGCATAGAAACAAATGGTTTTATCGAGAGCGAATCAATCCAGCTTTTTACTCTTTTTGAGGTGTATAATTCTTGCGCAGATATCCAAAGAGGTTTCGATGTAATTGATAGTGTTAATTCTACGGATTCCGGGGCAGCCTTAATGCCAAATTCCCCATTACCTGGACTTATCGCCTTAATGGCAACGCTATCTATAGGCTTAAAGTTTAGTCCATCTGTACTCAGTTTTGGGTAATACCTACTTCTAGAATCCTGGTACAGCAATTTTATCTTTATTTCCCTAGGGTTTGAAGTCCAAACCTTGAATGCATACCAGGGGCTTACATTAATCGGGGTGTTTTCGGCCGTGATCCAAACCGTGTAATGATCCTTTCCATCAAAGGCAACCCCATTCAGTCGAGCCCCGTCAAAATCATTTGTAAAAAAAGTGGTTTCATTATCAAAGGACCATATACCCTTCCATTGTTTTTGTACAGGCTTATTAGCTGTAGGAACAACTGGGCTTTGTGCCTGACCCTGATACCCAGTTTGCAGGTCTTGTGGGTTGGTGTTGTCGCCAGCCAGTGGAACAGTGTTTTTGCAAGAAAGGAGCATTATGGCTAGCAATAATGGCAAGAGGTCAAAGGAAAATTTCATTTTTGGATTTTAGAAGGTTGAGGTATGCTGTTTTGCTTCTTTCAAACAGGGCATGAATCTTTGAGAATTCATTTTTTCCTTAAATTTTTAACTGATAAACAAACGTATTACTTTTTTTAGCATATTTGTATCATCATGAAGTTATAAGAATTATGTATACCATAGATGTCACCAAAGGCTATAAGCCAAAGAGATAACCGAAAATCTTTTCGGTCAAGTGACATTCACCTTCTTTTTTCACACATAATTTTCTTATAATGACAAACTCAAATATATTTTCTTTTAAAAAATTTCTTAAATACTTCTGGACGGCCGTATCGGGCAAGGAAACAGAATTTACATCCGGTAGTATCCGCAAAGCCATCTTTATGCTTTCCATTCCCATGATTTTGGAAATGCTGATGGAATCCATTTTTGCTATTGTTGATATTGCTTATGTATCCCAAGTAAGTGTAAATGCTGTGGCGACCATAGGGCTAACGGAGTCGGTAATTACGTTGATTTACGCCTTGGCAATTGGTTTAAGTATGGCTGCAACTGCTGTAGTAGCCCGTCGAATTGGTGAAAAAGATGTTGAAGGGGCTAGAGTAGCCGCTGTGCAGGCCATAGGTTTGGGTGTTGTAGTCTCCATACTTCTGGGGATTGTGGGTATTCTTTATGCTGAGGAGATTTTAGGACTGATGGGAGGAGAACCCGACTTGATTGCTGAGGGGCATGGTTATACCCGATTCTTAATAGGCGGAAACATTACCATAATGCTCCTGTTCTTAATCAATGCTATTTTTAGAGGAGCAGGCGATGCTTCCATCGCCATGTGGACTTTGGTACTCTCCAATGGACTTAACATTATTCTAGACCCCATTTTCATTTTTGGTTGGGGGCCTATTCCAGAATATGGAGTCATGGGTGCTGCTATTGCCACTAATATTGGTAGGGGGTCAGCCGTCTTGTTCCAACTTGGAATTTTGTTCTTCGGCTGGGGTAAGATTAAATTGGTTGTCAAAGACCTCGTACTTAATCTAAAGGTCATGACCAACTTGGTAAAGGTGTCTTTGGGTGGAATTGCGCAATTTTTGATTGGGACTTCCAGTTGGGTTTTCTTAATGCGTATTATGTCCGAATTTGGCAGCGAGGTCTTGGCAGGATATACCATTGCCATTCGGGTAATTATGTTTACGCTTATGCCCTCATGGGGTATGAGCAATGCCGCAGCTACCCTGGTAGGTCAAAATTTAGGGGCCAAACAACCGGATAGAGCTGAGATTTCGGTCTGGAAAACAGGAAAATACAACGCCTATTTTATGGGAGTTGTTTCCTTGGTCTATTTGCTTTTTGCTAAAAGCATCATCTCCTTGTTCAATACTACGCCAAGTGTGGTTGAGAACGGAGCACTTTGCCTACAGATTATAGCTGTTGGCTATGTGTTCTATGCCTATGGGATGGTGGTTACCCAAGCCTTTAATGGGGCAGGGGATACCAAGACCCCGACCAAAATTAACTTTTTCTCTTTTTGGATGTTCCAATTGCCCATAGCCTATGTGGCTGCCTTGGTCTTGGACTGGGGTGCTAAAGGGGTTTTTGTGGCCATAACTGCGGCAGAGATTCTATTGGCAGTAATGGCTATAATATGGTTCAAAAAAGGGAATTGGAAACAGGTTCAAGTATAGGTGGTTTCGTATCTTTAGGCTAAAGTTTTACGACTATGGATAAGAATGAAATGGGAACCAACACCATCTGTACCCATACAGGAGAAATTGAAGATACTTTGTACAAAGGGGCTACCTCTCCCTTGTATATGAGTACTTCCTATGCTTTTGAGAATGTGGATGTCAAACGCTATCCCAGGTACTTCAATACCCCTAACCAAGAAGCATTGGGCAAAAAGTTAGCTGCTTTGGAGCATGCAGAAGAAGCAATGATATTTAGTAGCGGTATGGCAGCCATTGGTACTGCCTTGATGACCTTTTTAAGTGCTGGCGACCATATTGTATTTCAACAAACACTTTATGGAGGTACATATAATTTTGCAGTTACCCAATTGGAGCGTTTCGGTATATCTTATTCCTTTACCAAGGGATGGAGTGTGGAAGATTTTGAAAAGGAAATCAAACCTAATACAAAGGTCATTTATATTGAAACCCCTTCCAACCCTTTGTTGACCATAACAGATATGAAAGGCGTGGCAATCTTGGCTAAAAAACGAGGTATTTTAACCATGATTGACAACACTTTTGCAAGCCCTATTAATCAGAATCCCATAGATTTTGGAATTGATGTGATATTGCATAGTGCAACCAAATACATGGGGGGACATTCGGATATTTGCGCAGGAGTAATTGCAGCTTCCAAAGAAAACATGGAAAAAGTTTTCAATACCGCCATATGCTTTGGGGGCAATCTTAGCGATTATACGGTCTGGCTTTTGGAACGAAGTATAAAAACCATGGGAATACGTGTCAGGATGCAGAATGACAATGCTCAGAAAATGGCGGATTTTCTCGTTCAAAATGAAGATGTTGAAAAGGTGTATTATCCGGGTTTGGCCCAACATCCTGACCACGAATTGGCCAAAGCCCAAATGAAGGGTTTCGGAGGAATGCTTTCATTTGAATTAAAATCAGAGTTGGATGTTTCTATGTTTTTCAAAAATCTTAAGCTCATAAAACCGTCTATGAGTTTGGCTGGTGTTGAAAGTACCGTACTTTCACCAACACAGACCTCCCATGCATTGATGAGTGCCGAGGACAGGGAGAAACAGGGAATTAAGGATACACTAATCAGGTTCTCGTTAGGAATTGAAGAAATTGAAGACTTAACCAAGGATATAGAGCAAGCCATAACTAAAGTTAAATTAATGCAGGTTCACGCCTAAGTAACATTCATGAAATTAGATATATTAGTTTTCGGTGCCCATCCAGATGATGCGGAACTGGGTGCAGGGGGTACCATTGCCAAAGAAATTTCGAGAGGTAAAAAAGTAGGAATCATAGATTTGACCCGAGGGGAGTTGGGAACACGTGGATCAGCCGAAATACGAGATCATGAAGCCGCCACCGCCGGCAATATCCTAGGTGTCACCATTCGTGAAAACATGCAATTTGCAGATGGCTTCTTTGTAAATGACAAAAGCCATCAAATGGAAATCATTAAGGTGATTAGAAAATATCAACCAGAAATTGTTCTCTGCAATGCCATGGATGATAGACATATTGACCACCCTAAGGGTAGCAAATTGGTTAGTGATGCTTGTTTTTTGAGCGGACTTATTAAAATTGAAACCAAAATAGAAGGAGATGACCACCAGCAAAAGCCCTGGCGACCCAAGGCGATCTATCACTTCATTCAATGGAAAAATCTGGAACCCGATTTTGTAATGGACATTTCTGGGTTTGTTGAGAAAAAGACGGAGGCTATTTTGGCTTACAGTTCACAGTTTTTTGACCCAAAAAGCGACGAGCCTGAAACTCCCATCAGCAGCAAAAATTTTATTGACAGTGTTACCTATCGAGCAAGGGATTTAGGAAGGTTGGTTGGAGTACAGCATGCCGAAGGGTTTAATGTGGAACGCTTTGTGGCAGTAGACAATCTGGACGCCCTGATTTAATTATTGCGAGAACAAAAAGGATTCAAATTAGCTGGCCTGCTGATATCTTTTTTCTGCTTTTGGAACGGTAAAGTAAAAGGTAGAACCTTTCCGTATGGTACTTTCAACCCAGATTTCACCTTCGTTTTTAAGTATCATTTCTTTACATAAAGAAAGACCAAGTCCGGTGCCACGCTCATTATTGGTACCATAAGTGGTGATGTTGGAAACGTTGGCGAATATTTTTTTCTGAATTTCCTTGTTCATCCCAATGCCGGTATCCCGGATCATGATTTGCCATGCGTTTCTCTTTTCCTCAGCTTCAATGGTAATTAAACCATTCTCTGGGGTGAATTTTATGGCATTGCTCAACAGATTTCGGATCACAATATCTATATGATTCTGGTCGGCCCAACCCACTGGATTTTCAGGTAGCTGGTCAATTATTTTTATGGATTTACTGGAGGCTACTTCAGAAAGTAGTTTGATGTTGCTACTTACCAATTTGTCCAACGAAATTCTTTTGGGCTTTGTCGCAACTCCGTTCAATTGGGTCTGGCCCCAAGAGAGTAAATTATTGAGAACGAAGGATATATTTTCAACGTCTGATTTGAATTTCGGAATAAAGGAAAGAAACTCATTTTTTCCAATTTCACCATCAGTAAAGAGTTTGAGCATGCCCTGCATTGCTCCAATTGGTCCACGAAGGTCATGGCCAATGATAGAAAACAATTTGGTTTTAGTTTTATTGATTTCATTCAATTCAGATTCCCGTTGACTTACCACCTCAGATTTTTGTTGCAACTCCCTGTTCAGTTTTTTCTGGATGTGTGCACTACGCCTCACATAAAAGGTAATTCCGCTCAGAACGAGTAAGATGAACACAGCAAAATAGATATAGCTTCTTTGCTTGGCCAACGCCATTTTGTTGGTCTTTATCAGCTGATGCTTTTCTTGCTCATATTGCAATTTTGTTTTTAACAGTGAAAGACTTTGTTGATTTTTATCCTTGGAAAGCGAATCTGATAATCTTTTAAAGGTTTCAAGATGTGCAAGTGCAGCTGTAGGGTCATTGTTGTTCTTTTTAAGTTTGTACAGCGTCTCTGAACAATCAATCTGACCTTGTAAGGATTTAATATTTTTTGATAAGTGAAGACCTTCCTCCGCGTAATGCATGGAGAGACTGTCCCTCCCTAGACCAAGATATACTTTGGCCATCCCATTGAGCAACTGAATCTTCTCCCGGTCATCGTCCAATTCTTTGTGCAATATATTACTTTGATCGTACCAGTACAATGCCCATTGGTATTTCTTCTGTTCTAAATAAATGCTACCCTTTACCTGATAAGCATAAGCCAGCCACTCGTATATTTTATGTTTTTCAAAACTGGCAATACTCTTGTTGATGTTGAACATGGCATGCTCAAAATTCTTGGCATCCTTATACATGGAAGCCATGTTACTCTGGGTCTCTGCATGGATGATTTCGTTACCCAGTTCTTTGTTCAAAGCCTGAACCGTATCATAATATATTTGGGCATTCTTAAAGTCCTTCTGATCGGCATAGAGACTAGCGATGTTTTCGCTTAAAATAGATAGCATTTCCGTACTGTTCACCTGTTTGGCAACATCTATTCCTTGGAGATAAAGATTTAAGGCTTCAGCTACATTTCCCTCATAATAGTAGTCATTGGAAAGCGAATTGATGATGCTAAGCTCGCAATCCTTGTCTCCCAGTTTCTTGGCCAGTTGTAATGCTTCTTTAAAAATGCTTTTAGACTTTTTTCTGTTGCCTTGGTCAGAATAATAACTCCCTAGATTTTCAAGCGCCCTTACTTCACCATGTTCAAAGTTTAAGGCTTTACTCAATTCAAAAGCCCTATTGTTTATGGTGTAGAGACTATCATTATTAATAAAGCGATGGGACGAAGCCAAATCAATGAGCAAATTAATGTGGGTAGTGTCCTTAGGATTAAAACGATTTGTGGATTGCAACCGTTTTAGTCGAAAGTTTAAGCTATCCCGCTTAGAAAATTGGGCCTGTACTGGCAAGGCAAAATTTAAGGCACATAAAAGCACTACTATTTTACCCAGCAGGTATTGGAATTTTTGAGGTTGCACTTTTTGGGACATGGGGCATTAAAATGAATAGCTAAAAATAACTTTGAACCGGCCCAACTGGAACTAAATGTTGTGAACTTGCAAAAATTGTGTGTTTTATCCGTTTAATTAGGTATTTCATCGATAAATCGACCAAAAAGGAAAGAGACTTAAAGGATAAAATCATTTCCTATAACTAGCTGTAGACCACAGCCCTTGGAAGCAGTTGCCTAATTCTTGCAGCGCTTGAGGAATGCAGCACTTTATTTTTTTTAAATTATTACCTCGGTAAAATTCATTTTCTTTTGACAGAATTAATAAAAAAAGTATTTTTGCATCCGCTTTAAATGGTGGTTGTAGCTCAGTTGGTTAGAGCGCTGGATTGTGGTTCCAGAGGTCGCCGGTTCGAACCCGGTCTTCCACCCAAAACCTAAGCCTTTCTTTTTGGAGAGGCTTTTTTTGTGGACATTTTTGAACAACGATGTAATTGAAGAGCATCCACATACCTTGAGTGGGCTATATACCTATCAAAAAACCCTCCAAAAGGAGGGTCATTTCAATTGAAGAAAAGAATGTTTTTAATTGATGGGTTTATCAACCACAACTTTGTTTTCGCGGTTAGCCACTTCCCAAGCGGTATAGAATACCAATCGCGTTCTATTTTCCAATAGATCATAGTTTATTTTGTCTGGAGTATCTCCGGGCTTGTGATAATCCGCATGGGTCCCATTAAAATAGAAAATGATCGGAATGTTGTTTTTAGCAAAGTTGTAATGGTCGCTTCGATAATAAAATCGATTGGGGTCATTTTCATCGTTATACTTATAGTCGAATTCTATATTTGTATACTTTTCGTTGATTTCTTCAGAGAGATTGTGCAATTCTGTACTTAGCTTATCCGACCCAATCAAGTACAGATAATTCCTGTCCCCAGTTCTTTTGGGATCAATCCTACCAATCATATCAATATTTAAGTTGGCCACCGTTTGCTCCAAGGGAACTATGGGGTCATAATCCGTGTAATATCTCGATCCCAACAGGCCTTTTTCCTCTCCCGTAACGTGTAAAAACACTATGGAGCGCTTAGGTCCTTCCCCGGCATCAGCGGCTTTTTTAAATGCCTCTGCAATTTCAAGGAGTGCCACACTACCAGATCCGTCGTCATCGGCGCCATTGTTAATTTGTCCATCCGCAGTAACACCAATATGATCCAAATGGGAAGATACCACTACATATTCATCTGGTTTTTCCGAACCTTTGATCAGGGCCACCACATTTTCAGAATCCACCTGATGATTAGAACTACTTACATTCAGTTCAACATTTCCGGAAACCAATTTTGGAGTATGGTCGGTTGCGATATCTTCCTTTAAAGGCAGAATGGATTTTTCGTTCAGCAAAACCAAAATATCATCGGCTGCTTGCGCTTTCAAACTCATCTTCCCACTTTTGTTGTTTTGCATGAAATCAAAATACCTTTTAAACCGTAAAAAATTGTTGGTGTCATAATAAAGGACAGCTTTGGCGCCTTTCTCTACAGCTAAACTGGATTTTTTGCCGATTGCTTCACTCATATTGCTCCACACCGATTTTTCGTTAGTTCCTGAAAGAACATAAGTTCCGTCAGGATTAGCGGGCTCTCCGGCCTTGATCAAAACCAACTTTCCTTTTACGTCAATATTGGAATAATCGGAGTATTCTCCTTCTTCAACCCCGTAACCGGCATAAACCAAATCCCCAAATTTGCCAGAGGCTTCGGTGAATGTCAGCACATCTCCACCAAGCTCAAAAGTTTTTCCATTTAAGGATACGTTTCCTTCTGGGACCTGAGCAACCTCTAAAGGAACTTTTTGAAAATACTCACCGTTGGGTTTAGCAGCTGGAACCTCTAAAGTTTTGTAGAAGTTTTTAAGGTATTCTGCCGCTTTTTTTTGTCCAGGTTCGCCTGTTTCCCGACCTTCATAATCATCTGAGGCATAAACGTAAAGATGTTCTTTGAGGTCTTCTTGGGTAATGGTCTGGGCATAGACTATAGGGTCCGTAACCTTGTTATCAGTAGCGGATTGTTTATCCACCGTTTTTTGCGAAGAATTGCAGGAAATAGCCAATCCAATTGTAACCCAAAATATTTTTTTCATTAGAATCTGTTTATCTGATAATTAGCCAAAAATAGGGAAACAAAATGGACCAGCTAACAGTTTTTGGAACGTTTTAGGACATTTGATAAAGGTAGTTTGAAGGATTTACACCCTTAATTTCCTTGAACTTTTTATTGAAATTGGAAAGGGAATTAAAACCGGATGCATGTGCCGCTTCCGCCACGGACAAATCCTTGTTGTGAACCAACAACTGACTGGCGTGTTCAATTCTTACCTCTATCAAAAATTTAAAAAAGGTTTTGTTGGTACGCTGTTTAAAGAATCGGCAAAACGCATTTGGTGTCAAATGAGCCAGGTTGGAAACTGTTTCCAAATCAATCTTCTGATGAAAATTCTGCATTACAAAGTCAAAAACCGAGCGCAGTCGTTCCCCTTGGTCATCCGAAATTTCCTTTTGGGGTATGAAACCGGATAATATTGTTTTTTCGGAATCACTTAGTTCTTTAAGGAGCTTTAAAAGGGCAACGAATCTAGAAAAATGCCCCATAGCAAATAGGGCTTCCATGTTTTTGAGTGTACTCCCTTCTGCCGAATGTGTCTTAAAGCCAAATTCAGCATTGACAAAGAAGCCTTTTAGTTCTTCCATCTCTTTATGTTCAAAAAAAGAAGGCCCAAAAGAATCCTGAGCAAAAAATAGGGATATCATATGGGATTGCACAGAACTCTCCGCACTTTTGAACAGGTGGGGAATACCGCCACCTATAACAAAACAATCCCCTTCCGCATAGGAATGTATACTATCTCCCACAATCAATTTACCACTCCCGCAAAGTATCTGGCTGATTTGAATTTCTGCATGCTGATGAAGTTTATCAAAGAACAATGGGCCTTTATCACGTTGCACGATAAGGTTCTCACCTGGCTTTTTAGGTATTTTAAAGGCATAGACCTTCATCTGTTCAAAAATTACCTTAAATTGTATTAAAAGGGATAAGTTAAGGATAATATAACGTTGATATCAGTTAATTTTGAGGAATTTGAAATAAAAAGTTCAATTTATTTTTGCTTCAAAGCAATATTATTATGATGGATTTTAGTTGGAAAGGTGTAATGCCAGCGGTTACGACCAAGTTTACCAAAGAAGACCAGTTGGACATGGAAATGTTCGCAGTCAATATAAATGCACAATTGGAGGCCGGTGTACATGGAATCATATTAGGGGGAACTCTAGGGGAAGCCAGTACGCTTGATGAACAGGAAAAGAAAGTTTTGGTGGAGGGTACCGTGGATTTGGTTAAAGCAAAGGTCCCTGTAATCATTAACATTGCCGAACAACGAACCAAAGATGCGATACGTGCAGCGGCACTCGCTAAAGAACAAGGAGCTTCAGGGCTTATGATTCTTCCGCCCATGCGATACAAATCCACGGATTATGAAACTGTTGCCTATTTCAAGGCTGTGGCGGAAAGCACTTCTTTACCTATCATGATCTACAATAACCCTGTGGATTATAAAATTGAAGTGACACTGGATATGTTTGAGGAACTTGTTAAACATGACAACATTCAGGCGGTAAAGGAATCTACTAGGGACATCACCAATATGACTCGATTAAGAAATCGTTTTGGAAATCGACTAAGTATATTGGGAGGGGTAGATACGCTTGCCATGGAGACCTTGTTAATGGGCGCTGATGGTTGGGTAGCAGGCTTGGTCTGTGCTTTTCCAAGGGAAACAGTGGCCATTTATGAATTGGTGAAGGCGGGACGAATTGCTGAAGCAACTGAAATCTACCGTTGGTTTATGCCATTATTGGAACTGGATATTAATCCGCAATTAGTACAGAATATTAAATTAGCCGAGGTGGCAACTGGTATCGGAACCGAAAATGTGCGTCTTCCTAGAATGCCCTTGCAAGGTGCGGAACGAGAACGCGTACTAACCATAATTGAAGAAGGAGTAAAAACTAGACCAGAAATTCCAGAGTTATAAATGAGCGTACATACATTTAAGTGTATAGATGCACACACCTGCGGAAACCCGGTGCGATTGGTAGTGGAGGGAGGCCCCAAACTGCAAGGGAATACAATGGAGGAGAAACGACAGCATTTCCTCAAGAAATTTGATTGGATTAGAACTGGGTTGATGTTTGAACCTAGGGGGCACGACATGATGAGTGGGAGTATTCTTTATCCGCCGCATGACCCCCGGAATGATGTGGCTGTGCTTTTTATTGAAACCAGTGGTTGTTTACCTATGTGTGGCCATGGGACAATAGGTACTATGACAATTGCGCTAGAAGAAGGGCTTATTCAACCAAAAGTACCAGGCCAGGTCCGATTGGAGACTCCGGCTGGATTGGTTGAAATAGCCTATAGCAAACCAAAAGCGAAAGTGGATTGGGTTAAAATCACCAACGTTAAAAGTTATTTGGCCACCTCGGGTTTTGAGATTGAAAGCTCCGTTCTGGGTTCGCTGTATTTTGATGTTGCTTTTGGCGGAAATTTTTATGCGATTATAGACCCGCAACAAAATTTTTCAGGGGTTCAAGACTTTACTGCAGGTGAGCTTATTCAGTTTTCCCAAGAGATTAGAAAGAAGATTAACCAGCAATATCCCAAACATTTTATTCATCCGGATAATCCCAACATTAAACATGTTTCCCATATACTTTGGACCGGGGAGCCTTTAGATAAAACCTCCTCAGGAAGAAACGCCGTTTTTTATGGCGATAAGGCCATTGACCGATCTCCCTGTGGCACAGGAACTTCGGCACGTATGGCCCAACTTTATAGTAAAGGGAAATTAAATTTAGATGCGGAATTTGTTCATGAAAGTTATATAGGTTCTAAATTTGTGGGACGTGTGGAAAGGGAGACCACCTTGGATGGAAAAAAGGCCATTGTCCCAAGCATTCAGGGCTGGGCAAAAATTTATGGTCGAAATACGATTACCATCGATACAGAAGATGATCCCTATGCCCGCGGGTTTCAAGTGATTTAGGATATGGGCATCAACAAAAATGTACTGGTTATAGGGGGAGGTATTGTAGGACTTTCCACAGCTTACTTCTTACAAAAAGAAGGTCATAAAGTAACAGTTGTGGACAAATCCAACATGGATTCAGGCGCATCTTTTGTCAATGCTGGATATATTACTCCAAGTCATATAGTACCATTGGCGTCCCCAGGAATGATTACCAAAGGAATCAAGTACATGTTGAATTCCTCCAGTCCGTTTTACATGAAACCTAGATTGAATATTGATTTTATGAAATGGGCATGGTATTTTAAAAAATCCTCCACCCAAGAAAAAGTGAATAAGGCCATGCCCGTGATCATGGATATCAACTTATTAAGTCGCGAACTTTATGAAGACATAAGGGTTTCTGGGGATCTTGGAGACTTTCATTTAGAACGAAAGGGCTTGCTCATGGTATATAAAACCAAAAAGGAAAGAAATCATGAGAATTTTGTGGCAGAACGAGCGCGGGATTTAGGTTTGGGTGTGAGCCACCTTGATAGTGATGGCCTTAAACAGCTTGAACCTCATATTGAAATGGATGCTTTAGGTGCTTTTCATTATGAATGTGACAGACATACCACGCCTGGCCAGATTATGGAGCGAATGGTTGGTTTTCTGGAAAAAAATGGGGTAGAGGTTAGAAAAAATGAAGAGGTTTTGGATCTGCAGATTAACTCGGACAAGCTTACTGGGATTACGACAAACAAAGGAGAATACCATGCAGACGAGGTGGTGTTTGCGGCAGGCTCCTGGACGTCCCAGCTTTCTAAAAAATTAAAAATCAAACTTCCGTTGCAAGCCGGTAAAGGGTATCGAATTAATGTAGCAACACCAACCAACATTTCTATGCCCGCTATTTTAATGGAAGCTAAAATGGCGGTAACACCTATGAACGGGTTTACTCGCTTTGCAGGCACCATGGAATTTTCAGGAATCAACAGCGTAATTCGAAAGGAAAGGGTAAATGCTATTGCAAAAGGTGCAGAAAGCTATTATAAAGGGCTCCAAATTCCCAAAGAAGACATGGCAAATGCCCAATGTGGGCTACGCCCCGTCTCTCCCGATGGTCTTCCTTATATAGGACGCTCC
Source organism: uncultured Allomuricauda sp. (assembly GCA_965117065.1). Classification (GTDB taxonomy): domain Bacteria; phylum Bacteroidota; class Bacteroidia; order Flavobacteriales; family Flavobacteriaceae; genus Flagellimonas. The sequence continues at coordinate 191,860 of OZ220751.1, forward strand.
TCTCAATATAGCAACCTTGTTATTGCGACAGGTCACGCCATGATGGGGTGGAGCTTGGGTCCGGCAACAGGAAAGTTTGTTGCCGAACTAATTTCCGGCAACAAACTTTCAATGGACATATCTCCATTTGCCCCAGAACGTAGATTTTAAGACTTCGATCATTTTAAATAAATTAGACGACTGGCATCCTTTTTGTTTTATAATTACTTCATTTCGAACTAATTTTACAATATGGTCAAAAACTACCTTATAGCGTCTTTTTTCAGTTTTCTGTTTGTGTCCGGACTTTCCTCTCAGGAAATACGGATATTCAAGGTGAAAGACTTTGACCTCAATGGAAACGTGAAATCATGCTTAGTAATTACTGATTACGGCAAGGAATTGTTCGAATTCGACGAAGAAGGTTATCTAATTAGGACGATTACACAGTACAATGCGACAGATCAGGATATTACCCTATATAAATATGATGAAGGGGAGTTGGTGGAAAAAAGAATGGAAAGCTATAAAGACAATGTCTTGGATGCGGCTACCTCAATGGCGAATTTTTACACAAGGGATTCGTTACTTCCTGGGCGAATTTTTGAAAAAATTATCTCTTATGATAAGGAGTTTTTGGAACAACAAGAGTACGAGTTTGATACCGATGAAAGATTGGTGAAAATTACCACTTCCAATGAGAATGGAGTAGACGAATGTACAGTGGAGTACCTTCCATACAAAGATGAACTAACTACTAGTTTTTTTAGCAATGGAATATTGGAAAAATCCATTCGTACATCCGAAAGGAAAACTGTGAAGGGTATACAAAAAGTGGTGCTGACCAAAGAATTTATAGATGGGGAACCAAACAAGGCTGTTGAGGAAACTATAGGAGCCAATGATAAATTGGTTTCCAAAGAAATGTTTGTTTATAATTTAACCAGCAACAAGTTTGAATCTGAAAAAAAATTACTGTATTCGTATGATTCCGAAGGAATTTTGGAGAAGATCACCACAAAAACGGTAAACTCGGAATTTGTGAAGGAGTATATTTTTCAATTTGATAGTAAGGGTGAAAAGAACTGGATCAAACAGATTATTACCCCGGATAACACCTATTCCACCCGTAAAATCACCTATTACCCGGATAAAGTTGCCCCAAATGAGGGAGAGCCTAACTGACTAGTTAAGCTGCAACAAATCCCAGAGATTTCCATAAAGATCTTCAAAGACCACAACCGTACCATAAATTTCTTCGCGTGGTTTTTCTTTAAAAATTATGCCCTTGTTAAGCATCGTATTGTAGTCTGTCCAGAAATCGTTGGTATGTAAAAAAAGAAAGACTCTTCCACCGGTTTGGTTCCCAATGGCTGCCTCTTGCGCCTTACCATTCGCTTTACCCAGTACCAAACTGCTTTGGGAGTTTTTTGGAGAAACAACTACCCACCGTTTACCATTTCCGAGATCAATGTCTTTAACAAGCTGAAAACCGAGTTTTTGGGTATAAAAATCGATAGCCTCATCATAGTCCCTAACAACGAGGGTTGTATGGGCAAGGTGTCTTTTTACTTCTTCCATGGGATTATATTAATGTGGGAATAAGCTCTGGTTTCATTTCATGACCACCTTCAAAGGTGATTATTTCAGCATTACCCAAAAAGAGTTTGTCAATTTTTTCTTGCTCCAAGGTCCTGCGTTCTTTGTTCAAATAAACATCTGTTGTTCCATAAACTATTTTGACTTTAGTATCTCCGTAGTCCACAAACTCCAAATTTTCTTTAGTCAATTCATTAGGGATACCACCTGCATATAACATCAGGGTATGGCATTTTATTTGTCTTTTGACCATCCAGCGCAGAGCAACAGAAACACCTTGGGAAAACCCAAATAAAACAAGGTTTAAACCTTGGGGTATTTGCTCTTCCTTAAAAACAGCATCTATATAGGCCAATACATTTTCCGTTTCCATTAGCGTACTTTCCTTGGTCAACCAACTTGCACCCACATATTTGTACTCATTTTTAAGATAGTATTTGGATGGGGCCTGTGGAGCGATAATATAATTTTCATCCGAATTCAACTGGGAAAAATATGCTATGAAATACCGACTTAAATAGCCGATGCCATGAAAAATCAACCAAATGTTTTTTGTTTTCTGGGTGAGGGAATTTAAGGTCTCATAGGTGTTCTTAGTGGTGTAGGTCACTGTCTTTTCCATAGGCTCCATAAAGTCCGCAACTTAATTCATTAATGCGATACCTTTATGTAATTTTACAAAAATTAGAAGAATGAACGAGCACAAAGAAAAAATTCTAGCAGTGTGCAATAGCATTTGCAAAGACACCTTAATGGAAACCCTGGACATTACCTATGTTGATGTTGGGGAGAATTTTTTAATAGCTCGTATGCCCGTGACCCCCAAGGTCCATCAGCCAGACGGAGTACTACATGGCGGAGCATCGGTAGCGCTTGCGGAAAGTGTTGGGAGTGCAGCTTCTTATGTCTTTCTAAATGCGCAAGAGTTTTTTGTGCGTGGAATAGAAATTGCAGCAAACCATGTCAAAGGCATACGAGAAGGGTATGTCTATGCAAAAGCCTCCATTTTACATAAGGGACAAACCACCCAATTATGGGAGATAAAGATTACCAACGAGGAAGGAGATTTAATTTCCAACTGTAAATTGACCACCATTGCCCTCCCCAAAAAATAAGGAGTTCCGTGCACTTCTGGATAAGGTGGCTTCTCATGGGTCATCGGGACTTCCATTTGTTATCTATCGCAAGCCAAAAGAGAATCAAGTCACTGCTATATTTCAGTCCAACGATTCCCTAAATCACTCCACCCATTTCAAGGAAAAAGGGTTTGTCTTTGCCCCCTTCAGTTTTGAGAATCAAGCGATATTGATAAATGCTGATGATGTGGATACAGCCTTTTTTGAAGTTGAGGGAGAAAAGCGGTTCAACATTGTTGAAGTTTCTGATTTTGGAAAAGAAGTGCATTTAGACCTTGTAGCTAAAGGTGTAGCTGAAATCAAGAAAGGGAAATTAAAAAAAGTGGTATTGTCAAGAAGAATGGAGGTACGCATTCGGCAGGAACCCCAAGCAATTTTTGAAGCTCTCTTAGAACAATATACCAATGCTTTTTGTTATTTATGGTTTCACCCAGCAGTTGGGATGTGGAGTGGAGCCACCCCAGAGACCTTGGTTAAGGTGCGCAATAAAGAAGTACACACCATGTCGCTGGCGGCAACCCTGCCTGTTAATCAGAATCAACTACCAAAGTGGAGTAGTAAGGAAATCGAGGAGCAGGAAATGGTGTCAACCTATATAGGAGAAAAGCTAAATGATTTAACAGACATGCTTGAGATAGGGAAACCGGAATCTGTGAGGGCAGGAGCTCTTTGGCATCTTAAATCAGAGATAAAGGGAAGTTTAGCAACAAGAACAACAATAAAAGAAGTAGTAGAAGCCTTGCATCCAACACCAGCAGTATGTGGAATACCAACTTTGGCCGCCAGGACATTTATTCAGCAAAGTGAAAATTATCAACGTTCTTATTACACGGGTTTTTTGGGAGAGGTGAACTTGTATATCGTAAATGAAGTTTCACTTTTTGTGAATCTCAGGTGTATGGAAATAAATAAGAACAAGGCTTCAATTTTTGTTGGTGGTGGAATTACAAAGAACTCCGTTCCGGAAAGAGAATGGATTGAGACTCAGAACAAAAGCAAGACCCTGCTCAACATCCTTCAATTTGATGCGTACTAATTTTGGGTGAATCGGGTTTTGGGGCTTACTTTTGTAATCCATGATGTATTCGGATATTCCCTCAGCACAGACGCTAGTTCTATTTTTCAAATCCAAGGGAATTAAAAATATTGTGATTTCTCCGGGTTCCAGAAATGCACCCCTTACCCTTGGTTTTACAAAAAATGCCTTCTTTTCCTGCTACAGTATTGTTGATGAGCGTTGCGCAGGATTTTTTGCTTTGGGCATGGCCCAACAACTGTGTGAACCGGTAGGCCTATTGTGCACCTCTGGTAGTGCAATGTTAAATTATTACCCCGCTGTTGCAGAGGCGTATTACAGTGATATTCCACTAGTGGTGGTATCCGCAGACAGACCCAGTTATAAGATTGATATAGGAGATGGGCAGACAATTAGACAGGAGAACATTTTTGAAAAACACATTGGTTATTCTGCCAACTTAAAGCAAGATAGTACACACGGTTCCGAATCTTACAAGCGAAAAGACGCTCAAGGTCTTGTAGAAAGTCAAAAGACCATACAAGAATTCAATGAGACCGAGATTCGAAAGGCGTTAAACTGCGCTATTCTAACCAACAACCCCGTACACATTAACATACCTTTTGAGGAACCTTTGTACGGATCCGTTTCAAATCCAGTGATTAGTATTCCAGAATCCGCAGGGTTAAAGGAAATACTTACTTCAAATTATGATTGGACCCAACTTTCATCGGTTTGGAACAATAGTGCCAAGAAAATGGTGCTCATTGGAGTTAATGGTCCCAGTGCTATTGAAAACAAAGTATTGGAGAGCTTGGCCGGAGACGATAGCGTATTGGTTTTTACAGAAACCACATCCAATGTATACCATTCCCAATTTTTCCCCAGTATTGATAGTATTATCGCTCCAATTGAAAAATCAGAAAATGGGGAAGAGTTGTTTAAGAGGCTCCAACCTGACCTTTTGATTACTCTTGGAGGCTTGATTGTTTCAAAGAAAATAAAAGCCTTTTTAAGAAAACACCAGCCCAAGACCCATTGGCATATTGATCCTAAGAAGGCATACGACACCTTTTTCTGCCTTACCCAGCATGTCAAAGTGGATCCGAATAGTTTTTTCAAGAAAATAACCAAACAAAACTTGGCAGGGGGTAGTCCTTATCGAAACTACTGGTTGGCAATAAAAGATAGCTATGAAATTCGGCGAAAGGAATATTTGGGACAAATACCATTCTCAGACTTTAAAGTTTTTGACCAAATTTTGCAGTGTATTCCCAAAGGATATCAATTACATTTGGCTAATAGCTCCACCGTTAGATACACCCAACTATTTCCTTTAGATTCATCGTTGGAAGTGTATTGCAATAGAGGCACCAGCGGGATAGATGGAAGTACATCGACTGCTATGGGAGCAGCTGTCCATCATGTGCAACCGACAGTATTGATTACAGGAGATCTTAGCTTTTTTTATGATAGTAACGGACTTTGGAACTCCTATACGCGGCCAGATTTTAGAATTATTATTATCAACAATTCTGGAGGAGGCATTTTTCGGATTTTGCCCGGTTTTGAGGAAACTGAGGAGTTTTCAAACTTTTTTGAAACAAGTCATAAGCATTCGGCCAAGCATCTGGCAGAAATGTACAATTTCAATTATGTGAGGGTTGATAATGAGGAAGGCCTTAACAATGCCTTGTCCACTTTTTATGATATTTCAGAAAACCCAAAAATATTGGAAATAGCTACACCAAGGGTAATGAACAACAAAATTTTGCTTGATTATTTCGATTTTATATCTTAGAAGCACTATAAATTTTAACTATAAAAAAGTACACTAACAATCATGAGCAAAAGAGATGATTTAATTGAAAAGTATGCTGCTGACATCAAGGACAAGTTTGGTCAAAGTCCGGATATGGATTTGTTGACCAAGGTGGCCATTGGGCTGGGTCCTTCCATCTATAATTTGGATGCTTCCAAGGTTTCTGGGTCAGATGAAAAAGAACTGGACACGGTGAAGAACAACTTTTTGATCAACAAATTGGGTCTTCCGGACAGTTCGAGCTTAATGGATGCCATTAATGGGGTTATTGACCAGTATGGGCGGTCTGACAAAAACAAGCATAGGGCCGTAATTTATTATATGTTGGCCAGGCATTTTGGAAAAGAATCTGTGTATAACTAGAGTATTACCATTGGAATAGTGAAAAGCTGCTCTTAGCAGCTTTTTTTATACCCTCAATTCAATCTACCTTTGTGACATGATAGCATTGGGAAATTACAATACGCTTAAAGTATTGAGAAGTACAAGTATAGGCCTGTTTTTGGGTGATGAGGAAGGAACCGAGGTTCTTTTACCCAACAAATATGTGCCTGAGGATTTTCAGATTGATATGGAACTGAAAGTGTTTTGCTATTTAGATAGCAGCGAACGGCCTATAGCCACGACATTAGATCCCCATATTATCAGAAATGGTTTTGCCTATTTGAAAGTGGTCGAAGTAGGGGCCTATGGGGCCTTTATGGATTGGGGGTTAGAGAAACACCTCCTTGTTCCCTTTAGGGAACAGACCGTTAGAATGGAAGAGGGAAAGAGGTATGTGGTCCATTGTTATCTGGATGAAAAGACTTTTCGATTGACAGGGTCTGCCCGACTAAATAGATTTATTTCAAATGATGGATTTGATTTGGAGGTAAACGCAGAAGTGGATTTGCTGGTGGCAAGGAGAACGCCTTTGGGATGGGAGGTAGTCATTGAAAACAAATACAAAGGCTTGGTTTTTGAAAGTGATGTATTTAAACCTTTGATCCTTGGGGACCAGTTGAAGGGGTTTATTAAAAACGTAAGGGGAGATAACAAAATTGATGTATCACTGCAACCCCTTGGGGCCAAAATGCTGGAACCAACAGCTCAGGCGATATTAGAGAAATTACAGCAAAACAACGGTTTTTTGGCCCTTCATGATAAATCAGACCCAGAAGAAATCAAAAACCAATTGCACCTCAGTAAGAAATCTTTTAAAAAGGCTATTGGTACGCTTTATAAAGAGCGAAAGATAGCCATCAAAGATGATGGTATTTATTTGATATAAATAACTGATAATCAATGTGTTCTAAAATTGTTGATGGAATTGATATCCTTTAATTTTTTTCTTTCATCAAAAATTTTACATTTGTAGGAGTATGTGTATTAACTCGTTGACAGTTATGCACTTAGATTACTGTCAGAATTTTTAACTTACCCAATATGCCATTTATTGAAGAAAGTGATTTACTGGATCTGCACAAAGACATAGATAAGGCCCAGATAATCAATGAAAGACTTTTAGATCAGATAAAATTCAAGAACAAGGATTTACGAAAGATAAAATTACAGCGAAATATTCTTTTGGGTTTTACAGCCTTGTTTGTTGTGGGTACTCTGGCCATTACTTCGTTTACGGCTGGTCTAAGTAGTAAGTCATCCTTTGAAAACCAGAATAACCTGTTGGTTTCCATAGACAGTTTGGATGCGATTAAAACCCGAATTGATAATCTGAAAGTACAAAATGAGGAACTTAGCTTGGTCCGGGAATTCTACTTGGCAAAGGCATTTTTGGACAAGGAAACCATTTACTCGGTACAGGTAAAATCATTCGTAGACAACAATGTGACTTTGGCTTCTGAAGCCTTGACCAATACGTTATTCGTAAAGACCAATCCTTTCTATGCCTACTCCTTAGGCAACTTTGAAACTTTAAATGAGGCACAATCCTTTAGACAGCAATTGGTTAGTATGGGGTTCAAGGATGCCTTTGTGGCCTCATATCAAGATGGAAAAAGGGTTAAAATTGAAGATCCCTATTAGTCTTGGGTAGTTTTAAGGCTTGGATTCAAGCTGCTAGGTTACGAACACTTCCATTATCGTTATCTGGAATAATTGTTGGTACGGCATTGGCCCTACAGCAGGGTTTTTCTAATACTACTATTTTTATTTTTGCACTATTGACCACAATAGCGTTTCAGGTCACTTCCAACTTTGCCAATGACTATGGTGATGGTGTTAAGGGGACAGACAATGAAGATAGGGTGGGTCCCGCTAGAGCCCTTCAGAGTGGGATACTGTCACGCTCATCCTTAAAACAAGGAATCATTGTTTCCTCAACTTTCAGTTTTCTTTTGGCTTTAGCATTAATTTATACGGCTTTTGGACCGGAGCATCTAAAATATATAGTGCTGTTTTCCATTCTTGGAGTTCTTAGTATTTGGGCGGCCATTAAATATACCATGGGTTCAAGTCCTTATGGTTATAAAGGGCTGGGCGATTTATTTGTGTTTCTGTTTTTTGGCTTGGTCGGTGTATTGGGAAGCATGTTCCTGTACACTAAAAGTTTGGATTGGACTTCTGTGCTTCCAGCTGTTTCAATCGGATTATTATGTGTTGGGGTGTTGAACTTGAACAACCTTCGGGATGTAGTCTCAGATCAGAAACATGGAAAGAACACCTTGGTGGTTCAAATGGGTTATGCCAATGGGAAACGATATCATTTTATTTTGGTTGCCCTGGCCTTTATTTGTTATTTGATGTATTCCTGGCTGACGGTCAAGGGTTTTTATTCGTGGTTTTATTTGTTGGCTTTTATTCCCATTTTTATTCATTTGGGAAAAGTCATGAAGACTAAGGAACCCGTTGCCCTAGATGGGGAACTTAAAAAATTGGCGCTAAGTACCTTTCTTCTGTCGCTCTTGTTCTTTATGGCAGTTAAGTTTTTTTTGTAATTTTGGTTCACAACCCATTAACATTACACAATTTGGAACACCCCATTAAAATACTGATCGTAGAGGACAATGTAATAATTGCAGATGACATGCAATCCATGCTTGAGGAAATTGGGTATGAGATTGTGGATAATGTGATCGTGTATGAACAAGCTGTTGAGGTATTGAAGAACCACCATGTCGATTTAGTACTTATTGATATCATTTTAGCTTCGGACAAAACAGGCATAGATCTTGGAAAGCATATTAGGGAGGTGTACAACATACCTTTCATATTTGTTACCTCCAACTCAGATAGGGCAACAGTTGAAAACGCCAAAACGGTTAAACCAGACGGCTATTTAGTAAAGCCCTTCGAGCAACAAGACCTATACACTTCCATTGAGATAGCGCTTTCCAATTTTGATTACGCTAGAAAAGAGAAAAGTAAAGAGATTGCCGGTAACGAAGGAGATACTTTCACTTCCAACTCTGTGCTCAAGGATTCCATTTTTGTAAAAAAGCAACACCTATATTATAGGATTCAATTTGGTGACATCCAATTCATCAAAGCGGACAATGTGTATTTGGAAGTGAACACGGTGGACAAAAAGTTTTTGGTTAGATCACCCCTAAAGGGATTATTTAGAAAAATTACCCAAGAACAAGTTTTACAGGGCGCATAAATCTTACATTGTAAATGTGGATCATATAGATGCGATTAATTCTAAGGATATAATGATCAACAATAACCTTATCCCCATATCCAAGGATTTTAAGGAGTTTATTATCTCTTCGATGAACAGTTAATCAACTGTTTCCAACAAATGAAATTAAAGTGCCAATAGGCACTTTTTTTGTATCACAATCCCATATGTAAGAGTTACCACAAGTTTTGGACTGTTCACAACAATAGTTTCGTACAATGGGAGAACGCCTATACTTTAGCAGTGTTATTAGTTCAGAAAAGTAATTTTTTCATTTTCATATAGTGTTCTCGTAAAAGGGTCTTGTCCAAAATGGCAAGACCTTTTTTGTGTTTGGAAGTATCCTATCGACTTTAATTCCATGAAATGCACAAAACACCGACAAAGAGCATTTTTACATACACTCTGGGTACTTTCACAACAGAAATTGGCACTTTCACAACAATACCTAATAACTCTTTAGTAATGCATTTAATTTTGTTTCCAAACCTACGTTTTATTTAAGAACGATACTTTGCCAATGAACAAAACGAACAAATAAAATACTTGGGAAACAACAGAACATAAAACACTTTTAAAAACCTCTCAAAGCACTACCCGTAAGATTAATGATGCATAACCTCAAAAGATTATTTTCAGCCTTATTTTTTATACTGCTATTAAATGTCTCCGCCCAGTCCGTGGTTGGTGAGGAAGTTAGTGTGCTGACGGAATTTCAGAATTCGAATGGATCCCAAGATAGATTCGATGTTTTCTTCAATGCTGTAAATAGATACAACGTAAATTCTGCTTACGACTGGTTAGATACGGTAAAAGTTTACCTATCCAATGCCCAAAAAACGGATGACTCCTTAGCAATTCAGCAATATAGGTTAATGCAGACCCAACTGTACAGTGATCTAGGTGAGTTTGACAAGAGTATAGCTTTGGCCAAGGAATTGTATGCTATAAAAGATTCCTTAGATCCTAGTTCCAGAAAGATAGTTCTGGAGGTATTGGATGATAATTACGCCAATTTACAACTGTATGATAAGCAAATAGAAATACGAAAAGAAAAAAGAGAGTTGGGCTACACAGATAATGTGGCTTTTTATGATATCTATAGTAATTTAGGACTACACCGAAAGGCTAGGAACCAGTATATAATGGAGGTTAAGCCGACAATTGCCGACAATGATTCGTATGGCTTGGCTAAATACCATAGTAAGGTGGGTAACTATTTAAGGTTGGATAATTCTGCTCCAACTGCTTTGAGTGAACTTAAAAAAGCTAAGGCTTATTTAGATGTATTCCTAAATGATATATCCAAAGAAAAAACAGAAGAACAACTTTTCGAAAGCGACCTCCTAAAAGCGGAAATTGAAGGGAACATTGGTAAGTGCCATGTGCTTTTAAATGAATATGAAGAAGCACTGCCCCTTTTGGAAAACAGTATTGAAGTTTTAAATACTTCTTCAAGGAATGGGCATAAAAGCGAAGTAATAGAAAACATGCTTAATCTTGCGGATGCCAACCTACAACTAGAGAGATATGCTGCGGCCAAACGAAGTTTGGACATCCAATTTGAAAACATAAGTATGTTGCAAAGCATTAAGCGCAATAGCTTACTGGCTGCTTATTATGATAAAGTGGAGAACTTCCGCAATGCCGCCACCTATTATAAACGCAACGAACGAATCAAAGACTCACTTACCCAAAAACAATCTTCAATCATTAAACAACAATTGGTGACCATTGTGGCCAATGAAGATTTGGAAAATTCGCAACGCTTAATAGATGAACAAAAGCGTATCAACGAGCTGGCGCGTAGTGAGATGAAAGCCAAAGATGAGCGAATCAATCTTGTTTTTATATCCCTTATTTTTACCTTACTTGGCTTTGCTGGACTGGTCTATGCCTATCTAAAAAGTATAAAGAACCAACGCCTAATTGCAGAGCAGAAACACATCATTGAAAATGCTTTGGTGGAAAAAGATTCTCTACTCAAGGAAATTCATCATAGAGTAAAGAACAACCTACAAATGGTATCCAGTTTACTCAGCCTTCAAACCAAAAACACTAGAAGCAAATCGGCCATTGAGGCATTGGAAGAGGGGAAGAGTAGAGTGAAAGCTATGGCCTTGATTCACCAGAAGCTGTATCAAAATGACGACTTGTCCGTGATTGAGATGCAGGGTTATATTGAAAGTTTGATCAACAGTGTACAATCCGTTTATAAAAAGGGAGGACATAACATCAGCATCACTATTGATGCCGAAGGCACTGAACTGGATATTGACCGAGCCATTCCTTTTGGTTTGATTTTGAACGAACTGGTTTCCAATTCCTTTAAATATGCGTTTCCGGAGAACGACGATAACGGAAAAATTTATATCCATCTAAGAAAAAATGGCGAGCAAGGCTATTTTGAATATACGGACAACGGTATTGGCCTGCCCGAAGATGCTGATGAACGTGCCCATTCCTCTATGGGAATCCGTTTAATGAATAGATTAGTGAACCAATTACAATCCAAATTGAATATTGACAAGGCCACGGAAGGAGTCCGTTTTTGGTTTAACTTCAGTTAGCACAGTTCTTCTTTTACATCTTAAAATGGTTAAATTTGGTACCGTTGGATGAAAGCTAGCTATACAAAGTACATTCTCAATTTTAAAAGACCTAGTGGTACATCTCGGGGCGTAATGACCGAGAAAGAAACGTGGTTCCTTTGCCTTCAAGATGGGCAAAAAAAGGGAATAGGGGAGTGTGGTATTCTTAGAGGACTTAGCGCGGATGATGTTCCCGGTTACGAACAAAAACTGGAATGGGTCTGCGAAAATATCAATTTAGGTCAAGCTAAACTGCAAACGAAATTACAGGAGTACCCTTCTATCCAATTTGGTTTGGAACAAGCTTTTTTATCCCTGGAATCAACTCCCCCCTTTGAATTATTTCCTTCTGACTTTACTGAAAATGAATCCCCAATTCAAATCAATGGACTGATTTGGATGGGTGATGAAAGCTTTATGATTTCTCAATTGGAAGCGAAATTGAAGGCAGGCTTTAATTGCATCAAAATGAAGATTGGGGCCATTGACTTTGAAAAAGAACTGGCCATTCTTAAAACCATTCGTGACAACTTTTCTCCAGACCAAATTGAACTTAGAGTAGATGCCAATGGAGCTTTCACCGCAGAGGAGGCCAAGGAAAAACTGGAGCTTTTATCCCGGTTTCAATTGCATTCCATAGAGCAACCAATTGAACCGGGCCAATGGACGACAATGGCTCGTTTATGTAAAGAAACACCTTTGCCTATTGCCCTAGATGAGGAACTAATTGGCATATTTGATGTAACGGAAAAGGAAAGAATGCTACAAACCATACAGCCACAATTCATTATCTTAAAGCCCAGTTTGGTTGGTGGGTTTAGTGGTTGTAGTGAATGGATAAATTTGGCGGAGTCGTTCGATATTGCCTGGTGGGTCACAAGTGCATTGGAAAGTAATGTTGGATTGAATGCCATAGCACAATGGACTTATTCTTTGGGAACTTCAATGCCTCAAGGTTTGGGAACCGGCAGTTTGTTCACTAACAATTTTGACAGCCCTTTGCAGGTTTCGGAGGGGAAATTATTTTATAACTCAACAAAAAATTGGAATACGAATTTAATTAATGATTTATGTATATAGCACAAGGATACAAAGGGAATATTGGACTTTGGAAATACCTTTTCCTGCCCCTGGGGTTTATAGCGTTTATGGCCTTTAACTATGTGGTTACCATAAACTCTCCGGTGAGTGTGGAAGATACTATGCAACAGCTTATAGAACAGCTCGGTTCCAATCTGGTCTTGATTATCCTATTGGCGCCTTTAGCCGTGGGCCTGTTTGTGGTCTTGGGGTGGACCTTGTTGATTCACCAACAATCCATAACCTCCCTGACCACTTCTCGCAAGAAGATAGATTGGAAACGTATCTTTTTTGCCTTCGGCCTATGGGGAGGAATTACCGTATTGTTAACAGGAATAGACATATACTTTTCTCCAAATGATTATGTTTTGAATTTTGATTGGGGCAAATTCCTCACGCTGGCCGTGATTGCTATCCTGTTGATTCCTCTGCAAACAAGTTTTGAAGAATATTTGTTCCGGGGACATATGATGCAAGGATTGGGAATTGCCACCAAAAGACGATGGATACCTTTGGTAGTGACTTCAGTTTTGTTTGGAGTGATGCACATTGCCAACCCAGAAGTGGAAAAATTAGGTCTAGGCATCATGGTCTATTACATTGGAACCGGTTTTTTCTTGGGAATTTTGACCTTGATGGACGAAGGTTTGGAACTTGCATTAGGTTTCCATGCAGCAAACAATTTAATAACCGCACTTTTGGTCACCGCCGAATGGACTGCTTTCCAAACCAATTCTATCTATAAAGATATTTCTGAACCGGTGATGGGGTATGATGTGTTGGTCCCCATTTTTGTGGTCTTTCCCTTGTTACTGTTGTTTTTTGGGAAAAAATACAAATGGACCAATTGGAAGGATAAACTATTTGGCAAGGTGTTGACCAAAGATGAATTTGTAGCGTTAAATGACACAGAATCCCTGGTGGCGTAAAACACATCCGAGTTTTAAACTGAATGGCGTTCATTACCAATTTGATGAACTGCAAGAAGCTGGCTATAGCTTAATTAAAGAGGGCGAATCTTTTGAGAAGGCAATCGGCGATTTTTTGATAGATTGGGGAACTGACCATTCCGAAGTTGTAGTTCAAACTTCTGGATCTACCGGAACCCCCAAAAACATTGCTCTAAAAAAGGAGCATATGATGAATTCTGCCGAGGCAACAGGCCAATACTTTGGTTTAGTGGATGGAGATGCTGCACTACTCTGTTTACCTTGTTCAGGTATCGCTGGAAAAATGATGCTGGTACGAGCCATGGTTTTGGGCCTGGAATTGGATTATGTTAATCCATCTTCAACGCCCCTAGCGGTAAGTAACAAGACGTATGATTTTTCGGCTATGGTACCCTTGCAGGTGGAAAAATCCTTGGAACAACTTTCCCAGATTGACGCTTTAATTATTGGAGGAGCTCCAGTTTCCTCTGGATTAAGACAAAAGCTGCAATCCGTTTCCACCCGATCTTATGAAACCTATGGGATGACGGAGACCATTACCCATGTGGCGGTGAAACCAATTTCAAATTCAAAATCCAAAGACCCAAAAATTCAAGAAACCATCTTTACGGCTTTGCCTAACATTTCCTTTTCTCAAGATAGCAGAGGCTGCCTAGTTATTGATGCTCCCAAAATACTGGATGATAAGATTACCACCAACGACATTGTGGAGTTAATCAATACAACCCAGTTCAGTTGGTTGGGTCGCTATGATTCCATTATCAATTCAGGTGGCATCAAACTCATCCCCGAACATATAGAGCAAAAACTAACTCCCATAATCTCCTCCCGTTTTTTTGTGGCTGGAATCCCGGACAAAACGTTGGGTCAAAAATTGGTTTTGGTTATTGAAGCAGGACCACATGATAGGCCTAAATTACTCGAACAAATAAAATCCATTGACGGCTTGAATAAGTTTGAAGTACCAAAAGAAATCTTCTTTTTACCAACTTTTATAGAAACGGCCAATGGGAAAGTGCAACGTACTAGTACCATGAAAGTGTTTTTGTAGTAGCCTCAACCAAAATACGGATTCACAGTATAAAGATACCTCCTGGCTCATTTGTAGTTTTTAGTTTTCATAGTTGATTATAGGTTTGGGTAAATCCTAAAAACCGTATCAATTATGAAAAATCTATTTTTTTTAGTTTGTGTAGTACTCACAGGCTATTCTCAGGCGCAAACCGGAACTATTACTGGAGTTGTAACGGACACCAGCAATCAACCACTCCCTGGAGTCAACATAACCGTGAAGGAAACCAAAAAGGGTACTCAAACAGATTTTGATGGAAACTATAAAATCAGCGCTCAAATGGGTGAGGTTTTGGTATTCAGTTTTATTGGTATGAAGACAGAGGAAAGGGTTGTGGATGAGAACACCACAATAAATGTTGTTATGACTGAGGATTCTGCAAGTCTAGATGAGGTAGTTGTTACGGGATATGGGGTCAAAAGAACAAAAATGGCCACAAGTGCTGCTATAGCGGAAATGGTAAGTGGAAAAGTAAGTGGACTAGCCGTTGGAGGTAATTTCAAGTCCGGTACTCTTACCGCCGGGGAGATTAATGATATCCAAGATTTCAAGGAATGGAAGAAAATATTGAAGATTAAGGAGCATTCAAAAATCCGCGAAGATTGGGGATTTTATTTGGAAAACAAAATTGAGGTGGTGGTCAGTGATGGTTCGAAAAAACCGATAAACAATGTAAAAGTATCCATTTTCTTTGATTCAATTGGCGCATGTCTTCCAATAATGAAATCCAGAACGGATGCCTTTGGCAAAGCAATTCTGTTTAAAGATTTATATACTCCTGACCAATATGAAAATTACATTGTTCAAGTATATCATAATGGTAAGGTATTCGGTAAAAAAATAAATGCCAATACAAAATATTTGAACTTCATCCTTAGCCCAATCGCGGAGGCCAAAAATGTTGATATTATGTTTACAATTGACGCTACGGGTTCCATGGGAGATGAAATGGACTACTTAAAGGAGGAACTTAGGGATATCATAAAACGAATCGACAACAAGATAGGAGAGAAGCGGGTTGCGCTGACTTTTTATAGAGATGTTGGGGATGAATACCTGTTCAGGAATTTTGATTTTAGTTCAGACATTGAGGAGGTGCAAGCCAATTTAAATATGCAATCGGCAAGTGGAGGCGGGGACTATGAAGAAGCAGTTGAAAAAGCTTTACAAATCTCTTTGTCCAACTCATGGGGTCAAAATGCAAAAGCCAAACTCATGTTTTTACTTCTTGATGCACCTCCCCACCTAAACGAGAAAAATGCCTTGATTATTAGAAAGCAAATAAAGAAGGCCCAGGAGAACGGAATCAAAATCATTCCAATTGTGGCCAGCGGAGCAGACAAGACAGTAGAATTTTTGATGCGGTTTTTTAGTGTATCCACGAATGGCACTTATGTTTTTTTAACAGATGATAGTGGTATAGGAAACGAACATTTAAAGCCTTCTAAATCGGAATATAAGGTTGAAAAGTTAAATGACTTGATTGTACGTCTAATAAGAAAGTACGCTAGAGTATAATTCTTGATGCTTGCTTAAAATTACTTAGTGCCTTTGGGCACTTTTTTTATGTTTTTGAAATAGCGTATTTTAAGGGAAATATTTCCAAAATGCGAAAACTCATTTACCTTTTACTCATTTACTTTTTACCCTTCACCCTACTTTCCCAACAAATCCTGCCTGAAGTTGAACGCGCTAGGGTGATAGATGAAATCTTGGAAGAACGGTTTACCAATCTTCTACCCAACCTTATGGACCAGACGGGAATAGATATGTGGATTCTTGTTTCCCGGGAATACAATGAGGATCCAGTCTTGAAAACCATGTTGCCTGCCACTTGGTTGAACGCCAGACGCCGTACCATCTTACTTTTTTATAGGGATAAAGCAAAGGGAACCATAGATAAACTGGCGGTGGCCCGATATAACGTTGGAAAAAGTATTGTATCTGCATGGGATAAAGAGAAGGAGCCCAATCAGTGGAAACGGTTGATGCAGCTTATTGTAGAACGGAACCCTGGAACTATTGGCCTCAATTTCTCTAAAGATCATAACATAGCCGATGGACTGGACAAAACAGATTATGATGAGTTCATGACAAACCTTCCCAAAAAATACCACTCCCGATTAAAATCCGCTGAGCAGTTAGCGGTACGTTGGATAGAGACCCGTACGCCTCGAGAAATGGTAATTTACGACCAACTGGTGGACATTACCCATGATATTATTGCCGAGGCTTTTTCAGAAAAAGTGATTACTCCTGGGATTACGACCACTACGGAAGTGGAGTGGTGGATGCGCCAAAAAGTAACGGATTTGGGCTTGGAAACCTGGTTTCATCCTACGGTGGATGTACAACGAACTAGTGAGGAATTGGTAAGTCATCTCTATTCGTTTTCCGGTCGGCCGGATGATTTGGTCATCCAACCCGGGGATTTGTTGCATTGCGATTTTGGAATTACCTATTTACGTCTAAATACAGATTGTCAAGAATTGGCGTATGTGTTAAAACCCAATGAAACTACAGCACCCTCTTTTTTGGTGAATGCTTTATATGATGGGAACAGGGTTCAAGATTTTCTCACCCAAAATATGATCAAAGGAAGAACAGGAAACGAAATTTTGGCCAAAGCTTTAAGCGATGCCAAGGCCACAGGGCTGCATCCAGCCATTTATACCCATCCACTGGGTACTTATGGGCATTCAGCAGGAACTACCATTGGCATGTGGGATTCACAAGATGGTGTCAAGAAAGATGATGGTGAAAACTACCCGCTTAACCCCAACACGGTCTATGCCATTGAGCTGAATGCTACAGTAAATATTCCGGAATGGAAAAGGGACATCCGCATCATGTTGGAAGAAGCCGGTTTTTATGGAGAAGATGGATTTAGGTACGTTAATGGTAGACAAACGGAATTATTGTTGATTCCAAGGGTAAAAAATCATTTGGGTAATTAAAAACCTCGATGGGCTAACGAATTAATAGTAATTTTTTGAATATTTTATGTCATGATAAAGTCTAAAATTTTTATGCTCTTGTTGCTCGTGTCAATTGGACTATTTGCACAGGGGCAGAGCAACCAAAAAGTAACTATATTTTGGGATGTCTCCTATTCCATGCAAGATCGAGATTTGAACAAGGAGTTCTATTTTTTGGATGCCTATTTTAAGACCACCGAAAATGTGGAGGTGACCTTGTTGACTTTCAGTAATGATGTGAATTCCAAAGATAATTTTAGCATAAATGCTGGCAATTGGTCTGCTTTAAAAGAAAAACTTAAGTCGTTTAACTATGATGGGGCCACTTCTTTTGAAACTTTGGATGATTATGCTGAAAAAGGAGATGTTTTAGTATTCACCGATGGGAATCAGAACATGGGATCATCAGCTCCAAACTTTGATGGGGAAGTATATATTGTTAACAGCAAAAAAGATTTTGATAGAGCCAGCATCAATCTCTTGGCCATTGTAAACAATGGTAACTTGGTCAACCTTACTGAAAAAAGGGATTCGGAATCTTTGGGGAGGGAGACCCAAGAATACTCAGGAACCATATTTAGTGGTACTATGGGTTTGGAGCTAGTTGACGTATTTATTAAGGAAAATCCAACGAACAAGGTAAAAACAAACGAGTTGGGTATTTATAAAATTAATGCGGTTCCTGGCGAAACCTTGGTAATATCCTACGGTAACAGAATTAAGGAACAAACGCTTGGAACAGTCCAACAATTGGATTTTAATTACGATACGTCCAGAATAGATTTGCAGGAAGTAGTGGTTACAGATGATAAGTTGGAAGTTGAGGATGAAATTACCACAGGATTCGGTAAAGAAAACAAGGATAAGGTGGGCTATGCGGTTCAGTCCATTTCTGAGGAAGTAATTCCAGATGCTGCGACTACGGGAAATAAGGCTATACAGGGTAAGTTTTCCGGTGTTAGATTGGGTCAAAATGATGATTTGAGCCAAGTGGTCATGCGTCCGAGCAATTCAATTTTGGGCAACAACTATGGGTTAATCGTAATAGATGGCGTTCCGACTAGGAGGTCAAACTCTGGTTTTACAGGGCTTGCGGATGTGGCACCAGAAAGAGGTAATGACTCCTCAATGCCCGGTGGAATTACCGGTGCAGGGTTTATTGATCCCCGAAACATTGCGGAGATTACGGTATTAAAAGGTTTAGCCGCTACTAATCGCTTTGGGAGTATGGGTGCGAATGGTGTTTTGTTGATTACTACTAAAACTGCCTTGGTCGACGGACCAAAAGGTCAAAAAAAGGATTTGGCACGACTTACCGATAATGTATATGATGGTAAATTAAAAGTGAACAAAAAAGCTTTGGTGACCGATTATTTGAAGGAACTCAAGAATGGAAAAAACATTCAGGAAGCCTATGACATCTATCTTAAGCAACGAAAAAAGTATTGGGATTTACCTGAGTATTTGGTAGATATCTCCGCCTTTTTTTTCAGCTCAAATAAGAATTTGGGCTATAGAATCCTGTCCAATATATTGGAAAAGCCAGCTCCAACCCATGAAGAGCTTAGGGGGCTGTATCTAAAGTCCATAGAGGGTAAAAACTACTATATGGCACTTTTGGCGGCCAATAGGCTGTTGGAGGATTTTCCAAACAAAACGCAATCTTATCTAGATGTGGCTATGGCCAATAAAGGAGGAGGTAATTATCAGGAAGCACTCAATGCCTTGGTAGGTATGGCTTCAGGAGAATCCAACCTTAAATTAAATTTCAACGGTTTGGAAAAGATTGTGGGAACAGAGATTAGAAATTTGGTGAATCAGAAACGCAAGGATTTGGATGTTACTAAAGTGAGCCCTTCTTATCTAAACAATCTAACCTATAATGCCAGATTAGTGTTGGAGTGGAACAATCCAGATGCGGAGTTTACGGTGCAGTTTGTGAATCCTCAAAATCGTTTTTTCAATTGGGAGCACACAGATGTAAGTGAGCGTAAACGAATTTTGGATGGATTGCAACACGGATATGCAAGTGAACAGTTCGAAATAGTGGGCGCAGAAACAGTGGGTGATTGGATTCTCAACGTCACCTATTTTGGGAATAGAACTTTGGGCAACAAAATGCCCACTTTTCTTAAATGTAGGGTACAGTACAATTTTGGAAAACCTAACCAAAGAAGTGAAGAGTTCCTTGTCCGTCTTCAGCTGGAAGGTGAGGAACAACAATTGGCCAAGTTTAGTGTGGAATAATTAAACTTGTAGTACTCCCATATTAAATTGTTTTTCAACTGGGCTATGGTTGGCTGCGGCTATACCTGTCGATATCCATTTTCGAGTTTCCAAAGGATCTATAATAGCATCTGTCCAAAGCCGTGATGCCGCATAGTAAGGGGAGATTTGGTTGTCGTATCGTTTTTTGATTTTGTCAAATAAGGCCTTCTCCTTTTTTGAATCCAATGTTTCTCCGTTTTTTTCCAAGGAAGCTTTCTCTATCTGAAGCAAGACTTTAGCAGCAGAATTCCCGCTCATTACTGCAAGCTCGGCACTTGGCCAAGCAACAATTAATCGAGGGTCATAGGCTTTTCCACACATGGCATAATTACCTGCACCATAACTGTTACCTATAACTACAGTAAATTTGGGAACTACAGAATTACTTACGGCATTCACCATTTTTGCACCATCTTTAATAATGCCTCCATGTTCACTTTTACTTCCTACCATAAATCCGGTAACATCCTGCAAAAACACCAAGGGTATTTTCTTTTGGTTGCAATTGGCGATAAATCGGGTGGCTTTGTCTGCGGAATCTGAATAAATGACTCCTCCAAACTGCATTTCACCTTTTTTAGTTTTGACTACCTTTCGTTGGTTGGCAACAATACCCACAGCCCAACCATCAATGCGTGCATAACCTGTCAACAGCGTTTTGCCATAACCCTCCTTGTATTGTTCAAATTCGGAATCATCCACCAATCTTTTAATAATCTCCAACATATCATATTGATCACTTCTGGATGAGGGAAGGATTCCGTAGATTTCCTCTGGGTTCTCTTTAGGATTCTTGGCCGCTATGTGATTAAAACCGGATTTTTCAAAATCCCCAATTTTACCTACGATGTTTTTTATTTTGTTCAGTGCGTCTTTGTCGTCTTTAGCCTTATAATCGGTTACACCACTTAGTTCGGAATGTGTGGTTGCTCCGCCCAAAGTTTCGTTATCGATACTTTCACCAATGGCCGCTTTGACCAAATAACTACCCGCTAAGAAAATACTTCCCGTTTTGTCAACGATTAGGGCTTCATCACTCATAATAGGGAGGTAGGCCCCTCCGGCCACACAGCTTCCCATTATGGCCGATATTTGGGTGATTCCCATACTGCTCATAACTGCATTATTCCTAAAAATGCGACCAAAGTGTTCTTTGTCCGGAAAGATTTCATCCTGCATGGGTAAATAGACCCCTGCACTGTCCACCAAATAGATAATGGGTAATTTATTTTCAATCGAAATCTCTTGGGCTCGTAAGTTTTTTTTCCCGGTAATGGGGAACCAAGCACCAGCTTTTACGGTGGCATCATTGGCGACGACCACACATTGCTTGCCTTGAATATATCCAATCTTGACCACCACCCCAGCTGAAGGGCATCCTCCATGTTCTTCATACATTCCATCTCCGGCAAAAGCTCCAATTTCAATTGAATCTCGGTCTGTGTCCAGCAAAAATTTGATGCGTTCTCGAGCGGTCATCTTGCCTTTGGCATGATGTTTTTCTATACGTTTTTTGCCTCCACCCAATTTAACCTGGGCCAATTTGGTTCGGAGTTCTGAGAGTTTTAGCTTATTGTGATCTTCGTTTTTATTGAAGTTAATATCCATAATTGTTCAACCAATTTCGTCTTCCAGGCTAAAGATAAGGAGTTATAATCATTACTTTTGGTTGCATATG
This sequence comes from uncultured Allomuricauda sp., assembly GCA_965117065.1. Taxonomy (GTDB): domain Bacteria; phylum Bacteroidota; class Bacteroidia; order Flavobacteriales; family Flavobacteriaceae; genus Flagellimonas. The sequence goes on from OZ220751.1 coordinate 213,650, forward strand.
GAAACTAAAATTAGATGGGGGATTATAGGTCCCGGGAATATCGCTGGAAAATTCACTTCCGACCTTCAACTGGTAAAGGATGCACAGGTAACGGCAGTAGCCTCAAGATCCTTTGACAAAGCACAAAATTTTGCGCAAGAATTTGGGATAGAACACACTTTTGCCAGTTATGACGAACTGTTTGCGTCAGACGCTGTAGATATCGTTTATATTGCTACTCCCCATGTATTTCATAAGGAATTGTCCATAAAGGCCATGGAACAAGGTAAACATGTACTTTGTGAAAAACCAATAGGTGTAAATAGAGGTGAGGTTGAAGCAATGCTTGAGTCGGCAAAGAAAAATGAGGTTTTCCTAATGGAAGCCCTGTGGTCCCGGTTCAACCCTTCCATTAAAAAAGTAAAACAACTGATTATGGAAGGCGCCATTGGGGACGTGGGTTATCTACATGCAAATTTTGCGTTTTACGGTTTGGACAGAGATGAAAATTCAAGAATACTCAACCCTAATTTAGCCTCCGGCTCATTGTTGGATATAGGCATTTATCCCATTTTCTTGGCTTATTTAATCTTAGGCATGCCTGATGAAATCAGTGCCTACTCCAATTTTCATCCCAATGGAACCGAACTGCAGACTTCCATGAATTTTCAGTATCAAAATGCACAGGCCGTACTTTATAGTGGATTGACCAGTACTTCCAAAATGGAGGCTGAAATATCAGGAACAAAGGGAGAGCTATTTCTTCACCCAAGATGGCATGAGGCCCATGGGTATACCAAGGTGTTGAATGGTGAAGTTCAGCTTACAGACCTTCCCTTGGAGGGTAACGGATTTACCTACGAAATTGAAGAAGTGCATAGGTGCCTTAGCGCTAAGAAATTGGAAAGTAATTTATGGTCACATCAAAACAGTTTGGATTTGGCGGAATTAATGGACCGGGTAAGGGAACAAGCGGGAATTAAATTTCCTTTTGAGGGATAAACTTCTAAGAAGTCCCAAGGTTTTGCCATTTTTTACGATATTTGATTTTCTACTGAACAATTTATATGGGAATGAACAAAAACACGGTGCTCGCATGGGCCACATGGATTATGATTTTTGTGGGAATGGGCATGATAGCGCTAGGAGCTTTTAAATATGATGAGGTGGCAGGATATGGTTTTGCTGCTGTTGGAATAGGCTTCTTTGCCATTGCGTGGGTCTTTAATGCTTTAAAGGGTCGAGTTTAATTTCCATTTTTCTTAACTAAACAACAACCTAATGTCAGACGATAAAAAGGTCATTTTTTCAATGTCCGGGGTGACCAAGACTTTTAAAACGGCCAATACACCCGTACTCAAAAATATTTATCTATCCTTTTTCTATGGGGCCAAAATTGGGATTCTGGGCCTCAATGGCTCGGGTAAGTCAACTTTGCTCAAAATCATCGCGGGGATTGATAAAAACTACCAAGGCGATGTGGTGTTTTCTCCTGGTTATACCGTGGGATACTTAGAACAGGAACCACAATTGGATGAGGAGAAGACCGTGCTTGAGATTGTAAAAGAAGGTGTTGCGGAAACCGTTGCCATTTTAGATGAGTATAACAAGATCAACGACATGTTCGGTTTGCCCGAAGTATATGAGGATGCTGATAAGATGCAGAAGTTGATGGATAAGCAGGCGGCGCTTCAAGATCAGATTGATGCATCCAATGCTTGGGAACTGGACACCAAACTGGAAATAGCCATGGACGCGCTCCGCACTCCGGAATCCGACAAGAAAATTGGCGTGCTATCCGGAGGGGAAAGAAGAAGGGTAGCGCTTTGTAGATTGCTCCTTCAAGAACCTGATGTTCTATTGCTGGATGAGCCCACCAACCATTTGGATGCCGAATCTGTACATTGGTTAGAACATCACTTGGCACAATATAAGGGAACTGTCATTGCAGTGACACACGACCGTTATTTTTTGGATAATGTGGCCGGTTGGATTTTGGAATTGGATAGGGGAGAAGGTATTCCTTGGAAGGGTAATTATTCCGGTTGGTTGGATCAAAAGGCCAAACGATTGGCCCAAGAAAGCAAACAGGCTTCCAAACGTCAAAAAACGCTGGAGCGGGAGCTCGATTGGGTACGCCAAGGAGCCAAAGGAAGACAAACCAAGCAAAAGGCCAGGTTGAAAAATTACGATAAGCTTTTGAGCCAGGACCAAAAGCAGCTAGAGGAAAAATTAGAAATATATATTCCCAATGGCCCACGCTTGGGTACAAATGTTATTGACGCCCGAGCGGTAAGCAAAGCTTACGGGGACAAATTACTCTATGAGGATTTGAATTTTAAGTTACCGCAGGCGGGAATTGTTGGCATTATTGGACCCAATGGTGCTGGTAAGACCACTATTTTTAGAATGATCATGGGGGAGGAGAGCCCTGATAAAGGTGATTTTGAGGTGGGAGATACGGCTAAATTAGCCTATGTGGACCAAAGCCATTCTAATATAGACCCTGATAAAACAATTTGGGAGAATTTCAGTGATGGTCAGGAATTGGTTATGATGGGAGGAAAGCAAGTGAATTCAAGAGCCTATTTGAGTAGATTCAATTTTTCGGGAAGTGAGCAAAACAAGAAAGTGAACATGCTTTCAGGAGGTGAAAGAAACAGACTTCATTTGGCGATGACATTAAAGGAAGAAGGAAATGTATTGCTTTTGGATGAGCCCACAAACGATTTGGATGTAAATACGCTACGGGCATTGGAAGAAGGCTTAGAAAATTTTGCCGGCTGTGCGGTGGTTATTTCTCACGACAGATGGTTTTTGGATAGAATTTGCACCCACATTCTAGCCTTTGAAGGGGACTCCCAAGTTTATTTCTTTGAAGGGTCGTTCTCGGATTATGAAGAAAACAAAAAGAAACGCTTGGGAACGGATATCATGCCCAAGCGTATCAAATACAAAAAGCTGATTCGCTAGAATCAACCAACGGATTTACTTTTCGGAATCTAATGCCTTAAGTCCTTCTTGAAGTAACTTTCTGGCTTTTTCCAAATATGTTTTTTGGTGATGCGCTAAACTTTCCGGGTCATTATCATTTTGTGAAGAACCTTTGGAAAATGATTTTGACAGCTGCACCAATTGGGATACAGCCTTTTCCGTGGATTTAAGTCGATCATTGGCGTGTTTGTCAAAAACCTTGATCATTTCCGCTTCCATGGAAACTTCATTTGCTTTGGTATCGGTATATGCCTCGTGTTCCAGGGTACTGTCCGCGCTATCCTCAACGACTGTAGCTGGTGTGGTTCCTAAAGTGCATTCGTCCAAAATAGTAATCAGTTCATTAATCATACCCATGGATTTTTTGGAAAAATAACGACCAGCATCCCAATCTACAGGGTCTTTAGCCTTGTTAAGGACCTCAATAACGTCCAGAGTCTTGTCCTCAGATTTGGCGCAATTGCATTCTTCCATAAAAGTTTTTGATTTTTCTATGGCTATCAAAGCACGTTCTGCATAGTACATTTGATGCTCAAAATTGGTAGCACCCAAGGCCTTTTTGGTATGACTTAGGCCATAAGTTACTTTGGCATAGAAGTCATCGCACTGGTTGGAAAGGATTGCGTTTGCCCCAAAAAAACATAGTAAGGCAAACAAAGCGTAGTGTTTGTTGGTCATGGTTAAGTACTGATTTGGGTTGGTACTTTTACTGTAACGCTAAATAGGCCTCAATATTTTACTGGGTTAAAAATCATCATTAGGGTACCAATCCAATTGAACCACCTTAATGTTTGGGTTGCCTTGGTTGATGAGGGTTTTAAACTTATGTACATCACCAATGTTGGGTCTTCCTCTATAGTGATAGGGATAAATCTCTTTGGGCTTGAATTCCAGTACAGCATCCGCTGCACTTTCAACAGTCATAGTATATGGAAGGTTCATACAGACAAAGGCCTTGTCTATATTTTTTAAAGAGCGCATTTCCGGGATGTCCTCTGTATCCCCAGAAAAGTAGAGTCGTTGTCCATTCATGTTCAACACATAACCATTCCCTCTTCCTTTGGTATGAAATTTTAGAGCTTCCTCCCGTAAATTATACATGGGAACAGCTTCTACCTTGATACCAAAACGTTCTTTAGAATCCCCATTATTCAACACATCTATCTGCGGGGTGAATTCTTTCGGTATTCTATCAGCCACCGCCTGTGGAGCCATAATTTTGGATTTTTGGGTATCTAATTCCTGGAGGGTTTCCAGGCTAAAGTGGTCTCCATGAATATCCGTTATCAGAATTAAATCCGGTAATTTCTGATTTTCAAAAGCACTTTTCCCACCTACAGGATCTATATAAATAGTAATATCATTCCATTCCAAAACTGTTGTGGCATGTTCTATGGGAATTATGTTAAGCAGTTTTTGACTCTTGGATTTGGCAGATATAATTACTTTTTGCGCGTTACTTTGCCTACAACCAAGCACCATTATCAGGGCGAAAACCAAGTAGCTGTATTTTTTTTTCATCCTTACTAAATTTATGAGCCCTTTAAAATTAGTACATCTACAGCTTATCCCAAGAATTTATTAACATTATTTAGCTCAATAAAATCCAAATCAAAAAATGAAGCGTATATAACTCAGAACACAGTTGATTAAAACTCAATTAATAGTAAGATCAATTAATTTAAAAGTTATGACTGAAACAAAAAGTAACAACGGATTAAAGGTAATAGCTGGTTTACTCGGGGTAGTTCTTTTAGGAACTATAATTTACACAGTAAGCCTTTACCAGGATAAGAAAAAAACTACCACTGCGCTTACGCAAGAGAAAGAGTTGGTTGTTGATGATTTGAACAACCTTAAGTCTGAGTATGACAAAGCAATTTTGGAAAGCAATGCCACCAATGAGGAATTGGTTGCTGCAAGAGACAATATTGCAAAGTACATTGACTCTGTACAAGGAATGAAAGCTGATATTGCTTCCCTTTCAAGATACAGAAGACAAGTAAGTGTACTTAAAGCTGAAAGAGAAAAATTATTGAAGCAAGTAGATTCCTTGACAACATCCAACACTTTGTTGGCCATGCAAAGGGATAGCACATTTGTGGAATTGGAAAAACAAACTGTATTCAATGATTCTTTGGTTGTACAGAACACCCAATTGGCCGATGCTGTTGAAAGAGGTTCTGCGCTTAGCCTTTCTACCTTTACAGTTGATGCTGTACGTGAAAGAAACAGTGGTAAATTGGTTTCCACATCTAGAGCAAAAGCTACTGACAAATTCAAAGTTTGTTTCACTATTGCGGACAACGTAATTGCTGAAGCTGGTGACAGAGAGTTTTTTATTGAAGTTTTGGACCCTCAAGGAAACGTGTTGGGTGATAGCTTCTCTAAATCTAGTGAAGAAGGTGCTTCCATTACTTATAGCAAAGGAACTAATTTTTACTACGAGAACAGTTCTTTGGATGTTTGTGATTACATCAACAAGCCTGCTTCAGATTTCCAAAAAGGAAATTATATGGTAAACGTTTATGATGGTGGATTGAAGTTATTGGGAACTTCCAAATTCGCTTTAAAATAGTATACACTATCCACATTTCACAAAAAAGCCCGGTTCTTGTTTGAATCGGGCTTTTTTAATTGTGATTAGCTGCTATCTCAGACTTCCCACCATATCTTCAGGTTTAACCCATTCATCGTATTCTTCAGGGGTAACATAGCCCAGATTGATGGCCTCCTCCCTTAAGGTTGTTCCATTTTTATGTGCGGTATTTGCAATTTCTGCTGCTTTGTAATACCCAATTTTAGTATTAAGTGCTGTCACCAGCATTAGGGAATTGTTCAAAAGTGTTTTGATGACCTCATGATTAGGTTCAATCCCAATGGCACAGTTTACATCAAAGCTTACACAGGCATCGCCAATGAGTTGTGCAGATTGAAGAATGTTGGCCGCCATCATAGGTTTAAATACATTGAGCTCATAATGGCCTTGGGTGCCCCCAACGCTTATGCCCACATCATTTCCCATAACCTGGGCGCAGACCATGGTCATAGCTTCGCATTGGGTTGGATTTAACTTTCCGGGCATTATGGAGCTTCCAGGTTCGTTGGCTGGAATGATAATCTCACCAATCCCAGAGCGTGGTCCCGAGGCCATCATTCTAATGTCATTGGCAATTTTATTTAAGGAAACGGCCAATAACTTCAATGCTCCATGACTTTCCACAATCGCATCATGGGCGGCAAGAGCTTCAAACTTATTTTCAGCTGTTTTAAACGGGTGATTGGTGAATTCTGCGATGTACTTAGCCACCAATACGTCATATCCTTTTGGGGTGTTGAGCCCCGTTCCTACAGCGGTACCACCCAATGCCAATTCACTTAAATGCTCCAAAGTGCTTTTTAACGCTTTTAAGCCATGGTCCAATTGGGAAACATAGCCCGAGAACTCTTGCCCTAGGGTTAACGGAGTGGCATCCATCAGATGGGTCCGTCCAATTTTTACTACCTCTTTAAACTCTTTTGACTTTTTGGCCAAGGTATTTCTGAGTTGTTCTACTCCAGGAATGGTAACTTCAACTATCTTTTTATAGGCAGCAATGTGCATCCCAGTTGGGAAGGTATCATTGGAGGATTGACTTTTGTTTACATCGTCATTAGGTTGAATGGTCTTTTCACCTTCACCGATTTTTTTGCCAGCAATCTCATGGGCCCTGTTGGCAACAACTTCATTGACATTCATATTACTTTGAGTACCAGAACCTGTTTGCCAAACGACCAAAGGAAACTGGCCGTCATGTTGACCGGATAAGATTTCATCGCATACCTGGGCTATTAAATCCCTTTTTTCTACAGGAAGTACACCTAGTTCGTGATTAGTATAAGCTGCGGCTTTTTTTAGATACGCAAAGCCGTAAACCACTTCTAAGGGCATGGATGCTGGCGTTCCAATTTTAAAATTATTACGGGACCGTTCCGTTTGTGCTCCCCAATATTTGTCCGATGGTACTTTGACTTCGCCCATCGTATCTTTTTCAATTCTGAAACTCATCTTTACTTTTTTAAGGATATGCAAAGTTAGTGTTCAAGTTTTTATTTTATATGACATATACACAATTGAACATTTTTTAATTGGAGATTTGCTTTTTTATACCAAATGAGGGTATCTTTGCGCAACAAAAGGAAATAATATGTTTGATTTTGATCAGTACTTAGGATTTTTAGCTTTTTTGACCATATTGACCATAGGTTTTTGGCTGATGATTTTCCTATTGACTTTTGTGGTACCCTACTGGTTGTTCGGGAATTTAATGGAAATGTATAAAGAAAGACGTGAGGCCAAACGAGCCAAACGAAACGAATAATAAAAAAAGCCCCGTTAAATACGGGGCTTTTTTTATTCCTTAGATTTCTTTTTCTTCTTTTTCTTCTTCTTTTTTACTTTGAATTTGTTTTCTTGTAGCACCAGATAGGCATTGTATTTTTCTTCTGGTAAACCAGCTTTCAATTCTTCATCCTGTCTGGTTTTTATCTTTTCCACTTCTTCCTTCATTTTATTGCCTTCCAATTCCAGGATTTGAAGTTCGATTCGTTGTTGTACCGATTTGACCAATGTGGTTCGAACTACAGCCTGCTCAAAGGGATCTAATGCCAGTTCTTCCGTAATCTTTGGCATCTCTAAATCTACAATTTCCTCTGCAGTAAGTGGGTCTGCCTTTTTTTGCGTTTCCTCAGGACCTCGTGGAATTGTGCTTCGTTGTCTTCCACCATATCCGCGACCATACCCGTAACCAGAACCATAGGGACTTCCATAGCCATATTGGGCAACCAACTCGTTTACGCTTAGCAAACCGAAAAGAATCGTAATTAAAAAAACAGTCTGTGTCTTTTTCATAAGCTATTGAAAATTAGATTTTTCTTCCAGCAAAAAGCTACTTTAGCAAGATACTGATTTTCTCCGCAGGTCTCCCTATCACCGCTTTTTCTCCTTTTATGATAATTGGCCGCTCAATCAATTTTGGGTTTTGGACCATAGCGGATATGATTTCAGATTCGGAAAGGGATTTACCTTTATATTTTTCCTTCCAAATGGCTTCACTTTTTCGAACTAGCTCTTCAGCGGATATTCCAAGATAGCCAATAATCGTTTTTAGCTCCTCTTGGGTTGGAACATTGTCCAAATATCGTACCACTTCAAATTCTTTATTGGAGCTTTCCAAGAACTCTAGTCCTTCCCTGGATTTTCTACATCTTGGATTGTGATAAATTTTAAGCATTTCCTTTGGGTTATAAGTTAACAGTTCTTAGCCAGCCGCTAAAACCTTTCGTTTTCAATTTTACATTAAAACTTTTCAATTCTTAAGACTCCTCGTTCTGTCCCATCATCATCAAAAATGCCTTTAAAAATGGATTGATTTCCCCATCCATTACCGCATCAACATTTCCAGTTTCCTTCCCGGTCCTTACATCCTTGACCAATTTATAGGGATGCATAACATAATTCCGGATTTGTGATCCCCATTCAATTTTCATTTTTGAGGATTCAATTTCGGCCCGTGCCTCCTGCTTCTTCCGAAGTTCTATTTCGTATAGTTGAGACTTCAACATTTTCATAGCAGTTGCCCTATTATCATGCTGTGATCTCGAATCTGAGCAAGATATCTGAATTCCTGTGGGTTTGTGTACCAGTTGCACTTTGGTTTCTACCTTATTCACATTCTGTCCGCCGGCACCACTGGAGCGAGCGGTTGTAATTTCTATATCTGAAGGATTTACTTCAATTTCTATGGTATCATCAACTAAGGGATACACATAAACAGATGCAAACGAGGTATGTCTTTTGGCATTACTGTCAAAGGGAGAGATACGAACCAAGCGGTGTACCCCATTTTCGCCCTTTAACCATCCAAACGCGAATTCACCCGAAATTTCTAGCGTAACAGTCTTTATCCCAGCTACGTCACCCTCCTGGTAATTGAGTTCTTTGACTTTATATCCATTCTTTTCACTCCACATGAGGTACATACGCATAAGCATAGATGCCCAATCACAACTTTCGGTACCACCAGCTCCGGCAGTTATCTGCAGTACCGCGGTAAGCTCATCACCCTCCTCAGACAACATGTTTTTGAACTCCAGATTTTCTATGGTCAAGAGTGCCTCGCCATACTGGGTGGTCACTTCATCCTCAGTTACTTCACCGGCTTGATGGAATTCTAATAAAACCTCAAGATCACCCACCATAGATGTTGCTGAATTGAACTCCTCCACCCATTTCTTCTTGGATTTCAGCACTTGCATTTGTACTTGGGCTACTTGTGGATTGTCCCAGAATCCGGGAGCGGCAGTTTTCTCCTCTTCGTTTTCTATTTCAATAAGCTTGGCATCAATGTCAAAGATACCTCCTTAACGCACCAAGGCGCTCAATAAGATTTTTATGCTGATCTGTGGAAACCATAGAATTTATTTCAGGCAAAAATAAGGTTTCAGTGCAGTCGAACAACGAAATTTATATAAATTTAGCTACAACTAATTCAGATATGAAAAATTACCTTTTTTACTTCCTCTCGATTGTACTCACCGCTAACTTTTTAAATGCTCAAAATTTTGAAAAAACAAAGGACTACCAAAAGTTCAATGGCTATTTTAATTTCTACTATGATGATTCCACAGACAAGATTTTCTTGGAGGTAAATGAGCTAGAAAAGGAATTCTTATATGTGTACTCTCTGAGCAGTGGAATTGGAAGTAACGATATTGGACTTGATCGTGGCCAATTGGGTAATGAACAAGTGGTTTTCTTTAGAAAAGCAGGTAATAAATTGTTGTTGGTACAGCCCAATTTAACATTCCGGGCCTTAACACAGAATGAGTTGGAACGAAAATCCGTGGAACAGGCTTTTGCCAAATCGGTGCTTCATGGTTTTAAGATTGAAGAGGAGTCCAAAGGCCACTATTTAATAGATATGACCGACTTTCTATTCCGGGATGCCCATGGGGTGACCCAAAGATTAAAACAAACCAAGCAAGGTTCATATAGTTTGGATACTTCTAAAAGTGCCTTGGCCTTTGATCGGACCAGGGCCTTTCCAAAAAATGTGGAGTTTGATGCTACGCTTACTTTCAAAGGTAATGCAGAGGGAGGGCATATTCGTTCTGTTACCCCCAACCCTGGTTTGGTCACTGTTGCCCAACATCATTCTTTGATAGAATTACCGGATGACAACTACGAGAAAAGAGAGTTTGATCCGCGCTGTGGTTCGTATCCGTTCTCCTATTATGATTACGCCACTCCAGTTCAGGAATCCATTTTAAAGCGCTTTGTTACCCGGCATCGCTTAGAGAAGAAAAACCCAAGCGCTGAAATCAGTGAAGCTGTTGAACCTATTATCTATTATTTGGATAATGGAACACCAGAACCCGTAAGGTCTGCTTTATTGGATGGGGGCAGATGGTGGAACCAAGCCTTTGAGGCCATAGGGTATAAGGATGCCTTTCAATTAAAAATCCTTCCTGATGATGCGGATCCTTTGGATGTACGATACAATGTGATCCAGTGGGTGCATCGATCTACTAGGGGATGGAGTTACGGGAGTAGTATTACAGATCCAAGAACAGGCGAAATTATTAAAGGACATGTGAGTTTAGGGAGTTTACGTATTCGACAAGACTTCTTGATTGCTCAAGCCTTGATGGACAAACCTTTTGCTGAAAGAGATAACAATTACCAACCAATGCTGGAAATGGCATTGGCCAGAATTCGCCAACTTTCCGCTCATGAAATTGGGCATACGCTGGGATTTGCGCATAATTTTGCAGCGAGTACCAACGGCAGAGCCTCCGTAATGGATTATCCGCATCCTCAGTTTGAGTTGGATGGAAGTACCATAAATTTCGCAAACGCTTATGATACCGGAATAGGGGACTGGGATAAAGTCACTGTGGCTTATTCCTACTCCGATTTTCCCGGTGGAGCTAATGAAAAAGAGCGCTTAAACACTATTTTGCAAAAAGCCCAAACGGATGGGCTACGCTATATTTCGGACCAGGATGCACGTCCCCAAGGTGGTGCGCATGCTTTGGCCCATCTTTGGGATAATGGAAGAAATGCGGCCCAAGAATTGGAAAAAGTGTTGGAGATTAGAAAAGTAGCGATAAACAACTTCTCCATGGACAATATACGGAGTGGAGAACCTAATTCCATGTTGGAAGATGTGTTTGCTCCTTTGTATTTTTTCCATAGATACCAAACAGAAGCGGTTTCTAAATTAATAGGAGGGTTGGATTACAATTATGCAACCAAAGGGGATGGACAACGTACAGTTTATGCGATTAGTCCAACTTCCCAAGAAAATGCCTTGGAGACTATCTTAAAAACCCTCAATGCCGCCGAAATTGCAATTCCAAAAGAAAAACTGGAACTCTTCCCACCCAGGGCAATTGGGTATGGGCGTACCAGAGAATCTTTCAATTCAAGAACTGGAGTAAGTTTTGATGCCCTTTCTGCTGCTGAAACTTCGGCCGATATGACTTTGGGACTTTTATTACATCCAGAACGCGCCTCTCGTCTAATTCTTCAAAAAAGTATGGATAAAGACCAATTGGGCCTCAATGAAGTACTGCAAACTGTGTTGAAGAATACCGTAGAAGAAACCCATAAGGATCCGTATTTACAGGAAATACAACAAACCATAAATTTTAGGGCCGTTTACCATATTATGAATTTAGCGGCACACCAAAATGTGCATCCACAAGTAAATGGAGTTGCATATGAAACCTTAAAAGGACTTAAAATATCCCTCCTTGGAGCTGGAAAGAATACCATTTCCGCAGAACTGGTTAGAAGAATAGATGCATTTCTTAGTGCACCTCACAAATTCAAGGTAGTACCAGCACCTAAAATCCCAGATGGGTCTCCCATTGGAATGGACTGTATGCATTAATCCCGAAGCAATTTATGGAAATCAATTTAATAAGTGATACAGTTACGCGCCCAACTCCGGGTATGTTGGAAGCTATGATGACCGCAAAAGTAGGGGACGATGTTTTTAAGAACGACCCAACTGTAAATGCCTTGGAAGAAAAAGTTGCCAACTACTTTGGAATGGAAGCCGCCCTGTTCTTTCCCAGTGGTACCATGGCAAATCAGGCAGCAATTAAATTACATACCCAACCGGGAGAACAGTTGATCTGTGATAAATATGCCCATATCTACAACTACGAAGGAGGAGGGGTCAGTTTTAATAGCGGAGTTTCCTGTAAATTGATTGATGGGCATAGAGGAATGATGGTAACGGAACAGGTGGAACAAGCCATCAACCCACCCGATTTTTATCATAGTCCCTTAACCACCTTAGTTTGTATTGAAAACACCACCAATAAGGGAGGGGGAGCCTGTTGGGATTTCAAAGAACTTCAAAAAATTAAAAAGGTTTGCACAGATAACAACCTTTCCTATCATTTGGATGGAGCACGCGTTTGGAATGCTCTAGTTGAGAAACAAGAAAATCCAAAGGATTATGGAAACCTTTTCGATTCCATAAGTGTTTGTTTGAGTAAAGGATTGGGTTGTCCCGTAGGCTCTGTTTTAGTAGGCAATAAAAAACTGATTGATGATGCTCTTCGGATTCGCAAAGTATTGGGTGGTGGTATGCGTCAATCTGGGTTTTTAGCTGCTGCTGGAATCTATGCTCTAGATCATCATATAGATCGTTTGGCCGAGGATCATAAAAAAGCTTCCGAAATAGGAGAAGTCCTCCAGACATTGGCTTGTGTCCAAAAGGTGGAGCCCATAGAGACCAATATTATCATTTTTGAGTTGGACGAAGCTAAAATGTCCTCAGAAACTTTTTTGACCAAATTAGAGGAGAACAGGATATCTATTATTGGTATGGGGCAAGGTAAATTACGCATAGTCACCCATTTGGACTATACCCAAAAAATGCATGACCATTTCCTCCAAATACTACGAAAAATAGGTTAGAAGTCTATTTGAAAAAAGAATCCATCCCCGGAATATTGGGCATACCCTCCTTGGCAACAGCAGCCAGCTCTGTCTCGTTAACCTGTGTGGCCTTTGCAATGGCTTTGTTCACAGTTAAAAGCAAGTAATCCTCAAGCTGTTCCTTGTCTTGTAACAAAGAATCATCAACGGTTACGGATTTTATTTCCCTATTGGCGGTAATAGTTACTTTGAGCAGCCCATCAGAAGACTGTTCATCAATCAGAACCGTATTCAACCGTTCTTTGGTCTTTTTTACTTTTTCCTGGGCTTCCTTAAGTTTGCCCATCATTCCCATCATATCTCCAAACATATCCAGGTTTTAGCGGATTTAGTGCTCAAAAATACTAATTTGGCACAAACCAACATTCATGAAGCAATCATCTTATTACCTTCTTTGTTTTTTGATATGCCTTACTTTTGCAGGCGCTTGTAAAAATGAAAACCGAAAATTAATGAGCATAAAAGCCCCAGTTGCCCATAAGAATCCTACAAAACTTGAAAAACACAGCGATGTTAGGATAGATGACTACTATTGGATGAATGATCGGGAGGATCAAGATGTTCTGGATTACCTCAATGCGGAGAATAACTACTATGCCGAAATGACGGCGCACACCAAAGATTTCCAAGGAGAGCTATTTAAGGAAATGAAGTCTCGAATTAAGGAAGATGATGCTTCTGTCCCCTACAAATACAATGGCTATTGGTACATCACGAGGTATGAAAAGGGAGGGGAGTACCCTATTTACTCCAGAAAAAAGGACACCTTGGAAGGGAAGGACGAGTTGCTTTTCAATTGCAATGAACTGGCCAAAGAGCATGAATATTTTAACTTAAGAGGTGTATCTGTCAGTCCTGATAACTCTATGGCTTCCTTTGCTACCGATACGGTTTCCCGCAGACAGTATTCCATTGAAATCAAGAATTTAAAAACAGGTGAAATTTACCCTGATCGCATTGAAAACACTACGGGCACCTCTGTTTGGGCCAATGATGGCAAAACACTTTTTTACACCAAAAAAGACCCAGTTACCCTACGTGCGGACAAAATATACAGGCATAAGCTAGGAACTGAATCATCTGAAGATGTCCTTGTTTTTCATGAAAAAGATGCTACCTACAATGCTTTCGTCTACAAGACCAAATCAAGAAAGTACATTGTGATTGGATCTGTGAGTACACTTACCTCCGAATATCAGGTGCTAAATGCAGATGATCCGGAAGGCCAATTTCAGATTTTTTCCCCAAGAAAAAGAGGGGTTGAATATTCTATTGCCCATTACAATGGAAGCTTTTTTATCCTGACCAACAAGAATGGAGCTACCAACTTTAAATTAATGAAAACGGCGGAAGGAAAAACCGCATCCGAATACTGGGAAGAATTCATTCCACATCGCAAGGAAGTGCTACTGGAAGATGTTGAGATATTTAGGGATTACTATGTGCTTTCCGAAAGGGAAAATGGATTAAATCAGCTTAAAATCTCAAGATGGGATCAAAAAGAATCTTATTATTTGCCTTTTGACAGTGAAACCTATGTTGCGGGTAGTTCAGTTAACGTGGATTTTGACACCAAAATCCTTCGATATTATTATAATGAAATGGGAGCTCCTTATGCCATTATTGACTTCAATATGGAAAATAAGACCAAAAAAATCCTGAAAGAACAAGAGGTATTAGGTGGAAAATTTGATAAGGAAAACTATAAAACCCTTCGCGTATGGGCTACGGCTGGCGATGGCACTAAAGTTCCTATTTCCCTAGTGTACCATAAAAACACAAAATTTGATGGGAGCAGCCCTTTGCTTCAATACGCCTATGGGTCTTATGGTAGTACCATTGATCCTTATTTCTCTTCTGTGCGTTTAAGTTTGTTGGACCGAGGTTTTATCTATGCCATTGCACATGTGAGGGGTGGCGAGTATTTGGGGAGATCTTGGTATGAAAATGGAAAGTTGTTGCACAAGAAAAACACCTTTACAGATTTCATTGATTGTTCCAAATTTTTAATCGATAAAAAATATACGAGCCCAGAACATTTATATGCAAGTGGGGGGTCGGCAGGAGGCCTATTGATGGGTGCGGTCGTGAATTTGGCACCAGAACTATATAAGGGAGTAATCGCGGCAGTTCCCTTTGTGGATGTAGTGTCTACCATGTTGGATGATAGTATACCCTTAACCACGGGAGAATATGACGAATGGGGAAATCCTAATGAAAAGGAGTACTATGATTATATGAAATCGTATTCACCTTACGACAATGTGGTCGCAAAAGCCTATCCCAATATGTACGTATCCACAGGATTGCACGATTCCCAAGTGCAATATTGGGAACCTGCCAAATGGGTAGCGAAACTAAGGGAGTATAAAACAGACGAAAACCTATTGTTTTTGGACACTAATATGGATGCAGGCCATGGTGGTTCCTCCGGTCGATTTGAATCTTTAAAGGAAACGGCAAAGGAGTATGCCTTTATCTTGGATTTGGAAGGAAAGTTACCATAAGCTTGAGGCAAAGTGCAGCATGCTGTTTCTGATAAAAGGGATAGCAGCTAATTTTAAAATTAAACGAACCAAAAACATGAGAACACTGCTATTTTCCGTTGTATGTCTACTATCTTTTAGTACCTCTGCCCAGGAATGGGCGGAAGCCGCTCCGGGAATATGGAAAGCTTCCATTGGCGAACCGCAGGTTTCGTTGTTAAAAACAGCTGAAATCAACCCTAAAACTACGGCTCTTCAAAAGCTTCCAGTAGTCAATTTTCCATTCGATAAATCAAAAATCAGGGCTGAAGTACTCAATGGCAAAACCTATTTACGATTTCCATTAAAAAGAGGAGAAGAGCTTTTTGGTCTAGGGCTCAACTTCAAAACACATAACCAACGAGGTAGGATAATGACCTTGCACGTGGATCATTATGGGAATAGTGATAATGGTCGTACACATGCGCCGGTTCCCTTTTATGTTTCAACCGAAGGATATGGGGTATTGATAGATGCGGCCAAATATATTACCGTTTATGCGGGTACTGGAGTAAGAGTGGAAGCTGAAGATACACCTGTGTTACGTGATAGGAACTCTGACCCAAATTGGAATCCACAGCCTTATTCCGATGCAGTAGAAATATTGATACCTGCAAAAGGAACCGATATTTATGTGTTTGGGGGCACCTCAATGCTGGAAGTGGTGCAGCGCTATAACCTGTACAATGGAGGTGGGTACCTTCCCCCCAAATGGGGCTTAGGCTTTACCCAGCGTGTACCCACTTTATATTCAGCAAATGATATTCTACAGGAAGTTGCTGATTTTGAAGAGCACAATTTCCCTTTGGATTTTATCGGTGTTGAACCCGGATGGCATACCATGGCCTACCCGTGCACATTTGAATGGGACAAAGGTCGTTTTCCCAATCCAGAAGGGTTTGTGAACACTTTATTGCATAAAGGCATTAGGGTAAATCTATGGACGAATCCTTATGTATCTCCGGCGGGTAATTTATATTCAAAAATCAAACCTTTTTCTGGAACACACACTGTTTGGAATGGTATTGTTCCAGACCTAACTCTGGACAACACCCAACAATTGTTTAAAGAACATTTTGTGCAAAACCATCTTGATATTGGTGTGAGTGGGTATAAAATTGATGAGGTAGATGGTTATGACAATTGGTTGTGGCCAGATGTGGCCTCTTTTCCTTCCGGTACAACAGGTGAGGAAATGAGACAGATTTATGGTATTCTGATGCAAAAAATCACTGCAGATTGGTTTAAAGAGCGCAATCAACGGACATATGGGTTGGTTAGGGCTTCCAATGCAGGGGCCAGTAGTTTTCCTTATGTAATCTATAATGACTACTATAGTCACAAAGATTTTATAACCGCATTGATCAATAGTAGTTTTATTGGAGTATTGTGGACCCCAGAGGTGCGTGCTTCCAAAACTTCGGAAGAATGGTTAAGGCGCATGCAATCTGTATGCTTCTCCCCTATGGCTATGCTCAATGCCTGGGCAGATGGAACAAAGCCCTGGTCGTTTGACGATGTGGAAGAAGAAGTAAGGGAGGTTGCTCAATTAAGAATGCGACTGCTCCCCTATATCTATACTGCTTTTGCCAGATACCAGAATGAAGGCATTCCTCCATTTAGGGCCATGCAGTTGGTTGAAGGATTTAACTTTAAACCACAAAAAATTGCAGGCAGTCTTGATGCTACCAAAAACCCGTATGCCAGTTCCTCCTTAAAGGAGGTTCGATATCAATACATGATGGGGGAGGATATTTTGGTTGCACCTATGTTTACAGGGGAAACGAAAAGACAGGTAGTTCTCCCAGCAGGCAAGTGGTTTGACTTTTATTCAGGTGCATATATAGGGGAAATGGAAGTCATTGAAATTGAACCAGGACTTGATGAAATCCCTTTGTTCGTCAGAGACGGAGGTATTATCCCTATGATTTCTCCACGTAATCGAATGCCCAAAATGGGGGAGGTACTTCCATTGGAAATAAGACATTATGGTTCTGCTGAAAGTACCAGGCTGCTTTACGATGATGACGGGGAAACCTTTAATCATGAAAATGGTGATTTTTCCTGGACTACCCTAGCTGTAACTCAAAAAAGAAACAAACTTCAGGGGAAGATGAGTGTAGATAAAGAGCGTGCCTTCAACTATAAAAAGAAAGCCAATTGGGTTTTTATGACCAAATAGCAGCAGTCTTTTTTAGATCATATACGGGATTTGTGTTTTTTATCCTGAAATAAGTGAAGTAAATAAGTTAAAGCATTGAATAAACCCGATAAAATAAAAAATACTATTTTTGTGCCGGATAAATTGTTGGCATTACCAGCATTTAACCCCTTACCTAAACCCAGTTATGAGAAAACAGATAGATGCGCATAGCAATATTCTTGATTTAATTGGAAACACACCCTTAGTTAGACTAAACAAAATAGCAGAGCCTCTTACCGGAAATTTCTATGCCAAAGTGGAAGCCTTTAACCCAGGTCATTCCTCCAAGGACAGAATAGCTGCCTATATTATCGAAGAAGCCGAACGAAAAGGCATTTTAAAACCTAACAGTACAATCATAGAGACTACTTCGGGTAATACCGGGTTCAGTTTAGCCATGGTAAGTATTGTTAAAGGCTACAAGTGCGTTTTGGCGGTAAGCTCAAAATCATCTCCGGATAAGATAGACATGCTTCGTTCTATGGGAGCAAAGGTATATGTTTGTCCTGCCCATGTAAGTGCAGACGACCCTAGATCATATTATGAGGTAGCCAAGCGATTGCATAAGGAAACTAAGAACTCCATATACATCAACCAGTATTTCAACGACCTAAACATAGAGGCACATTACAACACCACGGGGCCGGAAATTTGGAAACAAACCAATGGCGCCATTACCCATTTAGTGGCATGTAGTGGAACAGGAGGCACTATTTCAGGGGTAGCGCGGTTTTTAAAAGAGCAAAACCCAAAAGTAAAAGTGCTTGGGGTTGATGCCTATGGTTCAGTACTAAAAAAATACCATGAGACAGGGGAATTTGACCATAATGAGGTATATCCCTATCGCATAGAGGGCTTGGGAAAGAACTTGATTCCTACAGCGACAGATTTCAACTGTATTGATCGTTATATTAAAGTCACAGACGGCGAGAGCGCCCATATGGCCCGTAAGATTGCCCATACAGAGGGTATGTTTGTTGGGTACACCAGTGGGGCGGCAATGCAAGCGTTGTACCAGCTTAATACGGAAGGAGAATTTACAGAGAAGAGTAACATAGTTGTTATATTCCCAGACCATGGGTCAAGGTACATGAGCAAAGTATATAGCAATGAATGGATGGAAAATCAAGGATTTTTCGATATTCAAAACGCTGAAACTCCCGAAAAGATAGAGTACATCAAGTAAAATTTAACTTTATATAAGATACTGAACGACAATGGGTTACATTGTCGTTTTTTTATGTGGGGATTTCATTGTGTTGGCTTGTCAAAAATATATATTTTTGCATTTGAATCAATTTTAGGGTAGATGAGAGATTTGTTTGATAGAATCATTGAGAATAAAGGGCCTTTGGGAAAATGGGCCTCACAGGCGGAAGGTTATTTTGTATTTCCAAAATTGGAAGGTCCCATTTCTAATCGAATGAAATTCCAAGGGAAAGATGTGATTACATGGAGTATCAATGATTACTTGGGATTGGCAAATCTACCCGAGATTAAAAAAGTAGACGGGGATGCCGCTTACGAACATGGTGCAGCCTTTCCAATGGGTGCGCGTATGATGAGTGGACATACCGATTACCATGAACAATTGGAGCAGGAATTGGCAGCTTTTGTAGACAAAGAGGCTTCTTATCTATTGAATTTCGGATACCAGGGATTTATGTCTGTAATAGATGCTTTGGTTTCCAAAGATGATATTATAGTTTACGATGTTGATTGTCATGCCTGTATCATTGACGGGGTGCGTTTGCATATGGGTAAGCGTTTTACCTTTAAACATAACAATCCGGAGAGTCTAGAGAAAAACTTGGAACGAGCAACCAAATTGGCCACGGAAACTGGCGGAGGAATTCTGGTTATTTCTGAGGGCGTTTTTGGAATGCGTGGTGAACAGGGTATCTTAAAGGAAATTGTAGCGCTTAAAAGTAAGTTTAATTTTAGGCTGTTGGTAGATGATGCGCATGGTTTCGGAACATTGGGTAAAACTGGTGCTGGGGCAGGAGAGGAGCAGGGAATCCAGGATGAAATTGACGTGTATTTAGCCACTTTTGCCAAATCTATGGCAGGTATAGGAGCTTTTGTTGCCGCTGATAAAGAAATTATTGAGTACTTAAAGTACAACCTTCGCTCACAAATGTTTGCCAAATCATTGCCGATGGTTTATGTGAAAGGTGCACTCAAACGATTGGATATGTTGCGTACCATGCCACAACTCAAGGCAAAACTATGGGAAAATGTCAACGCGCTACAAAACGGATTAAAAGAACGTGGTTTTGATATTGGAACCACAACTAGCTGCGTTACCCCGGTATATTTAAATGGAAGTATTCCAGAAGCAATGGCTCTGGTAAAGGACTTGCGTGAGAATTACGGAATATTCTGCTCTATAGTGGTTTATCCGGTAATACCTAAAGGATTGATTTTACTTAGATTAATCCCTACTGCAACACATACCATGGAAGATATTATCGAGACTTTGGATGCCTTCTCAAGTATAAGGGAACGCCTCCAAAACGGAACCTACAAAAGACTTTCAGCCGCAGTAGCCGCTGCTATGGGAGAATAGTTGAAGGATTACCCAGAAACTCGAATTTCTTTCCACCTTTTTGTGTGACCTTATTGGTTTTATCCTGTTTGTCCTAATAGGAAGTAAATGACCAGAGTGGTTACCACCAAAAAAAGGCTGAAACCTTTAGCGTACTTCCATTGTTTGATTTCAACCACTCCAATATCAGTAATGCTAAAATTATTGGTACGCGGAAATTTTATTGAAACCAATAGCATTACGCTGATGTTAAGCACAAATTCAATACCCCAGAGGTGAACGTAGTGCAAGTCAACCTGCCAGATGAAATTTGTAAAGACATAAAAGACCAGGCCAAAAATCAACCCTACTTTTGCCCCAACCGCAGATACTTTGGGCAAGAAGAATCCTGCTAAAATAACGGTTGCCATGGGGATAAAGAATATCCCGTTAAGTTGTTGTAGCAATTGATAAAGGCCTCTAGGTGCATGAGCAATAAAAGGAGCTATTCCAATAGCAAAGAACGCCAGTAGGGCAGAGGTGGTCTTACCAATCCTTACCAATAGCTTTTCTTTCGCATTTTTATTGATGTACCTTTTATATATGCCTAAACTAAAAATGGTGGCCGCACTGTTGAGGGCACTATTGAAAGTACTCAATATGGCTCCCATTAAAACCGCTACGAAAAAACCGGTCATCCAGAAAGGGAGCACCTTTTTGACCAAACTAGGATACACCAATTCCTTTTTGGCATAAAAATCCTCGTTAAAATAGTAGTAGGCAATAATACCTGGCAGCACAATAATTAATGGAATCAATATTTTTAGCATTCCTGTAAATAGGAGTCCTTTTTGGGCTTCTTTTAGGTTTACAGCCCCTAGAGCTCTTTGAATAATGGATTGGTGCATGTTCCAAAAATAGAGTTGATTGATAATCAAACCTGTAAACAATACGCCAAAGGGTAAAATTGCATCCCTTGAACCTGATCCAATTGAAACCTCATTGCTTATGACATTGAATTTTTCTGGAGCCTTTTCATATACCCTTTGCAATCCTTCCAACAGATGTCCATCCCCAATTTGCCAAAGCGCCAGTATGGGTATTGCCAAACCCGCTAACAATAATCCGAAACCATTGATGGTATCTGTATAAACGACCATTTTTAAGCCACCAAAGATGGCATAAATCGCACCTACACACCCAACTACCACAACCGTTAGCCAAAGCCCCGAACTTTGATTAATGCCCAATAAATCAGAAATACCAAAAATTTGCTCTATACTGACAGCTCCAGAATACAGTACAATGGGCAATAATGTTGAAACAAAGGATATGATTAACAAAAATGCAATCAAGGTTCTTGTGAGGCCATCAAAACGTTTTTCCAAAAACTCAGGAATTGTGGTCAAACCCATTTTCAAGTATCGAGGAGCGAAATACAAGGCGGCGGCTACCAAAGCTAAAGCTGAAGTCACCTCCCATGCAATTATAATGGCCCCATGCTTGTAGGCATCCCCATTCATACCAACGAGATGTTCTGTAGAAATGTTGGTCAAAAGTAATGATCCGGCAATGACAATACCTGTTAGACTACGGCCACCCAAAAAGTACCCATCTTGAGTTGATAGTTTGTCCTTTCTTAGTTTCCAGCTGGAATAAGCCGCAACGAAGCCAGTAAATACAAAAAAACTGATGAACTGTACCATTGATTAAAATCGGATGGTATCGGGTAAATATTTGGTGGCCAAATCTTCGTAGAGCGGGCGTAATTTTTTCACATCTGGTTTCACAGGTGCTTTGGTATACAAGTCATATGGATTGAACTTATCTACCCATTTAAACATTTCATGATCGTGAGCATCCATCAAATGATTATACGCATGTTCCCTGTGCTGAGCATAAAAGCTGTGGTACCTTATGATGTAGAGCCCAGCTTCCGGTAAATAATTCTTCATTACATGGTAGAGATACTCATCATGCCCCCAAGACATATGCACATTACGTAGGCCGCAGTTTTGAGAATATATGCCCAGTTGGGTATTAAAACGCTCATCCGAAACATCTGGATTAGCATCAAAAAAATTGGGGTAAACAATTTTGTTGGAGAATTGACAGCCCACAGGAAAAGTATCACCAACTACGGCCCATTGCGGCTCTCCAAATAAGCATAGTACCTTGCCTAAATCATGTAAAAACCCTGTTAACACAAACCAGTCTGGATGTCCATCTGCCCTGATTGCCTCTGAGGTTTGCAACAAATGTTGGGTTTGATCCAAGTCAATATCCGGGTCAGAGTCATCAATTAGGGTGTTTAAATACTCCACTGCATCCCATAATCCCATCTCCTTTCTGTCCAAGGTCAAAAACTCTTTTTCCTTTTTTAACACAAAATCGTAGGTCTGGTTCTTGTGATTCAACCGATAAAATTCCTTTACCGTATCTCTTTCAGGATTGTCATAGTTTCTAAACTCCTGCTTTGCTTTATGTGGGTTTTCCGGATAACGCTCCAATAAATCGTCCTCCCAAAGTTCCATTATTTCATGGGCTTCCTTTTTTTGATTGGAGTTTAATTTCATGATACTAAAAGTTATAGGTCTTAAGTAAAGATATGAAATTAAATTACCCTTAAAAATCCCCTTGTAAATGGAATCTTTTAGTTTTCGTTGATAAAATTGACCAGTTTTTGGATCAATTCATCAGCAAGAGGCAAATCCGGATTGGTATAGGTTGCTAGATTATCCCTACGGTTCAAGTTGGCAGTTTTCAGAATGTGATTCATTCCCTCAATAGTGATTTTTTGGGCTCTGGAGTTGGATGCTGACAGTTTATCAGCATTTTCAAGACCTACCTGGATATCGGTTGTTCCTTGCACAATTAAAATTGGGCAGGATAATTTTGAGATTTCCTCCTGCGGATTATACTTAAACCAGGAAATTAGATAAGGTTGAACACTTGGTCGGAATAAAGGAAATAGTGTTTGTGGAACTTCCTTAACAAATTCACCCTTTTCCAATCGTTCCAGAATGGGCAAGGCTTGTTCCAAAACACTGGAAGGTTGTTCTTTTAGTTGTTCCTGAATCAACTCTGCAGCAGAAGAACCAACCCCAGCTAAGGAGATAAATTTTGCAACTTGCCGGGTTTGAGAAGAGATCATGCCAATTAAGGAACCTTCGCTGTGGCCAACAATAATTAAATCACCAAATCGGGAATCAGCCTTGATGAATTCTACCCAGGCTTTAACATCCTCCACATAATGTTCAAAACGCAGATCGACTTCTGCAAAACCGGCAGCTCTACTTTCACCAATGCCCCGCTTATCATACCGAATGGAAGCCATTCCATTTTCGTACAGGCCTTCGGCCAACATTTTGAGCGAATTATTAGATGCCGAAGGGAAATTCCCGTTTCTATCCGTAGGTCCTGAGCCGGCAACAATCAATACAATTTTTGGTTTTACAACGGATTGGGGAACAAGTAAGGTTCCTTTAATTTCACCCGTTTCTGTAGTTAGAACGATAGGTTCGTTCCCTGTTTGACCAAAAGCAGTTATTTCTGTAGTGAGTACCATAACCAACAAAATAACTTTTTTCATTAAAGCGTTTTTAAAGTCCGTGAGGTTTCGGATACTAACAATACTAATTTCTTTAGACCTAAACTATAGATTTCTTTTATAGGTCCTTCTTCGTTTATGGGTGACCGGATCAAAATGTTTCCACATTTGCCGGATTGCCACATTTTCTTCCAACTCAGGGGTACGAATACAGTTAACTACACCTCTTTGTGTAAAGGTTTTATAAAATTCATTAAAAATAACGGCGGTCACCCCTTTGTTTTGGTATTCTGGATGAATTCCTATGAGGTAAAAAATAACATCCTTACTTTGTTTTTTTGCTTTTAATAGGTGAAATATACCGGTAGGAAATAGTTTGCCCTTGGCTTTTTGTAATGCTTTCGAAAAAGAAGGCATTACTATGGCAAAAGCAACCAGCTCATTCTCCGAATCGATGACAAATTTGATGTATTCTGGGTTGATAAAACTGATGTATTTCTTTTTAAAGTACTCTTTTTGAACATCTGTTATTTTTACAAAGGACGCCAAACTAGAATAGGAACTATTGAACAGGTCAAACATCTTGTCTACCCAAGGCATGATGTCTTTGCTACTGGTAAAATTGAGTTCTTTTAAGCCATATCTTTTTTTGATTAACAAATTGGCCTTTGCAAACATCTTAGGGTCAGCATTGGCAAAAAGGAATTTATTTTCCAAGTACTCCTTTTCCTTAACAAGCCCATGTTTTTCATAATGTGAGTGGTAATATGGGTGATTGTACCAAGTAATCATGTTCC
Organism: uncultured Allomuricauda sp.; assembly: GCA_965117065.1. Lineage (GTDB taxonomy): Bacteria > Bacteroidota > Bacteroidia > Flavobacteriales > Flavobacteriaceae > Flagellimonas. Next base: position 238,225 of record OZ220751.1, read on the forward strand.
CGATATGGTCAAACCCCTCGGTGAGCACCCCCACTTTGTCCAGGTTGGAAAACCCAACAGGTCCTTCCATATAATCCAGCTGATGCGATTGCCCAATTTCCGCCACTTTTTCCAAAAGTACTTTGGACACTTCCAGATCATCTACAAAATCGAACCATCCAAAGCGCATTTTGCGAAGCTGTTGTTCCTTTACCTCCAACCAATTAATGATTGCCGCGACTCTTCCAACTATCTGTCCATTTTTATAAGCCAAAAAGAAAATAGCCTCTGCATTTTTAAAAACAGGGTTTTTATTTGGGTCAAAAGATTCCATTTCATCATTGATGAGCGGTGGCACCCAATAGGGCGAATCTTTATAAAGGCCGAATGGAAATTTTACGAATTGCTTTAATTCAGCTTTGGATTGCACTTGTTTAATAGTGACCATACCTAATAATTTGTAAGGCCAATATTAGCAATATTCAAAGAGTAAGAAAAATGATAAGGGTAAAACTTAGAAGTCCAACTTGTCTTTCTCCTTCTTCCTTTGTTTTTTGGTTTTCTTTCGCTGTTTCTTGACAGCTCCTTTGCGAATTTTTCCATTCTGACCTGCTTTTTGATTTTCAATGGCCACCAATTTGTCCTTATGAAAATCCAGGCGATATGAAAAACCCAGCACTGTAAAAATTCGGGATGGGGAGGTTTTGAAGCCAGAGCCTAAATGAAAATCAGCCTGAAAGTTGGGACTGATCAGATATGCAACACCTGTACGTAACAAAACATCTGAATACCGATCACTACTTATACCCTGACCTTCTAGAAAGACGCTCCATTTGGGGTCTCTAAACGCATGGCTTACCGACATGGCAAAGCTCCATTCCGGAAAATCTGTTCCAATTCGGTCGTATGCCAAGTTGGAAATAAGCACAAAACGGGGCGAGAGTCTACTTTGGGTAGCTAAAGCAACACGAGGTGTCACCGTGCCATCTCCAACGTAAAAAGGATTATCCCCAAGGGTAAATGTTGCGCCGGCATAAATAGATACTGCGGGGACAAGGTTTTTCCATTGAAAAACATTATTTGCACGCCAACTATACAGGTTGGGTTTGTTGTTCTCGGGATTTTTAAAAGGATCAAAAATCAAAAACTTAAGCCCCATTCGATTTCTTGAAAAATCAGTACGCCTTTCATCTGTTCCCAAATCAGTAAAGCTGATGTTTTGGGTAATGTAAGAGCCTTCCCAATTAATTTCCAGTGTTTCAAACAGCAATCCATATCGGAATGCAAAATCCACCCCAAAAATGTTGGAATCTGAATTTAGGGAAGCGTTGTCCTGCTGCTCATAAAGCAGGCCCATTTCCATTTGGGTCACATTTTTACCAACAGCATACGCACTTACCGCCCTTCCAGGCCTGTTGGAGTTGATTACATCGGTGTATTGGGCGTTGGATAAAAAGGGAATTAATAAGAGGGTAAATAAGGTCTTTTTGAAAAAAGAGGCATCCATATAACTGATTTTAATACTATTTTATGAAACTTTAGACTCGTTTAAAGGACTAACAATGTAATTTTGACGCAATAGCTATTGTTATATGGTTTTATTACAAACGATTTTACTACTTGTATTAGTATACTACGTGGCTAAAATGCTGCTAAAATGGTTGGCACCCAAATTGCTCAACTATGCAGTAAGGAAAACCCAAGAACGTTTTGGGCAGCAATTTGGCACATATCAGGATTTTAGAGAGGACCCTGGAAAAGATGGAGATACTACGGTTTCCAAAAAACCTAATAGAAAATCCAATCCCTCAAAAAAAGTTGGAGAATACATAGATTTTGAAGAAATTGACTAATATTTGTCTTTTCAAAATCTATTCATGAACCTTTCCTTTAAAGCCGTTATTACCCACCTTTGTGTAATAACTTTCTTTATTCTTGCTTCCTTGGTATATTTTTATCCTATACTACAAGGCAAGGCTATTTTTCAGTCAGATATTGCCCAATATAAGGGCATGTCCAAGGAACGTAACGACTATAAGGAACTTACCGGGGACGAATCGTATTGGACCAATAGTGCATTTGGGGGTATGCCCACCTATCAACTAGGAGCTAATTATCCGCATGATTATATTAAAAAGTTAGACCGATTGATTCGGTTTTTGCCCAGACCTGCTGATTATCTTTTTCTGTATCTACTCGGTTTTTACATTTTGATGCTCTGCCTAAAAGTGGAATATCGGCTTGCCATACTCGGAGCTTTGGCTTTTGGGTTTTCCACCTATCTGATAATCATTCTTGGTGTTGGCCATAATGCCAAGGCGCATGCCTTAGGATATATCCCAATGGTTTTGGGTGGGATTGTGCTCGTCTTTCGAAAAAAGTACCTGTTGGGCTTTATTTTAACCGCTCTTGCTATGGCCTTGGAAGTGAATGCCAATCACTATCAAATGACTTATTATTTTATGCTGTTGGTATTGATTTTGGGGTTGGTACAACTGATCTATGCCATAAAAGACAGCAAGCTCAAACACTTTTTTGTGTCTGTTGGCATTTTAATAGGTGCAGTTGCCCTTGCTATTGCTACCAATGCTACAGGGCTAATGGCTACGAAGGAGTATGCGGATTGGAGTACAAGAGGAAAATCAGAATTGACCATTAACCCAGATGGTTCACCCAAGACGGTGACCGCCGGTCTGGATTACGACTATATTACCCAATATAGCTATGGTATTGGAGAATCATTGAATTTATTTGCAGCACGACTTTTTGGCGGAACCACAAATGAAGATTTGGGTACCGATTCTAAGGTCTATGAGTATTTAACAGGTCAGGGTTTACCGCCCACCAAGGCATTGGAATTATCTGGCGGACTACCCCTCTATTGGGGGCAACAGCCTATAGTGGCTGCTCCGGCTTATGTTGGGGCAATTATAGTTTTCCTGTTTATCCTAGGTCTTTTCTTGGTTAAGGGGAAAAAGAAGTGGTGGTTTTTGGCTGGGGCAATTTTATCCTTGCTATTATCTTGGGGAAAGAACTTTCCGGCCCTGACCCAATTTATGGTCGATTACTTTCCATTGTACAATAAATTTAGAGCGGTATCATCAGTCCAAGTGGTTTTGGAATTGTGTTTACCTGCTCTGGGAATATTAGGAATCCGCGAACTTTTTAGGACCTCCCTTAAGACCAAACAAAAACTCAAAGCATTAAAATTAAGTGTGTTTGTTGCCTTGGGACTGGGTGTGTTCATATTTTTATTGAAAGGCTTTTTTGACTTTGAAGGTCTTCGTGATGAAACTTACCGAGGCTACTTTGGCGATGATATTATGACCATGATCAAACGAGATCGCGAAGCAGTATATATCAGTGAAACTTTTCGCTCTCTGATTTTTATCCTGTTGACTGCAACTGCCCTCTGGTTATTGATCAAGCAAAAAATCGGAAAAAATGTTGCTGTATTGGCCATTGGCGCCTTAATTCTGTTCGATTTGATTGGAGTAAACCTAAGGTATGTAAATGAAGATAGTTTTGTACGTCAACGTAGGATGGTTACTCCCTTTCAGGCTAGTCAGATAGACCAATTAATTCAGCAAGACGACTCAATTTATAGGGTTTTTGACCCACAAGAGGGTTTAAATGGTGCCCGCACTTCCTATTTTCATAAATCCATTGGGGGATACCATGCGGCGAAACCCAGACAACTTCAAGATTTATTTGAGCATCATTTATACCAAAACAATTTGGAGGTACTGAATATGCTGAATGTTAAATACATTATCCAGCAAGATGAAGAGGGGAATAGTTTCCCGGCGGTTAACGATAATGCCAATGGCAATGCATGGTTTATTCAACAATTGAAAGCCGTTGCAATGCCCAATGAAGAAATTCAAGGCTTAAAGGACTTTGAGTCTAATAGTGAAGCCATAATCAATACGGAGCAATATCCAACAGTAACCAAGTTGAGCTACGTTACGGATTCACTTGCAGTTATTGATCTAATGGATTACAGACCTAATTATCTCAAGTACCAATCCAATAACACAAATGATGGTTTTGCCGTCTTCTCCGAAATGCATTATTCCAAAGGTTGGAATGCGTTTGTGGATGGAGAACCAGCACCTCATTATAAGGTCAATTATGCGCTTAGAGGAATGAAGGTTCCTGCCGGAGCACACACCATTGAGTTCAAGTTTGAACCCCAGATAATCCAAACTGGAAGCCAAATTGCCCTAGCAAGTAACATTTTGTTGGGACTAGTTGTTATGGGAGGAATAGGTTTCTTGCTTCTCGTTAAAAAACCCAAAAACGAATAATGCGCAAGGTCTTGGTCATAGCGTATTATTGGCCACCTGCTGGTGGGCCAGGGGTGCAGCGATGGCTAAAGTTTGTAAAATACTTTCGGGATTTTGGTGTGGAACCCATAGTTTATGTCCCTGAAAACCCTCATTACCCGATTGTTGATGAAAACTTGGCAGAGGAAATTCCCGAAGGTATTCAAGTAATCAAACAACCAATTAGGGAACCCTATGCTTGGGCTTCGCTTTTGTCCAAAACGAAAACCAAGACCATCAGTTCTGGGATTATCCAAGAAAAAAGGCCTTCATTAATTGAAAAACTTCTGCTTTGGGTGCGTGGAAATTTGTTCATTCCCGATGCTCGCAAATTTTGGATAAAACCCTCGGTAAAATTTCTTTCGATAACAATAGATAAGGAAGGTATTGAAACTATTATTACTACCGGACCGCCACATAGTGTTCATTTGATTGGATTGGGACTACAAAAGAAGACAGGCGTCCAATGGATTGCAGATTTTCGTGACCCTTGGACTTCCATTGGCTATCACGATAAACTGCGACTCACCAAAAAATCGCAGCGCAAACATAAAGAACTGGAAAAAACTGTGCTCTGTGCGGCGGATAAGATTGTAGTGACCAGTAAAACCACCAAGGCAGAATTTGAGGGTATCACTTCAAAACCCATAATGGTAATTACCAATGGTTATGATGAGGCTTTGGCTTCAGTTGGGCAGGATAAATCCTTTACCATTTCGCATATTGGATCTCTGTTAACCGGCAGAAACCCCAAAACTCTTTGGAAGGTGCTCCAAGAATTACTGGCCGAAAATGAAGATTTCAAAAACCATTTAAAAATTCAGTTGGCCGGGGTAGTGGGGCAGGAAGTTTGGGAAACGATGGCCCAGTTTGGTTTAGACTCCTATGTAAGTCCGTTGGGTTATCTATCTCATAGCAAGGTTTTGGAAGTGCAACAAAAATCTCAGGTGTTATTGTTGTTGGAAATTGATTCGGAAGAGACCAAAGGGATTATTCCTGGTAAATTGTTCGAATATCTCATTGCCAAACGTCCTATTTTGGCTATAGGACCTGATGGCTGGGAAGCTGGAGGAATCGTTGAAGCTACAGCAGCAGGAACCTTTTGCGGTCATAAGGATGTCGCAACCTTAAAAAGTGTACTTTTAGCTTGGTTTGAAAACTATAGGAAAGGGGAACTACGCATCCATTCCAAAGGAATTGAACAATTCCATAGAAAAGAACTGACCAAGACATTGGTAAATTTCATTACATGGGAATCGTCTTAAAGCAGTCGCTAAAGAACATGGTGATCACCTATTTAGGCTTTGCTTTTGGAGCCATAAACACCTTGTTTCTTTATACTAGGATTCTTCCAGATAAATATTTTGGTTTGGTGACATTCATATTGGCTTCAGGGGCCATTTTGATGCCGATGATGGCCTTTGGAGTGCACAATACCATGGTGAAATTTTATAGCAGTTATAAGGATTCCGAAAAAGATGGTTTTTTAGCATTGATGTTATTGATTCCCTTGTTGGGAATTGTTCCGTTGGCAATAGTACTTTATTTTTTCAATGAAGAATTGGGTGGATTGGTATCTACTGTTAACCCTATGGTTCAGAATTATCTGTGGTACGTATTCTTTGTAGGTCTGGCCATGGCTTATTTTGAAGTGTTTTATGCTTGGTGCAAGGTGCATTTAAAATCTGTATTTGGGAATTTCATGAAAGAGGTTTTTGGACGCATAGGTGTTTCCCTGCTTTTGATCCTTCTTTATTTTGAAGTAATTTCATTGGACGCGTTTTTTAAAATGTTGGTTGGCCTATACCTATTGCGTACTGTAATTATAAAATTGTATGCGTACAGCATTCGATTTCCTAAATTCATCATTCGGTTCCCCACCAATACCAGGGAGATTCTAATCTATTCTTTTTTAATCATTTTGGGGGGATCCGCGGCCTTGATTCTGCTAGAAATAGACAAGGTGATGTTGAACCAGTTTATTGCTATTGAAAATGTGGCCTATTACGGAGTGGCCGTTTATATTGCCACGGTGATTATTGTACCTTCCCGTGCCATGCATCAGATTACCTACCCTTTAACGGCTGAGTTGTTAAATAAAGGAGATCATTTTGGCTTAGAAGCTTTATACAAAAAGACCTCACTAACCCTTTTCATTGCCTCAGGAATTTTGTTTGTATTGATTGTTCTCAATCTGGATGACCTTTATCAATTGCTTCCTGAATCATACAGAAATGGTTTTACCATTGTTTTTTTGATTGGTCTGGCCAAGGTTTTTGATTCTCTTTTAGGAAATAACAACTCCATTTTGTACAATTCAAAATATTACAAAACTGTTCTTGTTTTTGGAATTTGTTTGGCCTTGGCCACCATTGTCTTGAATCTGATTTTGATACCCCGATTAGGGATGGATGGCGCGGCTCTCGCCAGCTTTATTTCCATTTTCATATTTAATATGGTGAAAATGATATATGTGAAACTCAAATTTGGTTGTTTGCCTTTTACCTCGGCCACGTTTAAGGTTTTTGCCACTTTGCTTCTTATTGCCGTTTTGTTTCAAGTATTACAGTTTCCGTTTCATCCACTGCTAAATATTGGTTTAAAATCCATGTTGATTATTGCCATGTACTTGGGTATTCTATATCGTTTTGAAATCTCTGAAGATGTTTCCGGGGTTTTGGCCAAGTGGTTGAAAAGAAAAACCCCGTAGCGGATAAATCCAACTACGGGGTAACAACTAACCAACCTAAAAACTATCTTTATTGCACTCTTCTGGAACTTCTTGTCCTAGTACCTTTATTATTACTTCTTCTTGAACTGGTGTTTCCCGAGTTTCTTTTTACCGTTGTTTTAGTACTTCTGGAAACTGTTCTTTTTGGAGCACTACTTCTACTAGTAACAGACCTACTTGTACTTTTTCTAGCCTGCGGTTTTCTATAGGTAGTACTTGTACTCCGTGTAACCGTTCTTTTTTGTGCATTATTTCTACTGGTTACAGACCTATTGTTGTTTCTGGCCTGTGGTTTCCTGTAGGTAGTGCTCGTATTGCGCGTAACCGTTCTACTTTTTGGCGAAGAAGTGACCTCTCTTTTGGTAACTGTTCGACTGTTTGGTCTTCGAGTAACTTGTTTTTGAGTCACAGTTCTCCCTTTATCGCGAGACACATTGTTTCCTTTTCTATATGCACCTTGCTTAACAGTCCTACTTACACCATTACCTCTGCTCACGCTTCGGTTAGAACGACTCACCGCATTCCCTTTTCTATAATCATTCTTTCCCACATATCGGTTACTTCTACCATAATCACTGCCGTTGCGTCTAACACTATGGTCGCGTCTAGAGACTCGCTTATCATTTCTATAAACCTTGTCCCTTTTATAATGTCTATCATTATAGCTGTCGTACCTGTATGTCTTTCCCCTGTGGGCATAACTTCTTCTATAATTATGTCTGTATGGTCTGTAATAGGTATATCTAGCTGGTCTGTAGTATCTTCTATAGGGTCTAGTATAGACATTACAGAATGATACACCTGGTCTTGCAAAATACCTATGGAAAGGTCTATACACGTAATGCCTGTTATAGATATTGATGTACCCTGTATAATGGCTAAATACACCGCCGTTGTAGTAAACATTAAGTCCGCCAAGTCTACGTACTCGACCATTTCTATACCATACGTCTACCTCTCCAATTTGTGAAACACGACCGTAGTAGTCATAATATATAGGAATGTTCTCTACTTGGATTACGGCTCCATAATCATCATATTGCACATAAGGATTGTAGTTATATCCTGAGTTGAAGGTTACTCCAACATTTCCAATTCGGGCACCGATACCTACGTTTACTTGATTACCGATATAGAAATCAAACTCTCCATCTGGGTAAACTGAAAAAGTTACCCCATTTTCTACAAAGATGAAAGAATTCCCGTAACGATACATGCTTGTAACAATCGCTGTATCTTCTTTGGCTGCCTGGATATTTGGAACACCCAAGAGAACCGCTGCTATAATGAGTACTAACTTTTTCATACTATAGGGTTTTAAGTTCTGAATGCAATTATTTACATTCTGAATAGTATAAACCAAACAGCGTGCCAAAAATTAGTGCAATACACTAACTAGAAGATAATCAGCACTATAATGTTAGACTCAAGTTATTTTTTTATAACAAAGATTGATCTTCGGTTGAGTTGATGGGTGGCTTCGGAACAATCCACTCCATTGGTACAATTGTTAAGAAGCTGGGTTTCACCATAGCCTTTTGCACTAAGCCTTTCACGGGCTATCCCATTTTTTACCAGCCACTGCAAAGTAGCTTTGGCCCTTCTTTGTGATAGTCGCATATTAAACTCATCGCTGGACCTTGAATCTGTGTGCGATTCAATATGAATACTTAGACTTGGGTATTGTTTCATCGCATGGAGAATTTTGGCTAATTCCACCTCCGCATCCTCTCTTATATAATGTTTGCCATAATCAAAATATATGTGTTGTAGAGTTAATTTACATCCTAGATTATCATCGGCACAATCTGGGAGGATTAGGGTAAGGTCAACTTTTAACACGCCAGACCCACGAGGCGTTTCAATTATTTTCTCGGCGGGTTCATAATCCAACTTTTGATGTTCTGCTCGTACGGTGTAAACTATGTTGCATATTAACGAATCATCGAATACATACTCTCCATTTGTGTTTGTGGTGGTCTGTACGATTACTTTATTATTTTCATCAAGTAAAGTGACCAACGCGCCTTGGATAGGGTTCTCCGTAACTTGATCAAGTACGCTACCTTCAATGGTTATTTCCCCACATGCTTCCCATACTCTATAAATATCATCTGAAACACTTCCTTGTTCTCCATTTCTATTGGAAGAGAGGTACCCGATTTGATTCTCTTCATTTATAATGAACCCAAAGTCGTCCATATTCGTGTTTATGGGCTTTTTGAGGTTTGTAACTTCCGTTTTACTTCCTTCCTTTTCCAAAGAAATTATAAAAATGTCCAATCCTCCCAAGCCCAGATGCCCATCACTGGAGAAATACAAATTGTTGTTTTGGCTGACGAATGGAAAGGTTTCTCTGGCTTCTGTATTAATCTTAGGTCCTAAATTAACTGGTGTACCATATGACTTATGGTTCAATACATCCACATACCACAAATCGGATTGGCCGAATGTACCTTTCATGTTTGAAGAAAAGTACAAACGAGTTTCATCAGGTCCCAATGCTGGATGAGCAACAGAATAAGAGTCGCTATTAAATGGTAATTCAACAATATTTCCCCATGTATCATCTTCTTTTTTAGTGGCCCTATATATTTTAAGACTTACCAATTTCTGTTTGTTTCTCTTTTTTTTGCCATTGAGGTAATTGTTTCGAGTAAAATACATTGTATTTCCATCCTTGGAAAAGACAGCTGTTGACTCGTGGTATGGGGAATTCACCTCTCCTTTTATGGGTTGTGGATTGGTAATTTTCCAGTCTGGGCTTAAATCTGCAACAAAGAGGTCTGAGTAGGGTAGGCCGGACCAATTGTGAATTTTATTGCCTTCTGTTTGTTTTGAAGATGAAGCATATACAAGTTGGTCCCCATAGAATGTTGGACCAAAATCCGAGTTGGGAAGTGATTCGGTTATGTTAGTCACCTCGAATTGTTTGGATGAATGGTCGGCCAGACTGTCCAAGGATGGGTAGTCCTCCATAAAGATTGCTGCTAATCTGGACGATGCAGAGAGACCAGAGTAAAAACCCATGACTTTTTTGGAATATTGAATTTCTCCAATTGTTTTTAAGGTTTGTGCGGTTCTATAATAATAGATGGGCTCCGTTTCGTTGGGGTAATTTTCCAATAATTTTTTGTACCATTTCGCTGCCTCGGGATAATTACTGTTAAAGTAGTAGGTGTCTCCAAGTTTTTTATAAATCTGCGCGGATTCATATCCATTCTCCACCACCTTAAGATAAATTTTCCTTGCATCGATATAGTCATAAGTATCAAATTCTTTGTCCGCTTTTTTTATGATACTTTTTTGTGCATATCCATTGTTATACAAAAGGAATGCGAAAACTGTAGTCAGTATAATTCGGGTTAGCATAATTCTAGGGATTTAAAAAAATCTTGGCGCCACTATTCTTTCAGAGCGTTTAAAGACGTCTATTCTTATGAGGGCCTCATAAGAACCGTCACTATAATCTTCAATGGTGGTGGATTGATAATCATATCCAACCCCTGCAAAAACAGCGTCAGAAATATGAAATCCTAAAAGACCACTTATTGAGGCATTCCAACGATATGAAGCGCCAAAAACAAACTTGTCATTCAACATAAAGTTAGCGGACATATCCCACTGTAGAGGGGCTCCACTGACCACTTTCATCATAGTTGCAGGTTTGAATTTGAGATTTTGGTTAAGGTCGAAAACATAGCCCGAAATGAAAAAGTAATGTAAGCGGTCAAAGGCAACATTCTCCAAGTCCTGATTTTCCAATGAATTGGGGTTGAAATATTGGGAATTTAGAAAATTAGGCACGGAAAGACCTGCATAAAACCTTTCGGAATTGAAATAGATTCCGGAGCCTACCTGAGGTTGTATTTTACCCTCAATACTGGTTCCAAAATAAGGGTCATTTGGGTCAAAAATATTCAGCTTTTCATAGTTTACATCCAAGTAGTCTACACCCGCCTTTATTCCAAAGGATAATTTACTAACTGCGTTTCTTGATAAATGGACAGCGTAGGCAAAATCCATTACAACATTTGATTCGGATGCGGGACCAATTTGATCATGGACTATTGATAAGCCAATTCCCATTTTGTCATAAAACCCCACGGGAAGGTTAACCGTAAAAGTGCCAGTTTGAGGAGCACCTTCTAAGCCTAACCATTGTGACCGACCTAGTACGCCAAGGCTTAAAGTCTCTCTTGAACCTACGTAAGCTGGATTGATTACCTGGGTATTGTACATATATTGGGTATACTGAGGGTCCTGTTGCCCCATCCCATAGTGTAGGGAACCCATAAAGCAAAGGATTAGGACTACTAATTTTGATTCCTCAACTAAACTTATTTTCAAGGAGGAAAATGGTTGGTTCATAAATATGTGTTCTTAATCCCTATTGATGTATAGATAGCCTGAGTAGCTCTCTTGACCAGGGTTTTCATTTTCGAATTTTAGGGTGTAGAAATAGGTTCCGCTAGGTAAAGTTCTCTGCTGTAAAATAGTTGCTCTTCCTTCAGAAACCCCAGAGAAAAGATTGTTACCTAAGCCGTACCCTTCAGCTTCAAATACGAGAACACCCCATCTGTTGAAGATTTTTAGTGTATTCTCTGGGTAATTTTCAATGCCGTTGATACGGAAATATTCATTGATACCATCCCCATTAGGTGTGATTCCTGTAAATACCTCAAAGGCATCATCTATCGGATTACCACCAGGATTATCTTCGGGATCACAGCCATCAACTACGGAAGTTCTAGTTGGGTCGTTTTCGTCAAAAGAATTATCGTCCGAAAAGTCCAATACAGATTGCAATGAATACAAAGATTGGGCACTTACCACTGCCACGTTCTCTACGTAACCTGTCTCAAAATCTTGATCAGTCAACAAATATGAGGTAGTAAAAATCCATTCCTCCCCAAGGTCAAGAACATCATTGGAGTTATTGTCCCCGGATTCCAACGAAATGTCTAGATCCGTCCCTAGGAAGTTATCTTCAATAGATAGACTGTCAAGAGGTTCTCCTCCTCTGTTGGATACCATAAATGTGTAACTGATGGTCTCTGGACATCCATCATCGTTAAGATCAGTAAGGGATCCTAGTTTTATCAAACCGATAGCAACTTCAGAATTTACGCAAGCACTTTCAATAGTTGTTTCTGTGGCTTGGTCTTCCGTATAGCTGTCGTCATCGGAATCGTCGGCAACTTCAACATTATTTGGTGTCCAACCACGAATTACTGCTTGATTGATTACATCTCCATCCAATAAATTTTGATCTGTGATTGCATAATAAATCTCATAAGTCCAGATTTCCCCGATGGACAATACCCCATCGTTTCCATCATCGGTTCCAACTACAGGACCAGCTATTGTGCCCATAAATAATGGATCTTCCAGTTCAAGATTCAAAAGATTTGTGTTTCCGTTGTTTAAGACGGTAAAGGTGTATAGGATACTTTCGTTACAACCATCTTGGTCCAGATCACTTAACTGGCCTTGCTTGATCAATCCGAGATTAGGGTTTTGACAAGGAGAAAGGTCTGTGGTGGTGTTTCCGTCCAACAGTACATCTGTGGGGTGAGAGTCGTCCGTGACGGTAATGGCCGGGAATCCGAGCACATGCGCGTCCACGGTGGCGTTATTGTCCACCTGTCCGTTGTTCAGGTCGGTGGCCGTGATGGGATAGGATGCGGTATAGGTCCATATCTCTCCCGGATCGAGCGCCCCGATGGTGTTTGCGTCCCCGAAGGGTCCTGCCAAAACAAGGGCAAGGTCCAGGTCGGTCACCACCACATTGTCCAGTATCTGGTTGTTGGCACTTTCGTTGGTCACGGTAAAGGTATAGTCTATGTTGGTACAGTTGGCGTCCACTGTGCCATCCTTTACAATAGCAATTGCAGGGGCACATCCGGACAAATCTGTTTGGGTCGGCCCATCTGCGTTGACATCTGTGGGGTGAGAGTCGTCCGTGACGGTAATGGCCGGGAATCCGAGCACATGCGCGTCGACGGTGGCGCTATTGTCCACCTGTCCGTTGTTCAGGTCGGTGGCCGTGATGGGATAGGATGCGGTATAGGTCCAGGTCTCGTCGGGATCGAGCGCCCCGATGGTGTTTGCGTCCCCGAAGGGTCCTGCCAAAACAAGGGCAAGGTCCAGGTCGGTCACCACCACATTGTCCAGTATCTGGTTGTTGGCACTTTCGTTGGTCACGGTAAAGGTATAGTCTATGTTGGTACAGTTGGCGTCCACTGTGCCATCCTTTACAATAGCAATTGCAGGGGCACATCCGGACAAATCTGTTTGGGTCGGCCCGTCCAGAGCGGTGTCCGAAGGGTGCGAGATATCGGTAACGGTGATGGCGGGCATTCCGAGCACGTGCGCGTCGACGGTGGCGTTATTGTCCACCTGTCCGTTGTTCAGGTCGGTGGCCGTGATGGGATAGGAGGCGGTATAGGTCCAGGTCTCGTCGGGATCGAGGAAGGTGTCGTTGTCTTCGTCCCCGGAGGGTCCTGCCAAAACAAGGGCAAGGTCCAGGTCGGTCACCGCCACATTGTCCAGTATCTGGTTGTTGGCACTTTCGTTGGTCACGGTAAAGGTATAGTCTATGTTGGTACAGTTGGCGTCCAGTGTTCCTTCCTTTACAATGGCAATTGCGGGTATGCATCCGGACAGATCGGTAGTGGTTGGCCCATCAAGAGTGATATTTGAAGGATGCGAGTCGTCCGTGATTGTTAGCCCTGGGAATTCAACAACTTGAGCTGCTACGCGAGCTGTATTTTGAACACTACCGTTTTGCAGGTCCGTTTCCGTTAACGCATAGGCATCCGTATAGGTCCAGGTCTCGTCGGGATCGAGGAAGGTGTCGTTGTCTACATCTCCTGTTGGCCCTGCAGGTACTATGGGTAAATCAAGGTCCGTGACGCTTACATTCGAAAAGGAGAGGTTTGGGCTAAGATTTAAGACCGTAAACGTATACTCAATTTCCGTACAATCTTTTAAATTGGCCACTTTTTGTAAGGCAATTTGTGGTACACAATGGCTTAAGTCTACAACTGTGGGACGGTCTTCATTTGGATCCATGTAATCCGAAACATCGGTACCATATGAGGTGGGATTAGAATTATCCAGTTCTGAATAAAAATAAGCTTGGTTGACCGCCTGACCGGCTAAAATATCCGCAGCCGTTATAGCAACGGTTTCCTTAAGAACCCAGGTTTCCCCCTCTTCCAGTTTGCCAGCAGTATTGCCATCACCTTCAATTAGTGTTGGACTAAACCCAGGTATGGAAGGGTCCTGGAGTGACCAGACACTAAATACATCTTCTTCTTTGCCATTATGGGAAACATAAAAGGTATATTCTATAACTGAGCAGCCCCCACTGTCACCAAGTGGGTCTTTGGCTTCAGCGGTTTTGATAAGCGATATTCCTGAATCACATGGTACCTCAATAAATGTTGGTTCAGCGTCTTTGAAATCCGTAGGGTGGGAATCATCACTCACGGTATCCCCCGGCTGACCGACCACATTCCCAGTGACAGTTATTTGATTTTGGATTACTTTGGCATCATAATGGGTAGTTTCCAACTTTCTATAGGCCTTATATTCCCAAGTTTCCCCAGCATCCAATAGCCCATTAGTGGGACTGTCATCTCCTGATAGAGAAGTAAAGTCGACATTTAATTCTACATCCAGCGGATCACCTACCGAGGTTATATCAATGACTTCAAAATTAGTGCTGGTGTTACGGATATAAATCTGATATTCTACAGATTGGCAACCTTGATTTTCACCCAAGAAACTCTTGGATTCTCCTTGAAGTATTACCTCGATGCTGGGAGCAAAGAGATTTTTGGAAGTTTTGGTGGATTTTGGGACTGAAGAGAATCCAACCAAAGCATGCACCGCTGTAATCAGAAGACCGATTAATATAAGGACTTTACGTTTACGATTTAAGGATAATAACATAGTCTATACATTTATAAGGTTGCACCATTCTTGATATACCTTAACTTATCGGTACTCAAAAAGGAAAAAGGGGTATATATACCTATTCAAATAATTAGCTTATAAAGACTATTCTTTAATGGTAAACTGAGTTCTTAAAAAGAAACGGTAATGGAAATTGAAAAGTAATTTTTCTCATAAGCATATATTAATAGGTGTTTATCTTTAGATTTGGATGGGGTTCTCCACAATTTAAAAGTAGTAGGTGGTACCCATTGGAAGGGCCCTAAATATATGGATGGGGGGTTTGAATTGACGAATGCCCGTTTTCAATTGACGGATTTTTGTGATTGACCAATGGTTAATGCACAATTATCAGTAATTACATGGTAACTAAGAGGGAAGGGAATTTAATTAAAGGTGAAGCAAAACATTAGAGCTTATCCCTTAGGTATCTGGCAGTAATCGATTCCTGATTTTGAACCAATTCCTCAGGGGTGCCTTCTGCAACCAGATAGCCGCCATTTTCACCACCTTCTGGGCCTAAATCAATAATATAATCTGCGCATTTGATCATTTCAATGTTATGCTCTATCACCAGAACAGAATGGCCTTTGGCAATCAATTCATCAAAGGATTTCAGAAGTTTTTTAATGTCATGGAAGTGAAGCCCAGTGGTGGGTTCATCAAAGATGAACAGGGCTTTTTCTTTGGTATTTCCTTTTACCAAAAAGGAAGCCAGTTTTATCCGTTGCGCTTCGCCACCAGAAAGGGTAGAGGAGGATTGCCCCAAGGTAACGTAGCCCAAACCAACATCTTGTAGGGGTTGTAGTTTGGAGACAATTTTAGTTTGGTTATGAATCCTAAAATGGTCAATGGCCTCGTCGATGGTCAAATTCAGGATATCATCAATACTTTTGCCTTCAAACTGAACTTCCAGTATCTCCTTTTTAAATCGTTTGCCTGCACATACATCACACTCCAAATGCACATCGGCCATAAATTGCATCTCCACAGTAATCTCGCCTTCGCCTTTGCATTTTTCACAACGACCGCCATCTACATTAAAGGAGAAATGTTTGGCTTGGTACCCTCTAAGCTTACTCAACTTTTGGGAAGCAAACAGACTTCGAATATCATCGTAGGCTTTTATATAGGTCACCGGATTGGATCTTGAGGAACGTCCTATTGGATTTTGATCCACAAATTCCACATGTTTGATATGGGCATATTTCCCCTCAATTTTTGTGAATTGTCCCGCTTTTTCACCATATCCCCCGACTTCTTTTAAGATAGATGGATATAGAATCTTCTTTACCAAAGTACTTTTCCCACTACCAGATACTCCAGTGACCACCGTGAGCATATTCAGTGGAAACGTGACATCTATGTTTTTTAGGTTGTTTTCCCGGGCTCCAACAATTTGAATGTAGTTTTTGGAAATCCGACGTTCCGAAGGCACTTTTATTTCCTTGGTACCATTTAAATAATCTGCAGTAAGCGAGTTGGCCTTAAGAATATCGTCCAAACTTCCGGTTGCGACTACTTCACCACCTAAAGTCCCAGCCTCGGGACCAATATCGATGACTTCGTCGGCAGCCTTCATGATATCTTCGTCATGTTCCACCACAATGACCGTATTCCCTAAATCCCGAAGGGATAGGAGGACTTCAATAAGATTTTCAGTGTCTTTGGGGTGTAGACCAATACTGGGTTCATCTAAAATATACATAGAACCTACCAAGCTACTACCCAGGGATGTTGCCAGGTTAATTCGTTGACTTTCCCCTCCGGATAAGCTGTTGGATTTTCGGTTTAGGGTAAGGTAACTCAAACCCACTTTACTTAGAAAGTCCAAGCGTGTAGTGATTTCTGTTAAAAGGCGTTTGGCAATAGTGTTATCGTGTTCGGAAAGCTGGAGTTGCTCAAAAAAAGGAGCCAGTTTTTTAATAGGTTGTTCTATCAAGTCTGAAATGGAGTGTCCATCAACTTTTACATAATCTGCCTCTTTACGCAATCTTTTTCCTTTGCAAACGAAGCATTTGGTTTTTCCCCGATAGCGCGACAACATAACCCGATTTTGAATCTTATAGCTTTTTTCTTCCAGCATCTTGAAAAACTCGTGGAGTCCAGTGAAGTGCTCGTTGCCGTCCCACACAAGTTGTTTTTGTTCTTCTGATAGTTCAAACCATGGCTTGTGAATAGGAAAATCAAATTTGTACGCGGAGTTGACCAATTGATCTCTGTACCATGACATGCTTTCGCCGCGCCATGGGAAAACTGCATTTTCAAAAACAGAAAGAGCCGTATTTGGCACCACCAAATCCTCATCAATTCCAATAACATCCCCGTAACCTTCACATTTGGGACAGGCGCCATAGGGGTTATTGAAACTGAACAAATGTACATTGGGTTCCAAGAATTTCATTCCATCCAATTCAAATTGATTGCTGAAAATCTTGCTTTCCCCGTTTTCTAAATTCTCAATGACGCATTGTCCCTTTCCTTCAAAAAAGGCATTATCCACCGCATTGGCCAAACGGTTGTAGAAATCTTCGTCGTCTTTGACGATGACCCTGTCCACCACCAAATCAAATTGGCGACCTATGTCTTCCGGGACTTGGTCAATCCGAAGCACTTGCCCCTGGTATTTAATTCTTGCATAGCCTTGTTTGGAAAAAAGTTCTAAAGATTTTAGTGGCTCCCGCTCTTCTTTTATGGTTATCGGGGCCAATAGCAGCAACTTGGTTCCGTCTGCCAATGGCTTTATATAATTGATAACATCGGTAACTGTATTTTTTTTGACTTCGCTTCCGGAGATAGGAGAAATGGTTTTCCCGATACGTGCGAACAACAACTTTAAATAGTCATAGATTTCGGTTGTGGTACCCACTGTGGATCTTGGATTGGTGGAGTTCACCTTTTGCTCAATGGCAATGGCCGGGGCTATACCTTTAATATAATCCACCTTGGGCTTGTCCAATTTTCCAAGAAATTGTCGAGCATAAGAGGAAAGACTCTCCACATAACGTCGTTGCCCCTCTGCATAAAGGGTATCAAAGGCAAGGCTGGACTTCCCAGAACCCGAAAGTCCGGTGATGACTACCAGCTTGTTTCTGGGAATAACAACATCTATATTCTTAAGGTTGTGCAGTTTGGCGCCTTTTATGATGATGTTTTTCTTTGGATCTATGTGATCAACCTCCGTCATATGTTAAAATTTGAGACCCAAAGATACGGTACAAGGCACTTAATACGTATATTGCATGAGTTAACATCGGAAATTGCCCAAATCACAACATTGTTTTTTTGCAGGCACACTGTTTCTCTATCTTTGAGATGTAATTAAAAAGCTGATAGGCCTATACAGAAATAATTACTTTTTTAAATTAAGCTAATAACTCTCAGCCCTTCTTGGGAAAGGAAGGCTGGCGATTATAACCAAAAAAGTAATTTGTATGGAACTACAGATTGATGACTCAGTACTAGTAAAAGACTACATTTCCGGAAACGAGAAAGCCCTTGAGACCCTAATTAATAGGCATAACCAAAGAATTTCCAGTTTTATTTATTCTAAAGTGTTGGACAGGGATGTTGCAGAAGACATCTTCCAAGATACCTTCATAAAAGTGATCAAGACCCTTAAACGAGGTTCTTATAGCGAGGAGGGTAAGTTTTTACCTTGGGTAATGCGAATTGCACATAATCTGATTATAGATCATTTTCGCAAAAACAAAAGAATGCCCAAGTTTGAAGGGAGCGATGATTTTAACATCTTTTCTGTTATCAAGGATGAGAAGCTCAATGCGGAAAAACAAATTATCAAGAATCAAATTGACAATGACCTTTCTCTTTTGATTGAGGAATTGCCCGAAGACCAAAAGGAAGTTTTGATGATGCGCATCTATAAGGATATGAGTTTTAAGGAAATATCCGAGAATACAGGCGTGAGCATCAATACAGCTCTGGGTAGAATGCGATATGCATTAATTAACCTCAGAAAAATTGTAGATCGTAATAATATCGTTTTAACGAATTAATCTGCATTCTATCGAAGACGACAATATTTCAATTCTAGCGGCGTTATCTAATTGTAACATTAATGCTAGAATATGGAAAACGTTTACTCTGAAGAACAAGAAACCGTAAAAACGGTAAAAGCCAGACGAGAAACCATTGATTTCTTGTTGAGCTATTCAAAATCAATTAAAGTAGTTGATTACAAAAAACACAAGTTTGAAGTTACTTTGAATTAAGTAAGTTTAAAACAAAACAAAAAGAGCCGCTAATTGCGGCTCTTTTTGTTTTTATGATACTCGTCTAAAACAGTCTTTCTTCCTATGGTCTTGGTAATAATGTCCTTGTCAAGATTCCAGCCACGGGCAGGGGAATATTCCCGACCATACCAAATAATTTGTAAATGAAGCCGGTTCCAAATTTCTTGCGGGAATAAGCGTTTGGCGTCCTTTTCTGTTTGTACCACATTTTTTCCATTGCTAAAGCCCCAGCGGTACATTAGCCTATGGATGTGTGTATCTACTGGAAATGCAGGTATTCCAAAGGCCTGAGAAACTACCACGCTGGCCGTTTTATGACCTACAGCCGGTAGTTCTTCCAACAAGGCAATGTCTTTGGGCACTTCTCCCTTGTATTTATCTATCAAGATTTGTGAGAGGCCGTGGATTCCCTTGGATTTCATAGGGGAGAGTCCCACAGGTCTTATGATTTCCCTTATCTCCTCTACTGTAAGTTTTGCCATGGCATAGGGATTATCAGCTCTGGCAAACAAGATTGGGGTAATCTGGTTGACACGCACATCTGTGCTTTGAGCAGATAATAACACGGCAATCAAAAGTGTATATGGGTCTTTATGATCTAAAGGAATTGGAATAGTAGGGTAGAGTTCATCCAATATCTTAATAGCAATATTCACTTTCTCTTTTTTGGTCATTTATGTTTAATTTTGTTCAAAATAAGTTAAACAACTGATATTGAATTGAATACGTATGAATACGCTAAAAGTAGGAGATAAAGTACCTGAATTTTCAGCAAAAGACCAAGATGGTAACACAATTAGCCTGAGCGATTTCGTCGGCAAAAAACTAGCAATCTTTTTTTACCCCAGGGCCAATACCCCAACCTGTACTGTGGAAGCTTGCAACCTCAGGGATCATTATTCCGAACTTTTAGAACATGGGTATAGCATATTAGGGGTAAGTGCGGATACCGAACGTAAGCAAACAAATTTTAGAAACAAGTTTAATTTTCCTTATCCCTTGTTGGCAGATATAGACCATAAAGTTATTGAGACTTTTGGGGTTTGGGGACCAAAAAAATTCATGGGAAGAGTGTTTGATGGTATCCACAGAGTGACCTTTGTCATTAACGAAAATGGTGTAATCGAGAAGGTCATCGATAAAGTAAAAGCAAAAGACCATGCTGCCCAGATCTTAAACTGAACTTTTTACGATTTTGGAAAAAAAACCAATAATTTGTGATTTTCTCATAAAAACAGGCTAGTTTTTTGATTTTTTAAATAAATAGGCTATTATTACTATGGATTTTCAATTCGAAACAATTGGAATCTACTCAGCTAACACTAACTAATGGCCTCGGAAACCTCATATATACAGACTCCTGTAGTTGTTTCTCATGATATCAATGAGACCTTTGAGGTTATTCATAATTTATATTTCAACAAGCTTAAGTTGATCGCCTATAGTTATATTTCTTCCAAACAAGATGCGGAGGAAATAGTACAGGATGTTTTTGTCAAGTTGTGGAAGAAGCAAGAACAGAATTGCCAGATTACCAACCTAACCGGGTATTTATTTAAAATGACCCGCAACGCTTGTTTGGATTTTCTCCGCGCTAAGAAAGATAAGTTGGCCATAGAGACCAATTTGGAACAAAGACAAAACTTACTTAACTTATATGCCCTGTCCAATGAGTCTGCCAGTGCGATTATAGAAAAAGAATTACACAAGCAAATTGATATTGGAATAGCCCAACTTCCAGAAAAGTGCAGACAAGTATTTATTCAAAGTAGAAAAGAAGGTCTTAAGCATAAAGAAATTGCGGAAAAATTGAACATTTCCACCAAAACGGTGGAGAACCATATTTCCAAGGCCCTAAAGCACCTTAAGGTACATTTAAGAGAGTACTTCACAATTTTTTAAAAAAATCCTGATTCTAAGTAGGGGATAGTATACCATTTATGCGTCATTAGTATAAAAGGCATCTGCTGCAATGAAGAAAAAGCACATTTTCGACCTTATTGAAGGGCGTCTTGGTTTTCACAAAAAGAAGGAAGTTATAGAATGGCTTCTCAAAAACAAAAAGGCGCAAAAGACTTACCATTTGGCCAAAGCGGAACATGTTTCCCACGCTTTGGCAAATATTGGAAACGAAGCTCAGAACAAATCGAAGAGATCCATTGGCAGACTTTATAGGTATGCGGCCATTTTGGTCATACTTTTTGGTCTGGCCTTATATTTTAAGGACACCGGCTTTCAAACTGAAACCCCAACGGAGAATGCCATGGTCATGATTAGCACGTCCATTGGCGAAAAAGAAGAAGTGTTACTGTCCGATGGCACCAAGGTAATTGTA
Source organism: uncultured Allomuricauda sp. (assembly GCA_965117065.1). Classification (GTDB taxonomy): domain Bacteria; phylum Bacteroidota; class Bacteroidia; order Flavobacteriales; family Flavobacteriaceae; genus Flagellimonas. The sequence continues at coordinate 259,816 of OZ220751.1, forward strand.
AACTCCAACAGTGTTTTGTCCTATCCCACAAACTTTACAGGAAAAACCAGGGAGGTGCTACTAAAAGGAGAGGCCTTTTTTGAGGTAACCGAAAACAAGGAAAAGCCATTTATAGTGAACACCAATGAAGGGATGGACATTAAGGTGCTTGGAACCGTTTTTAATGTCAAATCTTATCCAGAGGACAAAAAAGTGGAAACAACTTTGGTGAGCGGGAAAGTACAAGTGGTGGAGAGAAAGGATAATAAGACGGTGCTATTATATCCCTCGCAAAGAGCCACCTATAATAAGGCAGACGATAAACTGATCATTGATAAAGTTGAAACGGAAAGATTGATTTCTTGGAAAGATGGTAAGCTCATCTATGATGAAACCGATTTAAGGATTGTACTGAAGGACTTGGAGCGGGTTTATGACGTAACCTTCCTAGTAAATTCCAAGGAATTACTGGATTACAAATTTAAAGGGGTGTTTGATAATCTCACGATTGAAGAAGTGTTGACCTTATTTGAACTTTCCTCTCCTATTCAATGTAAACTAAAAGAAAACTATGTAATAATAGATAAACAAAAATAAAAAAGAGGATGTCTCGCAAACACCCTCTTTTAGCTAATTACTTAACTGTCGAAAATTAAATAACTAAAACCAATTCAAAATTATGAAAAAAAAGGAACATTTTTTTTCAACAATCCCCTTTTTACGGATTATGAAAATTTACTTTCTATTGGTATGCTTTAGTGTGGTAAAGGTCTTTGCTTCAGACCTTTATGCTCAAAAGATAACACTGAACATGACCAATGCCAAGCTTAAGAAGATTCTTAAGGAAATTGAAAAGAAAAGCGATTACAGCTTTTTTTACAACAGCAGTATCGTCAATGTTGACAAAAAACAATCGTTAAATGTCAACGATTACATCATTGAAGATGCGCTGCAGACACTGTTCTCCAATTCTGAAATTGACTACAGCTATGTTAGAAACCAGATTATTCTTTTTCCACGTAACAAACCCGAATTAAGGGAGAGAATAGAGAACCTACTACGAAAAAATGAACAGAAGGCTAGCTCTAGTATGACTCCTGATAAAATCAGTGAAGTACTTATAGAAAGTCTACAAAATACCATTTCCGGAACGGTTAAGGACGCTGCTACCGGTATCGCTATTCCCGGAGCTTCTGTTGTAGTGAAAAACACCAATACTGGAACAGCTACCAATTTTGATGGCGAGTTTACCCTCGAAGCAGCAGCAGATGCTGTTTTGGTGATTAGCTATTTGGGGTACAGAACCATGGAAGTATCGGTAAATGGACAAGATGATCTTTCTATATTATTGGAAGAAGACGCATCACAGCTGGATGAAGTGGTTGTGGTGGGCTACGGTACCCAAAGAAAAGCAACAGTAACTGGAGCAGTTACCGCGGTTAAGGGTGCGGTTTTGGAATCGTCGCCCGCTATTAGTGTCTCCAACTCCTTGGCAGGGCGCTTACCAGGTGTAGTGATCATACAAACCAGCGGTGAACCGGGTAATGATGAATCCAATATTACAATTAGGGGAACAAATACCTTGGGAAATAATCAACCCTTGGTAGTTATCGACGGTATTCCTGATAGAGATGGAGGAATTTCAAGGTTAAACTCCAATGATATTGAAAACATATCAGTGTTAAAAGATGCTTCGGCAGCTATTTATGGAGCAAGGGCGGCTAACGGCGCCATAATTATTACCACTAAACAAGGTAGCTCGGGCAAACCCACAATTACTTACAATGCAGATTTCGGTTTAAGCCAACCCACATTTGTGCCAGAAATGTCCAATGCTGTGGAGTATGCCGATATAAGAAATGAGTTGCCTATCTACAACCTGCCGGCCGGTGAGTGGTCAGCAGCTTCACAGGCTATACGCAATGCGGGCAGTTATACGCCCCAAGATGCAGGTACAGGAGTTATTAATGCGGTGTTCAGTCCAGCAGATGTTCAAGGATACCTCAATCGCTCAGACCCATACCTGTATCCAGATAGTGATTGGTTCGATGCCACTTTTCAGGATTGGGCAAGTCAGAGCAGACACAATCTCTCCGTTTCTGGAGGCAGTGATAAGGTAAAGTACTTCTCCTCTCTGGGTTACTCTGACCAAGAAGGTATCTATAAAAACTCAAGTACTAGATATCAACAATACAATTTTAGGCTCAACACCACGGCAACTATCAATGATTATGTAGTAGCCAAAATGGGTATGGCCTATCGTAAAGAAGATCGTTCATTGCCCACAGAAAGTTCAGATGCCATTTTCAGGATGTTGATGAGGGGTAAACCCACTGATGTGGCCGTTTGGCCAGGCGGACTTCCGGGTCCCGATATTGAAAATGGACAACAGCCGGTAGTTATATCCACTAACGCCACAGGTTATGATAGGGAAAAAAGGGACTATTTACAGTTCACAGGTTCTTTGGATATCACAAACCCATGGGTAGATGGTTTAAAACTGACTTTACTGGCAGGAGTAGATCAGCGTTTTGACCAAAGGAAATTATGGGAAACCCCATGGGATCTTTATTTTTTGGATAGGGACACGTACACAAGTACGGGTGAAGTAATCCTGAATGGTGCACAGCGTTCTTCATTCACCAACCCAAGGTTATTACAACAATCCAGGAGCCAATTGAATGTAAACCTAACGGCCTTGCTTAACTACGAGCGAAGCTTTGGCAACCATACAATCAGTGCACTAGCAGGGGTTACTAAAGAAACTATCGGTATTGAGGAGTTATCTGGAAGTAGAATTGACTTTTTATCCGATGCCATAGATCAGCTTACAGTAGGTGGCGAAGATGGACAAGTTGCAGACGGGGTAGCTTACAATAGAAACAGATTGGGTTATTATGGACGTTTCCAATATAACTTTAAAGAAAAATATCTGGCAGAGTTTATTTGGAGATACGACGGATCTTACATTTTTCCTTCCAATGACCGTTTTGGGTTTTTCCCAGGATTCTTGGCAGGTTGGAACATTTCCAACGAAGAATTTTTCAACATTGATTTTATTAACAATCTGAAAATTAGAGCATCTTACGGTCAAATGGGTAATGATCAAGTTGCTTTTGATGATAATGGCGATGGTCAGATTTCAAATGACGAGCTTAGAGAATATGCCTACCTATCCATTTATGATTTTAATAGATACCCTATCAATGGAGCGGTACAAACCACCATTCTAGAACCATTGCTTGCGAACAACAACTTTACATGGGAGCGCGCGAACAACTTTAATATTGGATTGGATGGACGTGTTTTGGACAACAAGATTTCTTTTGTACTGGAATATTTTTTAAACAAAAGAGACCAGATTTTGATACAGCAGACGGGTTCCACCCCGGGATCCTCAGGTATTGCGGATCGTTTACCTCCAGTTAATGCGGGTGAAGTAACCAACAAAGGTTTCGAGTTTGCTGTCAACTACTTCGGCGGAGACCCGGATTCATTTAGTTTTGATGTTGGAATCAATGGAGGTGTAGCCAAGAACACGGTCGATTTTATGGATGAAATTCCTGGAGCACCGACCTACCAAAGACAAGAAGGTAAGCCTATCAGAAGTCATTTTGTATACCAATCTGACGGAGCGTTCCTTGATGAAGCAGATATTGCTGCCAACACCCTGGATTATAGTGGTGTAACCTCGCAGTTGAGACCTGGTGACATGAAGTTCAAGGACATAAATAACGATGGTGTTATTAATGGAGATGACCAAGTTCGTTTAGATGAGAATGACACTCCAACCTTCAACTTTGGAGCAACGTTTAATGCTTCTTACAAGAATTTTGACCTTTCTGTACTACTACAAGGAGCGACCGGAGCTTCCTTGCGTATTTTTACGGAGTCCGGAGATATTGGAAACTACCTCAAGTATAGCTACGATAACCGATGGAGCATAGACAATCCAAGTAGTGTACATCCACGTTTGGCAAGTAGGGGAGACACCTATTACACGGGTGGAGCATTTGGTCAAAATTCCTATTTGTTGTTCAGCAAGGATTACCTCCGAATTAAGAATGTTAGTCTGGGATATAACTTTCCAACTGATATGATTGAACCCTTTGGCTTGTCCAATTTCAGAATTTATGTAAGTGGCCTTAACCTGGCCACCTTCGCCAAGAACAAGATTTTTGATCCAGAATCTAATGCAGGAAATGGAAGGGCTTATCCCCAATCTAGGGTTATTAACACAGGATTTAGTTTGACTTTTTAAATTATTGGTTATGAAAAATATTAGAAAATATATTGCTTTCATTCTGATGGCATTCGCATTTTGCATATCATGTAACGATGATTTTTTGGACACTCAACCCAAGGATAGTGTATCTTCTGATGCTACTTGGGGAGACGGAGCTTTGGCACAAGCTTTTGTATTTGGAATTTATTCATCCCTTGGAAATGCAGGTTTTGAGGAAGAAGGGCTTTCTGCCTTAACAGATGAAGCCATGTTTACCCACTCAGGTAGGGGAATTGATGTACTAACTGAAGGTACGGTGACTCCTTCCAATTTGGGTAACACGCGAATTCTCCCAACATGGGACGAACTCTATGGGGCTGTTAGAAATGCCAACATTGCCTTGCAAGAATTACCTGAAGCCACATTTGATGACAGTACCTTAAATGAAAGGTTAATGGGTGAGAGTTATTTTTTACGTGCGTATTATTACCATCAGTTGTTAAGACATTTTGGTGGAGTTCCCCTAATTAATGCTCCCTATAATTTAGGGGATGACTTTAGTGTGGCCAGAAACACTTATGAGGAAACCGTGAATTTTATCATTAGCGATTTGGATACCGCGGCTACCCTGCTTGATGGTAAGGAAATTACCAAAGGTAGAGCAAGCAGATTGGCGGCTATGGCTCTAAAAGCTCGTGTACTTTTGTATGCTGCGAGCGATTTGCATCACGGTCCAACCGCGTCTGCCAATTCCGCAACATTAGGTGCTTTTTCCAATTTAGAGTTGGTGGCCTATGGATCCGGAGACCAAATGTCTCGCTGGCAAGCCGCTAAAACAGCTGCAAAAGCCGTAATGGATTTGTCAGCTGGTTATAAATTAGACCTTAATGCACCAGTTACCTCCGAAGAGGGCGAAGCCAATTACGTATCCTTGTCTATGGCAGGGGGAAGTAGTATAGGTGATGCTGCAGCTGCGGTTGAGTTAATTTGGGAGCGTACCCATACGGGCCTATATACGGAGGAAAACGATTGGCCGCTTGGGGGAATCAATGTTGGAGTTAACAACGGTCCAAACGGATACCATAACTGGGCAGGTAACACTCCCATTCAACAATTGGTTGATGATTATGAAATGATGGATGGTTCCCAATTTGATTGGAACAATCCCGCACATGCCGCTGATCCATATGCAGATAGAGACCCTAGATTTTATGCAACCGTGCTTTATGATGGTTCAGATTGGAAACCTCGTCCTTCCGATGTAGCAAGTATAGATCCTGTAGATCAAATACAAACAGGCTCTTACGATGACGGAGCAGGTGGTACCGTTCCTGGGGTGGATACCAGACAATCGCCTATTGAGGATTGGAATGGAAGTAGAACCGGATATTATGTGAGAAAGTTCATTGATCCGGACCCAGGACTTGTAGATAATCGATCCAATGCCCAAGTAGTTCCTTGGCCATTTATAAGGTATACTGAAATGGTATTGAATTATGTGGAAGCTTGTATTGAAACTGGAGATGAAGTCGAGGCTGTCAACTGGTTGAATAAAATAAGATATAGAGTGGGAATGCCGGCAATTGCAGATACCGGTGACGCATTAAGAGATCGCTATAGAAACGAACGGCATGTTGAATTAGCCTATGAAGAGCATCGCTATTTTGATGCAAGAAGGTGGATGATAGCTGAGACAACCTTAGGTAGGGGAATAAAAGTAATGCAAGCAAGCGCCACGGTAAAAGCAGGTGAAACCGCTCATATACCATATAGGCATGACAAGGCTATTTATGATTATTTATACGTGCCTATTGACAATACTGATAATGAAACCCGAATATGGGACGATAAAATGTATTATAGAGTTATTAGCCGGGATGAAATTAGCCGTAACGATTTACTGGTTCAAAATCCTGGATACTGATTGATTTTAAGTTTAGTTTTATTAGTTAATTTCCTTTTGAGTTAGTGGAAAATCCGTCCTTTAATTAGGATGGATTTTTTCCATTCAAGATATGATAAACAGCCTCAAACATAGTATTTCGGTTTTGGCCTTTTGCCTCCTTACATTTTTTGGATGCAAAAAGGAATCCAATATTGTGACAAATGCTGATGTGAGCGAATCTGAAGAGCGGTTGTTTTCCCTTTTACCACCCAGTACAACCAATATCCACTTTCAGAATTTTTTAAAAGAAGACCTTAATGTCAATGTGCTCATGTACGAGTATTTATACAATGGAGGAGGTGTAGCAGTTGGGGATTTTAATGGTGACGAGAAAATTGACATCTATTTTTCGTCCAATCTGGGAGATAATAAATTATATCTGAACCAGGGAAATATGCAATTCTTCGATGTTACTGATATCTCCGGGACATCAGGAAGACAAGGGCCTTGGAAGACAGGGGTAACCGCAGTGGACATTAATGCAGATGGTAAGCTCGATATATACCTGTGTTATTCTGGGGCACTACCAGAACACAAAAGAAAGAATCAATTATTCATTAATAAAGGGAATGATGAAAATGGAATTCCCGTTTTTTCGGAAAGCGCAGAAGCATATGGACTAGATAGTGGCGCATATAGCAATCAAGCACACTTTTTTGATTATGACCATGATGGAGACTTGGATGCTCTTTTACTTAATCATAATCCCAAGTCAATTCCGGTTTTAAATGAGGTAAGTACCCAAAAATTCCTCAAAGTGGACGATCCACATAGGGGACTGAGGCTGTACAAACAAACAAACGGAAAGTTTAAGGATGTTACCACCAGTACCGGGATAAGTGGCTCTTCTTTGAGTTATGGTCTAGGGTTGTGTATTAGTGATGTTAACAATGATGGCTGGGAAGATTTCTATGTCTCTAATGACTATACCATTCCAGATTATCTCTATATAAACAAGGGGGATGGTACTTTTTCCGATCAATTGCAAACTAGTATGGGCCATACTAGTCATTTTTCCATGGGGAACAACATCGCGGACATCAATAATGATGGCTGGGCAGACATCTTTACTCTGGATATGCTACCGGAAGACAATAGAAGACAGAAACTTCTGTTGGCTCCGGACAATTATGAAAAATTTGACCTAAGTCTTCGAAGCGGATTTCACTACCAATACATGCGCAATATGCTACAATTGAACAATGGTAATGGTACTTATAGTGAAATTGGGCAACTGGCTGGGGTTTCAAATACAGACTGGAGCTGGTCCGCCCTTTTGGCGGATTTTGACAACGACGGATGGAAAGACCTATACGTAACCAATGGATATTTTAGGGACTATACCAATTTGGATTTCATCAACTATATGGAAGATTATGTGAAATCCAAAGGAAGGTTGGTCAGGGAAGATGTACTTGAAATAATAAAGCAAATGCCGGCAACGGATTTACCAAATTATTTATACCTGAACAAAAAGGGATTGAAATTTCAAGACAAGACCAGAAGCTTAGGGGTAGATCAAGTGGCCAACAGCAATGGGGCTGCCTATGCGGACCTTGACAACGATGGTGACCTGGATTTAGTCGTCAATAATATCAACAAACCAGCATTTATCTATCGGAATGAATCCGACGGAAGGAAGCACTATCTACAAGTAAAACTAAAAGGAGACCAAGGAAATATACAGGGACTAGGGGCCAAAATCAGTCTTTTTACTGAAAAAGGAATGCAAAGTCAAGAGCAGATGACTACAAGGGGTTATTTGTCCTCTGTATCCGATATTCTGCATTTTGGATTAGGTGATGCAACAAGAATTGATTCCTTAACCATACGATGGAGTAGCGGTCATGTTCAAACCGTTACCAATGTTCAAGTAGATCAGGTTTTACTTTTGGAGGAGGCAAGGGCGAAGAAAAAAAACCAGAACCCTACAGTGGAAGGGGAGACTACCTTCAAAATAGTGAAACCACCATTGGCATACCAGCATGTCCCTGACAACATCAATGACTTTAAGCGACAATCCTTGTTGATTAATCAATTTTCCCACTCGGGGCCGTGCATGATTCAAGGCGATGTAAACAATGATGGAAGGGAAGACGTCTTTATAGGGGGGTCTAGGGCACAATCCGCTGCTATTTTTATACAAACATCAGCAGGCAACTTTCGTCAGCACAATGTTCTGGATTTTGAAATGGACAAAGATTATCATGATGTGTCTGCTGCCTTTTTAGATGCCGACTCGGATGGAAATCTTGATGTATATGTTGCCAGTGGAGGGTACCACAATCTTAAACCTCAGGATGAGTTACTAAGGGACAGGTTATATTTTGGGGATGGAAAGGGAAACTTTTCCCTTAAAGATTCAGCTTTGAAAAGTACCATACTACCAGCAATAAGTGGTAGTAAATCCTGTGTGGCCGTAAGCGACATCAACAAGGACGGCTTCCCAGATCTATTTGTGGGGGGACGGGTAATTCCTGGCAGGTATCCGGAAACCCCAAGGAGTTACTTGTTGGTAAATGACGGCAAAGGCAACTTTTTAGAGCAAACACAGGATATTGCCAAGAAGTTTTCAGACCTGGGAATGGTTACGGATGCTAGCTGGGTCGATCTGGACAACGATGGAACCAAAGAACTGGTGGTGGTTGGGGATTGGATGCCCATTTCTATTTTTACACTACAAAATGGAAAGCTTCAAAATAGCACTTCCCGTTATTTGGGTAAACAATACAAAGGCTGGTGGAATACAATCAATGTCGACGATGTAAACGGTGATGGCATAAAAGACCTAATAGTAGGAAATATGGGAACCAATACCCAATTTCAGGTTTCCGAGGAGGAACCCGCCGAGGTATATTATATGGATTTTGATGTAAATGGTGCTGTAGATCCTATTTTTTGCTATTATATACAAGGTGAGAGCTATCCTTACCTCACCAGAGATGAATTATTGGGGCAGCTATCCCATTTAAGGTCCAAATACACCAGCTACGATAGTTATGCAGATGCTACCATCAGCGAAATATTTGGGGAAAATGTGATTTCCAAATCCAACAGATTGGAAGCGACCCATATGAAAACTTCCCTATTCTTGGGATCCGAAACCGGGTTTTTTAAAGAAGTTACCTTGCCTATTGAAGCTCAATTTGCTCCGGTTAATGAGTTAGTTATTAGAGATTTCAATAAGGATGGCCATAAAGACATACTTCTGTTTGGCAATAATCACCATTACAAGTTAAGGCTTGGAAAGTTTGATGCCAACTATGGGATGTTGTTATTGGGTGATGGAACAGGGGAGTTCGCTTATCAAAACCAAACCGCTTCTGGATTGAATGTGAACGGAGTTGTGCAAAGTGCCTTGATTATGGATGACACCCTTTTAATTGGTTTGTATGGTAAATCGATAATGGCATATCAAATTAAAGCTAAGTAAGCGATATGATAAAGGTAAAACCAAGACATCATCTCCGTTTAGTAGCAATGCTGCTTTTGACACTTTTGACTCTTGGATGTGCTAAAAACGCTAAACATTTAACCGAGCAGGATGTTGTTTTGGAGTGGGCTAAAATGACAACTTATATTACACAATATACTCCTGCCAATTCACCCACTTTTGCCTCAAGAGGCTTTGGATACATTGGGCTAACCATGTATGAGTCAATTGTAAATGGATACCCATCCCATAATTCCCTAGCAGGGCAGTTAAATGGGTTGGACAACATTCCCATACCCGAAAAAGATAAGATTTATAACTGGGCTTTATGCCTTAATGCTGGACAGGCAGCTATACTTAAGAGCATATATCTGCAAACTTCAGATGAGAATAAGGTACGTATTGATTCATTGGAACTAGAAATTTACAACAGCTTTGCAAAGCAACTGGAAAATCAGGAAGTGGCGGAACGATCGATGGCCTATGGGAAACAGGTAGCTGATGCCATTTTCGAATGGTCCAAAACCGATGGGGGACACAGGGGGTACCTACATAATTTTGATAAAGAAATGGTTCATCCAGAGAGACAGGGTTCATGGAAACCACCCTTATTTGCCCAATCGTTCAGTCATCATCCCTTACACCCACACTGGGGAGAAAATAGAAGATTTTTAAAAGAGAACTCAGATTTACCTCTTCCTTATATGATTCCATATGATACAGTTCCAAACTCACCGTATTACCAGGAGTTCTTGAGGGTTTATGAAAAGGACATGACGCTTACCCAAAAAGAAAAGGAAGCTGCAATCTGGTGGGGAGATGATCCTGATGTCACTTTTACGCCTCCAGGTCATTCCTATTATTATGTAACCTTGGCTGTAGAAAAAGAACGTCCTTCAGTAATAAAATGCGCTGAAGCCTATGCAAAAACAGGTATAGCCGTGGCGGACGCTTTTACTAATTGCTGGGAATGGAAATACCATTTTTTTTCGGAGAGACCAAACACCTATATCCCGCAGTTCATTGATCAGGAATGGGAGTCTTTTTGGCCAGACCCACCTTTTCCATCTTTTCCATCAGGACATGCTATCAATGCCGGGGCCATGGCAACTGTTTTGGAATACCAATTTGGAAAGGAGTTCAAGCTTACTGACCGTGCTCACGAAGGGAGGGAACGGGATGAAGTTAGAGATACAGACTTTGTAATTCGAAATTTTAATTCCTTTTGGGAGGCCGCAATGGAAACTGCAGACTCCAGATTTTATGGAGGCATTCATACGCCCCAGGACAATGAGGTGGGCTTGTTAGAGGGCAAAAAAATTGCTCAAAGCGTAATCAACCTAAACTGGAGCAAAAAAGATTGATGGGCAAAAAGGCATGCATATTTTTCGTTCTGGGTTTAATGCTCTTGCAAAGTACTCATTCCCAAAAAATGTTCTCCGATGTAACTCATGAGGCTGGCATTGACCACCAATTTCTAGTTTTTGAGGGCACTTTTGGAGGTGGGGCAGTTGCCTTCGATTTCAATAATGACGGCTATCAGGACTTATTCATTACAGGAGGCACGGGTGCTGATGCGTTATACTTGAATTTGGGCAATGGGCAATTCAAGAATGTATATACAGGATCGGGATTGGAGACAACACAGCACTTTGTTACCCAAGGTGTGACTAGTGCCGATGTAAACAGGGATGGTTGGAGAGACCTCTATATTACTACCATAAATATGATGGATAGTAAGTCGATAATTCCTCGAGCCAAAAACTTGCTTTTCCTAAACAATGGAGATTCAACTTTCAGGGATGCCACGACGGAATTTGGGCTGGATGAATTTAATTCGTTTAGTACGGGTGCATCTTTTGGGGATATCAACGCGGATGGTTACCCGGACCTATACGTGGGCAATTATTTCGTTGAATTCAAAGGTCAACTGGGAATACTAAAAGATGCGACTATTGCGAGTGCCCATCAAACATCTAAGGACTATCTTTTTTTAAATAGAGAGGGAAAATTTTTTGAAAATGTTTATGAGGAGTATGATTTAGGCCACAAAGGTTTTGGTTTTGGAAGCGTTTTTACGGATTTTGACAACGATGGGGATCAGGATATTATAGTAAACAATGATTTTGGGTACAAGGCCATTCCAAACTTTCTTTATAAGAACAAATGGCCAAGGAAACGATTCAATGATGTAAGTAAGATCCATGAAATGGATTTAAAAATCAATGCGATGGGGGCTGCTGTAGGGGATTATAATTCAGATGGGCTTTTGGATTATTTCGTTACCAACATCAAGTTTAACTTTTTAATGCAAAACCAAGGAGAAAGCAAACCCTTTGTCAATGTAGCTAAAGAAACCGGTGCCTACAATTTTGCCATTAGTTGGGGGGCCAATTTTGCAGATTTTGATCATGATACGGACTTGGATTTATATGTCTCCAACGGCGACCTAAACCCCAATTGCAATCCGATGGCCAATTTTTATTACGAAAACACTAATGGCTCTTTTGAAGAGCTCGCCAGTTTAAAGGGTATTAATGATCCAGGAGTGGGAAGGGGTTCTGTGGTTTTCGACATGGAAAATGATGGCGATTTAGATATTTTGGTCGTTAACCAAAAACCTATCCACGAAAATTATAGGGCAACATCCTTAACCAAATTGTTTAGGAATGATGGAACCAAAGGCAATTGGTTAAAAGTGGCACTAAAGGGAATTCAGTCTGAAACCAATGGACTGGGATCGAAAGTAGAAGTGATTGCTGGAAACAAGCATATGATTCGTGAAATTGATGGAGGTAATTCCAGCCATATGTCGCAAAATTCCGCTATAGCCCATTTTGGATTGGGGGACATCGAATTTGTGGATAAAATAATTGTGACTTGGGTGGGTGGCAAAAAACAAGTGCTGACCCATCAAAAAAGTAACACCTTGATCAGCATAACTGAAAATCCAGATAAAAAAAGCAATTACCTATGGTATTTAATACCTCTAGTTGTCTTGATTGCCCTAATTTCAGCTATAAAATTGCGTAAAGGAAGAGGCAGGGCAAACTATACTTAAGTGTCTTGGTTTTCCTCAATGAGTTTTCTAGTGAAAAGTTGTTTTTCTTTGATCATTTCTGCAATACCTTCAGGAAGCATTTGTTCCCAGCCATCTTCACCACTAGTAATACGTTTAAGTACTTCACGTGAAAAAATGTCCATAATATCCGGATCATAATCGATGATGTCCATAACCTTTCCATTGTACTTAAAGAATTTGTACAACTCCTTCATTCTTGGATGCACCTTTACGTTGTTGCTGGTCATGATCTGCCCTGTTGCAGGATCTTTCATAGGGTAGAGGTAAACCTTTAGATCCTTGAAGAATAGTTTACCAAAAGCTTCCAAAATACCACCACTCAAATCTCGGTAGTATTTTTCATCAAAAACATCTACCAGATTATTAACGCCCATGGTTAATCCCAATCTGGCTTTGGTGTAATTGTTAAAGTACTCCACAAGTTTGTAGTATTCCTTGAAATTGGAAATTAGCACGGTATGTCCTAGGGAGCAAAGTAGCTCGGCACGGTCCATAAAATCCTGTTCATCAATCTCTCCGGAAGCCTTCAAGTTAGAAAGGGTTATTTCAAAGACTACGATGGTATTTTCATATTCCACAGTCTGCTCCCTTATGAAAATATCGTAGGACTTTTGGAACATGTCCATATTCACCTTGGTCACTGGTCTGAAACTGCCTCGTAGCGCCAAGATGTTCTTTTTATAAAGCACCGCTGCTGGAAGTAAGTTGTTGCCATCAGGACCAAACATAACGGCATCAGTCATATCGTTCCTAATAAGTTGTAAACTCATCAATCTATTGTCTACATCTTTAAAATGCGGCCCTGTAAAATTTACCATATCAATCTCAATGGTGTCCCGATCAATATGGTCATATAGGTATTTCAGTAATTTTTTTGGCTTATGGTATTTGAAAAATGCCCCATAAATTAGGTTGACCCCTAAGGTTCCAAGGGTTTCTTGCTGTAACCTTGCTTCACTTTGTTGAAATCGGATATGCAGGACAATCTCATCATATTCCTTCTGTTTGGGATCTAATTGAAATCGGATACCTATCCATCCATGTCCTTTATAGCGCTTGGAAAAATCGATAGTGGCCACAGTATTGGCATAGGAAAAAAACAGATATTCTGGATTGTTCTCCCTACTTATCCGCTCTTCAACTAAGCGCATTTCATGTTCCAACATCCTTTTTAAACGAGGCTGGGTAACATAGCGACCATCCTTTTCAACGCCATAAATGGCATCACTAAAAGATTTATCATAGGCACTCATCGCCTTGGCTATGGTTCCGGAAGCTCCTCCTGCCCTAAAAAATTGACGGGCAGTTTCCTGTCCAGCACCAATTTCGGCGAAGGTTCCATAAATATTGGGATTCAAGTTAATCCTAAGGGTTTTTGCCTTAATTGAAGGAATATTCTCAAACGAATGCTGATGGCTATTTGCAGTGGACATTTCCGTGGTTTTATTGAAGACAAAGTTACACTCTTCATCAAATCTATTAAATAAATAAGTTATAATTTTGGATTTAATGGATAACACGATGACCATTACCTTTTTGGGAACGGGAACCTCTCAGGGAATTCCGGTTATTGGCAGCCAGCACCCTGTGTGTTTAAGTACTGATTCAAAAGACAAAAGATTAAGAGTTTCCGTTTTGGTTTCGTGGAAGGGTTTTAACTATGTCATTGACTGCGGCCCAGATTTTAGGCAGCAAATGCTATCCAATTCCATCCATCGTTTAGATGGCATCCTATTTACCCATGAACATGCCGACCATACGGCAGGAATTGATGACATTCGCCCCTTTTTCTTTAGACAAGGGGATATTCCCATTTATGCGCATAAAAGGGTACTGGACTCACTTAAAAGACGGTTCGACTATGTTTTTGCAGATGAGAATAGATATCCAGGAGCCCCGGCGGTGGGTACTACGGAGGTAGTAAACAATCAATCGCTGCAATTGGGTGATTTGGAAGTTATTCCCATTCAAGTGTATCATAATCGGCTACAAGTCTTTGGCTATCGTTTTGGAGATTTTGTGTATTTAACAGATGTGAAACGAGTTGACGAATCTGAAATTCTGAAAATGAAAGGAGCCAAGGTACTAGTGGTGAATGCCTTAAGGGAAGAGGCCCATCATTCCCATTTCAATTTGGAAGAAGCATTGGCCTTTGCCAGTTTGGTAGGTGCTGAACAAACTTACCTAACCCATATTAGTCATTTGTTGGGGTTTCACGAAGAGGTTGAAAAAAGATTGCCTAAAAATGTACATTTGGCCTACGATAATTTACAATTGAAGATTTAATCCCTATGAAAAGTAAAATATTTTTGTACTTATTTGTTTTTGCCGCATTGATTGTTTTGTATCAATTTGTAAGCGTCAACAACCTGCAAAAAACCTTGAATTCCGATATTGATGGTTTGAGAAAAGAAGTGGCAGATTTAAAGGACTCTTTACAACAATCACAACTTAGAATTCTTGATATCCAATATTTCTCTTTGGAGAATAATGATGATGCCTTAGCGTATTATGAACATTTGGACTTGAAGGACCCAGTGCGATATATTGAGGATAAGCTTTTGGAAACCAATGAGCAAAAAGGAAACAACCCGTTGGTTCCGTATGATGGTATGGAAAGTGATTTTAAAATCAATAAAATTAAAATCTTAAACCATAAATGGTTGCTTGCAGACTTTTCAGATGGAAAATATTGGGGCGATTTGGTTATCAAATACGAACTGAAAGACAATTTGGCTGTGGACTTTACCTTGGTGGACCACCTGCTCTACACTCGTAGCAACTAAAGATATTGCGCTAACCAATCTCGGAAAGAATAGAAGTTTTGTTGGGAAACCCCATGGCCAATTGGGAATTCCTCGTACTTATGGTTAATGTTCAGGCTTTTCAACACTTCTGGTGACTTTTGGGCCCACTCCAAAGGAATCACCTGATCTACCTGCCCATGGGAGGCATAAATATTCAAATGGCTATGGTCTTTGTCGCTATAACCGTCCAGCAGTATTTTTTCATTAATGTATCCACTTAGAGCTACTACATTTTTCACTTTCTCTGGAAAAGATAGCGCAACAGCATAGCTGAGAATAGTTCCTTGACTAAAACCCAAAAGGGTTATGTTATTCTGATCCAAACTATAGGCCTCTGAGGCTTCGTCCATGAAGGCAACAATTTTATCCCGGGAGATTTTTGCTTGCTCGTCATCACTCCATTTACCGTATTCAGCATCAAAATTTATAGTATACCACGCATGGCCAAAGGGGTCTAAATCGAAAGGTGCCCTAACAGAAATTACTAAAAGTTCTTCGGGTAATTCTGAAGCAAAGGAAAATAAGTCTTCCTCATTGCTCCCATATCCATGGAACATGAAAATACTAGGGATTTTACCTGATTTTAAAGAAGAAGGTCGTAGTAGGTATTCCAAAGATAATAAGGTGGGGGACATGGGTCTATATTATGGAATAAAGGTAAACCATTTTTGAAAATGTGTCCCCAGTAGTGGCAAGAATTGTTGCTTGTTTTTTATGGCCCCAAAAAGACAGAATAGAATGCCAATTGCATACAAAGACCATAGAAAAACCCAACCTGTATCGATTTTGGAAAGATTTAGAAAAGTTGCAACGGAATGATAGATCAAGTGGATGCCAAAGGCTTGGCGTGTATGAAAGCGGGCAAAGGCGTTTTTGGGCTCCATGTTCCTAGTAATTGCTATTAAACAACCAATTATGGTAATGTAACTTAAAATAGCAGTTGTCCTTCCGGATTTCGAGTCGCTCAAATTGTTAGATTGTGATTTGATTATTATTGATTACTCCGTAGACCTTTCCCTTAAGAGTTGCACCCATGAACATACTATTTTGTGATGTGGACAGAATATCATCTTGGTCAAAGACGGATTCCAGATCAGGATTAAAAAGGGATAGACAGGCTAGTTCACCTTCCCGTATCTTTACAGGATTCAATCCAAATCGTTCATGCCCTTTGGTTAAAAGAGCTATGGTATCCTCCAGGCCTAATAGCTGATTAAGTGTACCAAAAGCGGATTCCATCCCAATGGTTCCAAAACCTGCATTGTCAAATTCCACTCTTTTTTCTTCGATATCCAAAGGTGTATGATCCGTGGTAACGAAATCAATTGTACCATCCTTCAATCCCTTGATTAAAGCTTTACAATCGGGTCTTTCCCGAAGCGGTGGCGATACTTTAAAATTAGAATCAAATTCCCTCAAATTTTCATCCGTATAGATTAAATTATGGATAGCCACGCTACAACTCACATCCAAACCTCTCTTTTTGGCATTGGCCACCAATTTTACGGAGTCGGCTGTAGATAGGGTGGGAATATGTAATTTACCTCCAGTATATTCCAGGATGAAGAGGTCGCGGGCAATTTGTAGCTCTTCTGCTAAAGCAGGAACCCCTTTTAGTCCCAAGGCGGTTGATATTTCTCCCTCATGCACAATGCCTTTTCCTTTAATATGCCCATCCTGCGGGAAGGACATCACAAGTCCTCCAAAATTTTGAGCATAGAGCAAGGCAACTTTTAGCAGGTTGGGATTGGCAATCTGTTTTTTAAAGTCATAAAACGCCACAGCTCCGGCATTGCTCATATCAAAAAGTTCTGCAAGATCCTTCCCTTCCGAATTTGAGGTAAGACTCCCCAGTGGGTGTAAACTTGTGCTATTGCCCTTTGCCCTATCCTTCAAAAAAACAATGTCCGAACTGGTATCCGGAACGGGACGTGTATTGGGGTTAAGAACAATGTCTGTAAATCCGCTCTTGCTTGCCACATATAGTCCGTTGGAAATGGTTTCCCGTTCTTCAAATCCAGGTTCACCAAAACTTACGCCACTATCAAACCATCCCAAGGATACATGTAAATTCTTGTAATCAAGTAGTTTTGTGCCAGATGGTGCATCTATGGAAACCGCAATTTGTTCAATGATTCCCTTTTTAATTAGAATATCCCGCTTTTTTAAATGAAGTGCCTTGTTTTCTGGGCACACTATTTTTGCAGACTTCAGCAGAATGTTCATGTGACGTATTTTTGAATAATAACTTCCAACAGCGCAAGAAGTAGCGCTAAAATAACAAACCATTTCCAATAAGCCGTAATGGTATTTTCAGCTTTTATTGAATCAAAGAGTTCGGTTATGGATTCCATGTTATCTAGATGATCCATGTTGTTCACATCCAAATACCTTAGAACACTCTCTGTACGAGGATAGTTAAAGCTGATATTTCTAAGGTTTAATGTTCCATTGTGAATGCTATAGATTCCGGCTTCGGTGGGATTTTGGTCAAATGCAATCTGGACCTTATTGGGAAAGGTTTGCTGTAATGGAATAAAACTATTGCCTTCTTTGGAAACTTTAAGGGTACCATCATTGCTCAATTGAACGGCAACATCGATGGTGTTGGGTTCTCCCAAAGTATGGTAAATATCTGGAGATTTTAAACTGAAAACCGCCATATTGTAGAAGGTGGGTACAATTAACGGAGAATTTTTAAAGTTTGAATTTTCTTGGTTCAATGGTGCTGAGAAAAAGTAGAACCCATCAATTCCCATTAGAAATGGGTCACCACCTTCAAAAGAAAGCACCCTAGGTGCTCGTGTTTGAACCTTGTACGATTGTAGCACGTTAGGATACTGAAAATTGTATACTTCTTTTTCGAAAACACTTTTGAAAAGGGGATGGTCAAAAGAAATGTCTGTTATTTTCTTCTCAAGTGCAAGGGATTCTGTAAACCTACTGGTAAAAAATCCAGATAAGAATTGATTATAAGTTGCAACATCGCCCTCCAGTGCAGGAATAAAGATTAAAGTACCTCCATTTTCCTTGAAGGTTCGCAACACTTTTTGCAAACCGTTGGGTAAGGACTTTACCTGATTTAGCACGACTACATTTTGATTGTCCAGAGCACTGTAGTTCAACTGATTCAAAGGGAAAGATGTAAATTCAAATTCACTTGGGGGATAGAGGCGTTCCAAATAATCGCTTTTGGTTTCACCAATGGCCAACACTTTTATTTTTTCCTTTTCGTCAACGTTAAAATAAAAGTGATTATCGTAGCTCAAACTATTATCCTGGATGCTTACAAGTCCTTTGATTTCTTTATTGGTGAGCATAGATAGCACTACAGTAGCGGTACCTTGTTCTGTGAAATTTGCAGAAGTCTTTGCAATTAGGGTTGGACCATTATGTAAGGATATGGGCAAACTCTCCCCATTTAATCCCCCGGAAAGTAGAATTGTTAAGGTGGATTGATCTGTGAGATTGTTTTCCAAGTACACGGAATCCAAGGCTAGGTTTCGCGTCTCCAGTGGTCTCATGGGAACTGCATAAGTATTGATGGTGGAATCAATGGGGGTATTCAGCACTTCCATATTTTGTTGAAAATCTGAAAGCAATATCAAGTTCTTATGGGTCGAATTGGATGATGAAAACAAAGTGTTTGCCTTAAGTCCAATTTCATCCATATTTAATTGGGTATGGGAATACGGTAAGGCTAAAAGGTTATTTTGAATGTCCTTTATAGTTACATCCTTATAGGTTCTTTGATTGGTGAAAAGACTGAATACTTCATCCTCATCCACATTTTTGATGAAATCCTGAATAGATTTTTCCAACAAGGAAAGCCCATTGCTCTTGGCTTGCAAACTGAAAGAATCGTCTATATAGATAACAGTTTCCTTTTGCTGCAAAGCAGTTGTGGATGCTGTATAGGGTTGGGCAAACGAGATGACCAAGGCGGCCAATAACATGAGACGCGTCAATAACAGTAGCCATTTTTTTAAGGAATTGCTCTTTCTGGATTCGGAGACCACTTTTTGTAGCATGGCCACATTGGTGAAAGGGGTTTTCCTAAACCTGCGAAGCTGAAATAAATGGATTATAATGGGAATTAGAAGAAGTAGTAAGGCCCAAAGGATTTCTGGATGTTTAAACTGCATTCCCAACTTTGATTAGGCAAATATAGGGGATACCATCTTAATGTTCCTGTTAAGAGTTTGGTAATTTACTTCTATTGGGTATTGGTTGTAAGCTAGCAAAAGAAGAAATAATCCTCCATAGGGAGTTGTCCCATGGTTTTGAAAAAGGTTCTAATTTCCTTTTGAGCTGATTCATTAGCGACGGTTATTATACTTTGGGGGTTCTTGAGCACTTTTAGTTGGTCAAAATGCACTAATTCTTTCCCATAAATCTTTTTCCCAATTTTTAAAGGGTTATCACAAAGCCATACAAAATCGACTCCTTGCTCCAGCAGTTTTTTAGCAATGGTCTTCCCCTTGAAACCAGCACCCCAGACCACCAAGGGTCTATTTTCCATGTAATCCAATTTTAGAAAATAGTGCAATTTGATATCTAGAAAATAATTTTGAGCATAATGTTCATGGGTTCTGGATGTTCTGGTGTCATAATCCCGCCATAAATGCAATACTTGATTGCAAGGGATAATTTGCAGTTGCCTTTCATAGAACCGGAAAGTAAGGTCGTAATCCTCAGGGTAGCGGTCAGGCTCAAATGCACCACAAAGCTCCAAATCTTCCCGGAAGGCCATCCAACAAGGGGATGGAACCACACATTCCTTATAAATCTCATTGTAATTATTGCCCTTGGAAGTAAGCTGATTCAACCAAGTTTCGTAGCGCTCGTATCCGTTACTTATACCTCTTTCCGAAAAATACCGCACCTGACCAACAGCTAGATGTCCACTTCCACTACCTACCAGCGAATCAACCATTACAGTCAATCTATGCTGCTGCATAATATCATCAGAGTCCATTCTTGATATAAAATCCCCAGTGGAATTGTCATAAGCAGTTCGCAAAGCTGGGATGATACCTTCACCGGTATTTGATAAAACCCGTATTCTTTTATCTTTTCTGGCATATCGGTTAAGCAGCTCACGGCTTTTGTCTGAAGAATGGTCGTCTACCGCCAAGACTTCCCAGTGGGAATAGCTTTGGCCTATAATAGAATCCATACATTCTGGGAGATAATGAGCTGTGTTCTTAAAAGGAACTAGAATGCTAACTGTAGGTTTTTGCATTACGCAAAATAAGCAAATTCAAAGCAGAATAGTCTTGTTCAGCTAGGAAGGCGATGAGTCAGGGAGCACAAAATGTTAGCATACCTCACCAGTTTTGAAAACTTCTTTATGAATACCTGTAGCCAGAGCAGTTTGAGTTTTGTCTGCTACAAGCCATATTTTTTTATAAAACCTAAGGATGCTATTCTTGTTTTTGAAGATTTAAACTCCTAATATCTATTTTAGCTTTGTACAATCTACTATTCCCATTTTCATAGGAATCCAAGAAAATCGAAAGGGATGAGGTGGAATCAAAACCTGCTGCGGGAGTCAAACTTCGGCGACTGGTAAAGTAAATTGTTTGTTGTTGCTCATCCACGAACGGGCAATAATCCATATACTTGGAATTGATGGGAGACGGTAAAGGTATTGCCCTGGACCATTTACCGGAAGCATCTTTAAAACTGATGTACATATCCCCACTTCCTTGGCCATCTTCCCTATTATATCCTCCAAATATTAGGTAAGAATCGTCCTCAGATATAAAGGCATTATACTCAAAACCTTCAGAGTTGATATTTTCGTCCAGTGGAGTGGGAGCAGTGTACTTACCATTCACATAAGCACTAAAATAAATATCATCACGGCCCATTGCATTAGGGCAATCGCATGTGTAGTATAAATTACCATTTTTTGCTATTGCCGGATAAAATTCGTTATGTTCTGTATTTATGGGGGCTCCCATATTTGTTGGGTTTGACCATGGTGAGTCGGTACTTGCCCGTTCTACATACCAAATATCAAAATCCTTGACAGCGGTGGAGGAATCATTCAACGGTCGGTTAGACACAAAATATAGGCGTCGCCCATTGGGAGATAAAAAGGGTTCGAGATCTTTGTATATACCAGAAAATGCAGCGATGGAAGGAAATTCCCAATCTCCATTACTAAACATCGACTTGGCAATTACAGATACCTCCTCATTTGGGGATTGAATCGTAAAATACGCCTCTGTAGCAGCTCTGTTCATGGTTAAGTCCCTTATCTTATCAAATTGTTGTAGTATGGAAAGAGCGGGTTCTATTCTCAGTTCATTTTGAGCATACCCTTGAATAACTAGGATGGTGAAAAAAGAAAATAAGAGACCTCTCATGTTAATTTTTAAGCATTTCTTGAATCGTCTTGTTGGCGAGCTTGGCCATGATTTCATACCCTTTTTTGGTAGGATGCACCCCGTCCTCTGCTAAATCCTTTGGAAGCCCGTTTCTATCATCAACCATGGCCAAAAAATAATCTAAGTAGGGAATCCCTTTTTTATCCGATAACTCTTTCAGCATTTGGTTCAGTTTGGGAATTTTGATGTTGGGCGCTTGTCCAGGTTTCCAAGGATAATCATGTGCAGGAAGCACGGAACAAACTACTGGACAAATACCGTTGGCTTCGGCCAGTTCCACCATGGAAAGAATATTGTCCCTAATCTGCGCTAAACTCATGGGCCCCGTATTACCGGCAATATCATTGGTGCCTGCCAATATTATTACAACTTTAGGGTGTAATTCGATAACATCTTGCCTGAACCGCAATAGCATTTGTGGGGTGGTTTGCCCACTAATCCCCCTATTGATATACGATTGGTTTTCAAAAAAAGAGGGATACGCCGTAGACCAGCCTTCTGTAATAGAGTTACCCATAAAAACAATGCGGTTCTCATCTTTTGGTGCATCCTTCAATTGAAGATTGGCTTCTTGAAACTTGGTCAGATTGGGCCAATCCTGGGCTTGGGTATTTTTAAAAAATGAAAGAAAGGAAAACAAGGAGATGGATAGGATTTTTATTTTTAGCATGTTTAAAGGTGTTTGCTAAAAATAATCAAAAACATCAGTATTATGAGTTGCAACTGTGGTTATGTAACAATCATAAGTTTTTCCTCTACATTTTGAAAATAGGCTCCTATATGTCTACCATCAACCAAAGCATGGTGAGCTTGCACAGATAATGGCATCATCTTTTTGCCATTCAAATCAAAAAACTTACCCCAACTGATTCTAGGAACAGAGTCATGGGGATGATAATGCATGGCATGTTGGATGCTTGTAAAACTCACCCACGGTATTGCGGACATAAACAGGTAATCATCTCTTCCGGGTTCATCTTCAATGGAAGGATTTGTTTTCATGGCTTCGTTTATCCTTTGGGCTTCTTGAATAAACTTTGCTGAATTGTTTTCAAAAGGTACCGTACAAAAGCTAAATACATCTGCTTCTTCGGTAGGAACGGTGAAAGAGGGATGTACAAGTTGATGCTCTACGACTTGTTCACCTCGAATACGCCATCGAAATTCATTGATGTCATTTGCGGCTTTGGCTAGTATATGAACCAAACTAAAGGTGAGGGGCAGCTTGTTGGCTTTTATATAATTTAAAAATTGAGTGACCTCAACATTGGCTGTAATGTTGAAGTGTGGGTGATTCATGTGGTTGAAAAAGTCAAAGTGTTTTTTGCGGTGGGGACTACTAAAAACAATTTCTTTCATTTTGGGTACTTCAATTTTTTGGAGGTGTAATCATAATATGGGCCCGATGCGTGCCAGGGTCCATTATCCATGCATGACCTGGTGGGGTAGGAGTGGTGGGCAAGCCAGTAGATTCTCCAGTAGCATACGGAATATAGAAAACATAACGAACATACGGGTCTTCAATTTCTTTGGTTTCTGGATTAACACTACCTGTGAAAACACATAGCGTGGCCTTATCGGGCATTTTCAGTTTTCCAGATTTGACCTCTTCCTCCCGTATATCAAAAATCTCCTTGAACTCTTTTCCTAGTGCTTTAAGTTCCCTACCCCGCGCCATAAAGGGTTCTAAAGTGTTGTGGTAGGCGGCAGTAGAAAATTTTTCCTTCTTTGGATCATGTGCCAGAGCAATGTAATCATTATTGCCCTGCTTAAGTGTTACAAATTTTCCGGAGGAATCATAACCATATACTTTGGCACCATCCTGATAGTCCTTCGGAACAGCCATTAAGGCCGTCTTTATTTGCCACTCCTTGGAAGGGATGTTCTGTGAAATCAATCCTTGTAATGTTAAAATGCTAACGAGAAACGTACCTAAAATGCTTTTCATGATAAAACTTTAATATTTAGCGCTTTTCCCAGTGTTACTTGTTCTAATAATGAAGGCCCGAATATCATCATTCGCCTTTTGCAAATCTTCTCTTCTTAAGTACATCATATGTCCTGAGCGGTATCCTTTAAATTCAAAGCGATCTTTCATGCGTCCACTGGGGTCAATTTGCCACATGGTATATTTAGCATTAAAATAAGTAGTGGCTCCGTCGTAATAGCCGGATTGCACCAAAACATTCAAGTAGGGGTTTTGGGCCATGGCCTGTCTAAGGTTATCACGAGTATTATCATCCTCGTTGTTCCAAGGGTGAACAGGTCCAAACATATTATATTTGATATCCGTTTTGAACTTAAGCTCTTCTTGTAGGTAATAATTAATGGCAGGAGTAAAACTGTGCAACCAAGATGTTAATTCCGCAGAATAATCTGGACTTTCTCCAAAAAGTTGACGGTCAACTCCTAAATAACGACTATCCAATCTGCCCACATTGTACCCTCCATTGTCTTTTAACAGATTTTTCCAAAAAAACTGGGTAGGTACATCAAGATTGTGATCAAGGATATCCTTCTCCTTTAGACCTGTATAAAATGCCATTTTCTTGGCTACGGCAGCACGCTCTCCTTCAGAAATAAATCCGCCTTTGGCTATGGCAGGAATTAATGTGTTCACCGTATAGTTTTCAGATTCAGGAAGAACTTCCAATAAATCTTTTCCCTGTAATTCTGCCGGTAAGGCTTTGTGGTGCCATGCCGCTGCCGTGTAATAGGGAAGGTTTAAGGCACTAGACACGGGTCCACCAACCCTAATCACCTTGTAATCTGCTGGAGAAACCATAATCACTCCGTTCAGATACATCCATTGTTGGTTTTGTAAAGCCAATGAAAGCCCCATGACCCTGGTTCCACCATAACTTTCACCAACAATGTATTTAGGTGATCTCCAGCGATTGTTTCGAGTAACAAAGGTGTTCAACCATTCCGCCAAATACTTAACATCTGCATTGATTCCAAAGAATTTATCTCGGTCCACTTTGTCCCCTTTTTCCGGAATAGTACGGGAATACCCCGTGTTTGCAGGGTTAACATAGACGATGTCGGTCACATCCAAAACAGAAAACGGATTCTGCTTTACCCCATAGGGTTGAACCGGATAACCCTCGTCATCGATTTTTAGTACCCTGGGTCCAGTATAAGCCAGATGCATCCATACTGAGCCAGAGCCCGGCCCGCCATTGAAGGAAATCAATAAAGGTCTTGATGCCCTGTCCCTAACATTATTTCGAGTATAGTAAGTATAGTGCAAAGAAGCTACGGGTTCACCCATATCATCCCATACCGGTTGTGTCCCTGTGGTAGCCGAATAACTAATATTGGCACCGTTGATGGTAACACTGTGTTGCGTAGTTACTGTGGTGTCTACTGGTAGTTTTCTGTTTTGGGCAATGGTAATGGTCATGCATAGGATAGCACATAGGGCAAGATGGATTCTTTTCATTTTATATTGAATTAGTCAGAACCTAAAAGTAGGGATTTTGGATGAAATTGCACCTATCTATAAAGACCGAAAACCAAGCGAAAATTTAGTAATACGAATCTTTGTTCCTAAATTTAAATAGTATCAAAATCAAGAGTATATAAAAGATTTCTAGCCTGGACTTCAATTCCAAAATGGTATTGGGAGTGGGCGGGGACAAACTTGTGGGAGTACTACCAATGGAGGACAAAAAATTGCACTTCATTTCAGGCCTGGATATGGACTTTAGCTAAACCTCAAGGGTACTCTTTAGTTTAGAATAGCTTCAATATTGTCGAGTTCCTCTTGAGTAAAATCAACATGGGCCAAGGCTTTGATATTGTCCAACAATTGCTCCGTTTTGCTTACCCCAACCAATACAGTCGTAACTTTTTCATCCCGAAGTACCCAGGCCAATGCCATTTGGGCCAAACTTTGATTTCTGGATTGGGCTATGTCATTCAATTTTTTCACCTTGGCCAATATTTCAGGGGTAATCTGATCAGATTTTAAGTAGCGGGCATCTTTTACTGCTCTTGAGTCTTCAGGAAGCCCTTTTAAGTATTTGTTGGTCAAGATGCCTTGTTCAAGAGGGGAAAAGGCGATGGAGCCCACTCCTTTTTGTCCAAGTACATCCAAAAGACCACTTTCTACCCACCTATCAAACATATTATAGCGGGGTTGGTGAATGAGTAAGGGAGTGCCCAAATCTTTTAAAATATCGTAGGCTTTAGCCGTATCCTCAGCATTGTACTGCGAGATACCAACATACAAAGCCTTTCCTTGTTGCACGAGGTGATGTAAGGCACCCATAGTTTCTTCCAAAGGAGTATCAGGGTCCGGTCTATGGTGATAGAAGATGTCAACATAGTCCAATCCCATCCGTTGCAAACTTTGATCCAAGCTCGCAATAAGATATTTCCTTGAACCAAAGTTACCATAAGGCCCGGGCCACATATCCCAACCAGCCTTAGTGGAAATAATCAGTTCATCCCGGTAATCTTTGAAATCTCTTTCGAAAATTCGCCCAAAGTTAGCTTCTGCGGCACCATAAGGAGGTCCATAATTATTGGCCAAGTCAAAGTGCGTGATTCCGTTGTCGAATGCTGTTCTCAAAATCTGACTTGCTGTGTTAAAATCGTCGGTATCCCCGAAGTTATGCCAAAGGCCTAAGGATAACATCGGTAATAATAGTCCACTGTTGCCACATCTTCTGAATTTCATTTTTTCGTAACGCTCTTCATGGGCTACATAAGATTTGATTTTGGAGGTGTCGTTGATACTCATGGTTCAGTTTTTGGTTTTGTTATCACGTGTAATCTATTTCATCTTAGGCGCAGTTTGGATAAAAACTTTACTAAAACTTTTCAAAGACACCAAGACCAAAAAGCGCAAAATCATATTTGACAGGATCTAAAGGGTCCAGGGTTCTTAAATTTTTATCCAATTCGGCCAACGCCTTGGCATCGTTTTGTTTACGTTTGAGAAGGTTGAGTTTTCGCGCTACGTTTCCTGAGTGCACATCCAAAGGGCAGGATAATTGACTGGGATTGAGTTCTTTCCATATCCCAAAATCGACCCCAGTAGCATTATTTCTCACCATCCATCGCAAATACATATTGATTCGCTTAGCGGCAGATCCTTTGTCTGGATCCGACACATGTTTTGTGGTTCTTGGTAAATGGGGTAATTCAAAAAATATTTCCTTGAATTTGGATATAGCATGTTGCAGCGAATCTTTTTGCTGATGTTTTGTGAAAATTGACTCCAAACCTTGATGCTTGGTGTAGATGTTGTTTAGGCTTCTGATAAAATAGCCTAAATCCAATCCATTGAATGTCCTATGCACGAAAGGAGCCAGTTTATCCAAATCATTCATGGTATGGTTGGTTACAAAATCATATGGTGCGCAATCTAATAACAACATGAGTTTTTTGGCGTTGTTAATGATACTTTTCCTATTGCCCCAAGCTATGGTTGCTGTTAAAAAACCACTTATTTCAATATCCTCCTTGAGGGTGAACGCGTGTGGTATTTGTAAGGGGTCATCCTTCAAAAAATCAGGATGATTATACTGCTCCACTTTGGCATCCAAAAACTCCTTTAGCTGGGATTGGTTCATGTTATCTGGAAACGATTAAGCCGTCTACCATAGTTAGTTTTCGGTCAGCCATATTGGCCAATTCGGTATTATGGGTCACCAAAACAAAAGTTTGTCCAAATTCATCGCGTAGTTTAAAGAAAAGTTGATGTAGATTATCGGCACTTTCCGAATCTAAATTGCCACTAGGTTCATCGGCCAAAATTACCGAAGGATTGTTGATCAAGGATCGGGCTACTGCAACCCGCTGTTGTTCTCCTCCAGACAAAGCATTGGGTTTATGATTTTCCCTATTGGAAAGTCCCAAAAACTGCAAAAGTTCTTTGGCCCTTTTTTCGGCTTCAGCCTTTGGCGTTCGTTTAATAAAGGCAGGAATACAGACATTTTCCAAGGCCGTGAATTCTGGTAGCAATTGGTGAAACTGAAAAATAAAACCAATATGTTCATTACGGAATCGTGCCATCGCTTTATCGCCGAGTTGGGTCAAGTTGGTATCGTGGATCAACAACGAGCTGTCTTCCTTGTTGGATGGGGTGTCCAAGGTGCCCAAAATTTGGAGCAGGGTAGTTTTACCAGCTCCAGAGGCTCCTACAACAGATACAATTTCACTCTTTTCAATGGTTAAATCCACACCCTTTAGAACCTGAAGGTCTCCAAAGGATTTCTTGATATTGACAGCTTTTATCATGAAAATTTAGTTCTTGGGGTGAAAGTAATGATTACTGCCGAGTGAACAAAAGCAGCAGTTTTAAATAAAGTTTTTATGTATTGTTACGACTGTTATGTGAATTTTAATTTGATGTAGTAGTAGAATCAGCAAGTTTGCTTAATTTGGAATCTTTGTATGGAAAAAAAGAATGGACAACAATTGGAGACCGGTATTTTTGCGGGGGGGTGTTTTTGGTGCACTGAAGCGGTCTTCCAAAGATTGAACGGAGTGAAAAAAGTAATTTCCGGTTATACAGGAGGTATGATCAAGAACCCTGCATATAGAGAAATTTGTACTGGCAGAACAGGTCATGCAGAGGCTATTGCGATTACGTATGATCCTGGCCAAATTTCTTATTCGGAGTTATTGGAGGTGTTTTTCGCCACCCATGACCCAACTACTTTGAACAGACAGGGAAATGATGTGGGGACACAATATCGGAGTGAGATATTTTATACTAGTCCGGAACAGCAAAAACTGGCGGAGGAATTTATAAGCCTTTTGGAAAGGGAAAAAGTGTTTAATGCTCCAATTACAACTGCAATTTCCGAAGCGAAACCTTTTTATGAGGCTGAGCAAGAACATCAGAATTATTATAATGATCATTCCAATCAACCTTATTGTCAATTCATTATTGACCCAAAAATTAAAAAACTAACAAAGCACTTTTCAAATAAGCTAAATACTTAACATTGCGTTATGTCACCATATCAGAGTCTGGAAGAATACAACATAAACATTACCAACGAAGTAAAAGACCGTTTCTCAAAAATAATTGATGAGATAGGGGAGGATGTGAATAGGGATGGCCTTTTAAAAACTCCGGAACGCGCTGCAAAAGCCATGTTGTTCCTTACCCAAGGATATAGGCAAGATGCAGCGGATATTCTTAAAAGTGCCATGTTCAAAGAGGACTATGATGACATGGTCATTATAAAGGATATTGAGGTGTACTCCCTTTGCGAGCACCACATGCTTCCATTTTTCGGTAAGGCACACGTAGCATATATTCCCAATGGTCACATTGTAGGCTTGAGCAAAATTCCAAGAGTGGTAGATGTTTTTGCCCGAAGATTACAAGTTCAAGAACGTCTGACCCATGATGTTTTGGAGTGTCTCAACAATACGTTAAAGCCAAAAGGAGTTGCTGTGGTCATTGAAGCTTCACATATGTGTATGATGATGCGGGGTGTACAAAAACAAAATTCGGTTACCACAACATCCGGTTTTAGAGGGCAATTTGAAAAGATTGAAACCAGAAACGAGTTCTTGAAACTTATCAGCTCTGATTTGTCCTAGTTAATTTCTCCAATTCACGGGTAATTGCTATTTTTCCCCAATGGCAAATGAAAAAGACCAGAAATACCAAAATCTTGTTTTAGGACTTCTTTTGGATGGGGTAGGGATGTTATCCTTTGCTATCCCTGGAGTTGGAGAGTTTTCTGATGTGATCTGGGCGCCTTTGGCAGGTTGGCTCATGACCCGTATGTACAAAGGTAAAATTGGCCAAGCAGCTGGGGTGGTAACTTTTGTAGAAGAGTTGGTACCAGGACTGGATATTATTCCTAGTTTCACCATTATGTGGTTTTATACGTATGTTATCTCCAAAATAAAAAAGTGAAACCTTTGGAGTGGTTTCACTTTCTTATGACTAAAACTGCTTTAATATAGTTATTTTACCTATAAATTGTTTTGCACGCTGCGTTGGGTCAAAAACATCTGTCCGTGTATCATTGAACACCAAATAAACAAATGAAAGAGGCATATACTCCCAGCTGAACCTTGCATTCCATCTACCTTGTTCATTAAAACTATTGTACTGGTAAAAAGTGGATAATTGTAATCGGGGATTCAGGGCAAGGCGTAAACTGATAGAATATAAATCCGTGCTCAGGTCTGATTCTTCCATGCCAATACCTTTAAGGTTATTATGCTCATATTCCAATGAAAGCGCTGCATGCGGTAAAGGTGCAAAACGGGCTGCTGCATTAATAGTGTTTCTAGTTCCATTGTAAAAACTCCCAAAGTTGTACCCAACGTCAGCTGACCATTTTTTGGACTGATCCGTATTATATCGAATTAAATACCTCGTATAGTAGTAGTTATCTTCCATGATTTCCAAACCAAGAGGGGCAAAATCAAAATTGATGTTCTGCCAAGTAGGCGTTGCTGAAACCTCGACAAAACTGTTGTCCTTGAACCAGGTAAAAACAGGGAAAACATATAAACTGGCTTGTTGGAATTGGGTGGGGTCCGTAGCATCATGCAAATAGTTTACAAACATCCCAGGATCCCATCGTCTTATCCAATCTTTCTTTTTTGGTCTAAGTACTAGGTAACCACCAGGGTTATGCCGTAACACGTTGGTTTGCCTAACAAAACCCATTCTTGGATTGTAGTTTGCATCGGTATATTCGGTAACCCAACCGTAATAAAATTTGTTGGTATCATTTCCAGCAAAAAAACGACCAGCGAACCCAGTTTCACCTGTAAGCTCATCAAGGGAAGTGGAAAACAAATATTGTATGTTCCACTGACTCTTGGGGCGTATTTGACCATCAATGGTTATAGTGGTATTGTTGTTGGCTTCCAAGTTCAGGCCATTATGTGAATCGTCTAAACGATGGGTAACCATTACACCCATGTTGTTTTCCCTCCCATAGTTCCTCAAGTATCGGAATACACCAAAATTAGCCGCCGCTGAGCCATCTGTTTCGCTTTGTCTTACGAAGAGACTTGCTAAAGCATCTTTTTCTGTACGTTGGGTAAAACGAGCTCCAACATCAATTGGAGCAGGGATAGCATTAAAATTCCCTTGAAGGCCAATGCGCCTACTAAAAAAAGGTCGTATGGATTGCTGAAGACCACCAGCCCAAATTCCAGAATTTTCCAAGAAAAATTGCCTTCTCTCTGGAAAGAAGATATTAAATCGCTCCAAATTGTTTACAGCCCTATCCACATCGGCCTGTGCAAAATCCGTATTTACCGTTAAATCCAAAACAGTTTTGGGATTAATGGCCCATTTGGCATCAAACCCAACTTTTGGATCACTCTCTTTTGCATTCAAGATATCGCCTACCTTATTCTCATCATATTGGTACAGAGTATAAGGTTCAACTCTGATGTTAGCGGAAGGCGGGGGTGCTTCGATACCTGTAAGTTGAGCTGCGTAAGTCATCCGATAAGGTGTGAAAGATTGTGGAATTGCCGGAAAGGTGGAGACTTCAACATCCCTTCTTGCATATCTTACCATGGTCATACCCAATGAAATGGTTGTTCCTTCCTTGGGTAGATTATAGCGTAATGATTTAAATGGGATTGCCATCTCCACAACGTATCCCTGTTCGCTGCGTTGGGTTCTTACTCGCCAAAGCGTATTCCAGCCAGTATCAAAGTTATCCCCATTAAAATTCTGAAAATCACGTTGATTTCCGTAAGGTGTTGTTTGAAAACCTTGGGCATATTGTTTCAAATTTTGAGGATCTAGTGCTATACCAAAAAGGTCATTTTCGCCCCATTGGAAATCCCGTCTCAAATCTTGGATCCGGACACCTTGGATTCCAAGGGAGTCTGTACAAAAAGCCGCCACATATAGGTTCTTCTCATCATATAGAAACTGGACATTTGTTTTATATCGGATTTTTCCGCCTTGTCGAGGTTCAATCCTAAAAAAATCATTGATAGTTTCAACTTTCTTCCATGCTGGTTCATCCAATTTACCATCCACCTGAATGGGAGAAGTTGCTTTGCTGACCTTAATTTCCAAAGGTGTATCAGGAGGTGGGAAGTTATCCGTTTTATCGTCCTGACCAAGAATACATTGAGTAGTTCCGAGCAAAACGATTACCAAGTACCATTGCAATTTCATACTATTGGATTATTAAATTGTTCTTTTGTTGAAACCCAAAACCTTTGAGGTAACCCATTCCAATTATTAGAATCGCCATTACTGTCAAAATCCCAATTGTTTTAGCTGTACCTCTCGATTGCAATGGTTGATACGTAAAGACTGGTAAATCCTCATAATCATTACTTGTGAAGGGCTGATTGTTATAGAGAAATGGCAGCAAATGTTCTCGCCATACACCTGCAAATGATGTAGCCTGCTTTCTAAAGTTTTCATAATCCTTGGTGGAGGTACCTGATAAGGAATTGAGCTCTTGCTGCACCATGATGGAAGGTGAGGCCCACTTTAGTTGGGAAATCCAGTTTTGTTGTTTTTGAAGTTGATCTTCAAATCGCGTGACCACCGGCTTAAGTTCTTCGCGAACTAATTCCTGTGATGCCATATAGCTATGATAAAAACTCCTGTTTTGGTTAGGATTGTTGATTGCATATTCTGGATGATCTCTTAGAAAATTATCCAATATCTGATCCTGCTTTTTTGTGGTTTCCTCTTTTATGCTCCTTAGGTCATTGATCATTAAAGTTCTAGAGGGCATCGGATAGATGGTACTGCCCATTTGATTCAAGACCGAAGGAATTAGTAGCACAAATAGGAGCCAAAGACCTATTAATGAAATTGCATTTTTTGATGAGCTCCCTATCCAAAGATTAATAGCAAAGGACAATGCGAACCAAAATAATGAATAGGTTATACAAATCGCCCAAACTGGAAGCATTTCGAACAGACTTCCTTCAGCGTTTGTTGCTAAAAAAACCAGGGTCAGAATAATGGTCAAAAGCACAGTTATCCAGAACAAACGAATGCCCATTTTTTGTAGCACCCATGTCTGAACTGATATGGGCTGTGAAGCCAATAATCGAATGGTACCGCTTTCTTTTTCTGCCGAAAGAACATTATAAGTGAAGGCAATTATAATGAGCGGTAGCAAATAAATAATAACGAATGCAGGATCAAAACTTCCGAACAACTGCTGAACAGGATTTACGATCTCCGTGAAATTCAAGGCAGCATCATCTCCAGAAGTGGTGGGCTTAACATTATGGGAGAACAAATCACTTTGGCCAGTAGAAACAAAGGTCAGGTTACCTGGAGTCATTGCAGCTACTCTTGGATGATAATTGCCCACAGCCATTGGTCTTGACGGAATTGTCCAAGGTGAAGCAGAAACACTTAACCCATTTTCCACAGAATCCAATAATTTGAGCATGAACTGATCAGAATCTTTGACTTCGTCAAACGCTGCCTGGATATCCGCTATTCTTTTATCTACTTTTTCATGTCCATTATAGAAGGCAAACCAGAAAAGAGTAAATAGTAAAAGCGCCAGTAATTGAATCCAGCCGTTTCTAAAAAGGCTCTTGAATTCGTAAGTAAAATTGAACTTATACATGACTATAATTTTTTAGTTGTTACGAATAGCAAGGTGAAGGAACATAAAATCCAAGCGCTTAAAATGACAAGGCTAGAGCCATTTTTTTCCAAGGTTTCAGAAAGTTCAGGTGGGTCATACTCGAACACTGGAAGTTCCTCCCATTTTGAAGCATCCGCCTGATAGGACCAATCACCATAAGTTGAGTTTTTAGCAAAATCACCATTTAAGAATTTCTGTAGATTTACGCGATATGTTTCTGCTGAGTCGGCAAAGTCCCAATGTGTAGCATAATCTGTGTTCGCTATGGCCATACTCATAAAGCGAGCAGGTAAAAAAGGAGAAAATACTGCCAGACTTTGGTAAAGCCCAGATTGCTCTTCAAATTGTGTTTTTAAGTTCATATGGTGTTTGAAGTAGATTTTTGCTGTATGTTCCTCGCCTTTCTGCATGCGATATCCATCAAAATTGAAGGGAAGCTGTTCCAAACTATCCACCTTGTATTCTTTTAAAACTTGCAGCTCCAATTCCCTCGCTTGTTTATTCCATGGGTCGTGTCCATCCAGACCCCCTTTTTCATCTTCAGCAATGCTGGCCATAAAAGCCTGTCTTGTTGGGAACGGATGCTTCGATTCTGCAATATTGCTTGCTACCTTTGGTACTACCAAGCATGCCATGATCCAAATAGAAAGGGAAACTACAAGCGAGATACCTGATTTTTTTACTTTACTGGAAACGAGAAGTACTAAGTTGATAAAGACGGTATAGTATCCCATATATACCAGGAACATCATTCCAAGGGAATTCCATTGGAATACGCCAAAATCCTTAAGATTGGACAATACAATACCCGCTATTAAAAATAGGATTAGTATCGCACCAAAGATTGGCAAAAAAATAGATAGCCATTTTCCTGATATCAGTTTCCATACTGCTGTGCCCTGGCTACGAAGCAATAATAAGGTGCCCATTTCACTTTCTTTGGTGAAGGCATTGTAGCCAAGAAATACAATTAGCAAGGGAATAATGAACAACAACACAAAATCAGGAGTTAATTCCCCAAAACGCGCCAATCCCGTTTGATCGGTTGCCTTGCTGAATTGGGCTTCATTTCTCTTGTGTGCTTCTAAAAAAATGGAAGTACCGGTAAATTTATCAACCCCGTGGTCAATTAGTGATAGGGGGTATTTTGGTTTAAAGGCGTAAGTTCCATAATGGGCGGCGGAATGAGGGTTTTTCTTTCCCTGTCCTTCCCATAAGTTTCGTTCAGAGGAAGCTGCCCGTAGGTACTGTTGGTTAGTCTCCTGATATTGGTTTTTGCTTATCCAAGTAGCAGCAACCAACAGTAACAGGACAATGACAAAACTTATTCTTATCCTGCCATCCCGTACAAATTCCTTTAATTCTTTTAGTAAAGTTCCTCGAATCATACCGCAACTACTTTAAAACCCATTGTTTCCAAGTAAGCATGTTCCAAGTCGGATAATGAAATTTCAGAGGCCACGAATTCTTGTTTCAATTGACCACTTTTCATAATTCCAATATGGGTTGCAATTTCCTTGGCCCTAAACAAATCATGTGTAGCCATCAAAACAGCTACTCCAGTTGCCCTGAGTTTTTGCAATAACAACCCAAACTCGTTACTGGCCTTAGGGTCAAGACCCGATGTAGGTTCGTCCAAGAGTAAAACACTTGCATTTTTGGCCAATGCAAGTGCTATTCCCACTTTTTGGCGCATTCCTTTGGAAAAAGTGGAAATACGGTTGTGAAAAGCCATAGATTGCAATCCTGCAGCTTCCAAAAATTCTTCCAATTCTTGCTTTTTAAAAGTATTCCCACCGATTCCGGAAAAGTAACCTAGGTTCTCAACAGCGGTCAAATTGGGATACAGCATTAAATTTTCTGGGATGTATGCCAAGTTCCTTTTTGATTTAAGTGGATTTTCCGAGACAACAAGACCGTTGATCATTGCGTTTCCGGAAGAAGGCTTGATAAAGCCCAACAGAAGGTTAATGGTTGTGGTTTTGCCGGCACCATTGGCTCCCAATAAGCAATAGAGCTCTCCCGGTTTTATAGTAAGGTTTAATTTGTCCAATACTGTGGTTTCACCATATTTCATGGTGAGGTTATGGGTTGCAATCATTTGTTTGTAATTAGGTTTGGATACTATTTCTCTACCTCCAATTAGAATGTGCTAACAGAGTACAAGTACAACTGGCCCATTATTTATAATGGCCATGGATAACAAATGTTAGACGGAAGTGGGTGGTCCTCTTTGGTAAATGGTCTTGAACCACTTGGAAGCGAAGCGATGCTCGTTAGAAAGGACTGTAAGTGGGGGATAACCCAAATAGGTAGATAAATGTTGATCAAAATCCAAGATTGCCACTGTACCATTGAGTTTGGCACAGATTTCACATTGGACATCAATATCTGAAATCACCGTTTGACCATCACTGATTTCAATTGGGCAATCATTTACATGTGAGTTGAGAACATGGTAAGCACTAAACAGTTGCTGTACACAAAGTACCACCACTAGAATAGTGCTATATCCCATATTTTTTACTCGCTTATCCATGAAATGATCGTAATCTAAATTTTAGTCGACTACTCGACTGTCAAATTAAAGGTTTGGGTAATATCAGTCTCTCCACCTGCATCGGCCAAAGTACCATCATTTGGTTTTTTAGGCTCATGTCGTAGGGTAACTGCAATTGTTGCGGCTCCTGCGTCACCTGTAGTCAGTGCGAATTCGATGCCAACTGGGTTTCCATCGCCATCTTGATCAGAATAAGTAACACTTGCGATGTTACCGGTAGTAACAAAGAAGAATTGATGTTCATCATCCTCTTCAGCTACCTCTTCCGTAATATCCTCTGCCGGTGTTTCGGTTTCGTTTAACAATACAACGGTACCATTATAGGTGGTACTCGCCGCAAGATTTCCGGATACCGTTATTGTTGGGGCATTGGGGCCATCGCCATCCAAGTCCTGGGATTGTAAGGTAATAGCGGTTCCACCACCGTCAGGTGTCAAGGTAACTGTCATAGTTGTTATGGTTTCCTCTTCATGGATTTCTTCGGGAGCACTATCGTCACTGGAACAAGATGCCAGTAAACTTCCCGCTAAAATTGTCATTGATAAAAATTTGATTGTTTTCATGTAATAAGGGTTTAATAATTAAATTTTAATTGTAGTAAAATGTTTCTACCTAAATCGTCTGCAAAAAAACGTTGTCGGTTTAAGTATTCCCTGTAATTGGTATTCAATAGATTATTGATTATCAAAGAGGTAGTTATTTTTTGATTTTTCCTTAAAGGAAATTCCATTTGGGATTGTAGTCCCAACAGATGATATCCGTCTGGAGCAGTGTTGATTTCCAATGGCACATTTTGTTGTTGTTCCGGTGAAAAAACAGTAATATTTTCAGGCACTTCATTCTGCTGAAATACGTACTGACTTTCCAATGAAATACTGAAGTTTTTCCATTGAGGTATGTTGTAAGAGATTTTGTTTCTAATATTGGCGGCGGGAATATTGATCAGCGGGCTGTTTTGGTCAATATCTTTACCCTTTACAATAGAAAATCGATGTTCCGTTTTCCATGTGTTTGTCCAATTTACATAAGCTGAAAAATCAGCACCTAATAATCGGGCATCGGTCTGGCTATACTCCCAAACAGGGAATGCGCCACGCAAGGTAAATTCCACGCCAGTTGGTTCCAATACCATAAAATTCCGAATCCAATTGGCGTAAGGTTCTATGGCAAAGCCCCAGTGATTAAATTCCTTTTCAAAAGATGCGGAGAATTTATGTGATGTTTCACTGTCGTTCCTTAAGTCACCCAGTTCAATTCTTGCTGCTGAATGATGTAGACCGTCACTAAATAATTCTGAAGGGTTAGGCGCTCGTTGAGCCAATGCATAATTGACTTTTAGCTTGCTTTCGGATGCAATTTGGACATTAGCACCAATAGTTGTAGAAATATTATGATAATTGAAAACAGGATTGACCAATAGGCTAGTACCTCTATCCTCAACAATCAAATTCTGGAACTCTTGGTCATAACCACGTTCTTCCCATCGTGAGGTTTGATAGAACTTTTGGGCATCAATTCGGTTAAAATCATAACGCAGACCAGCTTCCAATAAAACTTGCTCACTAATGCGGTACTCTCCAAGAACAAAGGCTCCAAAGTCATACTTTTCATAATCCGGAATTAATCTTCGAACTCCTGTCGAGGGGTTGGGAAAGTTCTCCTGATATCTTCCCAGCACACCGATGTGCAATTGATGATTTTCCTTGGCGTCCCACTTAAAATCTGACGAAAAGGTGTGGGTGGTCAACTCCAAGTCTATGGAAGCTGTTCCGTCCAATTCCCCTCTGCGCACATCAAATTCAAATCTTCTGTTGCTCTGAAAGTCATATTGTAAATTCCATTTTCCCAAACCCTCAAAACGCTTATAATACTTGAATTTGGCCAAGTGATGGGTTACTTCTTGCCGCGGGTTTTGCAGGTCGTAGGTAAATGGCCTTATGATCTCAGGTTCACCGTTATTAACGCTTCGGATTAAATCATCAACGTTACCAATATGGGATGCTCTAAGAATTGCGATTTCTGAAGTAAAATAAGAGTACCTTAAATCCCAACCCGAGGTGAACTGATGCTTGCCTGTTTGTAGTGTAGCGCCAATCTCCTTGATTCCGGTATTAGACAAAATGTAATCAGGAGCTTCGTGGTCTCCCAATCTTTTATAAGAGGCTTGCCCTTTAAGGAACCATCCATTTCCAAAGGCTTTGGTCAATTCACTGGTTATACTTCCACCACGACCATTGGATATGCCATTCAATAGTGTTTTGCCATATATGGTATCGTTTAAAGGAATTTTTGCTTGCTCAAGCACAATGGTACCTCCAATTGCATCACCACCATATTGTAGCGCGGATGCACCTTTTATTACGGAGACAGACCCAGCACTGTTTATATCTATATTGGGAGCATGTTCATCACCCCATTCCATATCTTGCATTCTAACACCATCATTTAAAATAAGCACGCGACTACCATTGAGTCCGTGTATGGATGGTTTTACAATGTTGGCCCCAGTATTCAATGAAGATATCCCTCCAAGTTCCTTCAAAGCATCACCTAATGTTCCTGAACTATATAATTCAAGTGTTTGAAGTTTTAATTTTTCTTCCAAAGCTGAATTGGTTTTGTCCTTTACGGATTGCCCAACCACATTCACTTCTTCCAGTTCTTCCAGATGATGTTCCAATTTAATATCCAACACCTTATCATCTTTGATGACTAAATCAATTATAATGGTGCTACATTCCGGATGGGATACTTCCACTTGATATGTACCACTGCATAAATTTGGAATATTGAATTCCCCATCTGAATTTGTAATTCCTTGTACATCAGGGCCAATAACCAAGATTGTTGCATTTGATAAAGGCAACTTACTATGGTAATCCGTTACCTGGCCGTTTAAGTTGTTTTCACATTCTTGTGTTTGACCCAATAAGGGGATACCTACAAGGAATGCGATGAAAATCCATGTTTTCATACTAAAAAAATCAATAAGTTTAATCGAGTGACTTGGACTCTATATCAGTCCATTTGGGGTTCAAGGGTTTATGCCAATGTGAAGGGAGGCGGCCTTGAAAAGAGAAAATAGACATTTGTAGATTCAGCAATTTCCTGAACAAACAAATTTAGGGTATTGGAAACAGGAATTTCAACAAAATCCTGAACTGAAGCATTTGCAACAATCTCGAAATCGGAATTTTGTGTTTCCAAGGAAATCTCACATAAATGACAATGCTCTAAGGTATCTGTTTCACAATCTTGATGTGTGTAAACATGGAATGCAGAAACTTTCACCGCCATAAGGCAGACGAATAATAGAAAGCCGATGAAATTTCTAGTACTGTGCATTAATCCACAAATCTAACTAAAATCAACCGTAGTATTATGTTAATAAAACCTTAAACTAAGGAATCAAAAACCCAAGGCCCATACGCCTCAGCATTTTTTTTTCAAAGCTCCAGAAGAACTTAAATTGCCCAAACAGCCATCCGAATAGTACAAGCAGCACCTGATAAATGGGAAAAATAAGTAGTATTCGCGCAGTCCAATAGATCCAACCACTGACCACGTCCCTTTTAAGCCCGATAAGCTCGGTCAATGGGCCGGCCAGCTTGCCAGAAAGACTTCCAGTAACTGCAAAAACAATAAAAATGGCGATCATTTCCCATCTTTGGTCTACCACCCACTTGTTGGACAACTTTTTAAAGCACCAGAGAAAAAATCGCAGCATCACCAAATAGAAAACGGCGGAAATTCCCAAGGTTACTGGCCATTCCCAAATGCTGTTATTGAAGTCCATGAGATGTAAAAACCTCCTGGCAACAGTGTATGCCGTTAGTAGTATCATGGCCGCTCCCAAGAATGGGAAGAGAAACTGCCAATTTTCAGCAATATCCCAACGTGTTCTTAATTTCTCCATCAACTAAAATTCGATGGCAAAAATAGCACTTTATATCCTTGGAATAAAGGGACCTAGACGTTGTTTGTATTTTCTTTGAAAGTAGATGAAATAATTATACAGTTTATAGTTTACTTCATAGCCGTAGTCAATGCCTGGCTCATAATTGATTTGAAGCTCGTATAAACTTGGATTGTATTGTTGTGGCTGCAAAACACGTTGGTTCCAATTCATGACCAACAATCTATTTCTATTTTCCAAAAAACTTTGTGAGTAATAGCCCTCTGGTCTAGCAATACTATTTAGCCAAGTAAAAAAGCCGGGTTCAATGATGGTAATCTCATATTCTGTTTTTTCATCCTTGATCTCTACAGGGTCCTCCTCTTGGGAATTGAATACAGTTTGCTCTTCTTCGGTAATACTGAGCGCTTCTTTTTGGGTTGTGCAGGAAATTAACAATCCCAAAATTGCAACAGCTGCCACGATGTGTTGT
This sequence comes from uncultured Allomuricauda sp., assembly GCA_965117065.1. Lineage (GTDB taxonomy): Bacteria > Bacteroidota > Bacteroidia > Flavobacteriales > Flavobacteriaceae > Flagellimonas. Next base: position 300,224 of record OZ220751.1, read on the forward strand.
AAAATGTTCTTTTTCATAAGCTTAAGGTACAAAAAAAGCCATTTGGATTACCAAACGGCCTTGTTAAATATCGTTAAGGTGAACATCTATTTACCGAACAGTCCGCCCAATAAACCACCAATTCCACTTTTCTTTTTACTTCCTCCACTAAGGACCATTCCGGCCAAATCATCAATTACACTTCCATCACCATCAGAATCCAAAAAGGTTTCAATTAAGGATTGTTGTTTATTAGCGCTACTTCCACCTCCCATTAATCCACCTAAAAGTCCGCCAATGGCATCTGGACTACTTACCTTTTGTTGTCTAGTCTGCTTTCCCAGATATCCCAATAGAATAGGGGCTGCTATTTTAAGTATTTGCGCTATGGACCCCGTATCAATCCCTGATTTGCTGCTCAAGGCATTTTCTACCTGCGGTTGTTTAGCTCCAAAGATGTGACCCAAAATTCCTGCACCATCATCCATCACCCCTTGATCAACACCACCACCAAATAAACCCCCAAGGTCATCCAAAATACTACCGTCGTGTTTTGAGGAGAGGGCATTCATAAGCCCTTCCGCACCTGATGGGGAGGAGGCATTTCTTTTCATGGCACCCATTAGCAAAGGCATCGCCATGCTTAGGACATCCGCTGTTTTTCCTTCTGATTGTCCAGTTTGACCAGCTACACCGCTAATTAATTGTTTGCCCATTGGGCTATTCAATAAATCTAATAATCCTGACATTTTTATAGTGTTTAGTTTAGGTATACAATGTACAAAAAAGAAAGTACCAGCAAATCCATTTGATTATGAGCGGACTCCTAATTGGGTAATTCGATAAGCTGGGTGGCAAGCTCAACACCAATACGCTCCTGAGCCTCAATGGTTGCAGCTCCAATATGGGGGGTGAGGGATATTTTTGGGTGCATCAAGATTTTAATTTCGGGTTTGGGTTCCGATTCAAAAACATCTAAACCAGCGAAAGCCAATTTCTCGTTTTCCAGTGCATCTATCAGGGCCACTTCATCCAGAACCCCACCTCGGGATGCATTGATAACCCCGGCTCCGGTTTTCATCATTTCAAATTCATTTTTCCCTAACACGTATCCATTCTGGGCAGGTACATGAACACTAACAAAATCTGATTGTTGCAATACCTCCTCCATACTGCTGTTTTGAAGCTCAAATGTAAGAGACTGGCCATCATAAAAAGGAACTTCCAAACTAATATTCTCAGTATGGTGGTCGTTGAACACAACCCGCATTCCTAAAGCCAGTCCTATCTTGGCCGTGGCTTGACCAATTCTTCCAAAACCAATAATGCCCAAAGTTTTTCCGCGGAGTTCAAGCCCACTAGCGTAGCTCTTTTTAAGTTGTTTGAACTTGCTATCCCCTTCCAGAGGCATATTTCTATTGGAATCGTGTAAAAAACGAACTCCACTGAACAGATGCGCAAAAACAAGCTCGGCCACGGATGCAGAGGACGCAGCAGGGGTATTGATTACTTGTACGCCCTTGGTTTTTGCATGAGCAAGATCAATATTATCCATGCCCACACCTCCCCGACCAATAATTTTCAAATTGGGGCATGAATCTATAAGGGATTTATCAGCCTGGGTAGCACTTCGCACCAATAAAACTTGAACCTTATTGTCATTGATGAAATTTACCAACTGCTCCTGAGCAACTTTGGTGGTAATTACTTTGAAACCTTCTTTTTCAAGTAAATCAATCCCGGATTGGGCAAGGCCGTCGTTGGCCAACACTGTTTTCATATGTTCTTGCTTATGAGCTTACAGCTCAGAAATTATCCTTTCTTTTCCAGTTCGCTCATAATGTCTACCAAAACTCCTACACTCTCTAAGGATAGTGCATTGTACATAGACGCACGGTAACCACCTACAGAACGATGACCATTTATTCCATTTATCCCAGCCTCCTTGCACTTCTCATCAAAAATTTCCTTTAGGGTCTCATCCGTAATATTGAACGTGGCATTCATGATGGAACGATCCTCCTTGGCGGCAAACCCGGAGAAAACAGGATTCAATTCTATTTCGGAATAAATAAGATTGGCCTTACGTTCGTTGATTTCCTCTATGGCAGCGATTCCACCTAAATCTTTTAGCCATTGCATGGTGAGCATGGAAACATAAACTGCAAAAACTGGAGGTGTGTTGAACATACTATCCTTAGCTGCATGTACTGCATAATCTAGCATGGAAGGAATTTTTCCTGACTCCTTTTTCAAAAGATCGTCTTTGATTACCACCAAGGTTGTCCCAGCCGGTCCCATATTTTTTTGCGCACCGGCATAGATCAAATCAAATTTGGAAAAATCCATTTGACGTGAAAATATGTCGGAGCTCATATCACAAACCAAGGGCACATTGGTCTTTGGAAACTCTTTGATTTGGGTGCCGAAAATGGTGTTGTTGGATGTCAAATGCAAATAATCCAAATCCTTAGGTACATTATACCCTTTGGGGATGTAGTTGAAATTTTGATCTTGGGAGGAAGCCACTTCAACAATTTCACCTATTAGACGAGCTTCCTTTATGGCCTTTAAACTCCAGGTTCCGGTGTTAACATATCCTGCTTTTTTATCCAGTAGGTTGTAGGCGGCCATTAAAAATTGAGTACTGGCTCCTCCTTGTAAAAAAAGTGCCTGATATCCTTTTCCTTCCAACCCCAAAAGTTCCAAAGCCAAGGAACGGGCTTTTTCCATGATGGCCACAAATTCTTTACTCCTATGGGAAATTTCGATGAGTGATAGCCCAATGCCATCCAGTTCCACTACAGCTTCAGCTGCTTTTTGCATTACTTCTTGCGGCAAAATACAAGGGCCTGCGCTAAAATTGTGCTTTTTCATTTTCAATTGATAGGGTTAGTTGCAATCACTTTAATTAAGCGTCAAAGGTCTTAAAAAAACTTGGATCTAAAAATCGGAGGTTTTTGGTTAAAGCTGCAGTAAAAATTCCATGGTATCCACCCCATCGGCATAGTCATGTAACTGCGGTTTTTGGGTTTCGCCAAAAGGCACTTCCCTAGCAAAAAGTTCATGGGACACCAAGCATTGGATGTCTTCCTTCCGCTCAGTAAGATGCCCCTTTAGAGTATCCAAGGAATCATATTGCTCGTAAAATAGGGATGCAATAGGGGATGCAAAAGCCATATCTTCCTTTAACACCAAAAAACCGTTATCCAAAATTTTGAACTCACTCATTAAATACACCGCTTTATTGTAATCATAATTGTTGGCGTACTTATGTTGGTTAATGATATCCTTAAAGACGAATAATGCATTGAAAAGCTTGTCAAAATTATAGGCTTTGGGCACAAAAATCTTGGAAACATTTCTGCAACCCAACCCGTAATACCGGAAAATATCCTCACCCAATGAAGCAAGTTGTTCTTGTGATTCTTTACCGGTAAGTATTGCAATGGCATTCCGATTCTTTCGGATGATGTTCGGCTTTTTTCCGAAGTAATACTCAAAATATCGACTGGTATTGTTGCTTCCGGTTGCGATTACCGCATCAAAATGTTCAAACTTGCCCTCCACAAATTGGATGGAACCTTTAAGACTGGGCTCAAATCGCATCAATTGTTCGGAGAGATAGGGTAAGAGTACCGTATCATTGGAAGATAATTTGGCCAGTACCTTATTTCCAGAGAGTAGGACGCACATAAAATCATGAAATCCAACCAAGGGAATATTGCCAGCCATGATTATTCCAACGGTCCTTGGTTCCTTGTTTTCGGAAAACGAATATTTAGCCAGCCATGCTGCAATGTTGTTCTCGGTTAACAATTGGGCCCAATGGTCAAGACAGAAAAGCACATTTTCTTGGGTAAACCATCCATTCTGTTGTCCGGCTCTATCCAAAGCTTCGCTTAACCCCGCATTATCCGACTGGATACCGGAATTATGGGTTTCACAAAAATCCTTGATGAAACTACCAAGTTTAACAAAAGCTTGCACTGTTGGGTTATGGGCCGTCATTATATTTGTACACTAAATTGGTAGGGTTTATTTTTGCGCAAAAGTACGCATGCTGAAATTAACTCGGCATATAGGAAAAGGAAAATTATGGCTATTATTATAACAGACGAATGTATCAACTGTGGAGCTTGTGAGCCAGAGTGCCCCAATACTGCAATTTATGAGGGTGCCGATGAATGGCGTTACAGCGATGGTACTTCGTTGGCTGGAGATGTGGTTTTGCCAGACGGAAAAGCGGTGAATGCTGATGACGTCCAAGACCCTGTTAGTGATGAGATATACTACATTGTCCCTGATAAATGCACGGAATGCAAGGGATTTCACGAAGAACCACAATGTGCTGCCGTATGTCCGGTGGATTGCTGTATTCCGGATGAGGATAGGGAAGAGTCTGAGGAGGTTCTCCTAGGCAAGCAGCAGTTTATGCACCCGGAGGGGTAAACTCCAACATTTTTCCAGCTATCTCCCTAAATAGTTTGGCGGATACCATTGCGGTCATATCATTAACATCCCTCGCAGGGTTGTATTCCACGATATCAGCACCTACCAAGGGTACATTTATGTCCTGAATAATTTGAATGACTTGGCGCGTACTTAACCCTCCTGGCTCATGATGTGATACTCCTGGGGCAAAAGCGGGATCCAAAGCATCCATGTCTAATGAAAGATATAAGGGGTTCTTAAACTGGGGCATGGATAGCGATTGAATGTCTTTCATTTCATAGATTTTGACCTTAAACTTTTTGGCGTTTAAGCGCTGTTCGTCATTTAAGGTTCGTATGCCAACCTGAACCAAGTTCTCAGCCAACTTAGTTTCCATGATGTTGAAAAACGGACAAGCATGGGAGTAAGGGTCCCCATCAAAATTAGAGTACAAATCTCCATGGGCGTCAATATGTAGAATGTCCAGTTTTCCATAAACGGAATGAAAACCCTTTAAAATGGGATACGTTATAGAGTGGTCCCCTCCCAAAGTCAGTAGAGGAGTTCCTTTTTTCAAATGGTCTTTGGTAATTTGCTCAATGTCGAAATAACTTTTTGGGCTGAAATCTCCTTTGTCGTCAAATATATCCGGAGCAACATGGTAACCTTCTTCTGCATAATAATTAGCAGAATGGCTGTGATAAGCCTTACGAATCAGAGGCGGAGCCAGGGCTGGCCCCTTTAAAAAAGAGGATTTTTCATCAAATAAAATTCCTTGTAGGGCTATCTGTGTCATGCCTAAAGATAATGACAAAGCATGGGTTTTCTAAGAACCATTTCTTTCTATTTTTGCAAGAACAAAGAGGATACCAATTATGCAACAAAGAGAAGAAAATTACAATGGTTTCTGGAAACAACTGGGATGTGTCCTTTCTGTGATTGTAATCTTAGGTATACTAGCGGTCCTTGTTATTGGAATATATCTTTTTGTCAAAGGTTTTTAAACCCCCAATAGATTGCTTTCCTTCCAAAACTTCAAACTATATTTGCACGCTTAAAATCGGTTTTGAGTATTGAGTAATTTGTTAGTAGAAATCTCAAGACTCATTTCTGAAATCTGAAGTCTAATTATCTAACATCTAGCCATGAAAGCCGGAATAGTAGGATTGCCCAATGTAGGAAAGTCAACTTTGTTCAATTGTTTGTCCAACGCAAAGGCCCAGAGTGCCAATTTTCCGTTCTGTACAATTGAGCCCAACATTGGTGTGGTAAATGTTCCGGATGCCCGTTTGGAAAAGCTGGAAGAATTGGTAAACCCAGAGAAAGTGATTCCCGCTACTGTGGAAATTGTGGATATTGCCGGTCTGGTCAAAGGTGCTAGTAAAGGGGAAGGATTGGGGAACCAGTTTTTAGGCAACATTAGGGAGACCGATGCCATTCTGCATGTATTGCGTTGTTTTGATAACGACAACATTGTCCATGTAGATGGTTCCATAGATCCTATTCGAGATAAGGAGACCATTGATATGGAACTCCAATTAAAGGACTTGGAAAGCGTTGAAAAAAAGCTGGACAAAGTAAAACGTGCTGCCAAAACAGGAAATAAAGAAGCCCAAAAGGAGGAAGCCGTGCTTTCGCAACTCAAAGAGGGATTGGAAGCAGGAACTTCTGTTCGCGCCATCACCCTGAGTGAAGATGACCGTTCAGAATTTGTGAAACCGCTGCAACTAATCACAGACAAACCAGTCTTGTATGTTTGCAACGTGGATGAGGGAGCTGCTGTTGATGGCAATACCTATGTTGAGAAAGTAAAGACTGCCGTAGCCGATGAGAATGCCGAAGTCATTGTTTTGGCCGTAGGCACTGAGGCTGATATTACTGAGTTGGAAACCTATGACGAGCGCCAAATGTTCCTGGAAGACTTGGGACTCTCAGAACCAGGTTCCGCAAAACTTATCCGTGGAGCTTATAAACTACTGGATTTAGAAACCTATTTTACCGCAGGTGTCAAAGAGGTCCGCGCTTGGACCATTCCTGTGGGTGCTAGTGCCCCCCAAGCCGCTGGAGTTATCCACACCGACTTTGAAAAGGGCTTTATCCGGGCCGAGGTTATTTCCTATACTGATTATGTGCATCACGGCAGCGAGGCCAAAGTAAAGGAGGCTGGCCGTATGCGGGTAGAGGGTAAGGACTATGTGGTGCAAGATGGAGATGTGATGCATTTTAGGTTTAATGTTTAGACATAACCAAGAGGTTAAACGCAAGAGTCAGGACCTAAATAAAGGTTATCCTTAAATCTGTTTTAGTACCATTTGGCGAAATTGGTATCAAATAAATTACAACCCTAGCAAGCCTTGTGAGGATTCGTACCAACCTGTGCAAACGGGGATGACACCAAACAGTAGTCATCAATTCAAACCCATCATCCGTCAATCCAAACCACCCATTAATGAATTGAGAGGCAGTTGCTATCTATAAAAAGGGGATTTTTAGGACTTTCTACAATTTAAAATAAGTCGTATGAAAATTTCAAATTACCCCAATTTTAAAAAATGGATGGCTTTTACACTGCCCATCTTGGCCATGTGCGTGATCATTGCCTGTAGTGACGATGATAAAAAGGATAATCTTATAACGCCAGATTCATTGGCCGTTACGAATTTTTCACCATCCAAAGGTCAAACAGGAACAGAAATTACCGTTATAGGTACTGGCTTTAGTGCCGTCTCCAACGAAAATACGGTAACCCTTGGAACCACTCCTGTAACCCTTAATATGGCAGAGGCCGGTAAACTTAAATTTGATGTGCCAGAAGGAGCAAGTTCAGGAAAAATTAGTGTGACTGTGGGAACGGAAACCATTACAAGTTCAGCAACTTTTACAGTGGAAGTACCCAATCCGGTACCGCTGATTACTGGTTTTAGTCCAGTTGAAGGGGAATGGGGTGACCACATTACCATTACAGGTACCGGGTTCTCGGAAACGGATAACATAGTTACCATAAATGGGAGATATGCTGAGACGATGAATAGGGAAGGGAACCAAATAACGGTTCAAATTGGAGACAATACACGTACGGGAAAAATTGTGGTCACCAACACGTATGATGAAAGTGGCGAAAGCGAAGATGACTTTACCGTATTCCATGGCAAATGGGCCCAGGTTGCTGATTTTGGGGGCGGACCAACCAGACGTGCTACTGCCTTTAATTTGAACGGATTAGGATATGTGACCAATGGACTTGAAAATGAATTGGTAAATACCGAAGTGTGGTCCTACGATGCTACAACAAATGTTTGGTCCCAGATAAATGACTTTAGTGGAACATCAATATATTGGGGAGTAGGCTTCGTAATTGCCGATACTCCATATGTAGGGACTGGTACTACAAATGCCATGAAATATAGCAGTTTTTACTCTTACGATGCTGATTCTGATTCATGGGCAAATGATGATAATTTGATTGGAGGGGTAAGATCTGGTTCAACTGCTTTTTCTATTGGAGATTATGGATATGTGGGCATGGGAACTGATGGGCAAAATTATTTTAAGGATTTTTATCGATTTGACCCGAGTCAACCTGAAGGTTCTAGATGGTCAAAATTGCTGGATTTACCAGATACCTCTCGATTTTATGCGGTTGGATTCACAATTGGAAATAAAGGTTATTTAGGTACCGGATTAGGTAATGATCCGTTTCAAAGACTTAATGATTTTTGGGAGTACGATCCAAGCACACAGCAGTGGTCTGAAATGGCTCCTGTGGGAGGTGAAAATGGTGAAGGTCGATCATCAGGGCTCGGTTTTTCAATTAACGGAAAAGGGTATACCGGTTTAGGCCGAGGTGATTCCAATAGCTATCTTTCGGATTTCTGGGAATACGACCCTGATGCCAACATTTGGATAAAAGTAGCTAATTTTAAGGGTGCTCCCAGAGCATTTTCTTCCGTTTTTATTAGTAATGGCAAAGCCTACATTGTTGGGGGTCAAGGAGAGGAGTATTATTCAGACGTCTGGGTATTTGATCCCGGCAATTAATTTTTGGTGATTATTTCATAATTGGAGCACCGGCCTTTTGGGCCGGTGTTTTTTTATACAATGCTTTGAACGCACAGATTGGAGAAAATCTGTACATCTCGTTTAGAATCGTAACAAAAAGGCCTATCAACAGTCGTTGTTGATTACTTTCTGCCTCCCACACTTTTATTTTTGTGCCTAAATTTTATATTAGCATGGAGTAACCCTTAGCTAATGGCACAGACCCAATATACCGAGGATAATATTAGATCCCTAGATTGGAAGGAGCATATCCGTATGCGTCCCGGAATGTATATTGGTAAATTGGGCGATGGCTCTTCCGCCGATGATGGTATCTACATCCTCCTTAAAGAGGTGATAGATAACTGTATTGACGAATTTGTCATGGGAGCCGGGAAAACCATAGAGATCAACATCAAAGAAAATACGGTGCATGTTCGGGATTATGGGCGTGGAATTCCTTTAGGAAAAGTAGTGGATGTGGTCTCTAAAATGAATACCGGGGGTAAATATGACACCCGCGCCTTTAAAAAATCCGTAGGATTGAACGGGGTAGGGACCAAGGCGGTTAATGCACTTTCCAATTTCTTTAAGGTAGAATCCATTAGAGATGGGCAGTCCAAGGCCGCCGAGTTCAAAGCTGGGAATTTGGTGAATGAGGAATTGATTGATTCCTCCAAGCGACGAGGTACCAAGGTTAGTTTTGTACCCGACGAATCCATATTTAAAAAATACAAATACCGCAATGAGTATGTAGAACGCATGCTCAAAAACTACGTATACCTAAATCCGGGATTGACCATTGTTTTTAATGGCGAAAAGTTCTTTTCAGAAAATGGGCTCAAGGATTTGTTGGAAGACAACAACAACCAGGAGGACTTTTTGTATCCCATTATCCACCTAAAGGGCAAGGACATTGAAGTGGCCATTACCCACAGCCGCACCCAGTACAGTGAGGAATACCACTCCTTCGTAAATGGGCAGCACACCACCCAGGGCGGTACCCATCAAGCGGCATTTAGGGAGGCTATTGTTAAGACTATCCGCGATTATTACGGAAAAAACTATGATGCTTCCGATATTCGGAAATCCATAATTTCGGCAGTGTCCATAAAAGTAATGGAACCGGTCTTTGAAAGTCAGACCAAGACTAAGCTGGGATCTACAGACATGGGTGGGAGCTTACCCACAGTACGCACATATATTAATGATTTTATTGGGAAGCAGCTCGATAATTATCTGCATAAAAACCCAACTACCGCAGAAGCCATTCAGCGAAAAATTGTGCAGGCCGAAAAGGAGCGAAAGGAACTTTCGGGAATTCGGAAATTGGCACGTGATCGCGCCAAAAAGGCCAGTTTGCACAACAAAAAGCTTAGAGATTGCCGGGTACATCTCCAAGACATGAAAAAGGACCGTAGGTTAGAGTCGACACTTTTTATTACCGAGGGTGATTCTGCTTCCGGATCCATTACCAAATCTAGGGATGTAAACACTCAGGCGGTATTTAGTCTTCGCGGTAAGCCATTGAACTCCTACGGTATGTCCAAAAAGATTGTTTACGAAAATGAGGAGTTTAATTTGCTGCAGGCTGCCCTCAATATTGAGGAGTCCATGGAAGACCTTCGGTATAATAATATTGTAATTGCCACAGATGCCGATGTGGATGGAATGCACATTCGTTTGCTATTGATCACGTTCTTTTTGCAATTCTTTCCGGAATTGATCAAAGAAAATCACTTATACATTCTGCAAACTCCATTGTTTAGGGTCAGAAATAAAAAAGAAACCATCTATTGCTATAGCGAGGAGGAGAGACGGAATGCCATCCAAAAATTAACAGGGAAACCGGAAATTACCCGCTTTAAAGGATTAGGTGAGATTTCTCCGGATGAGTTCCAACATTTTATTGGAGACGACATTCGTTTGGAACCGGTGATGTTGGACAAGGCCATGAGCATAGATAATCTGTTGAAATTTTATATGGGTAAAAATACGCCCGACCGTCAAGAATTCATTATAAAGAATCTTAAAGTAGAAGTTGACTTAGTAGAAGAAAACCAGCTATAAACCAGATAAATGACCTCCTTCTAAATGGAAGAGAATGAAGAGTTGAACGATGAAGGTTTAGAAAACCAAGAGAGTCCCCAGGATAGTCTTACCCGGGTTACCGGCATGTACAAGGATTGGTTTTTGGATTATGCCTCCTATGTTATTTTGGAACGTGCAGTTCCCGCAATTGAAGATGGGTTTAAGCCGGTCCAGCGCCGGATTATGCATTCTTTAAAAGAATTGGATGATGGTCGCTACAACAAAGTGGCCAATGTGGTGGGGCATACCATGCAGTACCATCCACATGGTGATGCCAGTATTGCGGATGCCATGGTGCAGATTGGCCAAAAAGACCTTCTTATTGATACCCAGGGTAACTGGGGTAACATTCTTACCGGGGATAGCGCAGCAGCATCCAGATATATAGAAGCCCGATTGTCAAAATTTGCCTTGGATGTAATTTACAGTCCAAAAATCACGGAATGGCAGCTTTCTTATGATGGCAGAAAAAAGGAACCTGTAAATCTTCCGGTAAAGTTTCCATTGTTATTGGCACAAGGAGCGGAAGGTATCGCCGTGGGACTGTCCACTAAAGTATTGCCACACAATTTTAATGAGCTGATAGATGCATCCATTAAACATTTGCGAGGGCAACGCTTCAAGCTATTTCCAGATTTTCCCACCGCCGGAATTATAGATGTAACCAACTACAATGAAGGGTTACGTGGGGGCAAGGTAAGGGTTAGGGCCAAGATTTCAACCTTAGACAAGAACACTTTGGTGATCAATGAAATACCCTATGGCAGTAATACCTCCTCTTTAATTGATTCTATTCTTAAAGCGAATGACAAAGGGAAAATCAAGATTAAAAAGATTGAGGACAATACGGCCGCAGCGGTTGAAATTCTGGTACACTTACCCGGTGGTATTTCTCCAGATAAAACCATTGATGCACTCTATGCTTTTACTGCATGCGAGTCCTCCATATCACCCTTAGGTTGTATTATTGAGGACAACAAACCTTTATTTATTGGGGTTAGGGAGATGCTGGAACGCTCTACCGATTACACGGTGGAATTACTTAAAGCAGAGCTTGAAATTCAATTGGGTGAACTGGAGGAACAGTGGCACTTTGCTTCTTTAGAACGGATTTTTATTGAAAATAGGATTTATCGGGATATAGAAGAAGAAGAAACCTGGGAAGGGGTTATCGCCGCCATTGATAAAGGTCTGAAGCCCCACACTAAAAACCTGAAAAGAGCGGTAACTGAAGAAGATATTGTTCGGTTGACCGAAATCCGCATTAAGCGTATTTCCAAGTTCGATTTAGAAAAGGCACAACAACTTATAGATAGTTTGGATGAGCGTATTGCCCAGACCAAGCACCACTTGGAACACCTGGTAGATTACGCCATAGACTACTTTAAAGAGCTAAAGAAAAAATACGGAAAGGGTAGGGAGCGCAAATCAGAAATCAAGATTTTTGATGATATAGAAGCCACAAAAGTGGTTATCAGAAATACCAAGTTATATGTAAATAAGGAAGAAGGGTTTATTGGCACTTCGCTTAGAAAAGACGAATACGTAACGGACTGCAGTGATATTGATGACATTATTGTGTTCACCAAAAAAGGGGAGATGATGGTGACCAAGGTTGACTCAAAGACCTTTATTGGGAAAAATATCACCCATGTAGCCGTGTTCAAGAAAAAAGATAGCCGTACTACCTACAACATGATTTATAAGGACGGCAGGGGAGGCCCTAGTTACATAAAAAGATTTAATGTTACCGGTGTAACAAGGGATAAGATGTACCAACTAGCAGGTGGGAAGCCTTCGGCAGAAGTGCTCTATTTTTCTGCCAACCCTAATGGTGAGGCCGAGGTGATTACCGTTTTATTGAGGCAATCGGGTAGTATCAAAAAATTAAAATGGGATTTGGACTTTGCTGATTTGCTCATCAAGGGAAGGGCTTCCAAAGGAAATTTGGTCACCAAGTATGCCGTGAAGCGTATCGAACTTAAAGAAAAGGGCGTATCCACTCTTAAACCCAGAAAAATTTGGTTTGACGATATTGTAGGTCGCTTGAATGTGGACGGAAGAGGGGAGTTGCTAGGTGACTTTAAAGGAGATGACCTCTTACTGGTCGTAGACCAAAAGGGAAAAGTGAAAACTATACCCCCTGACTTGCTGACCCGCTTTAATGATGATATGATTGTGCTGGAAAAGTGGAATCCTAAAAAACCAATTTCTGTGGTGCACTACGAAGGCGAAAAGGAGCGCTACTATATCAAAAGGTTTTTAATTGAGAATTCTGCCAGGGAAGAATTGGTCATTTCTGAGCACCCTAAATCTGTTTTGGAACTCGTATCAACAGATTGGCGCCCTGTAGTAGAGATTGAGTTTTCCAAGCCAAGAGGAAAGGAAGCCAAACCAAACCTAAAAGTGGAGATAGAAGATTTTATTGCCTTAAAAGGAATAAAAGCCATCGGCAACCAGTTAACTTCAGAAAAGGTCAAGAACATTAACGCACTGGAACCCTTGCCGTTTGAAGAACCCAAAGACCCAATTCCAGAAGAGATGGAAGTGATTGATGAGGAACCTATTGGTTTTTCTGATGATGACAAAAATGCAAAAGAGGACAGTTCTGATCAAACTACTTTGTTTTAATGCATTATTCTGCCTATTTTGCCGTTCTATTTACACACCTAACCGGATAGCTTAATTTTCCATATGGATTTTACCAACCCCCTAGTATACGGCGTACCCGTATTTATTGCTTTTATCCTTTTTGAACTTACGTACAGCAAGACACATGGGGACAATCATCTTTACCACTGGAAAGATTTAGCCGCTAGTGGATTTATGGGAGTAGGATCTGCCATTTTGGGTCCTTTGTTCAAAGTTGCCTTTGCCATTGTCCTTTTTGAGTCCGTTTATGAGCTTTTCAATCCAGAGGTAAATGGGCTAAGACAAAACATCTTGGGCTACGAATCCTTTGGCTATGCATGGTTTATTTGGTTGCTTTGTCAATTGGCAGATGATTTTACCTACTACTGGTTCCACAGGGCCAACCATGAAATTCGAATTTTATGGGCGGCACATATAGTTCACCACTCGTCAGACAACTATAATTTGGGAACTGCAGTACGTAACGGATGGTTTACTATTATTTACAAACCTTTGTTTTATATGTGGATGCCAGCTATCGGTTTTCCTCCAGAAATGGTAGTGGTCTGTTTGGGAATAGAAGCGCTATGGCAGTTTCAATTGCATTCGGTCTATGTTCCAAAATTGGGGTTTTTGGAAAAAATATTCAATACCCATACCATGCATCAAGTACACCACGCACAAAATGTGGAATATCTGGATAAAAACCATGGCGGGTTTTTGAATATTTTTGATAAGCTCTTTGGAACCTGGAAAGAATTGGATGATGATATTGATGTAAAGTATGGGGTAATTCATTCCCCAGATTCCTATAACCCAATTGTTATACTTACCCATGAGTTCAAGGACATTTGGAACGATATGAAAAAGTCCAAAAAACTAAGTCACAAGCTTATGTATGTATTTGGCCCTCCAGGGTGGAGCCATGACGGTAGTACTTTGACCGTAAAGCAACAACAGAGGAAGTTTAAGGAATATAAGCAGCTTAATCCAAAGTTAGCGTACCAAAGACCAAACTAGTTATTTACGGCTCAATTGCCTCCTTGTCTTTTTTCTTGTTTTTCTTCATACGAAGATCAAAGAATTCTACCATAAGTGAGAAAGAAATGGCGAAATACAAATAACCTTTAGGAATAGCGCCTACCTCATTGTCAAATACAATCAAATGGGAAAGGTGTGCTGCTTCCGCAACCAGCATAAATCCAATTAGAATTAGAAAGGACAATCCCAGAACTTGTACAGAAGGGTGCCTGTTTACAAATTCCCCAACAGGATTGGCGAACAACATCATAATCAATACCGAAATAACTACCGCGGTAATCATAAGTATTAAAGCATCATTGGGGTTGGGTGAAATACCATTGGTCATTCCTATTGCAGTTAGAATGGAGTCGAATGAAAACACAATGTTGATTACCGTAATCTGAACAATGGCGTTGGTAAGGGAGGAGGAACGTGATTTTTTAACCTCACGCTCATCATGACCTCTATCTTCAATTTTTTCATGAATCTCCTTGGTGCTCTTATATAGTAGAAAGAGTCCACCTAAAAATAATATTAATGCTTGCCAACTAATACCTCCAGTAATCCATGATTCATCCAGAACTAAAAATGGTTTTTTCATCTTGGTTAGCCAGGTAATTCCGAATAGCAAAAGGATACGCATGCCCATGGCCAAGATCAATCCAAGATTTGTGGCTTTCCGCCGATCTTTGTGTTCAAGCTTTCCAGCTGCAATGGAAATAAAGATAATGTTGTCTATCCCCAAAATGATTTCCAAAAAGGTCAAGGTCAACAGGGCCATCCAGGCATCTGGACTCGTAAAAATTTCAAACATGGTTAGTGTACTTTAAAAGCGGTTCCCTTAAATTTTCGTTTATCGCCTATAGCGTTGTATTCAAATGTATAAGAAGAATCTGAAGTAGTCAATATTTTTATATGAATTGATTTTTCCTCCGCCTTGTTTTTAGGATTTAGATTTTTAAGGACATACTCGCAATTATTGATCCACCTTACTGAGGATGTATCTTGCTTGCCTTCAAAACTATCTACTTCCATTTCTAAGCTTCTTCGGAAAGTGGTTGTTTTTTGAACCCCATCAATTGTAGTGGTAAAAGTAAACTGGCCAATTTTAAAATTTTCGCAATTGCGCTCAGGAGGAGTGTTGCAACTTATACAAAGAATAATCAAAAGTGAGGGGAGCAATCTGTTTAGCATCCATGCAAAGTAAAAGCAAAGTAGTTAAACTACCCACCTTCCTCAGTTTTTTTTGCATCAAAAGATTCAAAAGTGCCATCCGCATAAAAAATGACAATTTTAATAGGTTCAGATTTTTCGAATCTGATTTTAAGGTTTGGTACATTTTCCGGATGCTTCAAGTTCTTCAGGGGAATACTTGGAGTAGGGGGTGGTTCCGTTTTACTTTCAGTCGGAAATTTCCCCTTGCCATTCAACAACCAATACAAGTTGACTTCCGGATAGTGCTGAATTACTTTCATCACAAAATCCAAACTGGGTCTGTTACGCCCGCTCAACAGATGAGAGATACTGGAGCGCTGCACGCCAATTTTATCTGCAAAGGTGGAAATCGTTAAATCATAATGATCGATGATCCTGCGAATCCGTGCTACAATTTCTTCATTCACATTTGTGATTTTATCTAAAGTAAAAGTAGTGATTGGCAGGGAGAAAGTCAATTAATCCTATCGATTCGCATTAATATTATTTAAGGATTAAGTATAGATAATAGCACATAAATGATTGTTTTGCAGATTATTAGTGTGATACATAAAGATTGATTACTACAAAGATACATTTGTTACCTAGAAACCAGGTTTTAGAGTATAGATGTAAACAATAAGGCATTTGTTTAGTTTACAATTGTAACTTAAGATTAATTTACTTTTGTAACCCTTTAAGTATATTTCCCTATGGTTAACCATTCAGAATTTAAAGAAGAATCAGCTATTGGACGCTATATCACATCTGAAACACTCAGGCTCAATTGGCAAAAAAAACTCAAAAAGCCCTTTGTTGAATCGATTGGCAATTCAGTAAACGATGAACCAATTCTATCCCTAACTTTAGGCAGTGGACAAAAAAAAGTCTTGATGTGGTCCCAAATGCACGGAAACGAATCCACCACTACCAAAGCTGTACTGGATATGGTCAATTTTCTGCTATCCAAAGAAGAATGGGCTAATTCGATTTTAGAAAACTGTACGCTAAAAATTGTTCCCATACTAAACCCCGATGGAGCAAAGGCATATACTAGGGTCAATGCAAACCAAATTGATTTGAATAGGGACGCCAAAGAGCGTACGCAACCTGAAAGTACAGTTCTTAGAACGTTGTTTGAAGAGTTCCAGCCTGATTTCTGTTTTAACCTTCATGACCAGCGCACCTTATTTAGTGTGGGTAACTCTGAAAAACCGGCAACCCTTTCTTTTCTTTCCCCGGCCAGCAATAAAGAACGGGATGTTACACCCACAAGGGAATTGGCCATGCGGCTTATTGTTGGGATGAACCAGTTACTTCAAACGCTGATTCCGGAGCAAGTGGGCCGATATGATGATGGTTTTAATGAGAACTGTATTGGAGACACTTTTCAGATGTTGGGAGTGCCCACTGTACTGTTTGAAGCTGGACATTTTCGAGGAGATTATGGCCGCGAATCAACGAGAACCTATGTGTTTTATGCCCTGATAGAAGCACTGGATATTTTGGCTCATAACAAAATCAAGGATTTTAGTTTTCAGGACTACTTTGAAATTCCGGAGAACGAAAAACTGTTTTTCGATATTTTAATCAAGAATCCGAACGTGGTAAATCCCAACTTGAATGAAGAACACCATATAGGGATAAGGTTCAAGGAAGTTTTGGTGAATCAATCCATTGTTTTTGAACCAGAATTAGCGGAAAAAGGAGTTTTAAAGGGATATTTTGGGCACGAAGTCCTGGACTGCCGAATCGAAACTGATTTAAATCTTATATCTAGTCGTAAGAAACTACTTCATTTACTGCATAATGCGAATGGATAAAAATGCAAGGAGGGGACATTTGTTACATTTTGTTTAAAAAAACAGCAATTTTATTACATATAATTTCTTAATTAACTAATTTTGATCAAAATATTCACACAATGAGCAAAGTAAAGTTAGACGAAATAGATCACCAGATATTAGACATGTTAATTGACAATACACGGACGCCTTTTACGGATATTGCCAAAAAACTATTGATTTCTGCTGGTACTGTTCATGTTAGGGTCAAGAAAATGGAGGAATCTGGAATCATAAAAGGTTCTTCGCTTACCTTGGACTATGTTAAACTAGGGTATTCTTTTATTGCCTATGTGGGCATTTTTCTTGAAAAAACGCACCAAACCAAATTTGTGCTGGAGCGCCTCAACCAGATCCCATATGTTACTGTTGCTCATATTACTACGGGAAAATTCAATATTTTCTGTAAGATCAGGGCCAAGGATACCACCCATGCTAAGAATATCATCTTTAAAATTGATGATATTGATGGGATTAGTAGAACAGAGACCATGATTTCCTTGGAAGAGAGCATCAATGATAAAAAACGCTTGATGCATACTATTTTTAACGAATTATAGCTTACCACAAATGCTAAGTTCTGAGTTATCCGCGGCGGAATACAATCCTTTTTATCATACGTATATCGAGGCGCTAGGAGGTGAAGTGCTTTTATTGGATCAGTTGGTTGATGGGAGGGATGTTTTTCTTTCCTTTCTAAATGATATTCCCGACCATAAATTCCGCTTTGCCTATGCCAATGAAAAATGGACTTTGGCGGAAGTTTTAATGCATGTTATAGATGCTGAACGAATTTTTCAGTACAGAGCGTTGAGGTTTGCGAGAAATGATAGTACACCATTGCCAGGTTTTGATCAGGACATATATGTTCCAGAATCAAATGCTTCCAAAAAGGGGAAATCAGAAATCAAGGAAGAATACAGAACCCTAAGGGACTCCACAATAAGCTTGTTCCAGTCTTTTGATGATCAAGCATTAAAACGGATGGGTACAGCAAGTGGCTCAGGAATGAGTGTTAGAGCGCTAGGTTTTATCATCTGTGGGCATCAAGCCCATCACATGCAAATTATCCGACAACGTTATTTGAGTTAAAGTAAAATGCTACAATAGGCCGTCGTTCTCTTGTTCGTTTTCAGATTCCGAATCTGGATTGATCAGTGGACTTTCTCCAGCATCTGCCAGTGCTTCGGGCTTAACTGCTTTATCCAACTCCTTTTCAATGTTTTCTTCGAAATTGGAGATGAAATTGGAAAGACTTTTACTGATTTTTACTAAGTAAATGGCATCTTCAGTTCTAACCTCAACTGCTTCCAAGATTTCACCATTCGGCTTTTTAAGCGTGATGATGTCTTCATCCCCATATCCGTAGGGGTAGGAGTCAATTAAAACAGCGGCCACCTCATGGTCCAGTTTTTTGTAGTCGATAAGTATGCGTTTCATGGTCGATAGGGTTTATTGGTTTCCTATCTAAACTATGAATTTTTGAATCTGACTAGCACCAAAGAGTTGTAAACGGTAAGTTTTAGTATATGTACCTATTATTCTTTGTAGTAAGCGAATGCTTCGTTAAAAAGATTCTCCGGTACCTTGACATCTGGAACTGCTGTTCCGATGGCTTGTAGAAGCACAAAGTTTACATCGCCGTGCGAATTTTTCTTATCGTATTTTAAAAGATCAAGAATGGAAACAATATCGTCAGAGTTAAAATCAACTCGGTCAAAATGAGCTAGAAAGGTGTCTTTTATTCCTTGAAGAGAGAGGCCAGAGAGGCCTTGTAGTTTATGGGAAAGATAGCCTTCCAAAATCATACCGATGGCAATGGCCTCCCCGTGCAATAGTGTTTTTCTCTCCTGATTTTCCAAGCAATAGGATTCAATGGCATGGCCCAAGGTGTGCCCAAAATTCAATATTTTCCGAATTCCCAACTCCGTGGGGTCTTCCATGACAACCTTATTTTTAATGGCAATGGACTTTTTAATGGTTGAGGCATCCCCAAACTCCTCTTTTAGTTTTAAGGATTTCCAGTATTCGGCGTCCATGATCAATCCATGCTTCAGCATTTCAGCAAAACCGCTTTTAAGTTGTCGTGGTTCCAGTGTTTGTAAAAAATTTGGGAACACCAAAACCATTTCCGGTTGGTTAATGACCCCAATCTGGTTTTTAAGGGGACCTAAATCTACTCCTGTCTTTCCTCCGACGGAAGCATCGACCATAGATAAAAGAGTAGTGGGAATATTTATAAAATTAATGCCTCTTTTAAAGGTAGAGGCCACAAATCCACCAAGATCGGTAAGGACGCCTCCACCCAGATTGATCAGTAAACTTTTTCTATCACCGCCCTGATCCGATAACCACTGCCATACCTGCATGCAGGTATCAATATGTTTGTTTTCCTCGCCGGATTCAATTTGATAAAGGCCATCAATCCCCGTAACTCCCCCAAGTATTTCCTCAAAGGCAGGGAGGCAATGTTTTTTGGTATTCTCATCTACCAAAATAAATACTTTGGAGTAGTTGTTTTTGGCAATATGTTGTCTTAGAGCTGCTTGTGCCAATTCCTCCAAATGTACCTCGTATGAATGTGATTTAATGGACTCCATAAATTCAAATTGCACCGCTAAATAAAGACTATTTTTATAGATAGTGTTCCAAGTCCACTACTTATCTTTGAATCTTTAATAGATTCATAATAATGCACCCGAATTTTGAGAATACTGCAATTGCGTTTCAGTTAAAAACAGATTCAGAACTGGAGCGGGCTTACTTCCTTTTTAAATTAATAGCAAATGAACCCCTGGTTAAAATTGGTACTGCTGTCACCAATTTTGCTTTAAAGGCGCATCTACCCATTGAAGGGCTGATTAGAGCTACCGTTTTTGACCATTTTTGTGGAGGCGTCAACGAAGAGGACTGTATCCCGATCATCGATAAAATGTTTGGAAAGGGAGTGTGTTCCATTTTGGATTACTCAGTAGAAGGCAAGGAGGTTGAAGATCAGTTTAATTTCGCCTTACAAAAGACCTTAGAGGTTTTGGATTTTGTAAAGGAAAAAGATGCCATACCATTTGCGGTTTTTAAACCCACAGGTTTCGGTCGGTTTGATTTGTATGCAAAGGTGAGCTCGGGTAAAAAGCTGAACACTCAGGAAAACTTGGAGTGGGACCGGCTTTTGGATCGTTATGACCAGGTCTGTAAAAAAGCCCATGATTTGGATGTACGTTTACTGATTGATGCGGAGGAAAGTTGGATGCAGCAAGCTGCTGACGATATTACGCTGGAGATGATGCGAAAATACAATAAGGAAAAAGCCGTAGTTTTTAATACACTTCAGATGTACCGGTGGGATAGAATGCAGTACCTGGAAGAGTTGAACCAAACTGCGGCCTTGGAAGGATTTAAGGTTGGTTTAAAGGTGGTCAGAGGGGCCTATATGGAAAAGGAAAACGATAGGGCAGAAGAGTTGGGGTATAAAAGTCCTATTTGTGAATCCAAAAAAGCTACCGATACTAATTTTGATGCCGCTGTGGATTACATCATGGACCATTTGGACACTATATCTATTTTTTCGGGCACCCATAATGAAGCAAGTTGTTTAAAACTTGCTAAACGAATGGCCGATAAAGGACTAAAAAACAATGATTCACATATTTGGTTTGGTCAATTATACGGGATGAGTGATCATATTTCCTTCAATTTGTCCGAAGCAGGATACAATGTGGCCAAATATGTACCCTACGGACCGGTAAAAGATGTAATGCCCTACCTGATCAGGCGGGCAGAGGAAAATACCTCTGTGGCTGGGCAAACCACACGTGAACTGGGTTTATTGCAGAGAGAAAAGGAACGGAGGAAGTTAGACCTTTAAGTTTAAGGTTTAACTTCAAGGACCACAAGTTTATCCGAGCAGTTCTGTGCTTTTAAAACTTGATCGCTTGTTCCATCGGTGTGGTTTATGTAATACGTTTTACAAGATTCCGATTGGGTGTCACTTTTTCCAAAATCTATATCCCCATCTTCTAAAAATGATTTGATTAAGAGCGTATCCTTATAACGCTCTGGCAGCTCTTCCCCAAACACCAGAGGTTTGGAACGCATATCTTTAAGAACCCTACAATTGGGAAAATAGCAGAAGTCAATGCCATTTTCACCTGATTTTTTTTTCAAAAAGAAAACAAGAAATACAATTCCAATAGATAGTCCAACCAAGTACCACCCCAAGCGTCTTAAAAATGCCATTGTGTATTAAAAAATAAGAAAGTTAATATCGTTATAGGTAAGTCCAAACCAATCCCCAACAGATTTATTGGTCAGAATACCGTGATACATATATAGTCCGTTGCGCAACCCTTTATCAAACCGAAGTGAATGTTCCAGTCCGCCATCTTCACCCACTTTTAAAAGATATGGAGTAAATATGTTGCTAATAGAAATGGAAGAAGTCCTAGGGTAGCGCGAAGGGATATTGGGAACCCCATAATGAATTACGTCAAATTTTTCCACCGTGGGTTTGTCATGGGTAGTAATTTCCGAGGTTTCGAAACAACCGCCCATATCAATGCTAACATCAATAACCACAGCCCCTTTTTTCATGTTTTCCACCATGGTACTGGAGACTACAATAGGGGAGCGGTCTTTACCGCGTGTTGCCCCAATGGCCACGTCACATCGCTTTAAGGCTTTCAATAAATTCTTAGGCTGGATCGTGGACGTATATACGGTTTGGTTCAGATTGGTCTGAATATTTCGGAGTTTGGTTATAGAATTATCAAACACTTTTATGTTGGCACCCAGTCCCAAAGCAGAACGGGCGGCAAACTCACCTACGGTTCCTGCTCCTATAATGACGACTTCAACGGGTGGGACCCCACTAATGTTTCCAAACATTAGTCCATTACCCTTATTTGTGGTAGCCATAAGTTCCGAGGCAATAAGTATGGAGGAAATTCCAGCTATTTCACTGAGCGATCTTACGGCGGGATACTTTCCGTCCTCATCCCGTATATATTCAAACGCTATGGCTGTCAATCTTTTTTTGGCCAAACTCTCAAAATAATCCTTGGATTGGGTCTTTATCTGTAATGCAGAGATAATAATGGTTTGCGGATTGATCAGGTCAATTTCTGATAGGGTAGGAGGTTCCACTTTAAGAATTAGTGGACAGGAAAATACTTTTTTGGTGTCCCTACTGATTTCGGCTCCGGCATTGGTATAATCCATATCCGAAAAATTAGCTCCTTCCCCCGCCCCGGATTCTATCAAAACTCGATGTCCGTGTGCGGTGATGGCATTAACTGCATCTGGAGTAAGGCAAATACGTTTTTCTTGATATTGGTTCTCCTTGGGGATACCAATAAACAGTTCTCCCTTCTGTTTTAGAATTTCCAGGGTTTCCTCTTGAGGTATAAGTTGTTGCTTGCTAAAAGGAGAGGACGGTTGGTTCATACAATCTAAATCTGCAGGTACCCAATAAGGTATGTAGCAAATTTACATTTTTTTTGAAAGGGTCTGCTGACGTTGCTCCAGTTTCTCTCTTTCTTTGCGGAGTTCTTCTTTTTCTTTAAGAATTCGGAGCTCTGCATCCATAGAATCCAAGTCAATTCCATGCACATGTTTATCAAATAGCTTTACCCTAATAAAATACACAAAGGGTACAATAACCATGGAGACAGCCACAACATAAAGAATTTCGTTTTCGTCAATCTTTGAGGAATCAGTTGTAAAAACAGAAAACAATTGAAAGGCATACATGGATATGGGTATCAGAATTGCATGATACCACCAATTTTTACAGGTGACGAACCAAAAAATAAGCAGGACCAAAGGAACTAACTTTATGAGATAATAGTACAATGCCGTTCCTGCATCCGCAAAACCATTGGAGGTGAGGGTAAACAACAGTAGATTAATTTCCTGCACTCCGTCATCCACATATTTATGGGAATAAAAAAGGATAGGTGTAACTGCAATGAATAGTGCCAACAACCCTTCAACAATTAATTTATTCCTTATCTCTTTTCTTTCCTTCATGATATATGCATAACTGCAATTTCATGAATTTATTGTAAATAAAAAACCCTTCGTAAGAAGGGCTTTTAATTCGAAATGAAAAGAAATCTACTTATTTCTCTTAAATTTCTCCTTGTCAATGTTAGTCGTCTGATCCTTGTCAACATCAACTGCCGCAGTAGAAACTGCAGTCATCGCCAAGAACGCAACAGCTAACAATCCAAAAAATAATCTTTTAGTGTTCATCGTAAAAGAGTTTTTGGTTAATAAATGAATTCATTTCAATAACAAATGTAGGAAAAATTACTTTCCTACAATGCATTTCATCGATAAAATTTGCATTTTATCCTAAAAAGGGAACTTTTTATCGACTCAGTGGTCGTTTATCGAAATGTTGAAATAAGGTAGATGTAATTGATACTAATCCAGACTAAACTCGACCGAACGCGTGTTTTCATCGATAAAGTGTAAGTAAATAGATACTTTGTCCGTAGGTATTAATGAAGAAACTTTCTCTGGCCATTCCATGAATAACCAGGCCGGGGTATCCAAGTAGTCTTCGAGGCCCATATCTAAAGCTTCCTCTTCGTTTTCAATTCTATAAAAATCGAAATGATATGCAAGAAGATCTCCGTTTTGATCAGCATATTCGTTAACCAGTCCAAAAGTAGGACTGTTGGCCTCATCGCTTCCTCCCAATGATTTTACCATTGCACTGATTAAAGTAGTTTTTCCTGCACCCATGTCACCATAAAAGCATAGAGTTTTGCTTTTCAGTTGCTCCAGAATGGATTGGGCTACCTGTTCAATTTCAGAAAGCTGAAACTTTATTTCCAAGATGTTTTATTTAGGATCTAATACAACAAATGGAACAATCATTTCTTCCAAAGAGACACCCCCATGCTGGTAGGTGTTTCTGTAGTACCCCACATAATGGTTGTAATTATTGGGGTAGGCAAAAAACATATCGTTCTTTGCAAAAATAAAACAACTACTCAGGTTAATATTGGGTAAATGGATGTTTTGCGGATTTTTTGTAGCTAGCACTTCCTTGTTGTTATAGGTAAGACTTCTACCTGTTTTGTACCTAAGGTTTAGACTGGTTTCCCGATCTCCGATGACCTTGGAAGGTTGCTTCACATTTATGGTACCATGGTCTGTTGTTAAAACCAACTTCATTCCCAAGTTTTGAGCTTGCTGGATGATATCCAACAAGGGCGAATTTTTAAACCAGCTTAAAGTCAACGACCTATAGGCTTTGTCATTGGATGCCAATTCCTTGATTACTTCCATTTCTGTTTTGGAATGGGATAACATATCCACAAAATTGTAGACCAATACAGTAAGGTCGTTGTTTTGTTGTGATTTAAAGTTCTGAGCGAGTTGTTTTCCTTGACGCAGGCTGCTTATTTTATGGTACTCCCATTTAAGATTTAACCCCAAACGCTTTAATTGTGCTCCTAAAAATTCCGACTCAAAAAGATTTTTTCCACCATCATCCGTATCATTTTTCCACCAGTCGGGATATTTTTTCTCCATGTCTAGAGGTGTCAAACCAGAGAAAATAGCATTTCGTGCATATTGGGTTGCGGTAGGTAAAATGCTGAAATAAGAACATTCTTTCTTCTTTTTATAATGTACTGCCAAGGATTCTTCAAAGGCTAACCATTGATCATAACGCAAATTGTCTATGACCACCAAAAGTGTTTTGTTGTCCTTGAGCTCCGGCTGGATTTTTTTACGAAATAGGGTGTGGGACATGATGGGACCTTCTTCGTTCTGGAACCAATCTTGGTAATTTTTGTCTACGAATTTGCTAAACTGGGAGTTGGCCTCTACTTTTTGGGATTCCAATATCTCAAACATACCAGAATCCTCGATTTCCTCTAGCTGTAGTTCCCAATAAATCAGTTTCTTGTACAGTTCTTCCCATTCCTCACAACTATTGACCATGGATAAGTCCATAGCAATCTTTCTAAATTCCTGTTGATAATTGGCCGTAGTCTTTTCAGAAACCAAGCGGGAATTATCAAGACTCTTTTTTAGAGAAAGTAAAATTTGATTGGGGTTGACGGGTTTGATCAAGTAATCTGCAATCTTGGAACCAATGGCCTCGTCCATTATATATTCCTCTTCACTCTTGGTAATCATTACCACAGGAATGGAGATATCGTACTTTTTTATTTCGTTCAAGGTCTCCAATCCAGAAATTCCTGGCATGTTTTCGTCCAAAAAAACGATATCGAAGAAAGTCTTTTTTATCTCTTCCAAAGCGTCCTGCCCGCTTGGACAGGTAACCACCTTGTAATTTTTGTTCTCAAGAAAAAGTATATGTGGTTTGAGCAGGTCGATTTCATCATCGACCCAAAGAATGGTGATCTTGTTCATATAGTGTTATCTTTGCGCAATTAAACTGAACGCCCTTGGTCCAAACCAATAAGCTCAAAGTCTTTAACGATCCAATTTACGGTTTTATTGGAACTCCAAATGAACTTATTTTTAGTCTAATTGGTCATCCGTACTTTCAGCGCTTGCGTAGAATTTCCCAAATGGGAATGTCCTATCTCGTATACCCTGGAGCTCATCATACTAGATTTCATCATGCCTTGGGCAGTATGCACTTGATGACCAAGGCCATTCAGACCCTACGGTGGAAGAACATTGAAATAAGTGAAGAGGAGGAAACAGGCCTGCTATGTGCCATTTTGTTGCACGACATTGGCCACGGTCCTTTTTCACATGCGCTTGAAGGTTTTGTGATTTCCAATTGGAGCCATGAACTACTTTCATTGGAATTCATGAGGTCTCTGAATAAGGAATTTGATGGACGTTTAGATACGGCTATTGCCATTTTTAAAGGAGAATATCCCAAACCTTTTTTGAATCAATTGGTGTCTAGCCAGTTGGACATGGATCGGTTGGACTATTTAAAACGGGATAGTTTCTATTCTGGAGTTACGGAAGGAAACATCAACTCTGAGCGTTTGATTTCCATGCTAAACGTGGTAGACGGACATTTGGTAGTTGAAGAAAAGGGAATTTACGCAGTAGAAAAATTTCTAATGGCCCGAAGGTTCATGTACTGGCAGGTATACCTACACAAAACAGGGTTGGGGGCTGAGCAAATGTTGATTAGGATCATGAAGCGGGCCCGGGAATTGTTGTCGATGGGCAAAGAATTGTATGGGAGTGATGCCTTTCTGTTTTTTCTTAATAAAACTACAGCACCTAATTTTGATGACTTTATGTTGGACAAATTTGCACAATTGGACGATGTTGATGTTTTATCTGCGATAAAGTCCTGGCAACAGCACGAAGATTTTGTGCTATCCAAATTATGCAAAATGTTGCTGAACAGGAACCTGTTGAACGTAAAAATCAAAAACAAACCATTTTCACAAGAAAAGCTTCAAGATAAACTGAATCAATTAATTGAGGAATACGAGCTTTCTCTTGGCGAGGCATCTTATTTTGTTTTTAGTGGAGAAATTTCAAACAAGGCCTATAGCGAAAACCATCAAATGATTAATATTCTTAAAAAAAATGGAAAGGTCACCGATGTGTTGAAGGAATCTGATCAGCTTAGTTTAAAAGCACTTTCCAAAACCGTGACCAAATATTATAGCTGTTCCCCAAAAGAAGCCGTTTAACAAATTTTGTTACTTTTGCAGAAATGAAATTTACAGCCACCCAAATTGCCGGAATTTTAGAGGGAGAAGTTGAGGGTAACCCTCAAATTGCTGTTCACAAATTGTCCAAAATCGAGGAAGGAGAACAAGGCTCCTTGACCTTTTTGGCCAACCCAAAGTACACCTCCTACATTTATTCAACAAAGGCATCCATTACCATAGTTAATAAGGATTTTATTCCAGAACAAACCTTATCCACAACTTTGATCAAAGTGGACGACGCCTACAAGTCGTTTTCTAAATTATTGGAATACTATAACCAAGTAAAAAACAATAAGGTAGGCATAGAAACCCCGTCTTACATTTCTGAAACGGTAGTCTATGGTGAAGGTTTTTATTTGGGAGCATTTTCCTATTTGGGAGATAATGTAAGGATTGGAGACAATGTAAAAATCTATCCCAATGTATATATAGGTGATAATGTGACTATGGGTGATAATGTATTTGTTTTTGCCGGAGCTAAAATTTACTCAGAGTCCATTATCGGTAATAATTGCGTAGTACATAGTGGAGCAATAATTGGAGCAGACGGGTTTGGATTTACCCCAAACGCCAATGGGGAGTATAGCAAGGTTCCGCAAACAGGTAATGTTATCTTGGAGGATAATGTTGATGTGGGAGCGGGCACTACCATTGATAGGGCTACTTTGGGCTCAACGGTTCTTAGGAAAGGGGTGAAGCTAGACAACCAAATCCAAATTGCCCATAATGTGGAAATAGGTGAGCATACAGCTATAGCTGCCCAAACTGGAATTGCGGGCTCTACAAAAATTGGTAAAAACTGTCTAATTGGAGGACAGGTAGGCATTGTAGGCCATATTATTATAGGTGATCGCGTCAAAATTCAGGCACAATCTGGAATTGGCAGAAATGTCAAGGATGACGAGGTGCTTCAAGGGTCTCCAGCTCTTAATTATGGGGACTATAACAAATCGTACGTACATTTTAAAAATTTGCCAAAGCTGGTAAATCAAATTTCCAACATAGAAAAAAAAGTTAACGGTGAGCAAGACTAGCATAAAGCAGCGCACTATAAAAAACAAAGTAACCCTAAAAGGAGTTGGGTTGCATACAGGTGAGAACGTTACCATGTCTTTTGTTCCTGCAAAAGAAAACCATGGATTTGCTTTTAAACGAGTGGATTTGGAGGGTGAGCCCATTATCGAGGCAGATGCCAGTTACGTAATTAACACTCAGCGGGGAACCAATCTGGAAAAAAATGGTGTCAAAATCCATACCTCGGAACATGTATTGGCAGCTCTAGTGGGTCTGGATATAGATAATGCCCTTATAGAATTGGATTCTCCTGAGCCCCCCATTATGGATGGGTCTTCCAAGTTTTTTGTAAAAGCCTTGGAGGAAGCCGGGATTATGGAGCAAGAACAAGACCGTGAGGAATACATTGTTAAAGATGTAATTTCCTATAAGGACGAGGCCACGGGGAGTGAGATTACGGTTATCCCTTCAGCGGAATATCAAGTAACTACCATGGTGGATTTTGGAACCAAAGTATTGGGAACCCAAAATGCCAACTTGGAGCAGATTTGTGATTTTAAGACAGAAATTGCAGATGCGCGCACCTTTAGTTTTTTACATGAGTTGGAAATGCTTCTGGAACATGGACTCATAAAAGGAGGTGATCTTAACAACGCCATTGTTTATGTGGATAAGGAGATTTCTGATTCTACAATGAAAAAGCTGGAAAAAGCGTTTAACAAGGAAAAACTTTCTGTTAAACCCAATGGTATCCTGGATAATTTAACCTTGCACCACCCTAATGAAGCAGCGCGTCATAAACTGTTAGATGTAGTTGGGGATTTGGCACTGGCTGGGACCCGGATTAGAGGAAAGGTAATTGCCAACAAGCCTGGACATTTTGTAAATACGCAGTTTGCAAAAAAACTTCAGAAGATCGTAAAACAGGAACGTCGTAATTATGTGCCTGATGTAGATTTAAGTGTTCCACCAGTAAAGGATGTGAACCAAATTATGGACATGCTCCCGCATAGGCCACCTTTTCTATTGGTCGACAAAATATTAGAGCTGTCAAAGGAACATGTGATTGGTTTAAAAAATGTAACCATGAACGAGCCTTTCTTTGTTGGACATTTCCCGGGAGCACCTGTGATGCCAGGAGTGCTGCAAATAGAGGCAATGGCCCAGACAGGAGGTATATTGGTGCTAAGCACTGTGCCTGATCCTGAAAATTACCTTACATATCTTCTAAAAATAGACAACGTACGATACAAACATCAAGTGGTGCCTGGAGATACATTGATCTTTAAACTAGACCTTTTATCCCCCATTAGAAGAGGAATCTGTCAAATGCAGGGAAGGGCTTATGCCAATGGCAAGTTGGTGTCAGAAGCAGAAATTATGGCGCAAATCACTAAAGTAAAGGGAGAATAATATGAATCAACCGTTAGCCTACGTCCATCCTGGAGCGAAAATTGCTAAAAATGTGGTTATTGAACCTTTTACCACAATCCACAACAATGTAACCATTGGCGAGGGAACATGGATAGGTTCCAATGTTACTATAATGGAAGGGGCCCGTATTGGAAAAAACTGTAATATTTTTCCAGGAGCTGTTATTTCTGCGACACCGCAGGATCTCAAGTATCAAGGGGAAGAGACCACCGTGCACATTGGAGACAATACCACCATAAGGGAATGCGCCACAATTAATAAGGGTACTGCTGACAGAATGAAGACAGTTATTGGCAACAATTGCCTAATTATGGCCTACTGTCATATTGCACATGATTGTTTTATTGGCGATAACTGTATTTTTAGTAACAACTCCACTTTAGCTGGACATGTTACCATAGGTACAAATGTTGTTTTGGCAGGAATGGTTGCAGTACACCAGTTTGTTTCCATCGGAAATCATGCTTTTGTAACAGGAGGCTCCTTGGTAAGAAAAGATGTTCCACCTTTCGTAAAGGCTGCTCGGGAACCACTTTCCTATGTGGGTATCAATTCCATTGGATTACGAAGAAGGGGTATTTCGGCCGAAAAGATTAGAGAGGTTCAGAATATTTACCGTATTCTATACCAAAAGAATTACAACAATACACAAGCTGCTTCTATTATTGAGGCAGAAATGACCGCTACTCCGGAACGAGACGAGATTTTGCAGTTTATTAGGGATTCCCAACGAGGAATCATGAAAGGATATTTTAGTTCAAATTAAGATTATGGCGAATACATCGGACATCCGAAAAGGATTGTGCATTAAATACAATCATGATATTTTTAAAATAGTAGAATTTCTTCATGTAAAGCCGGGAAAAGGTCCAGCCTTTGTGCGAACCAAACTGAAAAGTGTTACCACAGGTAAGGTAATTGACAATACATTTTCAGCCGGACATAAAATTGAGGATGTTAGGGTGGAAACGCGGTCTTATCAGTATCTGTATGCTGATGGTGATACCTTTCATTTCATGAATACCGATGACTATAATCAGATTTCATTGCAAAAAAGCTCATTGGATGCCCCTGATTTACTTAAAGAAGGAGTCGTAGTCACCATTCTGTTCAACACCGAAGACAGTATGCCCTTATCGGTGGATATGCCGGCAAGTGTAATCTTGGAAGTGACCCACACGGAGCCTGGTGTTAAGGGGAATACAGCGACCAATGCTACAAAACCAGCTACGGTTGAAACCGGAGCAAGAATCAATGTACCGCTTTTTATCAATGAAGGGGACAAAATCAAGGTCGATACAGAAAAAAGTAATTATCTGGAGCGTGTAAAAGAATAAACTTGGATGAAGTTTCCTAGAACGTATACCTTACAAGAAATATCAGAACTAATAGGTGCTGAGTTTGTTGGAAAGGTTGATTTCCCGGTACTGGGAATGAATGAAATTCATGTTGTACAACCTGGGGACATCGTTTTTGTGGACCACCCAAAGTACTACGATAAAGCCCTTGAGTCTAAAGCAACTGTGGTACTTATCAATAAAAAAGTTGGCTGCCCGGATGGAAAGGCTCTTTTGATATCAGATGACCCCTTTAGGGATTTTAATAAGCTTACCCACCATTTTAAACCTTTTCAGAGCGCCAATACCTCTGTTTCGGACTCTGCCCAAATAGGACAGGGAACTGTTATCCAACCCAACACTTTTGTAGGCAATCATGTGAGAATTGGGAAAAATTGCCTAATTCATGCCAATGTTTCTATCTATGATAATTGTGTGATCGGTGACAATGTGGTTATCCACAGCGGTACGGTACTTGGCGCTGATGCATTTTATTATAAAAAAAGGAATGAAGGTTTTGATAAGCTGTTGTCCGGAGGGAGAGTTGTTATTGAAGATAATGTGGATATTGGAGCTTCCTGTTCCATAGATCGAGGAGTTACAGGTGATACTACCATTAAGGAAGGTTCAAAATTAGATAACCAAATCCAGATAGGACATGATACTGTCATTGGAAAAAAATGCCTCATAGCCTCACATACCGGGATTGCAGGTTGTGTGGTAATAGAGGACGAAGTAACGCTCTGGGGACAGGTTGGGGTTATTAGTGGCATCACCATTGGTAAGGGAGCAGTGGTTTATGCACAATCTGGAGTTGGAGGGAGCTTGGAAGGTGGGAAAACCTATTTTGGAAGCCCGGCGGGAGAGGCCAGAGCTAAAATGAAAGAACTTGCCATGATTAAAAACATCCCGTCAATACTAGATAAAATCAAAGGTAAATAGCATAAGATTTACTTTAAACTTTAGGGGTAAAACTATACTTTTGTCCTGTTTAACAAAACTTAAATATGAGTGTCCTAGTAAATAAAGATTCAAAAATAATAGTACAAGGGTTTACTGGTAGCGAAGGAACCTTCCATGCCGGCCAAATGATTGAATATGGAACTAATGTGGTTGGAGGTGTTACTCCAGGCAAGGGTGGTCAAGAACATTTGGGAAAACCTGTTTTCAACACGGTTGAAGAAGCGGTAACTGGAGTGGGAGCAGACACCACAATCATATTTGTCCCACCAGCATTTGCGGCAGATGCTATTATGGAAGCAGCGAGCGCTGGAATTAAAGTCATTATTACTATTACTGAGGGCATACCTGTGGCCGATATGGTCAAAGCCAACAATTACATCAAGGATATGGACTGTACACTTGTAGGTCCAAATTGTCCAGGAGTGATTACCCCAGAAGAAGCTAAAGTTGGAATCATGCCAGGTTTCGTCTTTAAAAAAGGAAATGTGGGCATTGTTTCCAAATCTGGAACCTTGACCTATGAGGCCGCCGATCAGGTGGTCCGACAAGGTTTGGGCATTACAACGGCAATTGGAATTGGTGGCGACCCAATTATTGGAACAACTACCAAAGAAGCAGTGGAGCTTTTGATCAACGATTCCGAAACAGAGTGTGTTGTGATGATAGGGGAAATTGGAGGACAATTGGAAGCCGATGCCGCCAAATGGTATAAGGAAAGTGGAAGCAAAAAACCGATTGTTGGATTTATTGCTGGTGAAACTGCACCAGCTGGGAGGACCATGGGACACGCGGGAGCAATTGTAGGCGGAAGCGATGATACGGCCCAAGCCAAAAAACGAATTATGAGCGAATGTGGTATCCATGTAGTGGATTCACCTGCGGAGATTGGTGTAAAAGTAAAAGAAGTGGTTGGCTAACCAACCGTTAAATCTATTGTAAATCCCGTTTTATACGGGATTTTTTTTCGCCAAAACATAAAACAAAAACTATATTTGAACATCAACCATTCGGATAAACTTGGAATACTATGAAACTATTGGAAGGCAAGAATGTAATCATCACAGGAGCAAGTAGAGGTATAGGTAAAGGAATTGCCCAAGTATTTGGACAGTATGGCGCCAATGTAGCGTTTACGTACAGCTCTAGTGAAGCACCTGCTCTTGAATTGGAAAAAGAACTATCATCAATGGGAGTAAAGGCCAAAGCATACAAAAGTAATGCGGCCAGTTTTACAGAATCAGAAGCATTGGTTGCCAATGTTTTGGAAGATTTTGGAGGAATAGATGTGCTAATCAACAATGCAGGTATCACCAAAGATAATCTCCTAATGCGAATGGGTGAGGAGGATTTTGATAAGGTTATCGAAATTAATTTAAAGTCGGTTTTTAATATGACCAAAGCCGTTCAGCGTACAATGTTGAAACAGCGTAAAGGTTCTATTATCAATATGAGTAGTGTGGTTGGTGTAAAGGGAAATGCAGGGCAAACCAATTATGCAGCTTCAAAAGCAGGAATGATAGGTTTTACTAAATCCGTTGCTCTGGAACTTGGCTCCAGAAACATCCGCTGCAATGCCATTGCCCCGGGCTTTATCGAAACTGAGATGACAGGTAAGCTGGATGAAAAAACGGTGCAGGGATGGCGAGAAGCGATACCATTAAAACGTGGTGGTAGTCCAGAAGATGTTGCCAATGCTTGTGTATACTTAGCTTCAGATTTATCAGCCTATGTAACCGGGCAAGTACTCAATGTAGATGGTGGTATGTTAACCTAAACTGGATGGAAATACGAACGGTACTACTAATTACTTTAGCGGCCTTGGCCGCAATTGCCATCGTATTTTACCAATACTATTACAAAAGCCCCAGAAAAGGAACTCTTAAGCTTATACTCGCAGCACTACGGTTTGTCGCCTTATTTTGCGCGTTGCTACTCTTGGTCAACCCTAAGTTTGTTAAAAAGGACTACTTTTTGGAGAAATCCAATCTTATCCTATTGGTGGATAACTCTTCATCCATGCTGGAAGCCGCTGCAGCGACTACTATTGCTGAAAAAATAAAGTCCATAAAGGCAAATTCAGATGTAAACAACCGTTTTTCTGTACAACAGTATGCATTTGGTACTAAACTAGAACCAAAAGACTCCTTTCTCTATGATGAGAAAAATACAGATATCTCCACGGCACTTTCCACTGTCGATGAACTTTTTGTAAACAGTTCTAATGCCATAGTTCTGGTAACAGATGGGAATCAGACCTTGGGTAAAGATTACAGTTATTTGAATTTAAGTGAAAATATATCGGTTAACTCAATAGTGGTTGGTGATACCACCAAGTTTGATGACATTGCAATAGGACAGGTTAACTCAAATACCTATGCATTTCTCAAAAACAAATTCCCTGTAGAAGTAAGTATACTGTACACGGGTACTGGGCCAGTCTCCAAGACGGTTTCTATTTCCATGGATGGTAAAACAGTCTATAGGCAAACGGTGAATCTTGACTCGAAAAAAAATAGTTACACCCTAAATACCCTTTTGGAGGCAGAAAGTGTGGGTGTGAAATCATTAACTATAAGTGTAGAAACCTTGAGTAATGAGCGAAATACGTTCAACAACAACAAGGAAACAGCCATTGAGGTAATCGATGAAAAAACCAATATTACTTTAGTTACGGACATACTCCATCCAGACCTTGGTGCAATTAAAAAGGCCATTGAAGCTAATGAACAACGCTCAGTGAGCATAGTAAAGCCAAGTGTAGGGACGAATCTTCTAGAGGAGACCGATTTGTATATTCTGTACCAACCCAACCGAAAGTTTAAACCTATTTATGATCATATTTCCAAAACCAAAAGTAATGTATTTACTATAACAGGAACACAAACGGATTGGGGGTTCCTCAATCAAGTCCAAAATGGCTTCTTTAAGGAGCGACTCAATCAATCCGAAGAAATTATTCCAGTACTCAATAGGACATTTGGTGTTTTCGGTTTAGGGGATTTTAATGTGGATGATTTTCCTCCGTTACAAAGTAAATTGGGTGATATTGAATTTAAAAAACAAGCTGAAACCATTTTGTTACAACGAATTAGGGGAATTGATTTAGACAAGCCGCTTTTTTCCGTTCTCACAGATGATGGACAAAAGGAAGCTGTATTGTTTGGGGAAAACATTTGGCGATGGCGAGCCCAAACCTACCGGAATAGTCAAGACTTTGCAGACTTTGATGATTTTATAGGTAGGTTGATGGTGTATCTAGCCAGTAACAATCAGAGAAGCCGATTGGAATTGGATCACAATCTTGTATTTGACCATGCCCGTTTGGCAAAGATTAGAGTGTCCTATTTTGATGAGAGCTATGTTTTTGACGCCAACGCGGATATAATCATTAAAGTAACTACAACTACCAACGGGTTTTCCAGAGAATCACCAATGCTTTTGAAGGGCTCGTATTACGAAACCGATTTAAGTGATTTAAAAGCAGGATCATATAACTACACCGTAACGGTTGATGGGGAAAATTTAAAACGATCAGGAGCATTTAAAATTGTAGATTTTAACCCTGAAAAACAAAGGTTATCCTCCAATCATACTAAGCTTAAACAATTGGCTGATGATACTGGGGGCCAGCTTTATTTCCCTAATGATGTGGATTCATTGATTAGTGATTTGAACACTTCAGAACGTTACATTCCCGTCCAAAAAAGCACACAAAATGTCGTATCTTTAATCGATTTTAGATTCCTTTTAGGAGTAATGGCCTTAGCGCTTGCCCTGGAGTGGTTTATCAGAAAATATAACGGATTAATATAAAACTAAACAGATGGATAGATTACCAAAAATTGCATTACCCGTAGTGGCGGTCATTATTTTTGTAATTATTTTAATTTCAAAATCAGCAGTAACAATAGGATCTGGTGAAGCAGGGGTATTATACAGGACTTTTGGAGGTGGAGTTGTAACGGACAAACCTGCATTGGGGGAAGGGTTTCACTTAGTTGCTCCGTGGAACAAGGTTTACATTTATGAGGTTAGACAGCAAGAAGTCTTTGAAAAAATGCAAGTACTTTCTTCCAATGGACTGGAAATCAAATTGGACGCTTCCGCATGGTTTCAACCAAAATACAACGAATTAGGAAGGTTGCACCAAGAAAAAGGCGAGTCTTACGTTGAACGCGTGTTACTTCCCACAATTCGTTCTGCAGCTAGAAGCGTAGTAGGGCGTTATACTCCAGAACAGTTATATTCCAGTAAAAGAGATGCCATTCAGCAAGAAATTTTTGAGGAGACTAAGAAAATTGTTGATGGTCAGTACATTCAACTTAACGAAGTTTTGGTTAGGGATGTAACACTTCCGCCAACTATTAAAGAAGCGATTGAGAGGAAGTTAAAGCAAGAACAAGAATCTTTGGAATATGAATTCCGATTGGTCACAGCCCAAAAGGAGGCTGAAAAAGTACGTATTGAAGCACAAGGTAAGGCCGATGCCAATAAAATCCTTAGCGCATCACTAACAGATAAAATTTTACAAGACAAAGGGATTGAAGCAACGCTTGAGCTGGCAAGATCTCCAAATGCCAAGGTGGTAGTTGTTGGATCGGGAGATGATGGGTTACCCTTAATTTTGGGAAATAACTAAATAGCCCTTTTTTGATATAAAAATAAATTCTACTTTTGAAGTCGAAATGAAAAACAAAAACACACATCACCACCATTTTTATACTTGCACTCAGGCGAGATAGAAATGTATTGTTGTTTTTAAAATATATTCTAACCCGTTTGAGAAATCAAACGGGTTTTGTTTTTGAGCCCATTTGGTTTCCAAACAAAACATCATTGAAATGACAAAAATTAGAATTGCAGTTCAAAAAAGCGGGCGTTTAAACCAGGACTCGTTAAAAATGTTGAAGGACTGCGGGATATCTGTCGACAATGGGAAGGATCAACTTAAAGCCATAGCTCGTAATTTCCCCTTGGAAGTGTTTTATCTTAGAAATGGAGATATTCCTCAATACCTACGTGATGGCGTAGTGGACATTGCCATTATTGGGGAAAATGTCTTGATTGAAAAAGGAAAGGACATTCTTATTGCTGAAAAATTGAACTTTTCCAGATGCAAGGTTTCCTTGGCAGTCCCTAAAAATGTAGCGTACAGATCTGTAAAGGATTTTGAGGGAAAGCGTATCGCTACTTCGTACCCAAACACTTTAGGGGAATATCTAAAGTCTAAAGGGGTTACTGCCGATTTGCACATTATTAATGGTTCTGTAGAAATAGCACCAAATATTGGCTTGGCTGATGGTATCTGTGATATTGTTTCCAGCGGAAGCACTTTGTTCAAAAACAACCTTAAGGAAGTTGAGACCATTCTAAAAAGTGAGGCAGTCTTAGCGGTTTCTCCCCAAATTTCAGGTGAGCGAAAAGAGCTATTGCAGAAACTGCAATTCAGAATTAAATCCGTGCTGCAGGCTCGACAAAATAAATATGTTCTGCTAAATGCACCTACTGACAAGTTGGACGAAATCATTGCCATTCTTCCAGGAATGCGTAGTCCCACGGTTTTGCCTTTGGCAGAAGAGGGTTGGAGTTCCGTGCACACCGTTATCAATAGAGATACCTTTTGGGAGGTTATAGACGAATTGAAATTGGCAGGAGCCGAAGGAATTTTGGTTTGCCCAATTGAAAAAATGGTGGTGTAATGCAACGAATTGACTACCCAAAAAGATTGGCGTGGGAGGCGATTTTAAAGCGCCCCACCCAGACCGTTTCCGCTATTGAGGATACAGTAAATCAAATCTTTGAAGCTGTTAGACAGGATGGAGATAACGCAGTTAAAGTCTATACGGAAAAATTTGACAAAACTCAGTTGGAATCTTTATTGGTTTCTACAACTGAAATGGAAGGTGCTGCAACGAACATTCTAGAACCCCTGAAACAGGCCATTAGTTTGGCCAAGCGCAATATTGAAAAATTCCATGCCGCTCAAAAAACTGGGAAAGTAAGCTTAGAAACTGCTCCAGGTGTGCTATGTTGGCAAGAAAAAAGACCTATTCAAAAGGTCGGTCTCTATATTCCAGGGGGTACGGCGCCTTTGTTTTCCACCATTTTAATGTTGGCTGTTCCTGCCACAATAGCCGGTTGTGAAGAAATTGTACTTTGTACACCACCTAACGAACAAGGTGAAATAAACCCAGCAATTTTATATACAGCTGACCTTTGCGGGATTTCAAAAATTGTTAAGGCAGGCGGTATTCAAGCCATTGCTGGAATGACGTTTGGAACAGAAACAATTCCCAAAGTGCACAAAATATTTGGACCTGGAAATCAATATGTTACCGTAGCCAAACAATTGGCTACAAGATTCGGCGTGGCTATTGA
Organism: uncultured Allomuricauda sp.; assembly: GCA_965117065.1. Lineage (GTDB taxonomy): Bacteria > Bacteroidota > Bacteroidia > Flavobacteriales > Flavobacteriaceae > Flagellimonas. The sequence continues at coordinate 338,261 of OZ220751.1, forward strand.
TATGCCTGCTGGGCCAAGCGAACTTCTGGTGGTAGCCGATGATACTGCTGTCCCTTCTTTTGTGGCTTCTGATCTATTGAGTCAGGCTGAACACGGTACTGATAGTCAGGTCATTTTGGTATCAACATCGGAGAAACTATTGAACTCCGTAGCGGTTGAAGTAGAAAATCAACTTCGCGCACTACCTAGAAAGGATATCGCTATCAAAGCAATAGCAAATAGCCGCCTTATTTTGATGCACAACGATGAGGAAGCCTTAGAGCTAATTAATGAATATGGACCAGAACATTTTATAGTTTGTGTTGAAAATGAAGGTTTCTATATAAACAACATTAGTAATGCAGGTTCTGTGTTCGTTGGAAACTACACCCCTGAAAGTGCTGGGGACTATGCTTCTGGAACCAATCACACTTTGCCAACCAACGGATATTCCAAACAGTACAGTGGTGTAAATCTGGATAGTTTTATGAAGAGCATGACTTTTCAAAAAATATCCGAAGAAGGACTGTTGACAATTGGTGATGCCATAGAACAGATGGCAGAAGCGGAAGGATTATTGGGGCACAAGAATGCGGTTACATTACGATTAGAGGGTTTAAAAAAACAATAAGGTCGAATCGAGTGGAATCGAAATTTAAAGGATATGCTTGAGACATTTAACATAAACAATCTGGTAAGGGAGACAGTAAAGAATTTACAACCTTATTCCTCTGCTAGGGACGAATATGTTTCTGATGGTGCAGAAATGATTTTCTTGGATGCCAATGAAAACCCTTTTGAAAATGGTGTAAATAGATACCCGGACCCCCAGCAAAGAAACTTAAAGTCGCTTTTGGCCCAGCAGAGGAATGTATCAGAAAACAACATTTTGCTAGGTAACGGAAGTGATGAAGTACTTGATTTGGTATTCAGGGCATTTTGTGAACCTAATCAAGATAATGTCATCACTTTACCACCCACCTATGGCATGTACAAAGTTTTGGCAGGGATAAATGCCGTTGTAAACAAGGAGGTGATGCTAACCGCTGATTTTGAACCTAACGTGGCTCAAATTTTAGAGGCAGTGGATACAAACACCAAACTTATCTTTATTTGCTCTCCCAATAACCCAACAGGAAATGCTTTCTCCAATGGAAAGATCCAACAGCTTTTGGAGGGATTCAAAGGACTGGTGGTTATTGATGAGGCTTATATTGATTTTACGGAGAGTGAAGGTTGGTTGTCCAAACTTTTGGACTATCCCAATTTGATTGTCACTCAGACTTTGTCCAAAGCCTATGGTATGGCCGGAATAAGATTGGGAATTTGCTACGCTTCCAAGGAAGTTATTACTATTCTAAATAAGATAAAACCGCCTTACAATGTCAATGAACTTACCCAAGACCGAGCATGTCAAAGGGTCTCTAACATCATAGAGGTAGAAAAGGAGGTAGGCAAAATACTGGAAGGGCGTCAAGCACTAATTCAAGCTTTGGAAGCTTTGGGTTTTGTGGAAAAGATTTATCCAACGGATGCCAACTTTATTCTGGTAAAGGTGGACAATGCGGACAAGCGCTACCAAGAGTTACTGGATGCTAGGGTGGTGGTTAGAAATAGGAATAATCAACCGCTGTGTACAAACACGCTGCGATTTACTGTTGGAACAGAGAAAGAAAACAAAAAATTAATTGCCACTTTAAAAACATTGCAATAATGGGAAGGAAAGTACTTTTTATTGACAGGGATGGCACTATCATCAAGGAGACAGTTGATGAACAGATAGATGCATTTGATAAGATGATTTTTTACCCTAAAGCATTCACTTTTTTGGGCAAAATTGCTAAAGAACTGGATTATGAATTGGTCATGATCACCAACCAAGATGGCCTTGGTACTGATATTTTTCCGGAGGAAACCTTCTGGCCAGTACATAACTTTATTTTGAAATCCTTTGAAAATGAGGGTGTTGTTTTTGATAAGGTTTTTATAGACAGAACTTTTCCCAAGGACAATGCTGATACTCGAAAACCTGGAACAGGAATGCTCTCGAACTACTTTTCCGAGGAATATGATTTGGAAAAATCTTTTGTAATCGGTGACCGATTAACAGATGTCGAATTGGCCAAAAACCTAGGGGCCATGGCCATTTTCATTAATGATGAAACTGAATTGGGCACCGGTGAGATTACGGTCAATCAGGAAGCTTTGGATGGTTACATAGCCTTAGAAAGTAATGATTGGGAAAAAATCTACGAGTTCTTAAAGCTCCAAAGCAGAGTGGCGGAGATCTCAAGAAAAACCAATGAAACGGATATATCCATCAAACTGAATCTGGATGGGACTGGAAAGGGAAATATAACCACTGGTTTGGCATTTTTCGACCATATGTTGGATCAGTTGGCTCGTCATGGACAAATGGACTTGGATATCAAGGTAAAGGGAGATCTGCATGTAGACGAGCATCATACCATAGAGGATACAGGAATAGCCTTGGGAGAAGTGTTCTTTGAAGCTTTGGGAGATAAACTGGGGATTGAACGCTATGGCTTTTGTCTTCCAATGGACGACTGCCTTGCCCAAGTAGCTATAGATTTTGGCGGAAGAAATTGGTTGGTCTGGGATGCTGATTTTAAACGGGAAAAGGTCGGGGATATGCCTACAGAAATGTTCCACCATTTTTTTAAATCATTTACAGATGGTGCTAAGGCCAATTTGAACATAAAGGCTGAAGGTAACAATGAGCATCATAAAATCGAGGCCATTTTTAAGGCCTTTGCCAAATCTATTAAGATGGCGATAAAGCGAGACACCGAAAAGATGGTCCTTCCGTCAACTAAAGGAATGTTGTAGATGAAAATTGTAATTGTAAATTATGGAGCTGGGAATATCCAAAGCATAAAATTTGCCATAAATAGATTGGGGTATAATGCGATTTTAAGTGATAATGTTGAGGAAATCCGAAGTGCTGATAAGGTAATATTTCCCGGAGTGGGCGAAGCAAGTTCGGCCATGGCGAAATTAAGGGTTTCTGGATTGGACAAATTGATTCCACAACTAAAGCAACCTGTTTTAGGCATATGCTTAGGAATGCAGCTGATGTGCAATTCTTCCGAAGAAGGGGAGACTTCAGGGTTGGGCATTTTTGATTTGGAAGTAGTTAAATTTCCAAATAGCGTTAAAGTGCCACAAATAGGATGGAATCAAATAACCGAATTGAAGACAGATTTGTTTAATGCTGTTCCTGAAAAAGCACACATATATTTAGTGCACAGCTACTATGCCCCTTTGGGAAATGAAACCATTGCAACTACGGATTATGCTATCCCCTATAGCGCGGCATTGCGAAAAGAAAACTTTTATGGGACCCAGTTTCACCCAGAAAAGAGTAGTGGAATAGGTCATAAAATATTGAAAAACTTTCTAACAAAAATTTAGAATGGACTTTTATATCTCATCAAATAAAAGTGAATTGGACGTTCCAAAAATCCACGAGGTTATCAAGAATTCTTATTGGGGCAGTTATAGAGACATGGATGAGACCCTCAAAACCATAGAAAACTCCATGTGCTTTGGACTGTACACAAAAACTGATGGACAGATTGGTTTTGCAAGAGTACTTACGGACAAAGTGGTTTTTGCATATATTATGGACCTCATAATTTTTGAATCCCACCGAGGAAAGGGATTGGGAAAAACATTGACGGAACATATTATCAACCATCCTGAAATTAAAGAGGTGCATACTATTGCCCTAAAAACAAGAGATGCCCATGGTTTATACGAATCCTTTGGTTTTAGCAGCATTATGGATTCGCCCATGTGGATGAGCAGAGACAAGGCAAAATACGATTAGGGAAATGAGAATAATACCAGCTATAGATATTATTGAAGGTAAGTGTGTCCGACTATCCAAAGGAGATTATGATACCAAAAAGGTATATAATGAAAACCCCTTGGAAGTGGCCAAACAATTTGAAGCCCACGGTATTCAACATTTGCATTTAGTGGATTTAGATGGGGCAAAATCCAAACACATTGTAAACCATAAGATTTTGGACTCCATTGCCTCAAAAACAAGCTTAAAAATTGATTTTGGAGGAGGGTTGAAAACTAATGATGACCTGCATATCGCTTTTGAATCAGGAGCCAGCCAAGTTACCGGAGGGAGTATTGCCGTAAAGGATAAGGATGTGTTTTTGGGATGGTTGGAAAAATATGGAGCTGACAAAATTATTTTGGGAGCCGATGCCAAAGATGAAAAGGTAGCGGTATCTGGATGGCAAGAGGAATCTGATCAATCTTTGGTTCCTTTTATTCAATCCTATCAAAAAAAGGGGATAATTTATGTCATCTGCACGGATATAAGCAAAGATGGTATGTTAGAGGGTCCAGCATTTCAGCTTTATCAAAAGATCCTGGATAAAACAAAAAAGGTAGAAACTTTGGTAACAGGAAGTGGAGTGGAGGATAAAGAGGTCCATGGAATTAGATTGATCGCAAGTGGCGGAATTTCTGAGTTTGATGAGCTACCAAAATTGGCAGCAATGGGCTGTGAAGGAACAATTATCGGCAAAGCTATTTATGAAAATCGAATAGGTTTAAAACAATTGGAGCACTATATTTTGGAATATGGAAATGGATAAGCAAATGCAAGAGGATTTTGTCTGGAATGCATCATATCGTATGGATGAAAGCTTACGAATGATCAAAATATGTTTGGATAAACTCCCGGAGAATGTGGTTTGGCAAAAACCTAATGCATCAACCAACAGTATTGGAAATTTGATATTACATCTGTGTGGTAATATTACCCAATATGGAATTGCGTCGCTTCAAAATGCAGAGGATAACCGAAACCGCGATGAAGAATTTTCAATTGCAGCAGGCTATAACAAAGAAGAACTTTTTCAAAAATTGGAATCAACGGTAAATAAGGCCAAAAAGACATTTACAGAAACCCCAATATTGGAACTATTGCGTAAAAGAACCGTTCAAGGTTTTGAGTTTTCGGGAATGGGGAATATCATTCACGTAGTGGAACATTTTTCATACCACACAGGGCAAATTGCCCTCTGGACAAAAATGCTAAAGGATGATGATTTAGGGTTTTATAATGGAATTGATTTGAATCTAAAGAACGAATAAGACAGGACAATGCTCACCAAACGAATTATACCATGTCTGGATATTAAAAATGGAAGAACCGTAAAGGGTGTTAATTTCGTGGACTTGCGAGATGCTGGAGATCCAGTAGAATTGGCCGCTATTTACGCTCAGGAGGGGGCTGATGAACTTGTCTTCTTAGACATTTCGGCAACTGAAGAAAAGCGCCGAACCTTGGCCGAGCTGGTCTATCACGTAGCGGAAAAGGTTAACATTCCATTTACAGTTGGGGGAGGTATTTCCTCTGTGGAGGATGTGGACCTTCTTCTAAAAAATGGAGCTGACAAAGTTTCCATCAACTCTTCTGCTGTGAAAAGGCCAGAGCTGATCAATGAATTGGTGGCTAAGTTTGGGTCTCAATGCGTTGTAGTGGCCATAGATGCCAAGCAGATTGACAGCAACTGGAAAGTACATTTGGTTGGGGGAAAAGTACCTACGGATATACATCTTTTTGATTGGGCCAAAGAAGTGGAGGATAGAGGAGCTGGGGAAATTCTTTTTACTTCCATGGACCATGATGGTACCAAGAACGGTTTTGCCAATAAGGCTTTGGCCAAATTATCAGCTTTGGTCAACATTCCCATTATCGCTTCTGGAGGTGCCGGTGCAATTTCCCATTTTACGGATACATTTACTAGAGGAAAGGCAGATGCTGCTCTTGCCGCAAGTATTTTTCATTTTAAAGAAATTGCCATTAAGGATTTAAAGGAAGCACTGCAAAAAGACGGAATACCCGTGCGAACATAAACTAATGCCCCATAGCGTACAGCCGAGACAAACAAGATTAAAGAAATGGAAATAGATTTCAATAAAAATCCAGACGGACTGGTACCTGCGATTATCCAGGATGCCAAGACCAAAAATGTGCTCATGTTGGGCTATATGAACCAAGAGGCGCTGCGCACCACCCAGGAGACCAAAAAGGTGACCTTCTATAGCAGGACTAAGGAAAGACTATGGACCAAAGGGGAGGAGAGTGGCAATTTTCTGGAATTGGTGAATGTGAAGCTGGATTGTGATCAGGATACACTTCTGATTGCTGCAAATCCTACTGGGCCTGCATGTCATAAAGGAACAGATACCTGCTGGGCGGAAGCAAATACTCAGCGTTATGGATTTCTTTCAGATTTAGAACAAATAATCGTATCACGAAGGGATAATCCAGACAACCCAGATAGCTATGTGGCTTCCCTGTTCCGAAAAGGGATTAATAAAATTGCCCAAAAAGTAGGGGAAGAGGCCATAGAGACTGTTATTGAGGCAAAAGATGACGATGAGGAGCTATTTTTGAATGAAAGCGCAGATTTGCTGTTTCACTATCTAATTCTTCTACGAGCCAAGGGCTATTCTTTGGAGGACATAGTGAAAACCTTGAAGTCACGACACAAATAATACGTTGGTGCTGTTGCGTTAAGTTTTCTTTAAAGCCAAAACATTTAAAGGGAAATACCTTAATTTTATGTAATGGCTATGAACACAAGAAAGGGGTTTCGTTTTACTACATACGAAGCTCCCCATCAAACTCCTTTCGAAAAACTTTTCGAGATTTTTCAGGAATTGATTACACATACCTCCGGTGATGTGGAAGAGGCCTTGGACTGGCTTCGGGAATTGGACAAGGAGTATGAACTTACCGATGATGACTATACGATAGATGATTTTATCGAAGATTTAAAAGCCAAAGGTTTTATTCGAGAGGAATTGGATTCCGATGGCGAACAAAGGGCAGGAGAGGGTAAAGAAGGTGATGAAGGTGGAAATGGTGGCCTCTCGATTACGGCGAAGTTAGAACGTATGCTTAGGCAAAGAGCTTTGGAACAAATATTTGGTAAGCTTAAGCGAAGTGGTTCCGGAAATCATAGAACCGGGAAATCGGGCAGGGGAGATGAGCATACTGGAGAATTTAGGGAATACCGCTTTGGAGACTCGTTGGAACATATCTCCATGACAGAGAGTCTTAAAAATGCGCAGATCAACCATGGCTTGGATAGCTTTTCGCTGAATGAAGAGGATTTGGTGGTGGAAGATACCCAGTATAAGGCCCAAATGAGTACCGTACTCATGATAGATATTAGTCATAGTATGATTTTATATGGTGAAGATCGGATTACACCAGCCAAAAAGGTTGCTATGGCCTTGGCAGAACTAATTACCACCCGTTATCCCAAGGACACTTTAGATATTTTAGTATTTGGCAACGATGCCTGGCCCATACCCATTAAGGACCTTCCTTACCTTAAAGTAGGTCCATACCATACCAATACGGTAGCCGGACTTCAATTGGCCATGGACATGCTTCGCAGAAAGCGGAATACCAACAAGCAGATTTTTATGATTACGGATGGGAAACCCTCTTGTTTACGACTTCCCAACGGTGATTACTACAAGAACAGCGTGGGATTGGATGACTATATTGTTGAGAAATGTTATGCTATGGCACAACAAGCACGCAAGCTACACATTCCCATCACCACCTTTATGATAGCTGAAGATCCCTATTTGATGCAGTTTGTACGGGAATTTACCCAAGCCAATAAAGGAAAAGCGTTTTATACGGGTTTAAAGGGATTGGGTGAAATGATTTTTGAGGATTACGAACAAAATAGAAGGAAACGAATAAAAGGATAGGAAATTAAGATGTCGAAAATGAGTCACAACAATATTAAGACTTTAGGGCAATTGAAGGCTGCCGGCTACCAAAGCAAAAGCATAAAAGATGAGCTTCGGGAGAACTTGTTACAAAAGATTTCCGAGGGAGAAGAAACTTTTCACGGAGTATGGGGGTATGAAAATTCGGTAATCCCGGAACTTGAGCGGGCCATGTTATCCCGACACAACATTAATCTGCTGGGGTTAAGAGGTCAAGCCAAAACCAGATTGGCCAGATTGATGGTACAACTTTTGGATGAATGGATTCCGGTTGTGGAAGGTTCTGAGGTTCATGATGATCCCTTTGACCCTATTTCCAGATTTGCGGTGGAACTAATCAAGGAAAAAGGAGAAGATACTCCTGTTACTTGGTTGCACAGAGAAGAACGATTTTATGAAAAACTAGCTACCCCAGATGTTACCGTAGCAGACCTCATTGGCGATATTGACCCTATAAAAGCGGCCAACTTAAGGCTTTCTTATGCGGATGATAGGGTGATCCATTTTGGTATGATCCCAAGGGCCAATCGCTGCATATTTGTAATTAATGAGCTTCCAGACCTTCAAGCCAGAATACAGGTGGCATTGTTTAATATACTGCAAGAAGGGGATATACAAATTAGGGGGTTTAAGCTCAGACTCTCCTTGGATCTTCAATTTGTGTTTACGGCAAACCCAGAAGATTATACCAATAGAGGGAGCATAGTTACCCCGTTAAAGGACAGGATAGGTTCCCAAATATTGACCCATTATCCGGAAAATCTGGACACAGCAAAGAAGATTACCCTTCAGGAAGCGCAGTTGGACCAAAGACAAAAAGATAGCATACATGTACCCGAATTAGTCCTAGATGTATTGGAGCAAATTAGCTTTGAAGCTAGAAAAAGTGAGTATGTGGACTCGAAAAGTGGGGTTAGTGCCCGAATGAGTATTACTGCTTTTGAAAACCTGTTAAGTACAGCGGAAAGAAGAATAGCCAAGTCTGGTGAGAAAAGAACGGCAGTACGTCTTAGTGATTTTACGGGAGTAATCCCCTCTATTACCGGCAAGATAGAATTGGTTTATGAAGGAGAGCAGGAAGGAGCTGGTTCTGTTGCAGAATTTTTGATAGAGGACGCTATAAAATCACTCTTTCCAACGTACTTCCCCAAGATTGCCAAACTGGAACACAAGAATGCGGAAACCGTGTACGACGATTTGGTCCATTGGTTTTTTGAAGGAGAGGGTTTTGACCTTTTGGATGAGGATAAGGATGTTGAGTACCAAAAAAAGTTAGATTCAATCGGCCCATTGAATGAGTTGATGGAAGAATATCATCCTTCCTTGCCGGCGGAAGATTCCTATTTTATGAAAGAATTACTGTTGTGGGGATTGGTAACGCACAAAAAATTAAGCAAACATCGCTTTACACAGGGCTATCAGTTCAAAGATCTATATGGAAGTTACATCCGTGACCTGTAAACATGATTTACAACCAAATATTTAAGTTGTCGTTGTAGTTTTCAAAATTATATTTCCCAATTAGGCGCTTTCGGTGCCAAAATGAAATCAAAGTCAACAGCGGTAGTAAACTGTATAGAGTCAAAGTGGTAATTCCAACAGGCATAAAGGTGGAAGGCATAACGTGTTCCTGATATTCCGAATAGGAACCAAGGATGCTGGCTGTATCATAAATTTTAAATAAGTAAACAATCATAACAGCATACAGCACATATTCCAGATTACGCATCTTGGGGTCGGGTAATTCCTCCTCCGTTATCTTAAACCGAATTACATAGAGATATAAAAAATGTACGATGGACAGTATTGGGAAAATGTAATTATCAAGTTTTAGAAAATAAAACTTGTTGGTATAAAGACCATAAAAATTGGAAATAATTAAGAAGGCCAACACCAATAAAACGAGGAAATTGTTTCTTCGCCAAGTAAGGATAGTAAGAAATACGTTCATTTTCGTTTGAGATTTGGGAACTCTAAAGCATACACAAAGAACGGGATTCCAGACTGTTTTATTTTTATCAAATCGATGAACCGCTGGGAATGTTGGCTAAGTCGAGAAAATTGTTGTGAATTACTGGATTGCCACTTCTTTTTTTAGCGGGAACCGTTTGAAAAAAGTAGCACTACGCCAAATCCATTCCAGAGGGCCATATCTAAACTTTTTAAGCCACCATTTACTTAGTAACATCTGAAGTGCAATAATCAAAAAGGCTATTCCGAAAGTATACAAGTTTCGTAGCTCTCCCAGATATTTTAATCCCCAGCCAAAAAACAAAAACGTACCCAAAACACTCTGAAGAAAATAATTGGTCAGCGCCATTCTGCCATATGGGGCAAACTTTGCAAGCCATTTTTGAGGTTTAGTCTTTTTATATAAAATAATGAAAACACTCATAAGGATAAAGGTCATGGCCACATTGTTTAAGTCCATTGCCGTAAGTCCAAACATGGCCGCCCAATTGTTGAAAGTTACGTTTTCACCCATGCTACCAAAGGTAACCGCCATAAGTCCAACAGAAATAAGGAAAAGCACCAAAGACCAAATCCATGTTCGGGTTAACAATTTGCCTTGCTCCCTAAAAGTTTTGAAAAAGCCGGTTCTGCCCATATAAAGTCCAAGCAAAAAGTAGCCAAAAGTAGCATAGCCTCTACCAAAAATGCCAAACTGAAAATTCATTTTGTTTAAATGACCGGTATAAGCATTAACGGAAAATACATCTTGGATACCACCATTTTTGAGCGTATTATAGTACTCGAGTACCTCGGGATCCTCTGGAGACATACCCATAGTGCCAAATAAGTTCTCACCTTGGGTAAAAAAGAATATAATATACCTCCCCAACCCCATAAAGAGAAGAGCTACAAGCAATAGAATCCATTTATTTCCAATTTTATAGAAAGGAATGAGAAAAACACCCAATAGGGCATAGATTGTCAGGATATCACCAGCATAAAATAAACTATGAACATACCCTATAACGAATAAAAGTATAATCCGCCAAAGGAAGCGTTGGCCAAAGTATCCTCCTTTTTGATGCACATTGTCCATTTGTATAAAAAAGCTCAAGCCAAAAAGGAAGGAAAACAGAGCAAAAAATTTACCACGCAAAAAGAGACCAATAAAACCATCAACAATATAATCGGCGACCCCAGGATGCACAGCTTCAATAACGCTTGCGGGTGGTGGGGCACCAAGATAGTTTTCAACCACATGAACAATAACTATGCCTGCAAGGGCAAAACCTCTAAGGGCGTCAATAATTTCAATTCTGTTTTGAGGAAGGGTGGTTTTGGAAGTTTCCATAGTGGTCTGATTGATTGATGCTGGTAATAGGACTAAATTTAGGTTAATCTGTTACAGTTTAAGTCAATTAATTGATTTATAAATTGGTACAGGTGCGACAAAGGTTTTTTTTGTATTTTGGAACAAATGCTTTAGTTCATGCAAAATTGGATTTCAATTTTACTGATTGTTCTTGTGGTATATGCCTTGGGAAGTGTTTTATTGTATTTTCTTCAAGACTATTTTCTCTTTAAGCCCGAAAAACTCTCCAAAGATTTTCAGTTTTTTTATGACAATCAAGTAATTGAAGAATATAACATTGAAACTAGAGATGGGGCAACCATCAACGGATTACGTTTCAAAACCGAAAACCCAAAAGGAGTAGTTTTCTATCTTAAAGGGAACTCAAAAAGCATTAAGGGGTGGGGGAAATTTGCGGTAGATTTTACCCGGCATGGTTACGATGTGATTATGGTGGATTACCGAGGTTTTGGAAAAAGTACAGGCCGTAGAACCCAAAAGGCGGTAAAACGGGATATGCAGGTAATATACAACAAGCTTAAGGAGAAGGTTTCTGAAAAGTACATTATTCTCTATGGTCGTTCCATGGGGTCCGGTTTTGCGGCCAAATTAGCCTCCATGAACAATCCTAGAATGTTGATTTTGGACGCACCATACTATAGCTTGAGCAAGGTAGCTAAAAAGTATATCCCATTTATGCCCTTATCCCTTTTGATCAAATTCCCCATGCCCACCTATAAATGGTTGAAATATGTTAATTGCCCTATCCATATTATACATGGAACAGATGATAAGCTAATCCCCTATAAAACAAGCGTTAAGCTGTCTAAGATTAAACCGGAGCTTACAAAATTGTACACGGTCATAGGAGGGGGCCATAAGAACTTGAACAATTTTGAGTCCTATCATAAAATGTTGACCGAGATTATAACTACGCGTCCAAAAAAAGCAGACTTGGAAGGATCCAGTTTTACAGTCAAACATGCATCAAAACGAGTCAATGCAAAAGCTTAAGCGTGTTGGCATAACTCTAATCACCTTATTACTACTTGTAACTTTTATGTTTTATTCATTACAGGAAAAACTTATTTTCTTACCTACCCAACTCTCAATGGATTACGAATATTCCTTTTCGAAGGATTTCGATGAAATTTTTGTGGACACCCCTGATGGGGCTGTATTGAATGCATTGCACTTTAAAATCACCAATCCAAAAGGGCTGGTGCTGTATTTTCACGGAAATGCGGGAGATTTGTCCAGATGGGGCGTTATTGCTTCTTCTTTTTTAGACCTTGGGTATGACGTACTTGTCATGGATTATAGGGGCTATGGGAAAAGTACTGGGGAACGCAGTGAAAATGCCCTATATGAAGACGCTCAACGTTTTTATGACCTTGCCAAACAGGACTATCAGGAAGCTGAAATAATCGTTTATGGACGTTCCTTGGGGTCTGGAATTGCAACCCATCTTGCGTCCAACAACAACCCCAAAAAGCTAATTCTCGAAACACCTTATTACAGTCTCATGGATGTGGCCCAAGACCGTTTTCCTTATTTACCTCTTAAATCCCTTTTGAAATACAGAATGAATTCTTTTGAATACATACAAAAAGTACAGGCTCCAATTCGAATTTTTCATGGAACCGAAGATAGGGTAGTACCCTTTGAGTCAGGAGAAAAATTGTATGAATCCATTCCTCATACCAATAAGAAGTTATACACTATTCCAGCAGGGGAGCACAATAACCTAAGTGATTTTGAACAATACCAAAATGGGATAAGCAATGAACTTGAATAGTTAGGTAAACAAGTCAGAAGACAAATAGCGGTCACCTCTGTCGCATACAATAGAAACAATAGTTCCCTTTTCTAAGGTTTCTGCCAAACGAAGTGCGACAGCTGCAGCACCACCACTGCTTACTCCAGCAAAAATACCTTCCTTTTTAGCCAATGCCCTGGCCATTTCCTCTGCTTCAACTTGACTTACTTCCATTATCCTGTCCACTTTTTGCGGGTTAAAGATTTTAGGTAAGTATTCCTGCGGCCATTTTCGAATTCCAGGAATTCTAGAATCATCAGTGGGTTGTACCCCAACAATTTGGATGTCTGGGTTTTGTTCCTTTAAAAAAGTGGATGTTCCCATGATAGTGCCCGTTGTCCCCATACTGGAAACAAAATGGGTTATTCCTCCTTGGGTATCTCTCCAAATTTCCGGAGCTGTGGATTTATAATGTGCCCTCCAATTGTCATCATTGGCAAACTGATTCAATATTTTATAATCTTCATCCCTTACTTTGGCTTCGGCATAATCCCGTGCGCCTTCTATCCCAATATCAGCTGGAGTTAACGTGACCTTGGCCCCATACGCACGCATGATTTGCACACGTTCTTTGGTAGCGTTCTCTGGCATGACCAATTCAATTTCCAATCCATAGATTCCCGCAATCATGGCCAGCGCTATACCTGTGTTTCCACTTGTGGGTTCAATAAGCTTGGTCTTCTTGGTAATCTCTCCGCGTTCCAATCCATTTTTAATCATGTTAAAGGCTGGCCTGTCCTTTACACTTCCACCTGGGTTATGCCCTTCAAGCTTAAAAAAGACTTTTACGTCCGGGTTGGTATTCAGTACTTTGGACTCCACTAATGGAGTGTTGCCAATTAGGCCTAAAATACTCTTAGACATCCGTAACCGTTTTAATTTTCACCTCGGAAGTATGAAAGACAGTGGAATTTGGGGGTACGGAAGCTGTAAGCCACGCATTTCCTCCAATAGTTGAATTCTCCCCAATTATTGTATTTCCTCCCAAAATGGTGGCATTGGCATATATAGTTACGTTAGACATTATAGTTGGGTGCCTTTTGGTTTTTTGAAGATTTTTGGCCACATAAAGTGCTCCTAGCGTCACCCCTTGGTAAATCTTTACATTGTCATAAATGACAGCTGTTTCTCCAATGACAACTCCTGTTGCATGATCAATAAAAAACGACTTGCCAATCTGCGCACCAGGATTAATATCAACTCCGGTTTGCCGATGTGCATACTCTGTCATTAGTCGAGGTACCAGAGGAAACCCTTGCTGATAAAGCTCATGGGCCAATCTGTATATGGCAATCGCATAAAACCCTGGGTAGGCCATATACACTTCCTGGAGTGATAAGGAAGCAGGGTCACCATTCACAATAGCTTCGGCATCTAGATTTAGTTTTTCTAGAATACTGGGTAGGGTTTGCACATAATTGTCCCATACTTTAGTACATGGACTTTCTAAATCCCAGCAGGCCAGGTCTGTTAGCCAGCTAAATTTTTGAGCCAAAACGCTTAGGTTTTCTGCTACAGGAGTATTTACATCAAACAGTGTATGAAAAAGAAGGTTGGTAAAGTTCTCCGTTTCTTCTTTTAATCTATAGTCTAAATAGGGTAACTTTTTGTGCCTATTCAATTCTGAGATAATAGTTTCCTTATCCATTGTTAAAAATAATGCCTAAAAATAGCTAAATGATGATCAGCCGTTTGTAGAAATAGCTAACTTTAGCTTAAAAATAACACATCATTCAACTACTGTGAATAATTCCTTAATATCCAAAGCAGCTTTCGATTTTTTAAAAAAACTGGCTAAAAACAATAATAAAGAGTGGTTTCAAGAACATAAAACGATTTTCAAGCAACACGAGTCCGATGTGAAATCATTTTATCAGCACGTTCAAGAGCAGCTTAATGTGCACGATGAAATCGAAAAAATGAAAATGTTCCGAATCTATCGGGATGTTCGTTTTTCTAAAGACAAAACACCATACAAAACTCATTTTGCTGGTTCTTTCTCTAGATTGGGAGCACGGTTAAGAGGTGGGTACTATCTACAAATAAAACCGGGTGGAACTTTTTTGGCCACTGGATTTTGGGATCCCAATAAAGAAGATCTATTTCGTATCCGAAAGGAATTTGAATTGGATGCCACGGAGTTTCGCAATGTAATTACCAATAAATCCTTTAAAACAATTTGGGGTGAATTGCAGGGGGATGGTGTAAAAACTGCTCCAAAAGGATTTGATAAAGAGCACCCGAGTATTGATTTGATTAAGAAAAAGCAGTTTATATTCGTTCGGAGCTTTACGGATGCAGAGGTCCTATCAGGTTCGTTTCTTGCCGAGGTAGATAAGTCATTCAGGGCCATAAGACCCTACTTTGATTTAATGAGTGATATCTTGACCACCAATCTTAATGGAGAGTCCCTGCTAGACTAGCACTTCATTTTCCAGTAGTTGTACTTGGTCCTTTAGCCGTTCAATGACCATATTCATCATTCGTTTGTTCAGTGCCGAAGAATTTAGAATGTAGGTTTGGTATTCCTCCACTGTAAATTGACCAATGATCATGCCCTTCAAAGAGTTCCGGAACTTAATGTCTTTTTGAATGGAATTCTCCACAAAACCCAATCTATTTTCTATAGATAATTCATAAAAGGCTCCCTTATGCTTTCTAATATAATTCTTGAATACTTCTATGATCAGAAAGTTTTGGAGCTTAATAATGGGCCTTAAAGTTTGGTTTTGAAAACGTTCTTCAGAACCCATATCAGCGTGAAGAACATTGTGTCCAATCTCTGGACGAATATCCAGAAGTTGCTTAGATCTTGAATCCATGATCTTAGGTTTTACTAAAATTACATAATCAAAAAATGCACAAATTCGGTCTTTACAATAGTTTTTAACGAGGTTATGAACAGGGTTCATTTATTCATAACTTAGTCTTTGCGTTTAAATAGCAACTTATGAAGTTTGGTAAAGTAGAGCACCCAGAATTGGTAGATTTCACTATCCCACAAGATCATCCAGATACGGAAATAGTACTGTCCAATGATAGCAACACAGGCAAAGCCAACATATTTGTAGGCTGTGCCAAATGGAACAGGCAAGATCTTAAAAACTTTTATCCCAGAGGAACCAAAGACGAATTGGTATACTATGCTTCCCAATTCAACAGTATTGAATTGAATGCTACTTTTTATAGAATCTTTCCAGCGGAACAATATCAAAAATGGTACGACAAAACCCCAGATGACTTCAAGTTTTTTCCAAAAATGACCAATGAGGTGAGTCATTTAAGACGCTTAAATGATAAAGTATACGAGGTTGCAGACAGATATTTGGAAGTGACTTCGCTATTGAAGGAAAAGCTGGGCACCATTTTTCTGCAGATGCACAACAATTTTGGCCCCAAAAACTGGGATAGGGTAGTGCAGTTTGTCAATTTCTGGCCCAAAGAATTTCCCTTGGCCATGGAGTTTAGACATACAGATTGGTTTACCGATGAAAAAGTAGCCCAAGAACTTTACCACCTTTTAAAGGAAAATGGAATTGCCAATGTTTTGGTGGACACTGCAGGTAGGAGAGACCTTATGCATATGAGGTTGAGCACTAATGAGGCTTTCGTTAGATACGTAGGAGCCAATCACGAATCCGACTATGCTAGATTGGATGATTGGGTTGAAAAGTTGAAGGAATGGGAGAAATTAGGGTTGAAAAACATCCATTTTTTCTTACATCAGAACCTGGAAAAGGAGTCTCCTTTGCTAGCGGCCCATTTTATTGGGAAACTCAATAAACAATTGGACTGCAACCTGAGGATTCCCCAAACATTGATTAGCCGTGAAAAGAACCTTTTTGGTTAAAGGGAAACAACGCTCTTCTAATTGGTATTTTAAGATTTGTTTTTGATTAAAATATCAATTTAGAAGCCTTCCACAATCGTATTTGCCAAATTGATAATTCGGTCTTACTAGTCCGTAAATTGAGATGTCCTTAAAGCATTTTCGACTAACTTTATATTAAAATATGAATTAGTTAGCTATGAGATTTCATACTAGAAAATGGGTCAAACCGGAAGACTTAAATGCCAATAGAACCTTGTTCGGAGGAAAAGTGCTTGCATGGATAGATGAGGAGGCTGCCCTATACAGCATTATTCAATTGGAAAGCAAAAAGGTGGTCACCAAATATATGTCTGAAATCAATTTTATGAGCTCAGCCAAAGAGGGTGATATCGTTGAAATCGGAATTGAGGTTATCAAATTTGGACATACTTCCATTTCCCTAAATTGTGAGGTACGCAATAAAATGACCCATGAGAGCATTGTCACAGTGGACAACATCATAATGGTTAATCTAGATGCAAATGGAAATCCATCCCCTCATGGAAAAACCAAGGTGGAATATGTTAAGGACCGACTTGCCAATAAAGAGAAATAGGTATTAAAGGCCTATTCCTGCCCAGCTACGGCTTGGACCTCATCCAAAACGCGTAATAGATTTTCACCCCAAAGCTTTGCTATTTCCTCTTCTGAATATCCGCGTTTAACAAGCGCTAAGGTGACGTTAAAAGTTTCAGAAGCATCAGACCAACCTTCAATTCCGCCCCCACCATCAAAATCGGAGCTGATTCCCACATGATCAATGCCTATTAGTTCGACCATGTAGTCAATATGGTCAACAAAATCTGAAACGTTTACAGCAGCTGGCGCATTTGGATCAGCCGAAGCTTGCTCATTGGCTAATTTGACTACTTTCGGGTAATTTGTGATAAACTCTTTTTGCTGTGCTTCCGTCAACGAAGAAAATTGAGAGCGATCATACCAATTTACTCCCAAAGAATCCGCAACTTTTTGATTCACGTCCTTCATGTAAGTGGCACGGGCCTCATGCTTTTCTGTATTTAAATAGGAACTGAAGGCCACCGTTTGGACCACACCTCCATTTTCCTTGAGTAGCAACAGTTGTTCATCATCCAAGTTTCGGCTGTGTCCGCATAATGCTCTGGCTGAGGAATGCGAAGCAATTATTGGTGCTTTGGATAAAGCTACCATCTGTTTCATGGATTCTTTGGAAGGGTGGGAAATATCAATCATTATTCCAAGCCTATTCATCTCTTTTACAGCACCTTTACCCAATTCACTTAAACCATTATGCAGCCAAATGCTATCTTTTTCACCAGTATTGGAATCACAGAACTGACTGTGACCGTTGTGCGAAAGAGAAATGTAACGTGCCCCTCTATTGTGATAGTCCTCAAATTTTCCCAAGTCTTCCCCAATAGGGTAAGCATTCTCTACACCGATCATGGCCACTTTTTTGCCGGAAGCAGATATCCGTCTCACGTCTTCGGAAGTCAAAGCCAGTTCTATTTGATCAGGAGCATAATCCCTACAAAGCCTATGAATGGCCTCAAACTTGGAAATGGCATTATCAGATGCCTTTGAATAGCCTTCGGTATTCAAGGAATCCTGTCCCGTATAAACAATTAACCAAACCGCATCCAAACCCCCTTCTGTCATTTTAGGCAAATTTATTTGGGTTTCCAGTCTTTGGGTGTAATTAATGCTATCTGTAAAGTTGTTCACATTTATGTCGTCATGGGTATCAATAGTAATGACTTTGTCGTGAATACGTTGTGCTTTTTCTTCCAAGGTTTCAGCTTTTTTTTGGTTTTGTTCAGCGCATGAAAATAACAAAGTAACGCTGCACAATAGAAGGAAATGTCTCATGTTTTATTTTTTACACCTACAAATAAAGCAATTTGACAACAATATTAGTCCACTATGGAACAATTAGTTGTCTTCCCTAACCAAAATCAACATTTTTAATAGGAATAAGAACCATTAAATTTTTGGGAGATTTGGGAACAAGGGAATTACTCACGTATTTGGAAAAATTAGAAATAGGTCTTAGCAGCTTTTCATATGAGGAGCTAGGTGCCAAGGAAGCCGGAAAACTAAAAAAGACCTTTGACGATTTCAAAATCGGCTTGGAAAACAAAGTCTTTGGCGTTCCAGAAATGAGGCAATTGGAAGTGATCTATGAACATGTAGGCATTCGAGGAGCGTCCGCAGCAGAAATAAATCAAAGAGAAGACCACGGAGTAGTTGTTGAAAAGGAAATGGAGTTACTCCTGTCGCTTGTTGATCTTTTGGAGCAAACCAATCTTGACAGAAAGCAAACCGAAATGGTAAGGGCAATCAAGAAAATTGGAGAACAATTGGATAAAGAGTCTAAAATTGAGGCTTCAAAAGCAAGTAAAGAAATGTTTCCCTTACCTACGAGTCTAGAGATGATAGAAAAGAACTTGGAGTCTGTAATGTCAACACCTAAAGTAAATTTGAGACCAGTTTTGGATGAATGTATGGGGCAAATGGAGCTTCTGGAGGAGTTGGTACGTATTTACAAGCAGAACATCTTGGAATTTATAGGAAGAGTTAAGGTGCACTTACAAACGGAGAATTTCAGAGGAGTGGATTTCGCTTGTCAGAAAATCCAAGCTTGCCTTAAAATGATGAAAACTGTTAGTTTACTGGAAATTTCCGAACAAATGATTACAGTCTGTAAGACTGATAATGATATTAAATACCTGAATTTCCTTTACAAGCAATTTTTGGTTGAATACCCAAAGGTTGAGGAGTTAGTTGATTTTGAAATTGACGTACTGCGAAATATGTAGAAAAAACTAATGGTCAAAAATCTTCCGGAATATCACCAAAGCATTTTTTTCCCCCTATTGGAACATGCGTCCGATGTGGATTGCAAACTTATGCTCATAGAGCAAATGTTAGAGGTAGGTGATAAAAAGGACCTTACCTTACTGGAGGAATTGGAAATGCATTCAGACCATAAAATAAGTAGCAAAGCTTTTGAAGTAAGATGTGGCCTTATTGAAAAATTGGGCATTGAAGACCCTTCTGAGAAGACTAGACTACCCATGGACCTTTGTTTCGTCTATGATGAATTTGATATTGAACCCTCCAAAATAGACCCCGACCTGGATATGGATTTTGGGGTGCCTTTAGATATACTGGATTCCTAAGTCTTTGAACCCAAGACCTTAGATTTTAAATTTCATTGACTTAATACTGGAGTTTAATTATTCTAAGTTTCTATCTTCAGGTCTAATTCCATAAATTCCTTCTTACTTACAAACTAACACCCTTTACCTTTAACCCTTTTTACACTTTTTGCCCCTTGTTATAGTACCCAACTGTATCCTTCTTAACAAAATTCACCACTAAAATTGTCACTTTTACCACAAATTATTGTGACTCCATAATCTTTGCTATAAGTTCACGTTATAAGTATAACCCCAAACAAAAACCACTTATTTATTATGTTATACGATACCTACGGTGAAGAATATTTGGCATTTCTTCAAGAATTAAATGAAATTTTGAGCTTAAACGAACTCGCAGAATTAGATTATTTATAGCGTGACACCCCAAAAACTTAGTTCATGAAAAATCAAAACCAAGAAAATACAGCGTACTTGAGCTTTATTCAAGATTTAAATCAAATGCTCACAGACTATAACATTGGTCAGTTGAGCCGCCCTTAAAAAAAGGGTAGTATCCAAAGCATTAAAAAAGGGTCGCATTTGCGACCCTTTTTTAGTTCCGGTTTAAGTTGGTATTTACCCTAAGTAGGATTTTAAAATCTTACTCTTGGATGTATGTCTAAGTTTTCGAATTGCTTTTTCCCTAATTTGTCGTACCCGTTCCCGAGTCAAATCAAAGGTACTACCAATCTCTTCCAAGGTCATGGATTGCTGATCTCCAATGCCATAATACAATCGAACCACATCCGCCTCACGAGGAGATAGGGTTTCCAGGGCCCTATTAATTTCTGTATAGAGTGATTGATGCATCAATTCTCTATCCGGTTTTGGCGATTCCGCCGAATTCAAGACATCGTACAGACTGGACGTTTCTCCCTCCTTCAAAGGGGCATCCATAGAAACATGTCTCCCCGTATTTTTTAGAGATTGTTTCACTTCAGAAACGGTCATATCCAACTCCTTGGCTATTTCCTCAGCGCTCGGGGGGCGCTCATGGGCCTGTTCTAAATAGGAGAATGTCTTCTTAATCTTATTGATAGAGCCTATTTTGTTAAGCGGCAGTCGCACCACACGGGATTGTTCTGCCAAGGCTTGAAGAATAGATTGCCGTATCCACCAAACAGCATAAGAAATAAATTTAAAACCCCGGGTTTCATCAAATCGTTGGGCCGCTTTGACCAATCCCAAGTTACCCTCATTAATCAAATCCGGTAACGTCAATCCCTGGTTCTGGTATTGTTTGGCAACAGAAACAACAAACCTAAGATTTGCGTTGGTCAATTTTTCCAATGCAGCTTGGTCACCAGTCCGTATTTTTTGAGCCAATTCCACTTCTTCCTGGGCAGTGATCAGTTCAATCTTACTAATGTCCTGAAGGTATTTGTCAAGGGATTTGGATTCTCGGTTGGTAACCTGTTTGATTATTTTTAATTGCCTCATTGGTGTATATAAGATTGAAGTGATTTAGAGCATTCATAATACACCATAAAAGACAATTTTCCAAACGCCAATTGTTATTGTTATCAAAATGTTATGAGCACGTCTGAAACTAATTCAAAATCAGCATGCTAAACAATTGTTGATAGTATCTTAAAAGAAATACGACAACAATAGCGCCCCAACATGTAAAAAACAGCTAATTTTGTAAGGTTTGATAATTTGGAACATTTAATCCATTTTTCCTTTGGAGATAGAAAGAGCCGTTAGTAAGAAAACACTTTACGATTACCAACAAGAAGATCTTAAAAAAATCTTCAAGCATGTTAACGAGTTACCTCAGGGTACCAATATTCTGTACCAACTACCTACTGGTGGAGGAAAAACGGTAGTCTTCTCAGAAATTACCCGAAAGTATATCCAAGATACCGGCAAAAAGGTCATGGTACTTACGCATAGGATAGAATTGAGTGGGCAAACCTCCAAAATGTTGCACGGTTTTGGAGTGGCCAACAAAATCATCAACAGTGAGGTCAAGGAGCTCTATGATCAGGACGAGTACATGTGTTTTGTGGCCATGGTGGAAACCCTGAACAATCGGTTGCAGGAGGAAAAGGTAAGCCTGAACAATATTGGACTTGTAATCATAGATGAGGCGCACTACAATTCGTTTAGAAAACTTTTTAAATACTTTGAGGAGTCCACAATTTTGGGTGTAACAGCTACCCCTTTGAGCTCCAACATTAAACTTCCCATGAAGGATCATTACAAACACCTGATCATTGGGGAGTCTATCAAATCACTTATTGAAAAGAGGTTCTTGGCCAAGGCCAATCTTTATAACTATGATGTAAGCCTGCGTACACTCAAACTTGGAATCAATGGGGATTACACCGTAAAATCCTCGGATGAGTTTTATGGTAACCACAGCATGTTGGGGAAATTGCTCACGGCTTATGAAGATATAGCCAAGGGTACCAAAACCTTGATATTCAATAATGGGATCAGTACCTCGCTCTATGTGTATGAAACCTTTAAAAAAGCGGGCTACGATGTTCGTCATTTAGATAATAAGAACACTGCCACGGAACGGCGCGAAATACTGGATTGGTTTGCCAATACTCCAGAGGCCATTTTAACTTCCGTGAGCATTCTCACCACTGGTTTTGATGAACCGACAGTACAATCCATAATCCTCAACAGAGCAACACGCTCCCTAACACTCTACTTTCAGATGATCGGAAGAGGTTCCCGTATTCTTCCCAACAAGGATGATTTTAGGGTAATTGATATGGGAAATAATTTGGCGCGATTTGGCCCCTGGGACGGCCCAGTGGATTGGCAGGAAATTTTCCATTTCCCGGATTTTTATCTCGAGAACATCAAGAATGACGACGATATTGAGCGAGAGTTTGTCTACCAAATGCCGGATGAACTTAAAGCAAAATTCAACAAGTCCGAGAACATTACATTTGATATCAAAGAGGAATACAAAAGAGTATTTGCACAAGGAAAAAAATCCAAGGAAGTCTTGGAAAGGAGCATAGAGCAGCATGCCCAAATCTGCGTGGAGAACAGCGAGGATGTCTTTGACGCCCGAATTTTGGCTAAAGAACTTAAGGAAGAAATTGCCTATAGGGTCCGACAGTATTCTTATTGTATCATGAACAACACCAAGAACTACAAAGAGTGGTTGGAAGAGGATTATGAACGAAAGCTCCGTTCCAGTATTTCCAAAAAGTTTGCAGCCCTTATGTAGATCGCTGGACGGATTGGTTCATAGCGTTCAGGAGATTGCTTGTTGTGCATTGTCAATTGATCATTGTTAAAGGAACGTAGTGAATTCAATCCTCATCATCGGACATGTTTGGCCAGAACCCGCCACAACCGCAGCAGGGAAGCGGATGTTGCAATTAATTGAAGCTTTTCTGGAATTTGACTATACGGTAGCCTTTGGTTCTACCGCCATGCGTAGCACATACAGTTTAGATTTGAAAACAATAGGGGTGAACCCAATTGAACTGCAACTAAACCATTCCAGTTTTGATGCTTTTATCCAGGAGTTGCAACCTGACTTTGTAGTTTTTGATCGTTTTATGACAGAAGAGCAGTTTGGTTGGCGGGTGGCAGAGTTTGCTCCTAAAGCTGTTCGAATACTGAACACTGAAGATCTGCACTCCCTCCGAAAATCTAGGGAAGCGTGCTTTAAAAAAGGAGTGGAATTTAAGGAACAACTTTGGAAGGACCATCCCATAACCCTAAGGGAGCTCGCAAGTATCTATCGTTCCGATCTCACGCTGATGATTTCCTCCTTTGAAATGCAACTCTTAACTCAAGAAGCCAATGTTCCTAAAAATTTATTGTTGCACCTACCCTTTATGTTGGATGCACCTACCGAGCAACAAATAACTGTCTGGCCCCCTTTTGATGAACGACAGGACTTTGTCTGCGTAGGCAATGGTAGGCACGCACCAAATGTAGAGGCGATAAAAACCCTAAAAAAAACCATTTGGCCCCAATTAAGAAAGGTTTTGTCCAAGGCAAAACTTAGGATTTATGGAGCCTATTTACCACAGCAGGTGCTGGAAATGCATAACCCTAAAGAGGGTTTTGAAATAATAGGTTGGGCAGAGGATATAAGCGTTGAACTGCAAAACTATCGAGTACTTTTGGCACCCATACAGTTTGGGGCAGGAATCAAAGGAAAATTGGTGGATGCTATGCAAAACGGTACTCCATCAGTAACTACGGCAATAGGAGCGGAGGGGATGCATGATGATTTACCATGGAACGGAGCTATTTGCACCGATTGGGAAAGCTTTACCCAAAACGCTGTTGAACTTTACCAAGACGAGAAAAAATGGCAACAGGCCCAAACCCAAGGCATCTCATTATTCAATACCCAATATCCGAAAATCAAGCTCCAAAACAGATTAATGGAGTCTTTGGAAACAATAAAAAGCCAACTGGAAACACATCGAACCCAAAACATGATGGGCCGGATACTACATCGGCAAGGATTGGCTGCCACTAAATACATGGGGAAGTGGATTGAAGAGAAGAATAGGGGATAGATACTTTTGTAGTCCAAATTGCAAAACGCATTTAGTCTGAATTGTTTTCAAGGGGTCTGAATCGTTCAAAGATTTTTGTACTTATCCAGTAAATACCCCGATGGGGCTCTTTGGATTTTTTAAAAAAAAGATAGTTCCCATCCGGGGACAATGTGGGCGAACCAGCGCCAGCTTTAGAATTCACTTCGGACCCCAAGGGTAAGGCACTTGTCCACTTATTTTTTCCAATTTGATAAGAAATATATATATGCTGTACCATACCGTTTTCAGGCCTTGAAGAGCAGAAAAGAATATAACTTTCATTAGGTGCTATCACGGAATTACTTTCTCCATATGTTGAATTTACATTTGGACCTAGATTATTGACATTCACGAAACTCCCATTCACCCATTCAGCTCGGTAAATATCATCAGCACCATAACCACCCGGCCGTGATGAGCGGAAAAAAACATTCTTTTCCTGCGAAACAGAAGGGTATACTTCCCCTGCATTAGTGTTAATGTCCGTGCCTGCGTAAATTGGCTCAGACCAGCCACTTTTGGTTTTAATGGAATAATAAATATCAAGTCCAGCAGAACTGGGATGTGGTCTGTCCGAAGCAAAGAATATGTAATTACCGTCTGGAGTGAAGTTAATATCCACATCTGAATATTTACCTGAAAACGAAGCTGTATCTGGGCCTGTCCACTTCCCATTGTGCATTTTGAAAGTTTTTATTTCATATGTAGGATCAGGGTTTTCTGTGGTCGCCTTGTAATAAGAAAAAAATAGTTCTTGGCCA
Source organism: uncultured Allomuricauda sp. (assembly GCA_965117065.1). Classification (GTDB taxonomy): domain Bacteria; phylum Bacteroidota; class Bacteroidia; order Flavobacteriales; family Flavobacteriaceae; genus Flagellimonas. Next base: position 363,521 of record OZ220751.1, read on the forward strand.
TCAGGTGAAAAGGCAACATTAAAGCTTCTTTTTTCGCCTTGGGGATGTTCAACCAATACGCCTCTGTTAAATAACTTGGCCTTAAGTCCAGGAGGGTTTTGGCCCAAATAATTTATCCCAGCATCTTGTGCTGTGGTTTGGAGGCCCATTAACAGTAGAAATAAAAATACTTCTCTCCCCATACTGTTTTTTATTCCGCTTAAAATAACCCTATTTTTTTTGGACTAATTATTATGAACCGTTTCAAATACAATTTTCCATGAGTTGTTTTGTTGTCTTCTCCATGCAATAACATAGGTTCCAACATTTTTTATGGTGTCCTTACTCTTTTTGTTAATGAAAATTTCATTGAACCTATTATGGGAAATAACCATATCTTTCGAAGTTATGAAAGATGGTTTTCCACGAGAAATAAGTTGGACATCATAGTTGGCATAAATGCCTTTCCAAATAGCTTTAGTTGAATCCTTCGAAATTTTACGAATGGGTGTGTCCGGAAAGATATTGGTAAACTCATCTTCAAAAAAATCAATCCAGTCGTAATCGAATCGGTTGTACACGGTATAAAAACTATCAATTCTTTCTTCAATAATAGTTTCCAAGTCGGAAGTGGGAGTGTTTTCCGGTTTTGCCAATTTGTCTTTTTTTGGGCCCTGACATCCAAACATTAGACCGATTGATAAAATCAACCCCAAGAAGAAAAGCAATTTTTTATTTTTCATATTCTTTAGTTATAGACTGCGATTAGCTAAAGCTAAGGAAGTTCGCTGATTTTTCCTTTAAAATGAAGAGCACTGAGTTGAACTATTTTTTGATTTCAAACGAACGCAACATCCCCTTAGCAGTGGCATTGGGTACTTCGGAAATAAGCACGTAATTACCAGGATCCAATTTGGCGGTAAAATATCCAGTGGCTCCGGCAGGCATATCGTTCACCCCACCCAAGAAAGTAACCCCCTGGGGTGCTGGTTCCATGAGTCCCGTTGGTGTGGCCCAATTCATCCAGTTTTCCAATTCTTCCAAATTGGCATCGCCTTCCAGTTTTACAAGATTTACATCATGTCCCACAAAATTTTCATGTACAATCTGATCCAAATAGTGAACGGAAAATGTTTGCAGACCCTCAACAATGGAATCCTTTGTCATAATGCCCTCCGTACTGGAAATACTTATGTTGATGTTGGCCTGTAGGGATTCATTCCCTGATTTCTCTTCGGATACCACCAAGTCTTTGGTCATTCCCATAGAGGTGTGAAAAATACCATTGCTCATTTTCAAATAACATTCCAAAATATAATTGCCGGGTTCCAGATAAAGAGTGGTCTCACCTGTGGTATTTGGTGATAACAATCCAGTACCCCCTAAGAATTTTACATCGCTGAACCATTCAGGTAATTGACCAAATGCCTCCATGGCCTCGTCTATTTTGTTCTCATTAATGAGCTTCATTCCAGCATCAAAAATGGGAGCTATAACATTTTCAGCATCTTCTGAAGTCTTTCCCGGAGGATATTGGTCTACCAAAAAAAAATGGGTCTGTGGTGATTGGTTTTTGTACCGAAAAGTGTTCCACCCTGATGGTATTGTATCTACCATTTGAAAATCCATGTTTTCTGTGATGATTTCTACTACATTCTCCTTGGGTTCCTCAGCTTGGTCATTGGAACTTTGTTTCTTGTCCATTTTACAGGAAAACAACATTAAAATCCCGGTTAACAACAAAATGGGAACAAGTATCAGTTTCCCCATACTACTTTTAAAAGTTTTCATGATAAATACTATTTAACATCCCTCGTCATGAATAAAAACCGGACGACGGACAAAATCATACAACAAAAAATTTCTGGGGGAATAAAAAGGAATTTAGCCTTTTAAGTTAAGAAAAAACAGATAATAATCAGCTAAATTATAGTAAGTTACCGTTGTGCGGTCGAAACAATATTGGAGTTCTATCAAAAAATCGAGCACAGCGTTTTTATAGTTCATGGGCAACCTTAAGTCCGATTTTGCAGTCTTTTAAATAGAACCATCACCAATCAACATGTACAAAAGACTTCATTATATAGACTGGCTTCGGGTCATAGCTTTTGGCACCCATACAGTTTGGGGCAGGAATCAAAGGAAAATTGGTGGATGCTATGCAAAATGGAACCCCAACTATTACTACTCCTATTGGAGCCGAAGGCATACATGAAGATTATCCTTGGCCAGGTGCCATTTGTACCAATTGGGAGAGCTTTTTACAAGCTGCTATTATGTTATACCAAGATCAAAACCAATGGCATCTCAACACTGAAAGCTAGTTTCCCAAAAGAAGTGCTGCTGAATAGGCTTGGACAGCAATTAAAAACAGTGAGGCAACACCTCCCAAGCCTTCGTAATCAAAACATTATGGGTCATATGCTACGGCAACAAGGCTTAACAGCAACCAAGTATATGGGAAAGTGGATTGAGGAGAAGAATAAAGGGTAGGTAGGGGATTGTTACCGTCTAAGCACAGCTTGGTTTATATGGACTCTATCCTTCGATAAGGAAGTTCACCGAGTTCTCTTTTTTTTGATAGGTTTGGTTTGGACTAAAAAGAAGTAAAGCCAGCGCTATGCCTACTTCTTAAGATTTTTAATGTAATGGACCAGAACTTCCTCCTTTTTAAATCCTATTTTCTCGTGAAAATCTTGAGCATCGGTATTCCACAACCAAGTGTCTGAGCCCATTTCCGTGCATCCCTTTTCTACAGCCCATGATTCCGCTCGATGAAACAACTTTTTGGCAAGTCCAAGTTTACGATATTCAGGCTTTACATAAACCATATCCACATAGCCAGTGGGCGAAGTTGAAGAGCCTTCAACATAATCCGTTCTAATGGAGGTGGTTACAAAACCTATATTCTTGTTAGCTTCTTTGGCCATAAAGGTTTGATAATTAGGTTTTTCCAAAATTGCCCTAACACCTCTTTCGGTTTCTTCTGGGGGATAATCTTTGAATAATTTTAAGGACATATCTAACCAATCCTTAAAATCGGTCTCCACGTAAAATGTAAAAGTAATTGTCTCCATAAATTATGGGTTTGCTGAATTTATGTTTAGTTCGTCTCTAAAACTAATCCATCTTAACAACGATTTTACCATAATGCTTGCCATCTCCAAAATATTGGATAAGTCTTGGCAATTCTTTAAAATTATAGGGGCCGTCAATGGTGCACTTAAGCCGGTTTTTACTGAATAGTTCTTCAATACGGTCCAAGCCCTTGTTCGGTTTCAAAGCCAAAATCTGGAACTTTTTTGAGGTGAATGCCGAAAGGATTCTTCCAAAAAACAGCAACAGAATCAAGCTGTTTAATTTACCTCCAATAGAGATGTATTTTCCTTTTGGGGCCAAGGCTCTCTTATAGGCAAAAGCCGATCTATTGGTTTTGCAATCCAGGATGATATCATATTGGATTCCGTTTCGAGTAAAATCTTGCTTTTTGTAATCCAATACTTGATCAAAACCAAGAGACAACATCCCATTTAACTTTTCACCGGTATCAACTCCGGTGACTTCACAGTTCTTGATTTTGGCCAACTGCAGGGCAATGGTTCCTACTCCGCCACCGCCACCATTTATCAAAATGTTTTGCTTGTCCTTTAAATCTATCCTATCAAAAGCTTGAAGCGCCAACAGGGATGCATGGGGCAGGGCGGAGGCCTGCACAAAGTCCATTCCTTCAGGGGTTTCACGAACTGCAGCCGGGTCTACACAAAGGTATTCTGCAAACGAACCAAAACCATGATCGGAAATATCACCATAAACCGCATCTCCCACTTTAAAGCCCCCAACTTCAGAACCTACTGCCGTGATGGTCCCAGCCAATTCCATTCCAGGAATGGTACGCTTAGGTTTAAAAATCCCAAATAATAAACGATAGAGATAAGGTTTTCCCGTTACAACCGCCCAATCGTAGTCGTTTACCGTGGTAGCAGCAATATGAATTAAGATTTCATTTTGATTGGGAACCGGAGTTTCATATTCTTTAATATGAAGGACCTTTTCTGGAGGGCCGTATTGGGTACAAACAAGTGCTTTCATGGAATAACGAAGTTCAAGGAAATTAAACTAAAAGCAAAATTCAATTTTGCATTAAGTCATGGCGAGCTACAGAAATCATAAAATGGTAACCATCAATCTGTTCACCATCACCGGAGTGAATTTTCGTATCTTTTTAGTCAAATCTACCAAATGAAAAACTGGATATTTGTTCTGATGCTTTACTGTTCAAGCTTTGGTTCAGTGTATGCCCAAATCACTATTTCTGGAAAAATCACCCAATCTGATTCTGGTAAGGCTGTTGAATTTGCCAATATTGGGATTGTGGACAGGGCCAAGGGCACCGTGTCTGATTTTGATGGTACTTTTTCAATGTATTTTGAAGTTGAGGAAATCAATCCAAAAGATACACTGCAAATTTCAAGAATTGGATATAAGACCTTAAAGTTTTCAACTCAAGATTTTGTAAGGCGTATCACCTCAAATACCATCATTTCCATGGAACCTTCCCTCTATGAACTCGAAGGAATAACAGTTAAAAGCAGTGATGCCGACAAAAGGAGGATTGGGAACAAAAGTAGCTCTAAAAGGTTATTTGGGTTCTGGAATGATAGCCTGGCCCTTGGTGGAGAGCATGCCTCTAAAATAATGGTCAGAAAAGGTCCGGTAAAATTGGAGGATCTTTCCTTCAACGTGGTCGCCAATATCTCTGATAGTTTGTTGGTCAGGGTCAATGTATACCAATTAGAGAAAGGGCTACCGGGAAAGAATACCTCCAATGCCAATATTTTACATACCATTAAACAGCCCCAAGGGACCATAAGTATTGACCTTTCACCATATAATATCGTGGTAGACGATCATTTTGTGATCAGTTTGGAACTACTTAAAATTTATGGAGGTAGGGTTGGCATAGGGATATCCGCTTTTGATGATGGACCCCGTTCCTATACCCGTTTGGTAAGTCAAGGCAAGTGGAAACGAATGCGAAAGGGTTTTACAATTGCTTTTGACCTCAACACTTCAGATGTTGATCCCAAAGAATTAGCTTCAGTAAGGAAAGGCAGAGCCAAAAGAAAAAAACCAAGTACAATTACACTGTTATGGGATACTTCCGGTTCCATGAAAGACAGAAACTTAGAGAAAGAATTTGGCTTTTTGGATAGCTATTTCAGAAAAATGAGCACTTTAAAAGTAAGACTACATCATTTTAGCCATTCTTGGACAAGTCCACAGTTTTTTGAAGTATTGAAGGGGAATTGGGACTCCTTAAGAAAAGAGCTGGAATCATTGGTACATGATGGAGGGACAAGTCGAGCGTTATGGGATGAGATGAAAATAACAGGGCACACTTTGCTCTTTACGGATGGCAAGAACTTTCCCGAGGATATTGGCAAGGACTGGTATGGTACGTTGTTTACCATTAATGGTAATATCAAAGCTAACCATAAGTTGCTTAAGGAACTTGCCGAAGACCATGGGGGAAATTACCTAAATCTGGAAAAAATGGAAGTGACGGAAGTTGCAACTGATTTCACGCAATTCGAAATTGCAGACAATCTAGAATATAAAACGCAATTAGATGTAAAAAAAGCCTCTATTGTCAAGGGTAACGTTGGCGACTTGGATAACCGACTGTTCAACGTTTCGGTCAAAGTTCGAAATTCGGAAAGGGAAACCAAAACCGATTCCAACGGTAATTTTAGTATTCAGGCCTTTAATGGTGAAGTTCTTGATTTCTTCTATCCTGGCAGGGAAAATGCTTCTTCAATAGTGAACACACGTTCCAACATGCTAAAAATTATTATGCCTATCGGGATAACTGCTTTGGATGAAGTTGTCTTAAAGGAAAATGTAAAATTGAAAGAGCTTCATAAGCCCTTGAAAAAGAATATTGAGACCCGGTTTGGGACTTTGGACATGAACAAGGTAGGTTTTAGCGTGAAACAAATGAAAGGGTCTCAAATAAGTCCTTCAGCTCAAACAATCATGGATGTAGTGAAAGGTAAGTTTGCCGGAGTACAGGTAGTTCGGAAATACCCAGAAGATTTTGAAATGATAGCATTAAGGGATGGTAAATTTACTGGCTTTTTTGCTTCTTGGGATATAGATGGACATGTTTATCCACCGGATAATCCTCCGTTCCATATTGATCTACACAACATTAAAGATATCACCATAATGCCTGCTGCTTGGGCTGGGGCAAGGTATGGTACTATGGCGCCAGGAGGAATTATAATTGTCAGAACCATAAGTAACACGTTTGATGATTTGGAAGTGTCCAGCAAAAAAAACGGTCAGCCTCAAAACAAATATGCCGGTGATGCCATAGAACTAGCCAATGTCATTGCCAGTAAACCTTTATATGTGCAGCGCATTGCATATGCTAACTCTGCAGTGGAAGGGTATCTGCAATATTTGAAAGAACGAAAAAACTATGGCTCAGTTCCCAGTTTTTATTTGGAATCCAGCATGGTTTTCAAAGAACAATGGAATGAAATAGCCATATCCAACCGTATCAAATCTAACCTCTTGGAACTCTTTCCAGAAAATGTAGATGCCCTCAAAATCCTTGCATATTCCTATGAGGTAGATGGTTCATATATTGAAGCAGCTTATGTCTATAAACAAATTCATCAAGTTAAAGAAACGCCTCAGGCTAAAAGGGATTTGGCAAGAATATTGACAAGGCTAGAATCGTATGAAAAGGCCTGGCAATTATACAAAGGTTATATAGATATCAGAGGTGTTTTTGAAGACAAAGCGTTGGACAAATTGACCAAAAAAGAAATACTAGCATTTGTTCAAAATCATGCAAATAAAATTGGGCTCAACAAATCAAAATTCGATTTTGATGAACCTAGTGATTTAAGTCTTATTGTTGAATGGAATGACCCAAACACCCAATTTGAGCTTCAATTTGTTGACCCATCTGGTAATTTTTTTAACTGGAACAACGCAGTTGAAATTTCACAGGAGGAAAACGTAAACGGGGATCTTTCCACTGTTTTCGATATTGATCAGCTTCAACAAGGGCAATGGCTGGTCAATATGACATATCTGGGCAACCAAGCTAATTTACCTACCTATTTAAAGTTTACACTCAGGAACAACAAGTCGGGAGAAGAAAGCACAAAAATGATTACGCTACGACAACGAAATGTAAAATACAAGGTGATGAATATTTCAAATCAAGGGATGTTGTTTTACTAGTAATTGTATTCTCTAGGGTGTTTTGCCTTTTACTGCTATTTTTGCGTAAGCGTTTAAAAAGTTAACATGAAATCACCGAACTGGCAAACAGCCATCGAATTTGAGGATATTACTTATAAAAAATGTGATGGTGTGGCCCGTATCGCATTTAATCGTCCTAATGTGCGCAATGCATTCAGGCCCAAAACCACCAGCGAACTTTACAAAGCATTTTATGATGCTCAGGAAGACACCGCCATTGGTGTAGTTTTACTGTCGGCCGAAGGACCTTCCACCAAGGATGGCGTATACTCCTTTTGCAGTGGAGGTGATCAAAAAGCCAGGGGACACCAAGGTTACGTAGGGGAAGATGGTATGCACCGTTTAAATATTTTAGAGGTGCAACGTTTAATCCGTTTTATGCCCAAAGTGGTCATTGCCGTAGTACCTGGATGGGCAGTAGGAGGGGGGCATAGCCTTCATGTAGTTTGTGATATGACCTTGGCCAGCAAGGAACATGCTATTTTTAAACAGACCGATGCCGATGTTACTAGTTTTGATGGCGGATACGGTTCTGCATACTTGGCGAAAATGGTAGGGCAAAAAAAAGCCAGGGAAATTTTCTTTTTAGGTAGAAACTATTCGGCCCAAGAAGCCTATGAAATGGGAATGGTAAATGCAGTTGTGCCTCATGATGAATTGGAAAATACAGCATATCAATGGGCACAGGAAGTTTTGGAAAAGTCACCTACCTCTATTAAAATGCTCAAGTTTGCCATGAACCTGACGGATGATGGCATGGTAGGGCAGCAGGTTTTTGCAGGAGAAGCTACTCGACTGGCCTATATGACTGAGGAGGCCAAAGAAGGTAGAAATGCATTTTTGGAAAAAAGAAAACCCAATTTTGGGAAAAACAATTGGATACCATAATTCAGAGAACTATTTACCGTGGACAAGGTTCAAAAGGTATAAAACTAAAAAGAGCCTTGCCACTTGGGTCAAGGCTCTTTTACGAGAACACTATATGAAAATGAAAAAATTTACTTTCTTGATTATTACATAGTAAATGTACCACCAGTGTTCCCGCAAATGAAATTATTGTTGTGAAGTGTCCTTTTGTTGTGGTTAGCCAAGCTTTTTAGCTCATTATGTCGACTTACGGCATACTTTTCACGACCGCTGACAAGAAGCCATTGATATCAAATTCAGGTTCTTCGGCCAGTCCAGTCCGTACAACAACCAGGTCTTTGGAGGGAATCATAAATACATATTGCCCTTGATATCCATTACAGGAAAATAGATCCTTAGGTACATCAGGATATTTCCCATTGGCATTTAGCCAAAAGTGTGCTCCATATTTCCCATCCGAACCTTGAGTTGGGCTGGTAATATAATCCACCCAATCTGGGCTAAAAATTTGCTGTCCATTCCAGTTTCCTCGGTTCAAATAGAGTTGTCCAAACCGTCCCCAGTCCCTTGTATTGGCCCAGGAATAGGAAGAACCTACATAATTGCCAGCAATATCCGCTTCCAAGACCATGGAATGCATTCCAATTTTATCTATAAACGCCTGGTACGGGAAATCCAAATACTCCTGATGACTTCTAAATTGTTGTCGCAATATCCCAGAAAGTAGGTTAGAAGTGCCTGATGAATAGTTCCAGACCTCTGTAGGTTGTGCAACTAATAGTTTGTCCCGTTGTGAACGGGTCATATCGCTTTCCAAGAACAACATTTTGGTCACATCTGAAATTTTAGAATAATCCTCATCCCATTCCAACCCGCTTTGCATGCGCATGAGGTTATTTAAGGTAATTGCCTTTCGATCATCACTTTCCCATTCAGTGATAGGAGCGGGCCAGCCCATGTCCAACTTTCCTTGATGTGCTAGGACACCATAACAAGTAGCCAAAACGCTTTTAGTCATGGACCACCCTAAAATGGGAGTATCCTTGGTAAATCCATCCATGTATTTCTCAGCTACCAAATGACCCTTATACAGAATAAGCAAGGTCCGCGTTTTTTGCACTTCAGGATTCCCAAAGGCCATGGCAACTGCCTTATCAAGTTGATTCCGGTCCAAGCCCGAAAAAATGGAATCCTTAGGTTCCAGTTGACCAATAGGGTAAGGTAGAGTATCTCTCTTTTGTACTCTATTGGGTTTCAGTTTAAATTTTTCTGCATCGTAGTCATCATTAACCAACACCGTACCCAGACCTTCACGGTAAACCGCTTTACGTTCCATAAGACCATAGACTGAAGAAGAAGCTGATTTTTCTTGTTGATCCACCTCTGTATTCGCCAATTTGATCAAGGGGACATTATTGTCATTTTGGGTAATGGACGCTGCAGACCTTTCGGCAACAAATACACTAGATGCCATATTCTTGGATGCATAACCAGAAATAATGGTCAATTTGGGGTAATTAAGGTACACTACAACACCAATAACTATTGGGAGTAGAACCAAAATTCGCTTAAGTAGTTTCATGATTAAGATTTATCGTAAATTTCTGGAACTAAATATAAACATTTACCACATGTCCAACATTGGGATGATAATTGAGGAAAGAAGTCGGGATATTGGTGATTTTTTAGTTGGAAGATTGATTCCATTCCGTAAAAAAAGAATGATAGGCCCCTTTGTTTTTATAGATCATATGGGACCAACAACACTTGGACCAACTAAATACATGGATGTGGACCAACATCCCCATATTGGACTTTCCACATTAACGTATCTTTTCGACGGAGAGGTTATGCATAGGGATAGTTTGGGCACCGAACAGCTGATCAAGCCTGGTTCTGTAAACTGGATGACGGCAGGAAGTGGGGTTTCCCATACGGAACGGACGCCTAAACATCTTCGGAATGGGAAAACCTTTGTGGCACAAGGCTATCAAATATGGGTGGCTTTGCCCAAACACTTAGAAGGTATGGAACCCGTATTTCACCATATCCCGGCCAGTGCACTTCCAAGATGGACAGAAGGTCCAGCCCAGTTTACCCTCGTAGCAGGAGAGGGGTATGGTAAAAAATCTCCGGTCCCCACATACTCAGCGCTATTCATGGTGGAAATAAAAACACAAGAAAAATTTCAACTGAATGTAAACGGAAAACTGAAAGGGGAAATAGGTATTTGTATTGATAAGGGAAGCATTGAAGCCTGCGGAGAATTGGTAGAAAAAGGGAATATTTTGGTTAGTAAGGTTGAGGACACCTGCAATATTTCGGTTGCACCGAATTCACATCTGTTGTTATTTGGTGGACAACCATTTCCTGAAGAAAGACATATTCACTGGAATTTTGTGTCTTCCACTAAGGAGAAAATTGAGCAAGCCAAAACTGCTTGGGCCAACAAAACATTTCCCATGATGGACAATGATGACACCTATGTTCCATTGCCTTAGCCACAATTTTAAATTCGCATACAAAGTCAGATTCATGACCATAAACCAAAAAGTACTCCAATTTCCCATTGCATTTTTCCTTTTCTGTCTTGTTTTAGGCTCCTGTGCCCCGGAGAAACCCAAAAGAGAAGTTGCGCTATACCAACAATATTGTGCTAGCTGTCATTTAGCTCCAAAAATTGAAGAATTACCCAAAGATATTTGGAAAAATAGTGTCTTGCCAGATATGGCTTCCAGAATGGAAATAGAGGAGATGTATCAAGACCCTAATCAAGCGAAGTCAGGTTTTCGGCCCAAAATAAAACTCAAGGACTGGGTGCTACTTGAAAATTACATTGTGCAAATGGCACCGGAAAAGTTGGAGGCAAACAAAATTCCACCATTAGAGCCGTTGACTTCGTTTGAATCAACAACCGTCGCACTAGATAACCAAAATGGTGCACTTATCACCTATCTGGAGTCCGCCAAGACTGGAACTAAGCTGTTTTTTGGGGATATCTCTGGAAGTTTAGCGTCTTACGATTTCAAAAATAAATCTAGTAGCCCCATTTATAATGGTAAAACACCGATTACATGGTATAGTTCTCAAGATTCCCTTGAAATTATTACAGAAGTGGGGATTCTTGATCCGTCCGAATTGGAGCAGGGAAAATTGATTACCAAACAAATGAATGATACTTTATCCTTGAACAATACATTTCATCGGCCGGTCCATACATTATTTGAAGATTTGAACAAGGATGGCAAAAACGAACTTGTGGTAAGTGAATTTGGCAACGAGACGGGTCGTTTATCCCTACTAATCCAAAAAGCCCCCGACCAGTATGAGAAAAAGGTATTGCTAAATCAGCCTGGATGCATTCGTACCCTGTCCAGGGACATGAACAATGATGGAAAACTAGATTTGATTACCATTACCTCCCAAGGGAATGAGAGTATTACCATCCTTTATCAAACCGAAAACCTCAAATTCAGGGCGGAAAAAGTTTTGGAGTTTAGCCCAGTGTACGGTAGTAGTTGGTTTGAATTGGTGGATTACAATGGTGATGGCCATGACGATATTATTACGGTTAATGGGGATAATGCAGACAAGTCCTACGTGCATAAGCCTTATCATGGGATGCGGATCCATCTAAATGATGGCGACAATGGGTTTACAGAAACCTACTTTTATCCGTTGAATGGTGCAACTAGGGTGTTAGCGAGGGATTTTGATCAAGATGGGGATTTGGATTTCGGGTTGATCAGTAGTTTCCCGGATTATGAAAACGCACCGGAACTTTCCTTTGTGTATTTGGAAAACATCGATACAAAGAAGTTTGAGTTTTCTACCAAAGTATTAAAGCATCCCAATGCAAGTCGTTGGTTTTTGATGGATGCAATGGACGTGGACCAAGATGGAGACGAGGACATTGTTCTGAGCAGTTTTACCTATGTTTTTACCCCTGTACCGGATTCGTTGGCACAAAAGTGGGCAGCTAACAATGTGGACCTTTTAATTTTAGAAAACAAATTCCATTGAAAAGGATTTTCAACATATGGTGGCTTCTAGCTTTATTTTACTTCAATGGATGTGCTGAAGAAGTAAAGGAAGAAGAAAGCTTTGAAAAAAATCAATGGTTTGGGTATGAAGTTGCTGTTTCCGCCTATAATTCTGTGTCATGGCAGACCCAAGGGGATCCCACCATAGCGGCCTGGGGTGACACATTAAGACCTGGGATGAAGTGTATCGCGGTTTCACGGGACTTGTTAAAAATAGGCTTGAAACATAACACTATGGTTTTGATAGATACTTTTCCCGATACTTTTTACGTAAAGGACAAAATGAACAGGCGATGGAAAAACAGAATCGATATTTATATGGGAAAGGATATTAAAAAAGCCAGGAAATGGGGCGTTCAAAAATTGAATATTTGCTATGCGGCGCCTTTGGATTCAACCCATACTTCTAATTAAATGACTATGAAAAAAATGTACGCTCTAGTTGGATTGACTCTAATGATGGGTTCTTGTACGGTTCAAAAGCAGATCGAGGACCAACCTATTGTTTTTGATTCCGAGCGAATACGGCTTACCAAAGAATATTTATTACAACGGTATAAGCTTCAAAAAGAAACACCAGAGATTGTACCACGGATGATTGTGCTGCACTGGACTGCGATTCCAACGCTTGAAAAATCGTTTGAAGCTTTTGAGGCATCCACCTTACCTAATTGGCGCCCAGATATTAAAGGAGTTAGTGGCTTAAATGTCTCCGCCCATTTTTTGGTGGATCAAGATGGGACCATCTATAGATTGATGCCTGAAACCACGATGGCGAGACATGTCATTGGCTTGAACCATTGTGCTGTTGGTATTGAAAATGTTGGCGGAACAAAAGAAACCCCATTGACCAGAGCACAATTAAAATCCAATATTTTTTTGGTGAACTATTTAACGTCCAAATACCCGATTGAATATCTCATTGGCCATCAGGAGTATACCCAATTTGAAGGTCATCCCCTTTGGTTAGAGGTTGATGATGGGTATCGCACAAAAAAAACAGATCCGGGCATGGAATTCATGAAAAAAGTACGAAAGGCCACAAAAAGATTTAAATTTAAGCCCGTGCCCTCAAAATAAAAGCATGAAGAAAAAAATCACAACTTTCCTTATCCTATGTTTGTGTTTGGCTATGCAAGCCCAGGAATCCATTACTACTCGCCTGTATGAAACGTATGACTCCTACAGAGAACCCTCCTTGGAGATAAGACGAATAAAACATCACCAGTTGCAGCCACTAATCCAGAAATATGAAGCCAACTCCAAGTTTCATGTTCAAAAAGTGGGAGAGTCCATTGAGGGAAGAGATTTAAACCTGATCAGTATCGGTTCTGGGGAGCAAAACATCTTTTTATGGTCCCAAATGCATGGCAACGAACCTACAGCTACACAGGCTATTTTTGACATTCTTAATTTTCTGGATGGGCCAGAGTTTGAAAATGAGAAAAAAGAAATTCTGTCTAAATTAAAGCTCCATTTTTTACCAATGCTCAACCCGGATGGGGCAGAGGTGTACCAACGAAGAAATGCTTTGAGTATTGATATAAATAGGGACGCTTTACGATTGCAATCCCCAGAAGGACAAACATTAAAGCGGGTAAGGGACAGCTTGGATGCTAAATTTGGATTTAATCTGCATGATCAAAGTACTTATTACAATGCAGAACTCACAAGCAAGCCAGCGACCATTTCTTATTTAGCTACGGCTTACAATTACGAAAAGGACATTAACGAGGTACGCTCCAATGCCATGAAAGTAATTGTATACATGAACAACATTATTCAAAACTATGCTCCAGGACAAGTAGGCCGCTACAGCGATGATTTTGAGCCAAGAGCTTTTGGCGACAATATCGCCAAATGGGGAACCAGCCTTATTTTAATTGAGTCTGGTGGATATGCCAATGACACGGAAAAACAAGAAATAAGAAAATTGAACTATGTTTCCATTTTATCCGCACTGTACACCATTGCAAATGGCAGTTATGGGGATATTGCAATTGAGGAGTATGAAGAAATCCCTAAAAACGACCGTAAACTTTTCGATCTCAAAATTAAAAATGCAACCTACGAGTTGATGGGAAAAGAATACATTCTGGATCTAGGTATTCATCGTCAAGAAGTGGATATGGAAGGACATGACAACTTTTATTCTAAAGGTATCATTATAGATCAAGGTGATTTATCTACCTACTATGGCTATGAAACTTTTGACGCCTCAGGATACAAAATAATTCCACCGAACCAAAAAAATGGGAATACCGATATCTTGGATGGTCCTGAAAAACTCCTTAAAGAGGGTATTGGGTTTATATATAGCAGTCACCCACAGAACAAGGATTTTAATCCCGGATATCAGCATATTATCCAATTGGGAATGCAACCGCCAAAGTTTGAAATCAAGGTAGGTCAAAATCCAACATTCTTTCTAGCAAAAGAGGGAAAGATTACCCATGCTGTGATCAATGGGTTCCTATTGGATCTGTCCAAGCCTTTGGAAGAACAAAACTTTCGGAACGCCCTTATTTATCGTTAATATCCAAATTGGATATTAGTCTCAGAACCATATCTGAGCAGGAGAACCAGCATAATAAATAAGGTACATACTATAGAAGCAAACAAAGAAAGTACCACACTCTTGAATCGATTGGAAAAAGGACCAATAGCACTGTTTCTGATGATTTCTTTTACTACATCCATGACAATTTTGTTTGAGTTATACATTTGTTAGTTATTAGGATGTAATTAGTTGTTGTCTGTATAATTAAAACAACTGTTGGTCTAAAAACCCTACTTTACCAGATGATTGCCCTTATAATTTAGCTACCTTGAATCCTTCAAAACAACATAAATATCAAGGACAAGCATGAAACAAAACTTATTAGTATTACTAGCCATACTGGCATTTCAAATGGGAAATTCCCAAGAAACAACAATTGATTTATTCAACGGTCAAAATCTTGATGGATGGGTCAACCATGGGGAGGAAAAATGGTATGTGGAAAATGGCTTGTTAATTTGCGAAAGTGGTCCAAAAGCCCAATACGGCTATCTAAGTACAGAGAAATTTTATAAGAATTTTGAATTGACCTTGGAATTCAAGCAAGAGAATGATGGTAACAGTGGTGTTTTTATCCGTTCTACGTTTGAAGGCACGAAGGTATCTGGCTGGCAGGTAGAGGTAGCACCACCTAACAGGCATACCGGAGGGATTTATGAATCCTATGGTCGTGGTTGGTTGATCAAGCCAGATCCTGAAAAAGAAAAAGCACTAAAAATGGGGGAATGGAATACCCTTAAAATTGTGGCAAACGGGCCTAACATTACCTCTTGGCTTAATGGTGTGGAAATGGTACATCTTTCCGATGAAAAAATTGGTCGAGCAGATGGAGCCATTGCCTTGCAAATTCATGACGGAGGTGGAATTAAAGTAAAATGGAGAAACATTAAACTGAAATCCCTAGACTAATCTAGTAGTCTAGTACCAAAAAACTATTCGTAGGTAGGAATTTTAACCGGAGTTACCACAAAACTCCGGAATTCCACCGGTCCATGATCACCTTGAATAAAAAAGGAACCTGGCTGCCATTCCCTACTATCCAAAGCACCACCCGTAATTCCTGGAATGGTTTGGTCCTGGATTATTGTTTTTCCATTGGCAACTATTGTGACTCTTCTTCCTATTAGGGTAATATCATAGGTTTGCCATTCACCGGGAGCCTTGGCAGCATTCTCATTGGGTTCCAAAAACCCATAAACACCTCCAAAGTAGATATCCATGGGGTCTAAACCTATGTTGTCGGCAATCTGGACTTCATAACGACCTCGTAGGTATATCCCACTATTACTTCCCTCAGGGTAGCGGAATTCCGTATGTAGTTTAAAGTCCATGAATTTTTCATCGCTGATCAGATTAGCACCAGATTTTGGACTGATCAAAATACCTTCCTTTACAAGCCATTGGTTAGCATCATTGGTGTGCCACCCTGTCATATCTTTCCCATTAAAAAGGGATATGGGCTTATCCCATTCGGGATTTGCGTTATAATCCAATTTAGGCGACTTCACGCCTTTCCAATTGACTATGGAGCCATCAGTATACCTCATGGTCCCTTTTAGGGTATTCCCATCCAGTTTTCCTTCAAACTTCATATCCTCGCCCTCAGGTTCCCATTGTGGGGGAATACTAAAATTAAAACCTTCTTCCGTAACCACTACTTCAGCAATTGGACGTGCACTACCAAAGGCAAAAACAAAACGCCCTACCAGAGTTTGAACTCCTGAGTGCCTTATCTCTAGCCAAGATGGAACAGTCTTACCTTTAAATTCCATTTCCAAGTCCCATCGACCTTCCAAAGGGTTTATATTTTGAGCGAATACACTAGTGGCAGATAAAAAAAGAATTCCACAAACCAGGGTGTTGAGCAGGTTTTTGCTTGATATCATGAATAGTTAATTTAAAAATGTGGAAGATACAGATTAATCGGAAATCCCATTTAGAATTCTAATGAATATCCCACTATTCGCAACCACCGGCAAACCCGTTGGCACTGAACTTGGTTTGTACGGCTCCTTGTAGCCCTCCGTGGGAAAGTTGAATCACTAAATTGTTGTCTCCACTTCCATCACGTTTGGGAGTACAGTATTCAAACAGGTAGAAACTATTCGCCTGTTCGGAGACACGTTCGGATATTTGGGTGAAGGTAGTTTCCAACTCTTCTTTGTTCCCAACAAAAACGCTTGCAGTCCTTCCTATATCGGCTAACACCGCTGTATCAATTTCTGCCCCGAGACCAATAGTGAAAAAAGAAATATTGCGGTCAGCATCCGTTACGGCCCTTAATGCAGCCTCTTCGGTATAGCGAGAAGCTTGGTCCGTACCATCAGTAAACAAAACAACCGATGCTGCTCCAATTACATTTGCCTGATTGTTGTCACTAATCAGTTCTTCTGCAATATTGGTGGATTTAATCACCGCTCCATATAAATCTGTAGATGGATCATTACTGATATTGGGTGTAATTCCATCGACAGCTTCTGACAATTCAGTCCTGGAGGAAGTTAAATCATTCAAAAGGTGAAGCTCATCTTCTCCATCAAACCAATAGATGGCCATTTGAAAGGATGCTGTTTCGGTATCAGGCATCACATTGTTTATAAAGCTTGTTGATGCCGTCTTCAGTTCTTCCAAACTACTTTGTAAAACGCTATTGCTCAAATCTAAAACCAACAGGGTATTGTTGCTAAAAACTTGAGAATTAGGAGAGATTCTCGCCAAGGATTCAGCTGATGAAATGGTATTGAAGCAATCGTCGTTTCGACCTTGTTCATAAATGGTGAATTCATTTGCCGTTAAACCTGAAATAGGATTCCCCAACAAATCCGAGACCTTAAAAAGGATAGAAACCTTACCGGGTAATGTGGTGAACTGATCTTGAATGGACAGCAAGAGTTCATTAGCTTCAAAACCTAGACAACTATCTGGTTCCTCGCCTTGACCAAGCTCTCCTTGGTTGATATCAAAACTAACATCATCGTCTGCGTTTCCACAAGAAAATAGCAAAGCGGTAATAAAGAATAGTAGGTAATATTTGAAAGGACTCTTCATTTTCAAAATTTTTTGGTTCTGTTTGCTAAACGCATAAATTATTTGAAAATTATTCTGTGAAGAGAGATAAACTTTAAAGAAAAGTTAAAAAAAGACCGCTCTTGTTAAAAAAAAACCAGTCCAGTCAATTTTTGGTAACTTCAACAGGAAATCTATCTGAATCACAATCAATTCAAAAAACTATGCCAACGTATCAAATTAAAGTAAACGGAGCGTCCAAAACAGTTGATGTAGCTGAGGACACACCAGTATTATGGGTGTTACGAGACCATTTAGATCTTGTGGGCACCAAGTATGGATGTGGAATAGGCCAATGTGGGGCTTGCACCGTTCACGTAGATGGAACGGCTATGCGAAGCTGTTCACTCACTTTGTCACAAGTGGATGGGAAATCCATTACCACAATCGAGGGATTATCAGAAGACGGTTCGCACCCGGTTCAGCAAGCTTGGAAAGAAGTGGATGTTCCGCAATGTGGCTACTGTCAAGCTGGTCAGATTATGACTGCTACCGCCTTTTTGGAAAACAATCCCAATCCCTCAGAAGAGGATGTAAAGAATGCGATGCACGGAAACATCTGCAGATGTGCTTCCTATACCCGAATCAAGAAAGCTGTAATGACCGCAGCAGAAAACATGGGTTAATCACAACAGCTATTTACTTCAAAAAACAACAAAATGTCAACAAATAAAACATTAACATTTAGTAGAAGGGCCTTTATGCGAACTTCTTCCTTAGCCGGTGGAGGAATGCTTATTGGATTCAATCTGTTCCAGGCATGCAAGCCAAAAGCGGCACCGCCCATTGACCTTTCCCAACTAAATTATAACGATTTCAATGCCTTCATTAAGATAGCAGACAATGGTGCTGTTACTATTTTCTCTCCTAATCCTGAGATTGGTCAAGGCGTTAAGACATCCATGCCCATGATCATAGCCGAAGAATTGGATGTAGCTTGGAAGGATGTATATGTAGAGCAAGGAATTTTAGATACAGAAAATTATCAGCGACAGGTTGCCGGGGGTAGTCAATCCATTCGTTTTGGATGGGATGCGCTAAGACAAACAGGAGCAACAGCTAAACAAATGTTGATTAATGCAGCGGCGGCCAGATGGGGGGTAGACGCCTCTGAATGCTCAGTAAGTGAAGGTGTTATTACCAACGCAGCTGGAGAAAGTCTTGGCTACGGAGATGTGGTCAATGAAGCCGCTTTGTTGGAAGTGCCCGAAGAAGTAGCGTTGAAAGACCCTAAGGATTATAAAATTATGGGCAAGGATGCTTCCAATGTGGATATCGAAAGAATTACTACAGGAAAGCCTTTGTTTGGTTTGGATTATAAGTCTGATGGTATGGTCTATGCAGCCTTGGTACGTCCTCCTGCCTTTGGTAAAAAACTAGTTTCCTATGACGATACGGCGGCCCGTCAAATGTCTGGAGTCATCGATATTATAACAATTGGGGACAAAGTAAGAGCACTATTGGCTGAAGATCCCAGTTTTGGAAGTAAGATATCCTCCAGCGACAAGATAGCTGTAATTGCGGAAACTACTTGGCAAGCTTTTAAGGCAAAAGAAGCCATAACAGCTGTTTGGGAAGATGAAACAACAGTTGAAAGCACTGAGGGTCATGATGCTAAACTAACTGCCATATTGGATGGTAATCAGTTCAATACACTACGTTCTGATGGAAATGTCAAGAAGGCGTTTGCGGAGGCAGACGAGATATTGGAACGCACCTATGAGTCACCTATTTTACCCCACAATTGCTTAGAGCCCATGAATTTCTATGCAGATGTTACCGATGAGAGGGTACACCTGGTGGGCCCCATCCAAACTCCAGCTTGGAAGGCTGGATTGATTGCCAATATGCTGGGTAGGGAAGAAAAAGATATCCTTATGGAAATGACCCGAATGGGAGGTGGTTTTGGCAGAAGACTATATGGAGATTTTGTTTTGGAAGCTGCAGAAGTTTCAGATGCTATAAGAAAGCCGGTTAAAGTTGTATTTACCAGAGAAGATGATATGGGTATTGGGATTTATAGACCAGCCATTAAATACCGTATTAAAGCAGGAATCAAAGATGGTAAGCTAACCGCTTATCATTTAAAGGAGGCTGCTATCAATGATAATATGTATGGGTTGATACCTAATTTCTTCCCTGCTGGAGCCATAGAAAACTATCAGGTAGATACTGCTGCTTATGACAGTAACATCACAACTGGGGCTTGGAGAGCTCCCTATACCAACTTTTTGGCATCCGCGGAGCAGAGTTTCTTTGATGAATTGGCCGAATTAATGGAAGTGGATAAGATTCAGATGAGACTTGACCTGCTTCAAAAGGTGAAGGGGACTACAGACGAGCGAATCCAATATTCCCCAGAACGTATGGAAGAAGTTATAAAAGTGGCTGTTGAAAAATCAGGATGGGGAAGCAAACCAAGCCATGTGTATCAAGGATTTGTCAATTACTATTGCCATAATACCCATGTAGCAGAAGTTGCTGATGTGGAAATTGAAAATGGAGAACCGGTGGTCAAAAAGATTACTTGTGTAGTGGATTGTGGTATTGTTGTGAATCCAACCGGAGCTAGAAACCAAGTTGAAGGCGGTGTAATTGATGGAGTTGGACATTCCATGTATGGAGACCTGTTGTTTGAAGGTGGAAAAGCTACGGCAGGCAACTTTGATAAATATAGACTTATTCGCATGAAAGAGGTCCCTGAGGTAGAAACCCATTTTATAAAAAATGAGCTTTCGCCAACTGGTTTAGGTGAGCCAACCTTGCCTCCGGCAGGTGGTGCCATTGCCAATGCATTTAAGGCTGCAACTGGTAACAGGTTGTACAAACAGCCGTTTATCAAAACACCAGAACTTCTTAAGGTACCCAATAAGGAAATAATAGGTTGATTTTATGACGATAATGCTGTTTGGAATAACCAAGGATATAGTGGGCAGTTCCTCCTTGTCCGTTCCCTCTTCCAGTGCAACGGGTAGAAAAATACCAAAAACGGTTAAAGAGCTAAAAGTGTTCTTAGGGGAAACATACCCAGAACTCAACAAATTGTCATCTTTGGCCATAGCGGTAAACAATACCTATGCAGAAGACAATGAAGTAATCAATGCATACGACGAAATAGCACTAATTCCCCCCGTAAGTGGGGGGTAATCGGTGTATAAATAGTATCTTTCCACTACTTTCGAGGACCTATGAATATGTTGGTAGATAATCACAATAGACAAATCAACTACTTAAGGCTTGCTGTAACTGACAGATGTAATTTACGCTGCAATTACTGTATGCCTTCTGAAGGCATTGATTTTGTGAAAAATGAAAAATTGCTCACCATTGATGAGCTTATGGAAATAAGCCAAATATTGGTGGGTCAAGGAATCGACAAAATCCGAATAACTGGTGGAGAACCCTTTGTTCGTAAGGATTTGATGGTTTTGTTACGGGCACTGTCCAAAATGGAAGGACTCAATGATATTTCAGTAACCACCAATGCAACACTTATTGGACCTTATATTGATGAGCTCAAGGAATTGGGTATCCAAAATATTAATGTAAGTCTGGATTCCATTAATCGAGAGACTTTTGAACGCATTACCCGTCGAAAACAATTTGATACCGTACACAACAACCTAATACGGTTGATTACGGAAGGGTTCAATGTGCGGATCAATTTTATTGTGCTTGATGGACAAAACGAACAGGATATGATTCCAACCCTTGAGGTTATGAAACACCATAATGTTTCTATTCGTTTTCTAGAGGAGATGCCTTTCAATGGGGGTTCCAAAAATTTTGTAGGTATTAAATGGAATCACAAGGCTATTCTGGAGCATATTGGTGAAACTTATCCCAATATTAGTAAGCTGGAATCTCCCAAAACATCTACTTCCGTCAACTACAAAATTAAAGGACACGTGGGCACCTTCGGCATTATCCCTTCCTTTAGTAGAACTTTTTGTGGTAGTTGCAATAGATTAAGAGTAACTGCAACAGGAGATGTAATTACCTGTCTGTATGGGAAACCTAAAGCGAACATTCGGGATTTACTAAGGGAAACATCCTCCAGGGAAGCAGTAAAACATGCTATTTTAAAGGCTATTGGTTCAAGAGCCAAAACAGGATTTGAAGCACAGCAAGAACATTCCGATACTATATTTGACAATTCCATGACCTCGATTGGAGGTTAAAAGACAAGCAATAGATTGATGATGAAAGAAGAACGACCAAAATTATATGGCTTGGTGCTTGCCGGAGGTAAGAGTACCCGAATGGGTTCAGATAAAGGTTTGCTTAATTACCATGGAGAGCCCCAACAAGAGTATCTGTATAAGTTGTTGGAACAGGTCTGTGACAAGGTATTTTTAAGTATGCGACAGGACCAGCAAGAATTTATCCCCAAAGGCTTTAATGTGATAGCGGATCAAAATATATATCGTGGGCCCTACAATGGAATTTTAAGCGCCCATGACAAGCACCCCAATGTAGCTTGGTTGGTTTTGGCATGTGATCTACCACTTCTCGATTTGGAATCCATTCAAAAATTGGTGGCAAATAGAAACCCCAAAGTATTAGCCACTTCTTATGCAACAGAGGAAAGTGGACTACCAGAGCCGCTCATTACTATTTGGGAACCAGAAGGCTTAAAAGAATCCATTGAGCACCTCGGAACGACTGAGAGCACCTGTCCACGAAAGTTTTTGATTAATTCAGATATCCAATTGGCGGTTCCGGAACATGACCATGTGCTGTACAATGCCAATTCCCTAGCTGATTATGAATTTGCAAAATCCAAATTAGATTAATCTTATGGGATCTAGGTACAACAGACAAACCCGTCTAAAGGATTTTGGCCCTGAAGGTCAAGCAAAGCTTGCCGCAAGCAGTGTTTTGGTCATTGGCTTAGGTGGTCTTGGGTTACCGGTGTTGCAATACTTGAACGCCATGGGAGTGGGAACTTTGGGTTTAATGGATCAAGACGTGGTTGAGATTCATAACCTACAACGTCAGATTCTTTATTCCGAAAAGGACATAGGAAGATTAAAACTAGAGGTTGCCCATGAAAAGCTCGCTGAACAGAATTCCAACACCCATTTTAATCTGTACGACACCTTCCTCACTAGAAAAAACGCGCTGCAAGTCATCAAAAGTTACGATGTAGTCGTGGATGCTACAGACAATTTTCCAACACGGTATTTAATAAATGATGCCTGTATTATCCTTAACAAACCCTTTGTTTATGGCGCTTTGCATGGATTTGAAGGGCATGTAAGTGTTTTTAATTACCAAAATGGGCCTAGCTATCGTTGTTTGTATCCTAAAATGCCCAACGCTGAAGAAGTACCCAATTGCAATGATAATGGAGTTTTAGGGGTAATTCCTGGTATTATAGGCACTCTACAGGCTTTGGAAACCATAAAGGTATTAACCGGAGTAGGTGAGGTGCTGTCTGGCAAATTGATGGTTTACGATGGCCTGAGTCAACAGGCTAGTAAAATTAATTTTAAACCCAATCCCGCAAATAAAGAAATAACTAGACTTCAAGACTCATATGAGCCATTAGACTGCGATATGGTCAGCACAATAGAAGTAGAGACTTTCCAAAAGCTTAGAAATTCCAATTTACCAACAGTTCTTATTGATGTAAGGACAGTTGAAGAATATATGGAGAACCATCTTGAGGAAGCTATCAATATTCCTTTGGATCAATTAGACGTTTCCGAGCTCACGCTACAAAAAGAGGTTTATGTCATTTGCCAATCTGGGAAGCGGAGTGCTATAGCAGTAAAACAGCTGCAAGCTAAGAATCCCACGTTCACTTTTTATTCTATTTTAGGAGGGATGAACAAAATGATGACCCTAAGCCAATCATAGGAAATGACTTCGTTTGAAAATGCACTTAAAAAAGTCCTAGACCATTCCATGGACTATAGCAAGGAACAGATAGGCTTAAAGGATTGTAGTGGACGTGTTCTAGCTGAAACTATTGTTGCAGATCGTGATTTCCCTCCCTTTGACAGAGCCACCAAGGATGGTATTGCCATTCATTTTGATGGAATAAAATCTGCCCCTCCGTCTTTTAAAATTTCAGGTATGGCTCCGGCAGGGAGTCCACAACTAACCTTGACGGATTACGCAACTTGTATAGAGGTTATGACAGGAGCCATTGTACCCAAAAATGCAGATACCGTAGTAATGTATGAGCATATTTCGGAAGTCAATGGAGTATTCGTGATAAACCAAGATTTCCAAAAAGGTCAAAACATTCATTATCAGGCTAGTGATATCCCAAAAGATGAAGTCCTAATTAAGTCAGGAGTTAGCATTGGCCCTGCAGAAATTGGTGTTTTAGCCTCGGTTGGAAAGGCCAAAGTTTGGGTTCAAAAACTTCCCAAAGTGGCAGTAATATCTACAGGGAATGAACTGGTGGATGTTTCTGAAACCCCGGCCATACATCAGATACGGAAATCAAATTCGCATACGCTTCAGGCGCTACTGCGCAACGAGCATATCACAGCAAATCTATTTCATATCAATGATGATGCCTCGGTTCTAAAGAAAAAGCTAGACACTATTCTTCAACAGTATGATGTTTTGCTTCTAAGTGGAGGAGTTTCCAAAGGGAAATTTGACTTTTTGCCAGAGACTTTTGATGCTCTGGAGGTGAAGAGGGTGTTCCACAAAGTGCTTCAGCGTCCCGGAAAGCCCTTTTGGTTTGGAAAGCATGAAAGTTCCAAAGCCATCATATTTTCCTTCCCTGGCAACCCAGTTTCAACTTTTGTTGGTTATCATGTATATTTTAAACCTTGGCTTAACAAAACTTTGGGAGTGGCATCAACCCAATTTACTGTATTTTTAAACGAACCAATAGTTAACACTACAGATTTAACTCTATTTGTAGGGGCTAAAATCAATTTAGAAAATGGGGTGTTAAAAGCAGAAAAACTGCCCACAACAGGTTCCGGTGATTTATTGGCGCTTTCCAAGGGAGATGGATTTATTCAAATTAATCCCAAGGAAACGGTAGGGAAGGGGAACACCCCAGTCCCATTTGTACCAACAAGAAATATAGTTACATGACGCACGAGTTAAAACACATCGTCCAACAATTCGAGGAAAAGAAGAAAAAGGGACAAAAGGCGGTCTTGGCAACAGTTGTGTCATTGGATGGCTCATCCTACAGAAGGCCCGGGGTTCGAATGCTCATTTTTGACACTGGACAAATGGTAGGAGCTGTCAGCGGCGGATGTGTGGAAAAGGAAATATGGAGACAGGCCGAGTCAGTCTTTTCTACTGGTACTGCCAAGGTTATGGTATATGATGGAAGGTATCGTTTGGGATGCGAGGGCATTCTATATATTTTGATCGAAGTTTTTAATCCTGATAAATCTTTTTTTACTCGATTTTGGAACACCATTCAGAAAAGAACAACATTTTCCATTAATTCCTTTTACAAAAAAGAGCAAGGCGTGAATATCAGCTATCACACGCTTTTTGATTTTGAAGAGGGCAGCTCTTTGGTCAACCAAGAAATTAAGACCAATACTCGTGGACAGGACCATTTTGAACAACAAATGGACCCTTGCTTTCAACTGGTATTGATTGGCGCTGAACACGATGCCGTCCAACTATGTAAATACGCATCACTTACAGGATGGGAAGTAACTATTGTAGCCAATCCCAAAGAAGAAAAAACAACCGAAGATTTCCCTGGGGCCCATCAACTTGTCAATTCGGATCCAGAGGCTTTTCAATTGCAATTGGATAGGCAAACGGCAGTAGTGGTTATGACTCATAGTTTTGTTAAGGACCTGCAGTATCTAATTGCTCTTCGAGATGAACGAATTGCCTACATTGGACTCTTAGGCCCTTTTAAGCGAAGAGAAAAATTATTTGATGAGCTTTTGGAAAGGTACCCTGAAACGACGGAGGAGTTCCTTGATCAAATACATGGGCCTGCAGGTATAGATATTGGGGCCGAAACGCCCCAAGAGATTGCCATTTCCATACTTTCAGAAATTCTTTCCGTGGTCAATAAAATAGAACCCTCCTTACTTAAAAATAAATTGGGAAAGATTCACACCATATAATGTCCCAAAAAATTAGTGCGATCATATTGGCGGCGGGAGCTTCAACCAGAATGGAAGGAGGCATTAAGCAATTATTACCCTGGGAAAATACTACCTTACTCGAGCATGCCATTTCACAAGCCAAATCCGTTTTCGAAGAGGTTTACGTGGTTTTAGGAGCAAATGCTGATACGATTACACAAAATTTGATTTTGGACGCAGGTTTAATACAAAATCCCGATTGGAAATCTGGATTGGGCAGTTCCATTGCTGCTGGGGTTCAGCATGTAATTAATACAGATAAGAAACCTACAGGTATCCTGCTTATGTTGGCAGATCAACCACTAATTGACCCCTCATTTCTAAACGAGTTGAAAAATTCCTTTATCTCAGGAGACAGCAACATTGTTGCTACCTCGTATAACGATAAATTGGGAGTGCCAGCTATCTTTAGAAAATCATTGTTTCGGGAATTGGCGGAATTGAACCAAGATTTTGGAGCAAGAGACATTATCAAGAAACATAAAGAACAAAGCCGAAGCGTGGATCCCCATGGGAAAGCTGTGGATATTGACACTAAAGAGAAATACTTACAACTTATTGATAAACTGAACAGTTAAACATGCAAATTAAAATAATTACTTTAATCACTATTTGTTGTGTCAATCTTATCATAGGCCAGGAGATGGGCTTTGAGGAATATAATCCAAAATCCACCTTGATTGTACCGGAAAATCCTGTAAAACAGGCCAAGTTTACCTTTATTGATGTCCATAGTCATCAGTTCAATATGGCATCCCAAAACCTTTCAACGCTTATTGAGGATATGAATCAACTTAATATGGGCGTAATGGTGAACCTGAGTGGAGGTTCTGGAGCTGGATTGCGGGCAATGCTAAAAAATGTAAATGAGCATTACCCTAATCGTTTTGTGGTCTTTGCAAATGTTGATTTTAGTGGAGTTGGAAATTCCAATTGGGGAGGACAGGCCACGGCACAACTGGAATTGGATGTGAAAAGTGGGGCCAAAGGATTAAAGATCTATAAAAGTTTAGGGCTACGAAACAAGGATGTTAACGGTCAGCGCATTGCCATTGATGACCCAAGATTAGATGTTATTTGGTCCAAATGTGGGGAGCTGGGTATCCCTGTGCTTATTCATGCGGCAGACCCCAAATCCTTTTGGGACCCTATGGATGCAAAAAATGAAAGATGGTTGGAGCTAAAAACCAGGCCTAGAAGAAAACGTTCTGCAACCAATCCGGCACCTTGGCAACAGCTAATTGATGAACAGCATCGAATGTTTAAAAAGCATCCAAAGACAAAGTTTATAAATGCTCATATGGGGTGGTACGCCAATAATTTGGATAGGCTGGAAGAGTTGATGGAAGAAATTCCCAATATGTCAGTGGGAATCGGTGCAATAATCGCCGAATTGGGCCGACAACCGAGGCGGGCGAAACAATTCTTTATTAAATACCAAAACAGAATCCTTTTTGGCAAGGATAGTTGGAAGCCAGAAGAATTTCCTACTTATTTTAGGGTGTTGGAAACGGCGGATGAATATTTTCCATACTACAAAAAATACCACGCCTTTTGGGCCATGTACGGGCTGGATTTACCAGACGAAGTCTTGAAGAAGGTATACTACGAAAATGCAATGAATCTGATTCCAGGAATAGACCACTCGCTTTTCGGTAATTAACCTAAGTTACTGGTTTGTTCTGCTTTTCAGTGGGCATATCGTATTTTTCCAAATCCTGAAGAACCCCACAGGACAGCTGCTTCCTAATAAGCGATTTAGCCTTTTTTCGTTTAACCAACGATTCAATCTCCTTGTTTAAGAATTGCATTCAGAATGTGTTTATGAGACTAACGGATTCGTTGCCTTTTTATTTTTAATCTATGTATTTTAGGATTAGGCGGATAGTTGCTTTTCCACATAATCCAATACAATGATCCAATTCATTTTAAGAATCAAGGCAGCTGTGGGGACATTATCCTCTTCAATGGCATGAATTATTGCCTCATTTTGATTGTCTACATTTTCGTAAAAGGAAGCCTCGACGCCGTAAGCCTGTTCATAAAAAAGAAGTCGGGTTTTCAAATCATCCAAAATCTGTAAGATAACCGTGTTGGTACTATTTTGCACCAATAGATCATGAAATCCCAATCTTGCATCCAATCTAGCTTCGGGAGTGTGCGCTTGTTGTAACTTGAGTTGCTGTTTGCGCAATGCATCTATATCAGCATCAGAGTAGGTGCAATTTTCTACTACAGTAATTTCCAACTGCGCAATGGTTTCATATAAATTTTTGGCCTCTCTTCTAGTTAATCGGGTTACCACAAAACCTCTATTAGGTACGGCAGAAATTACCCTGGATTGTTCCAACTGACTCAAGGCTTCTCGAATTGGGGTTACACTGACCCCAATTTTTCTTGATAAAGAAGCGAGGTTAATGGTTTTACCAATTTCCAGTTCCCCTTTTTGAATCTGCCCAAGTAAATGATTTTTCACTCGGTTTCTTAATATTTGATGCTGAATCATAATCCAAATATACATAATCGTATACGATTTATACATTATGGACCTCTTACTAATTAATTATGAGTAACTTAAACCAACTAGAAACACCATATCATGAAAAAGACAATCAGCTTTAGTCTTCTCCTAGTTTTATTTGGCTTTACTCTTCTTGCTTGCAGTAAATCCGAAGAGTACGAACCACCCAGTGAAGAGGAGGAATCCATTACCCAAATGGCCACAGATAGTTTAAGTGGACAGGATGCGAAAACCAGAGATTTGGATAATTAGGTTAATCGCCTTTGTTGGTTGAGGGCACTCTAGCTACGCTGTTTGGGGATTTAGTCAAAATTTGAATATTTATTGAGTCCATTTAAACGGGTTTTGATTTATTTCCTTAATTTTCTATGTCGAATTTCCACCTAACAGGAAATGTCCTCAAGCCCATGAAACAACCATACCTATCGTTTTTTTTTATCCTTTTTCTATTTCTTGCATGTAAGCAAAATGAGCCTGTTGCTCAAGCTTCATCTCTGTACGAGACCCAACTGTTCAAGGATGTGCAGTTAGCGCCTATTTTTAAAGATTCAAAAGCTTTTGTGGACTTAGTCCCTAAAAAGGACTTTCTTGTTTTGGAACAAGAATATCTTTTGGTAAAGGAAGAAGAGGGTTTTAATCTTAAGGACTTTGTTGCTACCAATTTTGAGGATAAATCCATGAAGGCTTTGGTGTTTGAAACAGACACCACAAAGACGATGTATGAGCACATTACACTCATGTGGGACAAATTAACCAGGGGACCGGACAAAGATGTGCCTCACTCTTCTAGAATTGCACTTCCACATCCTTATGTGGTTCCCGGAGGGCGTTTTCAGGAAATCTACTATTGGGATAGTTATTTTACCCTGGAAGGGCTTTTAGCAGATAGCCGGGATGATCTCGCCAAAAACATGGTGGACAACTTTAGCTTCCTGATAGATACCATAGGGTTTATTCCCAACGGGACAAGAAATTATTATAGAACTAGATCGCAGCCTCCATTTTATGGACTAATGGTTGGTGCCTTGTCCAGTAAAGACCCTAAGCTAGCCGTAAACTATTTGCCACAGCTTTTAAAAGAGTATAACTTCTGGATGAATGGTGTTGGGCAAGCCAATGGAAAAGTGCCATTTGAGCACGTGATTCCCTTAGGAGAGAATGGGCATTTAAATCGTTATTGGGACAAAGGATCCACGCCTAGACCTGAGGCTTATAAAGAGGACCTTCATCTGGCCAGTGTACTTACCACGGATTCTTTACAACAATCTTTATATAAAAATTTGCGGTCCGCGGCAGCTTCCGGTTGGGATTTTAGTTCCAGATGGTATGGAAAAAAGGGAGAATTCAACAGCACAGAAACTACAGCCATATTACCAGTAGACCTAAACTGTCTTTTGTTCTACCTCGAAAATTTAATTGCCGAGACCAGTCAATTGGATGGTCAATTGGATTTAGCTCAAAAATTTTCCGAAAAAGCGGAGAAAAGAAAGGCATTGGTCCAAGAATACTTGTGGAATATGGAAAAGGGATACTACATGGATTACAATTTTGTATCTGGACAAAGTACCCCAAACCTAACCTTGGCCGGTCTTTTTCCACTCTATTTTAACTTAGCGACAGAAGCGCAAGCGAACCAGGTTAAAGACGTGCTTATATCCAAGTTTTTAAAAGACGGAGGGTTGGTTACCACCTTAGAGCATTCTGGGCAACAATGGGATGCACCCAATGGTTGGGCACCACTGCAATGGATTGCCGTAAAAGGACTTCTCAATTACGGATTCAATGAAGAGGCGAAGGAAATCATGACGCGTTGGTTGGACTTAAATGAAAAAGTCTACCGGAATACGGGTAAAATGATGGAGAAATACAACGTTGAAGATCTATCATTGCTATCTGGCGGTGGTGAGTATGAAACCCAAGACGGATTTGGCTGGACCAATGGTGTTGCAATGGGTTTTAAACAAATATTAGATGAAATGGAAACACAAAATCATTAGAAAGCTTCAGTAAGTTTCCCATGTATTTCAAGACTATCTAGTATAACCCTCAATCAAAAAATGTCAAAATCCTTACTATTTATCCCTGATATCTCTGGGTATACCAAATTTATCCAGACCACAGAAATAGAACACAGCCAGCATGTTATTTCAGAATTATTGGAAGTTTTGGTCGGTGCCAATACGCACAATTTAAAATTGGCGGAGATAGAAGGGGATGCCCTCTTCTTCTATAAGGAAAACGAAATCCCTTCCCAGGAAAATCTATTGGCTCAAATCGAATCCATGTTCACTGCATTTTATAGTCATCTCAAGATGCTGGAAAAGAACAGGATATGTCCTTGTAATGCTTGCGCCACAGCTCCCAACCTTCAACTAAAAATTGTTGCCCATAGCGGACACCTTCAACACATTGAAGTCCAAGGAACACGGAAACCCTTTGGTGAGGAAGTCATAGAGGCTCATAGGTTACTTAAAAATTCCGTGGACAGTGATAATTATGCTTTGGTAAGCAGAAAATTGGCCTTAGACATTATGTTATCACCATACTATTCCAGCAAGGTGTTCCGGTTTAGACAAGGTTCCGATAGCTATGATGACAGGGAAGTGGAATACATCTATTCCATTATTGACCCAAGTGAGCTGAAATTAAGAAGTTTTGTTCAACCTAAAATGGTAAGTTTTGATGGTCCACCACAAGTAACGGTTACCAAGCAATTTCCAATCGCCGCTAATGAGCTAATGGAGCATATTACCAATTATTCTTTGCGACATAATTGGCAAAAGGGTGTGGACCGATTGGAGTATCAGGAAAATCAAGTTACCCGATTAAACACGGAACATGCCTGTGTGATTAATGGCAAGCATCTGGATTTTGTAACCATTGCCAAAAACCCGGAGCCTACTGGCCTAGTTTATGGTGAGCTCACACATAGCCATCCGTTTTTCGATAAATTCTATCAATTTTACATTTTCTCACCAACTTCTGAGCAAAGCTGTGAGCTAAAAGTGGAATTCTATTGGTCAACCTACTCCCTTTACAAAAAGCTATTGGGGTGGATTTTAGGTAAAAAAAGTGTTCATAAAAGTGCTGAAGGAGGCCTTAATAATTTACATGAATACATTGTTTCTAAATAGTTATCTTTAAGAAAAACTCAAATATTTTATGTTTGAAATAAATTCAATGGTTTGAAACCAACTTCAGGATACTCGGGAACCCCGTTGGCCAAAAAGCTTGGAATAAAGGAGGGCTCTTCCGTACTGTTGTACAATCAACCTAACCATTACTTGGGCTTGTTCGCGGATTTACCTGCGGACATTTCAGTTTTTTACGACACATCTAAACGGGAGATGGATTTCATCCACTTATTTTGTACTTCCTTTGACACGCTTACGGAAGTAATTCCAAAATATAAAGAGCTTCTTAAGAAAGATGGAACATTATGGATAAGCTGGCCTAAGGGAAGCTCAAAAATTCCAACCGATTTAAAACGAGACCCAATTCGGGAGCATTTATTGTCCATTGGGCTTGTGGATACAAAAGTGGCCGCCATAGATGATGATTGGAGCGGACTAAAATTTGTGTATCGACTTAAGGATAGATAGCTCCATTTTTTTTAGGAAAACATTTTTTTTCACATTTTTTTTAGATTTCAGGCTAGGGCTTTTGGTTATCTTACAGGACTAATTCAACCAAAAATTCTGACAATGAAACACGGTTCAAAATTTCTTTCTTCACTACTTTTTCTTTTTTTATTAAGCTTTCAACTTTTCGCCCAAAAACCAGACTCCACCACCTTTAATGGATTGGAATTTAGAAGTTTGGGGCCAGCCCTTACTTCTGGTCGTATTGCAGATATAGCCATTCATCCAAAAAACGAGAGTGTTTGGTATGTTGCCGTGGGTTCTGGCGGAGTTTGGAAAACAGTTAATGCCGGGACCACTTGGAAACCCATTTTTGATAAACAAGCCAGCTATTCCATTGGATGCGTAACCATAGACCCAAACAATCCAAGTACTATTTGGGTGGGAACTGGAGAAAATGTAGGAGGAAGACATGTTGGTTTTGGTGATGGAATTTATGTAAGCCATGATGAAGGAAAATCATGGAAAAATGTGGGGTTGAAAGCCTCAGAGCATCTGTCTAAAATCATTGTACATCCAGAAAATTCGGATATAGTGTGGGTAGCCGCTCAAGGCCCGCTTTGGAGCAAAGGAGGAGAACGTGGATTATACAAAACCACTGATGGTGGTAAAAATTGGAGAAAAACCCTGGGTGATAATGAATGGACCGGGGTAACAGATATGGTAATTGACCCCACCAATCCCGATGTTCTTTATGCGGCTTCTTGGGACAGACACCGTACAGTTGCAGCCTATATGGGCGGAGGTCCAGGCTCTGGTATCCATAAAAGTACTGACGGAGGTGAAACATGGACAAAATTGAGCAATGGTATTCCAAAATCCAATCTAGGTAAAATTGGGCTTGCCATTTCCCCTTTCAATAATGAAACCCTATATGCAGCCATTGAATTGGATCGCAAAAAGGGTGGGGTATTCATTTCGAAAAACCAAGGCGCCTCATGGACTAAGCAGTCAGATGCCGTTTCTGGGGGAACAGGACCTCATTATTACCAAGAATTATACGCCTCCCCACATCAGGAAGGAAAATTGTTCCTGATGAGCAACTACGTTCAAATATCCGATGACCATGGAAAGCACTTTGTGCAAATGAATGAGGATAAAAAACACGTGGATAGTCACGCAATGGCATTTAAAAAGTCCGACCCAAATTATGTCCTTTTTGGCACCGATGGCGGGCTGTATGAGTCCTATGATTTAACAAAAACCTGGAAATATTTTGGCAATCTACCACTAACCCAATATTACAAGGTTGCTGTGGATGACACGGCTCCTTTTTATAACATTTATGGAGGCACACAGGACAACGGTTCGCATGGGGGCCCCTCAAGGAACCGAAGCAGTGTAGGAATTTTGAATTCGGATTGGTGGATTACCTTGGGGGCCGATGGCCATCAATCGGCCACTGAACCAGGCAACCCGGATATTACTTATGGAGAGTTCCAGCAAGGTTGGTTATGGAGAATTGATCAAACTACCGGAGAAACGGTATTTATACAGCCACAACCTTCGGCAGGGGAACCCCATGAGCGTTTCAATTGGGATGCACCTATATTAGTTAGTCCCCATAAGCCTACACGTTTGTATTTTGCTTCCTATCGCGTGTGGAAATCAGAAAACCGTGGAGATGATTGGACAGCAATTTCCAGCGACCTGACTAGAAATGAAGAACGATTGACACTGCCTATAATGGGCAGACAGCAAAGCTGGGACAACCCATGGGATGTGGGAGCCATGTCCAACTACAATACCATTACTTCACTAGCAGAGTCTCCTATTCAAGAAGGGCTTATTTATGCCGGAACCGATGATGGTATATTGCAAGTAACAGAAGATGGAGGCAATTCATGGAGAAAAATTAGTTTAGGGACCATTAAAGGGATCCCTTCCCGAGCCTTTGTAAATGATGTGCGGGCAGATCTCTATGATGCCAATACGGTGTATTTGGTTTTGGATAACCATAAAGAGGGGGATTATAAACCCTATCTTCTAAAAAGTTCGGATAAGGGTAGCACTTGGAGCCTTATTAATGGAAACTTACCCAAGCGCTTAATTACCTGGAGAATTGTTCAAGACCATAAAAAGCCGGGGCTTCTTTTCGCAGCAACGGAATACGGTGTCTATTTTACAAGTAACGGCGGTTCTTCTTGGATGCAATTAAAAGGGGGCTTGCCTACAATTTCCTTTAGGGACATCACCATTCAAAGAAGGGAAGATGATCTGGTAGGGGCTTCTTTTGGTAGAGGATTTTACGTGTTGGACGATATATCTGCCCTTCGGGATTTTGATGTTTCGAAAATGGGGGACGCCACGCTCTTCAAAGTGAAACCAGCATATTGGTATATTGAAAAGGATGGGGTGTATGGCCAAGGAAATTCGGAATTTGCTGCTAAAAATCCACCCTATGGTGCTGTATTCACCTATTTCCTTCCCGAGAAACTAAAAACCCTCAAGGAAGCTAGGACCAAAAAAGAAAAAGACTTGAACAAGCAGAACACCAATGTTGCATTTCCAGGATGGGATGCCCTAGACAAGGAAAAAAATCAGGAAAAACCTGCTTTGGTGTTAATGGTTAAGGATAGCAATGGCAAGGTTGTGAATATGGTGAATGGAACCAATAAAAAAGGTTTTAACAGAGTATCCTGGGATTTAAAATATGCAGATAGAACCGGAATAAAGTTGGAAGAGCCAAAGGGTGGTGATGACGATTTTTTCGGATCACCGTATTTGGCAACACCGGGCAACTATACGGTTACCCTTTATCAGCGAGTTGATGGAGCTTTGAAGGAACTCTCAAGTTCCCAAAACTTTGTGGTTAAACCGTTGACCAAAGGAGCGCTTCCCGCTAAGCCTACAAGTGAAATAGATGCCTTTAGGGAGATGTACCAAGATTTTCAGCAAAATTTGACCGCAACCAACACCATTTTAGACAAAAGTATAGTCAGAGTGGATGCTATGAAACGTGCCATGGATGAGGCTACAAATCCAACCGCAGCACTTTCGTCCAAAATTTATGAAGCCAAGTCACAGTTGCAGTCCATTAAAAAGCAAATGAGTGGAAGCCCATCTAAAAATGAAGTAGGAGAGAAGGTACCACCGTCTCCAGGGGATGGATCGTTTATTGGTCAGGTGGCTCTTGGAAACACGTACGGTCCCACTGGAAACCAGAAGGCCGCCCTTAAAACGGCTCGTAATAAACTGGCCAGCATTAAAAGAGAGCTTGGGGTACTTGTAAAGAACACCTTGCCCGCATTGGAAGCAGAGTTGAAATCAGCTGGAGCTCCTTGGATAGAAGGTCAGGAATTGATTAAGGACTAAATCTTGACTATGAAATTTCTCCCTTTCGTACTTGGGATTTGTCTTTTAGGAGCATTTAAGCTTCCTGCCCAATATACTGAAGAAGACTGGCCAGATCGGGATTTATGGATGAAAACCGCAACCTTGTTACAACTGACAGGAGTGGGTCCAGGTGACCGGGTTGCAGATATTGGTTGCCATGAAGGCTATTTGTCCATGCATTTGGGAAGAACCGTATTGCAAGAGGGTAGGGTATATGCCGTAGATGTAAGATCGGGCCGATTGGAGACTCTACGCTCCAATGCGGATGAACGGAATCTAAAAAACATAGTCACTATTTTAGGGGATTACGATGACCCAAAACTTCCCAAAGATGAATTGGATGTAGTGTTTATCATTGACACCTACCATGAGATGGACTCCTATGACAAAATACTACGGCACGTAAGGGCTGCACTAAAAGTAGGCGGAAAAGTGCTGTTGCTGGAAAAATTAAAAAAGCGGGTTCGAGGGAAATCCAGACAAGAACAGGTTAATGCACATTCACTTGGTCCTGAATATGTTAGAAGGGAATTATTACAGGCTGGGTTTAAGGTTATTTCCGAAATAGAAAACCATGGTAAATGGGAACGAGAGGAGGATAAGCAAATGTGGGTGATACTAGCCCAAAAACAATCTTAATCCTTTTCTAATTCCTCCAGTAGCTGTTCATAAGAGTTAATCCATGTGTAAAGCCTTCCACCTAAACTAATAATGGGGTCGGCAATAGAATCCATCTCCGCGGGTGTCTTAGCCAAGTATTTTCCCAACTGCTCCTTCACCTCAGGCTTTTCGTTCAAGGACACATTTCTAAAAATGTAATTCTGAGTGTTTAGCTTGGTTACAATACTGTCACAAACAGCACAGTTGGCGGATACATAGACGGTAATCTGTTTTTTTGGTTTAATCTTGGGTGGTGGTATTTCCAGCACTTGGTATTCTTTTTTCAGCGCACGTCTGGATAAACTATCATTCACCTTGAGGCTCTTGGTATAAAGCGGCTGCTTGTCCCTCAATAAAATAATGGTTTTTAGATGTACTTTGGCCGCAGCAGGAACACGAATCAACCTTGGTTTGGCAGCACTTTGTCTAAAATTGGTTCCCTTAACTTCAAAAAGGACATCATAGGCTGTATGTGTTTCATTGACAGCAAAAAAGGCTATCCGGTTTTTCGATTTTGTTTCAACAATCTTAACTGGATTTACCTGAGCCTGTAATCGAGGCATCAAAATCAATAGAGCAATAAATAGTAATCTATACATACGCAAAAATCTTCTGGACAGAAACTGCATTTTAACCACTAGGTGAATATCATCTCTGTTGGTACACCAAACTTTGTATTCCTGGCAAATTCTCCCCAATATTATTTATAAGGGTGTTGTTTGCACCTATTTGCAAAGAGTTAAGGGCAGAACTACCCACAAATATTACTTGGACTGCATTGGCCGTCCAGGTACCAATCCCATTTGTTGTACCGGAACATTCTGCAAAAAATTGGTTGTTCGTAATGGAAGTTATGGAAATATCAGACTGTTGAAAAGACCATGATTCATCCGCATTGATTGTCAATGTACCGGAAATACAATTCAACTCCTCTAATAGATTAGTGGATGGAGTACCATCTTGATCAATATCTTGCGCGGTGCTAATATTGACCTCTATTAAATCCCATTGTCCAACAACATCCATATTTACTGCTGGGCCCGAGCCTTCGTCATCGCTACAACCACATAAAATTAATAGGACTACAGCCATACAAGCGAGGTTTGGTATTTTTAAACTTTTCATAGGTTTTTTTCTTACGGTTAAAATAAGACAATTGATTGAATTATCCCCTTATCCTATATGATTAAATAGGATGTACAGCACCAACTTTGACCCCGCTGTATTTTATCGATAAAATTGTTTTGT
Source organism: uncultured Allomuricauda sp. (assembly GCA_965117065.1). GTDB lineage: Bacteria > Bacteroidota > Bacteroidia > Flavobacteriales > Flavobacteriaceae > Flagellimonas. Next base: position 400,825 of record OZ220751.1, read on the forward strand.
CCATACTAATTACACCCACTTTGCGTTAGAGCAGGACAACCCCATTAAACTTTAGTAGTATGAACGTAATTACCAAAACCATTAAGGTACTAACATTACTCAGTTTTACCGCATTGATTGTACAGTCATGTAGTGAAGACTCTATTCCGGGTGGAAACGACCAAACTCTGACCCAAGCTGATTTACAAACCATTTTGAACACTGACGAAGTTGCCGGAACTGCAGATAACGTCCTGGCAGAACTTTTTGCCAACAATGCCGTGGGAAAATCCGCAAAAGGAGCAAATGATTGTTATTCTGCTGAATATTCTGATACCGGTTTTGTAGCAACTTTCAACAACTGTGTTCTCAATGGTACAGAAAATGTGAACGGAACCCTTACCGTAACCTATGAAGTGGGAAATGAGACTGCAGCTTTTACGGCTACCTATACTGACTTTTATGTCGGGGACATTAAACTTAATGGAACCAGAAGTTACGCACTTACCAGTAATTTAGATGAAAATACAATTTCCTTTACCGTAGTCAGTGATATGACCGTGGAAATGGAGGATGGAAGTGTAATTTCGGAAAATGGAACCAAAACTTTGAGCTTCACCTTTGGTGAAACCTTGGAAACTAGCACGTTTACGCTATCAGGAACTTGGCAGGTAACGGTTGACGGAAATACCTATGTGGTAACCACCATCGATGACCTTCAAGGAGCATTGGGCTGCGAACATTTGACCAGCGGAAGCATGAACGTCTCTAAAAACGGATTGCTTATCGCTGTAGACTTCGGAGACGGGGAGTGTGACGATATTGCTACGCTTACCTATCCTGATGGAACGATTGAAGAAATAACACTATAAAACAATTCCCAACTTGAAAAAAAGCACCGCAGTAGCCGGTGCTTTTTTTATTCCCCCATTTTTTCACTGTCCATTGGGTTTTCTCATCTAATGTGCTTCAGGTTCTTTTTCTTTTTGATAAATTGAAACACAAATAATAATTCAGGTTTATGGTGAAAGAATTGATAAATGAACAAGATGCTTTTTTTGCAACACAGCAAACAAAAAGCATAGCCTACCGTAAAAAGTACCTGAAGGAACTTCAAAAAGTGTTGATTGCCAAGGAGGATGCTATTTGTGATGCACTTTACGCCGATTTTAAAAAACCAAAATTTGAATCCCTAGCTACAGAAACCCAGTTAGTGCTGTCCGAACTAAATTATATACTGGGCAGGATGGATATTTGGAGTAAACCCGAAAAGGTAAGTTCCACTTGGGCCAACTTCCCATCTTCTGATAAGATTTATAGAGAACCGTATGGCAGGGTATTGGTGATTTCGCCATGGAACTATCCATTTTTACTGAGTATGTCCCCCTTGATTGGTGCCTTAGCGGCCGGTAATATCGTAGTGCTAAAGCCTTCAGAGCTGAGTCCAAATACTTCAAAGATTATTTCTGAAATCATCGCACAAGTTTTCCCAAAAGAATATGTTAGGGTAGTGGAAGGGGATGTGTCCACTGCAACCGCTCTTTTAGCTGAGAAATGGAATTATATTTTCTTTACCGGCAGCTCCCGGGTTGGGAAGATTGTATACCAATCCGCCGCGGAACATTTAACACCGGTAACTTTGGAGCTTAGTGGTAAAAACCCATGTATAGTGGATAGTACCGCCTCCTTAAACTTAGCTGCCAAGCGCATTGTCTGGGGTAAATTTTTAAATGCGGGACAAACCTGTATCGCCCCTGATTACATTTTAGTTCATAAGTCTATAAAGGAACAACTGATTGCGCAAATCAAACGGCAGATTACCAAGTTCTATGGGGAACATATTGAAGAATCAAGGGATTATGCCCGAATCGCCACCAATCCACATTATGATGGCCTAAAAGGGAAATTAGCAGGGCAAAATTTACTTTTTGGAGGTAAATTCAATGATGAAGACCAGTATTTGGAGCCTACCTTGGTAGATGAACCTGGCCTGGACACCGATTTAATGATGGGTGAAATTTTTGGTCCAATACTTCCCTTTATTTCCTATGAAACCGAAGCAGAAATCCAAAGCTATATTGAAAACTATGAAAAGCCGTTGGCCCTGTATGTATTCTCCGGGAATAAAAAATTTCAAAAACGAATAATGAAGCAATATGGTTTTGGAGGTGGGGTCATCAATGACGCTGTAATGCAGATTGCCAATAAGAAATTGCCATTTGGTGGGGTAGGGCAGTCCGGTATAGGGGGTTATCACGGGAAGCATTCCTTTGATTTGTTTTCCCATAAAAAGGCTGTAATTAAGAAAGCCAATTGGATTGATATCCCAATCCGGTATGCCCCGTATAAGATTCCAATAAGGTTGGTAAAACTTTTAAAGCATCTTTTTTAACACCTGGAACTGTTCAAAATCAACATAACCAATTGCACACAGTGTTCAATTGCCAAAACAACCAAAATCTAAACTAAATGAGGAAATGTGGAATAGTACTGGTCCTAGTAGCTACGCTGTTGGCTTGTCAACAAAAGGAATTGCATATAGGTACCGTTGCCATTATCCCCAAGCCGATGGAGCAAATGGAGGGAGAAGGTCACTTCAAAATTGATGAGACCACTACGGTCTCGGTAGCAAATGAAGCTCAAGCTGCTATCGCCAAACGATTCTTTAATCAATTTCTTCCCGTTTCTGGATGGGAACCGGAGGTGGGCATAAACACCCAAGGTACTATTAAACTTACAACAGACACTAGCCTGGATGAAGAAGCCTATGTTTTGGATGTGACACCCAAAGCCATTTCTATAAAAGCAGCTTCCGGAGCAGGGTTCTTCTATGGATTGGAATCCTTGAAACAGTTATTGCCAGCTTCATTCTATAGTGGAAAATTGCAGCCCAATGTAGTCTGGGGGGTGCCAACGGTGCGTATTCAAGACAAACCAGCCTTTGGCTGGCGAGGCTATATGCTGGATGTATCCCGGCATTTTTTTGATAAGGAACAAGTTAAAGAAGTGTTGGATTTTATGGCAGCATCTAAGCTAAATCGTTTCCATTGGCATTTGGCAGATGACCAAGGGTGGCGATTGGAAATAAAGGCATATCCCAAACTTACGGAAGTAGGGGCGTGGCGTGTGGATCACAATACCACCGATGAAACCATCTCCAATTGGTGGGGGAGGCCTGAGCAAAAACCAAATGAGAAACCTACCTACGGAGGGTTTTACACCCAAGAAGACATAAAGGAAATTGTTGCCTATGCCAAAGAGCGGTTCATAGAAGTGGTCCCAGAAATTGACATGCCCGGTCACGCGCAAGCCACCATTGCCGCGTATCCGGAAATTGGTTGTGTAAACGCAGCACCATATGTGGCCACGGGAGGAGTTGCCAAAAACAACACCTATAATCCGGGTAAGGAAGAAACTTTTGTCTTTGCCGAAACAATGCTCAACGAAGTCATGGACCTCTTCCCTTATAATTATGTGCATATTGGAGGGGACGAATGCAATAAAAGCCAATGGCTGGTAGACCCCCACGCACAACAGCGAATCAAGGAAGAAGGTCTCAAGGATGTATATGAACTACAGAGTTACTTTGTAAAGCGAATAGAAAAAATCATCAATGCCCGAGACAAAGTGATGATTGGTTGGGATGAAATTCTTGAAGGTGGACTAGCCCCCAATGCCACGGTGATGAGCTGGAGAGGAGAGGCTGGGGGCATAAAATCCGTAAAAGCGGGGCACGAGGTAATTATGACCCCAAGCAATTATTGCTATATCGATTTGAAGCAGGGACATGACGATTTGGAACCCAATTTGGGATATGCCCAATTGTTGTTATCAACGGCCTATAATTACCAGGTGATCCCAGATAGTCTTTCGGTGGAAGAAGGAAAGTTGATCAAGGGGATTCAGGCCAATCTATGGACGGAATCCATTAGTGATTGGGGCAAGCTTACCTATATGACCTTTCCAAGGGTGTATGCCATTGCCGAAAGTGGTTGGACAGCCCAATCCAATAAGGACTGGGACAATTTTACCAACCGACTGGAAACTCAATTGGAACGTTTGGAACAGCAGGAGGTAAGGTATGCCACCAGTGCCTTTAGCCCCTGGATAGACCATAAAGGGAATGGCGAAACGGTAGAAATAACCCTAAAAACAGAGGTAAACGGATTGGATATCCGCTATACCTTAGATGGTGCTGAGCCTACGGCCGAATCCACGGCATATACAGCTCCGTTTAGTTTAGAGGAAACCAAAACCCTGAAGGCCAGGGCTTTTAAAGCAGGTAAACCCGTTGGTTATGTGTCCTCCTTGGAATTTCCTGTGCACAAGGCTGCAGGAATCACTAAAGGTTCTGCAGTAATTGAAAGGCTTACGGACCTCAATTATGGGAAATTGGAAAACAGTGACCCCAATTGGGTAAGTTTTGAGCATGGAATGGAAGCTATACTTGAATTTGATGAGCCAACTACAGTGAGTGAGGTGAAGTTTAATGCCCTTAGGTTTACAATATCCGGAGTATACCCACCAGAGCATGTGGAAGTTCTTGGTTCTGAGAATGGTACCGATTTTCAAAAGCTGGCCGAAATCTCTAAAGAAGAGATCTCTCGTGTACAGGGACGCAATAAGATTCCATATGCAGTAGGTTTTAATCCAACCAAGCTCAAAGCGATTAAGGTGGTGGGCAAGGCATTGAATCCCATTCCGGAAGGCCATCATAGGGTTGGCGAAAGTTCTGTGATTAAAGTAGATGAACTGGTGATTAACTAAATGCTATTATTTAAGGAAAATAGGAGATGGAAGGGTGTTTGAAATATTCTATTTTACATAATATGGATTATAGTACAAATGTTATATTTTGTATTTTATGGGTTTTCGCCATTTGATAGCTATAATTCCATATTTACTCCTTACGGTACCACTTTGAAGAAGGAGTTTACCAATCAAACACTTCCACGAAAAGATCATTTTTTGAATCGCCAAGCCAAAAAAATGACCGTTTAAAATAGCTTGAAACCACGACTAATTTACCGTCAAGATTTTCGTATACGTATTGCGGATAACCAATCGTTTCAATCGTGGTCAATTGCCCATTTCGCCAGTTGAAGAGCTTTAATTCCCGAGAATCACGCTCATTAAGGTCAATGCTGTTAGCACCATTGTTATTGGTCCCCAATACAAATTCGCCATCAAGGCTTAATGAGCTTGTAAACGTTGGGAAGTTATAAGAACTGATGAAACTAAAATCGTCTGCTGAATAAATGCGTGAGTTCACCATATCAATTAGAATATTGCCAACCTCATTGTATTCATTAGATTCCGGCAGACGGAGCGTTACAGGGGTGCTGAAGGTATAATTCACTTCTTGTACGTTCGTTATGGCTCCATTTGATCCTATATCAAATAGAAAACTTCTTGTATCATTCTTTATTCCTGCCAGAATTTGATTTTCTCCGGTTCTAATGAGTTCCTCCATGCGTTTAAAATTCGTACTAGGTTCGGGATCTAGTACATCGATGGTTTGCACATCCCGTCCAAATCGGCGTACGGTCCGTAATTCATCTCCGTCATCTGCGATTACCCAAATATCATCTTTCAAGTATAGTATATCCTCAAAGGAAATAGGTTCATCTGCGATATCCCTCAATCGATATTTGTATTCAAGGGTCTGTGCATCAAAAACATGCATTTCCCATCCTACTTGCATAAAGACTTCTTTACCTTCGGTACTATCAAATATTCTCATCCGCTCCTCAGAGCTAGTATTTAGGTCAAACGAAGACTCTGCAACAACTTCTTTGGCAATCACATCGTACTTTTTAATTTTTTTAAAAGTGTCTTCCACACCATCCCCCCACAAATAGAGAAAGTTACTTTCATTGGGGTCCCTCGCCAATAAGCGAACAATTGACATATCAACCACTTCGCTCGGGGAAAAGACAACTTCAATTGTGTTATTGGTAAAACTACTGCCTACATCCAAGGAACTTCGATAACCAAAAATATTGTAGACATGAATATTATAATAGGGGTCATCAACTGAGGGAGGCGTCTCAATTGTGTAGCTTGTAGTTTCTTGATCTTCAATGGTGGCTACAATGAGTTCTTCAGGAGAACCATTATTGTAGGGTCTTTGGGATACCGTAATTTCATAGCGTTGAAAATAAGTCCCTTCATAGGCTCCCCAATTGAGTTGTACCGTTGTAGCTGTTGTCTGTGCTGGCAACATGGGGACTTTTAATACATTCAGTGAACTGGTATTTACCGAAATCATTTCACTTTCCGCCAACGTACCGTCATTGTTGAGTAATCTAAAATAATAACATAGCTCCTGCACCGGTTCGGGGTCAAGGTCGACAAACTCTGTTTGCGACAAATCAGTAATGGTAGCAATCTTTACGGCCTCATTTTTTGAACAGCCATTGGACGACCGGTAGATTTCGTATTGCTGGAATCCGTCACCAACATATTCGGCCCAAGTAAAAGCGATTAGATTATCGTCTTGAAACTTGTCAAAATCCTTGTTGAAGGTATCGGAATAAATATCCCTGTCTCTTGGAGAATATTGGCGACAATATAGTTTGACCTTATCCGCATTTTGGTCTCCATCAATATCAAGACTGGTCTCAAAATTGAACTGGGTCTCATCTAATTTCAATATTCGAATCTCGGCTTCTTCACCTGTACCATTGCTCAATGTTATAGAGCTGCCATTTATTAGAAAATCCAAACGGTTGATATCCGGAACGCATGAGCTGTTCTGATGCAAATACTCTATATATTCACCGTTTTCAAAATACCTAAAATAGTCTCTGCCACATTCCCCCTCTTCAGGGACACTTTCGCGGTTACCGTTACCTTCCACTTCATAAATCGCCCATGTTTTGCCATAAAATACTTGCGCTAAATCAACCTCGTTTTCCGCGTCCACAAAAGGTGAATCATCTTTTGCACAACCCAATATCATGGCAAAAATTAAGAGCAAATAAAAATGATTATTATTCATTCTGAAAAAAGTAAAGATGGTTCTTATAAAGTTTTATGAGTATAAATAAACACTATTTTCTTACAACTACTACATTGAATGGTTATTTTTCAATTTATTTCGATTAGATGTCATTCCATACACTTTCACCTCCCCCACTCCCCTTCTTCGCTCAAAGAGCTTCGAAGGATTCGGCAGAAACTGTATTTACTCGCATTACCTTTTTTAAAGGATACTATTAACTGTATGCTTTAACCTATTTATCAGTTCATAGATTTCTTCATCGTTATACGAAGCAAATCCAATTCTAATTGAATTGTGCCCTAATTTGGCTGCATCATACTGCCACCATTCTCCAATTTCCAATCCATGTTTTCTTGCCGCTTTGGAAATTGTTGCCCAAGAGTAATCCGGATGCAACTTTGTCCAAACCGCCATGCCCCCTTTTGGTGTTTCAAACTGAAAAAAACCACCTAATTCATCGTTTAAAAGCTTACAAAACAAATCACGTCGTTGCTTATAAATTTTCATCACTTTACGAATGTGCCTATCTAAATCGCCAGACTTTATAAAGCTCGCGAAAGTCAATTCTAAAAGTGCATCACCCTGCCTATCCACATAACCCCTTAATTTTGCGGCTTCATCCACAAACTCTTTTGAAGCAATTAAATACCCAACTCTAAACACTGGAGCAACCGTTTTACAAACAGAACCAATGTAAATTACGTTCCCGTTGGTGTCGTGACTTGCCAAGGGTAGAATTGGAGCATGATTGTAATTAAAATCATAATCGTAATCATCTTCAATAATCGCAAATTTATATTGCTGTGCTAGGTTTAACAGGTGAATTCTTCTTTTTGCAGAAAGCGTTACCGTGGTTGGATGGTGATGATGGGAGGTCACATATACCGCTTTTATTTGGTGTCGCTTACATAGCTTTTCAATGTCGTCGGTTACCAATCCATTTTTATCTACCGAAACGCGTTCCAGTTTTGCCTGTTGGTTTAAAAAAGTAAAATCAGCAGATACGTAATTGGTATTACCGACTACTATAATATCTTCCTTTTGAAGCAATAGTTTCGCCGACAACCAAATTCCCATTTGGCTACCACGAGTAATCAACACATTTTCCTTGGTAATATTCAGACCTCTGGTTGAATTCAAATAATCAACTAACACGTTTCGTAAGGTCTCATTACCATAAGTAGAACCATAGGACAAATGTTCATATATCTTTTTTTTAGAAGAAACACTTCTATACGTCCTTGCAATTTCATCAATGGGAGTTAATCTTGTATCTGAAATGCCATCATTCAGGTACATAAAGTCATCCCGCTTTTCGATGGGTATTTCTGGTAAGTCACTACTCTTATAAAAAGAAAAATCAGCATTTTTATTTAAACCAAATACTTCAACATCATTTAATTTTTGCTGATTTAGCACAGGTAAATTACGAAGTACATAAGTTCCTTTTTTAGGAATACTCTCAATCCATCCCTGAAGCAATAACTCTTCATAACAAGCCACTATTGTTTTCCTGTGCACATTTAACTGCTCTGCCAGTGTTCTGCTTCCAGGAAGTTTGGTATTGGGCACCAACTTTTGGTTTTTAATCAATTGAATTATTTGATTGGATAATTGAAGATACAATGCCTGATTGCTTTTTCTATCAAATTGAATACTTGTTTTGAATGGAAACATCTGGACTATTAATTATATCTATTCTGGACGGTTATAGCAGTCCACAAATATATTACTTTCGAGCTATACTATCATAAAGACACTAAAACAAGACCATGAATATCAACCACGACCATTAACGAATATTTACAATATGCTAGAAATAAGACCCAATTGCGAGCACTGCAACAAAGATTTGCCAAACACGTCAACAGAGGCAATGATTTGCTCTTTTGAATGCACCTATTGTAGCACCTGTGCTATAGAAATATTTGAAAATGTATGTCCAAGTTGTGCAGGAAATTTTGTTCAACGCCCCATAAGACCACAAACGGAAATTGAGAAATATCCTGCTTCAATCAAACCCATATTTAAACCAAAAGATTTAAAAAAAGCCAGAATGAGCATAGCACGGTATAAAAGCATTCCTCCAGAACAAAGATGAGTCCAATTTTAATTGATATCATTGGTTACGCAGCATTGGTAATTAATCTGTATTCAATGTCTACAAAAGGTGAATATAAGCTGCGATTGATTTCACTAATAGCAAACATAGGCTACATTATTTATGGTTTATTAATTAGTGCCGCACCAATAATCGTAGGATGCACCATTGCAGTGTTTCTACACGGCTTTCACCTAAGAAGATTACAAATAAATAACAGCAATGATCAACATAAAAACAGCTAACGAAGCGGATCTTGACATAATAGCACTCTTGGGAAGAGTAACATACGCTGAATCACACGGTCATTTTATTGAAGACAAAAACGATTTATCAGCATATCTCAATGAAGCTTTTTCAGTCGCTAAAACGAAACAGGAATTCAACAATCCGAAGCATCTTTTCTATATCATTTATGTTGATGACCTACCCGTTGGTTATGCAAAATTAGTAGTAAACGCATTTCACAAAAATGTGGTCTCACAAAACAATTGTCGATTGGAAAGAATCTATATTTTAAATGAATTCATACCCTTAAAAATTGGACAACCCTTTCTAAATTTTATTGAAAAGAAAGCTAGAGCCCTGCAATTGGATACGATGTGGCTTTCGGTTTACGTAAAAAACAACAGGGCCATCAGATTCTATCAAAGAAATGAATTTAAAAACGTTGGAGAATTAAATTATCTAGTGAATGGTAAAGGGTATGAAAATGCCGTTTTATCAAAGGAGTTATAAACATGAAAGAATATCCAAAATCTAAATTAAACAGGGTAAAACGCGGTCATAACAGAGCAACTTATGATGTTAAAAATATAAACGCCATTTTAGATGCTGGTTTTATAGGCTATGTAAGTTACATGTACAAAGACAGGGTAATTTCACTACCCATGGGGTATGGAAGAAAAGACAACAAAATTTATTTACACGGTTCTCAAGCTAACAGAATGTTGCTGGCATTATTGGAGGCCAAAAAAATGAGCCTAACGGTTATGCATTTAGATGCTTTGGTTCTAGCACGATCTGGTTTGCATCATTCTGTAAATTATCGCTCTGCAACGCTATTTGGTTCAACAAGAAGACTTGAAGATACCAAGGAAAAAGAATCAGCTCTATTCAGTCTTATGGAACAAATGATGAAAGGACGTTGGGATGGCATTAGGCCAATGAACCAAGAAGAATTGGACAGAACCTTAGTTGTAGAAATGATTATTGAGACGGCATCAGCAAAAATAAGAGATATTGGTGTTGCAGACGAACCAGAAGATTACGATTTAGATGTTTGGGCTGGTTTGGTACCTTTAAAGCAAATAGCCGAATACCCGATTGCTGACAAGGGTTTGCCCCAGCAAATGGAAATTCCTAAACATGTATTGGATTTTTATCAGCAAAATAAATGAACTATCATAACAAACGGTTTAGAGCTGTTGAGAGCTCAGCAAATGCAGATACGACCGAAGAAACCATATTTGCATATAAGCAAAATGGAAACATTGTAACCTCTGAATATGAAGGCGGGAATATCGTAAAAGGCCATTTAATCGGATTAGTGGACAAAAACGGATCTATCGATATGCGTTACCATCAAGTCAACATAAAAGGTGAATTAATGACTGGAATCTGTCACTCAACACCTAAATTGAACGAAAACAGAAAAATAAGACTTTATGAACATTGGAAATGGACTTCAGGAGATATGTCAAGCGGAAAATCTATTCTTGAAGAGTTATAAAGTATACGAAAACGGAAGAAGGCCATATGCACTTTTGGCAACTTTTCACGAAGTTTAGGAAAGCACTATCGACAAGATTATTGTGGTACCAATGGCAAAAAAATAACCCCAGGCAATGCCTAGGGTGGTTAAAATCTTACCATATTATTTTGCTTGGAAAAAACAAATTACTCTTTACCAAATGCAGGTACGACCGTTTCAAAGATGGGTTTCATAATTTTGTCATCATCCCTATCAAAACCTGAGATAACCATGGTCAAATCAAGTTCTTCCACGACGATAACACGCTGTCCACCGCCTCCCCAGGCCAAGGTCATATCATAGCTTTTGCTGCCAACCTGTACAGGTGTGTGGTACCAAAAATAGCCATAACGATAATTCTTGGGCATCCAATCTATTGCAGGGCGTACAATACCACTGGTGGCTTTTTCTAGATAGGCCGCAGAAATGAACTGTTTTCCATTCAATTTACCCTTGTTTTGCACTAAATACCCAAATTTGAGCATATCACGAGGCATAATTCTGGCCTGCCATCCTGCTTGTGGCAAACCACTGGCATGTTTGGACCATTCATAATTGGTAATCCCAAGTTTGTCGAGAAATTCTTCCTGTATAAAGTTCTCAGCTGTTCCGGGCACCACAGCGTCAATAACCGTCATAACCATCATAGGATTAAAATTACCATATAAATAGGTCTGCGTATCCTTGGTAATCGGCTCGCTACGTTCAAGAAGCGTCTGCACCAACCCTTGCCCTTTTAATTGAACAGAATCATTTTCAACTTCTTTCCATTTTTCGCTGTCGATTGTCAATCCCCCATGCATGGTCAATGCCTTATGAAGGGTGATTTTCTCCGTTCCTTGCGCGAATTTTTTAGGGTCTAAATCTTTCAAGAAATGAGTCAAAGGTTTGTCCAGGTCTTCCATGGTCAAATAACCTAACTGAATAGCTCGTCCTAAGATCAAACTCGTATACCCTTTTACCGCAGAAGCTTGTCCGTGTGGTAAATTGATACGCCCTTTTTTATAATAGGACTCAAAAACAAGTTTGTTTTTGTGCGAAATTAATAAGGCATCGTAGTTCCCATAATTGTCATCAAAAATTTCTTGGGCAACGTTTAGGATTGCGTTCTGATCAGTACTATCTACGGATAATTCCCCAACTGATATCCCATCTTCTCTATCCTCGGGAGTTGTGCTAACAAAGGCATTATTAAGGTGGGGCATATCCCAGAATGAGACCTCATAGTTTTCAACTGCAACATGGGTCATTAAGGATGACAACCAAGCGACACTTTCTACTGCGATCCTTGGGAAAGCCGTTCCGTGATCACCTTCAATGGTTTTGCTCTGTACAGAAGCCCTTAATTTTGTTCTAGCCCTCAGTAAATCTTTAAATGCCTCCGTAGTTTCATCCCTTTCTTCCTCCAAGGTGCCATAGGCCATAAATACATTGGCATGCAAAGCCTTGCTCTTATCTGATTCGGCAGCTACAAGTTTGGCATTGATCTCCGATAGATAGGGCATTATGCTATTGCTCAATGGACTGCCAAGAATATAATTATTAAAAGTATCGGGTTGCGTCAGTAGTATGTAAGCACCGAATGCACCGCTTAGGGAGTAACCGAAGTAGCTACGACTGTTGGGGTCGGTACGATAGTTTTTATCCACATACGCAATCACATTGTTTCGAATAAATGCCAAATGATTTTCGGCTTCCCCAAATTTTAGCTTGGGATGGTTGGGGTTTGACTTTTTCCAAAATGAATAATCCGTAAATCGGCTGGCGTGTGCCCCATATTGTTCCTTTAAATCTTCTGCTACGTCCTTCTGCCATGAAATTCCCACTAGAATAGCGTCTTCCAGCATAAACTCCGCGGCCCCGGATAGCATTTCGAGATGCCACATAGCATCGGTATAATAAAGAACAGGATACGTTTTAGTTGGGTTCTCAGCATAATCTTCTGGCAACTCTATATAAAGTTCGTAGTTCCTTTCTGTGTTGGTATCTTTTATCGGGACAACCTGGATCTGTGGTAATACCAAGGAAGCGCTGTTTGTTGATGCATTTGCTTTTCTGCCATTCTCTTGGGCAGCAGCAGTATTTATAATTATTGTTAGCGTTAGTACAAATAATCTAATGACTTTCATATTGAAATTCTTTTTGTTGATGATGTATATGGTCTTTAGCATCCAGCTAAATGGCTTCTAAAATTAGGTCTTAGTTCGTGTTTGATTTTTAGAATTGTACCAACGGATCAATTAAATGACAAAATCATTTCATCATAGATATCCAGCATTTATACAGAAATTATGAAACCTTGAATTTCAAGACAGTATCTTTATTTTGTTTTTAATACCATCGAAGGGATGATTATGATGAAAAAATCTTTGCGCAATACCCTGCTTATCAATATAGGTGCCTTTGTATTGGTGCTCATCCTTGAGCTATTAGGTGGATGGATGCTCATAGATAAATATGACACGTTCTATTCCTTTTATTTATGGGGGCTTAGTTTTACGATCAGTATTATGACAGTTATATGGATAAATCATTTTGTTCTTATCCCATATCTTTTCGATAAGAAGAAATATCTTTTATACGGATTCCTACTTATTGGAGCCATATTTCTTGGAGTCAGTATAAAAATATATCCGAAATTTAATTGGATTGGTATTACTAAAATGTCTTCTTTTCTTATTTATACTACAGGTACTGGTATGGCTGCTTTCTTTTTAAGGAGAAGTGTACTCATGCAAAGACAAAAGGAAGAAAAAGAAAAATTGCAAAAAGACATGGAGCTTACCTATTTAAAAGAGCAGGTGAATCCGCATTTTTTATTTAATTCATTAAATAGTATTTATGCATTGTCAAGACAACAATCCGCGGAAACTCCTGATGTTGTTATGCAGCTTTCAGATTTAGTGAGGTACCAATTGGAGAGTTCTAAAAAAGACACTGTTCTACTAAAAGAAGAGCTTGAGTTTATAGAAAACTATTTACTGCTTGAAGAAAAAAGGTTGAGTAAACGTTGCATCATTGAGTTTTCAATAGATGGCGATGTATTGGGATTAAAGATCCCTCCAATGTTGCTCATTCCATTTGTGGAAAACGCAGTTAAACATGGTGCCCAGAGCACGAATGAACAGAGTGAAATTACCGTTGTTGCCGCCATTAAAAGTACCGTCTTTCATTTTCAAATTACCAATTCCAAACCGAGCAACTATACTGCATTGGACAGAAAAGGTTTGGGACTTGAAAATGTCAGAAGACGTTTAAACCTGTTATATCCTAATTCCCATAAGTTAGAAATTGAGGATACAGAAAAAGCATATTATGTAAATTTATCCATTCATTTAAAAAACGCCCAGTAGTAAACAACGTATGATTAAAATTGGTATCATAGACGACGAAATACTGGCACGTAAAGTGTTGGAAGAGTACTGTTCTAAAATTGACAACTTTCAATTAGTTTTAAGCACTGGGAATCCGCTTGAATTTATCAATTTCACCCAGCAAAACGAGGTCGACCTTATCTTTCTGGATATAGAAATGCCAGAACTTAATGGCATGGAAATCTTGCAATCTATGATAAAGCCACCTAAAGTTATATTAACTACTGCCTATTCTGAGTATGCGTTGGAAAGTTATAATTATGGTGTTATAGATTATTTGTTAAAACCCATAAAGATCGAACGGTTTTTAAAGGCCATAAATAAATTGGAGGCTTCAAAAATAAAGGAGTCTAAAAAAAATAGCTCCAACGAAGAACTTCAAATAAAACATGATGGTGTTCCTGTAAATATTGCGTTTAAATCTATTCTGTACATCCAGAGTTTTGGAAATTATTTAAAAATCTTTACAGATTCAAGAATGTACCTTATCTCCGAAACACTTATTAATATCACTAAATTATTGCCAGAAAATTTTCAACGCACCCATAAATCCTATATTTCTAATTTGGATCGTGTTACTAAAGCCACCCGAACGCATTTACTTATTGAAGATAAAAAGGTACCTGTGAGTGCTATGTATAAAGTTGCTGTTTTTGAAAAATTGGAAGCTTTAAAGCATCCACTGTAATTCTGAACCATTCTATACATTACCCTCCCCTCCTACCTCGGGTCGTGTAAAACTTTACCTTGTTTTTAGCGGTTGGCATTCGATTGCCCACCTGAACCAATTCATTCGGGCAGGCTATAATTCCCAATAAAGATTAATCTAGCTCCTAACTCAGGTATATTAAACATCTTGACATACCCAAATCCATTTTCCAGTGCTTGCAGGCACGCGGACAGGTTCTTGACCTATCCCTATTCTCACCTATATTGAAAAATGCCACGAAGGAGTCCTTCTTTCCTTTACCCAAAGTTTGGATAAGAAGCTTTTTATTTTCCATTTTCTTCCCATTGACACTTTTTCAGATTTGGGAAGGCAAAATTGCTGTCATGTTCTCATGGAACTCAAAGAGGCGGTTATGGCGATTTACTTAAACAATGAGAAGGGCAAATATTAGTGTCCCTGACCATTAACCTATCATCCTAGCTATGAACAACTAAATACTTGGGGTTGTGAACTTCAGACAGTCATCACAGTTATCGTTTACCCATTTAATATAATAATAGAAATTAGTATAAATTCCATATAGTCCTGAACTGGAACAACCCTCTCCCCAACTTGTAAGTCCAAGTAAAATAGGTTTGTTATTTTCATCAAATACATAAAGTGGCCCGCCACTATCCCCCTTACAAGTATCTACGCCACCGCTAAACCTGTGCCCTGCACAAAGCATATCCTCTGTAACAATATTTCTTACTTTGAAATTAGATTCTCTGCATTCATCATGATTGGCTATTGGCACACTTCCAACTTGGAGACTTCTCTGAATTTGAGAATTTTCATCATATCCCCACCCTGAAATTTTCAATTCAACTCCTTCTTGGGAGAATCTTAAATATTGTGAATCATCAGGAGCGAAAATATATTGTTTATCAAGCGTGTCTAAATTTAGACTATCCTTAAGTTTTATTAAAGCAATATCATTAAAAGCCCCACAGGATTTATAATCTGTTGGTACAATTACTTCTTCAATGCCAACCTTTTTTTTTGTACTTAAGAGATCGTTGGTTCCTGCTAATATTTCTAAACTATCTTTGCTAGTTTCATATATGTAATCACTTTCTCTATTATAATTCTTGAAAAGATGGGCGGCAGTTAAGACCCATTTTTCATCAATTATGACGCCTCCCCCACAAAGTTTATTCAAACCAGATTCATTCCGATGCACAATCGCTACCTGCCAGGGGACTTCACCTTTATCAGCTTTTTCCCCTTTCCAAATAAACTCTTGGACATCGTCTCCGCATTTGCAATTATTTACTAATGTCAATATCCCTATACAGCCGATGACAATCCTGTAATTTATTTTTTTAATCATCATTCTCTATTGGCGTACCATTGAGCAAATCTTCTAGTTGTTTTCTTAGTGTAAGCTCGTCCACCTTTTGCTGCAATTTTTCAATCTCAGTTTTACCTTTTAAACTTTGCCTAACGCTGTCAATATTTGTGATATCTTCGGGAGAATAAACAGGATTTGAGGTTACCTTTAATGACTGAAGACCTCCACTTTCTTCATAAAAGCTTAATTCAGCTGAATCCATCTTATAGGGTAAATAAGCGACTGAGCCTAGCTGCGCAATTTCAAATTCTCCATAAAAAATAGGGTCAGGCTCGTTGAATTGACCAAAAGTAAGTCCCAAACTGACCCTAGCTGGAATACGATATGGCAGCCCCTTTTCATCACCCTGTCCCACCTTTTTAAGAAGTATTGAATTACTGAGACTGGGCAATTCTTTTATTTTCATTTTTAAAAATTTGGTCTTACCTCCAGCTAGGACATTCTTTCTTGTCAGTTTATACGGTAGTACGAAGTTTTCCAAAGCATTCTTATTGATCTCAACTCCACTTCCTTCTTCCGTTTGCTCATAAAATTTAAGTAAATCAACATTTTCCTGATGGTCTGATTTTTTTAAATCAATGGAAAATTTCAAAGGAAATATTTCAGTCTTTTTTGAACCTATTAGTTCTTTAAGTTCAGAAGCAATCAGTTTGTCAACTTGGGCTAATTTAAATTCTAAAATGGCCTTATCACCATTAATATTTGTTGAAGTGATTAGCTTTTCTTTAGAAGTGATTAACTGCTTAATTCTATCCCGCTTATCTTGATATCTCTTTTTAGTAATTGCATCCAAACCCTTGAAGTCACCTGTTTTGCCAAAATCAGATGTTTTCATAAAACTAGCAGCGGTACTTACTACTGAAAGAATTAAATCCAGGGTGGTGTCTTCCACTGCTACATTAGATCCCTTTACAGTTCCAGATTGAGATAAAGTGAAACTAATGGTCTTTTTTTTATTCCATTTGCTTTTTGGGTTTACTTTGTATATTTCTTTAGCATCCGGAATTGCTCTAGACGTAAAACTGACATTTTTGATTTTGAAGGAAACGCCATCTGAAAATGGTTTTTGACCCAACTCATCTTTGCAATTCCCCATCACTTTATTACACATGTTTGGATCTTCAGGTTTTTCTGTTGTCGTTTTTATTACCTCGAATTCAATATCTAACACTGTTCTTGGAAGTGAATAAAATAGACCTATTGATTTAGTACTATCTTTGGGTTTTTCTACAATTATTCTTTGTGCATTGGTAATGCCAAATACAAAGAAGAATAACAATAAGCAGTGTGCAAGAATTCTCTTCATTTCGTTTGTTTTAAACAATTATGAGGGTAATTTCAACAAAAATGAATACCCATAAAAGGGTATTTTTCGGGGGAAGTAAGTCGTAGGAAGTCAATTACTTGGAGTATTGCAATATAGGAAATGAGCACAAAAACTCATTGCAGAAAATCCTTAAAAATTCTGGGGGTTTTATCCAATTCAGGCACTTTTGCTCGCTATCCTAAGGGATTTTTGGTAAAAAAGCATTTACGCGCCTAATTTCTATTCTATAAATAGGTGCTCGTGAATCTTGAATGGATTTGGCTAACACCTAATCTCATTCTTCAATTTCATTACTTTTTAAAAGAAGATTTAGACGAGTTGTTTTTAAACTAACACCTACATGTGGATTTGCAAGGCTTAAGTTCAAAGAACGATGTCCCGCATCGCGGTGATTGCCGCTGTCCCAGGTGAAGTGGCCTCAAATAGTAATTCCTCTCTGAGCTCCAAATCGACTTCTCGTGCGATTTCAAAGGGTCCTGACATTCGGTTCCGCAATGTTTGGCGTGCCGATGAGATTGACGTGCTGCGTCTGCGTCCCTGCTGGTCAAATAACAGCGGGTCAAATGACCGCAATGACGGGAAAGTTAGTCCGGTCAGCACTTCAATCGTTGTCAATCGAACCTGTTCCAGTACTGGCGCGAAAGGTAACGGGGTTTCACTGTTATAGTCACGTTGCCAGACTAGAAAACCGGCTGAACGCATAGCTCCATTCAATTCAATGGTAATCACTTTCCAAAATCCAGCCGGAATGCGAATCGGGATTTCGTTCGGACCGTTTTTGTGTTTCGGATCGTCTTCAGTGAACACCGGTCCAGTAAAGACACAGGCACGTCGGTCATCATTTTCGACATGTTCCAGCATCCAGTCTTCGATTTTTCCCCATGCATCATCATGCAAGTTTTCGTGTTGCGGAGCAATGTTTGACCAGAAGTCGCTTTCGAGTTCTGCGATTGAGGCTTCCCCCTCGTCGCCCCATGAGAGACTCTTGCGCCGCGCTAAGTGCCCTCGATCCCAAGGGTTGGGACCAAAGACTCCATTTTGGCTCTCGCGATAGCCACGATTGTTATTAATTTGGAGCGTTTCGGGCTGAATTTTCGGATCCTCTTCGAAATCACGATCAGTGAACTGAGACGACGACAGTGTGCCTCCATCTATATTGTGGGCAGAAACAAAAGCGAAACCCCGTTCCTGGTTGAATAATATCGAATGGCGCGAGTGATGGACATACCCTCCCCCAAACGCCGAGGATATTACCCGGTCAGTAGGAGTGGGAAGTGGAATAACTTGTCCGGCTATAAATTCTGGATTGTATGGCATAATAGACTCTTTGTATTAACAATTAGGACATCTTGGATATCCTTTTAATTATTCTTGCTCGCCTCTAACTCTTCTTCCAGGAATCTTTTATTATTTGTATTAGTTGATTAATACCAGATGTTCCTCCAGATAGGACCGCGGCTGTAAAAATAATGTCAATATAGGATAGTATTTTATGATTGACATTGTTGTCTGTCATATTGAAGAAATCACTTAGAATGGTAATGCCGGTCATCGCTATAATTAACCCAAAAGCAAACGCTATTTTCCTTACGTATGAAGACCTTCTGGTATCTATTTCGGCAATTGTATTTTCAGCTACCTGTTTATTACTTTGAAACGTACTAAGTCTTGTATTCAAATTTTGAAAAGTAGCTGACGAACCTTGCAGTCGTTGACTTAATATCTCTTTATGAATTAGTTTTTCTTCCTCTTTTGTAATAGATAAAGCATTTTGAGCTTGTATTCTTTGTTCTTTATCTGTCTCGTCTTGTGGAAAAAAAACAGCGATGAATTGATCAAGTAACGCTCCTACTATAATTAGTTTAGTAAATATTCTGCCAAGGATATCCAATGGTTTCTCATTTTGAGACTCCAAAGTGGGTATTTTTCCTTCATACGAAATAATGAAAACTAATGTAATGGCGACAAAGACCAATAACAACCACCAATAATTTTTAAGGATTTTCATAATTAAATATTTGTTTGGTTTTTTAAAACTTATTTAATCATTTGCTATAAGATCTACTGATGCTGAAACTGTCTCATCCATATCGTTCAATCCATTTACTATAATGGACACCGGTAGAGATGTATCAACACCTCCTGTATCAGCGAAGAACGTTACCATTATTTCATCATTTTAATCCGCTTTAGGATTTATTTGTCAGACCTGAGATTCTGTTTAAGGTCAAAAATGGTTAAAATCTGTTGTGCTCAATAATGGATTCAATGTGAAAATCATCAGAAGATAGCTCCTCTTTGATCAGTAGCGCCCCATCTTCGTCTGCAGAAACTAGAATCCTTCTATTTCGGTAGTTGCTTAAAACCTCCACATTGGAAATTTGCCCAACCAACTCTATCCACTCTGGATTGGCCAATTCCTCCTTTCCCCTTTTGACTGCAATGATGTACACTCCCATGTTTCAAAGATAATGATCATTCCAGACTATAGGTCTGCCCCAAACCTACACCAAAGGCATTCCTACCCCTTGATATATGGCATCCATTCCAATCGATTGCGAATTTTGTCTTAGTAAAAACTTTGCCATTAATGCCCGGGATCTATTTCGATCCATGGCCAGATATTCATCTGACCTTGAAAGAATAGCTGCCAAGGCTCCACATACCAATGGGCTGGCCATCGAAGTTCCACCCATTGAGGCATAGGGGGCAATCAATCCAAATCGTTCTGGTACCGTGGAAATAATCCCAACCCCGGGCCCTGCAACGAAAATCTCATCTCCAAAACAGCTGAAATTGGCATGATATAGGTTGTGGTCACCAAATCGGGCACTTTCCTGGGGTATACGGGTTGATGGGATACTGCCAGCAGGTCCCCATCCAAGAAGTCCAATTGCAGAAACCGCTATGGTCTCGGAAAAAGCCGCAGGGAATTCTACTGGTCCATTGGAGTTTCCCGCTGCACATATACAAAGTGTTCCCCTTTCCAAGGCATCTTGGATAGCATCCCTTTCAATAGCAGAACCTCGGGGAGCACCCAAACTCATGTTGATCAAGTCAGCACCAACTTCCTTTGAGAGTTCATCTATAGCATTTGCAATATCGCCCTGATTGGCCCCTTCCCCTTCAGGGAAAACCCGAGCAGAAAACAGGTTTGCCCCAGGAGCGATTCCCCCATATTGTTGTGAATCTTCTGGTCTTGCACCTATGCTTCCACTAACATGGGTACCATGAGAATCAACATCCGCACCTCCAGCTGGATCAAATCCACCATTTATAAAGGCTCCAACGTCATGGGCATGGGCCAAGTTTAGGTGAGGACCTATTCCCGTGTCTATTACCCCTACTCCAATCCCTTGGCCAAGTTCTTCATTATATCGGCTAATTCCCATTTGACGGTGCCACCACCCTTTGAATGCTCCAGCTCTGGGCAATGGTGGTGCAGTAATGGTTACGGTTCTTTGTGCTCCCCTTACAACCATGGGCCAAAACCCTCCTGCCGGAACCACGATAAGCGCAGACGGACTAAAGAAGCGGGAAAACCGAAAGTTCACGGTTCCTGAGGCATCAGTAACCAGCTCAATTCGCCTTCCAGTATTCTGTGTGGATCTAAGAAAAAGTATGACCTGGCATCCCTCCAATGGATTACCGCTTCCCCTAACTTTTACCGTAAGTTCTTTCACGTTACCAAACTCCACCGGCCCCGAAAGCTCTTCCCGATCACTCAAAAGAAAGTCCATGGGTTTAAATATGTCATTATAATGTAAGATTTCAGGTTCCACCATCACATCATCTGGCAGGTTATTTCGTTTCGCTGCCATTTCTGCAGGTTCGGCTTCAAAAACCACTGTTTTTCTGGATGTCTCATGTTTAGGAGCATTCTCCTGAATTATATTTGATCCCATCATGAAATCACTTGCTTTAACGGATTCCAGTGAATCCCTAGAAGCCAGTTTTTCGTATTCGTGAAATTTACCGGCTCTTCGATTTGCCATAATATACTTTGCCATAACTTTTAATTTTTTAGAAGACTTTTGTCTATTTAACTACTTGCTTTAGCAGGATTGATCTTTAGTCATGATAATCCCATCTGAACCCTATCATCCATAAGTATTTTAGGGGGAAGTAACTCGCAGTTAATCAATACTTTGAAGTATTTAAAGATAAAAAATAAGAGTAAGAATTCGTTATAGAAAAACCTTAGAAATTCTAGGGGTTTTATCCAATACATCTACCTAACACAACAGGCTGATTTGACCATTGAACGGAAAAATGGCAATCCGGACTAAAACATGTACCTGGAATTTCGAAAGTCATCTCTATTGTTCCGCCAGGAGGTATACTAGGCATCAGTTTTGTTTCGGCGCTATTGGATGCATCTGTACTAAATTCAACTTTGACATTAGTTGTTCTATCCGGCGAGGCGAGGTCTCCTGTATTTCTAAATAAAATAGATAAAATATTTCCCTCTCTTATACAGTATTCAACTGGGGAGCTGCCATTAGGAGGTATAATACCGACAACTGCGGTACCTCCTTGAGCCAATACTTGATCTCCTTCTGGAATCTCATCATCGGGAGTTGAAACATTTGGATTATCAGAAGAAACATCTTTGCATTTGCTTCTAGGCTTACATTCGGTACCACCCCAATCACCTTCGCACCAACCATCTTCAGTCCTTTTACCTTTTTTGCCTTTGTTGGGACCGCTTACCACCTCGCAATCAATACTTGGAACGCTAGCTTCGTGCCCTTTGTCTTTGCCCTTACATCCAAAAAATAGAATTGCTATGGACATTAGTATTAAGCTATTTACTGGGAATCTCATTTGAAAATAATTTAATGAATGAATACTGTTTAAAGTCTATGTTCAATCATCCAACCAACTTCTTAGTCGGTAATCGAACATTTAAAACCAGTAATTGATTTAAACCGGCTCTTACATCTAAGGAGGGAATACTTACAATTTATGACTTACTTTCCCTATATGTTCTTGATTTTGTGTGGTTTGTGCAGTTTAGTGTATAGAATGAAAGTCTGTAACGATATGTAGCGTTCCAATTTTTGGAAGGTCAGTACCTGCTCCCTAATACCAAAATATAAACCAGAAGCGGTAATGGAGATTTATTTAAATAATAAAAATGGATAATTGGTTTGATTTACCATTCCATTCGCTTTCAGCTCCCCTACTCTCCTTCTTCGCTTTTCACGCTTAGAAGGATTAGTTTATGGTTCGGCAAATAGGTACTCGTGAACCCTAAAGGGTTTCATTATTTTTTAAAAGCAAGTTCCAGAACATCTTTTAAGTCGCTACAATTTTTAAAGAATGAAATTCTTTTAAAAATTAGGTGAGTTGGTGCGGTGGCAATAAGCTTTGCTCCTCTCAAGCCAATATATCCCTAAGTTTATTCAGATTTTTAACAGACAATCTAGGTAATGTACAGCATTGTACATTTTAATTTATTACATACAAAACCATCCATTTTATTTCGGTTTTTGCATGTTGTCATTATCAAGCCAATAAATTAAATATGGAATATTATAGGCATGGGTCCAGCCAAAAACCCTTAACCCTTGATTAATTTCCCAATTGGTGAAGCGCCCAGCACTTTTTGGAAGGTTGGACACTTTTAATAATGCCTCATTAAATGAATCTACGGTATTATACTCATTACTGTTTTTAGGTAATCTTCCTACTTCAAGAAGTTCTGCACGAATTATTGCTTCTTCAAAAAACGCTTTATGTCCACTAAATTCGTAGCCTATTAACAATGGATAAATAGTAGCTAAGTAAGATTCCATTTCGTGGTTTAATGGAGGCACATCCCTTATCCAATACGCATGGTTTAAAAGAGCTTTTTTTATTTCTTTTTTGCCAGTAATCTGATAGTATTTGTACAAGCCTTGCGCAACATACGTTTGGCAATATCCATATCTATCCAACAACAAGTTCCCACCCTGTTCTTCTTGTAACTGAAGCATTAGTCCAACTCTTTCATCCAATTCTTTTTTATATTTATCTAGTTTGGTGGCATCGTATAATTCAACCAAATTAAGTACAGATAAATACAACCTTCTTCCTCTTAAATCGTGTTCTCCCCATATGCGCTTTAAGTAGGTATCTCCTGTCATTTTTGCAATTTCCAGAGCGCGATGATCGGCGCTGATGTAATATGAAGTAATCCATCCCTGGATCCAAACATGGGCACTTAGCAACGCGTACCAATGTTCATTGGCGTGTCTCCTGCCAATCCCCAAATAAGGTGTAGATTCTGGTTCTTCTCTATAGTCCCAAAAATCTATGGCATCGTTGATTTGCCCTAAATAGTCTCTCTTTTTTGGCCAATGTATATTATCCACATCCATGGTATGCCGGCTCATGGCTTGTGCCATATGATAATATTTAGCGTTACCAGTTCTCATAAAATTGGTCCATAACATAAAGTCAATAGTCGGCTCATTATTTGTCCACTGGTACCACTCTTTATTATAGAAATACGTTTTGCCATCACCATAGTCAAACATCCCATACCATGGTTGATTGTTTTGGTTGAATGACCACCAATCGTATTTGTATTGCAAAGCATTTTCAAATTCAGGATACTTAGTGGAAAATGGTGCCATATTACCATAGACTTTCGAATTTGAATACCATTCGGGAGATGCATGGGCTATTGGGCTATTGAGCACATAGTCCATTTTTTGGTTTATTTTATTAGCTGACATGGTATCGTGAAAATAGTAGAGAAATTCAGTGGTTTTGGTAATCCCTTGAGCAAAATTGTCTAACATTTGACCGTCCAATTCTGTGTTATCACGGGCAAAACTCATAGGTCCATTTTCTAATGGCCAGATATTTCCCAAAAGTAGCTTGGAGCTTGGGTCTATGTCAATTCCTTTTGGGTACTCTTTTAAAAAATTTTTGATTCCAATACTAATTCCCCTTTTACCATCTGAAACATCCACCCACCCTTTGGCTCTCTGTGTTTCGTTTACAACTTTTTCACCTTTTGAGACAACCGCTTTGAATAATGGCACTTTGTTTGTGGATGGATTTTCTATTTCTTCTTTTTTGGACTTCCCCATATACAGACTTCTCAAGCTCTCCCCATTATTTCTTTTTGGGCCTTTTTGCAAAAGACTTATCTTTTCCTTGCCATCAACATCTATCTTCTTAATTTCCTCTTTCAGGGACTTAACATCCCAGTTTCCATCATAAAGCGGCATGTAAACCTCAGCCTCATTCCCTAGAAGATATTTAATTTGGAGACCGCAAGCCGCTATCTGATCATTTGGTTTTGTCCAACCTGAATCATTAGCCGTGTCTTCTGACAGAATTTTTTTGTTCTGGGTTGCAATATTGGCATGTTCTCCTTCCTGTATTTTATGCTTATCCGGAATCCCGGTATACGTCATCGTGTGCAAAACCTTGATATAAGCTTTCCCGGCATAGGCATGCAATCGAATTGTAAACGGCGACAGGTTATTATCTTCCCGTTCATATACGTATGTTCCCTCGACTCTAAAAATCATATGCATGGGACCGGAGCCTTTTTCTCTAAAAACCTCATTTATGATTGCTTTTGAAGCATCAATGCCTGAATCATCCAAAATATCCAGGAAGGTTCCCCTTTTATTGTCAGGAGCCGAGGCTATGAGCTCACTATCTTCAAATTTGCCATTTAGGTCAGTATCCAAATAAACTTCGTCCAGAAACCCATTTCCCAATTTGTTTATAGAGAATGACAATGGTCCAGTATTTACTTTGATACCGCCCCCGGGTCGCATGTTGTTTATGGAAACTATCTTCTCCTCAAATCTCATTGGCTCAACATCGGCGCCATATTCAAGAATGTAATCAGCGGTTTTTTCTGAAAAAAAGAAAACCCAAATCCATTTGATGCTTTCATCTGCTGGCTCCCAAGAAGTTACTTCTGTTGTCTGACATGGTATTTCTTTTCCATTGGAGCTCAACAATCTAATGTTCCCTACAGAATACAGCTCTCCTTTAGGAAATGGAACGCCAAGGGTAATTGGGGCTCCTTCCACATTGTTTTCCACCGTAATATCAAGCCTTTTTGTCTCAATGGCGAATGTCTTTACACCCATGCATATCAACAATACCAGTAAAATCTTTTTCATTTAAGTATTTTTTATTGGTGCCGCATTCCAAATTTGGATTGCAGTACTTGGTAATGATTTTCAATCTATTCTTACTTTTTTCTTTAAAAGCATAAACTTGCTGCTCCCAAAATTGCCGATTCCATAAGATCTGATGTTTCTATTTTTAAATTTTTCAACTGCTTTGGATAGGCAAATAAACTTATCTGTTGTTCCATGGATTCTTTAAAAAAGGGATAAGCCTTACGAATTGATCCTCCAAGGATAACAGCTTCAGGGGCGAAGAGGTATAAAATTGTATTAATTGCGCGCCCCAAATGTGCGCCAAATTCTGAGAAAATGGCCAAGGCTACTTTATCCCCTTGTTCTGCCCTACTATGGGCATCTATTGCACTTAGCCCATAATGTTCAACAAAAAAAAAGCTACTTGTATATTGCTCCAAAATACCATCCTTGTATCCTATCATTCCAATCTCTCCAGCTCCTGACAGAACTCCATTATAAATTTCATTTTTGATGACTATTCCCATACCCAATCCGGTACCTATGGAAAGTCCAATAAAATTTTGGTGGTCCTTTCCTTTGCCATATAGTTTTTCACCCATTGCAAAGCAATTGGCATCATTGTTTATGTAGACAGGAATATTATATCTTTTTCTAAGTGTATGCGTAAGATGAACTTCTTTCCATGCGGGTATGTTCTGCGCATCATATACAATCCCTTTGGAGACATCGACAATGGCCGGCACCCCTACCCCAATTGCCTTTGTACCGTTGGAAATCAATTCATCAATGCAGTTGAATATACGGTCAAGTGTTTGTAATTCTGAATCTTCTTTATTGATTGGTACATCTGACCGGTTCACAACCAATCCATCCCGGACCATGCCTGCATTAATGTTGGTTCCGCCTATATCAACCCCGAGAACTTCCATGACCTTTGTTAGTTACTTGACCTTTTTTTAATTTGAATTGTTTTGTTGTTTACCAAAGGGTTTGCGAAAAAACCTATGGATAGAACAAAAGTCAAGGGAATCAGCAAAAAGAACATCCCCATTTTAAGGCTTGAAACCTCACCTAATGCCCCCACTAAAAAAGGGATGATTGCTCCCCCTGCAATTCCGGTACATAATATTCCTGAAAGTGACCCATGGTTTTCCTTCACAGAATTAAGTGCGAGGGAAAAAATAATTGACCACATAACCGAGATAAAGAAACCTATTGCCGGAAAAGCAAACAGGGCAACCTCAGCGCTTCCCGTAAGAGCCAGAACCAAGAATACCATTGTAATTGCGGTGGCTCCAATCAAAAGTTTTCTGCTATCCATGATTTTTAGCAGTAGTAATCCCAGCAAACAACCAACAGTTAACATGGCCCAGAAATAGGCCACGGTATCAGCGCCAACCGTTTGAGCATCCAAACCATGATATTGATAAAGAAATTGGGAAATCCAATTGCCTACTCCTTGCTCTGTTCCAACATAACAAAAGATTCCAAGAAAAAATAAAATGGCCCATTTATTCTTTAATAGGCTAAAATACGAACCTGAATCTCCTGCTATTTCATCTTCATTCTTTTTATACTTTGGATATCTGGTAAAAAAAACAACAGCCAATAATACCAAAGCAATTACAGAAAAAATCATATAAAGCCCTACCCAGGGTAGATTTTCAGGAACCAAACCTCTTAAATAACAAGCCAATCCCAGTTCATCTGAACTTGTATCGACTATATATTTGTATAAAAAAGGGCTAAGAAAAGAAGCTAACCCAAATACCAACTGTGCCAGAACAGAGTTGAATGCAAAATGCTCTTCACCTCCTGCAGCCCTAAGCATTGGGTTTATAATAACTTGCAAAACAGCCATGCATGAACCCAAGGTAAATAGCGTAATACTAAATACAGCGTAACTAGGAAAGAAAGCAAAACCCATGGAGGCCAAAGCCATGAGCAGGAATGACAACGACAACAGGGTTTTATCACTATACCTTTCGGACAAAAACCCAGCAGGAATAGACATTACACCATATGCAATAAAAAAAGCAAACGGTAGCAACCCTGTCAATGTTAAACTAAGGTCAAAACTGTTTTTTACGTCAACAATTATTGAATTCAGTATGTTGGTAATAAAAGATATTACAAAGAATATCAGCATCACCAAAGCTATAATATGGTAATATCTTTTTGAAATGGTTTTTGCGCCAGCCATCAGTTTTGTTGGTTTTATAGGATTGGAGGTTATTTTTTACCAAGCATTGGGAAGAGTTGTTTTATTTCCTCATCGGTTGGTTGCTTTCCATACTCACATATTTCAAAAAACTCTGCATGTTTGGCATTGGTTACGGCTATATTAGGATACCATTTCTTTATTGCATTTGCTTCAACTTCATCCCAAGTTTTTTCTTTTGCCCATCGTTGCTTCAACCAATTAATTCGTTCAACTTCACCAGAAGGAATCTGACTCATATCGGCACCGCTCACCCATGGAAGCCACTCAAACATTTGAGAATCATGCGCTGCCAAGGCCTTTACTTTAGTATCAATTACTTCATCTATTACCACTGCGATATCTTTTGAAAATGGATATGGTTTTTGGAAATGGTCGTTCATATAAATAAAAACCGGATTCTTTTGTAAAGGAGGGGTATCTGGTGTAACATTAGGTACGATAACCAAATAAGCAGCATCTTGAACCGCAATTCCCGCATTTCTATGATCAGGGTGATAGTCATTTGGCCGCAGACCGAGAACAATATCGGCATCCCACTCACGAATTTTTCTGATTACCTGTTGTCTAACATTAAGTGTTGGAATCAATTCTGCATCATGGTTGTCTAATACGTCGTATTCGATTCCCAAAATTTCTGCTGCTCTTTTGGCCTCGGCACGTCTTCGCTTAGCGAGAACACCCCCACCCATACTTTGATGTCCGGCATCTCCATTGGTCAATGCCACAAACTTTACCCTATGCCCCATTTTGGCAAATAGCGCCGCCGTACCTCCAAACTTGGAGTCGCAGTCGTCGGGGTGAGCGCCGACTGCAATAATGTTTAGTACTTTTTGTTCCTGTGCTTGCGCTAAAACTCCAATGCACATGCAAATAATTATTAAAAGATTTTTCATTATGTTGTTCTTTATATTAAAGGTTCTAAGTTGCTAATCAATCACACAATATTTGTTTGTGAGCATATGTTTTGACGCCAATGTGTTGCCTTTTATAAGCATAAGCAGGTAAAATCTGATAATGGGATCAAACTAACTCAAACAAATAGCGAACTTAAAATTAGTTATCGTTCTGAATAAAATTGGGATTGATATCCAATTCTCTTTGTGGAATAAAAAACAGATTTCTAATTGCGCTTGACTCAATGACATCGGGTTCAGCTTCCATCAATTTTTCCACAACCACTCCAAACCTTCTTAGGTCTGGCCAACGATGATTTTCAAAGGCCAGTTCAACCCGCCTTTCATCAAGAAGTTTTTCCTCAAAAGAACCAGGTGTAGCTGCATCAATGGCACCCAACCCTGCTCTTGCCCTTACTTGATTTATTAAGCTGTAACTCTCTGTTGATTCCCCGAGAGCTTCCGCAAGCATTAGCAATACATCTGCATATCGGAAGACCACAAAGTTTACATCTGAATCATTTTCTGTTGGAGGATCACTCTCATATTTTCTTACATAATTTTGCACAACAACTTCTGCATTTTCGTTTATCCATGTGGTTCCCATGGATGGGTCTAATCGCAAGTCTCCTGCTTCATAAGCATTTTCCATGGTTGCAGTGGGTCTGTTCCTAGCAAAACCCTGCCCAGTTTGTAAAATGGCACTTGGAGAAAAGTCATTGGTAAAGGCACTTCCTTGACCAATCCCTCCACTTATAAACTGTACTTCAAAAATTGATTCAACGTTGTTCTCATTGGATGCGCCCCATAAATCAGCATAGTTTGGTACCAATTCATAGTTGTAATCATTGATTATCCTACGTAAAACTGTTTCCGCTTCAGAATCTTGTCCCGTAGTCAAAAGTATTTTTGCCAATAGGGTTGCTGCAGCTCCCTTGGTCGCCCTACCCATATCACTAGCTGGGTAAGAGATAGGTAAATTGGCTTCAGCAGTAGCTAAATCCGCAACTATCTGTCCATAAACCGTTGCTGCATCCACTTGAACCAAATCGTCCCCTGGAACAAATGGTGTTAATTGCAATGGGATATTGCCAAAGGCAACCGCCAAATGATAATACATCAGGGATCGAAGGAAAATGGCTTCGCCAATAATTCTGCTTTTTAGCGTAGCATCTATTTCTATTGGGTCTATCCGATCTAGAATAACATTGCAATTTGCAATTACTTTATATGAACCGCTCCAAGCTGCATCCACTTGTTCATTTAATGGGTCTTCCGTAAAAGCATTAATTTCAGTAAACTGTCTTGCCAAACCCGTGGCATCCGGGCCTTGATCACTATTATCAGAACGCATCTCAAACATGGTCCAGTAGGCTCTTCCGTATACTCCAACATCCTGTAGTCCAGCATAACTGGCGTTAATTGATGCTACGAAGTCATTTGCATTGTTGAAGAAATCGGCTTCATTTCGGTTTGAAATGGGAGTCAATTCCGTAAAATCCTCAGTACAAGCAGATGTTATGCACAGCGCTATTGCTATAATAATTATTTTTTTCATCTTCTACAGTTTTAAATTAAAAGGTTAGATTGATGCCCATTGTTATTGACTTAGTCAATGGATAAGCTCCATAATCCTCCCCTGGGGTTAAACTATTGGTAGAAATATTACTGACCTCCGGGTTGTAGCCCAAGTAGTCTGTAATTGTAAACAAGTTGGTACCAGTGATATAAAACCTTAACCTATCGATACTGTTCCCGAAAAGATTGTTCGTAGGCAAGGAATATCCTAGTGTAACATTTCGCAATCGAATAAAGGAGCCATCTTCTACTTGAAAAGAAGAGGGTCTATTATTATTTCCATGATTTCCTGTTTGCCTATCAGCTCTCGGAATACTTCCATTTCCAGGCTCTGAAGCTGACCGCCACCTATTATTGAAAACGGCATAAGAATTAAAGTTAGCCTCTCCATTTTTTAAGTGCCTAGAGGTAAGATTCAAAATTTCATTCCCCTCAACTCCTTGAATCAAGAAGCTTAAATCCAATCCTTTAAATGTCAACCTGTTGTTAATCCCCCAAGTAAAATCAGGGAAATAGCTTCCGGTCACTGTTCTATCATCAGGGGTTATCTCTCCATCACCATCTACATCCTTAAATCTAAAATCTCCCGGAGAAGGATCTGGTGCCTGGGTGTCAACGGGTGCGTTGTCAATCTCTGCTTGACTTTGGTAAATTCCGTCCACCACATAACCAAAGTAACTTCCTATTGGATCTCCGACCCTTGTAACATGTCTTACCCCCGCACTACCTGCGGAGAAAATAGGCTCATTATTTTCATTTAGTGATATTACCTCGTTTTTATTAGTAGATAAGTTAAAATCTGTATCCCAGGTAAAATCTCCAACAAAGTTCTTTGTTCTCAATGCCAGTTCAAATCCACTGTTTTTGACTTCTCCCAAGTTCTGCAAGGTTGTCTGAAAACCAGATACTGCTGAAATACTAACATTCAATAATAGATCTGAAGTTTTGGTATCGTAGTAATCCGCCAAAAGAAAGACCCGATTATCAAACAAACCTAGTTCAAGTCCAATGTTGGTTTGTTGCGATTTTTCCCAAGTCAACTCAGGATTTGGAATTGTGGACTGAATCAAACCATTGATTTCACTACCTCCCGAATTATAGTTGTCCGGGGAAAGTAAACCAATTGCACCATAATTAGGTATTTCAAAATTTCCGGTTTCTCCCCAGCTGAATCTAAGTTTAAGTTCTGAAATGGCATCTATAGATTTAAATACATCTTCTTCATTCAAACGCCATCCTGCAGAAAACGATGGAAAATACCCTGTTTGGTTGTTGGCTCCAAAACGGGAAGATTTATCTGAGCGAATTGTCCCTGTAAACAAGTATTTGTCCTTATAGCTATAGTTAATCCTGAACAGTGCAGACGCAAGGGTCCATTGTTCCTGAATTGAATTACCCGCAAATACTTGCCCTCCACTTATGGTGGTTACCAAGTCATCTGGAAAGTTATCCGCCAAAACCTCCTTAATAGTGATATTATCCCTTTGGGCGGTATAACCGGCTACCGCATTAAAGAAGTGATCACCAAATTCCTTTTCCCAATTTAAGGTATTCTCCCAAAGCCAATTCACTTCTGTCGAAGAGGTTGCCTGAGCATAAGATTCTCCCTCCGTTGCATTTCTATACAAAAGTGAGTTCCCTCGGTAAAAATCTTGATTATAAAGATTGACATACGTTCCTCCAAAAGTTCTAAACGTTAGCTCTGGTATTATTTCATAGGATAAACCTAACGAAGCCCGTGTTTGAAATTGAAAAATTTCATCATCTATTGCATTCAAAACCGCTAGTGGATTACTAGCAGTGGTAGTACCTCCACCCAAATAAGATTGATTATTTAGCTGGTTAACTGTGCCATCTGAATTAAGAGGGCTGACCGTGGGGGAATGCACAATTGCAGAATATACCACCCCAGGTGGTCTTGCAAAATATGGCGCCGAGGCAGGTACTCTTTGGTTTTCTGTAATTGATGGAGCAACCCTTAAATCAAGGTTCAGCTTATCCGTTAGTTGTGAGTTCAAATTCAACAGTAGATTATATCTGTCAAAGGTTGACTTGTCCAAAATACCTTCTTGACTGAAATAGCTTGCCGAAGCAAAAAAGCTTGTGTTGTTCCGGATGGGTGAAGCATAGGAAAAATTATAGCTCTGGATTGTACCGGTTTGAAAAATGGCATCTTGCCAATCAGTGTCCGTACCATCCCAATTAATGAAAGATTCTGGCATTTCGAAATTTGTGTTTCCCCTGTCCCCATCTCCAATGGGGTCATCAATTGACGCTCCGTCCACAGAAGAAAGATAATTGTTATTTCTGGCGTCCCGAGTATAATTGATAAGTTCTGAAGCATTCATTAAATCAATCTTATTTGCAACATTTTGAATGCTGAAATAAGAATCGAAAGAAAACCTTCCTTTATCTGTTGCAGATCCTTTTTTGGTTGTAATCAAAAGAACACCGTTTCCACCCCGCGAGCCGTAAATTGCAGCTGCTGATGCATCTTTTAGCACTTCTATGGAAGCAATGTCATTTGGATTTAAGGTGGCCAAAGGATTTATTGGAGGTGGTTGAAAGCTAGCCCGTCTTCTTGAAACACCACCAATATTGGATGAAGTAAGGTTTCTAGATATTGGAATACCGTCTATAACAAATAACGGATCATTCCCTGCAGATATGGAACCTGAACCCCTCACTCTAATGTTTGGAGCGGCTCCTGGTTCTCCAGATACTTCTTGAACTTGAACACCGGCAACTTGACCAATAATGGCTGCTTCTGGGGTTAAGACTGGAACTTCAACAATAGCCTCGGATCCAATTGATATTACAGATCCTGTTACCCTCTTTTTTGCCAGCGTACCATACCCAACTACAATTACTTCATCTAATTGGGCCGCATCTGGTTCTAAATCAATCGTGAATGTAGTATTGGATCCAATTTCAACTTCTTTTGTCCTAAAACCGATATAGGATACGGAAAGTGTCGTGCCTCCTTCTGGTATAGAAAGTTCAAATTTTCCATCAAAGTCAGTGATTGCTCCTGCATTGGTCCCTTTAACAACAACCGTTGCACCCAACAATGGCACCCCATTGTTATCCAAAACTGTACCTGTAATTGCGGCTTGTTGTTTTTCAATAGGCTTATTATTGCCCTTTTCTTTTTTAGTTAAAAACTTTTTAGGCTTTATAACAATCTGTTTTGCCACGATTTGATGATTCAAATCCATATCAGACAATAGTTCTAGTAAAAATTTATCGATGCAGGTGTTCGTGACCTGTATGGTAACTCTTTTATCCATATTGATTTCAGAGGCTTCGTAAAAAAAATCATAACCATTGGTTTGGCTTATTTTTTCAAAGACCTTTTTTAATTCAATATTTTCAAAGTTTGCGGTAACCAAATCATTTTGTTCACATGCAACGGCTTCCACATGTACAAAACAAAGCATAGCTATACAAAGGAACCACACCTTGCACAAGCTGTTGATTTTTGGAATTATTAAATAGTTTTTCATCTAAATTAGATTTTAGTTAGCATTAATTTTCAATGGTTCATTTTAAATTCATAGGCTTTTTTTTAATTGGGTTTATCAATTTTCAGGGTGTTTCCTTTCATAGTGTATGAAAAGTTGGTATGCGCTTGCATAGTCTTAAGAATCTCTTCAATATTTTCGTTTTTAAACCTTCCGCTGTAACTCATTTTATCCAGTAATTCGTAGTTATTCTTAATATCGATATTGAATTTTCGTTCTAGCTTTTTGATAATGCTTCTCAGGTTTTCATTTTCAAATACCAGAATGTCTTCCATCCAGGCAATGTAATTTGTGACATCTACATTTTCAATCATCAACTCAGTATCGGCGTTTTTTCCAACAGCTCTTTGGTTGGGAACCATAAGCTTCGGCACAGAACTACCTCCCTCTTCATAATTCTGAAACACTTGCACCGAACCTTCCACAAGGATTACTTCTTTCAGAATCTCATCTTCGTATGCCGAAACATTAAATTCTGTACCTAATACCCTGGTTGACAAACCTGGTATGTTTACCTGAAAGGGTACATCCGCCTTGGCTATCTTAAAATAAGCTTCCCCAACAAGAGATACTTCCCTTAAATCAAATCCATCAAAGCTTTTAGGATATGTCAATCTTGAACCAGAATTCAAATGCACTTGCGAACCATCTACAAAATGGACTTTAAACTTTTTCCCATAGGGTACGTTAATTGTATGATATTCTATGGAGTTCGATTTCCTTCCTTTTTTAGTCTCCGGTGAATATTCAAGTAGTCCATTGTTTTTAAGTGCCACAGTTTTATCCTTCAATGTGAAATCAGTGTAGTCTTCTAGAGAAAAATATTTTGGGACCCCATTGTTTATCTCGAGTGAAATAGTGTGCTGGTCCATCACCTGAGTACTGGGTTGACTAGTAAAAAAGTATATAAATGTCGCCGAGGTTAAAAGTCCAATAAAAAGGGCAGCATATTTCAAAAGATTTATGTGCGCTTTTCTTCTTTTTGATCTTGTTACAATGGACAGCATTGAAAGCTGTTTCTCAACATCTGAAGAATTAAAACTGTACTTAAGCCAAATATCTGCCTTAATGAAATCCTCAAAATAGGCTCTATTTTCAGGATCCTTTATCCACTCAATCAAAAAAGCTTTTTCCGTTTCCGTGGTTTCATCATCCAGAAACTTCGTAATGATGACATTTATTTTGTTATTCATTGATTTTTCAACCTTTTCTTAAGATTAGACTAAAAAAAAGGGGGCAACCCTTACTTTTAATTTCATTTTTTTAAAAAAAGATTGAATAAATCGTAGAACTACGTTAAAATGAAGGAAAAATACTGGGTCTAGTTAAGTGTATTCTTTAATCTGAGCATTGCTTTAGACATGTGCACTTCTACTGTTTTAATCGAAATATTAAGCCTTTCGGCTATTTCCTTATAAGCCAATCCTTCCTTTTTTGCAAGTAGAAAAACAGTTTTACACTTTTTTGGAAGTTTATCAATTTCTTGATTTAACAGCAGCATTTTTCGTTCTGTATCTTCCGGGTCTCTCTCAATAAGGCTAGCTATTGCCGTGTACTGCAACTCTTGAATAAGGGCAAGCTCCTTGACATTCTGTTTTTGTAGATCCTTATAAAGGTTATATGCCATTCTGAATAGGTATCGCTTAATGTTGTCCTTTATTATCAAATTTTTACGCTTGTCCCAAAATTTAACGAAGGTTTGCTGCACAATCTCTTGGGCCATCATTTGATTACCACATATTACAGAAATGTAACTGTTCAATTCATTAAAATAACTGTTAAAAACATGGGTGAAAGCAGGTATAACACCCTCCTTTAGGTCTTCTAGTAGAATTGCCTTGTTGCTATATTTATTTTTTTCCATACCTGCGTTTTTAAACTGTTACCACACAGAAATGTTTTCTGTAGTCGGAACTTCCCTTCTTACAAAAAATGCGCGTTTTACTTTATTGTTCTGCAATTCAAAAATTGCAATGGCATGTAATGTTTTGCCCTCATCAAAGCCTTCAATGAATTGTGATTCAACAACAACATTATCATTAACAATTCTATTCAACGTGGTTACAAAAAGGTTTTTATTTTCACTAAATCTTTTGCCATATATTTTTCTGGCATTGGAAATGCCAGAACATAGACAATGCTGTGATTCAAATAGGTATGATTTAAATTCGGGATGCATATAGGACACAAATTTTTCAAGATTTCTCTCGTTGTAGGCAGCCATGAATTTGTGTATTATTTTGCTTGCTTTCATGTATCCTAAAGTTTTCTATTTATAACATATCTGGCTTCTTCAACCTGAGATGTATCACTGGATAAATGCCTCCATCTATATCTTTCAGAAAACATATGGGACTTTCCTTCCAATACATCCGCAGCCATTGCGCCCAAAAGAGGTGCCATTTTAAGTCCATGTCCACTACCACCTGTACTCACAGCCAACCCCTTTATATCTGGGTGGTTATCTATCCAAAAATGCCCATCTAGGGTATCTATATAGAGACACCTCCGTGAAAAGACCAAAGGTGCATTCACTAATTCTGGGAAAGTCATTTTCACAAAAGATCGCATATCCGCAACTTCAACATCCGTAATTTGCCTATCATCATTTTCAGGGTGAACCAGTCTGCCATTGGAATGCTTGGCAATCTTCACTATGCCCTGTTTGTGCAGGAATGGAAATCCGTACCAACCTGAATTCGAAATATCTGCTGTAAATACTGAGAAATGTGGGGGAATAAAATTGACTGGATCCTTAGGTTTAAGCCAAAATACCGGATGTCCCGTGGACCTCATATAAGGTTGTAACTCTGGAAGTAGAGTTGGGGTGTGTGCCCCAGCTGCAACCAACGCGTGGCCACATTGAAAAGTTGTTCCTTCTTTCGTTTTTACAGCGGTCAACCTACCATTGCTAACTTCAAAATCAACCGCGGTTTGCCCTTCATGTATGACAACGCCTAAAGATCGTGCATAATCCGCTAATTTTTGAACCGTTAAGGCCGAATCAGCATAACCTGCCTTGCTATTAAAGTTTGCATCGACATACTCGGCAGTGTTAACTGCTGGAAAACGTTTGCTTATGGCATTTGCATCTAAGCGATCCGGCGCATAACCTGCTTCCAGTAAGTTTTGGTAGCTATATTTTTCAAAGGTGTGTTTTTCACTTTCAATACTGTCCTTACAAAGCATTAAAAACCCAACTTCGTGATAGAGTTTTTCATTGAAAAAATCATTCCAAGAATGCCACTTTTCTAAAGCTATTTCTACCATTCTAAAATACTCCTTATCAGAACCGTACTCCATTCTAACCGCTTTTGTAACATCCGTTGAAGCTGCCATATGATGTGGAATCGTGTCCGGGTTAATTAGGCCAACACTGAATTTTCTTTGGGCCAGTTCCACGGCCGCGGTAATACCATATATTCCACCCCCAATAACTAGAACATCATATTTCTTCATGACTCTTATTTACTTTATTATCTGTTTCTGCCCATTTTGACAATCGTTCCAAAAAGGACAAGCACTTCTTTAATTCATTTATTTCAATAAACTCATCAGCTCTATGCCCCTGATCCATACTTCCAGGTCCACACACCACTGTTTCATAACCAACTTCTGAAAAAAATCCAGCTTCCGATGCAAATGATACCGCCTTAGTGGATTGGTTTCCATTAAAGTAGTTTACCATTTCAACTATTTCCGAATTTTCCGAAGTATTAAGACTGGGCACAATTGAAAACTGTTTGCTTGTTTTTATATTAAAACAGGGGGATATTCTTTGCTTGTCGACAACTCTTTTCTCGCAGAATGCTTCGAAAGAATTAAGAATTTCCAAGATAGAATCCGACGGAATATTTCTAACATCCCATGCAAACTTGCATTGGTCCGCAACTATATTGACTGCAGACCCACCCTTAATCTTTCCTATGTGAATGGTTGTGTGTGGAGGCTCAAATCGATTGTCGAAACATTTCCTTTCGATATAGTTATCCATTTTTCCAAGCAACCACTGGACCAAATACGTTGCTTCCTCTATTGCACTTACACTTTTTCTAACCTCTGAGCTATGTGCAGCTGAGCTATAAACTTTTGTTGTGAAAAATGCAACTCCTTTTTCCCCATTCACGGTTTGCATCAACGAAGGTTCTCCAATAATAGCAAAGGTAGGCCGCTCTTTGTATGTTGTTTTAATTGACGAAACGAGTTGTTCGGTAGCTAGGCAACCAATCTCTTCGTCATAGGAAAAAGCCAAATAAATGGGTTTTTTCAAGTTTGCAGTTTTTAGATATGGAAGCATGGCAAGACAGCAGGCTAGAAAACCTTTCATATCCGAAGTGCCCCTTGCATACAATTTGTTATCCTCTTTAGATAGTTCGAAATCTGGCTTAGACCATTGCTGGCCCTTGGTGGTTACAACATCCATATGCCCAGATAGAATAATACCACCATCCACTTCTGGTCCAATACGACAATGTATGCTCACCTTGTCTTTTGATGAATTAAATACTTGATGATATTCAATGTTATTCTTTTGTAGCAAGCTTAAGATGTATTCCGCTATTGGTATGTTGCTTTGACCCCCTAAAACGGAGAACGCAACTAAATCGCCTAGAATTGAAATGGTATTGTCCAGTTTTTTCTGAGTGTTCTTTTCCATTACATATTTAAGTAGTCAACAGGCCGTTAAACAAAATGATTATGAGTGCTAGTGGCAATATCCATATCAAAACAACTTTCCAAACACTTGGTAAGTTCAGTGCTTCAGCTCCTTGCAACAAATGAGTCTTGAGCTTGTTATAGCCAATTACATGTCCGGCAAAAAGAATTGTGAGCAATCCTCCCAAAGGCAGCATTATTGTACTGGTCATATAGTCCAAGGCCTCGAAAACCGTTTTTCCAAAGATCAGAAATGGATCATCTGAATAGGAAAAGACCACTGCTATGGATATTAAAATGATACTACCTATTACCGATACCAAAGCCATATTATCCGATAAT
The DNA here is from genome assembly GCA_965117065.1 of uncultured Allomuricauda sp. Lineage (GTDB taxonomy): Bacteria > Bacteroidota > Bacteroidia > Flavobacteriales > Flavobacteriaceae > Flagellimonas. The sequence goes on from OZ220751.1 coordinate 439,771, forward strand.
CTATAGCGGTCCTTAAAGCTGTCTTTTAAACCTTGTATTGCTGAGATAAGTGAGGTGAATCCTGCTAAAAACAACAGAAGAAAAAATACTCCTCCAACTACCCAGCCATATTCCAATTTGTTGAACACCGTGGCCATGGTTACGAAAATTAAATCAGGACCCGAATCTGGACTAAGATTGAAACTAAAAATGGCTGGAAATAACATGAGTCCCGACAAAAGTGCAAAAAAAGTATCCGCCAATACAATCCAGATTGTACTCTGCACAAGATTATCTTTAGTATTGGTATAGCTGCCAAAAACAAATGCAACGGCCATTCCAACGCCAATCGAAAAGAATAGCTGCCCCATGGCACGCATAATCACTTGAAAATTAATCTTAGAAAAATCGGGTGTCAGAAGCCAGCGGTAGCCCTCAACCGCCCGGTCTAATGTAGCAGCCCAAATGGACAATCCCAATATTAAAATAATCAAGCCAAACATCATGCCTTTGGCATACCGCTCCAAACCCGATTTCAGACCTTGTCTTACTACAAAAAATGCAGCAAGCATAATTACTAGTATTACGGTAATAACCAGGGTTACGTTTGATACTACAATATCAAAATGCTCGGAAATGCTTGAAATCTGCAGCTTTGTAATTTCCATGGATAAACATTCCCATAGATATATCCCAATCCATGCCATGATCATAACATAGAAACCCATAATTAAAATGCACGATATTGCACCTAACCATCCAATGCTATTCCAAAAAGGCTTTGTGCCCAATATTCCAAAACCTAGCAGTATTGTATTTTTGGACATACGACCTAAAGCAATCTCAATTGTCAATAATGGGATGCCAACAAGGAGAACTAAAGCAAGATATACCACCAAAAAAGCCGCACCACCTCCTTCTCCAGCAACATATGGAAACCTCCAAACATTACCTAAACCAATGGCAAACGCGGAGGTTGTAATAATAAAGGAAAATTTATTGCTCCATCGATTGCCAGACATACTGTTATAATTTTTAGACTTTAATCCTTTTTATGTAACACAGTCAGTTTAGAAAGGTTTTTTGAATGTTTCATCACGGAAAGACATCTTATAATATCAATCAACCTAATTTATAAAAAATTATTAGAATTGTAATATTAAAATTGTAATTAATTAAAAAGCAATATTAATATTGTTATTTTAGTTATGTTAAAGTGCTAGTGCTTTAAATAATTTGTTTCTTGTCCCTATGAAAACTCTAAATGATATAGACCTGTCAACACTCTCCAAAAAGAGAAGATTAGTAATTCAATATGCCTTGGATTATCCAGATCGGGTGGTATTAATGCGAATGGAAGAACTCGGAAACAAATTGGATGTTAATCCAGCTACTATTGTCAAGGCCTGCAAGGCGATTGGCCTTAATGGTTTTTATGAATTGAAGGAGCTTTTAAAAACTGAGGTTCAACTTACGAGGGTGGATTCTATTTTTAGTTCAATGATAAAGGAGGTTCGTACCCACTCTAATCCACAGAAGGTTGCTCAAGATGCCGTTCTTGGTGATATAATGATGCTTCAGAAGACCTATGACGCCATTGATTTTGAAGTCATTGAGAAAATTGCAAATGCCATAATTAATTCAAAACATACATACATTATAGGTTTAGGGCATATTGGACTTGTTGCTAATTACATGGAAAGAATTTGTCGCTCAGCTGTGCCCCAAATACACGCTAGCACTGAATACCATGGAGAACTTTTCTTGAACATGGCTCATTTTTCAGAGGATGACGTTGTAATCGGTATATGCTTGGACAAATGTCAAAACCAAACCATAAATGCGATAAGGGTAGCTAAAATGGAGAGAGAGGCAACCACTATTTCCATAGTAGACAGCGATCTTTCCCCTTTAATTGAGTATAGTGATCATAACATCACTATTAACAGCTCAAATAGTTTTTATTTTGGCAGCATGGTTGGAGCTTACTGTATTGTAAATGCAATTTTTTATAGTATTGCCAATATCTTAAAACCAGAAACAGTTTCCCACTTTAAATTTTTCAGGACCATGTCTGAAAAGGAAAATGTCTACAAAATATAACCATCTCTAATAGCAAAGCAGAATCAGTTGCTAAGAAAGAACAATTCTATTCACATGGGAAATGGTCGAACTACAGATATAGTTTTGTTTACTTCACAAGCTACCTAACTGATTCTATACTTTTCCGAATTTGAATCTTTTTATCCTCTGGACCAAATTTAAGTGCAAGTTCAAAGGCCTTTAGAGCGGCTTTTTTTCTCTCAAGAGTTTTAAGTGCGTTTCCTCTATTAAAATGTGCTCGCCAATATGTTGGATTTTTCTTTATAGCCTGTTCAAAAACATACACAGCCCGATTAAAATTCTTTTCATTTAAAAGTCTCCGTCCATATCGCTCCAGATAAACATCACTTCCAACAGTTATTGCTCTTTCTATTGCTTTTTCGGCAGCAACATCATCTCCCAATTGGTTTAGCAACTTGGCTTTAACATCCCAATTTGAGAAGTTTTCCTGAAGCCGGATAGACCTATCAACCCAGTCAAGCGCTTCTTTGGTATTGATCTTGTGTTCTGCACAGTAGTCTGCCGCTTGGCACCAGCTAAACCATTCCCAGTAGGCATCCGAGCGCAATTGCTTTCTGATATTATCTAAAGTAAGTTTGTCAATATCAAGTGTCAAACTTAATTCAGCTCTTTTGTCAGCCCAACTTAATACGACAGAAACAGAACCTCTTTCACGGTTTTTAAAATCAAAACTCAACCATTCCCTCATTTCTATGGTATTCTGGGCAGGTACCGTTACCCGCAACGCATCTTCATTCTCTTGGTAAAAGTAACTTCCCCATGAAGTGTGATTTTTTGAAAAAATAAAGGTCCATTGGTTTTCATCTGGAAGTAGGTGAAGGCCATAACTCCCTGCCGTTAATTTTTGTCCTTCAATTTCAACATCATCGGTTATTGTGAATACGGTGTTCTCATTTGCCCCTACCCTCCACACTTTGCCATATGGAATCATCTTTCCCCATACCGCTCTCCCCTTCACTCCAGGACTATGATAGTTAAGCGTGATATCCGTATACCCAATTCGTTGTACAATAATTGACTGCTGACTTTTATCGGGTAGGGTAATTGGATTATGAATGTTAAAGTGTTGAGCTCCTCCTTCCACCAATAAAAACGAAAAAGCTAGAAAGGTCAAGAATAGTTTTGAATTCTTCATCATGGAATTTTTTATTGATTTTTAAAAACTTGAAACAACCATTCAATTTGTTGAAACCAGTTCTCAAAACTAACAAAAAGCTCAATTCGGTAATTATTTAACAAATCTTGGTGTTTGAATCTGGGTTACAATACTTTTAAAATACTGTAAACGAAGCCCCATGTACAGTTAAAAGGTGCTCTGCTGAAAAGAAATGTTGTTTTGGCAAATTGCACTTTTTTATTTATCATTTACACTAGATAATTTTATTCGCCATGTATGTCAGAGCAATTTGATTGCCACATTCGGAATTTACCTTCCATTGTGCCTTATGCGGCCATCCTGATAGTGAATTCTCCAAGTATCACATAGCCTTCCTTTAAAGTGCTGAAGAATTGGAAACCACTCACCAATTAAACCAATGGGTAAATTTTAAGGTGAGCGACCAGCTCTTTCCAATATTGGGATCCAATAACTGTGTATTTGTATATACCAAAAACAGGTCAGATGCGGGTTTGTAACGCCATTGAAAACGCGAGTTGAGATTAAAGTTCTTCGACTGCTCATTGTACTGGAACAAGGTGGCAAAAAATAAGGTATTGGTAAAGGTTACATCTACCTCCGAACCAATCAACCAAAATTCAGTATCGTTCCATGGGGCTGGTAGACTTATATGGTTATAGCTGAGATTGGCATTTAGGCTTACATAGGGTTGAAACCGATAGCCCAGTTCCCCATTTAGATTGATACGCTTCCCCTCCAGATAATAACCCCCAAAACGGCCTCCTGCCGTATAGGTGAACATGCTTTGCGGTTTGGAACTGTAATCAAAACGAGCAGCATTCCAACGATGCCTGGTACCGATACCCAAGGAATCCTTGCCCGACCGGGTCGGGTCAAATGGAAACAACAGTTCAACATATTCATTGACCAGGCCCACCTCTAAACTGCTACGGTTTCGGAAACTTAGCAGGTATTCCAATTCGCTGAAATTATCGGTCCGCTCCAGTTTTTGATTTAAGAAATAGCTGCTGTTCAATTTTGGGCCATGACTCAGCACCCTAGCTTCTTCATTTTTCGGAAAAAAGGTATGCCCTAGAAAGGCATTTAGATTCACATAATCTTTCCGAGGTACAAAACCCACTTCCGCCGTGTAATTTTCCCCTACGGATTGCTCCTGTAACCCCCAGTTCCATGTACGACTTTTGTACTCCAAATGCGCGGCTTGGGTGATTCCGTTTCCATTAGCTCGGCTGGGTGCAAAAGATTTAAGGATAAAGGCTTTGCCCGTCCATAAGTTATTGGAAGAGGCCAAATTGTATTCCAATCCCAAATTCCGATTGAACTTGGGGAATAGGGTACGCAACGAATCTGCATCTTGTGGATAACGGAGTGATTCCTTGTCCACAAACATCAACCCAATACTTGATCGGCTGAATACCTTACGTTGCAATGAAAGTACCGCAAAGTTCTGATTGGGACGACCAATTTCATCAATGCTTGCGGTTTGCATATCCATTACCCCCAGGCGCCACTTCTCATTTAAATTACCGCTTAGCCTAGCCCCTGCACGTATAGGAACGCCCAATCCAATTCGTCTTGAGAAAAACGGACGGATGGTAGGGTATCCAAAATTGGCAAAGAGATCTCCATTTTCTAGGAAAAATTGGCGTCTTTCAGGAAAAAACAACTCAAACCTGTCCAAGTTGGTGACTTGACGGTCTACTTCCACCTGCGAAAAATCGGGATTGACCGTCAAATCTAAATTGAGGGAAGAGCTTAGACTGATTTTGACATCGCCCCCTACCCTTTTTTCAAAGGTTTTTTCTTCCTCAAAATCTTGAACAACTTCCCCTAGCACATACGGAATCACTGAAATGTTGGTTTTTGGAGCCGGTGGTGGCGCATCCCAGTCCAATACTCCCGTATAGGCCAAGGAAGACGTCGGAAATTGTCTTGGGATGGGAGTCCAACTTGATTTTTCGCTAGATTTTAGGTCCAACCGGCTAAAATTAATACCCCATTCCGTTACCCCATGTCTATACCGAATAGATTTAAAGGGAATGGCCATTTCTACAACCCATTTGTCAGGATCTTGTTTGACTTTGGAAATCCATTTGGTATCCCAATTCAAGTCTACCCTTCCGCCGCCAAACATGGTGCCGTCCCACTGGGCCCCTGCAGCATTGGAGCCAAAGGAAAAGCCCGTGGTTTGATTATTGAACGGGTCCAAAAACAGCAAGAAATTGTCATTCTTACCAAAGGAAAAATCCCGTCGTAGCGATTCCACAAAATACCTACCATCAACACTGTTAAAAAAAATGGCAGCCAAGTAAATGTTCTTATCGTCGTAGGTCATCCGTATCTCGGAAGTTTCATTGGCCTTTCCGGTATCCATGGGCAATACCATAAAGAAATCGTTAGCCGTATCGGCTTCCTGCCAGGCCTGCTCATCCACTATCCCATCTATAATGATGGGAAGTACCGTTTTGCGAATATGATACCGGAAGTCCGCATTCTTTTTTTGTGCATTGCCCGGGAATAAACCAAGAACCATGGCTAAAAGTGGGATACCTACATCCCGTGGAAAGTTAAAAGTGCTATTGAATCCCATGCTAACTAACGATGAAAATAGGGCTTTCATCAGGAATCCGGTCACTTTTTATCTCAATGACGTACTAGTGCTCCTAAAGAGCTACATCTTGCCTCTGTTGCTTTAGGAAAACTAATTATTATGATGGAATTCCAATATTGTCTCATAAAACTAACTGAAAACTACTATAGCATTATTCGGGAGCATTAAGGGTTAATGTCTAATCTAGCTAATTGCATCATTTTTTTTGTTTCCCGTCTTAGAGGATAACATTATCAATATAAAATGCAGTAGCAATGAAAACAAGAGAAATAATTGAAGTAGAAGAAAAACAAGACGGTGGATGCTGTGGACAAGCTTCGGAGTCAACAATAGAGACCCAAACCTCTTGTTGTGGAAGAGCTACCATGTCCGAGGAAAAATTGGATAAAAGTGGTGGATGTTGTGGATAGATAGGATAGCTTCAATACTAAAACAAAAAGCTCCTCTTTTCGAGGGGCTTTCAGTGTTCTAAATGGCCTGGGTGAAAGTTATTTGTTCCAGTCATTGGGAGGATTCATTCTCTTATTATTTTTTAACTTTATTATTTCAAATGGAAAGACAAATAGAACAGCTATATAGACCTCTTTTTTTATACGTAAAAAAGCGAATCAACAATCAAGAAGACGCAGAGGATATCACGCAGGAGGTCTTCTATAAGCTTTCCAAATCCAAGACCGAAGCTGTTGACAACCTTAAAAGCTGGGTTTATACTATTGCAAAGAACTCCATCACAGATTACTACAGAAAAAAAAAGGTATATACCAGCGAATTGGATGAGCATCAATTTTCCGAGGACTACAAAAGGGATACCACCACAAAGGAACTTAGTGAATGTGTCACATCTTTTATTAATGAACTTCCAGAGGACTATCGCTATCTAATGAGGCTTTCCGAGCTGGAGGAAATTCCCCAAAAGGAAATAGCCAAAAAAATGGACATGAATTATGTAACGGTACGTTCCAAGGTCCAAAGGGGCAGAAAAAAGCTTAAAGAACTGTTCTCTGAATGCTGTACCATAATGCAAGGAGGAAAAGGAAGCATCCTAGACTACGCGCAAAATACTTCTTGTGACAATAGGAGTAAGTGTACTGGTCCTACTGAAGCTAGACACTAAGTTTAAGGAATAAGATTAGAGTCCAAAACCCAATTCTTCTTTTCCAAACTGTCCTATTCAAACTTTTTCACCCCTGTGGAAGTTAGAGAATGCAGCCATTGCAAGAATATGGTGCTATACTGACATAACTTCGAAAAAGGTTACCTATTCGCGCATCATTTTTTAAGCCCTTCGTCTATAGCTGATGAACAAATTATCAATTACAAATATTCAAGTATGAAATTAAGTTTTAAAAAAGTGGCTTTTGGTGCACTACTTATGTTAATGGGCAACATTGCCATTGCACAGTCCAAATGTGGTGGGGGTGATGAGCACAACGAGGCCAATTGCTCGGCAGAGCATGGCGACAGCGAAAAAACTGAAGGTGAATCAACTTCCGGATGTTCTCCAACCGCTTGTAGAGGAGCAAAAACCAAATTTGGAGAAGCCAAGGTCATAAGCACTTTGAGGTTGGCTTTAATTGACCTAAAAGCCGAGATGGAAAAATCCTTGGTTCCCTCTTTTGATGTCAGGTCTTACGATATTCACGGAATTGTTGGGGAAACAGATGATGAGAGCCTGGATATTATTATAAAGGAAGTGAGAATTGTTGAAAAGGAAATGTCGGAAAAGTTGAATCATAATCTTGCCACCTTCCATCTTCCGGAAAACAAGGCCAAGCAAATACAATATTTGAACAACCGCATCAAAGGGTTAAAAGCGCAATTGTAGTCTTATTTTTAATTTGTTTACGGTAAAAGGTCCCCAATATTTTACTGTTGGGGGTCTTGGCCTATGACGCTTATCCCATAAAAAATATGAGATTAAGAAAGATAATAAGCCTTTCAATTGCATTGAGTTTCGCGGTGCTTTTGATTACAGGGGTAATGTCTTACTTTCAGGTTTATTCCCGTACAGTGGCCACCTTGCACACCGTTTTTGGAGGGTTGTTCGCCCTAGGCATTCTTTTTCACCTCAATAACAACTTCAGGTCATTAAAAGTATATGGCAAGTCCAGGATTTTAGTTCCAATTGCATTGATGCTTGCCTTTTTATTCCTCGCTGCTTTCTACCAACTCAAGCCCTTTAAATCCATGATGGACTTCGGGTCCAAACTAAAAGCAAATTCTGGAAAAGAAGTCAATATTTCCGAATATCTAGTGGTAAAAATGGGAGATGGAAAAGGTCTTGAACTTGATATTGACCTATTACGCTCTGAACATTATTGGCATCCTCAAATGGCAGTATGGACAGAGGATATGGAAGGTAATTACTTGGAAACGGTGTTTGTTTCAAAAGCTACTGCCAAGGGTCTTTTCTTTGGAGGGCGTAGCAAGCAGAACTTCAAGACCTTTGATCAGAACAAGGATGCCGTTGGCGAATACAGAAGGGTAAACGCCTTACCCGTTTGGTCTCATAAAAGAGGCGTTGTCTATACGGATGGAATGCAGATGCCTACCAATAAGAATCCCTTACCGGATGCTATTACCGGGGAGACCTTAACGGACAATTTCAGGCTGCTGGTTTCTGTTGAGCCATTGAGGTCCTTTGTGCTGAAAATTGAGATAAACGTGGCCTTTGATGACAATGAATATTATTCCGAATATGATTTTCCGGATGATGACATCTACCATAACGGTACAGGTCAATTGGGGCAGCCCTCCATAATATTTGAAACACCCATTGACTTGATCGATGGTAAAAATTACTATTTAATGGACTTGGAGGGACACGGTCATCATTCGGGACAAACCGGGAGAATTTATTCAGATTTATCTACCCTTACTACCGCCAAACAAATCGTGGAACGTATCGTGGTGGGTGTAAAATAGATTGCCCTATTCATTTTAAGTCATCCACTGGAGTAAAACCTTGGAAATCCAATACGATGTTCTAGACTAAAAAAATGAATCTTCAAAAAATTTATTTACCTGGATTATCATGATCAAGGTTGCTGTCACGCTTTGATGTAACTCAAAGAGGTAGTTAAGTAGATTTATTTAAACAATGAATGGAGTTCAGGAGCCATAATCAAAATGATGGTGTGTTGACCAAATTCCACATAACTAGAATCAACGCTCACTTGGGAACAAAGACTCAACGATTACATTTGCTGCCACTTGGCTTCCTTTTAAGGAAGGATGAAAACTATCCGGGCCATAATAATCAAAATTGTTGGTTGTGTCAAAATGCTCTTTCCAAACTTCTCCAACCGGACATAAAATGGCATTATTAATTTCCGCTGCATCCTGGTGGTTTAGTATAACATCATCAAATGTATGGTAGTAAGTTCTGGACGGCCAAACCATGAAGTAGCAGAGTTCGGCACCATTTTCGCCACATAAATTACCATACTTTTCGCCATACTCAATAAGTACTTGTCTTCCAAAAGCTTGTGATGAAGGTCCTTGTTGAATTACAACAAAGTCATATTGCTTGCTTGCAATTTCTTCTTGCACCTTCCCATCGCTCCAATGATCTAGTATGGCGTAGTTTGGATAAGCCAACATTTTTGTCCCAATGTCGAATCCTCGTATTTGTGCCCTTTCCTTCACCAGTTTGGGAAGGTCATTGGAATAGGTAAGGCTGTTGCCTACAAACAATATATTGAAGTCAGTATCTGGGAATTCATCCGTGGTGTCTTCATCCCCAGTAGACGTATCTGGATTTTCATCCGTAGTTGGAGGATTGGGAGAGTCATCCGTGGTGGTTAAAATATCATCAGTGAAATTGGGTCGGCTTTCCGAACAACCATATGCGCATAGATAGGTGAAAAATAGTACTACAACTCTGAGGTTATTCATAATCTTATTGTTCAATTCCTGTTTTAAAAGAGCTTAAAGCATCTAATGGACCGCTTCTGGTTCTCTAAGCTGTGCAATAGCTCTAAACAAATAGTCCATGCGGACTTTGACCAAATTTGGTAGTGAAAATTTATCTTTTATTTTCCTAAATTAACAAATCCTTTTTTCGAATTAGCATTAAAGCCATGTATTCTTTGGGAACATTTTATTTCATGTTCCTTTTTACATAAGCCATTGCCTCTGTGTGAATTCGGCTATAAATCAACATTTATGCACCCAGTAATTCCTCATTGAATTCGTAGTTTTTATAGTTTACCTTGAACAAGGCACTATACAACGCCGGAATAAACAACAGGGTAATTACGGTTCCAAACAACAGTCCAATCATAATACTCACGGCCATTCCTTCCCACATTTCACCACCACTTAAATAAAGAGGTATCAAACCTAAGACCGTAGTGAAGGTGGCCAATAAAATGGGCCTGAAACGTTGCAAACAAGCACCAATGACAGCGTCTTGTTCCGTACGTCCTAAATCCTTCTGCTCAATTTCCATCCGGTCTATGAGCACGATGGCGTTGTTGATTACGATTCCTGCTAAGGAAATTACACCCAAAAAAGGCATAAAACCAAAGGCTTCCCTAAACACAAGCAGACCAATGACCACCCCAATTACCGCTAAAGGAATGGTCAACACAACCATGGTCATTTTACGGAAGGAATTAAATTGAATGATCAATAACAGTACTATGATAAATGCCGAAATGGGTAGATATCCGATTACCGAACCCATACTTTCTGAAGAACTTTCTGCATCACCACCAAACTTGTAGGTATAGCGCTCTGGCCAATTATCCGATTCTTGACCTAACCAAGGAGTGATTTCGGCTGTGATGGCCGAAGCATTGGCTCCTTCGCGCAATTCACTACTAATATTAATGGTTCGTCTCAAGTCCAATCGTTTTATTTTAGAATATTGCCAGGCGGGCACAATGGCAGCAACCTGTAACAAAGGAACTGATTTACCGGAATTTTGCGAATACACATTAAGCGTTTCCAAAGATGCCAACGATTGCTGCTGTGACGCATCGCTACGCATGATTATGGGTATGGATTTGTCATCCTCACGGTATTCCCCGGTTTGGAACCCATCCAGAACGGTTTGCAAGGAGGTAGCTATATCCTGACTGGTTACCCCAGCCGTTTGTGCCCTATTTTGATCTATTTCAATTAAAAACTTTTTACTCTTTGGCCCCCAATCATCCTTTACATTTTTGGTGCCCGCTATAGTTGCCAATCGAAGTTTAATGCGTTCTGAAATTTTTGACAATTCATCTGGATTACTTCCTGAAACCTTTATTTCAATAGGCGTGCCACCTCCCCCAGCCCCCAAGGCACCTACTTTGATATCCGCATTCGGAAAATTATCAAAGGTGAAGCGGTCCAGTTTGGCAATCATAACATTGTTTTCATTGAACGAGGTGGTATTGACCAAAATATGAGCGTAGTTGGAATTGGCCTCATCTGGCGAATAACCTAAATCATAAGATTCTGGTCCTTCACCAACATAAGAGGACCAATCCATAATACCCAAAGGGCGATTTGCATGGGTTTTTAGTGAATCGGTCATGTAAGTTTCAATCTTTTGGACCACTTCTGTTGTACGCTCAATCTTGTTGCCCTCTGGCAAGTTGATATCTATGGTAATCATATTTCGATCACTATCTGGAAAAAAGATAAACGGAATCTTAGTGAAGCCATATAGTGATATAAAAAATGCAATGAATATTCCGATTATCACTTTGTACTTGTTTGCCAGGGCAACCAAAATCAAGTCTTTATAGTAGATTTTGCACGAATTGATAATCCTGTCCACCAAACTCATCTTCTTTTCTCCTTTTGGAGCAACTTTGAGAAACAAATAACAGAACATGGTAATCACCGTAAGTGCAATAATCCAAGAAGAGGTCAGTGCAATCGTAATCACCACGAAAATGGGTCCTACTATATCTCCCATGGTGGTTGGCGACAAATAGAAGGCCAAGAATGCAGCAGAGGTGGTCAACGTAGAGATAAGCAAGGGCATCCATAACTCAGAAAAAGCATCTATGGCTGCTTTCTTTTTTTCAATACCCTGCTCCAACTTTACCATTATGGTCTCCGCTACCACAATAGCGTTATCCACCAACATGCCTAAGGCCATGATCAATGCTGCCAGGGTAACTTGGTTCAATCCAACATTAATGAGCCCCATAATCATCAATGTCATAATGGTAACAATGGGGATAAGGCTCGCGATGACAAATCCAGTTCGAAAACCAAGAAAAATAAGCATGACCAATAACACGATGGTTATGGATTGCAATAGGTTGTTTATAAAATCACTTACTTTAACATCAATATACGTATCAAGTGAAGAAACACGGGTCAATTCCAAGCCAATGGGAAGTTGTTTTTGCCACCTATTGACCACTTGGTTCACAGCTTCGCCAAGAGCTACGATGTTACTGTTTTCTTTGAGATTGACATGGAGCGATAGAGCCTCTCTTCCATTAATACTGACAATCTGGTCTGGAGGATCAATATAGCCTTTGGATACGGTGGTAATATCTCCCAACTTAACCAATTGGTTACCATCTCCAACGGCAATTAACATATCCCGTATGGCGGTTACGGAGTTAAAATTACCTGTTGGTTCCAGTATAATCCTTTCATCTCCTACGTTTACCTGCCCTCCAGAATTGAGGATATTGGTTGCTGAAATGGTTTGCTGCAACTTGGAGGCCGAAAGGCCATATTCTTTGAGTCGGGTATTATCAAATTCCACAAAAACCCGTTCCTCTTGCACGCCACCCAATTCTACTTTGGCGGCATCCGGCAATTTGATGAGTTCATCTTTGATATCATCTGCATATTCCTTCATCTCTGAATAGGAATAGCCATCCGAAGTTAAACCCACTACTATACCATAGACATCTCCTACTCCATCATCATTCAAATTTGGGTTTACTCCGTTTGGTAAGCCTTCAATGGAATTGAGTTTTCTGCGCAGACGGTCCCAAACAACCTGCATGTCCTCTTTGGCCACTTCGTCTTTTAGGGTAACACTAACAATGGAAAGACCAGTTCTTGAAGTACTATTGACTTCATCCAATTCTGGAAGCTCTTGAGCCACCTTCTCTATTTTATCCGTTACAAGTTGCTCAACACGTTCTGGGCTTGCACCAGGAAAAGAGGAAACAACAGTGGCAACCCTAACAGTGTAAGGCGGCATACTATCCCGAGACAATCCAAAATACATGGAAATACCCAGCAGAACAATAGTGGCCAGAACCATAAAGGTTATCCTGTTCTTTTCAATAGAAAACTTAGCTAAATTCATAGGTTGGTTTTAGTTTGGACGCTATTGTAATTTTACCTCCTGGCCATCCAATAGTGTCTGTAGACCAGCTGTAGCTATTTTTTGCCCTTTTGATAAGCCAGAAGTTATTTCAAAACCTTCAGTAGATAAATTCCCTATCACCACAGGATGTTTTTTCACTTTGATCAATTCTCCACTCTGCTCAATCAAAAACACAAACCGGCCCTTGCTATCTTCTCCAACCGCATGGGTTGGAACAACCAATTTATTGACATTTAAGTCACGGTTCCCAAAATCGAAAGCGACATTGGCAGCCATACCGCTTTTTATAGCTTCACTAGGATTAACAACTGTGACCCTCACAGGATAGGTTGCAGTGTTGGAATCCACGGCAGGTGCCACCTCGGTGACCTTGGCGATAAAGGTTTCATCAGGTACTGAAGTAAAGTCCACAGTAACCTCCATCCCTTCTTTCACTCCATTGATCACACTTTCTGGTAAACCCAACGAAATTTCCATATCGGTCCCGGAATTGAGAATGGCAACGGACTGGCCAGCCTGCGTGTTCTCATCAATTTCGGCTGCAATTGAGGCTATTATACCGTCTTCAGGGGCATAGATATATCCATAGTTGATTTGATCCTGCTGAATTTCAACCCCTCTTTTTGCAGATTTGTGGCTTTCTTCCGCGTTTTTGAATGAGTTTTTGGCGGCCTCAAAATCACTCAGGGAAGTACTTCCCTTTTCATATAGGGAACGAATTCTATTCAGGTTTAATTTACTTGTGTTCATTTGGGAAGCCGCGCTGTTCAGCTGGGTAATCGATTGTTCATACGCCAATCGAGATTGTACATTGTCCAATTTCGCCAACAACTGTCCTTTTTTTACTTTCTGTCCCAACCGCATATCAAATTGAGTGATGATTCCAGAACTTCTAAAACTTAAATTGATGATTTTATCAGTACGTGCAGTTCCACTGAAGGTTCTAACCCGTTCACCTCCTAGAAACCCCACTTCCTGATATTTAACCGGTCGTAAAAACTTTTCTTCCTTTTTTTGCTCTTCCCCACAGCCCAAAAAAAATCCGGTCAGCAAAATGAACAAGCCAATTTTTGATATGATTTTCATCAGTATATTTTTTTCAGTTAATTTCTTGTGTTCAAATATTCAAAGAATCCTTGCCTGAATTCGTTGTTTTTTTCCTCAGAATTCAATAAAAAGTAATAGCCCAGAAAGCGTTCTACCTGCAATGAATTAATTAAATAGTTATAAGAGGCATTGGCTCTGGACAATTGTGCATTTAAATAATTATTCTGGGCATCCAACAATTGAACAATATTCACCGCTCCACTAGAATATGAGGCCTGTGTCAACTCCAAAGCTTCTTGAGCGGTTTCTTCGGAGATTCTTGAAAGTTGGATATTGGATACTTGATTAATGAGATTCAGTACTGCATTCCTAATGTTAACTGCAATACCCAATTCAACATTGCTTTTATTTATTTCCAATTGTTCCTTTTGAATCATTGCAGTTTGCCGGTTAATGTTGGATAAATTCTGATTTACTATGGGAATAGAAAGGTTAAGGCCTGCATTGTACGTATTGTCTAGTAATGAACCTCCTTGCGGGGCGGTGCTGCCAGCCCCAGACCTGCTAAAAGTAGAGCTATATTGGCCTTGTAGCGCTAAAGTTGGTAAAAGCCTACCGTAACTATTGAGCTTTATATTCCGTTCAGTAGCCTGCAGATTATAGTCCAAGGACTCTAGTTCAGGAGCATTTTTATGGGCTTCTTGAATCAAAAAGTCAATAAAAGGCTCCCTTAAGGTGGGGTTGTCCAAAAGGTCAAAAAACTCTTCATAATTGTACCGCTCAAAAATGCCTTCATTAAATTGTACGTCTTCCACATCTATTTCTAAGTCCACAGGGTTATTAAGTAGCTGATTAAGAACCAAAAAACCTTGCTCTAATTGGTTAACGGCCTCTACCATGGATTGGGTGTTTTGTGCCATTTCACTACGGAATCGGAGCATATCTGATTTCCCAGATTGACCAGCCTCAAAATTTTGTTGAGCGACTTCTAAATTTCGTTTGGTCAAATCAACATTTCTGGATTGAATCTGGGCGTTGACCTTTAAAATAAGTGCATTGAAATAGGCATTTGAAACATCGAAAATCAAATCCAACTCTGAGGTGTTGAAATTTGCCTCTTGGGCCTTTTGGAGGTGCCTTTGAATAGAAATATTCGCATTGGAGGCTTCCGAAAATAGGGTCTGGTTTAGCGTAATATTTCCGGCAGTGGAAAATTCAGGGTTTTGGCCCCCACTTACCTCTGCAGCATCCGGGTCAACATAAGTGGCTGTTCCCGCCGCGGTCAGGCTTGGCAAATAATTGCTGTTAGCCGATTTTATATCTTGCCGCGCCAATTCCACATCTTTTTGATTGGATCTTAAGGATAAGTTGTTCTCCAAAGCATCGTTTATTGCCTCTAGCAAGTCATAATCTTTCTCAGAAATCACATTTTTAAACTCTCCCACAAAGTCAGTTTGACCCACTAAACTATACTTAATAGGGACCCCAATAGCTTCAGCGGTGTTGTAGTTGATGGTCAGTCTAGGGGTATAATCTATATAGACAGGAAGTTCAGATAATGGAGCACCCGAAACAAAAGATTCAATGGTCAAAGCAATGCGCCTAAAAAACTGAGTCAAATTGTCATCGGATTGATAAGTTGCCATAAAACCATTCCGTACATCGTCAGTACCGTTTACTGTAAATGAAGGAAGCTTAGCTTGAATAAAGGCCTTGGCCAATTGTTTGTTTTCTTCCTTACTTAAGAAAAAGCCACCGGCCATATAGAGGGCATCCAAACCCTCCAAGTTGGAAAGGATATCCGCTATAGTATTGAATGGGATTAATCTGTAATCAGAATCAAGCTCCCCAATTTCCCTATCAAAGGTTTCCTTGAGAGGCAAAATATCAACAAATGGCGCGTCCACTGCTATACCCAGAGTTTTGAAATTTGTCAATTCTTTGAACTTTTTTAAATCCTCCTCAAAAGATTCTGACTCTACCAAATAGGTAAAATTTTCTATTCCCGAAGTAGCATTGGTCAAATCAAGTTCATGAAGATCCCGGTTAACGGCACCAAAAAGAATTGTGGGTTTATTATGAGCTTTAAGCGGGCTAATAATTTGATTATTGACAATACCAAAGGCTAGAATAATATCTGTGTCATTGGACAAAAGCATGTCATAATTCTGCCTTGCTCGGAATAAATCAAAATTATTGACCAAAACACTTCTCTCAGGAAACTGGATGGTAGCATCTTCCCCTACTACAGCAACTATTTCAGACTTCAGCCTTTCCAACAATGGTTGCAGTTCTGGGCTTTGCTGATCTATTAGGATTCCAATGTTGTATGTTTTATTGATTTGGGAAAATGCAACGAAAGAAAACAGCAGTAACAGCAAAAGCAGTTTATGCTTAATGTAGACCAGATTGATGAAAAGAAAGTTCCATTTTTTAATTTTCATGAGAGGTTTTTGTGTCCTCTTAAATTTAACAAAAAATAAACTGTCTTTTTAGGGAGTTTACTAGAGAAAACAATGTTTTGTTGAAGGGTAAGGGGCCTTCTTACCCAAAAAGATGGAAGATCAGGAGACCTTACTCTTAATTTCCAAGAACAATTGGTTGTACACTGGAGTTTCAATATTCAAGTTTTGACCTTCAGCTACCACATAACCAATTAAAGATTGTATCTCGGTTTTTGGACTCTCACTTTGAAAATCACTATGGAGTGAAGAGGTTGCCTCGGGCGGCAAAGATTCTAATTTAGCCAATACCTTTTCTGATATTTCAGAAGCAATAGAAATTCCTTTTTGTTGGGCAACTGCAACATTCTCTTGAACCAGTTGTTTTATAGTCCTTCGTTTGGCTTTATCAGAAAGTATGGGCCCAACACTTTCATCAAAATAAGTTGTAACCATGGCCATGGCCGAAATAAAAATGAACTTCTCCCAAATGATTGTTTCAATGTTACTAGATAACGTACTTTCAATTCCAGCCTGCTTAAAAACATCCTCAAGTAATTCCAGTCGTGTATCCGACTGTCCCTGAGCTCCAAAAAACAACTTTTGAATGTTCCCAAGATTTTCAACTCTACCTGGCAGTGATAGCCTGGAAATGATATATACACAGCCATCACAAACCAGATTGTTGGGTAACCGTTTTTTAATACGTGCCCTACTATCTACACCATTGAGCAAAGGCAAAATAACAGTTTGGTCATTTATGCATGGCAAAAGTTGTTCGAGGGTTTCCTCCAAGTCGTAACTTTTGGTGCACACTATAACACAGTCTACAATACCAATTTCCTTGGGCTTGTCTGTTGCCAATTTTGGTTTGGCAATAAACTCTTTTTGGCCCGCTACGACAGTTAACCCTAATTCTTGAATGGCTGCTAAATGTTTACCTCGAGCCAAAAAATATACTTCCCCATCTTGCCGGTCTTGGAAGTATTTTGCCAGTAAGCCTCCAAAGTAGCCCCCTACTCCGCCAATACCAGCTACCAATATCTTTATTGTGGTCATGTTCTAAGCTTTTCTTATTGAGTTTGGAAATTAAGCATATTTAGTCAGTCAACACAGAGATTAAAGCAATTTGGACAACCCCTTTTAGAACCTCATTAGGTGTCCTTCTAAGGTGCCGTTTGTTGGCCCAAATATCTCTCTTTAATAATATTGATATGGTGTCTTTCATGCCCTATCACTGTCCGTAAAAAATTTACAAGACTAGCTTTGTGATGCCGGGCCACACCCATAGTTTGTAACTGGGCCTCTGATAACGATTGCACAAAACTTAAACTGGCCATTCTCACGTTTTTTAGGTCCGTAACCAGTTCTTTAAAAGTTAGTTCCTCAAATCTGCTGTTTTCCACCAAAAATTCTTGATCGTAGCCCCAAAGCTGTACTTCCTGCTGTCTACTCAATTGAAATGCGCGGTACATTTTTATACGTTCATGATCAGTAATATGCCCAACAATCTGTTTGATACTCCATTTATCTGGGGCATAGCGATAGGTAGAATTTTCCTCGGAAATCTTCTCCAAAAAGGAAAATGTGGCCGAGGTTGAAAAAAGGGAAAGGCATTCTGTTTCCTTTACCAAATCCAAATAATAGGGAAAACCATCCTTAGGTGAATAAAGCATAATGCGCTCTTTAATATTTTAGGTTATTTCAAAGAAAAATGGCCAAGCTACTACCCACTTTTATTCCCAATTCCAGTTGGGCTTATGATTTTTTACAAAAATGAGAAAAAACATCCATTCATGATGGTAGTATACCTATTGAATAGGTAATGAGAAAAAACATCCATTCATGATGGTAGTATACCTATTGAATAGGTAATATGATTATTTATGCAACCACTACGGTTAAAATTATTAGATTGTCAGAAGCCCTAAGTTTGCTCGGGTTACGCCCATGTTGAAAGGAAGAAATATACCAAGGCGAGATGAAAAACGACCGGTTTATTTCCGCTTCTCTCTAGTAAAGGGTACGAACCGCACCGCCATCACATTTTTTTTGACAATCCTGTTTTTCTTCTTGATTACCAACACCAATTGGCGTACCTTATGGTGCGGCCCTACGGGAATAATCATCCTACCTCCTACTTTTAGTTGGTCAATGAGAGGCTGGGGAATGTATTCTGCCCCTGCAGTTACCATAATGGCATCAAAAGGAGCTTTTTCCGGCCAGCCATTATACCCATCCCCACTTCTCACGATTACATTGGAATAGCCTAATCGGGTTAATCGCTTTTGGGCACTATTGGCCAACTCGGTTACAATTTCAATAGTATACACGGAGTCTACAACCTTGGCAAGCACCGCTGCCTGATAACCGGAGCCCGTCCCAATCTCCAATACGTTATCATCCGATTTCAACCCCAGAGCCTGAGTCATAAAGGCTACAATGTAGGGTTGGGAAATGGTCTGCCCCCTACCAATAGGCAAAGGACTATCATCATAGGCATACAATCTCATGTTTTCCGGCACAAATTCGTGTCTAGGAACATTTAAAAGCGCAGAAAGTGTTGCCCAATTATCTATGCCCCTAGCTCTAATTTGTATATCCACCATGAATTTTCTTTTGGTGGCATAGTCTTCCTGCCCCAAAAGGATATTAGGCGCTATAAAAGCCAGTAAGAGTATGGCTATAGCTCTGCGCATGGTTTACAACTTAAGCACTAGCCAATAAGTTACAAAAACTATTGCTCCAATATCAACTTATTGGACAGATACATATAACGGGTATAGTTTTTAGATCTTTCGCCGGCATGCTGATAGGCCTTTTCAAAATGAAGGGTGGCCTTTTCTTGGTCATTAGCCTTGATGTAGTATTCCCCCATGGCCAAATTGGCTATCCAATTATCAGGTTCTGTCCTGAGCATTTCGGACAAGATTGTATTTGTTTTGTTAGCATCACCATCCAACAACATAAAACTTAAAGGGTAATAATAAAAGTAGGGAAAGCCTTTACCTGCCTCAATTGCTTGTTGTTGTAATTTGTTGCTCTCTTCCTTTTTACCTTGTTCGGCCAGTAGATTTGCTTTAAGCATCAAATTGCGGAATCCTTTTTCCAGGGTAAATGATTTTTCAAGATAGTTAAGAGCTTCTGGGATATTTTTATTATCCCCAGAAGCAGTAAGTTGGGCAATTTTCACATAATCATCTACGGTTTTTTCTTCCTTAGCCTTAAGGTCGGTCAAAATGTTTGAGTTCACATCGGTAGAGATTTCAATCCCACATTTAATCCTGGACCAATGTAGTTCCAAACGCGTGGATTGAGGCTGACGCCTTACAAACGCATAGTTCAAGTTTTCTTGATAGGCCGTGTTTTCTGGTACAGCGGTGACCCTAAGAGCATCTTGCTCCTTTTTATAGCTAAAACTTCCCCAATTATCAGATTTGTTGGAGAAAATAAAGGTCCACTCCTTTTCCCTAACAAAAATGTGTAGTCCATATTTGCCTTTGGCCAAAGGCTGCCCCTGAACCTGTACATCGTGGGTAAACTCTATAGTGGTGTTTTCGTTGGAGCCTGCGCGCCATGGGTATTCCACTCCATCCACAATAAAATCGTAAGGAATAATTCCGCCAAAAATCTTTCTTTTTTTAGCTGATGGGCTATGATAAACCACCGTTATATCTGTGGTTCCAATACGTTGGGTAACGCTAGCCCTGGGACTTACCTTGGTGGCCACCAACATATCCTGTGCTTGTACCCTAAAAATTCCAGTGAGGGAAAAACAGATGCCTAACAAAATAAGTTTCATTTTCATAATACTATTCGTTTTTAGATTGATGTTAGTTTACTTTCAGGCCAGTTGGATCTACAAATCTACCAGTGACCAGCCAACCCCCAAAATCTTCGGAAATTGCTAGCAGCAAGGTGTTCTTTCCTTTTTTTAGGTCGAGATAAATCGCATCAAAAAGACCAATGGTACCTAGGTATCGATAATCCCGCGTTTGGAAACCATTGGTGCCCTTGTAAATGGGATGATTGTTTAAAAGGGCCACTACCCTATCGCTATAACCAAATTCAAACAGCTTGGTCTGGTCTTTGTCCGAGGTAATGACCAATCTCGCAAATACGGTGTTTCCTGGATGGTCATCCCGCAATTGCACCGCTCTGGATATATTGGCCGCAACACCTTCCTCCACAACTATTTTTTTGCCCCATTTTCTCTGGTCCAAAAGGTTCTGAAGTTGTAATGGGTTGGCTAATTCCTTTTCCTCGAATTTATCTGATAGCTCCCATTGGGACACTAAACCCTCTAAGGGCTCTCTTTTACCCGGATTAAAGTTGGTCAATTCCTGCTTAGTATGAGTTACCTTGATATTGGCGAGATGCAAACCGCTGTCCCTTCCACCACTAAAGCTCACTCCCCCAACTTTTGGTTCATGGAACAATTCCCATGAAAGATTGGGTTCCTCTGAATAATCCAAGTACACTTGAGCTCTTTTGTTTTGCACTACAATTTTAACATGGGTCCAGTCATCCAGCTTGTAGACGTAAGGAAAAGAATATTTGGGCCCAAAATAAAACTGCCATGGTGTAATTCCTTTAGTTACCGGAGTGGCTTGGTTGGCATCAGGGTTACCTGCCTGGTGAGGTCTTATGTAAAAATATTCTGAATCTGAGTCGTTGACTCTAAAATATACCCCTGGAAAGGCTCTGGTTTCTTTGAGATGGAGATCATATTCGATGGTTCCGTTTAAAAAAGAAACATCCTTTAATGTAATGGTCCCTCCTTGTAAATAAATGGTCTGTTGCCCCTTGTAATTCTCAAACATGTGAGATCTAGCATTGATATCCAAATGAACAGTATCCAATGGAATACTTTCTTGGCTAAAAGCAAGAACCAAATTGAAGAAAAGCAGTATGGGTAAAAAAAGTGTTTTGATCATGACTGTATGTTTTTTGATTCTACGAAGCTCCTATAAGAGACCCAAAACCCAAAAACAAGTTGGTTCAAGTTGATTCATTCTGGTTCAGGCAGCATTTTTTTTGTGATCTTTACCAAACAAAATCCAAAGATGTATCCTGATTATAACTTGGTACGGAAATGTTTGCTGCAAATTGAGGAAAGCCTAGGTTGGGGGTCTTCCGAAAATTGGCACAGCGATGTCTTTATTGAACTTAGCGAACAAATACAACAACGAACCAAGGTGCTATTGAGTCCGGTTACCTTGAAAAGGGTTTGGGGCCGGATTGAATATCAAAGTGCGCCCAGTAAGACCACCTTAAATACCCTAGCTCAATTTGCAGGTTTTCAAAACTGGCGGGATTTTAAGGGAACAACATCTCAAAAAAGCAGAAACCCTCTAGCAAGGATAGTCAGCGCCAACCTAGGGGTGATTATGTTGAGTGCGTCGGTAATGACCGTTATTTTTATTTCGTTTTTCTCGCTAAAGGGCTCCAATAGCAATGTGGATTCCATTGATCCCTCCAATATTGTTTTCTCAAGTAGACCAATTGTCAAAGGGCTTCCCAACTCTGTCGTTTTCAATTTGGATCTCGAAGGAATCAAATCGGATAGTATCCATATCCAGCAATATTGGGATCCTACCAAAACCATCAGTTTGTCTTCTGGTCAAAAAACAGCCGTAGGTCAGTATTATAGACCAGGGTATTTTAGGGCCAAGCTTTTGGTAGATGGGGAAGTAATAAAACAACATGATCTGTTTATCAAATCGGAAGGCTGGCTGGGCACCTTGGATTACAATCCAATTCCGAAGTATATCACCTCTTATGATACCCTCGAAGAAAAGCTCTCCTTCCCTAGAGAAATTCTAAATGAGATCAAGGAAAATGACGAACCATTTACCTCCACATTTCATATGGTCGAGGATTTTAAAGAGATATCCGGGGACAATTTTATCCTTGAGACTTCGCTGCGCAATGTTTATCGGGATAAATGGGCCGTATGCCAAAGTACGTTTGTAATTGTTTTAGGTACCAAGGGAGCCATGGTGGTTTCGTTCTCAATTCCCGGCTGCATTTCGGAACTGGGTGTGATGCTAAACAATGTTTATCTCAGCGGTAAAAAACATGACCTTTCCGGCTTGGGGCTTGATCTATCAGAAACTAGGAATCTCAAAATTAAGGTCAAGGATAAGCAAGTGGAAGTATTTTCAGAAAACAACACCATTTTTACCGGGAATTACAACCAAAGTATTGGAAGAATCGTTGGTGTCAGGTATCGATTTTTGGGCGCTGGAGAAGTGTCCAAGAGTGAGCTTCAGAGTTTGAACGGTGAAACTACTTGGTCTTTGTTGTCGGAGTCCAAGGTTGAAAAATAAATACTAGGTTAATTACTAGTCGAGTAGCACTCTTTTCATACCTTTTTACTGTACCAAATACTCAACTTCTTATTTGAGTTGTTTCAATAAGGATATAGCTTATTTCAAATAATATTTAGTCCACTTCAAATAATACATGCGACAAAAGGGAGCGCTTACAGTTTATTTGCCCCATAGTACCAAGTAGAAAACTAATCTGGGGTCAAAGCGGCACCATATTGGGAGTTTTGGAATGCAATCCATCGTGACCTCACGATTTAATGAAAATTACGTATAAGCAACATCTATGAAAAAGAAAACCATCCGCATATTAAAGCGTATATCCCTCCTTATAGTTTCTGTATTGATCATCATTGTAATTCTTCTTCTTGTTGCCATTCCTTTTTCCCTTAATGATGGGCCTAGTGTTAATTGGGTTGGTGATAAAAAGGAAAGTTTTATTCTTCAAAATGTAAATATCATCGATGTTGAGAGCAACAACGATACCGATGCTATCTGGGAAGACAGAACGGTAGTTGTAACCAAGGGAAGAATCACGGAGATACTTCCAGATTCTATAAGCACCTCTCTTCCTTATGAGAAAATCAATGCCAAAGGAAAGTACTTATTACCAGGTCTGATAGATATGCATACCCATATTTTTGATAGGTCAGATTTGGCCATGTACTTGGCATACGGAGTTACCACCGTACGAAATATGATGGGGTTCCCAATGCACTTGAGATGGAGAGATCAGGTTAATAGCGCCCTATATCCGGGAGCAAGATTGATTACTGCCTCTCCAACCTTAAATGGCGGCACCAATACCAGTCCTTTTCATAAGAACATCAATGCAGCGGAAGAGGCTATGGATGCCGTAAAGGAATATAAGCGGCTAGGCTACGATTTTATTAAAGTCTATGATGGTTTGAATAAGGATGAATTCGCGGCCATCATGGATGAAGCTTCCAAGAACGACCTCTATGTAGCCGGTCATCCTCCGCATGCTCTTAATTTGGATGTTATTCTAAATTCGAACTTGAACTCCATCGAGCATGTTGAGGAGCTGATCCAGGGTCCGATGAAATATGAATTGGATACTGTTTTGGGTCGAAAAATCATAAAACAATTTAAGAAACAAGAAGCTCGACTAACGGTTACCCTTTCTCCCTTTTACGCCATTTTTAAAGCCACCACGGAGGGGGAGGAATTTCTATCCAAAATTCCAAAAGACAAAATCAACCCCTTTATTCGGTTTATTGGGAACAAACAACTTTCACAATGGATAGACACCAATGAAGGCGCCTATACATGGAATACCGAAAAATATGAATGCATGCGGAGTCTTGTGAAGATTCTTGATGAAGAAGATGTGGAGTTGTTGTTGGGTACAGATACTGGGCCAAGTTTGACCATTCCAGGAATAACCCTCCATGATGAAATAAAACTATTAGAGAAAAATGGACTTAGTCCACTAAAGATCCTTCAATCCGGAACCATTTCTGCTGCCAATGCATTGAACATGTACAACGATATTGGATCCATTACAATTGGTAAACAAGCCGAATTCCTATTGTTACATGAAAATCCATTGGAAAATCTGGAGACTTTGAAGTCTCCTTATATCATCATTAGTAAGGACAAGGTTTATGGTGCCAAGGACATTCAAGAATTGAAAGAGCTTGGCTCGGAGAAAACCAATATGTATTTGACTATTGGTAGGTTTTTGGATCATTTAATCAACAAATAAACTAGTATTTATGGACTTAAAATCGTTATTAACTACCGGGTTTCTATTATTTGCCTTTTTCGTTCGCGGTCAAGCTGAATGTGAAATGAGACTTGTTGGTAATAAGCTTGTTGCAACCTGTGAGGAAGGTGGGCTGTTTGAAAGTTTCCAAATAGCACTGGAAAAACCGTATGCCAATTTAAATACCGAAGGTCTTTTAAAATTGTTGCCAAAAAAAGGAAGCGGAACCATATTGACCAAGAAAAAATATGATGCCGATTTTGTCATTACTGAAAGATCCGGATTCAAGCAAGTTTTGTTTAAGGCTAGATTGGGCTGGTACACTTTTGATGATTTAAAATTTGAAAACGGAAAGTTTTACTTCACGGTTGATCATGATGCAGATGTTCCGTTCACTAGGGAAGATTTAGAAGTTTTAAAGGAAGCAAGAAAGCTATTAAAAGATGACTTACATTGGAACAAAGAAGATGAGAGAATCTGTGATGATGACTTGAGCTCAGGAAAGTACAGCCTTTTTTGTGCGATTAAGACAGCGTACATTAAGGTGCATAGTGAATGGAATCATAGGAATGCAATTTTTCAAAAAATAAGGCATTTGATTGGGGAAAAACATGCAGAAAAGATAAAGCATCATCGGTTATTGGAATACAATAATATGCACGATACCTCTTTTGAAAGTATCATGGATTTATTGGATCAAATTGAAATCTTAATTGTCGAACAACTGGAGTCAAACAGGTAGTGACGAGCTGATAGGAATTAAATGTTAGAGTTGAATATGGGATGGTAAATTAATCGTTCTTTGAATTTTTCGGCAAAACTTCTTCTGGAAAAGGGAAAAGAATGGTGGAATTCTTTTCTGATGCAATATTGGAGAGCGTTTGATAGAGCCTTAATTTAATGGCAGACGGAGATTGGTCTATTTGCAAGCCTGCTTCCAAAAGTTTGGCTGCAGCCTGCTCCTCGGCTTCGGCAAGTATTATTCTGGCTCGTCTGGAGCGTTCGGCCTCCGCTTGATTGGCCATCATTCGTTTCATGTTTTCCGGTAACTGGATATCCTTTATTTTAACATCCATGATTTCAATACCCCAATGATGGGTTTCGGTTTCCACAATATGTTTAATGTTTTTGCCCATTTCCTCTCTTTTGGATAAGATGGTATCCAATTCCACTTTACCGCAAACATCCCTAAGTGCGGCTTGGGAAAGTTGTGTAATGGCAAAATCATATTCTTCCACTTCTAAAACCGCCTTTTCAGGATTGTTTATCTTAAAGAAGACCACGCCATCTATACTTGAGGGTACGTTGTCTTCTGTCATCACCTCTTGGGATGCAATGTTGATGGTTATAACACGAATATCAACCACCTGAATAGTTTCAACTAAGGGAATAATCCATCGGAAACCAGGTTGAAGGGTTTTGACATACTTGCCAAAACGAAACTTTAGGGCTCGCTTATATTCAAAAACAATGCGTATTCCCGCCAAGAGAATAACACCAAAAATAATACTGAAAAATAAGGGCAAGTTCATTTTATTGTTTTTTTAGAGGACGGATAGTCCTATAAGTCCCTCTTTAAGTTACGAAAAAAAATGGAATAACACGAAGCAAATACCTGAAAATCAACCCCAAAAGATACTCTGCAGGTTCTATTACATGAATGAATTACTTTACACTTGACTTTTTCTGTAGGAAGAAGGGGTTGTACCCACAAACTTCTTGAACGCGCTATTGAAAGAAGAAAGGCTACTGAAACCCAAATCAAAGGCAATTGCTGAAATAGTGTATTTCTCACTTAGCTCACTTAAAAGCATTTTTTTTGCATCTTGGATGCGATAATAATTGATAAAATCATTAAAGTTCCGCTTTGCATATTGATTAATAATCGATGATGTGAGCTGTGTGCTTTGCCCTAGCATTTCACTAAGCTTTACAAGAGATAAATCGGATTCTAAATATAATTTGTCAGCAATTACCAGTTCAGAAATTTTTTGGAACAAAATATTGTTGTCACTAATCTTAAAAACAGCTCCGTCCAAATCTATGCTTCTTAGTTGATATGCTTTATAACTCAAAAAATAAATAACGAGGGAATACACAATTGGGCCTATGACATAAGGTACTGCCCCATCCAAAATATTTAGGACGTAGGACACCCAAATGATTAAAAAACCAATAACCAGCATATGAAGCCAACCAATTACCGTTTTTTGGGATTTCGTTTGAACATCATCCCTGTATCTTTTCTTAGTACGCTTCAAGACTAGCCAGCACAAAAGAATATAAAAGGCGAAATGCAAATAAATAAAAATAAGGCCGCTAGCAAAAATAATGATGACCAACTCACTATTCTCATACCATTCCTTGGTGACAAAAAGACTGGAGCCAAAAATTACCACAAAGGGTATAAGCTCCAACATATATCGCTTGGAAAGTTGAAGATTAGGCGTTGTCATTCCCTGCACATACCACCTAAAAAGTGGCCCAATCAACAGCAGCATTGCCAAGCCTGTAAAAATAAAAATGGGTTCCAAATCATCTCCAAAATTCAGCATCACTGATTTGCCCACCCTAAACGCCATGACCACCAAAATTAACCCCAATAAAATATTGGGGCGAGTTTTTTTCTTTTTAAACACCATCAAATAAAAAGCAAATAACACGCCATGCAGGAGCCCGGCACTACTAACAATAATCAATACGATGTCTAAAAAACGCAATGGCCTATTTTCACGAAATGTAGGGATATTTGACTTATTTTGAAAGCACAAACACGATGTGGTCTATGCTTTCAAAATACTAACCAAGATTAAAAAGCCCTATCTACCTTGGGATTTGCTTTTGGCGTAGGATGTCAGGCTCACAAGATTAAAAAATCTTCCAATATCACCTCTCATGATTGCTACTACACCATGGACTGCCAAAAGCTGTCTTGCAAGAGGTTTATCTTCATCGGCCGCCATTCTTGCTATCATTTCTTTCGCCTTTTGCTTACCCTTTTCTTCATACACCTTTAATACCGATACTGCGTTTTCTTCGGCAGTAATTATCCTATGCTTTGGGGTATGGCCTAATGCCGATATCATGGTTTCGGCCATTTTCCAAGTGGACCATGGGTTTTGTCCGGTAACAATTTTATTATCCTGGCTAATGTGCTCCAGATACATGGCACCTTCGTTAAAATGGGCTCCTTGCTCCACCAATTTATCCTGCAGGAGAAATGGAAATATGGTTTTGGCATCAGCAATAAGTAATAATTCCTCCTCATTCGTAAAACTACTTACGGTTTTGTTTTCCAACAATGGGCGACCTGAATCCAACATTACATTTACCAAGGCAGCTGGACCATGGCATACGGCACCAACCACTTTATTGGATTGGTGTAATTCCCTCACAATGGATTGAATGGCCTTGTTTTCTGGAAAATCGAACATTGCTCCCTTACCTCCTGCAAAAAAAACGGCTTCATACTCCATTGGGTCTATCTCTTGTACGGGAATAGAGTGGCGCACCTTATTTTGGGCTACGCTGTCGTTTAGAAAAGCATAATCATATGCTCCCATATCTTCGTCATCAATTACAACAGGAGGTTCTCCACCCAGCGGGCTGGCAATATCCACTTCAAAACCATTGGCTTTAAAAACGTAATAGGCCCTCGAAAGCTCGGTTAGTTCATATCCTGTACTTTTATCGGTAGTTCCCATGATTGCCGTACTGGTAACCACAGCCAATATTTTACCTCGGTAAGGTTGAATGTCCTGTGACAAATAAGGCAAGTCCGATACTTGGGCGGTGGTAACATCTGTATGCATTTCTTTTGATGGCAGCAAACTCATAAACCAGAAGCCAAAGACAACCAATAGAATAAGTAAACTGGCTAAAACAATCAGTGTCCATTTAAGGACTGGATATTTTTTGAACATAATATGATTTTTGAAATTACAGGACAAAGTAATTCCATGACAATCATTTAAACTGTCGAAATGATAATTCCGTCAGATTAAATTATGTTTTAAGTACCCTGTTTTTAGGGTCAAACCAATCCCAAGAATTTTTTTTACAACTTGTCATTCAATCTATGTCTTGGAACATTGGTCACAAACCCCCTTGACCAACATGTTCATATCTTCCGAGGTGAACCCCTCGGGCAATTTAATTTGAGGAATGTGCAATTCTGTCAAGCATATGGTACGATTACAAGATGTACAACGAAAATGTAAATGCAAATCCCTGTGCTTTACTGAATGATCATGATGACACATGGCATATTTTGGAACGCCAGTACCATCGTCTATTTGATGTACCAAACATTTTTCCTCAAATACCTTTAGTGTCCGATAGAGTGTGGTCCGGTCAGACTTTTCAAAAAATCGCTCTATTTCTCCTAGGCTTACTGCGGCATTTTTGGGCTTGAGGAATTGGTATATCAAAATTCGCATGGATGTAGGCCGAATACCATAGTTTTGCAGTTCCTTCTCTATTTCTTCCATCGCCATTTGTTGTTGTTATTAATTCTTAATGGGCATGCCCTTCCATCTCTCCTGAGAGTTCCATCCATTTTCCTTTAAGGAAATGACTGCCTTTGGCAACAATTTTTCTTTCAAAAATGCCATCCGCAATAGAAACTAATTCCACATAGCCTTCATCGGCATTTCCTACAGTAACCTCCAAGGGCATAAACTCGTTGGATGATTCGGCTACAAAAACAAAGCTCTCCCCTTCCCTTTCCACTATGGCACTTTCGGGAACGGCGTACACATTATTGGAGGTGGTCATAATTTGGGCATTGATGAAGGTTCCGGCTTTAAGAAGCCCTTTTTTATCTTCAAAATGTCCATGAACATTCACTGTTTTATCCCCTTCGTTTACAGCTTGACTTATCAATTTGATATAACCAACGTATTCCGCATCAATTCCTGAGGGTTTAAACAAAAAATCCGTCCCCTGCTCTACCTTTGCTATATCTGTACCGAAAACTTTTAGTTCCGCATGCATATGCTCTGTATCTATAATTTCCAACATCTCTTCGTTCGCCGCCAAAAACTTCCCTTTATTTAGATTGTTCTTTACCACATATCCCGTTATGGGCGATTTGATATAAATGTACTGCTGTATTCCATTTTTTTGAACGTTTTGGGGACTAAGTCCTGCCATTTTTAATTGAGAAACATAACTCGCCACAAGACTTTCGGCTGATCGATAGGCACTTTCCGCAGTTTGAAATGACTTAAGGGATGCAATTTCATTTTCCAACAACATTTTTTTGCGATCGTAATCTGCTTTCAGCACCTCCCGATTGTTTATCGCCTCCAAATAGGCATATTGCAATTGGGAAAAATTGGGATGTTGTAATACAGCCACGGTTTCACCTTTGTCAATTTTATCTCCTGGAAGCAATTCGCTTTTTTGGACAAAGGCTTCTAGGGGAGCATAAACCGTAGCTTTACTTTGAGGTGGGACCTCAATGGTTCCTGTTACATTGATACGTTCCCTAACATTTCGTTTCCTAATAGGCTCAATGGCTATATCCGCCAATTTCAACTGGGAAGGATTTAGATGGATTTCCCCATTATGTTCCTTTTCCGCGACTTCATTTTCAATGGGTTCAATGGTAGTATTGGTTTTTCCACGGTTACAAGCGGAGAGCATCAATAATGTCAAAATATATATAGTTGTTCTCATGTCTTTACGGTTTTGTATAAAATTCATAATCGATCACTGTCTGATTATAGGTTTGTATTAGGGTCAGATAATTTAGCATGACCTTGAAATAAGCTTCAAAGCTTTGATTGAATTGAAATGCATCAATCTCTCCGGCTCTATACGCAATTTTTAATTTATCAATAAAAGTTTTGGCCTTGACCACTGTGGGTTCAATAGATTCCAGTTCACTGTTTAAAAGGCCCAACTGGTCTCGGAGACTACTAAATTCATTTTCCAAGGCCAAGGCTTGGTTCCCATTAGTGAGTTCAACTTCTTCCATAGCAATTTTTCGCTGTTTAATCTTAGCATTGTTGGACCAAAGGGACAAAGGAACGTTCAGGCCAAGCTGAAAACCATTGAAAGTAGGAGACGCTCCAGTTTTTCTTCGGATGACTCCTGCAGTAAATTGTGGAAAATAGCTGGATTTGGAAAGTTGGATCTGTTTCTGGGCCACATCAGACCGCTGGTCCATAACCTCTCTAAAATCATTGGAGATATCATCCTTTGGAAACTGAATTGTGAGTTTTTCGGGCAATTCAATTTCTGGCTCTACGTTTTGCTCCAATTGAAGTAATTGCTTTAGCCGGTTTTCAACTTGAACAAATGTTTTAAACATGCTGTTCTTTTGGGATTGGATAGAAAGTCCTTGTAATTGGGTAAGATCGTTCTCCAATCCACCAATCTCCCCTGAACTATAGAGGCTTTCTGATATTTTCCCAATTTGCTCCGTATTCTCTTGTTGTTGTTTTAAAAGTGTTGCCACGGCATAGAGGTAGTGCCATTGCTGGTACAGTTTCCTTGCTTGCTTGGTAATTTCCCTTTGTGTCAATTGCTGCTCAGCAAGAGCCAGACCGTACTGGGCCTTTGTCAGTTTTTTGCTTTGTATATGGCTCAAAACCGACCCAAAATTCTGAACGGCTGACCATTCCTCCTCCGCAGTTCCAATTCCAATTCCAACATCTTGGTAGTTAATGGATAGTGGTTGCAGCGCTATGGCTCCTTTTTTTGCAGCTCCTGTTTTTTGCACCTTGTATTCCGCGGTATTGGTAGAAACCGATTTCTTCAAAGCGATATCAATTGCTTCTTGCTCTGATAGTACTAATGGCTCCTGTTGAGCTTGCACAACTGTAAAGCCCATCAATACAAGTATCGTGACAAATGCTTTGGGAATTTTTAGGCTCATATCTCCCTTTTCAAAAAAGGAGTACAGGATTGGTAAGATCAATAAAGTTAGTACAGTGGCTGTAACCAGTCCTCCAATAACCACAGTCGCCAATGGCTTTTGTACTTCAGCCCCAGCAGATGTGGAAATGGCCATGGGCAAAAAACCCAACGAAGCCACCGTGGCCGTCAGGATTACGGGACGTAAGCGCACAGAGGTACCTATTTTAATTATTTCCTCAATAGCATACTTGCCTTCTTTCTTTAATCGATTGAATTCCGCAATCAATACAATGCCGTTCAATACAGCCACTCCAAACAGCGCAATGAATCCGACTCCTGCAGAGATGGAAAACGGCATGCCGCGTAGCCAAAGGGCAAAAATACCCCCAATGGCGGACATGGGTATAGCTGTAAAAATCAATATGCTTTGTTTAATTGATTTGAAAGTGAAATAAAGTAGCATGAAAATGAGAAGTAAGGCTACGGGCACTGCGATGCCCAATCGGGAACGGGCTTCCTCCAAATTTTTAAAAGTACCCCCATAGGTAACATAATAACCAGGTTTAAAATCCACATTTTGAGCAATTTTTTGCTTGAGTTCATCTACAATACTCGCCACATCCCTGCCCCTTACATTGAAGCCGATGGTAATTCGTCTTTTGGCGTCGTCCCGCTGGATCTGGTTAGGACCTGTCTTAAAACTGATATCTGCAATGTTTGACAAGGGAATCTGGACTCCATTTGGCGTGTTGATATAGAGTTTTCTAACATCCTCTATACTTTCCCTACTAGTCTCATTCAATCTTACAACCAAATCAAAACGTTTTTCTCCTTCATATACAGACCCTGCACTCTGACCAGCAAAAGCCGTGTTTATAGCAGTGTTCACCTCGTAGATTTTCAAACCATACATAGCCAATTGACTTCGATCATATTCAATAACGATTTGCTTTAAGCCGGTTACCTCTTCCACATAAAGACCTTCAGCACCTTCAATAGCAGGAACCAACGAACCAATTTGGTTTCCATAAGTGCCCAATTGGTCCAAATCTTCCCCATACACCTTGACCACTACATCTTGTCGGGCGCCGGTCATCAGTTCATTGAATCTCATTTGTATGGGTTGTTGAAATCCAAAGGTGACCCCTACCATATTCTCTTCAAGGGTGGTTTGCATTTTTTCGGCCAACATATCCTTTGAACTTGCCTTGGTCCATGTATCCGAATCGGTTAAAATAATCATCATATCAGCCGCTTCAATGGGCATAGGGTCAGTAGGGATTTCCGAAGATCCTATTTTTCCTACTACCTCCTTGACTTCATCCGGGAATTCAGCGAGCAACAAGCTGGAAGCCATATTCACAGTCTCTATGGTGTGGGTTACTGAGCTGCCCGTTGAAACTCGGGTTTCCACTGCAAAATCTCCTTCGTCCAATGATGGAATGAACTCTGAACCCATCTGAATAAATGTAAATAGGCTAATAACAAATATTACTAGCGATACCATGACAACCTTTATCCGGTTTCTCAGTACCAAGTTTAATATTGGGGTGTAAATTCCTTGAAGCTTGTCCATAATCTTATCAGAGACAGTGCGCTTGTTGTCCATTCTCTTTTTCAGGAACAATGCGCTCATCATGGGAACATAAGTTAGGGATAGGATAAAGGCTCCCAAAATAGCAAAGCTCACCGTGGTTGCCATAGGCCGGAACATTTTCCCCTCCACGCCTACCAATACCAATATGGGCAAGTATACAATTAGGATGATAATTTCACCAAAGGCGGCACTTGTACGAATTTTTGAGGCAGAAGCATACACTTCCATATCCATTTGCTGTTGGGTAAGTACGGTGCCTGATTTTTTTAGTCCTAAATAATGAAGGGTGGCTTCCACAATGATTACAGACCCATCCACGATGATTCCAAAATCAATTGCTCCCAAGCTCATCAAGTTACCTGAAAATCCAAAGACGTTCATTAGGCTGATGGCAAAAAGCATGGCCAACGGAATTACAGAAGCCACAATGAGGCCAGCCCTCAAATTCCCCAATAAGAGTACCAAAATAAAGATGACGATCAAAGCCCCTTCTATCAGGTTGGTTGAAACTGTTTTTATCGCCTTATTGACCAGTTTGGTCCTATCCAAAAAGGGTCGGATGGCTACCCCCTCTGGTAAACTTTCCTGAATCTGTTCAATTCTTTCGGTAACGGCGGATATCACCTTTGACGAATTGGCACCTTTCAACATCATAACTATGGCTCCAACGACCTCGCCCTCGCCATTTCTGGTCATGGCACCATACCTCACCGCATTACCCAATTGTACCTTCCCAATATCTTTAACAAGGATTGGGGTACCATCCAGGGTATTCTTTACCACAATGTTCCGGATATCATCAGGAGACTGAATAAGACCTTCAGAACGAATAAAATAGGCCTTGGGGTTCTGATCTATATAAGCCCCTCCGGTATTTTGGTTGTTTTCTGCCAAAGCATTTAAAACCTCATTTACACTAATCCCCAAACTCTGCATGCGTTCTGGATCCACCCCAACTTCATATTGTTTTAAGAAACCTCCAAAGCTGCTTACATCTGCCACACCTGCAATGCCCAACAACTGCCGTCTAACAATCCAATCTTGTATGGAACGAAGCTCCATAGCGGGATATTTCTCCTCGTATCCTTTTTGGGCATAAAGGGTATACTGGTATATTTCTCCAAGACCAGTGGTTACGGGAGCCATTTCTGGCGTTCCTATCCCATCTGGTATCTCGTTTTTGGCCTGCACCAAGCGTTCGCTAATTTGTTGACGGGCCCAATAAACATCAACATTGTCCTTAAAAACAACGGTGACCACGCTTAGACCAAAACGGGAAAAGGAACGTATTTCCTCAATGTTTGGGATGCTTGACATGGTCATTTCCACCGGAAAGGTCACCAAACGCTCTATATCCTGTGCGGACTGTGAAGGTGCAGATGTTATGACCTGAACTTGATTGTTTGTAATATCAGGAACTGCATCTATGGGAAGTTCCTGAATGGAGTATACACCCCATCCGATAAGGGCAAAGACAAAAGCCCCAATAATCAGTTTATTTTTTATTGAAAATTTTATGATATAATCCAACATAAGATTTGTTCATTTAATTAAACATAAGGTAAGTGCCATCCAATCTTTTCTTAGAAGATCAAAAGGCCAACGGAATAGTTTATTAAGGACTATTCTCTTTTATGCAATGAATAAACCTTTGGGAGGCTGGAAAATCTCCTCTAGGTAAGAAGAGTAGTAGGAAACTTTATAGAAACTAATACTGGTTGTGTCACCTGTAAAAATTGTAGGCGCTTCTATGTCGTTTCTTGTATGTATATAGGTGCTATGAAGATGAATATCCACACAATGGTGATGGTGTTCTTCCTTGTTCTCATGACTTTGGTTAGCATCGTGCTGGTGTTCCAAGAAATGTGAATCACTCTCCTTATGGTGGGTCAATTCCGTTTCTGTAAATACAATAATATCAGCATGCACCATTACGGAAGGCATAAGTAAGGTAATTGCCAATAGCAAAGTAAAAAATCGCTTCAAAACAGAATTTTTGCAAAGGTAGGAACTTATTTAATGCAAAGGTTATGCATTTAAGGCCCGTGGCATGTCAAGTTAATAGGTCCTTTACTTTTAAGGATACAAAACTCCTTTGCATGCGTGCCTATCAATTTATCATAACTTTATAGACAGATGCAAATAACCCCACATACAAACCTGTCCAAAATAATAAACCACTATCTCTTTATTAATGCGACAAACGGTATAGATGATTTGCTAAAACTACGCTTTTTTGCGAATGGGAATACCAGCCTAGTTTTTCTGTTGGATGAAAGCACCGTTTCTGGAAACTCTTCTCCTAAGCTTCCGAACACTTTTGTGATGGGGCAGGTAATTACTAGCAAAGATTTTTCACTTTCTGGGAGTTTTTCTGCAGTGGTCGTAGTGTTTAAGCCTACTGGACTCTATCAATTAACTGGGATTCCTTC
Source organism: uncultured Allomuricauda sp. (assembly GCA_965117065.1). Taxonomy (GTDB): domain Bacteria; phylum Bacteroidota; class Bacteroidia; order Flavobacteriales; family Flavobacteriaceae; genus Flagellimonas. The sequence goes on from OZ220751.1 coordinate 475,368, forward strand.
TTTTGAAATTAAATCGGAACCCATCCTCTCATCAACTATTTTTGGTATGTCTATAACTTATCTTTTGGAGCAAATGAGGTCCAAGAATTGCCCAAAAGCAATCATCAATCTATTAAATGTTTATTTTTTGGATTATGTTCAAGGCAAAACTTATCATCCAGATGCTAGGTTCCTAAGAACTATAAGGTCCATTTTACTAACAAAAGGAACGATCAGGGTATCCGATATCTCTCATGCCAATTCCTATTCTGAAAGGAACTTACAAAGAGCATTTAGGAAATACATTGGTTTAGCACCCAGGGAATATCTTAAAATAGTACGATTTCACAATTTTTTGGGAGGTTTACAAGAAGTCAACTACGCAAGTCTCACAACTATCGCCTTATCAACTGGGTATTATGACCAGTCCCATTCCATTAGGGATTTTAAGGATATTACTTCAATGACACCCAAGGAATATTTGAAGAAAACCGACCGCTTAGCGGTCAATCTTATCTGTCTTTCATAACGGTCAATTTGTCGGGTTTATACAATTTTGGAATATATCAGGGTATTAGTTTTATGGTTTTAAAAATCACTTAAAATGAAAGGACTTACTATCGCTGTGGCCCAGTTTCAACCCAAGGATGGTGACAAAACATACAATCTATCCAGAATCCGATACCTTACTGAAAAGGCCAAATCCCAGGAGGCTAACATCATTAGTTTTCACGAAATGAGTATTACGGCTTATACCTTTACAAAGGACCTTACACGGAAACAACTGATGAGGTTGGCCGAAGAAGTTCCTTCGGGGCCCAGTACCAAGGAATTAATACAAATTTCCAAAGATTTCGATATTCCCATATTGGCAGGTCTTGTGGAAAAATCCAACAATGAAATCTTCAACACCTATATCTGCGTTACCAAGGATGGCTTGGTGGCCAAATATCGTAAGATACATCCCTTTATAAGCAAATTCATGGTTCCGGGAACCGAATATTGTGTTTTTGATTTGTTAGGTTGGAAATTTGGAGTTTTAATCTGCTATGACAACAATGTAATAGAAAATGTGAGGGCTACCAGTCTTTTGGGTGCGGAATTGATTTTTGCCCCCCATGTTACTTGTTGCACTCCTTCGTCCATGCCGGGGCGGGGATATGTTGACGATAAGTATTGGCAAAATCGCCACGTAGACCCTGTTTCTTTACGTCTGGAATTCGACGGACCAAAGGGTCGCCAGTGGTTGATGCGTTGGTTGCCTGCCAGGGCTTATGACAATGGGGTTTATTATGCATTTTCCAATCCCATAGGATATGACGGAGAGCATCTGAAAAATGGCAATTCCATGATCATAGATCCTTATGGTGAAGTTTTATCAGAGATTAAATCCTTTGAAGACGATATCTCCATAGCTAAAATTACGAAGGATAAAATTCCCCTCTCTGGAGGTTGGAGGTACAAAAATGCGCGCAAGCCAGAGCTGTACAAGAATATAATTGGTAAAAGCCATGAATCTGAAACAGTTCCGGTGTGGTTAGAATGAAAGTTGCTTACGCGTATCAAATCCATCTTTCCAAAAAGATACTTCCAACTATTTCCACCATGCACCATACTTCTTCTGAAGTGACTCTGTAGGCTGGAATACCTCACCAATTTTTGGTGTGACAACAGCAATCTTTAGTTCTTTGCTTTTTTTAATAACTCGCTCAATGGGATCGGTCCAACTGTGCAATGCCAACTTAAACCCGCCCCAATGAATGGGCATAATTACCTTGGCCTTAACATCCAATCCTGCTTGGGCGGTTTCCTCTGGAAACATGTGGATATCTGGCCACATTTTGTTGTATTGACCACATTCCAACATGGCAAAGTCGAAGGGGCCATAGGCCTCCCCTATTTCCTTAAAATGGTCTGAGTAGCCACTATCCCCACTAAAGAAAATGTTCTCCTTTTCAGATTTTATAACCCAAGAGCTCCATAGCGTACTTTGCCCGTTATCCATCTTTCTACCCGAAAAATGTTGTGCTGGGGTACAGGCTAACAATAAGCCTTTGTAATTTACCTCTTGCCACCAGTCCAGTTCAACTATACGTTCCTTTTCAACTCCCCACGCTTCCAAATGCACTCCAACTCCAAGCGGGGTATAGAACATGTCTACCTTACTTTTAAGTTTGTTTATGGAATCGTAGTCCAAATGATCATAGTGATCATGGGAAATCAATACAGCATCTATTTTTGGGAGCTTTTCAATGGTGATGGGCAGTTCTTTATTGAAACGTTTCCCGCCAAGCAAAGGATGTGGTGCGGGAACTTCTCCCAACATAGGGTCTATTAGAATGTTTTTTCCTTCCATCTGCAGTAAAAAAGCAGAATGCCCAAACCACATTAATCGTGTTCCCGAAACATGGGAAGCAATTGTCATGGAGTCTATCGAGTTGGTAGGTGGTTCCTCAATTGGCCTGCCATTCTCTACTTTTTGGAAGAAAAATTTACGAGCTATGGACATTGTTTCTGAAAAACTGAACTCTTTGGGCACATCCTTAGTGTTTTTGAACTTGCCATCATTAAATTGGGATGAGATGGCATACTGCATTTGACGCTCTTTAGACACATCCCCCCCAAAGGAGGGATAAAAATTGACAAAGGCCAGATAAGCCATTATCAACACACCTATTAGAATTCCAATGGTTAACAACATTCGTTTTAAAATTTTTATAAGTTTTTTCAAATCAGATTCATTAAAGGTTCTGGGCCAGCACATTAATATCCCTATTCTCCAAATGTTTTAATCCTTGGGTATGGAACAAAGTATAAATCATGACAAGTCCAATCCGCGTGGTGGTGGTAATATTCTTGGATTTCTTCATCCAAGGAAAAAAGGGTCTGGTAAGTACATAAAAAGCATTGTACCAACCGGTTCTAGACTTGATACCTCGTTCTGGGATAATTCCCCCTGGCCTAAAAGCGTAGGCATCTTTAAACCCTTTATCCAAGATATAATTCTCAGTTTTACCCTTCACCCGAGCCCACATAGACCTGCCTTTTTCCGAACTATCGGTTCCCGCGCCGGAAACATAGTTGAAAACCATATTGGGGTTCAAGTCATAAAGTATGTCGGCAAACTTTTTGGCAAGGTCAAAAGTGATATGCGTATAGGATTCCTCACTTAATCCCAAAACCGAAACGCCCATACAGTAAAAGCAGGCATCATATCCCATCAATTGATCCTTTAAAGTACCTATTTGGGAAAAATCCTCTAATAGAATTTCCTTTAATTTAGGGTGGGACAAACCAATGGGGCTTCGGTTAATAACTAGAACCTCGCTTATGGCGTCATGGTCTAAACATTCCAACAATACACCTTTGCCCACCATTCCAGTGGCGCCGGTTATAATTACTTTTTTCATCTTTAGTTTTGTGTTCGGTATTGTGCAGGGCTCATGCCCGTTTTGGATTTGAAGAGTTTGCTAAAATGCTGTGGATATTCAAATCCTAGGTCATAGGCAATCTCACTAATGGAGTTTGCGGAACCGAGCAACTTGTTCTTGGCCCTATTCACCACAAAACTATAGATATGGTCCTTAGCACTTTTCCCCGTTTCTTTTTTGAGTAAGTCACTTAAGTAATTGGGTGACATATGCAGCTGTTCGCCACAGTATTTAACCGTTGGAAGTCCCTGACTTGAAGGCTTTTCTGAATTAAAGTAATCCTTTAACATGGATTCAAATTGAGTGACGTGGTCTTGGTTCAGGTTGGTTCTAACATAAAACTGCCGATCATAGTACCGTGTGCAGTAATTAAGTAGCAATTCTAAATTAGAAACAATGAGTTTTTGACTATGCTTATCAATGTTCTGTTGGTATTCCAAAACAATCTTGCCGGCCAAATCGCCGACCATTTGCTGTTCCTCCTTAGACAGATGCAGTGCCTCGTTGACCTCATAATCAAAAAAGGAATATTGACCCATAGATTTTCCCAACTCTGACCTACGGATTAAGTCTGGGTGAAACAACAACATCCATCCCTTGGAATCAGCACAAATGTTTTCTTTGGTTCCATGAATAACCTGGTGCGGTTTCATAAACACCATGGTCCCGTCCGAGAAATCATAGGAATTCCTGCCGTATTGGATGGAACCTTCCACCCCATCCTTTAAGGATACCATGTACAACTCTGATGAAAATCGAAATCCTTCAAAATCCATATTACTAGGAAAATCCTTCATGTAAACTACCGAAACAAGAGGGTGTTTGGGTTTTGTAAGCCCCATCATTTGATGAATCTGCTCAATGCTTTCTATATGGATGATTTCACTCATAGCACTTCTAATTTACGTAATTCCTTTTGGTAAGCACTGCCGCCCACATTGGGTGCAGACGACAGTATCACCAACCATTGATCAAACAACTACATCTTAAGCTTTTTTGGCCATATTACCCATCATGTTCATTATTGTCCTATCAAAGAAACGGTCACTAAACCACTTTCTAAAGAAGAGGGTTTGAGCGGCCATTTTGCCCGCGGCATATCTTGTTTTAGGTTTGTTGGATTTTACTGCCTTGGAAATCACATCTGCAATCACGGATGGAGACGAACTTTTGCCGGGTTTGTATGTATCTTCCACAGCAGCGGATATCAAGTTGGCCATCTCTGAATAAACTCCATCCTTGGAGCGCGAAAAATTATCGTTCATAACATCCCCAAACTCTGTTTTAATAGCTCCAGGTTCTACAATGACCACATTAATCCCAAATTTTTCCACTTCCAACCGTAGACAATCGCTCCAACCTTCCAAGGCGTGCTTGGTGGCATGGTACCAAGCTCCAAGCGGGCTATAAATTTTCCCGCCAATAGAGCTTATATTAATTACCGTTCCGCTCCTTTGCTCCCGCATGGTAGGTAAAACCGCCTTGGTAACTTCGGCCAGTCCAAAAATGTTGACTTCAAACTGGCGCTTGGCATCCTCATAAGTTACATCCTCTACAGCGCCCCAAATGGCAAAACCGGCGTTATTCACCAGTACGTCCACATGGTTTTCCTTTTTTATTATGTCGGCGATAACTGCCTTCACTTGATTATGCTGGGTCACGTCCATGGCCATGGCATGTCCACCCGCCTTGACCAAATCCTGCATATTTTCCACTCGCCGGGCCAAGCCATAAACGGTATGTCCTTCCCCTATCAGCTGCAAAGCTGTTGCCTTGCCAATACCGGACGACGCGCCGGTAACAATGATTACTTTTTTCATGATATATATTTTAATGAAATTGGTTTATGCTTTAAATACAGGACAAAAGTAGAAGGACGGGCACGGGCCTACGTATACATTTTCCCGAATGATGTATACATATTACAGAAGAGCCCTAAAAAATGTGGGAAACCGCCCACCACGCTTACAAATTTTGTACATTGAAGACAAAACAACCTCTCCTGTGACAAGTGATTTAATAAACAAGGGAATTGCAAGCTATAATGCCGGCAATTATGACGAGGCCATTGGCTATTTCTCGCAGGCTGCTACCCAAGAGCCTTCCAATCCTAGCTGCCATAACAACTTGGGATCCTGCTTCCATATGAAAAAGGATTACCCAAAGGCTATTACCTATTTTCAAAAGGCGCTTTCGCTGGATCCAAATTATGTGGCATCGCTCAAATCTTTGGGCAATGTTTATTTTGAGACCCATAAGGATGACCAAGCACTGGAATGTTATCAAAAAGGAATTGCTTTGGAACCTTCCGACGGTGTCACTTATCACTATATGGGGGTAATCTATAGCAACAAGCAAATCTATACCAAGGCTGCAGATTGTTATGAAAAAGCTGCTTTATTGGTGCCAAAACCTGAAACATACAATGAGTTGGCCAATGCACATTTTAAAATGTTCGAGTTTGATAAGGCAACCCAATATTTTGCTAAAGCAGTGGATCTTAAACCATCTGAACCGCTTTACCAAAACAATTTAAAAACGGCACAGGAAGCCTATACCAACTTTGCGGTAGATCCGGCCAAGCTGCGTTCCCAGCAGTTCAATGAAAAAGGGAATTCCTATCACCGAAGTAAAGAATACGATCAGGCTATTTTTTATTATCAAAAGGCCACCCAAGAAGCCCCGAACGATTCTGTACTCCAAAGAAATTTGGCAGGGAGCTTTACAGCAAAAAACGATGATAACGGAGCAATACCTGCTTATGTGAAATCCTTGGAAATTGACCCTTCCGATGCCAATACGCATAACGATTTGGGTTGCTGTTTCACACGACAAAATAGATATTCCGAAGCCATTACCTCATTTGAGCGGGCCATAGCCATTGATCCAAGTAATATTTACTACAAGCAGAATCTGGATTATGCCAAGGAACAAGACCAACTTAGCCCAGAACAAATTGGAGCGTATAAAGAGGCGTCAGAGCTTAATCAAATAGGGACGGACCTCTTTAGTCAATCCAAGTATCAAGAAGCTTTGGGTTACTACCAAAAATCTGTGGCCCTTAACCCAAGTGATGCCATTGTTATTTTTAATTTGGCCAATGCCCTTTTTAACTTAGGCAGGCATGAGGAGTGTCTCCCCCATTTAAAAAAGTCACTTGAACTGGATTCCGCGAACCTATCGACACTTAATTTGTTGGGGAATAGCTATACACAAACCAAACGGTTTCATGAGGCTATTAGTACATTTGAACAAGCGCTAGCCCTAAAGGAAGACCCAGAAGCCTATAACAATCTAGGAAGCTGCTATTACGCTATGCACGAATATGGAAGGGCTGCTGACTTTTTTCAAAAGGCCAGTGACCTCAGCCCAGATAATGAGATCTACAAGACCAATGTTCAAATTGCAAGATCCAATGAAAAGGTCTACCAAGGTCTGCCATCGGATGTGATTCAAGAGACCATGGCCCTGAACCAACAAGCCATGAATGCATACAACCAGAAAGACTACGCTACGGCCATAACCCTTTTTGGTAAATACCTTGAGCAATTACCCAACGACCCCCTTGGCAACTACAACCTCGCAACCGCTTACCATGCGCAAAGGGCGTTTGATGCTTCTATTGAATACTATGAGAAGGCCTTGAAACTAGACGCAAAATATGCTGATGCAGCAAATGCATTGGGCAATGCGTACCGAGACAAGGGGAGTTTTAAAAATGCTCTTTCCGCTTATGAAAAGGCATTGAACATAAATCCTTCTCATGTGGCCTCAAACAAAGATTTGGCCTTTTTGTACTTTAAACAGGAAGAATACAAAAAAGCCATTACTTATTACTTGAAAGCCTCTGAATTGGCTTCGGATGTTCATGACATTCACAATCAATTGGGTTTCTGCTATTTCAAATTATATGGGTTTACCAAGGCAGCATCCCATTTTCAGAAGGCGGTTGATTTGGATTCTTCAAACAACACCTATAAGGACAACCTTTCTGCTGCTTTAGCAGAAAAGGAAAAACACGGGGATGAACGGGACATGTCTGATAAACCTTCACTTGATGAGGTAATGAAAGAGGTGAATGCCATGATCGGTCTGAACAATATTAAAAATGACATTGACACCCTGACGAAGTACACTAAAATTGAAAAGTTGCGTCGTGATAAAGGACTTTCCAAGAATCCGATAAGCATGCACACTGTATTTTTAGGGCCTCCTGGAACTGGAAAGACTACCGTAGCCCGATTGTTGGGTAAAATATATCATGCTCTTGGGGTTTTGTCCAGCGGCCATGTGGTGGAGGTTGACCGGTCCCAATTGGTGGCTTCTTTTATGGGACAAACGGCCGAAAAGACAAACAAGATTATAGATCAAGCCATTGGCGGAATTCTGTTTATTGACGAAGCTTATACCTTGAACAAGGGAGGTGGACAGGACTACGGTGCAGAAGCCATTGATACCCTTTTAAAACGCATGGAGGATGACCGTGATAAACTGATGGTTATAGTAGCCGGTTATCCAGAACCCATGCAAAACTTTTTGGAAGCCAACCCAGGGCTAAGGTCACGCTTTAACCGCTATTTCAATTTTCTGGATTACAAGCCCCAGGAACTACTGGATATATTCAAACTGTTCTGTGGAAACAATTCCATGACCATTCATGGAGATGGGGAACAAAAATTGTTCAGATATTTCAGTTATCTACACGAAACCAAGGATGATACCTTCGGAAATGCCCGAATGGTGCGCAATTCATTTGAGAAAATTCTACAGGCTCAATCCATCAGGTTAGCAGACTATGGACATATCCCTGATGATGTGCTTTCCAATCTTACCCTAAAAGATGTTGATAATGCGCTTGTGGATGTCTTTCAAGAAACCACTGAAGAATCTTTGGAGGAAGTCCTAACCGAAGTGGAAAAATTGGTTGGTCTGGACAACATCAAGAAAGAAATCAACGCCCTGGTCAACTTTATAAAGGTCGAAAAAATGAGATCGGAACAGGGAATGTCTGCCACCAAATTGTCCCTGCATTTTGTATTTCAGGGACCCCCCGGTACAGGTAAAACTACCGTTGCCCGTTTGTTGGGAAGAATTTTTAAAGCTATGGGCGTCATAGGTAAGGGACATGTGGTAGAAGTGGATCGATCCAACCTAATTGGACAGTATGTTGGGCAGACTGCCCCAAAAACCAGCGAAGTTATCGATTCTGCCCTCAATGGCGTACTTTTTATTGATGAAGCTTATACCCTAAATCCTTCTGGTGGTGGTAACGATTTTGGTGGGGAAGCCATTGCAACCCTCTTAAAGCGAATGGAAGACGATAGAGATCGGCTGATAGTGGTTGTTGCAGGATACCAACAGGATATGGATCAATTTATTAAGTCCAATTCAGGTTTGCAATCACGGTTTAACCGATACATGGATTTCGTCGATTACGCTCCTGTGGAATTGATACAAATATTCCAGCTTTTTTGTGCTACAAACAGTTACGAACTAAGTGAAGAGGGAACGCAGGTCCTATCTACATTTTTTGAGCAGATACATCAGAACCGGGATCGTAATTTTGGAAACGGCCGTACGGTAAGAAATGTGTTTGAGAAAGTTGTGGAATCCCAAGCCAATCGCATTTCCGGAGAAACGGACATCAGTACAGAATCTCTTGTACGAATAGAACAGGAAGATGTATTAAAGGCGTTGAACCATTTTCCCATTACCGAAAAAGAAGGTAGAAAAGGTATCGGGTTTTAGGAATAGTGCCCTTTGGACCTCTTCCTACCATTTTGAATTAATGGCCCAAAACTAAAAATCAGGTTCCTATACAAATTGGGGATCAAATAAATAGTTTTAACTCAAATTCCCCACTTCACTCCAAAAGAAACCCGGCTACGGTCCTTAAACTGCCCAAAAAGCTGTGATTTTTCCCCATAGAAAGCATGGGCGTTTAACAACAGTTGAGTGTTCGTATTAAGCCAATAGCTTAGCCTTGGAGTCACATAGCCATCCCCATGATTGGTACTGTGTACCCAGAGTACTTCCGCCTTGAGGCTATCATTCAACAGTTCCCTGCTGCCCAAAAGGGTAAAGTTGGTTTCCCAGCGTTCCCGGTTAAATGGACTTATAACCTCTGTGATCCATTCGTTAAACAATTGGACACTTAATACATACTCTCCTTTTATGTAATCCAAGCCTAGGGCGGATTTAAAAACATCTGCCTCCTCTATCCCGCGTATTGTATTGGGGTTATCCGAGATAAAGTTTTGCCCAAATACATAGGCCAATTCCCCCCTAAAGGTAGAGGAGCCGAACACCTTATTAAAGGTGCCACCCAACAATTGCTGTCGTTCATACTCAGGATTAATCATCACAGTTGGTGTTTCAGCAACGGTTGTAGGGTTTGAATAAAAAACAGGTAAATCAGCATAATAATACAGGTAATTGAGAGATAGATCCCAACCCTTGGTAAAGGAAGTCAACTTTACCCCAACATCAGAATCCGCAAAAAACCGTCCTGGCTTTTTAGGAACATTAATTTGGGTACCCACACCTTCAGGAGGTGTTGGGAACAGATTTCGGGTAAAGAAAGGGGCATCAAAATCCTGGGTAATATGGTAGGTATTGTCAGGAATCCAAACCAATTGCACCCCTATGCCCTTGATACCAAACTCCACCTTTGCTGACCATAACGGAATACGGCTATCCTCAAAGTCATCCAGGATAAACTCCCGAAAATTCTGTGGGTTGACCACATCCAATAATTTGATACCATCAGTTTCGCCCCAAACAATCTGTTGCTTGCCCAGAGTAAGTCCAAAACCCTTAACGCGCATGTGATAATACAGTTCCCGAAGTTCTAGGTTCGTGTGCTTATCTAAAAACAAACGCTTATTGAACCCGCCAACTGTGTTTTGAGAGGGGGTTCCTGCCTCCAAATTATCTTGGAATTCACTATAAACTTGCCCTCTAAAAACCAACTTGGACCTGCGGTTAAACTTATAGGTAAACTCTGGTTTAACAATCACTTCTGATTTTTGCAGCTGTTTACTATTGAATTCAAATGACGATTCCAGGTGAACTACTAGACTTGGATCCCACTTTTCCCAAAAAGTTTTCCCCGGCTGCCCTTGAGCCCAGCCCAAAAGGCCAAGCAACAAGAACAGCGTTGGTAATAGCTTAGATACTTTCATAACTACAATCCGTCAACTAGTGCTTCTTCAGTAAAATAATCATCGCTCAAAGTGGTGTTGTAATCGATATCCTCAAACCGGAACACGGTCTTGTGCTTGGTCTTGTGGTTCTCGGCATCAATGCGGTGTAGGGTCCAAATTCCTTGGATTTCCCTCACATCACTCACCTTGACGGTTTTTAACCGATTGCCGGCAATGTCCCAGCTTTCGGATTTTCGCATCATCCAAATCTTGACATCTACCCAAAACTTACCCTTACTGTAACCCAATTCTTTGGCAATGGCTTCGGATTTTGGAGTGGCCTCGATTACATAACAATCATGATTGTCTACCTTTTCCATTCCAATGGTTTTATAGTTGTAATCCTCCCTACTAATTTTTGTTTCCAGCTTGATGTCCTCATAGGTCAAGTCCGTTCCCAGGAAGTAATCACCACGGTTGGAAGCGGAGATACGTCTTGTTTTGCGTAAAGCCGGTAGGTAAAGCCATTGGTCATCGTCCACTTCCGCTTCAGGGTAATCATAGGTAAGAAATGCTGTTCCTTTGACGCTGGTAGGTGTTTCATAAAAGATTATCAAGCGACGCTCCTCACCAAAATATTTGCGCAAAGCAATGGTTTCCCTTACTCTTGTTTTGCCTCTTTTGTCCGTTAGTTCCATAATGAGCTTTCGTTTTACCGAATTCCCCTCGTTGCGTTCATAGGTCTTTTCTGCAATGGATTGTCCATTGGGCAACTCCTGTGATAGTAAGGTCCCAATGGTCAACAAAATGGACATTGTTGTTAAAATTTTGATTTTCATGATATTTACTTTTTAGGTGTGATAAAAAATTTCGGTTTTGCTAGAAGGATCAAAGCAGGCAGCAAGGTCATGCTTGCAATAAAGCTTACCATTACCGCTACGGCGACCAAGAAGCCAAATCGATTCAATGGAGGAACTGAACTCGTCATTAACACCCCAAATCCAAGAGTAAGGGCTAAAAAGTTGAATAATAATGCCCGCCCTGCCGACTTGAAAAACTCCTGAAATGCTATCTGTAAGGACAATCCTTTTTCATGCAAGAGATACTTAAAACGATCAACGGTGTGTACTGCAAAGTCCACCCCTACTCCAATGGCTATTGCAGCAAACATGGAGGTGCCTACGGCCAACCAAATATCCAGAACGCCCATTACGGTGTAGATGAACAATACAGATATGAGCACAGGGACTATGGTTAGGGCACCACCTGTCAATGATCTAAAGCTCAAAGCAGCCACAATAAATACCACTAACAGGGCTATGGCAGCTCCCATAAAATGGTTTTGGCCTAATTTTCCGATCCAATGCACATCCAGCGCCACTTTTCCACTCTGTGTGGCTTTGATATTGGCGGTTGTAAAATTAGTGTCCAAAAACTGCTGGGTCTGTTCAACTACTTCCCTTTCATTGATATATTCACCTGAGTTCATTCGGAACCGGACGTTGGCCAGACGGTAATCGTAGTCCACATAATTATCGAAGTCCGTAGGGTCACCGCTAGCAGAGTACAGCAAGAAAAACTGACTTATAAGCGATTCATTGTCTGGAATGTTATAAAAATCCGTACTATCCTCATTTACAGATTGATTCATCTTTTTAATGAAATCGACAATTGAAGTGCTTCCCTTTACATTGGGCAAAGTTTCCACATGACGCTGCATGGCCTCAATTTTTCGCAAGTTGTCTGGTTTGAAAATGTCTTCGGTATGCGGAGTTTCCACCAGAATATCTAAATAAGACGTCCCCTCCGTTTTAGTATTAATAAGCCCGTCTGCAGCTACAATGGGTTCCTCATTTTGGAAGTTAGCAATACGATCCTCGTTCACTTGGAGTTTTAAGGCTCCAAAAATTCCTAAAACCACAACTAGTATTGCTGTAACAAGAATAATCTTTGGTCGCTGATAGACAAAATTTCCCAATCCAACCATCAGCTTCCCGAATCGGTCCATCTTTTCGGCCGATTTAAATGCCTTGCTCCTTTGCGGTTTTAGGAGCATTAAGGCCGATGGAATCATAAAAAGGGCATAAATCAAGGCTGTTGCAACCCCAATAGCGCCAAAAACCCCAAAGAAGGCCATGGGAGGCATGTATGAAGAAAAGACGATTGATAAAAACCCCGCAATGGTTGTAATGGATGTAATGGTAATAGGTCTCCACATACTCAGCATTGTAGTTAATACCAACTGCTTTTGAGAGTATTCCGGATGTTTCACCGCCTGCTCATAGTACTCACCCATTATATGGATGCCATCCGCAACAGCGATAGCAATAAGCACCACAGGTAAACCATTAGTAATCACATAAAAGTCCACTCCAAAAGCGGCCATTAGCCCCAACGCAATTCCCACAGAAGCTAATACCATCAGGTTGGGAATAACTACTCCCCTAGTGGTTCGGTAAGCGAAAATAAGGATGAGTGCAATGACCAGGCCGGCAAAAGGGTTGGTTCGCATGGCATCCTCGTCGATGTACTTGATCAAATAGCCACTTACCGCACCTTCACCTGCCAAATAGAAGTCATGATTTTCATGCTTATAGTCACTCAGCAACTCTTGCAGGCTATTGTAAACCTCATGTTGTTTAAGGTCATAACTGTCCAACATTTCTGCAATGACCAAGGTGGTGGTTTTGTCCTCGGATACTAAACTACCACGGTACAGTTCAAAGTTGTCAATGGCATGTGACACTTCTTGTGCGGTTTCTTCGGTAAGTTCCTCTACTTCATAAAAGGGTTCCACCAAAATTCCAGAATCTGTACCAACCACATTGTTTTCCGTAGCCAGGCTACGCACTTGGTCTGGGTCAATGCCGGGTACTTCTTTGAGTTTTTCACTCAATTCATGGACGATTTCCAAAGAATTCTTGTTAAAAATCCCCCTATCGTTCTTTACGGCAATAACCATGGGGTCCTTGAGTCCAAAGGTTTCTTTAAGCCCGTTCCTTTGAATCAGCACCGAGTCACGTTCTGGCAAGAATGCCTCATAGCGTGTATCCTTAGTCAGCTTTGGTAAAGAAATTACCGATGCGATGAACAGTAAAAAGCTTAATACTAAAATTGGTTTGTGATTGGATGTAACCCAATTGAAAAATGATTCAACTCTTTTTGTTTTCATTGTTAAAATGTTATTAGTTGTATATGCAACATACAGATTAAAAAATTAGGATTTGATTTTACCCTCCAATTTTTCGAGACCGTTCAGGCCAGACTTTCCTAGCATATCCGTCAGATTATCCATTATTTCGAGCCAGATCGGTGTCAATTGCTCCACCGTTAGATTTCCCTTCTCGGTCAACTCAACTGTTGGCCTATAATCATCACTACGGGCTACTAGTCCTCGTTTTTCCAAAAGTTTAATGTTTCGACTAGCAGTTGACTTTTCCAACGAAAGATACTTGCCCAGCTTCCCCTGCTCCACTGGTCCCATTTTACTAATGGCAAACAGTATGGTCAACTGATTTTCCGTGATATCAAAGTCAAGCAGATATTTTCTAAAATGACTGTCTACTATTCTAGAAATCTTTCGCAATCTAGACCCTATACATTCACTATAGCTGTATTTCATATGGCAAATATAGCATTCTATATGTAGCATATGCAACTTTTAACATTCTGTTGACATATTTAGTTTTTACCTCAATATCCTTCATTCATCAATTGAAAGTAAGCATCCGTCAATTTAGCTCCGATTAACTTTTGGTTTACCAATAGTTTACCTGTACAGCTTCACCACTAAAATTCTATCATATGAAAACATTAATTACACTATTCTTAGCTCTTTTCATCCTATTCTCGTGCACCGATGAGGAAACACAGCAAAAACTTGTGGACACTCAACTTAAATTAATTGAATGCGAGCAAAAGCTTTTGGAAGCAATTAATGCAAACATCGTAAATGCGGATTTAATCAAAATGTATGAGGAAACCACCCATAACTTAATCCATTCCTCCAATGACAAATACATGATTCGAATTGACCAGACCCGCGAGGGTAAGCTTAGGTATGTAAGTTGGGTGCAACCTAAAACACCTGCCCAAAAACCCGATGTGGTGCTCTACGATGGAGAAATTGAAAAAACTGGAACTTGGGGTGTTGCCAAATACAAATTCAAAAGTGAAGAACATTTCTATATTGTAGAAACCGTCCCCACAAAAAGAAGGTCCAAAATAAAACATATTTTCCTTGAGGTTCTGGAAAACAATGCCCAAAAGTTTTATGGTAAAATGAATGATTTGAGTACGCCTAAAAACTTTTAGTGTTCATTAAAGTGTCATTTTTAATGGTAGTCTGGACATTATTTTCTCTCGGTATGTCTTATATATTTTTCCACCACCACTGCAGTAACTATAACTAGATAGAATTGCCCCATAAGTCCTACAAGAATCGCCGCCTTCTGTGCTATAGGAATGGCCGGGATGATTTCGCCGTACCCAATTGTTAGCAAGGTGATATAGGAATAGTATAAGATTGCTTCACTTTTAAGTTCAAATACTTGACTTTCCATTAGCACGCCTTGGAAAGCCCCGGGATGTGTTAATTCTATAGCCATAAAAAGAAAAAATGCCAAAAATCCCAAAGAAATGTAACCGCTCATTAGTCCCAAAATTACCTTTCTACTTACAAATTTGGCACGCCACACCTGCTGAATTACGTTCCAAGAAACCACGATGTAAAACACAAAATAAATCATCAAACGGGTTAAAATGTCACCTTGTGATTCCTGTCGATAGATCATGGCGCTACCAAAAATAAACGCGGAAGCTGCAAAAAGTGCTACAAAAAACCAGGTAAGTTTTTTACGCTTGGAAATCATGAGAATACCCGCTAAGATACCCATCAGATAAAGCAGGGGCAATAAGGTGAACTCAAAGAAATCTCCAGGAAAAAACAAGGAACCAAAGAGGATGGCAACCTGAGTGCTTAGAAAAATCTCAAAACGAAATTTGTACAATTTTTTAGTCCAGCCTTTCATGGAAATATAGTGCTAGACACCCACATAAGAGACCCTATAAATTGCATCTCCATAATCGTCGGAAATCAATAAGGACCCATCTTTTAATACAAGTAAATCCACAGGCCTACCAAACTGCTCCTGGGTTTCATCGTTCAACCAACCGTGAATAAAGGGCTCATAGTTAACCGCCTCATTGCCATTAAGAGTCACCATAGTAATTCTATACCCCACTTTGGAAGTGCGGTTCCATGATCCATGTTCTGCCATAAGGACCTTTCCTTTGTATTCCTCAGGAAACATGTTCCCTGTGTAGAATTTGACCCCTAGGGGTGCCACGTGGGCACCCAATGCCTGTACAGGTGCCACAAAATTACTACAGGGGTTTCCATCTCCAAATTCTGGGTCGGAAACGGTACCTCCGTGGCAATGGGGATATCCAAAGTGTTGCCCTATTTCAGCAGCCCGGTTTAATTCGCATGGAGGAACATCGTCGCCCATCAGGTCGCGCCCGTTATCAGTGAACCAAAGTTCATTGGTTTCTGGATGCCATGTAAAACCCACCGTATTTCTTACTCCTTGGGCATAAATTTCCCTATTGCTTCCATCCGGGTCCATTCGAGTAATGGTATTAAATCTTTCATCTTCATCTGTTCTATCACAAATATTACACGGTGCTCCAACAGGGACATATAATTTCCCATCTGGACCAAAGGCAATGTACTTCCATCCGTGGTGAAATTCGGTTGGGTAATCATCATATATAACTTCTGGTTCTGGTGGATTGGACAGGTTTTGTTCTATGTTTGAATACTTGAGCAAGCGGTTCACTTCGGCTACATATAGCGCCCCATCTTTAAATGCAATTCCATTGGGCACTTCCAAAGTGGAATCCAAAACGGTTACTTTTTCAGCCCAAAAATCCCCATCCAAATCCTGTAGAGCATACACCGTTTTTTCATTTCGTGTACTTACAAAAAGTGTTCCGTCATCACCCATGGCCAAGGACCGAGCACCATCAATTCCTTCTGCATAAGCTTCAATTTTAAAACCAGCCGGGAGGTTAAGGTCATCCAAAGGAAGACTGGTTTCGTGCACCCTTTCTTTAGGCTCAGTTACTACCTGTTCCTTGATTTCTTCTTTCTTTCCATTACATGCAATGGCCAAAAGGGTCATCGCAAATACATAGCTTACTTTTTTTGACATGCTTACAATATTTGTCCTATTTAACAGGCTTTTTGAATCCAATTTCTATAAGTAATGTTGCAGGTATTTCTTAAAATACACAACACTGTCCGTTATACTCTGCATGGAGTTTGTCTCAAAATTCCCTCCTTGTTCCAGGTAATAAAATTGAAGTCCCTCCTGTGAAGCTTTTGGTAAAATGGTTCCGTAGTCAATGGAACCATTGCCCAACTCCGAATAATCGCGGCTTACTTTGTCCATATCCTTAATATGCCACATGACATAACGATTAGGGTCTTTAGCAATCCAATCTGCTGGTTTTAACTTGGAGGAATGCATCACCCAATACCAATCCAATTGCAACTTCACTAGGTTTGGGTCCGTTTCTTTAAGAATAAGGTCATATCCTATTTCACCATTATGATCGTCAAACTCAAAGCCATGGTTGTGATACGCAAAACCAAGATTAGCTTTTATTACCCGTTCACCAATACGATTTAGTTTTTCCGCAAGCATTTTGTAACCATCCATATTCCTGAATTTGGGATCCAACCAAGGCCAGGTGATAAAGTCCTGACCAAGTGTGTGTGCTCCTCGGATACATTGATCCACATAGCGCATCATATCCGATTCTGGTTTATCATAAAATCCATGGAGGCCATAGTGCCCGCTAGACGTGGTCAAATCTTGATCCTCCAGTATGTTTTTGAATTCCGAAGTCTTAAATCCATAGTACGAGTCCTTGTCCCCATCGTAACCATAAATTTCCAAATCCTCATAACCCAGGGCCCGAACTTTTTTCAAACTTCCGATAGGATCCTTTTCCATGGCATCCCTAATGGTAAAGAGTTGTAACCCCAATTTAAACTTGTGGGTTTTTGATGTTAGCATTGAATAATGAGGAATTGGAACAAAGGCAGTTGACATTAGCAGTCCTGACTGTTTAATGAATTTTCTTCTGTTGATTTCTTGCACGGGGTTCTAAACTTATTGTGAATCTTCCCGAAAATACGGAAAAATGTTGGCTTCCATTAGTCCTTGAATTGCCTTTATAAGTTCAAAAATTACCAAAATTGTTAATAATTGATTCAACGTCATGGTCTATTCTACGACAGCAGACAACAGTTTCAGGACAAACTAACGGCTAACGCATAACACATCCTAAAAAAACAGGGTCATTTGTATAAGCATCAAACTAAAAGACAATGAACAGAAAAACGTTTATCAAGAAAAATTTAATTATTGGTGGGGTTTTAACGCTTGGTCCAAGTGCAGCCCTTGCGACTTCTATACAAGATAAAAAAGACCTTTTTAAGGAAGAACTTATCACAGAATTTGTATTCGCCGCCCATAGAAGTTTGGAAGAGACCCAGAAAATTTTGGACAAACACCCGCTAATACTTAATTGTGCCAATCAATTTATCAAAGGTGATTTTGAAACTGCTGTAGGCGGGGCTAGTCATATGGGAAGAAGGGATATTGTGGATTTTTTAATTTCGCGGGGTGCTCGCCTAGATATTTTCAATTATGCGTTCATCGGTTACGATGATTTTGTCATGAAAATGGTAACAGATTATCCAAATTTGCTTAACTCATCTGGTCCACATGGTTTTAACCTTCTCCATCATGCTCTTGTAGGGGAACGCACCGAGTTGGCGGAATGGCTGCAATCCAAAGGTTTGAAAGAGAGAATGTTCAAAGGAGCTTTCTAAACCTCTACAATCTGGTCTCTATTAAAACTTACATCCAAGGATTATTATATTTGTTGGGGTGCAGCCCTCTCCTAATAAATAGTATTGCATGAGAACCATTTGGAATGAAAAGAGGTTTGTCTTGTTGTCGATTGCCATTTTACTTGCCCTTTTTGCAATTACCCTGTTGCAGAATATCATAAGGTACCGCCATCAAAGCACTTTTAGTATTTGGACTTCCATCGTGTATCTACTTGTTTCTATACTTCTTTTTATTCCTGTTATTCTTTTAACGGTTCGATTGCAAAAACATATAAAAAAGAAGTTTGCAAAAAGGTATTGGCTTTTGATAGCGGGATCTGCCCTATGTACTTTGGGGCTATTCTATCTGGTTTCCAATGTGATTTTGCACAGCGCAGGTTTTTTTGACCATTTTATTGACGAAGAATATGCCCGTTATTATTTTGGGCGAGAGGCCTTGTACCATTTACTGTTGATTTTAGCTGCAGCTGTTTTCGTGAGAACTTCAGCTTCCAAAAAAAAGACAATAGTAGTATCCAAGGGAAGAAAAAATGTAACCATTGGCCTGGACTTGATACAATGGATTGAAGTTGAAGGTCATTACCTCAATTTCTATACGGCAACGGACACATATATCAAAAGGGAACGCTTAGGTTCCTTGGCACAACAATTGGAACCTGGCTTTATCCGTATACATCGTAAATACGTCGTCAATAGAAGTCAGATTAAGTCTATGGAAAAGGACAAACGCGATGAGTATATAGTGCTTAATTCCGGTACGCGTTTAAAAATAGGGCAATCGTTTAAGCCCATTAACTGGTAATTGTCCAAGTCAATTATTCTTTCGAATATGCAGCTACTTCGCCAGTATAGGAAATAGCCAATCTATGAGAACTGTTTACATTAATCGTGCTGTACATTCCTGGAAGTATCTTAGCTGCGATAGAATATGACTCAGTCCCGTTAGCCAAACTAAAATTCAATCGGTAGCCTTGCTTATCAGTAGCTGCTACTAATTCAAAATCCTCGGCGACCCCAGCAAATTGGATTGCACTGTTAGAAGTCCCATACCCTGTAACCATATGCCTTTCCCCGTAATAAGGCAGGTAGGCCGAAACACTATCTCCAATTACCCTAAAGTAAGCAGCATAGCCTGTTAAGTTAATTTGCGTAGTAGTACTCCCTTGTGCCAATAATCCAGAATTGGCAATAGCATTCAGACTACTGGTTGCCAAAGGTCTTGCCCATTGCGGGTTGATCTCAAATTCTCCACTGGCCATAAGGGTTTCCAATGCCTGTTTTTCTTCTTGGTTCGCCATTGTTCCTTTATGGGTAGTACCGCAGCCCAAAAGACCTAAGATAGTACCCCAAACAATTATTTTTTTATACTTTCTCATGATGCAATTTTTTATATTCCAATAAGTTACGAAATCGTGTTCAATCCAAGAATACCTTCAAAAATTATTCCAAGATTAGCCCTATATTTACTTCCAACCAGACCTCATTTTATGTATCAGAACTTTGCAAAAGCACCATTGCTTTTTACTCTGCTGGCCTTTTTTTCTCTACAAGGACAGGAAACCCAATCACCAGATTCTCTAATAACGCGACCTCAATTTGAAGCTTTTGCTTTGTCTCAGGACCCCTTTGTTGATGGTGATATCATCAATGATCCTGTGTGGCAACTTGCTCCTACCATTGAAAACCTCATACAGTTGAGGCCCAATTATGGGAAGCCGGTCTCTGAAAAGACAGTTATTCGAGTAGCCTATAGTAAAACTACATTCTACGTTGCGGTAGTTTGTTATGATTCTGAACCCAATAAAATTGTAGTGTCAGATTCAAGACGGGATGCCGACCTTAATGATGAAGACAGTTTTCTCTTTATTATTGACACCTACCATGATCGACAAAATGGGTTTCTTTTTGGTACCAACGCCCAAGGAATGGAGTATGATGCCCAAATAGACAATGAGGGCAAGGGGAATTTCAATGCCAATCGGCAACAAGGAGGTGTAATTGGAGGTACTAATTTGAATTGGGATGCCTCATGGACCGTAAAAACCCAGATTGGGGATTATGGTTGGAGCGCTGAGTTTGCGATTCCACTCAGATCTCTTCGTTTTGCATCTGGCGACAACAAAACCTGGGGATTAAACTTTAGACGTAACATCAGTAAAAATACAGAGACTGCTTATTGGACCAGTCTTCCCTTGGGTTTTGATATGAAACGGGTGTCTTTGGCAGGAAAACTAACCGGATTAGACCTTAAAAATCCAGGCAATCTGAAACTTATTCCGTATGCACTTGGACAGGTATCGCACAACAAGGCCGTTTCACCTAGCGATACCGAAACCAATTTTGAAGTAGGTGCAGACATCAAGTACAGTGTCACGCCAAGCTTAACTTTAGATCTTACGTACAATACCGACTTTGCTCAAGTGGAAGTAGATGACCAACAGGTAAATCTTGACCGTTTCAATCTGTTCTTTCCTGAAAAACGTGCTTTCTTTCTGGAAAATGCCGGTCAGTTTAGTGTGGGAAGTCCGGGTGAGGTGGATCTATTCTTTAGTAGAAGAATTGGAATAGGCGCTGATGGGGATTTGGTTCCCATTATTGGAGGTGCACGACTGTCTGGTAAAGTAGGGCAAACCAATATTGGGTTTTTGAGCATGTTTACCGATGATGTTGAAACCGCGGGAATCGATAAAAATAATTATACGGTTGGACGGGTCAATCATGATTTTCAGGGTACCCGTTCATCTCTGGGTGGTATCTTTATCAACAGGGCCGGATTGGGTTCCATGGATGATGATTACAACCGGGTATTTGCCATGGATGGTAAATGGGGTATTGGAAATAAAGCGGAGGTCACCGGATTTGTTGCCAAAAGCTCAACGCCAGGGATAGAACAGGATGATCATGCATTTAAACTGTTGGCCAATTATAACTGGAACGGATGGGATTTAAGAGCCGGATACACTGAGGTCGGGGAGGGTTTCAACCCGGAGGTAGGTTTTTTACAGCGAACCGCTTTTAAGAAACCTGAATTTCTTATTTGGAAGGCGCAACGATTGAAAAACATGGGGAACCTTTTGGAAATTCGGCCGCATATCTCTTATCGTGGCTACTGGAATTTTAATGATGAGCTGATTACGGGGTTCTTACATGTGGACAACCATTGGGAGTTCAAGAGTGGGTTTGAAATCCACACGGGAATCAATTTTACAACCGAGCGAGTATTGGAGGAATTCACCTTGTCCAATGTTATGGTACCTGTTGGTAACTATAGAAACAAAGAACTGCAGTTAGTTATGATTACCAACCCCAACAATGCTTTTTCCTTAAGTTCCCGAACTTTTATTGGCGGGTATTTTAATGGAGATAGAATAACCAATAGCGGCACGGCCAATTACCGAATTGGAGATCGATTTAACTCTTCTTTGACCTTCAGTCATAGTGATATACAGTTGGACACTGGAAACTTTACTGCCTTGGTTGGAGGATTACGTCTCTCCTACTCTTTTACCCCAAGGATGTTTGTGCAAAGTTTGATCCAGAGAAACAATGTTTCTGAGATTACATCGGTAAACGCACGTTTTGGATGGCTTCAAAATGCGAATACGGGACTTTTTGTTGTTTTTAATATCGTGAAGGACGACAACGACCTAGATTTCCTAAATAATCAGGTCATTACCATAAAATACACCCACCGATTTGATATTTTGAATTAAGCTAAGCTTCAATTTTTAAAACGGTTTGCTCTCATTCGAAAGAGAAGGTAAACTATTCCCAAAAAGGACAGTCCTGCACAAACAAAAAGTGTGTTGGGGATTCGGCTTGGTATTCCGTTATAATACCACCCGGACAACAATGCGCCCAGACCAATACCCGCCTCCAACGCTATGAACATAGTGGCAATCGCCTTTCCCTTTTGTCCCGGACGACTTAGATCAATGGTCCATGCATTGATTCCCGGAGATACAATACCCATTCCCAGTCCATAAACCCCAGCTCCAAACAAAAACCCGAAAGCAGAGTCCAATACCCCAATCATAACCAGGGCCATACACAAAAGCAACAAACCCAGTAAAATCACTTTGGTTCTCCCGTAACGATCGGAAAGTTTACCTGCTATGACCCGGACCAGGAGCGATGTCAAAGTAAAAACAACAAAAAAGACGCCTTTATTCGTAAGACCAATCACCCCCGTCCAATCCGGAATCAAGGTAAGAATGACTCCAAAAGCGACATAGGCCAAAAATGTGATGATGGCAGCCGGATAAGTCTCTTTTGCCAAAATATCATGTCTTGATATTTGAAGAAGACTGGGCTTAAATGTTTGTTTGGCCGATAGCGTTTCCCCAAGATTCATGATGATCAAGGAAGCTAAAAGGGCCATGAACGAGGAACTGTAAAACAGGGTTTCATAAGAGAAATGAAGTTTGATCAGGCTACCCAGAGCCGGACCCAAAGCCAAGCCCGTGCTAAAGGCAATACCTTGTATGCCCATAGCCTCACCCAGTCTGTGGGCCGGTACAACGTCCGAAACAAAAGTTGAGGCGGCGGTTGGTGTAAATCCGGCAGAGAAACCATGAAACAAGCGAAGCAAAAGAAACCCATATACTGTCGTGAGTATCGGATAAAGCCCCCCACAAACCACACAGACCAAAGCCCCGAACAACATTACAGGTTTTCTGCCAATAGTATCCGTGAGTTTACCACTAAACGGTCTGGACAAACCTGCCGTAAGCGTAAACAGAGCTATAATCAACCCAATATACTTAGCTCCACCCAAGTCACTCAAATATGCCGGTAGTTCAGGAATAAGCATATTATAACTAGCAGAAAAGAACAAGGACCCCAAGCAAACCAAAATGAATTTTGGACTATATAAAGATTCCTTCTTGATAATTAATTCTCCTTTCATTGTTGTCATCATCAGGGCTTATACCTAATTTTAGATACAAAGAAATACTTTGTCTATACCATTAAAAAGGACATTTGTCCTCCATAGAAAATGATTAGAACCAATCCCGATTTAGCTGCATACATACACAGGTTATGGATTATGGGCGAACCACATATCCAAGAAGAGGATTTTGCCCCCAAGGAAGTGATTATTAAACAAGACAGGAGGTATGGCAAAGTACATTTGATTCGAGAGGGGATTGCCAAATGCTATATTTCCGATGAGAATGGGAAAGAATTTATTCAGGAGTTTTTGGGCACAGGTATGGAATTTGGTGAATTGGAGGTTTTTGACAAGCTCACCACTATATGCTCGGTTGAATCCATAACCGTACTAAAAACATATGCCATTTCACACGGCATCTATCATGAATTGCTTGAGACCGACCCAAAATTCAACAAATTGATCATGAAAGCCTTGGCAAACAAAATAAGATTTAAGGCGCCCAGACATTCTTACCAACATTCATATCCCATTGAGGACAATCTCCTTCGGTTAAAACAGCTATTTCCTGAATTCACTTCGGTGATACCCAAAAAAGATATTGCCAATTACATCGGCATAACACCAAGAAGTTTGAACAGGGCCTTGAAGGAGTTGAAGGAAAAATCGAATTTCTTTTGAACTAGCGCTTAAAGCGTTCAAAAATGGCCAAGGTCTTTTTGGTGTTGATAAAATACACCCCAGTTAGCAAAATAGCCGCTGCCCATATTGATTGCATGGTGATCTGCTCGTTTAAAAAATAACAGCCCAAAAGAAGTGCCACGATAGGATTTACATAGGTAGAGGTTGCCACTTTTTCTGGAGAAACGGATTTGAGCAAATAATTGAAAGAGGTAAATGCCACTATGCTTCCGAAAATCACCAACAAAATCATGGCAAGCTGTACTTCACCACTCCAGACCAATGGAGATGTCCAAGTTTCGCCCAATCCTAGACTCATCAATGCCAAAATAATTCCTCCCATTAGCATCTGGTATCCGGTATTGACAAAATAACTGGTGGGTAAATCCGCTTTGCCAACAAAGAGACTGCCATATGCCCAACTCAACATTCCAATAAAAATTGCAACCATGCCCAAAATGGAACCTTCTTTGGTAATCACCTCTTTTTGACTAACCAACAGGTATATGCCCAAAACACCAAGAACTACCCCAACAACCGACATGGGTTTAATTTTTTTCCCTTGCAATAATCGCATCAATATCAGTACCACCAAAGGTTGGGCAGATATTTCCAACGCGGCAAAACCAGAATCCACGTAGCGGAGTGCCCAAACAACAACCCCATTTCCAATACCTAAAAAAAGAAAGCCAGCAACTATGGTATTGCGAAGCTGTTTCTTTGTAATGGACAAAGAAATACCCATGAGTCTTGCCAGTCCAAAAATCAGAAGACCGGCAACGATAAAACGATAGGAGGCCAACATAAACGGTGGTATCTCCATCACCGCCATTTTGTTCAGCATATAGGTGGAACCCCAGATGACATAAATGGCAAAAAAAGCAAGGACAATAAGTGTGGTGTTCGAAGATTTCCCCATGGTTGGTTGTTTGGCTTTCGCCATACAATATTACGTATGTTTTAAGGAGTAAAAAATGTATTACAAAAAAGTTTGACCCAAAAGTGAAGCGTCCAATAAGAGACTATTTAAAACGCTAAGAATACTGGTTGGTAGCCAAGATATAGGCGGCAATATCTTGTTCCAATTGTTTAAATCGGTCCAATTGAAGTTGAATATCTTGGTGCAGATTTTTAGCCTCACCCTTCTTTTGTTTTAGCAATTCCATTATCCGATGTTGCTGCCCTGAAAAATCCTTAAAACTTTGTCTCAACTCATATAGCTTTTCAAAACAAGAAGAGTCGTGGGGTTCGCAGGTGTAGGAATTGATTTTTTTAGAAAGACGTTGAATGATATTATTGTTTCGTTCCATACGAATCAGTAGTTCTTGAATGGGTTCAGGACTACTTTTCTTTATATCAGCCATGCTATTTTGTTTAGCTAGGATTGAGCTTCCCTATTACACTATTAAGTTAATAATAATCCTACATTTTTTTGCCCATAAACCTATAATTTTCGATTATTTAACATTGGCAAGATTTTCTATGGGAAAAGCATGGAGAAATGTGTTTCGTTTTGAAAACTCTGATTCTTGATAAGGTTTTCTATATTTTTAGACTAATGCCTTGTTATGCGATATCCGTACCTCCTTTTCTTGTTGTTGATTGGTTTGCCAGTAGAACAGGTCATTTCCCAAGAAAGTAAAATCAGTCAGGCCCAGATTACTTTTGAATTTGTTTCCAAAGAGGTTAAAGGAAATATTTCCGGTTTTCAATCCGATTCCCATATTGATTGGGAACAACCCGAAAATTCTGTGTTCAAAGGCAGGGTGCAATCCAAAACCTTGGATACCAACAATGGATTACGGAATTGGTCTTTGCGTAGTGGTAAATATTTTAACGTTAACGATTATCCCTACATTAGGTTTGAAAGCACTGAAGTAACCCAAATCGATAATCAACTAACAGTGAAAGGGCATCTTACCATTAAATCCATCACAAAACCTGTATCCATAAATTTTAAGAGGCAAGGCAACGCACTTATCGGAACTTTTTCGCTTTATTCAATTGATTACGGTATCAAAATAAAAAAGAAACGGGAAGATAATTTGGTGAAGGTGCGACTGGAGTTTGAAGTCGGTAGTTGATAATTAGGTGTTAAATTGGGGTTGGGTTATTGGGTAATGGGTGAAAGGTGCAGATGTCTCAAGACTAAAAACTCAGAACTCAGAACTCAGAATTTATGACATTGAACTTTGAGCAAACCCCATAAAAACAAAAAGCCCCGGAAAACTCCGAGGCCCTTTCGTTTGTTTGGTTATTTATGGTATGATACTAAGGTTTGACTCACAATGTTTAATGAAAACGTCATGATCCGGAATTGTGGCAACGCCAAACAGTTGAATGGTTTTGTTTTCAAAGTCCAAGGTGCACCAACCGTATTCATCATCCAGGTTTAAAGAAATACTGTTGGATTCATATCCCCCCTCATCGATTCTTTCCCAATGAATATCTCCGATTAAAGGGTCCCATGGATAAAATCCAATGGCAACTGTTTGGTCCCATGTTGCTTTTTGTGTACATGGATCTATGGTAATCAATAGGCTATTATCATCAGCATAGCCTGAGCCCCAAAAACCAATCAGCTTAAGGGTGTTGGGCTGCCCTTCCACTGCTTCTACGGAGCACTCAAAATTGGACTCTGAACTGGTACCATCTGTGGCATAGGTTGTACGGTCCACTAGGTAACTGGACTCCCAATCTGCTGCTATAAAAGGCCCTGCATTATCATTACAATCCGTGTTGTCCAAGACATAGCCATCAGGTATTGGAGAGCATCCAGAAATGGTTTGCGAAACTTCCGGATTTCCCAATCCATCATCATCGTTGTCTTCAAAAACCGTAATGTCTCCATTTTTCTCTGGATCTGTGTCATCACAATCCGTATTGTCCAATACATAGTCATCCGGAATTTCTGAACAAACTGAAACAGTCTGTGAAGTATCTAGGTCGCCATACTCATCGCCATCCGCATCTTTGTAAATGGTTACTTCTTCACCGGTATTAACATCTGGATCTGTGTCATCACAATCCGTATTGTCGGCCACATAACCCGTTGGGGCATCAACTCCTGTACATTGGGTAATTACAGCTTCGCCGTCCTCCCCATAACCATCTCCGTCATCATCTGGGTAATAGGTAATCATTTCGCAGTCCGAGGTAATGGCTGCATTGGTGTCATCAGGGTCATTATTGTCGGCCACGTAGCCTTCCGGCTGCTCGCAGGCCATAGTAGCACTGTTTTTATTGCCTTGGCCATCCCCATCGGAGTCCTTGAACCATTGTTGTTCGGTACAGGGTGGTTCCTCCGGCTTGTCCTTTTCGCAGGAAATATAGGTGAAAAGGCAAAGGATAAAGATTAAAAAGCGAAGGGCAACTGGTTTAAAAATCAAGGGTACTGGGCCAATGTTTTTCATAGTAGTTTTGTTTTAATTTGGAATATCTTTTCTATTTGTTTCATCCACATAAATCTGGGGACGTTCCAATGGTCTGAAAAAGTAGAAAATAAGGGAGTCAGCTAAGAAGCTAAATTGACGGATGCCCATTTTGAGTTGACGGATGAGGGTTTTGAGGGGAGGGATGTGAAATTGGAGGTTAGAAGTCAGGTATTACACTTAGGATTAGGTTTTGGGTAATGGGTAATGGGTAATGGGTTAAGGATGGGTCTTTTGGAAGAAAGAATAAAGACTCAAGACGAGGAATTCAAGATTAACTTGTTTTGCGAAAAAGGAGGTTGTGGATTTTACCTACGAGCAGATTACCCAAAGGAAAATAGAGTGCAAAAAACAAAGCCATTCCCAAACTAAAATTGCGAATATTGAAAAGCTGGTCCAACATATTGTCTGGATAAGCATAGGAAGTCTGCAGCGCATATCCTGCAAATTCCAAGAGTCCCATAGCGACCAAGCCGTAGGCATACTGCATATGAAATGGAAGTCCCCTTAGAATCAATGAAATAGGCACCATATATAAAATATAGCAGGTAATTACCTGCCACCAATAGGTGAACTTTGCAATTTCCATTTCTTGTCCAAACCAGTCCATGCCCGTGCCCCACAAAAAGTATACTAGGCAATAAATAACCATTAAACGTTTATCCACACGGACTTTTTGCAAAACAAAATTCCAAAATTCTTTCATATTGGGTGATTCTAGCTAATTATTTGCTTGCTATTTTACTTGCAATAATTTGAAGAGCGTCCTGCACCGTTTGCATACCATCCATGTCCTCGTTTTCCAGCATAATATCAAACTCGTCTTCTACATCAAGTACAATATCCACCAAATGGGCAGAATTGATGTTCAGTTCTTGGGTCAAATTACTTTCGGGCTTAATGGCTTCCACCGAAACATCATCCGGTAAATAGGTACCCACAATTCCTCTTAACTTTTGATAGTGTTCCTCTTGCATTGTTTCAATTTAATTTATATCTGATTTAAAAATAACACAGGCATTGACATCTCCAAAACCAAAACTAGCTTTTGCAATGATTTTTGGCCCAAAATCGAGGGTTCTTACTGGAATTCTTGACACATCCACCCTTTTCAAAATTTCTGGGTGTATGTCTTCACAGTTTACATTTCCGAAAATTTGTCCTTCTGTGAACTGAAGTAAGCTAGCTACGCATTCTATACTTCCGGCAGCGGCCAAACAATGGCCAATCATACCCTTAAATGAATTGACATAGGGAAAGTCCTCTCCTGAAAGACCTAATGCATTACTCCAATTTTGAATCTCTACCGAATCTTTTGATGTTGCCGTAAGGTGACCGTTGATTGCATCTATCTCTTTGGGCTCAACACCTGATTCTAAAATAGCTTTTTGAATGCAACGGACCACTGCTTCGTTATTGGGAGCGGTCATGCTACCTCCGCCACGCTGGCCTCCACTGTTGATATCCCCTCCTAAAATCTCGGCGTAGATCTTGGCTCCGCGATCCTGTGCACTCTCCAAGGATTCGAGGACAAGGGCTCCTGCCCCACTTCCTGGCACAAATCCAGCTGCAGTAGCGCTCATTGGCCTACTGGCTTTTTCTGGTTTCTCATTATAGTTTCTTGGGAGGATACGCATGGCATCGAAGCCTCCCCAAACGTAAGGACCACTATCACAGCAACTTCCTACCAACATTCTTGTGGCCCTCTTGGACTTAATGCGCTCATAGCCCATTAAAATAGCCTCTGTGCCGGTAGTACATGCAGAAGAATTGGTGGTAACCTGGTTTCCAGCTCCTAACATTCCTCCTAAATAGGCACTGATACCACTTGCCATGGTTTGTATAACTGATGTGCTGCCTAATCGTCTCACCTGGCCATCGTCTACCAAATAGATTCCCTCTCTAAACTTATCCACGCCCAATATCCCAGTTCCAAATATGATTCCACAATTCCAATCCGGATTTTCCTGATTCTCCAAGGGTAATCCGGCATCTTGCCAAGCATCACGGCCCGCCATTACCCCATACACTACACCAGTGGAGTTCAACCCTTTTAGTTGAACATTGGTAAAGTAATTATTTAAGTTGACATTCCTAATATTCGGTTTTCCAGATAATTGACACCCAAAATTAAGCTCTTCCAATTTTGTATCAAAATGTATACCACCAACTCCATCTTTTAAAGCTTGGGTAAAATTGGAAAGTCCAACGCCATTTGGCGCACAGACTCCCATTCCCGTCACTACAACCCTAACTCCCATCCTCAATTTGCTTTAACATTCCAGATAAAACTCCTTTACACACCAAATCCCCTTTTTCATTCCACATTTTTACTTTGCATTTCAATTTATTAAAGCGGAAGTACATCTTTTCAGACACCACTTTTACGGTTTCATTGGGAAGTACCGGCAAGTAAAACTCCATTTCGGAGCTGGTCATTGCAATCAACATTGAAACCTCATCAGCTTTCCTTGTTTCATTCCTTAAAAGATAAATACCTAAACAAACCAATCCAATCTGGGCGCAGCATTCCGTGAGCAAGACCCCCGGTGTTACAGGTCTATTCTTAAAATGTCCATTATAGCATGGGGAATCAGCGTTGAAAGTGTAAGTACCAGCGGTGGATTCGTTGGTAACCGCCTGAAGCTCATCCACAAACAAAAATGGTTTCTGATACGGCAAATATGCGAGAATTTCTTTTGCTGTCATGCTATCTTAGACTTTCACCCCCATCAACTTTAATGATTGTCCCAGTAATCCATTTGGCTTCCTCCGTAGTGAGCAGATAAGTGACATTGGCTACATCTTCAGGTGTGGTAAGTCTTTTATTTGGGTTCCTTTTTAGCGCGCCCTCCTTTAAAAGTTTACTGTTGGGTATCCTTCGCATTGATTTGGTATCCACTACCCCCGCCTGAATACAATTGGCTTTAATCCCACTTGAGGCAAATTCCAGGGCAATATTCCGCGAAATAGCCTCCAGAGCCGCTTTGGCCGCACTGACGGCAGCATAGTTCTTCCATGCCTTGGAGTTCCCTTCACTGGTATAGGCAATAACCCGAGCATCAGCATTGAATAAGTTGGCATCGGATAGGCTCTTAACCCAATCATATAAACTAATCGCCATTGCGTCAATGGTTATTTGAAAGTCCTGAGCCGTTAAATTGTTGTTGTCCCCGGACACCATGGGCTTCAAATTGCCCTTAGCTATGCTATGAACGAGTACATGGATATTTTCATTTCCAGTTAAAGCTTTTATTTCCCCTATGAGTTCAGTTCGTTTCCCTGGATTTATGGCATCCTTATTAAAGCTTTGAAGTTTGATTCCACTTAAAGTAATTTCTTGAAAAAGGTTGTTAATTATTTGTAAGTCAGATTTTTGGTCTCTATGTACAATGATTAGATGATATCCCTTTGCGGCTAGCTTTCTGGCAGTCGCCAAGCCAAGCCCGCTGCTACCCCCCAATATTAAAGCCCATTTATTTAATTTGTTCATTTAGTTATCCAAATTACCATTCTAGCAGCACTCTTTGTGCAGAAAATCCAGGTCCAAAACTTAGTACCAAACCTTGTTCTCCTTTAGCTATTTTCTTATCTAAAAACCGCTCCAGTACATAGAGCACCGTTACACTGCTCATATTCCCGTACTTTCTGAGCACTGTTCGCGTATCCTCAATGTTCTTCCCTAATTTACCAAACAAATCCTCCACTGTCTGCACTATTTTCTTTCCGCCTGGATGAAATATCAGATTATCGACCTTTTCTATACTGGAGTCGTATTTATCCAAGAACGGATGTATGATTTTAGGAAAATGTTCAGCTATAACCTCTGGAACAGCTGGATCCAGGATCATTTTTAGTCCGGTATTGGTCAAATCAAA
Source organism: uncultured Allomuricauda sp. (assembly GCA_965117065.1). GTDB lineage: Bacteria > Bacteroidota > Bacteroidia > Flavobacteriales > Flavobacteriaceae > Flagellimonas. Next base: position 506,734 of record OZ220751.1, read on the forward strand.
GCCCATTAAATGCGTAGCGTTAGTAAAGTGGTACATTTCCTCACCAATCACCTTAGGTCCCTCGCCATCGGTTTCTGAGGACAATAGCACACAGGCAGCCCCATCACCAAAAATTGCAGCACTTACCATATTCGCCATGGAAAAATCCTCAATCTGAAATGTGGCCATGGGACTTTCCACGGCAACTACCGCGGCTCGCTTGCCTGGATTCGACCTAAGAAAGTTAGTGGCATAAATTAACCCAGATACCCCAGCGGCGCATCCCATTTCAGTAACAGGAAGTCTTATAATATCCTGACGTAAACCCAGCGAATTGACCAAATAAGCGTCCAAGGAAGGAATCATGATTCCGGTGCAACTCACAGTTATGATATAATCTAAGGAGTCAGCTTCCCAATTTGACTTTTTTAAGGCTTTGGTTAACGCTTGTTCGCCTAAAATTTTAACCTCTTTGACATATAGGGCATTTTTTTCCTCGAAGGAAATTGCTGTAAATACCTCTTCAATATCCATGATTCCGTATCGGCGATCAACTCCAGCGCCTTCGAATATCTTTATCACTTTCCTCCGAAAACGATCTTCCTGCCCTGAAAGCCACCCTTCCACAAAAGGTATGATTTCAGAAATAGTTCTACTATACTTCGGTAATTGTTTTGACACACTAGCTATTCGAACAGTATCCATTAATTTATATGTCGGTTGAATTTCATTACCCATACATACCTAAAAGCCCATTTCCACTGGATATGATGTGTAACATTTGGTATTTTTTTTGCCAGGTTAAGCAGTTCGGGCCTCTTAAAACCTCTTCGTATGGAAACCAAACCATCGTTTTTTGCCACGGTCGTTCTCAAAAAGAAGAGTCCAAAAACCTTGAATAAAAAATACGACAATTTACTTCTGTGCAGGTCATTGATTACAACCCCTATGCTAGCCAAGTCTACAAACTTCTTTAGAAAAATATCTATGAGGTCATCTTCAAAATGATGCATTGTGAGTGTGCTGATCAAGATGTCACATGAAAGGTCCAGTCCTGCCTCCAATATATCCGTTGTTCTAAAGCCTATGTTTGGATGCTCATTTGTTTTTTGCTTTGCAATGGCCAAAACATCATCACGCAAATCAACGCCCACCATTGTATGGGAAATGCCCTTATCACTAAGAAAATTGGACAGTTTCAAAAGCATTGTACCATCTCCACAGCCTACATCTAAAATCGTATACGATTTATTGAGGTCTGCTTGTACTAGTTTCCAAACAGCCTTGGTCGTTATGTTGTCCCCTCCTAGTAATTGGTTGCATAAATTAATGTCTTTTAGGGCATCTTTCAACTCTTCAAACTTCATGTTTGGGTTATCCATTAATTCATATGCCCTACTTCTTATGGAAAAATCCATTAGCTTAAAATTGGTGTTCCGTGGGTACTTCTAATTAGTGTTTGCAGCAAGCTTTTCGAGTTTGCAACTGTATGCATTCCTATATTAAACCATTTGGTATGCAGCATTAGCATCTGCAATTGTCTACCAGCCCATAACCTCCGTTTAAAATTACTTTCCCACAAAGCTTTATATTTCTTTTCCATCACTATCCTTTCCAAATTGATGTTTTCCAAAAAAGAATTCACCTGTTCCGAAGCCAGTTTAGCTCCGTGGACGGCCATAGCCATCCCATTACCGCATAGAGGATGTATTAAACCCGCAGAATCCCCACACATCAGTATATGGTCTTCGACAGGGTTCTTTCTTTCAAATGAAATTTGTGCAATACTCATAGGGGTGTCGAATTCAGGTTTTGCACTGGCCAGAAAATCTCTAAGAATTGGGTTTTGGGATACCTTCTCAATATTGAAACGGTCTATTCCGCCAACTGCCTTAAATTCCGAATAGCGAACCAAGTAGCAAAAGTTTATGGTATCTCCTTCTGTTTTGGACAAACCGCCATATCCTCCTGGAAAATTGTGCAACCCTACAACGTTTGAAGGGTACCTACTGTGTTTATAATGGCACTTTATACCAAGCCAAGGCGACCTTTGCCCCAAAAAACTCCTTTTAAGTGCTTTGTCTAAATTGGACCGTTTGCCAAAAGCGCCAAGAACAATCTTGCATTGAATTACTTCTCCAGAGGCTAGGGTAACCTTGAACGAATCTTGAAAAAAATGAACGTTGGTCACCGTATTGAAAATGAACTTAACCCCTTTTTCCTTGGCTTTTTTGAAAAGATGGTTATCAAAAGTAAACCGACTAACACCAAATCCTCCCAATGGTAAGTCTACAGTAATTGACTTGCCTTTTTGTGTACTTAACTGGAGTGTATCGATAGTTGGAGCGGAAAAATTATCAAAATTCACACCCAACTGCTGAAGATAGGGCCTTACCTCATTGGAGACATATTCTCCACATACTTTGTGGTGGGGGTAAGTCCTTTTTTCAACAACCACTACTTGTTTGCCACGGCTAGCCAAATCCAATGCCGCGGTCAATCCTGCCAAACCACCTCCAATAATAAGCACTTCAGAGTTCTTCACTTCATGAAGATAGGTTTTTGCCAACAAAAAACCCGGTCGCAGGACCGGGTTTAAAACAAGAAATCTCTACTCTTATTAGTTTTTGGTACTTTGGTAAGCTTCTTCTTTTAGTTCTTCACTGGCCACAATAGCCAATTCAACACGTCTGTTTTTAGCTTTTCCCTCGGCGGTTTCATTGCTTTCCCTAGGTTGGGTTTCCCCATACCATTTTGTAGTAAACCTTCCATTGGAAATTCCTTTGCTCACCAAATAGTTGGTAACCGATTCAGCACGCTGTTGGGATAAATTCAAATTGTACTCTTCGCTACCTGCACTGTCCGTATGACCTTCAACTAGGATAACCGACTTAGGGTATTCCTTGAATATTCCTGCCATTTTATCCAAGGTTGTGGCAGAAGTTCCTTTAACGTTGGACCTGTTTGTATCAAAGTAAACACCAGCGTCTTCATTAAAGGTAACATTGATACCTTCCCCAACACGTTTTACTTCCGCTCCCGGAATCTCCTCTTCAATACGCTCCGCTTGTCGATCCATTCGATTTCCGATATACCCTCCTGCTGCTCCACCTACCACAGCGCCGATAATGGCGCCTAAAGCGGTGTTTCCTTTCTTGCCAACATTGTTTCCTATGATGCCTCCAATTACAGCGCCACCTGTGGCACCAATAACTGCGCCTTTTTGTGTATTATTTGCATTTTTCACAGCATTGCAGCTAACTACAATACTAAGAGCCAAAACAATGGCCAAACTTTTTGCTATTCTATTTTTCATTTGATTATTTTTTTGAGAATTCATACACAATGGTTACCGCTTCACCTTCCACAGACACATTGGATTTAAGCACCATGGATTGTTCAGAAAGACTGGCAATATTCAACCGATAACCTACACCTCCTGAAATATCCTTTCGCTTTTCGTCGATGAACTTAAATTGCAATTGACTGTTATAATTTTGTGATGGCTCAATTACAGACCATCTGAAAAATCGGTCTCCCCCTTGACATAGACTGCTTTGCGAAATAGTATATCTGCCCGTACTGTTGTTATCTCTAAAGAACCAATCGCTGCCTTCAAAGCAGATATCCTCTGCATCATTAAAAATGACTGACTTAAAATTACCTGTATTGTTCTCGTAAGAAATGTTGTCCAAGCTCCACGAACCACTAAAAAGGTTACGTTGCGATCTTGCACTTTTTGAAACTGAGCATGACGTAAACAGTATTGCCGTCAATGCGAATAGAATTAATGATTGTTTTACCATAAGATTAGGAGTTTAATTTTGAGTATATACGGTTGAGACACCTTATTTACTCTTTTGGATTGTTAAAAAATTGTTAAAAACACATATGATTTAGTAGGCATATAATTCCATTAAAGCGGTTTCAAATCTCTGTTTGGGCAAATAATTATCCTCCAGACCCTTGGCAAAAGGTACTGGGGTTTCCAAGCTACCCACCCGTTTCACAGGGGCGTCCAAAAATTCAAAACAATTTTCCATCACCATTGCGGAAATATCACTGGCGATACCCCCAAAAAGGCTGTCTTCTTGTAAAATAATTAATTTTCCTGTTTTTCTCACCGATGCATAAACTGAATCGATGTCGAGAGGTTGAAGTGTTCGCAAATCTATAAGATCCACTTCTAATTCTGGATGTTTTTCCAAAATTTCTAATGCCCAATGCACTCCTGCACCATAAGTAACCACGGAAATGGAGTCACCTTCCCTTAACACATTGGCTTTCCCCAAAGGCAGCGTATAATACTCTGTTGGTACATCTCCGTAAACGCTTCTGTACAGACCTTTATGCTCAAAAAACAACACCGGATTGGGGTCGTTAATTGCAGTTGCCAATAAACCTTTGGCATCGAGCGGAAAAGCAGGGTATACAACCTTGAGACCTGGGGTCTTGGTAAACCAAGCCTCGTTTGTTTGGGAATGGAACGGGCCTGCCCCCACACCGGCACCACAAGGCATACGGATAACAACATCCGCATGTTGTCCCCAACGGTAGTGGGCCTTGGCCAAATAATTTACTATAGGATTGAAGCCAGAACTCACGAAATCTGCAAATTGCATCTCCACCACGGCTTTCATCCCGTTGATAGACAATCCCATTGCCGCTGAAACAATAGCAGACTCACAAATAGGGGTGTTCCTCACCCTGCTCTTTCCAAATTTTGGAACAAATCCTTCGGTTATTTTAAAAACACCTCCGTAATCTGCTATATCCTGCCCCATAATGATCAGCTCGTTATGGCGATCCATAGACTGCTCCAATCCTTTGGATATGGCATCCACAAATCGAATGTTTTCGGTTTCCGTATTAGGGGCAATTGGACCTTCTTCGTACGAATGGTATACCTCCCTCACTTCTTTTACTTCGGTTACGTCTACAGCTGGCTCATCAAAAGCAAGTTTTAAATTGGAGTTGATTTCCTCAAAAATTTCAGATTTAATTTGATCAATGATTTGATCATCAATTAGGTTCTTTTCCAGTAAAAAACTCTCGTAATTCGCAATAGGGTCCTTTTTCGCCCATTTTTTCATCAACTTCTCTGGAACATATTTAGTGCCACTTGCTTCCTCATGACCGCGCATTCGAAAGGTCTTGAATTCCAATAATATTGGTCTTGGCCTTTTACGGATAGCCTTACAAAGCTCATCTACTTTGCCATACACCTCAAGGATGTTGTTTCCGTCAATAATTCTGGACTCTATACCATATCCTTTTGCCCTATCCGCCAAATCCTCGCAATTGTATTGCTCGTTGGTTGGGGTGGATAGGCCATAGCCATTATTTTCAATACAAAACAGCACAGGAAGGTTCCATACCGAAGCTACATTCAATGCCTCATGAAAATCACCTTCGCTGGTTGCACCTTCTCCAGTAAAAACAGCAGTCACCCTCTTTTTTCTTCGGAGCATATCAGCCAGCGCAATCCCATCAGCCACCCCCAATTGGGGGCCTAAATGAGAAATCATCCCAACTATTTTGTATTCCTGGGTTCCGAAATGAAAGCTCCGGTCCCTTCCCTGTGTAAAACCACTTTTTTTACCTTGCCACTGCCCAAAAAGTCGATTTAGCGGGATGTTCCTTGATGTAAACACTCCTAAATTTCTATGCATGGGCAGTATGTACTCCTCTGTTTTCATGGCCATGGTTACCCCAACAGAAATGGCTTCTTGCCCAATACCGCTGAACCATTTGGAAATTTTTCCCTGTCGAAGTAAGATTAGCATCTTTTCCTCTATCATCCTGGGCTTCAGCATTCCTTTGTAGAGCTCCAACAATTTTTCTTGGCTCAGTCCTCCAATATGGTATCTCATATAGTAAAAATTCGATGCGCTAAATGTAGTAAAAAAGGCTTCCATCACCCACTCTGCCCATAAAAGGTTTCCTAATATTCATTACTTTTGATAGTAACTTAAATTTGATGTTATGAGTGCAATTCCAAGTGTGGACCTTAGCGATTTTGTTTCTGGGGATCCAGTCAGAAAGCAGAAGTTTATTGCGGAAATCGGAGCAGCTTTTGAGAATATAGGTTTTGTTGCCTTGAGCGGACACTTCCTATCCGATGATTTGGTGGAACAACTTTATTCTGAAATAAAAAAATTCTTTCAATTGCCGCAAGAAACCAAAGATGGTTACGAGATTCCTGGAATTGGTGGGCAAAGAGGTTATACATCCTTTGGAAAAGAACACGCCAAAGGAAAAAAAGAAGGTGATCTTAAAGAATTTTGGCATTTTGGCCAATATGTAGAGGACAATCCAAAATTGGAAGCGGAATATCCAGATAATGTAACCGTTACAGAACTATCGGATTTTAACAACGTTGGCAAAGAGACTTATCAGATGTTGGAGAAAACGGCCAAGTATGTGTTACGGGCCTTGGCGCTGCACCTAGGACTGGATGAACTGTATTTTGACGAATGGATCAAAAATGGAAATTCCATTTTAAGACCTATCCATTACCCCCCAATAGCTACAGAACCTAAAAATGCGGTAAGAGCTGCCGCCCATGGGGACATCAATTTGATTACCTTACTTATGGGAGCGCATGGTAAAGGCTTGCAAGTACAAAACCATCAAAGTGAATGGGTAGATGCCATTGCAAAACCAGACCAGCTTATGATCAACGTAGGTGATATGCTTTCAAGGTTGACCAATAACAAACTGAAATCCACTATTCACCAAGTGGTCAACCCTCCAAAAGAGTTGTGGGGAACTTCACGCTATTCCATTCCTTTTTTTATGCATCCAATAAGCGAAATGCCATTAAACTGTTTGGAGCACTGCATTGATGAGAGCCATCCAAAAGGTTTTGAGGATACCACAGCTGGAGCTTATTTGCACGAAAGACTCGTAGAATTGGGCCTAGTAAAAAAATAGCACATGGATTTACAAGATCAGTTAAAAAACCTATTTCCGGACCACGTTGCCGAGCAACAAGAGACCCCTGCTGAGGCAACACCCACCTATTGGCTCCAGAATGAACCTATTATCTGCAAATACGAGAAGAGAAAGGGGAAGGCTGTTACCATTTTGGAGGGATATAATGGTGCCGACTCAGATTTTAAAAAGCTAACTAAAGATTTAAAGTCTTTTTTAGGGGTTGGTGGGAGCTATAAAAAGGAAGTAATCTTAATCCAAGGAGACTATAGGGACAAAATCATGACATTTTTAAAAGATCACGGATTTTCTGTAAAAAGAGTGGGGGGATAAGATAAAGTAGTGGTAAACGTACATGGTCATTTTCCAATCGATGTTAAAATTAACCTTTGACAACCAATGTTTTACGAAAAAATTTTTGTGTTCTTGGTTTAAATCTTACATTTAATGCTCCTAACCGACGAAAACTGAACTGAAAATGAAATCACTGTTGCATATTACCAACGGGGACAATTTCACGTCTAAACTTCAATCACTACATCTTAAAGGGGATATTATCACATGGAGGGAAATGCTTTGCGAGGGCAAGACCCTATGTACTGTTGGCAGTGAATCCTTTTGGAAGACCCGATTTGAATTTTTGAACAAAAACTACAAGGTGTCCAAATCTTGGTTTGTGGAAAAAACCCTGAAGGAATATCGTTCTCTTTGTAATCACAAACAGCAAGATCAGATTGTGCTCTGGTTTGAATATGACCTATTCTGCCAAATTAATATGTTAGCAGTGCTTAGTTGGCTAAAAACGCATAGAAGACATGCAGAAATTTCGTTGGTATGCAGCGGAAAAGAGGATGAAAGCGGAAAACTATATGGGCTTGGAGAGCTTAGTGATGAAAAATTACTGGAACTTTACGAGAATAGAACCATTTTGTCCCAAGATGACATTGAGTTTGCGGACTACGTATGGCAACTCTACTGTAGCGATAATCCTATTCGACTGGAAAATCTTATCGCTCACAACGATTTTCAGTTTGAATACCTCTCAGATGCCCTTAAAGCGCATTTGAAGCGCTTCCCTACTATTAAAAATGGCCTAAACGAACTTGAAAACCGAATTTTGGAGACCGCTTTGGAGCAAAAACCCAAATCTCGAAAAGAACTTCTGGGCAGTATGTTGACGGATCAAGGCTATTATGGTTTTGGGGACACCCAATATGATCGTATTATTCTATCCCTAAAACCGTTGTTCACCTCTTTCAACCCTGTAAAATTGACTAGAAGGGGAAAAGAAGTATTGTCTAACAAGGCAAATTATTATTCCCAAATACGTGATAATCAATTATATCTAGGTGGTTCCTTAAAGTATAACTTCCTATATAATTCTACTACAGACCGTTTATTAAAGTTATAGGATGGCATTAGGCCCCTCAGAGCTGATTCTGAATCCTGATGGCAGCATATACCATCTCAATCTTCTCCCAGCCGACATTGCGCAAACGATAATTACCGTAGGTGATCCCGATCGTGTACGTTCCGTAACCAAATATTTTGACAAAATTGAAATTGAAAAAGGAAAACGGGAATTTCTTACTCATACAGGAACTTTTAAAGGAAAAAGACTTACAGTTATCTCAACAGGTATTGGAACGGACAATATTGATATTGTTTTTAATGAGCTTGACGCCCTGGCTAATGTTGACTTCTACACCAGAAGGGTAAAAGAGAGGATAAGTCAGCTCGATTTTATACGGATTGGTACATCAGGTGCCATACAAGAGGATATCCCTGTGGACTCGTTCTTACTAAGCACCTCTGCGGTGGGCTTTGAAGGCCTTTTACATTTCTATAAGTCTGGACAACTTGGAAATTGGGCGCTAGAGCAAGAGTTAAACACTTATTTGGACTGGACCACTCACCATATATCAGCTTACGCCTTTGATTGTGATAAGGAATTGCATCGAAAATTTAATGAAAATCATATACGATTTGGCATAACTGCAACTAATTCAGGATTTTATGGTCCACAAGGTAGAAAAGTACGGCTAACCCCAAAGATCAGCGATTTTAACGAGAAGCTGGCGTCATTTTCGTTTGGAAAGACCCGCATAACCAATCTAGAAATGGAGACTGCAGGTATATATGGTCTAGCCAAGTTGCATGGACACAGGGCAGTTTCCCTAAATGCAATTCTTGCGAACCGAGCAACAGGAGAGTTTTCAAAGAGTGCATTCAGAACCGTGGATAATCTTATCAAATTCACCTTGGAAAAACTTGTTTCATAGCAATTGTAAGTGTTGTTGCTTATCTTTCACCATAGCTTACTTCTGAGGTGAGCATACTTCAAAGAACAATTTTAAAAACAGCATGCGATTCAAATGAAAACCATTAAGATTGTTGGTGTACCAGAACACTTTAACTTACCCTGGCACCTGGCCATTGAGGATGGGGCTTTTGAGGACCGAGGCATCCAGCTGGAATGGACCGATGTTCCTGAAGGGACTGGAAAAATGAGTCAACTCCTGCAAAACGGCGAAGCAGAATTGGCCATCATCCTCACTGAAGGTATCATCAAGAGCATTTCTCAAGGAAATCCCTGTAGAATTGTTCAGGAATATGTCTCTTCCCCCCTACTTTGGGGAATTCATGTGGCAGCTGATAGCAATCGTTCTTTGGTTAAGGACTTGCAAGGCGATACCGTTGCCATAAGCAGATTGGGCAGTGGCAGTCATCTAATGGCTTATATGCACGCGCAGAATCAAGGATGGGACACTAACACCTTGCAATTTGATATCGTCGATAACCTTGAAGGGGCGGTCCAAAGTCTGTCCAATAGCTCCAAATCCTATTTTATGTGGGAGCATTTTACCACCAAACCCTTGGTGGACCAAGGGGTTTTTAAACGCTTGGACGACTTCCCTACACCATGGCCATGTTTTGTTATTGCTGCGAATACTTCTTTTTTGAATCACAGTTCCAATCTACTATCCCATGTTTTGGAAGTTATCAATACCTATACTTCAGAATTCAAACAAATTCCTAGTATTGACAGGACATTGTCCAACAGATATGGGCAAAAACTGGAGGATATCCAAGACTGGCTCTCCAAAACAACTTGGGGCCAAACCCAATTAAGTCACAAAATAGTGCAAGTGGCACAACAAAGATTGTTCGATTTGAACCTTATCGATGAAATTGTGAAAGAAAGTAATTTCCTCTATCCGTAATTAGGAAAAGTACTTGTTAATCAGTGCCTTAAATTTAATGTCCGATAATGGTTTTTGTGCCGTATCTCTCACATTGGGATTAGACAAAGCCAAAGCAGTGACCTGCTCCGTATCCAAGGCGGTTAACATGATAACCACCACTTTCTCCTTAAGATTTTCATCAAATTTTTCCTCGAAAACATCCAAAAACTCCCAACCATTCATTACTGGCATATTGGTATCCAGAATCAAAAGGCAAGGAATATCCTGCTCATCCAACTCATGTTCCAGAAAATCAATTGCTTCCTTTCCGTTACTGGTAGTGTGAACCATTAGATTATTGTCCAATTGCTTCAAAAAGAACCTATTCAAGAAGTTAGTCGTCTCGTCATCATCAACGAGCAGTACCGATTTCAGTCTGCGCACTATAAGAATTTTCGTATGGAGTTACAAACATAAACGTAAGAATTTACCGATTAACCTCTACATAGATTTCAAGAAGTAATTCACCAACTTATCAACGGTTTTCCCATCTGGGCCAGTAAGGAATTCGTCTTACTAAAGTGCTGATTGCCAAACCAAAATCCTCTGTTGGCACTTAAGGGAGATGGGTGACCGGCGGTAAGGACGTGGTGCTTGGACTGATCTATTAGCGAAATTTTCTTCTTGGCAAACCCACCCCAAAGCAAAAAAATCATCCCCTGCTGCTGGGCCGAAATGGTCTTGATCACGGCATCAGTGAAACGCTCCCATCCTTTCTTTTGATGACTACCAGCCTGATGCGCCCGTACTGTTAACGTCGCGTTCAAAAGTAATACCCCTTGCTCCGCCCAACGTTCCAAATTGCCGCTTTTCGGATATGGCTTTTCAACATCAACTTTAATCTCCTTAAAAATATTGACTAAGGAAGGTGGATGGGGAATACCGTCCTTTACTGAAAAACAAAGTCCATTGGCCTGATTAGGCCCATGGTAGGGGTCTTGGCCAATTACGACCACTTTGGTATCATAAAAAGGGCAATGGTCAAATGCCGAAAAAATGTCGTTCCCTTTAGGGTAACATGTATGTTGTTGATACTCTTGTTTTACAAATTGTACCAATTCCTTGAAGTATACTTGCTCAAATTCTGATTGAAGCTGTTTTTTCCAGCTTTGCTCTATGTTTACCTCCATCCAGTTTAAGAATTTCCAAGGGTAAATCTAAAAATAATATCTTTCTGCTTTACTAAATAGTCATATTATACCATGAGCCAATCTAAAACAAGAAAATTCCCCACCGCGCACACCGTTTTGTTCATCATAGCAGCCTTTGTGGCTGTCCTAACTTGGATGGTTCCTGCAGGGCAATACGATCGTTTAACCTATGTAAGCGACACCGACAGCTTTATGCGATCTAATGAGGACGGCCAAACGACTTTGCCGGCTACTCAGGAAACCCTAGACCTACTTGCTATCAAAATTCCGGTAGAAAAGTTTAAGGAAGGTGCCATTTCAAAACCTATAAGTGTTCCTGGAACCTACAAAAAGCTAAAAGGGCAGCCACAAGGTTTTGTGGGGTTCATCCAAGCTCCGCTTGTTGGAATTATGCAATCTGCCGACATTATTTTGCTGGTACTGATAATTGGAGGTTTAATAAGCATTGTAAACGCCACCAAAGCGTTCGAAGCAGGAATTACCTGGCTTGCAGAGCAACTAAAAGGAAGGGAATATGTACTTATTATTATGGTAACAATACTTATAGCTGCAGGGGGTACCACCTTTGGACTGGAAGAGGAAACTATCGCGTTTTATCCTATTTTGATTCCCATCTTTTTAGCCGCGCGATATGATGCCATAGTTTGCATAGCCTCCATATATATTGGCTCTTCCATTGGCACTTTGGCTTCCACCATTAATCCATTTAGTACCATCATTGCTTCAGATGCAGCGGGTATTAACTGGACGGAGGGTTTACCTGGCCGTATACTTATGTTGCTTCTTGGGCTTATCATATGCATAGGGTATATCATCAGATACGCCCAAAAAGTAAAAAAGAACCCATCTCATTCCCTTATCTATGACCAACGTGATGAGATTCAGCAGTTGTTCCCTTTCTCAAAAGCTAGTTCCGCTAGTAAACTTACCTTAAAACTAAAACTGGTGCTTTTCATTTTTGCCAGTTGCTTCTTGGTCATGGTTTATGGCGTTTCCCAGTTGGGGTGGTGGTTTTTGGAAATGACTTCGGTCTTTCTGGCTGGTTCCTTGTTGATTGCCATCCTAGCTCGAATGAACGAGAAAAAATTTGTAAACGAATTCATGAATGGCGCCAAAGATTTGCTTAGTGTGGCTTTCATTATAGGAATCGCAAGGGGAATTACCGTTTTGATGGAAGATGGACAGATAAGTGATACATTGCTTTTTTACGCAAGTCAATTCACATCCACTATGCCTCAAGGCTTGTTTATCAATGTGGCCTTTTTGATGTACACGGGGCTAACATTCTTCATCCCTTCTACGTCTGGAATGGCGGTCTTGACCATGCCCATTATGGCTCCTTTGGCTGATAGCGTGGGAATAGGCCGGGAAATTATGGTCAACGCTTATCAGTATGGGGTGGGTTTATTTAAGATCATCAATCCAACAGGCATTATATTGGCCTCTTTAGCACTGGTCAATGTAGGATATGACAAATGGTTAAAATTTGCCTTGCCATTGGTTTTACTTTTGGGAATCTTATCCATGGTGATGCTTACCTTTAGCATCTATTTTTAATATTTGCGAAATAACGTAATCGATAATTATGAAAATTCTAATCATAGGTGGCCAGGGAACCATTGGAAACAAGGTAACATCCCATTTTTCCAAGAGCGATGAAGTCCTAATTGCTGGGCGAACTTCCGGCGACATCCTTGTTGATATTTCCGAGAGCGATTCCATCGAGAAGATGCTCCAGAAATTAGGCAAGTTAGATGCCATTGTTTGTATAGCCGGGGAAGCCAAATGGGCTCCTTTTGAATCACTCACTGAGGAAGATTATTATATCGGGATTAAAAGTAAACTTATGGGACAGGTGAATCTCGTACGCAATGGGCTAAACTATTTAAATCCCGGAGGGTCTATAACCCTTTCTACAGGTATATTGGCCGACGACCCGGTAATCCAAACAGCTAGCTCCTCCATGGTCAATGGTGCCATTCATAGCTTTGTTCAGGCTGCCTCGTTGGAGCTAGAGAACAGCATCCGCCTAAATGTGGTTTCCTTGGGACTGGTTATTGATGCCTACGAAAAGTATAAGGATTACTTCCCTGGCCATACTCCAATTTCCATGGAAAAAGCGGTGAACGCCTATGTAAAGAGTGTAAAAGGAAAGGGAAATGGAAAAGTGATCCGTGTTTATAGCTAAATAAGACCTTCAACGGGGCCATTCCCTTATCTTTACCCTGCTAGAAAACGAAAATGCAACACATTCACCCCAAGACACTACAAGATTTAGAATTTCCAACCGTCCAGGAACAGGTTTCTCTCCGATGCAACACCGAACTGGGCAAGGTAGCTGCCTCCGAGATTCAACCTGTGGTAGACAAGGAGCTCCTTTTGGTAATTTTGGGGCAAACTTCCGAATATCTGGCATCGTTTTCCAATGATAACCGAATTCCCAACCATGGTTTTGATCATATTAACAGTGAACTTAAACTGTTGACCATTGAAAACACCACACTGGAAATCTCGGGATTCCGTAGAATTGGCGCCATTTGTAAAACTGTAGCGATCCACCAAAAGTTTTTCAAAAAATTCAAGGAATATTACCCTTTGCTCTCTGCATATTGCCTGCAATTTGAGAACAATTCACAAATTCCTTCTGCCATTGACGATGTGATTGACAAATTTGGTGAAGTACGGGATGCCGCCTCCAATGAATTGAGAAACATTCGGATGCAAATCAATGAAGTACGGGGGAAAATCAATCAAAGTTTTGGAGCAGCACTAACTAGATACCAATCCCAAGACCTTTTGGATGAAATTAGGGAGTCTGTGGTGGAAAACAGAAGAGTACTTGCGGTCAAGGCCATGTATCGGAAAAAAGTGAAAGGAACGGTAATGGGCACTTCCAAAACTGGAAGTATTGTCTACATTGTTCCAGAAACCACCTTAGCTTATGCCCGTGAGCTCAATAATCTGGAATTTGAGGAAAAAGAGGAAATTCAACGTATCCTTAACCAACTCACCAATGATATTCGACCTTTTGATGCGCTCCTAAAAACATATCAACACTATTTGGTTCATGTGGACATTACCGCCGCCAAGGCCAAATATGCTTTGGATATGAATGCCCTGCTTCCCGAAATCAATGAAGACAAAGAACTGTTTCTTAGAGACGCCTACCATCCCCTGTTGTACCTAACCAACAAACTGAAAAAGGAAAAGACTTGGCCGCAGACCATTAAGCTGCATAGGGAAAACCGCATTATCGTTATTTCAGGCCCAAATGCTGGTGGAAAAAGTATCACACTGAAGACAATAGGTTTGCTTCAAGTAATGCTTCAATCAGGGCTTCTAATTCCTGTTCATGAAAGGAGTTCTGTTTGTTTATTTGATAAAATATTGACAGATATTGGGGATAACCAATCCATAGAAAACCATTTAAGCACGTATAGCTATCGCTTGAAGAACATGAACCACTTTCTTAAAAAGTGCAACAACAAAACCTTGTTCTTGATTGATGAATTTGGTACGGGGAGTGACCCAGAATTGGGAGGTGCCTTGGCGGAAGCTTTTCTGGAAGTGTTTTATGAACGTGAGGCCTATGGGGTAATCACAACCCATTATGCCAACCTTAAGGCTTTGGCCAACGAACTGCCCCATACCACCAATGCAAATATGCTCTTCAATTCCAAAACCCTAGAGCCCACTTTTCAGCTTATTTTGGGAGAAGCCGGTAGCTCTTTTACTTTTGAGGTAGCTCAGAAAAATGGCATCCCCTATAGTCTAATCAATAAGGCTAAGAAGAAAATTGAACGGGGAAAGGTTCGCTTTGATGCAACCATAGCCAAGCTTCAGAAAGAACGTTCTAAAATGGTTCAGACCGGTTCTCGATTACAGGATGAAGAAACAAAAGCTCGAGATGAAGCTGAACGATTGGAAAAATTGAATGCCAAGATCAAATCCAAATTGGAAAACTATCAAGAGCTTTATGACCATAACCAACGTATGATCAATTTAGGGGACAAGGTCAATACCGCTGCAGAAAAATATTTCTTGGACAACAAAAAAAGACCCTTGATCTCCGAACTCCTTAGGATTGTGGAAACCGAGAACAGTAAGCGCAAAAAGACCACCGCCAAACAGGCTAAAGCAAAACAAACACAGAAAAAGCAGGTAGCACAGGAGCTGGAAAAGAAGATTGTAAAGGTCAGGCAAGAGAAAAAGGTTGAAAAGAAAAAGGCGATCCAAAAAGAAAGGAACAAACCCAGACCTACCTTTAAAATAGGTGATCGTGTCCGGTTAATGGACGGGAAAGCCGTTGGTAGTATTGACACTTTGGAAAAAGGGAAAGCCGTGGTCAACTATGGCATGTTCACAACCAATGTAAGTGTGGATCAATTGGAGCTGGTGGAAGCCGTTAAGAGCTAACTGTCTTGGGTCATAAGACTTGCGTAATAACATTTTAACCTAGGACACCCCATTGCCCATTACCCATTGTCCCTTACTCATTGTCAAAAAAAAACAGCCGGCATCAAGTTGTTGAACCCAACCTGAGCGGCCAGCTGCGTATTGACTCATCTAATATTCAATTCTTTTAATGGTAAAGGTTACTTTCATATCATCTTCAAAAGAATCAAGATAGTGCGTATACGATTTTTTGGTCTCCGGTTCTTCTGTGCCCAGGTTCACGGTCGTAAAGCCGATATCCTCTAAATCAATGGACAAGCTGTCATCTCCCAAATCATCAAATCCAATAATATTCATGTCCTTTAAGCGGGCATAGAGATAGACTTCGTCTTGTGCCAAATTGGGTTTGTACAATTCAATTGTTGCTGTTTTATTGACCGTATGTGGGTCACTGGGTGACACATCCTCGGCATCTCCCCAACTTTCTGACCATGACGCCGAATCTCCTGTATAGCTGCTGCTTCCACTTTTTCGGACTCCTGCTGTGATGTCACCATAGATCTCCTTTTGGGCGGACCCATCTACCCTTGCAATTTCTTCAATCTTAACTTCATATTTATACCATGCCTCTTCGCAATTACGAACAGGGTATTCAGATGCCAGAACAACTCTTGCTACGGGCATGTCTTTCTTGATATACCTTAATTTATAGGCCAAAAGCTTTCCTGGGGAATCTTTAGAATAGTTACCCCCGTTAATGATATAACTGTATACCCCTGAAGGTCCGGAAATAACGCCCACAGCATCTTCTGCCGAACCACCGATCACCAAGGCGTCTACTTTAGATTTGCTGATGATTTCATTATAATCAACCTCAATTCCGTCCTCTCCGGTTGACTGCCCTTGACTAAAGGAAAGCGCAAAAGCAGATTTCACCTCTAAATAGGAGTAACTGGATTCTACCGTATACAATACCATTCTACCATACATGGTCGAAGTTACTATGACCGGACTTGTGCTGTTCAAATTGGGCAATTCTGTAAAAAGGGAACCTGGGTCGTCATTTGGCGGCAAGGTCATATCAATGGTATAATACTCCTGGAAAAACTTGACCACGTATTTGTATCTATACTCCGAGTTTGCAAAATCAAAAGAAGCAGACACGTCCTTATTTTTGCTTCTATAATTAGCACCCAATGCAATATCCAAATGCTCTTCGGAATAGACCTCTTCTATCGTAAAATTCAGTTCAGCCGGGGTGGCACCGGTTACTCCCTGTGCTAGTAGTGCGTTTACCCCATTTCGGACACCATCCAAGTCTGGATCTTCTATATCTATTGATGGCGATCCGTCGATATTCTCAAGAGAAATAGATAATGTAATTGGAGCACGCCCCCCATTAATACCAATGTATTCACCAGTTGGAATGGATTCACCCTTAAGCATGGCGCCAGGATAAATCACATCGGTGGAAGGGTCCAAGGAAAGCATTTCATCAAAACCCGGGGCAGCTTTATAGTGTTTTACCACACATTCATAATCCACATCACGGGTAGGGTCTTCTTCATCCAACAGTTCTGGGGTGGAAATCTCGGCAGGCTGGGAAAAGGCTTGAAGATTGGCCAATTCAGCATTAAGGTCTTCAGTAGTCACATCGTCATCAACAACTACTTCATCATCCGTAATTGGAGTGTCATTGTTGTCTTTGCTGCATGCAATAAAGATTGAAAAGGACATGCCAGCTAGTATGACAAGCAGTCCAATTTTTAAAAGGGGGTGATTTGTTTTCATAACTTCTTGGTTTTTAAGATTCAACACTCCAAACCTAGATGAGAAAGAGGCCCAACCCTAATTTTGGGCATAGACAAAGTATGGACAGGCAGCTCGGCTAGGGCACAAAAAAGCCATGGACAAGGATAACTTCTTGGAATATGAAATGTATTTTAAGTATTTGTTATTCAATTACTTAAAACAAAAAATGTTTTTGCTTTCAACTATAGTGGCATGGACAATCAATGGACATTTGTAAAAACCAAGAGTTAAATGCCCTAACAGGGTTCTAGTCTTTTAATCTATATTTAGGAAAGTCAAAACCAACAACCATGAAGGGACTCATCCGTTTTTACACTCTTTTGTTTGTCAGCTTTCCATTCATTTGCATGGCGCAATATGATGCAACACCTGAACAAATAGATAGTTTAGAAAACTTATTGCGAATTTCACCACGAGATACTCTACGCACCTCCATTTTGACCAATCTTTGGAGGGCCCACATTCACAATGATATTGAGAAATCATTTTTTTATGCAGATGAATTGATCCAATTAGGAAAAGATCTCAATCATGTACCGGCAGAATATACAGGCTATCAACGCATGGGAATTGCTTATTCCTATATTGATGACTACGATAAGTCAAATGCTTACTATAGAAAAGGAATTCAGATAGGACTTGAAAAGAATGAGTATAGCTGTGTAGCTGCCATGCATTATAATATCGCTGCGAACTTTAATATGATAAGTCAAGAAGACAGTACTATTTACCACGCAGAGCAAGCAATACCTGCCTTTTTAAAAATGACAGATTCTATTGGTTATGCAGGTTGTAAATCATTGATAGCCTCGGTATACTTTAGAAAAGGCCATCATCGGTTATCGTTAGAGAGTGCTATTGAAGCCATGCATACCTATAAAAACTATGATCATTACAGGGCAAGACAAAGCGAGGTTATTGCCATGAATAAAATCGCCCAGAATTACCTTAAAATGGGAGATACAACCTTGGCTCTGGAGTACCTAACTAAAGAATTGAAGTTGCACCGAACACGTAATGATAAACGTGGCGCAATGTTGAATTTATTTCAATTGGGGCTTATTTACTCCAATGATATGAACAAACTGGCCGAGGCAAAAGAAATACTCAACGAGAGTAGAGCATTAGCCGGCGAACTGAAAAGCCCAAGTGGTTTATTGAATGCCAACTACGGACTTGGCTTATACTACGAAAAAACAAATGAATATGTGCAGGCCAAACAATTTCTGACTGAATCTTTACGGCTTTCAGATTCTTTGGGCCAAACTGCAAATAAGATTAGCTCTAATTTGGCTTTGGCTCGAATAGCAGGCAAGAATAATCAACTAGTCACAGCACTTGAATTAGCGCAAGAAGTAAAATCAATGGCAGATTCATTAGGACTTCTAGAAGATCAAGCTGAAGCGTACAAGATTATATATATGAACAATCAGCGTTTAGGAAATTTTTCGGAAGCCCTGAAGAACCATATACAGTTCAAAGCTCTCAACGATAGCATCTACAATCTAAGGAGCGGTCAACGGATGTCAGAACTCCAAACCATTTACGAAACCGAAAAGAAGGAAGCTTCCATCGCCCTGCAGGAAGAAGAAATCAACACCCTGAACGAAAAAGCCAAGGTGGACCAACTCACCAAGGGATTATACGCTGGTGGTATGGCCTCTGCCCTTGCCCTATTTGGGCTATCCGCCTTTGGGTATCGCCAACGGATGAAAAAGAACCGCATTGCCCGGGAAAAACAGGAGGAAATCTATAAACAGGAAATAGAACACAAGAAAAAGGAGTTGACCAGCCAGACCTTACATTTGGTGCAAAAGAACACCTTTATCCAAGAGCTGAAAGAGAACTTGGAAAACCTTAAAAACTCCCCAGAGAAGTTTAAAATCGAGTTCCGAAGGATTGTGATGCTGCTCAAAAAACAAAATGCTTCCGACAAGGACTGGGAGGTTTTTAAATCCTACTTCTCCGAAGTGCATAACGACTTTGACCAAAAACTAAAGACTCTCTATCCAGACATTTCCGAGAAGGAAATAAGGTTGGCCGCCTTTCTGCGGATGAACCTCACCACCAAGGAAATTGCAGCTACCTTAAACGTGCTGCCAGACAGTATCCTCAAATCCAAATACCGACTCAAAAAGAAATTGGAACTCGAGAAGGATATGGATCTGACCCGTTTTCTGAATACCCTTTAGAAAAACCCTCATAAATCAATTTTTAGTCTTATTTTGAGCAATGTCCCCCCGAAGTTAGAAGTGCAATCAATAATTTACATCATATGAAAACCCAGTTACTCGTGTCTGTACTTGTTCTCTGTACATTCTTTTCCTTCGCACAAGACAAAACCGAGAAAAAAGAGCTGCCAGAAGCAGAAACATTTACCTCCACCCAATCAGTCACCATCAACGGTAAAACCATTAGCCTGGCTGCGGAAACGGGAACGGTTCAATTACGGGATGAAAACGATAAACCCATTGCGCTGTTTGGCTTCACCCATTATAGAAAAACCAATTCCAACAAAAACAGACCTATTGTCTTTGCTTTTAACGGAGGCCCGCTTTCGGCTTCTTTTTGGTTGCATTTTGGCGTATTGGGGCCCAAAAGAATAGAAATCAATGATCCTGCCTACACCAAACCAGCGCCTTACAAGGTGGTCAACAATGAGTTTTCCATCTTGGATAAAGCGGACTTGGTGATGATCGACCCTGTTGGAGTTGGTTTTAGCAAACCCATTGGCGATGCCAAATGGGAAGACTTTTGGGGCGTGGACCAAGACATTAGAAGTATTGGGCTGTTCATAGAACAGTTCATCATTAAAACGGATAAAATGAACGCCCCCAAGTATCTGTTGGGGGAAAGCTACGGTACCTTTAGGAATGCCGGATTGGTCAAGCATCTGCAAGACAAGGGAATTGCCATGAACGGAGTGATCATGGTCTCCGCGGTCTTTGATTTGCAGCATCTATTGTTCGGGCCAGGGGACGATACCGCATATTTGGTTCATTTTCCTACCTATGCCGCCACGGCATGGTATCATGACAAGGTAAAGAACAAAGGAGAAAGCTTGGAAGCTTTTTTAGCGGGTGTTAGAACATTTACCGAGAATGAATATTCCCCCGCCCTACTCAAAGGGGATCAATTGAGTACTTCGGAAAGAAATGCTGTGGCCCAAAAGCTGGCAGACCTTTCCGGTTTGAGTCAAGACTTTTACCTCAAAGCAGACTTAAGGGTGACTAACGGAGAATATTTTCAGGAACTACTTAGGGATAAAGGACTTACAGTGGGTCGTTTAGACTCAAGGTTTACCGGTGTCAATGAGGATTTATTGTCGCAATCTTCCCTCACCGACCCACAGAGCGATGCCATATCCCCACCCTATATCTCGGCATTTAAAGACTATCTGTACAACGACCTTAAAGTGCGAAAAGATTTGAGCTACACCACCAGCGCGGGTTCTAGAAAAAACTTTAAATGGGACTGGAATCACAGTGGCAACATCATTTGGAATATGCAAGTGGCCGTGACCACCTTGCCAGACATGACCTCTGCCATGAAACGGAATCCAGACTTAAAGATTCTGATTTTGAACGGCTATTATGATCTAGCAACCGTATTTTATGGTGTGGAACACTCCATCAACCATATGGGACTGGACGCTGAGCTGAAAAAGAACATCATCATGAAATATTATGAAGCTGGGCACATGATGTATACGCATATCCCTTCCATGGCAAAATTTAAAAAGGATGTGGACGCATTTATAGACCAAACCTCCAAATAGCAAACAAGATACCGTATATGGAATGCCGTGTATGCCCATCGCAATGCACGGCATTTCTTGTTATTGAAGGAAAAATTCCGAACTTCAGTATCCGTTATCCAAAACCAAGAGGTCATGAAAAAAACCGTACCATACCTATGCACAGTGTTCACCCTTATGGCCTGCCAGCCCAACCTTAGCACAGATGGCAAAGCGGAAAAGTTGGGCCAAACCCAACAAAAAAAGATAGTGGACCTCTCCCACACCTATTCCCGCGAGACCGTGTATTGGGTCACCGCCCAAGAATTTGAGTTGGATACCGTGTTTCATGGGCAAACGGACAAGGGCTACTTTTACGCCGCCAATAATTTTACCACGGCCGAGCATGGTGGCACCCATATTGATGCGCCCATTCATTTTGCGGCCAACAAACAAACGGTAGATGAGATTCCGCTCGAAAAGTTGATAGGCAACGCCATTAAAGTGGACGTCTCCGCCAAGGCAATGGACAATCCGGATTATTTGATTACCATCGCCGATTTGCAAGCATGGGAAAAGCAACAGGGCAACCCCATCCCGGAGGGAAGCATTGTACTCCTGCAAACCAATTTTTCCAAATATTATCCGGACAAAATGCAATATTTGGGAACGGACCAGCGGGGAGAGGGCGCCATAAAGCTGCTGCACTTTCCCGGACTTTCGCCCGAAGCGGCACAGTGGTTGGTAGATAACCGCAAAATTGCCTCCATTGGTATAGACACCCCTAGCATAGACTATGGCCAGTCGCAATACTTTCAAAGTCATGTAATTTTACTGGGACAGGACATTCCCGCTTTTGAAAACCTGACCAACTTGGACCAACTGCCCACAACCGGATTTGAAATTATAGCCCTGCCCATGAAAATTAAGGGCGGTAGTGGCGCACCTTTACGGATTGTGGCGCTTGTTCCCCAAGAAGATTAGCCCAGACAAAGACCCATCACCTAATTAAAAAACAAGTTCAAGTTCAAACTCAGTTTTCCATTTTCAACTTTCCATTTTCAACTTTCCATTTTCCATTTTCCACTTTCAATTTTCCATTTTCCATTTTCAATTTTTCCCTCCTTCAATCCCCTCAATATGCTCCCACAGCCCTTTTACCCAATAGAGTGCCACTTTTTCCGGGTCATCTATAAGTCCGTCTGAGTGGTAGAGCGCCAGATCATGGATGAGTTTTAGGGCTTTAACCAAATCTGGGGCATCCAGGGCATTAGCAAAATCCAAAAGTTGTGTTTGTGCTGGGGTAAGCTGGGAAATTTGTGGTACGTAGCGTGTACCTGCCGTAGCAAAGGCCGCATTACAATACGGGCAACGGTTTTGTTCATTCTGATTAGCCATAGATATGTGTTTTAGGTAATCGACCACTCTAAGCCGTCAGAATGTGTTGACGGGGTAAATATACAGTTTAAATTAAAATGGTAATATTTCTCTCAACAACCAAGAAGGCAAACCGCATAAAAAGGGTAAATTGTTGACATAAATGTGTTGTACTCAAGCAATGAACTCCGAACGACCACTGGAAATAATTAATTTAAAAAGTATAAAATGAGAAATTTAATTTTCACCCTATTTATTTTAGCCCCTCTATACTTATTTGCCCAAAGTTCTGATTATAACGTTTCCTCCTATCATACTGAGGGCACAAAGGCACCAAATACGCATTACATTGGGGAGGCTTGGTTAAATGCCATAATTCACGATGATGCCGACTTGGGTTATAATATTACAAAAGCAACCTTTAGAGCCAACTCCACCTTGGATTGGCATAAACATAGTTCTGTGCAGATTTTAATAATTGTAGATGGCGAAGCCTATTATCAGGAGAGAGGTAAAGAGCCTGTAATTCTGAAAGAAGGTGACGTAATTAAATGTGCGAAAGATATCGAGCATTGGCATTCCTCTACCAAGGATAAAGATGTAACATATTTGGCTTTCTATAGTGGTGAACAGCCCACTAATTGGACCGAGGTACTAACACAAGAATATTATGACAAGGTGGCTGAAAAGCTAAAAAGCAAATAATTATCATCAAAAATTATCAGGTAGTACATCCGATTTAAAGTATGCCAGGGTACAATATTGTGTATAGGTAATATTGGTTTAAATGATAAAATGAAAGCATAAACATAGAACAAAGGTCAGTGCAAAACCGAAAGGTTTGTGAGTAGAAATCCGCTACTACTCATACACGAGACCGTTAGTAACAAGATGAGGGCGTATACTCAATGAATAACTATTAAGCAAATATGATAGGTATAGAAACTGATAGGCTGATTTTTAGACAATGGAAAAACAAAGATTATTCCATTTTCGCCGATTTTTACGCTGTAGAAGAGAATGCTAAATATGTTGGAGGAGTGAAAACACCTGAAGAATCATGGAGATTGATGGCTACGTATATTGGTCACTATGAGCTTAACGGATTTTCGTACCTCGCAATTGCCGAAAAGGATTCTGGAAATCTGATAGGAACTATTGGATTATGGAAATCCCACCCATGGCCCGAACCTGAAATGGGATATTGGTTATTGCCTAAATTTCAAGGAAAAGGGTATGGGGTTGAAGCTGGTCTGGCCGTTAAGGAATTCGCCTTGGAAAAACTGAAATTAGATTCATTGGTCAGTTATATTGACCCAGCAAACAGACCCTCCAAGAAGTTGGCATTACGCCTCGGGGCTAAATTTGATTCAACCATTGGTTTGCTCGATTTTGGCAATCACGAAGTATATCGATATAAATAAACCGAAAATAAAGTCAGTTGTTATCACTTGCCATAAGTAATAGCTGAGGCAGTAAGTATCAATTAAAAATAACATGAAGAGCTACCTTATCACTTTAATACTTATTTTGTGTATACCAAATCATTCCAAGAAACCTGAGAAGCTTGTAAAGGATTATTTGGTTGAATTGAACAATTACAATTTTGAAGGTGCATCGCTATTCTTGGACACAAACTACCACGAAGTGTTTATTGATGGATCAGTAGAAATTGAGGATTTAGAGCAACTCAAAGATTTCATGGCGTGGCGAAAAGTAATGAACTCCAAATCCAGTCTTTTATCTGTAAAAAGTTCCGGTGATGCAGTTACCACTGTTGAAAAAATGCATCATTATATGGACGAGGTACTGGAAAGAAAACCAAGAACATTCCAAATAAAATATTTGGTCAAGGGTGATAAGATATTAAAATCCATTATTGATACTTTACCGGGTCACTCCAAAATAGCGAGTTTCAACTATACCAAGCTGGTTGAATTTCAAGAATTCTGTACCACAGAAGGAATGGAATTGGATAGGGGCATGACCGCTGATGGAGCTTTAAAACTAAAAAAGGCCCTGGAATTATACAAAAACAGGCGCTAACAAAAACTGAACTGTAGCCTGGGCTCCCTCAAGATTGTAACTTGTAATTCAACTCGTAAAAAATGCATTAAAATAAATGGGCATCAAAAAAACAGACTTTATAAAAATATTAGGTATTGGGGTTTTCTTATTCCTCTCCGTTCTTGAATTTTCAGGACTCATAGGATACTCCTTACAGCATTTGCAAATAGCTTTTCTTTCAGAATCGGTTGAAATTTATTGGCTGCCAGAGCTAATTGGATTATGGTTCTTTTGCACTATTATGGTATGGGCATTAAATAGAGTTGTGAAGTTGTTTCCCGCAAATTTCAGTAAACTACTTTTAATCTTAGTATTGGTTTATGTAGGCGTTTTTTTGGTTCAATTCTTATATCCTTTTGTTGGAACGGACTTTATCTTAAGTAACTATGTAGATGAATATTCCAGTTTTTATGAATCAAGAAGAACAGTGGGTAATCAAGTTACTATTGGAACCTTACAGCTTACCAAATACTTGTTTTTTGGCTTTCTTCTTTATTTTAAGACTTGAACAGAAGAAATATCATATCCTTTTAAGGGTCAGAACAGTGCTTGGGGTGTTCCTTACCTTGTCCAAAGTTTGTAAGTTTATGGAAGAGCAGGACTTTTTGAGTTATTGGACATTGGTCAGGAAAGATTTTGAAAAGCCTGTAGAGTTCAAAAACTGTTCACTTCAACTTGTAAAATGCAAATAAAATAGACCTAGGATTATGCCATTTATTAGTTTAAAGCAATATCAACCAGAAAGAAAAGGCCTGTACAAAGTACAGGTGAAAAGAAAAGATGGATCAATTAACGAATTTCTTGGCGATTGGACAGGAACTGATTTCAGACCATATAACTGGGATTGGCAAAGAGGGGATGAGATTACTGCTTGGTTTAAACAATAATTGAGTTACATAACTATATCATTACCTAACAATTAAACAAAAAGGATCATGAGAATTTTGTCAATAGCCTTTATTGGAGTTTTGCTTATCCTAGGCTCATGTAAAACCGAGCAGAAAAAGGAAATTTCAAATGAGGTTACTATTGCCCAAGAAATCAGCTTTTACACGCCGGATAGCATCAAGATTTTCGGAGATCTATTTGAATTGGACAAACTGGGCAAAACCATCCTGCTTTTTCACCAAGGCGGGTCCAATGCGCGTGGAGAATATGCGCCCATTATCCCCAATTTAATCAAAAACGGCTACAATGTTTTGGCAATTGACCAAAGAGTGGGCGGACAATATTATGGGAATTACAACCGTACCCTTGCCAACGTTCCTACCCATATTTATGGGGATGGGTATAGGTATTGTGACGCCTACAACAATCTTGAAAGTGCTTTGGATTTTATAATTGATTCTGGGTTTACTGGCGATAAAATTGTTTGGGGAAGTAGCTATAGTGCTTCACTAGTCATACAACTGGCCAGCAATAGACAGCAAGATATTCAAGGGGTGCTGGCATTCTCGCCAGCATCTGGCGGGTCAATGAAAGATTGCCTCCCAGACAAGTATTTTGAAACTATAAAAATACCTTTGCTACTACTATGGCCGCCCAATGAGATGGAGAGTGAAAGCTCAAAAGTGCAATTTGAAATGGCAACTTCGTATGGTCATCAAACTTTCGTGCCCAAAAATGGGGTCCATGGTTCGTCAATGCTTGTGGCAGAAAGGGTTGGAAGCGAAGTTGACAACACATGGAAGGTAGTACTATCCTTTTTGGATAAAATCTAGATTACCTCCTGGACCCCACGTCCCGCGAGATTATTTCATTTAGGGCGGTACAGATTTATCTTTTGGCATAAGTTCCAATATATAGTATCTTCAAAGCCATCAACCACAAGGGTTGCATTTGCCCTACCGGTAGCCGGGGATTATTAGACCCTAAACACCAAGAGGCCTATTGCGCCAACAACAAACTTAAATAACCGATACAACTATGACTGCAGCCGAACTTGTGGGCAAAGTATTCTTGCCCTTATCCCTTGCCATTATTATGTTGGGAATGGGCATGACCTTGATCCCCGCCGATTTTACCCGAATCATAAAATACCCCAAAGCCATTTTAATTGGCCTTACCAATCAACTGTTGTTTTTACCCATTATTGGGTTTTCATTGGCCATAGCTTTTGGGCTGAATCCGGTTACTGCTGTTGGGCTCATGATCTTAGCCTCTTGCCCTGGTGGCCCCACCAGTAACTTGATAACACAGGTGTGCAAGGGGAACATCGCATTATCGGTTACGCTGACGGCCATAGCCAGTTTTATAAGTATCTTGACCATACCTTTTATCCTGTCCTACGCTCTGGCCTATTTTGGGAGCACCACGGATGTTGCCATTCAATTACCCATAATGGATACCATCATGCAAATAATGGGAATTACGGTTATTCCTATTTCCATCGGGATGTTCATCCGCCGACGTAGGACAGCATTTGCAATGCGGATGGAAAAACCCATGCGGATTGCCTCAACTGTTATTTTTATACTGGTGTTTATTGCCGTATTGGCCGCAAATGCCGAAAAGCTGGTAGAAGGAATGAAAGCAGCCGGGCTGGTTACCTTGGTGCTTAATTTAGCAACGATGGGATTGGGCTACTTGACTGCCAAATTGTTCAAATTAAATTTAAAAAATGTGATTTCCGTCACCATTGAAAGTGGCATACAAAACGGTACACTGGCCTTTGTGATTGCCACTTCCATCCTTAACAATATAGAAATGGGAATTCCAACAGGGGCATATTCCATTTGGATGTTTGTAACCGGAGGAATTTTGATGTGGTACTTTGGAAAAAGACCGGACGTAGCCTCCAAATAAACCAATAGGCAATACCTTCTTGTATCTTGTGGTACATTTGCTACAATCCGCAGGATATCCAAAAATGGAGGAAAAAGAAAAACCAAGACTTTCCCGCTTAACCGCAATCATTACGCAGTTGCAGTCCAAAAAAATTGTAACGGCCACCTATCTTGCAGAAAAGCACCAGGTGAGCGTACGAACTATTACCGAGATATTCGTACGCTGGAAAAATCCGGCATTCCCATTGTAACGGAAGAAGGTAAAGGGTTTTCCATTATGGAAGGATACCACCTCCCCCCTGTGCTGTTTAGTGAGGATGAGGCCAACGCCCTCATTACCGTGGAGCAGCTGGTCCGTACCAACAAGGATCAATCACTTACCGAAAATGTTTCCAGCGCTTTGGAAAAAATAAAGGCCATACTGCGTTATTCCCAAAAGGGAAATGCAGATTTGTTGGCTGAACGCGTCTACTTTGGCACCGGACGGAAAGTAGAACAATCGAGCAGCAATTTAATGCAGATACAGTCTGCCATTATCAATTTTCAGGTGTTACGCATAGACTACCTTTCTTCCGTACAAAAACGAACTACCCGCAGTATAGAGCCCTTTGCCATCTATAGTATCAATGGAAATTTTTTACTCATAGCCTTTTGTAGGTTGAGAGAGGATTTTAGGGCCTTTAGAATCGATTTTATTAAAAAATTAGTTCCCCAGAACGAAACCTTTGTCCCACATAACATGACTTTGCAAAAGTATTTTGAGGAGTATGTACAAAAATCTTAGCACCCCTGACACCCCTCTGTCATAATACCGTCTTAGCTTTGCAGTAGTATTAACCAAAAGCATATTAAAAATGGAAATCATCAAAATTGTTATTCTCTCGTTATCAGGTCTTATGTTGTTGTTTGTAGGAACCATGCGCCTAACCAATCCCATAAAAACTTATTTAAAAAATTCCGGGATTAGCTTAGAAAAAGATGTAGACCTACTCAACGAAGTAAGAGGACTAAGCGCGGTAATGCTCTGTGGGGGAATCCTAAGTTTACTGGGAATTCTGATACCAAGCTTTACCCTAACTTCTTTTGTGGTGGCCGCCTTGATTTTTCTTGGTTTTGCCCTAGGAAGACTTATTAGCACCGTGGTTGATGGCAAACCCAACAAAAAAATAACCCAAGGAATATGGTTTGAGCTTGTTTTGGGCGCTGCAAATATGTTTGGGGTGGTCAACAGTTTAGTTTAAAAGTCCACAATAAGAGCCTAGCCTGATACCTACTAGGCTTTGATTCCGAAGGGCCGTATCTTTGCAATGTGGAAGACAATAAAAAAATAATCCTATTCGATGGGGTCTGTAACCTTTGTAATGGCACTGTGCAGTTTATCATCAAGCGGGATACAAAGGATGTGTTCCGCTATGCGGCCCTCCAAAGTAAGATTGGAGAACGCTTGATTACAGAGCGTGCCATTGACACCACCAAAGTAGATTCCATCATTCTAATAGAATCAGGTGTGGCCTATTTTACCAAATCGGATGCCGCTTTGCGTATTGGCCAGAATTTAGGTGGCCTTTGGAAAGCACTTGCCGTTTTTACTTGGATTCCTAGGGTGCTGCGCGACGCCATTTATGACCTTATCGCCAGAAACCGTTACAGGTGGTTTGGTCGTAAAGATGCCTGTATGATTCCAACGGCTGAGTTGCAAGCCAAATTTTTGAAATGAAACCATTAGGAAAGCAACTTTTGACCCCAAAATCATCTAAAGATTAAATACCGTTATGAAACAGTCAATTTTAGCATTAGTTTTTGTTGGTTTCTTGACCCTCGTGGGTTGCTCTACCACCGATAATGCCCCTGCCCCTAAAGAAGACATCTTATCCGGGTCTTGGGAGGTGCAAAATATCAGTGGAGGTTTTGCCGGAATAAATGATGATTACGAAGCGGGAATAATTACCTGGACCTTTACCACCCCTACATCAAAATTGGAAATCATCAACAATAATGATAAGGCCGGGATTATTTACGACGGGCTGGTATCTGGGGAATACGATTACTCCATTCTCACGGTAAGCAACAAGCAATATCTCGAAATAAATGGCCAAGAGTTTGCTGGAATATCCATTTCCAATGGACAATTACTACTGGACCAGAACCAAATCTCAACCGGAACTGGAGCAGACGGATTTCAACTACTTTTTACCCCTTAGACTTCCCTCCCACTCATCCAAATATCAGGATCACCCAATCTTGATAATGGGTTGCATATCTCCAATTTTAAATTTGGGTCCTTGGATTTAGGTTTACCCAAGTAGTATGCAAATTGGTCAAAGGTTAATTGGAATACTTGTCACCCAAACTTGCTATTTCACTTCATCCAAATGATCATCCCAGTCTCTAACATGAGGTTTGCCCAACTTTCCTACAGATTTGGCAACGACCATTGACACCGTTGCATCACCCGTAACATTAACAACCGTTCTGCACATATCCAACGGTCTGTCCACTGCAAAAATCAATGCCAAACCAATCGCCAGTTTATCCGCTGGAAAACCAATGGATTCCAAAACGATTACCAGCATTACCATTCCAGCACCTGGAACAGCGGCCGAACCAATCGAAGCCAACAAGGCCGTTAGCACTATGGTTAATTGGTCTCCGAAAGTTAGATCAAATCCTAGGGCTTGGGAAATAAAAACCGCGGCAACCCCTTGGTATAAACTTGTTCCATCCATATTGATGGTAGCCCCCACTGGAAGCACAAAACTTGAAACTTCTTTGTCCACTCCAATATGCTCCTCTACCCGCTCCATGGTCACAGGTAGGGTTGCTGCACTTGAACTTGTAGAAAATGCCAATAACTGTGCTGGACTGATCTCTTTGAGAAACCAAAATGGATTCTTTTTGGTAAAAGTTGAAACCACAATGGTATAGAATATGATCATTAAAACAAGCCCACCAACAACAACACCTGCGTACTTTAATAATGCCAATAATAAGTCAGGATCACTGGAAGAAACCACCACACTTGCCAAAAGGGCAAAAACCGCATAGGGAGCAGTAAGCATAATCAAATCAACCATTTTGAGCACCACATCATTCAAAGAATCAAAAAAGTCCTTTAAGGGTTTGGCTCTCTTTTCACCAATCAACAGCATGGAAATGCCAAGGAATATTGTAAAAAATATGACCTGTAGCATCAACTCGTTTTCACTCATTGCCTTCAGGGCATTATCTGGCACCATATCCTCCAAAAACTGTAAGGGTCCACTATCCTTTTGCTTGGTAGCCTGTTCCAATCTGGAAGTTACCTCTGCATCACCGGCATAGGTCTCTGTGAGTTTAATAACTGTTTCTTCTGAGATGCCATTTCCTGGTTGAAGTACGTTAACCAAAATCAAACCAATGGTTATGGCCACAACCGTAGTCACTATGTAAATACCAATAGTACGTAAACCTATATTTCTAAACTTGGAAATGTCTTTGAGGTCTGAAATTCCCTTGACCAAAGAGGCAATGATGAGTGGAATTGCAATAAGTTTCAACAGTTTCACAAAAATGGTCCCGAGGGGCTGAATCCAATCAGAGACAAATTCCTTACCCCAATCAATTTGGGTCATGACAAATCCAAAAACGATTCCCAAAATCATACCGATAAGGATCTGCCAATGCAGTTCTAGTTTACGCATATATCTATTTTAGGAAAGTAAGATACCATATTTGATGGGAAAACCCCTAACTGCCCAATTAGATTTTGTTGGAACGAGCCAAAAGAGTGTAATCTGCCAAAACCAAAGCGGCCATGGCTTCCACAATGGGTACGGCACGAGGAACTACGCAGGGATCATGCCTTCCCTTACCTTGTGTGGTTATTTTTTCTCCTTGCTTGTTGATTGTATCATATGCTTGAAGTACAGTTGCAACCGGCTTAAAAGCAACATTAAAATAGATGTCCATCCCGTTGCTGATTCCGCCTTGAATTCCACCACTTAAGTTAGTGACGGTGGTCCCATCTGTATTAAAAGCATCGTTATGCTGGCTTCCCTTCATCTTTACACCGTCAAATCCACTGCCATATTCAAAACCCTTCACTGCGTTTATTGAAAGCATAGCCGAACCCAAAGTTGCATGAAGTTTGTCAAAGACGGGTTCACCTAAACCGATGGGTACATTTTGGATAACACAAGTGACCACTCCTCCGATAGTATCTCCTTCTTTTTTGATGGATTTGATGTAGGTCTCCATCTTTTGGGCCATTTCAGTATCTGGACAACGAACCGGATTGGATTCTATAAGGGAAAAGTCAAGTTCTTGGTATTCTTTTTCCAATTTCATATCACCCACCTGGGATACAAAGGCGTTAATTGTGATTCCATCCAGCATTTGTTTGGCAATAGCTCCAGCTACTACCCTACTTGCAGTTTCCCTCGCGGAGCTTCTTCCCCCACCCCGGTAGTCTCGAAAACCGTATTTTTTGTCGTATACATAATCCGCATGTGATGGTCTGTAAGAATCTTTGATGTGGGAGTAATCCTTGGATTTTTGATTGGTGTTGTGTATGGCAAAACCAATGGGGGTTCCCGTGGTCTTTCCTTCAAAAATTCCAGAATAAAACTCAACGGTATCCGGCTCCTTTCTTTGGGTTACAATGGCAGATTGACCGGGTTTTCTACGATCCAACTCTAACTGAATCTGCTCTAAGTCTAGTTCTAACCCTGCTGGACAACCGTCTATTACTCCTCCTAACGCCTTACCATGTGATTCCCCGAAGCTTGTAAGCTTAAAAAGCTGCCCAAATGTATTCCCTGCCATATAGCCAAAAATTCAGTAAGCCCCAAAGGTAGCAGTTCTTACCCTTTTAAGAAAACAACCCTTACAGTTAATCTTAATCTAACTTTACCAGGCTTCAAAAACCGACAAAAATGTAGATGGAGTAACCGAACAACCAATGGAAAAACTAGAGGTGGAGGACATTCCCATGGAAAATTCCACCGAAAAGAATATAGATTTAGATAACCAAGGCCTTTCGCAAGATTGAAACCGGGTGCTCCGCGTCCCTAGAAGTTCCATCTTTGATTTGATGCCTACAACTTGTGCCGTTGGCCGCAATTAATGTTTCCTCATCACTTTTTCTCACCGCAGGAAATAGTTTTAACTCCCCGACCTGCATACTCGTGTCATAGTGCTCTTTTTCATATCCAAATGAACCAGCCATACCACAGCATCCGGAGGCAATTATGGAAACTTTATAATTCTTGGGAAGGTTAAGCACATCAAAGGTTACCTTCTGGTTGGATAATGCCTTTTGATGGCAATGATTGTGGATTTTCACCTCTTTCCGCTCTTCGGTAAATTGGTCAGCAGTAATATTCCCTTTTTTAATTTCTTCTGCTAAAAATTCCTCTATCAAATAGGATTGGGAGGCTAAAACTTCAAGCTGCTTCTTTTCAGTAAAAAGTCGTTTGTACTCATCTCTAAAAGATAGAATCGCTGAAGGTTCTAAACCTACTATCGGAATGTTCTGCTCTATAATAGGCCTTAATCTGTCCATATTCTTTGCAACTAGGCTTTTAGCTTGTTTTAAGAATCCTTTAGACAAATATGTCCTTCCACTCTCAGCATAAAACAATTGCACATTATACCCCAATTTACACAATAGCTCAATGGCATCCTTTCCTACTTCTATATCCAGATAGCGGGTGAACTCATCTATATAAAGGACAATTTTTTCATTGGAACTGTTTCCTTCGTATTTGTTTTTTTTCAGATGGGACTCAAAATTGAAATTGTGTACCAAGGGAAAGCTTCGTTCTGGAGCCACTCCACTGACTTTTTTCAAAAGACCTCCCAAAATCTTGGATTTATATATGCCATTTGTCAACCCAGAAAGCTTACTTCCCAAGGCAATCAGTTTGGTATTGTAGGCGAACAATTTACTTCTAAAAGGGTAGCCGTTGGTTTCTTGATATTGATATAAAAACTCCGCTTTTAGGGCAGCAACATCCACATTGCTTGGGCATTCGCTGGCACAGGCTTTGCAACTTAGACATAAATCGAAAACCTCCTTTAATTCCTTGTGATCAAACTGGTTGGGCTTTCCAGAATTTGTCAGGAACTCACGGAGCGCATTCGCCCTAGCCCTAGTGGTATCTTTTTCATTTTTGGTAGCTTGATAGCTGGGGCACATTCCCCCTTTCATATGGTGGCTTTTTCTACAATCTCCACTTCCATTACACTTTTCTGCTGCCTTTAGAATCCCCTCGCTGTCTGAAAAATCCATCAGCGTCTCCACTTCTGGCTCTTTTCGGTCAATTTCATAGCGCAACGACTTGTCCATAGGATAGGCATCCACAATTTTTCCTGGATTGAAAATATTGTTGGGATCAAATACGGACTTCAATCGTTTCAAAAGTTCATAATTGGCCTCTCCAATCATCAAAGGAATAAACTCCGCCCTTACAATGCCATCACCATGCTCTCCGCTGAAACTGCCTTTGTACTTTTTGGTGAGTTGGGCCACATCCGTAGTAATAGCTCTGAACAAGCCAACGTCTTCAGATTTCTTTAGGTTAAGGATGGGTCGCAAGTGTAGTTCACCTGCACCGGCATGGGCATAGTACACGGCTTCCTGATTGTACCCTTTCATTATTTGGGTGAACTCTCCAATAAAATTCTTAAGATCATCCAAAGTTACTGCTGTATCCTCAATACAAGCCACAGCCTTTTTGTCTCCTACCATATTTCCCAGTAGTCCCAATCCGGCTTTTCGCAATTCAATTGCCTTGGCTATATCATCCCCTCTTAAAACAGGGTTTGCATAACTTAATCCAGATTCTTCAATAGTCAGCAATAGGGAATCTAGTTGACTTTGTAAATCCTTTTCGGTATGTGCCTTAACCTCTAGCATCAAAATTCCTGCTGGATCTCCATCCACAAAAAACCGATTGGCCAATTGTGCTCTATTGTTTTTAGTGCAATCCAAAATCACCTTGTCCATCATTTCGCAAAGGTGCAAGCTATGCTTCATCACTGGGGCAACATCCGAAAGACAGTCCTCCAAGGTATGATAATGTGTGGCCACCATGGCTGAGATAGGTGGAGGTAAATCGTCCAATTGTAAACTCACTTCAGTGGTAAAGGCCAAAGTTCCCTCGCTCCCGGAAAGCAATTTACATAGGTTAAAGTCCTCTTTTTTGGTTCCAAAGTGGTTGTTGTTCAGCAGTTCATCAACTGCATAACCTGTATTTCTTCTATGAATACTGGGGTGGGGAAAACGGTCTCGTATTTCTTCCTGAATCTGTGTATTGCCCAATTCTTTGTCCAGAAAGGCATAAACCTTTCCTTCTAAAGAATCCGTGTTTTTCTTTTCTTCAAATTCTGAATTGTTTATGTCCGATACAGTTATTTCACTACCATCAGATAAAATGCACTGCATATCAACCACTTTGTCCCGAGTAACCCCATATTGAATAGAGGTAGTCCCTGAAGAGTTGTTGCCTACCATGCCTCCAATCATACACCGATTTGATGTGGAAGTATTGGGTCCAAAAAAAAGACCATAGGGTTTCAAGAATTGGTTCAATTCGTCCCGGACCACCCCTGGTTGTACCTTAACTTGCTTTTTTTCTTTATCCAGATGAATGATTTTGGTGAAGTAGCGGGATACGTCAATCACAATGCCATCTCCAACACATTGCCCCGCCAATGAGGTTCCTGCAGTTCTAGGAATCAACCCAATATGATGTTCGTTTGCAAAAGCGATCAAGGTTTTGATATCTATTGCATCCTGCGGATAAGCCACCGCAACTGGCAGCTTGCGATATACGGAGGCATCGGTGGCATATAATGTGCGACTTAAATCATCTGTTAACAATTCGCCTTGAAGGCGCTGAGAGAGTTTTTTGAATAAAGATTTTTCCAATTTGGAACAATTTTTGGAATCCAACGTTGTTTTATTGTAAAAAAGAAGTACAAAGCTATCTTTAATTTTTAACTAAACGAGAAACTTATGAGGATTACCACATTATTTACTGGACTTTTTTTGTTTGCAACGATCATGGTTAGCGCCCAAGATATTTCAGAACATGCATTAGGGCTCCGACTTGGGGACAGTGATGGTTTTGGGGCGGAAATTTCCTATCAAAAATCTATAGGCCGTTATAACCGGGCCGAGTTTAACCTTGGTTGGCGGGACAGTCGGAATTTTGATGCTTTTAAGTTATCCGGTGTGTACCAGTGGGTGCATCAATTGGATGGAAATTTTAACTGGTACTACGGTGTAGGTGGCGGTTTGGGAAGTGTAGAATTTGATCCCATACCCGGAGGAAATGACAATGATGGCCTTTTTGTATTTGCCGCTGGGGATATCGGGGTCGAATACAATTTTGACATCCCTTTGTTACTTTCCTTGGATTTTAGACCTGAAATAGGGCTTATTGGATATGATGGATTCAACGATGATTTCGATTTTGACATTGCCCTAGGGATTCGATACCAATTTTGATAAGTAAGAACAAATTGTTGGCCCTTGACGTTTAAGAAAAGTTAAGGGCTTTTTTATGCCACAAGTATTAAATACCTTAGCGACTTAAAATAGCTAGAATGAAAAAAATATTGACGATTACTTTGGGGGTCTTGTTTTTGGCTTCATGCAATTCAAAACCGGAAGGTTTCACCCTGAATGCCACTGTTACTGGTGATTTGGACAATGGTACCCAAGTTTTCTTAAAAACAACAGATTCTGTGAATCAGTTGATTGATGTTGATACAACCACCGTGGAAAATGGTGCCTTTGCGTTCACAGGTTCGCAAAAAGAGCCTAAGCTGTACTATATTTTTGTTGAATCCAATAGAGGTAACGTACCCTTGGTTTTGGAAAATGGGGATATAGACCTAAGATTCCAAAAGGATAGCATGAACTATGCCCGGTTAAAAGGTACGTCTCAAAATGATTTCTTTATGAATTTTTTGGGCGAATCCAGAAAACTTTCTGAGCGTGCAAGATCCATGCAAGATGATATGAGGGTGGCTGCACAGCAGCAAGATACCGCTTCGGTTACAGCACTTCGGGAAGAGTACATCGAGTTTCAGGATGAGGTAAAAACTTTCAACATTGATTTTGCCCGGGAAAATCCAGATGCCCTTATATCCGTGTTGATCATCAGCAACCTAATGATGAGCAAGGCGGTTCCCAACCAGGAAATCAAAACACTCTATGAAGCACTTTCACCCGAAATGAAGGCTTCCTCCCCTGGCTCAAGATTAAAAGAGCAATTGGATAAGAACAAATCAACGGAGATTGGTGGCGTTGCCCCAGAATTTTCTGCACCCACGCCAGATGGCAGTACATTGGCGCTTAGTGATGTTAAGGGCAAGGTGACCCTGGTCGATTTTTGGGCCGCATGGTGTAGACCTTGCAGGGCAGAAAACCCAAATATAGTTTCCGTTTACAACAAATACCATGAGAAGGGATTAAATGTTATCGGGGTTTCTTTAGATACACGTGCCGAGGACTGGACAAAAGCAATTGAGGCAGATGGATTGGCTTGGAACCACATCTCAAACCTAAAACGTTTTCAGGATCCCGTGGCTCGCTTATACAACATCAATGCTATCCCAGCTGCATTTCTTTTGGATGAAAATGGAGTTATCGTTGCCAAAGATTTACGTGGACCGGCTTTGGAACAAAAGGTGGCTGAACTTCTTAATTAGAATTCAAAAAACAAACATGTGTAAAGCCGAAGGTTACCACCCTTCGGCTTTTTTGATTTATCCCTTATTATATTTTCCCCATCTTCTCCAAAACAAAAAGAATAAGAATGGGTATGGCCAACAAGACCACAATAAAAGTATCGGTTGCAAAGAGTTCAGGTCTAAAAAGCAAAGTCGTTGCATAACCGCCGATTGCCCCACCAAAATGCGCAGTATGCCCTATATTTCCCAATCTGCTTTTCATACCATAAATGGAGTACAGTAGATATGCAATCCCCAGCACATAGGCAGGTACAGGGATGGGTATGAACATAATCCCCAAGCGCATATCTGGATTAAGTAAAATTGCGGCATATAGAATTCCGGTAACAGCTCCGCTGGCACCCACTGCGCTGTAATAGGGTTCATTTTTGTGAAAAAAAAGCGCCAAAAGGCTTCCCCCTACAAGGCTGATAAAGTAAATAATCAAAAATTTTCCGGCACCAAACGAACTGATGACCACATTGGCAAAAAAATAGAGCGTGAACATATTAAAAAACAAATGGGATATGTCCACATGCAGAAAACCAGAGGTCACCGCTCTTTCCCTTTGTCCAGCTTGTATTCCGCCTATGCTAAACTTATATCGGTCAAAAAAAACAGCATCTTTAAATCCCCGTAAAGAGATTAAAATATTGGCCGCAATGATAGCAATGGTAGCGGCGTGCAAATTGTACATAGGCTATAAGGTTTGGGCCCAAATATAGCTATATTTGCCACAAGATTTACGTATGCAATTAGTAGTTTTCATCCTTGCCTATCCCCTACTCTGGTTGATTTCCAGACTTCCATTTAGAATACTTTATTTCATTTCTAATATTGTATATCAAATGCTTTACCATGTCTTCGGTTATCGAAAAAAAGTGGTTCGAGGAAATTTGGCATTGGCATTTCCAAATAAAACAAGTACAGAGCGTTTAACCATCGAGAAAAAGTTCTACAAACATCTTTGTGATATGTTTTTGGAAATGGTAAAAACATTGGGAATCAGTAATGCACAAATGAAAAAAAGGTATGTTTTTACCAATGTGGAAGAGGTTATACAGTTTGAGAAAAAAGGTAAAAATGTAATGATAATGATGCCCCACTATGCAAGTTGGGAATGGGTTTTTTCCTTAAACTCTCAACTAAGTTCCAGGGCATATGCGATATACCAAGCCATTCAGAATAAGCACTTTGACAAATTGGTGCGTGATATCCGTAGTAAATACGGCACAACACTCATTCGGACTAATGAAAGTCGGAAAATAATAAACGAAGCAAAGACAAGTGGTCAGTTGATTACCGTTGGCATTATAAGCGACCAATCTCCTATGTTGAATAGGGCGAGACATTGGGCCAAATTCATGAACATTATGGTTCCAGTTCATGTTGGCGGGGAAGAGCTTTGTAAAGAACATGATATTGTACCGATTTATCTTAAAGTTAAAAAACTAAAACGCGGGTACTATCAAGGTACTTTCAAGGTACTTGCCGAGAAACCCAGAGAAGTTGATAATTACAAAATATCCGAGGCATTTTTGAGCGAGACGGAAAAATCGATTTATGAAGCACCCGAATATTATTTTTGGACGCATAAAAGATGGAAGCACAAAGACAAAATGCCAAAGAAATTTCTAAACTCACCCGGTGCCCATGCCGGTAAGAAAGCAATTTAAAAACCCTTACATTTTTATTGCTTTTGTTTTCGGTTACCTACTTTTTGAAACACCATAGAATCCTGGCCTCAGACCGGCCTGGATTTGGAAAAAGTCGTCCGTTGAGAAAGAGAATCATTTTATCGTTTGGAGTCAAGAAAAACTGGTTAAGGAAATCCTATTAAGTTGGGTGGGCACGGATTAAATTCTTCTATTGATAAGTTCCGCAAAGTTGTTGGTCTAAATTAAATGGGAATACTTAACAAATTCCATATACTTCCTGTATGGAAATTTTATCGACACTTTTGAACGAGGTTCTAGGCTTTTTAGGAATATCCCAAGTTTTGGAAATCCTCAAAACCGGTGACTATGCCGCATTTAGAACTTATGAAGGAATAGCATCACTTATATATCCAATAATACCACTACTCTTATTATTGGAATTGGCTGTAGGATTGATCTACAAGAAACCGCAGATCAAGGTCTACAAAGTTAATTTCCTGATTTACATATTCAATCGGTTTGTAGGACGGTTTATTTCTATCGCTATGGTCGCCTTCAGTATTGGTGTTTTTAGTGCTTATGCACCTTTTAAAACAAGTAACACCTGGTATTGGTTCATCTATGCCTACATCGTTTGGGAGCTTGGTCATTTTGTGTATCATTATTTAGGACACAAAGTGCGGCTTTTTTGGTGTCTGCACTCTACCCACCACGCTCCAGAAGAAATGAACCTATCTGTAACCCATGCCCATTTTTTCTTGGAGGCTCCCTACGCAGACATCATCAGAACCACCGTCTGTATCCTTCTTGGTGTACAGCCTGAACTTTTGTTTACCGTTATGTTCATTGATGGTACGTATGGGGCCTTTATCCATATTGGAGAAAATATGATCAAGGATGCCCGTTTTGGTTTTTTGAACAAATTGATGCTCACTCCGTCGCACCATCGAGTACATCATGCAAGAAACCCGTTGTACATGGATACCAATTTTTGTAATCTTTTAAACATTTGGGATAGGGTGTTTGGTACCTATCAAGAAGAGCAAAGAAATGTTCAAATAGAATATGGGATAACCCGAGAAATGGACTCCGGAAATTTTATGGATGTATATTTTGGTGAAATCACCGCTTTGGCAAAGGATGTTATAAAAGCACCAGGACTTGGGAACAAACTGCTTTATTTGGTCAAGCCGCCGGGGTGGAGCCATACTGGCGAACATAAAACCGCAAAGATGGTCAGGAGTGACTACCTAAAAGCTGGGCCTGGAGTTTAAATTTTTCTTAAAGTTTGGACGTTGGCTGTTTTGTTTCCTAAATTGAACTTAATTCAAAAACCAAGAAATGAAACAGTTAATCACCTCCCTCTTCTTACTTTGTAGCATATTATCCTTTGGGCAAAAAGACAATACCGTCTCCAAGGAAATTGTTGATGCCATTAAACAAGACGTTTGGATTCCCTTTATGGAATCGTATGTAGAATTGAACCCCAATAAGCTAAAATCCATTCATTCCCAGGAAATTGTTCGGGTAACCATTGACCAGAATGAGATTAAATCGGGTGAAAGCTACCTGGAACATTTTGGTGGTTTCTTGGTCAATGTAAAACAACGTGGAAGTAAAGTGGGCATTGCCTTTGCCATTTTATCCACCGCTATTGATAAAAGTGAGGAAATGGCCTACCAAACTGGCTACTATCGCTTTAGCTCCCAAGGTAAAAAGGATGACGAAATGGTGGTTCGAGGCTATGGTTATTTCAACGTTGGCCTAAAGTTGGAAGATGGAATATGGAAAATATGGCTAGACTCGGATAAGAAATCGGACATCTCCCATTCAGACTTCAGCAAACTAAAAACCCTTTACGAAATAGAAGGACCTTCCTAGGCCAGCCCTGCAACTTCTTTTATTTCTTCAATAATCCGGTCTGCTAACCCATCTGCTTCTGCTTGGGATTTAGCTTCCGTGTAGATTCGTATAATGGGCTCGGTATTTGACTTGCGCAAGTGCACCCAGTTTTCCGAGAAGTCAATTTTTACCCCATCTATGGTGGATACTTCTTCTCCTTTGTACTTATTGTACATGGCTTCTAAAAGTGCATCAACGTCCAACTCCGGGGTAAGTTGAATTTTCTTTTTGCTCATAAAATAGCTGGGGTAACTTGCTCTTAATTCAGCTACTGTTCCTCCTTTTTCTGACATTAGCATCAAAAACAACGCGGTCCCCACCAAGGAATCACGTCCATAATGGCTTTCGGGATAAATAATTCCGCCATTGCCCTCTCCACCAATAATGGCTTGGTTTTCCTTCATTTTGGTCACCACGTTTACTTCACCTACCGCTGCAGCTTCATACGTACCTCCATGTTTTTGGGAGATATCTCGTAGGGCTCTGGAAGATGATAAATTGGAAACGGTATTACCTTTTGTTTTACCCAAGACATAATCTGCACAGGCCACCAAGGTATATTCTTCCCCAAACATTTCTCCATCATTGCTAATGAATGCCAAGCGGTCCACATCTGGGTCCACTACGATCCCAAAATCCGCCTGCTCTTTAACAACCATTTCGCAAATATCTCCAAGGTGCTCCTTTAAGGGTTCAGGATTGTGCGGAAAATGTCCAGTGGGTTCGCAATATAGTTTAACCACCTCTACGCCCAATTCCTCCAAGAGTTTTGGGATGGCAATTCCGCCAGTAGAATTTACACCATCTACAACTACCTTAAATCCGGCTTTTTTGATGATTTCCTGGTCAACCAAGGGTAGATTAAGTACTTCGTCTATATGGATATCGATATAGGAATCGTTTTTGGTGATAGTACCTAAATCATCCACTTCTGCAAAATTAAAATCTTCTCTTTCTGCCAATTCCAGTATAATTGCTCCTTGTTTGGCGTCCAAAAATTCACCCCTTTCGTTCAAAAGTTTTAGGGCATTCCATTGTTTAGGATTATGACTTGCGGTCAAAATAATTCCTCCGTCCGCCTTTTCCAAGGGCACCGCAATCTCTACCGTAGGTGTCGTTGACAATCCTAAGTCAACTACATCAATACCAAGTCCAACCAGGGTGGACACCACCAAATTTTGGATCATTTCCCCAGATAACCGAGCATCACGACCAATTACAACGGTCAAATCGGTCTTTCCAGAATATTCTTTTAGCCAGGTACCATATGCGGCCGCAAACTTAACGGCATCAATTGGGGTTAGGTTATCATTGGTTGTTCCTCCTATGGTTCCTCGAATTCCAGAAATGGATTTGATTAGCGTCATGTGTTAAAAAAGTTTTTGCAAATATAGAACGCTGTTGGCGATTCCATGTTTCGAATTTGTAAATTTCAACTGAAAAAAATTGCACTGATGAACTTTTTGGCACATATCTATCTTTCCTTTGATGACAAGGAAATTACCTTGGGCAATTTCTTTGCGGACCACATACGTGGAAATAAATTCAAACATTTTCCGGAACGCATCCAAAAAGGAATCTTGTTGCACAGGGAGATAGACACATACACCGATTCTCATCCCATAGCCAAACAGAGTAGCAAAAGACTTCATAAAAACTACAGCCATTACAGCAGAGTGATTGTGGATATTTTTTATGATCATTTTTTAGCAAAGAATTGGATGCAATATTCCTCAACCCCTCTTCAAGATTATGTAGAGAATTTTTACGACCTCTTAGAGGATAATTATTCCATTTTGCCCTTGGCCACCCAACGAATCATGCCCTACATGGTTGCAGACAACTGGTTATATAGTTATGCTGACCTTAAAGGTATTTCTAAAGTGTTGGACGGAATGAACCGAAGAACCAAAAACAAATCCAAGATGAATTTTGCCATTTTTGACTTGGAGGAGCATTACAGTTCCTTTGAAAATGAATTCACCAGTTTTTTTGAAGAATTGATTACCTTTTCCCGAGAAAAATACAATTCCTTATGCGAAAATTAATACTAGTACTCCCACTCTTACTGTTCCTACATTGTAAAAAGCAACCCGCAACTCCAACCGGATTGGTTACCGAAAAGGCTATGGTGGTCACCGCACGGAAAGAAGCATCTGAAATTGGTTCCGCTGTCATGCAAAAAGGAGGCAATGCTTTTGACGCCATGGTGGCAACTGAACTTGCTTTGGCCGTTGCCTATCCCTTTGCTGGAAACTTAGGTGGTGGTGGATTTATGGTGTATAGAAAAAATAACGGTGATGTTGGTGGACTGGATTACCGGGAAAAAGCTCCTTTATCCGCCCATAAGGATATGTACTTGGACTCATTGGGCAATGTAATCCCCGATATGAGCACGATAGGAGCTACCGCAGTAGGCGTTCCTGGTACAGTTGCTGGAGTAATGGCGGTTCATGAGAAGTTTGGCTCCTTACCCCTATCCGAATTGTTAAAACCAGTAGTTGCCTTGGCTGAAAAAGGGGTTGTGGTCACCCAAAAACAGGCTAAAAGATTGGAAGCGTATAAAGAACGTTTTGTACAAGTAAATGGGGACAGCACCAAGTTTGCACAGGATATTAAAGCTGGAGATACCCTTAAGTATCCGGCATTGGCCAAAACGCTAACTAGTATTCTCGAAAAAGGAAAAGATGGATTCTACGCAGGTGAAGTAGCTCAGAAATTAGCCACTTTCATTCAAGAAAATGGGGGATTTGTAACTGAGGAAGACTTAGCAAAATATGAAGCCATATGGAGAGATCCTATTGTTTTTGAGTATAAGGATCTTAAAATGATTTCCATGAGC
The DNA here is from genome assembly GCA_965117065.1 of uncultured Allomuricauda sp. Lineage (GTDB taxonomy): Bacteria > Bacteroidota > Bacteroidia > Flavobacteriales > Flavobacteriaceae > Flagellimonas. The sequence continues at coordinate 550,343 of OZ220751.1, forward strand.
CCTCCCAGTAGCGGCGGGGTTACCATAAATCAAATATTTAAAATGATGGAGCCCTACGACATAGCCAAGTTTGGGCACAACTCGCCAAAGGCCATACAACTTTTTACGGAAGCTTCAAGAAGAGCTTATGCCGACCGGAACTATTTTTTAGGCGATCCTGATTTTGTGGATATCCCACTTGAGACCATTTTAAACGACACCTATTTGGAAGAACGAATGCATGATTTTTCCTTTGATAAAGCTACCCTATCTTCAGACGTTAGTCATGGAGCAGTAGAAATCGTTGAAAGTATGGAAACCACCCATTATTCCATTGTCGATGCCGATGGGAACGCCATTTCTGCCACCACAACCTTAAATGGAGGTTATGGGTCCAAGTTGTATTCCGCTGAACTGGGCTTCTTTCTAAACAATGAAATGGATGATTTTAGCGCAAAACCTGGAGTGCCTAACATGTTTGGACTTATAGGTGCGGAGGCCAACAGTATTGCCCCTGAAAAAAGAATGTTAAGCAGTATGACCCCAACTATTGTAGAGAAAGATGGAAAACTATATATGGTGGTTGGAACCCCAGGCGGGTCAACCATTATAACGGCAGTGGCCCAGACCATTCTTAATGTTTATGAATTTAACTTAAGCATGCAGGAGGCTGTGAATGCCCCACGTTTCCATCACCAATGGTTACCAGATATGGTCATTTTTGAACCAGAAGGTTTTCCCGAAGCTCTCAAAACTGGGTTAAAGTCCAAGGGGTATATCATTAACGAAAGTAGAACTCCAATCATAGGAAAAGTAGATGCCATTCGCGTTTTGGAAAACAATAAACTAGAAGGCGGAGCAGACAAACGTGGGGATGATACCGCGGTTGGATTTTAACAGGACTCTATGGGATTTGACGTTGTAGTTCTTACAGCTCCGAGCTATTTAGAGCCCAATAAGCCGGACGATTTTATGCAAAATGTGCTGCTCGAAGATCAGTTGGTTGCAGAATCGATGCAGCAACTTGGGCTTCGGGTTGCAAGAAAATCATGGGATGATACCAATTTTGATTGGACAAGTACCAAATATGCCATGTTCAGGTCCACTTGGGATTATATCCATCGAGTTTCCGAGTTCTCTCTTTGGTTGCAAAATGTATCCAAACAAACCCAATTGATCAATTCCAAAGGTTTGGTAGAATGGAATTTTGACAAGCACTATTTATTAGATCTTAATCGAGAAGGTGTTGGCATTCCCAATACCCGGTTTATTGAAAAAGGGACTCACACCTCGCTTTCAAAAGTCCATTTAGAAGCAATAGAGAAGAACAACTTCAAAGCTGATGCACTTGTGTTAAAGCCTTGTGTTTCAGGAGGGGCAAGGCATACTTACAAAATCCCATGCGAAGCAATTGATCAATATGAGGAGGTTTTTCAAGGATTAATATCAAATGAGGCCTTGATGCTGCAAGAATTTCAGCAGAACATTGTGGACCAAGGAGAAATATCGATGATGGTTTTCAACGGACAATTTACACATGCTGTACTAAAGATTGCTAAATCCGGAGATTTTAGGGTTCAAGATGATTTTGGAGGGAGCGTACAAAATTATAGGGCTTCCCAAGAAGAAATCAAGTTTGCAGAACATACTGTGAGCGCGGCTCCTGAGCTACCCATGTATGCGCGTGTGGATATTTTTAGGGACAATGACAACCAATTGGCTTTGGCTGAGTTAGAGATTTTTGAACCGGAGCTTTGGTTTCGCCTCTACCCAGAAGCTGCTGACATTTTGGCCAAAAATGTGGTAGAGACCTATTTCGGTTAGACTATATCTTGTTGGAAAACAATATTTCCAGAAAGCATCTTAAACCCGTTTTTGCGTTCTCTTTATCCCAAATCGCAAATAAGGAAGTGCTGAAGGGAACGTTGTTCAATTCAATAAAGCGAATCTTATAATTCCGATCGTCTCGTAATGAATTTGGCACCAAAGAAATTCCCATTCCAGCCTCCACTAACTTGAAAATTGTTGGGCCATGTATGGATCTATGCGAAATCTTGGGTGTGAATCCGTAGTACTGACATAACTTGATGATTTGCTGGTAGTACATTTGACTTTGCTCATTTGGAAACAGAATATAATTTTCTTCGGATAGTTGCCCCATGTCCTTGAAGTTTTCGACTGAAATGTTATGATTTTCCGGGACCACTAGACACAGGTTTTCGGTGTACACCGTTTCGCAGGTTAAACCGGCCGGAACTTTATTTGATCTTACAAAACCAATATCCAATTGCTTTTCTTGCAAAGCGTTCAATTGTGACTGATTGCTCATTTCATCCAAAGAAAACCTTGTCTTTGGGAATTTTTCGTTAAAGTCCTTGATCAAGGGAGGTAAAAAATCCTGCATTGCAGAGCCCACAAATCCAAAGCGGATAATACCGTCTTTTTCTTCTAAAGCCAGTTTCCAATCTTCAAGAGAATCATGCAGCTGAGTGGTAACTCCTAATGCCACCTTTTTAAAGAGATGACCCGCATGGCTCAAATCAACCCGCCTATTAGTTCTATCAAAAAGGTTTTGTCCAACCAAATGTTCCAAACGTTGGATTTGTTGACTTAGCGCTGATTGGGAGATAAACAGTTGTTCCGCCGCCTTTCCATAGTGAAGCGTTTCAGCAAGCGCTAAGAAATAGTCAAAGTGTCGAAGTTCAATTTGATTAGTCAAACTTATTGTATTAGATAATATTATAATTGTATACGATTAAATGTACAACTATTTTTGTGTCCTATAAACTCTTTAAAAACAATAGGCTATGTTCACCACCTCGCAAACTCCTTTGGACAAAATTATGGAAGCGCTTTTTTTACCCTACAAAAAACGGGTAGCTGATGTTGACAAAATTGCATCTGCCATGGTTCAAAACAAACTCATTGAGAACGAGGATGCTATTGTAAATGATCATATCGCGTTTCGAACCCTTGGAGTCCCAAATTTGGGAATTGCCTCCTTTGAGAAAATTTTCTTGCACCACGGTTATAAAAGAATGGAGCCCTATCACTTTCCTGAAAAAAAATTAAATGCATATTGGTACGCTCCTCCAGAGGAAAGACTTCCTAGAATTTTTATTAGTGAGCTTCGGGTTGGCGACCTTTCTGAAAAAGCCCAACAGCTTATCCAAAAATACACAGATGAGGTACTGGTAGACCCTGTAGATCAACTGAGCCTTGACGATCTTGGAAAAGTTGGAGCTTTTTTCCATCAACCGTTATGGAAATTGCCCACCCTTGAGGACTATACCAGCTTAATGGAAGAAAGTGAATATGCGGCTTGGGTAATTTATAATCGCTACTACCTGAATCACTATACTATAAGTGTACATGAACTACCAAACACTTTTGGCATATTGGAGAATTTTAATGAATTCTTGGAATCTATTGGCATAGTCTTGAACACTGCAGGAGGTAAAATAAAAGTGAGTAAAGATGGGCTTTTAAAACAGAGCAGCTCCGTGGCCAAAATGGTCGAAGCTAAGTTTGCCAATGGGGTAAAAACCAAAATTGCAGGTAGCTATGTAGAATTTGCTGAACGTTTACCTCTACCAGAATACAAAGATGTGCCCAAACATCAACTTACTCGGGACCAACGAAGAGACGGATTTGAAGCGGCCAATGCTGATAAAATTTTTGAAAGTACCTACAAGGAACAAACAAGCTTGGTCTAGTTCGTCTTTGCCTGGCCTACCTGTAGCTTCAACTCTTCCATGGATTGTTGCAATTGACGTAAAAGTCCGGTTTCGGTTGTTGCATCCAGATTGAATGTTAGTTTACTACTAACCTCCCAGATTTCTTGGATTTGAAAAGGTTTAATTTCGTAAGGTGGGTATGTCTCATTTAGTGAAACCAAAGTAATATTATTCGAGTTGGGTCGTTTTTCAATCTTTTTGACCAAAACCGCATCTTGCAGGACAATCACGTACATTTTATTGGCACTTACATAATCTATATGTTCCACTGCCCTGGCCAAAACCCAATCATCGGGTCTTAAATTAGGCAACATACTGTCCCCTTCTACCTGGAAACCCCTATAGGTTGCATTTCTGAACTCTGGAATGGGCAAATCAAAAGCTGGTAATTGTTGATACCAACTTGTATCTGCAATGTTTTGAGGGTATCCTGCAGCAGCTTTGGCATTCACTAAAACCATGTTTTCGCTATCAGCACTATCTACGGTCACCACTTTGGGAATTACACTGGTTCGGGAAGTTTCCAAATATTTTTCTTCACTTTCCCCAAATAACCAAAGAGGATTAATATTGAATTGTCGTAGTAGCTCCACCACCACCTTTCCTGATAATTTGGTTCTGCCTCGTTCTATATCTGCAGTGGTATTGGAAATTCCCAATAGCTTGGCAAATTCCGATTGGGTATGTCCTAAATCCCTTCTAATAGCAATGAATCGTTTCAATGTTTGTTCATTTTCCATAACCCAAATATAGAGAATTTGGATTATTTCCAAAAAAATATTTGGATTATTTCCAAGTTTAGGAATTTTTCCATATTTTTGGATAAATTACAAAATCAATAGGCATGGGTTCTGGCAAGACAATTATTTACGATGGTACTTTCAACGGTTTTTTAAGCCTAGTATACGTTGCATTTGAAAAGAAGTGGTCCGTTTTGGATATCAAAAAAAGAGGGATGCAGACTACAGAATTGTTCGCCAACACAGCCTCGGTAAAAACAGATATCCAGCTGGCAAAAAAAGTCTGGAACGGAATCAACCAAAAGAATCACACCGCTATAAAAAGAATTTATTACGCCTTTCTAAGTGAACAAAGTCATATTGAGGTTTTGCTCTATCAATACATCCTATACTTAATGGGAGCTTTAAAACCAGAAGGGGATATCAATACAACTATAGAAGCACTAAACATACAATCAAACAAGGTAGCGAAGGAAAAAAGCAGAATGGAAGCATTTGTCCAGTTCCAATTGTCCCAAGAAACCGGAGCTGCACATATCAAACCTAGGTACAATGTGTTGCCCTTGTTATCCAAGCACCTAAGGCAAACCACTAAAGGAAAAAACTGGCAAGTTTTTGATGACAAACGAAAATATGGGGTAAGTTATACCACTTTAGGGCTGGAATTAATTTCGAATAAGACCGAGGTTAGAGCCGCTGTTTAATTTTGAAAAGTATCTTTAGACTTTCCGAAGCGCAAATGGCCTATAAACAACTTAAACTTTGGTTCGATGCAGATTTAGCCGTACTCCTTGCAGATAAACTAATTGCAACTGGAGTTGGTTTTGACAAAGCTTCTTTTGTTAGAGCGGTAGCAGAGAATTTAAGCTATTTGGAACTTAAAGACCGTGTGGAATGGATAGCTGATATGTTGCATCAGCATCTATCAAAGGATGTCACCATTGCAACAACCCAACTAATAGGTATTCTTGGTCCAGAAAACAAAAATGAAACCGGCATGTTCAAAGAGTATTATTGGGTAATGCCAATTGCCAAATATGTCGAGAAGTACGGATTGGACACATTTAAACTATCTATGCATGCCATCCAAGAAATCACCAAAAGAAATACAGGGGAATATACCATTAGACCTTATTTGGAAAAATACGTTGAGCAGACCCTAAAAGTAATGCAACAATGGTCTATGGACACTAACAAACATGTTCGTAGATTAAGTAGTGAAGGGGTACGACCCAGGTTGCCATGGGCCAATAAATTAGATCAGTTTATAAGTAATCCTAGCCCTATTTTCCCAATATTGGACAATCTTAAGGATGATTCGAGCAAATATGTCCAAAAATCCGTTGCGAACTGTATCAATGATGTCCTAAAGGACAATCCTGAAATTGGTAAAACTTGGATAGAACGCTGGGTTCCCAGTGCCACCCCTCAGCGTAAATGGATCATAAAGCATGCCCTTCGAAATTTGATAAAAAAGAACGATCCATGGGCCATGGAGATTTTAACATTACTCGTTTAATGTTATCTACTCCGTTCTCCAATAAACTGATCGCTCTTATTTTTAAAGAGCACATTGAAGGTGGTCAAACTCCCATAAATTCGGGTGATGTATTGCTGCAGGTCCACTTTTTCCTGATCATCAAGATTCTTGCTGCTGTTGATTTTTTGCTCCATTACACGGATGCGATCTCGAACCATAACAATCTTATGGAAAAAAGTATCAATAGGCATTTCTTTGTTGGTCAAATCCTCACCTGGTTCCAAAATCAATTTTCCTCCCCGCCATTTATCGGCAATGGCAACTTTTTCAGTTGTATCGCTCCATTTCTTCAAAATTGTAACCAAGGAACGTTCCACATCAAAAAAACTTACCGAATCCACTTCATCGGACACCCCTTCAATCACTTCGAATTGAGAGTCAATATCAATCGTTTCCAGTCCATTTTCCAAAAAAGTCACCCAGTAATGTTGGGAAGATACATTGGTAACCACTCCTTTTCCATATTCCGGGTGATCAATACGTGAGCCTATGCCCAATAATTTCATAATAACTGTTTTAATCGAATCAAAAATACATCTTCAATTAACAATAACGAAACTAAGGTGCGCTTCCTTTTTATTGTTCAAAAGCGTATTTTAGCATCTTGTGCTATGATTAACTACGAAGAAAATATTGAAGTTCAGGGAGCAAGGGTCCACAACCTGAAAAACATAGATGTGACCATTCCCCGTGAAAAATTAGTGGTTATTACCGGCCTTTCCGGAAGTGGAAAATCATCCTTAGCGTTTGATACTATTTATGCCGAAGGGCAACGACGTTATATTGAGACCTTTTCCGCTTATGCCAGGCAATTTTTGGGTGGATTGGAACGCCCTGATGTTGACAAGATAGATGGCCTCTCTCCTGTTATTGCCATAGAGCAAAAGACAACTTCCAAATCCCCCCGATCCACAGTGGGTACCATAACAGAAGTCTATGATTTTCTCCGGTTACTTTTTGCAAGAGCCGGTGATGCCTACAGTTACAACACGGGAGAAAAAATGGTCAGCTATAGTGATGAGCAAATCAAAGATTTGATTATTGATTCTTATCAGGAAAAGAAAATCAACGTACTTGCTCCTGTTGTAAAGTCCCGAAAAGGGCATTATCGTGAACTTTTTGAACAAATAGCGAAACAAGGCTTTGTAAAAGTGCGGGTTGATGGTGAAATTATGGATATCACCAAAGGGATGAAAGTAGATCGCTATAAAACCCACGACATAGAAATAGTGATTGACCGCCTTAAGGTCATTGAGTCCGAAGATTTTCACAAGCGGCTTGGGGAAACCATCAATACGGCCATGTACAGTGGTGACAATGTGCTAATGGTTTTAGAGGAAGGCGAAAGTATTCCCCGTTATTTTAGTAGAGATTTGATGTGCCCGAGCTCTGGGATTTCCTACCCTACCCCTGAGCCTAATACTTTTTCTTTTAATTCTCCTAAGGGAATGTGCCCAGATTGTAACGGTTTGGGTCATGTGTATGAAGTAAACGACCGGAAGATATTTCCCGACAAAAAGTTGTCCATTAAAGCTGGCGGTATTGCACCTCTCGGAGAATACAAAAAATCTTGGGCATTCAAGCAATTGGAAACCATAGCCCAGCGGTACAAATTTGAAATGACCGATGCTCTTGATAAAATCCCTTCTGAGGCTATGGATATCATTCTTAACGGAGGTAATGATAGCTTTGAGGTAGATTCAAAAACCTTGGGTGTCAAACGGCAATACAAGATAGACTACGAGGGCATCGCCAATTTCATCAAAACCCAATTCGATGAAGCCAATTCAACTTCAATAAAGCGTTGGGCAAAAGAGTATATGGACAAAGTCCAATGTCCAAACTGCGATGGAGCTCGACTAAGGAAAGAATCTTTATACTTTAAGGTTGGAGAAAGGAATATTGCCCAACTTGCCCAACTGGATATTGCCGAACTGGCTGATTTTTTCAAGCAGTTGGAAGGAAATCTGAAAGGAAACCAAAAGAAAATTGCGGAAGAAATTGTTAAAGAGATTAAAACCCGAATTCAATTTTTATTAGATGTTGGCTTGGACTACCTATCGCTAAATCGTAGCTCAAAATCCCTCTCCGGAGGAGAAGCCCAACGCATACGCTTGGCAACTCAGATTGGGTCGCAATTAGTAGGTGTACTATATATATTGGATGAACCCAGTATTGGATTACACCAACGTGACAATGCGCGCTTGATCAATTCCTTGGAATCACTCCGCGACATCGGGAACTCCGTCATTGTAGTAGAGCACGACCGCGACATGATTGAGCATGCAGATCATGTAATCGACATTGGCCCAAAAGCTGGAAGGCATGGGGGCGAAATTATTTCGGAAGGAAAACCCGATGACTTAAAAAAACACCATACGTTAACTGCAGAGTATATTACTGGGGAAAGGGAAATTCCAGTACCCTCCAACCGCAGGAAAGGAACAGGGAAAAAGATTGTACTAACCGGATGCTCCGGAAATAATCTAAAAAACATTACAGCAGAGTTTCCATTGGGTAAGTTGATTGGAGTAACCGGAGTTTCCGGCAGTGGGAAATCTACCTTGATCAACGAGACCCTCTACCCCATTATGAATGCCTACTATTTTAATGGCGTAAAAAAGCCCATGCCCTTCAAAAAGATTTCGGGATTAGAGCATGTAGACAAGGTCATTGATATTAACCAGTCGCCCATTGGACGAACCCCAAGGTCAAACCCAGCAACCTATACCGGTACTTTTAGCGAAATCAGGAGCTTATTTTCGAAAACAACCGAAGCTACCATCAGAGGTTATAAACCAGGGAGATTTAGTTTCAATGTGGCTGGTGGAAGATGTGAGACCTGTCAAGGTGGTGGCCTCAAGGTAATTGAAATGAATTTTTTACCTGATGTTTACGTAGAATGCGAAACCTGCAATGGAAAACGTTTTAATAGGGAGACCTTGGAAATACGCTACAAAGGCAAATCCATAGCTGATGTGCTGGAAATGACCATCAACCAAGCAGTAGAATTCTTTGAGAAAATCCCTAAAATCCACAGAAAACTGAAGACTATTCAAGATGTGGGGTTAGGCTATATATCTTTGGGACAACAATCCACCACACTTTCAGGTGGAGAGGCACAACGAGTTAAGTTGGCCACTGAGCTTTCGAAAAGGGATACTGGAAACACGTTCTATATATTGGACGAACCCACTACGGGACTTCATTTTGAGGATATACGAGTACTTATGGAGGTTCTTAATAAATTGGTGGAGAAGGGAAATACTATATTGGTCATTGAACACAATATGGATGTTATAAAAATGATGGACCACATCATTGATATTGGTTACGAGGGTGGTCGTGGTGGAGGTATGATTGTAGCAAAAGGCACCCCGGAAGAAGTGGCAAAGGACAATAAAAGCCACACCGCAAGGTTTTTAAAGAAGGAGCTGGACAATGCGAAGCGTAAAATTGCACCGGCCGTTTAACAAATGATTATTCAAATGAGAAAAGAACAACACCATAAAGGATGGAATGAAATAAAAACAAATGACTCCTGGGCCATATTTAAGATTATGGGCGAATTTGTCAATGGTTTTGAGAAGATGAGTGAAATTGGACCATGTGTTTCCATTTTTGGCTCTGCCCGTGTTAAGCCGGGACAACCTCATTACGAACTTGCTGTTGAGGTAGCCAAAAGAGTGGCTGAATCTGGGTATGGTATTATCACTGGTGGTGGACCCGGAATAATGGAAGCGGGGAACAAAGGAGCAAATGTGGCAGGCGGTACTTCGGTTGGGCTTAATATTGAACTTCCGTTTGAACAACATGACAACCCTTATATTGACAATGACAAAAACATGGATTTTGATTACTTCTTTGTACGCAAGGTCATGTTTGTAAAATATTCTCAAGGATTTGTCGTTATGCCGGGTGGTTTTGGAACCTTGGATGAGCTTTTTGAAGCCATCACTCTCATCCAAACCAATAAGATTCACAAATTCCCCATTATTTTAGTGGGCACCCAATTTTGGAGCGGGCTTATAGACTGGGTCAAGGATACCATGTTGGAAGCCGGAAACATAAGTCCAAAAGATTTGGATTTAATCCGAATAGTGGATTCAGCAGAGGAAGTAGTCAATATCATCGACGCTTTCTATAAAGGACGAAATCTTAGCCCTAATTTCTAATACTCAAAATTTGGTTGTAAAAGGCATCTTCCAATATCTGCCCTTAGTATTTCTCATCTTCATCACTGGAGTGCATGGACAGCATAGCAATGAGATTACAGCAAGCTTGAAAGATGACACCAAGGAGATTGAGGTTAGACAAAAGTTCACTTATGTAAACGCATCCAGCAATGGCTTATCGGCAATCTATTTTAATGATTGGAATCATGGCTATTCCAACAAAAATACTGCCTTGGCCAAACGTTTTGCTGAGCAGTTCAAAAAAAGTTTGCATCTAGCCAAAGACAAAGAACGTGGTTATACCGATCTTGTGAGTGTTGTGGACCATGCGTATACGGGTTTGGATTGGGATCAAATTGGAAATAGAGATGTTATTAGGGTTCAATTAAAGGAAATATTGCAACCAGGCGAGTCCATTGAACTGTTTTTTACCTATACCATAAAACTCCCACACACAAAGTTTACGGCCTATGGTTTTAACCCAAATGGGGAATATCGCCTAAAAGATTGGTATTTGACCCCTGCCGTTTACACCGATGAATGGAAGCTTTACGATAACATGGACTTGGATGACATTTATACCGATGTGACTAATACCTTTATTAATTTCACCTATCCGGAAGCTTTGATTCTAGCTACTAACTTCACAGAAAATGGCGCAACCGAGTTTCCAGGCGGACAGCATGTACAACTTCAGGGGTCAAGTAGAAAGAATTGTGAGATTGTATTGAATAAAACCAAAAGATTTACCAAGCATGTAACTCGTTTTATAACGGTTACAACCGATCTGGAATCCAATAAATACGATGAAATATCCCAAGGTATATCCATCAATAAAATAGCCGGTTTCTTAGAAGAGAATTTAGGGCGCTATCCACATCCCAATCTGTTGGTTAGTGAGCTCTCCTACAATAAGAACCCTTTATACGGAATCAATCAGTTACCTTCCTTTATAAGACCATATGAGCAGCAGTTTCAGTTTGAATTGAAATTTTTGAAAACGGCTATCTATAGTTTTTTAAAGGAAACTTTGTTTTTAGACCCCAGAGGCGAACGTTGGGTTTGCGATGCCATTGCCAACTATCTCATGATTAAATATGTTGAAGACTACTATCCTGACCAGAAATTAGCGGGGAAGCTTTCCAGAATATGGGGGTTTAAGAATTTTCACTTGGCCCAAATGGACTTTAATGAACAATATGCACTCTTAAGCATGCTGTCTGCACGTAAGAATATTGATCAAGCCTTGGATACACCCAATGACTCACTTATCAAATTCAATGAAAAAATAGCCAATGGTTATAAGGCCGGACTTGGTATGTCTTATCTCTCTGAGTATTTGGGAGGAAGAAAAATTGACAGCAGTATTCTATCCTTCTACAAGGGGCACAGTTTAAAACCCAAGGTGGATGCCTTGGATTTTCGCAAAGAAATAGAGCGATACGCGGATAAGGATATCGCTTGGTTTTTTGAAGAATATGTTGCTACTCGAAAAAAAATCGATTACAAGATTAAAAAGGTAGAAAAATCAGAAGATTCGCTCACTTTTGTCATCAAGAATAAACGGGGAACAAAGGTTCCCATTTCCTTATTTGGACTTCAAAAGGATTCCGTGGTATCCAAATATTGGTTTTCGGATATTGATACGTCCAAGACATTTACCATCCCTAGAAATGGTGAAGAAAGACTGGTGCTCAACTATGATCAAAAAATCCCGGAATTTAACCAACGTGACAACTGGAAAACCTTGAGTGGTTTTTTTTCAAGCAACAAAAAACTCAAATTCCAGTTTTTTAAGGATACTGAGGACCCCTATTTCTATCAAGTTTTTTACGTACCCATCGCCAATTTCAATGTCTATGATGGCGTTACCCCCGGATTGAGAATCTATAACAAGACATTTCTAGAGCGGCCTTTTCAATACGATATAGCCCCTACCTACTCCTTCTTGGAGAAAACAGTTGTTGGTAAAGCCGGTTTCCGGTATAGAAAATACCACGGTAAGAGCGGGCTTTATGTATCCAACTATTCATTTTCAGGGTCTACTTCCCACTTTCAAGTAAATTCCAGTTTTACTACACTTACTCCGGCTGTAAGTTTTGGGTGGCGACCAAACAATCTTATCTCCAACCGAAGACAGATTTTACTATTGCGCCATAGAAGCGTCTTTAGAAATACAGATCCTGATGTTGCCAATCAGTTGGATACCGATCCTGACTATAGTGTACTTAACTTGAGATTTTGGGATATAGACAATGATATCCTGAATTATACATCATGGTTTTTGGATGCCCAACATTCCAAGGACTTCTCCAAACTGGCATTTGTATTGGAGTACCGCAAATTGCTACAGAGTAACAGACAAATTAATCTCAGGTTTTATGCAGGTAAGTTCTTAAGGAATCAATCAAATTCGGACTTTTTTAGTTTTGCACTGGACCGGCCAACGGATTATATGTTTGACCTTAATTATTTAGGCAGGTCGGAAAACTCTGGTATTTACAGCCAACAGATTATCATCGCGGAAGGTGGGTTTAAATCAAGGTTGGAGAACCCTTTTGCCAACGACTGGATTGTGACCACCAATGCCAGCACTAATATCTGGAGGTGGATAGAAGCCTATGGTGATATGGGCTACATTCGAAGCAAAGGAGAGAATGCACGATTTGTTTATGATTCTGGAATTCGACTTAATCTGGTTACAGATTATTTTGAACTCTATTTTCCGGTATATTCCAACTTAGGTTGGGAAATTGCCGAACGTGATTACGGTGAGCGTATTCGTTTTGTGGTCACTTTAAGTCCAAAAACCCTCATCGGGCTCTTCACAAGAAAGTGGTTCTAAAATTGATGTATTCTTAAAAAAGGAGCCTTTATCCCAGTTAGGATTGAAAAATTCTTTCCATATATCACTATTTACTATCAAATTATTACTTTATTAACATGGTAGACTATTGCCAATCTGATCCTATTTTAGTAGTTTTGCAGAAATTCAGCCAAGTACATGAAACCCCATTCCAGAACTAGCAATGATATTTCATTTGATGACTTTCAGTCGCAAATCCTTAAGGATTATGAAGTTGCGGTCATTAGCCGTGAATGTAGTCTATTGGGAAGGCGAGAAGTACTTTCGGGAAAGGCAAAATTTGGAATTTTCGGTGATGGAAAGGAATTGCCTCAGTTGGCCATGGCAAGGGCATTCCAAGATGGTGATTTCCGAAGCGGGTATTATAGAGATCAAACTTTTATGATGTCTTTAGGCCACCTTAGCCCGAAGGAATTTTTTCATGGTTTATATGCCACAACGGACCTGCAAAAGGAACCCATGAGTGCAGGTAGGCAAATGGGAGGTCATTTTGTGACTCATAGTTTGAATGAGGATGGTTCATGGAAAGATTTGACCAAACAAAAGAACAGCAGCGCCGATATTTCTTGTACCGCAGGGCAAATGCCGCGATTATTGGGTCTAGCCCAAGCTTCTCAAATTTACCGTAATCTTAAGGAAATTGACCCATCCGGTTTTTCCAATAATGGGAATGAGGTTGCATGGGGTACCATTGGCAATGCGAGTACTAGCGAGGGCCACTTCTTTGAAACTATCAATGCAGCAGGGGTCTTACAGGTTCCTATGGTCATGTGCGTTTGGGACGATGAGTATGGAATTTCAGTTCCTGCCGAGTACCATACCACGAAGGGAGATATATCCGAAATTTTAAAGGGGCTCCAGCGGGATGAGAATAACAAAGGCTATGAAATCTTAAAAGTTAAAGGATGGGATTACACCGCTTTGATTCACGCATTTGAGAACGCCTCCGATATCGCCAGAGAAAACCATGTCCCTGTGCTAATTCATGTAACAGAGCTTACACAACCACAAGGACATTCCACATCCGGTTCGCATGAGCGTTATAAGTCCAGTGATCGTTTGCAATGGGAACGGGAGAATGATTGCAATAAAAGATTCAGGGAATGGATCTTGGAAAATGGCATTAAAACCGAAGAAGAGCTAAAGCTCTTGGAAAGAGAGATAAAGCAAACTGTTCGGGCCGCCAAAAAGGAAGCATGGGCAGAGTTCTTAAAACCTCATTTGGATGCGAAAAAAGAATTGGTACAGCTTCTAGAATATGCAGCGGCCAAAAGTCCCAATCGTTCCTTTATATCCAAGGTTAAAAATGACCTTATTGCCATTGAAGAACCCTTGAAAAAAGACTTGGCTTCCAAATCCAGAAAAGCATTGCGGTACCTTTTGGGTGAAAACTCTCAGGAAAGACAAGCGCTTCAACAATGGATTACGAACTTTATTGATCAAATTCAACCCCAATTCAGTTCCCATCTTTATAGTGAGTTCCCCAACAGGGCAACCACAGTTGAGATATTGGACCCCATTTATCCAGAACAAAAGGAAGAAGTGGATGGTAGAGTTATTCTTCGAGACAATTTTGATGCTCTTTTTGCAAAATATCCAAAGGCTATGATTTTCGGAGAAGACACGGGCGGAATTGGTGACGTAAACCAGGGACTGGAAGGTTTGCAAAAAAAGTATGGGAAACTAAGGGTTGCGGATACAGGTATTCGGGAAACTACTATTATTGGCCAGGGAATTGGACTTTCTTTAAGAGGTTTACGGCCTATAGCTGAAATCCAATATTTAGACTACATCCTTTATGGCTTGCAAACCTTGAGTGATGATTTGGCAAGCCTGTTATACCGAACTGTTGGCAAACAAAAGGCTCCATTGATTGTACGAACTAGGGGACATAGGCTGGAAGGTATCTGGCATTCCGGTTCGCCAATGGGTGGACTTATTCATTTGCTTAGGGGCATGTACATTCTTACACCAAGAAACATGACCCAAGCCGCAGGCTTTTACAACACTTTAATGAAGAGTGATGAACCAGCCTTGGTCATTGAAAGTTTGAACGGTTATCGACTTAAGGAGAAGAAACCAACAAACTTAGGTGAATTCTGTACCCCAATTGGGGTGGTGGAAACGTTAAAAAAGGGTACGGATATCACTTTGCTCTCCTACGGATCAACACTTCGGATTGTAGAGAAAGTAGCAACAGAACTTCTTGAGGTAGGTATTGATGCAGAGGTTATTGACGCCCAATCGCTCCTGCCTTTTGATTTAGATTACGATGTGGTCAAAAGTTTGAAGAAAACCAATAGATTATTGATTATAGATGAGGATGTCCCCGGAGGATGTTCAGCCTATTTATTGCAAGAAATTCTAGAAAATCAGGAAGGGTACAAATATTTGGATAGTGCACCACAGACTCTTACTTCAAGAGCACACAGACCGGCTTATGCATCAGATGGGGATTATTTTTCCAAACCCAATGCAGAGGACATATTTGAAAAAGTGTATTCAATGATGCACGAATCTGACCCAGTAACATATCCAACACTTAGATAAAAAAAAGCCCCGTAAAGGGGCTTTTTCATTAATTTTTAAGTTCCGTGTCTTGCTGTTGCAATGCTGGCACCAGCGGATTCCCATCGGCATCAATTTCTATAATATTATCAAAGCCTAATTCATCCAATTTATTGGCAATTTTAGCCCTGTCCCCCACCATAAACCAATTCACAGCCTCAGGTTTTACAACCTTCTTGCTTACCGAATGTAATTCTTCCAAAGAAAGGTTTCTGACACTTTGATCATAGGTCTGATAATAATTGTCTGGAAGGTCATATCGTATTAAATTTCTAATGGAAGTGTTGACCGAGCTATTGGTCTCCCATTGTCCAGGCAATTTCAATACTTGATTCGTCTTTACTTTATCCAATTCCTCTTGAGTGGCTGGTCTGGTGGAAATAAACTCCGAAATCTCCTTGCGAATCTCTGTCACCGACTCGGAAGTTTTATCGGTTTGCACCGGGGCATATACAATAAATGGCCTCTTTTCCTTAGATCCCAGAACAAAACCTCCTGCACCATAGGACCAATGTTTGTCTTCCCTAAGGTTCATGTTTATTCTTGAGGTAAAATCCCCTCCAAGAATACTCACCATCTGCTCCACTGCCACTTCGGGAAGGTCTCCGTATTTATCTGTCAGGTGACCCGCGATGATGACAGATTGTTGAGATTCTGGTCTATTCATCAAATAAAGGGTGTTTTTGGAATTCACTTTGGGTTCATTGAATGCCACCGTAGGTATATCTCCTTTCTTCCATTTACCCAAGGTCCTTTCTAATTTGGATTTTAAATCATCCATTTCAATATCCCCCGTGACAATAATGGTCGCATTATTTGGTTTCATCCAGGTATCGTAGAAATTGACCACGTCATCCCGGGTAAGATTTCCCACTGTATCCTCATAGCCGGTTCCAGTGTATGGATTACTGTAAGGGTGTCCCTCGCCATACATATACTTGTTCATCACACGCAATGCCATGGATATTGGCTGTGATTTCTCATTCTTGATATTGTTGATCTGCTCGTTTTTTAAACGGTCAAATTCAGTTTCTGGGAAAACAGGATTGAGGATCACATCGGAAAAAAGTTCCAAGCTGGCTCCAAAACTTTGTTTAAGGGTTGTCATGAATACATTGGACAGATCCTGATTGGAAAACGTACTTAAGCTTACGCCCAAAAGTTGCGATTTCTCATTAATTTCCAAGGAGCTAAGGTTTTTTGTCCCTTCATCCATCAAGTTCATGGCCAGTTGTGCTGTTCCCGGGCTGGACAAATAGTCCGTCTTGTACCCAGCATCTACTACTAGATTGACCACAACAGTGGGCACCCCAGTGCGCTTAGCAAGTACAATATCCAAACCATTGGAAAGTTCTGCCTTTTCCAAAATGGGAAATTTAGAGCTTTTTTGCGGCCCTAATTCAGGAAGATTGGAACGATCCACTGTTGTTTTTTCAACGCTGTATTCTGGAAAAGGGTTGCATACCAAAACATGTTTACCCCTAGACAGCCATTTGTTGGCCGTTTTTTTGATATCCGCTATCGTAGCATCCTCCACATATTTTAATGTGGTCTTGTAATAGGCTGCATCTCCAAAATACGTTTGGTTAGATGCCAAAATATCTGAAACCCCGCCAAAGCCACCAATTCTTTCCAAACCTTTTATAAAATTGGAAAAATAGGCCGCTTTTACCCGTTTTAGTTCAGCTTCGGAAGGCCCTTCATTTAAAAACCGTTGAATTTCCGCTTCAAACTGCAATTTGAGTTGGTCCGCATCCTCTCCGGGTTTTACGTTCAACCATGTAATGAACCTACTGGAAATTTCACTGGAAGCCTGAAACGAAACTGCCCTGGTTGCTGTTTGGTCCTCGTAAACGAATTTTTTGAACAATCGGGAGTTTTTACCACTAGTAAGTATCGCAGAAATCAAATCGAAATGGATATCCTCTTGTGCACCAAACTGTGGGGTATGCCAAGCAAATAAGACCCTTGTTTCCGGTACTCTGTCCTCATAAACTTGATAGGTGTCATATGTCCGCTCCGGAATGTTAACTTCTTGACGTTCAATGGTGGGTCCAGCAGGAATGTCCCCAAAATAGTTAAGTACTTTTTTATAGACTTCATCCGGATTAATATCCCCTGCTACTGCCACAACGGCATTCGCAGCCCCGTAATAAGACTTAAACCATTCTTGTACATCTTCCAACGAAGCCGCATTCAAATCTTCCATTTCCCCTATAACGGTCCATGAGTACGGGTGTCCTTTTGGATACATCGATTTGGTTAGATAGTTCCATTGTTTGCCATAGGGCTGGTTTTCACCTTGTCTTTTTTCATTCTGTACTACTCCACGCTGTTCATCAAGTCTTTCCTGATCTACAGCACCCAATAAATGTCCCATTCGGTCCGATTCCAAAAAAAGTACTTGATCCAAAGCAGATACCGGTACATTTTGAAAATAATTGGTCCGATCACTATTGGTTGTTCCGTTGAGATCGGTTCCTCCAATACTTTCCAACGCCTGAAAGTAATCTTTGTTATAGTTCTCACTCCCATTGAACATTAGATGCTCAAAAAGATGAGCGAATCCGCTTTTGCCCAATTTTTCATTTTTGGAACCTACATGGTACCATACATTTACGGCAGCAATAGGTGCTTTATGATCTTCATGAACCAAAAGCGTAAGGCCATTGGGCAATGTATATTGCTTATAGGGTATTTCTATTTGATCAGCTTTAAACTGAAAATTTTGCCCTAGATGTGATTGTACACAAAAAAGGACCATGACAAGTAAAGTAAAAACTCTTTTCATGACTGTAGATTTACGTTATGTGATTGATGTTAAATGTAATCGACAAGGTAATAAATTTTTATTTTCCCTTTCAACCATTGCAAAATGAAATCAAACCTAGTATTTCCCTCCAGCTTCCTTTTTCCCCGATGAAGTTGAAATGAATTTCAGAACACCGTTTTAGGCCCGGGAATCCACTAGCTTCATAAAAGTAAATTTTACAAGTTATTTTTCCGTTTGTTGGGACTTAATTAATACTTTCACGAAAACTAAATCCCCCATCAATGAAAAATAATTTATTAATCCATTTGGGACTTGCCCTCTTAAGAATTGTCCCATCAGCATTTTTGCTTACACATGGATTCCCCAAATTTCAAAAACTGATCAGTGGAAACTTGGAATTTGCCAATCCCTTGGGCATTGGTGAAGCCCCTTCCCTGTTTTTGGCAGTAATTGGTGAGTTTATTTGCCCTATTTTGATGATTATTGGGCTTAAAACGCGTTGGGCCGCTATTCCACCTACTATTATAATGCTGGTAGCCGCATTTGTAATGCATGGTGCAGACCCTATCGGAAAAAAGGAATTGCCCCTACTTTATGCAGTTATTTTTATTGTGGTTTTTCTGCTTGGTCCTGGCAAATACAGTATTGATAAAAAGTAGGATCAAACAATTTTGGTTAGCATTTCTTTAAGCAAATCAGCTTGTGCCATATTGTTGGCCCCAACACCTTTACCCTTTAAATCGAGTTGGCGTAGGCTAGAAATGATAGTACTTACCCTTCTCATGGGGTAGTTTTTTGCTGCAACCGAATACTCATTTACAAAGTATGGATTTACACCTAACACTTTGGCAACATTGTTTGGGGAGCGGTCATTTAAACCATGATACTGCAGCAGCTGGGTAAAAAAAGTGTTCAGCAAGGTAATTGTGACAACAAAAGGGTTGTCCTTGGGGTTTTGGGCAAAGTAATCCACAATAAGGGTCGCCTTGCGCACATTGTGTTCTCCAATGGCCTTTTTAAGCTCAAAATTGTTGTAATCCTTACTAATGCCAATATGTTCCTCCACAAGGTCTGGCGTTATTTCTGTTGCTGACTGGACCACCAACATCAATTTGTCCAATTCATTACTGATTTTGCTTAGATCAGTTCCCAGGAACTCTACAAGCATTACGCACGCCTTTGGAGAAATCTTATATTTTTTACCATTTAGGGTTCTTCTTATCCAATCAGAAACTTGGTTCTCATATAGTTTTTTACTTTCAAAGAGCTCCCCATTCTTCTGTATGGTCTTGTACAATTTCTTCCGTTTATCCAGCTTTTTGTATTTATAACAGATAACCAGTATCGTAGTAGACTGTGGGTTTTCCACGTATGCTGTAAAATTTTCTATCGCTCGGGAAAGATGCTGCGCCTCCTTGACAATGATCACTTGGTACTGCGACATCATAGGGAACCTCTTGGCGTTGGCAATTACTTCATCAACACTAGTGTCTTTACCATAAAGCACCATTTGATTGAATCCCTTTTCATCTTCCGTGAGAACATGGTTCGCTATATATTGCGAGATTCTATCAATATAATAAGGCTCCTCCCCCATTAAAAAATAAACAGGCTTTGGATTCCCTTGGTTGATATTTGCAACTATTTCCTTTACCCTTTCCATTCAGAAAAAATCATCAATTTTGTTCCATGCAATCATTGAACTTTCCAACATATTCATTCCGACTCAAAAGTAGCGAAAATGGGCTCCAAATCTTTGACATCATTCGTAAAAAATTTGTACTGCTCCAACCAGAGGAGTGGGTACGTCAACATGTTATTCATTTTTTGATTAACACAAAGAAGTATCCCAAAAGTCATATCAATGTGGAAAAACAACTGGTGGTAAACAACCTAATAAAACGTTATGACATTATTGTCTTTACCTCCGCAGGCGATATTCAATTGCTTGTGGAATGCAAAGCTCCTGAAGTGAATATCAATCAAAAGACTTTTGACCAGATTGCCCAATACAATCTCCTGCTTAAGGCCCGCTACCTAATGGTAACCAATGGTGCTAACCATTACTATTGCGAAATGGACACCAAAAACGAAAAATATAAGTTTTTGAAGGAAATTCCTGATTTTAGCCGTTAATTTGCAGCCATTTTGAAGGTAGCCGTAGTCATACTCAATTGGAATGGGAAAAAATTGCTCGAAAAATTCATTCCCTCCGTTATAGCCCACTCAAATGAGGCAGCTATCTATGTTGTGGATAACAATAGTGATGATGAATCGGTCCAATTCCTCCAAACCACTTATCCAAACATTGGAGTAATTAAAAATGATACAAACGGTGGATTTGCCAAAGGGTACAACGATGGGCTAAAGCACATCAATGCAGACCTATTTTGTTTACTGAACTCAGATGTTGAAGTAACTCCCAATTGGATACACCCAATCCTTGAAGCTTTTCAAACACTTCCAAATGCAGCTGTAATTCAGCCAAAGATTTTGGACCTAAAGCATGAAGAATATTTTGAATATGCCGGAGCGGCAGGCGGGTTTATCGATAAATTGGGGTATCCCTTCTGCCGGGGAAGAATTTTCCAGGCGTTGGAAAAGGATACCGGTCAGTACAACGATATCAAAGAAGTTTTCTGGGCTACCGGAGCTTGCATGTTCATAAAAAGTGAAGTGTTCAAAGAACTTGAAGGATTTGATGAGGACTATTTTGCGCATCAAGAAGAAATTGACTTGTGCTGGAGGGCAAAGAATAGAGGACATCAAGTGTATTATGTTGGCAAAAGCCATGTTTATCATTTGGGTGGTTCAACCTTGGAGAACATGAATCCTAAAAAAACCTTCCTAAATTTCAGGAATTCGCTGTACTCCATTACCAAAAATCTGCCCAGAAAAACGGCATTACCAATTATTTTTTTGAGGTTGTTGTTGGATGGCATTGCAGCTATCCGTTTTATACTTCAGTTTAAATTTGGCCATTGCCTAGCCATTCTTCGCGCACATCTAAGTTTTTATGCTAACTTTAGAAAACTTTACAAAAAGAGGGAAAAAGCCAATTTTATATTAAAATACTATTCAGCAAGATCCATTGTTTGGTCGCATTTCGTACATCAAGTAAAGAACTTTAACATTTTAGTAAAAGATTAACGACAACTGAAGAAGTCAACTTTACTTGTTTATCTAATTTTGGCTGTAGTTTTAGCAATGAAATATCTAACAATTCTTAATTTATACCCAGTACTATGAAAAAAGTTTTCCTAGGAACCTTGTCTATGGCAATCTTATTGTCATCATGTGTGTCACAAAAAAAATATGCCGATCTAGAGGCTAAACAAAAAGAAACCCAGGATTTATTAAATTCTGCGACTGTTAAGCTAAACGATTGCTTGGAGGAAAAAGCCACAGCATCGTCTCGATTGAAAACCCTAGAGGATCAAAACGCGTTCTTAAAAGCGAACAACCAGGAATTGATCAACAATATGGGCAACCTTACCACCTTAACTACCAAGGGCGCTGAGAACCTTGAGAAATCTTTGGAAAGTCTTCGAGAAAAAGATTTAACCATCAGAAAATTGCAAGATGCTGTTACCCGTCGAGATTCTGTTAACCTTGCCTTAGTTCAAAGTTTAAAAGGTGTTCTGGGTAATTTGGATGACGAAGATATTGAAGTAAGCGTTGAGAAAGGAGTGGTATTTGTCTCAATATCAGATAAATTGCTATTTAGAAGCGGGAGCTACAATATTACCAACGCTGCTAAACAAGTATTAGGTAAAGTGGCCAAAGTGGTGAACAACAAGCCAGATTTTGAATTCTTGGTTGAAGGACATACCGATAACGTGCCGTTTGCGAGTGGAGTCTTGGTAGACAACTGGGATTTGAGTGCCAAAAGAGCTACTTCCATTGTTAGAACCTTGCAAAACGATTTCAATGTTGACCCCAAGCGTATGACTGCAGCAGGAAGAAGTTTTTATGTTCCCTTAACTTCCAATGACACGGCTGGAGATAGAGCTAAAAACAGAAGAACTCGGATTGTGGTACTTCCGAAAATCGATCAGTTCTACAACATGATCGAAGAAGGTATGAAAGACCCCGCCATCGGAGGTTCTGGAAACTAAACGCATAAAAAAAGACCAGAAAAAGCGACCTAAATAGGTCGCTTTTTTTATTAAAAGATATTTAAATCTCCTTTACCTTCCCTAACCACCTCAGGATATCCGCTGGAGAGGTCAATTACCGTAGAAGCCACATTACCGCCATACCCACCATCAATCACCACATCTACCAGGTCTTTCCATTTCTCATAGATTAATTCTGGATCTGTAGTGTACTCTAAGATATCATCCTCATCGTAAATCGAAGTTGAAACTATAGGGTTACCCAATTCCTGCACTAAAGCACGGGTAATTTCATTTTCGGGCACACGTATTCCCACTGTTTTCTTTTTTTTAAAATCCTTGGGAAGATTGCTATTTCCAGGAAGAATAAAGGTGTATGGTCCCGGAAGTGCTCTTTTTAGTATTTTAAACGTAGAGGAATCTATTTGCCTAACAAAATCTGAAAGGTTGCTCAGGTCCGCACAAACAAAGGACCAATTGGCCTTCTCCAACTTAATCCCCTTAATACGGGCAATGCGTTGTAAGGCCTTAGAATTGGTGATATCACAACCCAGCCCATAAACAGTGTCCGTTGGATAAATTATCAAACCTCCCTTTCTAAGGATTTTGCCAACCTGCTCTACCTGTTTTGGGTTTGGATTTTCTTCAAAAAGTCGTATTAGTACTGCCATTCTAAGCTAAGTATCCCCTTATTTTCTGTAACAAAGTAACAAAGAATATCTCCAAAAGCAGGATTCGTCAATTGAAAAAGGGCATCCGTCAATTTCCATGAAATTCTGCAGTTGAATGCTTGCAACTTTGTCCCGGTTCAACCTTTAAATAGCAAGCATCATGAAAACTAAAAAAATCATTGCCCGAATCTCTTTTATTCTAATAACCTTCTTATTGGGTTGTGGAAATCGTAATCGCCCTTATAAAAATGTCAATTTTCCAACACACTTTGAAAATGGAAAAGCCTTAGTGGCACATTTAGATTGGTTGTTTAATCAACTTTCGGAGCTTCAAACCGATGATTCTGGTTTTGAGGAAAATGTAATCTTTTTCAATGAGCAGATAAAAAAAACCATGGAAAGGGTAAAAACGCCAAAGCGTCTCCTAGAGGTAAATAAATCCTATTTGGCCAAACGACATGACTTCTTATTTACCTTGTCTGATGACGTGCAAATAGGGGTGTTTTCTTGGGATTCCAAGATGGGTTTCTCCACAGGCGTTGTAAAAAATATGGCGCTTTATGTTGTGAAAAATAAAGTAATTCCTACCACTTTATACGGGGCTCCTTTGTTTTATAATGAAATCCACGTTACGAGTAATCCAAAAGGATTTCCATTATATCTACTGCATGGAAAGGGGACGTCAAAGGATAATAAGAGTTTCTATCAAATAAACGCTTATCAACTTAACCAGAATGGACTGCAGCTAGCCAAGGTATTTCCCAGCAACAGCAGCACGCTTACAGTTAAGCAAGCTAATGTCGGTCCCAATGATAATACACTATTGGATTTTAGTTTTGAAATGGATGGCTCGCTGATTATGAAACCAGAGAAATGGGGTGCGACAACTGCTTACAGACCATACCAACTGGAAAGTCAATTAAACAGACAACTATATTCCGAGGCAGGAACCCAACTTGGCTATCCTTTGGATGAGCTTGATTTTAGGCCCAATAACCCTTTTGAATTTTTGAACGGTTCCGAGCTGCCCCTTGTCACTAAAAATGAGGAACACAATACCCTGTTTATTTTCGAAAATGAGCTTACCGTGGAACTAATTGAGAATCCCATTGACCAAAATACTATAGCCAAAGTAAGTTTGAATCCCACGAAAAAAATAGAATTCCCATTTGAGCGTTCAGTAAGACTATATGGTAAGAAAGATAATCTTTTGTTCTTTTCGGAAGAAGGAAAATCAGGGAATTGGCCGTTACATATGTTTGATTTAGAAAAAAACAAGCTCGTCCTAACCAAAAATGTGGCTGCTGCACTTCTAAAAGAAGATCGCTTAGTTTATCTTGAATTAACAGAACCATACAACATCCAAAATATTGGAGAAATCGAGTGTAACCCCAATTACGAGATGGAAAAAGGGTACTTTAAGGCATACAGTTTCAAATATTCCGATTACAATCCCATTGTTGAATATACCAATCAGTTGTTTTGCGGGCAATTGGATCAGCAAAATCTGGTAAGTCTATAGTTTTAATAAAAAAACCAAAAAGAGAAGAAGAACAAAAAGATGCTAGTTTGAATCATCCAGAATTTCCAATTTTGCAAACCGAAGTAACAATTTTTTGATATCCCCTCTTTCAAATTGGATTTCCGCTTTTTTGTCATTGCCAACACCTTCAATCTTCAATACTTTCCCCTTTCCGAAACGGGTATGATTGACCAAGGTCCCCTCAACAAGATTGGGGTCGAGCGTACTGGTATTCGGTTTGGAAAGTTCCGGTTTAAGTTTTCTTAATTTCCGAAGTTGGCTCTCATTGGGTTTTTGAACACTTGGAGGAGTGCCATTTTTTGGCTTGATCTGCCGAAATTTAGTTTTATCCACATCCCCAAAAATGTCTGCATTAATCATGGATTTATAACGATATCCATCATTTACAGGCGTTAGATTCTCCACATACTGTTCTTCAATTTCCTCCAAAAAACGACTCGGTTCCGCATCTATCAATTTTCCCCATCGGTACCTATTCTGGGTATAGGTCAGAAAGGCCTGCTTTTCAGCTCTGGTAAGCGCCACATAAAATAACCGCCTTTCCTCCTCCAGCTCGCTTCGGGTGTTCATACTCATGGCAGATGGGAATAAATCCTCTTCCATACCAACTATATAAACATATGGAAACTCCAGCCCTTTGGCCAAGTGAATGGTCATCAATGCCACTCTATCGTCATCACCAGTATCCTTATCCATATCGGTTGCTAAGGCCACATCTTCCAAAAACTCTGACAGTCCTCCGGTGGCATCAGCCAGTTCCCTTTGCCCATCCACAAAATCCTTGATTCCGTTTAACAACTCTTCAATATTTTCCATTCGGGCAATACCTTCCGGAGTACCATCTTTTTTAAATTCCAGAAGTAATCCCGTTTTTTTGGATACATGTTCCGCCAAGGTAAAGGCATCCGAGCCCTCATTCATAATCTGAAAACTCTTTACCATGGTTACAAAATCTTGCAGTTTCCGTTTGGTACCTGCATTGATTTTTAAGTCTAGCCTATCCAAATTTTCCATGACTTCAAAAATGGAACGCCCATAATGGTTTGCAGCCACAATAAGTTTATCTATGGTGGTCTGCCCTATACCTCGGGCCGGAAAATTGACCACACGTTTTAAGGCTTCTTCATCCTTGGGATTTATGATCAAACGTAAATACGCCAACACATCCTTGATTTCCTTGCGTTGATAGAAGGATAGCCCGCCATAAATCCGATAAGGAATATCCCGTTTTCGTAATGCGTCCTCAATGGCCCTGGATTGTGAATTGGTCCGATATAGCACTGCAAATTCGCCATTTTGCATTTGCTGCTGCATTTTGAGTTCAAAAATGGAACCCGCAACATATCTGCCTTCCTCTGCATCCGTAACACTACGGTGCACTTTAATTTTGTTACCCTCGTCATTGGACGTCCAAACCACCTTTTCCAACTGGTTCTTATTCTTGGCGATTATGGAATTAGCCGCATTGACAATGTTCTTGGTTGACCTATAATTCTGTTCCAAACGATACATTCCAACATCCTCATAATCCTTTTGGAAATTGAGAATGTTACTAATATTGGCTCCCCGGAAAGAATAAATACTTTGGGCATCATCCCCAACCACACAAATGTTCTGATATCGGTCAGATAAGGCCTTTACAATGAGATATTGGGAATGGTTCGTATCTTGATACTCATCTACAAGGATATATCTAAATCTATCCTGATATTTCATGAGTACTTCTGGAAATCGAGTTAGCAACTCATTGGTACGCAGCAAAAGGTCATCAAAATCCATAGCGCCGGCTTTAAAACAGCGATCCACATAGTTTTGATAGATATCCCCCAATCTGGGCCGTTTGGCCATGGCATCAGCCTCTACCAATTCTGGATTCTGAAAATAGGCCTTTACCGTAATCAAGCTATTTTTATAGGACGATATCCTATTTTGTATCTGTTTGTATTTGTAGATATCCTTGTCCAGTCCCATCTCTTTGATAATGGAAGCAATCAGACGTTGTGAATCTTGGGTATCATAGATGGTAAAATTGCTAGGATAGCCCAATTTATCTCCATCAAAACGTAGAAGTTTGGCAAAAACAGAGTGAAAAGTGCCCATCCATAGGTTTTTGGCCTCAGAATTCCCAACAATGGTGGCAATACGCTTTTTCATTTCACGAGCAGCCTTGTTGGTAAAGGTAAGTGCCAAAATATTAAAAGAATCCACCCCCTGCCCCATCAAATGGGCAATTCGATAAGTCAGTACACGGGTTTTACCCGATCCTGCACCAGCAATGACCATTAGCGGCCCATCTTTGTGCAATACAGGTGCGCGTTGTGCATCATTCAATTCATCCAAAAAAGTATCCAAACGCTTAGGTAATTAAAAAGTAGAGGGTGAAAATAGCCAATATTGATATCATGCTAAAATCATCCTCCCAATACTTATAAACACCAACCGCTTTTGCTGTGAATTTGATATATTTAGAAACTAATTGCTCCAGTATATGTATCAGAATATCCTCCTTTCCTTTGTTTTAGGTTTTATTTATCTGTCAATCAGCGCCCAAGAAAAGAAATCGGGACCCATCATTGAGAATTACGGTAAGGTTTGGACTGTTGACAAACCAGATTTTAAAACGAATGTTGATGCTGAGTTTAAGGTCGTTTTTGATATCATGGACAGTCCAAAATCACCTGAAGAAATCAATCGAACCATTGAGACAGCGGCTAGGTTTTTGAATATGCATGCCCAGCACGGAGTGCCTTCATCCCAGCTCAGTGTCGCATTAGTGGTTCACAATAAAGCCTCCAAAGACATCATTCATAATGAAGCCTATCAAACACGTTATGGCACAAAAAACCCCAACTTTGATATGGTTAAAGACCTAATGGAAGCTGGTGCTGAAATAATTCTTTGCGGGCAGTCATCCAAGTCAAGGGATTTTCCCAAAGAAGACCTTATTCCGGGCGCACAAATTTCGCTCTCCGCCATGACTGCATTGATTCAATTGCAAAATGAAGGCTATCAACTCATTAAATTCTAAATCATATTATATGCAAAAAATTCTCACATTCGCATTGCTATTCTCAAGTCTTTCCATCTTGGGCCAAGGCCCAAATTTGGAGAAGGACTATCTGTCAATTGAAAACAAGGTAATTGAATGGCGACGGGATATTCATCAAAACCCGGAGCTTAGCAATCGGGAGTTTAAGACCGCTGAGAAAATCGCCAAGCACCTTAAATCCTTAGGTATTGAAGTCCAAACCGGAGTGGCTAAAACAGGCGTAGTGGGGTTACTTAAGGGTAATCATCCTGGAAAGGTAGTGGCCTTAAGAGCTGATATTGATGCGCTTCCTGTAACGGAACGCAACGACCTACCCTTCAAATCTAATGTAAAGTCTGAATTTTTAGGCAAAAGCGTTGGAGTAATGCATGCCTGTGGACATGACACCCATACCGCAATTTTGATGGGTGTGGCCGAAGTGCTTTCCAAGAACAAGGATAAAATAAAGGGAACTGTAAAATTTGTGTTCCAACCAGCGGAGGAAGGACCGCCACCAGGGGAAGAGGGTGGTGCCGCTTTGATGGTAAAAGAAGGGGTCCTCACCAATCCAAACGTGGATGCCATTTTTGGACTGCACATTAATTCCCAAACTCCAGTTGGGCAAGTTAAGTACAAGCCTGGAGGAAGTATGGCTTCTGCCCAGCGATTTGTAATCAATGTAAAAGGAAAACAGACCCATGGTTCGCAACCTTGGGGCGGGGTTGATCCCATTTTGATCAGCGCCAAGATTATAGATGGATTGCAAACCATCATCAGTAGGGAAACAGAATTGATCAATGAGGCCGCTGTAATCTCCGTAGGCAAAATAACCAGTGGTGTACGGTCCAATATCATTCCAGAAAGTGCCGAAATGATAGGGACCATTAGAACTTTAGACTATGATATGCAAAAGTTCATCAACAAACGAATGGAAGAAATGGTTCCTGCAATTGCCAAGGTCTATGGCGGTGAAGCTACTATAGACATACAAACCAGCACGGCCATTACCTTCAATGATTTGGATTTGACCGCCCAAATGGCACCTACTCTAGAAAGAGTGGCCGGTAAAGGAAATGTTAGTATCCATAAGGCCATAACAGGAGCCGAGGATTTTAGTTATTTTCAAGAAAAAGTTCCTGGATTTTACTTTTTCTTAGGAGGAATGACACCAGGTAACACAGAGAGCTTTCCACACCATACTCCTGATTTTAGGATTGATGACAGTGGACTACTTTTAGGAGTTAAAACTATGACACAATTAGCATTAGACTATTTGAACATGTAATAATGGAAAATTTTTGGGGCTTTTTAGGAAGTATACCATGGTGGGGATGGGTTTTGCTCTTTCTGGCACTCGTGGCCGTAAGGGATATCTTTTTCCAAAAATCACATACTATTAGCCATAACTTTCCAATGATTGGACATCTCCGCTATTGGCTAGAGAGTATTGGACCTGAAATGCGGCAGTATTTTGTAGCCAATAACAGAGAGGAGCTCCCATTTAATCGAATAGAGCGGGGTTGGATTTATGCCTCAGCTAAAAAAGAGAACAACTATGAAGGCTTTGGGACCGATCGCGACATTTATGCACACCAGCATATTTTTGTCAAAAATGCCATGATTGGTTACCAAGCCCCAAAGGGGCATATCAATAGCCAAGACCCGTATTTCTTGCCTTGTGCCAAAGTGATTGGGAGCTACAACAAACGTAAAAAACCTTTTCGTCCGGGCTCGGTTATCAATGTTTCTGCAATGAGTTTTGGGTCCCTCTCTGCAAAAGCAGTGGAAGCAATGAACAAAGGCGTGCTCAAAAGTCAAGCCTATCACAACACCGGTGAAGGCGGTCTTTCTCCCTACCATAAAAAAGGCGGAGATGTCATTTTTCATTTCGGTACCGGGTATTTTGGGGTTCGCTCCCGTGAGGGTAATTTTTCTATGGAAAAGATGAAAATTTTGGTAGATGAGAACCCGTGCATTAAGGGCATTGAAATAAAATTATCCCAAGGCGCCAAACCAGGTAAGGGTGGTGTGTTGCCTGGAGCTAAAATTACATCAGAGATTGCCAAAATAAGAGGAGTTGAAGTAGGCAAGGATGTGTTGTCCCCATCAACACATAAGGCATTTAGTTCCATTCCCGATTTGGTAGAACTTATTGAAGACATTGCTAAGGAAACTGGTTTACCAGTGGGAATAAAGGCTGCTATTGGAAAATTGGACCAATGGGTAGAATTGGCCGATTTAATGCACAAAACAGGTAAAGGCCCGGATTTTATCACTATTGATGGCGGAGAAGGAGGCACTGGGGCTGCTCCCCCAAGTTTTGCAGATCATGTATCCCTTCCTTGGGTCTACGGCTTTTCATCGGTATATAAGATTTTCAAGGAAAAGAATCTTACCGAACGTATTGTGTTTATTGGCAGTGGAAAATTGGGGTTTCCCGCCAAAGCGGCCATGGCCTTTGCCATGGGCGTAGATTGCATCAATGTGGCACGAGAGGCTATGATGAGCATTGGTTGTATTCAAGCTCAAGTATGTCATACCAACAGATGCCCCTCAGGGGTTGCCACACAAAGTAAATGGTTACAGAACGGCATAAGCGTTCCCTTAAAATCGGATAGATTGGCGCAATATTTTAAAACGTTCAGGAAAGAGTTTTTGGAGATTACACACGCCGCGGGGTATGAACATCCATGCCAGTTTACTATGAACGATATTCAGGTCAACGTGGATGACGATTATCTAAGCAGTGACCTGGAAGCAGTTCATACCTATATAAAAACCAAAGTTCCCTTTAATTCTATGCAAGACTTGCACGATTGTATTTATTTGGGAGGAAAACCTATTTCCGAAAAAACATCCTAATTTTGAAGCTATAACAGACAATACCAACATATCTTACTTATGAAAAAACAATTACCCCTACTACTATGCATTTTGATGATGACGTTGGGCCATGCCCAAAAGAAAAGTGAACTGTTTGCACAAATCGATAATTTAGAAATCCAAATTAGCGAGGTGAAACAGCAATTGGCCGAAGCCAAGCGGGAGATTTCTTCTAGCACTGCTAAGGCAGATGCCCTTGAAACCGAAAACGTTGGTTTGCGAGACGCTAATGCCACCCTACTTAAAAATTTGGGTAGTTTTTCCGAGCTTTCTAAAAAAAATAGCGAGAACGTGAATAGAACCTTGGCGGCTTTAGATCGTAAGGAAAAACAATTAAGTGGAATCACGGATATGATTGCCTCTAGTGACTCAACAGCAATTGTCTTATTGTCAAGAGTAAAGCAAACTCTTGGAGAAAATACCAGCGCCACCGTTTCAGAAGGAGCGGTTGTACTGTCCAATAGCCTAAACAAATTGTTTGGTTCTGATACCGGTACCGAACTTACAGAGGAGGGTAAAATTTGGTTGGCTCAAGTGGCGAAAGTTATTTTGGCAAGCCCAAACCTAAAAACACAGGTAGAAGGACTGAATATTACCGGCGAATTTACCATCACTTATAGTCAGGCTACCGCGGTTACCCAAGAATTGGTAGGAACGCTCGCCATACCCATAGAAAAAATCGGAATCTCTGTTAAGGATGGAAACTTTAGAGAGGGAATTGCCTTAAGCCTACAGCCAGATTATAAAGGGTTTTACGACAAGGCCAAAGCAGATTTAAAAGCAACAAATTAAAGATGTGATTGCCTTTGGTCGGTTTTAAAGATACTTTTTGTTCTATAAAGACGTTCTTGATTTTATAAAATCCAAAAACCAAACCAATCCATGAGTGGAGACGACATTTTTCAGCTTTTTGCCTTTTTATTGCCGGCGGTAGTTACAGGAGCCGTAGCCTTCTATTTCTTTAGACTTCATACCCGAAATGAAGATGGTAGACGACGTTTTTTATTACACAAAGATTCTCAAAAGGACACGCTACCTATTCGTTTGCAGGCCTATGAGCGCATGGTGTTGTTCTTGGAACGTATTGCCATAAATAGCTTAGTGGTTCGTGTGTCGCCCACCAGCAAGGACAAGAGCGCATACGAAAACCTGTTGATCAAACAGATAGAGACTGAGTTCGAGCACAACCTTTCTCAACAAATCTATATGTCTGACGAATGTTGGAACATTATCAAGGCGGCTAAAAATGCGACAATTCAAATTATCCGTTCTGCCGGTATGAGTCAAACGGACTCTCCCGATAAGTTAAGGGAGGATATTCTAAACCAGACAATAGACAAACAGTCTCCATCTTCCACTGCCCTTGCCTTTGTAAAGAAGGAAGTGAGTGAACTTTGGTAATCCTTATTCCTGATGATCGGGATCAATAGGACTAGTCTCCTCGTTTTTATTTTTAGCATATAAATAGCCCCTTTTCCACCATAGGGTCATGCGTTCTTTGTTGAAAATCAACGAATTCGTAGTCAAAACTGTTGGGGTGTAATAAAAGTTGATGATGGCGTCCTTTTGATTGGCAACCAGCTTCCCAATTCGGATGTTCTGGTTCTCAATCCGGTCCAGCATATAACTAAAAATAGTGGTAATCAACTCAAAAGGGTTTCGTACGGGCATACGATTGAGGTAATTTACTTCGGTATGTAAAACTACCACATCCACCTCAGTGGCACCACGCTTAAGCGCCTCTTCAATGGGTACTAGCGTGCCCAATCCGCCATCTGCATATTCGCAGCCATTTCTTTTGGCCAAACTCATGAAAGGGGTATAGTTGGACGAAATCCAAATCCAATCGCAAAACTCCTCATACGTGCAATCGTTAATAGATTTGTACTCCACTTGATTAAGGGAGAGATTGGAAACAGTTACGACAACATCAACGTTTCCTTCTTTGAGTTCCTCAAACTCGGTTGGTGTAATGGATTCACGAATCAGGAGCTTTAAGTTTTCGCTTTCTCCAAATGTTTTTTTCCCTCGAATAAAATTTTTGACAACGTTCCAGTGATTGATGGAAATCACCTCAATCCCGTATTTCTTTTTGATGACAAATGGGCAATTGTTGAAAATACTGTTTTGGTTTACAGAAGAATATATTTCCTTGATCTTGTCCAATTTGTTCAACGCCAAATGGGAAATTAACAAGCTTCCTGTTGAAGTCCCTACAAAGAGGTCATATTTGTGGTTGGCCTCTTCAATGAGAAACTGGGCCACGCCACCAGCAAAAGCGCCCTTGCTACCACCTCCTGAAATTACCAATGCCCTCATCTGCCCAAAGTTTTGTCCAAATATTGTTGTTGTTCCAAATTTAATGTGGGGTATAGTGCTTCTATTCGAGCCAAGCTTCCTTCGCTCTTTAAGAAATCTTTCAACATTTTTCTACAGGATTTTTTAAAATGCCAAACATGGTGGCTACAAGCTTTGATTAGATTTTTTAGTGCTGCGTCATTGAACCCACCTATGCTTTTTAGGTATTGGAAGGCCAACAATCGAACCTCAAAATGATGCTCAGGTCCCGAATACGCACTCAGCTCGTTGTAAAAGTCCGGCTTTTGGGATAAACCATAGTCGGCGCTAACCAAGGCTAAAGTCAACCAAAGTAAACGAACATTTTTATTGGGAAACCCAGTTACATTTTTAGTTTGGTCCAAATAGAAGTTTCGGTTTTCCGGAAAATCCGTCCAAAGTTTAAAAAGAGCCGACTCTATTGTTTTATAACTCCTGTCCGAAAGTAAGCTCTCAAAATCTCCTTTGATTTCCGGTGGAATCTTCCCCATGGTAAGTGCTATTGCCTGTCTTACCTTCAGCCCTTCTTCTTTCAGAAGTTTGCCTAAGAAAATAGGAGATAGCTGGCTACCATAATCCATAACCAATTGATGTTTCAGTGCGTCTGTCGTATAGGTCCCCCATTGGCTTTTTAAAGTCTCCTCTGCAATTTCCAAATGGCTATCAATTTTCTTTTTTGTCTTAAAATAAGTGTTGAGTGAGGTATTTTTATTCCTTAAAAAAGCTTTGACGCTTTCAAAAGGAAAATCAGATTCTTGCAGCCAAGCCTCCTCAAAGTGGGAGAGTTTCATCCCCGAAGCTTTTTCCATTTCCCACATAAAATCAGAAATAGTAACATTTTGATACGCGAATCTGGTCAGGTAATTCTGAATTCCTTCCCTGAATGCAGCATCTCCTACCCTGTCTCTCAAAATGACCAAGGCCCAGGCTCCTTTTTCATAAAAGGTAAGACTCCCGGCATTGGCATTGGTCAAAGCTTCCCCATTACCATCGCCAGAGAAATTATCCAAGGCTTTTGCCGTCTCCAATAGTCTCCAGTAAAAATAATCTTCACCAAAAATTTGTTTTTCAGCCAAATAAGCATAAAATGTAGCAAAGCCTTCATGAAGCCAGTGATGCTTTCCGCTTTGCTCAGTAACTAGGTTACCAAACCACTGATGTGCCATTTCATGGGCGTTCACATTTACAAAATTTCTATCTACAAAGGCCGTAGAATCCACCATAAAGGTGTTGGAAAAAATGGTAGCTCCGGTATTTTCCATTCCGGCATACAAAAAATCCTGAACGGGAATCTGCTTGTAGTTCTGCCAAGGATAGGGAACGCCTATTTCTTCTTCCAAAAAGTCAAAGATTTTTTGAGTATGCCGATATGTAGGTTCCACAAAGAGGCTGTCTTTGGGTTCGTAGTAAGTTTCGATGGGGATTCCGCTGCCAGATTGCAGTGTTACCCTGTCAAAGTTGCCAACCGCAAAGGCAACCAAATAACTGCTCATCGGTTTATGCATGTTATATTTCCATGCGTTTACGCTATCCCTCTCCACCCTATCCGTCAAACTTCCATTGGCAATTACATTATAGCTTCTGTCGGCTACTATCGTGAGGTCGAACTCAATTTTATCGTTCATGTCATCCAAGCTTGGAAGCCAATGACTGGTATATTTCCCTTGACCCTGTGTCCAAATTTGCTCATTGCCTTGGATTCCATCTTCACCTCCCATAAAATATATGGTCTGTTTAGGAATGGCCTCATAATCAAATCTCAAATTAAAAAAATCACCTTTTTTGAATTTTTTTCTTACTATAAAATGATTCCCGTCGTTCTCAAACTTTATGCGCTCTCCATTAAGGAAAACACTATCAAATTTCATATGCTTCGCATCCAAAAAAATGGAATCAGTATGTTTTAAAATTTCAAATTTGTAAGTTACCCTACCTTCAATTTTTGTTTGATCAAATTTTGGGTATACGACAATTTGAGCATTGGTGAAATTCACCTTATCCTGAATTTGGGAACAAAGGAGTTGGGTAAAAAGGAAAAAAATAAGCACTGGGCCAAGCTTCATAGCAAGAGTATCACAAAAGTCTTTCCAAATTACATATTTTAGTTTGATGAATCCCAATTTTCTACAAACTCCCATCCCTTATCTTAAAGGTGTTGGTCCTAATAGGGCCGAGACACTGCGTACGGAATTGGGCATTGAAACTTATAGGGATTTACTCCACCTCTTTCCCAACCGCTATTTGGATAGAACCCAGTATTACAAGATTTCCCAACTCCAAGCTAGCGGAGCGGATGTACAGGTGGTCGGAAAGATTGTCCATATCAAAACCGTGGAACAAAAACGAGGTAAACGTCTTGTAGCCAAATTTATGGATGAGACGGGAGAAATGGAATTGGTCTGGTTCCGGGGACAGAAATGGATACGTGAAAACTTGAAATTGAATGAACCCTATGTAGTCTTTGGGCGCACCAACCGATATGGGAGCTCCTTTTCCATGCCCCATCCAGAAATGGAATTGCTTACTGAGCATCAAAAAGGACTAAAAGTGGCTATGCAGCCCATTTATCCGTCTACGGAAAAATTAAGCGCCAAAGGCATAACTAACAGAGTGGTAAGCAAAATGCTACAGCAATTGTTGTTGGAATCCAAAGGGCAATTTCCAGAATCTCTCTCCGCTTCCATTTTGGATAATCTCCGCTTGATTTCAAAAAGTGAGGCGCTTTTGAACATTCACTTTCCAAAAAGTCAGGAATTATTGGCCAAGGCCCAATTTCGACTCAAATTTGAGGAGTTATTTTATGTGCAACTACAACTGATTTCCAAAAAGCTAATTCGGAAACAAAAGATTCGTGGGCTGCCCTTTGATCAAGTGGGAGAAAAGTTCAATGCTTTTTTTAACCAACATTTACCCTTTGAGTTAACCGGTGCACAAAAAAAAGTCATCAAGGAAATAAGAAATGATTTGGGCAGTAATGCCCAAATGAATAGGCTACTTCAAGGTGATGTAGGTTCCGGAAAGACCATTGTAGCGTTGATGTGCATGCTTTTGGCTATAGATAATGGATATCAAGCCTGCTTAATGGCCCCCACGGAAATTTTGGCCCAACAACATTACAATGGCTTAAAGGAGCTACTGGGTAAAATGGAGCTTAAAATTGCCTTATTGACAGGTTCAACCAAAAAATCTGAACGTACCTTATTGCATAATCAACTGGAAAACGGAAACCTCAACATTTTGGTGGGAACCCATGCCGTTTTGGAAGATAAAGTACAATTTAAGAACCTTGGTCTGGCCATCATTGATGAACAACACCGTTTTGGGGTGGCCCAACGCTCCAAACTCTGGCACAAAAATGAAACTCCGCCCCATATTCTGGTTATGACGGCTACTCCTATTCCGCGTACTTTGGCCATGAGTCTGTATGGCGATTTGGATGTTTCCGTGATTGATGAGTTGCCCCCAGGGCGAAAGGCCATCAAAACCGTTCATCGTTTTGACAATAATCGTTTGAAGGTTTTTAGGTTTATCAAAGATGAAATTAAAAAAGGAAGGCAAATCTATGTGGTATACCCTCTTATTCAGGAATCAGAAGCTTTGGATTACAAAGATTTAATGGATGGATATGAAAGTATTGCCCGTGACTTTCCTCTTCCTGATTATCAGATATCCATTGTTCATGGCAAAATGAAGCCAGCCGACAAGGATTACGAAATGGAACGATTTGTTCGCGGTGAAACCCACATTATGGTGGCCACTACGGTAATTGAAGTTGGTGTAAACGTACCGAATGCGTCGGTTATGATCATTGAAAGCGCAGAGCGATTTGGGCTTTCACAGTTACACCAACTTAGAGGCCGTGTAGGACGAGGTGCAGAACAGAGTTATTGTATTTTGATGACCGGCAGTAAACTTTCCGAAGATGGGAAAACCCGTTTGCAAACCATGGCACGCACCAATGACGGTTTTGAAATTGCTGAAGTAGATTTAAAACTTCGGGGACCTGGAGATTTGATGGGCACACAACAAAGCGGGCTGCTTAATTTAAAGATTGCGGACATCGTAAAGGATAATCAAGTACTGCAAACCGCTAGATATCAAGCGATTCAATTGTTAAAAAATGACCCAGGGATGGAACAACCGGAAAATCTACCTATTCGCAAAGCATATACCACAATGGTTGAGGGAAAATCCATTTGGGGATATATAAGCTAAAATGCCCGACTTTCGCCGGGCATTCGCAATTTAATTCCCTAAGTAAATTGGTTTAGTTAATCGCCTCGCCTTTTTCAGCTTTATCTAAATTGGCTTGAACTCTATCCCGGTTAGCTTGTGCTGGAGCATTCTGCATGGCTAACTTAAGATGCTTAACAGTAGACTTGTTGTCCCCTGCGGCGGAATATCCTCTAGCCAATCCGTAGTGCACAGGCCATGTACCTTTATGGTTTTTAGCATTCCACTTGAAAACTTCCAGAGCTTTGTCTGTATTGCCTTGCCCAATAAGTTGTCTGCCATATCCATGAACTTGGAAAACTGTTCCCAATGGAAGGGCTTCCTGCATTAGGGCATCCGCTTCTGCAGTTTTACCCTGTTTAGTCAAAATCTGGGCTTTTATGCTCAAATTATTAAAGTTCTTCTGGCTAAAAAATTGACCAGCAATAGCAGCATCTACCCACCCCAAGGCTTCATCTAGATCACCTCCATTGTTCTGGGCATAATTTGCTGCTTGTTCCCATGTTTGACGATTGAATCCTGGAGAAGTTTGCAATTCCTGTCGGATTCTGGTCAATACATTTTGAGTCACGTCTGTCTCTACCTTAAAAGGGATTCGCTTTTTCTCCCAACTAAGAGAAGCAACTGCAGAAGTAGCATCCACCTCATTGAAAGTATAAGTAAGCTGCTCCACATGGGCAATCTCGCTGACCGTCACATCGACGTGAAGGACATCTTCGCTAGGCTCATAAAAATAACTGCCCCAAGCACCATGGTTTTTGGAGAAAATGATCGTAGCCGAATTATCCTCATTGACAATCATATGCAAACCATACTTTCCGGCTGGTAGTTTTTTACCTCCAATCGTTAAATCATGGCTTGTTTTGAATATCGTGTTTTCATTGGCACCAGCCCGCCAAGGCGATTCGGCTGCAGTGCCAAATCCCAGGTTGTTCATTCCATAAGGGACCAATGCGCCCCAAATTTCTCTATCGTTTACGCTAGGTCTAGAGTAAACAATGGTCACATCTGTAGTTCCAATACGCTGGGAAACTTTTGCCATTTGACTACCTCTTGGCAGAAAAGTAAGCTGAGCGTAACTACTGGTGGAAACACAGAATGCTGCGATGAGAATCATGGCCGAAATGGCCGTGTAACTTTTTTTCATTTGTTCGTCTTTGATTTATTAATGAATAAACTTTTAGGTTGAGTCTCTAAAGTAGAAAGCTCTTTGTTTCCATAGCGTTACAGCTTTGTTAAAATAAAAGGAAACGTGTTAAATTTCAGAAGCTTACGTCTAACCTCCTTAGTGCCAGCAAGTACTGATGGACCTAGTTTTGTTGGTTCGGTAAACCTATGTCGGGTATTGGCTTTACGTTTCAATGGTTTAAGGCATATTGTCAACTTTGGAGCGGATAGTTAACAATCGGATACGCTTTTGTTTTAATTCATAAATTACTCCAAGAAATACTTTGGAACTCCTTAAAACTTATCTTGAACATCGTAATTTCCCAAACTAAATAAGGAAGCTTTCGCTTTTCATATTTTAAATTTACCAGCTTATTAATTATTGAATACAACGATGAGTAAAACACTCTTTGATAAGGTTTGGGATTCCCATGTGGTACAGCGTATAGAAAATGGTCCCGATGTACTTTTTATTGATAGACATTTGGTGCATGAGGTCACAAGCCCGGTGGCTTTCCTCGGACTAAAAAAGAGGGGCATCCAGGTGTTATATCCGGAACGCACTTTTGCCACAGCCGACCACAATACCCCAACCATAAACCAACACTTGCCCGTTAAGGACAAACTTTCCGCCAACCAGTTAAAAGCGTTGGAGGAAAATTCCAAAGCCCACAACATTCCTTATTGGGGTCTTGGGCATGAGAAAAATGGAATTGTCCATGTTATTGGTCCAGAAAACGGTATCACAGTTCCAGGTGCCACCATTGTGTGTGGCGATTCCCATACCTCTACCCACGGTGCTTTTGGAGCCATTGCTTTTGGAATTGGAACCAGTGAGGTTGAAATGGTATTGTCTACACAATGCATTATGCAGCCCAAACCAAAAAGCATGCGTATTAATATTGACGGGGAACTAAATAGGGCCGTAACACCCAAGGACGTTGCCTTGTTCATTATTTCAAAGTTAACGACCTCCGGAGCCACAGGTTATTTTGCGGAATATTCAGGAGAAGTTTTCCGAAACATGTCCATGGAGGGCAGAATGACGGTTTGTAACCTTAGTATAGAAATGGGTGCTCGTGGTGGAATAATCGCCCCAGATGATAAAACCTTCGATTACATACAAGGAAGAGAGTATGCTCCTAAAGGAGAGGCATGGAGCAAGGCCATGACTTACTGGGAACAATTATACACAGATGAAGATGCTATTTTCGATAAAGAAATTTCCTTTAGTGCATCTGAGATAGAACCCATGATTACCTATGGAACCAACCCGGGTATGGGAATGGGTATACAAAAAGATATTCCTCAGGCTGAAACAGTGGAAGGTGGTGCTGCCACCTACAAAAAATCCCTGGAGTATATGGCTTTCAATGAAGGGGACACCATGATTGGCAAACCCATCGACTTTGTATTTCTAGGAAGTTGCACTAATGGCAGAATAGAAGATTTTAGGGCATTTGCCTCCATCATCAAAGGAAGAAGAAAAGCGGATAATGTTACGGCTTGGCTAGTACCGGGATCTCACCGCGTGGAAGAAGCCATTAAGGAAGAAGGCATTTTGGACATTTTGCAAGAAGCTGGTTTTGAATTGCGGGAACCTGGTTGTTCGGCATGTTTGGCCATGAACGATGATAAGATTCCAGCAGGGAAATACGCGGTAAGCACCTCCAACAGAAACTTTGAAGGGAGACAAGGCCCAGGGGCACGTACCCTTTTAGCAAGTCCATTGGTGGCTGCGGCGGCGG
Source organism: uncultured Allomuricauda sp. (assembly GCA_965117065.1). Taxonomy (GTDB): domain Bacteria; phylum Bacteroidota; class Bacteroidia; order Flavobacteriales; family Flavobacteriaceae; genus Flagellimonas. The sequence goes on from OZ220751.1 coordinate 590,449, forward strand.
CTGTTACTGGTAAGGTAACGGATCCTAGGGAACTCTTGGAACTTCAAGAAGCGTAAATCCTTTGTGATAACTGATTCCTGTTAATTGATAACTGAATAAAAATGGCATACGATAAATTCAATATACTTACAAGTTCTGCAGTTCCATTACCTATTGAGAATGTAGATACGGACCAAATAATTCCTGCACGCTTCTTAAAAGCGACAGAAAGAAAGGGCTTTGGCGACAATTTATTTAGAGACTGGAGATACAACTCTGATGATTCACCAAAAGAACATTTTGTACTAAATAACCCTATCTATAGTGGACAGATATTAGTGGGCGGAAAAAACTTCGGTTCAGGTTCTTCCAGAGAGCATGCCGCATGGGCCGTGTACGACTATGGGTTTCGCTGTGTGGTTTCCAGTTTCTTTGCTGATATCTTTAGAAACAACTGTCTAAACATTGGTGTACTTCCCGTTCAGGTAAGTCCAGAGTTTTTGGATAAAATTTTTAAAGCCATCGAGTCCAATCCTAATGCGGAACTGGAAATTAATTTGCCGGAACAGACCATTACCCTCGCAGAAAGCGGGGAACAGGAAAGCTTCGCCATCAACAATTATAAAAAAGAGAACATGCTCAATGGATTTGATGACATTGACTTTTTATTGAACATCAAAAACAACATTGAGGATTTTGCACAAAATACACCCCTATAACTCACTACTTTAACATATGTCCATCCGTGAAAGTAGTGTCAAACTATTGTAAGAAAGATACCTATGGCACAAAGGACCATTGAAATAATGGACACCACCCTTCGTGATGGTGAGCAAACCTCCGGGGTATCGTTTTCCTCTTCAGAAAAGTTGACACTTGCCAAATTGCTTTTGGAAGAGTTACAGGTGGATCGTATCGAAGTGGCCTCTGCACGAGTTTCTGATGGGGAATTTAGGGCCGTAAAGGATATCACGGATTGGGCCAAATTGGAAGGGCATCTAGCCAGAGTGGAGGTCTTGACCTTTGTGGATAAGGGTGTTTCCCTGGATTGGATGGAACAAACTGGTGCCAAGGTGCAAAATTTGTTGACCAAGGGGTCTCTTAACCATCTTACCCATCAATTGAAGAAAACCCCTGAACAACATTTTAAGGAAATCACGGAGGTAATTGCCAAAGCTGAATCCCTGGGCATTACAACCAACGTGTATCTGGAAGACTGGAGTAACGGAATGCGTAATTCCCCCGAATATGTGTTTAAATTCCTTGACTTTTTGACTAAACAGCCAGTCAAGCGAATCTTATTACCAGATACTTTAGGGATATTGACCCATCAAGAAGCTTTTGGTTTCCTAAAGCAAATCATTGAAAAATACCCTGGCACCCATTTCGATTTTCATGGACACAATGATTACGATTTAAGCGTAGCTAATGTCATGGAGGCTATAAAGGCAGGGTGCCATGGCTTGCATCTTACAGTAAATGGCATGGGAGAGCGGGCCGGAAACGCTCCTTTGGCCAGTGTCGTTGCCGTTATCAACGATTTTATGCCACAAATTTCGATAGGGGTTAAAGAATCTTCTCTGTACAAAGTGAGTAAATTGGTTTCAACTTTTACAGGTTTCGGTATTCCGGACAACAAACCTATTGTTGGGGATAACGTTTTTACGCAAACTGCTGGCATACATGCAGATGGTGACAGTAAAAAGAATCTTTACTTTAATGACCTGCTTCCTGAGCGATTTGGTAGAAAACGAAAATATGCCCTCGGCAAAACATCCGGTAAAGCCAACATTCAAAAGAACCTTCAAGAACTGGGACTAACGTTAAATGAAGAAGAGCTTAAAAAAGTAACGGAGCGAATTATTGAACTTGGCGACAAAAAGGAACGGGTAACCAAAGAAGACCTTCCTTACATAATTTCAGATGTGCTGGATTCCCAATTGTACCAGCAACGGGTTTTTGTAAAATCATATGTGCTTACACATTCTAAAGGGTTAAAGCCCTCCACTACCCTATCCATTGAGATAGATGGAAAGATCCATGAAGAAAATGCGCAAGGAGATGGGCAGTTTGATGCGTTTATCAATGCGTTAAAAAAAATATATCAGAAAGAGAAAGTAGAATTACCTAAACTAGTAGATTATGCTGTACGTATTCCTCCAGGGAGTAACTCAGATGCGCTGTGCGAGACCATAATCACCTGGCAAACCAAAGAAAAAGATTTTACCACCCGCGGACTGGATTCCGATCAAACCGTGTCTGCCATAAAGGCGACGGAGAAAATGCTCAATCTCTTTTAGATAGACCAAAAATTAGCAAAAACACGATTCAAGACAATTCAATAACTAAATAACCCAACAACAACATATGAAACTAAACATAGCTCTTTTAGCTGGAGACGGAATTGGTCCCGAAGTGGTAGATCAGGCCGTGAAAGTATCCAATGCAATTGCTGATAAATTTAATCACCAAATTAGTTGGACACCCGCTTTGACAGGTGCGGCGGCAATTGATGCTGTTGGAGAACCCTATCCAGATGAAACCCATGAAATTTGCACCAATTCCGATGCTGTTCTTTTTGGTGCGATAGGTCATCCACGTTTTGATAACGACCCATCAGCCAAAGTTCGTCCCGAACAAGGTCTTTTGAAGATGCGACAAAAATTAGGGCTTTTTGCCAATGTACGTCCAACATTTACATTTCCTTCCTTAATTGATAAGTCTCCGCTAAAACGGGAACGAATTGAGGGAACGGACCTCATTATTTTGAGAGAACTCACAGGCGGGGTATATTTTGGCGAAAGAGGACGTAAAGATAATGGAGACACCGCCTTTGACACCATGACCTACCAACGCTTTGAGGTAGAACGTTTGGCTCGTAAAGGTTTTGAAATGGCGCTCAAAAGAGGTAAAAAGCTTTGTTGTGTAGACAAGGCGAACGTTTTGGAGGCTTCCAGACTTTGGAGAGAAACCGTGCAGGCTATGGAGAAGGAATATCCCGAAGTGGAAGTGTCCTACGAGTTTGTAGATGCCGTAGCTATGCGATTGATTCAATGGCCCAAAGGATACGATGTAATCATTACTGCCAACCTTTTTGGGGATATTTTAACGGATGAAGCTTCGGTTATTTCCGGTTCCATGGGATTGATGCCTTCTTCATCTGTTGGAAGTAATGTTTCTTTGTACGAACCCATCCATGGATCGTACCCACAAGCTGCTGGCAAGGATATTGCCAACCCATTGGCCACCGTACTTTCTGCTGCCATGTTATTTGAGGATTTAGATTTGGCCGCCGAAGCTCAAGCCATTCGGGATGTGGTCAACAAATCCTTGGCCGAAGGAATTGTGACAGAAGATTTGGCAGACGGTGGAAAGGCCTATAAAACCAGCGAAGTAGGTGACTGGCTAGCCACTAACCTATAGCAATTGATTCACAAAATTTAAAAGGCCTTGGAATTTCCAGGGCTTTTTTTGTTACCAGCACTTTTTATCAAATTCAAACAACTGTCTTCCAGCATTGGACTACTCATGTCTAATTTCTTGTAGCTCACGCCCAACACCTTTCTCCCTTTACCCTTTTGGTCTATCCTAAATTCAAGTTCAAGCTTCAAACATCTGTCTTCCAACTTCTGACCTCTGACTTCTGATGCCGATTTCACACATCCCTCCGCTCAAAACCCTCATCCGTCAATTCAAAACGGGCATTCATCAATTGGCACACAAAAAAAGTAGTTCGTCAAAGTAATTTCGCCACATTCCTTTCACCACAAACCATAAAAAGAAAGGATTAAAAAGAATGTTAACTCTAACCCAATTTAAAATTTTTACGATTATGAAAAACCCAAGAATTTATTACAGCCTCTTTCTGCTGGCCTGTTTTGCACTTTTCTTCTCATGCGAAGAGGACAAAATAGCTGAACTGCACACCGTTTATTTGGATTCAGATGGTGACGGATTTGGAGATCAAACTAAACCCCTTCGGGTAGCCACACTTCCTCCACCTGCCGGTTACGTCGTGGACAATACTGATTTGGACGATAATGATTCAAGTATTACCACAAATGATTGCGCCGAACGGAATACCTTTTTTAAAGATGATGATGAAGACGGCCTGGGAGATTTGAATAACAAACTACTTACCTGCCTTGTAACCCCCCCAGCAGGTTATGTAACTAACGCTGATGATTGTGACGATTCCATTATAATAGAAGAAGGTCCTTTCAAACAATACCTAGATGAAGATGGTGACGGATTTGGAAATCCAGAAACCGAAGAAGATATCGAAGGATGTCCTATCCCAGAAGGTTACGTAACTAACGGTACTGATTTGGATGATGAAAACGAAAATGCATATCCCGGTGCTATATGGTATTTGGATTCTGATGGGGATGGGTTTGGTGATTTTAACAACCCAAAACCGCTAGAAACCGTTGCCGATTTTGACAGTTATGTGTTGGACAATACAGACTGTAATGATGAATTCAGCTTTGTTAACCCGGATCAAGATGAAGACCTTGGAGATGGAGTTGACAATAACTGTGATGGCATTTCTGGTGTTATCTGGCCAGGAAACGGAGATGAAGATGATGAAGAGAATGTGGAAATTGTACACTTTTCCATGCCCTTTGGTGCTGATTGGACCTTACCAGAAAACCAGGACGACCTAGGTATCCAGGATGGTACTGTTGTATTTACTCGTCAATCCTCATCCCCATTACCTTTCTTTAATGTGGCTTGGTGGGCGGCTAATGTTGGAGGAAATGCTCCAATCCACAATGACCCAGAGGAGTCTGATTTACTGTACCTACTAACTGGAGACGATTCCTATCAGGAATCTCCCGGAATTCCAGAACCCGTTACTGGCGGCCCCACTGGTTTGCGCTTTGTTATTCTGGACGAGGAAGCTGGAGCCGGAGGCAATGTTTCATGGCCTTATGGTACCTTGGGCAACCCTAACAACTATAGTAGTCTCAACAATATTATGAGCGCCCTTACTGTTATGTCCACAGGCGGCACACCCCGCTTACGTTTAAATGATTTTGAAATTACTGCCAGTATCAATGGAGAAGAACAGGTTTTTACTGATTCTATTGATTTTACAGCCTTGAACCACACAAAAATTGGGGTTTGGGATGTAAAAAGTGACACTTATTGGTGGATCAGGGTTAATGAATTTGACCCATTGAATATGAGTGACCTTAGTTACACCAGGTCTGCACCACCAGCAGAATAAGAACCAGAAGATTAATTAATAAATAACCAACCAAACCTAAATACCAAAAGGCCTCTGGAAAATCCAGGGGCCTTTTTATTAGGGAACGCTTGAATTTACCCAGTAAAATGTGGTCAGATATCTTTAACTCCCTAAAAGAAGGAATTGGATTCCAACAGATGTTTTTAAAACAATAGAGCTAATCTCGTTGTTATTTTTGCCCCTATGCTTCTTCAGCACAAAAACAGTTCATAGAATTTACAACTCCGATAACGCAAAAATAGGGTGTTATTGAAGAAAACAAACGGATTCAGTGTCAAACCTTTCACTGTATCAAATCTCATACTCAACAATTAAATCCTAGCTCAAACATCTGACTTCTGACCTTCCATAGCCACTATCCAGAACCTTTTACCTTATGCCTTTTATCCATCAAATTCAATCTCAAAACTATAGTATCTAACCTCTGATTTAAACACCCTATATCCTTGCCAAAGCGCAAGTAAAAACTTAAAAAACAAGCTCAAAATCTGCATCCGTATCCCCAAAATAGGCATCCGTCAATTGAAAACCCCTTTCCATCAATTCATCGCTTTATGAGGTCGGTGTCTTGGCTACTTTTAGTCCAGAATTTTAGCACAATGGCATTACAAGAAGAGTTCGAAAAACAAGGCATTTGGCTTTTTAGGCGCAGAACCTATTTACCCATCTTAATTTTGGTGGTTGGTATTTCTTTAAATCTTCAAACTGAAATCCAAGCAGAGCAATTCTTTATTCGTTCATCTGCCTACGAATTGTATTATGAGCTGTTATGTTTGCTCATTGGACTTTTCGGTCTTTTCATTCGAATTTACACGGTTGGGCATGCGCCAAAAAATACTTCGGGCAGAAATGTTTCGGGGCAGGTGGCTGATTACCTAAACACTACAGGTAGTTATTCATTGTCAAGACACCCTCTTTATGTAGGTAACTTTTTTATGTGGTTGTCCCCTGCTCTGCTTACAGAAAACCTATGGTTTATAGTGGCTTTTTGTTTTCTGTATTGGGTGTATTATGAACGAATCATGTTTGCGGAAGAGCAATATCTCAGAAACAAGTTTGGAGAGCGTTATCTGACATGGGCCAAAGACGTCCCTGCTTTTGTTCCTAATTTTAAAGCCTTCAAGAAATCGTCAAATGCATTTAATTGGAAAAAAGTGCTTAAAGCGGAGGTCAACGGTTTGTTCAATTTATTCTTGATATTTTTCCTCTTCGATGCAGCTGGGGAGTTGGTTATGCAAAAAACAAGTTTTAAAATAGTCTGGATTATAGGGTTTCTTAGTTCTGGATTATTATTCATAACCATCACAACCCTAAAGAAAACAACATCCATTTTGGATGAGAAAAATAGATAGTTGTACAAACCTAAAGTACAAGCATCAAATTTAAGTTCAAACACCCCACTTCTGATTTCTGCTGGCAAACACCCTACACCTTTTACCTAACAAGATTCAAACCCAAGTTCAAACTCAATCCAAAGCTCTTCTCATCTTTGACCCTATATCATTGGTCTTTCTCCCTACAAAATATAATCTGTACTTAAAAAATTACTCACTTTTGCCTCCAACAATTGTTCAATGGTTTCATTGTTCAACTCGTTGTCCTTAAAGGCCACAAATGTCCGTACAGAAAAGGAACGCAGCGCATCATGTACACTTAAAGTAGATTGCGCAGAATCTTTTCTTCCAGTAAACGGATACACATCTGGACCACGCTGGCAGGAGCTGTTCAGGTTTACACGGCAGACCAAATTGGCCAAGGTATCAATCAATGGAGAAAGCGTATAAACATCTTTACCGAACAAACTTACTTGTTGTCCATAATTCGATTCCGCCATATCGTCCAAAGGTTCTTCAATATCTGTAAAAGAAACGACCGGGATAATGGGACCAAACTGCTCCTCCTCATACACTCGCATGTCTTTAGTCACTGGATACAAAACTGCCGGCCAAATAAAGTTGTCCGAACGTTTTCCTCCTTTTTTGTTTTTGATTTTGGCACCCTTGGCCTTGGCGTCATCCAATAATTCTTGGATATAGTCCGGTTTGTTAGGCTCGGGCAGCGGGGTTAACTTGGCACCATCGTCCCAAGGATTACCAAATTTAAGGGCATCTACTTTTTCAGAGAACCTTTTTAAGAATTCATCCTTTACATCCTCGTGCACATATACCACCTTCAAAGCGGTACAGCGTTGCCCGTTAAAAGACAAGGTGCCAGCAATACACTCGTTGATGGTGAGGTCCAAATCGGCATCTGGAAGAATAATGGCCGGGTTCTTGGCCTCCAACCCTAGCACCAAACGCAATCTATTGCTCTTTGGGTGTTGGTCTTGTAAAGCATTTGCAGATTTGCTGTTACCAATCAATGCCAACACATCCACTTTACCAGTTTTCATAATTGGACCAGCCACTGCCCTGCCCCTTCCAAAAAGAATATTAATCACCCCTTTTGGAAAACTACTTTGAAAAGCTTCAAGCAATGGTGTTATCAAAAGTACTCCGTGCTTAGCAGGCTTGAAAATGGTGGTATTCCCCATGATAATTGCAGGAATCAACAGTGCAAATGTTTCGTTTAACGGATAGTTGTATGGCCCCAAACACAGTACAACACCCAGTGGGCCTCTTCGGATATGGGCATAGACCCCATCATGCTTTTGGAATTTTGCCGAGTCGCGATCCAATTGTTTGTAATCCTCAATAGTATCGTAAATGTATTCTACTGTACGATCAAACTCCTTATAAGAATCCGGCATGGATTTCCCAATTTCCCACATCAGCAGTTTCACCACCTCTTCCCGCTTCTCCTCCATTTTTTTAACAAAGGATTCCATACAGTCAATACGGTCCTTAACTTTCATGGTGGGCCATAGTCCTTTTCCCTGATCAAATGCACCAATCGCAGCATCCAATGCTTCCATTGCATCCGCTTCTCCCATGTTTGGTATACTTCCCAAAAGAGTATGGGCATATTCATCAGTGGAGGATATTGTGGATATCACTTGGGTATTCTCCCCTTTCCACTCACGAAGTTCCCCGTTCACCAAATAGGTTTTTTGATGGATTTCTGAGGTAATCTGTAGGGTTTCCGGTATGGTTGTTTTTGATGGCATATCCTGTATTTTAATATTAGTATTCGTCGTATTTTTAGTCTTGCAGAAGACAAAGCTAACACAAAAAAGCTTTGGAAATGCCTTATTTATTAGGGTATCACAACTAAAACGTTTGAGTTGGGGTATTATAACCGAACTGTACCAGATAGCACAATTTCAAATCAAATATTGAAACAAATCTGGCTTGTCATTCAAATAGTCCCCATAAAAATTGTTGGCCTTCATTCTGCTTATTAAAGGTTCCAAATCTTTGGGCGATTTTAGCTCGATCCCCACCACAGCAGGTGCATTTTCTCGACTCGACTTTTTTGAGTATTCGAAGTGGGTAATATCATCATTGGGACCCAAAATATCAGCTACAAACTCCTTTAGAGCACCTGGCCTCTGGGGAAACCGAACAATAAAATAATGTTTTAGTTTGCCATACAGCAGAGCCCTTTCCTTGATTTCGGGCGTTCTGGTAATATCATTATTGCTGCCACTAACAATGCAGACCACATTTTTACCTTTTATTTCATCTTTGAAATCATCGAGGGCTGCAATGGTCAAAGCTCCAGCTGGCTCTACCACAATGGCGTCCCTATTATAAAGCTCCAAAATGATTTGGCATACTTTACCTTCTGGAACGACTTCCATTTCATATAAATAATCGCGGCAAATTGGAAAGGTATAGGCGCCCACTTTTTGAACCGCTGCCCCATCAATGAACTTATCAATTTCTGAAAGTTCTACCAGCTCTCCTTGCTCCATAGACTTTTTCATTGAGGGTGCTCCAGCGGGTTCTACCCCAATAATCTTGGTTTTTGGAGACATTTGTTTAAAGGTGGCACATAACCCAGAGGCCAGTCCACCCCCTCCTACCGCCACAAACACATAGTCTATAGGCACTTCGGATTGTTCTAGCAATTCCAAGCCGATGGTAGCCTGACCTTCAATTATTTTGTGATCATCAAATGGGTGGACAAAGGTTTTTCCTTTTTCCTCACAGAATAGCTTGGAGGTTTTGTAGGAGTCGTCAAAAGTATCTCCTTCCAACACCACCTGTACCCATTCACCACCAAACATCTTGGTTTGATCTATCTTTTGTTTAGGTGTGACCACTGGCATAAAAATAGTTCCCTGTACCCCTAAATGTTTGCAGGCAAATGCCACACCTTGGGCATGATTTCCTGCACTGGCACAGACTACACCCTGTTTTAGTTGTTCTGGAGAAAGAGAACTAATCTTGTTAAAAGCCCCTCTAATCTTGTAGCTTCGAACCCGCTGTAAATCCTCCCGCTTTAACATTATGTTGGCTCCAAGCTGTTTGGAATAACGAATGCTTTGTTGCAAGGGTGTTTTATCCACTACTTGTGCAATAGTGATTGCTGCCTGTTCTATATCAGTCAACCGAGGAAAATAAGGGGGCACTTTTTGATGCCCCCTTTTACTAATGGATTCTGTATTGTGTTTCATCGCAAAAACACGCTTAAAGTCCCTCTTTTGAGGGAGTTGTTTATCTCTAGACTATAGGCTTCATCGCAGTCATAGACTCGCGTAACCTAGCTCCAACAATTTCTACTGGATGCTCCCGTAATGCCTTGTTCACTGCAATAAGCTTGGCATTATCCACACCGTTATCCTTGCCTTCACTATAATGGGTTCCAATCACATCGATGTCCACGGTCTTCATGAAATCTTCCAACAAAGGCTTACACGCGTGGTCAAACAGATAGCAACCGTATTCCGCCGTATCGGAAATAACACGGTTCATTTCAAAAAGTTTTTTTCTTGCAATGGTATTGGCAATCAATGGAGTTTCATGCAATGATTCGTAATAAGCTGACTCCCCAATGATTCCGGATTCAGTCATGGTTTCATAAGCCAATTCTACTCCAGATTTCACAAAAGCAACCATTAACACACCATTGTCATAGTATCCTTGTTCGGAAATCTCATCATTCCCAGCAGCTGTTTTTTCGAAAGCAGTTTCTCCTGTTGCAGCTCGCCAATCCAATAAGTTTTTGTCGCCATTGGCCCAATCTTCCATCATGGTTCTGGAAAAATGTCCCATCATAATATCGTCCATGTGTTTTTGGAACAAGGGACGCATGATTACCTTCAATTCCTCGGCTAAATCAAATGCCTTGATCTTGGCGGGATTGGACAAACGGTCCATCATATTGGTGATTCCACCATATTTTAGTCCCTCTGTGATAGTTTCCCATCCATATTGAATCAGTTTTGACGCATAACCTGCATCCACTCCTTTTTCCAACATTTTATTGAAAGAAAGTATAGAACCTGTTTGCAACAAGCCACAAAGAATGGTCTGCTCCCCCATTAAATCGGATTTTACCTCAGCAACAAAGGAAGATTCCAAAACTCCAGCCCTGTGCCCACCGGTTCCGGCAGCATAGGCCTTAGCTTGTTCAAATCCTTTTCCTTCTGGATCGTTCTCTGGGTGAACGGCAATCAAGGTTGGCACCCCAAATCCTCTTTTATATTCTTCACGCACCTCAGAACCAGGGCTTTTTGGCGCTACCATAATTACAGTAAGGTCCTCGCGCACCTGCATACCTTCTTCCACTATATTAAAACCATGTGAATACGAAAGCGTTGCTCCTTTTTTCATTAAGGGCATTACTGCCCCCACTACATTCGTGTGTTGCTTGTCCGGAGTTAGGTTGATGACCAAATCTGCAGTAGGAATCAATTCCTCATAAGTCCCTACGTTAAAATTGTTTTCTGTGGCATTCTTGTAAGATTGTCTTTGTTCCTTAATGGCTGCTTCCCTAAGTGTATAGGAGATGTCCAATCCTGAATCCCGCATATTCAACCCTTGGTTCAGCCCTTGAGCGCCACAACCTACGATTACAATCTTTTTTCCTTTTAAAGCTGTTACGCCATCGGTAAATTCGCTGGCTTCCATAAACCTGCATTTTCCCAATTGCGTCAATTGATCACGAAGTGACAGCGTATTAAAGTAATTTGTCATTTTTGGTTTTTATTTAGTGCTATTTATTGATTTTGAAATTCTTCTAACATACTTGAAATGGGCATGGTTGCCTTAGTGACAGCAATTCTTCCAGAACGAACAAATTGCATAATGCCAAAAGGCTCCAAAGCATCGTGCATTTCATCAATTTCATGACGCCTACCAGTTTTTGCCAAGACAAAAAAGTCACGCGCCACAGTAACAATCTGGGAATTGCTCTCTTTGATGATATTTTGGATTTGACGTTCGTCAAATAATAAGTCGGATGCGATTTTAAACAAGGCCGATTCTTGAAATATGGTCTCATCATCTGTGTGATAATACGCTTTGATTACCTCAATTTGCTTTTCAATTTGACCTACAATTTTTCGCGCCCATTCTTCCGGCGTGTTGATTACTACGGTAAATTTGGAAACATTCTCAATTTCTGATTTAGAGACGTTTAAGCTCTCTATATTAATGTGTCTCTTTAAGAATATTCCAGAAATTCTATTCAATAGTCCTACGCTGTTTTCTGAATAAACCGAAATGGTATACCATTGTTTTTCCATGCTTATTTTGTTTTAACGGCAACGATTACTCCCGTTGACCAGTCCATTTTTGTAATTGTAAAATCTTGTCTTGTTTCCAATTTTTCAATAAGTGTCACCACATGATTCTGATGCCCTTCTGGCCAATTGGGTTGTTCTTTCATATCATCAATAACATAAAATCCCCCAACCTTGATTAAACCCAAGGTCTCATTTAGGTAACTGTACTTTCCAGGCCAAGCATCTGCAAAAATTAAATCAAATTTTTCTCCTTGATATTGTGACAACCATGTTTTGCCATCAGCGCATATAACGGATAGTCTTGATTCTTCGGTAAAAAAACCCTTTGCTATTTCAATAAGCTCAGCATCGTTATCAATGCTGGTTGCTCTGGAATCTTTATCCATTCCATCGATTATCCAAGCTAAGGATAGGCTCATCCCCGTTCCTAATTCCAAAAAGTTCCCAGCCGGTTTAGATGCTACCAAAGTTTTCAATAATGTGCCCATGTACTTATCCGATGGCATGGTAAATCCAATTTCTTTGGATTTGGTCCATAGTTCCGTATAAACTTTTGGGGTGTCCAATATCTTGGTTTGATCCATATTATTTCAATCGAATATCGGAAACCGAAGCCCCGGATGGAATCATTGGAAATACATTATCTTCTTTCTCCACCCTAACTTCCAAAAAGTATGGGTCTTTGGATGCAATCATTTCTGCTACGGCATCCTTCAAATCGGAACGTTCTGTAACCCTTCTGGATTGGATATGATAGCCTTCTGCGATCTTCACAAAGTCGGGATTGGTCATTACCGTGGAAGCGTATCTACTTTCAAAGAAAAGCTCCTGCCATTGACGTACCATTCCCAAGTGTTCATTGTTCAATACCACAATTTTAACGGGCACGTTATGCTGAAAAATAACACCAAGTTCTTGGATGGTCATTTGGTATCCTCCATCCCCAATAATAGCGACCACCTCCCGCTCCATGGCACCCATTTTAGCACCAATGGCCGCTGGCAGGGCAAAACCCATGGTTCCCAATCCGCCCGAGGTCACGTTGCTCTTGGATTGCTTGAATTTGGCATATCTACAGGCAATCATTTGATGTTGCCCTACATCCGTAACCACCACAGCTTTCTGTTTGGACGCTATATTAATCTGCTCAATGACCTCTCCCATGGTAAGCCCTTCTTTGGTAGGTGTTATGTCATTTTTTATAACGGTGTCATATTCAATCTGATATCGTTTATCAAATTCGGCCAACCATTCCTTATGCTCATTTTTGTTGATTAGCGGCAGCAATAAGTCCAGGGTTTGTTTTGCATTGCCCAGAACAGCTATGTCTGCGTGTACATTTTTATTGATCTCGGCAGGATCAATCTCAAAATGAATCACTTTGGCTTGTTTGGCATAGGTATCTAAACTCCCGGTAACCCGATCATCAAACCGCATCCCAATGGCGATAAGCAAATCGCATTCGTTTGTAAGTACATTAGGGCCATAATTCCCATGCATACCTACCATACCAACATTTAGTGGATGGTCCGTATCCATGGCAGAAAGTCCCAAAACCGTCCAAGCAGCTGGTATCCCAGCCTTTTCCACTAAGGCTTTCAGTTCATCTTCTGCTTCTCCCAATATTACCCCTTGCCCAAACACTATATAAGGTTTCTTAGCTTGGTTAATCATCTCAGCAGCCGTTTCTATCGCTTTTATATCTGGTTCTGGAACAGGTTTATAGCTTCGTACCCCAGTACATTTTTCATAAACAAAATCCAATTCATCAAATTGCGCGTTCTTGGTAATATCTACCAATACAGGCCCTGGTCTCCCTGATCTTGCTATATAAAAGGCTTTGGCCAAAATTTCCGGAATCTCACTGGCTTTGGTTACTTGGTAATTCCATTTGGTAACAGGAGTGGAAATACCAACAATGTCGGTTTCTTGAAATGCATCCGATCCCAAAAGATGTCTAGGCACCTGACCTGTTATGCAGACCATTGGTGTTGAATCTATTTGTGCGTCCGCTATTCCTGTTACTAAATTAGTTGCACCAGGACCAGATGTGGCCATTGCCACCCCTACCTTTCCGGTAACTCGCGCATACCCTTGTGCTGCATGCGTAGCACCTTGTTCATGTCTGGTAAGAATGTGCGTTAGTTTATCCTGAAATTTGTAGAGTTCATCATACACAGGCATAATTGCCCCTCCCGGATATCCGTAAATTAAGTCTACTCCTTCGGCCAATAAGCAATGTATAATGGCTTCGGCCCCACTTATTCTGATTGGAGTCTCCTTTTTTGTTTTTTCCTTTTGGGCTTTGAGTGTTTCCATAGTCCTCATTTTCCGATGTTTTTAAGCATCACTAATGTCCTTTCTAAGACAATATATTTTTATAATGCATCGGTAACACAACCTTCTGAGGCTGATGAAACCGTTTTAGCGTATTTGTATAAACTTCCTTTTCTCACCTTTAATGGTGGTTGTGACCAATTTGCCTTTCTTGCTGCCAACTCCTCTTCTGAAACATCCGCAGTAATGCTATTTTTCTCGGCATCGATGGTAATTATGTCCCCATCCTTCAACAGGCCTATTGTGCCTCCCTCTTGAGCTTCGGGAGCAATATGTCCAACCACAAATCCGTGGGTACCTCCAGAAAATCTACCATCAGTAATCAAAGCCACACTTTTCCCTAATCCCACTCCCATAATAGCAGCGGTAGGTTTTAGCATTTCTGGCATTCCGGGTCCACCTTGGGGTCCTTCATAGCGAATAACCACAACATCTCCTTTCTGTACCAATCCATTTTTTATTCCATCATTAGCAGCAAACTCACCCTCAAATACTTTGGCCGGGCCTGAGAAGTGCAGACCTTCTTTTCCTGTAATCTTGGCCACAGACCCTTTTTCAGCCAGATTTCCATATAATATTCTTAGATGTCCAGTCTCCTTAATAGGATTGTTCAACTCCATTACTACTTTTTGCCCTTCGGTTAAATCAGGAACATTTTCCAAGTTTTCCGCTACCGTTTTACCTGTAACTGTTAAGCAATCACCGTGTAGCATTCCGTGTTTTAGCATAAATTTCATTACAGCCGGAATACCTCCCACATTATGCAGGTCCTCCATCAAAAATTTCCCGCTAGGTTTTAAATCCGCCAAGAAAGGAGTGGTATCGCTTATTCTTTGAAAATCTTCCAATCCAAAATCAACTTCTGCCGCATTGGCAATTGCCAAAAAGTGAAGCACTGCATTGGTAGATCCTCCTAAAACCGTAATCAGTCTAACTGCATTTTCCAAGGACTTTTTATTAACAATGTCGCTGGGTTTAATATCGTGCTCCAATAAATATCTCAACGCCTTCCCAGAATCAATGCAATCCTGCTTTTTCTCTCCGCCCGTTGCCGGATTTGATGAATTATATGGCAATGCCATTCCCAAAGCTTCGATAGCAGATGCCATGGTGTTAGCCGTATACATACCTCCACAAGCTCCCGCTCCCGGACAAGCATTCTGAATCACATTTTTATATTCTTTCTCGTCTATTGTCCCTGCCACTTTTTCTCCCCAGGCTTCAAAGGCAGACACTACGTCCAGCTTTTTGTCGCGTAAACACCCAGAGGCTATGGTGCCCCCATATACAAGAATTGAGGGTCTATTCAACCGAATCATGGCCATTAAGGCGCCAGGCATATTTTTATCACAGCCCACCACAGTAGCCAAACCGTCATAGTTCATGGCCTGCACCACGGTTTCCATGGAATCGGCAATAATATCACGAGAGGGAAGTGAATATCGCATTCCATAGGTACCCATAGAAATCCCATCACTAACACCAATAGTATTGAAAATAAGACCGATCAATCCATTTTCTTGAATCCCTTCTTTTACATAGGTAGACAGTTCATTCAAATGCATGTTGCAGGGGTTTCCTTCATACCCTGTGCTTCCTACTCCAATCAAGGGCTTTTTTAAATCTTCCTCTGTAAGTCCAATCGCATGTAACATGGCTTGTGCCGCAGGTTGGGTTGGGTCTTGAGTGACATTTTTACTATACTTGTTCAATTCCATTATTAATTTTCTTTCAGATGCGGAATCCTATTGAATTTACTCTATCAACCAAAGATAGATGTTTCAAATACCCCATATATTTAACAGTTTGGAGGGCTCTAAATCCATTTAAATTAATAAGCTATTATCTTGATGATAATCAGTTACTTATAACGATTTAAAATCCCATATTCATTTCTTTTTCCAGCCATAAAAAAAGCCTGTATCGTTTTGGATACAGGCTTTTTCAACTAATAGCAAATCTGTATCACTCCATTGCTGGAATAATAATGACGACGCTAGTAATTATATTATTTGTTTTCATGATGTAAGAGTACAAAAAAAACTAACAAAAACCTGATCAATCGAAAAAAATGTTTCTAAATAAGTTTGAAGTCAACGGAATCCCCAAATTTCTTTTGGGCCAAAAGACAGATGGATTCTTCGGACAGCTGTAGTATTCGGGGATAGCCCCCGGTTGTTTGACCATCTTTCATTAAAATGATCAATCTACCTGCTGGAGTAAACTGTACCGTTCCGGGTAAGGTTCCTGAAGTTAGCATGGAGTGTTTATGTCCTTGGATCAATTCTGCCAATTGATAGGCCATTCTGTTATTTTTTTCAGAAACTGTAAACGTCTTTCCAAAGAGAGCGCCTAACTGTTTATCTGACAATAAAGAAAATTCAGGCCCCTTGTAGACATCCAAGGTCTCATGATCATATCCTCTTTCAACCTTAATTTTTGATATTGTGGGCTCAAAAGCTAGGGTTTCCTCAAAGGCTACCATACTTCCATCCTTTAAACACTTTTTCTTAGTAATCGGATAGTACTGAGATCGACTTGACAAAACTAAGTCCGTTTTGATTCCGCCCTTTACGGCTAAATATGTCCTAAATCCATTTTCTAATCTTCCGTAGGAAAGAATATCTCCTTTTTCCACTTTTAAGACCTGATAGTTTTCAATGGCCACATTATTTAATGTTGGGGAGAGATCTGCGCCAGCAAGACAGATGTACGTTGGGGACTCAAAAAGTAAGGTTGGCCCGGTCATGGTTATTTCCAAGACTGCTGCATCAAGCCCATTCTCCAATAACTGATTTGCTTTTATGACTGCACTAGAGTCCATAATTCCAGACACAGGAACACCCATATCCCTGTATCCAAACCTACCCATGTCTTGGACGGTCATAAAAAAACCCGATTTGAGGACCTTAATCATTAAGGCTGATTTTTTTAGGTTTGTAAATACCTACTTCTGCTTCGATTACTCGGAGGTCGTATTCTGCTCTTGATATGCTATGGAATTGTATTCTATCTCCCACTTTGACAAAACAAGGTTCTTTTGCATTTGGATTGAATATTGGAGTTGGACAACTGCCAATGATATTCCAACCACCTGGGGAATCTTGCGGATAAATACCCGTCTGTTTTCCTGCCAGACCTACGGCTCCTTTTGCCACATTCAATCGAGGTTCTTTCCTTCTTGGTATTTCCAAAGCATTGGGGAGGCCACCCAAGTACATAAATCCGGGCAAAAAACCGATACCATAAACCAAATATTCATGAGCGGTGTGTCGCCCTATCAGGTCTTCAACGGACAACCCTAAAACAGTTGATACTTCCTCGAGGTCAATCCCAAAATCCAAATCGTAACATACTGGAATACGCCATAAGAACTGTTCTCTTTTTTGGGAAGTCACCCTAATACCGTTATAGCATTCAAGCAAGTCATTTTTGGTGAGTTCGAAGTCTACAATCTCTTGAGAATTAACCATGGTCAAGGAGTTGTAGGCCACAGACATTTCCCAACCTGGTTGACCCAGATTTTTAAAACAATCAACAAATTCCAAGATTTCCCTTAAAATGGATTCATCAACCTTGTTTGGCCATTCTATTAAGATTGCCTTTTGACCAAATGGCTTTATACTGATGGGGTAATTTTTCACTTATGTAACTGCACCCCATGTTGAGGGAATTCTTGTGAAAGATACATTAATATTTGCAATGCGGAAGGTGTATCTCCGTGTATACATAGGGTATCTGCCTCTATCTTCTTCTTCTCACCATGTATTGTCACAATATTACCATCTTTTATGATGGCTAAAACATGTGGCAGCACTTTTTTGGGTTCCTGTATTAGTGCATTGGATTGTTTTCGGGATACTAAGCTTAAATTGGCATTGTAATTTCTGTCTGCAAACGCCTCATAATGTACTTTAAACCCTTTTTCCAAAGCCATTTTCGCTATTACTGAACCATAGGGAACATACAAAAACACGCTTTCTTTATAAATGCCGATGGTTTCTAGATAGACCTTGGCCAAACTTTTGTTTCTAGCCGTTTCATTGTACAAAGCTCCATGTGCCTTAATATGGTGTAATGCTACCGCTTCGCTGTGTAAAATGGTATCAAAGGATAGGAGCTGCTCAGAAATACTTTGTTGTAAATCCACCGGTGCAATATCCATGACTTCTCTACCGAAATTGAGTTTGTCCGGATAGGAAGGATGTGCCCCAACTTTGACTCCATGCTCTTTTGCAAGTTTAATCACGCTTTTCATACTTGTTAAATCCCCGGCATGACCACCACATGCAACATTGCATGAACTTATAAAAGGAAAAAGTAAGGCTTCATTGCCCACACCTTCACCTACATCACAATTGATATCAATTTTCCAATCACCCATTTAAAACAAACCCAAAACCTTTAGTATGCTCTTAACCCCTAGAAAAATGGAAAAGCCTACAATAACAAAGCCCAAAATATTCTGAAACAAGGAATTGCCATGTTCTCCCATTACTGATTTCCGATTTACAATCCACAACAATAGTATTGCCATTACCGGAAGCAAAATACCATTAGCCACTTGTGCAAACTGTATTATTTGAATAGGTTTTATATCGAAAGACAAAAAGAATACCCCAAAGACCAAAATTACAGCCCAAACCAGCTTAAACTTAGGGTTCCGCATTCCTCCTTTCCACCCTAAACAGCTACTGGCTACGAAGGCAGCAGCCAAAGGCGCTGTAATAGCAGAGGTTATTCCAGCGGCAAGTAAGCCAACGGCCATAAAATAGATTGCGGCCTTTCCAAACAGGGGCTCCAACCCTTTAGCCAAATCCATAACATTGGTCACATCATTAATAGAGGCAGCAGATGCGGTGATTAATATCGCCATAGACACCAAGCCTCCCAAAGCTATGGAGATAACGGTGTCCCATTTTACTGCTTGAAGGTCTTCTTTGGAGGTCCACTTTTCTTTTACCAAAGAAGCATGAAGGAATAGGTTATAGGGAACAACAGTGGTCCCTACCAAGGCAATGACCGTAAGCAAACTACCTTCAGGTAAGCTTGGCATAAATAATCCGTTAGCTATTGCGCCAATGGATGGTTTGGTGATCAATGCAGCAACCACAAAGCAAATACCCATTAATCCCACCAATGCCACGAATACCTTTTCCAGCGTTTTGTACCCGCTATACCACAATAACAAAAAAGCAAATCCACCAATAATAAGCGGATAGAAAGTGGATAACCCCTCAGCTCCAAATAAACCTTCCAATCCTAGGGTTGCACCTCCAATATTACCTGCTTCATATGCCGTATTGCCGACAAGAATGGCCAACAATACCATACCGACGACAGTGTTTTTAATCCATTTATTTTTAAGCTCATCTTTTATGACATCGACCAGCCCATTTTGGGATACTACTCCTATCCTTCCAGACATCTCTTGAAGTATTATTGTCGCGAGAACAGATAAAAGCACAGCCCAAAGAAGTGAATACCCAAAACGTACTCCTGCTAGGGTGCATACCGTTATGGTTCCAGGGCCAACAAAAGCGGCAGCGACCAAAATTCCGGGGCCAATTTTTTTAAACATAGGGGGCGATTTTCAGCAAACCAAGTTAATCGGTTTTATTAGCAATTGTGCATTTCATCCAAAAAAATGCATTTCGTCTAAAAATGAAGTGTTTTATATCGACTTTTTATACGAATATGAAAATCTCAAAGTTATAATAGTCCCAAATCGAATAATTGACCTAAACTTGACCTATACTCATGACATGTAAGGACTGTGGTAAAGACATCGCACATGATCAAATTAAGGCGTCCATGGAATCCCTCGGCGTTGAACTTTGTGAACGGCATACCCGACTAATAAAGAAAATAATCCTAAACAACAATACCCCCGTTGAGGCCATACAACTCTTTTATGCCCTTAAAGAAGCTGGCGCCCACCCTATGTTGGAATGGTGGGATGGTAAGAAATCTGTTGATATTGCTATCTCCAGAGTAAAGCTCAATATTGAAATTGACAAGGATTACAATACAATCACACACGAGCAAGCAATAAGTGATCTAGAAGAAGCTATGCACTCTTTTAAAAATGGATTCACCACCATACGAATCCCCCATTTGGCCGTTAAGTACTATTTGGAAGATACCGTACAAAACATACTTGGGATTATTACTGGATTAAAGGCAAATATTAAGGCTATCTAGTTAGGAAACAACAGTTGTTTACCCATATTAATTTCTTTGTATTCCAAGATATTGATTACTATGGGGTTCTCACCAATGTTTTCTAAGTCATTGACATAGTCTTTACCCCGATGTTCGCAATATTCCGTATCTCCTGGATCTAACTTGACCATGTTAATTTTACCATTGCCCTGGCGCGATATGGCCAATCCGCCCGTTGTACACACCCAACTATAATTGGTGTTGTGTCTTCTAAATGGTATCCGTTCCCCTGGTTTTAGTTTCAAATCCCACAATTTAACGCTCTCATTTTCGAAAATGAGCTTGTCTCCCAAAGAATCACTTATGTCTTGTTGCAATAACTCATCTATCTTTTCTTGTTCCCAAGGATCAAAATTTCCGTAGGGATTCAGCTCCACACATTGCATATCGTAAATTTAAAACGGGCGCAAAAGTACTAGAAAACAACGTTTTAAAATAAATTATAGGTAAGATTTAACAAGAGTTTTATAGAAATGGATAAATGGATATCCGGATATTCATTATTGATGACCTCTCCCAACCGTGCTTTTTTTATCAAAATTGATGCACTGAGGACCTTGGAGCATTTGGACAGTTTTTTGTGGCAACAGTTTTTGAGGGTTCTGAATTTCTTCCAAGATTTTTCGCACAGAAACTTAGAGGGATTGTTAATTTTCATTATCTTATTAACTTCAAAATTTCCCTTGTACATTTTTCAATCCACGCTAAAACCTGAGAACCAATGAAGGCCGCCATTAGACTCAATCTAAAAATAAAAGGAAAAAAAAAGAGAAAAAACCAACCCAAGTTTACCATCAAAATCAAAGAACTGATTGAAGCTCTTGACTCCAGTTACATGGGATTGGGCACGCCCTATGAGCCCATAGCCGTGGACAATTTTATCAATTTAGAAAATCAGGAGTACGCCACTATACATCCGAATACCCAAATCACAGCCCGTATGGTCTGGAGTGACTCCAACCACATCATAAAAAACATGCAATTGGTATGTTGCAAGGTTACCAATATAGATCGCGAACATAATGATGGTCTTAAAGGAAGTCCTGGAAATCCTTGGTCAGCATTTTTTGAATTAAAGGGGAAGGCCGGGAAGCGTATCAAAACCATATATCCTGCTCCTGACGGTACTTTGTATGTTGCTCCCGACGCAAATGGAAAATGTCGAGTAAGTACCTGCAAAAAGATACCAAATGCCATTCTCGCTTACAGTATGATCTTTTCGGTAACCTTAACGCTTGATAATGACAATTGTGAAAAAAGCTACTATTTTATACTGGACCCAGTTATTAAAGTTAGTTCCAATCCCCCCAATTAGTTATGAGCGCTTATGGAAATTGTGCATCTTTCATTCTAGCTTTCCTGTTTTTATTTTTTAGTTCTTTAGTCTCTTCTCAGAATAAAAAAAAAGCAGATAGTTTAAAGGGAATTATAGAACAAGATGAGTTATCGGATATAGAAAGGGCAAAAAAATTGAGATATATAGCGTTCTACCATCCAGATGTTGATATAGCTTTGGACTATGCTAAAAACTCCTTGCTTTTGGCAACAAAAATTAATGCCCGGATACTTCAGGCTGAAGCTTGGGAAGAAATAGCGCATCTGGAAGGAAGGTTGGGCAACATGGACAAATCTTTGGAGGCAACCTTAAATGCTCTAAAAATCTATGAAAAAGAGGGGTTAGATCAAAGGGTAGCGGCATCCTACAATCAACTTGCCGTTAATCATATGATGAACGAAGACTACCCCAAGTCCATTCAATATTTGAAGAAGGCCAAAGCTATTTATAGCGGGTCAGACCAACAGGAGCACTTGGCCAACACCATTTTAAACCTTGGAGAGGCATACCGCCTATCCAACATACTAGATAGCGCCCAAACTTCCTTTGAAGAAGTGCTTCAACTTAACCAAATAGTGAATAGCAAAATCACCAAGGGATATGCATTGGGAAATCTTGGCATGGTTTACAACAGTTTAGGTAATTTGTCGAATGCCAAGCACCATCTAACCCAAGCCAATGAAATATTGATTCCTTTAGGAGATTACTACTCCGCCTCCGTTTACATTGCCGAGATAGCTGAAGTGCACCAAAAGGAGGGAAATATGGAATTAGCAGAGCGTAGCTTTCTTGAAGCAATGTCAATAGCCCAGAAAACTGGACTAAAAGAACAGATGAGGGATTTTAGCGAAAAACTGACGGGATATTATGAAAGCCAAGGCAAGTTTTCAAATGCCCTGAAGTACCAAAAGTTGTATCAAGTCTATCAAGACAGTTTGGTGAACAAAACCAATATTCAGCAAATTGAAAAACTCAAAGCGGACTATGAAATTGACAAAAGAGAATCTGAAATTGGGTTACTTAATAAAATAAATGCCAATCAAAAACGCCTTCTATGGGTCTTGGTGGGAGGTGTCATTGCTACGTTTATCTTCCTGTATCTTCTTTATCGTGGAAACCAAAAAATTAAGAAAGCCAATTCAGGGCTATCCAAACAAAAAGAAATCATATCGCAACGAGAGCAAGAAAAAGCCTTACTGCTTCAAGAACTTAATCACCGTGTGAAGAACAATTTACAAATGATTTCGAGTTTGTTAAGCCTGCAAAGTCGTGAATTGGAGGGGCATCCGGCCAAGGAGGCTTTGGAAGAAGGGAAAGATCGTGTGGAAGCGCTGTCATTGATACACAGAAAACTCTATCAAGAAGATGCTGAAACACGAATTGCCCTTAAAGAGTACCTGGAAGAATTGGTGTTGGGGCTCTTTCATGGATACAATGCACACTTTGAGCCTAGGCTAGAACTTTCCAATACCAGTATTTCTATTGATACCGCTGTGCCGCTGGCGTTAATTGTAAATGAAATGGTAGTTAATGCCCTTAAATATGCCTACGAAGGTGTGGACAACCCTTCACTTACCTTAAAAGTGAACGAAGTTGGTTCCAATTTGACCATTCATATTATAGACAATGGTAAAGGATTTAATTTAATGGAAACCAATACAGAGAATTCTTTTGGCCTCAAGTTGATCCGCTCCTTAATAGAACAACTTGAAGGGTCCCTAGAAAAATTGGACAACGAAGGCACACATTGGCAGGTTCAATTAAAAGTAGCTTAATACTTATGGAAAAAGGATGCAATGGTAGGAGAAATTAAGAAAGTAAAGCTGCTCATTTTGGAAGATGAGAGCTTAATAGCCCAAGATATAGCAGATGGGTTGGTTGAATGCGGATATGAAATTGCTGGTACTGTGCCCTCCGTGGAAAAAGCAATGAAGCTTTTAGCGCAAGATTCGGGAATAGACGTTGTTTTAATAGATATTATGCTTAAGGGAGACCCAACCGGCATTACCTTGGCCCAACACCTAGACAAACAGCACCCACACATTCCGTATATCTTTCTAACTTCCTATGCCGATACTCCGATGGTTAATCGGGTAAAAAAAGCAACAACTCCCTACGCTTACATTTTAAAACCCTTTAATAAGAGGCAAGTAGCCGTATCTATTGAAATGGCTCTAGAGAATTTTTCAAAGCGTAAGCCGGAACATGATTTGCTTGCCAACAAAACGTTCAAGCCCATACCTCAACGGGCACTAAAAATAAACGATAGCCTATTTCTTAAAAAAGACAATCATTTTGAGCGTGTTTTGTTACAGGAGATTTTGTTTTTGGAAGCCGAAAGCAACTATACCACTATACATACCCAATGTGGGCGTTTCGTATATTCTATGGTGCTAAAAAAAATAGAAGGAGTGTTGCCCCCTGATTTCTTTTTAAGGGTGCACCGTAGTTTTGTTGTCAACATAAACGCGGTTTCGGGTTTTGAAGGAAATCAATTGTTTGTCGACAAGCAAAAAATTCCCGTGAGCAAAAGCCACCGCCATATGGTTTTTGATTTGTTTCGAAGAATATAACCCAATCCATCCTATGTTTTAAGCTTGGATTTTGGCTATTCAAAAAACTCTACTCATACTTTCCTTCCATTCACTCAATCCAAGTTTCAATTCACTCATCTGTTTTCGATTTCAAGAAGCAAAGAATCATATTTGGTTTATCAGTAAAAAGGTAACTGAGAATCAAGAGCCATAGCATTTGAATGGTGAAAAGGTTTCAGTTTCCACTTCGGCCGAAAAAGTACTGTTCTATCATTCAACAGTTTTACACCTTTAAAATGTAAACGGAATTCTTATTCCAATAAGCACACAAGGTACATGTTCATTATAGTGTAGGCTTGTTGTAAGAAAGCAATGGTTTTACTGAGTAGGACTTCGAGGCATCCATTTAGGATAGAGATTTTGGATTTTATTAAAAGCCAATTTTTTCAACTAATCCCGAGATTCCTTAGTCCAAATCTTTTAAACTGAATTAGTAATCAAGGGCCATTTAAAACAGGGTCCTTATAAACATTAACATTATGGGAACTAAAGTACAAACCTCGTACAATAAAATAAGCACTACCAATGGCACATGGCTACATGCTCCTGGGTCTGACTTTCTATTTGCATTTCTAAAAACAGATTGGCCAGCGGACGTAACCCAAAAAGTAACACAAGCTTTTGAAGATGCTTTGAAGTTGTCTTCCACCATTAAGGAGGAGGTTAAAAAAACCAGTGGGGACGATGTAGTAAATGGACTGTATCTTCTGAACCAACCCGCCATGACCAAGGCAATGAACAGTATTGATGGTATGGGAGAAACGGCGGTGGACCAAGAAGGTAAGTCCGGTAGTGGAACAACGGTGTCCATCAACATGGAGTTCTTCGCTGCTATATTGGGAGGATTGGAAGGTGACGTGGCTCCACTAATGACCTATCTGACTACCCAAATGGGTGATGTGATCGCCGAAACAAGGAAAAGTACTGTAACTGAAAATTTTGGGACTGTTATCGGTCTTATTTCTGTTATGCCGGTTTTGAATGTTCCAGTAACCAGTTTTCAGTATGTCTTTTCCTCTGCAGAAACCAGTGCTTGGTTAGTCAAATTAGTTTGTGGAAGTACACAGCACTACTCCTATGACTATAAGTATACTGTGGTAAACTACAACTACGACAAGCCCGCGCAATAAAATAGTACTGGAGTTGGGGGACATTGTTTCTTTGGCAACCATCGTTTTATTTGAAAAATGCGATGCTCGGCTATAAAGGGTAATGTACCCCAACTATTTGACCTTTTTCAATTATGAGATTCCATTAACATCCAAAAATTCATAAATCATGCCTAGTTTAAGAGTATTGAGTTGGAACTCCAATGGAGGTGCAGCTCCCAGAGGTGGGCAATTGGTAGCCGCCGCCAACGCCCTGACAGGATTGTACCCGGGACATCCTTTGCAATTATGTGTATGTCAAGAGACAGGTGTCGCCGTGGATAGCATTCATGCAGCTTTTACGGGAACACCGCCGTTTTCAGTTTCATTCGTGCAGCCTCCTTTGTTCAATAGAGAGCATTTGCCCATTCCTGCACAACCTTTTAGAATTGTGCCTTCTAGGGCCTACAGAATGACCTACATGAACGGAGGTCCCGCAGGCCTAAATTTAGCCGCTGTTGGAGGCTTTAACTTAGTTAACCTTGATCCGGCTGTGGACGCGGGTGTAGCTGCTTGGATTGCCGCACAAGGTTTAGCACCGGCTCTATTGGCAATGGTCAATCAATGCGCGGGTAATATAAGATGGCCCGTCTACCAACACCTAACTTATGGAGCCAGCAACATTCATTTTTTTACCTGGCATGCACCTTTACGGCTGAATTGGCTTGGGGCCAATTTCAGCGGAATTGTTCTGCCTGGTGGTGGAGGGGGCACATTGTGGGAGGCATTTCAGTTTTTCCAGCATAGCGCATTTTATACTGGTATTATTGCTGGTTTGGCAGCCAATGATGTCGTGATTATTGCCGGAGACTTAAATACAACCGCAGCTGGCTTAGCGCCACCTGTTCCAAATATGTTTCCTGGTTATGTGGGTTATAGCCACAATTTAAGTCATATACTGGTGCATAGCCCCTCAGCAGCATTAGCCATAGCCGAAGGTCATAATACACCTTCTCCAAACTCCCCGCACAATCTCATTTCTGCTCGTGCCATCTGGTAGGGGCTTGGGATACATAAATACAACGAGGCAGCGGTTTTTTTAAAGAGTTGCTGTCTCTATCCCAACCATCCCTCCCTATCCAAACTCCTGTATTGTATGGCTTCCGAAATATGGTTTTCAAGTATGTCGTCCACTTTTTCCAAATCGGCAATAGTTCTGGATACTTTTAGAATTCTGTCATAAGCCCTTGCCGATAAGTTTAATCGTTCCATTGCGTTCTTCAAGAGTTCTTTTGGGCTATCTGCCAAAGCACAAAATTCCCGTATTTGCTTTGTGTTCATTTGTGCATTGTAATGGACATTCGCAAGCTTTGAGAATCTTTCGGTTTGAACATCCCTCGCAGCTGTGACTCGTTTTCTAATCTCAACACTCCCCTCCCCTTTCTTGGTATCGGACAATTTGTCAAAAGGTACCGGAGCTACTTCAATATGGATATCAATTCTATCCAGTAGTGGCCCAGAAATCTTTCCAAGATACCGTTGCATTTCTATTGGCGAGGAAGTTACAGGCGCATCTGGATCATTGAAATAGCCTCCAGGACTTGGGTTCATGCTAGCAACCAACATAAAGCTGCTGGGGTAAGTTACTGTAAACTTAGCTCTAGCAATCGTCACTTCCCTATCTTCTATAGGTTGTCGCATTACTTCCAAAACCCTGCGCTCAAATTCTGGGAGTTCGTCCAAAAACAATACCCCATTATGAGACAGGGAAATTTCGCCCGGTTGAGGGTAACTCCCTCCTCCTACCAGAGCGGCACTACTTATGGTGTGATGCGGGTTCCTGAAAGGTCTTTGGCTCATTAATCCCCTGTTCTTCACCTTCCCAACTACACTATGGATTTTTGTAGTTTCTAAGGCTTCCTGTAGGGTCATGGGCGGTAAAATGGAAGGTAATCGTTTAGCTAGCATGGTCTTTCCTGCCCCGGGTGGGCCTATCAAAATAACATTGTGTCCTCCGGCCGCAGCTATTTCCATACACCGTTTTATACTTTCTTGTCCTTTTACATCTGCAAAATCAAATTCAGGAAAGTCCAATGTTTTATAGAATTCCTTTCGGGTATCCACCTGCGTTGCAGTTAATGGAACCCCTTCATCAAAAAAAGCTATTACTTCTTTAATGTTTTTCACGCCGTAAACCTCCAAATTATTTACAATTGCAGCTTCTTTTGCATTTTCATAGGGAAGGATAAATCCTTTGAAACCTTCTTGTTGTGCCTTAATGGCAATGGGTAATGCCCCATTAATGGGCTGCACGGTTCCATCCAAAGAGAGTTCCCCCATAATCAGGTATCTGTCAATGTCCTGAGATTGTATTTGATGAGAAGAGGCCAAAATCCCCAAGGCCAAGGTAAGGTCATAGGCTGAGCCTTCTTTACGCAAATCTGCTGGCGCCATATTTATGGTAATTTTTTTTCCTGGGATTTTATATCCATTGTTCTGCAAAGCTGCAGCAATCCGATAATTACTTTCTTTGATTGCATTGTCTGGAAGGCCTACAAGATGGTAACCCACTCCATGAGCTATGTTTACCTCTACAACAATAATTTGGGCTTCCACCCCAAATACGGCACTACCATAAACTTTTATAAGCATATTATCGTAATGGACATTTTAGGTTGTCCATTACCAACAAGATATCTGCCTTTTGGTTTAGAACGCACCCTCAATTGACGGATACTAGCTTTTCAATTGACAAAAGCGCCATTTGGATCTATAGAAACTTAAAACGGCATATTAATAGCGGTTGGGTATTTTAGGACAAAATCACTAATCCACCCAAAATGCAGGAACCGTATTGCTACCAAGTGCAGTACAGTCTCCACACTCTCTGGGAATAGTGATAAGTTCCCGGTCTTCAAAATTCTGTCCCGGATCGTTATAATGAACCAAGTCAAGTCTTATTGATTCAAGCAGCGTTAGTGGTTTTGAAGGGATACAAGGGCTAATATATGAAGGAAGGGGTTCTTCGGGATAAAAATCTGAATAGTTGAAGAAAATTCTCTTTTCGGACATGGAGGAGACCTCAAAAAAGCCAATGACCTTTTCATTAGGATTGGTTTCCGAGCTTATATTGCCAATAAAAAATCCAGGTTGATTTTCAGAGAATTGACTTTCATTACTAGAAATATCCCTCAGTATTTTATAATAGGTATAAGCCGGAAGGGAAATTTTAAACTGTTTTACCAAAACACTGTACCTATGGGAAAGCATGTAGTTGTCACTCCCAACAAATCTGGGCATAAAACCTACCAATCTATTTTGGTCTAGTTCCTCTGTGGTTTCCAAGATAATGTTCTTAGAGTGATTGGTTCCATAGCAGGTAAGCTCCTCCTCTTCTTTAGGGGCAAGAACGACGCTTTCAGGGCCATTGCTTGCAAATACTTGCTGTGTTGGTAAAACCTCATTGGTATTGATGATAGAGAAGTCAAAAGAAAGCCATTTAGGGGCTATAATTTTAAAGGTCTCTTCGTATTCATAACGATAATAGCTTGCATTGTCATCATCATTGGTATTGTCCAACAGAATCCCCATTCCATCATTTCCAAAGTCATCTACAATTCTTTGGGCATATAAGTCATCCATTATTGAGGTGCCGGATAAATGTTCAGGCGTTGAACTATAGGTGTCTCTATCCGCAGTTTTAATCGAAAGGGTATATTCTACCCCTTTTTTTACGCCAAATGGGACAGTTGAAATGTACTTACCTGGCTCTGACTCAATGAAACGGTAAGTTCCTCCTCCGGTATCATCTACCTGAACAACAGCGTTTTCCTCTGGTGGTGGGCCTACATCTTCAAATTTGTACGATCTAGTCAAGTAAACCTCCTGATACTTACTTTCATCCGTTAAAACCGCTTCAATGACCAAGACGTCATCAAACTCAAGTGTGGAAGGCTCAAATTGTTCCACACAACCCAATAATAAAAAGGTAAGGATTATGAGGGCGCTAAATTTTCTCATCTTGTTCAAAATAAGAAAAATAGCTGATTTCACCCGGCTTTAAACCCAGAATTGACGAATGCTGCTTTTCAACGGACAAAAGTGGCTTTTGAATCTATAGAAACTTAAACCTGAAGCATTTCGTCTTGTCTTAAATTCTGCTGGAGTATCTATTATTGAATTATTCCACTTTAAACTGACGATTGATTGATACTGGCTTTCCTGTAGCAGAAAACCCCTCTAACACCAACTCATAGGTTCCGATCACATCCGAGGTATAAAGAACCAGCTTCTTGGACCCTTCAGATAAATCCAGATTTGGCTCCCAAAGCAATTGATACCTAAAGTCTGGAACACGAGATTGAGACCTAGCATAATTTTGGGAAAAGTACTGCTTATTCGGCTGTGGCTTAAACAAATCTATATTGACAATATGGGGTGAATAAAAATCGTTGTAAAAACCTCCATCAATAGTTTCAATGGATAGTACTCCTTGGAATTGCTGTGGCCCTAAAATAATTTTATCTCTTGAAAAACTAATAGTTTTGATTTTCTTGGCGCTATAGTCCATAAAATCTTCATGTTTTTTGATAAAAAGACCATCAACAAAAACCATGGGTTGAAGACTTAAATCCGTGAACCCAGCTTCTGGCCTAATCTCAAAAAAGCGTTCGCCGTCATCCAATCTCCTAACGGATACTTGGTCTACTACCTCCACTATGGTTTCTTGAATACGGTTGAATCTGGTATAGTCATCCAAATCATAGGTTGCCGTAAAATTTCTATAAAATGGCAATGCATGGTAAGCCGGAACAAGTGAATCCGACTTTACCTCCCTAAATCCGTTCTCAATTTGATTCTGGATGCTTTTTTGTAAGATGAAGTCTTTCATTTCTTCGGAAATTTTAAAGTCCGTGACTTGAATTCCCTGATAGTTCTTTTGTTGCCTATCCAAATTGATTTCAAGACTATCCCAATTTTTGGCCAATACTTGAAGGGCCCCTGTAACATTATTGTATTCCTTGTCTATTATAAATCTAAACTTTCCGTTGGCGTCTGAAATTGCCACATTGAACAAATAGTTCTCGCCAGGTAGTGAAAGTGATACCCTAACATCTGCCACCGGTTGCTTGGTTTCCTTGTTTACTACCGTACCTGAGACCACTTCACCCCTTAACTCAGGTAGACTTACAGACCTGGTGTTGGGCTCATTAACTCCTTGGCGTCTCAAACTGCTCATAAAAGCTGCTGAAGACGTATGTGCCGGAGCTGCCACCGGGTCTATTTTTCTTACTGAAATCGCATAACTTCCTTTAGGTACCGATGAATCCATTGAAGTGATATCAACCGTCAGCTGCTCCCGTTTTCCCAAATTGGATTTGTCCAAGGAAAGTTGCACCAGTCCACTTTTGTCCAAAGTGCCCTTTTTTGTAGCTGCCGGTATAATAGTCACCGTATTGGCCCTAGTTTCAGATGAATCCTTGGGTATCTCCAAATAAGCATCCGGGGGTACTTGATATGGATTTATGATATGAATATCTGATTGAAAGAAACTGTCATTACCAAAATTTTTCATCCATTGGGAATAAGCTAGCAGTTTATAGCTTCCCGTAGGTATTGAAGTGGGAACAAAAAAGTCACCATAACCGGAACCAGCATCCAAACGTATTTTATGTGTGAATATCTCTTTGCCATCCTTGTCCACCAATGATACATAGGCAATTTTACTGATGTGGGTAAGCTCTTTTCTTCTGCTATCCAGACAAAATACTTTGTACAATAAATATTCTCCAGAAAACAATAGTGATTCGTTGTAATGGACATAAACATTCTCTTGGGGAATAGTATTTAGCATTCCCGCCTCAACTCCATTCGAATTTGCTTGCCCAAAGGTTGTCAATGAATACATCATGAACATTCCTAAAATGATAATACAGTTTTTCATAATCATATTTTTATTCTATCCAAAAATCTGGTATTTCCGAAGTTCCTAAAACACTACAATCTCCACAAACTCTAGAAACTATCAAATAAGGCCCTTCCGTCATTTCCGGTTCCTCGTTATCCAAAGTATATACAGCTGCCCCGCTTTCCAGAACAGGTCTTAGTACACATCCGCCAAAGCTGGCTATTGGAGGTGCACTTGGTTGACACGATTCCAAATAAGGTGGCAAATCCTCACCTGGGTAGAAGTCATTATAGTTAAAAAAGATACGCTGTTCATCTACCGAAGCCACATCAAAATAGCCCAAAACCCTTTCCTCCCCACTCTCCGTGGAAAAAACGTTTCCTTGTAAAAAACCCGGTTGGGTCTGGGAAAATAAACTTTCAGATCCAGAGAGTTCATTTAGGGTTTCAAAAAAAGTAAAGGCCTCGTTGGACTGCACATACTGTCTAACCAGTATGCTATAGCGATGTGAAATGATATAGTTGTCCCGGTTAATAAACCGCACCATAAAATTACTAACTCTGTCCTCGTCCAAATCTTCTGTAGAAGTGAGGATAATTGAATTGGAAAAATTGGTTGGGTAACAAATACGCTCATCCGTTTCATTGGCTACCTTTAAAACTCCGCAGCCACCTTCTGGGTCCCCAATCAACGAAATTGGACTCCATGATGGAGCAATAACCCTATAAGTCTCTTCATATTCATATCTATAGTTTTTTGCACTGTCCGTGGGGTCAAAACTATCCACCAAAATGGCCATACCTTCTTCTCCCAAATCATTGGTAATTCGTTCTGCCTTTACTTCGTCCAGGGTTGTAGCTGCGGTTAATTGCGTATTGTCCGAACCATAGTTTCTACCGTCTGAGGTAGTGATTTGCAGATTGTATTCCACACCTTGTTGCGCGGCAAATTGTTGGTCTGAAAAATAGATGCCGTTATCCCCTTCAATAAAATTATAGGTAGTTCCACCTCCAATAACCATTACTCGGGCGCCGGTTTCAGCCGTTGGTCCATCCGCATCAAACTCATAGGACCTGGATAAAACCACTTGTTGTGTTTTAAGTTCATTAGTAATTGTTGCTTCAATGACCAAGGCACTTTCAAAATCCACAAAAGTTGCCTGAAATGGTTCAATACAACTATACAATATGATAGCCAAAAAAGCTAAACTGATTTTGCAATATGTTATGAATCCTTTCCTTTTCATTTGATCACTCAATTATTCTTCTATCCAAAACTCTGGGACTTCCACACTTCCAATTTCCTGACAATCTCCACAAATCTTAGGCACAATAATATAAGGGCCAGTGCCAATTGCTGAACTTTCATTCACTTCAACATATCCAACTAAATTTTCCTCCACTTGCGTACTTAAGACGCATCTAGGTGGAACACTTGGTGTAACTATTACAGGGGCACCTAATTGGCATGGGTCTATATAAGGAGGTAATTCCTCGTTCGGGAATAAATCCTCATAATTGAAAAAAATACGCTGCTCCTTAACTGATGAAACGTCAAAATAGCCTAAAACCTTTTCTTCCCCGTTGGTGTCTGAACTTAGATTCCCTTCTAGAAATCCTGGTTGCGTTTGAGAGAAAAAGCTATCATTCCCTGAAAATTCGTTAAGCGTTTCATAATAATTGAATGATTCATTGGACTGCACAAATTGACGTACCAAAATACTGTATCGATGAGAGATGATGTAATTGTTTTTATTAAGGAAACGAACCATAAAATTGCTCACGCGGTCTTCATCCAAATCACTGGTATTGGTTTGTATAATAGCTTGCGAGAAATCTGTGCGATAACAGATTCTTTCAGATGTGACGTCAGGTATAACTCGAACCTGACATAATTCCGTTGCTTCATCCGGCGGAACCTTTTCTAAATCTTGGGGTGTCCAAAAAGGGGCAATTATTCGATATGATTCTTCATATTGGTAGCGATAATTAACGGAATTTCCAGAAGGATCAAAACTATCAACAAAAATCCCTATTCCTTCTTCACCTAAATCATTAGTGATTCTTTCTGCCCTTACTTCGTCTATCTGGGTGACCTGTGTTAACTGCATTTGGTCCGAACTGTAGGATCTGCCATTTTGTGTTTCCACAAGCAATTGATAGGTGGTGTTTGGAAGGGCTGCAAACTCTTGTTGAGAAATATAGACTCCTGGAGAACTTTCTTGAAATATATAATCTGTTCCTCCTCCGCTCACCGTTACGTTGGCATTGGATTCAGCAGAAGAACCATCTTCCTCAAACTCGTATGAACGGGTCAAAAACACCCGTTGACGTTCCATTTTATCCGTAATGGTTGCCTCTACAACAATGGCACTCTCAAAATCTTCAAAAGTTGTTTCAAAGGGTTCAATACAGCTGTGCAAACACATGATTATAAGGATTAATCCCAAACTATTTTTTATCTTACAAATCTCTGTCATAAGTAATATCTATTCTACCCAAAATTCTGGTGCTACATTGGCACCTAGCACTGTACAATCCCCGCATTCCCGTGGTACTACTAAGTATGGGCCTTGATCAGCCGGGGGGTCTTCATTTATATCCAAATAACTTACTTGATTGGCATCTACCATTGCGCTTAATACACAGCGTGCTCCGCCTTGGCTGATCAACATAGGCGCAATCTCCCTGCATGGATTGATGTATTCAGGAAGTTCTTCTCCTGGAAACAAATCATCGTAATTGAAGAAAATACGTTCCTCGGAAACCGAACTGACATCAAAATAACCAAGCACTTTTTCATTTTGATCTAAATCGGATTGGACATTCCCAGCCAAAAATCCCGGTTGACTTTCTGAAAACAAACTCTCACTACTGGAAAATTGGTCAAGTGCATTGTAAAAAGCGGCAGAAGCATTAGACTGTGTATATTGTCGAACTTTTATGCTATATCGGTGAGAAATGATATAATTACTACGATCCATGAACCGAACCATAAACCGTTCCACACGGTTCTCATCCAGGTCAGTCGTACTGGCCAAAATCAAATCGTTTGAAAAATTAGTTGAAAAACAAACCTGATTTTGTTCTGTTTTCGGGATCACATCAACACCACATTCAATACCTGTACTCTTCAGCTCAAAATTGTTCCAATCCGGGGCAATGATTTTATAAGTTTCTTCATATTCATATCTAAAATTCCGTGTGTTTCTGAATCATCCGAACTATCTACAAATATGGCGATGCCTTCTTGGCCAAGATCCGTTGTAATTCTATCGGCATATACTCGATCTAGTTCTATAGCTGCTGGTAAATTCTCTTCCGCAGAACTATAAGATCTGCCGTCCTGGGTTGTTATATTTAGTTGGTAGGATATACCGCTTTGTGCTGCAAATTCCTGATTCGAATTATACATACCAGGTGAAACTTCATCAAAAACGTAAACAACACCACCTCCAATTACGGAAACATTGGCATTGGATTCTGCTGAAGGTCCGTCTGCTTCAAATTCATAGGTACGGGTCAATCTAACTTGTTGAATTTCGTTTATATCAGTAATTGTTGCTTCGATTACAATTGCGCTTTCAAATTCATCAAAGCTTGCATTAAATTCCTCAATACAGGATTGACCTACTACTATGGTAAGTATCAAAAATCCAGCTTTAAGGTAATTATACTTCACTTTGACTATCATTTATTCAGACCAAAATTCTGGCACCTCTGTGGTACCCAATACCGTACAATCTCCACAAACTCTCGGCACCACATGAAATGGTCCACCATCAGACTGTGGCCCTTCCCATTCCTCATTGTCCGCCACAAACCGAATTAAATCCAAATCCACCATCGTTGAAAGAATACACCTAGGCTCCGGACCGTGCCCTTCGGCTATCTTCGGAGCTGATCTTTGACAAGGGTCTGCATAAGGTGGTAGGGCTTCGCCCGGAAAAAAATCGTCATAGTTAAAAAACAATCTTCTCTCGGTTACTGTAGCAACATCGAAGTACCCCAATATTTTTTCACCAGTATTGGAATCTGAACGCACATTACCTTCCAAAAAACCCGGCTGAGTTTCTGAAAAAATACTCTCTAATCCTGAAAAATCCCTGAGGGTTTCATAAAAAGAAAAAGCTTCGTTGGACTGCACATATTGCCTCACCAAAATGCTGTAGCGATGTGAAAGAATGTAGTTGTCTCTGTTGACAAACCTCACCTGAAATCGCTCAATTCTGTTTTCATCAAAGTTTCCTGTGCTTGCTAGAATTATTTCGTTGGAACTTGTCGTTGGATAACAGATTTGTTCTTCCCGCTCTCTTGGCCATTTGATGGTTAGCGGGCAAACCGGTTGCGGTACATTTCTTAGTGCCACCGTATTCCAATCTGGGGCGATGACTTTATAAGTTTCTACGTACTCATACCTGTAATTGTTGAAACCACCTGTGGTACTGATGTTGTCAACAAAAATTCCCATCCCTTCTTCCCCTAAATCGTTAACAATTCGTTCTGCATATAGGTCATCCATAGTGGAAACAATAGGCAACCGCATCTCTGAAGAACTAAAAGAATTGCCATTTTGGGTGGAGATATGCAATTGATATGAAGTTCCAGAAACAGCCCTAAAGGGGTTAACAGAGGTGTAAACACCAGCCTCTGATTCTTGGAACGTGTAGCTATTACCGTTGCTGTCCTGAACTTCTACCTGTACATTTCTCTCAGCCGTTGGGAGTTCATCTTCAAAGGTATAAGTCCTATTGATGTATACTGTTTGGAGTTTGAGTTCATCGGTTATAGTGGCCTCAACCACAAGGGCATCTTCAAAATCGGACAATTTAGGGGTAAACTCCTCTATACAGCCTGTAAACGGTATGGACGTCAACAGGAGAACCCAAAAACCTTTATGCTCCTTTTGAAACACCTATTCTAAAATTTAAAATTATACGTTATAGTAGGAACTGGAATTGAAAATATTGAACTCTGGTATGCCTTGATATCCCCATCCTGAGTCACAAAAAACACAGAGTACGGGTTATTCCTGCCCAGAACATTGTATATGGAAAAGCTCCAAAAACTGTGCGCAAACTTTTTGATTTTATGGTTCCCTTCCATATTGAAACTTAAATCCAATCGGTAGTAATCCGGTATCCTAAACTTGTTTCGATCACTGTAAAACACAAATTCGGAGTTGTTGAATGCGAAGCTTCCAATAGGAAAGGTAACAGGTCTTCCGGTTTGGTACACAAAATTTGCAGAGGCGCTAAATCTCCTTGTGAATTTATAATTGGCCACCACACTTATATCATGGGGCTTGTCAAAATTGGACGGGAAAAATTCTCCATTGTTTACTCTTTCCTCGCTAAATTCGCTATCCAACTTCACAAAGGAACGAGAGTAAGTGTATCCTATCCACCCGTTCAATTTCCCCTCGTTTTTCTTCAGTAGAAACTCTACCCCATATGCTTTTCCATCTCCTTGGATTACCTCAGTTTCGATAGCCTCGTTCAAGAGCAGTTGGGCTCCTACTTTGTAATCCAGAAGGTTCGTTTGCTTCTTGTAGTAACCTTCTAGACTGAGCTCATAATTATTGCCTTCAAAATTCTTGTATAGTCCCAATGAGGCCTGATATGCCTCTTGAGGTTTAATATTCAAGTCAGACAGCTTCCAGGTATCTGTTGGCGATACCGTTGTATTACTGGAAAGGGTATGGATGTACTGGTAAGCGTTATTGAGACTGGCTTTGATTGAAAAATCTGGGGTAAGGAAATACCGGGCCGAAACCCTGGCCTCCGGGCCTCCGTAAGTTTCAATTACCTCGTTTTTATCAAACTCCTGCGTTTCTACGAAGGTGCCACTGTTCTTTGGGGCATTATCTTGATATATACGTTGTGCAGAGGCGCCAAGTGCAGCATAAAAGGAAAATCTCATTCCAATATCAATCAACAATTTATCATTGATCTCATAGCTATCCGATAAAAACACAGCTGATTCCAATCCACGTTCCTCAGGAATGGTGAGGACCGAGACATCCGAATCTACACCCAAGGGATCTATATTACCGGGGTTCACTATATAGAGCTTGCTCGACAAACCGAAGTCAAAATTATGCTTGTCATTAGGAATATATTTCATTTTTAGCTTTACTTCCGTTTCGCTGTTTTTGTATCCTAAATCAAAATCATCGTTGGATTCCCCGTCAAACTCGATACCAAATTTGTACTCACTATTGGAAAGTATAAGGCTTCCGGTGGTCTTCTCACTAAATTTATGGTCCCATTTTAAAGAAACCAGTCTATTGCTATAGTCGAATATGGAATCTGAGGTAATACTGAACTCGTCCCTACTAAAATATCCTGTTGCCTTTATTTCATTCTTGTCGTCAATAGTATGATTGTACTTGGCCACCACATCAAAAAACGAAGCGGTACTATTGTTCAACTGCTCGTCATCCAAGGCTTTTAGAATCCAATCCGAGTAGGTAGCCCTACCCCCTATCAAAAGTGCAGATTTATCCTTGACCACAGGAGTTTCCAGTACAATATTACTGGTAACCGGGCCTATGGATGCTTCTCCGGAAAATTTCTCGGTGTTGCCATCCTTGGTCGTAATATCAAAAACCGAAGACAATCTTCCACCAAATTCTGCAGGAACATGGCCTTTATAAATTTCTGCCGACCCAGTACTAAACGGATTTATGGCGGAGAAAATCCCAAAAAAGTGGGATGGATTGTAGATTACTCCGTTGTCCAATAAAATAAGGTTTTGGTCAGTTCTACCCCCTCGTACATTATAGCCTGCTGCCCCTTCACCTGCTGTGGTAATACCAGGCAGCGTAATAGCTGCTTTTAGAATATCCCTTTCGCCCAAAACCAAGGGAATGTTTTTTATCTTCTCTACCTCAATAAGGGTCACACCTGTAAGGGCAGTTTCCACGTTTCTATCCAGATTGCCCTGTACTACGACTTCATCCAAGGCTTCCACACTTTCCTCCAATTGAAAATTATAGATTCCGTTGTTATACAAAACAACTTTGGTTCTCGAATCCTGAATCCCCAGACCTTGGGTTCTGATTATGTTCTCACCAACTGGAAGACTAAGGCTATAGTTCCCGTTAGCGTTGGTGGATGTGCCAATATCCCTTCCTTCCACAATTATAGCCAAATCAGGGATGGGTTGTCCGTTTCTAGCGTTGACCACCTTACCATTAAGTGAAAAGGTTCTAGTTCTGTTATTTCGATTTTCCTTCCCAATCTTAACCACCTGCATACCTCTAGAAACTCCCTGATCTTCAGAATTCACAAATAAGGGCCCTAAGTCTTGGATATCATCATAACTAGGTCCATCATCCGTCAATTCCTCTTGTTTTCCAAAAAAGTCGTCCGGAAGACTATCATAAATTTGATTGTTTTGTAAAAGGTAAATACCATTATCCTCAGCAATATAAAAGTTGAGGACCGTGTTTTTGAAAAGGTCATCCAGAATAAGGCTTACTTGAGTGTCTTGGTAAGTGCCCGAAACCTTCACCCCTTTCAACCAGTCCGCTAGATAGTAAAATCTATAATTGGATTTTTCCTCGATGGTTCCCAACGCCTCTTCGACGTCCACATTGGTGAAGGAAACGGAAATTCTTGGAATTTCCTCTTGGGCAATTGTGTGTTGCATGCCTAAAACAAGCATGGACAAAATCAGAATTTTTTTCATTATTTGGAAGGATTATTAGGCTGGGACAACAATATTTCAATGCGCTTCATAAGACTGACCTGAAAACCATCTGGGTTGGATTTTCTAAGTCCTCGAGCAAGATTATAGAACTTGTCAATTTCTTTTTTCAATTCTGGAAAGACCATTATGTTATCTTTCTTGGTATTTACGATATAATATTTCTTGTCGTATAACAGCACATGCTCACTCGGACCGTCCAAGAACTCATAGTAAACGGAGCTTCGGTCTTTTCTATCAAAACTCTTCTTATTATACTTGGTGTATAGTGTAAAAGTTGGGCTTTTAAGTGCAACTGAATAGAAACCGTACTTATTTAATGAGGGGGCATTTTTCTCCTCGAGTTTTACAAAATCGCTGCCGTTTATTTGAAAGCTTTCTATTTTGTCCTTAAAAAGTTGTACCGTACCTCCTCCGGCTTTACCAATCAATTTAAGAAGTACCTGATCTTCATACACATCATATTTTAAATTCAGATCATAGTAGCACTGGCCTTCATAGCAAACACTTCCTTTAAGAAAATCTCTGGTTTTATAGTACTGGGTATTCCCATTTATGGTCCTGTATTTTTCAGTGTAAACTACGCCTTGATAAAGTGCGGTATTGGCCACACCAACTTCTTGGTCGAAAAGATTGTAGTAATTGACTTCGGTATTGTTTTGACCGTTCATGGACGCACAAAGTCCCAAGACTAAAAAAGTCTTAATGGAATTCCTAAAAAAGTAAATCATTTTTGAATTTGATTGATGTCTAGGGTATAACTATATTATTTTAAACTAGCTGACCCTAAATTACCATTTATCGCCATAAAATCTAACTAAATGTTAAAAAATGATAAATTCTCAACAATACTGTTCATAACAAAACTATTTTTTTGCCAATTAACACTATTTAACAAATAATATGCAATCTCAAATAGCTAATTTGGTTTCAAAACCAGCACGGATTTGGTATTGGTTTTTATTTCCACCTCGTTCATCATCATCTTTCGGAACCCGCCTTCAACATAAAGTTCCGCTTGATCCCTATAATGGTCACTGAACGGATTACCGGACTGCCCCGTAGGAAGAATACTTATACTGTTTTCTATATCTGAGAAATCCACCACCCTTCGTGTTGATGGCCCTGAACTCACTTTGTAGTAACCTGTACTATCATATGGGAAAGTCAAATTATTGATGACTTCCCGGGTTCCTTCTACCGAGAAAGGACCTACATTAAAAAAGCTGCGTAAAGATTCCACCTGGCCTATAGGATGTTTATGCTCCAGGGTGTGCACCTTGTCCCAAGTCCATTGACTAGGGTCTGAACCTAAATCTACAACCAAGGACTGCCACGCCTCTGCGAAGGACTTTAATACTATATCGCTTCTGGTTTCGATTTTATCCTTGGTATGAACATTGTCCCACCATATCCCATTTTTCATTTGTGCTCCGTAAGCAATTTGACGCTTGAATAGATGTGTTCCCAAAAATTGCTGAAATCGCTCATCTCCCAACTCATCCATAAACGTATTCTTGACCATATAATATTCACATCTATGGTACAAGGTGGGACTAACGTTATCCAGAGTATATGTCCCATCCCAATTTCTAAGCGCATCCACCTGAACCAGTTGTTCCTCCGTTAAATGGGAAACATCCAAAAGTTTTATAAGTTCAGCTACCAAAACTGGGTTGACCAAGCTAGTTGCATCCAACATCATCTGTGAAGTGGATTCCTTATCCCATCCTGTTCTACTTTCCAATAATTGCACAATACGAATAGCTCGGTTTTCTGGAAGATAGTATCCTGGATACACCATGCCCGCAATAGAATCTGGTTGGTTATTGGCAGAGTACACGTAGTTCCAAGGTGGATTGACTGCATTAGGATTTTCCGAGAAATCCAGATACCGTAAAGGTTCATCTTCGCCGGAGGTTCCATTCAGTACAAACTTGGTGGAAAGACTGTCTGGCATTTGATAAAGTTTTGCCGTAGCCCACCAAGCTACATTGCCGGAAGCATCCCCGTACATAACATTCAATCCTGGGGCATGTATGTTGGGTAAGGCCGCTTTAAACTCTTCCAAATTCGTGGCATGGCAAATGCCATACAAGGCATCCATAACTTTGTTCTCCATTTTGGTGTAAATCC
The DNA here is from genome assembly GCA_965117065.1 of uncultured Allomuricauda sp. GTDB lineage: Bacteria > Bacteroidota > Bacteroidia > Flavobacteriales > Flavobacteriaceae > Flagellimonas. The sequence goes on from OZ220751.1 coordinate 631,652, forward strand.
AAGACATGGCAATGGGGGCGTCTCCTTTTACCTGTTTGGCAACATTGTTGACAATGGAACCATGTCTTGTCTTTTTATAGGTAAAGGAAACTGGTGCAGCATCTTTGATCTTGATTTCCTTCGTGACTGATTCATAATCCATCCAACCGTTTTCAGTAACGTACTTGGTGCTATCTGAGGGGTGATTCTGCTCTTGGTAAAAATCAATATCGTCATTTTCGAACATGGTAAGTCCATAGGCAAGGTTCCTGTCATGGCCAAGCAAAGGGAATGGGACCCCCGCAATGTGGTAACCATACTTTTCATAGGTTGGGGTACTTACATGGGCTTCGTACCAAACAGAGGGCTGGGCAAATCCAATATGGGGGTCATTCGCCAAGATGACTTTTCCGTTCTTGGTTTTCTGAGGAGCCAATACCCAACTATTGCTTCCTTCAAACTGGGGAATGGGTAATTTTTCCAATGCTTTGTACACATTGGCAGTGATATTCACATCAAGGGAATCGACCTTTATATTTTTATAGTTTTTTATCCAAACCGTAGTAGTATCTGAATTAACCGCCAGGTCTTGGATATACTTGTCACCCAAATCATTTTTGATATCAGTCAATAAAGGGTCCGTTTTATGGGCCATGGCAAAACTAAAGGCCATGTAACCAACGGCATCATAGATATCCTTTAATTGGAAGGGAGTTTTGTCCAAACCGGTAAGGTAAAATTCCACAGGTGTTGGTCCTTCAGCAATAAATTGGTTAATACCGTCCAAATAAGCATTGGAAAGCACTACCATATTGCTCTTCATATCCAATTCTGAAACCGTTTTTACGGAATGCTCATCAATTCCAAGGGATAGGAAGAATTTATCTGTTTCCACCAAATCTGCCCCAAATACCTCTGAAAGCTGTCCTTTGGCCACTCTACGCAACAACTCCATTTGCCACAAGCGATCTTGGGCATGAACATATCCTAAAGCCCTAAAAGCATCCTCATTAGTTTTTCCATAAATATGCGGAATTCCATACTCATCATAATATACCTGCACCTCATCCTTTAAGTTGGGTAACTGCTGTTCCCCTTGGTAATTGGGCTTCAGATGATTTATGAAAAGTGCAATGCCAATTATGGCAATAAGCAGTAGACTGGCTATTACAAGCAGGATCTTCTTGAGTTTCTTCACGGGGGTGTTAGTTCGTTAAAATAGTTACCTAAGGTAAACTATTTTCCAAAAAAACCTAAAACCAGAGTTCGATGATAACTATTTATTCATGGAGAGCTGATACTTTTCCAACCCGGATCTCAACCATCGTTCATACACCTCAACATCCACATATTGAACGGCATCATTTAAAATTTCCAGATTTGGGGAAAGCAATACATAATAAGGTTGGGAGGCTGCACTAAAATTAATGGTTTGGAAGGTACCCCACTTTTCACCAATGGTCTCGATGGCCTTTGTTCTGCCTGAATCGTATTGAAAATCAAATTTTTGATCGTTTGGAAGCTCTTTTCTATCATCCACATATAACGAAATGAGAACATATTCTTCTTTAATCAAAGGATATATCCTGGAATGACTCCAGACATTTTCCTCCATCTTTCTGCAATTGACACAAGCCCAGCCTGTAAAATCCAATAAAATTGGTTTATTCACTTCCTGTGCATAGGCCAATCCTTCTTCAAAATCCTTAAAACAATCCAAGCCTAGCGGACATTCACTCTCGGTTTCGGTCAAACTGTAAAAATCCGGTGGTGGGAAACCGCTTAATAATTTTAGGTGAGTGATATTCAATAGCCCCAAAATTAGGTAAGTGGCAAAAACGGTGCTTAGAATTCCAACAAGTTTTCGACCAAAAGAGAGCTTTTGTTTTGGCCCATCGTGCGGGAAGCGAAAGATTCCAAACAGATAAAGTGACATCAACACAAAAAGGAGAATCCATACACCTAAGAAAATCTCTCTTTTAAAAACCCCCCAGTTTCCTACCAAATCTGCATTGGAAAGGAACTTGAACGCCAAAGCAAGTTCCAAAAACCCCAAAACTACCTTCACTGTGGTCATCCAGCCCCCTGACTTGGGCAAAGAACTCAGCCAAGCCGGAAATAAGGCAAATAATCCAAATGGTAAGGCCAAGGCCAAACCAAAACCTATCATACCTGCGGACAGATTGGTTGCCACGTTTCCTTCAGCCAGGGCTGTACTCCCTAAAAGACCACCCAAAATAGGTCCGGTGCAAGAAAATGAAACTATCGCAAGGGTAAGTGCCATAAAGAAAATACCCAAAGTACCTCCAACTTTAGAAGAGGCCGCATCCATTTTATTGGCCCAAGAGTTGGGCAAAGTGAGTTCATAGTATCCAAAAAAGGAAAAGGCAAAAAAGACGAAAATGACAAAAAAGAACACATTTAACCAGATATTGGTGGCAATGGTATTTAAAATTTGTGAATCTATGGAATCAAACAAGTGAAAGGGTAGGCTCAATAAAAAATAGATGAGCACTATAAAAAAACCATATAGAATGGCATTACCTATCCCTTTTGTTTTTTGTTGGGTTTGTTTGGTGAAAAATGAAACCGTAAGGGGAATCATGGGAAAAACACAGGGTGTTAGCAGTGCAATCAACCCACCTAGGAACCCCAATCCAAAAATTACCCAAAGGCTAGATTTACCTCCATGAGCGGAAATACCACCTTGATTTAATAGCTCCTTATTCTTTAAATCAATCTTTAAGGATGAGCTCAATGCCAAGCTCTGTTCATCCACCACTTGCGTTGTGGACACAAAAGTTTCCCCATCCAAGGAAATATTGAAAAGTTCGTCCTTGGGAATGCAAACTTCCTTACATATTTGGTAAAACAGGTTGACAGAGATTTGTCTTAACTCGGGATTCAGCAGCTTAATTCGTTGCGTAAATATGGCTTCTTTTTTAAAGAAGGTTTCGTCTACTTCGAAAATATCACTGTATTCTGTTATCGTCTCGCTTTCTGTGGTTTTGCCCACCAACTTGTATTCCTCCCCTGCTTTTTCAAAAGTAAACTCACTGGGCAGGGAGCCTCCTTCTGCAGTGTACTGGGAATATACATGCCACCCATCCAATATTATACCCTTGAACACGAGCTCATATTCTGAGTCGGATAATTTGGTTACCTGATGCGACCAAAGAGCAGGTTCAGCCTCGGTTTGCCCCAAAACGGAAGGAACAACAAACAGCAATGTTAAGAGCATCCATAAACTTCTCATACTAAAAATGTAATTTTTAAAATTTTCTTGGTCAAACCATCAACCTTAAAACGCTCATCCAGCCTACGTCCCACCACCCAGACAATAGCATCACCGGAACAGAGCAACCATTGCCTTTCCTTGGAAAAAACATCTACTTTCCCATCCTTGAAGAATTTCGAGAGTTTCTTTTTCCCATGCATGCCAAAAGGATAAAAATAGTCGCCTTTTTCCCATTTCCTTAATAATAACGGATAGTTTAACTTTTCCTTATCAACAAAAATTATATCATCCGAAGTATTTTCAATTTGGTCTACGATTTCAAACTTGAGTTGGATTGGGTATTCAACTTGGGTCATCTCTGAGCCAATTTGAAAATTAATTTGCTCTTCGCTCTCCCTTTCCATCAAAAATAAATGCCCTCTATCCTTCAATAGTCTATAGGAATTGGATTGCACTTCCTTACCGCTCATGGCAGTCAGTAGTCCTTTTACATCCCCCCATTCCGTAAAGCCATATTCGTTGAACAAGACATAAAGATAGGCCTCCAACGGGTTAAGTTTCTTAAGCTCTGCTATATCAATTCTCAACTTACCACCCACAGACAGAAACAAGCTTTCCTTAAGTTGAGTAATATGATTTACAAGCAATTGATTGGTTTGGGCTAAATGATCTTGAGTGCTCTTGAAATTATCCAAAAAAGTGGGATGCAAAGCCTTTAATTCTGGGGTGATTTTATGTCTAATCCTGTTGCGCAGGTATTTGATATCTTGATTACTACTATCCTCTCTCCATTTCAATTTTTCAGCCGCGGCAAAATCCAAAATGTCGGTTTGGGAAAATCCCAACAAGGGTCTAATCACATTCTCATTTTGGTTTGGAATACCTAAAAGCCCATCAATTCCCGTTCCTCTGGAAAGATTGATCAAGAAGGTTTCCAAATCATCGTCCAAATGATGGGCAGTTAAGACGTATCTGTATTTTCCTGACTGGATTAGTTCCTTGAACCACGTATACCGAAGTTCTCTGGCTACCATTTGAACGGATCCCTTATTTTGTTTGACGAGCAATTGAGTGTTCCATGCTTTAACTTCTACTTCAACCCCAAGGTGTTTCCCCAATTTTCGGACAAAAGTTTCATCAGCATCACTTTCCTTTCCCCTAAGTTGAAAATTACAATGCGCCAAAGTGACCTCTAACCCGGCCTGAATGCACAAATGTGCTAAAACAACACTGTCAGCACCCCCACTGCAGGCAATCAACAGGCGCTTTCCCATTAAAAAGGGAAAATTGGACTGGATTTGCTTTTGGAACTTTGTTAGCATGTCGCAAAAGTAGCAATAAACATCAGCTTCCTTCCAAAACGCTTCGCATGGCCTTGGCCTTAAGCAAACATTCTTGGTACTCCTTTTCCGGGTCAGATTTGGCCGTGATGGCACTCCCCACTGAGAACGAAACGTATTTCAAAGTTGCATTATATAAAATACTTCTAATCACCACGTTAAAATCAAAATTCCCTTCGGGGTCAAAATAGCCCACCGCTCCGCTGTACAATCCCCGCTTGGTCTCTTCCAATTCCTCAATAATCTTCATGGCTGAAATTTTAGGTGCTCCGGTCATGCTTCCCATTGGAAAAGTTTCCTTTATCAGTTGAATTGGATTTAGCGCTTTAGGTACTTGGGCCGTAACTGTTGAAATCATTTGATGCACTTGTTGAAAGGGATATACCTTGCACAATTCCTTCACCTCTACACTACCCTGCAAAGCACTTTTTGAAAGATCGTTTCGAACCAAATCAGTAATCATGATGTTCTCTGCCCGCTCCTTTTCATCCTTTTCCAATACTTCCATAAGACGTTTGTCCTCTGACGTGGATTTACCTCTTGGTGCGGTTCCCTTGATAGGCTGGGAGACCACAGTTTGCCCTCGTTTGCATAAAAATCGTTCTGGAGATGAACAAAGTAAATACTTATCATCCATCTTCAAAAAGGAAGCAAAAGGAGGAGCCGAAATTGTCATCAGGTTCTTATAGGTTTCCCACGGGTCAATATCTGTGTTTTCCGCATAGAATTCTTGACAAAAGTTGGCCTCATAAATATCTCCTCGATGAATATGTTGTAAAAACTTTTGGGCTTTTTCAAAATAGGCATCTTTATGGATACGCAATTTGATGCGTACCGAGTGTTCCATATTTTTTTCTGAATGATTCTGGTTAGCCGACTCCTCAACTTGAGCATAGTCTTTTTCAATTTCATCAGAAAGCTCATCGAGATAGTGAAAAGTGAGTACCCTATTTTTAAGCGTGACTATTTTTTGGGGTTGAAAGAAATGAACATTAGGAAAATGGAGTCCATCAAAATTATTGGAAGTCAGTTCCTCAAACTCATTCTTAAGATCATAGGAAAAGTAACCAAACAACCAATCGTGTTTATTATCGATATAATTTGACAGTTCATCGATATTCTTAAATGAAAAATCAGACTTATCAGTCTGTCTATCAAATGCTAGAATTGCATCAAAATTCCCATACTTGTCTTTATGGTCATTGCTATCCAGCCACACCACTTTGTTGTAGTCCTTGGACAACTCCAGTAGAGCATCCTTGATTTTTATTGGAGAAGAAATTGGAAAAGAGCGATGCCTACGCAAGAGTATTTTACTTAAGAGATTCCAAAAAATCGTCCAACGCCGATTGGTGTTCTTCCTTGAGCGCAAGGTCGGTAATTCCATCTGCCCCAAAGTTCTCAAGGAAGGAAGGAAGGGAAAAAGTACTTATAATTTCCGCTCCAAATCTTGGAATTAAACTTTCCACAACTCCCAAAGCACCAATTCCTCCTCTTTTTCCTGGAGAGGTAGACATTAGGAGTACTTTTTTATCCAATAAAAATTTTCGTTCCATTCTAGATAACCAATCCAGAACATTTTTAAAGTAGACCGATGGGCTACCATTGTGTTCATTGACCGAAATAATAAGGCCATCAACCTGCTGGATATTTTTATTAAGCTCCATCAAAGCACTTGAGAATCCATTTTGTTTTTCGGCATCTTCGCTATACAAAGGAAAAGGGTGTTGCGCCATATTCAGCAATTGAAAACTGCGGCCATTTACCAACGATGTGGTATGTTGTACCAGTCGATAGTTGATCGAAGTGGAGGAATTGCTTCCAGCGAATGCCAAAATTTCAGCCATATGGGAAAAATATTGATTGTTTCGCTAAAATACCTCAAATGAATCTTCCCTCCGAGTATTTTGTCTAATTTTGACCTGCTAAACATCCAAACTTACTGTTAGATAAGTATATAGGATAATTGTTTATCAATGAAAACAAAAACGGCTAGACTTTTCTTTATAGATGCCATGAGGGCTTGGGCCATCTTAATGATGCTACAAGGACATTTTATAGATGGCCTTTTGGATCCTGTTTTTAGGGACAAGGAAAACTCCATCTTCAATTTTTGGCTTTACTTTAGAGGTATCACGGCCCCTGTTTTCTTTACGGTATCTGGTTTTATTTTTACTTATCTGCTTATCAGGGTCCCTCAAAAAGGTTTGGAAAACCCCAGGGTTAAAAAGGGTATTCGACGAGGACTGCAATTAGTATTTATTGGTTACTTATTACGAACCAATATTTTTGGGCTTTTAAGCGGTAACATCTATAGTTCCTTTTATCTGGTAGATGTGCTCCACTGTATTGGGCTTTCCATTTTAGCCGTGATAGGGATTTACCTATTCTCTGTGAAGAGGAAAAAATTTCTATTCCCTACTTTGCTTATGGGAATCGCGTTAGGGCTTTTCTTATTTGAGCCGATATACAAACAATGGTCTTTTTCCTATTTGCCAACGATAATAGCTAATTACTTTACCAAGGCCAATGGTTCAGTCTTTACTATAATTCCATGGTTAGGTTACGCCACAACAGGAGGGTTTTTAGCTGTGCTTTTTACCCGTTTCAAGGATTTTAAACACTTATATCCAGTGGCGATTTCTTCTGCCTTGGTTGTTGGGTTTTCTTTGATTTTCTTTTCATCCTCCAGTTTTATTTGGCTTTATAACCTTACTGGAATTGAATTGTTCACGCTAATACAGTCCAACAACTATTTGTTCATCCGATTGGGAGATGTTTTTGTGGTTTTTGCCATTTTTATGCTTTTGCGAAGATTTATGACCAATGCCACTGTATTGAAAATTGGAGCTGGAACCCTATCCATCTATGTAGTTCATTTTATAATCCTATATGGAAGTTTTACAGGAATGGGTCTCTATCGTTTCTTTAACCACTCTCTATCTCCTTCAATTGTGATTTCCGGAGCTATCGTCTTTATGCTTATCTGTACCTATCTTGCCCTACAGTATAATAAGCACGAAGCCGAAATAAAGGAACAATTGGCTATGGGCATTGGACTGGCCAAAACCAAAGGGATTCAGCTTTACTACACTGGTAAACCCTTGCTTAAAGAATTTACGGTTAAGGCAAAACTATTCTTGCATCGGGTTCTCCGAACTACTAAATAACATTCGTGTTCTCCTGCTAAATATGGATTGGTCTGTCTTCAGTAGCCGCTAAGGCCGCTTCCTTAACAGCTTCGGCATAGGTTGGGTGTGCATGGCTCATACGAGCTATATCCTCAGCAGATGCCCTAAACTCCATGGCTGTAACACCTTCGGTAATCAAGTCGGCACAGCGCGCACCTATCATATGAACTCCCAAAACTTCATCCGTGGATTGGTCTGCTAGGATTTTTACAAAACCGTCAATATCCATACTAGCTCGGGCACGCCCTAAAGCTCTCATGGGGAATTGCCCAACCTTATAAGCTATCCCGGCCTCTTTCAGTTCTTCTTCCGTCTTACCAACCGCTGCAACTTCTGGCCACGTATAGACAACTCCAGGTATTAGATTATAATTGATATGAGGTTTTTGACCAGCCAATAGTTCGGCAACCATGGTCCCTTCTTCCTCGGCCTTATGGGCCAACATGGCACCCCGCACTACATCACCTATGGCATAAATATTAGAAACATTGGTCTGTAAATGTTCGTTTACCTCTACGCGCCCGTGGTCATCCAGTTTCACTCCTGCCGCTTCGGCATTGAGTCCATCCGTATAGGGTCTCCGACCTACTGAAACCAAACAATAATCTCCTTTTAGGACCACTTCTTGTCCTTTTTTGTCATCTGCTTTCACGATAACCTCATCCCCTTTTCGTTCCACGGAATTTACCTTGTGGGATAAATTGAATTTTATCTTCTGCTTTTTCAAGGCCCTCATCAATTCCTTGGACAACGCACCATCCATTCCGGGAATAATTCGGTCCATAAACTCTACAACGGTTACTTCTGAACCCAAACGCTTATAAACCTGACCCAATTCCAGGCCAATAACTCCGCCTCCTATTACGATCATATGCTTGGGAACTTCTTTGAGCTCTAAAGCTTCGGTAGAAGTAATTACCCGTTCTTTGTCAAGCGAAATAAAAGGAAGGTTGGAAGGTTTGGAACCTGTGGCAATAATGGTATGTTTTGCCTCAATAGTCTCTTTCTTCCCTTTTGTTAAATCAATGGTGATATGAGTGGCATCCTTGAAGCTTCCAAGTCCTTCGTAAACATCAATCTTATTCTTGTCCATTAAGAACTGGATGCCTTTAGTTGTTTGGTCAACAACACCCTGTTTTCTGGCGATCATCTGTTCAAGGTTCACCTTTACCTCTCCCGGCACATCAATTCCATGCTCCGCGAAATGCTTTATGGCATCATCATAATGGTGCGAGGAGTCCAACATTGCCTTTGATGGAATACAGCCTACATTCAGACAAGTTCCTCCCAAGGTGGAATACTTTTCTATTATTGCGGTCTTCATTCCTAATTGTGCACAGCGAATTGCCGCTACATAGCCTCCAGGTCCAGAGCCAATAACAGCCACATCGTATTGATTCATATCTATTTCTTAGGGATAATATTCGTTTTGATAATGAGTACAAAAATAGCAATGTTTCTCCGAAACGTTCCGCCTCTTCCAAGAATTAATCCGCTTGGAAAGCTAACATCCCCATTTTATGAAAATGGTAAGACAATTTACTTAGGATTTTGTGTAACTTCCGCTGGCTTCAACCATATGCGGGTATTAAAATTACATAAAGACCTTGAACTTTTTATAGCTGGAATTGCTGCGGTTCAAAGTTTGTTTATGGCTGCTTATAGCTTCCTTGAGCGCAAAAGAGACTTTAAAAATGCATTACTTGGTCTTTTTTTTGTGGCAATAGCTGTTCGCATTACAAAATCCATGCTTTGGGTATATCTGGATTCATCTCCTCTTTGGTTTTTAAATTTAGGCTTTGCGGCACACGCCATATCAGGCCCTGCCTTATTATTATACGTATGGCACCATCTTTTTGATGGAAGGTGGTCCAATTGGAATTTTCTCCATTTTTTACCCGGACTTGCTTTATTACTTTCCCTTATTAACCTACCCATAGAAAATTTTTGGCACTCAGGTGGCTATATAGCTTTGCTATGTCATCAATTGGGGTATAGTGTAGGCACCTTATCCCTTTTAGGAGCATATTTTTATTGGACCAAAATCAAATTATCCAAGGTTTCCATAATTTGGCTTAGTTCATTAGTTGTGGGTACGGCCCTATTGCAAATCCTCTATTTTTCAAATTATATTTTAGGCATCACCCCTTATCTTTTGGGACCAATCAGCTACCTTCCCTTCGTTTGTTTTATGGCCTTTTTCTTGTTCAAGAACCCATCCGTCTTAAACGGAACCGCTTCCACAAGACATCAAAACATTCGTTTGTCCCAACAAGAATTACATCAAATGGCTCTGAAAATAAGGCAAACCATGGAATCCCAGAAGTTGTTCTTGGATTCCAATTGCAGTTTGGACAGCGTTGCGAAGGCCACCAAAATCCAAACATATTTAGTTTCCCATGTGGTTAACAATTCTATAGGCAGTAGTTTTCCCGATTTTTTGAACAGATATCGAATTGAAGAAGCAAAACAGCGATTGTCCCTTCCTAAATACCGGCATAACAAAGTGGCAAGTATTGCCTACGACTGCGGATTCAACTCGCTCTCATCCTTTAACCTCGCATTTAAAAAAATGACAGGCACTACCCCAACCAAATTCCAGTTACACCAAACCACCACTTAGCAATTCATAAATCCATCTGACCAATTCATCAATTGAATAGGGATAACCCGGAATAGTTTCCAATTTGGTCTTAAACCAAGAAGAATTGGCAACTATGAAATATTTATCGAGGATTGCTGTACCTAGTAGTTTGAAAAAGATTGAGAGTCATGAGTTCAAGCTTGTGTTTTTATCAGCAGTTTATTTCTTCTGCCTCCTATGCGCTTATTTTATTTTGAGACCCCTTCGGGATGAAATGGGTATTGTGAACGGGGCTATCAATATGCAATGGCTTTTTACGGGGACTTTTGTAGCCATGGTGGCCATTGTTCCTCTATTTGGCTTTCTAGTGAGCAAAACTTCGCTTAAGCGGGTGCTTCTTATCTCGTATGGTTTTTTTATTGCCAACATCCTTCTGTTCTATGCCCTTTTTGAAATACTTGGGCCTTTACGTTCACTTGCCATTTGCTTTTTCATTTGGCTCAGTGTTTTTAATCTCTTCGTGGTTTCCTTGTTTTGGAGTTTTATGGCGGACCTATTTTCCAGTGCCTCCTCCAAACGTTTCTTCGGTATTATAGCCTCTGGTGGTAGTTTGGGTGCATTATCTGGACCAGTAATCGTTAAGCAGCTAAGCGCCCATATTTCCATAAGTGCATTTTTACTTATCGCAGCTAGCTTTTTAATTGCTGCACTTATTTGTATTTTTAATCTACTTAAACTATCCAACAGAAAAAAACATTTTAATACTCCTGCAACAACAAGTAGTATTACCATTAAAAAGCTGTTTGAGGGAGTTCAAAGTATCGGGAAATCGACCTACCTGCAAGGGATAGTAACTTTTATCCTTCTGTATACCGCTATTTCAACTGTCCTCTATTTTGAGCAGGCCCATCTTGTAGAAAGCACGCTAACGGAAAGTTCCGAGCGCATTGGGTATTTTGCCAATATCGATTTTTGGGTGAATGCCATTGCCATATTTGGACAGTTCTTTTTAACCGGTCAAATCATCCGTACAGCTGGATTATCTCTGGTTCTGTCTTCCATCCCATTTATTGTGGGAATAGGTTTAATAATTTTAGGGCAGAATCCAACCCTTGTCCTGATTGGCATTTTGATGGTCGTTCACCGGTCGGGGAATTTTATGCTCCTGAAGCCCTCGAGGGAAATTTTGTTTACGGTTACCTCCCCTGAAGGAAAATACCAAGCAAAAAATTGTATTGATACAGCAATCTATCGTGGTGGTGATGCCATTGTTGGGTGGCTATTTGCAGGATTAGTTGCTATGAGTTGGGGTTTGGGTGCCATCGCTTTTTTGGCCGTTCCCATCGCATTTTTATGGAGTTTAGTAGGATTTAAATTAGGGATGCTTCACCAGAAAAAAGAGAATACTTTACCTTTAAATACCAAGATATATGAAAACAATGTATAGCCGTAGGGAATCATTAAAATTGGCAGCTTTAGGGGGTTTTGGCCTTTCGTTCTGCTCTTTTATAAACGCATTGGAAGTATTTGAGAAGGTGCAAAAACGAGTAATTCCGTCAAGCGGGGAAACCATACCTATGGTAGGTTTGGGTACCTGGCAGACCTTTGATGCTGGAAACTCCGTTGAACAGCACAAAATATTGACCCAGGTTCTCAAAGAAATGCACTTATTGGGTGGCACGGTAATCGATTCCTCACCTATGTATGGCAGTTCCGAAAAAGTGGTTGGTGATTTAACCACCCAACTGAATTTTAAAAACAAATTGTTTTATGCCACAAAGGTTTGGACCTCTGGAAAGCAAGCGGGGATAGAACAAATGGAGGCGTCCCTGAAAAAAATGGGGCGTAAAGAAATGGATTTGATGCAAATCCACAACCTTGTAGACTGGAAAACCCATGTTAAAACCCTAAAAGATTGGAAGGCGCAAGGTAAGATTCGGTATTGGGGGCTTACCCACTATGTGGATTCGTCCCATAGCGCACTTGAAAAAATCATCAAATTGGAACGACCAGATTTTGTGCAATTCAACTACTCCATAAGATCAAGGCATGCAGAAAGGTCATTGTTCCAAACGGTTCAAAAATACCAGGTCGCCACCCTTATAAATCAACCTTACGAAAGTGGTTCCTTATTTCGTCTGGTTCGCGGAAAAGAACTACCTAATTGGGCCCATGAATGGGACATTAATAGTTGGGGACAGTTTTTCTTGAAATTTATCCTGTCCAATCAGCAGGTGAGCTGTGTTATTCCAGGTACTTCAAAGCCTCATCATATGATAGATAATATGGGTGCAGGAATTGGGCGAATGCCAGACGAAGCAACCAGAGTCAAAATGTTAGCATATCTCAAATCTTTATGAATCCAATGACATAGGAGCCAACGGGAATTTTACTGCTCCATAACAACCTAGCCAGAGGCCTCCCAAATGGGAAATATTCAAACCTGTTTCAAACCATAATGGGCCACTCCATTGCCCACATGTTGTAAAGACAAACATTTTACAAACAACAAATAAAGAAATGAACATTAAAGGCAAAAAGTTGTCCTTGACAACAATCAAGGTTGAAATAAAGCCAGCAACAACAGCAGAAAGAAAAAAGGACATGCTTCCAAAGACCAGTTCCTGCACGGATGAGGTGCAAAAACTCAGTCCTTTAAATAATATATCTTGGGAAATGGTAGTGTACAGCACTAAGGACAGTCCGCCAATAACTGTGGACAGTACCGTAAGCAACACTCGTGTACGCGATTTCATTTGTAAAAAGATGTTTTTTGATTGTGGTTTGTTTCTTGATTGGTCAAAAATTAGGAATATCCTCCCAGTCCACATGGTACTTTAACATCGATTTACGTTAAACTTTGCTAAACATGAACGGCTGTACTTCTCTTAACTTCCCTAATAACAAAGGAACTCTGCGTATTGCCAATGTTGCTGATTGCGGTAAGTTTGGTAACCATAAAATCGCGGTAGGTTTTCATGTTCTCTACATGCACGGTTAAAATATAATCATAGTCCCCGCTCACATGGAAACAATCCGATACTTCATCCAGTTTTAAAATTTCTCGCTCAAATCGCAGCACATTTTCCTTGGTATGTTGTACCAGCCGAATGTGACATAAAACTGTGAAATTACGTTTCACCTTTTCCTTATCCACAAGGGCTACATAGTTTGTGACCACTCCCAAGCGTTCCAACCTACGAATACGCTCATAAACCGCTGTTTTTGATAGCTGCAAGCTATCTGCGTATTGTTTTGTTGTCTTTTTGCAATCTTCTTGAAGTAGTTTTACCAGATGTTTGTCTATTTTATCCAATTCCATCCTGACTTTTTTTCCGTTGTACTCTACTATAACCGTCAAAGTTAGAACTATAATCTATTATTTAGATTTTTTTAGTTCAGTTTTCTGTATTTAAATATAATGATTGACTATTGTTCGTTTCAAAGTTAATTTTACTAAAAACTTATCCAATGAACTACAAAGCATCAGACGAAATCCAAGACTTGCAATATTTTGGAGAATTTGGAGGGGTCAATCCATCCATTTCCGACTCATCCACCTATACTTTTTTATCGGCAAAAACCATGTTCGACACCTTCGAAGGCAATACCGAAGGATGCTATCTCTACAGTAGGCACTCCTCTCCATCCAATCTCTATCTTGGTGAAGCTATGGCACAATTGGAAGGTACAGAATCTGCCAATGTTTATGGTAGTGGAATGGGTGCTATAAGTGCCGTAATCTTGCAATTATGCAATGCGGGTGATCACATTGTGTGCAGTCGAACCATTTACGGTGGCACTTATGCCCTCCTCAAGAACTTTTTGAAAAAATTCAATATTTCTACATCATTTGTGGATATCACCAAAATGGACGTAGTAGAGCAGTCCATTACCTCTAAAACCAAAATGATTTATGGCGAAGCCGTGAGCAATCCCCTGCTTGAGGTTGCGGATGTTCAAGGACTTTCCAAACTTGCCAAAAAGAACAGTATTCCCTTGGTTATAGACAATACTTTTTCGCCGCTCTCTATCAGCGCCGCCAAATTAGGTGCCGATATAGTAGTCCACAGTCTTACAAAGTTCATTAACGGAAGTAGCGATTGCGTGGCGGGTGCGGTATGCGCCTCCAAAGATTTTTGTTTGAGTCTTAAGGACGTAAATGACGGTGCTGGTATGCTACTGGGCAGCACCTTGGATAGCTTAAGGGCTTCATCTATCCTTAAAAACATGCGAACCTTGCATATTCGTGTCAAAAAACACAGTGAAAATGCCATGTATCTGGCCCAACAATTCGAAAAGGATGGTCTTACTGTGGTTTATCCTGGATTAGCTGAGCATTCCGGACATCAGACTATGTCTGGGCAAATGAACCCTGAATATGGTTACGGAGGGCTAATGACCTTGGACGTGGGTTCTTTGGATATGGCCAATGCCTTAATGGAACTTATGCAGCGCGAAAAATTGGGCTATTTGGCAGTTAGTCTTGGGTTCTACAAAACCTTGTTTAGCGCACCAGGCACTTCCACTTCATCTGAAATTCCACTTGAGGAACAAGAGCAACTTGGTTTGTCCCCAGGTCTTATCCGTTTTTCCATTGGTTTGGACAACGATATCCACAAGACGTATTTGACTATGCGTTCTTGTATGGAACGTTTGGGAATTCTACAAACTGGTAAAATCTTGGTTTAATCATGGACAAAGAGTTTGTTTGCAGAACCAATCTCAAAATCGTAATATTACCTGATAACAAAATCAGACTACATGCCAGAAAAATCGGAAAAGCCCAAATACAGAGAAGGTGAACACATTGTAGAAAATAGGGAACTTAATATTTGGGAAGCACTCATTCCGGTCTTTGCCTTGGTAGCAATGCTGGCCTATAATGTTTATGTTTTTGGGGATGACGCCCTCAGCGGATCTAACCAGTTCATCCTTTTAATGGGCGGTGCCGTTGCGGCCATTATTGGTTTTTTCAATAAGGTATCCTATAAACAGATGATTGCTGAAGTGGCCGAAAACGTAAGGTCCACAACAGGAGCGTTGCTTATTTTATTGATGGTAGGGGCACTAGCCGGAACTTGGTTGATCAGCGGAATCATCCCAGCGATGATTTACTATGGATTGCAAATCTTGAATCCTACTATATTTTTGGCTGCCTGTGTAATCATCTGTGCAATCATTTCAATAGCTACGGGTAGTAGTTGGACCACGGCTGCCACCGTTGGAATTGCCCTTATTGGTATTGGGGAAGCGCTTGGGGTTTCTCTAGGCATGACTGCGGGAGCAGTACTTTCTGGTGCTTATTTTGGAGATAAAATGTCACCATTAAGCGATACCACCAATTTAGCGCCTGCCATGGCAGGAGGCGAGTTATTTTCACATATTCGGTATATGGCATGGACAACCATACCCACCATCTCTGTTACCCTTGTTGTCTTTATTATTTTAGGGTTTACCATTGACGCATCCGGTGTGGCCGATACAGACGCCATTCTTCAAAATATCAGTACCACCTTCAATATCAATGGCTGGCTTTTTCTGGTACCGGTTGCTGTGATTTTTCTCATTGTGAAAAAGGCACCTCCTCTGTTAGCATTATTGATAGGAACATTATTGGGAGGAGTTTTTGCGCTTATTTTTCAACCTGAAATAGTGACCGCCGTTGGAGGCGGAACCACCCTTGACTTTGAATCAAGTTATAAAGGTATATTGAATGCCATTACAATAGATACGGCCATTGAGACTTCTGATCCTACGCTAAACGACCTGTTCTCATCAGGAGGAATGGCTGGCATGTTGGGCACTATTTGGCTCATTGTCTGCGCCATGGTGTTTGGTGGCATCATGGATGGTATAGGTGCATTACAACGCATTACCAAATCCCTTTTAAGCATGGCCAAAACCACTTTTGGACTGTTTGCTAGCACAGTGAGTAGTTGTTTGGCTTTAAATGTTACCGCTTCTGACCAATATTTGGCTTTGGTGGTTCCCGGCAAAATGTTTTCCAAGGCTTATCAAGAACGGGGGTTGGCACCTGAAAACCTAAGTAGAACCTTGGAGGATTCAGGGACAGTTACCTCGGCCCTTGTCCCATGGAATACCTGTGGGGCATACCATAGTGGCGTATTGGGAGTTCCCGTTGTAGATTATTTTGTTTATGCCGTTTTCAATTGGTTGAGTCCGTTTACGACCTTGCTATTTGCTGCTTTCAAAATAAAAATCAAACAACTTACCACCAAATAAACACAACGGTCCACTAATTTTCCAGGACCAAAAACAACATTTAGAAATAGACGGAAATTTGCTTGATTTACTGCATATTACTATTTAGAACTTTCCTGAAATTCCCATATTCTCAGCAAATTGCTTTTGATTTTGCGTAAATGAAAATAAGCAATTACCATCTATAAATTGAGCTAAATAAGCTTCAGAAATTTATACCCAACCGCTAACTTTGTCAACCCAAAAAAGTAGATAAATTATGACATTAGTTGGTAAAAAATTTCCAAACCTAGAGGTCAACGCGATTGACAAATCAGGGCTTACTTCCAAACTGAACATCCTAAAAAAGGCACAAGAATTGAACAAAAAAGTGGTTTTATTCTGGTATCCCAAGGATTTTACTTTCGTTTGCCCAACTGAATTGCACGCTTTCCAAAATGCCTTGGCTGAGTTTGAAAAAAGAAACACCATTGTCATTGGTGCTTCCTGTGATACAGCAGAGGTACATTTTGCTTGGTTAAGCACGGAAAAGAAAAATGGTGGGATTGAAGGCATTACTTATCCATTATTGGCTGACAGCAATAGAAATCTGGCCTCTACGCTAGGGATTTTGGACATTACCAATGAGAAATATGATGAAGAATCCAAAGTCTTTACAGTTGAAGGAGACAATGTTACCTACAGGGCAACCTACCTTATCGATGAGGAAGGAACCATCTTTCACGAGAGTGTGAACCACATGCCTCTTGGCAGAAACATTGACGAGTTTATTAGATTAGTAGATGCCTATACCCATGTGCAAGAAAAGGGTGAAGTGTGTCCGGCCAATTGGCAAGATGGCAAGGAAGCTATGAATGCAGATAGAAGTGGTGTGGCCGAATATCTGTCAAAACACGCCAATTAAAATAGACCTGCCGTTGCCAAAGAAGGCATAGTGTTAGAATAGGCCCATTTGATAAAAAATCGAATGGGCCTTCTTTTTCCTATCGTTGCTTTTGGATTATTTAGTAATTTCAGCTTCTGAAATAAAAACTATGGCATCAATTTTATTGGGTGGCAATCCTGCTAACACGGTTGGTGAATTACCTGCGATAAATGCAACAGCTCCAGAATTTACATTGACAAAGTCAGACATGTCTACCGTCTCCCTATCAGATTATCTAGGAAGTAAATTAGTCCTTAATATTTTCCCCAGTGTAGATACCGGAACTTGTGCTCAATCCGTAAGGCAATTTAACCAAGAGGCTGCAAAATTGGAAAATACCAAGGTACTTTGTATTTCCAAAGACCTCCCCTTTGCCCAAAATCGGTTTTGCGGTGCAGAGGGAATCGAAAATGTGGAAATGCTATCAGACTATAAAATAGGAGCTTTTGGTAATGCCTATGGCGTAACTTTTGCAGATTCCGCATTTGAAAGTTTACTTTCCAGAAGTGTGGTCGTCATCGACATAAATGGAACCATTGTGCACACAGAACAAGTCCCAGAGACTGGTAATGAACCTGATTATAAAGCAGCACTTGAAGCTTTGATGAATGCCTAAAGAATCCTTTTTTGTAAATCGGATAAAAAGTATTGGCTTTGCCTTCAAAGGGCTCTTTTTGCTTCTAAGGACAGAGGCCAGTATTAAAATCCAATTTGTTATCGCGTTAATAATGACGGGGGCTGGGTTTTATTTCGAGATTTCAAATATCGAATGGATGGTCCAGTTGTTGGCCATAGGTATGGTCATGGGCATAGAAGGTTTGAACACAGCAGTAGAAAAATTGTCAGATTATGTCCAGCCTAATGCTGACCCCAAAATTGGATTTATAAAAGATATTTCAGCTGGCGCCGTTATGGTAGTATCCATAGTTGCGAGTATCGTGGGATTGATCATTTATGTGCCAAAAATGATTTGACCAACATCTGTATCCCACCTAAGCATCGTAAATTTGTAAATTAGCCCCGATATTAATCAATTGCATGGCAAAAAAGAGGACAAAATCCAAACCTACATCCGCCAAGAAGAGTTTTTCACTTAAACCGTCCAAACAAAACAAAATTATTTTGGGCAGTTTACTCATTGTGATCAGCATAGCGCTGTTCTTTTCTTTTATGTCCTATTATTTTACATGGCAAGAGGACCAAAGTTTGCTTTCCGAATTTAAGGATAGAAACGCCCAGGCGAGCAATTTGCTAAATAAGTTTGGTGCCTCTGTGAGTCACTTTTTTATGTATAGGGGTTTTGGTTTGGCTTCCTTTACTTTTCCTTTATTGTTGTCAATTACTGGTCTATATCTATTTCTTGGATTGCCTAGCAAAGGGCTTATGGGTAAATGGATTTGGGGGCTAACTGTCACTATCTGGATTTCCATTGCTTTAGGTTTTTTTGCCATGGAACAGCCGCTGTTGGGAGGACTCATTGGGTATGAAATGAACGACTTTCTCCAAGATTACACAGGTAAAATAGGTGTGTTTTTATTGTTGCTTTTTGTGTTGATTGTCATTTTAGTCCGACTGTTCAACTTTAGCCCTGAAGGAATCGGGAACTTTTTTAGAAAACAAAAAGCTAATCTGAAAACCGATTTTCAAAAGAAGTCGTCCCCCAAGAAAAATGTTGCGCCCGAGGATGACAATAGTGTAGAACTCAGCGCAGATTTAGACACACCCTTGATTGTGGATACCTATACCCACAAAAAAGATATCCCCGCTTTACAAAATGAAGCCGGATTGGACGTTAACCTTCCACAAGAAGAGGAAGCGGATATTGATCTCAAAGTAGAAAAAGTTAAAGAGGAAAAGGAAGAGAAAGATCTTAAGGCGAATAAATTGGTCAAAGATTTCGGGGAATTTGACCCCAAACTGGAACTTGGCAACTACAAGTTTCCACCATTGGACCTATTGGAGCCCCACGGAGCCTCTGGAGGCATAACCATAAATCAAGAGGAGTTAGAGGAAAATAAAAACCGGATTGTTGGAACGCTCAAAAATTATAAAATTGGGATTGCACAGATCAAGGCCACAATTGGTCCTACGGTTACCCTTTACGAAATTGTACCCGAAGCCGGAATCCGTATTTCCAAAATCAAAAATTTGGAGGATGATATTGCCTTGTCCCTGGCTGCTTTGGGGATTAGGATTATTGCCCCAATCCCGGGCAAGGGAACCATTGGAATAGAAGTGCCCAACAAGAATGCCACCATTGTATCCATGCGTTCCGTGATTGCTTCCAATAAATTCCAAAAAGCGGAGATGGAACTCCCCATTGCGTTTGGTAAGACCATTAGCAACGAAACTTTTGTAGTGGACTTGGCCAAAATGCCCCATATGCTTATGGCTGGAGCAACCGGGCAAGGTAAATCTGTTGGCTTGAATGCAGTGATAACCTCTTTGCTTTATAAAAAGCACCCTGCGGAAATCAAATTTGTATTGGTAGATCCAAAAAAAGTGGAGCTTACCCTTTACAATAAAATTGAACGGCATTTTCTTGCCAAACTTCCAGATTCAGAGGATGCCATTATTACCGACAACACCAAAGTAATTAATACACTGAATTCACTTTGTATTGAAATGGACAATAGGTATGAATTGCTCAAGTTGGCCTTGGTACGTAACATCAAAGAATACAATGTAAAATTTAAGACCCGGAAATTAAACCCCAATGACGGACATAAATTCCTGCCTTATATTGTTTTGGTCATTGATGAGTTTGCAGATTTGATCATGACAGCCGGCAAGGAGGTTGAAGCTCCCATTGCACGTTTAGCCCAATTGGCAAGAGCCATCGGCATCCATTTGATCATAGCAACCCAAAGACCTTCAGTCAACGTGATCACAGGAATCATTAAAGCCAACTTCCCAGCGCGGATTGCCTTTAGGGTAACCTCCAAAATTGATTCAAGAACTATTTTGGACACCCAGGGTGCTGATCAACTTATAGGTCGTGGAGATATGCTATTTACCCAAGGAAACGATGTTACCCGCTTGCAATGTGCCTTTGTGGACACCCCCGAGGTTGCCAAAATAACGGAATATATTGGTTCGCAACGCGCATATCCAGATGCTCATTTACTGCCAGAATACGTAGGCGAGGATTCTGGCACGGGGATTGATTATGACATAGCGGATAGGGATGCCATGTTCCGAGACGCCGCAGAAGTCATCGTTATTGCACAACAAGGTTCAGCCTCGCTCATCCAACGGAAATTAAAATTGGGTTACAATAGAGCTGGCAGAATTATTGATCAATTGGAAGCTGCCGGAATTGTGGGTCCATTTGAAGGTAGTAAGGCACGTCAAGTACTGGTGCCAGATATGTACTCCCTGGAACAACTTTTAGAAAATGAAGCAAAATAACATGATACTAAAAAAACAATTACTCTTTATAGGACTTTTTGCATTTGGTTTAATCTCTTATGGTCAATCGTCAACCAAAGCAAAATCGCTACTGGATGAGGTTTACGGTAAAGTGACCGGTTACGAAAACATCCAAATAGATTTCAAATATGCACTGGAAAATACCGAGGCCAACACCAAAAGTGAGACCCGAGGAAATGCTACTTTGCAAGGCGATAAATATTTGATGGATTTATTTGGAGCACAGCAGTTGTATGATGGTGAGAAAGTCTACACCATCGTACCAGAAAATGAAGAAGTCACTATTGAAGATATTGCCGAAGATGACAATATTACCCCCTCAAAAATGCTGACTTTTTATAGAAATGGGCACAATTATTCTTGGGACATTCTTCAAAATGTTGGTGGAAGAAAAATTCAATATGTTAAACTAGTGCCTATTGACTCCAATACCGAAATTCAGTCAATACTATTAGGCGTGGATACGCAAACCAAACATATCTATAAACTCATTCAAACCGGGCAGAACGGTACCAAAACCACCATTACCGTTAATTCTTTCAAAACCAACCAGCCATTGTCAAGTAAGCTGTTTACCTTTAACGCACAAAAATACGAGGACGACGGGTACTACATTATAAGAAACTAGAGCATTGAAGATACTTGACCGGTATATATTAACAAGATTTCTCTATAATTTCTTTAGCTCCTTCTTCATCTTGATTGTCATATTCATTTTTCAGGGGATATGGCTTTTTATTGATGACTTAGCGGGAAAAGGCCTGGGTATTGTTATTATTGGCAAATTTATCTTTTATTTTATCCCCACTTTGGTAGATAAGGTATTGCCATTGACGGTACTTCTTTCCTCCATCCTCACCTTTGGGACTTTTGCCGAGAATTATGAATTTGCGGCCATGAAAGCTTCTGGGATTTCCTTGCAAAGGGGAATGCGAAGCCTCATTGTTTTTGTGCTCTTTCTGGGAGTTGTCACCTTTTTCTTCGCCAACAATATCATTCCAAAGTCTGAGCAGAAAATGTTCAACCTTAGACGTAATATTGCCAAAGTAAAGCCTGCTGCCGCAATTACCGAAGGTGTGTTTAGTGATTTTGAAGGTACCGGTGAAGGAATGAACATCAAGGTGGAGAAAAAATTTGGGGAGCAAGATCGTTTTTTGGAGAATGTGATTATCCATAAAAAGACCAAGCAAAGTGTAAACAATACGGTAATAAAAGCCAAGTCGGGCGAATTGATCAGTAGTGAAGATTCGGATATCATACAATTGGTATTGAAAGATGGCAACTATTACGAAGAGTTAAAACCCAAGGCCAACAAGGACAAAAGGAAGCATCCCTTTGCGAAGTCCAAATTTGAAACCTATACTATCAATATTGACATCTCTGAACTCAATAACCAAGATTTGGAAGAGGATGGCAACATCACTACGGACAAAATGAAGAATGTGGTCCGTTTGGTAAAGGATATAGACTCTCTGGGCAAAAACAATTTGGAAAAAGTAGAAGCTTTTTCCAAAAACGTTATAACGAGAATGGGGGGCTTTCCCGAGCCTGCCAAACAAGATAGTATTCAATTGGCCCAGGAGATAAAAGTGGTGAAAAATAAGATTTCTGATGCTCAGAAAGTCCAATATGATAGCCTTTCCACTGTTGATGAATTTATCAGTTCCTTACCCAAATGGCAGCATTTACAGGCGGTCTCCAACGCTAAATCTACAGTAAGCAGCGTGCTAACCACAGTCACCGCAAAAAAAGAAGAGTTGCAAAAAAGATTCAAATTTTACAATAGCCATATTTTATCTCTCCATAAAAAATACGCATTGGCTTTTTCATGTATTATTTTATTTTTTGTGGGTGCCCCGTTAGGAGCCATCATACGAAAAGGGGGGTTGGGTCTTCCTATGGTTATCGCTATAGTCTTATTTTTAGCCTATTATTTTATTGGGGTGTTTTCCGGGAATTATGCCAAAGAAAATAATATCCATCCTATTCTTGGAGCCTGGCTCCCCACCCTGATCATGCTTCCAATGGGTATTTCTTTAACAAGGAGGGCTACCGCAGATAGAGGCTTAATTGGATTCGGGCACATTTTTGATGGTATAAAAAATCTATTTAAGAAGAAGGAAAAAGTCACTGAGGAATGATGAATGCCAAGGAAAAAAAAATACAATTAAACGCTATAGAAGATGCCATCGAGGACATCCGACAGGGAAAAGTAATCATCGTTGTAGATGATGAAAATCGGGAAAATGAAGGGGATTTTCTTGCCGCCGCAGAACTGGTTACTACCGAGACTGTCAACTTCATGGCCACACACGGACGTGGACTTATCTGTGTACCGCTCACCGAGGGAAGGTGCGAGGATTTGGGATTGCATAAAATGGTTACGCATAACTCCGACCCCTTGGAGACTGCATTCACTGTGTCGGTAGATTTACGGGGAAACGGAGTAACTACAGGCATTTCCGCCGCAGATCGGGCCAAAACCATCATTGCCTTAACTGAACCGGCAACCAAACCCCATGATTTAGGTAGGCCCGGCCATATTTTTCCACTAATTGCCAAAGAGGGAGGTGTACTCCGCAGGACAGGTCACACTGAAGCCGCCATTGATTTTGCTCGTTTGGCAGACCTTAAACCAGCCGGTGTTATTGTGGAGATTATGAATGAGGACGGTAGCATGGCACGTTTGCCACAGCTTGTAAAAGTGGCTAAAAAGTTTGATTTGAAGATTGTGTCCATTGAGGATTTGATTGCCTACAGAATGGAACACGACAGTCTAATTGAGCGCAAGGAAGCATTTGATATTAAAACACGCTTTGGTGATTTCCGATTACGTGCCTATAAACAAACTACAAATGACCAAGTCCATATTGCTTTGGTCAAAGGAAGTTGGAAAAGTGGTGAGCCTGTTTTAACACGAATCAATTCTACCTTGGTCAATAATGATATGCTGGGCACTTTGACCAACAATCCGGATGCAACCCTACAAAGAATGTTTAATGCCCTGAATGCTGAGGAAAAAGGTGCTATGATCTTTATTAATCAAGGCAATCAACATATGAATTTGTTAGGACGTTTGGCAGAATTTAAAAAACTACAGGCCCAGGGAATTTACAAAGCTCCAAAAATTGATATGGACACCAAGGATTTTGGTATTGGGGCACAGATTCTACATGATCTGAACATTTCAAAGCTCCGCTTATTAACCAATTCTGCCCAAACAAGACGTGTGGGTATGGTAGGTTATGGCCTGGAGATTGTGGAGTATGTCAAATACTAGACGGCATTGGCAATGATCTCTGCCATTCTCTTAGCCCTCTTGTGCACTTCTTCCTCAGTCCATCCAAGTTTGATTAAGCAAGAGATTGTTCTACCAACCCAATGGTCCGAAGCCGAAAAATCTGTTGTTGCATAATCCGGAAGGGCGTCTATTACTTCCATAGGTAACCTCCCAAGTGATTTTTTCCGAGTAAGATGTTCCCATTTTCGATAATAGTGCCAATTGTTGTTGTACCAATAGAAGCATCCGTCAATTCCCGCCGCGCCCAAAGCTTTCTGGGTTCGCAGGGCGAGTTCTTCCGAAGGAAGGAAAAAGCTCAAAAATGAATAGTTCTCCTCTCCCCCTTCAGGCACACTTCTAAATACAATTTCTGGAATCTGGGATAGCGCATTCCGAATTATGGAATAATTCCGTTTTTGAATGCCAATAAACTCCTCCATTCTTGATAACTGAGCCAAGCCAACTGCAGCATTCAGTTCGGAAATTCTATAATTATACCCTAAAAACGGATGTTGCTCTGCTCCTCTATCATTACCAATATGGTCATGACCGTGATCCGAGTATTTATGCGCATTTTGATAGAAAGTTTCATTGTTGGTCACCAAAGCACCACCTTCCCCGCAGGTAATCGTCTTTACATAATCAAAAGAGAAACAGCCCAAATCTCCTATACTTCCCAAAGGCTTTCCCCTATAACTACCCCCGATCGCCTGGCATGCATCTTCCACCAATAGCAGATTGTGCTTATCGCAGATTGTTTGCAAAGCATCCAAGTCGGCCATGGAACCGCACATATGCACCGGCATCACCGCTTTAGTCTTGGAGGTTACTGCTTTTTCAACGGCCGATGGACTCAAGGTTAGGGTCTCGTCCACATCAACTAGAATGGGAATAGCTCCCAAGGCGAGTATGGACTCAAAACTGGCCACAAAGGTAAAGGTGGGCATAATTACCTCATCCCCTGCTCCTATTCCAGCACTGGACAAGGCAACGGTAAGGGCTGCTGTTCCGCTGCTTACCAAATGTACATAACCTGTTTGCATTTTTTTCGCTAGCGCTTCCTCCATTTCCTTGGCCTTCCAATGTCCTTTACGCATTGCATCAAACCCATAACGCATTAAAACTCCGGAGTCCAGTACATCCTGTACCTGTTTCCGTTCATTGTCCCCAAAAAGTTCAAAACCTGGCATGTTACTTTACATTTGTTTGCTTATTAAACCCTTTAATTTGATTACTTCCTACAGTCAACTTCCATATCTCAAGTAAAAAACCATAATTTAATGGCCATTAGGATTACCATCACCACCAAAAACGACTTTATAAAACCATCACCCTTTTTTACTGAAAATCGGCTTGCTACCCATGCTCCGGATCCATTGCCAATGGCTAATATAAGTCCAAGCTTCCAGTTCACCTTATCATTTAAGGCAAATACTGCCAATGCAGATAGCATATAGATAAAAACCACGGCCACTTTGGTTGCATTTACCCGAACCAAGTTCATTTGGTTTACATAATGCATGAACAAAATCATTAAAAAACCAAGTCCTGCATTAATGAATCCTCCATAAATTCCAAAAAAGAAAAAAACAACCAGACTTAACCAAAGGTATTTGCCTGTAAGTCGTTCCTGCATTTCCTCTAGTCTCATTTTTGGCTTAAAGATGATAATCAACACCACGGAGATCATGACAATGGCGAGAATTCGGTTAAACGCCTCCCCGTCAATATCCACAGCTATTCTTGCGCCCAATATAGACCCAAGAAAAGCAGAAATACCTAAATAAAGGTTGAAGGGGTAGGTAGAAACGCCTTTGCTCTTGAATCCTGCCGTGGCCATAGCAGTTTGGATAACAATAGCCACCCTATTGGTCCCATTGGCCACTGCTGGGGGTAAGCCCAAAAAAATAAGAGTAGGTAAAGAAAGCAGCGAACCCCCTCCGGCAACTGTATTGATAAAACCCACTGCAAAGCCAACAACGACTAATAGTGCATAGTGGTACCATTGATCCATGGGTGCTAAAGTAGTAGGTAAAAATGGATTCTTAAGCTTTAAAAAAATAAACAATATAGGCTTTTACAGAAATAAAAAAGGTTAGTATATTTGCACCCGCATTGGAGGAATGGCAGAGTGGTCGAATGCGGCAGTCTTGAAAACTGTTGAGGGTCACACCTCCGGGGGTTCGAATCCCTCTTCCTCCGCTTAATGATGTAAAAAGCCCCTATTTTAGGGGCTTTTTTTTTGATAGCCTATCTAGACGACAGTACCAACAACTACATTCCAATAGATGGACGTTAGTTTTTTGATACAAAAGTATTTGTTATGCTTCCACACGTTAACATCTTATCTCCGTAATAAGGATTTCGAATTTCCTTTTCAGTACTTAGCCAAGTAGCTCCTTGGTTGTTGTTCGCCATAGGGCATTTTTGGACATATAAAGTGTAGTCTAATAATTCTAAGTTGCCAGCAATGGCTACTAGATTTTCGTTTAAGGTTACAAAATGGTTGCGTTGGTTTTCCAAGTCTTCCTTCTTAACGATGGCCTCTAACATCTCAACGCTCTTATTTATGTGTGCCTTTTCCATAGTACCTTTATTAGAAAGATTGAGCTTCTTCAAGCCTTCCAAAGTTGTTTTGGCATCCTTTAAGGTTTGCCGTGCGTCGCTGGCGACGAGTGCATCCTTCAATCTTAAATAGAGGGGCAATATGGCTTCAAAATCTTTCTGAAAGCTATTGGAAAATTCCATCTTCATCATCTCTCCCGAACTATCTGAACCTTTATCCTCTTGCATTCCAATATGACCTTCATGACCTGTCATGATCTTACCCCCTGATTTGTTCATCATACTTTTCTTCCCCAGTAGTTGTGCTGCAGCATCTACTGTGAATGTTCCATTAGTCACGATTTCTTCACCAGAGTAAAGGCCATGGGTAACCTCAATTTGTTCTCCTCTTCTAGCACCCAACATTACCTCCCGCATTTCAAATATGGGTTCATCTTCATTTACTTTTACATAGACCAAAGAACGTTCCCCAGTCCACATCACTGCACTTGAGGGCACCAGCAATGATGTTACAGTGGTAGCTAGGCCGCTCTCAATCTTGCCAGTCACGAACATACCAGGCTTAAACAAATCTTTTTGATTCCTAAGCGTAACGCGTATGGTTACCGTTCTGGTAGTATTGTTCAGCACTGGGTCAATGAACGTTATTTCACCACCAAATGTCTTATTGGGGTAGGCATTAGTAGCTATGCTGATTTTCTGTCCCTTTTTAAATTGGGACAATTGGCCTTCGTAAGCATCAAATTCAGCCCAAACCGTACTCAAATTGCTAACCTTGGCAATTGGTTGACCTTTTTTCAAATAATCTCCTTCAGCGCTCATGACTTCGGAGACCGTACCAGAAACCGTGGCATGTAGCGGAAAGTTCTCCTTTACCTTTCCTGAGCTTTCGATATTGTTGATTTGACTGTCCGACAGTTTCCAAAGCTTTAGTTTATTACGAACTGCCTTGTATAATTGAGGCTGTGTTTCCCTTAAGGAAGTGGCAGTCAACAATTCTTGTTGTGCAGCCACCAATTCAGGCGAATACATAGTTGCCAATAATTGCCCCTTTCGAATCTCTTGCCCTTCATAATTTACATTCAACCGTTCAATCCTTCCATCAAAATAACTTGCTTGCACAGCCATTGCTTCCTCATTAACTGCAATCTTACCTGACAAGGAAATCGTGTTGTTGCCATTACCTTCAGAATTTCCCACCACAATGGTCTGTATGTTTGCCAAAGCTATGGCGTTTGCTGTCATTTTGAACTGCTCAGGAGACAATCCATCTGCCTCTGTCTCTGCGGGAATCAAATCCATTCCACAGATTGGACAATCACCAGCTTCTGGTTGCATAATTTGAGGGTGCATAGAGCAGGTCCACATTTGTCCCACTTCCGAACCATGATCGTGTTCAACCACTTCCATAGTATCGGTATTGGATTTTCCAAAAATTAGATATCCCACGGCCAATCCGACGATGGCTGCAATTCCGATATAAATTATACGCTGTTTCATCTCTTTCCTTTTATTCGATTTTTAATTTTTATAACTGAAGGTGAGCTGATATACCAAAGAACAAATCCGCTCATCACGGTAATTAGCCCCAAAAGTGAGAAAGCCCTAAGTACAGTGGTATTGAAATTATCCCTACCCTCATAATCCATCGTATGGGTCATCCATAGAAAATCAAAGATGCGCCAGTCTCTGTGACGAACGGTTTGGAACTTTCCATCTATGGCGGACACATAAGTCTTTATATTTTCATTACTCTCATAAGTAATGACATAGGCAGGCAAAAGTCTTTCACGATATTCGTGATGTTTTCCAGCCTTTTCTATCAAGGAGATATTGGAAACCTCCAACCCTTCTCTCATATAATTACTAGCGATGTACGAGGCTTCTTTCTCATTGATGGATGACTTCGGTGTTCCATCCATGGCATTGAACAATCGATTCTGGTTAATCCAATAGTAAGGCACACCATTGACATCCCTAATATCAATTGACCTGATTCCTTCTTTGATATTTAATTGGGAAGGTGCCATTAAACCCGAAAACGCCTTGGGTTGGTATTCCATATTCTTAAAATTGTCTCCGTGGATGTCATCAATATTGGTCCAACTAAAATATAGACCACTGATAGTCCAGAACAAAAACTGAATACCCAAAAAGATACCTAGATATCTATGCGATTTTCGAATCCATTTTGCTGTATGCCTATTTATCATAATCAACTAAATTTTTACTTGTTTTAAGCGCAATGCATTTGCAATTACAGATACTGAACTAAAACTCATTGCTAGGGCCGCAATCATTGGGGAAAGCAAAATTCCAAAGGCAGGGTACAGAACCCCTGCTGCTAAGGGTACACCCAATGTGTTGTATATCAAAGCAAAAAATAAATTTTGCTTGATATTCTTCATCACTGCATCACTAAGGTTTCTTGCTTTTACAATACCGTGTAAATCACCTTTTACTAACGTGATTGCCGCACTTTCAATAGCCACATCCGTACCCGTACCCATGGCAATGCCCACATCACTTTTGGCCAGCGCTGGCGCATCGTTGATTCCGTCCCCAGCCATTGCCACAACCTTGCCCTCAGATTGCATTTGTTCCACTTCCCTAAGCTTCTCTTCTGGTAACATACTTGCTTTGAAATCGGTAAGGCTGAGCTCAATTGCCACTGCTTTTGCCGTTTCGTGGTTGTCTCCGGTAAGCATAATCACAGCAACTCCTTTATTCTGCAATTCGTTTATGGCCCTGGCACTAGTCTTTTTGATCTTATCGCCGATGACCACATAACCAACAATCTTACCATCAGCGGATAAGTACGAAACTGTCTTTCCTTGTTGTTGATATTCCCTTACTTCCGTTTTCACAGGGTTAGAAATGATTGCGTTGGCATATTCCATCATTTTAGGATTCCCTAACGCGAATTGCTTTCCATCCACTAATCCTTCAACCCCTTTTCCGGTTAGGGCACTGAATTGTTCAGCTTTCTTTGCTTTCGCTCCCTTTTCTTTTCCATAAACTACCTTTGCATGGGCCAATGGGTGTTCACTGTTGCCGTTTAAGGCAACGATGATTTCAAGAATAGAGCTCTCACTAAAATCTTGACTGAATGAGCCTATTTTTTCAACCGTTGGCTTTCCTTCAGTGATAGTGCCTGTCTTGTCCACAATCAGGGTGTCCACCTTATCCATTTTTTCCAAGGCTTCGGCATTTTTGATAAGCACCCCATTTTGAGCCCCTTTTCCTACCCCCACCATTACTGACATGGGTGTAGCCAATCCCAAAGCACATGGACAGGCAATGATTAGCACTGCAATAGCATTGACCAGTGCATAGACGTTGGCAGGCTCTGGTCCCCAAATGGACCAAACCACAAAGGTCGCTACGGCAATTAGAACAACAATAGGCACAAAATAAGCCGAAACTGCATCTGCCAATTTTTGTATGGGCGCTCGACTGCGGCTTGCATCGTTGACCATGGTTATAATTTGAGAAAGTAGTGTGTCACTCCCCACTTTTTCAGCTTTCATCAAAAAGGACTGATTACCATTGATGGTTCCACTACTAACCTTGTCACCTTCAGTTTTGTTTACCGGGAGAGGTTCTCCCGTGATCATGGATTCGTCTATAGCACTGTGCCCTTCAGTGATAGCTCCATCCACAGGAATTTTATCCCCTGGTTTTACTTTTAGAATATCCCCTATTTCTATGGCATCAACACCCACTTCCAGCTCCTCTCCATTTACCACCTTAACAGCTTTGTTCGGGGCCAGTTTCAAAAGTTCTTTTACGGCAGAATTGGTCTTGTTATGTGCTCTAGCTTCCAATAATTGACCTAGCAGTACCAAGGTCAAAATAACTGTTGCTGCCTCAAAGTAAACATGTACTGTTCCATGTATGGTTTTGAATTGCTCCGGAAACATATCGGGCGTAATCATCCCAACTACACTAAAAAGCCATGCTACACTAGCACCTATGCCAATAAGGGTAAACATATTCAGGTTCCAGGTCTTGATACTCCGATAGGCGCGCTCAAAAAACATCCAAGTTGCATAAAATACCACGGGGATTGAGAGTATGAACTGCATCCGGTTCCAATATTTCTGCTCCAAAATAATGTACAATGAATTGTTTGGAACCATCTCGCTCATTGCGATGAGAAAAATGGGCAGGGTAAAAGCCACGGCAACCCAAAACTTTTTGAGCAACTTACGGTACGTCTTCTCCTCAACAGAGATATCAGGTTCCATGGGAACCAAATCCATTCCGCAGATGGGACAGCTCCCCGGTTCGTCCTTAACGATCTCCGAGTGCATCGGACAAGTCCATTGGCCATTGACCGGACTTGGATTCAAACTTCGTTCTTCAACCAAATCCATACCACATACCAGGCAGTCACCTGGTTTATCATAGGTTTTGTCTCCTTCACAGTGCATTGGGCAATAAAATGTCCCTGTTCCTTTGCCTTTCGATTTTATTTTATCTTCCTTTTTAGGGTGCTGATGGTGTTCCCCATGTGCGTGGATGCTATAGTTGCCTCCTTCCTTTCCCAGTGCCCGCTGAAAAGTATCCATTTCAATATGGCTATCCATTTCGATAACTGCTTCCATTTTTTCCAAATCAACCGCTGCACTGGTCACATGATCAACGGCGCCAAGTGTTTTCTCAACGTGATTTCGACAACCATTACAGGTCATTCCTTGTATGTGATAGGTGTGCTTCATACTATTGAATTTACCATCAAAACTACCTATTGCCATTGCTAAAGTTTTGCACAATTACGGGTTTCATTTATACAATTTGGTCCAACGGTTTTCTATTCCATTCGCGTGCTTTTTGGTATGCTCCCATTGACATTCCTGTTGCCGATTTGAATTGCCTTGCCAGATGACTACTACTGGTGTAACCTAATTGATAGGCTATCTCGGAAAATGTCTTGTCCCTCATTTGAACAAGTTCCTTGACTTTCTCAACTTTCAGGCCGATAAAATACTTCTCAATGGAGATTCCTTCGTGGGCACTGAACAATTTGCTTAGCACCGAATAATCCCTGTTCATCTTGTCTACAAGATATTCCGAGAGGTTTTGGTTCAAAATTTGGTCTTGAAGTCCAACAATCAAGTGGTTTTTGATTTGGGTAATCAATTGTTCTTTCCGATCAATCACCAATTCAAAACCATTCTGGGCCAAAACCTCTCGAATCTTATTCATTTCAATTTCCGAGTCCTCCACAAGTTGAACTTCTCCCAATTCAATATGGGCCACTCGAAATCCATTTTTCTTCAACTCGGATTTCAAAACATATTTACACCGGTCGCATACCATATTTTTTACCTTAACAGAAGTCATTGTGAGTAGAATTTGATTTTCTTTTTAGTGTGTATGCCCATCTTTTTGGTGTTCTTCATTGGTCACATAGTCCATACCACATGTTGGACAGGTACCCTCCGTATCACTACCACTACCCTCACAGTGCATTGGGCACACATAAGCTGATGCATATTCCTTGCCCTGTTTTTCCGTAGTTTCTACTTGCTCAGTCCCGACTTCCGTGTTTTGTTCTGTTTTGCCCTTGCACGATATTGAAAATAGTAATGTTGTTATAAAGGTGATTGCTAAGAAAGTTCTGATTCTTGTGTTCATTGTTTTTGGATTTACTTGTTTATTAAATAATTGATGAGGGCAGATTGTATGTAGTACAACTGCACCGATTGAATTTGATTGAGTTGAAATTTTAATTGCAGTTCTTGAATGTCCAGTATGTCATTGAAGTCAATGGTTCCTGTCTCGTAATTCTTTATCAGGATTTGCTCCGCATCCTCAGCTTGCACTAAATTTTTGCCTTGGGTGTTAAAAGCAATACGGGCTTCGTTACGGATTGACACGGCTTTCGCTAAAGCAGACTCCAAGACATTCAGTCGCTCCTGTTTTTGGAACGTAATTTCCTGTTTGCGGAGTTGGTTCTGTTTTGTTCTGGACTCATAACGCTTACTGAAAATGGGAATTGAGAGGGATACCATCGGCATCACGATGTCTTTACCATTATCACTGAAGGTCATATCGGATCGCTCCTGCACGGGCACAAAATCCAGCCCAAAACCAAGCATTGGCGCACCCTCTTTTTGATTGAGCAATTCTCCCTGGGTCACGGATTCATACATTTTATCAAACCGAAGGAGTTCCGGATTTAGCTGTAGACTATCAACAACCACAGGGTCCTTCTTTGGAATATTCACCATCCCAGCCACTTCAACGACCATACCAGTATCCCGGTTCAGCAACCCATTGAAGCTAGCTTTTTCTGCCTTAAGCTGTTCCTGTAAGATTTCCTTTTGCTGCTGCAATTCGTTCTGGCGAATTTGCAATCGCAAAACATCCACCGCACTGGCTTTACCCACTTCCACTGAGGTCAATGCCAAAGTTTCATAGGTTTTGAGTAATTGGATGTTCTTATCCAGCACATCTTGCTTGGTTTTCAAGCTGTACAATTTGTAATACAATTGTGCTACTGCCAAGGCTAACTTTCGTTTAACAACAACGTAATCCACATAATCGGTTTCAGCCATTGCCGTAGCATATTTTTGACGCGTGGAAACCGTACCAAACCAGGGCAGCATTTGTTTGGCCGAAAATCGGGCTACTTGGGCCCCTGTTCTTGTCTCCGGTTCACTCACAAAGTACCCTGCTCCAAACTCGGTATTGGGTAGCCAATTGGCTTCGTTTACCTTCTCTTGGGCAATATTATAACGAACTTCATAGGCCTGTATATTTGGGTTGTTTACCTGAGCTTCATTGATATAGGACTGCAGTTGTTGCGCATTCCCAAAAGTGGAAACAAACAAAAGACCCGTAATGATTTTTACTTTTTTCATTTGCTTGCTTTTTTGAGTTGAACTTCTTTTCTCCAACCGAACAGGACCGGAACAACAAAAAGGGTAATGAGCGCAATGAGCATTCCTCCAAAACTTGGAATGGCCATTGGTATCATAATATCGCTTCCACGTCCGGTGGAAGTTAATATTGGAAGCAACGCCAATATGGTGGTTGCTGTGGTCATCAAACAAGGCCTAATACGTTTTTCTCCCGCTTCGATAATAGAACTATGGACCCCTTTTAAGTCCACGGGTTTGTTTCTATCAAAGGTTTGGGTAAGATATGTGGCCATAACCACGCCATCGTCCGTGGCAATTCCAAAGAGTGCAATAAAACCAACCCAAACAGCAACACTTAGATTGATGGTATGCATTTGAAAGAGGTCTCTCCAATTTTCACCAAAAAGATTGAAATTGAAAAACCAATCTTGTCCGTAGAGCCATATCATTATAAATCCACCTGCAAAGGCAACTGCAATCCCAGAAAATACCATAAGGGAAGTGGCCACACTTCTAAACTGGAAATACAATATCAAAAAGATGATGATGAGGGCCAATGGCACCACTACTGAAAGTGTCTTTTCGGCCCGCAACTGGTTCTCATAAGTTCCGGTAAAAGCATAGTTTATTCCCTTGGGTACAGCTAGTTCACCACTGTCAATTTTGGTCTGAATAGCTGCCTGGGCGTTCTTTACCACATTTACTTCAGCGAAACCGTCCAACTTGTCGAACAATACATAGCCTACTAAAAAAGTATCCTCACTTTTGATGACCTGGGGGCCTTGTTCATATTTAATGGCTACCAATTCGCTGAGTGGTACTGGGCTTCCTTTGGATACCGGTACGTAGATACTTTTCAAATCATCGGGATTATTCCGTAATTCCCTAGGGTACCGTACCCGGACCGTATAGCGTTCCCTGCCTTCAACCGTTTGGGTCAATGGCATTCCACCTACAGCGATGGAAATAACCCTTTGCACTTCTTCGACCGTGATTCCGTAGCGCACAAGTTTTTCCCTGTCAATATCAATGAGCAGATAGGGTTTCCCTACAATACGGTCTGCAAAAACCGCCTGTTCCTTAACACCTTCGGCTGTTTTTAGAATATTTTCCAATTGTAGACCAAACGCCTCGATCTCTTTTAGATTCTGGCCTTTTACCTTGATGCCCATAGGTGCGCGCATTCCGGTTTGAAGCATTACCAGGCGGGTTTCGATAGGTTGTAATTTTGGTGCGGATGTCACACCAGGAAGTTTTGTCACTCGTACAATTTCATTCCAAATATCATCTGGGGACTTAATTTCTGGTCGCCAGTTTCGGTAATACTCTCCATCGTTATCCTCAATGAGTTGACTTCTGTCGATTCGGAATGGATCACTTTCTTTATTCTCAGAAGTATTGGAATTAACTAACAAATTTGGATTGGCTACTATTTTTTCGTTTTTCAATACGAAATAACCCTCTTCATTAATTCTAAAACGTTGTGGTTCGCCATCAGCGTTTAATTCGTATTCTGACCGATACTGTATCATGTTTTCATACATCGAAAGCGGCGCAGGATCAAGAGCGGATTCTGTCCTACCCGATTTCCCAACCACCGTTTCAATTTCTGGAATACTGGCAACCGCCATGTCCAATTGCTGCAAAACTCGTTTGTTTTCTTCTACTCCAGAATGTGGCAATGAGGTGGGCATCAAAAGAAATGACCCTTCGTTAAGCGCGGGCATAAATTCCTTGCCCGTATTTCTCATTATCAATACGCCCAGAATTAGTATAACGGTTGGTATTGACAGGAATAGCATTTTATTACGTAATGCCCATTGAAGAATCTTGGTATAGTAATTTCGGAATGCCCAAAACGTCCCTAATAATCCAAAACAAATGACACTTACAAAAAGTAGGTTCATTATAATGCTTCGGTCAAAGCCCAACGGTCTCCAATAGGTCGCCAAAAGAAATACTATTGCCGAAACAGAAATAATGATGTTCAGACGGGTCGCTTGTTTTTCTGAGAGCGTATAACCATTGAAAAGACGTGAAGCTAACTCAGGGTTCTTTAAAGGTCTTATGGTTCCAAAGGCCATCAACACCAACCCAATCCAATATCCATAGACTACTGCCACAAGTCCAGAAATGATTAGTGTCGCGCTCAAAATATAGCCTATGACACTTTTACTTCTTTTTCGTCTAAAGAAAATGGCAGCAAAAGGAGGTATCAAAAAGAGCGCAACAACAATCGAAGCTGTTAAAGCCATTGTCTTGGTAAAAGCCAATGGTCGAAACAGTTTTCCTTCCGCACCTATCATTGTAAACACGGGTATAAAACTGATGATTGTAGTCAACACTGCCGTCAGAATTGCCCCCGAAACTTCGGCAGTAGCATTATATACCACATTATTGATGGCAAGCTGCCCATTCCCATTTCGTTCTTGGTTTTCATCAAGATGCCTAATGATGTTTTCGGATAATATAACTCCAACATCTACCATAGTGCCTATTGCAATTGCTATCCCTGAAAGAGCAACGATATTCGCATCCACCCCAAACAATTTCATCGCGATGAATACCATCAATACTGCTACCGGCAACAGGCCCGAAATCAAGATAGAAGCTCTTAGATTGAATACCATAACGATAATAACAAGCACGGTAATCAGAATTTCAAGGGTCAGGGCTTCATTGAGTGTTCCTAGAGTCTCTTGAATCAATTCGGTTCGGTCATAAAAGGGTACTATGGTTACTTGTGAGGTGCGACCATCAACTAATTCTTTTGTGGGTAGTCCAGATGAAAGCTCAGCTATCTTTTCTTTTACATTATTGATGACATCCAATGGGTTTGCACCGTATCGGGCAACTACTACACCACCTACAACTTCAGCTCCCTCTTTGTCCAACATTCCACGACGTGCTGCAGGACCTAAATGTACTCGGGCCACATCCTTAATACGAATGGAAGTGTAGCTTTCTGCATCTACAACAGCATTCTCAATGTCAGCTATCGATTTTACATAACCCAATCCGCGTACCAGATATTCTACCTGATTAATTTCTAAAGTCTGGGCCCCAACGTCTTGATTGGACTGCTTGACTGCTTTTACCACATCGGCCAACTGGACATTGTATTGACGCATCAACTCTGGGTCAACATCGATTTGATATTCCTGAACATACCCCCCAATGGAGGCTACCTCTGATACACCGCTCGCCGAGGACAGCGCATACTTTACATAGTAGTCTTGAATGCTACGCAGTTCGTGTAAGTCCCATCCTCCTGTAACATTGCCATCTTCGTCCCGCCCTTCCAACGTGTACCAGAAAATCTGTCCAAGCCCTGTAGCGTCAGGACCTAGTGACGGATTCACTCCCTTTGGCAACAGTCCCGCAGGCAGGGAGTTCAATTTTTCCAGAATTCGACTTCTTGACCAGTAGAATTCCACATCTTCTTCAAAAATGACGTAGATGCTTGAGAATCCGAACATGGAGGAACTGCGGATGGTCTTAACTCCAGGAATCCCAAGAAGAGAGGTGGTCAACGGGTAGGTAATCTGATCCTCAATATCCTGTGGTGAACGACCGTCCCATTTTGTGAAGACAATTTGTTGGTTCTCGCCTATATCTGGGATAGCATCAACGGCAACTGGATTACTTGGCAGAAACCCTGTGTTCCATTTAAAAGGTGCGTGTACAATACCCCAACCCACAAATAGGGCCAACAGCAGTACCGCTACCAGTTTATTTTCGATTAAAAACTTTATCGCTTTGTTCAACATTGTTTAACGTATTAGATATTTACAATAAGTGCACTGATTGAAATAAACAGTACAGTATGCGCAAACAGAAATCTGTAAGGCGCACTTTGAATATCTAATACATCAAATCAAAAAAGTCTCGTAAAGAACTTGATAGTCTCTATCGAGTAAGGGGGGCGGATGCCCAATAAAAGAAGTTGTGGAAGTCTCTACATCTTGGAATAAATTGATGTAGGAATAGGTATAACTAACTAAAAATACCTGTTGCTTAAGATCTAAATCAAAAAAAGAGGTCTTTAAGTCTTCCTGTCCCTGCATGGTAAAAGACACTTCATCGCAACAAGATTTTTCCAATTCCGTTTCCATGTCATTGGAATCAACTTCCATACCACAAGTTTCAGCGTGGGCAAAGAAAGCTACATCCACCACTTTGCCCATACATAGGTGCTTATCCACAGTCCATGAAACCGTTGATAACAAGACCAATAGGGCTAGTAATGATGACAGAATTTGACGTAAAATGTCTTTCATTTCACTACAAAACTACAAAATGTTAACAATTATTGCTTTGTTTAACAGAAGTTTAGAATAACAAATATTCCCATCATGGCTATTCAAAATCCGTTGGTCAACAAAAGATTGTGCTATATTCCAATAGGTTACTTAAGCTGGATGGAATCTTATAGCCGCTCGGGGTATTAGTTTTTTCCAAGTTTTATCCAGTTTACCGTTGAAGAACTGTATTCCTATTCTTCAATGTCACAGAATAATTCTGCCTTTGGGACCTTCTTGACTGATGTTTAAACCAAATCTATCAAATATGCGCTTCCCTTTCTTTTCGTAAAGAATCCTTTTGATGTTTTTGAATTATAAAATAAAAAGCAACACTGATCATCTGTTTTATTCCTATTTTGAGGCCGGATTGATGTATTTTACATTTATAAACAAGTTGGCATTTATTAAAATGAAATACCTAATTGAAAATATTATTCAGCAGCTAGAGGAAGTTCAGAAAGGAAAACTATGGATAGGTAGCACATTTGACAGCAAATTGAATCAGGTAGATGAAAATTCAGTTTTTTTAAGACCCATTGAACACTTACACAGTGTTGCGGAAATAATTTCACATTTAACACTATGGAGAAAGGAAACAATCTTAAAAATCCAAACTGGGAAAGGAAGTAAGACAGACGATTGTGAGGAAAATTGGTTGACTAATGATAAGCTCAAAATTGTGGGCTGGGATACCATTAAATCAGAATATGACAGAACTTTATCGGAATTAATTGACCCGCTGAAACTGAAAGATGATGAATTCTTGAATGAACTATACTACGATACCGATTTTAAAGGCAATTATGAATACCGATTTGTAGTAAATGGAATGCTCCATCACGATATTTATCATTTAGGACAGCTTGGAATAATTATAAAATATTTGAAGAAAATGAATAAATGCTAACAGTGGCTATAATTAAATAAGTTAACTAATGAAGATATATTTTTTTGCTACTATATTTGGACTAGCCTCTATTTGTGCTTGTTCTCAAAAAAAGCAGAGTAAAGCTTTTACCCTCCTACCCCAATTGATAAAAAAAGTTGACTCTTTAAATACAGAATCCAATCAAAATGATTTTAAGGGGACAATAATTGTTGTTAAGAACAACGAAATTGTTTTAGATAAACAATTTGGAAACATAGATTCCAATGTGAAAACCGCATATTGGATTGGTTCAATGACCAAGCACTATACTGCTACAGCAATTTTAAAGCTTCAAGAAAATAAAAAACTATCCGTAAAAGATTCTATTGGAAAGTTTTTAAAGAATGTTCCTATAGACAAAAGAGGAATCACTATTCATCATTTACTCACACATACTTCTGGACTTGCAAACGATTACGTTGTAGATGGTGTTACAAACAAGAAGAAAGCGGCAGAAATAATTCTTAACTCTCCGTTACACTATGAGATTGGGCAAAAGTTTAACTATTCCGCGGAAGGGTTTAACCTTCTTGCCATTTTGATAGAAACAATCTCAGGGGAATCGTATGAAGAATTTATGACAAATAATATTATAACACCCACAAGATTAAACAATACTGGGTTTTGGGGATTTGAGACATCACATGAATTGGCTTTCGCAAATTGGAACCAACCAGAACTAATGGCTAATTTTAAATCTTCTATTTTCAAAAATGGTCGTTCGCAACCTAACTACGGATATAGGGGAGCAACAGGACTCTATAGTACTTCAGAAGATTTATTGAAATGGATTCAGTCGCTTAGAAAAGGTGATGTTTTAAAACCTTCTAGCAAAAATGACATGTTTTACCCTCATGCAACAATTCGAGGTGACTTGACAAATGGTATTTTTTACGGTTACGGTTGGTTCATCAAGTATGTTGATGGAGAATTAAAAGAGATTAGACATGGCGGTGCCGAAGATGGGGCGTTAGGCCACAATGGAATTATTCGTTTTAATGACGACTACCTCATAATAGTTCTTTCAAATTCCGGTTTGTATCATGGAAAAGGAAAGTTAAATGAAGTGGAGTGGAGTACTGTGTTAAGCATTGCCGTACTTGATATGATTAAAAACAAATAACTACTGGCAATAAATAGGTGTTTGGAGCGAATAAAATTGAACACACAACAAGATGTGATCACCTCACGGCCTCCTTGACAGCCCTTCGACCATGAACATAAGACCCTATCCAAGCCAGATTCACAAACAAGGGTCAAACGATTTTGCTATATTACCGTAGAAATCAAAGCACTATGTTTAGCGCTATGGCGGGTAATCATAATCTAGACTATGAAGAAAATTCTTGTAATACTAAAAGTCAAGTGGGCTGAATATCTGCTTGAGATATTAGTAGTCACTTTGGGTATCCTTTTAGCTTTTGGCCTTAACAGCTGGAATGAATGGAAGAAAGAACGTAAAAAAGAACGTGAAATTCTTGTTGATCTTACTGAAAATCTGGAAACAAATATTAAAGCCTTTGAAGATGATATTGTGTACCTTGATTTGTTAGATAAGTCGAGTGAGATCATTCTAAACAGTATCTCTAATAACCAACCCTATGTGGATACATTGTCGCGACATTTTCATATGGCGAGAATACCAAAACAAGAATTGTTTTTATCACAAACTGGCTACGAAGGATTTAAGGATGTTGGGCTGCAGATTTTTACCAACAAGGAATTGCAAAAGGAAGTAGTTACCCTTTTTGAAAGCACCTATCCGCGCTGGTTTTCCAATTATAATCAGGTAAATAAGTTTTACTCTGAATTCGACAACCATATCGTTCAAAATTTTATATACTCCGATGCCGAGCTAGTACCTGTGAACTACACAAAACTTTTGACTGATCATTACTACATTTCATGGATACGTGCTTATAAAGAGGGTAGAAAATATCTGGTTGTAAAGGAGAAGGATCTTTTAAATGAAACACAACGAGTACTTCAACTAATAGAAAATGAATTGGAATAAACGGACCAACAGCGAAAATGAGCAGGCTTGAAAGGACTGTTTATCTTGATGAGGACGATAAAATAGCTTTTATTGATTATCCGGAGACTGAATAAATAAGAAAACGACCACTAGCAACACATAAGTACAAGGACACTTATGCAAGACCGTTAGCAACAATGATGAAATTCAATATCATATTATTATCCCTGATTGTATTGTCCGCCTGCAACACAGAAACTAAGAGGAAAGACACAAAGGAAATTCCCACTATCCAAGGGGAGAATATGTATATTACTATCTCACGAGATAAATATAAAGATCAATTGTATGGTTTTTGGTTGGGACAATGCATTGCTAATTGGACAGGTCTGGTGACAGAGATGGATAAAATCGGTAATATCGGAGAAATAAAAACTGGAGATTTTTATACTAGAGCGGATTGGGGCAAACCTGATCAGCCGAGTATATGGGGAGAAGGTATCCCTAGTGACTTGTCCCCCACCATTGATTTCGTATTTAAAGACACTACTGAAGTATGGGGCGCAGATGACGACACGGATATTGAATATATGTATCAGCATCTCCTATATACCCATAAGAGTAATTTGCTGTCTTCTGAGCAAATTCGTAATGGGTGGCTAACACATATAAAACCTGAAGAGGAAAACTATTTATGGGTATCCAATCAAAAGGCATTTGATTTAATGAAAGATGGGGTTCTCCCTCCCGAAACAGGAAGCCCCAAAATGAATGAACATTTTGAGATGATCGATGCGCAATTAACCACTGAGATATTTGGCCTGTTCTCACCTGCAAGACCAGATGTTGCCACTAAGATTGCCCATTTGCCTATTCAAACCACCGGAAGGAAAGAAGCCGAAGATATTTCAAAGTTTTACGTTACTATGCATTCTTTGGCCTCTATGCACACTGAGAAATCTATGAGCCATAGAATACAATGGATGGCTAATAAAGCAAGAGAGACTCTTCCTGATGGTGCGTACCCAGCTAAAATGTTTGATTATTCACTAAAGATGTACAAGTCCGGTATTTCATGGGAGCAAGCTAGGGATTCGATTTATCACAGATATCAGGTAAAACAAGAAGA
Source organism: uncultured Allomuricauda sp. (assembly GCA_965117065.1). GTDB lineage: Bacteria > Bacteroidota > Bacteroidia > Flavobacteriales > Flavobacteriaceae > Flagellimonas. The sequence goes on from OZ220751.1 coordinate 673,619, forward strand.
CGGATATAATATTACCTCAAAGAACTTGTATTGCAATGGCTGTTTTGCAGCAGGAATAAATTTTGCAGCAAGCTTGGTAAGCCTGTTTTATGGAGAAGGTGATTTGAAAAAAACCATAAAAATTGGAACTCTTGCGGGATGGGATTCTGATAATCCAACAGCAACTTGGGGAGGTTTAATTGGTTTCATGATTGGAAAGGATGGAATAGAAGCAACTTTCGATAGACAATTCTCAAATCGATTCAACATTCACAGAACCAGACAAAAATTCCCCGATGATGGAGTCGATACTTTTGAAAATATGGCCCAAAAAGGGCTAAAGGTGACAGATAGAGTTATAAAAGAAGAAATTGGCGGAACAATTGATTTGGAAGAGAACACTTGGATTATCCCTCTAAAGTTAGCGCACAAATAAAAACAAAATATAGGCAACATTAAAAACACAACTTAAACGAGAACGGTAGCTAAAAGTAATTCGTCCTGTAATTTGGTTTAGCGCTGTAGCACCTAAAGAAGAATCAAAAAACAGTCACAATGTGAAAAAATTGAAACAGTAATCCATATAGGTTAAAAATGAGGTAACTTACATCTCATTCTTTGCCCCGAAAGGAATCCCGTTTAATATAAATCGCAAATAATATCAATTCCAATATGAGGACTATCAAGCCATCGGCCCTTCTTACTTCTTTGCTCTGTATTTTATCTATTATAGTTTCGGGTTGTGTTGAACAAAAAGATTCTAAAGACGCGGAAAAGTCAGCAAACCTAGTAAACCCTAAAGATTGGCCAAGTATCAAACCGCTACCATTAGATCCAGCAATCGAAGCACAAATAGATGAGCTGTTGCCAAAACTGACCTTAGAACAAAAAGTTGGCCAGGTAATCCAAGCTGACAATGGATCTATCACCCCAGAGGAGGTCAAAAAATATCGCCTAGGCTCTGTCTTAAGTGGTGGAAATTCAGCACCCGGGCCATTACCTTATGCGGATGCAAAAACTTGGTTGGAAATGGCTGACAAATACTATAATGCATCCATTGACGAAGAAGGTGTTGAGGTTGCAATACCCTGTATATGGGGAATAGATGCGGTACATGGCCATGCTAACCTTAGTGGAGCCATTGTCTTTCCACATAACATTGGACTCGGTGCAATGAACAATCCTGACTTAATTGAGCAAATTGCATCAGTGACCGCTCATGAGCTCACCGTATCTGGTCACGATTGGACCTTTGCTCCAACTTTAGCGGTACCCCAAGACGTACGCTGGGGCAGAAGTTATGAAGGTTTTTCTGAAAATGCGGAGATTGTGAAGTCGTATGCAAATCGTATTGTTTATGGGCTGCAAGGCCGTTTTGGCGAAGATGATTTTATGGGAGATGGCCGGGTTATTTCCAGTGCTAAACACTTCCTCGCCGATGGCGCCACAGAAAACGGTGTAGATCAGGGTGACGCCCTTATCAGCGAAACAGAATTGCGTAACGTACATGCGGCAGGGTACTACAGCGCTATACCTGCTGGAGTTCAAACGGTGATGGCTTCTTTCTCCAGCTGGCAGGGCAGAAAACTCCACGGAGACAAAGAGCTGCTGACAGATGTCTTAAAGGGGCAACTTGGTTTCAACGGTTTTGTGGTAGGCGACTGGAATGGTCATGGACAGGTTCCAGGCTGTACAAATACAGATTGTCCACAGTCACTAAATGCAGGTCTTGATATGTATATGGCACCGGATAGCTGGAAAGGTTTGTATGAGAGTACGTTGAAGCATGTTAAGAGTGGAACCATCCCAATGTCCCGCTTAAATGATGCCGTACGTCGTATCCTTAGAGTGAAAATCGCCTCAGGCATATTTACCAAGGGTGCCCCAAGCACGCGTAAGAATGCGGGGGATGAAAGTCTTTTGGGGCTCCCTGAAAACAGAGCCATCGCCCGCCAGGCTGTGCGAGAGTCAATGGTTTTGCTTAAAAATGACAACGGCACTTTACCAATTGACGCTACGAAAACTATTTTGGTGGTTGGCGATGGCGCAGAAAGTATCTCTAAAGCATGCGGTGGTTGGACCTTGTCATGGCAAGGTACAGGCCATACCAACGAAGAATTCCCTAATGGTGAATCCATACTAGATGGCATTAAAGAAGCGGTTAATATGGCTGGTGGTAAAGTAATCTATTCGGTAAGTGGAGAAACAAGTGCAACGGCCGATGTTGTGATCGCTGTATACGGAGAGGACCCATATGCCGAGTTTCAAGGCGATCGTGAAAATCTTGACTTCATTCCAAATGGTTTTGATGTAAGTAAATTGGCAGAATTTCAAAGGAAAGGCATTCCTGTTGTATCGGTTTTTCTATCAGGTCGCCCGTTATGGTGCAACCCAGAAATAAACATGTCAGATGCATTTATCGCAGCCTGGTTACCCGGTAGCGAAGGAGGGGGTATTTCTGATCTGTTATTTCAAAGGGATCCCTCTTTTAATTTTACTGGCCGTCTATCGTACTCTTGGCCCACAAGTGCTGTGGTTTCTGACGAGAGTGAACCTTTGTTCAAATTAGGGTATGGCCTTTCTTATGCGGATACAGAGGCGGTAAATCCACTGTCGGAAAATTCAGGTTTAGAAAATAGCGAAGTGGTATCTACAGGTGAATTTTTTAGTAAAGGTGCGCCTGTTGCACCTTGGGGATTATGGTTGAGCTCAGGTGATTTGGTCAAACAAATTGCTAGTTTTCCTACATCTGTTGGAGGGCTGATCATTAGTAAAACAGATCACATGGCGCAGGAAGATGCTTTGAGAGTTAAATGGACAAAATCAGATGGTGACCAAATGCGCGTAAGTACAACTTCACCAAGCGACATGTCTCGCCAGGCAAATGGTGCCATGGAACTTACTTTCTCGGCAAAATCTTTTAAAACCGATGACGCAGTTGTCCAAATTGGCATGTGTAATCCAGACTCTTCTTGTGATCAATCCCTTAACATCAGCATCTCTGCGAATGATTGGCAGGAATATCGAATTAGCCTAAGTTGCTTTGATAATCTTGGAATAGATATGACCAAAGTCAGCTCTGCATTAATGATTACTGCTGGAGAGGGTGTAGATATAGGACTAAGCAATATTCGTCTAGAGTCGGATATTGATGCCAAGCCTGGATGTGATGGTAAGTAGGGCTTTCTGGTTTACTGAAAACGATATTAACAAGACCTGTTGTTTGCAAATTGAAAAGCAAAAGCAATGAATAGGCCAAAACAGATAATTCTAATTTTAATTTTGGCCATTTTAGGTTGCAAGGAAGATACCAAGGCAATCCAAAAGGATTCCTTTAAACCAAATTTGGTTGCCTTGTTCGTTGAAGATATAGATCGTACTTTAAAATGGTACCATGAAAAATTGGGATTCCAAATAGAAAAAGAAGTAGAAGAATATCCAGATTACGGACTGAAGATAGCTTTTTTGGAGTTGAATGATTTTCATTTTGAAATTATCGAAAAAACCAATTCTTTTAAACCATCAGAAATTACACTTGGCAAGGACAGCTATTTAGGAGGCATTTTCAAGATAGGATTCAAAACCAACGATCTTGAAAATTTATACAGCCAACTAGAAAAATTTAATGATGTTGAATTTGTAACAAGTATCGGTGAGCTTCCCGAAAATCAGCTTCCAATAAATTGGCCTTCCAAATATTTTCTAATTAAAGACCCGGATGGGAACTTCATTCAGTTCTTTGATTCTGGCACTTCAAAGGAAATTTCTTCCTGGCTCGTCATGGTAACGGTAGGCAATCTCGAAAATGCTATTTCTTGGTATTCAGAAGCCTTAGGTTTCAGGCATCATAAAACAATGGGCGAAAAAGGTAATCAAAGGGCTGTTTTGGAACGCAACAACTATGTTTTGGAGCTATTTGAACCAAACCAGGTAATTAAAGCAAACCAAGTTTCGGTTGATAGTACAATCTTAGGGTTCAAAAAAATTGCCTTTGGAGTTGAAGATTTGGCTACTATGTCATCCACTTTGAATAAAAGAAATATTGAAATAATTACCCCCATGGAGGAAAGCGATTTTGAATGGGCAGAAAAAGCAATGATTGTAAAAGATTTAGAAGGTAACTGGACCCAACTGTTTGAAAATCCAAAATAAATACATCGCTCATGCTCCCTATACAGTCGCACGCCGGTATACGAGACCGTTAGAGTCAATTAGAAATAAGCTAAAGATTATACTAAACTAGAAATGAACTATATACCAGAATGGATAACAACAGAACCAATAGCACATAGAGGCTTACATTCTGGAGACGGAAAAATTCCTGAAAATTCTTTGAAAGCTTTTAAAGAGGCTATAGAGAAGGGCTTTCCAATTGAACTTGACATTCACTTGTTAAAGGATAACGAAGTTGTAGTATTTCATGATGATACGCTTGATAGAATGTGTGGAGAAAATATTTCAATAAATGAATTGTCATCAAATGAATTGAGGAAATATAAACTTTTAGATTCTGAGGAAAAAATACCATTGTTGAAGGACGTTTTTGAATTAGTTAATGGACAGGTTCCAATTTTAATTGAAATTAAGAGCAGTGACCAGAATAAGAAAATTCACATACCGCTTTTGTCGTTAATCAATCAGTATAAAGGAAAGATAGCCATTCAGTCATTCAATCCATTTTTACTCAAATGGTTTGTTCTAAATGCCCCAGAAATTGTTAGGGGTCAACTATCAGGTTCGTTTAAGGATGAAAAAATGAACTTTATTTTGAAATTCATTTTAAGAGGTTACGTATTGAACTTTTTAAGTAAGCCCAATTTTGTGGCACACGAGATAGATGACTTAGAAAAAAATAGTAAAATTCGGGGTTTTAGAAAAAAGAACATACCTGTTCTTGGATGGACAGTTAGAGATAAAAAAGAAAGCAAAGAAGTATCTTTCTATTGCGACAATATAATTTTTGAAAATTTTATTCCATGATAGATTTTTGGGATGATTTAGTTAAGATTTTAAATGACCCGCCGAAACTAAAACATGCAATTGTCTTAAGTTTCGTTGGTATTATTGTTGGTATAGCAATTGGATGGTATAGAAAAAACATCTTCTTCTTTCGTTTGTTAATAAGAAGGTTTTGGAATGTTTTCAGCAATAAGAAATATGTACTTATATGGAACGATGACAGAGAAGAGGTAAGTGAAAATATAATTGAATTATTAAAAGAAAGGCTTCCAGATTATAAATACAGAATATTGAGCGAGCCTGAGAAATTATTAGGCTTTTCATTAAAGCCAAAGTATATTCATATCGTTTTTCTTATTGTATCGGACGTAACCAAGTTGGCCGAAACAAAGTCAATGAGAGACTTAATTCAACAAAGGCTTCTCGGTTATGTCCGCAAAGGTGGAAACTTATTTGGGACACACGATATAATTTATAGAAGATGTAGAAATACGATTTTACAAGGTGCCTATGGTTGTGAAATAGCTAATTTTAAAAGGTTTTCATCATCTATTGAAGTGAAAATAACGGAAGGAAATGAAGAACATCCTTTATTAGAGGGTGTACCGAACACCTTTAATGTTGATGATGGTGAACTTTGTTGGGGGGAATGGGGCAATGGCTCAAAAATACTACTTAATACAACTTCTAGATATAAAAACAATTTGGATAATAAGAGAGTTTTTGTCCCGACACTTGTAATTAAACATACTGGAAAAATAGGAACCTTTATTTGGTGTAATAGTGCAGATAAATTTCAAGATATAGCTAGAAGTATTAATGAGCCACAACCTGAAATTTTAAAAATTTTTGAGAATGCAATTAAAAATTCGAACAAGATAAAAGAATTTGATAATCCTATAAAGCCTACGAACAATAGGGTTTAACCGTAATTAAGACGAAAAGGCTCCTACTTTATTCATATACTTTCCCCATAGAAAAATTCATGTAGATAAGAAAAATGTTTATACATTTGTACTGACCGCCCGTGCAGTCAGTACATTTGCAAATAAATGTAATTTTTATGGATAAGAAAGAACAGCTAATGACCATAGCAACTCAACTATTCTCTGAAAGAGGATACGAGAATACCCCATTGTCGGTAATATGCGAAAAGGCCAATGTTTCCAAAGGACTGATTTCCCATCATTTTAAGTCGAAGGATGGATTGTTAAGGGAGATATTTTTGAGGACAACCAAATTAATTGTTGAGATAAACACAATTGATGAAAAATATACAACTCCCCATGAACGACTAGCAGTATTATTGCAATCTTTCTTTTCTCAACTGGAAGCAGATAAACTGTTCTTTCAGTTTAATATGAACGTAGTGGTCCAACCCAGCACTAGGAGTGTGTTGGATGATTTAATAAAAGAGAGATCCTCATTTATATTGAAAAAAACCAAAGAGATTTTTGACAAAATGGATGCTAAGAATTCTCTGGTAAAGAGTCATCTCTTTATTGCGGAACTGGATGGAATCGCCTTAAATTATTTAGGGATTTATGAAGATTTCCCGATAAAACAAATTAAACAACAGCTAATACAAAAATACGCCCAGCGATGAAGTTTATAAAAACAGGGGAAACAGAAAAAATAAAAGATTTAAGGTCACAGCTATACCAATCGTTGAAAGCCCCAATTGACGTGATGTGGGAGCAGCTTTACATTGGCTCATCCCAACATTTTCTAATCGAGTATGACAATAAAACAATAGGTTATTGTTGCATAACCCAGGAAGACAGCTTAATCCAGTTATTTCTCGGCAAAGACCATTCATCATGGATGGATAAGGTGATTAGAGAGTTAATAACCGTAGGGTTAATTAAATCGGCTAGTTTAAGTTCTAATGAACCCAAGGCATTTAACTCCTGTTTGTTTCAGTCCAAATCAGTAAAAACAAATACCTTTTGTTTTGAGCATTTAAATAAAGAAGTTGAAGTAAAATCAAACTTAAATATTGAGTTGGTCACCAAGGATGATATTCCTTTGGTAAAAGTATTTCTTAAGGAACAAGTAGGAATGGACGACACTTTTGGTTATACTGCAAACCTTGTCCAAAGAAAAGAAATTTTCATGCTTAAAGAAGCAAATACGATTATAGCAACAAGTGAATGTAGAATGAGCGATTCTCAGCCTGAATTTGCAGACCTAGGTATAATTGTAAATCGCGATTTTCAGGGTAGAGGACTTGCAACACAGATTATGAAAATGCAGGTAAACAGCGTGTTAAGGGCAGGTAGAAAGCCAATTTGTTCAACCACATTGGACAACATAGCTTCAAGAAAGGCGATTGAAAAATCGGGGTTCTATTGTTCAAACATCATTTTTGACATAGCCTTAAAAGAGTATAAGTAAACATACATCACAACAATTCGTTTGAGTTCTTACAGATTCAATTCCTACGATAAAAAAGGTTTAAGAAGCGGACTTTTCTTATTTTAGTCTCATTCACAATCAAAGATTTTTATCCATGAAATATATTATACAACTTGTTATTTGTTTTACCTTCCTATTTTCCAATGCGCAGATAAACTCCGTTGAGTTGTCCCACTACGTTTTTCAAGAGTTTACTCCTGGCTATGTGTTGATGGATTCTGGCCAAAAAAATGCGGCCATGCTAAATTTTAATACGCTTTTGGAGGAGATGGTTTTTGAGGATAAGGGACAAAAGTTGGCGATTTCGGATGAACAATTAATACATGTTGACACCGTATTCATTAAAAACAGAAAGTTTGTATACCAAGAGGATAAGTTTCTCGAGCTACTGGCACATTCAGATTATGACCTTTATGCAGAATATAAATGCAATGTGGGCTATCCCGGGAGGGCCACAGGTCCAGGTCGTACTTCCCAAACATCATCTAGCGAACATTACGGTACTTTGGGTACACGCGGTGTATTTTACGAACTCAAACTACCTGACGGATACAAAATAAAACCCTATAATTATTACTGGCTCAAGAAAAATGGCAAGTTGAACAAAATCAAAAACCTAAAACAACTACAAAAGCTTTATGACAGTCAGAAAGAGGAGTTTAAAAAGTTTTCCAAACAAAACGACACTAAATTCAGTTCTCCCCAAAACATAGCTAAACTAGTTGCCTACATGGAGTCCAACTAACTGCTAAGATCTCTTTTAAGAAGTTATTCAGTCCTTAATTGGAAATTAGGTTTTGTACCAACTTCACATCCCTTTCTTTTAGGGCCTTGATCATTTTTTCCAAACATTGTATGACTTCCTTGCTGGGGACCTCATGAGATGGAAGCTGTGCTGTTTTAAGTTTTGACTTGGCCCTGCTTAAAATCTTTCGTGAATTTTGAATGGTTAAGCTAGTGATTTGGGAAATTTCTTCATGTGAATAATTAAACCCCTCCTTAAGAATAAATACAACCCGTTCCATGGGATTGAGTTGTTTGGATAAAATGCGAAGAGCAAAAGTTGCAATCTGCTGTAGTTGTAAGCCCAAATCTGTAGTTTCCCTTACTTCCGTCTCCTGTACATGCTCCGTTCCCAAAACCATTTTTCGCTTTCTACCCTTAACATCTATGGATTTGTTTATAACACTTTTTATCAAATAGCTTTTTGGATTGGTAATCCCTTGCTTTTCTACTAACGCATAATAGGTTCCTAACACATCTTGAATGGTATCCTCAGCATCTTCCACAGAGTCCAAAACCCGGTATGCGAAGGGAAAAAGTGTTCTATGACACTCTTCTAATTTAAAATTTTCCTTTTTCATAAGCATTTTTTTTACGTTCTGGTTTTTGAAAAAGCCTCCCTATAATTGAAACAACCACTTTTTCCAATAACGGTACCGCAACATAGACCATCACCGGAACTATTACAATTGTAATCACAAATGTTCTAAGCGCCAGCGGTATTGGATTCAAAAGGGGGCCAAAAACAAACAAAACCAATGTTATTAATGGATAAATAGCTAACCAATTAATCAACACTTTCATCCCTTTCTCCTTGTTTTCAGATTTGCCCCCTTTCATTCACACCTAACTTAAAAAAGATTTGAACTGAGCCACAAACCCACCAGAATCTATGGTATTCTTACCCATTTCTTCAAAGACTTCTGTAGGTAAACTGGCCTTAAAACCAAACCCATTGGCCAAAACATCATATATGGTTATGGCAGACACCAGCCCAACTATATCCTCAATGGTTTGATCACTCCAACCTACCCTTCGCAATTGATCAATATCGTCTTGGCTAACCTTGTTCGATTCCTTGACCAGCTTTCTTGTGAATGCCAGTGCAGGCTCAAGTTTATCCATATTAATATTAGTCGGTTCAGAACCAAAAGCCTTAAGCATTCCTGCATGAATTGCAACGCAAAATTCTGCACCATTGCATTTGGACACTTCCAATGAAATTCGTTCGCGCTCTTCCCAGCTTAATTCAGACTCTTGTTGGGTCAAATTGTCCAAATATTCCATAATGGGCATGTAGCGTTCATGATCACGGAGCAACACTTCCAAAAAATTGTTGGTATTCGCTGTTTGTTTTAAATAAGCCATAATTATCGATTTTATAAATAAGACGAAATAGACCTTAAAAACGTGACTCATGAAATGTTAAGAGGTCCTATACCAGCTATTCTAGTTGGAGTTTGTTGTTTATTTATGACATATGGCAACTAATTTGTGAATGTGACAGTTACCATTGGTTCGGCAGTGTTACCTTTATGGCTGGTTATGACTAAAATTCGAATTTTACTCCAACTTGTACTTGTTTCGGTTCTGCTGATGGGATGCACTCCTACTACAAAGCCTAAAACTGTAACCATAGCTATTTCTTCCAACATGCAATTTTCTATGGAAGAAATAACCTCTTTGTTTACTAAATCCTCTAAAATTAGATGCAATTTGGTTATCAGTTCCTCTGGAAAACTAACCTCACAGATTACAGAAGGTGCCCCTTATGATGTTTTTCTTTCCGCAGATATGAGGTATCCGCAACAATTGCATGACAATGGATTATCCATAATTCCACCTCGGGTCTACGCATATGGTAAATTGGTGCTTTGGACTGCTAAAAATGACCTTGTCCCAAGCCTTCAAGAACTCACTAACGAAACCATTGGGCATATTGCCCTTGCGAATCCGAAAACAGCACCCTATGGCTCCGCTGCTGTCGAGGTTTTGAAGCAACATGGAATTTATGATCAGGTATTACCCAAATTGGTCTTTGGAGAAAGTATCTCCCAAACCAATCAATTTATCCTATCCAGGGCTGCACCTATTGGTTTTACAGCAAAGTCCGTAGTGCTTTCTTCCAACCTAAGGGAAAAAGGAAACTGGCTGGAGCTTAACCCATCAAACTACTCCCCTATTCAACAGGGAATTATTTTGCTCAATAACGACAAGGAGGCTAAGGCATTTTATGACTTTATTTTTTCGGAAGAAGCTAAAAAAATACTGAAGAATTACGGATATTCGATAGATGAATAGTTTGCAAGGCAAAATAGTGGGAATTGAACAGAGCGGTAATTTAGCCTTGGTTACCGTAGATGTGAACCCCAAAATAACCGTAAAAGCTATTGTAATTGAAACTTCGGAAACTGCAGCCTATTTAAAGTTGGAAGGACAGATCACTGTCTTGTTCAAAGAAACCGAGGTAGTCATAGGCATTGGAGAAAACCCCAATATTAGTTTACAGAACAAGATATCCGGAACCATTCAACATATGGAAAAAGGAATGCTCCTGAGTAAGGTTGTGCTCGATACTTCCGCAGGAAAATTAACCTCCATTATAAGCACCAATGCGGCAAACCATCTTGAGCTAGCTGAAAAAAAACCTGTTATGGCCATGATCAAACTAAACGAGGTAATGTTATCAAAATGATGAGCTGGGAACCTTTATTGTTGACTTTTAAGCTGGCCTTGGTAACCACTATGATTCTTTTGGTAATTTCCATTCCATTGGCCTATTGGTTGGCCTATGCAAAAACTCGGATAAAACCAATCATAGAGACCCTGGTGAGTATGCCCTTGGTTCTTCCCCCCACGGTTTTGGGGTTCTATTTCCTAGTGGCTTTTAGTCCCAACAACCCGTTTGGAAATTGGATTAGCGATGTTTTCGGAATACAATTAGTGTTTTCGTTTCCAGGATTAGTGGTGGCCTCCATCATATATAGTTTACCATTTATGGTACATCCTATCCAGTCAGGCCTAGCGAGCATTCCATCTTCCCTGAAGGAAGCGGCATACGTTATGGGTAAGTCCCGCCTACAAACATTGATTCAAGTGCTTTTACCCAATATTAAACCCTCTGTGTTGACTGGAATTGTACTGGCATTTGCCCATACTGTTGGTGAGTTTGGTGTGGTCCTGATGATTGGGGGGAGTATTCCTGGAAAAACCAAAGTGGCTTCCATTGCCATATATGAAGAAGTCGAAGCTTTAAATTATGGCTCAGCAAATTTCTATTCCCTAGTGTTGTTCCTTATTACATTTTGCATTTTGTTAATGGTATATCTGATCAATGGTGGATATCTAAAACGCTTTTGGAAATGATCGAAATTCGGATAGAAAAAAAGCTAAATGGTCCTGAAGGTGAAATGTGCCTTGATTTGGACCTTAGAATTGAAAAAGGCCAGTTGGTTACCATATATGGGGAATCCGGAGCGGGTAAAACCTCTACCTTACAAATAGTATCCGGGCTCCTAAAACCCGAAAAAGGCTTGATAAAAGTCAATGGTGAGGTATGGTTTGATGCCGAAAAAAAAATTGATTTAAAGCCGCAACAACGAAACATTGGTTATGTCTTTCAAGATTATGCGCTGTTTCCACACATGAGTGTTAGACAAAATTTGGAATTTGGAACCAGTAAAGGGCAGAGTTCCAAAGTTGTTTCAGAACTTATTGACCTGATGGGGCTTGAAAAGTTACAACATAGAAAACCCAATACCCTCTCCGGAGGTCAAAAACAACGGGTTGCTTTGGCCCGTGCCCTGGTACAGCAACCAAGGTTGCTCTTATTAGATGAACCGCTGGCCGCATTGGATTTTAAGATTCGCTTAAAATTGCAGGATTACCTTCAGCAACTCCATCGTAAATTTGGGTTGACAACGCTTTTAATCAGCCATGATATTGGTGAAATCCACAAGCTTTCTGATATGGTTTTTGTCCTGGAAAAAGGAAGAATAGTTCGTCAAGGAAATCCAACAGCTATTTTTGTCAATCAAAATCTTAGTGGAAAATTTAAATTTAAGGGCGAAGTGCTCAACATTGAACCAGAAGAAGTTGTTTTTATAGTAACCATCCTCATTCAAAATGAAGTAGTTAAAATCATCGCAGAAGCATCTGACATCAAAGACCTAAACATCGGCGACCAGGTAATGGTGGCCTCCAAAGCTTTTAATCCCATAATTCACAAAATCAAATGAAATACATAGTATTGTTATGCCTACCGGCACTATTATTTGCAACGGCTTGCAACAAGAATCAATCCGACATAGTCTATAAATCGGATACGCTAAAAATAATAAAGTTGACCCCCAATACCTTTGTACACCATTCTTACCTACAAACGGAGAGTTTTGGAAAGGTTACGAGTAATGGGCTAATTTTCAACAAAAATTCAGAAGCAGTTGTTTTTGATACGCCCACTACAGATGCAGTTTCCGAGGAATTGATGACCTGGATTACCGTTAAGTTAAATGCAGAAATCAAAGCCGTAATAGCCACTCATTCCCATGAAGATTGTCTAGGAGGACTAAAGGCTTTTCATGCTGCTGGAATCCCTTCATATTCCAATCAAGCTACACAACAATTGGCTCGTGAGGCTAATCGGGCTATTCCAACAAATGGGTTTCAAAGCCAATTAGAACTCATCGTTGGGGGAGAAAAAATATCCTGCATTTTTGTGGGTGAAGGGCATACCGTGGATAATATTATTGGCTACATTCCGACAGAAAAAGTGCTTTTTGGAGGGTGTTTGGTAAAGTCGTTGGGGGCTAGCAAAGGATATGTAGGTGAAGCCAATGTGGAAGAATGGCCCAAGACCGTGGAAAAGATTAAAAATAGGTTTGCGGAGACCCAACATGTAATTCCCGGGCATGGTAAATCAGGTGATATGGAACTGCTGGACTACACCAAGGAGCTATTTACTATCGAAAAAAAGGAATAGCAAACAATTGCACATTGGCAAAGCGCATACATGAAAGAGACAAGAATCAATAAGTACTTAAGTGAAGTCGGGTATTGCTCCAGACGTGCTGCTGATAAATTGATTGACCAAGGCAGGGTAACCATCAATGGAAAAGTCCCTGAAATGGGCACAAAAATTAAAGCTACGGATGAAGTTCGAGTAGATGGGGAGTTAATTTCGGAACCCAAGGACAAACCCGTTTACCTCGCTTTTCATAAACCCGTTGGAATAGTATGCACTACAGATACTCGAGTAGAGAAAGACAATATCATAGATTTTATTAATTATCCGAAACGAATATTTCCCATTGGACGGTTGGATAAACCTAGTGAGGGTCTCATTTTTATGACCAATGATGGGGATATTGTCAATAAAATATTAAGGGCAAGAAACCATCACGAAAAAGAGTATGTTGTCTCGGTGAACAAGCCAATTACATCAGATTTTTTACGGAAAATGCGAAATGGCATACCCATTTTAGGAACAATGACCCGTAAATGTGAAGTGGAGCAGATGGGGACACATCAGTTTAAAATCATTCTTACACAAGGGTTGAATAGACAGATTAGAAGGATGTGTGAATATTTGGATTACCGAGTAAAAAAATTAAAGAGAGTTCGAATTATGAATGTCAATCTAGATGTTCCCGTTGGTAAGTGGCGGAATCTAACCGATAAGGAGTTAGTGGAAATCAACAGGTTGGTTGCCGATTCGTCAAAAACTCACAATTAATTGCACAAAAAAAGGCCCGCAATATCTTGCGGGCCTTTTTATATAATCATAGATAAATTACTTCACTTCCTCGAAGTCTACATCCTCCACATTATCTCCTTCGGCAGCAGTATCAGCTCCAGCTTCTGCTTCACCAGCAGCTGCGTCTGCAGCTCCATTGGCTTGTGCAGCTTCCGCTTGGGCTTTGTACATCTCTTCTGAAGCGACTTTCCAAGCTTCATTGATTTTTTCCAAGGCCGGCTCAATAACTGCCAAATCCTTAGTCTCGTAGGCTTTCTTCAATTCTTCCAAAGCTTCTTCAATAGGCTTTTTCTTGTCATCAGAAAGTTTATCCCCAAACTCCTTCAATTGTTTTTCCGTTTGGAAAATCATTCCATCAGCCTCATTCAACTTATCAGCAGTTTCCTTGGCTTTTTGATCCGCCTCGGCGTTAGCCTCTGCTTCAGCTTTCATTTTTTGGATTTCCTCATCCGTCAATCCAGAGGAAGCCTCAATTCGAATATCCTGCGTTTTGTTCGTAGCCTTATCCGTAGCAGAAACCTTGATGATACCATTGGCATCTATATCAAAGGTTACCTCAATTTGAGGTGTTCCCCTTGGTGCAGGTGGAATACCATCCAAATGGAACCTTCCAATAGTTTTGTTGTCCGCTGCCATAGATCTTTCCCCTTGCAGTACATGAATCTCAACCGAAGGTTGATTGTCCGCTGCAGTGGAGAAAACTTGTGACTTTTTAGTTGGGATAGTAGTGTTTGCCTCAATCAACTTGGTAAACACACTTCCCATGGTCTCAATACCTAAAGAAAGTGGAGTTACGTCTAAAAGTAGCACATCTTTTACATCTCCGGTTAAAACACCACCCTGGATAGCTGCTCCAACGGCCACAACCTCATCTGGGTTAACCCCTTTGGAAGGTTTTTTGCCAAAGAAACTTTCAACGGCTTCCTGTACCGCAGGAATACGTGTAGACCCTCCTACCAAGATAATTTCATCGATATCGCTCTTTGAAAGTCCAGCGGCCTTAAGTGCAGTCTCACAAGGTTCAATTGTTCTTTTCACCAAATCGGCTATCAATTGCTCAAACTTGGCACGCGATAAGGTTCTTACCAAGTGCTTAGGGCCAGAAGCAGTTGCCGTTACATAAGGTAAATTGATTTCTGTTTGTGCAGAAGACGATAATTCAATTTTGGCCTTTTCCGCAGCCTCACGCAAACGCTGTAGCGCCATGGCATCTTCTCTTAAATCCAGTCCTTCATCACTTTTAAACTCTTCAGCCAACCAGTCTATGACCTTTTGGTCCACGTCATCACCCCCTAAATGGGTATCTCCATCCGTGGCCAATACTTCAAAAACACCATCGCCAAGTTCAAGGATGGAAACATCGTGTGTACCACCACCAAAATCAAATACCACAATTTTTTGGTCTGTATCTTTTTTATCCAAACCATAAGCCAAGGAAGCAGCCGTTGGCTCGTTAATGATTCGTTCCACTGTTAAGCCAGCAATCTCTCCAGCTTCTTTTGTAGCTTGACGCTGTGAATCGTTAAAGTATGCTGGTACGGTAATTACTGCTCTAGAAACGTCCTGCCCCAAATAATCCTCAGCTGTTTTCTTCATTTTCTGAAGAATCATTGCCGAAAGTTCTTGTGGGGTGTACAAACGCCCATCAATATCTACCCTTGGGGTATCATTGTCACCTTTTTGTACCTTATAAGGTACCCTGTCAGCTTCTCTTTTAGATTCAGAGAATTTATTCCCCATGAATCTTTTGATGGAATAAATGGTTTTAAATGGATTGGTTACCGCTTGGCGCTTGGCCGGGTCTCCTACCTTAATCTCTCCACCTTCCACAAATGCAATTACCGAAGGAGTAGTTCGTTTCCCTTCAGCGTTTGGAATTACCACAGGCTCATTCCCTTCCATCACAGAGACACAGGAGTTGGTCGTTCCCAAGTCTATACCTATAATTTTGCTCATTGTATCTAAAGTTATATCTGTTGAAAATTCATTTTTGTCTCGCACTTGAAGTGACAATGATTATGCCATCCCAAGGAATATGACAAGGTGTCAGATAGTTGAAGATAGAAGAAAGGCCCAGAAGACCAAGTCAACCCCTCCCCTATAAATAAACCAACTTCCAACCTTCAACCTTGCGTTTCCTTCTTGCGCACTTCTTATATTTGGGGAAACAAATTTAGTCCGTGGAGTGTATCAGTGTTTTTGACATGTTAAAGATTGGTGTAGGCCCTTCCAGCTCGCATACGCTTGGTCCATGGAGGGCCGCAGAGCGATGGATTCATGAACTCAAGCAACAACAACTTTTTGAATCCGTATCGGAAATCAAGGTGTACCTCTATGGTTCCTTATCCCTCACTGGAAAAGGTCATGCAACAGATATTGCAGTGATTATGGGGTTGTTAGGAAGTGACCCAGAAATGGTTCCCACGGATAGTATTGACGGTACCATCGAAACCATAAAATCCACCGGGCAATTAGATTTAGGTGGATTACGGGAAATTCCTTTTTCCTTCACAGAGGATATTATTTTTAAACGGACGTTTCTTCCTTTTCATGCCAATGGAATACAGTTTGAAGCAAAATTAGCTAATGGCCGATGTCATTCAGAAACTTACTATTCGATAGGAGGGGGTTTTGTTGTAAAAGAAGACCTGAACCATTCCAAGGAAAACAAAGCTACTTTCAAAACATTCCCATATCCCATAAAAACAGGTGAGGAACTTTTGTCCTATTGCGAAGCCAAAAATGCCTCGATTTCTGAAATTGTGATGGAAAACGAGTTGGCACTCCGTTCATCAGATGAGGTGAAGCGCGAACTGCAACGTATCTGGAACACCATGCTGGAATGCATGCATTTGGGCTGCCATACCCAAGGTACACTACCAGGTGGGCTCAATGTGCGCCGTAGAGCCTTTGAAATGCACGAAAAACTGAAAGAAACACTCCCCTATTCAAATCCCCGGGAATGGTTGGAGGTGATTCGTAAAACAAGGGTGAAGTTCCGGCAAATCTTTAAATGGGTAAGTTGTTTTGCATTGAGTGTCAATGAGGTCAATGCATCTTTGGGGCGTGTAGTAACCGCTCCTACCAACGGAAGTGCTGGAGTAATACCCTCTGTCTTGATGTACTATCTTGTCATAGAGAATCATTCAGCGGATTTTGAGCACATTAAAAGATTCTTATTGGTGGCCGGAGAGATTGGCAGTATTTTTAAGAAAGGTGCTACCATCTCGGCGGCAATGGGGGGGTGCCAAGCTGAAATTGGCGTTTCTTCAGCAATGGCGGCTGGAGCATTGACTGAACTTTTGGGAGGTACCCCTGAACAAGTACTCGTGGCTGCGGAAATAGCAATGGAACATCATTTAGGTCTTACCTGTGATCCTATTGGCGGATTGGTACAGGTGCCCTGCATAGAACGTAACTCAATGGGTGCCATCAAGGCAATAAATGCTGCTGAACTAGCTTTGGACACCGACCCCAAAGATACCAAAGTGCCACTTGATAAGGTGATAAACACGATGTGGGAGACTGCCAAAGACATGAATACCAAATACAAGGAAACTTCTGAAGGTGGACTAGCAGTGGGTGTATTTTTAAGTGATTGTTGATTATTAGCTTAATTTTTAGGAACTTGTTTGATATTTAAATAAATGAATTCCATATCTCAACTCAGATTCCTACTTACTCTAGTTGTACTATGCACATTTTCTTTTACCCCAAAAAATGATGTTAAATACAAGCTTATCCTTTTCGAAGGCTCGGATTGGTGTGTGAACTGTATCCGGCTCGAAAAAAACGTTTTGACCAATGCTGCCTTCATTGACTTTATGAAAAAACGCAACATTACTTTTGAACGGATAGATTTTCCGCAACGAAAACAATTGGACGAGGCCACCCAACAATACAATGCCGAAATGGCTGAAAAGTACGGCTTCCAAGGTATCTTTCCTACTATTATTCTGGAGAGATCCAATTCTGAACAGACCCAAACACTGGAATATCATGACCAAAGTTGCTCAGATTTTATTGCCCAATTATCCTCAAATCTCAGCAAATGAACATGAAACGCTTCAAAAGAAAATGTAGGTTAATGGGCTGTTCTTTTGAGCTAGGCGTTGTTGCCAAAGAAGAAGCTATAGCCAACAAAATACTGAATGAAGGCATACAAGAAATAAAAAGAATCGAAGATTTGTTATCCGAATTTAGGGAGGACTCATACATCGCTGTAATCAATCGAAATGCATACAAGGAAGCCGTACAAGTAGATTCAGAGGTTATGGCGCTTCTGGAGCGCTGTCAACAAATTTCCAAACTCTCACAAGGCTATTTCGATATTTCGGTGGGACCCTTAAAAAAGCTGTATCATTTTAAAAATAAGGAATTCACTTTTCCGGACAAAAAGGAAATTCGTAGAGCACTTGATCAAGTGGGATATCAGAAAATTAAACTGAATACGGATGTAGATTCCGTTAACTTGATTCAAAATAGGATGCATTTGAGTATGGCTGCCATAGGAAAGGGTTATGCTGCAGATGTGGTCCTAAAAATGTGGAAGCTTCATCAACTTGTTGGTGGTTATATTGATGCAAGTGGTGATCTAACAGCATTTGGCAGTGATGAAAAAGGAAGCCCTTGGAAAATCGGTATAGCAAATCCGGATAATCGGGATCAAACTTTATTTTATGTGCCTGTGAACAATGCTTCCGTGGCCACTTCTGGAGACTATGAACAACATTTTACCTACAACGGTATAAGGTACTCACATAATATTAACCCCAAAACAGGAATGCCGATTACTGGGGTTAAAAGTGTTTCCATCTTTTCGCCAAGCGCAGAACTTTCAGATGCCTTGGCTACCGCTGTTTATGCCATGGGTATTGACAAGGGCCTTTCTTTTTTGGACCAGTTGCCACAAACCCATGGTATCATCGTGGATGACAAAAACAAAGTGTTCTTTACAAAACGTTTGCAATATGAGCCGATTCCTGCGTAGCCTAGCGGCCCTGCTGTTGTTGAATTTATCGCTATGGTCCTGTTCCACAGCTTTAAAACCTTATGAACGGCAGTACGTCAATGACCCTGAAATGTCGATGACCGGGACCAGTGCCAATAAATTTCAACATTATGTTCACGCCATTCGAGAAGGATCCATTGTTGCCGAAGGTAAAAAAGGGAGTGGAGGCTGCGGATGCAATTAGGTATTGATCTATGAACAAAAGAACAATACTTGTAGGTAGTCTTGCATTTTCCCTGCTGTTTTCTAAAGCGCAAGAACAGAAAACTCCCAAATTCAAGCTAAAGGAGACAGAAGTGGAACTCCTTTACAACCACTACCTTCAAAGTGGCGACAATTCCGCGGTTACAGGGGGTGAAGGAACAGAGCAGTTAGTCGTCTATGGACCATCCTTCAACTTAAAAAAAACCATAGGAAAAAACGGAATCAATTTTCAACTGGGAACCGATATCATCTCTTCAGCATCCACCGATAATATTGATCGGATACAGTCCTCGGCTTCCCGGTTGGATGCACGCAGTTATACAAGTCTTCACTATTCACGCTATTTTGAGAAAAGTAAAATTACCCTGAGTGCAGGTTTAAGCGGATCTATTGAGTCAGATTATTTTTCTATTGGCAAGTTTTTGGGAATATCCAAGAACTCACAGAATGACATGCAAACCTATTCAGCGGAACTTCAAATCTTTAATGATGATTTGCGTTGGGGCAGACTTGATGACGGATTTCTATCGGAACCCCAGTTTTTGATTTACCCTGGGGAACTACGGTTCCAGGAATGGTATGATGAATACAAACGTGACTCCTATAACCTAAACCTTGGCTTCACGCAGGTTATAGACCAACGCAATTCCATCGGGTTCTTTTCTGTTTTAAGCCTGCAAAAAGGATTATTGGCCACTCCTTTTCATCGAATTTTCTTCTTAGATGATAGTCGTGGGGTAGAACAATTTCCTGACAAAAGGCATAAGGCGGCTGTTTCCATTAAATGGAACCGATTTGTCTCGGGGAACATCATCCTTAAAAACAAAGTGGGAGGGTATATGGACGATTTTGGCGTTCTGGGACTTACTTTTGATAATGAAACGGCCATTAAATTAAGCCCTAAATGGACACTCCTCCCCAGTGTTAGGTACTACACACAACAAAAATCCAAATTCTTTGCACCCAAAGGAGAGCACGACCCCACTGATGATTATTACACCTCAGATTACGATCTGTCTGGCATTAGCTCCATAACCATTGGCATGGGATGGCGTCACTGGCCCGCAGTTAGAAAAAACAAAGGCTTGCACAATTTTTCCTTTCGGTATTTCTTTTATTCAAGATCTAACGGGCTAAAGGCTCATACAGTCTCAACTTCTTTTAATTTTCTTAAAAAGCGTAAAATTAGAAAGGATAGATAACCTACTACTTACATTTTATGATGGTTTTGTGCAAAAACAAGCCTAACACACCAAAGTACTTGCCATCCATACAACTACCTATCGACTATCAGCAAGTTTTATTACCTTACAATTTGTTACTATCCAATTGTTTATAGTCATGGCTACAAACAATTACTGTTGTGATATTCCCGGTCTAAACAGCTTCCCATCAAACAGAAGGGTCATTGGTTCTTTAGCTGGTAAACAATGCGTAACAAGCTATCTTAATCCATTACACCAATGAAAAATTCAAAAAGGTTTTCCCTAGTTTCTGGTATTATACTACTTCTGTGCTTGGCTGCATGCGTAAATAAAACCAAAAAACCCAACCCAGCATTGGCGTTTATAGATTTGCAGAGAGGGGAGTTACTCCTCTGTGGTAGCGGTCAATTTGGAGAGGTTAGTTTTTCTCTTTCTTGCGATTATGAGGTTCGTGAGGCTTTTGATCTTGCAGTTTCGCTATTACATTCCTTCGAATATGATGAAGCCGAAAAAGCTTTCGTAAAAGTGATTGATGTTGACCCAGATTGCGCTATGGCTTATTGGGGAGTGGCCATGAGCATTTATCACGCCCTTTGGAGAGTTCCAGCCCCGGAGGATATGGAAAAAGGAGCAAAGATTCTTAAGATAGCGGAGGCGCTTAGAAAATCAGAAAAAGAACAGGATTATCTAAATGCCATTGGGGCATACTACCAAGATTGGAAAACTGTGGCACACAAGACCAGAGCATTGCGAATGGAGCAAAAAATGGAGAAGATTTATACCAAGTATCCTGATGATTCAGAGGCTGCCATTTTTTATGCCCTAGCGCTTAAATCGACAGCAGATCCAGGAGATAAAAATCATACCAACGAAAGAAAAGCAGGCAAAATTCTAGAAACCATCTTTCCCGACAAACCCAACCACCCCGGAATTGCCCATTATATCATACATAATTATGATAACCCGGAATTGGCCGCTATGGCCTTGCCCACAGCCAGAAGATACGCGGATATTGCTCCCAATTCGGCTCATGCCCAGCATATGCCATCACATATATTTACTCGTTTGGGTCTTTGGGAAGAATCCGTGCAATCCAATATACGTTCAGCTTCTGCCGCACAATGCTACGCCGAATCGAGTGGCAATGAGGGCCATTGGACGAGTGAAATCCATGCATTGGATTACCTACTCTATGCTTATTTACAACAAGGAAATACAGAGAAAGCCAATGAACAGTATAATTATATTAAAGGAATAAAAAAGGTCTGGGGAAATAATGCTTCGGTTGCTTATCCTTTTGCCGCTAATCCTGCAAGAATGGCATTGGAAAATAAAGATTGGGCCATGGCAGCTTCGCTTCAACTACCAATAACCGAATTGAAATGGGAAAAATTTCCATGGGAAAAATCAATTTTACATTTTACACGGACAATTGGTTTGTCACATGTAGGAGATTTAGCTTCAGCTGAAAAAGAACTGACCATCCTAGAAACATTGCAACAAGAACTTGCTCAGCTAGATGAATACAAAGCGAAACAGGTAATGATACAGCTAAAAGCCTCGAAAGCATGGGTGCAGTTTGCCAAAGGTGACCATAAAAAGGCAAAACTTTTAATGGAAGAAGCCGCTGCTCTGGAAGATTCAACAGAAAAGCATCCAGTAACCCCAGGTGAGGTAATCCCAGCGCAAGAGCTCCTAGGAGATTTACTATTGGCCATGAATCATCCTTCAGAAGCATTGGACGCCTATGAAAAAAGTCTAAAAAGAAGTCCCAACAGATTTAATGGCTTATACGGGGTTGCTATGGCTTCAAAACAAGCCGGTAATCTAGAAAAAGCTAGACTCTATTTTGAAAAATTATTGGAAATAACCAAAAATTCCAATAGCAATCGTCCCGAAGTACGGGAAGCAAAAGAATTTATGCAACAAAGCACAAGTTGATTGCAACAAACGGAAACTAAAACAACTATAACAACCACATCATGAAAACAAAAATTGGCCTGGTCATAATTGGACTTGGACTAGTAGTAGCAGTTCACTTTATAACCAAAAGCAATACATCCAAAGCGTCTGAAAACTATCAAAATGCATCCTTTAGTTTTATCAAATGTACGCCCACCAAGTATTTATTGGAAGAGGTAGATACTACCCAACGTATTTCCCCACTTTTTGAAAATTTGGGAGATTTAAGCTACGCTATTACAACTAAAAACGAATTGGCTCAAACTTTCTTTGACCAAGGCTTAAAACTCACATATGCCTTTAACCATGCAGAGGCCCATAGGTCTTTTATGGAGGCCTCGCGCTTAGATCCAACTTCTGCAATGACGTATTGGGGACAGGCCTATGCCTTAGGGCCAAACATTAATGACCCCTTACCCCTGGAAGAGCGGAAAATAAAAACAAACGAAGCTATGGCCAAGGCCAAAAGTTTATCATCCGGTGCAACTCCTAAAGAGAAAGCATTAATCAACGCTTTAACGGCGAGGTATAGTGAAGATTTGACCAAGGATGTTGAAGCACTCAATGTTGCCTATATGAATGAAATGGCCAAAGTTTTGCAACAATTTCCAGAGGATGCAGAGGTACAAGTGCTCTATGCTGCCTCCGTCATGAATACCGTACCATGGAATTACTGGGACGATGAAGGCAATCCTTCACCAAACATTTCTGAGGCCAAGGTAGCCCTGGAAAAAGCTATGCAACTTAACCCCAACAACCCGGGGGCACATCACTATTATATCCATATGGTTGA
The DNA here is from genome assembly GCA_965117065.1 of uncultured Allomuricauda sp. Lineage (GTDB taxonomy): Bacteria > Bacteroidota > Bacteroidia > Flavobacteriales > Flavobacteriaceae > Flagellimonas. Next base: position 696,688 of record OZ220751.1, read on the forward strand.
GCTTCCAAAACCAGATTTAGGGGTTGCCAGTGCCGATAAGTTAGGCGGATTAATGCCTGCTGCAGGGCATATCGTTCACATGCCATCCCACATTTATATACGCGTGGGACGTTATTTGGATGCAGTAACCGCCAATCAAGCAGCCATTTTAGCAGATGAGGATTATATTTCACAATGTTACTCCCAGGGTTTATATCCTTTAGGATATTATCCACATAATATTCATTTTCTTTGGTCCGCTGCCAGCTTGTTAGGCGATAGTGAAATTGCAATTGATGCAGCTAAAAAGACTGCAGAAAAAGTACCTGTTGGAGAACTGATTACCTTGCCTTTTTTACAAGATTTTGCTTCCACTCCTTTGTTGGCGTATACGCGTTTTGGGAAATGGAATGAGATTTTGACCATCCCCGCGCCTAACCAAGACATCAAACACCTTAGTTTAATACGGCACTACGCCAGAGGAATTGCCTTTGTTCGTAAGGGTAATGGCAAGGAGGCCCAAGAAGAATTGGACGCCATTGAAGTCTTGAAAAATGACCCGGATTTGGAAGATTTGGTAGCAACTGCACAAAATCCATCCATAAATTCTGCGAACATCGCCTATGAGATTGTAGCTGGAGAGTTGGCAGCCTTGAACGGTGATATGAACAAAGCTATTGAACATCTTAAAAACGCCGTGAAATTTGAAGATGGGCTCACCTATACCGAGCCCGCCGCCTGGCATATCCCAACACGACAAAATTTGGGCGCCATTTTAATGAATGCGGAAAAATATGAAGAGGCGGAAAAAATCTACAGGGAAGATTTAGATGTATTGCGCCAGAACGGTTGGTCTTTAATGGGATTGCACAACAGTTTAAAAGCACAAGGAAAAATGGATGAAGCAGCTGCTATCAAGCAAGAATTTGATAAGGCATGGGCCCATTCGGATATTAAAATCAAAACTTCCATACTATAAGTAGATTGTTTATGAAAATACCCCAATGGCTCAACCAGTCTAAAATACCAATCGCTATTTTAGCAGTTGGTATTTTAGTCGTAGTTTATCTGTTTCCCACTAAGAAAAAGGAGTTGCCAGTTTTTGGACCTCAAGATTTTAATCCTGAACTCGTTGATGTCAATCTTCAGAATACAACAACTTTACACACCGTTGCAGACTTTAGCTTGATCAATCAGAATGGGGATACCATTACACAGTCTGATTATGAGAATAAAATCTACGTAACCGATTTCTTTTTCACCCGTTGCCCAAGCATATGTCCAATTATGTCCAATAATATGGGAGAATTGCAGCAAGTGTTTTTAAATAATGATGATGTCATGTTCCTATCAATGTCCGTAACTCCTGAAATGGACAGTGTTCCCATTTTAAAGGAGTATGCCCACAAAAATGGGGTTCTAGAGTCTAAATGGAATGTGACCACTGGCGACAAAAAACACATCTATAACCTAGCCAGGAAAAGTTATTTCGCTGCCGTTGACTATGGTGACGGGGGATTGCAAGATTTTATTCATACCCCAAATTTTATCTTGGTCGATAAGAAAAAACAGATACGGGGAGTCTACAATGGCACTGATTCCGAAGATATACTTCGGCTAATTGATGACATTAAACTCTTGATCAATGGAATTAACTAAAATAGTGGGGTGATGGGAAGTTACTATTCCTCTTGGCACCCCGCTCTACCCCTGGTATCTATCAAATAGATAATTTTCCATTCCCCATCAAAATTGACCAGTTGAAAGGAATTGATTCCACAATGGCTAAACTCGCCATTCAACCAAAATTCGTAACCTACCCATGCGTTGGCCATGGTCCTATCTACCTGAATGGAAAAAGAGGTGAGCTTTTCCTGAAACGAGATGCTATCTGGGATACTGGTAATTGAATTAATAAATCCGGAATAATCCTCAGTTCTAAAACGCGTCTTGCCTTGCTTGTCCCGTCCGGTCGTTTGCAGAACTATCCCTTCTGCCACAGTACCATTGATGATTACCGAGTCCTGTTTGTGAAAGCCGTCGAAAAAAGTTTCAACCACTTGTTTTACCTGTTGTTTATCGTCATAATCAGTTGGGTTTGGCCCTTGGGCATTGACATTGTTAAGTACAACAAGGCACAGTGTAAGTGCAAATAGTGTTTTCATTTTGTAGTTTTTTGATTGCCGTTCAATTTAAACAAATCTGCTTACATTTAGCCCCTAAAACAGAAGGGAATGTCAGTTGCAAAAAAAGAATATAAAAGGGTAACGGTTAAGTCTTTGGTGGAAATGAAGCAGAATGGCGAAAAAATTTCCATGCTCACTTCTTACGATTATTCCATGGCCAAGATTGTAGATGCGGCCAGTGTGGATGTTATTTTGGTTGGAGATTCCGCGAGCAATGTAATTGCTGGTCATGAAACTACCTTGCCCATCACTTTGGATCAGATGATTTACCACGCTAGTTCAGTGGTTAGGGCTGCTAAAAGAGCATTGGTAATTGTAGATATTCCTTTTGGTAGTTATCAGGGGGATTCCAAAGAAGCCTTGCGTTCAGCCATTCGAATTATGAAGGAAAGTGGTGCGCATGCGGTTAAGGTTGAAGGAGGTGCAGAAATCCAAAGCTCTATTGGACGTATCTTGGAAGCAGGAATTCCGGTTATGGGTCATTTGGGACTCACACCGCAATCCATATATAAGTTTGGAACCTATACAGTGCGGGCCAAAGAAGAAGAAGAAGCACGAAAGTTGAAGGAAGATGCCAAATTACTGGAGGAAATAGGCTGTTTTGGTATTGTTTTGGAAAAGATACCTGCAAAGCTGGCACAGGAAGTAGCTGAAAGTGTTTCCATTCCCGTAATAGGGATTGGGGCCGGTAATGGAGTTGATGGCCAAGTGTTGGTAGTTCATGACCTTTTGGGTATGACTCATGAATTTAATCCACGGTTTTTAAGAAGATATATGAACCTGTATGAAGACATGGGAAATGCCATTTCACAGTATGTGGAGGATGTAAAGAGTCGAGATTTCCCCAATGAAAATGAACAATACTAATTCCATTCCAATTTTCAATTGTCGATAAAATCCAACACATCCAATCTTCAGGTTCTTTACGAGGACAACCATCTCATTGTTATCAACAAGCGAGCGGGAGATATCGTGCAAGGGGATAAAACTGGTGATGTTCCACTAAGCGAAATCGTAAAACGCTACCTCAAGGAAAAATACAATAAGCCCGGAAATGTGTTTTTGGGTGTGGTTCATCGTTTGGACAGACCTACTTCGGGCATTGTTCTTTTTGCCAAAACCTCCAAGGCTTTACCTAGACTCAACAAACTGTTTTCTGAAGGAAAAACAAAGAAAACATATTGGGCGGTGGTCAAGGAAGCGCCGAAAAAAGAAAGTGGGGTTTTAACCCATTGGTTGGTACGAAATCCCAAGCAAAACAAATCCTATGCCCATGAAAAAGAAGTTCCTAATAGCAAAAAGGCTGTCTTGGAATACCGCTTACTTAGGCAATTAGATTCCTATAGTTTACTGGAAATTGATTTAAAAACTGGGAGGCACCATCAAATTAGAACTCAATTGGTCTCAATTGGTTGCATAATCAAAGGGGATTTAAAATATGGGGCGAATAGAAGCAACAAAAATGGAGGGATTCATCTACATGCCCGAAGTCTGGAACTGGAACATCCAGTAAAAAAAGAAATTATACGATTTGAAGCCAATCCGCCCAGTGATTCTGTCTGGAATGCCTGTCTTTAACGGATAACCGCCAAGGCCTTCTCCCGAATAACCTGACCCACTGGCTTATTATGCAAGTGACTTTCCAACCAGGAAAGGATATCCAAATATAGAAAAGCCCTCTTTTCATAGGGATGGTTCTCATATTTCTTTAACTCGGTGTACAATTTTTGAAATTCGTTCCTAAGATCGCTTGGGTAAATATCACCCAGGCTTCTCAAGAATTTGATCATTTCCTTTTGAACCGCATGCAGGTCGTTCATTTTCAATAGAAACTTATAGGTACTCTTCAATTGTACTTCCAAATGGTAGTCCATCCCCGCCTCATAATGGGCCACCAAGCTCAATACGCGGGCAAAACACATTAAGTCCTCACGCATTTTTAAGTTCTTGTTTGAAATAATCTTCTTTAGATAAACAATGCAATTCTTATGGTCGCCATTACCAAAATAAAGACATGCTATTTTGTAGTATAGCAACATAATGTGGTGCTCATCAATCCTTGCCCTATGTTTTTTGATTCCGTACTCAACAATATTCACCAAATACAGCCCCTTATCAAATGTTCCCTCCAAAAAATGAAGGTTTAATTTACTTGAATTGATGTACAAAAACGCCAAGGAGGTAATGTTGTCATTTTTAGGAAAGTCATTGCTGTTCACTTGGACCTCCAAGCGTTCCAAAGTCCCTTTAAACTGAGAGCTGTACTTCACAAAAAAGAGTGACTCCAGTAGGTAATGGTTCCCTTTCAAAAAGAAAACAGGGTTCAAGGCAATCATCTCCTTGTTATCGTAAAAAAGGTCCACCCATTTGCTCGCATATTTATACGATGACAAAAAATCCTGAATCAATAAACTATACCACAAATAGGCCTTGTATAGCCAAAGTTTCTCTCTAAAGCCCAATTTTTCGATATCATATTCAGGTAATTGCGCCTCAAAATAATTGCGTACATTTTGCAAGTCCTCATCGTTTCGAACATAACCCACTTTCAACATCATTCCATAGAGCTGTAGCGAAAGATTGGAGAGCTTACTGGTCATTACATTATGTTCGGATAACTCCTTGGCCTGTACGGCGAGCTCGTTGGCCCTATCCGGAATACTTCGTGTAATGTATTGGGTTTCAATAATTTTCTCCAGTTCAACAATTTCATAGGCCACATTTTTTTCTTCATGTTCCATAGCTAGGTTCTTGGCCTTGTCCAGAATTTTTAAGCTTTGCTTGTATAACCCTTTTTGATATAGAATGGTGGCAAAATCCAATTGTTCCCTGATTTGTACCCGAATATTTTGGTTTACTGGGTTTAATCGAAGGCTGACCAAAATCTGTTTGTACAAGTGTGCCTTTAAATTGGAGAGCTGCGCTTTTTTTACGATTCCACTTTCCAAAATCTGTCGTTCATCATAGGTCCGCATTTTGTCCAACAAGTTAAAAAGCGCTAAAAACTTGGCATCGGTATTAACCCCAAGACGACCGACGTACAGTTTAAACTGACGCTTTTCCGATTTGGAAAGTGACTCTATCAACACAAACAAGGCGTCCTTATGGGTATTTGTCATCGTAAAAATTATACTTTAAACATTTGTATTTCAATTAATTAAACAACTTGAAATACAATTTAACGTTGTAATGGTTTTTTGCATTTTCCAGTTCTTGGCAACCCCTACGCTATCTTCGTATAGTTTAGATAAAACTGGCTAAAATAATGGGTAAAGATAAGGTACAAATTTTTGACACAACCCTAAGAGATGGGGAGCAAGTCCCTGGTTGTAAATTGGACACAAAACAAAAATTGGTCATTGCCAAAAGGTTGGATGAACTAGGAGTGGATGTAATTGAGGCTGGCTTTCCTATCTCAAGCCCTGGGGATTTCAATTCTGTGCATGAAATTGCCAAACTGGTCAAAAATGCAACGGTTTGTGGTCTTACCCGAGCCGTTAAAAAAGATATTGAGGTTGCTGCCGAATCTATAAAAATTGCCAAGCGCCCTAGGATTCATACCGGAATCGGTACTTCGGATTCCCATATTAAATTTAAGTTCAACTCTACTCGTGATAAAATAATTGAACGTGCAGTGGACGCCGTGGCCTATGCCAAATCATTTGTGGAAGATGTAGAGTTTTATGCAGAAGATGCAGGACGTACGGACAATGAATATTTGGCCCGAGTCTGCGAGGCGGTCATCAAAGCAGGTGCTACAGTTCTCAACATTCCGGACACCACAGGATACTGTTTGCCTGAAGAATATGGTGCCAAGATGAAGTACCTCAAGGAAAATGTAAAAGGTATAGACAAAGCCATCCTTTCCTGTCATTGCCATAATGACCTGGGATTGGCCACAGCGAATTCAATTGCCGGGGTAATCAACGGTGCCCGTCAAATAGAATGTACCATAAATGGTATTGGTGAACGTGCAGGTAACACTTCTTTGGAAGAAGTGGTAATGATTTTAAGACAGCACCCATACCTTAACCTTGACACTGATATCAATAGCCAATTGCTTTTGGATACCAGTCAGATGGTCTCCCAAAAAATGGGAATGCCGGTACAACCCAATAAAGCCATTGTTGGTTCCAATGCTTTTGCCCACAGTTCAGGTATACACCAAGATGGGGTAATCAAGCAGCGTGAAACCTACGAAATCATAGATCCGAAAGATGTTGGGGTCAGTGAGTCTTCCATAGTGCTAACTGCAAGAAGTGGACGTGCCGCTTTGGCATACCGCGCCAAAAATGTTGGATATGAACTCACCAAGCTTCAACTGGATGTGGTTTACGAAAACTTCTTAAAGTTTGCCGACCGGAAAAAGGAAATCCTAGATGAGGATATTCATCAGATTATAGAAACCAGTGGCGTTTCCATTGAGAGCATTGCTTGATTTTCCAAATCTGAACCTTAAAAATACCATTAAATGAATCTGAATATTGCATTGTTGCCTGGAGATGGTATAGGACCTGAAGTTTTAGCGCAGGCGGTTAAGTGCCTTCAAGCGGTTGAGGAAACTTTCAACCATGATTTCCTATACCGTGAGGCCCTTGTTGGAGCCACTGCCATAGACAAAAAAGGTAACCCCTTGCCTGAAAGCACCTTGAATTTGTGTAAAGATGCAGATGCGGTTTTGTTTGGCGCCATTGGTGACACCAGGTTTGACAATGACCCCAAAGCCACTGTACGCCCCGAACAAGGTTTACTGAAGTTGAGAAAAGAGCTGGGTCTTTATACCAACATACGACCAGTGAAGGTTTTTCCTTCTCTAATCCACAATTCCCCGTTGAAAAGAGAAATCATTTTTGGTACGGATTTCACCATTTATAGGGAATTGACCGGTGGTATATATTTTGGAGAAAAAAAACTGAACGAGGCTGGTACAGTTGCTTCCGATCTATGTGAATATTCGGAAAAAGAAATTAGCCGTATTGCCCATTTGGCCTTTAAAGCCGCCAAAAACCGTCGAAACAAACTAACTCTAGTAGATAAGGCCAATGTACTGGAGTCTTCCAGACTTTGGAGAAAGGTGGTTACGCGAATTGGGGAGAGTTATCCCGAGGTAACTCTGGACTACATGTTTGTAGACAATGCAGCCATGCAGATTATTCTCAACCCCAGTCAGTTTGATGTTATATTGACCGAAAACATGTTTGGCGATATTATTTCTGATGAAGGAAGTGTTATAGGTGGTTCCATTGGATTGTTGGCCTCCGCGTCCATTGGTGATGAAAGTGCACTTTTTGAACCCATACATGGATCTTATCCGCAGGCGAAGGGAAAAGATATTGCCAATCCTATTGCCTCTATACTTTCTGCAGCTATGCTGTTAGAGCACTTCGGGCTTTTTGAAGAAGCAATGGCTGTACGGGAAGCAGTGGATAAATCCCTTAAAAAAGGCATTATCACCCCAGATTTGGATTCCAAAAGTCAATATGGCACCAATCAGGTGGGTGACTACATTGCAGAGAACATTGTGGACAGCGAAGATGACTTCAACATGAATGATGAGAACATTGATTTAGGTAAATCAACCATTATTTAGCAACCACTTCTTGAGTTCGGGTTAAATCCCGAATGGTTTCTTCGAATTCTTTTTTAAACTCCTCATATTTATCCCCTGTAGCGGGTCCGTTAAACCCAGTGTGAATTTTTCTCACCTTTCCCTGCCTATCAATATAAATGGTTGTTGGATACGACAACACATGGTTTAACATAGGGAGTTTTTCATTGGCCTTTTGCTTACTTGATGTTCCAAACTGGGCCAATAACACAGGGTACTCCACTCCCACTCGCTCCTTTAGTCTGGCAATACCTTCCAAAGCTTTAGCTTCTGTCTTTGCATATTCAAAGGCCAAGGCCACAAGTTCCACATCCAATCCCGGGTTGTTCTTTAGAAAATCCACATAAAATCGGGTTTCATCCAAGCAATTGGGACACCAGGTTCCCATGATTTGGACTAAAACAGTTTTGTTTCTGAATCGTTCGTCGGATAGGCTTACCATCTCTCCTTTTTCATTTGGAAACGAAAAATCAAAGTAATCATGGCCTTCTTTCAAAAAAGTTAAAGTGTTGGCGTCAGGAAGTTCAAAAGCTTCATTCCTAACCGCCTCAAATTTCTCGACAGAGTGGTTTCCGGAATAAAATGATCCTTGTAGGGAACTGTCTGATACCTGGGCGGTAAATAAAAAAGCATGTGCTCCATCAAAAGTGGACATTTTTAAAATATCCCCGTTAATTACCCCTTCCAAAAACCGATAATCACCTGTCTCGGTCCTAAAAGTTCCTTTTACAATGTTTCCGCTTTGCATAAAGATCCCTTTGGCTGGATAGGGGTTATCCGTCCCAACATCAAAATGAGTCTCCCAAACCCCTGAAATATCTGTTATCGCTTCCTCATTTATTTCAAAGCGATCCCGTTTGCCAAACACTGCTGAAAAAGGTACAATACGGTTTAGGCTTTCTTTTATAAAACTCCCTCTTATTCCATTTTCATCATAAGTACCTGCAATATAGCCTTCAAATATGGGCATCTTTATCTTTATGGAGTCATTTTTCGTCTCAATTTCATCAACGGTTACCACCTCATCTGCATTGTACATTTTAATAATGTATTTGCCATCATCATCCCTAGAAAGTGTAAAATTAAATGGCAATGTCTCAGTTGGGGAAACGTCCATGGTTGCCCTCCATTCTCCCAAATTCAACGACTTTTTCTTTTCATTGCAAGAATTTAAAAGCACTAGAATCATTACCGATAAAAACCAAAATTTACCCATACCAAAGAAATTTAACCTAAATATCGTAAATCCCTTTCAAAACTTACGATAAAGTCTATAACAGAGAGTACAATTTACATTGAATCTCTTGCCCTATTGTTTTATATTTGTCCACTTTAAATTTGGGGTATGAAGATTTCTTACAACTGGTTAAAGCAGTTTTTGCAGATTGAGTGGGAGGCCGATAAAACCGGGGAGTTATTAACGGATTTGGGTCTTGAAGTTGAAGGTATTACCAGTTTTGAATCAGTAAAAGGAGGTTTAAAAGGTGTAGTGATTGGTGAAGTGTTAAGCTGTACCAAGCACCCAAACGCTGACCGACTCAAGCTTACCACCATATCTATTGGTGAGGACGCCCCTTTGCAAATTGTTTGTGGCGCACCCAATGTTGCTGCAGGGCAAAAGGTAGCGGTTGCCACGGTTGGCACAACCCTGTATACCAAGGAAGGGGATGCATGGCAGATTAAAAAAGGGAAAATTCGAGGAGAAGAAAGTCATGGAATGATTTGTGCCGAAGACGAATTGGGACTAGGAGAGAGCCATGATGGGATTATGGTACTAAGTGAAGGACTGAAACCAGGAACACCCTGTGCCGAAGTCTTTGATATTGAAAACGACCAAGTTTTTGAGATAGGCCTTACTCCAAATAGAGCAGATGCCATGAGTCATTTTGGTGTGGCCCGTGACCTTAAAGCCGGATTGGAACAGCAAGAGGTTCAAAAAGAACTACTTACACCTTCCACGAGTAATTTTTCGATCGATAACCGATCTTTGAAAATAGATGTTGAAGTGGAAGACAGTCAATTGGCGCCCCGCTATTGTGGTGTTACCATTAGCAACATCATTGTACAGGAATCCCCAGATTGGCTAAAAAACAGATTGAAGGCCATAGGGCTTGCCCCAATAAACAATATAGTGGATGTTACCAATTATGTGCTTCATGAACTGGGTCAACCTCTGCATGCATTTGATGCCTCCAAAATAAAAGGAGGAAAAATTATGGTAAAGACTTTGCCCTCTGGAACAAAGTTTACCACCTTGGACGGTGAGGACCGGGAACTTCATGAAGATGACCTGATGATCTGCGATGGCGAAAAACCCATGTGCATTGCCGGAGTTTTTGGAGGAATCTACTCCGGTGTAACCGAACACACTTCTTCCATTTTTCTGGAAAGTGCCTATTTTGATGCTGTTTCCATTCGAAAAAGTGCAAAAAGACACGGTTTAAACACGGATGCTTCATTCAGATTTGAAAGAGGTATAGATGTTAACATGACCGAATATGCCCTAAAAAGAGCTGCCTTGTTAATCAAGGAAATCGCTGGGGGTGATATCAGCTCAGAAGTTGTGGATTTATATCCAAAAAAAGCTCAGGAGCAACAAGTGTTCCTCACTTTTGACAAAATCAACTCCCTAATTGGTCAGGAAATACCCAGAGATACCATTAAATCCATTTTATCATCCTTGGAAATCAAGGTGAACAATATTACCGAATCTGGTCTTGGACTTACCATTCCCAGCTATCGAGTAGATGTGGAGCGAGAAGTAGATGTTATCGAAGAAATCTTAAGGGTCTATGGCTACAACAATATAGATTACAAAGAAAAGCTTAACGCTTCTATTGCTCAGTCCTCCAAATTTGAAAACCATAGGGTTCAAGATGTAGTAGGCAATATGCTGGTGGGGCAAGGTTTTTACGAAACTATGACCAACAGTCTGGTGGCAGCAGAAACGCAAAGTTTGTTATCAACTGAAAAGGGGGCGGTAACCATGTTGAATCCCCTTAGTGCTGACCTATCCGTACTTCGAACATCTATGTTGAACTCTGGTTTGCAAACCGTAAACTACAATCTCAACAGACAAAAAACGGATTTAAAACTTTTTGAATTCGGAAAAACGTATCATAAAGTAGGCAATGAGAATGTGGAGAAACAACACTTGTCCCTATTTATTACCGGTAATCGTTTAGGTAACAATTGGACTGCGGTCTCCAAAAAAACAGATTTTTTCTTTTTGAAAGGCTATGTAGAAACCATTTTGGAGAGGCTAGGTTTACATGGGACCACCATTGAACCAATTAACAATAGTGTTTTTTCAGAAGGCCTCAGTTGTACAAAAGATGGTAAGCAACTGGCATCATATGGATTGGTAACCAAAACCATTCAGAAGGAATATGATGTTAAACAGGACGTTTTTTATGCCGATTTGGACTGGGATGTGATAATGGGGTTTATCAGTACCCAAAATATAAAAATTAAGGAAATTCCTAAATACCCCGAAGTCACCCGGGATTTTGCTTTGTTGTTGGATGAAAGTACTAATTTCCAACAGGTGTATGACCTTGCTTGGAACACGGAAAGGAAATTACTGAAAAAGGTAAACTTATTTGATGTATATCTGGGCAAAAACCTACCCGCAGGAAAAAAATCCTATGCTGTTAGTTTTACGCTCCTAGACGAAAGTAAAACCTTGACGGATAAACAAATTGATAAAATCATGTCCAAGCTATTGGCTAAATACCAGAAAGATTTAGGGGCAGAACTCAGGTAATGCTTGGATTTACATTTGGGTGGGAACAATCACACTATCAATTTCATGGATAACCCTATTTCCTTGACCAACATCAGCTGCTGTAATCTTTGCTGTGTTGCCAACTGGATCGGTTAACACAATATCCAAGCCATCCATATGCGCCAACAACTTTTTACCTTGGATGGTGGTAAAACTGGCTTTTCCATTACCTCTGCACATGGCACTTAATATTCTAGAGGCAGTCAAATGTCCTGCTACAATATGGTAACTCAATAAGGATTTCAATTCACTTTTATCGGTGGAGTTCATCAACTCCTCTATTTTGCCATTGGAAAATCTTTCAAATGCGGCATCAGAGGGAGCGAACACGGTAAAGGGTCCTGAATTGGCTAAAATTGCATCCATCTGCGTAGCTTTCACAGCCGCAAAAAGGATTTTATGTCGGTCAGATTCCAGAGAATTTTCGAGTAGGATGTCTGTAGCTTTAGTCTCCGCTTCCTGAGCAGAAACCAGTGCAGTAAAGGCAAAACATAGACCAAGTAGGATACTGGAAAATGGGGCTCTCATAGTGTTCTAATCTTTGGGACTTTCTATTTCAACACAACTCCTTTAGTGTGCTTTTACGTTTAAATGCCAAAAACTTCGATAAGATACATCTTTTTATGTAAAACCGGCCTCAAACTAGCGTCACACAACGTATTTAACATAATGTTAACATTTGAGTTTTTGTACCCTTCGTATAGCATTTCCGTAATTCATTAACTTTGAGTGGATTGCTTACAAATTGAACATGATTTTTCCGCGAACAAATATTGAACAGCAATTAACTAGACTACGTGGCCAACAAACCCAAACGGTTGATTTTCTGGAACAGGTACGGGACATTTTGGAATCAGATAAAAATCATGAACTAAACATAAGTTCCCAACTCAAAGCAAAAAGCACTACCACCTCAAATGCCTTCAATTTTGACCTTTTGGAGACCCACCGTATTTTTCATCTAGATCAGATCAAAAAAACCTGTATTGATTATCGGTTACGTTTTTTGGATAGCGTCTATTTTAAAGGGGAATACCCCAAAGCAGCGATTTCCAAAATCAAGAAGCTGGAAAGCTTGCACAACACCAAACTTCAGGGATTCAAAATCATGGCCCCATCCAAACTTTTTAAGCTTCACGACAAGGATGACCCTCTACTCTTTGCACCCATGGGCAATGGTTATTTCTACCTTATTCACAAATGGGGGAACGATCTTCATCCACTAAGAAAACTATTGGTCTGGCCATTTAAAGACTTGCTCAATCTTGTAGCTGTCACTATAGGCTTCAGCCTTTTGGTCACTTATTTGATTCCGGATGGGCTTTTTTCCAAAAACAATTCCAACACAGAATTCTGGATAATTTTCTTTTTTATGTTTAAATGGATAGCTGCCGTGGTTATTTTTTATGGATTTGCCCTTGGCAAAAACTTCAACCCGGCTATTTGGAACAGCAAGTATTTTAATGCTTAAACGGTAGCTAATGCGTACATTTTATCTCGCTGTACTTTAATGGATTTGTCAGACATATAGTCGTCAAAACTTAAGTAGCGGTCAATAGTGCCTTTAGGCGTGAGTTCTATAATCCGATTTGCCACGGTGTGCACAAATTCATGATCATGCGTAGTCAACAAAATGGTTCCTTTAAAATTCTTCAAAGAGTTGTTAAAGGCCGTTATGCTCTCTAAATCCAAATGGTTAGTAGGCTCATCCAACTGCAATACATTGGCCCTAAGCATCATCATTCGACTCAGCATACATCTCACTTTTTCGCCTCCAGAAAGTACGGTACACTTTTTTAGGGCTTCCTCTCCACTGAATAGCATTTTCCCTAAAAAACCTCTGATGTAAACCTCTTCGCGTTCTTCTTCAGTTTTTGCCCATTGACGCAGCCAATCCACCAAATTGATGTCCTCTTGAAAAAATGAGGAATTATCCGCTGGTAAATAAGATTGGATGGTAGTCACTCCCCACTGAAAAGAACCGCTGTTTGCTTTGGTAACTCCATTAACAATATCATAGAAAGCTGTTGTAGCCCTTGAGTCTTTGGAGATAATAGCGACTTTATCCCCCTTGGCTAAATTAATATTGACATCTTGGAACAACAAGTCGCCATCCTCAGAAGTGGCGGACAGTTTCTCCACATTCAAGATTTGATCTCCCGCTTCTCGTTCCCGATCAAAAATAATGGCGGGATATCTTCTGCTGGAAGGTTTGATATCCTCAATTTTGAGTTTATCCAACATCTTTTTTCTGGAAGTAGCCTGCTTACTCTTGGCCACGTTGGCACTAAACCGTTGAATAAATTCTTGAAGTTCCTTGGCTTTATCTTCTGCCTTCTTATTTTGCTGAGCTCGTTGTCGTGCCGCCAATTGACTACTTTGGTACCAGAAGGTGTAGTTTCCAGAAAACAGGTTGATTTTACCAAAATCGATATCTGCAATACTGGTACAAACGGCATCTAGAAAGTGACGGTCATGGGAAACCACAATAACTGTGTTATCATAGTTCGCCAAGAAATTCTCCAACCAATTGATGGTTTCATAGTCCAAATCGTTGGTAGGCTCATCCATAATCAGTACATCTGGGTTACCGAATAGGGCTTGGGCCAAAAGTACCCGAACCTTAAGCTTGGAATCCACTTCTGCCATGTTGGTGTAATGGAGTTCCTCAGTGATTCCCAAATTGGATAGCAAGGCAGCAGCGTCACTGTCGGCATTCCAGCCGTTCATTTCCTCAAACTGTACTTGCAACTCACCAATCTTCTCGGCATTCTCGTCGGAGTAATCTGCATAAAGTGCATCTATCTCCTTTTTTATCTTGAAAAGGGGCTTGTTGCCCATTACCACCGATTCCAAAACCGGAAATTCATCGTAGGCATTATGATCTTGCTCCAAAATGGACATCCTTTTTCCGGGCTCCAAATGCACACTGCCCGAAGTGGCGTCTATTTGACCCGATAAAATCCTTAAAAAGGTAGATTTTCCAGCTCCATTGGCGCCAATAATTCCATAACAATTCCCATGGGTAAAGGTCACATTGACCTCATCAAACAACACTCTTTTCCCAAATTGTACCGATAGGTTAGATACTGATAACATGCTACGATTTAATTTTTGTGCAAAAGTAGCTAAAACCAATCCGTATTACCAATTTAATAGCACATTAATAAACTACACAAAAACAAGCTTTTACAACATTTAACTAGCTATTAACAAGCTGGGGGTTTTGCTATCCTTAATTTTGTTAGTCAAATCAGATCGCTTCATTTATATGATAAGATTTTTACTCAGCCTCTCCCTTTTCTCGATTTTAGCTTGTACTGAAAAATCAGGGGAATGCCCTACCGTCTTTTTTGGGGGGGAGATTGTAAATCCCACAAGTGAATTTGTTGTCCTTTACAGAAATGACACCTACATAGATTCTGCCAAGTTGGATGATGGCAATAGGTTCTCATTTACCTTGCAGGGCATTGAGGAAGGTTTGTACCATTTTGATCATAGTCCAGAACTCCAATACCTCTATCTTCAGGAGGGCGATAGTATCCTTATTCGCTTGAATACCATGGAGTTTGATGAATCTTTGGTTTTTTCCGGAAGGGGAAGCGAAATCAACGATTTTTTGATTGAGATGTTTTTGTCCTATGAAAAGGAAGAACCGCTGGTTTACAGTTACTACAAATTGGCACCTCCAGATTTCAACAAAAAAGTAGATTCATTACGTTCCTTAAAAATAGATCGTCTACAAGAGTTGGGAGAAGACCATCAGCTTTCTGAAAAGGTAATGGCCATGGCAAAGGCCTCAATTGATTACAACAGCTTTATCCATAAAGAAACCTATCCGTTTTATCATAAGAAAAAGACCGGTAACGAAGTCTTCAATAATCTATCCGATACTTTTTACGATTACCGAAAAGCAGTTAACCTCAATGATCGGGACCTAGCCTATTTTAGGCCGTACTTCGATTTTATGAAATACCATTTTGGCAATCTTTCCTATATGGCCTGCATGCAGGATTGTGGCGCCATGGAAAAACCAATACTCAAACATCTGCACTTTAATAAGCATAAGCTTCAACTGGTAGATAGTTTGGTGGCTGAAAACGAGCTCAGGGATATTCTTTTTAGAAATATTGCCATGGATTACTTGCTAAAAGAGCATAATGCCAGCAAGGAATGTGAAAGCTTTATTGACAAGTTTCGCTCCCTTTCGTCCAATGAAGAGCATAAAGAGGAAATCACCCATTTGTACCAAGGCATCCAAAACCTGCAACCGAATAGTGAGCTTCCAAACCTTGTTATCACGGATGTGAACAATCAAAAAGTTTCTATTAAGGAAATAAGCAAGCAAAAAAATACGGTCTTCTATTTTTGGACCGCTTCCCAAAAGAGGCATTTTAAAAATGTGACCAAGCATGTTGCTAAATTGCAAAAGCAATATCCGGACCATCGTTTTGTGGGAATCAACCTAAAAACAGGTCACGCACAATGGATGAATCTTTTGGAGGAACATGGTTTAGACAAGGAAAATCAATTTTATGGCGAGAATTTTAAGGATATCCAGACCGCTATGATCATAGACGGCCTTAACAAATGTGTTATCGCTAAGGATACCTTGATCGTGGATGCCTTTGCCAATCTCTACACTTCCTTCTAAAAAAAAGCCCTAAAAACAATTTTCAGGGCTTCTCAACAAGGTAATTTTCTTTTTACTTAGGCATTTCCTTTGCGATAATCTGCCAAGAACTTCTCCAAACCAATGTCGGTTAAAGGGTGTTTCAATAGTCCCGTTATGGAAGACAATGGCCCAGTCATCACATCAGAACCAATTTTGGCACAATCGATTACGTGCATCGTATGGCGAATGGAAGCTGCAAGGATTTGTGTTTCAAAACCGTAATTGTCATAGATCTGACGAATTTCAGCAATCAAGTTTAGTCCATCCGTGGAGATATCGTCCAACCGTCCCAAGAAAGGTGAAACATAAGTAGCTCCCGCTTTAGCAGCCAACAAGGCCTGCCCAGGAGAAAATACTAAAGTACAGTTGGTTCTTATTCCTTTATCCGAGAAATATTTTAAAGCCTTGACACCATCCTTGATCATAGGTACTTTTACCACAATCTGCTCATGCAGTTTTGCAAGTTCCTCACCTTCCTTCACCATGCCATCAAAATCCGTGGCAACAACCTCTGCGGAAACATCACCTTCCACAATGTTGCAGATATCCACATAGTGCTTTAAAATGTTTTCTTTTCCTGTAATACCTTCTTTGGCCATCAAAGATGGATTGGTAGTTACACCGTCTAGTACACCAAGCTGTTGTGCTTCGGCTATTTGATCCAGATTGGCCGTGTCAATAAAAAATTTCATGCTACTTATGCTGTTTTAAGTTGTTCTAGAATTCGTTGCGAATTTACAACAATAAGAAGCCTTGTCTTTAAATTTCCGGTAAAATATCTGTTAGGTGATTTTAGTCCACAACTTGAATTGTGAACTCCCTAACGGCAGAATCTGAACAGGTTGGACTCCCATCGTACCCATGATAGTCATAGGACTCTACAAACAGTTCCACTTTGAACCTATAAACCCCTCGTGTTTCCGGAGTTCCAAAAAATTCCACGGACCTTCGATTAATATCGTAAGAAATTCCAGGTGGAATCTCCCCAAAAACATCAAATTCGTAATAGTAATCATTGTCGTTGACCTCATTGCTAATCTCTGCGGTAACAATGTCGTAGTACCTTTCACCAACCAAACCAATTTCCAAGGGTTTGTCATGGATTTCTGGATTGATGTTAAATATGCACTCGTAAATCTCGTCGCAACCCTGATAAAGAAATGAGAAGGTTGCCAATAAAATGATGGTTGTAATGTTCTTTGGTTTCATGTTTTGATTCAAATCAAAAAACATGCCATCACTTTAAAGTTTGTAATGATTGAGTAAAAGTTTCTCATAGACCCTATCCGGTAAAACCTTTTTTAAAAAGAGCGAAAGCCTTTGCGTAAGTTCCCCAACCGGATAATGAATCTTAGGATTTTTTTTCTGAATGATCTTGTATACTTTTTTTGCCACTTGAAGGGGATCCCCACCTCCATCCACATGTTCGTCCATTAGGTCCAAACTTTTTTGATAGGCCTGTTCATAAGCAGAGTCCTTAACCACCGGAGCATGATACCTGCCAGCAGCTATATTGGTCGCAAAATCCCCAGGAGCTAGATTGGTTATGGAAACTCCAAATCTCTTGGTCTCCATGCTCAAGGCTTCGGTCACCAAGCCCAATGCCCCTTTGGTGGCGGAATAATATCCCCTAAAGGGTAAACCCATATAACCAGCAATGGATGTAGTATTGATAATCAAACCGCCTCCTTGTTTTCTCATTTGGGGCAATACAGCCTTCATCATATGTACTGGTCCATGAAAATTGGTATCAAAAACGTTCAAAATCTCTTCATGTGGGGTTTCTTCAATGGGTCCAGTAATCCCAACCCCTGCGTTATTGATCAAAACATCCAGTCTACCTTCCCTTTCAATTACCTCAGCTACGGCCCGTTCTACACTTTCTGGTTGTTTAACATCCAATTGAATCAAATCAAAAGCATCAAAATCGGGGTATTTCTGTAGATTTCGTGTGGTCCCGAAGACCTTAAAACCCTTGGTGGTCAGAAAAGCTCCAACAGATTTCCCAATTCCTGAAGAACCACCGGTGATCAAAACTACGTTTTTGTCCATTTTCAGAGTTTGTAATTGGTTTGGAAAGATACGCGATCAGGAGAATTTTAGGCACAAAAAAAGGCAAGCTACCTACATCGCACCGCTACGACCACATACCCTTGCTGCGTTCCCGCCCTGGGGGATTTTGCAGGAGCTGGTCGTGTAGGACTTGCCAGATGCAAATATACGACCATTTTAAATTTGCTGCAATCCTATTTCATCCTTAATTTCGATAATTCAGGTCATAACAAATGAAACAAGCATTGAAAACCATGATAAAACTCATTTCTATTTTTGCTGTACTGCTATTTTTTATGGGTTGTGGTGGGGAAAAAGACCCTGCCAAATTGTTTGCCATTCAGTTGGAAGGCAAGGGAAACAAATTTCAGCAAAACCAGTCAGTGGGGGTTGCCATTAAGAACAAAAAAGACATTGAGATCAAAATCCTTAGGTATTCCATGGACGGACAAGAATTGTCGGTAACCAATGGAAAAATCAAACTAAATGCGGAAACCTTGGGCAACAAAGTGTTGGTGGCCACCATTGCCTACCAAGACCAAACCTTTGATCTAGAAAAAAAAATAAAGCTGTTGGCTTCGGCCACTCCAGTTATTTATACCTATGATATCATCAATACGTACCCACATGACCAAACTGCATATACCCAAGGATTGGAGTTCTATGATGGGATACTGTACGAGAGCACTGGAAAAAAAGGCCTTTCCACAGTAAGAAAAGTGGATTTTGAAACTGGGGAAGTAACACAGAAAATAGCAATGGATGCCAGCGTTTTTGGTGAGGGTATTACCCTGCTTAACGATCAACTGTACCACCTTACCTGGCAAAGTGGTCTAGGATATGTGTACAATCCCGCTACCTTGGAAAAGGTGAAAAACTTTAGCTATGGTGAAAGTAGAGAGGGCTGGGGCCTTTGCAATGACGGTACTAAATTGTACAAAAGTGATGGCACTGAAAAAATCTGGTTCTTGAACCCTACAACCTTGGAAGAGGAAGGTTACTTGGAAACAGTGACCAACAAATCCATTTTTAACAAAGCCAACGAACTGGAGTATGTAGACGGAAAAATTTATGCCAACGTGTACCAAAAGGAAAGTATGATGATCATAGATGCCACTTCCGGAGCCATTGAGGGGGTTATCAATTTTGGAGGACTTCAAGCGAAGGTAAAGAAAGGATCCAATTGGGACGAGGGTAATTCCGTATTAAACGGTGTGGCCTACCATAAAGAAAGAGGCACCTTCTTTGTTACCGGCAAAAACTGGGACAAACTCTTTGAAGTCCACATAAGAAAAAAGGAGTAATGCAGACCCACACCCAAATCCTTACGGTTACAAAACACGACCTGGACGAGCTCAATCATGTAAATAATGTGCGTTACTTGGAATGGATTCAAGAGATATCTAAAAACCACTGGGTCAAGGCTACTGATGAAACGATGCGTAAGGACCTGGTTTGGGTGGTAAAGAACCATAATATTGACTATGACCGATCTGCGCTTTTGGGTGATACCCTGGAAGTACACACCTACATAAAAAAAACCCAAGGACCAATTTCCATTAGGGTTGTTCAAATCAAAAACAATAAAAATGGACAACTTTTAGTTAAGGCTACTACAGAATGGTGTCTGCTGGATGCCAATACCCTAAGACCCAAAAGGGTTCCGGAGGCTGTTCAAAAACTATTTAATAAAGCGTGAGTCGTTGGTATGTTGCCCTCTGTTTGGGCCTAGTGTTGATTATTTCGTGGAGCTCTTGCCGCAAGGACTTTGATTATGCCCCAAGCACCGGCAACCTTTCCTTTTCCAAAGACACTGTTTTTTTGGATACCGTTTTCACCAACATTGGTAGTGCCACCTATACCCTAAAGGTATACAACAAGGGGAACAGGGATGTACTCATTCCCTTTATTGGCTTGGAAACAGGGCAGAACAGTAGCTATAGGCTCAATGTGGATGGCATGGCCGGAAAAGAGTTCAACGATATTCCGCTATTGGCCAAGGATAGTCTTTTTGTCTTTATAGAAACCACCTTTGATGTGGCCCAAACTGGTACCAACGAGTTTTTGTACACCGAAGGCCTCCTTTTTGGGAATGGGAACAACACCCAGCGGGTGGAATTGGTCACCCTGGTAAAGGATGCCATCTTTCTATACCCTGCAACCCTTTCTGATGGCACCAAAGAAACCCTTGTTTTGGGATTGGACAGCGAGGGCAATGAGATTCGTGTGGAAGGCTTTTACCTTCAGCCGAACCAACTCAACTTCACCAATCAAAAACCATATGTAATCTATGGCTATGCCGCCGTACCAGATGGCAGTACCATGAACGTTGAGGCGGGCGGGCGTGTGCACTTCCATAACAACTCCGGCCTGGTGGTAGAACAAGGCGCTACCCTACTCGTAAACGGACAACTAAGTCTAGATCAAGAAGTTTTGGAAAACGAGGTCATCTTTGAAGGAGATCGTCTGGAACCCGGTTATGCCAAAGAACCCGGGCAATGGGGCACTGTGTGGTTAAGACAGGGCAGTATTGGGAATAGTTTGGAGCACCTCACCATCAAAAATGCCACCGTGGGCCTGCGTGTGCAAGGAGATGGTATTCTGGCAAGCCCAACCCTTACCCTAAGAAGTACCCAGATATACAATAGTATCAATCAAAATTTATGGGCCACAGGAGCCAGCATAATAGCCGAAAATAGCGTGTTGGGCAATGCAGGTGAAAATTCTTTTCTAGGCGAAATGGGTGGCCAGTACTATTTTGCCCATTGCACGCTAGCCAATTATTGGAATAATGGGTTCAGAGGCGGAACGGCCTTAGCTTTGAACAATTTGGATGGACAGGATCTTGACAATGCCGACTTTGTCAATTGCATTGTGGCCGGCACAATGGCCATAGAATTACAACTTCAGCAAGATCTAAGTTCAGTCTTTAATTTTAGTTTTAAACACTGCCTTCTACAATTCAATGATCCAGCAAATAGCTTTGCAGACAATCCCCTTTACAACTTTGGGGACGCCAATCTGTATGAGAACGTATTACTGGATCAAGACCCCGATTTTTTACTACCTTTTGAAGACCAATTTCAGATTGGGGCAAACTCTTCCGCCTTGGATGCTGCGGATCCCAACATAACGCCCCCGATCCCTGCTGATATTTCAGGTGTGGTTAGAGATCAAAATCCAGATATTGGGGCCTTTGAATTTGTTCCAAAAAATTAACATTTGGCCGAATTCGTTAAAAAAAGAAGCAAAAAACCTCGATTTTAAGGAAAACCCCCAGTTTTTTTAAGGGAAATCTGCAACGAGTTTTTTTTAGACGTTATTAACTTGCACCCAGTGATTTACATATGGATTACACCTATGCCATAATTGATTCCAGTGCAACCTCTAAATTGCAACTACAGGTCTATTTACGTGAGTACGCAGATTTTTCTTGCGTAGGTACCGCTGCCGATTCCGAACAAGGCTTAAACCATATCCTAAAGTTTACTCCGGATATTGTGTTTGTCAACCTAAGTGAGGAAGGGATGGCTTATTTCCATATGGTATCCGAGTTGAATCAGTTTATGCAGAACTTGCCCATTGTTATTGGCTTTTCCACTTCAAAAAAGTTCGCCTATAATGCCATTAAAAGCGGATTCTTTGATTATTGGGTGCTACCGCATAACGAGTTTGACATTCGCAAAACCATAATGCGCTTGCGCAAACTGTATCCGCAGCAACATGTACCCACCACCATTTGTTTAAAATCGTACAATGATTACCGCTATTTGGATACCAATGACATCCTGTACTTAAAATCGGACAATAACTCCACGGACTTTTTTATGCGGGATGGCAATGTGATCAGTGCCTTTAAGACGTTAAAGTTTTTTGAAGAACAACTCCCGGAAAGCTTTATCCGCATTCACCAGAGTTATATCCTCAACAGCCGCTATGTAAGCCGGATCAACTTTGGCAAATCCATTTGTACCCTCCGTAACAACCGGGAAGATGAGCTGCCCTTCTCCAAAACCTACAGAAAAAAAATAGAAGACCTAAAGGAAATGCTCTCCAAAACTGCGGTTAACAACGTTAATTAGTGTAATTCTAACACACTTTAGCAAAATTCTAACACAATTACCTCATTTACTAAAACAATTTGGGTAGGCCCTCTCATTTTTGGTTACTAAAATAACTTGTTGACATAAACCAAATTTTCTAACCTAAAAACTAATAAATGATGAGAAAAGTTGTGAGTATTTTTGCTGTTGCTGTTATGACTATGGGATTGTTTTCCTGTGAAGCCGAAACCAATGTGAGTGAAACGGAAGCGCTGTTTGAAGGTCTTGATGATCAAGATGCGACAGAAGGAAACAAATCGCAAGATGATGATAGACAATAAAGTCCTGTTTTTACCAACCAAATGAAAACATTGACTCGGATAATCATCTATCTCTTTACTGTTTTTTGCCTTTGTTGTTGTAGTAACACAATTGACAAGGAGAACCCTCCTGAACCTGAGAATACCTTAGCTTTGGAAGTGGATAATGCTAAGACTGAGAACAAGGAGGATAGTGAAAATCTATTAAGAAATCATTTATCCCAATGGAGAGATATTCTAGATGACGACCGAGAGTTGTAGTCTTTAACAATTTTATTACATAGCCCCTTTTCCGATTACGGTTTGGGGCTTTTTTTTTACCTTGTAGTAAAAGAAAACAAAACGCTGCCCACTTTTTAGTACAAAATATTGAAAAACAAGTACTTAATATCAGTTTTAATTTTGTTATGTTGCTGTGGAAGACAATCTGGGGACGGTAATACGTCCATTTCAGAAGAATCAGTTCGTATCAATGCCTTGATCAACGCCTCCCGAGATAGCACACACTTGCCTGGGGAATCTCTTCAAGCTTTTTTGCTGAAGGCGGATGACCTTGCTCAAAATGTAACCAATGACACCCTTAAACTAGACCATCTTTCTCGCATTTCACTAGCCTATAAGCGTTTAGAAGATTCCTTGGGCTTCCGAAAAATGAACCAAAAGGTCTTGGAGCTATCTCAAAAAGGCAGACTCTATAAAGCTGAAGGAGAATCCCATTGGGACTTGGCCTCTTTCCTTAAATCTTATGGGATTATGGACAGTGCCTATTATCACTACCAAAGGGCTTATAGGAGTTTTGACCAATTACCCGTGGATTCCACATCCCAATCTTTAAGAGGACGGATGCAATACAGCATGGGTTCCATTCAAGAGTACTTCAAAGACTATCTCGGAGCTGAAGTAAGTACTACCCAAGCACTCATGATTTTTGAAGACTTGGAAGATTACAAAAGAATATACAATTGTAACAATCTTTTAGGGATAACGGCCAACGGAATGAATAACTCGGAAAAGTCCTTGGAATATTACCAAAAGGCGAAATCATATATCCCAAAATTGCAACTTGACAACAGAATGATTTACGTATGGGAAAATCAAAACAACATTGCCAATTTGTTGCTAAAGAATAGGAATTACCTTGGGGCGGAACATGCCTTCCGGAACTTGTTGAAGGACGTTAAACTTAAAACAGGTGATCCAATAGCATATTCTATGGCAATGGTCAGTTTGGCTCGTGCAATACAAAAAGGAAAAAACCAAATTACAGAATCAGAGAAACTTTTAAAGAAAGCGATAGTAATCAATGATAGTATAGGGCTTATAAGGGACCAACCCAGAGCAAAAAAATACTATGCTGAGTTATTAGCCTCTAAACTGGATACTTTTTCGGCAATTAAGGTGGCCAAAGAATCCAGAGAAATAGCGCAACAAACGTCTAACAATTTTCAGCAATTGGAAGTCCTTAAAATTTTGACAGCCCTTGATTATAAAAACGCAGTTGTTTATTCCAATGAGTTTTATGATCTTAATGAACAAATCCAAGAAGACGAACGCGCCAAAAGAGACAAGTTTGCGCGTATCCGTCTAGAAACAGATGAGGTAATCCAAAAAAACGAAGCCCTCACACGGGGAAAATTAATTTGGACCCTTATCGCTATAGGGTTTCTTCTGGTCGCAGCCGCCCTGTATATAATTTTTACCCAGCGGGCCAGTAACAACAGGCTTAAATACGAACAAGAGCAACAAGAGGCCAACCAAGAAATCTATAGTTTAATGCTTGCACAACAGGGCAAATTTGAGGAAGGGAAAAAGTTGACGCAAAAGCGCGTTTCGGAAGAGTTGCACGATAGTGTGCTAAGCGAAATGTTAGGCATTAGACTGATGTTGAGCGGATTAAACGAGTACAACGATGATGATGCCATGGCGCAAAGGGCAGATTATATAGAAAAACTTAAGGACCTATCAGAAGAGATAAGAACCATTTCGCACGAACTTAGCAATGCTTCCTACCAAAAATTTTATAACTTTATTGTTTCCCTGGATGAGTTGATCAGTACCGTTGGTGCCTCTTCCGGAATGCAATGTTCTTTTTCTTACGAAGATGATATGGAATGGGATGCCCTGGATGGGGACATTAAGATAAATGCGTATAGAATTGTTCAGGAATCGCTCCAAAATTGTGTAAAGCATGCCCAAGCCAGGCAGGTGCATATCTCACTTGTACGCGAAAACAGTACTCTAAAGATGGCCATTATGGACGACGGTATCGGTTTTGATAAGGCCAAAAACAAAAATGGAATTGGACTGCGCAACCTCATGTCCCGAGTTCAAAAAATAGACGGCGTCCTAGAGGTGGACAGCGCCAAGGGCAAGGGTACTACAATTACCGTACAATTGCCCATTAAATATATTGTGCAGAAAGATCCTAAAGCGGCCCAAGAACGCAAACAAATTTTGAATGCCTAAATCTTAAAAACCAAACAAACATGAAAACGCTGAGAATTTTAGCCATTGACGACCACGAGATGACAATGTTGGGATACAAATTTATCCTAGACAGGATGGTGTTTGATGGCCATAATATAATTGTGGATACGGCCAATTCCTATGAGCTGGGTAAAAAAATGATTGAAGAATCCGTGGATTCCTTTAAATATGATGTCCTTTTCTTGGACGTACAATTGTACCCACCCAATGAAGAACAACCACATACTGGGGAAGATTTGGGTGTTTTGGCCCGTAAACTGGTTCCAGAAACAAAAATCATCTTTATGTCCTCTTTTGGGGATAGCCACAGGATCAACAGCATACTGCGCTCCGTAGATCCAGATGGGTACTTGATCAAGACCGATATAGACCCGGATACTCTCGAAGATGCCGTACGTACAGTTGTACTTAACCCACCCTACTATTCTTCCAAGGCTTTGGTGGCCATTAGAAAGAAAATGACCACCAATATAGATTTGGACGAAAAGGATAAGAAAATCCTGTACCATCTTTCCATAGGAACCAAAAACAAGGATTTGGAAAACCATATTCGCCTATCTCCCTCCTCCATAGAAAATCGAAAAAGGCATTTAAAATCGCTTTTTGGTACGGAGAATGAGAATGACCTTGCCTTGATTTTGGCTGCAAAAAACAGAGGTTTCATTTAGAAAATGACTCTCATCCACTAGGGGCCATATTGCCTTACTTTTTTTTGTTTTTTGCCAAAACCCCTAAAAAAGGGGGTAAATAGCAGAAAATCCCCAGAATTTTTAAGGATTTCCTCTAATCTTAAAAAAAAGATTCGTTTTAACTTTGATAGAGAACAACTATCTAAGTACGAATCATGCCATTCCAAAAAAGAACAAATCCAAATTTCCCCCTTGATGGTATACAGACATTTGTTACAGCCGATGGCCTCGATGAGTTCATAAAAATTCTTGAAAAGGATTTTTTTGCAGAGGTCAATGTTAAGTGTAGATATCACACGGGAAAAAGAAAAACAGAATTAATCCTGGACCTTTATTGCAATTTTGGTCTAACCGAAAGCCTACACCATTTCAACAATGGAAATTGGGGTGGCTTTGTTTGCAATTCTGATGATCAAAAGATAACGTCCTCTTTTGACGCCGCCTTTGAAACCTTAAGCTTTAAAAACAACAGCAGCATAGATGTTGCAGAACTCTCCCTCCATTTCAGGGATACTTCTATTGTAATTACTCGTATTCGCGATTACAGCATTACGGAGCAATTGGGAAATATCGTTAACATGCTCAGTGAACATTTTGTGTATTTCACCAAAGGTTTAACCGAGATGCCCTACGAGATTTTCGTTCCTGTTTTTGAGGAAAATTCCCAATCTCCCGCAAATCAAGATACTGAGTACAGTTATTTTGATCATTGGGGCTTGTATTTTGAGGATGATGCGGAGCACAACGTAATGGTATACACCTTAGAGAGCAAACAACTTCGTAAAGAAGCTTTTTTTCTTTTGGATTAATACCAATATGCTCATAACCCGTCTACACTAGGCAGTAAACAGTGGTCTGGAACTCATAAGGTCACTAACCTTTTGTTGTATACTTGATATGCCTTTTTCGTTGGTGGGATTCACCAGCACCTCATCTATGAAGCCCACTATGGTCTCCATGTCGGCTTCCTTAAGACCACGTGTGGTAATCGCAGATGTTCCAAACCGAATACCTGAGGTGATAAATGGGGATTGATCGTCAAAGGGCACCATGTTCTTGTTGGCGGTAATGGCTGCCAACTCCAATGCTTTTTCTGCATCTTTGCCCGTAATGCCTTTGTTTCTTAGGTCAATGAGCATCATGTGATTGTCTGTGCCTCCGGAGATTACTTTGTAATCACGGTCTACAAATGCTTTGGCCATAGCCTCTGCATTTTTCTTTACCTGAATAATGTAGTGCAGGAAGTTATCGGTCAGTGCTTCACCAAAAGCCACCGCCTTGGCTGCTATTATATGCTCTAGAGGTCCGCCCTGGTTACCCGGAAAAACTGCCAAATCCAAAAGGCCCGACATTTTTCTTAAGTTTCCATTTTTAAGTCGGATACCAAATGGGTTTTCAAAATTCTCTCCCATTAAGATAAGTCCACCTCTGGGACCTCTGAGGGTTTTGTGGGTTGTTGTGGTCACAATATGACAATGCGGAATGGGATCATTCATGATTCCCTTGGCAATGAGTCCCGCCGGGTGCGAAATGTCTGCCAGTAAAATGGCATTCACACTATCGGCTATTTCCCTAAAACGTTTAAAGTCCATATCGCGGGAGTAAGCGGAAGCCCCAGCAATAATCAATTTAGGTTTTTCCCGGTCCGCAACTTCTTGGATCTTATCATAATTTAAAGTTCCGGTCTCCTCATCTACCCCATAAAATACAGGATTGTATAATTTTCCGGAGAAATTGACTGGTGAACCATGGGTCAAATGCCCACCATGGGCCAAGTCAAAACCAAGAATGGTATCACCAGGTTTAAGACATGCATGGTACACCGAAGCATTGGCCTGTGAACCCGAATGAGGCTGCACATTAGCGTACACTGCACCAAAAAGCTCCTTGGCCCTATCAATGGCCAGTTGCTCAACTTGGTCTACCACTTCGCATCCTCCATAATAACGCTTTCCCGGATAACCTTCGGCGTATTTATTGGTAAGGACAGAACCCGCTGCCTCCATAACCTGTGGGCTCACAAAATTCTCGGAAGCAATAAGCTCCAAGCCTTCAATTTGTCTTTCCCTTTCGTTTTCGATCAGTTCAAAAATTCGGTGATCTCTTTCCATGTACCTTTTGAATTAAGAAGTGCTAAAATTACGAATAGAAAAGCTAACTGAATCGAAAAAAAATGTGGTAAAAATCAATTTTATCAAAAGGCAATTAACAATAAAAGACACAAGGTCAAAGTTCACAAAACAAGCTGTCTTTTATGTGTTTCATCGATAATATACTACCGATAATCCTTTTTCGTTACTACTTTATAGGTTTTTGGCACGGCTGTTGAAAACCCAACCATAACCAATAAAATCAAAAAGCCATGAAGAAAATACTACTCTTAGGCACAATCGCTCTATTTATTGCTTGCGGTGGTGTAAAAAAAACCCAAGAGGCCCTTAATAGTGGAAACTATGTTTCTGCCATGAACAAGGCCATCAAAAACCTTGCTGAAAACAAGACAAGAAAAGGACATCAGGCTTATGTGGTTCTGTTGGAAGATGCTTTTGCCAAGAACACCGAACGCGAACTAGAGCAAATTGCCTTTCTACAGAAAGACGGGAATCCTGCCAACTTGGAGGTGATTTATAACAAGTATCTCCAACTCAAAGGAATCCAACAGCGAATACGTCCTCTTTTGCCTCTTTCCATTTATGATGATGGAAGAGAAGCCAGGTTCAGCTTTGCCAACTACGATTCAGATATTTTGGCGACCAAAACCAATCTTTCTGAATATTTGTACAACAATGCTTCAGATCTGTTGGCAAGGGCAAACGAAAAAGTGGACTTTAGGTCTGCCTACAATGAGTTAAAGTACTTGCAAGATATCAACCCAGGGTACAAGGAAACCATTGTCAAAATGGAAAATGCCTACGCCAAGGGCCTTGAATACGTTAGGGTTCAAATTGGAAACGAGACCGAGCAAATTATTCCAGAAAGGTTGGAAAATGAATTGTTGGACTTTAATACTTTTGGGATTGACAATTTTTGGACAGAATACCATACCAATCCCTTGTCCAACATCGAATATGATTATGCCTTAAACTTAAACTTTAGGGAAATCAACATTTCTCCAGAACAGATCAACGAGAAGCAAATTATTAAGGAAAAGCAAATCAAGGATGGTTATGAGTACTTGTTGGATAGCGAGGGAAATGCGGTAAAGGACAGTTTGGGCAATCGAATAAAGGTAGACAGGCTAAGAACAGTAAAGTGTAATTTCTATCAGTTCACACAGTTTAAAAGCGCACAGATTGGTGCCAAGGTGAGTTTTACCGATTTATCCAGTGGGCAGGAAATAAACTCCTATCCCCTATCCAGTGAGTTTGTGTTTGAACACATCTATGCCAATTACAAAGGGGATAAAAGAGCTTTGGAAACGGACTTGATTTCGCTACTCCAAGTACGGTCAGTTCCATTCCCTACCAATGAACAAATGGTCTATGATGCGGGGGAAGATTTAAAATCCCGATTGAAATCAATCATTACCCAAAACCAATTTGTTGCTGAGACCCAATTTAATGATTAAATAAATTGTCAATTCGAGCGGAGTCTGGATGTTGTTGATTCATCACATCTGGATTCCGCTTGTAATGACAACCGTCCTTTACCTAAACGTGCTGTGTTAAATCCACATCTGCAATAGCTCCATGAGAAGTGTGGAAGGATACCTCTTCATTTTTAATAATCAACAATTGTGGGGACTGATGCCTAACCCTAAATTTGGATTCAACTGCATTGGAAACGCCCCGATGTGCAAGCAAATCCAAAAAATAAATATCGTTTTCCGCATCCAAGTCATAGGAACCTGTAAACATATTGAGGACCATACGGCTGATGCCGCAGGTGGTGGAATGCTTAAAAATCAGTTGGGTTCGCACTTTGGAATTATCTTTAATTTCTTCTAGTTGTTCTAGGGATACCAAAGGTATCCACGGTATCTTACTCGTTCTTTCCTTCTGTTCCGAGTTTTTTCCAAACACTTTTCCAAATATTCCCATGCTGCAAATTTACTAGTTATGTCGAGCTTGGGCAAAAAGCTTACAAACTGACGAAATGTCCTGTATTTGCTAGCTTTAAGCGACATTTTGACTGGCCTGCCCAATTGGTATTGTTGTTGACCTATAAGCAATAAAACATGGAAAATGAACTTTAATAATTTCACTATAAAATCACAAGAAGCCCTTCAGCAAGCCCAACAGCTTGCCCAAGAATTGGGGCATCAGCAAATAGAAAATGAACACCTTTTTAAGGCCATTGGGGAGGTAGATGAAAATGTATTACCCTTTATCCTCAAAAAGCTGAACGTGAACATTGCTTTTCTTGATCAAATCCTGGAGAAGGAACTTGAAAGTTTTTCCAAGGTAGACGGTGGTGACATTATGCTCTCACGGGAAGCCGGAAAATCACTCAATGAAGCTAATATAATCGCCAAAAAGCAAGGGGACGAATTTGTTTCCATAGAACACTTATTGCTTGCCATCTTTAAATCCAAAAGTAAGATTGCACAAATCTTAAAAGATCAAGGAGTAAAGGAAAAAGACCTTAATACAGCCATTCAAGAACTGCGAAAAGGTGGCAGGGTGACCTCACAGAGCGCAGAAGACACCTATAATTCCTTGGATAAATATGCCAACAACCTAAATCAACTTGCAGATAATGGGAAACTGGACCCTGTAATCGGTAGAGATGAAGAGATCAGGCGCGTATTGCAAATCCTGTCCCGCAGAACCAAGAACAATCCTATGTTGGTAGGGGAACCTGGTGTGGGCAAAACAGCCATTGCCGAAGGTTTGGCCCATCGTATTGTACAAGGAGACATTCCAGAGAACCTAAAGGACAAAATAATCTATTCCTTAGACATGGGAGCCCTAATCGCCGGCGCTAAATTTAAAGGGGAATTTGAGGAGCGTTTGAAGGCTGTTATCAAGGAGGTAACTACTTCAGACGGGGATATTGTCCTCTTCATTGATGAAATCCACACCTTGGTAGGTGCCGGGGGCGGCCAGGGGGCCATGGATGCCGCTAACATCTTAAAGCCAGCTTTGGCTCGAGGAGAATTGCGTGCTATTGGCGCTACCACCTTGGATGAATACCAGAAATACTTTGAAAAAGACAAAGCTTTAGAGCGTAGGTTCCAGAAAGTGGTCATTGACGAACCGGATACCGAAAGTGCCATTTCCATATTGAGGGGAATCAAGGAGAAATACGAAACACACCATAAAGTACGAATTAAGGATGAAGCGGTTATTTCTGCGGTAGAGTTGTCACAACGCTACATTACCAACAGATTTCTTCCGGACAAGGCCATTGACCTTATGGATGAAGCGGCTTCCAAGTTGCGTATGGAAATCAACTCCAAACCAGAGGAATTGGATGCCCTGGACCGGAAAATCATGCAATTGGAAATTGAGATAGAGGCTATTAAACGGGAAAATGACAAGGCTAAACTAAAGGGCCTTAACTTGGAATTGGCCAATTTAAAAGAGGATAGAAATGAAATCTTCGCGCAATGGGAAAGAGAGAAAGGTGTGGTGGACAATATTCAAAAGACCAAACAAGATATTGAAAACTTTAAACTGGAAGCAGAACGAGCAGAACGTAACGGGGATTACGGTAAAGTTGCAGAGCTTCGCTATGGAAAAATAAAGGAATCCCAAGAATTGCTGCAAAAACTGAAGGAAGAATTGGCGTCCCAACAAAGTGCCGGAACCTTAATCAAAGAGGAAGTGACCAATGAGGATATTGCAGAAGTAGTAGCCAAATGGACTGGAATCCCTGTTACCAAAATGATGAAAAGTGAACGGGAAAAACTGTTACAGCTTGAGGATGTGTTGCATAAACGTGTGGTGGGCCAGGAAGAAGCCATAACTGCAGTTTCCGATGCCATAAGAAGAAGTAGAGCGGGACTACAGGATGTTAAAAAGCCTATTGGATCCTTTCTATTCTTAGGAAATACAGGCGTGGGTAAGACTGAACTCGCCAAAACACTTGCTGCATATCTATTTGACGATGAAAATGCCATTACCCGGATAGATATGAGCGAATATCAGGAGCGACATTCCGTAAGTAGGTTGGTTGGAGCCCCTCCAGGGTATGTCGGCTATGACGAAGGCGGGCAATTGACAGAAGCTGTTCGAAGAAAACCCTATTCCGTGGTGTTACTGGATGAAATAGAAAAAGCCCATCCAGACACCTTTAATATTCTTTTACAGGTTTTGGATGAAGGAAGGCTAACAGACAACAAAGGTCGGGTCGCGGACTTTAAAAATTCCATTATCATCATGACCAGCAATATGGGGAGTCACATTATCCAGGAAAAATTCGAGGATACCTCCAACTTGGAAAATGCTGCAAGTGCTGCGCGGGTAGAGGTCATGGGACTCCTACGGAAAACCATACGGCCAGAATTTCTAAATCGGATTGATGACATCATTATGTTCACTCCTTTGGACAAATCCAACATCAAGGAAATTGTACGTTTACAGCTGGAGCAGTTGAAAAAAATGGTAGGGAAACAACAAATTACTATTGATGCGACCGAGGAGGCGATAACCTATTTGGCAGCAAAAGGATATGACCCGCAGTTCGGGGCCCGGCCTGTAAAAAGATTAATTCAAAAAGAGGTGCTGAACCAGTTGTCCAAAGAACTTCTGGCAGGTAAAATCCAAGCGGAGAGTATTGTTCTTTTGGATTCATTTGATGACAGATTGGTCTTTAGAAACCAAAGCGAATTGGTAAAGTAAACATTTAACTTATAGATTTTGAAGCCCTTATTTTGTTAAAAGTAAGGGCTTTTCTTTTTTAAAATACCATACAGTATCTGTTTTTTATATATTAGTAAGCACCTAACTCAACCTTAGCTAGCATGACCAAGAAAGCCGAACGCACCACCGCATACATTATTGAGACCGTTGCTCCTATTTTTAATAAGTTCGGCTATGTAGGCACCAGTATGAGTGACCTGACTGAGGCAACAGGACTAACCAAGGGTGCCATCTACGGTAATTTTGAGAACAAGGAAGCTTTGGCTCTTTCGGCATTTGAATATAACAGAAGTCATTTACTTGCAATGTTGGACGATAAATTGAATGTGGAAGGTAAGGCTATGGATAAATTGTCTTCGCTCTTACGATTCTATAAGCAATACGATGTTTTTACCCTCCCTTTTGGGGGGTGTCCTATCCTCAATGTGGGGGTGGATGCCCAAAACAACAACCAATTGTTGGCGGCTGCGGTCAAGGAAACCATCAAGGAAATAGAAGGGAAAATTGCACTTGTTTTGGAAGACGGTATAAACCAAATGGAAATCTACTTGCCTGTTCCTCCATTGCAATTTGCAAAACAGCTGTTCACCATGTTGCAAGGGGCTATTGCCATGTCAACCATGACCAGGGATCGAAAATATTTGGTAAATACCATTGCCTACTTGGAGCATTTGGTTCAAAAGGAGATAAAAAAATAGTACTGGCACTTACCCCACTTTCCAAAAATACTTTAGGTCGCGATTTACTTCACCCCTTATTTTGGCTTCTAGATAACCAAGGTTAAAATAATCCATAGATCCAAACGGGTTATTCGTCAATTCAAACCATTGATTTATAAATTCTTAGCCCCAAGGCACTGATAATTGATGGATATTGTTTCTTGAGAACTTGCTGAACCCTATTGAATGTATAAATGAATCATGAAATGAATCATTTTCGATAAACTGTGGTTTAGCTCCTGAACAATAGAAAATGAAAACACTATTACTTTTGGTGGTGGGTTTAAGCAATTTGCTGAGCTCTCCACAACCTTTGGAGCATTCGTTAAACACCTTTTCTACCAAAAGGGTAGAAACATTTAGTGCCAAACCCGACATTTTACTAATGGAAATATCTGATAATGCTATTCAGTATTACTTTTTAGTTTCTTTGGATCAAGAAGGCAATGTGATTAAATATGTTGAAGTTGGTATGGATGGTGGAGAAGACACTGTAGGTTCTTTTACCTACGACTACGACCCAACTTTTTCAACTTTTACCGCAATGCAACAAATCTTGGGTTCAAAAGGGCATACAACATTAATTCGGCAATACGATGTTTCGGTAACTTCATTTCCCTTATTGTTCGAAAGTAAGATTTAGGGTTACCATTTTGATCAGTTCGCCCTCACTCTAAATATCCACGTTTTGTGAGGGTATTGCCCATCAAACTTACTATCTCTTGCCTTGCGCGCCTCATTCATAGTATTATAGCGTTCAAGATAGACGTATCTATATTTGTTGACCTCCCTGTAGAACGATTTTGGACTTAGTCCTCTTTTCTTTAATAATACCATGAAATTTTCATAGTATTTTTTGGTGCCAAAAACATTGGCAATTAGATAGAATCCAGGTTCAAGCCCTTCCCCACTGGCTACTTCCTCGTATTTTTCGTTAGCCTGAATTTCAACATTTTCTTCCACGACTTGACTTATACTATCCAATCGTTGCTGTTCTTTTAATCGTAATGCGGCCAAATCCGCTTGGGCAATGGAATCCCTCACTTGCTCTTCTCTTGAAGTCAATTGCTGGTCCGCAAGCATCTGTTTTTCCTTCTCCTCTTTTTCACGTTCCTCTTCCCTTTTTTTTCGTTCTTCCTCTGCCTCCAATCGTACCTTCGCTAAAGCATCGTCTCTTTCTACATCAAAACCCACTACTTTTCTGCGGTTGTCAGATTGGCCAAAATGATAGGAAGCGACGATTTCTATTGTTGATTTTTCATCATTTAGGGATGAGTCTGTTCCAAACTCCAATAAACCGCCAATGGAAAACTGTTGAGCAAAGGTCGCCCCCAAACCACCGGATACGCCATAAAAACTGTTATACCCTCCTTGCACCCAAAATTTTGAAGTCGAGAGCAATCCATTAATGCCTACTTGAGTATCTTCACTGGGTATGGACTTCACATATAGCACAGGTCTCACAAAACTCTCATCCAATCCTTCAAATAAATACAAAGGAAAATCATTGCTTAGGGTCCCGATGACCACTGTACCTCCATCTGCTTGTCCACTATTGCTGTCAGACAGATTAAAGTCTACTGTATTTTCCAACGCCAATCCAATATTCACTTGATCAACCTGCAATCGTACTGCAGGAGATAATTGAATCATAAAATCGTCGGTAGATTCCAACTCGGGAAGTTCAATATCAGGATCTGGCATGAACCGATCATCTGCCAACTGTTCTTTGAACCCATAAACATTGGCGCCTACAAACAGTCTAATATTATGCTCAAGTTGGAAAGCATGCACATAATTAAGATTAAAGCCCGTATTTAAATAGGTTCCCGTATTGTGCTGAAGAAAACCCAATCCAGCGGCTGAATTTTGGTTTATCTGATGGGAATATGTTGCAAACAAGGTGGTAGGATCGCCATCCACCGTTTGCCATTGCCATCTACTCCAAACCGAAAACGAGTTTGGGTTGTTCCAGTCTAGGTTGTAGGTGGCATTGAACAAACTGGCATTGAACTGGGTAAGCGTGTGTTGTCTAAAGTCCGCCGGTAACGTTCGCTCTTGGGACTTTAAAACAGCCGTGGTCAAAAACAACGCAATCCATGCCAAATTCTTATGCATACGATAAAATGAAAATTAAACGTTACATTTAACAAAGTAATAGTAAAATAGGGGGACTGATAGACAAGTAACTATGCGAACAACAAAAATTTTTCTTGCCCTTGCAATTTGTTTGGTTGCAGGTATTAGCTGCAACAACTCCAATAAAGATATGGAAATTACCGAAGATCCTGTGGTTTCCACCTTTTATTTTATCCGGCATGCTGAAAAAGATAGGACAGACCCCGAAAACAGGGATCCAGAGCTAAACCAGGACGGATTGGGACGAGCCATAAAGTGGGCTGAGGTTTTTGATCCAATTGATTTGGACGTCGTCTATTCCACCAACTATGAGCGCACTTCCATGACCGCTGCGCCTACTTCGGTTAAAAAGGATATTACCATTAAATATTATGATCCAGGCAATGTAGACATTGAGGCTTTTAAAAACTCAAATGAAAGATTAAATGTTTTGGTTGTTGGCCATAGCAACACAACTCCGGAGTTTGTAAACAAAATGTTGGGAATGGAAAAGTACAGTCCAATGGATGACACTGATAATAGCAGTCTTTTTATCGTACGGATTATTGACGGGGAAGCCACCGACATCCGACTACGGATGGACTAGTCTTTGTTTACCTTAATATCTGATAGCTCAATTTTAGAAAGTAATTCCAACTCTCCTGTCTCAAACAATTTGGCAATATCAAGAATGTCTATTGTTTTAACCTTGGATTTGTAATTTTCATAATCCACAAAGCGAATTCCGTTTACATAGCGCTCATTGTAGGCCATCCTAAATCGCTGCCCTCCACCATTTACATGAAAATCATAGGCTAGATAATCTACCTTAAAAGTTTCTTTGTTGAACCAATACAGATATACATCGTCGAAATCGTCCCCTCCCCCATTTTGGTCAAAAGTGACTTTAACTTTGTAATACGCTTTACTTTGAATACTTTCTTCCCCCAAAAGTTCCTTATTAACCGCTTTGTCGTTAAGTCCATAGGGTAGCCTGGCAAAATAATGAACGGAGTTTACCGAATTGGCATAGCGATTGGCAAGGGAATCTGGTAAATCAACAAGAGTGTCGTTGATATAGCGCGTAAATCCGATATTCGTGTGTATATCCTGAATACTATTAGAATCCAAGAAGGTAATCCGTTCCAAGATTTTTTTCTTATCTACAATACGGGAAATGTATTTTCTGTTTCTAAAATAAAATAAGGTGCCATGGTCCTTGTATAAACGTCCGCCACTATCTTCAATGGATTTGTCCACTATTTCTTGTACGGTGATTTCCGCTTTTGGCTGCTGTTTACAAGCAAATGCCAATACCAATATAAGTCCTGAAACAACTTTTTTCATAAGATAGGTTTAATAGATAATCGTAAATTCTCATGCAACATTACAAAGAGTTTATATTTTTGCCCCAATGCAAAAAAACATTAACATAAAAAATAAGCGTGCCCGGTTTGATTATGAAATCTTGGACAGCTATACTGCCGGGATTGTTTTGGGAGGTACGGAGATCAAATCCATTAGATTGGGGAAGGCCTCACTCTCCCAAAGTTTTTGTGAATTTAATGACCAAGGCGAACTTTTCGTAATCAATATGCAGGTAGATGAGTATAGCCATGGGGGGCATTACAACCACAAACCCAAAGCGGAAAGAAAACTGCTCCTAAACAAACAGGAACTTAAAAAACTGTTAAAAGAGGTCAATACAACAGGATTGACCATCATTCCACTCAACTTATTTATCAATGAAAGAGGGCTTGCCAAGGTAAATATTGGACTTGCGAAAGGGAAAAAACTGTATGATAAACGGGAAACAATCAAAGATCGCGACAACAAACGGGACCTATCTCGAATAAAAAAGAGTTTTAACCAATAGTTCGGGTTTAGTTTTTGTTTTCCAAAAGCGGTACAAACCGGAATGCCCCTAATTCCTGTTTTTCAAATTCCTTTTCAGATTTTCTGGTGAACAAGGTCATGACTTGACTGTCTATCCCAACAGGAATCACTAACCTCCCCCCTACCTTCAACTGGGACATTAGGGCTTTTGGAACTTCTGGAGCTCCAGCCGTAACAATAATGCCATCAAAAGGTGCTTCAACGGGAAGGCCTTTATATCCGTCGCCAAAAACCGCTTTTTTGGGTCGGTAACTCATCTTAGTAAAGAAAATTTTGGTTTTTTTAAAGAGTTCCTTTTGGCGTTCAATAGTATATACCTTAGCTCTTAAATGCAGTAAAATAGCAGTTTGATAGCCACTTCCAGTACCTATTTCCAATATGGAATCATTGGGTTTAACTTGAAGTAATTCCGTTTGAAAAGCGACCGTATAAGGTTGGGAAATGGTTTGCTCGGCACCTATGGGAAAAGCTTTGTCCTGATAGGCATGATCCCCAAAACCACTATCCAAAAACAAATGCCTTGGTATGGTCCTAATGGCCTCCAAAACCTTTTTATCCTTAATACCCTTGGCCTCCAAAGTGTCGGCCAATTGGTTCCGCATACCCTTATGCTTATGTGTATCTTTCATCTTTTTGGTCTGGCACACGAATTTATAAAGTTCCTCGCGAAATTTATAGCTGGTTAGCAGCTATTTTTTTATTGAAGAGTGATGTCATATCCTTATTTTTGACAAAAACAGTGGGTATGCTAAAAGTTGGTGTCCTTGGTGCAGGACATTTGGGGAAAATTCATCTGAGACTCTTAAATGAATCGGAGAAATATGAGCTAATTGGATTCTACGATCCCGATGAAATCAATGCCAAAAGGGTAGCCGATGAATTTGGCTATGCCTACTTCGATAATATCAACACCCTAATTGACCAAGTTGATGTAGTGGATATTGTGACCCCAACCCTCTCTCATTTCGACTGTGCCAAAAAAGCTATCGAAAAAGGAAGGCATATTTTTATTGAAAAGCCCATTACCAATACCTTAAGCGAAGCAGAGGAACTACTACAATTAGCTACAAGACATAGTGTAAAAGGACAGGTAGGCCATGTAGAACGATTCAACCCAGCTTTTCTGGCTGTAAAGGACAAGATAGACACCCCAATGTTCATAGAAACCCATAGATTGGCCGAATTTAACCCAAGAGGTACAGATGTTCCTGTTGTTTTGGACCTCATGATTCATGATATCGATGCTATTTTGAGTGTGGTCAATTCAGAAGTTAAAAAAATCAATGCCAGTGGTGTTTCGGTTATCAGCAAATCCCCTGATATTGCCAACGCTCGAATCGAATTTGAAAATGGCTGCGTTGCCAATCTTACCTCCAGTAGAATTTCTTTGAAAAATATGCGGAAATCAAGGTTTTTTCAAAGAGACGCATATATCTCAGTAGACTTTTTGGAGAAAAAAGTGGAGGTGGTAAAAATGAAAGATGCCCCTAAGCAACCAGGGGATTTTGATATGATTCTTCAAAATGCGGAAGGCGAGAAAAAACAAATTTACTTTGAGAATCCGGATATTGATTCCAACAATGCTATTTTGGATGAGTTGGAAACTTTTGCTGAGGCAATTATCAAAAATACCGAACCCATTGTAAGTTTGAAACAGGGAACACAAGCATTACGGGTGGCTCTTCAAATTATTGAATCGTTTAAGAA
Organism: uncultured Allomuricauda sp.; assembly: GCA_965117065.1. Taxonomy (GTDB): domain Bacteria; phylum Bacteroidota; class Bacteroidia; order Flavobacteriales; family Flavobacteriaceae; genus Flagellimonas. The sequence goes on from OZ220751.1 coordinate 735,760, forward strand.
ATAAGGTAATCTCGGTTCAAAGGTAGTTGAAAACCTCTATTTGCCCAATAGAGATTTAGACTTCGTTTAACTTGACAGAATTACAACATATTCAAATAGAATGAAAACAATTGCAGTTATAGGCGCTGGCACCATGGGAAACGGAATTGCCCATGTATTTGCCCAAAACAGGTTTCAGGTAAATCTTATTGACATTGCACAGGCATCGTTGGATAAAGGATTGTCCACCATTACAAAGAACCTAGACCGAATGATTTCAAAAGGTTCCATCATGGAACAGGAGAAAGAACAAACGCTTGACAATATCACAACTTTTACTACTTTGAAGGAGGGTGTGGCCAATACCGATTTGGTTATAGAGGCCGCAACGGAAAATTTGGATATTAAGCTGGGTATTTTCCGGGAGTTGGATACTATCTGCGGCGCTAAAACTATTTTAGCAACCAACACCTCATCTATATCCATCACCCAGATTGCTGCGGTCACCAGTCGGCCAGAAAAAGTAATTGGTATGCACTTTATGAACCCCGTACCAATAATGAAATTGGTGGAAATAATTCGAGGTTATAGTACTTCCAATGAAGTAACCAAAACCATTATGGAGCTTTCTGGGCAATTGGGCAAAACGCCTACCGAAGTCAATGACTATCCAGGATTTGTAGCCAATAGAATATTGATGCCCATGATCAATGAAGCTGTTGAAACACTTTACAATAAAGTTGCGGGAGTTACGGAAATTGATACGGTTATGAAATTAGGTATGGCCCATCCCATGGGGCCCCTACAGTTGGCAGATTTTATCGGTCTCGATGTTTGCCTTTCCATATTGAACGTTATGTACGATGGCTTTAAAAACCCAAAATATGCTCCATGTCCATTATTGGTCAACATGGTGAGGGCTGGAAAATTAGGAATAAAATCGGGAGAGGGGTTTTATGACTACTCCGAGTCTCGAAAAGCGGAAAAAGTCTCCCAACAATTTAGTTGAACCATGGCCCAGATCAAACCTTTTAAGGCCATTCGTCCCACCAAGGATAAAGTAGCTTTTGTGGCCTCACGTTCCTATGAAGAATATTCCAAGGATGAGCTAAAATCAATTTTGAGGTATAACCCTTTTTCTTTCTTGCACATTATAAATCCGGGATATAAGTTCGATAAAAACATTTCTGGCAAAGAACGCTTCAAACTAGTTCATAACCGGTACTTGGAGTTTTTGGAGGATCATGTTTTCCAGAAGGATGAAGAAGCTAGTTTTTACCTCTATCAAATCATTAAAGGAGATTTTAAAACCTTGGGGCTTTTTTGTGCCTGTAGTGTGCAAGACTACCAGAAGGATGTCATAAAAAAACATGAAGATACCATTCAACGAAGGGAAAAGTTGTTTGCGGACTATCTGGACACTGTAGGATTCAATGCAGAACCTGTGCTTATGACCTACACCGATGAAGACCATATCAACACTATTTTGATACAGGAAACAAAGCGTACTCCAGAATATAAATTTACCACCACCGACAAAGTTCGCCATCAACTTTGGCAAATAGCAGATACCAAGATCACAGAAAAACTACAAAGCGCTTTCGGTAAAATTGATGCTCTTTATATTGCCGATGGGCATCACAGAAGTGCCTCGTCCAATCTTTTGGCCGAAAAAAAGAAGAAGGAAAGCACCTCACATACCAATGAGGAAGCCTATAATTATTTTATGGCCTACCTCATTCCAGAATCCGAAATCAAGATTTATGAATTTAACCGAATGGTAAAGGATTTGAATGGATACTCCAAGGAAGAATTTTTAATTCAATTGGATGAGTACTTTCGGATTGAGAAAAAGGTAGATGAGTTGTACAAGCCAACCAGAAAACATCATTTTAGCATGTATTTGGGTGGGGAGTTTTACTCGCTCTACCTACGAAAAACAGTTTACAATTTTACAGACGCCTTGAGTGAATTGGACACCCAAATTTTGTACAAAACCATTTTGGAACCCATTCTGGGCATTCATGACTTAAGAAACGACAAACGCATTTCCTACGGCTATGGTAAACACAATGTGCTAAAAATGAAGGACAGTATAGACCACGGGGAGTTTGCGGTTGGCTTTAGTTTGGTTCCGATCACAATGGATGAAGTAAAAGCCATAGCGGATGCAGGCCTGGTAATGCCCCCAAAAAGCACATATATTGAGCCTAAATTGCGTAGCGGATTAACCATATATGAATTCTAGTTAGTATGGCTATAAAAGAAAATCTCAACTCCATAAGGGCTACACTTCCAGAGCATGTTAGCCTGGTCGCCGTTTCCAAGACCAAACCTACTGAAACCATAATGGAAGCTTATGAGGCTGGCCATCGGGTGTTTGGCGAAAACAAAATTCAGGAAATGACCCAAAAGTGGGAGGCTCTTCCCAAAGATATGGAATGGCATATGATTGGGCATGTGCAACGAAACAAGGTAAAGTACATGGCTGAATATGTTTCGTTGATTCACGGTGTGGACAGTTTTAAACTACTTACCGAAATAAACAAACAAGCCAAAAAGCACAATCGGGTAATACCATGTTTGCTACAAATGCATATCGCAAAGGAAGAAACCAAATTTGGTTTGGACGAACAGGAACTTGAGGCCATCATCTCATCGGAAGCTTTTTCTGCTTTAAAAAATGTTTCTGTGGTTGGACTTATGGGCATGGCCACTTTTACCGAAGACCGGAACCAGATAAGAAACGAATTTGCTTATCTCAAATCCGTTTTTAATGGTTTGCAATCTAAACTACCTCATATCTCCATTCTGTCTATGGGGATGAGTGGGGATTATTCCATTGCCCTTGAGGAAGGTAGCACCATGGTACGCATAGGAAGTAGTATCTTTGGGGCACGCAACTATCAATAAATATATTTCTAACCACATTCATGTACGCAGTACTCGATATAGAAAGCACCGGAGGAAAATACAACGAGGAAGGTATCATGGAAATAGCTATCCATAAGTTTGATGGGCATAAGGTGGTCGATAAATTCATGAGTTTGATCAATCCGGAGCGGGAAATCCAACCTTTTGTGACCAAACTTACTGGAATTAACAATAAAATGCTGCATTCTGCACCTAAGTTCCATGAGGTTGCCAAACGTATTGTGGAAATTACGGAAGGGGCAGTTATTGTGGCTCACAATGCCCAATTCGATTATCGAATTTTACGAACAGAATTCAGAAGGCTAGGATATGATTTCCAACGTAAAACCCTATGCACCGTAGATTTGTCCAAAATGCTATTACCGAAGGCAGAATCCCATAGTTTAGGTAAACTAGTACGCTCTCTAGGCATTCCCATGAGCGATAGACATAGAGCCAATGGCGATGCCATTGCCACGCTTAAGCTCTTTAAAGTGCTATTGGACAAGGATTCAGAGAAAACTATCGTAAAAGAAGTTATTCGCAATGAAACAGAAGGTGAATTATCCCCTACCCAATTAGATATTGTTTCAGGACTTCCCTCGGAAACCGGAGTTTACTACATGCACGATAAGGATGGAGAGATAATTTTTCTGGGCAAGACCAAAAATGCCAAAAAAAGAGTCAACCAACACTTTACCAATGTGGGGCAATTGGCTAGGAAACTTCAAAAAGAAACCAAAAGAGTTTCCTTTGAACGAACTGGAAGTGAATTGGTGGCAATCTTAAAGGAGTATGAGGAGGTACAGAAAACCCGACCTAAGCATAATCAGATTGCCAAAAAGAGAATTTTTTCCCATGTTATTAATTTCCATAGCAACGGAACTCCGCACATAACATTGGAAATTGTAAAAAACAAGTTTCAGAAAGAGCAATGGCTTGGTTTCGCCGGAATTCCTTCAGCAAAGAGCTTTATTAAAAAAATAAGTGACGAGTTTAAAATTTGTCCTGAATCCCTTGGGCTTGAAGGCAGTTCCAATGATTTCAAAGAAGGGTATTCCGATACCAAAAATTACCTGGAGTACAATGAAAAAATAGACTTGGCCTTAGAAAAGTACAGCCTTTCAGGAAAGTATTTAGCCCTGTTAGATCAGGGGAGACAAATTGGGGAGCGAAGTTTTGTATTGATCAAGAATGGTAGCTTAAAAGGATTTGGTTTTGTAGAACTCAACCACCAAATAAATAATATTCATATCTTAGAATCAATAATAACCCCAATGTCAAGTGACGAAAACACTACTTTTATTGTGGAGTCCCACTTGAGAAAAAACAACAACCTTAAGGTTTTGGAGTTAACCCCCACCTTTTGAAAGCACAAAAAGCACATTCTGGTTGGAAAAACACCCTTCATGAAATTATTTATGAAGCAGATACCCCTTTGGGGAAGCTGTTCGATATTGTGCTAGTTTTCTTAATTGTTCTCAGTGTTATCCTAGTAATGCTGGAAAGTGTTAAAGAAGTTGATATAAACTACCATAAGACCTTGTTAACCCTGGAATGGATAGTTACCATTTTTTTTACTTTAGAGTACATTGCTAGACTCATTAGCATTAAAAAACCTTGGAAATATGTCTTTAGCTTTTACGGTATTATCGATTTTGTTTCCACCATACCACTATATCTTTCTTATATTCTAGCCGGTTCCCAAGTACTGCTGGCTGTTAGGGCCTTTAGACTACTTCGCGTTTTTAGAATACTGAAGCTAGTGAAATTTATGGGAGAAGCTTCCCAGCTGAAGGCCGCATTAAAAGCTAGTAGAGCCAAAATAGCTGTTTTTATTTATGTGGTGCTCATCCTGTCGGTGATCATGGGAACCATTATGTATCTCATTGAAAACGACGAAGCTGGTTTTACCAGTATTCCAAGGAGCATCTACTGGACTATCGTTACTTTAACCACTGTGGGCTATGGTGATATAGCCCCTCAAACCAATCTGGGGCAGTTTTTGGCCACGGTTATTATGATTTTGGGGTATGGTATCATCGCCGTTCCTACAGGGATTGTTACAGTTGAGTTTTCCAAACACCAAAAAGGTCAAAAAGGCAACAGTGTGGTACATACCAATACCCAAGCTTGCCCAAGCTGCACCGCTGAGGGACATCGAGACGACGCCACCAACTGCTATAAATGTGGTGAATTACTATGACATCCAAAATACTGATCGCTGTTGTGGGACCTACCTCCATTGGAAAGACCAAACTGGGAATTTCCATCGCAAAGCACTTTAATACCGAAATTATTTCAGCGGACTCTCGACAATTTTTTAAGGAGATGCGGATTGGGACTGCGGTTCCTTCAAAAGAAGAACTTCAAGCAGTTCCACATTACTTTATTCAGCATAGAAGTATCACTGAACCCTATTCAGTTGGTGATTTTGAAAGGGAGGCCACTGCAAAACTTGACAAACTATTTGAAACGATGAACCCGGTGGTCATGGTAGGAGGTAGTGGCCTTTATGTAGATGCTGTGGTTCAAGGGCTGGATGAATTCCCAGAGGTAGACCCGGCCATTCGCGAATCCCTTAACCAAAAGTTGACAAATGAGGGATTGAAAAGTTTGCAGGCGGACTTGTTAGAAAAAGACCCAAAATACTACCAAATGGTAGATATGGATAATCCCCATCGTATCATTAGGGCCCTTGAGGTTTGTATCGCATCCCAAAAACCTTACTCCTCCTTCCTCAATCAACAAAAGAAAAATAGATCATTTAAAACTCTATATGTTGGTATCCATGCTGAGCGAACTTTGATTTACGAGCGTATCAATCATCGTGTCGATCTTATGCTCAAGGATGGGCTACTGGCTGAAGCCCAAAACTTATACCCTTATAAACATCTCAATGCGCTGCAAACGGTAGGGTATCGAGAACTTTTTGCATACTTTGACGGCACGTACAGTTTGGAATTCGCCATTGAAGAAATCAAAAAGAATACCCGAAGGTTTGCAAAACGACAACTGACTTGGCTAAGAAAGAATCCTGAAATACTTTGGCTTGATTTTGATTCGAAACAAGCCGAGGTCTTAGGTAAAATCACCGATAAACTAAATTCAAAACCATATGCCCAATAGCACTTCGGTATTTATCATCATGGGTGTTTCCGGGACAGGAAAATCCACTATTGGAAAAATGCTTTCCGATACTTTAAATATTCCTTTTTTTGACGGTGACGATTATCATCCAGAGGCCAATGTCCAAAAAATGAGCGCCGGTCACCCCTTAAATGATGAGGATAGGAAAGGTTGGCTAACCCGGCTTAATGAATTGGCCAAGGCCCATAAATCCAAGGGTGCGGTCATTGCCTGTTCCGCGCTTAAGGAGATGTATCGGGAATTATTGGCAGCTGGAATGAACAATCAAATTGCATTTGTCTATTTGGAAGGTTCATTTGAATTGATTAAATCCAGATTGGAAAATAGAAAAGGGCATTTTATGACTTCGGCATTGCTTCAATCCCAGTTTGACACGCTTGAACCTCCTAGCGATGCAATTGTCGCCCCAATTTCCATGACTCCGAGCCAAATTTTAAACCACATCCTAAACCAACTGAAATGATAGAAATCCATCTGCTCCTAGCTGTTTTGGCAGGAATTGCCGTACTCCTGTTCCTGATTTTAAAATTGCGCATTCATGCCTTTATTGCTTTGTTAATAGGTAGCATTACTGTTGGTCTTATTGCTGGACTTGATGCTAAGGGAATCATTACCACTATTCAGGAAGGAATGGGGAGTACCTTGGGCTTTGTGGCTACAGTGGTGGGTCTTGGAGCTATGTTTGGTGCTATTTTGGAAACTTCTGGAGGAGCCAAGACGATTGCAGATTTTATGGTATCCAAGTTTGGATTGAAAAAAGCGCCTTCAGCTATGGTTATTTCTGGGTTCTTGATTGCCATTCCTGTTTTTTTTGACGTAGCCTTTATCATTTTGGTCCCCATGATCTATGCGCTACAACGAAAAACCGGAAAATCCCTTTTGCTTTATGCCATTCCTCTCTTGGCAGGGTTGGCCATAACCCATGCATTTATTCCGCCAACCCCGGGGCCAATAGCGGTGGCAGATATTATTGGGGCAGACATGGGGTGGGTAATTTTAGTGGGCTTTTTAACTGGAATTCCAACAGCACTTATTGCCGGTTTATTGTTTGGGCGCTATATTTCTAAGAAAATCTTTGTTGAAGCTCCAGAACAGGTTGAGAACACCATCCCTGATGTGTTACCTCCCGTGGGTCAAACCCTGTTGATTATTGCTTTCCCCATTATACTCATATTGCTTAACACCATTGCCTCCACTGGAGCATTGGGGATTACCAACACTACCGTATTAAATGCAATTGCATTGATTGGGCATCCTTTTTCTGCTTTGATTATCGCCAATATTTTGGCCTGGTACTTTTTTGGAATCAAAAAAGGTTTTACCAAACAGCAACTTTTTGACATTTCCACCAAATCCTTAGCTCCAGCGGGTACAATCATTTTGCTCACAGGTGCTGGAGGCGTATTTAAGCAAGTACTTACCAATACTGGAGCTGGTGAACTTCTGGCTACTTCATTAAGCAATGCAGGATTTCCAGTCCTGGCCTTTGCCTTTGTAAGTGCCGCCATTGTAAGGATAATCCAAGGGTCCTCAACCGTAGCCATGATCACAGCGGCTGGTTTGGTCTCTCCTGTATTGACCAGTGCGTCCTTATCGCCAATAGAATTGGCATGTATGGTCATCGCTATTGCCTCTGGTGCCAGTATTTTCTCCCATGTGAACGATAGTGGATTCTGGTTGGTGGGTCAATATTTGGGCATTACCGAAAAACAAACTTTTAAATCTTGGACGGTAATGACCACCATTTTGGCCTTTGTAGGTATACTTACCGTATCCATACTGTATGTTTTGGTATAAAAAAACCACCCAAAGTGGGTGGTTCTTTACTTTATATATGAAATATTCTTATTGATTTTCGGCCTTCACAACTAATCTAAATCCTTCTCCGTGGATATTCAATATTTCAACCACATCGTCACGTTTAAGGTATTTTCTTAGCTTGGCAATATACACGTCCATACTTCTGGAAGTGAAGTAATTATCATCCCTCCATATCTTGGTCAAAGCCAATTCTCTGGGCATTAAATCATTTTCGTGCAATGCAAGGAGCCTCAATAATTCATTTTCTTTTGGAGACAATTTAATAGGCTCTTCTTCCAAATACTTTAGGAAACGTAGCTTGGAATTTAAATGGAAATTACCTATTTGAAACTCAAATTGTTTACTGTCTGCCAACGTACTGGAAGCTTTTCTTTGAAGAATAGCTTTAAGTTTCATCAACAATACTTCTGAATCAAAAGGTTTGTTAAGATAGTCATCCGCACCAGCTTTGTAGCCTTTGAGTACATCTTCCTTCATGGTTTTGGCCGTCAAGAAAATAATAGGAACATTCTCATTCTTTTCTCTAATTTCACGGGCAAGGGTAAATCCATCTTTATAGGGCATCATCACATCCAAAATACAGACATCATAGTTGTCCTTTTTGAACTTCTCAAAACCCTCCATTCCATTCTTCGCCAAAACGACATCAAAGTCATTCATGGACAAATAATCCTTGAGCACAATCCCAAAATTGGGATCATCCTCTACCAAAAGTATTTTCTTTTTCTCTATCTCCATATTTTTTAAATTAAAGGAAGCTTTATAAAAAAGGTACTGCCTTTTCCCTTTTCGCTTTCTGCATAAACCTCTCCTTGATGATCTTCAATAATTCGTTTTACATAGGCCAATCCTAATCCATGACCTTTTACATTGTGAATGTCTCCGGTATGTTCCCGGTAAAATTTTTCAAAAACTTTTTTAAGGACCACTTTGCTCATACCGGCACCCTGATCCTCTATTTTGATAATAATATTGTTTTTTACCAACTCTGTATACACATCAATCTTTGGGGATTCAGGTGAATATTTTACTGCATTGTCCAGAATGTTAACTATGACGTTGGTAAAATGGGTGTCATTTGCCAATATTTCTGAGCGCCCTGCATCCAAATGTGCATTTACATAACCTCCACGGTCCAGAACAATCAATTCGATATGCGCTATAGCCTCTTCAACAATCTCATGGACATCTGCTCTATCTTTATTGATGTCCAATTGGTTCTTTTCCAATTTGGATATTCGCAACACATTCTCCACCTGGGCATGCATCCGCTTATTCTCGTCCTTAATCATTCCCAAATAACGCAATACTTTTTCCTTGTCCTCTATGGATTTTGGATTACGAATGGCCTCTACTGCCAAATTAATAGTTGCAATGGGGGTCTTAAACTCATGAGTCATATTATTGATGAAATCCGATTTTATTTCGGAAATCTGCTTCTGCTTGATCAACTGATAGATTGCGCTGGAATAGGCAACCATGATGACTACGGTGAAAATCAATGACAAAAATGCCATACCCATAATAGATTGAAACAAAAACTTGTCCATTGTCGGAAACGTGAGCAATAACGAAAAGCTCGTATGCCCTTCGCTATCCTTAAAAATGGGAGCTTTGTACATTTTGGACTCGGAAAACTTGAAAAATTTGGACCTCACCTTGGTGGGGTATCCTTGGCTATACACACCGTATTCATAATCGATGTCGATATTCCTGTTTCCCAACTCTTGACTTAGCAGCAGTTCCAGTTCTTGTTTGGACACTCTTTTGTGAATTGGCCTACTCTTGGCATATTCCATAAACACATCCTCCCAAGCAGCTTTATCAATACTGGACAAGCCACCAATCTTTTCTGCCCTTTGAATGGGTGTTAGGCTGTACCTTTTCCCATCCAAACCATATTCTTCCTTAAAAATGGCCTTGGTACGCTTGCTGGTAAAGTTTTTAAAGGTGGTTGTATCTTCCTCCCCGTTTACATTATCAAAGAACGTTGATGTTATATTATAATCCTCTTCCAAAATCCCATGGGAATAAAAGAGAATCTCATCAGAATTTAAATCCCGGTCAACAAATAAAAAATTTCTGAACTGGGTAGTTTTAGGTTGCCCTATACTATCTACCAGTGAAGCCAACCGATCTGAATAATCTTTCATCTCCCGCTTCTCCACCCTACTAGCAACCTTATCCAGGATGTCTGTGACCGTTCTTGAGAATTGCTCCTCTTTATCGTCTACCGATGTTCTTATCCAATAAACTTGAACAAAAATTATTCCTATAAGGGATAAACTCATAAGAATGACGAGAAGAACGAATAGCTTCTTGTTCATTGGGGTAAAATTAGAAATTTAACATTTAGGCCATTTACCGTTTAACCTAACCTTAACAAAAATGTTAAAATTGAGGGTCAATCGGCCAGTAACAGCAGTTTTTTGTGTAGTTCCGACACCATTTGCTTAGTGGTATCCAAATCCGTATTCTCAATGGAAAAGTGAGATAGACCTTCCTTTGTGTTATCCTCCATTTGATTTTCCATCCGGTCCAAAATTTGTTGTTTGTTCCCATTATCCCTCAACAACACCCTTTCTAGGCGAACATTCTTAGGGGCGGTAACCAGCAATGTGTAGTCGTATTGATCTTGTGAACCGTTTTCAAATATCAATGCAGTCTCCTGAATCACATAAGGCGCATTCTGTTTCTTTGCCCAATCCAAAAAATGTGCTCTTACTGCCGGATGAACTATGGTGTTTAGTTCTTGCAACAAATTCGGGTCTGTAAACACCAAGGCCGCAATGTAGGCCCTGTTAAGTTTGTTATCCGTATAAGCTTCCTTCCCAAGAAGGTCAATTATTGAAGTTGTTAGTGCGGGTGATGAGTTCATCAACTGTTTGGCCTCAAGGTCCGAATCATAAACAGGTATTCCCAAATCCCTGAACATTTGGCCCACAGTGCTTTTTCCACTACCAATTCCTCCAGTAAGTCCTACAATCATCATTGTTGTTCCAATACAAAGTTAACCTTATTCTCCAGCAACCGTACGTCATAGGCGTTTTCCGGTTGTTCGGCTATCTCTAAATACAAAATATTCTCATTGGAGTTCCTCAACTGTTTGTAATCAGCAACTACCACAAAATCATTGGGTGACAAGGTTTTCAATTGTTCAATGGTAGCCTTGCACAGAACCGACATGGCATTGGGGAAGGTTTTTATTTGATATCCTTCAGGTAAGTTTACCACTCTCACTGGAACCTCAAAAACCTTTTCTGAGAATTTGACCACCTTTCCGGATACTTTGGCACTACTAATAGAAAAAAAGGAGTTGACCAGTTCCTTGGGGAAAACCAAGGATGCCTCCTTTGAAAAGTCAGATGAAACATTGGCCAGCTCTATTTTATTGGTATAAATTCCGGTAATCGTATCTATTTCATCTTTTGGTCCTTTAACCAAAACTGTACCAGGCACAATAGTTGGTGCTCCATCCAAAATATAATTTTGTTCAAACTGAATATCCAAGTTGGCTTTGATTTCCACTTCTCTGGAAGTGACTTGGTACAGGTCTACCAGTAACTGGTTCCTATCTAAATCCAAAAGGGAAATATGCTGTGATAGTTGTCGTTCCAACTGCTTTTTCAAAATAGCTTCAGATAAGACAAAATTGCCATTTCGGTTTTCAACCTCTGATAGATCAAGGTTGACTTGTTTATTCTTGAAATTGTAATACAAAAATTGGAATCCACTGGTCCTAAGCTTTGCTTCCATAGATTTTACGGCATTGTTGCCCAGCAATAATGTGTCCGGAAGATTCCTATAATTTAAACTAAAGTTGGCCCTTGACTCATAAGATTCGGAAAGGTGACTAAGAAACCAAGCTAATAATGAGCATATCAAAAACAATGAAAATACTTTCACCTTTCTCTGATTTAGCCCGCTCAACAACTTTTTAATCACTTCTCTTTTTTTTAAAGAATAGCTTGGGAAACAGTATTTCTGGTTCCTTGTTACTAAAATTAAGCAAGATTGTAGATTTTAAAAAACCTATGCCATATCCAGTAAACTGAGTTAGTGCTGCAAAAATTGCCAAAAAGGCAACCTTTAAGTTTTTGTTTTGAGCCAAAGCATCAAAAAATAGCATCAGAAAATAGGCTACATACAGTCCTAAAGGGATTTGCATTCCAAAGAACATTAAAATGATAGAAGCGCCAAATCCGGCCATAAAAAAAGTTGGAAACCAATAGGTAAGCTTAGCAGTTCCAGGATGCCATTTGTTTAAAATGGGACGTACCCTGCCAAACTTATTCACTTGAACATAGAATTTGTTCCAATCAATTCGCCTTTTATGATAAACAAAAGCATTTGGAAACAAACGTGAGGTGTATCCAGCCTTCCAGATTCGAAAAGTCAAATCTGGGTCCTCTCCTGGGTGAATGAGACCAAAACCTCCAACATTATCAAAAGCTTCCTTGGAGATGCCCATATTAAAACTCCGGGGTTGAAACTTGCCAACAGATTTCTTTCTCCCGCGGATACCTCCGGTAGTAAAAATGGAGGTCATTACATAATTGATTGCTTTCTGAGTGGTGGTGAAAGACTCATCGGCGGCGTCTGGTCCCCCAAAACAATGAATAAACTCCTTCCTTAGTTCCTTGTATACCTCAGCCAAGTATTGAGGAGGCAGAATGCAATCCGAATCCAGAATTACAAAATAATTTCCCTGCGCCTTCCTCATACCGAAGTTCCTGGAATCTCCTGGGCCTGAGTTTTCCTTAAAATAATAGGATATTTGCAGTTCTTCCTTGAATCCCTCCACAATTTTTTCGGAACTATCGGTGGACCCATCCTCTACAATGACCACCTCAAGGTCTTTTTTCTCCGTTTGTTCCTGTAGGCTTAGCAAAAGCTCATGAACCTCTTGTGGCCTATTGTAAACTGGAACGATTATGGAAATTTTAATGCTCATCCTAAAACACAAAAGCCATCCGTTAAAGGATGGCTAAAGTATCTGTTGTTTTTTATTATTCACTAAATTCATCAATGACTTCCTGACTTACTCCTGTATTGGAGAAGCCTCCATCGTGAAAGAGATTTTGCATGGTAACTTTACGGGTAAGGTCAGAGAACAAACTCACTGTATAATCTGCGCAGTCTGAGGCTGAGGCGTTCCCCAGAGGAGACATTTTTTCCGCATAGTTAATAAAACCGCCAAATCCCTTTACACCCTGCCCGGCAGTAGTTGGAGTCGGAGATTGTGAAATGGTATTTACTCTTACCTTATGTTCCTTGCCAAAGAAATAGCCAAAACTTCTAGCCACCGATTCCAAGTAGGCCTTGTTGTCCGCCATATCATTGTAATCTGGAAAAGTTCGTTGGGCGGCCATATAGGTCAAAGCCACAATACTTCCCCAATTGTTCATGGCCTCTGCTTTAAACAAGGTCTGCATTACTTTATGGAAGGAAAGGGCTGAAACATCCCATCCTTTGGTTGTGAAATCATACTTTTCATCCGTGTAGGCTCTTCCTTTTCTCACGTTGACAGACATTCCAATGGAATGAAGTACAAAATCCAATTTACCACCCAAAATTTCCGTGGCTTGGCTTACTAAATTTTGCAAATCTTCCTCATTGGTAGCATCCGCTGGAATGATTTCTGAATTTGTTTTTGCCGCTAATTCATTGATTTGCCCCATACGCATGGCGATAGGAGCATTGGTTAGCACAAAAGTACCGCCTTCTTCATGCACACGCTCAGCCGTTTTCCAAGCTATTGAGTTTTCATCCAATGCACCAAAAATAATTCCTCTCTTACCTTTTAAAAGATTATATGCCATATTGTTTATCTATTGCTGGTTTTGCGGCAAAGATATCCATTCTAAATGATTTTATCCGATGCCTTTTTGAAGTTTCAGCGAGTGGTCGGCACTATTGCAGTAACTGCTTGGCATGAGCCAAAGCCGACTCAGATAAAGCCTTACCTCCCAACATTTCCGCTAGTTCCTTAACACGCTCTTCTTCGCTCAATCTTTTCATCCGGGTGCTGGTACCCGTTAAACTCTCTTCCTTGAAGACTTTAAATTGTTGACGGCCCTTGGAAGCTACCTGGGGTAAATGGGTAATTGAAAACACCTGCATTGTTTCGCTCATCTGTTGCATTATTTCTCCCATTCGATTCGAGATTTCCCCAGACACTCCCGTATCAATCTCGTCAAACATCATAGTGGGCAACTGTTCATACTTAGCCAAAATGGATTTTATGGTTAACATAATACGAGACAGTTCTCCACCCGAGGCCACCTTTTTAAGTTCCCCGTAATCTGATCCCTTGTTGGCAGAAAACAGAAAAGTAAGGTCGTCCTTACCGTTGGACTTAAAATTGTTGGAAAGATTAACTTCAATTTTAAAAGTTGCCGAAGGCATTCCAAGCGCATCCAAACTTTCCAGTAGCATCTCTTTTAATTTAGGTACCATGGTCTGTCGTGCTTTACTTATTTTAATAGCCCAAGAATCTACCTGTTTCTCTTTTTGCGCTACTTCTGCCTCTTTTTCTTTGATTTTTGACTCAATGTTCTCAACTGCATCCACCTCAATATACAGGTTGTCTCTTATTGTAATAAGTTCCGTAACCGAATTAACCTGATGCTTCTTTTGAAGATCGTATAGTAGCTGCAATTGTCCATTTATGGTTTCCAATCGTTGAGGGTTGGCCTCTACCCCATCCTTTAAAAGCTCTAATTCGCTCGCCACATCATCCATCTCAATAAACAGGGATTGCGTGCGCTCGTTCAGTTTGTTGTATGCGTCCCCAAAATCCGCCAAATTTTGGAGGGAACGTTTCAAATCGGTCATTCTTCCCATCAATCCCATTTGCTCATCATTGAGTATTTGATGTCCTTGGGAAAGTTGCTCCATAATCTGCTCCACATTGTTCAGTTGCTCATATTCCGCTTCCAATTCTTCCTGCGTGCCTTCTTTAAGGGATGCTGACTCCAGTTCTTTCAACAAAAAACTATTGTAATCATGTTCCTTGGTACTACTGTTTTGAAAATCCAGTAGTTCTTGTAATTCATTGGAGGTTTTTTTATAGACTTGTAGATTTTTGCGATAAGTGTTCAGATACTCTTGGTTCCCTGCTAGTGCATCGATTACCCGCAATTGAAAGTCATTTTCCGTTAAACGTAAAGTCTGATGCTGTGAGTGAACATCCACCAATTGTCCTCCTAAACTTTTAAGCACATCCAGCGTTACCGGAGAGTCATTGACAAAGGCTCTTGACTTACCACTGGGTAGAATTTCCCTTCGTAAAATACTCTGTTCCTCATAATCTAAATCGCTCTCAAGAAAGAAGCTTTCAAGGTTATATTTAGAAACATCGAATTCCGCCTCTATGATGCACTTTTGCTCTTTGTTTTTTAAGGATGTTAAATCTGCTCTTTTTCCCAAAACCAAGGAAAGGCCACCCAGTAGAATGGATTTTCCCGCTCCGGTTTCACCAGTGATTGTTGTAAACCCGTTAGAAAAAGATACGTTTACATCATCAATCAGTGCGTAATTCTTAATGGAAAGATTTGTTAGCAATTTGGCAGATTTTCTCCGTAAAGATAGAGCACTTTGAAGAAATATGGGCTAGTAATTTATTTCGTTCCAAGTACTGGAATAAAATGGTGCTACCCTGTTAAGGGTTTCTTTGAGTTTTACAATATCTACCTTGGGACCATCTGAAAAAACATTGCGTATCTCCTCAGACTTGGCATCAAAGAAAGTTTGAATTAAAAAGGCATTGGGTCTGCGTTTAATCAGTGTTTCAAACAATCGCATACTCCCAGCAATAACTTGTTTTCCGGTACTGTTGTTATCTCCAAGGATATCGAGCCCTTTTCTGTGGTAATTATACATGGCAATGCGGTATTCCCTAAAGGAATTACTAAGTAGATTGTCCACCAATTCAAAGCGAGTGCGTTCTCCAGTCTCTTGGCTCCAACCCGAAAAATTGGATCCTTGTGCCTGGGTTACAATGTTCTGTGCTTTTCGGTACATTTCGTCTCCTCCTTCCAAAGCAAAGGTATCCGCATCCAAACCCAAGATCACATAAACATAGTACGATATAACTCCTACCAAATTGGAGTCAAAAACATTTTCATTAAATACCAACGGTTGAAACTCCTGATATTGAAAATTGAAGGCATCGTCCTTATAATTGAAAATGGGGCTTTCGTAAGAGGTATTGTAAACGGGTCTTGAAGATTGTATCTGGATATTGGCATCAAACCTATCAGATTCATATTGGGTAACAGTAATGAACATCCTAGCATTTACCCGTTCGTTATCCCGATATAGACGATTGGTCCATTTGCTTTTGTTGACAAAATCGTTAAGCGAACGCTCCAAAGTCTTAAAAATCTGTTGATTGGTTTGTCCCACCTGATCGGAATTGACCGTAATGGTGCAATTAAGTTCTTGAGCAAAAAAACTTTGCGTAATAGCAAGTAAAAAAATGAGCAATAAAATCTTACGCATGAATTCTGGAGATAATTTCTTCCCAAATGTCCGAAGCCACTTCGGGCTTTGTCTTCAATGCAAACGTTTTAATCATGGAATTCTTATCGATGAAGGTAATTTTATTGGTACTTCCTCCAAAACCGGCACCATCATCTTTCAAGGAGTTCAGCACAATGGCATCCAAATTCTTTCGTTCCAGTTTGCCTTTGGCATTGTCCAATTCATTTTCCGTTTCCAAGGCAAAACCCACCAAATACTGATGTTTCTTGTTTTCTCCCAATGATAAAAGAATGTCAGGGTTCCGTTCCAATTCGATTTGAAGGTCCCCATCTTTCTTTTTCATTTTTTCTTGGGCTACGTGCTTGGGTCTATAGTCCGCAACCGCCGCCGCACAAATGACAATATCAGTGTTTTTATAATATTTATGAGCCGCATCATGCATTTCTTGGGCCGAAGTAACTCGAATTAAGTCAATGGAATTATGCTCAACGTTTAAACTGGTTGGGCCTGAAACCAAAATCACCTTAGCACCTAAATTGGCTGCTTTTTTAGCTAACTCAAAACCCATGGTCCCAGAAGAGCGATTCCCTAAAAATCGGACAGGATCAATGGCCTCTTGTGTTGGTCCGGCGGTAATCAATACCTGTTTTCCATTTAGTGGTAGGCCTTGAGCTAAATCCTCTTGCAAAAAGTGCATAATATGTTCAGGCTCGGCCATTCTTCCCTCACCATGTAGGCCGCTGGCCAATTCCCCGGATTCTGCTGGAATCATCCTATTCCCAAACGACTGGAGTTTCTCCAATGAAACTGCCGTGGAAGGATGTTTGTACATGTCCAAATCCATGGCTGGAGCAAAGTATACTGGGCACTTGGCGGATAAATAGGTTGCGAGCAATAGATTATCGCAGGTACCTTGGGCCATTTTGGAAAGTGTATTGGCTGTTGCAGGGGCTATCACCATCAAATCTGCCCATAAGCCTAATTCCACATGATTGTTCCAAGAAATACTGCCATCTTCTTCGTTTACAAAATCCATAAGTACAGGATTCTTGGACAAAGTAGCTAGCGTAAGTGGGGAAACAAAAGAGCCGGCACTTTGGGTCATTACAACTTTGACCTTGGCACCAGCTTTTATCAATAAGCGAACAAGAAATGTAGTCTTATACGCGGCAATTCCCCCGGTAATGCCCAAAAGAATGTTTTTACCGCTAAGCATTTCTTAAGCGTCTTTCTCTGTGTTTCGGTAGTAGATTTTATCTTCCAACCACTCCATTACTGCCAAAGCATGTGGTTTGGGAAGCTTTTCATAAAACTTGGAGACTTCTATCTGCTCTTTGTTTTCGAAAACTTCTTCCAAGCTATCACTGTAGGTGGCAAACTCTTCCAATTTTTCTAATAATTCCTTTTTTATTTCGGAATTGATTTGGATAGCACGCTTGGAAGCGATGGAAATGGCTTCATAAATATTGTCCGTTTTCTCATCAAATTCGTTTCTATTGTGGGTAACGGTAGAAACAGGAGCCTTTGTGTTTTTCAAATCTTGCATACGGAATGTTTAAAACTGTTATTTGGAACTGGAATACTCCCCAAGTTCTTTTTGTATTTTTTCGGATAGGTTATCCGCTTTCTTTTTGAATTGTGTTTCTGGAAAATAGCGAAGCAGGTTATTATAAGACGCAAGCGCTTCTTCCAAACGTTCTTTTTTCTTGTTTTCGGTACTGTTCATAGCCAAATTACTGGCTGCCTCAATTCTATAATACAAGGCCTCTTCCCTATAAATAGAACCAGGGTTATCTGATATAAAATTGTCCAGAGCAGTTATGGCAGATACCAGAATCGGGTAATTGAACCTACCCAGCTTATTAAACTGTTTAGCAATCTCTATTTGTTTCTTTTCCTTTTTTGAGGTCAGCTCTCTTGCCATAGCATTGGCTTCCTCAAAATATTCAGACTCAGGATAGGTGTTAATAAAGGTTTGCAGTTTTGCCAAAGCCTTGTCTGTATCTGTTTGATCCAAAGAATATGCAGGAGATAGTTGGTAGTAACTCTTGGCCCCCAAGAATGAGGCTTCCTGAATTTTATCGCTCCTTGGATACGATTTTATAAAACGCTCAAACTGATAGCCAGAGAGATAGTAATCTTTAGTCTTAAAATAAGAATCCGCAAAAAAGAACATCACCCTTTCTCCTTGAGGCTTGCCCACATATCTGGGTGCAATCTGCTCAAATAATCTTTTAGCCCTCTTAAAATCCCCTTCTTCATAGAATTTTTGGGCCAAGTCATATTTGGCCTTTACATCCTCATTTTTAAGTACTTTTTGGTACTCACTACAAGAGGATACTAAAACAACGGCAAAGAGTAAAGGAAGAATCGACCTCATTTTCAAAAACATTTTGCAAAATTAGTGATAATCAATGGATTTAAAAAATGGAAATCCACTTCCAAAAATAAGCGTCTGCACAGCTTCTTGCCAAGGTTTTGGCGAAGATTTAACGAACCTTATGCATACACCTTATTGTACGACTTTAAAAAGGACGCAATCCTATTCTTTAAGCCAAGGGATGCTTCTACTAAGGGCAGTCTAACAACAGCAGAACAAAGTCCAAGCGATTCAAAAACACTCTTAATACCCGCCGGATTGCCCTCCTCAAAAATCAATTGAATGACGGGCAATAGGGCATTATGGATTTCATAGGCGTCTTCGGTGTTACCATTGCTGCCAAGTTTGATCATTTTGGAGAAATTTGAGGGAAGTCCCTGACCCAGTACGGAGATTACGCCGGCACCACCAGCCAAAACTGTAGGGAGCGCTGTAAAATCCTCTCCAGATATGACCAAAAAATCTGCAGGTTTGTCTTTGATGATTTTCTCAATTTGAGCCATTTCACCACAGGCCTCTTTTATACCCACAATATTGGAAACATCTTTGGCAAGCCTTACCGTGGTCTCTGGCAGCATATTGCTTCCGGTCCTTGCAGGAACATTATATAGAATGATGGGTTTGGGGGAGGCATCACCAATAGCTTTAAAATGTTGGTAAATACCTTCTTGTGTAGGTTTGTTGTAATAAGGAGAAACAGATAAAATTGCAGTAAATTCTGAAAGATCCAAAGTGTTAAGTTCTTCAATAACAGCCATTGTATTGTTCCCTCCCACGCCTATAACCAAGGGTAATCTTCCTGCATTGGTCCGAACGATAACATCGACCACTAACTGCTTTTCCGCTTTGGACAAGGTAACTGATTCTGCCGTGGTTCCCAGGGCAACCAAGTAATCAATACCCCCTTGAACACAATGCTCCACTATCCTTTCCAAGGCGGCGGTATCTACAGAAAAATCTTCTTTGAACGGGGTAACCAAGGCCACTCCCGCACCCATTAACTGCTCCATTATAACTCTTTTAAAACCTTTAAATATTTTTTCAATTCGTCTTTAAACAACTTAAAATTATCTAAGGATGTATTCAAGATTAAATCGTTGATCTTTGGGTCCAATGATCCAAAACCAACCTTGAGACGGGCTTGGGTTTTTACCGAGAGTAATTTCATCATCAAGTTATCCTCTTGGTAATAGTTGATCAGCATATCGTACTCCCTTCCTAAAAATTCAAGCACATACCCATTTTCTATTTCGCCTTTCCAGCCCAGGTCCTTATCAGAAAAAATCTGAATGGCATAAGGAGAGTTTTTGTCATACTCCCTTTTATAACCAATGATCTTTATAGCGTTTGGTCTAAGCGAAAAATCATCTATCAATTCATAGAACAACTCAGCATTCCCAAAATTATCTACATCCACTATACAACCGATACTGCTAATGCCTTTGCTCCGTTCCACAACGGTGGCGGGCTTTTGCATCTCATCCTGCAGGTATTTGAGACCCGATTTAACTTTAAATTTATCCTGGAGCCCTTTTAAAAACATATTTTTTATGCATTTTTACAAAGGTAATTATTCTACCTTGACTCCTTAAACAAAGATACGCTTGTGAGTATTTTAAAAATTAAACAAATTGTTGTATTTTTAACTTTTTGTGCTTTATCTTCCTGCAAACAAGAAAAAGTTCAACTCTCCACTATCAATGGGGAGCAAGTAAAAATAGACACGTCTTTTAACGAAGTTGACTCCATTGCTTCCTTTGTGGCACCTTTCAGAAACCGAATCAACGAGGTCTTGGATAGTACCTTGGCCTTTGCCCCAAATGATATTATTTTGGATGATGGACCACATAACACCTCCATGGGCAATTTTATGGCGGATGTGGTTTTAGAAGAGACCAAAACGCTCTTTATTAAACAAACTGGTAAAGAACTGGATTTTGTGGTATTGAACCGTGGCGGCATCCGTTCTATTATTTCGGCTGGAGAGGTCACCGCAAGAAATGCCTTTGAAGTGATGCCTTTTGAAAATTATATCTCTGTGGTGGAACTGGACGGCAAGGCGGTTAGAAACCTAATCCACTATTTGATTGAAGCCTCCCGAATCCATCCCATTTCGGGTATGCAGATAGTTTTGGACAAAACAGGTCATTTGGAATCCGTAAACATTAATGGTAGCCCATTTGACGAAAACCGCAATTATTATGTCGCCACATCGGACTATTTGGTGCAAGGTGGACCTAGTATTGGTTTTTTTAACGAGATGGTTTCCGTCCACGATACAAGATATTTGTTACGCAACGCTATTATAGATCATTTTAAAAAAGTAGATACCGTAGAAGCCCAAGTAGATGACCGATTTATTCAATTAAACTAGATGAAACGAACATTAATAAATTTTAAGCTTTATTTCTCCCAAGGGAGTGTTTAAAATTTTTAATGTGAGAGCGTAGCGGTTACACACGTTCTCAATTTTATAATTAACATAAAACCAAATAATTACTAAAATTTAAACGTGTGAAACGAAGAGAGTTTTTAAGTCAGACTGCTGCTGCATCCACCTTGGTTGGACTGGGCGGATTAAGTCTTAACTCCTGTTCTTCCTTGAACAGAAGACATATTACCATTTTGCACACCAATGATGTGCACAGCCATATTGATCCGTTTCCCAGCTCCCATGGCCGGTATGCCAATTTAGGAGGTGTGGCCCGAAGGGCTACTTTGGTAGAACAAATCCGAAACGAAAATCCCAATACCCTCCTTTTTGATGCTGGCGATATTTTTCAGGGCACTCCATATTTTAATTTTTATGGGGGAGAATTGGAATTTAAACTCATGAGCAAGCTCAAGTATGATGCTGCCACTATTGGTAACCACGATTTTGACAATGGAGTTGATGGGCTTTTGGCCCAGATTCCGAATGGTACTTTTGATCTACTGTCTGCCAATTACGATTTTTCAAATACCGTTTTGGATGGTTTTGTAAAACCCTATAAAATTTACCAACTGGATGGTATTAAAATTGGGATCTACGGATTGGGCATAGCCCTGGACGGGCTGGTGACCAAACGCCTGTACAAGGAAACGGTGTATTTGGACCCTTATGAACTTGCCTTGGACCTAGAGCGGAAACTCAAAGAAGAGGAAAAATGTGATCTCGTCATCTGCCTTTCCCATTTGGGCTACGATTATGAAAATCCACAGCGCCCCTCCGATACACAACTGGCACAGCGTACCTACCATACCCAATTGATTATTGGCGGGCATACCCATACTTTTTTGGATAAACCAGATGTGCGTACTAACCTAAATGGAGCCTCTGTTTTGGTAAACCAAGTTGGGGCTTATGGTCTTAACCTAGGGCGTATTGACTTCTATTTTGACAGCCAGAAAAACGCGTCTGGGAATGGGGTGAGTATTTTGGTGTAAATCGATAAACAAGGAAGCAACCCAACAAACGCTCCATTTGAGTTGACCGATGTCCTCTGTTTGGTTGATGGATTTCTATTGCAGTATCAAAGAGTTGTTGAAAATCAAACTTTAATTGAGGCAAAGCAAAAGTAAATCCTGATTGAACTCGTGTACAAATTATGTGCTAGTAGAAGTCTTTCATACATCGACTTTTTATCAATAATTGTTTCTTATTTAACATTTTATTGTATTTTGTGTCTGAACTCTAACACGAACATATGAAAGAAAAGATTTCTACCTCACACCCCAATTTTCTACCTTTTCTACTGAGTCTAAGCTTGTTTTTTTGCACCTTAACCCTTTTTGGGCAGAGCACTTATTCACTCCCAGCGCCTATAAGCCAACTAACGGTAAACAATAATGGCGAGATTGCTTGTGTAATCCACAATAGCGATGCGGCGGCTGTGGCCCACCATCAAATTGGACATGCCAGAGCTGGATTGACTGCCAATGGAAGTACCAAGTCGGCTTCTAGCTCTAAGAAAGCTCCATCAGGAGCGGTGATTTTTGTGGATTATTACAATTTTGACCCTACTTTTCCGATGGAAGAATTCATAGAGGCTGCTACATCCTTTCAATCTGCCGTTGATACTTGGGCTGCCAACCTATCTTCTGATGTCCCCATTTTTGTGGCCGCGGTATTTCAGCCGCTAGGTCCAGGAGTTTTGGGTTCCGCAGGGCCAACCAGTGTTTTCGCCAACGCCCCTGGTTTGGAGCGTGGTACTTGGTATGGCAATGCCTTGGCGGATAAACTAAGTGGAGAAGACCTCTCTCCAGCGAGTTATGACATTGTGGCCAATTTTAGCACTGTCTTCCCCAATTGGTATTACGGAACAGATGGGAACACTCCAGCAGGGGATTTTGATTTTAAATCCGTTGTTCTTCATGAATTGGGACACGGCCTCGGCTTCTTTGGATCCATGTTTGTAGACAATGCATCTGGTATCGGTGATTATGGGTTTGGAATTCCAGATCCAATTTTCCCAGCAATTTATGACCGATTGGCAAATTCTTCCGATGGAAAATCTATTTTAAAGGAAAATAGGTATGGTAATTTTACCACTGCCCTCGGCGATGTGCTTCTTTCCGGTCCATTGACCGCCAAAGGTCCAAGAATCAAAAAGGCAACCAATGGAAAAGGAGCTCAATTGTTTACCATACTTGACTCCGCTATTTTTGGAGAAATTCCAGGCCTTACAGATGTTTGGCTATCTGGCTCCAGCTATTCCCACCTAGATTTTGTGACCTATGCGGGAACCGAAGATGGGCTTATGGTTCCTTTTTTATCCAGAGGGGTTTCTTTTGACCACCCAGGGACAATAACCATGTCTATTTTTGATGATATGGGGTGGAATGGAAAGGTAAACCGAGAAGTAATGGAAGACAACAGCAATGATGGCAATGGAGGTGATGGTTTGGCTACGGAAGCACAAAATGTAGTTGCTATTTACCCTAACCCATTTTCCAACGCTGTGAACCTTACGTTACTCGATGGTCGCTCCATTAAAAAGGCAGTTATGACTGATGCATCAGGCTCTAGGTACAATGTACCCAAGAGTAGAATCAATGGACAATCAGACGCAAATTTAGACTTGTCCGGTTTTAGAGGAAAATCTGGACTTCATTTTCTTCAATTGACCTATGATGATGGATCTTCCGAAATCGTTAAACTCTTTAAGCAATAAAATTCTTGATAACTAATTAAAAAAGTCGGCAAATTGCCGGCTTTTTTTAATTTGACAGGTTTTGTTTGACCAAAAATTCCCATTCTTCATCCAAATTGTGCTTGGGAAAAGATTTACCCGCTTGTCTGTACCAGTAGCCCGCATTCCATTCGTCACCTTCTTTACGGTGCAAATAGGCATGGATCCAGCTACCCATTGTGGTATGCAAGTCCTGGGCAATGTTATGGGAGGCCTCCCAATCGTCCTTGGCATCGTACCAAAGTGCCTGCAAAGCCAAAGGCCAATCTAATGGTGGGTTTTGAGAGTTTAAGGTTTGTTTGAAAGTAGAAAAGTCTGTTGGTTTCATAAATCCAATTTTTCCATAAACTCCTGCTCGGAAATAATAGACACACCCAAGGTTTCAGCTTTGGTCTTTTTGCTCGGGCCCATATTGGCTCCGGCTACCAAAAAACTAGTCTTGGAAGAAATTGAAGAAGCCACTTTGCCTCCATTGTCCTCTATCAGTTTTTTAAGTTCAGTCCTACCAATAGATTCAAACACTCCGGAGACCACAAAGGTTTGCCCTTTGAGTTTTTCAGACTGATTCTCCAACTGCTCTTCAGAAAGTGAGAACTGTAATCCGTAGGATTTAAGCCGATTTACTACTTCTACATTAGCTGTGTTCCCAAAAAATTGCACCACACTTTCAGCTATGCGGGTACCAATTTCGTCCACCGCCACCAGTTCCTCTTCCGAGGCCATCATTAGGACATCGATGTTTTTATATGCCTTGGCCAACTTTTTGGCAACGGTTTCTCCAACATATCGGATACCCAATGCAAATAACACCCGCTCAAACGGAATGCTCTTGGAAGCCACCACCCCATTTACCAAGTTTTCAGCGGATTTTTCCGCCATACGTTCCAAAGGCATCACCTGCTCCTTGGTCAAAACATAAAGGTCTGCATAATTGGCTATCAGATTTTCCTTAAAAAGAAGTTCTACAGTCTCGCCACCCAAACCCTCTATGTCCATGGCTTTTCGGGAGATAAAATGCTGGATGCGACCTGTAATCTGTGTAGGGCAACCCGTGTCATTAGGGCAAAAATGTTGTGCCTCTCCCTCTTTGCGCACCAAAGGTGTTTCGCACTCCGGGCAATTTTGGATATAGGCAGTTGGTATAGAATCTGCAGGGCGCTTGGTAAAATCCACAGCAATAATCTTGGGAATTATTTCTCCGCCCTTTTCCACAAAAACGGTATCTCCTTCCCGGATATCCAGTTTTTCAATCTGATCTGCATTATGCAACGAGGCCCGCTTAACGGTTGTCCCGGCCAAAAGAACTGCCTGCAAATTGGCTACCGGGGTAATGGCCCCGGTTCTACCCACTTGATAGGTGATTTCATTCAATATGGTGGATACTTGTTCTGCTTTAAACTTATAGGCCATGGCCCAACGGGGCGCCTTAGCGGTATAGCCCAATTCTTCCTGATGGCGTAGATTATTGACTTTTATAACCACGCCGTCCGTTTCATAAGGTAAGTCGTGTCGTTTTTCATCCCAATGCTCCACAAACTGCATCACCTCATCCGTAGTCTTGCACAGCTTCGCAACCGAAGGTACTTTAAAGCCCCAGGCACGTGCTTTTTCCAAAACTTCAAATTGTGTGGTGATGTCCAAATTCTTCCCAACTATACTGTACAACAAGCACTCCAAAGGTCGTTGGGCCACCAGACTACTATCTTGTAACTTGAGACTCCCCGAAGCTGTATTTCTGGGATTCATGTACGGGTCTTCTCCAGCCTCCACGCGCTCCTTGTTCATCTGAGCGAAACCTTCCAACGTTAGGATAATCTCTCCTCGAATATCGAATTTGGGTGGATAATCTCCCTTGAGCTGCAAGGGAACCGATTTTATGGTCTTGATGTTTGTAGTAACATCATCACCTTGAAATCCGTCACCTCTAGTGACAGCACGCACCAATTGCCCTTCCTCATAGGTTAAACTGATGGAAGCTCCGTCATATTTCAACTCACAGGTGAATTCTACGGGAACATCTCCCAAAATTCGTTGGATTCTTTTCTCCCAATCCTCCAAATCTTCTTTGGAATAGGAATTGTCCAAGGAATACATACGGTGCTCATGCTGAATGGTCTCGAAATTCTTGGTAACCTCTCCTCCTACCCGTAAACTGGGAGAGGTAGCATCGTAATATTCTGGATTTTCTTCTTCCAGCTTTTGGAGTTCTTTTAGTTTGATGTCGAACTCGTAATCCGAAATGGTAGGATTATCCAAAACATAATAATTGTAATTATGCCCTCGAAGTTCATCCCTTAAGGTTGTTATTTTTTCTTGGATGCTCATTTATGTCTGTTCTTTTTCAATCCATTTGGGAATGGCCAGAGGTTCATAATTGCTCATTTGTGCCAAAAGCCCCTCTACAGTGGTATCAACCAACAACATCTCCCTGTTTTCTTGTTTTAAAAATCCGTTGGATACCATGGTGTCCAAAAAATGGAGCATGGAATCAAAAAAGGTATTGCTATTTAGAATGCCTATGGGTTTTTGATGCAGTCCCAATTGCCCCCAAGTAATAATTTCAAAAAGTTCTTCCAAGGTGCCATATCCTCCCGGAAGTGCAATGAAACCATCGGAAAGCTCGTGCATTTTTAGTTTTCTTTGGTGCATGGTTTCCACCACAATAAGTTCGGTGATGTTTGGATGAAATACTTCTTTTCGCTTTAAAAAGTCCGGAATCACCCCAATCACTTTCCCATTTTTGCCAAGAACCCCATCAGCCACTTGACCCATGAGTCCAACTTTGGCGCCACCATAAACCAGATTTATGTTCTGGGTGGCCAGAATCGCTCCTAATTGAAAGGCCTCATCAACTATATTGGGGTCATTACCCGTACTGCTTCCACAAAAAACTGCAATGCTGTTCATCTTAGCTTAATTTACCCTTGAGTATTCTGTCATTCCCATACATATCTTTTCGAAGTTCAATTTCCAAAAAATTATGCGCTTCTAAAAGTGCTTGTGTCGGCTTTCCCAAATATTGGTTGATTTCAAAATACAAACTCCCTTGTTTTGATAGATGGGTTGTTCCAAATTCAGTAATTGCCTTGTAAAACAATAAAGGGTCCTCATCCTGAACAAACAGCGCCAGATGTGGCTCATACTTTTTCACGTTGTTTTGTATTTGTTCTTTTTCCATTTCCCGTACGTAAGGTGGGTTAGAGACGATAATATCAAACTCAAGTTTAAGCTCAAGTTGAGAGTCAAGAATATCTTGTTCAATGAATGCAATATCAACCTCATTTAGCTTTGCGTTTTCCCGGGCAATCTCAAGTGCTTGTTCGGATACGTCAAGAGCATACACTTTAGCATTTGGTAACTTTTTGGCCAGGGCAATAGCGATACAGCCACTTCCGGTTCCAATGTCCAAAATTTTGAGACTTACATCTGGAAATATCTGATATTCCGAAAGAATCCACTCCACCAACTCCTCGGTCTCCGGTCTTGGAATAAGGACATTTTCGTTGACCTTAATTACCAAATCCATAAAATAGGCCACACCTAAAATATACTGCAAGGGTTTTTCAAGCTTCAGTTCGGACAGAACTTTAAAAAGTGGCCCTTCCTTTTCCTTGGTCACTGTCAAGTTTGGCTGTAAGGCAAGAATAAACCGCTCCAAACCCAAATAATGCTCTATCCCTCTGTAAAAAAATGAATCTACCTCTTCTACCGAATAAATCCCATCCAGTTCTTTATGAAAGATTTCTTTGATGTCCTTAAGCAGCACCCTATATTTTTTTTAGCATCCAAACCGGGCATGAATAGTGACCTGTATTACCCATAGGTTCATCTATATATTCAAAACCATTCTTTTGATATAACTTTTGAGCAGCTTTCATATAGGGCATTGTCTCCAGATAGCAAGCTTCAAAACCAAAATCCTTTGCTTTTTCCAAACAAATAGTAATCATTTTGGCCCCTATACCCTTGCCTCTCGCTTCTTCCAAAAAGTACATTTTCTGCAATTCACAGACGTTACCTTCAAAGTTATCCAGTTGGGCAATTCCTGCACATCCGATTATTTTTCCACTATCCTCCACAACTAGATAAGTTGCTTTTGGATGGTCATAAGCAGCGTACATATCATCCAAGGTTTTATCCGCATAAGCGGTGCCCACCTTTGGCACTCCAAGATCCACTAAAACCTGACGTATAACTTTCGCTACAGCTGCATTATCTTCAGGTTGGATTTCTCGAATTATTACCTCACCCATATTGTGTTTTATTATTCTATTTTTGTCCGGTGAATATACACGAAAAATACATGTTACGGTGTATGGAATTGGGCAAAAAAGGGCTTGGAACCACGGCGCCAAATCCTATGGTTGGTTGTGTTATTGTGTATCAAAATAAAATCATTGGTGAGGGATACACCAGTCCTTATGGTGGAGCACATGCAGAAGTGAACGCCATAGCATCGGTACAGGATAAAAAACTTCTGGAACAAGCTACATTATACGTGACTTTGGAGCCCTGTTCCCATTTTGGAAAGACTCCGCCCTGTGCAGACCTTATTATTAAATCCAAGATCCCGGAAGTGGTGATCAGCTTGCAAGATCCTCACGACAAAGTGGCTGGAGCAGGGATTAAAAAGTTACGCGACGCCGGTTGCAAGGTCACTGTGGGCGTTTTGGAAACAGAATGTAGAAATCACCATAAACGCTTTCTAAGCTTTCAAGAGAAAAAGAGACCCTATATTATACTAAAATGGGCAGAAACCCAAGATGGCTTTATAGCTCCTAACCGGACCTTAAGAAAAGAAAGCCCGGAGCCGTTTTGGATTACCAATCCTTATTCCAAACAACTGGTACATCAGTGGCGTAGTGAGGAGCAATCCATTTTGGCAGGCACCCAAACCGTGTTGGCGGACAATCCCAGATTATCCGCTAGAACTTGGGAAGGCGAAAATCCCATTAGGGTTATATTGGACCGGAATCTAAAGATTCCGTCTGATTTTCATGTGCTGGATAGAAGCATTAACACCATTTTGCTGACTGCTGTGAGCAATTCCTCAAAATATTTGGATGGAGTTACTTACGAACTTGTTGACTTTTCCAAATCAATAGGAAAACAAATTTGTGGGATATTACATAAGCATTCCGTCTCCAGCCTGCTTGTTGAGGGAGGAACAAAAACTCTTCAAACTTTTATAGATGAAGGACTTTGGGATGAAGCACGAGTTTTTACTGGTACCACTCAGTTTAATGCCGGAACAAAGGCTCCAGTTATTTCTGGACGACAAATAGCATCCCAAAACATAATGTCAGATACGCTTTCAATATTTAAAAATGATTAAGAACATCATTCTCGATTTTGGCGATATTTTTATCGATTTGGACAAACCTGCCACCGCCAAGGCCATGGAAAAATTTGGTTTTGCCCACCTAACTCCTGATTTGGAAATTCTATTCAACGACTACGAAAAGGGAAATCTAAGTTCTGCCTCATTTCTTAGGCAAGTTTCTTCTTATTTCCCATCTGCTAGTGAACAGGATTTGGTCAACGCTTGGAATGCCATCCTAAAGGATTTCCCTGATAGACGTTTGGAGTTTCTTGAAGCCCTGGCACAAGAAAATCAATATCGATTGTTCCTTTTGAGCAATACCAACGATATCCATATTGAATTTGTAAAACAGCAAATGGGGATGGAAAAATTCAATCGTTTCAAAAACGCTTTTGAGGTATTTTACCTCTCATATGAAATGGGTATGCGCAAACCGGACGCCGACATTTTTGAGTTTGTGTTGAAAGATTCCAATCTAAATGCTTCGGAAACTTTTTTTGTTGATGATACCTTCGAGAACACAGATACTGCTGCCCGGCTGGGCATAAAAACTTGGAACTTACAGGTTGGTAAAGAAGATATAACTCAACTTAAGTCACACCTATAAATGTTAGATCTATTATTTAGTGTGCTTTGCACAAGCATGATTTTTGTAATCTTCAAACTCTTTGATGTTTACGGCGTGCAAACTCCTTACGCCATTGTGGTCAACTATGTGGTAGCTTTTACCGTAGGCATCATGTTATACAACGAGCCGTTTGATTTTAAGGCGTTGGCCAATTCATCTTGGTTTTTTGGTGCTGTGGCTTTGGGCATCTTTTTTATTCTCATCTTTAATTTGATGGCCAAAACGTCGCAAGTGGCAGGAGTATCAGTAGCTTCGGTGGCTACTAAAATGTCGTTGGCTATTCCGGTGGTGGTAGGTGTAATGCTTTATAACGAAAGGCTATCCACCCTTCAAATTGCAGGAATCTTGTTAGCACTTGCAGCGGTATATTTTGCTTCCATCAAAGGAGATTCCATGGTCATTTCCAAAAAATCTTTAGTCTTGCCGCTGCTGGTTTTTCTAGGCTCTGGAATAATTGACACCAGTATAAAGTATTTTGAAGAACGTCATCTGGAATCTGAAGAGGTGGCCATTTTTTCTGCATTGCTTTTTGGTTTTGCAGCACTTTCTGGCTTTGTTTTTATTGGAATAAAAGCAACCCAAAAGCCTTTTAAGGTTAATATCAAAAATGTTCTCGGAGGAGTGGCTCTTGGGGTGCCCAACTATTTTTCAATTTTCTTTTTGCTACGCGCCCTTCAAAATGACAACTTCAGCAGTGCGGCCATCTTTACCATAAATAATGTGGCAGTGGTCATGCTGTGTACAATTTTGGGGATTTTCATGTTCCAAGAACGGTTGAGCGCAAAAAATTGGGGAGGGATTGCCTTAGCTGTGGTAAGCATAATCCTAGTAGCCTTATTCTGATGGAGGAGAAAGACACCTATCGAACTATTCAGGCTCCATCTCCCGAAGTACTATTTAAAGATCGGAAAAGTAAGTTCTATGGATATGCCTTTCCCATTGCATCGGAAGAAGATATAAAACCCATTGTCGAAACCTTACGAAAAAAACACCACACAGCTAACCATGTTTGCTATGCCTGGCAATTGGGTGAAAGCAATCCCAAGTATCGCGCCAACGATGATGGAGAACCCAACAATTCGGCTGGGATGCCAATCTATGGTCAGATAAAATCTTTTGAAGTGACCAATGTGCTTGTGGCTGTAGCTCGAATATTTGGAGGAACAAAACTAGGAGTTGGTGGGCTTATACAAGCCTATCGGGCGACTGCACAAATGGCATTGGACAGTTCCTCTATTATTGAAAAAACCATTGAAACCCATTTTCAAGTGCAATTTGATTATCCGGAGATGGACAAAGTGATGCGCGCCATTAAACAAAGGGACATCCGATTGGTCTCGCAAAAATTAGAGCTAAACTGTTCCCTGGAAATCGCAGTAAGAAAAAGTATTTCCGACCAGACTTTTCAATTTTTTGAAGAAATGCAACGGGTCCAGGTTAAATTCTTGGATTAGAACTCCAGTTTGTCCAAAATATAATCAGGACATTTTATCGGTTTATTTTTATGTTTGTCCATAAACGCTAAAACTGTTTTGGCCTCAGCGAGTAACTCCCTTTGTTCGTTATAAATTTTGTAATCAAATTCAATCTTCACCAGCGGCCGCTTTTCGATTCGGGTCTCTACAGTAAGCAGGTCATCGAACAGGGCAGATTTTTTGTAGTTGATTTGTAAGGAAATTACAGGCAGTATGATCCCATTTTCCTCCATGGCCCTATATGAAGTCCCTAGAGCTCGCAGCCACTCTATTCTACCCATCTCCAAATACTGTGCATAATTGCCATGATGGACAACGCCCATTTGATCGGTTTCCTTATATCGAACGCGAAAAGAAAATGAATTTATCCGCATATATTAACTGAAAAATTATATATTTAGAGGCTCGGTTAACGTTAAGGAAACATGCGAAAAAAAAACCAATAATTCAATGGCAAAATCATTTTTTTTTTAAAAGTTTTGTTCACATATTTGTCGCATCCAATGAGCAATCAAAAACCCTTTGATGCTTTAACCAAAAAGCTTTAAAGCTAACCATTAAACTAAGGAAAAACTTTTATGAGTGTTACTGCAAATTCCGTGTGGAACAATTGTTTGGCTTTTATCCAGGATAATATCCAACCGCAGGCATTCAAAACATGGTTTGAACCTATTAAGCCCATCAAGTTAACAGATAGTGCCCTCAGCATTCAAGTACCCAGCAAGTTTTTTTATGAGTGGTTGGAGGAGCATTACGTTAAACTTTTGAAAGTAGCATTAACCAAAGAACTAGGGGATAGTGCGAAGCTTATTTACATTATAAAAATGGAAAATAAGTACGGCAACAAGGAACCCTTTACCGAGCAGATTCCAAGTGCTAACCGAACAGCAGTAGGACCCCAAGAATTGGATGTACCCATAACCTCTAAAAGTCCGGAATTAAAGAATCCATTTATCATACCTGGTATTCGCAACATAAAAATTGAATCCCAGCTAAATCCCAATTACAATTTTGAGAACTTTTTGGAAGGGGATTCCAACAGGTTGGCAAGGTCGGCAGGAATGGCTGTGGCCAATAAGCCGGGGGGAACCTCATTCAATCCATTGTTGGTGTTTGGAGGTGTTGGATTAGGGAAGACACACTTGGCCCATGCCATTGGGGTGGAAATCAAGGATAAATACCCAGAAAAAACCGTTCTCTATATTTCTGCTGAAAAGTTTACTCAGCAATACATCGAGTCCGTAAAGAAGAATACCCGAAACGATTTTATCCATTTTTACCAATTAATAGATGTACTTATCATAGATGATGTGCAGTTCCTATCTGGTAAATCTGGAACGCAAGATGTCTTTTTCCATATTTTCAATCATTTGCACCAAAACGGGAAGCAAGTAATCTTAACTTCCGACAAAGCGCCTGTAGATATGCAGGATATTGAGCAGCGTTTATTATCTCGCTTTAAGTGGGGGCTTTCTGCGGAGCTGCAAAGTCCGGATTACGAAACAAGGGTTTCCATCTTAAAGAATAAATTGTACCGCGATGGTGTTGAGATGCCCGAGGACATTATTGACCATGTGGCCAAAAATATCAAAACCAATATCCGTGAATTGGAAGGCGCGATCATCTCTTTGATTGCCCAGTCATCCTTCAACAAAAGGGAGGTAACCCTCGAGTTGGCGCAGCAAGTGGTTGAAAAATTTGTAAAGAATACCAAACGCGAGGTTTCCATAGATTATATCCAGAAAGTAGTTTCGGATTACTTTGAAATGGATGTGGCAACTTTACAGTCCAAAACAAGAAAACGCCATATTGTACAAGCTAGGCAATTGGCCATGTTCTTTGCCAAAAAATTCACCAAAGCATCCTTGGCCAGTATTGGCTCCCAAATTGGCAAGCGAGATCATGCAACGGTTTTGCACGCCTGTAAAACTGTAGATAACCTTGCCGAAACTGATAAACAGTTCAGGAAATATATTGAAGACCTGAACAAGAAATTCTCTTAAACTTTAGTTTCATGAAAACCAAGGTATTGATGGTCTGCTTGGGAAACATCTGCAGGTCACCTTTGGCCGAAGGTATTTTGAAATCAAAATCAAATCCAGATAAAGTATTTGTGGATTCAGCCGGTACGACAGGGTATCATATCGGTAATCCACCAGACGAAAGATCCATAACCATTGCGCAGCAATATGGTATTGACATAAGCAAGCAAAGATGCCGAAAATTCTCAGCCAAAGATTTTAAGGAATTCGATATAATCTATGCCATGGATTCCAGTAATTTTTCCAACATTATTAGCTTGGCAGAAAATAGGGAAGATGAAAAAAAGGTGAAGCTGCTTTTGGACGAAATTGAGTTGTCAATCAATGAAGTTCCGGACCCCTATTATGGTGGAGCGAAAGGTTTCGATAATGTTTTTCAATTGATAGATCAAGCCTGTGAAACCATTTCCCTTAAATTGGACAGCAAAAATGGAAGAAACTAAACCCGGCCTAGTTTTGGGCAAAGTCTATCTCATTCCCACCACTTTGGGAGACAATGCCCCTTTGGAAGTACTTCCCATTTCCATTAAAAGGACTATTGAGAATATTAACCATTACATTGTTGAAAACGAAAAAACAGCAAGGCGCTTCATTAAGAAAGTGAGTCCAGGCAAGCCCCAACCCAACTTGCATATCGCGTCCTTGAACAAGTTTACGGACCCTGCGGTTATTCCTTCTTATTTGGACCCTTGTATCAGTGGACATAATATTGGAATCTTATCTGAGGCAGGATGCCCTGGAATTGCGGATCCCGGTGCAGCGGTAATTCAAATAGCACATGAGAGAAGAATTCAGGTAGTTCCGTTGGTAGGGCCCTCATCCATTTTAATGGCCATGATGAGCAGTGGTATGAATGGGCAAAATTTTGCTTTCAATGGCTATTTACCCATTGATACTACCGAGCGAAAGTCAATGCTAAAACATTTGGAACGGCTCTCTAGGGAAAAGGGGCAATCGCAAATATTTATGGAAACTCCGTATAGGAATGACAAGCTTTTAAAGGAACTTACCAAAGTGTTACATAAAAACACACGCTTATGCATTGCCTCTGATATAACCTTGCCAACCGAATTTATTCAGACCAAGACTATCCATGAATGGGGAGAGATTTCCATTGACCTAAACAAACGACCAACCATTTTTATCGTTCAGGCATAAAAAAACCCAGGGCACTACCCTGGGTTCCAACTCTTATTTATACACTTGTAAAAACTAAACTTTTGCATTTCTCTTTTGCTCGATTTTGGAAATATCGAACCCAGCAAATTTTCTCATGTAGTAAGATATACTACTTCCATAAGCATCAGCTACATCATTTTTTCCGTAGGAACGCAAGTACTTTTTCACATTTCCAGCTCCTGCTAAATGTGCAGCAGCCAATATACCAGATTCTGTAATCTCCACTCCTCTAATCCGCTTTCCATTGAAACGCTTTATATCTCTTCGAAGAATCCATTTGTTCCTGGCAACATTTGTTTGAAAAACTTTTTCCTGAAGTACAGGGTCATTTAAAAAGTCGTTGGGGTTATATACCCCCATCAATTTTAAGGTACTTTTTCCAAATTGATATTTTCCAAGATAACCCAAGGTGTTTACAACATTATATCTTCCTTGGGACTCTTTAAAGGCTAGGGCCTCCTTAAAACCATTATAGGTATTTCCTAAAAAAGGAGGATTAACCAGATCATCTTCATTTACGCCAATGGAGTCCTGAAACACAATGGTCTCCTGGTTGATAAGCACTCTTAACGAATCAGGAATCTTGTAATCCACTTTCTTTGGTGTGGTATACGAGACAAAACTCGTTAGAATAACAATCATGGCGAGATGCAGTATAAAACCTATCCATCTTTTCATAATTCACATATTTAATGATTCAAAGCACTAATTGCAATGAGATTAAATTTGGCCGGCAAATATAGGGGGAGACTTTATTTTAACAATCATAAAGCTCATAAGATTTTCTTAAAAGCGCCCCAAATTCCGTTAAAGCGCTGAAAATAAACGGTAAGCAGTACTATCTACGCACTTTTTGTGCATTTAACCATTGGATATATTGTACCTTATTTCGGTTGTGCTGTCTCAAAGTTTCGGCGAACTTATGGTATCCAAAGTTGGAAACATCAGCCACAAAATACAGATAATCGTGTTTTTCAGGATTCAATACGGCGTTAATAGAAGAAATATCAGGCATAGTGATTGGGCCTGGAGGCACCCCTGCATATTTATAGGTATTATAGGGCGAATCCATTTCCAAATCTCGGTAAAGCACCCTTTTGATGATAGTATCGTAGTTTCCGGTCTCCTTTTTTATGGCAAAAATCACCGTAGGGTCGGCCTGAAGTAGAATACCCTTTTTAATTCGGTTAAGATATACACCGGCTACTCTTGGCCTTTCCTCATTCTTTACAGTCTCTTTTTGGACAATGGCGGCCAATGAAATTACTTGAGCGGGTGTAAGGTTTAAATCCTTCGCCTTGTTTAAACGGCTAACATTCCAATACTTTTTGTACTCCTTGAGCATTCTACTCCTAAATCCTTCTGCATTTGTGTTCCAAAAAAATTCATAGGTATTGGGAAGGTACATTCCCAACTTCGTGTCTGCATTAAAACCGGAATCACCTAAAAACTGGGCGTCGTTAAAGGTTTGTAGCAGTGAAAGACTATCTGCCTCCAGTTGTTCCGCAATCCTGCTGGCCAAAGTAGCCAAGGATTCCTGATTATTGAAAGAAACTTTTACCGGAATGTTTCTGCTGCGTAGGGAATTGATGATCTCATTGTTGTTCATCCCTTTTTTAAGGGCATACTTCCCTCCTTTTACATTTGTAGCATAACCCTTTCGTTCCGCCACGGCTTTAAAACTTGAAATATCATTTACCAAAGGGGCCATGACTTTTTGTACATCCGAAAATGTGGCATCAGAAGCTATATAAACAAAAGCCTCTTCATTATTGAATTGGGTGTTAGGGCTAAAAATGGCATCATAAATCTGATACGCAATAAAACCACAGACCAGTAGCCCTACTAGAGCCGCGGCCCAAAGTACTTTTTTAAGATACATGGGAACTTATTTTTTGGAACATTAATTCGTTTTTGAAACCTTCATTGGTTCTAATCCATTCTTTTTTCACCCCTATCTTCACAAAACCCAACTTTTTAAACAGATGGATACTGGCTTTGTTTTCTTCCAAAATATTAGCAAACAGTTGGTGCATATCCAGAGTTGAAAATGCGTAGTTACACAAGAGTTCAATAGCTTCTGCTCCCCAACCCTTGTTTCTGTCCTCTGTGTTTGCAATTACAATACCCATTCCTGCCCGTTTGTTTTTAGGATCAAAATCAAACAAATCAATCAAACCTATACATTGATCATCCAAAGTACAGATGCACAACCGCAGTTGTTTTACATCATATATGTCTCTATGCGCATTATCCAAATAGAGTCTTAGCACTTTTTTCGAATAAGGCTTCAAAGTGCCACTGATTTCCCAAATACCCGTATCGTTTTCCAGTTGATACAAAAAATCCAAGTCCTTGGGTTCCAAGGCCCTCAAATAGATTTGCTGTCCTTTTAAACTTACCATTCCAGAATACCTTTAAAGACCATTTTGGCAGGTCCTTTAAGAAACACATTGGTATATGACCCATTTTGTTGGTCAAAACCGATGTTTAAATCCCCTCCGGGTGTTTTAATATGCACACTACTGGCCTTTGTTCTCCCCATACGATGCATGGCTATGGCCACAGCAGTAACACCAGTACCACAAGAAAGGGTTTCATCTTCTACTCCTCGTTCATAGGTTCTAACACCGAACGAGTCTTCACTCGTTTGTTCCACAAAGTTAATATTGCTCCCAGATTTTCCATAGAGACCATAGCGTAGTTTGGCCCCTTCCTTTTCCACATCAAAATGCTCCAGATTTTTAACCAATTGCACATGATGGGGTGAACCCGTATCCAAAAAACTATAGGCCGGTTTTTCTCTTACCTCATCAACATCGCCCATCTTAAGCGTCACAACATCACCATCTATGGTAGCTGAATGTAATCCATCAATGGCATTAAATGTCGTTTGGGAACCAATTATACCAAGGTATTTGGCAAAAGCTACTGCACATCTTCCGCCATTACCACACATGCTCTGGCTTGCATCGGAATTATAATAATCCATATTAAAATCCACCGCCATGTCATTTTCTAATAGAATAAGCCCGTCAGCACCAATACCAAATCTACGATCGCAAATTTTGCCAATTAATCGGGTATCGTTTTTAGGGAAAACCTGTTGACGATTATCAATTATCACAAAATCGTTCCCTGTTCCTTGATATTTATA
Organism: uncultured Allomuricauda sp.; assembly: GCA_965117065.1. Taxonomy (GTDB): domain Bacteria; phylum Bacteroidota; class Bacteroidia; order Flavobacteriales; family Flavobacteriaceae; genus Flagellimonas. The sequence goes on from OZ220751.1 coordinate 773,465, forward strand.
AAAATCTAGTGACATAATTCCCAGCAAAAGAACAAAGATAGCGTATTCTTTAAGGAAAATTTTGTAGTTAAAAACGAGTTAAACCGACTAAGCTAAAAGCGAATTCATTTAATTTTGTCGAAGCTAAATGTTAAATTTTTATTGAATTATGAAAAGAATAGCCAGTTTATTCCTTGTTTCCCTCTTCGCGGGGGCCATTACCTTAGGAGCATATAAATTATTTTTTGAAAAAGAAAACTACAAATGGGTGACTTCCGATCAGGAAACCCCGCTCTTAAGCACTAGCGGTTTATCAACATCGGCAAAAGGAGCTGGCATCAACGAAGTGGACTTCACCATTGCCGCGGAAAAAACTGTAAATGCTGTGGTACACGTAAAAAACTTAACAACCAATAAAAGCTCTAACAGTCTTTCCGATTTCTTTTACGGGTCAGATCGCCAACAGACCCCACAGATTGGAACCGGCTCAGGAGTCATTATCTCTCCTGATGGGTTTATCGTGACCAACAATCACGTTATTGCCAATGCCAGTCAGTTAGAGGTTACCCTAAACAATAAGAAAACTTATACGGCGAAGGTAATTGGTGCTGATTCTAATTCAGACATTGCATTGCTCAAGGTTGAAGTGGATCGTCCCCTGCCCTATTTGGCCTTTGGGGATTCCGACAATTCAAAAATTGGTGAATGGGTGTTGGCCGTTGGAAACCCATTTAGCCTTACTTCAACGGTTACAGCTGGTATTGTTAGTGCAAAAGCACGTTCCTTAGGGAGAAACCAAAGTTTTATCCAAACCGATGCTGCCGTTAACCCCGGTAATAGTGGGGGTGCATTGGTCAATACAAACGGAGACCTAATTGGAATAAACACCGCCATTACCTCACAAACGGGATCCTATGTGGGCTACGCATTTGCGGTGCCAAGTAACATTGCCAAAAAAGTGGTTGAGGATATCATGGAATTTGGGAATGTGCAAAGAGGCTTATTAGGTATCTCGGCCGCCAATGTAAACTCCAGAGAGGCCATGGAATTGGGGTTGGATGAAATAGAAGGGGTCTACATTTCACAAATAACCGAGGACTCCGGTGCAGAACAAGCTGGTCTTAAAAAGGGAGATGTTATAAAACAAGTGGATAATATTTTGGTTCGAAAATTTTCTGAACTTACAGGTTATTTGTCTTCAAAACGTCCTGGGGATGCGGTTGACGTAGTAGTGGATAGAGATGGAAAAAAATTGACCAAGAAGGTTATTCTGAAAAAACAGCAGACCATTATTTTACCCACCACAGGTTTTATGGTAAAAAACCTTTCTGCAGAGGATAAAAAGACTTTTGGTGTAAAGAATGGAGTTAAAATCATAGATGTTCCAGCAGGTTATGGCAGATACGATCTTAAAAACAAAGTGATTATTTCTGTTGATGATAATGAAATTAACAACATAGATGACGCCCGAGAGCATTTTGATGAAATCTCCAGATATGGTCGTACCAGTTTTACCATGATCAATGAAAAAGGCGAAAAGGAACGGTTGATCCTGCAGTAGAAACTTCACAAAAAAATATTATAAAAAAGCACCTGGATACGGTGCTTTTTTTATTTGTAATTTCCTTTACGAAAACGTTTGAAATATATAATTTTGCCAAAAAAACAAAAGTAACCGTAATCAAAATCTATGAGCGACATTAAGTCCTATGAGAAGGAACTAGCATTCCAAGCGGATAGAAGAAAAGCTACAACAGAATTCATCAAAATTATCAGTGACCTATGGTACGATAAAGCTATTGAAGTGGTACTTTTTAAAAACCAGATCATTGATAAAAATGTTAGCGACATCATTAATTTGCACGAATATGCAGGGGAATTTGTCCAAAAGCCCATTTCTATCTTTGATTCTGTGGAAATCCTAAGAGCCATCAATGATATTAGCCTTCCGCCCTCAAAATTAGACATAGGTAAGCTCACCTACGAATACCATTCGGATGACAACAACCATCTTAATGTAAAGGCTTTTGTCCTGGAAAAACTTAAAGATGCCCAAGCTTCCAAAGAAATTAAGCCCAAAGATGTGGTGCTCTATGGATTTGGAAGAATTGGAAGATTAGTGGCTCGAGAATTAATGGCCAAAACCGGAAGAGGAAGCCAGCTAAGGTTAAGAGCAATAGTGGTTCGAGGGGAAATCAGTGGGGAAATCCTCGAAAAAAGGGCAGCACTGCTTAAAACAGATTCGGTTCATGGGCAGTTCATGGGAACGGTGGATATAGATAGCAAAAATGAGGCTCTTATTGTGAATGGTACCACAGTAAAATTTATTAGTGCTGATAAACCAGAATCCATTGATTATACCAAATATGGAATTTTTAATGCCCTAATTATAGATAATACCGGGGCGTTTAGGGACAAAAAGGCCCTTTCCAGACATCTGGAAGCCAAAGGAGCCAGTAGGGTACTGCTCACTGCTCCCGGAAAAGAAGTTCCCAACATTGTTCATGGCGTAAATCAGACTGAATTTGACCCTGATAAAACGAAAATATACTCTGCAGCGTCCTGTACTACCAATGCAATAACTCCGGTGCTTAAGGTGGTCGAGGATTCCCTAGGTATCAAAAAAGGGCATTTGGAAACTATTCATGCCTACACCAACGATCAAAACTTGGTGGACAATATGCACAAAAAGTACCGAAGAGGCAGGGCGGCCGCTTTAAACATGGTCATTACGGAAACAGGAGCTGGAGCGGCGGTTGCCAAAGCGCTGCCTTCCCTTAAAGGGAAATTGACCTCGAATGCCATCCGTGTACCTGTACCTAATGGTTCCCTTGCCATCTTGAATCTCGAAGTAAAACACAAAACTTCCAAGGAAAGCCTGAATACCATCTTAAAGAAATATGCCCTTGAAGGTGATTTGGTAGAACAAATCCAATACTCCTTGAGCAACGAACTGGTGTCTTCTGATATTGTTGGAGCGTCTGCACCCTCCATATATGACAGTAAGGCCACTTTGGTTTCTGCAGATGGTAAAAGTATAGTCTTATATATATGGTATGACAACGAGTACGGATATTCCCATCAGGTTATTCGATTGGCAAAGTACATTGCCAAGGTGAGACGTTACACCTATTATTAAGCCGATTTATAGGGTTGGTAGATTTAGCAAAGCGGATTTTCTTTTGAATTTTAGTTTATTGGTGTAATTTCGCCCTACCCTTTATCTAAATTTAAAGAACATTGACCATGAAAAGATTACGAATTTTATTCGCCCTTACCTTATTGACCCCTTTAATTTCGATTACTGCCCAAGGACAAGATAGTCAGACCGGTGATGACCCAACCTTGGTAGGCCAGTTTCAACGCTTAGAGAAAAAATCGGGCAACTATAGGGCCAACGGAATTCGGTATGAGGTCATACGCTTAACAGATTTGAACAGAATTAAGAGCAACATTTTTGATTCCATAAATAATGCCAACCAGTCCATAAAAAGTCTGTCTGCTACCATAGCCAACAACAAGAGCGAAATAGAAGATCTTAATGTCAGGCTTCAAGAAACAACCAATAACCTCAAATCGGTAACCTCTGAAAAGGACAGCATGTCTTTTTTTGGTGCCATGGTAAGTAAGGGCACTTATAAGCTTATCCTATGGTCTATAATTCTAGGACTCCTTCTGCTACTCCTATTATTTATATACAAATTTAGGAACAGCAACGTACTGACCAATCAGGCCAAAACAGCCCTCGAGGATGTTGAAAAGGAATTTGAGGAGCATAGACGAAGGGCTTTAGAGCGAGAGCAAAAAATCAGCCGACAACTTCAAGATGAGTTGAACAAGAACAAAAAATAAAAAAAGCTCCCTTAAATAAGGGAGCTTTTAGATTTAGCCTATGATTAAAGATGTTACTCTTTCCGATATTGAACTGATTGCGCCCCTTTTTGACGCTTACCGGGTATTTTATGAACAGCCCTCAGATCTTAATGCAGCCCGATTATTTCTTAAGGAACGTTTATCCCAAGATGAATCCGTGATTTTCTTGGCCTTGCACAATGGAAAACCAGCAGGCTTTACGCAATTGTACACTACCTTTTCCTCCGTATCGTTGCAGCCCTTTTACATATTGAATGATTTGTTTGTATCACCAGATTATAGAAAGTTAGGGATTGGGGAAGCGCTCTTAAATCATGCGAAAAAGCATTGTATCGTTCAAAATTATAAGGGATTGGCATTAGAGACCGCCGAGGATAATCCCGCCCAAACGTTATATGAGCGATTAGGCTGGGAAAAGGACGAAGCCTACTTTCATTATTTTTGGAAAAACGCAAAATAGCCTATCACACTATCTTAACTTATTTTTGTACCCATGCGGATAGACATCATCACGGTTTTACCAGAACTAATGCAAAGTCCATTTGACGCTTCCATTCTTAAGCGCGCCAAGGAAAAGGAATTGGTAGAAGTTCATTTTCATAATCTTCGGGATTATTCCATAGGCAATTACAAGCAAGTAGATGATTACCAATTTGGCGGAGGGGCTGGAATGGTCCTGATGATTGAGCCCATTGATAAATGTATTTCGCAGCTTAAGAAAGAAAGGGAATATGATGAAATTATTTACATGACTCCAGATGGTGAAACCTTAAATCAAGGCATATCTAACGAAATATCCCTTAAGGAAAACCTAATCATACTGTGCGGACATTACAAAGGCGTGGATCAAAGGGTACGGGACAGGTTTGTTACACGGGAAATTTCCATTGGGGATTATGTGCTTTCCGGCGGGGAATTGGCCGCGGCCGTTTTGTGCGACTCAATTATCAGATTACTTCCCGGAGTATTAAATGATGAAACTTCCGCCCTCACGGACACCTTTCAAGACAATCTGTTGGCACCTCCAGTTTATACAAGACCATCTTCCTATAAAGGAATGGACGTCCCCAAAATTTTACTGAGCGGTGATTTCCCAAAAATTGAAAAATGGCGAGAAGAACAAGCCATGGAGCGCACTGTACAAAAACGACCAGATTTATTAAAGTAAAATGGAAAATTCACACGCACTTAGTTTCGCAATTGGAGGTATTCTTAGCACCCTTGCCCAAATCGCAGTCATTATTGGTTGTATTATTCTAGTGACCAAACAAAAAAATGGAGCCACCATTCTTATGTTGGCGGCCAGTATACTATCCCTGTTTTTTGCAATAGGTAACTTTTCATGGACATTGGTTGCATCCAGGTATGGCCCAGATTCCATTTTATCGTGGTCCAAAATTGCAGCTTTAATTGGCCCTCTCCCCTATATCCTATTTGCTGTTGGGCTATTGTTATTCGCAATAAACCATGTAAAAAAGCAGCAAGCCACCGGATAAGCTGCCAAAAATCAATAAATGCCTTGTCATTTCTAAATATTGCATTACTTTTGCAATCGCAAATTCAACCTCTGACGAAACTCGTGAAAGTTGGTGTTGTACAACAATTAAAAAAAGCACAAAATGGAATCCTTAATAAAATTTGTTGAAGACGAATTTGTTCCAAAAAAAGACCTTCCAAAATTTTCAGCTGGTGATACCATAACGGTATACTATGAGATCAAGGAAGGGGAAAAAACACGTACCCAGTTCTTTAAAGGGGTTGTAATCCAACGAAGAGGAACCGGAGCCACAGAAACTTTTACCATTAGAAAAATGTCAGGTACCGTTGGGGTAGAAAGAATTTTCCCAATCAACATGCCTGCGCTTCAGCGTATTGAAGTCAACAAAAAAGGTAAAGTGCGTAGGTCTAGAATCTTCTATTTCAGAGGTCTAACCGGTAAAAAAGCACGTATCAAGGAAATTAGGGGATAGTCCTAAAACTTGATAAACGAGATAAAGCACCCAAATTGGGTGCTTTTTTTATGAACAATTGTTAATAACCATAGTTCATAGGTTGTTGATTTTTAATCCCTTACAAAATTTGGAAATCTGGGACTTTATTCTAATTTAGTCAAACAAATATGAAGGAGAGCAATCGAACTTGTATTTGATTTTAGAGTTGACGTTCTTTAAAACTGACAGTTTCCCTTTAAATTGGTAACACTACTGATCACAAAAGGAATTTCGAAATAGAGGAAGCCTCGGTGGAATCTAAAGAGAAATAATAGGTCCTATGTGCGGGCGAGAGAGCAATTTTTCGTTTTGATAGGATTTAGGAAACGATTAGAACACTTTACAAGATGTTGTTTAGTTGAATGATTAAAGACATAGTGTTGAGTAAACGTCAAAGGAGCAACGGATGCAATCAATGGTTGCAATTTTGTGGTAACGCAGAATAAAATCTTTTAGCTCTTTTCAGAAAGCCATATCAATGTTTCGACATAGATATGGCTTTTGTTTTTCAATCCCTCCAAAATCACACTTTTAATTAAATCGCTTAGTATAGCAACAGCCATAAATTGTATATTTGCTCCGCTCAAATAAATACACCTAGATGGCTAAGATTTTTTATACCAAGACCGATGAAGCACCCGCATTGGCAACCCAATCATTTTTACCCATTGTAAAAGCCTTTACCAACATTGCAAATATTGAAATAGAGACCAAGGACATTTCTTTGGCAGGCAGAATAGCTGCAGTATTTCCGGAATATTTGAACAATGATCAAAAAATAGCTGATGATTTGGCAATTTTAGGGGATTTAGCCAAAACTCCTGAGGCCAACATCATCAAACTGCCCAATATAAGTGCCTCTATTCCCCAACTTAAGGAGGCCATTGAAGAATTGCAGCAAAAAGGATATAACTTGCCCAACTATCCAGATGAGCCACAAAATGAGGAAGAAAAAGCCATCAAATCAAGATATGACAAAATAAAGGGTAGTGCGGTAAACCCTGTGCTCCGTGAAGGGAACTCAGATAGACGGGCCCCAAAGGCCATAAAGAACTATGCCAAGAAAAACCCACACTCCATGGGAGCTTGGTCTTCAGATTCCAAAACACATGTAGCCACCATGGCCCAGGGCGACTTTAATAGCAATGAAAAGTCATGGACCATGAAAAATGCTGACGCGGTTAGTATTCAGCTAGTGGACTCCACAGGAAACACTACCGTACTTAAGGAAAATATTGCTCTTCAAAAAGATGAAATCATCGATGCTACGGTTATGAGCAAAAGAGCTTTGGTGGATTTTCTTCTTAAAGAAATTGCCAAGGCCAAAAAAGAAAAACTACTGCTTTCACTTCATTTTAAGGCTACCATGATGAAGGTATCTGACCCTATTATCTTTGGGCATGCACTGAAGGCCTATTTTTCAGATTTATTTGAAAAGTATGAAGGTGTTTTTGAAGAGTTAGGGGTAAACGCCAACAATGGTTTGGAGACGCTTTTTGATAAATTACAAGATCTTCCGGGAGACAAGCGTGAAGAAATTGAAAAAGCAATAGCAGATAGCATTACCAACGGTCCAGATTTAGCCATGGTCAATTCCGATAAAGGTATTACGAATCTTCACGTGCCAAGTGATGTGATCATAGACGCCTCTATGCCGGCCATGATCAGAACATCTGGTAAAATGTGGAATAAAGATGGGGAGTTGCAGGATACCAAAGCAGTAATTCCAGATAGCAGTTATGCAGGAATTTACCAGGCCACAATAGATTTTTGTAAGGAACATGGGGCATTTGACCCTACTACGATGGGCACTGTACCCAATGTGGGTCTCATGGCACAAAAAGCTGAGGAGTATGGCTCCCATGATAAAACCTTCGAAATACCAAAAGCTGGATTAGTACGGGTCATAAGTCTTTCAAACAATGAAACCTTGCTTGAGCATCAAGTGGAAGAAGGGGATATTTGGAGAATGTGCCAAGTAAAAGACGCTCCCATACAAGATTGGGTAAAGTTAGCGGTTTCTAGAGCAAGGGCTACAGGCACTCCGGCCGTTTTTTGGCTAAACAAAGATCGTGCACATGATGCAGAATTGATTGGCAAAGTCAATAAATACTTAAAGGATCACGACACCAACGGATTGGATATTCATATCCTTTCTCCGATAGAGGCAACAAAATTCACCCTTCAACGTGTAAAAGATGGTAAGGACACCATTTCGGTATCCGGAAATGTTTTACGGGATTATTTAACGGATCTATTCCCCATTTTAGAGGTGGGTACCAGTGCCAAAATGCTATCCATTGTTCCATTGATGAACGGTGGAGGTCTCTTTGAAACAGGTGCTGGAGGTTCTGCTCCCAAACATGTTGAGCAATTTTTGGAAGAAGGTCACTTGCGATGGGATTCGCTCGGAGAGTTTTTGGCTCTTGGAGTTTCCTTGGAATTTTTTGGCGAGAAAAATCAGAATAAAAAAGCTGCTGTATTAGCTGAATCTTTGGACAAGGCCACGGAAAAGTTTCTTGACAACGATAAATCTCCCTCAAGGAAGGTTAACGAGCTAGATACCCGCGGAAGTCATTTCTATTTGGCGTTATATTGGGCAGAACAATTGGCTCAGCAGAATGAAGACATAGAGCTTAAATCTGTGTTTACCAATATCCACTCCAAGCTCAGTAACAATGAGGGGAAAATTGCGCAGGAATTGATTGATGCACAGGGTAAGGTGATGAATATTGGCGGTTATTATCTACCAGATCCTGAAAGAGCATCTAAAGCCATGAGACCTAGCCAAACTTTGAATACCATTCTTGCCGAGTTAGGATAATTTCGTTTCATAGCAGTTAATGAAACTGTTAAACCATATATTTCGAAAGGATTATTGTCTATTTTAGACCAATGTCCCAAAATCGTTATGGTTTGAAAAACAGTTTACTACTTATTCTGGTTTTTCTTTTAGGTACCGGTTGTGAGGATGTTATACAGCCGGATTTGCCCACCGCTGAACCCCAATTGGTGATTGATGCACTCCTAGGTTACAATAATGCCAATGGAGAACCCATGATGGTAGGTGGGGTGAAATTGACCCTTACCGCTCCTTTTTTTGAAGAAATACCCCCCGCTGAGAACGCTGCCGTTTCTATTCTTGACCAAGAAACAGGGCAATCTTACGCCTTATCAGAAAGTGAGCCCGGGGTTTTTAATTCCGGTTTTCCAGATTTTGAATTCAATCGAGATTATACACTTATCGTAAATTATGCTGGCGAGGTTTATACGGCAACGCAACAATTAATCCAGTCAACCACCATTGATCGTTTGGAACAAGATGATGGCTTCTTGTTCGATGAGGACAAAGAAACGGAAGTAAAAGTGACTTTTACAGATTTGCCGAACAATCGCAATTATTATTTGTTTGCCTTTGGTTGGGATAACTTTCTGGTTGTCGATGATGAGTTTTTTCAGGATAGCCAGCTTACATTCTCATACTTTTATGAAGATCTTACTCCCGGTAATCAAATATCAGTAACCTTGTTTGGAGTTGATGGGGAATTTGCCAGTTACGCGGAGCAAGTTCTTACCCAATCTGGCGAGGATAGCAATGGTGGAAATGGTCCTTTTGCGGTTCCAGTAGCCACTGTTAGGGGGAACATTGTCAATACATTAAATCCAAATAATTTTCCATTTGGGTATTTTGCGTTGAGCGAATTTGACACCAAATTCTTAACCATAGAGTAAAATCATAATACCCCATTTAATTCTTGATGGGTTTATGTAACTTTAAAAAAACCAAATACATGGCAAAAAGACATTTCGCCCTTTTCTTCATTCTTATTTGCCCCTTATTCCTTATACATGCACAGCAAAAATATACGTTAAGCGGTACTATTTCTGAAGAAAAAAGCAACGAAACCTTAATTGGGGTTAGTATTGTCTTTCCAAGCCTGAAAACAGGGGTGACTACCAATGAGTATGGGTTCTATTCCATTACCCTTCCCGCTGGCACCTATGAAGTGATTGTCAGCTATTTGGGCTATCAAGATATCCGGGAGGTAATCAACTTAAACTCGGATATCAAAAAAGATTATGCCTTAAACGAAGGTGTTGAAAAACTGGAAGAGGTGGTGGTTACTGATGATGCTGACGGCTTGGACATTCGGAAACCTCAGATGAGTGTCAACACCTTGGCGGTACAGACCATAAAGCAAATTCCGGTGGTTTTGGGAGAAGCAGATGTCATCAAATCTTTGATTTTATTGCCTGGAGTTACCAATGCAGGGGAAGCATCTTCTGGATTTAATGTGAGGGGCGGTGCAGCGGATCAAAATTTAATTCTTTTGGATGAGGCTACCGTTTTTAACTCTTCACATCTTTTTGGGTTCTTTTCGGTCTTTAATCCTGATGCCATTAAAGATGTCAAACTTTTTAAAGGAGGTATCCCTGCCAGATATGGTGGTCGGGTTTCCTCTGTACTCGAAATTTTTCAAAAAGAGGGGAACAGCAAAGAGCTTAAAGTTAACGGCGGCATTGGAGCTGTGGCCAGTAGATTACTGGTGGAAGGCCCCATCGAAAAAGACCGTACCGCATTTTTGGCTGGAGGAAGGGCCTCCTATGCCCATTTGTTCCTCCCTTTGTTTGATGTGGACAATAAGGCCTATTTCTATGACCTCAACATGAAGTTTAATCATAAAATCAATGATGGAAATAGTATTTTCCTATCCGGATACTTTGGACGAGACCTCTTTAGCATCAACGATAGCTTTGTGAACACTTACGGTAATGCAGTAGGAAACTTTCGATGGAACCATTTGTTTTCAGATAAGTTATTCTCCAATCTTTCAATCATTTATTCTGATTATTTCTACGGCTTGGAGTTGGACTTTGTCGGTTTTGAATGGGATTCTGGCATCCAGAATTTCAATCTAAAATATGACCTTAAACATTACATCAACGACAAGTTTCAGGTGAACTATGGTATAAACAACATATACTATGTCTTCAATCCTGGAAAGATTAAACCTAATCGGGAAGATTCTGGAATAGTTGCCGAACAGCTCACCAAAAAATACGCAAACGAAACTGCGGCCTATGTGGATGTAGAACATAAAGTAATGCAAAATTTAAGTGTTAACTACGGACTAAGGGTGAGTTACTTTAACCGTTTAGGTCAGGACGAACTTTTTGTCTACGAAAATGGTCAAGCTGTTGTTTTTGACCCTTTCCAGCTAGTATACAGAGAGGCTACCCCTATAGATACCATTAATCCGGGAAGGGGCACCAATTTATCCACTTTCACCAATTTGGAGCCAAGAATTTCCGCTGCCTATACCCTAAACCAGAATAATTCAATTAAAGCAAGCTACACACGCCTGGCTCAGTACCTGCATCTGCTATCAAATACCAGTTCCCCTACCCCTTTGGATGTTTGGACACCCAGTGGACCGTTTATAGAACCGCAACTTTTAGATCAATATGCTTTAGGGTATTTTAGAAATATCAAAAAAGGCGAGTATTCTTTAGAGGTTGAAGGGTTTTATAAAGACATCCAAAACCGGATTGACTATATAGATGGTGCCGATTTAATTGCCAATGATGCCATTGAACAAGTCATTTTAAATGGCGAAGCCAGAGCCTATGGTTTAGAGATTTTATTGCGGAAAAATGAAGGACATTTTAAAGGTTGGCTGGCTTATACCTTGTCCAGGTCCGAACAGCGGACACCAGGACGAACACCAACATTTGACAATGGTCGCTCCAATCTCGAATCAGGTATCAATTTTGGAGAATGGTACAGTACTCCTTTTGATAAAACCCATGACATTGCCCTGTATGGTAGCTATGACCTCACTGACAGATTGAATTTTAATGCCAATTTTGTCTATCAAACCGGTCAACCAACCAATTACCCTCTTGGTCAATTTGAATTTCAAGGTTTGGTAGTTCCATTTTTTGGACTTCGAAATCAAACGCGACTCCCTGATTACCATCGTTTGGATATCTCCGCGACACTACGGAACAAACCAAAGCAAAATCGCAATTTTGAATCGGAGTGGGTGTTTAGTGTTTATAATGTGTACAGCAGGAAGAACGCAGCATCAATTAATTTCAGACAAAATCAGGATACGGGTAGGAATGAGGCCATAAGAACCTCAATTTTTGGTATTATTCCAGCAATTACTTATAATTTCAAATTTTGATATGCAAATTAGATATCTGGTCATAATAATGATTTTTGCGCTACTTGGATGCGAAGATGTTATCGATGTCGAAGTTCCAACTACCGAACCCAGATTAATTGTGAATGGCGTTCTGCGTGTAGATATAACGCAAGAGTTTGTTCCGGTAGAAATACGGGTTACCGAAACCAATAACTTTTTTGAAGAGGCGCCGGTAACCCAACTTGAGAGTGCGTTGATTATTTTTGGACAACCAAATCCGGATGCTCCTGAAATTCTAGACAATATGGCTACTTCCTCTCTGGCTGAATCCGAGCCCGGATCAGGGATTTATATTCCAGACCCCACATTTGATGCTGATCAGCGGATTAGGACTTCCTCTTTATTGCCAAACACCACATTCATTCTAATTATTGGGCATAAGAATCGAAGGTACGCAGCAAGAACGCCCTATTCCCAATCCGTTCCATTGGATAATTTGGAACAAGGTGATGAAACGCTCTTTGATGATACCGATACGGAAATCAAAATTGCTATCACCGATGTGCCAGATGAAGAAAACCATTACGTTTTCGATTTTGGATTTGGCGAGTTTTTAGCTTTGGATGATCAATTTATTGATGGTCAACAATTTGAATTCTCGTACTTCTACCAAAAAGACTTGCAAGCCGGTGACGAGGTGGAAATTAGTATTATGGGTGCAGATCTGCAGTTTTTTAATTATATGGATTTGTTGGTGGAACAAACCCTGAACGACGGAGGTGTGTTTGAAACTCCGGCAGCCACTGTTAGGGGCAACGTATTTGATGTCACAGGGCTTGATAATACCTTACTCTTTGATAACGTTAATCGTCCGGAGGCGTTTCCCTTAGGTTATTTTGCTGTTGTGCAAGAATTTTCCCAATCCCTGACCATTCAATGATCAAAACAAGCTATACAAAAGCAATAGCACCAGAAGCCCAGTTATCCCTTGAAATAAAGAAGCAAGGGTATGTCCCTTCAATGCTGTTTTAACGTTCATATTGGAAAATTGTGAAACCACCCAAAAATAGCTGTCGTTAACATGAGAAATGGTCATTGCTCCGGCACCGATTGCTAAAACAGCAAACGCCTTGTCCGTAACAGCACCAAGACCAAATGTATCCAGTAAGGGTGCAATAATTGCAGAAGTGGTAATAATGGCCACCGTGGACGACCCCTGGGCAGTTTTAAGAACAGCTGCTATAGCAAAGGAAATCAAAAGCCCCCCTATTCCAGAAGTTTGGGTAAGATTGAACAATTCTGCCATATCAAGAGTCCTTAGTATGGCTCCGAAGGCCCCTCCAGCCCCTGTGATGAGCACAATGGCCCCTGCCTGCTTAAATGCTTCCGACACCCAACTCTTTTTCTGCTGGATGGGAATTTTTCTTGCCAATGAAAAGGCAAAAAACACGCCAATAAGCAGAGCAACAATAGGGCTTCCCAAAAAGTCTAAAATAAAAAACGGAATACCCTTTCCCAAAGGATATGTTGGGTAGTTTACTATAGATTTAAGGGCAATCAATACAATAGGCACCACCAAGGGTAAAAAAGCGGATATGGGCTTGATACTGGGCTGTATTTCCTCGGTAACATCCTTTTGTTGGGACTCTGGGACATCCTGCTTCAGTCGTTTCCCAATAAATCGGGCCCAAAAATACCCGGCCAAGGACACGGGAACTGAAACCAATAAGCCCAACACCAAAACGGTACCCAAATCGGCCTCCAGGATAGCAGCGGCTGCTAAAGGTCCTGGAGTGGGCGGCACAAATACATGTGCAGCATATAATCCTGACGCCAATGCTACCGCAAAAACCAGCACTGGAATACCTGTCTTTTTGCTGATTGCCTTATTGAGAGATGACAATATTATAAAACCTGAATCACAAAATACAGGAATTGAAATGAGATAACCCGCCAAATTTACCGCCAAAGGTGAACGTTTGAGTCCAATAAAACCTAGAATAGTATTTGCCAATACTTTGGTGCTCCCTGTTTTTTCTAAATATATTCCGATTACAGTACCAAATGCAATCACAAGTCCAATACCTGAAAGGGTTTTCCCAAACCCATCCGTCATAGCGGAAACAATATTCTGCGGAGAAAGGCCAAGTAGAAATCCAGATACAATTGCTGCCAAGGTCAGTGAAAACACAGGATGCATTTTAAACTTTATGGTAGCAATTATTATAAAAAGTACCACCAGGGCCAACACAAGGATTTCCATCTTCAAATTTTAGGTCAGAACCACTAAATATAAGCTAATATTCCTATTTTAGTACTTATGGGAACGGACAAAAAAATGTTGGTGAAGGGCCTTAAATTTGCAGGTTATACGGTAGGGTTGATGTTCTTGGCACCTTTCACTCTTTTTCAAGCATTTAAGAACCAAGAACACCCCGCCTATATTCCCGTGTTGATCATTGGTTTACTGTTGGCTATTGCCGCTATTGGTTTTGGCTTTTTTACCATTAAACTTTTTATGGATTCCTTGTTTGGAAAAAAGCCTAAAGCTTAGTTCTTTTTAATCGAAACTTTTTTCCATTTGTTGCTCAACTGGGCGTAGTCATAGTCCAATACGGATTCTTGCCGCTCCAGTTTATTGGACGCAAATGCCCTCTGTAGAATATCCTCAATCAAATAATCTTCATGAATCTTCTCTGGATGAAACTCTTCTTTTATGCTAATCTTAAAAGCTTTGGCGGTAGTGTTGTACCAAAATGCGCGCCAACCACTTCTTAATTCCTTCACCAAATTAAAGGCAGTTTTTCCAGTTTGACGATATATTAGCTTAACAAGAATTTGACCTTCCGTTCGAGTGAGTTTTTTTAATTCGGAGGAAAACTCACCTTCAATATATTTTTGTACTTCCTTGGTATATTTCTTCCGATGCCTTTTCTTTTTAATATTTCCTAAACTATCATTCAGTTGAACAAGTCGCTCCGCAGCCAATTTAGCATAAGGGTATACTTTTAAAGTTTTTCTTCTAAGGATGTAGTATCGAAGTTTTTCCTTCCGATCAGCAAAGTCAAGCTTCCCAAAAAGGTAAACCTCATCCAAGGCGATAGAGCTGTATAAAATGGAATCTCCTTCGAACCTCACATAGTAGTCCGAAACGGAATCCTTTGGTACATCTTGCGAATAGCCAAGAGCACAAAACAATAAAAAGGCAACACTAACGCAGTAACGCATCATCCAATTCATTTCTCAAAAGTCCTTCCAAAATTAAGGATAAACCAAAGAATTGGCTATTAAATAAAAGTGAATATTGTTATGTTTGTGGACTAAACTATGTACATGGCAGGAGAAAAAGTAATTACCGCTAAATCCCTCAAGTTCTTTGAAAAATATTTGAACAATGCCGCCCCAACGGGTTATGAATGGGAAGGGCAAAAGATATGGATGGACTATCTAAAGCCCTATGTGGACGATTTTATAACGGATACTTATGGCACGGCGGTAGCGGTAATCAATCCAGAAGCCAAATACAAAGTGGTCATTGAGGGACATTCCGATGAGATTTCTTGGTACGTAAACTACATCACTGATAATGGCTTGCTCTACGTTATTAGAAATGGTGGAAGCGACCATCAGATTGCCCCATCCAAATGGGTGAATATCCACACGAAAAAAGGTATCGTTAAAGGAGTATTTGGGTGGCCAGCCATTCACACCAGAAATCGGGCCAAGGAAGAACCTCCAAAATTGGACAACATTTTTATTGATGTAGGAGCCAAGGACAAAAAAGAGGTTGAAAAAATGGGCGTCCATGTAGGCTGTGTTATCACCTACCCTGATGAATTCCAGGTATTGAATAAAAATAAGTTTGTCTGTAGAGCTATCGATAATCGGGCTGGAGGGTTTATGATTGCCGAGGTAGCCCGCCTATTGCACGAAAACAAAAAGAAACTACCTTTTGGACTGTACGTGACCAATTCGGTACAAGAAGAGATTGGCCTGCGAGGTGCCGAAATGATTACACAGACTATTAAACCCGATGTGGCCATTGTTACCGATGTATGTCATGATACCACGACCCCAATGATTGAGAAAAAGAAGGAAGGGGAAACCGCGATGGGCTCAGGACCGGTAATTTCGTATGCGCCTGCAGTACAGAACAAACTTAGGGAACGTATTATTGATACGGCAGAAGCCAAAAAAATACCTTTTCAGCGTTTGGCCTCTTCCCGATATACAGGAACAGATACAGATGCGTTCGCCTATAGCAACGGCGGCGTAGCCTCTGCACTTATTTCCTTACCGCTGCGATATATGCACACCACAGTGGAAATGGTGCACAAGGATGATGTGGAGAATGTCATCCGATTGATTTATGAGACTCTACTTACCATCAAGGAGGGAGAGACGTTTAGCTATTTTGATTGATGTAAACTGGATTCCTGCTTTTCCGGGAACAACAAAGTGACCAATCCATGGATGAATTGGTGGATATTCTAGATGAGCACGGGAACCATACTGGACAAACCTGTCTAAAGTCCGATGCACATCGTAAAGGGCTCTTTCACCCCACCGTCCATGTTTGGCTGTATACCCCTGAAGGGAAAATCTTGTTTCAAAAACGAGGGAAAAATAAAAGGACTTTCCCAATGTTGTGGGATGTCTCCGTTGCCGGACATATAGCATCAGGAGAAGATATCATAGAAGCCGCTATCCGGGAAGCACAAGAAGAAATTGGGTTAGACATAGCCGCAAAGGACTTGGAAAAAATAGGTTGCTTTAAGTCAGTCCACCAGCATCATGAAACCCTGATTGACAAAGAGTTTCACCATACTTTTGTTTGCAAATTGCAAACTTTCATCTCAAATCTTATTAAGCAAGAAAGTGAAGTGGAGGATTTAGGCTTATTTACACTTTCGGATTTTAAGCTAAAGGTAACCCAGCAGCAAATTGACGGTTATGTACCTCACGAATTTTCTTATTATCAAACAATCATCGCCGAAATAGAGCAGCGATTATAGTGTTTCCACAAACTCCTCAGGTCTTTCTAAAGTATAAGTCCGCTGTTCTCCTTTGAGCATGTTTTTAACAACAAACTGTCCTTCGGTCAATTCCTGTTCCCCTATCAATATTACATAGGGAATGTTTCGGCTATTGGCGTATTTCATTTGCTTTTGCATTTTCGCACTGGTAGGGTACACCTCTGCCTTAACCCCTTTAGCCCTTATTTGATTAACCAATTTTAAAGCTGCCAAA
Source organism: uncultured Allomuricauda sp. (assembly GCA_965117065.1). Taxonomy (GTDB): domain Bacteria; phylum Bacteroidota; class Bacteroidia; order Flavobacteriales; family Flavobacteriaceae; genus Flagellimonas. The sequence goes on from OZ220751.1 coordinate 790,710, forward strand.
CTTTCCTTTTCCCCAAAATTTACACAGAGTACATCCACTGATTTGTTAACGTTGTCCGGAAAAAGGCCCAATTCCTCCAGCACCAAATAGATTCGGTCCAAACCAAAGGAAATACCAACTCCACTAATATCTTTTAAACCAAAGATTCCAGTAAGGTCATCATAACGTCCACCACCACCGATAGACCCCATTTTTACACCCTCTGGGGCACTAACTTCAAAAATGGCACCCGTGTAATAGTTTAATCCCCGTGCAAGGGTCACATCAAGTTGTAGCTTGGCCGATTGCAGGCCAAGTGTTTCCACATTACTCACAATCTCCTCTAGTTCTGAAACACCGGCCATCCCTATTTCAGACTCTACCAATAAGGATTTCAGCTGTTCCAATTGCTCAAAACCTGAGCCAGACATAGCAAATAAAGGGGACGCCTTTTCAATGGCGCTTTCCGAAATACCTTTTGTTAGCATTTCGTTTTTTACGCCCTCCTCTCCTATTTTGTCCAATTTATCCAAGGCAACAGTGAAGTCTATGAGTAGGTACTTAGCTCCAATGACCTCGGCAATTCCTGAAAGCACTTTTCTATTGTTGATTTTGATTGTAGTGCCTTTAAGACCTAAATCCGTAAAAACAGCATCATACAACTGCACAAATTCCACCTCTTGAATCAGGGATTTGGCCCCAACCACATCGGCATCGCATTGATAAAACTCTCGGAAACGTCCTTTTTGTGGTCTATCTGCCCTCCAAACAGGCTGAATCTGATAGCGCTTAAACGGAAAATTCAACTCATTTTGGTGCATGACCACGTAGCGGGCAAAAGGTACGGTAAGATCGTAGCGAAGTGCCTTCTCCGAAATTTTGGGCGTTAGCGAACTGGAATTTTTAGAGCTATAGGTAACATCATCCACTTTTGAAATAAAATCGCCTGAATTCAAAATCTTAAAAATAAGCCTATCCCCTTCATCCCCGTATTTGCCCATCAGGGTGTCTGAATTTTCAAAGGAAGGTGTCTCTATAGGTTGGAATCCATAGACCTCAAAGTGCTTTTTGATAGTTTGGATGATATAGCTACGCTTGGCAACCTCGGTGGGTGAAAAATCACGTGTCCCTTTGGGAATGGATGGTTTTTGGGCCATTCAAATGGTATAAAAATTAGGGAGCGCCTTCACACGTGGTTCGGAGACCAAGAACAGCGCGTAGAATGTTTTTGGCAAATATCGATTATTCCATGATTTTATCAAACCATTGGTAGAGTTCTCCTTTAGTGATCGCTGCTCCCTGTTGGATTAAATCAAACTTATCCTTGTTTTTATCTTCAGAATACGCTTTGGAAGCTGCCAAGTATTCCACAAAATCGGACTGAAAATTACGCTTGAACCAATCAAATCCCACTTGGGTACGTAAATCAATTTCCGGATTAAGCACTTTTACTGAAAATAACTTCATCTCCTTCTCTGTTAGATGGAACAAATGCATATGCATTTCAGATATGTTTTCAAGATACTCCACTTTGGATAGTACTCCTTCCCAAATCAGGTCGCTAAAAACGTCAAGCTCTTCTTCCGCTACCTCGGGTTTCTCCTCTTTTATATTTGCCCACTCTTCAGCAGTGATGGATTGGGTTGCCAAAAAATTAATGAATTCCGGATGCAACTCCTCCAATTGCTGTTGTGTCAATCTCGTATACTTCATTTGGCAAAAATAAAAAAGGCCGCGCTTTTGGCGCAGCCTTTTTACATCTATCTTTTACTGAATCTAGTTGAAGATATATCTTACCCCAAACTGAGCTTGCCATCTAGACAGCAAACTGGTGTCCGAGCTAAAAGTTTCGGTTAGGTTAGGGTCAAATGTATATGTGGGTACGTTGCTGTCATCCACAGTAACACCCAACACTTGTTGGTTGGTTGGAATTTCGACCACGCCCCAATCAGAGCTAATCAGATTCCCCACATTCAACACATCCAAGCTCAACTGAATAGTGTTTTTATTAGTGATTTTGATATCCTGAAGTACTTTAAGGTCCCAGCGCCCTCTCCAAGGGGCCAAAGCACCGTAACGCTCTGCATAAGATCCACGGTTGTCGCTCAAATAGTCATCTTGTTGGATAAACGCTTCGAATGCGGCAGCCTGATCTGCACCTGTAAAGTTCATTTGATTTACTTCGGAAGCAGTTGGGATGTACAATAAGTCATTAATGCTTGACCCGTCGCCATTGATATCCCCTCCGTATATGTAGTTGAAACGTCCACCTTGTGCATATTCAAAGAAAGTAGAAACGGTAGTTCCGGTCTTAAATACTTTGGATATTACCCCAATAAATCGGTGGGTATCACCATATCTGGAGTAAGATAAAACATCGTCATTGGCATTGCCAGAAACAGCGTTGGCTACAAAAGCATCTCCAGTGATTTCCGCTTCAATGGAGTTTACGTCTTTGGAATTCAAATAACTATAAGCCAAACTCCCATACAGTCCATTATCCCAGGTTTTCTGTCCCTTCAACACTGCATTCCAGACTCTCCCTTTGTCAGAATTAGAAAAAGCATAGGCATTATTAATAAGGTCATCATCGCCGTATACGGGTCGGTTGTCCACCCCTTGGAGTGTTTCTGAAGGTGGTACCAAGCCCCAATTTTGCACATGTGCTCCATTGACATCCTTGGAATAGGATAAATCTGCAGTAAGCACTACTCCATTTTCCAGCTGGTAATCTGCACCTAAACTACTTCTCCACACCTGTGGCCATTTGAAGTCTGGATCCACTACCTGATAAAAGAAAACATTGGGGTTAGCTATTTGGTTCCCCAACCAAACAAATGGAAAACGACCGGTAAAAATACCTGTTCCACCTCGAAGCTGGAAAGTATTGTCTCCATGTACATCCCAGTTGAATCCTACTCTTGGAGAAATCAACCAATCGTTTGTTGGCAATTGGGTAGAATCAAAGAAAACAGTTTCCCCATTATTTGGATTCTGGTATGGGATAGTAGGTACATAGGCAGGAGCTACATCAATAACATCCTGCGCTTTATCCGCTGAATCAAAATACAAAGGTTTATCAAAACGGATACCATATGTCAATTTAAAGTTTTCTGTGGCGTTCCATTCGTCCTGCACATAAAATGCCATTTGACCTACATTGGTCTCGGCCAAAGCCCAGCCTCCGGCATTACCTTCACCGTTTGCATTTAACGAATTGTTCGCTGCAATGGCAGCATTGAACTGACCTTGATAAACACCAACCAAAGCAGCCTCCCCGGCAGCATCTAAATTTCTAAAGTCGGCAATGGAACCCGTAGGGAAGAATACTCCTTGTGCTCCATACACTCCTAAATTAAAGGAATTATCAAACTGGAATTTCTCAAAAGAAAATCCAAAAGTAAACGTATGGTCGCCTTTAAAGAAATTGAGGTTGTTGGTCAACTGAAATACTTTTTGGTCTAAGCGGTTATTAATAGAAAAAGGTTCATGACCTGCTATAATATAATTGGAACTTCCATTTTCATCCAACAAGGTGATCGTAGGTGCAGGTGTTGACTTTGGATTTCTAAAGTCGTCAAAATGGGTGTAACCCACTTGAAGTTTGTTGATGGCCTCCGGCGATAAGGTAGAGTTTAATTCTATTTGGACCGATTGGATTTTATTATTGATCTCATAACCAGCATTTTCGAACTGCAAAGTTGAAAGGTTAGGTCCCCTAAACCCTAAAGCTGTGGGGTGAGCAGGCTTCTCCTTGGAAGCATCCAAAAAGTTATAGATAACAGCCAATCTGTTATTATCGTTGATATTCCAATCCAATTTGAAAATACCTTTGGTAGATTCTTGGTCAAAATTAAAGCCCTCATATCTTCCTGGATTGTAAAATTGTCCATCGCCAATGGAAACCTGACTTAGAATATTGGATACTAAAGCAAAATCAGAAGCCAAAACCCTTGATTCATTGGCGGCTCCAGAACCGGTGTTGGGCACAAAACCCGAACCAAGGTCAGTTCTATCGTCTTTTTCGAAATTGGCAAAGAAGAAGACTTTATTCTTAACAATTGGCCCTCCAATACTTATACCATATTGAGACTGACTTAAATCTGCTTTAAAAACATCGTCTCCCTTAACCTTTCCACCGGTTAAGCTCTCGTTTCTAAAAAAACCATAAACGGTTCCATAAAATTCGTTGGTACCACTCTTAGTAACCGCATTCACAGAGGCACCTGTAAATCCAGATTGTGTAACATCATACGGCGCAGTGGTCACTTGAATCTGATCAATTGCATCGATGGAAATAGGATTGGCATCAGTTTGCCCTCCGGGTTGGGCAGCATCCAATCCGAATGGGTTGTTAAAGATGGCTCCGTCCAAAGAGAAATTATTGAACTGGTCATTTCTTCCTCCAAAAGACCCTGCACTTGCTGTAGGTTCCAAACGCGTAAAATCATTGGTTGATCTTGAAATGGTTGGCAATCTGGTTAATTCCCTTCGGCCCACACTGGTCTCTGCCCCTGTACGGTCACTACCGAAAGTTCCTGTTTGATCAGATACTACAACAACTTCATCCAAAGCCTGGCTATCGGATACAAGTGCGGCATTGTGGTTAAAGGTTTTACCAAGAGATAAGAAAACATCGTTCCTAACACTTGTTTTGAAACCAACATATGAGATAGTAACTTCATAAGGTCCACCAACCCTAAGATTAAGCAAGTTATATCTACCTTCCTCGTTGGTAATGGCTCCGTAGCGTGTACCGGTAGGTGTGTGCACAGCTACTACGTTGGCCCCAAGTAATGGAGCGCTTTGATCGTCAACAACAGTTCCCCTGATGTTTGAAGTGGTGACTTGTGAAAAAGCCGAAGTGAATACCATAAGAAACAGTATTCCTAAAGCGAAATTTTTCTTCATAATAAGTGTAGAGTTAGTTTTTGAGTATCTACAAACTTAGACAAAAAAAAGAGCTATGCACGCATAGCTCTTCATAAATTATTAACCGAAATTTAGCTTGGCTTATTTTGCCTCGGCTATCACTTCAAAAGGAAAATCAACGATTACCTCTCTGTGCAATCTAATTTGGGCATTGTATGGCCCTACCCTTTTAATGGTTCCTCCGTTTATATTAATAAACTTTCTCTCGATTTGATGACCCGCTTTATCCAAAGCAGTAGCCAAATCAATATTACTTACAGAACCAAACAATTTGTCTCCTGCTCCTACTTTTGCAGGAATTCTGATTTCCAATTGCTTTAAAGCTTCAGCCTTGGTATTGGCCTCATCAATTACTTTCTTTTCTTTATGGGCACGTTGCTTTAGGTTCTCTGCCAAAACTTTTTTTGCAGAAGGAGTTGCCAAAGCTGCCAATCCTTTAGGTATAAGGTAGTTTCTTCCGTAACCGTTCTTTACTGTTACGACATCGTCCTTAAAACCCAAATCCTGTATATCTTCTTTTAGAATAAGTTCCATTCTTCAGTATTTTTTATTTCAACATATCGCCAACATACGGCATTAAGGCTAGGTGACGGGCACGTTTTACTGCCTGCGCCACTTTTCTCTGGTATTTCAAAGAAGTTCCGGTAAGTCTTCTAGGAAGTAATTTACCTTGCTCATTTACCAGTTTCATTAAAAAATCAGGGTCCTTGTAATCGATGTACTTGATACCTGATTTTTTAAACCTACAATATTTCTTTTGCTTATTGGTTTCAATGTTCAATGGGGTCAAATACCTGATTTCCCCATCTTTCTTTGCTTTTGCCTGTTGTTCTATAGATGCCATATCCCTATGCGTTTGCTTTTAATTTGGTTCTTCTTCTTTCTGCCCAAGCAACTGCATGCTTGTCCAGTTTAACGGTTAAAAAACGCATAATACGTTCATCTCTTCTAAACTCTAGTTCATAGGGTGAAATTACCTCACCTGGAACAGTGAATTCAAATAAGTGGTAAAAACCACTTTTCTTGTGCTGAATGGGATAAGCCAATTTTTTAAGTCCCCAGTTTTCCTTAGAGACCATTTTGGCACCATTCTTAATCAAAAAATCTTCAAATTTCTTGACTGTTTCCTCTATCTGGGTTTCAGATAGAACGGGATTCAAAATGAAAACAGTTTCGTAATGGTTCATAAATTATATTTTTAAAGGAGCGCAAAAGTAGCAATAATTGCTTACCTCCGCAAGAAAAGCCAAAATTCTTCGTTTAAAAGCCAAGAGTTATTAACATTAACAAACCAAACAAACCTACGTAACGTATATGGTAATATACACAACAAAATAGACCATGTTTACATCTTTTGTTGCAGTTAAACGTGTATTTTATGTAATTTGCCGATGATTTAAAACCCTACAAATCACCCCATTCTATGAAATTAAAAAGTATAATTGTAGACGACTCCTCGATGCAAAGGATGGCGGTTGCCAAATTGGTCAACAACCACCCTCATCTTGCCCTTGTAGCCGAATATAGCAATGCTATTGAAGCCAAAAATGGGCTTAAGAACCATGACATCGATTTGATCTTTTTAGATGTTGAAATGCCAATCATTAGTGGCTTTGATCTTTTGGAAGCCTTGGAGAACCCTCCCCAAGTTATTTTGATTACTGGAAAGCCCGATTACGCACTCAAGGCTTTTGATTATGATGTAACCGATTACCTTCACAAACCCATCACCCTTGCTCGTTTTGAATCTTCCGTGAAAAGAGCGGTTGCCAAATACGAACAGCTCAATAGAGTGGATGAGGATGAGGAGCACATTTTTGTAAAGAGTAACCTTAAAAAGCGAAAGGTTATACTAAACGATATTAAATGGATAGAGGCATTAGGAGATTATATCAAATTGGTCACTGATGAGGCCAATATTGTAATTCTCTCTACAATGAAATCTTTCGAGCAACAATTACCCTCGGAAAAATTTCTAAGAATCCATAAATCCTATATTGTCAACCTAGAAAAAATTGAGAAATTCAACAGTAAGAATGTTGAGGTTGGCGGAAGACAAATTCCATTAAGTAGAAACAAAAAGACCGAACTGGCAGAAGCACTTGCCAACGTATAGTTATATGTGGTCTACATTGTAGACTAGTCTCACACTTTTATACTTTGAAATAGCATTAAAAGATTTTTCAATTCTTTTAATGCTATTTTTTGTTTGCGCAATAGATAAACCCTTAGGCATTTTAATCAATATATTTTTAAGATAATCGCGCCGTATCCTAGCCACTGGCGGATATTCTGGCCCTAGAATCTGTTGTCCAAGAACATTCCGTAAAGAACTGGCAAACCATTCGGAAGCCTCGTTCAATTTATTAAAATCCTTATCCTTCAATGTCAGCTTGACTATTCGTACCAAAGGAGGGTATTTAAATTGCTCCCGTTCATAATACTGCTCTGTAAACATTTTATCATAATCGTTTGTGGTAACCTGTTGCAAGATTTGATGAAATGGATTATAACTCTGAATTAGCACCTTACCTCTTTTTTTGGTCCTTCCAGCCCTCCCGGCCACTTGGGTCAATAATTGAAAACTTCTTTCGTGGGCCCTATAATCGGGAAAATTGAGCAATGTATCCGCATTCATGATTCCGACCAAACTTACATTCCTAAAATCAAGTCCTTTGGTGACCATCTGGGTGCCTACCAAAATATCCATTTCCTGTTGTTCAAAAGCGGTTATTATTTTCTCATAAGCATATTTTCCGCGGGTTGTATCCAAGTCCATTCTACCTGTTTTAGCCTCGGGAAATAGTTCTTTCAATTCCTCTTGAATCTGTTCCGTTCCGAATCCTTTTTTATCCAAAGTAGCGCTCCCGCAGGCCAAACAAGCTTGTTGCAAGGCCATATGATAGCCGCAATAATGGCATCGCAATTGATTTCGATGCTGGTGATAGGTCAAACTCACATCACAATTGGGACATTGGGCTGCATGTCCACAAGTAGTGCATTCAACAATGGGCGCAAAGCCTCTCCGGTTTTGAAATAAAATCACCTGCTCCCCTTCTTCCAAAGCTTCAGCAATAGCATCATGTAATGTTTCTGAAAAATGCCCCTTCATCCGCTTCTTACGAGTTGCCTCCTTTATATCCACCAAGTTGATTTTGGGCATCAGTACATTACCATACCTATACTTGATGGCAGCGTAACCGTATTTCCCTTTTTGGGCATTATCCATACTTTCAATGCTCGGAGTTGCCGAACCAAGAACACAGTTAGATCCATGCAAAGACGCAAGAACTATAGCCGCATCCCGTGCATGGTATCTTGGCGCCGGGTCAAACTGCTTAAAAGAACTTTCATGTTCCTCATCCACAACAACCAAACCCAAATTGGCATAAGGCAAGAACAAGGAGGAGCGCGCTCCAATTACAATTTGGGCCTTTTCCGCATTGGTCAACACATTGTTCCATACCTCTACCCTTTCGTGTATACTGTATTTGGAATGATAAACGGAAACTTTAGCTCCAAAATACTGTCTAAGCCTGTTGATCAATTGGGAGGTGAGCGCTATTTCCGGAAGCAGGTAAAGGGCTTGTTTTCCATTCTCCAGGCATTCCTTTATCAATTTGATATAGACCTCTGTCTTGCCTGATGATGTGACTCCATGCAATAAAGCAGTTTTGTTATCGGCGAAACTTGACTTTATCACATCAAAAGCTTCCTGTTGATAGGAATTAAAGGAAATGGTGTTGGCGGAATCGGAATCTCCATCAAATTGAACTCTATCTGTCCTTATAAAATATTCGTCAAGAACAGTTTTATCGATTAGGGCCTTTATTACTGCCTTGGACACACCACTTTCCTTTTCCAAATCGGAAACCCGTATGGGTTTTTTGGTCTGGGCCTGCAGCTGAAAAAGTGATAGCACCACCTGACTTTGCTTTGGTGCTCTAGTAAGCTCGTTCAGTAGGACCTCCAGTTTGGCTTCGCTTTGATATTGTGGTCCTAGCCTCACATAACGCACCAGTTTGGGTCTATACTGTTCATAAAGCTCTTCCTCCTGAAGGACCACGCCCTTTTGCACCAATCTGTTCACTAACGGAAGTACATTTTTCCTGTCTACGATGCCACTGATCTCCCCTATCTTTAGAGCACTTTGATGTTGTAGTGCCTCAAAAACTAAGAATTCATCATCCTTAAGTTCCATTTCGTCAATGTCAGCTTCCTTGTTTGGCAAAACCAAAGTTTCGCTTTCCAACAAAAAGGCACTTGGTAGTGCACTACGCAAAACCTCACCCAAAGTGCACATGTAGTATTTAGCAATCCACTCCCAATGCTGTAATTGATAGGAATTGACCAATGGGCGTTCGTCCAAAACCTGATAGATTTCCTTGGCTTCATAAGCCTCTGGCCCTCGCTGATGAATGTTGTAGGCTAGTGCTGTATAAATCTTGGATTTCCCAAAGGGAACGGCGACCCGCATCCCCGGTTTTAAGAAATCGGCCTCCTCAGACGAAATGCTGTAAGTAAAAAGTCGTTCCAAGGGAATGGGAAGAACAACATCCAAGAAATAAGCCATATGTTTAGTCTTCCGTTATTCTATACCAGGTTTGCGTTCGGTAGAAAAATGCTAGATAACCTCTTACCTTTAGTTTGTTTTTATCACTCACATCCAGCCAAACTTTACCTCTATAAACAGTACCGCTTTCAGGATCTAATAAATTGTTACCCTTATACTCACCTTTGGCATTTGGTTTAAAATTACGCATTACATGCATCCCCACTACAGGTTGGTCTTTAAGCTCACCTTTGCATTTTATACATACGGCATTTTCGCGTCCCTTCTCTAAGGTTTTAAGGATTTTAGCCTGCAAAAAACCATTCTTTTCGTAGATCTCCACTATTCCCTTGTCTACCCCGGTTTGGTCGTCCACAGTACGCCATTTACCAAACACGGATTGGGAGCAGACCAGATGACTACTCAAAAGGAATACCATCAAAAGAACTCCTTTATTCTTTTTGTTGCTGCTCATGTTTTTTCTTTAAAGAATTTAAGGTGGCGTTCAATTCAAAGCCCAACAAAAGAATATTGGAATTTAACCAAATGAATACCATCAAAATCAAAAGTCCACCTAAGGCTCCATACAATTCATTATACCTTGCAAATTTTTCAACATACACTCCAAACAAATAAGAAGTGAGTACAAATAACAAGGTGGTCATTAAGGCTCCTGCTGAAAAGAATCTGGCCTTTCTTCCTTCTGCTGTACCAAAATAATATAAGATGGCTGTGGTTAGGTAGGACAACACCATAAAAAATAGAATCTTGGTTATTTGGATCCCAATAGTATCCCCCTTCTCAATATCATACCCCAAAGTTTTGCCCAAGTATTCGCTGGTGTATTCCACAATATAGAACTCGAAATAGACAAATGCCACTGCTCCCGCTATCAGTAAGATGGATAGAACAAGGCCTACCATAAGAGCATAGGCATATTGGCGGAAAAAATTTCGGGTCAATTCAACATGATAAGAGTTTTCAAAGCCACCAAAAATGGAGTTGACCCCATTCGCTACCAAAAAAATGGACAGCAAAAATGTTGAAGACAGTAATCCGCCTCGTTTTTGGTCTTTAATTTGTTGATAGATATCCCCAAAGTAATCACTGGTTGCTGTTGGTAAGAACGATTCCAAAAAAATGAGAAATTGCCCATCAAAATTCTCATTACCTACACTGGCATAGGGGATAATAAAGGGCAAAAGCGTAACCAGAAATATTAAAAGAGGAAAAAGCGCCATAAACAGACTGAATGCAATAGAACTTGCTCGAGCGGACAAAGTGCCTTTTACAATGCCAATGATGTACATTTCAAGCAGGTCATAAAAGGATAGTCCTTCAAAAGCCTTTAGTTTAACGCTTTTAAGAAGTTTTACCAGCCAATTTACCACCGGAATCTTTTCCAACTGCTCTTCTATAGCTACCGACATTACACTGCTTTTAAGCTCAAATCCAAATTATATACAGAATGAGTCAACGCGCCGGAGGAAATATAATCCACCCCACATTCAGCATAGTGCCGAATGGTCTTTTCATTAATCCCTCCGGAGGATTCTGTTAGACATTGGTCGCCAATCAATTTCACTGCTTTTTTAGTGTCAGAATAATCAAAATTGTCCAGTAGAATACGATACACTCCCTCGGATTCTAAAATTTCTTTTACTTCCTCAAGGTTTCTTGCTTCCACAATAATTTTTAAGTCCTTATGGGTATGGGCCAAATATTGTTGTGTTTTTTGAATGGCCTTGGTGATACCTCCCGCAAAATCAATATGATTGTCCTTGAGCATAATCATATCATAGAGGGCAAACCTATGGTTTTCCCCACCACCCATTTTTACGGCCCACTTTTCTAGGGCACGAATTCCGGGAGTTGTTTTTCGGGTATCCAATATCTTAGTCTGTGTTCCTTCCAATAATGTTACAAAATGCTTGGTCTTTGTGGCGATGGCACTCATACGCTGCATAGCATTGAGCACCAAACGTTCTGCTTTTAAAATACTTTGGGAACTCCCTTTTACATAAAATGCAACATCCCCATATTTCACATGGGTTCCATCCACTATCTCAATCTCCATCTTCATATTTGGATCTACATGGTTGAAAACCATCTCTGCAAACCTAACACCAGCGATTACACCTTCATCCTTTACCAATAATTTAGCCTTCCCTTGAGCAGAATCAGGAATACACGCCAAGGAACTGTGATCACCATCTCCCACATCTTCCCTAATGGCATTGGCAATAATTAAATTGATTTCTTTATCGAACTGATCCTGGGTAATCATCTATGTGGGGTTTTAACGAAAATACTAAAAACATTACTCCCCATCCAATGTCCATTGCCATAGTTTGCTCTGAAAAAATTAATTTTGAATATGCAAATAACCTTAATTGCCGTTGGAAAAACTGATAGCTTAGAGCTCTCCAAACTCATTGATGTTTATAAAAAACGACTAAACCATTATGTGCGGTTCGAGTTTCGTGTAATTCCGGACATAAAAAACAGCAAAAATCTATCAGAGGAACAGCAAAAAGTAAAAGAAGGGGAATTAATCTTAGCTCAGATTCAATCCTCAGATGTTTTGGTCCTTTTGGATGAAAAAGGGAAGCATTCAACTTCCATGGAGTTTTCACAATTCCTTCAGAAAAAAATGAACAGTGGGCTTAAGAATCTGGTTATGGTAATTGGAGGGCCTTATGGGTTTAGCCAGGCTGTCTATGCCCGAGCCAATGAAAAGCTAAGCTTATCCAAAATGACATTTTCCCATCAAATGGTGCGTTTGTTTTTAATAGAACAGCTTTATCGGGGGTTTACTATTTTGAGGAATGAACCGTATCATCATCAATAAGTTCACCGTTAGCTGGCATTAGGTTGTATTTTTCCAAAAAATCCTCAACCTTTCTAATGACCAAATGATGTGGCTTGGCTTCCTGGGTAGTTTCCTCAAGGGATTTCACCATGCGTTTGGACACTTTTTTAAGTTCGTCCAACTCTTCTCCTATAAATCCGTATATCTCTTTTTGTCTTGCCACATCTTTTTCCACTTTTAATACATACTGAAGATCCGTAATATTTTTCATGTGGGAACTAAACACCTGCGATTGATGCCAAGCAATCTCGGACAGTTTCTTTTTTTGGTCCATAATTCTGTTGATTATGGGGTTTACAATAAAGAGGATCTCAAAGAAAATGATGACGATGGAAAAGATGGCCAATTCCAGTTCTATAACCATCATCGTTTTAATATCTTTCTCAGCTTTCTTCTGAAAAAGGGTCACAATCCCATCCATGATAGTTGTAAAGCGGTCCACTCTATACCTAACATCATTAAAGGAAACGTTTTTAAAATTTTTAAAATGTTTTAACTCTTGAAACAGCCATTCAATATGAGGTGCCAAGCGGGTAAATTCTCTTTGGATTTCTGCATCATCCAAAGGATCAATGCGAAGCGCTTTATTTCCCTCCTGCAAAAACCGGTTCATTTGATGAAGCTTGGTCAAAGCCAGTTTCATTTCGGCATAATCGCAATTATGATATCTGCAAGAATAGAGTTCGTTCAGTAATCGCTGACTCAGCATACGTTGTCTCCCAGAAAGATTAACAATCAAAGCGGTCGAGCGCTGCTGTTTAAGGGAATATTGGGTCATGGACTGTATGGTTATGGTTAACACCACAATGGAAATCACCAATAAATAGTAAGCCCTAAACCCTTTTTTGAATATCCTATATTTCCCAATTTTCATTTAAGCAAAATTTCAGTCAGAATTTGCTTACAATTTACCTCGAAAAAGAGGGGGGCTACGAAAAATGTTGTGAAAAGCGCTAATGGGAATGTGAAAGTCCGATTTAAGGAAAAACCATTCAGAAATTAATACAGGACTCTAAACTTAATAGTATTCTCTACGTTCTTGAGTGCCTTTACGACTTTCTTGTTGTATTCCTTATCCAAATCCGTGATTACATAACCTACCTTATCATCAGTGGACAGGTACTGACCCGTAATGTTCATCTCGTATTCCGCTAGAACTTTGCTAATCTTGGCCATTACTCCAGGCACATTTTTATGAATATGGAGAAAACGATGCGCATTGTTCTGTTTAGGCAACCTAATGTTTGGGAAATTAACTGCATCCACCGTATTTCCTGAATTGATGTAATCCATGATTTTGTTAGGGACAAAGTCTGCGATATCCCGTTGGGCTTCTTCCGTACTTCCCCCAATATGTGGAGTTAGGATAACGTTGGGAAGTCCTTGCAAAGCAGTCACAAAATCTCCATTACTCCTTGGTTCAGATGGATAAACATCTACAGCGGCACCACTAAGTTTTCCACTTTTTAATGCTGCAGCCAGTGCATCAATATTCACCACAAAACCCCTAGACAAATTGATTAATATAGCGCCATCCCGCATTTGATTAATCTCCCGTTCACCTATGAAGTTTTTATTGGCCTTATTATCGTCTACGTGCAGGGTTACTACATGGGATACCGAAAGTAGATCTTCCAAAGTAGTACACTTAATGGCATTTCCTAATGCCAACTGATCGCCAACATCATAATAATAAACTCGCATTCCCATGGCTTCAGCTAGAATGGACAGCTGTTTACCGATATTGCCATACCCAACAATACCCAAATTTTTACCCCGCACTTCTTGGGAGTTAATCGCTGTCTTGTTCCATTCACCCTGATGGATTTCCATACTTCGGGTAAATATATTCCGCATCAACATCACGATTTGTCCAATGGCCAACTCCACCACGGAACGAGTATTGCTATAGGGCGCGTTAAAAACTACTACCCCTTTCTTTTTGCTATACTCCAAGTCTATCTGGGTGGTTCCAATACAAAAAGCACCAACTACCAACAACTTATCTGCCGCATCCAACACCTTTTGGGTTACCTGCGTCTTGGAACGAATGCCTAAAACATGGACCCCTTTAATACGTTCAATCAGCTCCTCTTCTGGCAAACTGTGTTTAACCAACTCTACAGAAAAGCCATCCTCTGATAGATTATCAAAGGCATCTGGATGCACATTTTCCAGCAATAGGATTTTAATTCTGTTTTTTGGATACGATATATTCCTTGGTAAATCATTTACAAACAGGAACTCGTCCAAATTGGGTGTCACATGGTCTGCATTGTCCGCTGCTTTTTCCCGATGTACATTTTCCGTGTAGGCAAAAAACTTATCAGCAATACCGGCTTCCCGCATCACATAGTCACTGTACCCATCACCAATAACCTGCACCTCGCCATCCAAATCCAAATTCTTCAGACATTCAATTTTTCCATTGTGGGATGCTAGCACATTGGCCTCATCAAATCCAGTAATGTTTCCCGTTTCGTCAAAGGTGAATGTGTTGGCGTAAACCCGTTCCGTAGGAATATTGTATTCCTCTACTATGGGGTCGATGAATTCCTTAAAACCACAAGAGATGACATAAATATCATCAGAAAATTCTTGAAAGAATTCCTTATTGGAAGCAATGGATTTTGAAATTTTCTGGCGAAGCTCGTCTACTAAGCCTTCCAAATCATTTTTATGGGCATTCAATAACTTGATTCTTCTTTCCAAAGATTCAGTAAAAGAGATATCCCCATCAATTCCAAGATTGGTAATATCTTGAATTTCTTTAATGATTTCATCTTTGTTGGACTTTCCTTGAAGGGTCATTTCCGCCAAAACATCTAAAGCTTCTACCCGTGTGAGGGTGCTGTCAAAATCAAAAACATACTTGCGTCCCACTTCAATCATGAATTATTTCAAAAAAATTAAGCTCTAAAATTAAGCATTAATTCCATCCAAGGGATTGGAAGACATGAAAAACGATCCATAATTGTGGATATATCAAAAAACACCCGAAAAAAGTTTTAAAATGAATAAAAAATGCAGGTAACTTGACTAAAACCAGCGCCGTGTCCCTTTACAATAATTCCGGTACTCCTTTCCAAACAAGTTGGTTAGAGCCTCTTCTTCCTTCGTTATTTGAAAGTAATTCATGAAGTACACAAAACCCGCAGCAAGTAAGGTGTTAAAAGCGTTGCCCAGTTTTAATCCAAAGGCGAGCAAAATCAAAAGCATGCCCAAATACATGGGATTACGTGAGTATTTAAAAATCCCACCCGTAACTAAATGACTAGTTTTGTTCAAATTAATGGGATTGGTAGTGGTTTTGGCCCTTACAAATTGAAAAATGGCCAAGAATATCACCAAAAAAGCTATTCCAAAAAGTCCTTTGGAAAGTACGCTTCGGCCAAAAAATTCGAATTCTCCAACAGGTAAAAATTCATCCAAAAGGTACATTAAAACTCCAAAAATAACCATCACCAGCGGTGGTACAATTTTCAATTTCATCCCTTGACTACTTGTGGGTCTAAATTACTACTTTTGGTCTTCATCCAGAATGTTTCTACCAATTGAAGTTAGTTTTTGCAACGCATAACGCCCATAAATTAGAAGAAGTCAAGGCGCTTTTACCGTCAAGTATCCAATTACTTTCCTTAGAGGATATCGGTTGTTTTGATGAGATTCCAGAAACTGGAAACACCTTGGAAGAAAATGCCAAAATAAAGGCTGATTTTGTAACCAAAAATTACCGATTGAATTGTTTTTCAGATGATACAGGTCTTCTGATAGATACGCTGCAAGGCGCTCCCGGTGTATTTTCGGCACGTTATGCCGGTGTACAAAAAAGCGCCAAAGACAACATGTCCAGAGTATTGAGGGAATTACAAGGAGTAACTAATAGGGCTGCTCATTTTAAAACCGTAATCCATTTGAATCTTGATGGCAGTAACCATATATTTACTGGAGTTGTGGAAGGTAGGATTACAGATAAGTTGCATGGTACCGGTGGTTTTGGTTATGACCCTATTTTTAGGCCTAATGGGTATACTGACACCTTTGGTGAACTTTCTCCAGAAGCCAAAAATGCCATAAGCCATAGGGGGAGGGCAATTCAAAAACTAGTGTCATTCTTCAAAAACCAATACAAATAGTATCCGGCTGAACAAATTGGTGTACCTTTGCGCCTTTATTAACGCCGCCGGTATGGGCATGGTGTTGCGAGGGGCTCAAATGGGTATTGTAAATCGCTCTATGCAACACAACATATTTGCGATTTAAGGTACACACCAATATGACAAAATTTGAAGCCTTGGGGTTAGACAAACCCCTATTGGATGCTATTTCCGATCTTGGATTTGAAACTCCTTCCGAAGTTCAAGAAAAAGCAATCCCCATTTTATTACAAGAAGAGACCGATTTGGTTGCCTTGGCCCAAACAGGGACCGGGAAAACAGCTGCCTTCGGTTTTCCCATGATTCAAAAAATACAAGCAGAGAGTAGGACCACCCAAGGTCTTATCCTATCTCCTACCCGGGAGCTTTGCCTACAGATTACCAATGAATTAAAGCTCTATTCTAAATATGTTAAGGGACTCAACACTGTTGCCATTTACGGTGGCGCCAGTATCACCGAACAAGCTAGGCAAATCAAACGTGGTGCCCAGATTGTAGTGGCAACCCCTGGGCGGATGAAGGATATGATCGGTCGAGGCATGGTGGATATTTCCAAAATTGACTATTGCGTGTTGGATGAAGCTGATGAAATGCTTAACATGGGCTTCTATGAAGACATTAAGGATATTCTTTCCAACACCCCGCAAGAAAAATTTACTTGGCTTTTTTCGGCTACCATGCCCAAGGAAGTGGCTTCCATTGCCAAAAAGTTCATGCACAAGCCCCAAGAAATTACAGTGGGAACAAAAAATGCTGGAGCCTCTACGGTGCAGCACGAATACTATGCAGTTGGCGGTCGAGATCGTTATGCTGCGCTCAAGCGTTTGGCAGATGCCAACCCAGGTATTTTCTCTGTAGTTTTTTGTAGGACCAAAAGAGATACTCAAAGGGTGGCAGAAAAATTGATCGAGGATGGTTACAATGCTGGTGCACTACATGGTGACCTAAGCCAAAACCAACGAGATTTGGTCATGAATTCTTTCCGAAAGAAACAGGTGCAAATGTTGGTCGCTACGGATGTTGCTGCCAGGGGTATTGATGTTGATGACATTACACATGTAATCAATTACCAACTTCCAGATGAAATTGAAACTTACACCCACCGGAGTGGGCGAACTGGACGAGCTGGAAAATCAGGAATCTCCATGGTCATTGTGACCCGTTCAGAATTGCGTAAGATAAAAGCGATTGAAAAGAAGATCAAACAGGATTTTGTATCCAAAAAAATCCCAACAGGTATTGAGATCTGTGAGATTCAATTGTATCATCTTGCCAATCGTATCAAAGACACCAAAATAAACCCAGAAATTGATGCTTACTTGCCAGCCATCAATGATGTATTGGTAGGGTTGGATCGCGATGAGCTCGTAAAGAAAATTGTCTCAGTAGAATTTACCCGATTTTATAACTACTATAGCAAGACCCGTGATCTTAATACTGCGGATAGCAGCCGTGACCGAGGCGAAAGAGGAGAAGAATTCAAAGGAAACAAACCTTCGGATGGCTCCGTCCGCTATTTTATCAATGTTGGTGAACGTGATGGGTATGATTGGATGTCGCTCAAGGACTTCTTGCGAGACACCATGAATTTAGAGAAAGACGACATTTTCAATGTGGATACCAAGGATAGCTTTTCCTTTTTTAATACGGAATCCCAACTTACCGAGCTCGTACTGCAAACCTTTACGGAGTTTAAGGTAAAAGGACGCTTTATCAATGTAGAAGTTTCCAAAAATCCAGGTGGTTCTGGAAGAGGAGGTAGAAAACGGGATAGAAAACGAGGTCACAGAAAAGGTGGAGACCATAAATCTTTTAAAGGAGGTAGAAAAGGTGGTTCCGGCAAACGAAGCGGTAAAAAACGACCCGGATTTTATTAGTTAATTCTATATTAAATGCTAGTAGACTCCTGTTTATTTTTCTTTGTTTAGTACTTTTATGATTACAAAGATTGCATGAAAAGAGTTGTACTTCTATTTTTTTTGTTTGTTGCATTTGTAGGTTCTTCCCAAGAAGAGGAAGACACCTTGGTTGATGGAGAATTAACCGCTACCGTAGTTAATGCGCAAAGTGGTTTTCCTATGGAAAGTGTTCACATTGTAAATTTGAACAAGGTGGTAGGTACCATTACTGGTCAAAAAGGGAAGTTTACCATCCCAGCGGCTGTTAACGACACACTTTATTTTTCATTCCTTGGTTTTAAATCCCAAAAGGTGAGGGTTACCAACGACATGTTCAGATTTGAAGGAACTGAAATTGCACTTACCGAACTGGCTTATGCCTTGGAAGAAGTTATTGTGCGGCCCTACCAATTAACAGGATATCTGGAAATTGATGTGAAAAACCTGCCGATCAACAATGCCTACCAATATAGCATTTCAGGTCTTCAGAAAAGTTATGAGGGTGGTAGCAAGAGTCCTAGCGCCGTGACCAAGGTATTGGGCGCCATTCTTAACCCTGCAGATCTTTTGCGAAATTTATTTGGGAAGAAACCGAGGCAGATGCGGAAGTTACGCCAAATGAAAGAAGATGATGATATTCGAAACCTATTGGCCTCGAAATTTGATAGGGAGACATTGACTGAGCTTCTTCAGTTGGAAAAAGTCGATATTGAAGACATTCTAAACAACTGCAATTACTCCCGTTCTTTCATCAACACAGCCAATGATCTTCAGATTCTAGATGCCATCTCTAGCTGTTACGAAGAATATAAAGTGCTCAATAGAAGGTAAAGCTTATAGGTCTTTACAATTGGTGTTCCTTGTTGCCATGAGCAAATAAATTTTATATTTCCGTAGGCATTTTATAGCTTTAGCTAAAATCCCAAAAGATGAAAAAACTACTTGCTATCATGTTCATTCCTGCATTTATTTTGGGCTGCAAAGAGGTCAAAAATCCTGAGAAGAAAAAGGACATAGCGGCAACGGAGCTTATCCAAAAAAAGGAAGTCCCTTTTGTATGGGAAGGAGCCAACATCTATTTTCTTTTAACCGATCGGTTCCATAATGGTAATCCAGACAAAGAAATTCAATTTGATCGGACCAAAGAAACTGGGATCCTAAGGGGTTTTGAAGGTGGGGACATCCAAGGAATTACCCAAAAAATTGAAGAAGGTTATTTTACCAATTTAGGAATAAATGCTATCTGGTTTACCCCAGTTGTGGAGCAAATTCACGACGCTACAGACGAGGGCACCGGAAATACCTATGGCTACCATGGGTATTGGGCCAAGGATTGGACTGCCATTGACCCCAATTTTGGTACTCGAAAAGATTTAGAAAAACTGGTGAAAACTGCCCATGCCAACGGCATTCGTATTTTGCTGGATGTAGTGCTTAATCATACAGGTCCCGTTACGGATACAGATGCTGTTTGGCCAGATGAATGGGTACGAACTGGGCCCAAGTGTGAGTTTACCACTTATGAAAATACCACTGCTTGCACCTTGGTGGAAAACCTACCCGATATCTTGACAGAATCTGATGAGCCCGTTAAACTACCCGATGCACTCTTGGCCAAGTGGAAAGAAGAAGGTCGTTTGAGTCAGGAATTGGATGAGCTACAATTGTTTTTTGAACGCACAGGTTATCCGCGTGCGCCGCGATTTTATATCATCAAATGGTTGACAGATTACGTCAATGATTTTGGAGTGGATGGCTTTCGCGTGGACACGGTAAAACATGTCAACGAAAATGCATGGACTGATTTATATAAAGAGGCTACGTATGCCTTTGAAACCTGGAAGAAGAAGCATCCAGACCAAGTACTGGACAACAATCCTTTTTACATGGTAGGTGAAGTCTACAATTATGGTATATCTGGCGGTCGTAAGTTTGATTTTGGTGACAAAAAGGTGGATTTCTTTGATTATGGCTTTAAGAGCTTGATCAATTTTGACCTAAAGACTGATGCTCACAAGGATTACGAAACCATCTTTAGAAAATACAGTAAACTCCTAAACACCAAATTACACGGAAAAAGTGTACTTAACTACCTAACCTCACACGATGATGGTAATCCCTTTGACAAAGAACGCAAGCGGCCTATTTATTCCGCCAATGTGTTGTTGTTGACACCTGGAGCTTCGCAAGTATATTACGGTGATGAATCTTCCCGGAGTTTGATCATTGAGGATACAGAAGGGGATGCCACCTTACGATCATTTATGAACTGGGAAGAGTTGGACAGTGTACCGGAAATTCAGAGCATACACAAGCATTGGCAAAAATTGGGGCAATTTCGGAGCAATCACCCTGCTATTGGAGCTGGAAAACATAAAAGGTTAGCTAAAAAACCTTACGTTTTTTCTAGAACATACATGAATGGGGATTTTAAGGACAAGGTAGTGGTTGGATTGAATCTGCCAAAGGGTAAAAAGTCCCTTTGGGTAAAGGGGTTCTTTGGGGACGGTACTCAATTATATGACACCTATTCGGAAACTGAAGTGATGGTAAATAACGGTAAAGTCATTTTGGACAACGCCTTTGATATTGCATTATTGGAATTGGTAGAGTAATTACTTTCTGGAGTGAAGGGCAACCCGATTGCCTTCGGTATCCAAAAAAAGAGCCATAAACCCTACTTCTGGGCTTATTTGTGTTTTTTCTTTTAGAACACTTCCTCCAGCGCTATCAATACGGTCTAGCTCATTTTGAACATCCTCGCTAGCAAAATAAACAAGTACTCCGTCTGTTGCACTGGGCTTGTACCAATCCGCTTGCAAAATCAGGGAACCACTAGCTCCTGCTTTCCCTTCGGCCCAAGGAAACCAACCCATAAGGGTCCCTCCAAAATCCTGAACTTGGATATCTATCTGAAAAACCTTGTCGTAAAAAGCTTTAGCTCGGTCCATGTTGACCACCGGAATCTCGAACCAGCCAACCATATTTTGTTCCATAATTATCGCTCCAAAAGTGATTTTAAACTGGAGAGTCCCTCTTCAAAATCGCCTCCAACTGCCTTGTCCATGTTCATAAAAAGCATCATGATACTGAAGGGAAACTTATTTTCCCCAGAAAAACCCCAGGTTACCTTTGTGTTGTCATTGCCAGATTCCTCCGTTACCAAATAAGCGTCAGAAGTGGATTTCCATGGTTTTAAAAATCGGAGCTCGGATTCAATACGTTCCCCATCCACAATTCTCTTGATCTCCTGCTCTCCTTCACCCACATCTTTATTTCCGTTCCAATAGCTAACAGCACCCACTTCGCCGTCCTTTCCGGTGAATTTCTTTTCCATATTTGGGTCCTTTTTGGCCCAAGGTGACCATTCATCATGGTTTTTTAAATACCTAAGGTTATCGAAGACAACTGCTTTAGGTTGGTTTATTTCAATAGATCTTGAAACGTTGTAGTTTTTAGGGGCAATCAATGCTAAAAGAATGATGAGTAAGACGATTCCGCCTAAAATGTAGAGAAGTGTGGTCATGTTGATTTTAATTTGGTTATCCTACAAAATACAAAAATCTTATTTGCTCACATACCTATCGACGATTCCCTCCACATTCTTGATTGACTTTTTTGTCCAATCCAATCGTTTTTCAAGAATTTCAATATCGGAAAGCTGCCATTCATGACAGGACACCCTGAGTTTTTGCATCAATTCTTGGATAATTATAGCGGCGGAAACGGAGATGTTCAAGCTTTCTGAAAAGCCAACCATAGGAATTTTCAGGTACCCATCAGCCTCCTGCATCACCTCCTCACTAAGTCCTTCCTTTTCCGTCCCAAAAAAAAGAGCGGTTTTTGTATCAATCTCAAAATTGGACAAAAGATTGGAATCCATATGTGGTGTAGTTGCAATAATCTGATAGCCACTATTCTTAAGTTTGGCAATACATTCCGATGTGGTCTGATATCGGGATACATCCACCCACTGTTCTGCGCCCATGGCAATATTTTTATCCAATCGTTGACCAAAACGATCCTCCACCACATGTACTTCCTGAATGCCAAAGGCATCACAACTTCGTATTACGGCACTGGTGTTGTGCAGCTGGAAAACGTCTTCAATGGCTACGGTCAAATATTTGGTTCGATTACGCAACACTTCTAAAAAGCGCTGTTTTCTCCCTTCCGTAAGAAAACCTTCCAAGTATGTCAACAAATCATCATCAAACATAAATCACAAGATAGCGAAAAATGAATTTCATATTTTTAGGGATACTATGGATAAAAAACAAAAAATAGTAGTCCTAACAGGCGCCGGCATGAGTGCCGAAAGTGGGTTAAAAACCTTTAGGGATTCCAATGGTCTCTGGGAAGGTCACGATGTCATGGAAGTTGCTTCTCCCCAAGGTTTTTCTAGCAATCCAGAATTAGTTCTCGATTTTTACAACCAAAGACGAAGACAATTATTGGAAGTCTCTCCCAACGCAGGCCATAGAGCACTGGTGCATCTTGAAACCAACTTTGATGTGAGCATTGTTACCCAAAACGTTGACAATTTGCACGAACAAGCAGGGAGCTCACATGTAGTTCATTTGCATGGTGAGTTGTTCAAGGTAAGAAGCACTGTTGATGAAAACCATGTGCTGGACTGGAAAAAAGACTTAATTCTTGGTGACCTGGATTCTAATGGACATCAATTGCGGCCACATATTGTATGGTTTGGTGAAATGGTTCCAATGCTAGAAACCGCCGTAAAAATCACTGTGCAAGCAGATATTCTAATTATTATAGGAACTTCTATGCAAGTGTATCCGGCCGCAAGTTTGATTAACTATGTGGCCAAGGACACGCCCATTTACTTTATTGATCCAAAGCCGAGTGTAAACCCTTCAGAATTTGGCAATTTGACAGTAATGCACATGACAGCTGCTGAAGGTGTTCCTACTCTGGTTGCCCAGCTGACTGGAAGTGCTTTCTAGCTCCTTTGGCCCAATCCATCAACGCTTTTTTCTGATCAGCTGTTAACCGAGCCTCTGCATGGGTCCAAGTATATTCCTTTAAGGGCATTTCATCTTCTTCCACCTCCTCTATCAGCTCTTCCAGTTTATGGTCCTTTTTCTTATCAGAATAATTCTCCCAATCTGAAAAATCCAAATGCTCCTTCCCTTCTTCTATGTGATGGTCTAACCAATAAGAAACTGGAGCAATATTGTTGTACCATGGGTATATAGTATGGGAGCTATGGCAATCATAGCAGGTGGTTTTTAAGATTTGTTCCACCTGGGCACCCGGTTGGGTCTCCGCTTCAAATGCTTTCACGAAATCGCCAGTTGCCGTGTTTTTTTCGGGTCGATAAAATTGCATTCCAATAAAGACCAGCAGAAGAAAAATTCCTATTTTTTTTGCTATTTTCATCCCTTAGATGTTTTCGTAAAATTAGCGCATTGTGACAGAACAGCAATTGCATGTTGCCTTAAATTCAGGCAGGCTCTCCAAGGATGGCGTCAATAGATTGGTTTATGATCTTGAAGGACTTCCCCAATTGACTGGAGCATTGCTACAAGAGGTCTTTCTTCAAGATAAAACCGACTCCTTTAACGCCAGTTGGGTATTTGATAATTTGATGCGAAAAAAGTTGGTGTACCTATTACCCCATCTGGATGTCTTTGTCAATGGTCTTTCCAATCTCACCAATGAATCTGGGATTAGACCTATGGCTCATGTGTGCGAACTACTTTGTGAAGCTTATTTTAAAAAACAAGATGCCACTTTTGTGCATAACATTACTGCCGAGCACTTGGAAGGCATTATGACGGTTTGTTTTGATTGGTTTATAGGTCAGCATAAGGTAGCCGCCAAGGTTTTTGCCATGAGCAGTCTCTATTATCTTGGAACCCAATTTGATTGGGTGCATCCTGAACTAAAGTTGATTTTGGAGGATACCATTACCCAAGGGAGTATAGGTTACCAAAATAGGGCAAAAAAAACACTGCACAAGCTGGCAAAATTAGGGCACTAAACGCTAGAGTTTGAGTATCTTTGCTCCTTTCAAAAACTTGGCCATGTCTTTAAACCAACTCAACGCCATTTCCCCAATAGATGGCAGATACCATAATAAAACCGAAGCTTTTGGAGCTTATTTTTCCGAGGAAGCCTTAATCAAGTACCGGGTACAGGTTGAAATTGAATATTTTATTGCACTCTGTGAGGTTCCACTGCCCCAATTGGCAGGTTTTGACCGGTCCAAGTTCCCAGAACTTCAGAAAATCTATTCAGATTTCTCAACTGAGGATGCCCTGGCCATCAAAGAGATAGAAAAAACCACTAATCACGATGTAAAGGCGGTTGAGTATTTTATCAAACAAAAATTCGATGTATTGGGGTTTGAAAAATACAAAGAGTTTATCCACTTTGGATTAACCTCCCAAGACATTAACAATACGGCCGTTCCGCTTTCTATTAAGGAGGCCATGAACGATGTTTATGTACCGCTATACTTTGAGGTTTTTGAAAAATTAAAGGCTTTGGCTGCTGAGTGGGCAGCTATTCCCATGTTGGCCCGAACACATGGGCAACCAGCCTCCCCTACCCGATTGGGCAAAGAAATTGACGTTTTTGTAGAGCGATTAAAGGAGCAATTCAATCTATTGAACGATATTCCAAGTGCAGCTAAATTTGGTGGCGCTACCGGAAACTACAATGCGCACAAAGTGGCATACCCGACTACAGATTGGAAAGCCTTTGGACAGCAGTTTGTACAAGAAAAATTGGGATTGTATCACTCCTTCCCCACCACTCAAATTGAGCATTACGACCATATGGCAGCGTTGTTCGACTGCCTAAAACGGATCAATACCATCTATATTGATTTGAACCGGGACATCTGGACCTATATCTCCATGGACTATTTTAAACAAAAAATTAAAAAGGGAGAAGTAGGCTCTTCAGCCATGCCGCACAAGGTAAATCCCATCGATTTTGAGAACTCTGAAGGAAATTTAGGCTTGGCCAACGCCATTTTTGAACATTTATCAGCCAAATTGCCTGTTTCAAGACTGCAACGCGACCTTACAGACAGTACAGTACTAAGAAATGTTGGCGTTCCCTTTGCGCATACGCAAGTAGCTTTGTTAGCTACGTTAAAAGGTTTGAATAAATTGGTATTGAATGCCAACAAATTTGAACAGGATTTAGAAGACAACTGGGCTGTGGTAGCAGAGGCCATTCAGACCATTCTGAGGCGTGAAGCGTATCCCAATCCGTATGAAGCTTTAAAAGGACTGACGCGGACCAACGAAAAAATCACCCAAAAGTCCATTGCGGATTTCATTGACACTTTGGAGGTTTCCAAAGAAATCAAAACGGAATTGAAAAAAATAACCCCAGCAAACTATACTGGGGTTTAAGCCTTCATATTAATTATGGTTAAATCATTTTGAAGTAGTCAAACTGCTCAAAAAAATTGTTGTCCGTAGTTTTCCATTACCATCTTTACTATTCACAGTTGCCATCACAATCTTCTGCATTTTCAAAATCACTTTCGGTTATGGTAAAGAGAAACTTGTCCCCTCCAATAGCTGAATAATCTGAATCTCTCAATATATTCCTATTTGAAGGAGTGAATATTAGACCATCCGGGCTACTCATTTCTGTATAAACATGTAATTTTTGATTATTGAAAACTAGACGGACGGAATCTGCTTCAAATGACAAAGTAGGTAGTCTTTCATTGTTTTCGTCAGATAAATCTGACCAGGGTCCACCGCTTCTTTCAAGGATTTGGCCTTCCAATTGTTCACCGTTTTCTAGTTGGGTGGCACCAAAACGGAAAGCTAGTTCCCCACTTCTGTAAAATCGAATTTCGATGGGTACGGTAGAACTGTTTTCAATTACGTATTGTCTTTGGAACTTTACTGCTTCCGGTCCACAAGAGGTAAGGATGAAGAAAAAAAAACGAATAAAAATTTTCATGTTGTTCTTCAAAGCTATTTTAGTTGATGGACTTTGTACCGTCAACTATTAAAAAGTAAAATCTATTCCTAATCGCAGTTGCCATCACAATCTTCCGCATTTTCAAAATCACTTTCGGTTATGGCAAAAAGAAACTTGTCCCCTCCAATAGCTGAATAATCCGCATCTCTTAATAAATTTCCTTCTGATGGAGTAAAAGTTAGAGGAATAAAACTAATCTGATAAATTCTAACTTTTTGGTCATTAAAAATAACTCGCACTGAATCAGATTCAAAAGAAGCAGAAGGTCTATCTAACAATTCTTCCGAATTAAGCTCTGACCACGGCCCATCACTTCTCTCTAAAACTTGACCTTCCAACTGCTCTCCACCCATAAGTTGTGTTATTGCAAAACGACTTAATTCACCATCTTTATAAAAGTGGAGCTCTATTGGTACCGTATTGTTTTCAATTACGTATTGTCTTTGGAACTTTATTGCTTCCGGTCCACAAGAGGTAAGGGTTAGTAAAAAAATATAAATTAGAAATCTCATATTGTTATATTTTAATTGGGCCAATTATTAAAGAGTTCATTTAAATTTCCTTCCGTTGGATTGGTGTATCGGTTTCTAATGTTATCCCTCCAGCCCCACCAAGTTCTTGCTCCTCTCAATGCCCGTTCCAACTGAACTATGGTAGCAGAGGCCATTCAGACCATTCTGAGGCGTGAA
This sequence comes from uncultured Allomuricauda sp., assembly GCA_965117065.1. GTDB lineage: Bacteria > Bacteroidota > Bacteroidia > Flavobacteriales > Flavobacteriaceae > Flagellimonas. Next base: position 817,769 of record OZ220751.1, read on the forward strand.
GCGTATCCCAATCCGTATGAAGCTTTAAAAGGATTGACGCGGACCAACGAAAAAATCACCCAAAAGTCCATTGCCGATTTTATTGACACTTTGGAGGTTTCCGAAGAAATCAAAGCGGAATTGAAACAAATAACCCCAGCAAACTATACTGGGGTTTAATTGTATTGTCCTTCACAAGTATTTTAGTCCACAATCAGAATTTTGTTGGTGATTCCAACATCGGTTTCTATAGCTAGAGTATAATAACCTGTTACCAAATCGCTTACATCAAGAGAGATGGAGCTATGTCCTGTCTTGTACCTCACCTCTTTTTTTACCAACGACAGGAATTGGGGATAAATCTTGATACCCCATATTTTTGAAGGCATCTGCCCTTCTGGCAAGTCTTGTTGTAGTATGGCCAAATGTACTTCGTCCGAGGCGTGATTGGGATACATGACTACGCCATCAATGCTATTAGGAAAATTGTTGGGGTCCATCAAAGCGGTTTGGATGGGATTTCCACCACCGCCTCCGCCCCCACCTTCGGAAGCGTGTTTTACATAGAGTAGCTTAGCGGGCCCAGTACCGCATTCGTTTACCCCTATGAGTTGCACATAACCTCCATCCTTAGCATGTCCTGTGAACACTTGGGCACTTTGATAGCTTGTGGAGGATTTAAGTATTTGCCAATTGTCCCCAAATAGATCAAACTGGTCTACCCGATCAAAGGGATAAGGCAATCTCCATTCATAACTGTCCGCACCTTCCGCAGGACCACCGTAATAGCTCACCAGGGCTCCTGTAAGTACTTCGGTAGGGCCATACAAATCTGATGGCTCGGCTGGGGTACCCACTAGAACCTCCTTTTCCAGAAATACTGGTGAACCTCCACAACTTTCAGAAGTCAAGGTAGCAAACAAAGTTACTTCCTGACTAAAGGTGTTGGGAGGGGTTGTAAAAGCTGTAGCCGAGCTGTTTGGATTGATGGGTAATGCAGCATCTGGATTACTGGAACTCCATTGCACCTGGGTGTCCTCAACCACATCAACATAGTATATTTCTTCTTTGCAAAGTAAGTTGCTGCCTTCAATCTGGGAAACATCGCAAAGAAAAGTACAATCAAATAAAATCGCTGCGTTGTTAAGTTCATTTGCCAACCAATCCCCACTTTGGGCATTAAAGGTGATATGCGTTTCGTTTTCACCAACTGAATTGTATGTAGTGGAGAAGTTATCAAAAGGAATATCAAGTTCGGGAGGCAAAGGGCTTACAACGGTATAATTTCTTAAATAATCTTCTTCTTTTAAATCTGTAAAACCACCGCCCACGTCTAAGGCACTGGTAGTAGGGATAAAATTCAAGTTAGATGTAACTTCTAGGTTTAGATTATACGAAGCCCAAAAATTATCTTCAAATTCTTCAAATTCATCTATGGTATCGATAAATGGCATAGACCCGCCTGGATAATTGTCCAAGCGTAAATTTTCACCTTCCCACTCAAAAGTTCTATTGGTAATGGTACGCATCAATGGGGCGACCCATAAGAATTTCTTTTCGTACTGGATCCAGCCTTTATACAATAGATCCGATTCGTTACCGGGAAAGGACCATATTTGAAAATCCGTTTTTAGTTTAGTTTGTCCTGGTAAAGCACCCATTAAAACTGCGGGGATATCTCCAAGTGCCGCACCTAAGTAAATACCTTGGCCTGTTATTAACGCGATTAAATCAGTAACAAAACCTGTAGCTCCAATGCCATGAAGTCTAAATAGGCCCTGACCAGGTTCCATACCATACGTTTGTCCGCAATGACTCCCATTACCCAAAGCTATATTTCTTGATTGCTGTGGGTAGCCCATGGCCTGTAACTCTTGTAGCCAAGCATCATGTTCGTCATTGCTGACCTCATATTCGACGTCTACATAATTGATCAACAATTGCTTTACCGCCGGTCTATCAATTAGTTGACGAGCATCATGTACTGGGAAATGCCCGCTGGCAATAGCCACCCCGATATCCCCCGCCGGGGTGTTTATGATCTCATTTAGGGTGTGCCTTACCATGTATAGAACTCCCGGGGGTACATGGGCCCCTTGGTGCGGGGCATCATGGCTTATATAGAGGCTGGTATCGTGGTCTTCATTGTTGTTTTCCATATCGCGCAAGGCGTAGCGCGCAATGACCCCTCCCATACTTTGCCCCAAAACAACATTGGGTGCTGCATCATCTGCTTTGTTTTGGTTGACCCAACGGATCACTTCTTCCAGAACATAGGCATTGCGTTGCAACCAGTCCGTACCATTGTCCCAATTGACATAAATAATGTCGAAATCGTCAATAGTATCTTCTGTAATCAAATCTTGAAGTGAATCGCTACTTGAGGATTCCACAGTTCTTAAAAAAATCTCCAAATCCATATCTCCGATACTACCATTTTCCGCAAAAAGACCTGAATCAAAACCTTCTACTACAATAAGTGGTTTACTTATTGTAGTACAATCATTAGCAGGAGCGATTTGCAAGAATGCGGAACCTTCGGCACCTTTATAACTCTTAGTTGCAAATATGGTTTCTTCCCAAGGGTCATCCAAACAAGCTGGGTTATGGGCTGTTAAGGTGTCTAGTTTGGCCTTCCCGGTAATTTTTACAGGAGTACGGCAATACCTAAAGGTTCCATCCGTAAGTTTTAGCCTAAAGGTCCAGACATAATCCCCGTCCTGCTCAAAATAGTGCCCTACCGACTTTCCCATTTCCAAGGGTTCATACCCGCTGCCATCCCCAAAATCCACCGCAAGACTTGCTGCCAGGTTTCCCTGGTTGGTACGCCATTCACTTTCCTCCAATAAGAGCGCTATTTTGGAATTGTTGATTCTTGTATACGGTAAGGTAATGGCAAAGACTTCTTTGGTTTCGTAAGGGTCTTGCCATTCCATATTTAGGTATGCATCCTTATAGTATTTGTTGTCTACAACTTGAATAAGCCCTTTGTCCAAGGCATCTTCCCGGAACTTGGCATAGTGGTAGTAGAGCCCATTGACCACCACTGCTGTGGTAAAGGAACCTTTCCCCACTTTTTTTGCCAAGGATTTGGAAGTACTTTTCCAGCTGTTTTCCAAGGCCATGGGATCTACCAATTGGGGGACCATTAAATTGGTCCGCATGGAAACGACGCTGTTATAAAGTTCCCTGTATACAGAGGGTACCATATAATTGTTGTCCCGTAGCACCCCGTCGTAATTGGTAACGTCCAAAAAATCGTAGCCATAGTCCAAAAGCATATTGTGCGGAATCTTGCTCTTGTCCAATTGCCCAAAAACCTCGTTGGTTTTGTTGGCCACTTCCAAATCGATATGCAATTGGGCGTTTGCAAAAATGCCCATAGTTAGGCATAACATAAATAGTGTGTTTTTCATTTTATATAGGTTAAATGGTTAATGATTTGGGGTTATGTTGATTTATCTTTTTAAAAATCGCTCCACTTGACATGGGTTATTTATAGTTTAAATCAAACCTACCATCAGTAAAGTTCAAAGGATTACCATCGTTGTCCAATACCGTAAATTCGAACGTGCCTGAAACAATTAACTCCTTGGGGTCAAATCGTGTGATATTCAAATGGCCTGATGCTGAATCTATCGTAGTTGCATCAAGCGAAAGACCCCCATCAATTAGATAATTCGCGCTAAAATTTCCAATTTCTTCAGATTTTAGTGGAAAAGTGCCTGCCTTTATTGTTCCAACCTCCCAACCATACATAACAATAGAACGAATCCCTTGTTCATCCCTTCGAGATCCACTAATGCCTAATGAGCCATTGTAAAAAGAAGCACCTCTGTTTCTACTAGAGAAAAAAGGTTTCCCATTGATCAGGCAGGCAAAGGTATCTTCCCCCGTCTGGGTAATGGGTGGTAAGGTGTCCACGGGATCTTTTGGCTGGTCATTTTTGCTACAGGCATTTAGGGTTGAAATGAGCAGGACAAGAAGTATTCTGCTGCAATAGCCCCCCTTAACGGGAGATAGGAAGTCCAAAAATGTCTTTTTCATTTTTAAATAGGTTAAATGGTTACTGATTTGGGGTTATGCTGATTTACAAATATTTTAAGTCGATTAATAGGTGGCAGCTCTTGTCTGGTAATTGACAACGCATATACGAATCCAAACTGTAGCCTTTAGTATTTTATAGAAACAGAAGTTCCTCCAATATCGGGGGCATAAAAAGGGATTTCTTCAGTGCTATATACACCATTTTTCTTTTTTGATACCACAAAAACATTAATTAAACCAGCAGCAACTTGGACTTCTTCAAAAACATTGTCAACGTCAATTGCATGAAAATTTTCCCCACGCAGTGGGCCATAATCAAAATCCGGGTTATCGTCTTTGTTTACATTCGTGAAACCTCCTTGATAAAATAATTGGGCTCTGAAATAATCATCTCCATGGAGTGGAACAAAATTTTCCATATTAAATGTTAAATGAGATCTTTTAGGGAGGTAGAAGTCTTTAACTATTATAGTATCCCTTTTCAATATGGAACTTATATTACTTATATAAAACCCATTGCGAATTTCAACATTTTTAGGCAACAAATATTCCTTAGGGTCGACGGTACTAAAGTCCAACAAAAGTTTAAAAGTACCTTTTCCATCTTCACCCAATTCGTCATCTTCAAGGTAAAATGGCATGTTGTAGTAACCATTTTCATTTGTTTTGGTCTTTTTAATTTCTCTAACGATTATTTGATAGGGTTGAGATTGGTCATTTTTAAACTCAATGGGAATGTTTGGTATTGGCTGCGATTTCAGAGTAATTATACTTCCTTCAATTACGGTACAATCCGAAAAACATGAGATTCCTGTGTCATCTTGAACATCTGAGCAATTGAAATACAAAACCGCCAATAAAAGTAGTATAAAAGTGTTTTTCATTTTTAAATAGGTTAAATGGTTACTGATTTGGGGTTATCAATATTTAAAATTTATTGGTTACTTGAAATACAATTTCTGGGCATGGTAACGGTTTTTAGCCATACCAATAAGCCTCAGAAACAAGGACCGTAAAGTCCTTTTTATATAAGGTTGAACAAAGAGGTTGATAAATTCCAGAGAGGTTACTGCCCAAGCAGTCTGGAGCTATATAAGCCTTGTTGGATAAATCCTTTTAGATAAATTTTAAGGCTTTGGATATTTGAATGTAGTACTTTTATTGTTATTACAAAAGTTATTGAATAATTTACGTAATTTTTTTACGTATAAAATTACCCTGCCGCCAACAGCGGAGTGCTACCTTAACCATTCCGGCAGGTGCAACTGTCCTAGTTATATGTGTAGGGACTTCCTGTTTTAACCCTGCTTGCGGATTTCCACTTGATGTGGGTACGGGATTTCAATTCCAGCTTCATCAAGAGCTAATTTGCAATTTTCATAGGTTGAAAAATACACATCCCAATAATCTTCCGGTTTGCAAAATGGCCTTACCGCAAAATTAACAGAGCTATCTGCCAATTCCATCACATTTACAGATGGCTCGGGGTCCCGCAAAACTTGTGGGTTGGTAGTCAATACATTGAGGAGTACTTCCTTGGTTTTCTTAATATCTTCTCCGTACCCTACGCCAACTACGGTATCCACCCTAATCTTGCCTTCAGCAGAGTAATTGACAATATTTCCGTTGGCCATGGCTCCGTTGGGTATAATTGCCAGCTTGTTTTCGGGAGTGGTCAGTTTGGTGGTAAAAATTTCAATCTCCTTTACTACACCCAGTACCCCTTGGGCCTCAATAAGGTCTCCAATTCTGTAGGGTTTAAATATCATGAGCAACACCCCTCCTGCAAAATTGGAAAGGGAACCCTGTAGTGCCAAACCAATGGCCAAACCGGCTGCAGCGATAACCGCAGCAAAGGTGGTGACATCAACTCCTAGTCTTGAAATAACGATTATGATCAAGAATATCTTGAGTGACCATGAGATTAAATTCAATAAAAATCGTTGCAGGGATTCATCATACTTGCTCTTGGACATTACCTTTCTTGTGGCCTTTGTTATCTTTTTGATAACCCACGAACCTACAATGTATATGAGGATGGCCGTAACCAGCTTGGGACCAAATTCCTTGGCCAACTCCAGCCCGTAGTTCATCCATTCTTGTGCTTTTTCCATATGACTTAGTTGATTTGTTAGTGTTCTTATTGTGAGACACTAAGATAAAAATATGGTCACAAAACCCTGCATAACCTTCCAAATTGCGCACAAAAAATCCCGATAGCTGAGCTATCGGGATCTTGTTTCTTGATTGATGTTTGGTCTATCCTTTTAAAAACTCTCCTATTTCACCTAGTCCTTCTCCTTTGTAATCCGATTTTTGGATGGCCTGCATCAGCTGTACAATGTGGGCAGGATTCATATCCTTACCCAAAACACGGACCAAGGCAAAACCCTTTTCTTTGCTATCACCATAGATAATTACCTCATCAATGGCGTCCTCATCCCCTAAATATTTGATTACCCCTTTGCCGTATTGTGAATTGATTTTCATCAATTCGACAAATTCATCATCTTTTAGGATTTCCTTCACCTTTATTTTTTCCGCTTTGTATTCAGCTACATTGTCCGCTGTCTTTTTAAAGGCCAAAAGGTTAAACTTGCGTAGCGATTCAATAGCCTCTGTTTGGGTTTCTGACAAATTCACCCCATCCATTTTTAAGATACTCGCGGGTACATCTATGGTAATGAAATTTGGATTTTCAGAATTGTCCACATAGTACTCCTGCAAGCTTTGCTGGGAAGAACAGGAAGCCAGTAATACTGTTCCTGCAATGGCTATACTTTTAATTATATTTTTCATTTGTTCTTTTTTGACTGATTTCTATTAGTTCCAAGCGCCTAGTTGAGAGCTTTCGGCTTTTTATCAGTGTTTTTCAAGTTTGTGAAGCCCTTTATGTAACTTCATTTTTCTGCTCAGGGAGCCTACCTTGGCCAAATCAATGTCACCGGTCATGGTTAGCAACACAGTTTCAAAATGACGGCCATGCTTATGTCCGTGCTTTTCTTCAATTCCTGTTACAAACATTAATAATTCTGCCACATGGTCCTCATCCTTTCCATTTCTGATGTAAAATCTAACATTGGTATCCCCATCCCTAACTTTCATGAGCTCCTCCAACTTGGATGACCTTACATATTGTTTCATGGTTGCCGACATATCTGCCGAGGCACCTTCGTCCTCTGACATAAAGATTTTGATATTATTGATACTTTTGGCAATTTCAATGAATTCTTGGGTTTCTTCATCTTCGTCATGTGCCATCATTTTGGCAGCTATGCTCAGCATTCCCTTGTTTATGGTCACGGAGCCTATTTGGTCCGAGTCCTCAAATTTATCAAAAACGGACTGTGAAGTTCCCAAATAGGGAGTACAGGCCAATACTATGATTACGATTATTTTTTTCATGGCTTGCTTAGTTTCCTTTATGACCTGCTTTGTTCAACTCCCTGGGCAAATTCATCTTGTTGGTCAACGAGTTGATCTTGTTCAAATCGATATCTCCGGTAAGGGAAAGCAATACGGTTTCAAATTTTCTCCCATCTGCTTCTATTTCCTTTAAACCGGTTACAAACATTAGAAGTTCGCTTACATGGTCACCATCCTTGCCTTGCTTAATGTAGAATTTTACATTGGCATCTTTGTCCTTCACTCGCATGAGTTCCTCCATGGTGGAAGACTTCAAGTACTTTTGGACCGAAGACTTCATATTATCTCCTATCTCCTTGTTATCTGTGGTAAACACCTTTAAGCTTTTAAGACTGCTGGCAATATCCATAAAATCCTGGGCTTCTGGATCATCTACCTCCACATCTATTTTTGCCAACAGGTTAAACATGCTCTTGTTCACCACTACTGAGGTTACATCATCCAAATCTTCATATTGATCAAACAAGGACTGTGAAAAACCAGAGAAGGGTAATACAGCTATTAATAAAATTAAAATATTCGTTTTCATTATTTACGATTTAATTATTGTTATAAATTTTTTGTTTTGCGACTTCAAACTCCTGTAAATAAGCCACTTTTTCAGTGCCTTTTCCAAAATTCTCCGCAAGGAGTTCAAAAGCCTTTTTGGTTTCTTGATAGGCAAACTCTGCCTGTTTTCTTTCTTGATACTCATTACCAAAATAGATGCCAAAGGTTAAAATTGCCACCGCTGCAACGGAAATCCATTTGTAGTAGTTTTTTCTAGGTTTTAATGGAACCTGCTTGGTATATCTTTCTTCCTTGGCATTGGAAAAATAGTTGAACATGGGCCTGTACTGCTCAAGATGTGTTGCTACACTTTCCTGCGAAAAATAGGTTTGCAATGTTCTTTCTTCAGCTACCGTAGTGGTGGCTTCAAAATACTTTTCCAATAATTTTTCTATGTTATCCAATTCCATAGCTATGTTTTTTAATCAATTCTTGTCGTACCATTTTTCTAGCTCTTGATAGGGCCACTCGCACTGCGGTGGGCTTCATCTCCATCAAGGCACATATTTCGTCAAAATCATATTGCTCCACGTCTCTCAACTGCAATACCATTTTTTGCTGCTCTGGCAGTTCTTCCATAATGCGCTCCATCCATCGTACACTATCTTCAGCTTCCAATTGCCCCTGTAAGGAGGTGTTTTCATCCGTATAGTTGCTGTGTACCAATTTTAGGTTGCCTGCCTGTTTGGATTTCAATCGGTCCAAACAGAAATTCTTGGTCATCGTCATGGCAAAAGCTTCCACGTTCTTATACGCTCCCATGGACTCGTTTTTAGACCAGAGTTTCAGCAAAATTTCTTGGGTGGCATCTTCAGCTTCTTCCTTGGACACCAACAAGCGCTTGGCAAGTCGGTAGAGTTTGTCCTTAAAGGGCATCACCACATTTAAAAATTCAGCCTGTTTCATTCGGTTTTGTTAGTTGTTGCAAGCTTTTTACTTCCGCTTACATTATCTCGACGACACATATCGAAATTTGTTACAAAAAATTTGTATTCTGCACTTAAGTGTCTATTTTGTATTCCAATTCATCGTAAGAATTTAAAAAAACTTGCTACATATTAGTTGTGCCTCAATGATTATGTGGAATGATAATTGATAATTTTTATCAAAATTTAGCTATGAGAAAATTACTGTTTTTATTTGTTGGGATTGCATTCCTTTTCACCAGTTGTTCTAGTGATGACAATGGAATCAACAACCCAAATGAACCTCCAGGTACCAATAATGAAGATTTAGACCCCCAAAGTTTCATGTGGGCGGCAATGAATCTATGGTATTTTTGGCAGGCCGATGTTGCCGATCTAGCAGACGACCGATTTTCCAACAATGAAGAATTCACCACATTTTTGGAACAACATACCAATCCCTCGGATTTTTTCTTTGATATCCTTTTATTCTCTGAGGACCGTTTTAGTTTCTTAAATGAGGACTACGAAGAATTGGTCAATAACCTATCGGGGGTTTCCAAAAGTAATGGTCTTGAATTTGGTTTGGTCCGTTTTTCAGAAAGCGATGATATCTTCGGGTATGTACAATATATTGTTCCAAATTCCAATGCTTCCACAGCTGATATTGCAAGAGGAGACCTTTTTACCAGGGTTGACGGGCAGCAGCTTAACTTAAGCAATTATGTGAACTTATTGTTTGGAGATAACGACACCTACACCCTTGGCATGGCAGATATAAACGGAGGTGTTATTACCGATAATAGCACAGAAATTGAGTTGACCAAGATTGCCAATCAGGTAGAAGACCCCATTTTGGTGGCCGAAACCTTGGATATCAATGGAACTAAAATTGCATACTTAATGTACAACCGTTTTTTGAGCAGTTTCAATGAAGAACTCAACGCGGCATTTGGACAGTTTGTGGCCGACGGAGCTACCGAGTTGGTTCTGGATATGAGGTATAATCCCGGAGGTTCGGTAAACACTTCCCGACTCTTGGCAAGTATGGTCTACGGCCCCAATACAGACGACCTATATATTAGACAACGTTGGAATGCTAAAATTCAAGCGCAATTGAGCGCAGAACAATTGGAAGATTATTTTGCAAGTACAACAGGTTCCAGCGCAATCAATTCCCTTAACCTAAACACCGTATATGTTTTGGCCACGAATAGCTCCGCTTCGGCAAGTGAATTGGTCATGAACGGATTGGCTCCCTATGTGGATGTAGTTCATATTGGCGAAACCACAAGAGGTAAAAACGAATTTTCCATCACCATGGTGGACGATCCAGATAACTCTTTTATCTATAATAGTGATAGAGAAGGTGAAATTAATCCAAATAACAGTTGGGGGATTCAACCTTTGGTAGGTAGAAACGAAAACGCTGATGGCTTTTTCGATTACACAGAAGGTCTGGCTCCAGACATTGTATTGGAAGAGGATTTAGCTAATTTGGGCGTTTTGGGAGATCAAAATGAGCCGCTTCTGGCTAGGGCGATAGAAGAGATTACGGGTGTGACCAGTAAAAGAGGATTCTCGGTTCAAATGGCTGCCAAAGCCTTTACAGGTTCCAGAATTGAAACCCCTGTGCGAGACCATATGTACTTGGACAAACCCTTAAACATGAAAAAATAAAAAAGCGGCTTTAAGCCGCTTTTTTATTTTAGGTCAGTTTCAAAGCGCTGCATGATGCAAATTAAATTGACAGTATTTAGTAGACAACGCTTGGGGCGGCTGTATAGCTTCTGGATGAAAAAGGCCAGCCAACAATTCTATTCCATTGACCAAGGTATTGACTGAGGATTGAGTAAACATGTCAAAATCAGCAATAAAAACCTGATTTTCCTTAACTGCTTTTAAAGTATTCCAGCCTGGCTTTTGGGTTAAAACATGCATTTCCTCCAAGGTACGGTTCACAGTAAAACCACATGGGGCAATAACGAGAATTTCAGGATTGTACTTAACAACCTTTTCCCAAGAGGTCACAATACTGTCCCCTGAGGGATTGGAAAGCATATCTACTCCACCTGCTAAGGCAATTTGATGTGGAATCCAGTGCCCACAGTTAAAAATAGGATCTAACCATTCCATGAGCAAAACACGTTTGGGCAAGGCCTTGGCTCCGCGCAACTTATCAACTACCTCATCAATGCGCTTGTGCACCCCATCCAAATAGGAATAGGCCACTTCCTCCCTGCCTATGGCCTTGGCAATGGTAATCGCAGAACCAAAAACATCTTCTAGGGATTCTGGGCTTATCGAAACCAAATCTGGTTGTTTATCCAATTTTGAAACTGCAGCCGCAGTGCATTCCGTATCTATCTGGCAGATATCACACATGTCCTGGGTAAAAATGATATCTGGTGCTATAGCCTCCAATATGGGCTCATCCACATAATACAGGTCCTTGCCTTGATGCTTACTAGCCGAAAAAAGTGTGTCAATTTCCTTACTTGTCAGTTCTTTTCCTTCCAAAATACAGCGCACAACGGGCTGCTTTTCCCGTAAAGCCTGCTCTGGACACTCAAAAGTAATCCCATACAGATGCTCGTCAAGCCCCATGTCATAGAGCATCTGGGTTACAGCAGGCAAAAAGGAACAGACTTTAAGCATAAGGGTTAAGCTAAGTAGTTATAAGGTGAGATTGATTCCTGCACTAATGTTTCTACCCCTTGTGGTAAAACCTACTACTTCCACAAAATCCTTGTTCAACAGATTGGTTCCGTTCAAGAAAACCTTTAATTTTTCGGGAATAAGCTGATGGTCTACATAAAATCCTACCAAGGAAAACGATTCCAATGCAACATTGGAGAAGGTGCTAAAGTCAGTGTCTAACCGCTCTCCTGTATACGCATAAGTAAAGGACAGGTTCGTGGATTCACAAACTTCATACCCCAAAACCAAGTTCACTTTGTGTTTTGGAATTCGGATAGCACTATCTCCCTTGCGTTCTGTAAAAGTATAATTGGCATCTAGGATCAAGGCCTCAATTGGTCTCCAAGACGCTTCCACTTCTACTCCACTGGCATCTATTTCATCCGCTACATTAATGCTCGTAAAATTCTGGTCAAAACCAATGGTGTTTTTTTCATTCCTATTAAAATAAAGTGCACTAAGTCTTAATTTATCGTTTACAAAGTACTCAACCCCGCCTTCCAAGGTTCGGTTTTCTTCAGGCTTCAAATCCGGATTGGAACCAAAATCCCCAAATAGTTGAATTAGATTAGGCGTAATATAGGAAGTAGCATAAGACCCCAATAATTTCACATAACCATTTTCGGTCGGGGAGGAGTAAGATGGGTTAACATTGTAGACAAAATGGTTACCGTATTCCGAATGCGTATTTAAACGGGCTCCGGTATTTAGGTTAAAGCCAAAATCCGAAATATAAACTACATTGGCATAGGGATCCAAAATCGTGAAATCGGCCTCGCTTGAAAAAATGGCCTTGTCCTTAATATAGTTCACTCCTAAAATAGTATGCCATTTGTCATCAAACACATACTTATTGTATACATCCAGTACTAAATTTTCACCTTCGGTCATACTCTCTCCAAACGAACTTGCAGAGAAGGATTCATAGTCGGAATAGGCTGTATTTAAATGAAGAGAGCCTTTTTCATAACCAAAATCAGCAGAAAGTCCCAAGCGTTCTTGTTCTACTTTGGACCGGTTAGGAGCTTCCATTCGGTCGGCATCAAAATCCGTTGTGAATTTGGTTTGATTTCCATAGATGGATAGCTCAAATTTATCTGAAAATTGATACCCTACCTTTACATTGGTGGTAAAATGCGAAGAGATATCCTCTTCATTTTCTGGAGTCACCGCTGCTGAAAGTCCATTGGCATATCGATTGGAAAAATCCACTCCATAACTGAATCTTTTAAGTTGACCGCTTACAGAAGCTCCATTGGTAAAACTGCCTAGATTTCCATTAGTATCCTCGGATGTTTGATTGGTCCCCACAGAGGATCTAAAATTCCCTGCAATCTTATCTTTGGATCCTTTTTTGGTGGTAATATTGATTACCGCAGTTGCCGCATTGGTGCCATACAGGGTGCTGGCTGCCCCTTTGATAATCTCAATAGATTCAATGTTGGCTGTAGAAAGCAAGCGCAAATCGTATTCCTGCGAAAAGGATGCAGGGTCGGACACCCGCACGCCATCAATAATCACCAAGGCTTGTCTTCCACGTCCACCACGGGCAAAAACTCCAAACACGGAACCATCCCTACCCCTACTTCCTGCGATTTCTATCCCGCTTTTCGTATTGATTAATTCCGCAACCGTTTTTCCTTGGTTACGTCCCAACTCTTCTGCCGAAATTTTAATGACTGTTTTCCCTGAATTTTCTCGTTTAAGGGCAAAACGCGAATCGCTAACCACAACTTCATCCAGTTGCTGTACTTGTACAGAGTCTTGTTGAAAATCTTGCGCAACAAGCCCCTGGCCCGCCAAAATTGCGGCACAAAACCATAAATTTGTTCTTTTCATTTCGTTTAAGTGAATAAACGGGAGTATAGTATGCTGTCCCATACGTAAACTTCTATCCCGAAAGTTTAACATTGTTTGTTTGAATTTGGCAGGTCTCCTGACTCGTCATATGCTGTTTAACCTTCCCGCTCTATAGCAGTGGTTTTGAAGAAAACAACATCTCAATTTAATAAGGTGCCAAAACAAATTTGGCACAGACTTACAGTTGCGGGAACAGTTTCGGAATTTCACCGAATTCCCTTTTAATCCTGCGAGCACATGCTCACATGAACCAAAATTCAGGGCGAAATTAATGATTCTGTTTAATCTTTTTTTGAAAAAGTTAAATAATCTTACTTTTGACCTCATGGGATTCAAACGGATATTAAGTGCCGGCTTCGGCATATTCCTCCTCATTTTTCTATCCAGTTGCAAAGAAAAAAAGGAAGTTTTACAAGTCAACGAAGTCCAAACAGCTTCAGGGATTGAACATGCTGTTGGTTTTACTGTGGAGACTAAAGGTGCCATTACTGAAATCGAAGTTACCTCTGCCTGGCCAGGTGCTAAAACCTCATTTACCTACGCACTTGTTCCCAAGGAAAAATTGGCGGCGATTACACTTCCCAGTGACACTTATGATGCCATAGTGGCCACCCCGGTGGAACGTATAGTAATAACTTCCACCACCCATATCGCCTCGTTGGAGGCCTTGGGAGCATTGGAGGCCATTGTTGGTTTCCCAAGTACAGAATTGATATCGTCCCCGGCAGCCCGAAATCTTATCAATGAGGGAAAAATAAAGGAACTCGGCACCAATGAAAATATTAATACGGAAATTACATTGGAACTCAATCCAGAAGTGGTAGTTGGTTTTGGTATCAATGATACTAACAAAGCCTATGAAACCATTAAAATATCTGGAGTTCCTGTGGTCTATAATGGAGATTGGACAGAGCCGACCCCGCTTGGAAAGGCCGAATGGGTCAAGTTCTTTGCTCCATTCTTTGAAAAAGAGGCTCAAGCCGATAGCATTTTCACACAAATTGAAACAAATTACAGGGCCGCTAAGCGGGTGGCGCAGGAGGCTAACGAGAAACCTACAGTTTTGACGGGAGGCCTTTATAAAGATGTTTGGTACGTAGCTGGGGGAAACAGTTGGATGGCACAGTTTCTTCAAGATGCTAATGCGGACTACCTATGGGATGAATCACCAGAAACTGGAAGTATTGGTCTTAGCTTGGAGGCAGTATTGGAAAAGGGTTCCACTGCCCATTACTGGTTTAATCCGTCTTTACACTCCTCCTATGAAGAGTTGTTGCAAGCTAATTCGCACTATCAGCAATTTTATGCGTTTAACCAAAAAAAGGTTTTTTCCAATGCCATTAAAAAAGGGGAAACAGGCGGTCTTCTTTTTTACGAATTGGCTCCCCAACGTCCAGATTTGGTCCTCATGGATTTGATTTCCATCTTACATCCAAAGTTATTGCCTGATCATCAGTCACATTTTTTTATGCCCTTGCAATAGATGAATTCATTCCGGTCCTATTCCGCTTCTTTCAGTCTAATTACCTTGGCTTTGGTGTTGGCGCTACTATTAAACATTAGCTCTGGTTCGGTGACCATACCCTTTGATAAAATTATTTCCGTTTTGCTAGGAGGCACACTTGAGGTGGAATCCTGGAATTACATCATTTGGAACTATCGTATTCCAAAAGCACTTACTGCTATATTGGTTGGTGGTGGGTTATCACTATGCGGTTTGCTTATGCAGACACTATTCAGAAATCCATTGGCAGGACCGTTTGTCCTAGGTATTAGTTCTGGAGCTAGTTTGGGAGCAGCATTGTTATTAATGGGTTTTTCGTTCTTTTCTGGGTTCACTTCGCTCACTTTTTTCAATGATATATCGGTGGCCATAGCCGCAAGTGCTGGGAGTTTTTTAGTTCTCTTGGTAGTTTTGTTAGTCTCTACCCGCATTAAGGACACTATGGCACTATTGATCATTGGATTAATGTTTGGGAGCATTACCTCCGCAATTGTAAGTGTTTTGGCTTATTTTACCAGTGCCGAGAATTTGCAACGATTCATCTTTTGGTCTTTTGGAAGTATTGGAAATTTATCTACTCATCAAATAGCTCTTTTAGCCATTATAGTTGGTCTGGGAACTATCTTGAGTACGCTTTCCATCAAAAGGTTAAATGCATTTCTTCTTGGGGAAAATTATGCTCAAAGTTTAGGCATATCCCTTAAAAGATCTCGATTGCTCATTATAATTGCCACGGGGCTGTTGGCAGGGGGAATTACAGCTTTTGCCGGGCCCATAGCTTTTGTGGGCTTGGCGGTCCCTCATTTGACCCGCCAGATTTTTGACACCATGGAACACCGAATCTTGATTCCAGCAGTATTTCTTTATGGAGCTATTCTAATGCTTATTTGTGATATGATAGCCCAGTTGCCTAATTCGGCAAATGTATTGCCCATCAACGCCATTACTTCTTTGGTGGGTGCCCCTGTGGTCATTTGGCTATTGGTAAGAAAACGTAAAATGTTGTTTTGATGACTCCAGACAACCAAAATCCTATTGAAGTTAAAAAATTAGCCATTGGTTACGGTTCCAAAATGGTGGCTGAAGACGTTGATTTTCATCTTGGCAAGGGAGAGCTTTGTGGCATAATTGGGGTTAACGGGGCAGGTAAATCTACATTACTACGAACTTTAGGCGGGTTGCAACCCAAAATTTCTGGTACGGTCCAAATAGCCCATAAGAATCTTGAAAATCATCGGCCTGCTGAGTTGGCTAGAGTACTTAGTATGGTTTTAACAGAGCAACCGGCTTCCAAAAACCTCAGGGTTCAGGAGCTGATTGCGTTGGGAAGACAGCCGTATACCAACTGGATAGGTACCCTGACCCAACAGGATAAAATGCATATCAAGGAGAGCTTAAAAGCTTTTTTGTTAGATGATTTGAAGTATAGTAAATGTCACGAGCTCAGCGATGGGCAGTTGCAACGGGTTCTTATTGCTCGTGCAATGGCTCAAAATACCCCTTTGATTTTATTGGACGAACCTACCACGCACCTGGATTTGTACCACAAGGTTCAAATTCTGAAAATGATGCAACAACTCGCCCATAAAAAGAAAAAGACCATTGTCTTCACTACCCATGAAATTGATTTAGCCATTCAATTATGTGATAAAATCTTGATTTTGGATGGAAAGGAAAACCCTTTTGGGTCTCCAAAGAAACTTATACTACAAAAACACTTTGAACAACTCTTTCCTTCTGAATTGGTAGAATTTGATGCCTTAACCGGCGGTTTTAAGGTGAAAAAGTAAGTCTCTTTTCCATTTCTTCGTCTATAGTATTCTGTTATCTTTATCCGAGAAAACAATAAATGAACAACGAGTTGATTTACATAATTGTTGGGCTTTTAACTGCTGGGGGCGGCCTTTTTTTGGGAATGTATATCCAAAAATTAAAGACTAAGTCCAATGAAGACGTTTGGCTGGAACGGGAACACCAGCTTAACTCCAGCATTAGCGCTTTGAATGAAAAACTGTTGGTAGGTGATGAGGACAAAAAACTACTCCAAACAGAAAAAGAGCAGAAGAGCAACCAAATAGTCCGCTATCAAGCTGATTTGGAAAATCTTCAACGTATCAATACGGAACAAAAGGAGGAAGTAGAAAAACTTCAGGAAAGATTCACAAAGGAGTTTGAAAATCTAGCAAATAAGATTTTGGATGAAAAAAGCACCAAATTCACGGAACAGAACCAAAAGAACATTAAACAAATACTGACTCCACTCCAAGAAAAAATCCAGCTCTTTGAGAAAAAAGTTGAAGCAACACAAAAGGAAAACATTAGCATACATTCCGCATTAAAGGAGCAACTGCTCAACCTGCAAAACCAAAACCTGAAAATCACCCAAGAAGCTGAAAACCTCACCAAAGCCTTAAAAGGAGACAGTAAAATGCAAGGAAATTGGGGAGAACTGGTTTTGGAACGAGTACTGGAAAAATCAGGCTTGGAAAAAGACAGGGAATATAGTGTACAACAAAGTTTTACCCAAGAAGATGGTTCTCGCGTACTGCCAGATGTAATTATCCATCTCCCTGATGGCAAAAAAATGGTGGTGGATTCCAAAGTCTCGCTAACAGATTATGAGCGGTACACTAACTCAGAAGAAGAAACAAGGGAAAAACACCTCAAGAACCATATCAACTCTCTAAGAAAACATGTAGAGCAACTATCAGCCAAAAAATACGAGGATCTCTATGAAATGGAGAGTCCTGACTTTGTTCTGTTGTTTGTTCCCATAGAACCGGCTTTTGCTGTTGCCATAAACCATGACAACTCCTTGTACAATAAGGCCTTTGAGCAAAATATTGTAATTGTAACTCCATCTACCCTACTGGCCACTTTGCGAACCATCGATACCATGTGGAGCAATGAAAAACAGCAAAAAAATGCTATCGAAATAGCCAGACAAGCCGGCGCATTATATGATAAGTTCGAAGGCTTCGTGACTGACTTGACCAAAGTTGGCAAAAAGATGGATGAAGCCAAAACCGAGTATCGTGGGGCAATGAATAAATTGGTGGAAGGGCGAGGAAATATTGTAACCAGCATTGAGAAGCTCAAAAAAATGGGGGCCAAAGCCAAAAAATCTATCCCCGAACCCATCTTAAAACGGGCTCAGGAAGACGATTACGAGGAACCCAAACTTGAACTCTAAACTCCGAGTAGAAGAAGCCTCCATAGTTCAAAAATTGTCATGAAAAAGTATAAAACATCCAAAGAATCCAGAGTTTCCATAACAGAACTGATGCTTCCCTCCCACTCGAATTTTGGAGGAAAGGTACACGGCGGTCACATTCTCAACCTTATGGACCAAATAGCATTTGCCTGTGCTTCCAAACACTCCCAGGCATATTGTGTAACCGCCTCTGTAAATAGGGTAAATTTCCTAAATCCTATTGAAGTGGGCGAGTTGGTCACCTTAAAGGCCAGTATTAACTACACAGGACGAACGTCAATGGTTGTAGGTGTTAGGGTGGAGTCGGAAAATGTAAAAACTGGAGAAACCAAACATTGTAATTCCTCTTATTTTACGATGGTAGCCAAAGATACTGAAGGGAAAAACATCCCAATTCCCGGCTTGATTGTGGAGGGTAACAATGGATTACGTCGTTTTGCAAGAAGTATGGAACGAAAAATGTCCGCCTATGACCGAGACACTAAATACAGCTCCAAAAAGTTTGTGGCTAAGGAATATCTTCACCTGTTAGAAGGGGAAAACATAAAACTGGATGTTATTTGATCAGGGAAGCCGCTTCTTGATCCATAAACCAAGTTAAATTGCCAGTTTCAGGCTTGACCAAAGCAGCCGGGTAAACCTCAAACCCTTCGGTTTCTTGAAGAATGGCTTGCACTTTTTCCGCTTTCCCAGACCCAGTGACCAAAAAAGCGACCCTTTTGGCCGTGTTGATCACCTTTCCGTTTAGCGATACCCGCTTTTGACCAGAATCTGGATGTGTGGCCACAACGCAATGGTCATCGGCCTCCCATAATTCAATTTCATGGGGGAAAATGGAGGCAGTATGCCCATCGTCGCCCATACCTAAAATAACCAAATCAAATTGGGGTACACCCGCAACCCGATCCAGATTGATTTCCAAAAGATTGGCATATCGCATGGCCTCGGAAATTGGGTCATTCTCTCCTAAAATCCTATGGATATTTTCACTTGGAATATCAATTTTGGAGAATAAATGCTCCTTGGTCATTCTATAATTACTTTGATCATCTGACGGAGGAACACAACGTTCATCGCCCCAATAAAAATGAATATGCTTCCAATTTACTTTATCCGAGAAGTTTTCGACCAAAATATCAAAGACAATCTTAGGTGTGCTCCCACCAGAAAGGGCCACATGAAAATCATCCTTACCTTTGGTCAATGCCTCAAAATAGGCCGAGAACTCATAGGCCACTTCCTGCTTGTCTTTATATATTTTCAGTTCCATATTCAACTCAAAAAGTAAATTCAAAAATTCTTTCACCTAGCAATTAGCAAATCACACAAAACCCAGGGTCTTCTGCCAAACTTTCACTTGGATTGCGCCAAGAGCCCAAATCATCAATGAGTTCATCGGCATTTTCTGGTCCCCAGACCCCAGCGGCGTAACCATACATTCGCACATCTTTGCCGTTTTTCCAATATTCCAAAATAGGGTCAACAAACTCCCATGCAGCTTCCACTTCATCGGCCCTTGCATACAATGTGGCATCTCCTTGCATGGCATCCAACAGCAATCGCTCATAAGCCTCCATCACATAGGTTTCTGCCAAACTTGAATAGTAAAAATCCAAATTGGCACGCTCCACTTTAAAGCCCTGTCCAGGTACTTTAACCCCAAACTTCATCAATATGCCCTCATCTGGTTGAATTCTGATTATCAACTTATTGTCCTTACTGCTAACACCAGAATCCTTAAAGATTTGATGGTGGGGTGTTTTAAAGTGAATTACTACCTCCGTTACTTTTGTAGGCATCCGTTTTGCGGTTCTTACATAAAACGGAACTCCATGCCAGCGCCAATTGTCCACATAAAACTTGATAGCCGCATAAGTCTCCGTGGTGGAATTGGAATCTACTCCATCCTCATCCCGATAGCCTTTTACTTTTTCTCCATTTATTTCGGAAGCTACATACTGCGCTCTTATGGTATTGTCCCATAGTGTTTTTTCATCCCGCATAATCCGCAAAGATTTCAGGGCCTTAACTTTCTCATTACGAATCTCCTCAGGCTGATCACCAATAGGGGGTTCCATTACTACTAAAGAAACAATTTGTAGCAAATGGTTTTGGAACATGTCTCGCAATGCTCCAGATTTATCGTAGTAGCCTCCTCGCTTCTCTACTCCAACGCTTTCCGCATTGGTTATTTCTACATGATGGATGTAATTACGATTCCATAAGGGTTCAAATATACTATTGGAGAATCGAGTAACCAGAAGATTTTGCACAGTCTCCTTACCTAAATAATGGTCAATCCGGTAAATCTGCGGCTCCGTAAAATACTGGTGCAGGCCGTTATTCAGGTTTTTGGCAGTTTCCAAACTATACCCGAAGGGCTTTTCAACAATCAGCCGTTTCCATCCATTGTTT
Source organism: uncultured Allomuricauda sp. (assembly GCA_965117065.1). Lineage (GTDB taxonomy): Bacteria > Bacteroidota > Bacteroidia > Flavobacteriales > Flavobacteriaceae > Flagellimonas. The sequence continues at coordinate 838,368 of OZ220751.1, forward strand.
TGGGTGTTCATGCCCGCATTTGCCAAATTTTGTGCTATAGTTTCGTATAAAGTAGGCGGCGTGGAGAGGTAATAAATAATATTCCCGGAGGTATCATATTTGCTTTTTAAATCCTCAACACGCTTGCGCAGATTTCCATAATCAGTATCGTAAGTCCCGCCTAAATCTTCGTAGAATATCTGATCGGCAAAACCTTTAATATAATTTTCCTTTAAATCTTCTATTTTCTCCTTCAAGTAGGGACTCTGGTAAATCACTTTATCCCTAAATTCAGTGTCACTCATATCACTCCGACTAGCCCCCAAAACCACAAAATTCTTCGGTAGTTGTTTGGCCACATATAGATTGAAAAGGGCCGGTATAAGTTTTCTAGCCGTTAAATCTCCAGAGGCACCAAAAATAATGAGCATTTGGTTATCAGTCTTTCTCATAGGGTTATTACTGGTTTTGGTCTACAAAACTCAAAAAAATAAGGATGGAAATCACGATTCCGTAAAAATTTTTTACGTGACCATTTATTTTTGAGCATGACGAATATAACGTTTATTTTAGGTTCGGAATTCGACGAATGGCTTACATTGCGATGTCGTAACAAAAGATTAAAAAAAACAAAGAAATGGCAAATACGTACGATTTTGGACTTGTTGGTCTTGGCGTAATGGGGCGTAATTTTATCCTTAATGTAGCTGATAATGGTTTTACTGCATTTGGTAATGATTTAGATGTGGAAAAAGTGAATGCGCTCATAGAAGAGGGAGGCGATACCACCAAGGTTAATGCTACCTCGGACGTTGCCACTTTTGTAGGTGCACTGAGTTCCCCCAGGAAGATCATGCTACTGGTTCCTGCAGGGAAGGTGGTAGATATTGTAATTGACAGTCTCCTACCCCATTTGGACCAAGGTGATATTATTATTGATGGAGGAAATTCTTTTTTTACAGACACGGATAGAAGAGAAACGTATTTACAAGAAAAGGGAATTAATTTCTTTGGGGCAGGAGTTTCCGGTGGCGCTAAAGGTGCCCGAAAAGGTCCAAGTATAATGCCAGGAGGATCAAGAGAAGCCTATCAGTACGTAAAACCCATTTTTGAAGCAGTCTCAGCCAAATACAAGGGAGAGCCCTGCGTGGCTTTTTTGGGACCTAAATCAGCCGGAAACTATGTAAAAATGGTGCATAATGGCATTGAATACGGATTAATGCAGTTGACCTCAGAAATCTATGACTTATTGAAAAAAGCCGGAGGATTGACCAATGAGGAACTGCACCAGACTTTTGCAGATTGGAATGCTGGCCGACTACAGTCTTTTTTGGTAGAAATTACTTCAGATATTTTTGCGCAAAAAGATGACTTGGACGATGGGCATTTGGTAGATAAAATCCTAGATAAAGCCAAGCAAAAGGGAACTGGAAAATGGACATCCCAGAATGCCATGGATTTGGGAATCCCTGTGCCGACCATTGATATCGCCGTTAGTATGCGAGAGATTTCGGCCTTAAAAGAGGAACGTGTGCAAGCAGATGAACTCTATAATCGTCCTAGTTTAGAATCTGTTGAGAAAAGTTCCTTGGTCGGAAAGGCGGAACAGGCACTTTATTTCTCCTTTATAATGACTTATGCGCAAGGCATGCACCAATTGGCAGATGCTTCCAAAGAATATGGTTACGAGCTACAGTTGGATGAAATTGCCAAGATCTGGCGGGCAGGTTGCATCATCCGTGCAGCAATGTTGGCTGATATTACGGAAGCTTTTAAGGCCGATAGAGGACTTCAAAACCTATTGTTGTCCTCTTCTTTTGTACAGAAGGTACAGGAAACGGTAGGCTCAGCTAGGGAATTGGTGGCCTATGGAGCAACTAACGGAATTCCCTTGCCAGGCCTGTCCAATGCCCTCACCTATTTTGACGCATATACCAGCGGTAGATTGCCCTTAAACCTAATTCAGGCACAGCGGGATTATTTTGGCTCCCACACCTATGAGCGTTTAGACCGGGAAGGTATATTTCATACGGAATGGGAAGATTGATTTCAATAATTGAGTTAACGTAAATGTCAAAGCAATTTTTTGACCACTTAAATCAGTATGTAGCTATTTCAAATATCGAATTTGATGAAATCATGCGGTTTTTTGAACTCCATAGTATTGACAAGAAACGAATGCTCATGGAGGCTAACACTCCCTGCACCCATTCCCATTTTGTACTCAATGGTTGTCTTCATATGTTCTTCATTACGGACAAAGGCACGGAACGAACGGTTCAATTTGCCATAGAAAATTGGTGGCTAACCGATTTTCTTGCATTTGGTAACAGGTCTGTTTCCAATTTTGGTATTCAAACGGTGGAAAAAACGCAGCTACTTTCTATAAGCAGAGATCAACAAGAAGATTTGTTCCATAAATTTCCGCAAATGGAAAAGTACTTTAGGGTCATCTATCAAATTGGGTATGGTGCTTCCCTACTTAAAATGAAGTACCTGCTCGACTTCTCCAAGGAGGACATCTATTTTCATTTTACGGAACAATTTCCAGAGTTTGCCCAAAGGGTTCCTCAAAAGTTGATTGCCTCTTTTTTAGGACTCACCCCAGAATATGTAAGTGAGATTAGGGCCAAAAGGCGTTCTTAAACCCGTTTAAGTTTTTTGGATTTTAACTAGGATACCTTCGTCCTGAATTCAAAAAACAACAAAATGGAAACAAGAATCCAAATCGGTGCAACAGAACCCAAGGCTTATCAAGCTATTTTTGGCTTGGAAGGATATATACAACAGAGTGGTTTAAACGCATCCCATTATAAACTCATTAAAGTAAGGGCCTCACAAATCAATGGCTGTGCCTTTTGCATTGATATGCATACCAAAGAAGCTCTTAAACTTGGAGAAACCCAAGACCGTTTATTTCTTTTGGACGCCTGGTGGACCACTGATGTTTTTACGGAAGAGGAAAAAGTTATGCTCCAAATGACGGAAGAGGTTACCAAAATTCGTGAGAATGGCCTCTCCGAGACAACTTATCAGAAGGCAATGGAGTTCTTTGACCCGCATTACTTTTCACAAATCATTATGGCTATAGCGACCATTAACGTCTGGAACAGAATAGCAATCAGTACGCATACACCGCTTATGAAATAGAATACTGGTCACAATAGCATAGAAAAGGCAAGCTAAAAGCTTGCCTTTATTGTTGTTATCCAGAATCCGTTCATCCAAAACGGGTATTCATAAACCCAAACAAGGTATCCGTCAAATGGCATCCCTTTAAATCCCCAAAATGCGAGATATTACATAGGTAACCAATAAAAAAAGGAATCATGAATCGAATACTCTTGTTCTTGATGGTAGTGACTTTTAGTCTGGGGGGAATACAGACCACTCAAGCCCAACGCTTAAAAAAGTTTGGAAAAAAAGTTGAAAAAACCATTAAAGGAAATTCAAAGTCGTCACAGAGCAGAAAACCAAGCACATCAGCTAGTAATTCTCCCTCAACTTCAAAAAAGACCACAAGTACCTCTAAGGAGGAAAACAAAACCACTTCAAATACAACAACGGTTGACGACGGTTGCCCAAAGTCAGGGACAGCATCTTCCTATGTAAGGAATATCGAAAAAAACCTTGAAAAAGTTGCCCAGGGAATATCTGAAGGATGCTACTCAGTTGGCAACATGGAAGACTATATTTCCGGACGTACTGGAGCTGAGTATTTTCTTGCAAGCCTCAAAGAAGCGTCACCAGAATGCGGCTCAGTTTATGAAAAAAAGATCGCGGAAACTAAAAAAGCTTTTGAGGAATATAAAATAGCCGAAGAAGAAGCAAAATTCGCAGAATTCGCAGAAATAGCTCCCGCATCCAGTGGCACCTATAATACCTCATCCATAGTATATCCAAAGATAGAGGTCCAATTTACAGATCACGGAATGGACATAAACCTTATAAAAGAGGGGCAGGACAAGCCTGAAGTAATTTCCGTTCCCCTATCCAGTAATGGTGTTAAACAGGAAAAATACGAGGGAGAAACCCTGTTCAACTCCGAGCTAAAGTTCACTATCTATAAAAAAGAAGATTACCATGTCATCGAAACCATTAAACATGGTGAGTTTGGCGCCATAACCTTATTTGGCAACCAAGAACTAAGCATCTTGCAGAAAAAGGTGCAGGAATTTGAGATTCCAGGTTCTGTTAGTGATGGACTTTACCTGGGCGAAGTACAGAACAAGGAAGCCGGACGTATTGTTCTTTCCATTTCGGACAATCTGGGGCATGATAACAAAGGTCCATTCAATCTAACCACCCTTTCACTTGGCTCCGATGCATATCTCCGTGCATTTTATAACCATGTAGAACCGCCAGTGGAAACCTTGCAGCGAGCGGGAATCCACACAACAAGAGGAGGATATGGATTACGAATTACAACGGAATATTTTTTAGATGGTGAGATGGTAGCCAACTTTGAACAAGGACCTTTGTACGATGAGGACAAGCACTTGGCCAACAAATGGGCTTCTTCTAGACACCTCCTTTGGAAGGGTGAAAAATCATCCCATGGAACGGCATTTTTAGAAAACTACGTCTTAAAGGAAAACTTACCTGCAAAAGATTATGAGTTGGAAATAAAAAAATATGTTTTCAATGCGAACGATAATCAAGAAGATTATAAAATACTGTTAGCCTCCTCCGGTCTGCTGACCTTTCGTGTAACCGAAGGGGGGTACAAAAAGCTGTGCAATACAGAGTACGGCCCTACCAAATCACCCAAAAACACAAGCGGAAAGGCAACTACTCTTTTATCCACACTTAGAAAACATGCTAAGACACAGGGATGGACAGAAACCTTTATTAACGATGTTAGAGAAGTTACCCAATGGACCAAAGTCTACAACGCCTTTAATAAATATCTTTACTCCAAGTGCTCTGCAACATTTAGGACCGTGTACGCAAAAGATAATGGAGGTAAGAGTTATGGAGAAATCAAAGCTTTGTTCTATAAATATCCCAATGGCACTTTGGAAGTTTTTGGCATGGCTGGTCAAAAATACATCCCACGAAGTTGCAACTAAAATAAACCTAACCATTTGAAAAGGAACCGCTATGCGGTTCCTTTTTTTCGCTCAGATCAGACTTAAGATTAGCTGCACCAATAAACTCTTGAATAATTTGCGTAACCGAAAAGTTACGTATATATTTGTAACCAATCAGTTACCAATTAAATGAGAAGGGACGTATTCCAAGCTATAGCCGATCCGGTTCGTAGAGAGATTATACAATTGCTGTCTGAAGAGGCCTTAACAGTCAATGCTGTTGCCGAGAAGTTCGATGTTAGTCGGCCAGCAATTTCCAAGCATTTGAAAATATTGGAAGAATGCGGTATAGTCACTTTTGCCCAACAAGGCAGACAGCGCTATTGTCTTATTCGACCCAAGAATCTGATTCCGGCCTTTTTATGGATAGATCAATACCGAAATCTGTGGGAAGAAAAGTTGGACTCTTTTGAAAACTACTTAAAGCAATTACAAATCAAAAACACAAACAATGAGTGACATCAGCAACCCCAAAAACAGAACATTAACCTTAGAGCGCACATTTGATGCCCCCCTAGCCTTGGTCTGGGAAGCATGGACACAACCTGAACATATTGCCCAATGGTGGGGACCAAAAGGAATGAAAACAAGAGTATTGGAACACAATTTTACCATTGGGGGACAATGGAAATTTGCTATGACCATGCCTGATGGCAGTGAATTTATCGCGGATGGCATTTATCTGGAAATAGAAGCGGAATCAAAAATTATTTCCTCTGCCAATTTTAAGCCGATGACAGAAGGGGTGGAAATCCAGGCCCTATTTAAGGCAGATGGAAATAAAACTCATTTTACCTTTAATTGCGTACATGAAACCGAAGAATATTGCAAGCAACAGGAACAGATGGGCTTTTACAATGGTTGGGGGTCCGTCTTTGACCGACTTGGAGAATTTGTAAAGACTAAATAACTTTTCAAACAACGATTTTAAGCCACATCTCTGTGGCTTTTTTTTGCGCTAAACGTGAGATATATGGCGTTCCCCCTTTCCTTTTAAAAGGTACAATCAGCCTTGCCTTGATCTGAAAAATTTGTTCAGCTAAAAAAAATATCTATATTTGCAGTGTTCTAGTTAACTAATACACTATAAATGTTATCCATAGAGAACCTAACTTTTAATTACCAAAACAGTCGCCCGGTACTGAAATCAGTAAGTATGGGGTTAGAGGCCGGAAATATTTATGGATTGTTTGGTAAAAACGGGGAAGGTAAGAGCACCCTAGTAAAAATCATCACAGGCTTGCTGTTCCCTAAATCAGGCAATTGTACTTTTAATGGGATAGGCACTCAAAAACGAGAAACTCAATCCTTGCGGGACATTTTTTTGGTTCCAGAGGATTTTGAGCTCCCTGCACTCCCAATCCAAACATTTGAAAAGATAAATTCACCTTTTTACCCCCATTTTTCTAAAGAGCAGTTTTACCATCTAGTTGATGAATTTAAGTTGACACCTCAAGATGTTATTTCCAAATTGTCTTTTGGACAAAAAAAGAAAGTCTTGATTGCTTTTGGTGTGGCAGCCAACACCCAATTATTACTTATGGACGAGCCCACCAACGGTTTGGACATCCCTTCTAAAAGTCAGTTTAGAAAAGTGATGGCGGCGGCAGTGGATGAAGGAAAATGCATTCTTATTTCCACACACCAAGTGCGGGACTTACACAGCCTCATCAACCATGTTATCATCCTGGATAATGCCCAGGTCATCTTTAACCAACCTTTGCAAGCGGTATCAGAAAATCTTTGGTTTGGAAAAGCCTCCAAGCTAGATCCAGCAGACATTATTTATTCAGAGGCTTCCTTCGGTGGGCGTTCAATTTTGCCCCGGCTAGAGAAAGATGAAACCGAAGTGGATCTTGAACTACTCTTCAACGGCGTACTTAGTGAAACACATAAAATCAATCAAACAATAGCACAAAGCCACCATGACTCAGCAATTTAGCTTACAACGGATTATCCAGTTTATCAAACGGGATTTGGTTATGCTCCGAGGCACCTTTACTACTGGTCTTTTGGTGGCCATTGTTTTGTTATTCCTTTTTTGTCTCTTCAACATGATTTGGGACAAACAGTTGGCTCTGGGAGAGTTTTTCGGAATCTTTGGAATGCTCTACATTCCAATGGGGCTCATATTCACCTTCTCATTGTTCAAGGAATTTAGCAGCCCAAAAACGAATCATTTATACCTGGCCATTCCTGTATCGATTCCGGAAAGGCTTGTGGCCAAATGGTTGATAGCCACCATTATTTATACTATCGTATTTTCAATTCTAGCAGTATTGGTGGGAACATTTGCCATTGCGGTGGGTATTGTCCTTTTTGGGGCGGATTTTAATGTATTGTCCCTTTTCTCCGAGCCTTACGGAAATGTGGTAAAAGTCTATTTCTTTTTACAACCCCTATGCATGGTGGGTGCAATCACATTTTTAAAAAACCGAATCGGAAAAACCATCTTGTCCCTTGGTGTATTGGCGCTAAGCTTTGTCCTATTCAATTTTTTGCTATATGCCATGTTAAACCACAATTTTGGGATTTTTTCCGAAGAAGGGTTGGGCTCATTGGCGTTTAAAAAGGCCAGTGCGGATTTTTCAACAATTGGTAAATGGTTTTATGGTTTGATTTTTGGCCCGCTAATGCTCATTTTAGCCTATTTTAAAATGACCGAAAAGGAGGTGTAGAATGGATTTTGATAACAGTAAACCTATTTACTTACAGATAGTGGACTTTTTTTATGAGAACATTCTAATCAAAAAATGGCTTGAAGGTGGGCGTATTCCTTCAGTTCGTGAAATTGCCATGATGGTAGAAGTCAATCCAAATACGGCCATACGTGCCTTCAACCACCTGCAGGATTTGGAGGTAATCTATAATAAAAGAGGGATTGGGTACTTCGTTTCCGATAATGGATATGCCACTGTTTTGGAAATAAAGCGTACGGAGTTCTTGGAACAAAACCTTCCTGGGCTGTTCAAACAAATGGGCTTACTGCATATCAGCTTTGACGAATTGAAAAATGCTTACAACCAACACAAAAATGAAGAAAAGTAGTCTTATTTTATGGGGAGTACTAGTTGCCATGCTCCTGTTCTCGTTCATTTTTCAGCTATCCGTGCATAGTTATGTTAAAGATGGTAAAACGAACAGAAAGCCGGCACAAATGCTCATGCAAAACAGGGTGCTTCCAGATTTTTCGTCAATCATGGCACACGGAAGATTGAAAATTTACATTGAGCAAAAGGATACAGCTGAATTTGAGGTAAATGCACCAAATTATATAATCGACTCCGTAAGAACATCGGTCCTAAATAATGTCCTTGACATACAAATGGGCTCATCCTTGAAGAAAAAGGATAGCATTGTCATCAAAATTTCCAATCCAGAATTAAATCGAATGAAGTTTGGTTCCAAAGTATCTATTGAATCCGTTGGTGTACTATCGGGATCAAATCTACACCTCGATTTCAGCGAAAAAAGTTCAGGCAATCTTCAGCTGTCCTATGAAAATTTGAAATATAGCAATACCTCATCCGGTGTTGTGACCTTGAATGGAAACATTAGTCAAATAGAATTAATAGAAAAAAGGGACAAGTAAACACCATCAAAAAACGAGCTATCGACAATCATCAATCATCAATCAAAAAACGTACAGTCATGAAATCAAATCCAACTACAAACAGCGCTACAGTAAAGGCGCCACCAAAATTTAGGTTGGCCCTCATGCGGGGACTTTATCTGTTAACGTTTATAGGCCTAGCTTTTGAAGCATGGGACTATTTACTGTTTCCACCAGAAGCTTTGGATTATATAACAGGTGTCACCTTTAGTTTTTGGGCCGCTTATGCAACTTTAATGGCTCTTGGGATTAGATATCCTATAAAAATGCTGCCATTAATACTGTTGCAATTGGCTTACAAGGCTGTTTGGGCACTTACAGTCTATCTCCCCATGAAATCCTCTGGAACCATTACACCAGATGCAGAGTCATTCTTTTGGGTCTGCGTTGCGGCGGTTATTATTGACACATTGGTAATTCCGTGGGGTTATTTTTTCAAGAGTTATATCAAGCCGTTTTTCCAACTCAAAGCGCACCCGGTGTAAACTAATTTTTTAAATCACAATTCATCAATCAGAAAACGAGCAATCATGAAATCAAATCAAAAAACAGGCAGAATCTTAGGGTTTTTACTGTTACTCATTATGGCAGTAGGAATTCCATCCCTAAATCTTAGGGGGCTTTCCACATCAATGGCCACGGATTCCAATTTCCTGGAGTTTATCCATCAAAATGCCTTAGAAATGCGCATAGGAATGGTATTGGATATCACGGCCAGTGCACTTTGGCTTTTTATTTCCATTTATCTCTTTCCTAGAATAAAAAATTACAATTTAGGGTTGGCTTTAGCTTTTTTTGGGCTTTGGCTGGTGAATTTTGGAATAATCATTTATGGCAACATAAGTCATTTGACCCTGATTTCCCTGAGTGAAGAATTCGTAAAGGTCGATGCAGACAATTTAGACATGCTACGTACTCTGGGCTTTCTAAAAATTGAAGATTATTTCTGGTCGCACTTTATGGCCCTAATTACCTACGCATCTGCCGCTTTTGTGTTCTACTATTTCCTTTTCAAAACAAAATTGGTCCCAAGATTACTATCTGCCTGGGGAATGCTAGCCATATCCCTGGTATTCATCGCCTCGTGGTGCAACATTTTTAATATCGGAATTAGCTTTTATTTCTACATGCAAAATGGCGTACATATGATTGCATTCATGGGTTGGCTCATAGCCAAGGGGTTTAATGAACATCCCATTTCCGCATAAAACTAATTATCATCAATCAATCAAAAAACGAATCGTAATGTTATCAAATTCAAGTACAGTAACTGTAGCTCGACCTAAAAAATCATGGCCCAAACAATTTTTGAATTCCACCGCCAAAACTTGGTTTATAATTGCCGTTCTAGGGCAATGGATTTTTGCTTTCTATGTTGCACTTTTCTATGGCGGTGCTGCTATGGAAGGAGATTTTATGAAATGGAACCGGGTTTTACCTCACGGTTATATTGAAGGAGAAACCATGGGCAACCTTGCGGTGGCAATACATCTGTTATTTGCTGTAATTGTTATGGTTGGAGGCCCTATTCAATTCATTCCAAAGCTGAGGTCATACCTTCCTGCCTTCCATAGGTGGAATGGTAGGTTTTATATTGGAGCTGCATTTTTAATTAGTTTAAGTGGGATGTATATGGTCATAACCAAGGGTACAATCAGTGGCCTTATTGGAGATATAAGTGTTAGCCTAAATGGGGCTCTTATACTAATTTTTGCAAGCTTGGCCTTGTTAAGAGCAGTACAGCGAAACTTTGGGTCCCACAGAAAATGGGTGCTTCGTTTGTTTTTGGCTATGGGTGGGGTTTGGTTTTTCCGAATTGGCTTAATGTTCTGGCTTTTTGTCCATGGTAGACCTGTTGGCTTTGATCCTGAGACCTTTAGAGGCCCTTTTTTAGTTTTCTTGGGTTTTGGGCAATACCTAATCCCTTTGTTAGTATTGGAGCTCTACTTCTGGGCACAAAAAAACCAATCATATTTGGGTAAGATTAGTATGTCCTTTGGGTTGATATTACTTATTCTAATTACTGCTCTTGGAACATTCGCGGCAACTATGGGAATGTGGTTACCTAGAATTAGTTAAGTAGTTGTAATTCCTAGTGAATAACACCAGAGTGTAGTTCGTCTAAAATATCTGCATTTCCTACGGTTGGGTCTTAATTATTAAAATGGATTGCTAATTTTGCGAATCCGAACCCCATACGCTAACAGTCCATGGAAAATAGCTATTTCAGCAAATTTTACCTCCTCGTCATCGCTTGTCTAACCATAATTGGCTGTGCCAAGGACGGCGTTAATGGTTTGGATGGTAGGGATGGCACCAATGGGTTAAATGGAACCAACGGAACAGATGGGCATAACAGTTTGATTACCACACTTATTGAACAACCTGGGGTAAACTGTACCAATGGGGGGTTTAAAATTGAAGCAGGAGTAGACACAAATGATAATGGACAGTTGGAAGCCGGTGAGGTTGATACTACTGAATATCTTTGCAATGGTGATGTAACAGGCTTGAGTTACCTAAGTTATGTCTCGTTAATAAGTCAGTCAGGAACAGCTGACCCACAAAGCACAATACTGGAAAACTCACTAAACCTAAATATTGATTGGGTCAGGGAATCACAAGGGATGTATGTTGGGACCTTGGATAAAACAATAGATATTGGGAAAACAGTAATTTTTTATACTACCCCAACCACTCATACAGGGGTTAGAGGCGAGGTTGTAGCAGATAATCAAGTACGGATTGAGTTACAAAATGGTATTAATGCTTTTGCAGACAATTTTACCAACCTATCTTTTGAGCTAAGGGAATATGAATAAGTACCACCTTGGCGCGTGTAGCTATTTAGCTGGGTTACATTAATTTTTGGAAGGCATACAATGAAAAAGACAATTACTTTATTTAGCACATCAATTTTCTTGCTCTTAGGTGTTTTTGCCTTTGGGCAAAATTCATTTCCTGCTTCTGGAAATGTGGGCATTGGCACATTGACTCCAGGTTATGATTTGGAAGTACTCGGGTCTATCAACGCCTCTGAATTGTTTGTGAACGGTGCGCAAGTACAAAGCTCACCATGGAGTGTTTTGGGAAATAACACTTTTTATAATACAGGAAATGTGGGTATCGGAACCAACAATCCTGCTTTCAATCTGGAAGTAGCAGGTTCTTTGAATGCCACAAGTATTTTTTTAAATGGCTCCGCTTTGGCAGCTCCGGTCTGGAGTCTTTCTGGAAACAATACTTTTTTCAATACAGGAAATGTGGGTGTTGGTACAGACACCCCAAACTTCACTTTGGATGTAAATGGTTCGTTGAACGCCACCAGTATTTTTCTTAATGGGTCTGCATTGGAAAATCCGTTATGGAGTGCAAATGGGAACGAGGCTTTTTACACGGCAGGAAATGTGGGCGTTGGAACCAATGACCCCAATTTCACCCTGGATGTGGCCGGTACTCTGAATGCCACAAACATTCTTCTCAATGGATCTGCCATTGAAGCTCCCGTGTGGAGCTTGAACGGAAACGAGGCTTTTTATACCACGGGGAATGTCGGTGTTGGAACCAATGATCCCAACTTTACCCTGGATGTGGCCGGTACTCTGAATGCCACAAATATTCTTCTCAATGGGTCTGCCATTGAAGCTCCCGTGTGGGGCTTGAACGGAAACGAGGCTTTTTATACCACGGGGAATGTGGGTGTTGGAACCAATGATCCCAACTTTACCCTGGATGTGGCCGGTACTCTGAATGCCACAAACATTCTTCTCAATGGGTCTGCCATTGAAGCTCCCGTGTGGAGCTTGAACGGAAACGAGGCTTTTTATACCACGGGGAATGTGGGTGTTGGAACCAATAATCCCAACTTTACCCTGGATGTGGCCGGTACTCTGAATGCTACAAACATTCTTCTCAATGGGTCTGCCATTGAAAGTTCCCAATGGACCACCGCCGGCAATGATATTTCGTATAGCACTGGAAATGTAGGAATAGGAACTGCCAATACCCAAGGCTACATGTTGGCCGTGGCGGGGAATGTAATTGCCGAAGGAGTCAAGGTTGAATTGGAGGCTTCTTGGCCCGACTTTGTTTTTGGCGAAGAATTTGATCTTATGTCCTTGGAAGAACTAGATCAATTTATTACCAATAATAGACACCTTCCCAATATTCCTAACGAAAAAGAAGTGCAGGAAAATGGCATTGATTTAGGCATTATGGACGCCAAGCTACTGCAGAAGATTGAAGAGCTAACCCTGTATACCATTCAGCAACAAAAGGAAATTGATAGCTTAAAGAGCATCAATGGTATTTTGGCTCAGCAAAACAAATCGATTGAATCCTTATTGATCCGATTGGAAAAGTTGGAGAAATCCCACAAATAGCATTTAATTTCACAAAGCCCCCCTTCTCTATTTAATCCCTGATGTATAATACTGGGCAACATAGCCGTTGACCGTGTTTTCGATAAACAGTATACTTAAGTCCCGCGTCATTTCGTTATAGCACGTAAAATACCTGCTTATGAGAAAGTTAGCTCACCCTCTTTACCTACTTCTTCTGGGTTTAGTCATTGCGTGTTCCTCAGATTCAATTGAACCCTCGTTGAATGAAGACTCAAATGAACAAAATGATGAAACCGATTTGGACCTAGAAAATCCGAATGATGATTGGGTAACCTTCAATTTTGAAGGAACAGGTCCTTTGATTGATTATGTGACCAACAATGAAACTGTGTTGCCAGAAGTGAGCAGAGAAGAAGGAAGATACCGGGCCGAGCTTACGGATAACGAAAATGACAAAACCCTCCATTTTAATGATGTTCAAGGTCGATTGGATGCCAAATTGGTTAGTTTTCCCTTTGAGGTTATTGCAAGAAATATAGGAATAGGCACATTGAATGATTCACAGACAGCTCCCATCCCTTCCAACTCTCTTTATATATTCTGTGGTATACAAATCCATGTAGAAAATCTGGACTCATTCAATTCCGCCCACGTGGTTGTGGGACATAGAGGTAATACCCATTTTACAATTGAAGGAAAAAATACTGTGGATGGTAATTCTTCAGTCAATGATATTGGTGGCAATATGGTAACCAACGGCCGTGCCGACATTCGAATAGTTGGAAATGAAAATAGAACGATTGACGTTTATTGGCAAACTCCCAACCTGGATTTTGAATCCACCGAAGACCATTGGACAGCATACACCAATTCTGGAGACTTGCCCGGAACTGCCCCCTCGTTCGGAAACAATGTTTACGTAGGACTTATAACGTATGCCTTCGGGTCCAATGGGGTTCCTTTTGCCGGAACATGTGACGCTCTACAAATCAAGGACTGATCAATGGGTTATTTGCTCAAATACATTTTTCTCCGGGAATACAAATTATAGAATTCGTCATCCTTAAGGCTATCTATAAATAGAATGCTTTCCCCAGTACTTTTCATTTCCGGACCCAAATTTTTGTTCACATTTGGGAACTTGTTGAAAGAAAATACGGGTTGTTTAATCGCATATCCATCCAATTGTGGCTTAAATTTAAAGTCCTTGACCTTCTTTTCACCCAACATCACCTTGGTGGCATAATTAACATAGGGTTCTCCATATGCCTTGGCAATAAAAGGTACCGTACGGGAAGCTCTTGGATTAGCTTCTATGATATACACAATGTCATCCTTAATGGCAAACTGGATATTGATTAGCCCCACTGTTTTCAAGGATAGTGCAATTTGCTTGGTATGGTCCTTAATCTGTTGCATGACAAATTCTCCCAGATTAAAAGGTGGTAAAGTAGCATTGGAGTCTCCGGAGTGGATTCCGCAAGGCTCAATATGCTCCATAATTCCAATAATGTAAATTTCATCCCCGTCACAAATGGCGTCAGCCTCTGCTTCGATAGCACCATCCAAATAGTGATCCAACAACAATTTATTGTTGGGGATTTTCCTTAACAAATCCACAACATGAGCTTCCAATTCTTCCTTGTTAATCACAATTTTCATCCCTTGACCGCCCAGCACATAAGAAGGTCTTACCAAAAGTGGAAAATTTAACTCATCTGCCAATTCCAAGGCTTCGTCTGCAGTTTCTGCCACACCAAATTTTGGATAAGGAATGTTGTTTTCCTTCAGCAGGGTTGAGAAACTTCCTCTATCTTCTGCCAAATCCAGGGATTTAAAACTAGTGCCTATTATTTTAATACCATATTTATCCAACTTCTCGGCCAACTTCAAAGCCGTTTGTCCGCCAAGCTGTACAATAACGCCCTCAGGCTTTTCGTGTCGAATAATATCATAAATATGCTCCCAAAATACAGGTTCAAAATATAATTTGTCCGCTGTATCAAAATCCGTGGAAACAGTTTCAGGGTTGCAATTGATCATGATAGTTTCATAACCACATTCAGCCGCGGCCAATACACCGTGTACGCAGCAGTAATCAAACTCTATCCCCTGCCCTATTCTGTTAGGGCCAGACCCAAGCACCACAATTTTTTTTCTGTCGGTCACTTCACTGTCATTGGCCACATATCGGGTTCCATCTGCCAATTCTATCTCTTCCTCAAAAGTGGAGTAATAGTAGGGTGTCATTGCTTTAAACTCGGCAGCACAGGTGTCCACCAACTTATATACCCTATTTATTCCCAATACTGTACGCTTTTTGTGCACTTCACTCTCATAGCAGTCCAACATGTGCGCAATCTGACGATCGGCGAAGCCCTTTTGCTTGGCTTCCAATAAAAGTTCTTTAGGTAAACTCTCTACTGTATATTTAGAAATTTCTTGCTCCAGATAGTGCAATTCTTCATATTGTTTTAAGAACCACATATCTATTTTGGTAATCTCATGGATTGTGTTCAATGGAATACCTAACTGAATGGCATCATAAATTACAAAAACCCTGTCCCAGCTAGGCACCTTAAGTTTATGGATTATTTTGTCATAGTCCTTATATCCCTTACCATCTGCTCCAATTCCATTACGCTTAATTTCAAGGGACTGAGTGGCTTTGTGAAGTGCTTCCTGGAATGATCGCCCAATACCCATAACCTCACCAACCGATTTCATTTGAAGTCCCAAAGTACGATCAGAACCTTCAAATTTATCAAAGTTCCATCTCGGTATTTTGACGATTACATAATCCAAAGTTGGCTCAAACAAGGCTGAAGTTGACTTGGTGATTTGATTATCCAATTCATCCAAGGTATAGCCGATGGCCAATTTACTGGCAATCTTGGCAATTGGATATCCTGTAGCTTTCGAAGCCAAAGCTGAAGATCGTGAAACTCTTGGATTAATTTCAATTGCAATAATATCTTCTTTTTCATCCGGACTTACCGCGAACTGAACATTACATCCTCCCGCAAAGTCCCCAATGCTTCGCATCATATGGATTGCCATATCACGCATACGTTGGAATGTCCTATCTGAAAGGGTCATCGCCGGTGCCACGGTGATTGAATCCCCAGTATGAATTCCCATGGGATCCATATTTTCTATGGTACAGATAATAACCACGTTGTCGTTTTTATCCCGAAGCAATTCCAATTCATATTCCTTCCATCCCATTAATGCTTTGTCTATCATAACTTCATGAATTGGCGAAACCTCCAATCCATTACTCAACAAGTCATCAAAATCATTGGGATCATGAACAATGGATGCTCCAGCACCTCCCAGTGTAAAGGATGCTCTAATTACCAAAGGAAATCCAAATTCCTGGGCAATTTCTTTTCCTTTAAGGAATGAGGTAGCGGATGCCTGGGGAGGCATTCCCACGCCAATTTTAAGCATCAACTCCCTAAACTTCTCCCTGTCCTCTGTAATATTGATGGCATCGATATCAACCCCAATAATCTCTACACCAAAATCCTCCCAAATGCCTTTTTCATCCGCTTGTATACACA
This sequence comes from uncultured Allomuricauda sp., assembly GCA_965117065.1. GTDB lineage: Bacteria > Bacteroidota > Bacteroidia > Flavobacteriales > Flavobacteriaceae > Flagellimonas. The sequence goes on from OZ220751.1 coordinate 854,962, forward strand.
GATTCAATGCTGTCTGTCCCCCCATAGTTGGTAAAACAGCATCAATGTTTGGATGGTTCTTCAAAATCTCTATGATTGATTTTGTAGTAAGTGGTTTTAAATACACATGGTCTGCCATGGTAGGATCCGTCATGATCGTAGCAGGATTGCTATTGATCAGTACAGTTTCAATTCCATCTTCCCTTAGGGAACGCAGTGCTTGGGAACCAGAATAATCGAACTCACATGCCTGGCCAATAATGATTGGGCCAGAACCAATAATCAAAATGGATTTTAAATCTTTTCTTTTAGGCATTCTATAGGGTGTTACTCGTTTTTAAAAGTCAGACCAAAAAAAAGGTGCTACCGGAAAAGTAACACCTTTAATTTAAAACTAAAATACAGTCATTATTTTTTATGTCTTGGCTCAGAGGAAACAGTCAATTTTTTTCTTCCCTTAGCTCTTCTTCTTGCAAGAACCTTTCTTCCATTGGCAGTCGCCATGCGCTCTCTAAAACCATGTTTGTTTCTTCTCTTCCTTTTTGACGGCTGATACGTTCTTTTCATTTCGGAACTGTTTTAATGGATTTTACGTCGGGAAGTCAAAATTCTTCCCTAAAAATTCTGGGCGCAAATATACGAAGAGTTTTTACTTTGGCAAGTGGAAAAAGAAAATTTTTAAATTAGTTTTTAGTACTTTTGCCTGCTCTCGATTTCAGCTAAAATTACAACGAAAAATGTTCAATAAAAATATAAAACTGGTTATTGCCACCCTAATTATTGCCTATGCCGTCTTCCAATTCATTGAAGGCAATGTGGGTAATGGAATTGCACTAATCTTCTTATCCTTGGTTTTCATATTCCTATACTTTAGGAATGAGCTAATCCTCTTAGCCTTTTTACGAATGCGAAAACAAGATATGGAAGGTACCCAAAAATGGTTGGGAAAAATAAGAAATCCCGAATCGGCTTTAATCAAAAAACAACAAGGATATTACAACTATCTGCACGGTATCATTTATTCCCAAAAGAATTTGACCCAGGCCGAAAAGTATTTTAAGAAGGCTCTCAAACTTGGATTAACCATGGATTATGATGTGGCCATGGCCAAACTAAGCTTGGCTGGAATCGCTATGCAAAAACGCAGAAAGCGTGAGGCCACACAATTATTGCAGGAGGCCAAAAGACTGGACAAGAACAGTATGCTCACCGAGCAAATTAGAATGATGCAGCAGCAGATGAAGAAAATCTAGCTAAAATTCAATTTTTAAGTCCCAAGCACCAAACCTGTTTTATTGGAATTGGAGCTTGCTTATTATTTGGACTCCCTGTAATATCCCTTATTCGGTATCTCTACCATATATTTTTTTCGGGAAGCATTATTCAGATGTGGTTCGCGCAACCAAGGGTTATGTCTTTTTAAGATCTTATAACTTATTTCATATTCCTTAGCAAAATCTGCCCAGCTGGTTACTGCTGTATCCACTTCCACTGAAAATGTGGGTACCGCGTTATATAAATCCTCTTTTCCAACCTCAAAACCATATTCATCAGGATTGGAAAGAATTTCTTTGAGTGCTAAAATCCTAAAAACGTAACGTCCGGTTTCCTGACCCAACAAGAGATCATAGTAGTTACCCACTTTCTGGATCTTCATGTATTTTTGAATCCCGCCCGGACCTGCATTGTATGATGCTGCCGTAAGGGTCCAAGTCCCAAAGCGCTTTTTCCATTTGTTGATGTATTCACAAGCTGCTTGGGTAGATTTCTCAATGTGATAACGTTCATCCACATTGGAGTTTACCTCTAACCCATATTCCTTGCCAGTGGCCCTCATAAAGTGCCACATGCCCGCTGCTCCTTTTGGGGAGGCAACATCTATGAGTGCGCTTTCCGCAACTGCCAAATACTTAAAATCATCAGGAATTCCATTTTTGGCCAAAATCGGTTCTATAATAGGAAAATACTTGTTTGCACGCTTCATCAAAAGCAATGCATTGGATTGCCAATAGGTATTTACCAAAAACTCCCGGTCAACCCGTTCCAATACTTCGGGGTCTTCCACTGGAACAGCTTCACCTGCAAAATTAAGATCACTAGGGATTTCAATGGCACTGATTTTATAACCATCGGATACATTTTTTTCTACTTTATCCGTGTCTACAACCTCTTTGACCCGCACAAAATCCTCCGGTTTTGACTGTACGGCAAAAATTAGGCTTCCCACTACCACAACGAGTCCAATAATTGCTAGAATATTCTTTATCTGCTTCATGTTATTCATTATTGTAGGGTAAAGATACTATATAGAACTTCCTTCTTCTAAAATAATTGCAGGGAGGTTTTCATTAAACCACCTCGCCCTGTGAATAATCATTGTGTGCGTTCCTTTTTTGACAACCAAACAGTCTTTGATATTTTTTATAGGAAATACCGCATCGTTGTCCCCATGGATGTGGACCAGATTGTTTGGAGGTTTAACTTGATGCCAGTTCACGATTTGGTCAAGGGCCCAATCTATATATTTCTTGTCCCTCACGGATAGATATTTTTCATAAAGCTCCAACCGTTTGCTGGCTTTCTCCCCAAAGGCATATTTGGCCAATAGTTCCACATTGCTCACCAAACTGGTGGGCAAAAGTTTATGGGCCTTGGTGTATTTCGCAAAAAGCATTTTTTTGGGAAGCTCCGATGGCTTCTTTACACAAGAGACAGCTATAATCTTGGAAGTTTCCATGTGTCTTGCCATTTCCTGAACCAACAGTCCTCCAAAGGAGACTCCTAACAATACTGGAGCCTCATGCTCTATTTGGGAACACATTTTTTTGGCGTACGACTCAAACGTCATTCCGTTTAAAGGAACAAACCATTCCAGCCTGTGAATTTCAAAAGTATCCGCAGGTAATTTAATACCGTCAAAAATGGATGGGTTGGCAGCCATTCCGGGCATAAGATATAGGTGAATTTTAGGATTGGACATTTGGAACCTAATATCGATTAGGCTAGGAAATTAACAATTTTTTGACTAATTTTGTGTCCCTTTTGCAAATAGCCCCACTTATATTGAACATATTACAAAAGGGAACATCAAAAATTACCGCTTAGGTAATGTGCTGTGTCAATTTTAAAACAATACTATATGACAGAAATGGAAATTAATGACAATAGTTTCTTACGCCAATTTGAAACTAGGGTTGATGGGCATTTGGCTAAAATTGAGTACTCCTCCCAAGAACGCAAGGTGTTTTTAACCAAATTAGTGATCCCAGAAGAAATTACCCAAGAAGGCTTTAAAGAAACATTTATTAAGGCCGTTTTGAACGAAATTCAAGAAAAAAACCTAAGAGTGGTACCTACCAGCCCACATATTGCAGGATTCTTAAGAAAAAATAGACAGTACAAAGAGATGCTTCCGGTCGGAATCCGTATCTAACTTAAAAGCTTTAGAATAGTAAAACCTCTCCTGTGAGAGGTTTTTTTATACCCCAATTTTATGGGTAACAAATTCAAAACGAACCATTCCGTCTTCATCAATTTTGGTGAGTTCCACCTGATGTAGGGTGTTCACTAATTCTGGGTCCCATGGGGCTTTTACCTTGACGTAATTCTCTGTAAAGCCATGGATATAACCTGATTTGTTTTCTCCTTCAAACAAGACCGTTCGCCTACTTCCCAATTGACTCTCGTAAAATGCCCTTCTTTTTTTAGCGGAAAGCCCTCTCAACATTTTACTTCGCTTACTCCTAACATTTTTAGATACAGGATTTTGCATGTTGGCCGCCAAAGTATTATCCCTTTCAGAATAGGTGAAGACATGCAAATAGGAAATATCAAGGGTATTCAGAAAATGGTATGTTTCCAAAAATTGCTCATCCGTTTCTCCTGGAAACCCAACAATAACATCAACCCCAATACATGCATGGGGCATTTCTTTTTTGATTCTCTTCACCCTATCTATGTAAAGATTGGAGAGATACCTACGACGCATTTGCTTTAGGATTGCGTCACTGCCACTCTGTAACGGAATATGGAAGTGGGGCACAAATGAGCGGCTTTGCGATACAAAATCGATAGTTTCATTCTTCAGCAAATTGGGCTCAATAGAAGAAATCCGCAGTCGGTGAATACCATCAACCTCATCCAAGGCCTTTACCAATTCAAGAAAGGTATGCTCGTGCTTTTTATTTCCAAATTCCCCTTTGCCATAATCTCCAATGTTGACGCCTGTCAAAACAATCTCCTTAATTCCTTGGGAAGCTATTTCCGCAGCATTTTCCAGTACATTTTCCAAAGTATCGCTTCGCGATATTCCACGCGCCAGTGGAATGGTACAATAGGTGCATTTGTAATCACAACCATCCTGCACTTTTAAAAACGCCCTGGTTCTATCTCCAATCGCATAGCTTCCCACATAAAAATCAGCCTCCGCTATTTCACAGGAATGAACTTCCCCTAGGTCATTTTTCGTCAAATCGTTTAGGTAGTCTGTAATCTTGAATTTCTCTGTAGCTCCCAGCACTAAATCTACACCATCTACAGCCGCCAATTGCTCTGGTTTTAACTGGGCATAACAGCCTACAGCCGCCACAAAAGCTTCCGGATTACCTTTTTGGGCCTGTTTTACAATGGTCTTAAATCGCTTGTCCGCATTTTCAGTTACGGAGCAGGTATTGATAACATAGATATCCGCTTTCTCTGAAAAATCTACACGCTCAAAGTCTTCCTTTTCAAAACTTCTCGCTATGGTAGAGGTTTCCGAAAAGTTGAGCTTGCATCCCAAGGTGTAAAAAGCGACCTTCTTGTTCATTGACCTATACTGAATTTTGGCCTGCAAAGATAATAATAAGTTGGGAGTTAAGATGTTCTGCAAATCTATAGCTTAACCCATGTAGAATAGCGATGAAGTATATTGATAAGCTATTACTTTTCCATTAACTTCGTCATACGTGGTTGGTGACAATACAAACATCACCAAGTTCGGTGATTTATGTTGACATCAAGGTGTTATGAATTTCGAGGAAAAAGTGATTAAGTATAAGGATAGGATTGTTTTCATGAAACTATCTATGCCTTATTTTGATAGAACGTTGAAACATTATGTAGAAGATGAAGCTTGCTTTATGTTTGTTAATAAGGGAGAAGTTGCTGTTCGTTCACAGGAAGATTATTTTACACTAAATAGAAATCAAGGGCTGCTTGCAAAGTGCCTGAATTACTTTTTTGAGCCAAGCGATGATAACGATAAATGTGATGATGGTATAGAATCCATTGGAATTTTTTTATACCCTTCCTTGGTACAAGATGTTTTTGAGTTTGATCTTTCTACCTCCAACTATTCCCTCAACTATAACCTTAAACAAATAGAAATAAATCGGTTGTTGGAAAATTATCGTGAAAGTATCAATATTCTCCTGGATAATCCTGAGTTGGCAGATGACCATATGATAAAAACAAAGCTCAAAGAGTTTGTTTTGCTTATGACCAAATCGCAGCATGCCCCTTCACAGCTAGACTTTTTAGCCGCTTTGTTCAAACCCAAGGAAGTGACCTTTAAATCTACCATTCACCATAATCTATATGCAAACCTGTCTTTGGATGAATTGGCGTCTCTCTGCCACCTAAGCACTTCTTCATTTAAAAGAAAATTTAAAGAAGTCTTTAATGATAGCCCCAAGAAGTACATCACCAAGAGAAAGGTAGAAAAAGCAGCGGAGCTACTAAAATCCAATAGCTTACGTGTTTCCGATATTGCCTATGATGTTGGATTTGACTCCCTGGCCACTTTCAATAGAAATTTTACTATTACATATGGAAAGTCCCCAACTGAATATCGGCTGAGCTAAAATGAGAAGCCTTTGGGCTGAAACGAGATAGTATCCCCTCCTCTTTTCATGACTTTTGTTCTCGACAATTTAAAAGAACAAAGTCATGAGAAATTCAACAGCATTAAGAATCTTCCTGATAATTTCAGGGTTATTGCTAACCTTTATAGGTGGTGCCACACTTTTCCTGCCTGTAGCAATGAAGAGCAGTGCCGGAATCGATATCACAGACAACATCAGTGTTATAAACGATGTTAGAGCGTCAAGCGCATTGCTTCTCGCAATTGCACTCTTAGCGCTTCTTGGAGCATTTGTAAAAAAACTGACCTATTCAGCTTCCCTGATCTCCTCAATGTCATTTCTCTCACTCGGCATAGGCCGTGCAATGAGCATTGTATTGGATGGAATGCCAGTGGAGGGTTTGGTGAAGGCTACCGTTTTGGAATTTGCACTTGGAATCTTAGGGGCAGTTTTATTTATGGTTTATCGAGAGAAACATTAAAAAAACAATTTAAAATACAATCTAATGAGAACAACAATTAACATCGTATTAATAGTACTAATCATGGTAGCAAGCACAAATATATTTGCACAGCAAACAGACAAAAAAGTAATTACATTTTCAGTAGAACGAACCATTAACGCCTCGGCTGATAACGTATGGAAAGTAGTAGGCGAAGATTTTGGAGCCATAGCCAACTCGCACCCTAAAATTGTAAGTTCCCATTTCAATCAAGGATTTATCTCAGGAGGAGAAAATGCATCCCGAACTTGTAATTTTAATGAAAAAGGGACCAAATACTTGCAGGAGACACAGATTGATTTCGACGCAGAAAACTACACATTCAAAGTATTGATCAACACTGCAGGCGGGATTCCATTGAACACAGACTACAGTTATGGCATTTATAAGGTTGTTCCTATAGAAGCCAATTCGTCCAAACTGATAATGACCATGGGGTTCCGTACAAAACCTGCATTCATGGGGCCACTCGCCAAAGGCCAGTTTAAACGTGATATTTCCGATTATTTATTGGCTGTTGAACACCATGTGCTTACAGGTGAAAATGTAAACAAGGACAATTTTAAGGAAATCAAAAAGAAGTATACAAAGTAGCGTCGTTCAACAACATAAAACGTTATAAAAAATCAACAGATGAAAAATAAGATTATACTGATTACTGGAGCCAATGCAGGTATTGGCAAGGATACGGCCAGGCAATTGGCTTTACTTAAAGACACAGAAAAAATTTATTTGGCCTGCAGAAATAAAACCAAGGCGGAGATTGCAAAAAAGTCCTTAGAAGCAATTACAGGTAAATTCATATTCGAGATTCTCATCATGGATGTTTCGGATACAGATTCAGTAAGAAATGCTGTTGCTAGATTAAGTGAGCCAATTGATGCCCTGATTATGAATGCTGGAGGAATGGGGGGCAAAAACCCGGAAAAATTAACTAACGATGGGGTTACCAACATGACAGCTGTGAATCTTTTGGGACATGTGATATTGGTGGATGAGTTATTAAAAAGAGATATGCTCAAGAATATCGCATTATTTGCAAGTTCCGAAGCGGCCAGAGGTATTAAACCAACTGGAATGAAGCGGCCAAATCTAAAAACATCCTCGGTCGAAGAGTTTACCCAAGTATTTGACGGTTCCCTGTTTGGAGACGATTTTGATCCCATGCAAGTATATGGAGTTGTAAAATACGGAGGTACAATGTGGATGTCATCCATGGCAAGAAAAAACCCGGACATCCGATTCATAAGCATGAGCCCAGGCGGAACTAGAGGTACTGACGGCTTCAACGATTTGCCGTTATTTAAACGCATCATGTTCAAGTATGTTGGAATGCCCATCATTATGCCATTAATGGGCTTATCCCATGGCTTAAGTGTGGGGGCGAAGCGATTTGTAGATGGGATTAACAATGACTCATTGATGAGTGGCACTTTCTACGCGAGCAAACAGAATGTCCTTGTGGGGCCAGTGGTTGACCAAAGCTCCATTTTTCAGGACTTAAACAATAAATCTTATCAAGACAACGCGTATGACGCAATCCATAGGTTTGTTCGGTAAAACCTTTAAAACGATCTATCTCTAACGACCCAGGACCATGCTGGGTCGTTTTATTTATAGCACCTCATCAAGCCAACAATTCCCACCAGTTATTCCAAAATCTGACCTACCTTATTGTCTCGGATTGAATATGGTTTCATTTTCCATTAACTTCGTTACCATCAGCCAACATCATTATAGCTAAATCAAACCTTAAATAAAGAAGATGAACCGCCTTTATATCTTAATATTAGTTTTACTTATTTCTGGATGTGACACTAAGACCAAAGACAAAAAAGTAATCCCACGGATAGCCATCGCGGGATTGGCTATAGAATCCAGCACCTTTTCACCTGCACTCACCCACGAAGAAGCGTTTCATGCCAAGACCGGAGATGATGTATACTCCATTTATCCATTTTTAGCTGCAGATTCAATCACTCGAAAGAGAGCCAATTGGTTTCCTACAATCAAAGGTCACGCACTCCCCGGGGGTATAGTTACTCGGGAAACCTACGAAACATTAGTGAATCGAACCCTTGAGATGCTCAAAAAAAACACCCCGTATGATGGCCTCTTTTTTGATATTCATGGTGCAATGAGCGTTGTAGGCTTAGATGATCCCGAAGGTGATTTTATAACTAGGGTTCGAGAAGTGGTTGGTTTCGAAACTCTGATTTCTACCAGTATGGATTTACATGGCAATGTTTCTTGGCGGCTTGCAAAAAATACAGACCTAATCACATGCTATAGAATGGCACCTCATGAAGATGCCATGGAATCCAAAAAAAGGGCAGTTACAAATCTTCTGAGAAGAATAGAAAGTAAAAAAGGAAAGCCAACGTATAAAGCTTGGATTCCCGTACCAATATTGTTGCCCGGAGAAATGACGAGCACAAGGGTTGAGCCTGGAAAAAGTTTGTATGGAAAAGTAGCTCCTATTGCAGCCCAGAAGGACATTATTGATGCCGCCATCTGGGTTGGTTATGCCTGGGCCGATGAACCTCGAAATCATGCCGTGGTTATGGTAACAGGTGATGACGAGGACAAAGTAACAACCGCCGCCGAAGATTTGGCCAATAGTTTTTGGGAAGCAAGAAGTTCTTTCGAATTCGTTGCCCCAACCACAACTCTTGAGGAAAGTCTGAAAAAAGCACTGGCCAATGAAAAACAACCTTTTATCATTAGCGATATGGGAGATAATCCTACTGCTGGAGGTGCTGGAGATGTTACCTGGACGTTGAGGGAGTTATTAGCGAGACCAGAGTTTATGTCCCCGGATGGGCCATCCCTTATTTATGCTTCCATTCCGGGCCCTGAATTTGTTCAAAAAGCCATGGAACTAGGGGTAGGTTCGAAAATAAAGGCCAAAGCGGGAGCCAAAGTCGATAGTCGCTTTTCACCACCTATTCAGTTATCTGGGACCATTGAGTCCATTGAACACGGGGATATCCATGCGGAAACCGAAGTAGTTGTAAAAGTGGGTAGTGTATCTGTGATTGTTACCAAAAAACGCAAACCCTATCATCGGGAAAGTGACTTTACCAATTTAGGTCTTGATCCAAGAAAGACCGATATTCTAGTAGTTAAAATTGGCTATTTGGTTCCTGAATTGTACCATATGAGAGGGGATTGGATTATGGCATTAACCCCTGGAGGTGTGGACCAAGATTTAGAACGTTTGGACTATAAACGAATCAAAAGGCCTATGTTTCCTTTGGATAAGAATATGGAACATCCGGATTTGAAAGCCCGACTGGTCCCAACGTCTGGCAAAACAGAAATAAATTAAACCCAGAAACCTCCATAAGTGTTTTAATACAGTATCTCAACAAGAAAATACATCTAATAATTACGCCACTTTTTGGTCAGTTCGAAGACATGTTCCAAAATTTGAGCTTCCTTGTCATCAAATTCAACCCCTCTACGTGCCATCATTACCTTGGCCGCCTCAAAAGCCTTTTTAGGCATATAGGTAGTAAAACCAGAGGCCCCACCCCAACTAAAACTAGGCACAAAATTCCTTGGAAACCCCGGTGTATATATGTTGGAGTTAACCCCAATAACTGTTCCCGTGTTAAACATCGTGTTTATGGCTGTTTTACTGTGATCGCCCATCATTAATCCACAAAACTGTAATCCAGTTCGATCAAACTTTTGGGTATCATAATTCCATAGCCGTACTTTGGCGTAATTGTTCTTGAGATTAGAATTGTTGGAATCCGCACCAATATTGCACCATTCCCCTAATACTGCGTTGCCCAAATAGCCTTCGTGTCCTTTACTTGAATATCCAAAAATCACCGAATTATTGATTTCACCACACACTTTACCATGTGGCCCCACAGTGGTTGGACCATAAATTTTAGCTCCCATTTTTACTACAGCTTTTTCACAGAGCGCCAAGCCTCCCCGGATAAGTGCACCTTCCCAGATTTCGGCATTGGCCCCAATATAAATGGGTCCATTGGTGGCATTAAGGACACTGTGCTCCACACTAGCACCTTCTTCCAAAAAAATATTTTCAGCACAAATTAATTTGTTAGTATCAGAAATGGGTGCACTCTTTCGGCCATGGGTAATAAAATCAAAATCTGCTTGCAACGCCTCCCCATTTTTGGAAAAAATATCCCAAGTATTGTCTACAGTAATAAGCTCTCCCTCAAAGTTTATAGTCTCATACTCCAAAAAATCTGGCTCTTCCACGGTATCGGAAGTTTGGTAGGCCACTACCCTATTCTTGTAATAAATGGCCTGCTTTGCTTCCAGTGTAAGCACCCTTTTCGCCAATTCTTCATTGGGAACAATGGATCCGTCAATTACAATATTCTCCGATGCTGACACCATTGGGTACTTTCCAGACAGATATTCCTCTGTCTTAAAGCTCATCTGTACATTAAGGTACCCTTCCCATTTTTCCCGGATGGTTAAGATTCCAATTCTAATTTCTGCTACCGGTCTTGTAAAGGTGAATGGGAGAAGTGCCGCCCTTCTTGGGCCATCGGCTAGGATGTAGTTCATGAGAGTAGTTTATGTTGTAAAAATAAAAAACGCCCTTGACAAAAAATCAAGGGCGTCCAAATATATTTATTAAGAAATTTCTGTCTACTCCGCTTTCTCTTCTTCTTTACTGAATTTCTTGTATTTGTTTTTAAACTTGTCAATCCTTCCTGCTGTATCCACCAACTTGGTTTTACCTGTATAATAAGGATGTGATGTTCTGGAAATCTCCAATTTTACCAAAGGATATTCAACACCATCTAACGTAATGTTTTCCTTTGCCTCGGCAGTAGACTTTGTGATGAATACGTCGTCATTTGACATATCTTTAAAAGCTACCAATCTATAATTCTCCGGGTGTATACCTTTTCTCATCGTCTTAAAACTTAATCTCAGAATTTTCGAGGTGCAAATTTAATGATTTCTTTTAATATGTCAACCCAAAAACACTAAAAAAGAAAAAATCTAACTTTGGTTGTAACAAAACCTTAACAAAGATCACTAACAGACAGCTATCAATTTAAAAATCACATAAAAATGGAAGAAAATCAACCTAAGGTGGGAAAGTTCTCATTAAACTATGGTGTCTTAGCAGGCGTTGCGGGAATTATCTTTTCTCTAATGCTCTACTTAGCGGACATGCACCACGAAAGAAGTTTTGCAATTCAGGCAGTTCAATACCTTATACTTGCGGTATTTGTCGTCCTTGCAATTCTACAATTTAAAAAAGTCAATTCTGGATACATAAGTTTGGTTCAGGCGTTGAAAATAGGTCCAGGTGTAGCTGTGGTGAGCTTTATTCTGGGCATGATCTATTTTCTGATTTTTTCTAACATTATTGAGCCTAACTTTATGGAGCAGGCTTATGAGTTAGGGAAACAACAGGCAATTGAGCAAAATCCAAATTTGACCGCCGAACAAATTGAACAGAGCATTGAAATCCAAAAAAAGTTCTTCTGGGTAATTATGGCCGTGTTCATGATCCTATCTGTGATTTTTGGTTTTATTGTTAGCCTTATCACGGGTCTCATCGTAAAAAAGGACAAACCCGCTTACTAATACAAAAAATGCTACTTTTGAAGGGAATTCCAGAAAGAAACAATGCAGATTTCCATTGTAATCCCTTTACTTAACGAACAAGAATCCCTTACTGAACTCCATGATTGGATTGCATCCGTTATGCAATCCAATCATTTTGTTTATGAGGTCGTTTTTATTGACGATGGTAGTTCCGATAACTCTTGGCAAACCATTATGGAACTATCGGAAAAACATACCAATGTCAAGGGCATAAAGTTTCTTCGAAACTATGGGAAATCACAAGCCTTGCATGCTGGCTTTAAGGCAGTCGAAGGAGATGTAGTGATTACTATGGATGCAGACTTGCAAGACAACCCTGAGGAGATACCTGAGCTATACAACCTCATCAAAAATGAGGGTTATCATGTTGTCTCTGGCTGGAAAAAGAAACGTTACGATTCCGTAATTACCAAAAATATTCCATCCAAACTCTTTAATTGGGCTGCTAGAAGAACTTCTGGTGTGAGGCTTCATGATTTCAATTGTGGCCTCAAGGCCTTTAATAAAGATGTGATCAAGAACATAGAGGTCTCGGGTGAAATGCATCGATACATCCCAGTTTTGGCCAAAAATGCAGGTTTTTCCAAGATTACCGAAAAGGTGGTACAGCATCAAGCCAGAAAATATGGAAGCACCAAGTTTGGCGCAGAACGGTTTGTGAACGGCTTCTTGGATTTAATCACAATTTGGTTCGTTTCCAAATTCGGACGTCGGCCCATGCACCTTTTTGGGGCTTTGGGAGTTGTTATGTTTATGGTAGGTTTCGGGTTCTCCATCTATCTTGGAGTGGACAAACTGTTTTTGAATCCCGGTGGACGGCTTATTACTGAACGACCACAGTTTTATATCGCGTTGGTTGCTATGGTTATTGGAACACAGTTATTCCTAGCTGGATTTTTAGGAGAAATCATGGTTCGCACAAGAAAAAACGATACCCGTTACACCATCTCCAATAAAATTAACGTTTAAGCGAGGACAATTTCAGATTCTTCGTACTTTTAACACGAAGAAAATTACATTACATTTCATGGATTCCATTACTGCAAATGCCAAGACTTGGCTCACCGATTTTTTTGACACCGATACCAAACAAGAGATTGAACATTTACTGGAAAACGACACGGAAGAACTCAAGGAGCGTTTTTATAAGGATTTGGAATTTGGTACTGGAGGAATGCGTGGGGTCATGGGCGTGGGAACCAATAGAATCAACAAATACACCTTGGGGAAAAATACCCAAGGACTTAGTAATTACCTAAAAAAATCGCATGGCGACAAGGAGATCAAGATTGTGATTGCCTATGATTGTCGCCATAATTCAGATACCTTAGCCAGAACGGTTTCTGAGGTATTCTCTGCCAACGGAATCAAAGTGTTTTTGTTCTCTGAATTACGAACTACTCCTGAACTTTCTTTTGCTGTACGACATTTGAATTGCCAAGCGGGAATTGTTTTAACTGCTTCGCACAATCCTCCAGAGTATAATGGATATAAAGTGTACTGGGAAGATGGAGGTCAAATTGTGCCCCCCCAAGACGAGGAGATTATTGCTGAAATCGATTCACTTTCTTTTGAGGACATCAAATTCAAGTCCAATGATGACTTGATTCACCTAATTGATAAGGAAGTGGATGAGGCCTTTTTTGAAGCTTCTGTCACCAATGGTAGTTTTAATGCCCAGGACAAGGACAATTTTAAAATTGTGTTCACTTCTTTGCATGGCACCTCTATTACTGCAATTCCTGAGGTTTTAAAGCGGGCAGGATATAACAACGTCACTGTGATTGCAGAACAGGCTAAACCAGATGGAGCGTTTCCAACCGTGGAATCCCCTAACCCAGAGGAACCTGCAGCATTGGCCATCGCTATTGAGAAGGCAGAAGAAATTGGAGCCGATATGGTAGTGGGTACTGATCCTGACAGTGACCGACTCGGTATTGCGGTGAGAAATCTGGACGGAAAAATAGAACTGCTCAATGGGAATCAGACCATGGTCATGATGACCAAGTTCCTATTGGATAAATTCAAGGAAAAAGGACTTCAGGGTAATGAATTTGTTGCCTCCACAATCGTTTCCACCCCTATGATGAAACAAATGGCAAAAGCCTATGGTGTAGAGTGCAAGACCTCCTTGACCGGATTCAAATGGATTGGTAAAATGATCAAGGATTTCCCCAATTCCGATTTTATTGGTGGGGGTGAAGAGAGCTTTGGGTATATGGTGGGCGACTTTGTACGAGACAAGGATGCTGTTACCTCTACCCTTTTGGCCTGTGAAATTGCCGCAGACGCAAAGGCCGGTGGAAGTTCCTTCTATGAGGAATTGATAAATTGCTATGTGGATTTTGGTTTCTACAAAGAGAAATTAATTTCCCTGACAAAAAAAGGCATCAGTGGAGCAGAGGAGATTAAACAAATGTTGATTGATTTCAAAGAAAACCCCGTAGATTCCGTACAGGGGTCCAAAGTAGTTTGGATTGAGGATTACAACACTTCCACTGCCAAAAATGTGCAAACTGGAGAGGAAAAAGCAATTGACCTGCCAAAATCCAACGTTTTAATTTACGAAACGGAAGATGGCACACGAATTGCCGCAAGACCCAGTGGAACTGAACCAAAGGTCAAATTTTACATGAGTACCAACACCAAATTGGGCAAAGCAGCGGATTATAAATCCGTAAATTCGCAGTTGGATTCCAAACTGGAAGGTATCGTTTCCGAATTGAACTTATAGTAAATGAATTACTTTAAAAAGATTCTCCGTTTTGCGGTTCCCTATCGCAAATACGGTTTTCTCAATATTTTCTTCAACATCCTTTATGCGCTCTTTAGTGCGCTTTCTTTTGCAGCCTTGATCCCTATGCTGGATGTACTTTTCAAACCTAATGAAAAGGTTGTGGTGGAACCTATATACACTGGTTTTTCTGGACTTAAGGATTATTTGCAAGATTACATTAATTATCGTGTTACTGCATATTCTGGAGATGATGATATGAAGGGGCTTGTCTTGGTTATTGGCTTGGTCTTAGTACTTTTTCTTTTGAAAAATGCCTTTAACTATCTGGCCATGTACTTTATTACCTTTCTAAGAAATGGGGTCCTAAAGGATGTCAGGAACAAAATGTATCAAAAAATTGTTGAGCTCCCTATCTCCTATTTCTCCGAGAAAAGAAAAGGTGATGTGATAGCGAGAATAACTTCTGATGTTTTGGAAATTCAGCATTCGTTCCTATCCATTTTGGAACTGATTGTTAGAGAACCTTTAACTATTTTGTTTACCATACTGATTATGTTTGGCATCAGTGCCAAACTCACCATATTTGTATTTGTATTTATCCCCATTGCTGGGATGATCATATCCAGGATTGGTAAATCACTCAAGCGTAAATCGGACAAGGTTCAAAAGGAACAAGGTGAATTTTTGTCCATTGTTGAGGAAACCCTTGGGGGCTTGCGGGTTATTAAGGCCTTTAATTCCGAATCCAAGTTTTTCAGCACTTTTAAGAATTCAACTACACGCTTTTTTAAATTTTCCAATTCCCTCTTGAATAGACAAAACCTTGCCTCCCCTACTGGAGAATTTTTAGGAATTTTGGTCATAGGAGTGCTACTCTGGTTTGGGGGCAAAATGGTACTAGTAGACAAAACTCTGGACGCCTCCTCTTTTATTGCCTATATGGGATTGGCCTACAATATTTTGACCCCGGCAAAAGCAATTAGCAAAGCTTCTTATGGGGTTAGAAAAGGAAATGCTGCTGCCGAGCGGGTTTTAGAAATTTTAGAATCTGAAAATCCTATTTCGGACAAGGAAAATGCCTTAGAAAAAACCACTTTTGAAAATGATGTCCATATCAAGGATGTTTCCTTCAAATATGAGGATGATTATGTACTGGAAAATTTCAACCTAGAAGTTAAAAAAGGGCAGACCGTGGCTTTGGTGGGGCAATCCGGTAGTGGAAAAAGTACCGTGGCTAACTTAGTAACTCGTTTTTATGATGTTAATAAGGGAGAAATATTGATTGACAGTTCAAATATTAAAGATATCACCAAAAAGTCACTTCGAGGTCTTATGGGCTTGGTGACCCAAGATTCCATTTTATTTAATGATTCTGTAAAAAACAATATCGGTCTAGGCAAGGAAGATGCCACAGATACCGAAATCATTGCGGCGGCCAAAGTAGCCAACGCCCACGACTTTATCATGGAACTTCCCAATGGTTATGACACCAACATTGGAGATAGTGGCAATAAATTAAGTGGAGGTCAAAAACAACGGCTGTCCATTGCGCGTGCTGTCTTAAAAAATCCCCCTATCATGATTCTGGACGAAGCAACTTCAGCCTTGGATACAGAAAGTGAGCGATTGGTGCAGGACGCTTTGGAAAAAATGATGCAAAACAGAACATCCATCGTAATTGCACATAGACTGTCCACTATCCAAAATGCAGATTCCATAGTAGTGTTGAGCAAGGGAAAAATTGTGGAACAAGGCACCCATGAAGAGCTGATGAAATCCCAAAAAGGGTATAAAAAATTGGTTGAAATGCAGTCTTTCACTGTATAATTAAACCTTTTTTAGAATATGTGGTCATAGCATCAAATCAACAAAAAATTGATCGCTGAGGAAACCTTAGTCGCCGAACTAAAACAAAAAGAAAGTCAGGCTAAAGCCTTTGAGGTATTGGTAAATACCTACAAAGAGCGCTTGTATTGGCATATACGAAGGATTGTCTTGAATCATGATGACACAGATGACGTGTTGCAAAATACCTTTATAAAAGTGTATCGGAATATTGATACTTTCAAAGGAGACAGTAAACTATATTCCTGGATGTACCGCATCGCAACCAATGAGTCGTTGACTTTTCTAAAACAAAAATCGCGGAAAGCGGGAATCAGTGATGAAGAATTAAAAATGAACATGATAGAAAACCTTCAATCGGATGTTTATTTTGAAGGGGATGAGATTCAGTTGAAATTACAAAAGGCCATGGCGACCCTTCCTGACAAGCAAAAGCTGGTTTTTAGCATGAAGTATTTTCAGGAAATGAAATACGGGGAAATTTCGGAAGTATTGGAAACATCGGTGGGAGCCTTAAAAACCTCCTACCATTTGGCGGTAAAGAAAATTGAAACGTATCTTAAAGCCGATTAAACCTTTTTAGGGTTTGGGGGTCAAACCAAAAAAGATGGGAAAGGACAAAAAAAACAAATTCAAAACTCCGGAAGGCTATTTTGATAGCTTTCATGACCGGCTTATGGATAGAATCCAAACTGAGGAATCTGGGATGGATACGTCTATCATTCCAAAGTCGGATGGTTTTGTTGTGCCAGAATCTTATTTCGAAAACCTTACCCAAAAAGTTATATCACAACTAAAATCCAAAGAGGTCAAGGTTGTTCAGCTAAAATCCTATAAAAAAATCTACTACAGTGCGGTAGCGGTTGCCGCTGTCCTACTGCTGTTTTTTGGCCTCACTTGGAACACCACTACACCTGTAACTTTTGATGATTTGGCCAATACTGAACTGGAAGCCTATTTTGAGACTGCGGAATTTGACCTTACTTCCTATGAAATTGCAGAAGTAATTTCCTTGGATCAAATTGATTTTACCGATGTGTTGGACCAAAATTTGGCAGAAGATCATATTTTGGAATATCTGGATGAAAATGTGGAGGATATTGAGGATTTAAACCTAGACTACAACAGCTATGAATAAAAAAATACTCATACTAGTACTTGCCCTTGCCATGGGAACTTCCTGTTTTTATGCCCAAGGACCTGCCCGTGATCGAATCAAAACCTTAAAAGTGGCTTTCATCACGGAACGATTAAGTCTGACCAGCAAGGAGGCCCAATCCTTCTGGCCCATTTACAACGAGTACGACGACAAATTGGAACAAATTCGTAGAAAAGAACGTTTGGAGCTTCGGTCTCAGATTGCTTTAATTCACGATTTATCAAATGCCGAATCTGCTGCCCTTTTAACTAAATTTCAGGCCATCCAAAAAAATAAGCACGAGGCCGAGCAGGATTTTCTTTCTAAAGTACAAACAGTCTTGTCCCCAAAAAAGACACTTTTGCTCTTAAAGGCAGAGGAAGATTTTAAAAAGCGTCTGTTGCAACAGATGCGTAAACGAAGAGGTGGGGGATAATTAGCCATTTCGATGAAATACATAAAAAAGGAGCCAATTGGCTCCTTTTTTAATTAAACCATCCCATAAAACCTTGGTCAAAGAACCAGAAACCATAAAAATCTTTTGTATGAAAGCTTTAAAAACAATATTAATAACGATGGCACTTTTAGGAACAATGGTGGCAAGTGCACAAAAAGCAGTAGTTCGTATATATCCCAAGCATGGAACCGTAGTAACCACCATTAAGAAACCTAAGGTGGTAATCCATAAAAAAACAAACTTTTACTTCGCCGATGGTATTTGGTACAAAGCCCGCGGAAAAAGGTATGTAGTTTGTGCCGCCCCAAACGGAATTAGGGTTAAAAGACTTCCAAGGGCCCGGAGAGTTGTTGTAGTAAATGGAAGAAAACTCTATAAATATCGAGGCATATGGTATAAAAAATCAGGACGTCACTATGTGGTTGTAAACGTTTAAGTTGATTTGGTTAGTAGTTAGCAAAGAGCGGCGATTTATTGTCGCTCTTTTTATTTGAATACCAATTTAGCAATCCTATTTTTCCCAGAGGCGTAAGCTACGGTATCATTCAAAAACCGAACCGAGTAAAAACCCTCTTCGCTAAGTTTTGTCCAGTTCTCACCGCCATTGTGCGAATAGGAAATTCCGGTAAATCCAACCGCAACTAAACCCTTTCCATCGGAATTTGGCACAAACTGTACGCAGCTTTTATAGTTAGGTTCCGTACCATCAGCAATCAATTGCCAAGTAACACCCCCATCTTGGGTATACACTTTGTTGGCCTTGTTTGACTCAGGTTGGGTATAGTCCCCTCCAATGGCAAAACCCAATTTTTCGTTATAAAAGTCCATGGAATAAATTCCCTCCGTAGGCTTCTGCTTTACAATAGGGGTTGTTGTTTTGGACCATGTTTTACCCTTATCCAATGAAGTATAAACGTTGCCAGTAGTTGTGGCAACCCAAACTATATCTCCAATAATAGCAACATTGGTATTACTTGCTGCAAACGCCCCTTCCCCATTTTCGGCCTGAGGCAAATTTGAACAAGGTAACTTTTCCCAATTTTTACCCCCATCACGGGTAATAATAATTGATAAACACCCATCCATACTGTCCCCTATTCCCAAACCCTCCTGATCATTCCAAAAACCCATAGCGTCGTAAAAGACCCCTTCTCCCTCTTCTTTATACGCCAATTCCATTTTTCCTGCCTCCCCAGTTTTAAATAATAGTGCCGGATTACCCGCTGAGAGCATGAAAAAATCAGTAGAAGTCTTTCCCACTGCCCTAAATCCTGGAAACATGGAGTCGTATTGCTGCACATTGGAACGCACCCTATGGTTGTTTACATCCACGGTACCATAAATACCCCTACTTCCGGCAAATGCCAAGGTTTTACCATCCAAAAACTCAATCGCACGTATGCTAACCGAATCTTCAAAAACTGGTTCCATACGCACTGAGGAAAAATTCTTTGGCTTTTCCTTAATGGAGCAACCAATGCCCAATATCAATAATACCAATAGCGAGAAGTATTTCATCCAAAGTGTGTTTCCTCAAATGTAATTGGAATCCTAATAGAAACCATACCTTTGCATTTCTTAATTTTTAGGATGCGATTACACCGAAACCTGGTCTTTGCCGTCATTGATGCCTTGAACCTGATCTTCAACGAAAATGAATATGCCGACAAGGTCATCGAAAAAGTACTTCGATATGACAAACGTTGGGGCGCCAGGGATAGAGGCTTTATTGCTGAAACCACCTATGACATAGTTCGATGGAAGCGACTTTATGCTGAGATAGCTGAAGTTCATGAACCCTTTTCAAGACCGCATCTTTTTAGACTGTTTGCTGTGTGGTGTGTGTTGAGAGGCATTAGAATACCGGATTGGAAACAGCTGGAAGGTACACCGGAGCGTCGTATAAAAGGGAGGTTTGATGAACTCTCGAATATCAGAAAAATAAAAGAATCCGTCCCAGACTGGATGGATGAACTCGGGGAAAAAGCACTGGGGAAAAATCTATGGACCAAAGAAATCGCTGCCTTGAACAAGCAGGCTGAAGTGATTTTGCGAACCAATACCCTTAAAATAAAGAAGGAGCAATTGCAGATTGCCCTAGCCAATCAGGAAATTGAAACGGAACCCATCGGTGGTTATCCAGATGCCTTAAAACTCAAAGAACGTAAAAACGTTTTTACCACTGAATCATTCAAAGACGGACTTTTTGAAGTTCAGGATGCATCTTCTCAATTGGTAGCTCCCTTCCTGGAAGTAGAGCCCGGCCAGCGTGTAGTGGATGCCTGTGCAGGGGCCGGAGGTAAAACCCTTCATTTAGCTTCACAAATGCAAAACAAGGGCCAATTGATTGCTTTGGACATTTATGAAAGTAAATTGAAGAAACTAAAAATTCGAGCTCGGCGTAACGGTGTTCATAATGTGGAAACCCGTGCAATCGATTCCACCAAGGTTATTAAAAAACTGCACAACAGTGCGGACCGGCTCCTGCTGGACGCTCCCTGCTCTGGATTGGGTGTGATTCGTAGAAACCCAGATTCAAAATGGAAGTTGGAGCCAGAATTCATTGATCGAATTATGGGAGTGCAGCAAGAAATTCTTCAGAATTACAGTAAAATGCTAAAGAAGGGGGGGCAAATGGTATATGCTACATGCTCTATTCTTCCTCAAGAAAATACAGAACAAGTGAACCATTTTCTGGAATCTGAATCTGGTAAGGAGTTCGAATTGGTTAGAGAGCAAAATATCTACGCTTCGGAAAAAGGATACGACGGGTTCTATATGGCCCTATTAAAAAGAAAGTAACGGGAGTTACTTTTCTTTTACGGTTGGGTAGCTAATCCCTAACTGCTCCAAATACGAATCATATTTTGTTTCATCATAATAGAACTTTTCAAGGGAAGTTCTAAACTGATCTTGCTTGTCCTTATTTAAATATATAGGTGGCATATCTGCCTCGGAAATCATAGGTTCAAATTTGGTCTCTTTGGTTTGTTCGTTATTAAAATAATTCCATGCTTGCTTTAAAAGCTCAGGCTTAAGTAGAAAGTCAATTAGGGTCATAGCTTCCACTTTTGCACCAGCAACCACCCCTTTGTGCGCTATAGGTGTTGCCATGGCAATAGCATTGCTCCAATGATGCCCCTGTAGACCTGGAATATTGGAAGGAAACCGCATTGTGACTGTTGGTACTTTCCATGAGATATCTCCAATATCATCAGACCCACCGCTAACGGGGTTTACCACAGGTAAACCAATAGTATCCAATTTTACTGCCAATCCTTCAACCTTTTTGGAGTTTACCTCTGTTTGTACAGCTTTAGCTAAAGTTTGGTCCGCCTCTGACCATTTGGGCAGTCCCACCTTTTTAATATTCGCATACATAGTTTCAGCAATAACCTTATTAAAATGTCTTGGCCATGCAGCCCCTAAAACTCTGGACTTCATGGTGGTGCCAGTCATTAACGCAGCACCCTTCGCCATATCATTGGCAGTTGCATACATTTCCATAATACCTTCATATTCAATATCTCTCAAATAAAACCAGATGGATGCTTTTGAAGGCACCACATTGGGTTGGTCACCTGCATCTGTAAAAATAGAGTGTGAACGACGTAGTGGATGTAAATGCTCTCTTTTATAATTCCATCCAATATTCATAAGCTCCGCCGCATCCAAGGCGCTACGACCGCGCCATGGTGAGCCTGCTGAATGTGCGGCTTCACCCTCAAAAGAATATTCTACCGAAATAAGTCCCGTACCTCTAGCAGGACCGTAACTCACACTCAAATTATTGCTGACATGTGTAAAAATGCACATATCTATATCATCAAAAAGGCCATCGCGTACGTACCATGCTTTTGCTGCGACCAACTCCTCCGCTATCCCTGGCCAAACAATTAGAGTGCCACCAATTTGCTCGCGCTCCATAATTTTCTTTACAGCTAAAACAGCCGAAACATTCAAGGGAATCCCAGAATTGTGCCCTTCACCATGACCAGGCGCACCATCAACCATTGGTTTATGGTAGGCCACCCCCGGATATTGCGATGCCTTTGGAATACAATCAACATCACTACCAATGGCAATCACCGGGCCCTCACCATTGCTCCATTTGGCAAACCAAGCCGTAGGAATCCCTGAAATGGAATTTTCAACAGTAAATCCGTTATCCTTTAATATCCCGGTAAGAAATTTAGAACTTTCAATCTCTTGAAAACCAAGTTCGGCAAAGCTGAAAATTTTATCAACCATCACTTGTGCCTGCTTTTTATCAGCTTCGACCAAAGCAGCGACCTCAGCCTTTAATTTGGCAATTTTGGATTTCGAATATTTCTTTTGGGCATAAACCGATGATGCACCAATGGATAAGGTCAATACTAAAAATAGACCTCTTAAAGTGTGGTAATTACATTTCATAGGGTTGGATTTGAATTAACTAACTATCCTTCTAAAATACTAAATAATCAAATGAGCTGAATTGTCTCCTCACATTTATCTTGGATTGCAAAAAAGTGATTCATACGGGTAAGTATCACTGGAGCAGGGTGGGTAAAAGTGAGGATATTAGCGGTTTGGTCGCTTTTTTATGTGCCAAGGAAGCCAAGTGGATCAACGGCCAACGTATTGAAGCTTCTGACGGAAAGTTTGTCTAAGGTAGTTCGAGGGGTTTAATAATTTCGCATTTAATACCAAAAACTTGTTGTTCGCCCACTCGTTGTTTCCTCAAACATAAGTGGGTCGACGACCATGTTTACCCAATGAATGGGATTTTGTTGTCAACACTTACGGTTAAAAACTGTTTTGAAGCTTGATCAAAAATCGCTTAAAAAAAGGTAAATTTGCACTTTCTTAATCCGTTCAACAATTAGGCTGATATGATTCATTTCTTTGGGGACGTGGCAACAAAAGTTTTCGCCGTCCAGACTGCTCAAGAAATTGCTCCAAAAGACATTCAAAAGCTAACATGGTTGTTTGGCAACCAACCTCAAATAAATACGGCGTCTCTTGACGCCTTTTTTATTGGGCCAAGGGCAGCCATGATAACCCCTTGGAGTACCAATGCCACCGAGATAACCCAAAACATGGGTATTGAAGGCATTCTCCGAATTGAGGAATTTTTTGGGGTACAGGAGGATCATCAAGACTATGATCCTATGCTTTTCCAGAAATACAAGGGTTTGGATCAAGAAATCTTTACCATAGACGTTGCACCCGAACCTATTTTGGAGATAGACGATATAGCTGCCTATAACCAGCAAGAGGGGTTAGCCCTGAGTGATGATGAAGTAGGTTATTTGGAAGAACTGACCCAGAAAATTGGCAGAAAGCTAACCGATTCCGAAGTTTTTGGTTTCAGCCAAGTGAATTCTGAACATTGCCGACACAAAATTTTCAATGGAACTTTTATTATAGATGGAGAGGAAAAGCCAACTTCTTTATTCAAGCTGATAAGGAAAACCTCAGAGGAACATCCAAATGAGATTATTTCCGCTTATAAGGATAATGTGGCCTTTATCAACGGACCAAAAGCTATCCAATTTGCCCCTAAAACAGCGGATAAGCCGGATTTTTATCACGAAACCGAATTTAATTCTGTGCTATCCCTAAAAGCAGAAACCCATAACTTTCCTACCACGGTAGAACCCTTCAACGGAGCCGCCACAGGTTCCGGTGGAGAAATTAGAGATCGTTTGGCAGGAGGCAAAGGTTCGCTGCCCCTTGCAGGAACGGCGGTATATATGACCTCCTACTCCAGACTGGAAGAAAACCGCCCTTGGGAGAACGGGATGGAAGAAAGAGATTGGTTGTACCAAACACCCATGGATATTTTGATTAAGGCCTCTAATGGAGCGTCCGATTTTGGGAACAAATTTGGCCAGCCCCTCATTGCTGGTTCCGTGCTTACCTTCGAACATCAAGAGGAAGTCAGAAGATTGGGCTTCGACAAGGTGATTATGCTTGCTGGAGGAATTGGATATGGAAAAAAAGAGCAGGCACTTAAGGATAAACCACAAAAAGAAGACAGAATAGTCATTCTAGGCGGAGATAATTACCGCATAGGAATGGGTGGTGCTGCCGTTTCCAGTGCGGATACCGGGGAATTTAGTTCTGCCATTGAACTAAACGCCGTACAACGGTCAAATCCTGAAATGCAAAAACGGGCTTCCAATGCAATCCGTGGAATGGTTGAAAGCCCAGAAAACCCTATTGTTTCCATACATGATCACGGAGCAGGAGGACATCTCAATTGTCTATCAGAATTAGTGGAAGAAACCGGAGGCACCATCAACACGGATAAGCTCCCGGTTGGAGACCCTACATTATCTGCCAAAGAACTTATCGGCAACGAATCTCAGGAAAGAATGGGATTGGTTATTGGTAAAAAAGATTTGGACCTGTTAAATCGCATTGCAGCTCGTGAACGCTCACCCATGTATAATGTGGGTAAGGTTACGGGAGACCATCGCTTTACCTTTGTATCGGATAAATCTGGAGACAAGCCTATGGACCTAGAGCTTTCAGATATGTTTGGAAGTTCCCCAAAAACTATTATGGATGACATTACGGTACCTCGTGAGTATACTTCCCTTTCTTATTCACTAGAACGTTTTCATGACTATTTGGAGCAAGTACTTCAATTAGAGGCTGTGGCTTGTAAGGACTGGTTGACCAACAAGGTGGACCGCTGTGTAGGTGGCAAGGTTGCCAAACAACAGTGTGCTGGGCCATTGCAATTGCCGTTAAATAATTGTGGGGTAATGGCTTTGGATTTCAAGGGCAAGGAAGGTATTGCTACAAGTATAGGGCATTCCCCAATTTCTGGCTTGGTCAACCCAGTTGCAGGAAGTAAAAACAGTATTGCCGAAGCCCTAACCAATATAATTTGGGCGCCGCTTAAAGATGGGCTTCAATCCGTTTCATTATCGGCCAATTGGATGTGGCCCTGCAAAAATAAAGGAGAAGATGCCCGCTTATATGAAGCTGTTAAGGCGGTATCCGACTTTTCTATTGCACTTGGAATCAATGTCCCAACCGGAAAGGACTCACTATCCATGAAACAGAAATACAAGGATGGTGACGTTATTTCTCCCGGAACAGTAATCATCTCTGCTGCTGCAAACTGCAACGATATCACTAAAATAGTTGAACCAGTCCTTCAAAAAAATGGAGGAGACATCTATTACATCAACCTATCCATGGATTCCCACAAGCTTGGAGGATCTTCCTTTGCCCAAATCCTTAGTGAAATAGGGAATGAAACTCCTACTGTGGCCAATGCGGAATATTTAAAACAAGTTTTCAATACACTTCAGGTATTAATTAAGGATGGTAAAATCCTAGCTGGGCACGATGTTGCGGCGGGAGGATTGATAACCACTCTTTTGGAAATGTGCTTTGCGGATACAAATCTTGGTGCCAAACTGGATTTAACTGAAATCGGGGAGGAAGATAGCATCAAATTGTTATTCTCCGAAAACGCTGGAATCGTTTTCCAAGTCAAGGATAGTTCAGTAGCAAAAGTACTTTCAGATGCAGGGATTGACTTTGTAAATATAGGATCAGCAACTACGGAAGAAGTCCTGCAAATTAAAAACCATGGTATAGAAATTGGCTTAAATGTGCCTTCGCTTCGCGATACTTGGTTTAAAACCTCGTATCTGCTAGATAACAAACAAACGGCCAACAATCTAGCCAAGGACAGATTTGACGACTACAAAGACCAGCCATTAACTTTTGATTTTCCAAAGGATTTTGATGGATTACTGTCCCTTCCAGCGCAATCGAAAGGCAAAAAGCCTAAAGCCGCCATTCTTCGTGAAAAGGGAAGTAATTCGGAACGCGAAATGGCGAATGCCATGTACTTAGCAGGTTTTGATGTAAAAGATGTTCACATGACCGACTTGATTTCCGGGCGGGAAACCTTGGAAGACATTCAATTTTTAGGCGCTGTGGGCGGCTTCTCCAATTCTGATGTTTTGGGCAGTGCTAAAGGTTGGGCTGGCGCCATCAAATACAATGAGCGGGCCAACAAGGTTATCAATGACTTTTTTGCACGTCCCGATACGCTATCTATTGGAATCTGCAACGGATGCCAATTGTTCATGGAGCTGGATTTGATCAATCCGGATCACGAAGTGCATGGAAGATTGACATACAACGATTCTGGAAAGCACGAAAGCAATTTCACCTCCGTTAAAATACTAGAAAACAATTCCGTAATGTTGAGCTCCTTGGAAGGAACCACCTTAGGCGTTTGGATTTCACATGGAGAAGGAAAATTTAGTCTGCCCCAATCCGAAGAACATTATGGTATTGTGGCCAAATATGGTTACGAAGGTTATCCGGCCAATCCGAATGGAAGTGATTTCAACACGGCTATGCTATGTGATAAAACGGGAAGACATTTGGTTACCATGCCTCATATTGAGCGTTCTACTTTCCCATGGAACTGGGCACATTATCCAAAGGATAGGAATGATACGGTTTCGCCTTGGCTGCAAGCCTTTATTAATGCCAGGGTGTGGGTTGAAAAGAATGCTTAAGGTTAATTGAGAAATCAAGATGAAAGTGCCAAACACCATACGCCAAGCTACCAAGGAAGATGTACCTGTCATCATCCAAATGCTGGCCGATGACAAATTGGGCAAGCTTCGCGAAGATTTCCAAAACCCAATTCCAAAAAAGTATCTCAACGCTTTTGAGAACATCAACAACGATCCAAATCAGGAGTTGATGGTAATTGAGAACGATTCCGGGGGTGTTATTGGTACGCTGCAACTCAGTTTTATCCAATATTTAACCTATCAGGGAGGGGTTCGGGCCCAAATTGAGGCAGTAAGGGTACATCAGGATTATCGAGGTCAAGGGATTGGCAAAAAGCTATTCAAATGGGCCATTGCACAGGCCAAGAAAAAAGGAGCCCATGTGATACAATTGACCACGGACAAAAAACGGCACGAAGCCCTGGAATTTTATCAATTCCTTGGGTTTAAAAATTCACATGAGGGAATGAAGCTGCACCTTCGCTAATTGATTTACAAACACTAACTGTTTGCAACCCATTTCTGTTCAGGCCTAATGGGTTTAAAAATTGTGAATCCAACAATCCAGCGATTGAATTATCTAGATATCCATTTTAAAATCCCATATCCTTTCCCTATTTTGCAATTACTTTACAGAAACTTACTATGCAAACAGTTACCAGATTATTTGATTTTCCATATTATCAATTGGAAAAATTCCCCCTTGAAAAATCGCTGGTTACCAAATACGATGGACAATGGGTGGCTACCTCCACCCAGGCCTATATAGATCAGGCCAATACCGTTAGCCGAGCTTTATTGAGAATGGGAGTAAAACCAAATGACAAAATCGCCGTAATATCCATGAACAACAGAACGGAATGGAATATTATGGATATTGGCATATTACAGATAGGTGCCCAAAACGTACCTATTTATCCTACTATTTCAGCTGCGGATTACGAATATGTGTTGAACCACTCTGAGGCAAAATACTGCTTTGTTTCATGCTCCGAAGTTTTGGAAAAGGTACTTGAGGTTTCATCCAAGATTAAAAACCTAAAGGATGTCTTTTCATTTGATACATTGGGCAATTGCAAAAACTGGAAAGAAGTACTGGAGTTGGGTGCAGACACTTCCAACCAAGAGGAAGTAGAAAAATTGAAAGAACAAGTTACACCAAACGACTTGGCCACTTTGATTTATACTTCGGGAACCACCGGAAGACCCAAAGGTGTAATGTTGTCCCATGATAATTTGGTAAGTAATGCCATTGAGAGTTCCAAACGTTTTCCTATCGTGGATGGAGAAACACGTTCCTTGAGCTTTCTTCCGCTATGTCATGTGTACGAGCGTATGCTCATTTACCTTTATCAATTTAGAGGGGTGACCATACATTATGCGGAATCTCTGGAGTCTATCAGCGATAACCTTAAGGAAACAGAACCACATGTGATGACTGCGGTTCCTCGACTTTTGGAAAAGGTATACGATAAGATCATTACAAAGGGCACCGAACTCACTGGCATTAAAAAGAAGTTGTTCTTTTGGGCTGTGGAAGTAGGTCTAAAATATGAGCCCTACGGACAAAACGGCTGGTGGTACGAAAAGAAATTGGCCCTGGCCCGTAAACTTATTTTTAGCAAATGGAAAGCTGGTTTGGGTGGTAACCTTAAATTGATTGCTTCAGGAAGTGCTGCGCTACAACCCCGCTTGGCTCGCATTTTCAATGCGGCTGAAATGGGGGTCATGGAAGGATATGGCTTAACTGAAACTTCTCCTGTGGTATCCGTTAACGATATGCGGGAAAGTGGTTTTAAGATTGGTACTGTGGGTAGACCTATTGATAGAACTGAAGTGAAAATTGCCGAGGACGGCGAAATCTGCATCAAAGGTCCTCAGGTGATGCAAGGCTATTATAAAGATCCGGAAAAAACTGCGGAGGTACTAAAGGATGGCTATTTCCATACCGGGGATATTGGTGAGGTGGATGCTGATGGTTTCCTAAAAATCACGGACCGGAAAAAAGAAATGTTCAAAACCTCAGGTGGTAAATATGTGGCTCCCCAATTGTTGGAAAATCGCTTTAAACAATCCCGCTTCATAGAACAGATAATGGTGGTGGGCGAGGGCGAAAAAATGCCAGCAGCACTCATCCAACCCAATTTTGAATTTTTATACGAGTGGGCAGACCGGCATAAAGTAACCTTTGGTGAAAATTCTGATATCATTATTAATGAAACTGTAATCTCCCGTATCCAAGAAGAAGTGGATTTGGCCAATGAGGACTTTGCCAAATGGGAAAAAGTAAAACAGTTTAGACTTACCCCAGATGTTTGGAGCGTAGATGATGGTCACCTGACCCCTACCATGAAACTCCGCCGAAAAATTGTAAAGGAAAAATACCTAGACCTATACAATAGTATTTATGGGTATTAGACATTATTTTCTGCCCTGAAACCAGAGGCCCGAGAAATAACGTTTTCGGGCTTTTTCTACAGGAATATTTTAAAAATATATTATGCATGCATAATATATTTTTGTATATTTGAGCACACCAATCCTGTTCCATGAAAGATTTGACCATAGATTATGCTTTGAGGGCCACATGGCAAGCGGTTAGTAAAATGTATAATGAAGAGGCCAAGCATTACGGGCTTACCATGGCCATAGGTTTTACCCTGCTGAGCATAGATCCCAAAAAAGGTACCCCAAGTACTGCTTTGGGTCCCAAAATGGGCATGGAGGCCACAAGCCTCTCCAGAATCTTGAAGAACATAGAGGAAAGAGGATATATTCAACGGAAACCTAATCCGAAAGACGGGAGGGGTGTTTTGATCCACCTTACAGCATTGGGCCTAGACAAAAGAAAAGATTCAAAGGATGTGGTACTTCGGTTTAATGAAGTGGTCAAAGAGCATGTCTCCGAAGAGGATTTGGTCAGTTTTTTTAAGACAGCATCGGTGATCAACAAGTTGATCGTAGATAAAAAAATATATATAAAATCAACAAATTAATTCCAACGCTTACATGAAAAGGCATATTAACAAAGTTGCCGTGATCGGTTCCGGCATCATGGGTAGTGGCATTGCTTGTCACTTTGCCAACATCGGTGTCGAAGTAGTATTATTGGATATAGTTCCCCGGGAACTTAACGACAAGGAAAAAGCAAAAGGCCTAACTTTGGAGGACAAGCAAGTACGCAACAGACTAGTGAATGACTCTCTTGCTACTGCTTTAAAATCCAAGCCCTCCCCAATATACCATCAAAAGTTTGCCAAGAGAATCACAACTGGCAATTTAGAGGATGATATTGCTAAAGTGGGTGGTGTTGACTGGATTATCGAAGTAGTGGTGGAACGCCTCGACATTAAAAAACAGGTGTTCGAAAACCTGGAAAAGCATAGAACTCCAGGCACATTGATTACTTCAAATACCTCCGGTATTCCAATCAAGTTTATGAGTGAAGGTCGCAGTGAGGACTTTCAAAAGCACTTTTGCGGAACCCACTTTTTCAATCCGGCCAGATATCTAAAGCTTTTTGAAATCATTCCTGGGCCTAAAACTTCCAAGGAAGTACTAAATTTCCTCAACGGATATGGAGAGCAATTCCTAGGTAAAACATCGGTGGTTGCAAAGGACACTCCGGCTTTTATCGGCAACCGCATTGGAATTTTCAGTATTCAAAGCCTGTTC
Source organism: uncultured Allomuricauda sp. (assembly GCA_965117065.1). Taxonomy (GTDB): domain Bacteria; phylum Bacteroidota; class Bacteroidia; order Flavobacteriales; family Flavobacteriaceae; genus Flagellimonas. Next base: position 885,300 of record OZ220751.1, read on the forward strand.
CATGCCGTCAAAGATTTGGGCATGACAGTGGAGGAGGTGGATAAACTTACGGGACCTGTCATAGGCCGACCTAAATCGGCCACCTTCCGTACCGTTGACGTGGTAGGCTTGGACACTTTGGTCCATGTAGCTAATGGCATTCATGAAAATTGCAAGAAAGATGAGCGTTTGGAATTGTTTCAACTACCGGGTTTCATCAACACCATGGTGGAAAACAAATGGTTGGGGAGCAAAACTGGACAAGGTTTTTATAAAAAAGTAAAAGACGATAAAGGAAAAAGCGAAATTCTAACCTTGGATTTGGACACTATGGACTATCGGGCCAAGAAAAGTGCCAAGTTCGCCACGCTGGAACTGACCAAGACCATTGATAAAGTGGTAGACCGCTTTTCAGTACTTACCTCCGGAAAAGATAAGGCAGGGGAGTTTTACCGAAAAAGCTTTGGTGCGCTGTTTGCCTATGTTTCACACAGAATTCCAGAAATAACGGATGAGCTTTATAAAATAGACGATGCCATGAAGGCGGGATTCGGATGGGAACATGGTCCCTTCCAGATTTGGGATGCCGTTGGATTGGAAAAGGGGTTGGAATTTATTAAAGCCGAAGGATTGGAAGCTGCGGCTTGGGTCTCCAAAATGAAAGATGAGGGCATAACATCGTTTTACACTGTAAAAGATGGGGCTACCTATTCCTATGATATTCCCAAAAAGTCCATGAAAAAGGTTCCAGGTCAGGACGCTTTTATCATTTTGGATAACATTAGAAAATCCAATGAGGTGTTCAAGAACAGTGGGGTTGTCATTGAGGATTTAGGCGATGGAATCTTAAATATCGAATTCCAATCCAAGATGAACACTATAGGCGGCGATGTACTTGCTGGACTTAACAAAGCTGTTGATTTGGCTGAAAAAGATTTCCAAGGCTTGGTAGTTGGAAACCAGGCAGCCAATTTCTCGGTTGGAGCTAATATTGGCATGATCTTTATGATGGCAGTGGAACAGGAGTACGATGAACTCAACATGGCCATAAAACATTTCCAGGACACCATGATGCGGATGCGCTATTCTTCCATCCCCACGATTTCTGCTCCCCATGGCATGTGCTTGGGAGGGGGGTGTGAACTATCCCTACATGCAGATAAAGTTGTAGCTGCTGCTGAGACCTATATAGGTTTGGTGGAATTTGGAGTTGGGGTCATTCCTGGTGGAGGAGGTTCAAAGGAAATGGCCTTACGTGCTTCCGACACTTTCCGTAAAAATGATGTGGAACTCAACGTGCTTCAAGAGTATTTCTTGACGATTGGAATGGCCAAAGTATCCACTTCAGCCTACGAAGCTTATGATTTGGGAATCTTACAAAAAGGAAAGGATGTAGTGGTTGTCAATAAAGACCGACAAATAGCTACGGCCAAGGCCTATGCCAAGTTAATGGCTGAAGCCGGGTATACCAATCCAGTAAAACGAAAAGACGTAAAAGTTTTGGGCAAGCAAGCTCTGGGGATGTTCCTAGTTGGTACAGATGCTATGGAAGCAGGTCACTACATATCGGAACACGATAAGAAAATTGCCGATAAGTTGGCCTATGTTATGGCTGGCGGGGATTTATCCGAAGCCAGTTATGTTTCCGAGCAATACCTTTTGGATTTGGAGCGGGAAGCATTTTTATCCCTTTGTACTGAGAGAAAGACTCTAGAACGTATACAGCATATGTTGAAAACAGGAAAACCATTGAGAAACTAGAATTTAGACAAAAGAACTAAGACAAATGGTCTTGTTTCATGACTCTTGCATCTTATATCTATAAAAAATGAAAACAGCATACATAGTTAAAGCATATAGAACAGCAGTGGGAAAAGCTCCCAGAGGTTTATTCCGGTTTAAAAGACCAGATGAATTGGCAGCAGAAACCATTGAGCATATGATGAAAGAGCTGCCCAATCTGGACAAAAAACGCATTGATGACGTTATTGTTGGGAATGCAATGCCAGAGGCTGAACAAGGGTTGAACATGGCTCGTTTAATTTCATTAATGGGGTTGAACATTGACGATGTGCCCGGCGTAACCGTAAATCGGTATTGCGCTTCAGGATTGGAAACCATTGGAATTGCGACGGCTAAAATTCAATCTGGAATGGCGGATTGTATTATTGCAGGTGGTTCGGAAAGTATGAGTTATATCCCTATGGGAGGCTACAAACCCACTCCGGATTACGCCACGGCCAAAGAAGGGAACGAAGACTATTACTGGGGAATGGGGCTAACAGCTGAAGCTGTAGCCGAGCAGTTCAACATATCTAGAGAAGACCAGGACGTATTTGCTTATAGCTCCCATATGAAAGCGCTCAAGGCCCAAGAAGAAAATCGATTCCAAGATCAGATTGTACCTATTGATATCGAACACACTTTTGTAAATAAAGCAGGGAAAAAAGAAACCAAAACTTATACAGTAAATAAGGATGAAGGCCCAAGAAAAGGAACCAACATCCCCACCCTGAACAAACTGCGTCCTGTTTTTGCCGCAGGCGGCAGTGTAACTGCAGGAAATTCTTCGCAAATGAGTGACGGAGCTGCTTTTGTGATGGTAATGAGCGAGGAAATGGTGAAAGAACTAAACTTGGAACCTATTGCTAGATTGGTGAATTATGCTGCTGCTGGAGTGGAACCAAGGATTATGGGAATCGGCCCTGTAAAGGCCATTCCTAAAGCTTTGAAACAAGCGGGATTAAAGCAAGATGATGTAGAATTGATTGAGTTAAATGAAGCCTTTGCTTCGCAATCCTTGGCGGTTATGCGTGAGTTGAATTTAAACCAAGAGATTGTCAATGTTAATGGTGGCGCCATTGCTTTGGGTCATCCATTGGGTTGTACCGGAGCCAAGCTATCTGTGCAACTGTTTGATGAAATGCGGAAGCGCGAAATGAAAGGTAAATATGGTATGGTGACCATGTGTGTGGGTACCGGGCAGGGTGCTGCAGGGATTTACGAGTTTTTAAATTAGAATTGAGAATTGAGAATTGGGTAGTGAGTACATATTCTCTGGACTTGCAACCCAAGACTAACTACTAAAATAGTAAAACATGAGTACTGAAACCCTAAATAAAAATATCCTACGAGGCGGCCAATTTTTGGTCAAAGAGACCCTATGCGAAGACATTTTCACCCTTGAAGACTTAACCGAGGAACAAAAAATGATGCGCGAGAGCACCAAAGAATTTGTTGACCGGGAACTTTGGGCTCACTGGGAACGTTTTGAGCAAAAAGACTACGCCTATACTGAAGAAACCATGCGTAAAGCAGGAGAATTGGGTCTTTTGAGTGTTTCTGTGCCAGAGGCTTATGAAGGTATGGGAATGGGCTTTGTTTCCACTATGTTGGTATGTGATTACATTTCAGGAGCCACAGGATCCTTCAGTACAGCATTTGGTGCCCATACAGGGATTGGCACTATGCCCATCACTTTATATGGAACGGAGGAGCAAAAACAAAAATATGTACCCAAACTTGCTTCCGGTGAATGGTTCGGTGCCTACTGCCTAACAGAGCCTGGAGCAGGTTCCGATGCCAATTCCGGAAAAACCAAAGCAGTACTGTCCGAGGATGGGAAACATTATAACCTTACTGGGCAAAAAATGTGGATTTCCAATGCAGGGTTCTGTAACTTGTTCATCGTCTTTGCAAGAATTGAGGATGATAAGAACATTACGGGATTCATTGTGGAAAATGACCCAAAAAATGGTATTACACTAGGTGATGAAGAGAAGAAATTGGGTATTCACTCCTCCTCTACCCGACAAGTATTTTTCAGTGAAACCAAAGTCCCTGTGGAAAATATGCTGTCAGAAAGGGGCAATGGGTTTAAAATAGCCATGAATGCATTGAATGTAGGTCGAATCAAATTAGCTGCTGCTTGTTTGGAAGCTCAGAGAAGAGTAATTGGGGAGGCCACAAAATATGCCAATGAACGAATCCAGTTTAAAACGCCCATCATGAAGTTTGGGGCCATCAAGGCCAAAATAGCAGATATGGCCACCAACGCCTATGCTGATGAATCAGCTTGTTATCGCGCGGCTAAAAACATTGAGGACAGAATTGCTTTACGGGAAGCTGATGGCAACAGTCATCAAGAAGCAGAACTTAAAGGTGTTGAAGAGTATGCCATTGAATGTTCCATTCTAAAAGTCGCGGTCTCTGAACACGTGCAGCACACTACAGACGAGGGAATTCAAATTTTTGGAGGTATGGGTTTTAGTGCAGATACCCCTATGGAATCTGCTTGGAGAGATGCACGAATTTCCAGAATTTATGAAGGCACCAACGAAATCAACAGAATGTTGGCCGTTGGTATGTTAGTGAAAAAGGCGATGAAAGGCCATGTGGATTTGCTTGGACCAGCCACTGCAGTAGGCGAAGAGCTTATGGGAATTCCATCCTTTGACACTCCCGATTTCTCGACTCTCTTTTCTGAAGAAAAGGATTTGGTTTCCCGTCTAAAAAAGGTTTTTCTTATGATTGCCGGAAGTGCCGTTCAAAAATATGGACCTGCCCTGGAAGAACATCAGATGTTACTTATGTCTGCTGCAGATATTTTAATTCAAGTTTATTTGGCAGAATCCACTATCTTACGTACGGAGAAAAACGCCAAAAGATTTGGAGAAGATTCTCAAGCTGCGCAAATTGCCATGTCCAAATTGTTTTTGTACCGCGCAGTAGACATTGTTAACCAAAAAGGGAAGGAAGCGATAGTTTCCTTTGCTGAAGGAGACGAACAGCGTATGATGCTTATGGGACTGAAACGTTTTACGAAATATACAAATCAACCCAATGTTGTGGCACTCCGTACCCAAGTTGCGGACAAGGTTGCGGCGGATAATGGGTATACCTTTGACTAATTCAAATGATGCTGAAACAAAGCAAATTTGGTGACCGCCCCGCTTGGGGCGGTTTTTTTTTATAGTTTAACCTCTATCGAAACCGCAATTCGCTTAAGATTATTAGGATTGTCAAGGTCGTTTCTAAAAATACTGGTCCCAATCAAATACCTCGTGGTTAGGTAATACTTTTGGTCAATGGCAAGCCCCAAACCTCCAAAACCACCAAAGGCCATTGACGATATTTCATCCAGAGCGGTTTGAAAACCAGGCTCTTCATTAAGGGTACTATTGGTGTTAAAATCAATTGTGGCCCCCAACTGAAAGAAAACACTGGTTTTATCATTTAGAAATAGATAATGCCTACCTCCTACATGGGTTGTAATTTGATTTAGCTCAAGATTAGCGACATTGATTTGAACAGAATTAATCTCAGCATTGCCAGTAGCTTTGTAGGAGGCATATTGAGCAGATAAGAATGCTGACCATTTTCTGTTGTTGAAAGGTAATATTGACTCTAGTTCGAAGCCAATTATTGGCACAATTTTGTTTTCAAAATCAACACTTCTTCCCGCTATGTCAGTTTCAACCTGATAGCTTGCAATACCTCCAAAAATCAAAAATCTGGTCTCCCCTCCTGCTCTTTTGGTTGAAGAATCCAATATTTCACTCTTTGATTCGGGATTCATACATTTATTATAGGACATCAAATAGGAGATAAGCGACTTCCTAACGTATTCTACCGTTTGTATGTTGGCCACTACATCACAGTTCAAGTTTTGTAAAAGTTGCCTCCGAAAAGCATTATTGTCGTGTATGTCATTCGTTGATTCCTTCACATATTGCTTGTAAAGAAGTGGAAATGGGTTATTTTCCCCTACCTGAAGTAGAAAAATCCGATCATTCTCCCCTCTGTACTCGTACAACGAAGCTTCGCCGTCTAAAAGTTTTTTAACAAACACACTCCTAGAAACCATTTTAGGTTTAGGGTCTATTTCCTTTTCGCTCTCAAATTTTTTTGTGACAGGAAAATCATCCGAAACCCTCACGAACAAGGCGCCATCCCCTACTTGAAATTTAGAAACTGTCCTTACATCAAAGGATTTTACTTCTCCATGGTCTGTGAACTTATAAAAAACCTGCTTCGGTGAATCCAACCAATTCATATTTTTAATAAGACACTCTATTCTCTCTCCTTGGTTGGAGTGGAAATATCCTTTTTCAAACTCGTTTTGGGCATAGATTATGGTAGAAAACAAGAACAATCCAAGTTGGATTATGGAATTTTTGGTCATTATTTAAGTTTAGTTTAAGGTTATTACAATAACATAATTTTCGTTAATAATTCAAAGACAATTTTGACACTTTTATCAATCCCCATAACTTTATCCAATGGAAAAAAAATTGCTCAACTCAGTTTACGATTCTGAAAGCTTTAGAAACCATGGACATCAAATTGTAGACCTTCTCGCCAATCATTTAGAACAAGCTGTCAAAGCAAAAAATCAAAAGACCATAAACTGGAACATTCCAGAAAACGAGCTGGAATTCTGGAAAGATTTTTTGCAAGGAGGTCATGTTGAGGACTTCTTTTCAGAAGTTCTACAACGTACCACACATACCCATAATCCTAAATATGTTGGGCATCAGGTAGCCGCTCCGGCACCAATAGGCGCACTTACGGGAATGATAGGCTCCATGTTGAACAATGGGATGGCGGTTTACGAAATGGGAATGTCCCCTACCGCCATGGAACGAATCGTTTGTGATTTATTGGGCAAAAGAATTGGGTACGACGAAAATTCACGTGGGATACTGACCTCCGGCGGAACTTTGGCTAACCTTACAGCCCTCCTATCCGCCAGAAAAGCTATGGTAGAAAGTAATGTTTGGAAAAACGGACATTCGCAACCCTTGGGCATTATGGTAAGTGAAGAGGCTCACTATTGCGTGGATAGAGCTGCCAAAATAATGGGATTAGGTGAACAAGGAATCATTAAAGTACCTGTTACCGAAGGGTATGCCATGGATGTTTCAAAATTGAAGAGGTATTATAAAGAGGCGGCTAAAAAAGGAATCCATGTATTTGCAATTGTAGGGAGTGCCCCTTCTACTGCTACGGGAGTTTATGATGACCTTGAGGCTGTCGCACAATTTGCCCAGGAACACAAATTATGGTTCCATGTGGATGGTGCCCATGGAGGAGCCGCCATATTTTCCGAAAAGTACAAGCACTTGCTTAAGGGGATAGAAAAATCAGATTCTGTGGTAATAGATGGACACAAAATGTTGATGATGCCCACCATCACTACAGCCCTGATTTTCAAAGAGGGGAATCATTCCCACACCACTTTTGCCCAAAAAGCTGATTATTTGCTAACTGATACCGACGAGGAAGATTGGTACAATGGGGGCAAACGGACTTTTGAGTGCACCAAATCCATGATGAGTCTTCATTGGTACATCATGTTAAAAATGTATGGGGAGGAAGTCTTTGATCAAAATGTTACCACCTTGTATGACTTAGCTAAGGATTTTGCTAGTTTATTAAAAGTCGATAGTCGCTTTGAGCTAGCTTTCGAGCCCATGTCGAACATTCTATGCTTTAAATACATTGATTCCGCATTGAATTCAGATGAATTGAATACACTTAACCAATCCATACGACAGGAATTATTGGAAGATGGAGAATTCTATTTAGTGCAGACAAAATTAAGGGGCACGCATTATTTGCGAACCACGCTAATGAACCCGTTCACGACAATTGGTCATTTAACCCAACTGTTAGGTAAAATAAAATCAGTAGCCGAAAAATTGGTTACCCAAAAGGTCAACTGATCGAAGCCAAGATTTTCTCCTCGCTTTTCTTTTTGGAAAAATTGATAGCACATTCAATCAGGGCCAAGTGTGAGTATGCCTGCGGGAAGTTCCCCAACAAACGCTTGGTCTTAAAGTCAATATCCTCACTAAACAAACCTAGGTGATTACTATAGCCTAGCAGGCGCTCAAAATGAGCTAAGGCTTTTTCCTCTTCCCCTATTTTAAAGAGGCTATTGATAAACCAAAAAGTGCAAATGGTGAATGAAGACGAAGGCAGACCAAAATCATCTTCATTTTTATACCTATAAAGTAATCCATCATTGCTCAAGTCCTCTTCTATGGCCCGTACCGTGCTTACAAACTTAGGATCCTTTGCATGGATAAAACCATAGGACTCCATAAGAAGAACCGAGGCATCCAAATGGTCTGTGCCATAGGATTGCACAAAGGAATTTATATCACTGTTCCAAGCATGCTCATGAATATCCTCCTTTATCTCTTGTTCAAGTGCAGTCCATTTTTCAATTTTCCGGTTTTTGCCAAAAATTCGAGCTACCTTGATAGCTCTATCCAAAGCTACCCAACAAAGTACTTTGGAGAAGGTAAAATGCCTGTCTTCACCTCTGAATTCCCAAATTCCCTTATCCGGCTCCCTCCAATGTTTGCTCACTATCCACACAATTCCCTTGGTTATGCTCCATAGTTCTTCCCCATTCTCCATGTCGTTGCTAAACTTGACCAACTGCTCATAAATAACATCCATTAAAATGCCATAAATGTCATTCTGCTTTTGTTTGTATGCAGCATTTCCAATACGAACAGGCTTAGATCCTTTGTAACCGTCTAGATGTTCCAGAGTCTTTTCGCTGAGCGTTTTTTCCTTGTTGATACCATACATTATCTGGAGTTTTTCATCCTTGTCCGGCATCAAATCAATAATAAACTGCAAATACCTTTTAGCAGAATTCTTATGGCCTAATTCGGACACCACTTTAATAACCATTGAGGCATCTCGAATCCAACAAAACCGATAGTCCCAGTTACGTACCTCACCAATAGTTTCGGGCAGGGATGTGGTAGCTGCAGCCAAAACTGCCCCAGTTTTGTCATAGGTCAGCATCTTTAAGGTAATGGCACTTCGCATAATCTGGTCATTGAACTGCTTATAGGTAGGTGTTCTATCTACCCAGTCCAACCAATAAATTTTAGTGCGTTCCAGCTCCAAGGACATTTTCTCGGTGGATGGCTTTAAAATCTTTTCGTTATAACAAATCAGAAAGTATCCATCTTCGCGTAATACGATTTCATCTCCTGCAATAACATTGTTCTTATTGAACGAAGTATAGAGAAACAGGGTGTCAAATTTTTGTTTATTGGTTAAACTAACAATAAAATTGGCCTTTACGTGATTGGTGGTATTTCCTTGGGCGTATTCCAATTTAGGGTCGTAGTGCACACTAAACCTTGGTGTCCCTGAAATATGTTTTATATATCGCACAATCTCGGGGGGAGCATTATACTTTCCGGTTAATTTATGGTACCTCGGCATAAAATCGTGTACCTCAAATGTATTCTCCCCATCAGAATATCGGGTCACCAAAATGGCTGTATTTCTAAAATACTCTTGATGTATTTCGTAGTTGTATTTGGTCTTAATCTCAAAGCTCCCGCCCTTCTTGTTATCTAAAAGCTTGGCAAAGACCGAGGTAGAATCAAATTGGGGCAAACAGCACCAATCCAGGGAACCGGTATCGGAAATTAATGCAGCACTTCTACAGTTACCAATTATTCCGTAATTTAGGTTATCCATAGTAGGGATTTATATTTCTGTTGGTTAAATATTGGTTTTTTCACCTTCTATTAAATCGAAAAAATAGGAATTTTATTACATTTTAGTCCTAAAATCACCTTTCATGAGTAAAACTATAATTATTTCCAATAGGCTACCAGTACAATTGCAAATAAGTGATGGCGGCCTTACGGCTACACCTAGCGTTGGAGGTTTGGCAACAGGAATGAAATCAGTGCATAGTGGCGGGGAAAGCCTATGGATAGGCTGGTCTGGCCTTACGGCTGAGGACACTCCACCTTCTCTGGAGGCCGAAATTGACAAGGCACTTGAAAAGCATGCATGTGCTAAAGTGAACCTTACAGCAAAGGAAATTGAAGGTTTTTACTTTGGATTCAGTAATAGAACAATTTGGCCTCTCTTCCATTACTTTTTGGAATATACCGAGTTTGAGCTAGATTTTTGGAACATCTATAAATCCGTGAACCAAAAATTTGCCGATGCCATCATTGAAAAATCCAACGAAGGGGATACCATTTGGGTACATGACTATCAATTAATGCTGGTACCACAGATGATTCGAGAAAAACGGCCCAACACCTCAATAGGGTTCTTTTTGCACATCCCGTTCCCCTCTTACGAGATATTTAGGACCATGCCTTGGCGAGAAGAGGTGTTAAAAGGACTTCTAGGATCCGACCTTGTTGGTTTCCATACCTATGATTATGAAAGACATTTTCTTAGCTCGGTAAGAAGATTGCTTGGGTTGGACGTTAGCTTCAATGATGTCTACCTAGACCACAGGGTCATAAAAGTGGATTCCTTTCCTATGGGAATCGATTATAAAAAATTCAGGGATGCGGCTATTGCCCATGCAAAGAATACGCAAGAAAAGCGGTCCGATTTCCAAATTAAATTGGATAATCACAAAGCCTCGGCACCAGATACCAAACTCATTCTATCCATAGATCGGTTGGATTACAGTAAAGGGATTGCTAAACGTATCAATGCTTTCGAATACTTCTTGAATAAATATCCAGAGTATAAGGAAAAAGTACGTTTGATCATTCTTGCCGTTCCTTCCCGCTCCAATGTCCCCCAGTATCAATTGCTAAAAAAGGAAATAGATGAGCTTGTGGGACGAATCAATGGGGAGCTATCCACTGTAAACTGGACGCCTATTTGGTATTTCTATCGCTCCCTGCCTTTTGAAAACCTTATTGACCTCTATACTTCTAGTGACATCGCCTGGCTTACACCTTTGCGTGACGGCATGAACTTGGTTGCTAAGGAATATATTGCTACCAGAATAGACAAAACAGGAGTCCTCATCCTTAGTGAAATGGCCGGTTCTGCCTATGAAATGAACGAATCGCTATTAATAAACCCAAACAATTTTGAACAACAAGCAGATACCCTTAAACAGGCAATTACAATGCCCAAAGAGGAGCAAATGGCGCGAAACATGTTTCTTCAAAATAGGTTGGAACGCTACAATGTAGAGGTCTGGGCCAATGAATTTATGAAAGCCCTCAACCAAAAAAGTGAAGGAGACGACACCTTTGTTTCACAAAAAATGTCCAGCTCCATTCTTGGTGAAATCAATAAAGATTATGCCCGGGCCAAAAAAAGACTCCTATTTCTAGACTACGATGGTACGCTCACCGGTTTTCATAAAGATCCACAAAAAGCGACTCCAGATAAAGAATTGTATGAGTTGTTGGACAAGCTACATCAAGATAAGAACAATGTGCTGTTTTTAATCAGCGGACGGGACAAGCAGACCTTTAGCAAATGGTTTTTGGACAAAAAATATAATATGATCGTGGAGCATGGGGTATGGATTTCCACCAAAGGAGAACCGTTTAAAATGCTAGAAAATGTTAAAGGGGAGTGGATGGAAAAAATAAAACCCGTATTGGAATCTTTTGTGGATAGGACTCCAGGTTCTTTTATTGAGGAAAAAAACTATTCCATGGCTTGGCACTATAGAAATACGGACCCGGATTTTGGTGAAAAACGGGCCACTGAGCTAAATACGGTACTTACCAGCCTTATTGGTAACGATGATATAAGTGTACTCAATGGCAACAAGGTCATGGAAGTGAAGAGCAGCAATGTAAACAAAGGTCGTGCCTCGGTGCGCATGCTGGGGGAAGATAATTACGACTTTGTATTTGCCATTGGTGATGATTGGACAGATGAATTTATGTTTCAAGAACTCCCAGAGTCAGCTATCACGGTTAAAGTTGGACTTAAAAAGACCCAGGCCAGATATTTTGTGGAAAATACCAAACGAGTCAGGGAACTACTCAAAGAATTCACGGAAACATGATTTTTAGATTGCCCCTCTTTTTTATACTTACCTGTTCTTTTATTGCAAGTGCCCAACTAAATACTGAGGTATACCTTTTCGACCTTGCAATGGAAAATGGAACTCCTATTCTTAGTAACCCCAAGAATATTTCCAACAATCATGGATATGACAATCAACCCTCCTTTCTTGATGACAATACTGTATTATTTGCGTCCACTAGGGCTGACCAAACGGATATTCTGCGATTCAACATTGAAGGAGGCAGTACCAGCTCTTGGATTACAAATACCCCGGCCGGAAGTGAATATTCGCCATTAAAAATTCCAAGCAAACAAGCTATATCTGCTGTCCGATTGGATTTGGATGGTCTGCAACTCTTATATGATTACAACATTAAAACAGGGGAATCCCAACCCATTTTCCCTAATCAAAAAGTGGGCTATCATGTGTGGTTCAATGATCAAATTTTAGTTACTTCTGTTTTGGTCGATGACCGAATGGATATGGTGATCAATAACTTAAGGGAAAACACAAGCAAAACTATTGGCAAGAACGTGGGACGTTCATTTCATAAAATCCCTGGTTCTTCACTCATAAGTTATATCAATAAGGCGCCCAAAACTTGGGAAATCTGGTCTCTGGATCCCATTTCAGGAATTAAACAAAGGATTACGGAAGTACCTAACCAAAGTGAGGATATTTGCTGGTTAAATAGACAAACTATATTAGCCGGTGTGGGTAAGTCCATTTTAAAATTCAACATCTCTTCAGATACGAAATGGCAAACTGTTATGAAATTTGACCTCGATGAGATCAATAACATCTCTAGAATTGCAGTCAATAAGACCGGTAATCGATTAGCATTCGTGGCAGAAGAATCTCCCATCAAGCTTATTGACAGACAGGTTGCAACTTTTAATAGTCGGGATTTATTTGGATTTGTTTCGTGCTATACAGAAGATGTAGTGGTGGAACGATTTCCCAACCAACCCATGTATGTGGGTCGGCAAAAAATGACTGAAAATTATGATCGCTTCTATCAAAACACCAAAGATGCGAAGGTAGAGGTAGTAAAGCGAATAAGGCTTGGCAATACGGTCATAGATGAGGAAATAAGTATTGTAGATGGCAGAAAAGGGCATCAAGTGGCTATTTATGAGGTGAAAAATGGGTTAATCGCCTCCATGCATTTTATTTTTCCGGACCAAGAAACCAAAGATACCGAAGCTGTGGTGCAATCCCAATTGGAAGCCTATAACGCGAGGGATATTGAAGCCTTTATGGCCCTCTACTCGGATGAGGTAGAATTGTTCAATTTCCCGGACAAATCATTCCAAAAAGACAAATCGAAGATGAGAGTCGGTTATCAAGAATATTTTGAGTCGACTCCAAACTTACATTGCGAAATCAAAAATCGAATCGTGATTGGAAACAAGGTAATAGATGAAGAGTTTATTACTGCCAATAAAACTACCTTTAGTGCTGTGGCAATTTATGAAGTTGAAAATGGAAAAATAGTTAACGTTACTTTTATTCAATAAGATTGGGGGATGAAGCTACCACATAAAATTAGCAGGATTGAAGCGTTCAGTGATGCCATCTTTGCTTTTGCCGCTACACTTTTGGTGGTTTCTGTGGGTTCAGAGGAAAGCTCTTTGCAAATCAATTGGCTTCGATTTTTGAGCTTTGGTGTTAGTTTTTTTGCTTTGGCAGGATTGTGGTCTGTCCACTATAATTACTTCCGGCGCACCAAATATCTGGACAATTGGATTATTGCACTCAATTGCATTTTGCTCTTTTTGGTATTGTACTACATTTTTCCGCTCCGTTCACTTATCAATTCATGGACTGGAAATCTAATCTTGGATAGGAATCAGTTTTCTGCCCTTTTTCAACTATACAGCCTTGGCTTTATGTTGATATTTGCCTGCTATGCCTTAATTTATTTAAGAGCATACAAAGGGACAAAAGAGAAAACAAAGGACTTTAATCTACTTTTTTATGCAAGACATTTTGGTATTTATGTATTTGTAGCAATCGTATCCATAGTATTGGCACGATTTCATCTCGGATTGCGATTTGGATTACCAGGTATAGTATATGTACTTCTTGGTCCTTTTTGTTACTTTCACGGAATTCAATTTAAAAAAACCTTCGTATGAAATCTATAATCACCTTTGTTTCCCTAATTCTTTTGTGTCATTCTTCCATTTGGGGGCAACAAGAATTTGACCAATCATTCATTTCTATCGGGGTAGTAGTTACTGATTTGGATACTTCACTTGACTTTTATACCAACATCATAGGCATGAAGGAAACCGGTGGTTTTACAGTGACTTCAGAACTTAGCAAACAAACAGGTTTAACCGGGGGTGTTCCGCTGCATGTTAAAGTTTTAAAACTAATTGATGACCCAAGCGCAGCTGAATATAAATTGATGTCCTTCGGTAATGAAAAAAATGAGTATGAAAAATTCATCCAAGAACGTAATGGGATGAGGTATATCACCTTATTTTATAAATCTCTGGATAAGGTGATTGAAAGACTGGAAGCAAACCAGATTAAATTTCTGAGTGAGAAGCCAACACTGATTCCAGATGGAAGAAGATTTATATTGGTACAAGATCCAGATGGAACCTTTATTGAACTTATCGGAAACTAATGATCAAGATGAAAAACTATCAAACCTTTTTTGTAGCAGTATTTTGTATTTCCGCGGTTTTTTCTCAAACGGATACAAGACTTTATGATATTATCAATTCGGTATCGGCAGAACGCATAAAAGACGATGTGACTACTTTGACCAATTTCGGTACTCGACACACCCTTAGTGATACCATTTCCCAAACCCGGGGTATTGGAGCCGCTCGTAGGTGGATTAAATCCGAGTTCGAAAAAACATCAGCCAGTTGCGATGGGTGTCTGGATGTTTTTTATCAAAAAAATCTAGTTAAAAAAGGTGAAGGGCAACGGATTGTAAAAGATGTATGGGTGGTCAATGTATTAGCTGTACAACGGGGAACCAAGTACCCCAATAGGTTTATCATCATGAGCGGAGATATCGATTCCCGGGTAAGTGACCCCAACAATTATACCTCAGACTCTCCGGGTGCCAACGATAATGCCAGTGGTATGGCAGGTGCGTTGGAAGCGGCCCGGGTGCTTTCCAAATACCAATTTGAGAATAGCATTATCTATGTTGGACTATCGGGAGAAGAACAAGGTCTCTTTGGGGGAAAGGGTTTGGCTGCTCATGCTAAGGAAAATGGATGGGATATTATTGGAATCCTGAACAACGATATGATTGGGAATATTACTGGTGTTGATGGTGTGGTCAGTAACAGGGATTTCAGAATTTTCTCTGAGCCTGTACCTCCAACAGAAAGTGAGGAACAAAGAAGGGCTCGCCGTTTTTATGGTGGTGAAGTGGACGGTATCTCACGGCAATTGGCACGTTATGTACACCAAACCACCAAAACTTATATGCCCGAAATGAATCCCATCATGGTGTATCGTTTGGACCGATTTGGTAGAGGTGGGCATCATAGACCATTCAATGATGCAGGTTTTGCTGGAATCAGAATTATGGAGGCCCATGAGAACTACACCCAACAACATCAAGATATTCGAGTTGAAAACGGTATTGCCTATGGGGATGTGCTCGAGCATGTTAATTTTGAATACGCCAAAAAGTTGACAGCAGTTAATGCTATAAATTTAGCCTCGATTGCATGGTCACCCCTTGCTCCCACCACAGTGGAAATCGGAGGTATTGTTGAGCCATCAGCTAAGCTTAAATGGAACAAGGCAGAAGGTGCCGTGGGGTACAAAATCTATTGGCGAGATACCACCTCTCCCACTTGGGATCATCATAAATATGTGGGGGATGTTACCGAATTTATCTTGGATGGCATTGTTGTTGACAATTTCTTTTTTGGAGTGGCAGCGGTTGGTAAAGATGGGCATGAGAGCCCCGTGGTATTTCCCAACAAAGTTTTTAGATAATCCCTTAGGTTAATTGAGGTTGTATAAGATTACATTAAACCAATTTGAATGAAGAATTACATTGTTTTTAGTCTGATGTTTGTGGGTGTAATAATGGGCAACTATGCCCAGGATTTTACCAAACTAGATACCTTAAGGGGTAGCATTACCCCAGAAAGGGAGTGGTGGGATCTGAACTATTATGATTTAAACCTTAAAGTGCAACCAGAAGAGGAGTTTATCTCGGGGTTCAATCGTATAAGGTACAAGGTGCTCAAAGAAGCAGACGTGATTCAAATAGATTTACAAGAACCTTTGCAGATAGATAAAGTAACCCAAGATGGTCAACCATTGGATTTCACATCTGTTGGTCCAGCCCATTTTATCCAACTAAAAAAGAAGCAAATTCAAGGTACCTATAATGAACTGAAAGTTTCCTATTCTGGCAAGCCAAGAAAAGCGGCTCGAGCGCCGTGGGACGGCGGATTTTCCTGGAAAAGAGATGCTAATGACAAGCCTTTTGTGGCTACCTCATGCCAAGGGCTTGGTGCAAGTGTTTGGTGGCCCAATAAGGACCATATGTATGATGAGGTGGATAGCATGCGCATTAGCGTGGATGTTCCCAAAAATTTAATGAACGTTTCCAACGGTAGGTTGATTGAAACTATCGAGCATGACACCACAAAAAGTTTTACTTGGTTCGTATCCAATCCTATCAATAATTATGGAGTGAATGTCAACATTGGAGATTATGTGCACTTTGGAGAAAAGTTTGAAGGGGAAAAAGGCAGTTTGGATGTTGATTATTATGTGCTTCGTGATAACCTGGAAAAAGCCAAGGAACAATTCAAGCAAACCTCAATGATGCTCAAGGCCTTTGAACATTGGTTTGGCCCCTACCCTTTCTATGAGGACAGTTTTAAGTTGGTCGAAGTACCCTATTTAGGTATGGAGCACCAAAGTTCCGTTACCTACGGAAATAAATACCAAAATGGCTATTTGGGTAGGGACCTTTCGGGCTCTGGCTGGGGTTTAAAATTCGATTTTATCATTATCCATGAAGGGGGTCACGAATGGTTTGCCAATAATATCACTTACAAAGACATTGCTGATATGTGGATTCATGAGTCCTTCACGGCTTATTCGGAGAACTTGTATTTGGATTATCATTTTGGGACAAAGGCATCCGCAGAATATGTAATCGGAACCAGAAAAAACATCCGAAATGACAGACCGATCATAGGCCCTTATCATGTAAATAAATCAGGCTCAGGAGACATGTACTACAAAGGGGCAAACATGCTACACACCTTAAGGCAGTTGATTGAGGATGATCAACTTTGGAGGCAGATTTTAAGGGGGTTAAATGCTGAATTTTATCATCAAACCGTAACCACCAAACAGATAGAGGATTATATCAGTAAGAATACAAAAAAGGACCTTTCCGCTTTCTTTAATCAATATCTACGAACCTCCATGATACCCAAATTGGAGTACAAACAAGAAGGAAAAACACTTAGCTTTAGGTATGTAGATGTTGTGGAAGATTTTGATATGCCCATCCGAGTATATGTAGATGAAGCAGCGCTTTGGTTGTTCCCAAATTCCGAATGGAAAACAGAAGAGTTAAAAGGCGAAAATCTAGTTTTTGATGCTAATTTCTACATCTACCACGAGAAAATATAGGTAAATGGCACTAGTAATTTAGAGTCCAAACCGCTAGCGTGGGTGGGAATAAAGTCTATACAATAAAACAATGAAAAATCACTGGCATTCTTGGGGTTGCTTTCTTTTCCTATTAACTTTTTTAATCAGCTGTCAAGAAGGGACAAAAGAGCAAATGGTTGACATGCTTATTAGCAATGCCAATGTACTTCATTTGGAAACAGGTAAGCTTAAGAATCAAGATATCTTCATCACCAATGGAAGAATTACCGCCATTTTGGAAAAGGGAACGAAAACCAATTTCAAAACTGCTAAAGTTCTAAATGCCAAGGGTAAATTCGTGCTGCCAGGGTTTTGGGATAATCATATTCATCTTAGGGGCGGGGATTCCCTAATCAAAAACAACAAAAACTTTTTAAACCTTTTTATAGCCAATGGAATTACCACGGTGAGAGATGCCGGTGGAGATTTGACTCTCTCCGTTATGGCATGGAAAAAGGAAATTGAAGAAGGTAATTTAATAGGCCCTACCCTCTTCACAGCCGGGCCAAAAATTGACGGCCCCAATGCCACCTGGGCGGGCTCTTTAGTTGTGGAAAGTGATAAGGATATAAACATCGCTTTGGACTCGTTGGAAAAGCTAAATGTTGATTTTGTAAAACTATACGATAGTAGAATTTCAGGAGACAACTACTTAAAAACCCTAAAGGAAGCGCAAAACCGAGACTTGATTACTTCAGGTCATATGCCCTTCACCGTTACCCTGGATGAAACTATGGATGTTGGCATAGATGCCATTGAACATCTTTATTACATCATGAAAGGATGTGCATCCAATGAAAAGAACATTACCGAGAAGCTAAAACAAAAAGAGCTGGGTTTTTGGCAGGCTATGCCGGCACTTTTAGAGAATTATTCCGACAGCACGGCACTGCGAACCTTTAAAAGACTAAAGGAAAAAAATGTCTTTGTAGTACCCACTCTCCATATTGGTAAAACCTTGAGTTATTTGGACGAAGTGGACCATAGGAATGATATTTATTTAAATTACATGGGGTCCGGTATTATCAAAACTTACCAAGGTAGAATTGATAGAGCTTTAAATGCTTCAGCAAAGGTTCGGAATGATAGAAAACAATTGGATATCTTTTTTGGGAAGTTGACTAAATCATTAAATGATGCTGGGGTGTCCCTATTGGCGGGTTCGGACAGTGGAGCCTTTAATTCCTACATTTATCCTGGCATTTCCTTGCACAAAGAGCTTGAACTTATGGTCGAAAATGGGCTTTCACCTATAGAGGCCCTACGAACCTCGGCATATAATGGGGCTAAATTTTTGCGTCAGGAAAACAACTATGGGTCTCTACATGTGGGCAAAGTAGCTGATTTGGTTTTATTGGAAGACAATCCTTTGGAAGACATCACCAATACTCAAAATATTTTTGCTGTTTATAAAGGGGCTACTTTGTTCACAAAATCGGAATTAGCTGGTTTTTTGGACAAATCCCAAATTGATTAGGACAATCATGAAGGAAATTTTGGAACACTACTTTAAAAACGACTCAGAGTGGCGGGACTGGTTGCATAAAAACCATGCCTCCTCCAAAGGTATTTACCTAATCCTGTATAAAGTAGATCACCCTGCGGAAAGCATGCGCTGGGAAGAAGCTGTACGCGTGGCGCTATGCTACGGTTGGATTGACAGCACCGTTAAAAGCTTAGGTGATGGTAAGCGCCGCCAATATTTCTGTCCAAGAAAACCAAAGAGTACCTGGAGCAAAGTCAATAAGGACCATATAACTGAATTGATAGCTGAAGGTTTAATGCACAAAAGTGGTCAAGCCACAATTGACGCAGCAAAAAAAAATGGAACCTGGACCCTTTTGGATGATGTTGAAAACGGGGTGGTGCCAAAAGACCTCCAAAAGGTTTTTAACCGGAACAAAAAAGCTTTCATCAATTTCCAAAGTTTTACCAAAGGGCAAAGAAAAAGCTACTTGTATTGGTTAAAGCAAGCCAAACGCGAAGAGACCCGTCAAAAGAGAATTATCGAAATTGTTGATTGTTGTAAAAAGAATATCAAATCAAGAAGTGGGTGGTAGACCTTAACCGGTTCTTCCATAAAGTCTATGGTATACTACGGCTGCAATTCCTCCAACAAAGGAAAAAGCGGTCAGCATCCAAAACACATTCTGATGCCCAAGCTCTTCCCCCCTATGGGCATCCAATAACATTCCATAGGCCGGTCCTGCAAAAATATCAGGAGTATATCCAATAATGGAAATCAGCCCCACCGCTGTACCAGTAAGTACCAAAGGAATCTTTCCCTTTTGCATTACCCCAAAATAAAGTGCTCTTGCGGCATAAACCCCTGCGGCAACGATTACTACCGATACAAAAAACAAGGCGGTGGTTGAAGGCTCAATAATTCCTGATCCAAATAAAATTCCTCCTATAATGCAAGCTGCAAAACTATAAACTAACCAAAGTGTAATTCGAAAACGATCCACTACCAATCCAACCAGAATACCTGTAGCCGGTCTCAAGAACTGAAAAAAAGTGCCCGTTTGTGCTGCTTTTACTTCATCATAAAGCATAACTTCATTAGCATATTGAGAAATGATATCCGTGATCTTATAGCCCACATAAGCACAAAGAATAATCACCATCAACAACCAAACGGAGGGAATCTTAAGCACTTGGCCAATCTCTTTTTTCGAAATCCGTTCCACCAAAATCTTACTTTCATCCATTCCAGATTTCATTGACCCCCATACAAAAACTCCAATCAGCGTAATAATCACACAGGAGGTATAAACCACATACTGAAATGCGGCTCTTCGTTCTTCAAGTGAACTGGTATCCACTTCCTCTCCAAGAAAAAATGAAAAAATTAGCACCCCCATTAAACCAAATAAGGCGCCTGTAAGCCCGCGTCCTCCATCCAATAATCCAAATGCCTTTCCCTGGGAGGTATCACCTCCCCAAACCCTGGTAGCTTTGATCATGGGTGCCCAGAACAAAAAAATAGTGGTAAAACCCCAATAACCATATAAAAGCTGTAAGTGTCCAAAACCAGGAAACGTGGCATAAAATAGACCGCCCAAAGCAGTCATCCAAAGGGCAATGGAAATTAATTTTCTTGGAGGATATTTATCGGCCAAGGGACCACCGAACAAATAGGAAACCAAGGCCACAATGCCGTACAAGGAAAAGCACAGGCCCAATTGGGTATTGTCCAGTTCAAAAACATCGAGTACAGTGCTCCTAAAAATTCTAGGCAATACAAAGGGGAGAATAAAAACTGCCTCTCCTGCAAGAATCAACAAAACAAGGTAATACCAAGGTGCTTTTTTCTCCATTCCGGCTAAAAATACATAAAATAAAATCGCTTGGGTTCCTTAACACCTTTTTAAGAATTGCGCTGCCCGTTTTTGGTATCTTTAGCTGACTAATTGAACCTATAATGAAATACTTCTACGCCGCATTGATGCTTTTGGCATCAATAAGTTTGCACGCTCAGGAAACAGATAAAAAAGATGACACCAAGTGGGATGTTTCCAATCCTAAAGGAGAATTTAATTTTAAAGATCATCAATTTTCCACTGATGAAGGTACTTGGATGAATCTGGATGTTAGTCCGGATGGCACACAGCTTGTTTTTGACTTGTTGGGTGATATTTATTCCATGTCAATTTCCGGAGGAAAAGCCAAGGCCCTGAGAACTGGAATCCCATTTGAAGTTCAACCTCGGTTTAGTCCAGATGGCTCTAAAATATCTTTTACCAGCGATGCAGGCGGTGGAGATAATATTTGGATTATGGACTCAGACGGCTCCAATGCCAAACAGGTGACCAAAGAAAAATTCAGGCTACTCAACAACTCATATTGGATGCCCAATGGCCATTATTTGGTGGCTCGAAAACACTTTACCTCCCAACGCTCATTGGGTGCTGGAGAAATTTGGCAGTATCATATTACTGGCGGATCTGGTCTGCAATTGACTAAGCGCAAAAATGACCAACAGGATTTAAATGAACCCTGTGTTTCCCCAGATGGAAGATACCTGTACTATAGCGAGGATGTGTATCCTGGAGGTTTCTTTCAATATAACAAGGACCCCAACAAGCAGATTTATGTTATCAAACGCTACGATTTTGAAACTGGGAAAACAATTACCGTTACAGGCGGTCCAGGCGGTGCGGCGAGACCTCAGATTTCCAGGGATGGTAAATTGCTTGCTTTTGTAAAAAGGATTCGAACCAAAACGGTACTGTATCTACATGATCTTGAAACTGGTGAGGAATGGCCTATTTTGGACAGCTTAAACAAAGATCAGCAAGAGGCATGGGCCATTTTTGGGATTTACCCCAACTTTAGCTGGATGCCCAATAACAAGGAAATCGTTTTTTGGAACAAGGGAAAAATCCACAGCATAAATATAGATACCAGAGTTGTTACTAATATTCCTTTTACAGTGGATGCCAACATCAAAATTGCGGAGACTCTTAGGGTAGATTCCCCTGTTGCACCAGATCAATTTACTGCTAAGGTCATTCGTCATGCTGTAACCTCTCCAGATCAAAAAACCTTGGTGTTTAATGCCCTCGGACATTTGTGGACCAAGAAACTACCTAACGGAAAGCCCGAACGCTTAACCAAGAGTTCGGATTTTGAATTTGAACCTACCTTTTCCCCAGATGGAAAAACTATCACTTATGTAACTTGGAATGACGAAAGTATGGGCGCCATTTATAAAATCCCTACAACTGGAGGCACCCCAGTTAAGCTTAGTTCTGCCAAAGGTATCTATAGAACCCCTTCGTTTAGCCCGGATGGCTACAAGATTACATACAGAAAAGAGTCTGGCAATAATGACCAAGGGAGAAGTTTTGCTAAAAAAACAGGTATTTATACTATCAATGTTGATGGGTCAAACCCAAAATGGGTGGTTGATGAAGGTGAATACCCTATGTTTACCAAAGAGGGAAACCGCATTTTTTATCAGACCGGAGGCACTTATTTTGGAGGTCTTACCAAGGAGTTAAAATCAGTAAACTTGAATGGTCAAGACAAAAAAACGCATATTAAATCTAAGTATGCCAACCGGTTGGTTCCCAGTCCGGATAATCAATGGATTGCTTTTACCAATTTGCATAAGGCCTACATAGCTCCCTTGGTCCTCAACGGAAAGGAAATTGATTTGGATAATAAATCCAAGGCTGTACCAGTTTCCCAAGTTTCCAAGGATGCAGGAATTAACCTGCACTGGTCTAAGGACAGTAAAAAGGTTTTCTGGACACTTGGCGATGAATACTATGCAAATGAAATCAAGGACCGATACACTTTTCTCCCCGGTTCTCCGGAAAAGGCAGTTAAAATGGACAGTATCGGCACCAAAATAGGACTGGCTTCCAAAACCCATAAACCATCCGGACGAATTGCCTTTACAAATGCCCAAATCATAACTATGGAAGGGGACGAAGTCATTGAAAAAGGTACCATTGTCATCAATGAAAACAAAATTGAATACATAGGCCAATCCAATGAAATAAATGTGCCGTCCAACGCCAAGGTATTTGATGTTTCCGGAAAGACCATCATGCCCGGTATTGTGGATGCCCATGCACATATTGGCGGGTTCAGATACGGATTAACTACCCAAAAACATTGGCAGCTCCACGCAAATCTGGCCTTTGGGGTTACCACTTCCCATGATCCTTCGGCTAATACGGAGTCCATTTTTGCCATGTCCGAGCTAATTAAAAATGGGGATATGATAGGTCCACGGCTGTATTCCACAGGAATCATACTTTACGGTGCTGATGGAGATTTTAAAGCGGAAATAAACAGTTTGGAAGATGCGCGTTCTGCTATCCGAAGAACAAAAGCCTTTGGTGCCAAATCCGTAAAAAGTTACAATCAGCCACGAAGGGAACAACGCCAACAAGTAATGCAGGCCGCCCGAGAACTAGGCATCAATGTAGTGCCGGAAGGAGGTTCTACTTTTTATCACAATATGTCCATGATTATGGACGGCCATACGGGTATTGAGCACAATATTCCAGTAGCCCCAGTATATAAGGATGTGGTCGAGTTATGGAAAACCAGTGGTTCGGGATACACGCCTACCTTAGTGGTCAACTACGGTGGAATCAATGGTGAATATTGGTTTTACCAAAAAGATAAGATTTGGGAGAATGAAAGACTATTAAAATATACCCCTAGAGGGTTGGTGGATTCACGATCTAGGCATAGAACCATGATTCCTGATGAAGAATACGAAAATGGGCACATTCTTGTGTCCAAAACGGCCACCTCACTTACCAACGAGGGTGTAAAGGTGAATTTAGGTGCCCATGGGCAATTGCAAGGCCTGGGAGCCCATTGGGAACTTTGGTTATTGCACCAAGGTGGATTAAGCAACATGCAGGCTTTGCAAGCAGCAACCATCAACGGGGCTGAATACATCGGGGCCGGAAATGATATTGGATCTTTAAAAGTCGGGAAACTTGCAGATCTAATCGTTTTGGATAAAAATCCTTTAGAGGATATCCGAAATACCGAAACGGTAAAATATACCATGGTCAATGGACGACTTTTTGATACCGAAACCATGAATGAAATTGGTAACACGGAACAATCACGCTCCCAATTCTGGTGGGAAAACAACAAATACAATGCTGCTTTTCCTTGGCATGAAAAAGCCCAAAGTTTTACGCGTCCAGGTTGCGGCTGCCATATAGGACACAACTAATCGCTCCTTAAGCAAGGGGCAAAAACAATACTAAAATGAAAAAAATAGTACTGCTTTCGGTAATGATTGTCCTAACGGCATGCAATCAGGCCCAAGAAAAATCAAATTCAGGCGCGCTACTTTTAAGCAATGTCAACGTAATTGACGTTCGCAAGGGAACCATTATAGACCATCAACATATTGTAATTGATTCTGGAAAAATCAAACAGATTACTGGAACTGCCCTAAATCCACAAAACTTTGGTGAACATATTGATGGAACTGGTAAGTTTGTCCTCCCAGGGCTTGCAGAAATGCATGCACATATCCCCCCTCCCACAACATCTCCAAAACGTTTGGAAGAAACACTTTTCTTATATCTTTCCAATGGGATAACTACTATACGTGGGATGTTGGGTGCCCCAAACCATTTGGAATTAAGGGAACAGGTAAAAAAAGGTGAGGTTCTGGGGCCACGGATTTTCACCTCCAGTCCCTCTTTGAATGGCAATTCGGTAAGTTCAGAGGAAGAAGCAATTGCCAAAGTAACTGCTTACCAAAAAGACGGCTATGATTTTCTAAAAATACATCCTGGTATCAAACGCAATGTATTTGATTCCCTTGTAAAAACTGCCAACGAAGTGGGCATTCCTTTTGCAGGCCATGTACCTGTAGATGTGGGAATCAGGCATGCTCTGGAGAGTAGTTTCGCTTCTATTGACCATATTGATGGGTTTTTGGAAGGTTTGGTCCCTGCTTCGGAAAATGTAACTCCTTCAGAAAATGGGTTCTTTGGATATAATTTTACTTCTTTGGCCGACGCTTCTCAAATTGACGAATTGGTAGCATTATCCAAGGAGCACAAGGTCTGGATTGTGCCTACCCAAAGCCTTTTTGAAAGATGGTTCGCCCCTGTTTCTGTTGATATCCTTTTACAACAACCAGAAATGAAATATATGCCTGTTTCAACCTTAAAGAACTGGGAGAGAATTAAGCTAAACTCCACAGGTCCCGATTCGGGTTTTGATGAAACCCAGTGGGAAAGTTTTATTTCCATTAGAAGGCAATTGCTAAAAGCACTACAGGAAGATGGTCAAGGTATCTTATTGGGTTCTGATGCACCACAACTATTCAACGTGCCCGGCTTCTCAATCCATCATGAAATAGAAGGTATGGAACGTGCAGGATTGACACCTTTGGAGATCATTCAATCTGGAACCATCAATCCCGCCAGATTCTTTGGTATGGAAGAGGATTTTGGAGAAATCAAAGAAGGTTTGGCCGCCGACCTCATTGTTTTGGAAGCAAATCCATTACAAAATCTTTCATCTCTTAAAAATATTTCTGGAGTCGTCCTACAAGGCAAATGGTTATCTAAAGAAAAGATAGACCTAAAGCTTGTAGAGATAGCCAATAACGCTTTGAAAAATTAATTCCGTAGTGAAACAAATTATCTTTAATCGACGAACTAATTACCAAAAAATGATAAAAAACTTACTTTTCTTGACGATGCTTTTCGCATCCCCATTTGTTTTTGCCCAGGAGTTTACCATGGACTTGGCACAGGACATGAAACCCAGAAATATTGGTCCAGCCGGAATGAGCGGACGAGTTACTGCTATAGATGTCGTGCACAGCGATCCAGATATCATGTACGTTGGAACCGCTTCTGGAGGAATATGGAAATCTACCTCAGGAGGAATCAAATGGAAACCCATTTTTGAGAAGGAGGTAACAGCATCCATAGGAGCTGTGGCCATTCAACAATCCAACCCTTCGGTTATCTGGGCCGGAACAGGAGAGGGTAATCCAAGAAACAGTCTAAATGGGGGATATGGTGTCTTCAAATCCTTGGATGGCGGTAAAACATGGACCTCAATGGGATTGGAAAAGACAAGACATATCCACAGGATTCTTATTGACCCAACCAATCCAGATATCGTATACGTTGGAGCAATTGGCTCACCTTGGGGGGTGCACCCGGAGCGTGGAGTTTATAAAACCACGGATGGTGGAAAAACTTGGAACAAAGCTCTATTTGTAAACAATAAAACCGGGGTGGCGGATTTGGTTATGGATCCTTCCAACCCCAATAAGCTTGTTGCCGCTATGTGGGAACACAAGCGGGACCCCTGGTTTTTTAACTCTGGTGGTACGGGAAGTGGCTTGTACATTACCCATGATGGCGGGGTAAACTGGAAAAAAATCACCCATGAAGAGGGGTTTCCCAAAGGAGAATTGGGTAGAATTGGAATTGCTATCGCCAAAAACAAGCCTAATGTAATCTACGCTTTGGTGGAAGCCAAGAAAAATGCGCTATATAAGTCAGAGGATGGAGGTGCAAAGTGGAAAAAAATCAATGACAAGAATGATATTGGTAACCGACCTTTTTATTACTCTGAAATTTATGTTGACCCGGAAAATGAAAACAGGGTCTTTTCCATTTTTACTTACGTGAATGTTTCTGAGGATGGAGGTAAAAATTTCAAGCAATTGATGCCAGCATATCAGGTGGATAACGGAGTACATCCGGATCACCACGCATGGTGGATTCATCCCGAAAATGGGCAATTTATGATTGATGGAAACGATGGTGGCATGAATATCACCAAAGATGGTGGGAAAACTTGGCGCTTTATTGGCAATTTGCCCTTGGCTCAATTCTATCATATCAGTATTGATAATGAATACCCATATAACGTCTATGGGGGAATGCAGGATAATGGGTCTTGGAGAGGTCCTGCATACACTTGGCGTCATCAAGGAATTAGAAACGATTATTGGCAGGAAATAGCCTTTGGGGATGGGTTTGATGTTGTTCCGGATTTAGATGACAACCAATTTGGCTACGCCATGAGCCAACAAGGTTTTGTCTCACGATACGACTGGAAAACAGGAAACAACTATATTGTTCGCCCTACCCCACCGGATGCCACTACAAAACTCCGATTCAATTGGAATGCCGGAATTGGACAAGACCCATATGACAACAGCACTGTTTACTTTGGTAGTCAATTTGTCCACAAATCAACCGATAAGGGGTTAACCTGGGAAGTGATTTCTCCAGACTTGACCACAAACGATAAAGAAAAACAGAAACAAAGTGAAAGTGGCGGCCTTACCATGGATGCAACAGGAGCAGAAAACTACTGCACAATCCTCGTTATCGAGCCTTCTCCAGTTGAAAAGGACATGCTATGGGTAGGAACCGATGACGGCCGTATTCATATGACTCAAAATGGAGGGGAAAGTTGGACCGAGGTGACCCAAAATATCAAAGGCCTGCCTAAAGGCAGTTGGATTCCGCAAATAAAGGCTTCCAAAAACAACAGAGGTGAAGCGCTGTTCGTTGCCAATGATTACCGAAGATTCAACTACACGCCCTATGCATATCGCACCAGAGATTATGGAAGAACATGGACCCGAATTGTGGATGGCAAGGACGTAGAAAGCTACGCTCTATGCATAGTTGAGGACAAAGAGAATCCTAATCTCATGTTTTTAGGTACGGATGATGGGTTATATGTGTCCTTAAATGCAGGAGAAAAGTGGCAAAAATGGACCGAGGGTTTTCCCACCATCTCTACCAAGGATTTAATCATTCACCCTAGAGAGCAAGATTTGATCATTGGGACCTTTGGACGCGCAGCTTGGGTACTGGATGATATCCGTCCACTAAGGGCATTGGCCAGCAATTCTGCAACCCTTCAAAAAGATATTGGCCTATTTCCAAGTCCGGATGCCTATTTGGCCGCATACCAACAAGCTACCGGGAGTAGATTTGGTGGGGATGCCATATACAATGGTGAAAACAGAAAATCTGGGGCCATGATCACCTATTATCTTAAAGAAGGGAAAAAGGACGATTCTAAGGAGCATAAAGAAGATGCAAAAGACAAACCCGAAGAAGAAAAAAAGGAGGAAGAGGCAAAGATAGATTCCATTTTCTTCAAGATTTATGATGGGGATAAACTCATAAGAACTCTTTCCAAAAAAACGCCAAAGAAAGCTGGATTCCATAGGATTTATTGGGAACTGGATGAAAAAGGTCCAGAAACCCCATCTAGAAAAATCAGTAAAGACAAAAAAGAGCAAGGTGGTGTATCTGTAAAGCCAGGTATTTACAAATTAAAGATTCATCATGGAGACGCAACAGATTCGACCAATATCACTGTAAAATCAGATCCTCGGCTTAAAACATCACTTTCCGCCATCCAGGAAGTGTACAATATGGGTAAAAAGCTAGAAGGTTACATACAAACATCAGCAGATGCGGTTAAGCAATTAGTTCAAAGTAAAGATTTGGCCAACAAGTTCCAAAAAGAAATGAAAGAACTAGATAAAGAAAAGTTCAAGGATCAAATCAAAGTTTCCAAGGACATAGTGAAGCAAATAGATTCCGTCATTGCGCTTTACCTTGGTAAGGAGGACAAAAGACAAGGTATTACGCGAAATCCTGAACTTACCGTGATGCGACGTTTAAATACGGCCATCTTTTATGTGGACAGTAGGAAGTCAGGCATCACCGATACGGAAAGGAGACTTGTTCAGTTTGCGGAGGATGAAATTAAAACAGCATTGGACAAGACAAATTCTTTTTTCACAAAAGACTGGAAACCTTATCAAAAATCAATAGAAGCATTAAATTTGTCACCTTTTAAAGAAACGCAAATTTTTGGTTTAGAATGAAAGGAAAATTAATTTTGATTTGCTCACTCTTGGCTCTTTCAGGCCAACTTAGAGCACAGGAATCTGGTGAGAACGAATTGGGTGCCTGGTATATGTATTTTGGAGCCAACAAAGTGGCAGAAAGATTTAGTATACATACCGAGGCCCAGTTTCGGTTCTATGAAACTACCTCTAATTTTAATCAATTGTTGCTTCGGACCGGGCTAAATTATCATATCAACCCAAATGCCATAGCAACGGCAGGTTATGGGTATATTTCCACAGATGGAACCTTTGAGGAATTTCCCAATGAGACCAATAGTAGGGAGCACAGAATTTTTGAACAGTTCATCCTTAAAAACAAAGTTTGGGAGCTACTTTTTGAGCATCGTTATCGCTTGGAACAACGATTTTTGGATTTTGGTGAGACCACAGATACACAACATCGGGCTCGGTACCGGATTCAAGTCACACTCCCTTTAACGGACACCTTCTTTCTGAATTTCTATGATGAATTATTTATCAATTTGCAAGATGATCTTTTTGGACAAAACAGATTGTACGGAGCTATTGGTATTCACTTAACGGAAAATAGTAGTGTTCAAGTCGGTTATCTCCGAAACCAGTTTGCCAATGCTGTCTTTGACCGGATTCAGATAGGAATCTTCTTTAATCCCGACTTAAGAGGAGTGTTCAAAAAGAAAGTGGTGAAGGATTAATCCTGTTGTTATACATCCCTTTTGGTTTTGAATACGGTGTGAACCTTAAATTGATATCAAATGGGCCTTCAAAAAATAACTTTCAAAAACTCAGATGGACAAACCCTAGCAGGGCGGTTGGAGCTTCCTGCGGATCGTCATCCTCATAGTTTTGCAATTTTTGCGCATTGCTTTACTTGTACTAAAAACCTACTTGCGGTAAAAAACATCGGTAAGGCCCTAACCTCGCATGGGATTGGGGTATTACGTTTTGATTTTACGGGATTGGGAGAAAGCGAAGGTGATTTTGCGGACACCAATTTTTCGGGTAATGTAGGAGATTTGGTTGCAGCGGCCACGTTTCTTAACGATAACTTCCAGGCTCCAACCCTTATGATAGGGCATTCTCTGGGTGGAGCTGCCGCGATTTTTGCAGCGGCCAAAATTCCCTCAATAAAGGCAGTGGCAACGGTTGGAGCTCCTTCTAATCCAGTCCATGTAAAACACCTATTACAAAGCGGAGTTGAAGAAATTCTGGCTACGGGAAAGGCAGTAATTAATTTGAGTGGCAGGGATTTTACGATAAAAAAGCAATTTTTGGACGACCTAGAGACCAAGTCCTTGCCAGAAACGGCTAAAACACTGCGAAAGCCCTTGCTTATTATGCATTCACCACAAGATGATACTGTAGGCATTAAAAACGCCGAAGAAATCTATTTATCCGCACATCATCCAAAAAGTTTTGTTTCCCTAGACGGTGCCGATCATTTGTTGTCCAGAAAAGAAGATTCCATTTATGTTGGTAATGTGATTGCTGGTTGGGCTATGAGGTACCTTAATTTGTCAGCAAACGATAAATCAACCTTAAAAACTAAACATCAAGTAGTGGCAAGTTTGGACGCTGAAGATGGTTTTACCACCCAAATGAAAGTGGGGAACCACTATATGGTGGCAGATGAACCTACCCCTTATGGCGGAAATGATTTTGGGCCTTCACCATATGAGTTGGTATCCGCAGGACTTTCGGCATGTACAGTTATGACCATTCAAATGTATGCCAAACGCAAAGGTTGGCTTATAGATAATGTTGCAGTACATACTTCATACAGCAAAACACATGCAATCGATTGTGAAAATTGTGAAGCAGATAGTGCCAAAATTGACACCTTCCATAGGGAAATAAGATTAACTGGAGATTTGGATGAGAAACAAAAAAAACGAATTATGCAAATTGCCGATAAATGCCCTGTTCATAAGACGTTACATAACGAAACACAAGTGATTAGTAGCTTGTTGGAGTAAATATGCGCTATTGACGCATGTGCAAAATGTCAAAATAATCCAGCTCCAACTCAATGGCGTCCCTTCTAATTTTGCCCAATAACCTAACGTAATCGGAGTAACCCATTTCCCCATTGCACCACATTTTTTTTAATCTGTGGTACGCCTTGCAGAATGATCTTCGCTTATTGCAATAGACCAAAAAGTCTATGTAATTTGACGGTTGTTGAACCAACATAAATTATTTTTTAGCAACCATTTTGGGGGACTTGGTTATATCAGAATAACGCAAGAATCAGCCGATTCGTATTTCGCAATGCGATAACATTTCCTTGAACAAGACATCCCCCACCCTTGTTCCCACAGAGATTTTTTAAATCCTGCCTTAACAAAAAACAAAACTGTTGACACCTCCTCAAATATTGAGTAACTTAGACCAAAACCTAAAAATTCTTACGATGAAAAAAATACAACTTATGACCATGGGACTTCTAGTTTTGGTAGCCTTTAGCTGTAAACAAGCCAAAAAAGAAGCAGAAAAAGAGGCCGAAGAGATCGTTGAAGAAGTCAAGGAAGAAATTGTGGAGGTGAAAGCCATTAAGTTTTCCATGGAAGCCAAAAGTGATAGCAAAGTGGGCGGTGAGGTTACATTTACCGAGGAAAACGGAAATGTAATCATGAAAGCTATGCTTACGGGACTGACCGAAGGAGAGCATGCTATTCACATTCATGAAAAAGCAGATTGTTCCTCAGCCGATGGAAAATCTACAGGGGGACATTGGAACCCTACTTTTCAGCCGCATGCCAAATGGGGTGCCGAAGGTGGATATCACAAAGGGGACATTGGAAATTTTGTAGCCGATGCCCAAGGCAATGCTACGGTTGACTTTGCTACCGGAGAGTGGTGCATTGGATGTGAGGATGAGACCAAAAATATTGTAGGTAAGGCCGTAATTGTACACCAAGGTGTTGACGATTTTACTTCCCAACCCAGTGGTGCAGCTGGAGCCAGGGTTGCCTGTACAGGAATTATCCAATAAGACTTAGGAGCCACTTTAAAGTGGCTCTATTTATTTTAAACCCCTTCATATGAAATTAGGTGCCTTTTCCATGAGTTTAGCGGTCAAAAACCTTGATGTTTCCAAAACCTTCTATGAAAAATTAGGATTCCAAATTTTTGCAGGGAGCATGGAGCAAAACTATCTTATTCTAAAAAATGGTAATGCCTTGATTGGACTTTTTCAAGGGATGTTCGAAAACAACATCCTAACGTTTAACCCTGGTTGGGATGAAAATGCCCAGACGCTGGAATCGTTTGATGATGTCCGTGAAATCCAAAAAAGCCTAAAGGCTAACGGCATTGGTTTGCTATCCGAAACCGATGAGAGTAAACTAGGGCCTGGTAGCATTATGTTAACGGACCCTGATGGCAATATAATCTTACTAGATCAACATATTTAAATTAAAACCACTCCTTTTGTTCATTGAAATGCCATTATTTATGTAACTAGTTACGTAATTTTATATATTTGTAATTAGTTACAAATAAAAATGGAACATGATTTTTTACAAAAATTAAAGCATTTAGGGTTTACGGCCAGGATAAAAAAATTGAATGAAAGCATTGTTTCCAGTACAGTAGCACACTACAACAAATCCAATCTTCCTTTGGAGCCCAATTGGCATGTTATTTTTCTCCTCTTGAAGCAAAAAGAAGCGTTAACTGTTACGGAAATGGCTCAGGTGCTTGGCTTTTCCCATCCTGCTTTAATTAAAATTACCCGCAAAATGAAGGAACAAGGGTATTTGCAAAGCCAAAAAGACACTAAGGACCATAGAAAAACCATAATACAACTCTCTCCAAAAGGACTGAAAACCTTGCCTCTCTTTGAAAAAGAATGGAATAGAATTCAAGAAGTACTCCAAGAGGTTGTGGATGAGTCACTGTTAAAAAAACTGGATGTGTTGGAACAAAAATTAAAGGAAAAAAGTTTTGGGGAACGTTATGCCTCCCGTTTTGGGCATACCGAAAAAGTAAAACCCTTTATTATCCGAAATGCATCTCCGTCCGAGTTCCATCAAATTGGGCAGCTTATGGTGGAGGTGTACTCCGGTCTGGAAGGGTTTCCAAAGGCTGACCAACAACCTAGTTACTATCAAACTTTGGCCAATATTGGTGAATTCACGAAGAATCCAGACACAGAACTTCTGATTGCAGTATCTGATACCAATACTATTCTTGGTGGGGTACTTTACTTTGGCGACATGCAGTATTATGGTTCTGGCGGTTTGGCTCCATCCATAAACAACGCTTCGGGATTTAGACTCTTGGCAGTATCCACCTCTGCAAGAGGGCTTGGTGTTGGCAAGGCCTTAAGTATCGAATGTATCACCAAGGCTAAGGGGAAAGGCCATAAACAAGTTCTGATTCATTCAACGAAGTTTATGAAACCTGCTCGTCATATGTACAAAAAACTAGGTTTCAAGCGATACCAAGAGCTGGATTTTAATCAAAGTGGACTCTCTGTTCATGGTTTTCGACTAAATCTGGAGTAAATTAGTTTCCCATTTGTAATTCCATTTATGACAAAGCCTCTGAAAAATTCTGGTCGTGAACTGGCTTCACATTTTTTTAGAAGCGAGTATGGAAAACTCGTATCCATTATTTCTCGGTACTTGGGCAATGCCCATGTGGAAACAGCAGAAGATATTGTTCAGGAAACTTTGTTGAAGGCCACGGAACACTGGGAAATGAAAGGAATTCCAGAAAACCCCAAGGCCTGGTTATACGCGACTGCTAAAAATCTCTCCCTGAATGTCCTCAAAAGAGGAAAATATCAAAGAGATTACGCAGCAAACAATAGAGGAAACCCAAACTTGGATGAGGCTCTTCTTTTTTCCGACACACTCATTGCAGACAGTCAATTAAGAATGATGTTCTCCTGCTGCCATCCTTCAATTCCTGAAAATTCCCAGATAGCTCTTGTCCTAAAAATTTTGTCCGGATTTAGTATCGCTGAAATAGCCAATGCTTTTTTCTCCAACAAGGAGACTATTAATAAACGATTGGTACGGGGAAGAAAACAACTACGGATGGTGAATCTGGAATTCAACGATAAGGAACTTGTAACCCAGCGATTGGATTCGGTATTAAAAACCATTTATTTATTATTCAATGAGGGTTACTTTCCATCCAGTACGAACCAAATCATCCGTTTTGACCTCTGTCTGGAAGCCATCAGATTGGCCAAACTACTGGTCGAAAACAAAAGTGTTACCGATAAAACACAAATCCATGCCCTGTTGGCCCTGATGTATTTCAATGTATCCCGCTTTCGAGCACGCGTGTCTGAAGATGGACAAGTTGTTGATTTGAGCGAACAGGACCGCAGTTTATGGGATGGCGATTCTATTCAGATTGGTTCTCAATATCTAAGGGCAATTACCAGGGGTGAAGTGCTATCAAAATATGCAATCCTCGCGACCATTTCTGCCACCCATTGTATTGCCCAAAATTATGAAGTGACCAATTGGAAACTCATTGTATCATTATATGACCAACTACAAGCGCTTGAAAATTCACCCATTGTGGCCTTGAACAGAGCCGTTGCCCTCGCAGAACTTGAGGGTCCTCAAATAGCCATTGGGGAATTGCGTGAGCTTGCTTCCCGTTCCGATATCCATAATTACTATATGTACCACTTTACCCTTGCCGAACTTTTTAAGAAAGACAGTCAATGGGATCAAGCTAATTTGGCCTACCAACATGCAGCGCAATTGGCCCCAAACTCTAGGGACAAGGAGCTTTTGGCAAAAAAAATACAGGAGCTTGTCCCTAACTTACCTTCCCAATTGTCTTAGGGTTGAACTTTAATTCAAAACAAAAAAAATTATGAGAGAATTTCTATTACTCATCAGAAGTGAAGAAGCACCAAAGGCAAAGATGTCTCCTGAACAAATGCAGGAACATATTGAAAAAGTGGGTGGTTATTTAAAAAGATTAACGGAAGAAGGTAGGGTTAAATCTGCCCAACCTTTGGAAATGGAAGGCACTATGTTGTCTTACAAAAATGGAACCATTATTGACGGTCCATATAATGAGACGAAGGAAATCATTTCAGGATATTATCATTTGTTGGCCAAGGACTTGAATGAAGCCGTTTCCATAGCCAAGGAGGATCCTCGGTTTGAAGAGGAAATCTGGCGTATGGAGATTAGGCCTATAAAACATGTAGAGGGTATTAACTAAAAAAAGAAAACGGCTTGTTTTGGCAAGCCGTTTTCCCCATCAAATAAAACCTAAAAACTAATCCAAGTCTCTACAATTTTACTCCTACCCCAAAACCAATTATCCATGGGTTAATGTCCACATCGGCGTCTACAGTGGCACCCAGAGCGGTAGTTGCATTAACGGTTGCATTGGTGTTCAGGAAAAGCTTTTTTACATCAAGGTTTAAAAACCATTTGTCCGTGAGCATAAAGTCAAATCCCCCTTGCAAAGCGTAGCCAACACTGGTGTCATAGTCCACATCGTCTGCTACTGGTCCTTCATCAACTCCATAGAAGAGGGTTAAATTGACACCAGCACCCAAATAGGGCACAAAATCTCCTCCGGTAAAATGATACTGCCCAGTAAGGGTGGGAGGCAATAACCACACATGACCAAGATCCAAATCACCAGCTGCTGCCCCTACCGCCTCAACATCGTGCTTTGTGGTCGCCAAAATAAGCTCAACCGACCAGTGTTCATCAAAGAAATAAGAGATATCAAGTTCTGGCACAAAAGCAGTAGATATGGATGCGTCTCCGCCAATTGTTTCAATATTTGCGCTTTCATCCGGGGTCACCACAATTCCCCGTAGTCTAAATTGCCATTTACTTCCATCGGTATTGGGGGTACTTTCTTGGGCCGATGTCAGGTTAACTAAACCAGCCATGGCCAACATTACAATAATTATCTTTTTTCTCATCTTTTGGTGTTTAAATTTTGAACAAAACTACCATCAGAACACTTTAAGAAATATGATCTTTATCATTGTACGCTGGTTGTTAGAAAAGACATAGTGTTTAGCGAATTTCATAATGAAATACAGTATCATCTTTTTGATTTAAAACACAATAATTTCCTCTTAAAGTGACATAAATTGCGTTAATTTGAACGGTAAATCTTAACCCAATGAACCCTTCTGCTTCTGGTTGGATCAACAAATTTGGGCATCTAGTCAAAAATGCGGTCCTACGTTTTCCAGACTTTGAAAGCCTGTACCAAGAATTGAAAAGGAATGGGTTTGTCTATGGTATACACTTGGACATAGCTGATTTTATCCCGGTTGAGCACGCTTTAACGGAGGACGAGGTTGCCAAAATCAATTTACTTACTGGGCTTTATTTTACTTTTCGATTAGAACAGGGCAAGGGGGACTTTGACATCTTTGTAAATACTGTTTTTAACTACTACCAATCCTTGGAAGTAGGCAAGATTTCTTTCTTGAACAAGATTTTGGTTGGGAAACACACGGAAAACCAGTTGGAAAAACTGTTGGATTCCAGAATCTATTTGGGTGGTAATGCATTCAGTAGGGCATTCGGTAACAGTCTAACCAACTCACTCTTGTACGTGGACGTACTAATTTTTAGAGGTTATTTAAAACAAGGTGCACAAATTATAACGCACGCTAAACTGCTGGAATATGTTACCATCAACATTTCATATCATGCACTAAATTCTAAAGAAACGGATCAAAAAGATGCAAAGTTAATCCAACTTTTGGCTTCTTCTCTTACCTATGTGAACCTAAAGGAAGCAAATTTTGATGGCACCTACAGGGATTTGTTACGACATAATTTCACCTCTTTCGAAAAGGATTATTTTATGGATATGGCCTGTCTTACCATATGGGAGGATCAATCCATAAACCCAATGGAATCTGACTATATTTTAGGGTTGGGTACGGACCTCGATAAAACGAAAAATGAGGTGAACTTAACTATGAAAAATGTGACCGATTTCTTTGAAAAAAATAAGTCCAGAGTTTCCTATTTAAATGATAAAAATTTGGCATCTCAATTCTATGACGGGATGTCAAAAAACGTGAGCAAATTAATTTTACGCAACAGTAAACGATTAAAAAAAGAGCTCGCTGAAAGCAAAGAACTGGTTTCTCTATTATCCAAATCCGCGGTGAAAGAACTGAGTCAAGATGAGAAGAAAAAAGTCCAAAATCAATTGTTGGATATTTTCAAAAGTGTTCCGTCTTTGGCTATTTTTATGTTGCCCGGAGGTGCTGTTCTCTTGCCGATATTCATCAAATTGGTTCCAAAACTGTTACCTTCTGCATTTGATGACAATCGTGTAGAGGAAAACTAACTTTTTCTACCAAAACTTAGTATAAGAAAAATTTATAGTTAATCGTATCGATGTGTATAGCATTAATTATCAGTTTTTTAAATTATCCTATTCCAACCATAACTTAAAGTCTTTTACACGCTCTCTACTCACAATGATTTCTTGCTCACTAAAGCGATTCATCTTAATTTGAAGCCTGGAATTAGTATATGAAATGATATCATTTATGTGATTTATGTTCACATAAAATTTCCTGCTTACCCTAAAGAACATTTCAGGTGACAGTTCTTCTTCCAAGTGTTCCAAAGTGGTGTCCAACAAATAATTTCGTCCCTCCGAAGTAGCTGCATAGGTACCCTTGTTCTCACTGTAAAAGCATTCCACTTCATCTGCATTTATAATTTTTAGGTGTTGCCCCACTTTTACAGTAAACCGTTTTTTATACTCCCGTTCCAAGGGGTTCACCAACAACTTTTTTATGTCGTTAAAATCCACCGAAATTCGTTGGCTTTCTGGTTTAAAATCTTTATACTTTTTAACAGCTAATTTAAGGTCCTCATCATCTATGGGTTTCAACAAATAATCGATACTATTCAACTTAAAAGCTTGGAGTGCATATTCGTCATATGCCGTGGTAAAAATAATTGCACTTTTTACCTCTACCGTATCAAATATTTCAAAGGAAAGGCCATCGGAAAGTTGGATGTCCAAAAAAATCAAATCTGGATGGGAATTATTTTCAAACCATTCAATGGATTCTTCAACGGAATGAAGCATAGTTGACACCTCCACATTTAAATCCGCCAGCAAACGACTCAACCTTCTAGCTGCTGGTTTTTCATCTTCTATAATGATTACGTTCATAGTTTGTGTGTTGAGTTTAGAGTTTAAGGTGTTGGTTATCTTCTTTGTTCAAGTAATCTTGAATTTTTCGACGCTCCCATTTAGCAATCAAAGGTTGACCAAACAAGGTTAAGCCTTGGATAATCAAAATGAATGTCCAGCTTAAGGTAATGGTCCAAAATTGCCAATGTAAATAGTTAGCGAAACCAATTTCTTGAATGCCACTTGCTTCAATAATCCGGTTTGTAACACTAGGCTTAACAGTAAACAGCACAGTATTGACCAACAGGAATACAAACACATGAGTATAAAAACCTTTTATTTTCCTCGCCCTTTTTTGAGCTTTTTGAAATTTTGCGATCTTTGGTTCCATTAGCGGTACTTGTCCATTTCTTTTTCGTCCTCCTCAATATACTTTTGAATTTGTCTTTCCTCCCATTTCTTCCCAAAAAGAGGGTTAAAACCAAACGTTTTGGAAGCATGAAAACCCAAACCGATACCCCAAGCAAACAATGTGACAAAATGGGGCCATTGCCAAAAATCATCTGTATTCAGGTAAATATTTACTAAAATAAAGGTGTTTATGACCAAGTAAACCACAAAGTGGATATAAAATCCTTTGAGTTCCTCAATCTTCTTTTTAGCTCTTTTGTATTTTTCTTGATCAAAATGTTCCATGATTATCTCCATTTTTTTGTTTCCTCTTCTTCATCTTCCATCAATTGTTTAATTTTTCGTTCTTCCCATCCCTTCCCGAAGAAAGGGTTCAGGTCAAAAGTTTTGAAAGCATGGATAGTTAATCCAATGCCCCATCCAAAGGCCGCCCATAAAAACCACATATAGCCAAATCCGTTGGTGAGGTAGTTGATCAAAGCCAGGGCTGAAATTACAAGGAAGTAGGACCATAGATTGGCATAGAACTTCTTTAGTCTGTCTACACGTTCTCTGGCACGGATATACTTGCTTTCTTTGTTTAAATTTTCCATGATAGTTGGTTGATTGGATACGTAACTAAATATACGGATTCGTTAGAATTCACTATTGTTCATATACTCCCTTATTTTACGTTCCTCCCATCCTTTTCCCAAGATAGGGTGGTTATCCGTAGCACTCATCCATTGGGAAATAAGTCCTATGCCCCATCCCAAAGCAGGAAAAATTGCCCAAGGAAAACTACTTGTTCTATAATTGATATAAACCAGAATAGGAATTACGATGCAATAACTGAATAAACTTGAGTAAAAGGATTTAAGATCATCAACCCTTTCCTTTGCTCTTTCGTACCTAAGATTTTTGTCAGTGTCCATATTATTTTTTGTTAAGGTTAAACTTCTTTTCTTTTGATACCTCAAACATCGGAATAATCAGGAGTGAATAAAAAAGCACTGGAGTCAACTGTGGTTTTAGAGGGACGAGTTGTTTGGAAGTATAGGTATTAGGTTTAAGTTCGGAATCCGTACCAGCATTAAATCCTGGGCATGCAATTTCAGACCTAAGATCTCAAAAGAACTAAAAATCCTCCTTATCCATAAATTCTTGGATTTTACGTTCTTCCCAACGCCTTCCCCATAACGGGTTATACCCATAAGCCTCCATACCGTGCGCAACCATACCAAAACCCCATCCCAAGGTAGGAAAGAAGGCCCACAAAAAGTCCGTAGTCCTTAAATTAAGCCACCATAAACAAGGAATTACAATACAATAAGTAGTTAGGTGCGTATAGAAGTCCTTAATGGCCTTAACCCGCTCTTTGGCTTTTAAATAGCGTTTTTCCGCAATAAAACTTTGCTGCGTTTCCACAACATTCAGTTGTTTGGTAAGCATGGGCAAACCAACACTGAAATGGTTTGGTGTTTTATTAATTTCTACCGCTCTATCGGTTAAAATAGCATAGCGTTGTTTTATATTTTGAAGTCCTACCCCACTGCTTTTTTTCACCACTTGTTTTTCTTGGAGGTTATTGCTCACAATTAACAATCCGGCTTTCTCCTCAACTTTGATGCGAAGCGGCCTTGATGCTGTGACCACATTGTGCTTGACCGCATTCTCTAGCAGTAATTGCAACGAAAGCGGTACAATTTTAGCTTCCGGAAGGCTGGATTTTTCAGGAATTTCAAAAATAATACTGTCCTCAAACCTCATCTTTAACAGCCGCACATAAGTTCGGGCAAAATTGAGTTCCTCGTCAACAGTAACCAAATCCTTATTTTTTTGTTCGAGTACATACCGATAAACTTTGGATAAGGAAGTGGTAAATTTTTGCGCCTGTTGCGAATCCTCTTCAATTAAACTAGTCAATACATTAAGACTATTGAACAAAAAATGTGGGTCCAATTGATTTTTTAAGGCATCGAACCTAGCTGAGGCCGTTCCGGCAATAATCTTCTGTTCCGTTACTCTTTTCTCTTGCCAATTTCTATAGAAGTAAAAGGCATGAAAAAACACGGAAATGACTATTGTAATGAGAAGAGCTATCACATAATAAATGGCTCTTTCCCCTGCAATAAAATCTTCCCAGTTTCCCCCTTCAAACCCAATGTTTATAACGATTCTTATCCAAAAGATACCCAACATGGTTATGGCTATCCCGCCAATGGCCCCAATAATCAAACGATACTTTGCATAGCGTTTCCAGACTACTTTATGATTTAGGTAATCATAATAGACCCCATTAAGTACGCTCAATACAATGGAATAAAAAATATAGTAACCTATCTCACGCAAAAGGTCAATATCAAAAGATACCGACCTTCCTGAAAGTGCTCTGAGACC
Source organism: uncultured Allomuricauda sp. (assembly GCA_965117065.1). Classification (GTDB taxonomy): domain Bacteria; phylum Bacteroidota; class Bacteroidia; order Flavobacteriales; family Flavobacteriaceae; genus Flagellimonas. The sequence goes on from OZ220751.1 coordinate 926,087, forward strand.
AATAAAAATACCAGCAATTACAAGTCCTATGAACACCGCGGTGATCAATAACTTACTGATATATTTGATGCCTTTTTTCATTCACTACGTTGCTTTAATAACATTTCCGCCCTGTCTTTACCCCAAGAAGGATAAAAAGGAGTGTCGTTGCTAAAATTAGCAAAAAGTTCCAAGGATCGCTCAACGTCATTGTAATAAGGCGCAATGTCCTTCCCGAAATACTTGGCTCCGCCCATATCCCATTCAGCTTTGGACAACACCACTCTTGGGTTGTCAGAAGCAATGGCCAAGGCTTGTTCATACAACTGGTAGTTTTTCCCGGAAAGCGTCATGCCGTAGGTTGCACCGTCATAGGCAATCCAAGCTGTGTTGATTAAAGCTTCCAATACCAAAAGTTCAGGGTTATTTTCCGAAATGGCTTTGGCCAAATCTAAAAACTCCTTGGCTTTCTCCAATTGTTTGGACAATGTATCAAAATCCTTCTCGCCAAATGAAGATATTGTATTGATATGTGCTACATAATAATGCGGTATCCAGTTGTCCTGTTCGGCCATTGCTATGCGTTCAAAAAGATTAGAGGCCTCGGTAGTGTTCTGTTCACCCCACAGTTGAAAAGCTTTTTTCATGCCATTGGAATATTGATCCTGGGCATTGGATAGACCCGTAAAACAGATTAAAGCAAGTACAAGTATTTTTTTCATGATTTCTAAAATTTAATGTGTTGTTGATTTTTTTTTTTATTTATCTTGAATTTTGCGTCCCTCCATTCGGGCGGGCCATAATTAGCCGGGGCCTGATTACTACAGGCATAACTCTCCTTAGGATAAAATCCCAAGTACTTGTCCATTTTACCATTGTCGTTTTCATCATGGTAAGCCGAAATTGCATATTCACCAAAAGGGATGTTTTCAAAAACCACGTCACATTTGCCCCCTACAATGGTGGAACTCTTACTTTTAAAAACTTTTTCCAGCCAATCTCCTGAAGAACTATAAAGTCCGATCCGAAGCATGCCTTCATCGTTTTCAATATCCTGGAATGAAACCTTAAGGGTAGATGTAGATTGGGCATTGGATACAAAGCTTATCCCAATAAGAAGTCCAAAGCATAAAATCAATGTTTTCATTACTATTTTTTTAATTGATTATCACACCAAAATTGAAGCTTAGAACTAAGGTTAGGCAAAAAGAATGACCGAATTGTATGATTTAGGGGATGGACTGTTTTCTTGCCCAAAAAAAAATGCCCGATAACCATTAAACAGCTACCGGGCACAATAATTGAAATCTAAAAAAACTACTTAACACTATAATCTTTATGGATGGCCTCATCAAAGGCTTCCCAATGCGCTTCGGTCATTCTGCCTGGAGTAAAAAGACATATTCCAGTAGCACCATTTTTCATTGAGGTGGCAATGGCCGTTCCAATTTCATTTGGGAGCAATCCATGATTTTCCGGGTCTTTTTCACTGCCTTTCTTCTCAGGTTTTGGACAAATGAATAGCCCACTATAAACTGGCACTCCATTTTTCGCTGCTGCAACCTCTTCTTTGGTCATTTCGCCAACCCATTCAGGACTTTCCAAATAAAAGTCATTGTAGTTCATGGGATAAATGGCATCCAGGTTCCAGTTGCCCCATTCCTGTCTCACCAATTTTTTTGATATGGAAGGGCCAGGAAATACGGCGGCATTTATTTTTTTATTCTTGGAATGCACCACTTCTGTAAGTCTATTGACCATATTGGTGATTAAATCATAGCGGAATTGCACCCATTCTTTTACTTGTGATGGATCCTCAGCTTCTTTGATATCTATGCCTGTTTTGTCCATAAATTCAGAGGTGCATTGGTCGCAATAACAATAGTCAAATTGAGGGTACTCCCTATCCATGACCAACCCATACTTGTCCCAAAGGCCACGGGCCAAAATTACATCAGGAAACCTAATATAGTCCAAGTGGATTCCGTCTACTTCCTCTACTTCCGCTACGCTTCCATACAAATCAGCTAAAAAATCATACACACCCTCCTTATTTGGGCACAAGAAGGTATAGTGGGGTACGTAAGCTGGTTTTTCAAAAGCGGATTCTCCGTTTCCGTTAACTGCGTACCATTCCTTTTTCAATTTTGGATTTTCGCCTTGCACCATGGTGGGTATCCAGGTATGAAATTCCATCCCCGCTTCCTTAACTAGCTTGCCAACTCTCTTATAAGTTGCAGGATCATGCCCTCCATTGTACATAAGGCCATCAATTCCTTTCGCTTTTAAATCTTCAAATTGCGTGGTCAATTCCTGATCCGTTGCTTCTCCTGGACCACCTATCCAAGCGTAAACCGGGATTTTATGTTTTTCAGCACAGGATACCAACGCAATTGTCATCAAAAGCACTAGAAAAATTCGTTTCATTTTTTTAGTTGTTTAGTTATCGGATTTGAAGTTAACCAAACTTTTTTGGTAATGATTTGATTCTTAGCTGAACGACATTGACACTCATATGAACACCAAAAATGCCTAACAATATGAGAGAGGATTTTAGTCTTCGCCTAAAACTTTTGAAATAATCAATTTTTATTTCCCCTAAATGCAACCCTTTCTCCTTTACAAATGTCCTTAGGGCAAACAAATCCTAAAAAAAGGATTTAGCAAATTCATTAAATCAAAAAACATGAAACAAAAAACAGGAAGGCTTAGGCTACCCTGGTTATGGACCGGACTATGCCTTTTAATAGGTTGCCTCTCCATTCAGGCTCAACAGAATTACACCGTAAGTGGTAACATAACGGACAAGCTCAACGGGGAAACCTTATTTGGAACCACCATATTCCTAAAAGGCACCACTCTAGGTGCCATCACCAACGAATATGGCTTTTATTCCTTAAGTGCCCCAGCTGGGAACTACACCTTGGTCTTCTCCCATATGGGCTATCGAGAGGTATCCATGCCCATCACTTTAGATCAAAATTTAAAGATGGACATGGAAATTGAGGAATTCTCTACCCAACTGAACGAAGTTGAGGTAACTGCCGAGGAACCCGAACGCGCAATCCTAAGAAAACCAGAAATGAGCGTATCCAAACTCAATATTAAAACCGTAAAGCAGATGCCGGTGGTCTTGGGTGAAGTGGATGTCATCAAATCGCTACAAATATTGCCAGGGATTACCAATAACGGGGAGGGATCAAGTGGTTTCCATGTTCGAGGTGGCGGCGTAGATCAGAATCTAGTGCTTTTGGATGAAGCTATTATTTATAACACCTCCCATATGCTGGGATTCTTCTCTGTCTTCAATGCCGATGCGGTAAAGGACCTGAAACTTTACAAGGGAGGCATTCCGGCCAAATTCGGAGGAAGGGTCTCGTCCGTTCTTGATGTACGACAAAAAGATGGAAACAGTAAAAACTTTGCCCTAACCGGTGGAGTTGGGGTTATCTCCAGCAGGTTGGCCGCTGAGGGACCTATGTTTAATGACCGGGGATCCTTTCTTGTGGCTGGAAGAGGGTCTTATGCCCATTTGTTTCTTAAACTGGCTGGCGAGAAAAATAGCGTGAGTTTTTACGATCTCAATTTGAAAACCAACTACAGCTTGAACGAAAACAACAAGTTGTTCCTCTCTGGGTATTTTGGTAGGGACGTTTTCGATTTTGATGGCTCTTTCAGTAGTAGTTATGGTAATGCCTCTGGGAATCTAAGGTGGAACCATATTTTCAATGACCGTTTGTTCTCTAACCTTTCCCTAATCTTTAGCAAATATGATTACGAATTGGGCATTGAAGATTTTGAGTTCGATTGGATTTCATCCATAAAAAATTACAACGCTAAATACGATTTAAAGTACTATTTCAGTGATGCTTTCAAATTGGATTTTGGTGTAAGCACTATAAAATATGAGTTTGACCCTGGTCAAATTAAGCCCAAAGGGCCTAATTCTGCGATCAACGAACTTCAGCTGGATAAAAAACGAGCTTTGGAGAGTGCGGCATATGTTAATGCAGAGCATAAACTCACAGACCGACTTACTGCGCAGTATGGTGTTAGGTTAAGTCACTTTAACCGAATGGGAGGGCAACCCCTATCCATTTATGCCAATGACCAACCCCTAGTTTACAACAACACCTTGCGTTTTTATCAGCGGACCAATCCTGTGGACGAGGTTACATTCAAAAAGAGTGAGAGTATTAAAAAATTCTCCAATTTGGAGCCTCGGGCTTCCTTAGCCTATCAATTGAACGATTATTCTTCGGTAAAGCTTGGATATTCAAGGGCAGCACAATACATCCACTTACTGTCTAACACCTCCTCTGTTACTCCACTGGATGTATGGACCCCTAGTGGAAAATACATCAAACCACAACTATCTGATCAATATGCTTTGGGCTACTTCAGAAATTTTATGGACAAGAAATATTCCATGGAAGCAGAGGTGTACTACAAAACTGTGGATAATCGAATTGACTATATTGATGGTTCTGACCTCATCGGAAACAACACTATTGAAACTGAAATTCTGAATGGGGAATCTCGCGCTTATGGTCTGGAGCTTTTGCTACGCAAAAATGAGGGAAATCTAACCGGATGGATTTCATACACGCTCTCCAAATCTGAGCAAAGAACCCTTGGAGGTAATGCCGGAGGACCGGGTATCAATAACGGCAATTGGTATAACACGCCTTTTGATAGAACTCATGATATTTCGGTTACAGGCGCCTACAAATTCAATGAAAAGTGGAGTTTTGGGGCCAATGCGATTTACCAAACTGGAAGACCGGTGACCTACCCCAATGGCCAATACCAATATGAAGGTATCTCCATCGCCAACTATTCTGAGCGCAATGCGGACCGGTTGCCTGCTTATTATCGATTAGATGTTTCTGCTACCTATATCCCGAATAAAAAGCCCAACAAAAGATGGAAGGGCGAATGGGTCTTTGGTATTTATAACGTTTTTAATCGGAAGAATGCCGCCTCTATTTCCTTCGGACAAAACTTTGAGACAGGTGCCAACGAGGCAACCCGTACTGCCATATTCGGCATGGTACCCTCTGTAACTTATAATTTTAAATTCTAACAGCATGAAATCCTATTATAAAATTTTATTGATCGTATTACTTTCGATGGTTGCATCCTGTACAGATGTTATCGAGGTCGATGTACCCGATGGTCCTATTAGATTGACCATTGAGGCTTCGTTGGATTGGGAAAAGGGAACAGCCGGGAACGAGCAAACCATCTTGCTGAGCACCTCTACTCTCTTTTATGATAACCAAAACCCTTCACCAGTGTCGGGCGCTGTGGTAAGGGTAACCAATAATGATACTGGAACCGTTTTCAATTTTCAGGATCAAAACAACGGTAGGTACACTACCTCTACCTTTATACCTATCCTGCAAAATTCGTACACCTTGGATATAACCTATAATGGTGAGCGCTATACCGGAACAGAAACTTTGTTTCCAGTATCGGATATCGACAATATATTTCAATCCAAGGAAGATGGTGAGGATGACGAGGCGTTGGAGGTCAATGTTTCTTTCCAAGATCCTGTAGATATTGAAAACTATTACTTTCTACGTTTTCAAAGCAGGAATGATGTACTCCCTGAACTTTTTGATATTAAAGATGAGTTTATCGATGGCAATGAAGCTACTTTCTACTACGAAAAGACGGAAGATGAGCAAAATAACATCAAGGAGTTTGAACCAGGAGATATCGTGGACATTAAGCTTTTGGGCATTTCCGAGGACTATTACAACTATATGCAATTGCTCATTGAACAGTTTGATAGTGCCGGAGACCCCTTTAGTGCAACACCGGTTGCCCTGGTAGGTAACTGCATAAACCTGGATGACCCTGGCAATACGCCCTATGGATACTTTAGGGTAACCCAAGTTGTCCAGGACACTTTTACGTTTGAGTAGTTTTTTGGTTGGTAGATCCCAAGGTCCAAATGTTTTTGGCCTTGGGGTCTTTTCTTTTGGAACAATGGATTAATGTAACAATCCTATTTTTCTATTGTCTTTTGGACGAGCAGTTCCAAAAACTTCAATAATGAAATCACCTAAAATAGTACTGATCGCCTTCCTTGGTATTGCATTTGGATTATTCTCCGGATGTCAAGGCAAATCATCAAAAGCAAAAGAGTCTGTCCAAACTGAGAACACTGATGATTTTACATTTGACCAGTTAAGCGCTGTAAATCTGGACTCGATTTTCATCCTAAAAATGGAAGATTCCATTAAATCCGGAAGTTACCCAAACATTCATAGCGTGTTGATCTTAAAAAATCAAAAATTAGTTTACGAACAGTATTTTACAGGCAAAGATGAACTTTGGGGGAATGATAGAGGCATTGTCACGCATCATCAAGATAGTCTACATGATGTGCGTAGTATCTCCAAGAGTATAGTGGCCGCTTGCGTTGGAATAGCCATAAAACGAGGTGAAATTGACAGCCTGTCACAAAATGTTTTCGACTTTTATCCTGAATTTGAAAAATACAAGATCGGGCTTCGTTCGCAGATTACCATAGAGCATCTACTTACCATGACCACAGGAATGGAATGGAATGAAAATGTTCCTTATACAGATCCGAGAAATAGCGAGATTCAAATGACATCCAATCCAGACCCGATTGAGTTTGTGTTAAGCAGGCCCATACTAAATAGTCCAGGTGAGCTATGGGAATATAATGGCGGCACCACACAGCTTCTTGCCTCAATAATTGAAAAGTCTTCTGGCAAGGATATCCATGAATATGCAAAAGATAATTTATTCGAACCTTTGGGTATAACAGCTTCTGAATGGACCCAGTTTCCCGGTCTTGATTTGCCCGCTGCTGCTTCTGGGCTAAGGCTTACATCAAGGGATTTGATGAAATTTGGCAGCCTCTACGCCAACAATGGCGTATGGAAAGGAAAGGAAATTTTATCTCAAGAGTGGGTTGAAAAATCCATGAAACCCCATATCTGGTTTGGTCGCAACAACAATGTGGGCTATGGCCTCCAGTTTTGGGTATTCAAGGCCAATACAATTCATGCAAGTCATCATCATCTTATTCCTACCGCAGTGGGTAATGGAGGTCAACGGATTTACATTGACTCCAAAAAAGATATGATTATCGTAATCACTGCTGGCAACTATAACAACTGGGGCCTAAAAAAGGATTCCGAATCACTCTTGGTTGACTTTATCTACCCCGCATTGAGTTCAAATTAACATTTAGACGTTACTTCGGTATAAATTAGTATTCCTAGCGTAAGAAAAACACCCGTTTTGAATCATTTTGGTCCGGAAACCTCATTTAACCATCCTTTTAAGCTGTTCATTACCAGATTTTTACTATATTAAAGGGTTGGGAATTTAACATCTTCGCCCCTTCTATTCCCACACTTGTTCCCCTAATAAGTAGACCCTTACTTGCAATTGTATAGGAGGACACATGTTGATTGAAACTAAGCAAGTTGCAGATTATCAATTGCGGATTTCTAATTCAACACTATATCAACAATTAATTTTCCACTTTATGAAAACACTAGCAAAAAAGCTGTTTGTGGCATTTGCTGCATTCGCATTCTCCTTTGTGGCTTTTGCCCAAGAAAAAACAACACAGGCCTTTTGGGTCCATGAAGACCGAGTAAAACCCTCCATGCTCCTAGAGTATGAAAAAGTTAGCAAGGAACTCACGGACCAATGCAAAAAACACAACATTCAGACCCTTGCATGGATTTCTACACAAACCGATGATTTTAGGTACCTTTTTGTATCTCCTATTGATTCCTTATCTGACATTTCCAAAGCCAACAAAGGTTTTGGAACCTTGCGTGATAAAATGGGGGAAGAAGCCTTTGACACCTTGTTTGACGATATGGGGAAATGCTACGATGCCCATGGCGATTATGTATTGGTACTGGACAAAAGTCTGTCGTATATGCCAGAGGGAATCACCCAAACACCTGAAGGGCAAGACTACAGACGTTTTTACTATCTACATACCACCCCATCGGGAATGAGCGGCATGAAAGAAGGCATGAAAGCCATAAAAGAAATGTATGAGCAAAAAGAGTCCAAAACACATTACAGGGTTTACCGGAGTGGATTTGGAACTATGAACAGTTTTTATATGGTTGCCATTGCTGCAAAAGATGGCGTTAGCTATGAAATGATGGGTGAAGCCAATGAGAAACTCCTCGGACCTGAAGCCCAAGCCATTTATGGTAAAGTGATGCAACATGTTACCAAGATGGAAGAAGTTTCTGGAAAAATGAGGCCTGATCTTGCCTATTCTCCAAAATAAGAATCCAATATGCCCTAGCGATAATCGCTAGGGCTTTTTATTTAACCAAAATCAATAACAATGAAAAAACTATTTGCATTGGGACTTATCACAGTCCTTTTTTTATCCTGTAATCAAGGACCGGTAAGGTATACCCAAAACTCACCTGAGATTGACACCGTGAAACAGTTGTTGTCTAATTATGACAGCAAAAGTTATGATACCAGTATGTACGCGGATACATCCAAAACACAATACAATTCTTTAAAAGCAATGACAGCGTCAGAAACGATGGACTATCACAAAGAAAATGATGCCACTTATTCGAGCAGGGGTTTTGTAGCAGAAGGCCAGGAATATGAAATGGTACTTACAGATGATGGTGAGACCTGGGTCAACTGTTGGTTGGACTGGAAGGGAACCTTAGCCGCTAATGGCAAAGAAGTTAAAGTCCCACTTCATTTGACCTATCGATTTGTGGAAGGAAAAATTGTAAGAGAGTATGGCTATTGGGACCCGACTGAAATTGTGCTTACACTTCAGGAAATTGCAGCCGCCGCTAAAATGGCAGAAGAAGCAACCGAAGAAGAATAACAAATATGATTAATCATTTAATCCAACCCATTATGAAACGAATTATTTTAATTGCATTGCTGATACCATTTATGGTCTCAGCTCAAGAGGTTCAAGAATATGGTATGTTCACCAACCTCATGCTCACCGCCAACCCTGAAAAAATTTCAGAGTTTGAAGCAGGAATTGCGGCTCACAACAAAAAGTTCCATGCTGAAGGTGCTTATCAAGCCAACGTGTTTTTCATCACCAGCGGTAAAAACTTTGGAAAATATGTTTGGAGTATGGGGCCTAATCCCTGGAGTGCGATGGACAATGCCCCAGGGAATGAAAACGGGCATAATGATGACTGGAATGCCAATGTAGCTCCGTACGCTCTAGCCGAATCCACGGTAACTTATTGGAGATTTGATACCGAGCGTTCCAATTTCACCAAGGATTTCAAGCTTAAGAATTTGGCTGTTTTTATGTTGGACATTAAGCGGCTAAAGGGGCAGGAATTCATGGGAGTTCTAGACAAGGTTACCGAAGTCTTCAAAACTAAAGATGCTGATGAACAGTGGGGAGTTTACTTCAATGAACTCAATAATACTGATGGCCAGGATATGGCTTGGGTCAATTTTTTTGACAGCAGTTCATGGATGTCTGAGGAAGATAAGTTTCCACAATGGTATGAAGAGGTTCATGGTGAAGGGTCCTTTAAAGATTTTTTAAAGGCCTTTGGTGACACCACTCATAGTGACACTCAAGAACTTTGGGTTTTCAGGTCTGATTTAAGTGGCACTGATGGCTCCATACAGGCCACAGATCGGCAATAATTTATTGTATAAAGTAAGTAGGAGCATTAAATGCTCCTACTTTTTTTAAGGTATAATGAGTCTCAACTATTGATGATTTAATAGGTAACTTTGTTAATCATATTACACTTACCTTTTTTAAATCGAATCAATGTACATACCCCACTCTTATAAAAACGAAAACCTTAAAGAGGTCAAAGATTTTTTAAGTCAGAATAGCTTTGGTATTTTGGTGAACCAACTGGACGGAAAACCTTGGGCAACACATATTCCGCTGGAATTGGATAAATCGGCGGATGGAGAGGATGTTTTAGTTAGCCACATTGCCAAAGCCAATCCACAATGGAAAGCATTTGAAACCAATACGGAGGTGCTCTGTATTTTTAACGGCCCACATGCCTATGTCTCCTCTTCCTGGTACCAAGAGGAAGAAGTTCCTACTTGGAACTATATAGCGGTCCATGTTTACGGCAAAATCAAAATTTTGGACCGGCAAGAAACTATGGTCTCTTTGCGCAAATTGGTAGATAAATACGAAAAGGGCTCTAAAAACCCCCTTTCTTTGGATGACCTATCACCAAAAACACTGCGACAAGTAAATGGTATTGTTGCTTTTCAAATTGAAATCACAGCCATTCAGGCAGCCTATAAGCTCTCACAAACCAGACAACAAGACCATGCCAAGATTATCCAAGAGCTGGAGGAAAGAAAGGATTATGGCAGCAAGGTCATTTCGGACAAAATGAAGGAACTTTAGCTTTTATCCCTTATTCATTATCCTGAAATTTGGTATCCGCCCAATTGGAATAACGTGGGTTATCCACATGCATGATCCAAAGTTCGTCGGTATACTCCCCTTTCATTTGGGATTGATAGGCGGCATAAGCCTTTTCGTTTTGCTCATATTTGGCCAGATAGACATAATTCAATCCGTTATCCGGATTTTTGAAGTACTTGGCATCCAATCCTCTCTTTTTAAGATCCGAGATAAAGCCTTTTAGGTATCGCTCGTTCTTAAATACATTGGCCACAATATAATGTCCCTTGCCCACGCCATCAAGATTGATGAATTTTTCTATGGGTTTATAGGCTCCTCCGGTAAACGTGCCTTTGGGTTTAACTTTCTTGGGCGTAGGAGTATTTTCTGCAAGGCTTGTGTTTTTCATGACCTTGTTCAAGGAATCCAGATCGGTGCTATTCGCCAAATACAGTTTTTGGGCGTTCGCCTCTATATCCGGTATTTTGTTGTCCGTTTGACGCTTTACCATTCGCATGACCATTTCAAAACGTTTTTCAAGATCGCGCTGTCTATTGTTCTCCATGGAGTCCATTTTAAAGATCAACTCATTAATCACCGCATAATTATCATCTTGTTGCGCTTTTAGTTCTTTTACCTGTGCTTCCCAAAAAGCCAAATCTTCCTTATTGGTTGGGCGCAAGGTGGTTTTTGCATCCAGTTTACTCTTTCGTTCCTTTTTGCTTTCCTTGATATCAGCCACAAAAGTTCCTTCAATAGGTTTTCTTTCAGGTTCCTCATTGGATGCTAAGGTGTTTCTTGTAAGCGTTGGAACAAAGGAGAAAGCAATGGAAATTTCGTGGGTCACTCCAAGGTTCGTCAGGTTTTTATTGATGTTTTTCTCAAAATTATATCCGAAGGAAAGACGCCTATTAAGGTTGAATCCTGTTCCAGCAGAAGCCCCGTAGAACTGGTCGTACCCTCCTTGAATCCAACCCAGTTTAGGAAGATCTAAAATAAGTCCGCCTCCAAAGATTGGATCTTGATCGGCTTCAAATCGGGCGCGCGCCAACGGAAGCAATCGGCCATCCTCGAAAATTCCTGCTCCATTCTTAAAGTCATGGGCAAATTGAATATGTCCCGAAAAGGTCTTTTCGTTAAAATCACTCAAAGATTTTCCAGTCTTAATATTGTAATCCACTAAATTCTGGGCAAACACACCAAAGTCAAATTTCCCAAGAGAAAGGTTCATTCCTGGTTGAAAAGAAATGATGGAATTCTGCGTGGTACCATTTAAGAGGGGGTCTTCTTCTACGGTTATGGCCCTATCAGCATCAAAACTACTTACATAATATGGGATATTGACCCCGAAACTAAGATTGCTCTTTTGACCCAATTGGATACCATGCGAGTAATTGGCCATGATTCCTAAATTGGATATCACACCTTCCTGTTGATTATAAAGACTTACACCCAAACCTACCCTTTCATTAATACGGCCGCTATAGCTTAAAAAGTAATTTTGGTTGTTGTCATTGAATTCGGCTCCTTGACTCCTGTGGAATAGATTCACATAGGATTTATCCTCACGTACTGCCGAAAATGTGGGATTGATCAAAAAGCGGTTGAACTTCAATAGGTTTTGAAAAGGAACATCGTAACTCACATAGGGGTTACCTTCTTGTGCGCTTAGTTTTCCACAAAGCAGACAAGGTAAAAGCAGATAAAAAATCCAATTATTATGAAATGAATAGTTGCCTTTGGAGAATAGGGGTAACTTTACGTCCATAGCCAAATGGTGTTTGTAGGTTAAAGGACCTGTATACTACAGGTACGTGTTTTTTGTTTGGTCTCATTAGCAAGATTTGGGATCCTTGTAAGAGTTTTACTATTAACTTAACTGTAATAATACATATTTAATCGGTAAAAAACCAATTTAATCGTTCAAATGCACGGATTCTGGTCAACCTTGCCTTAACCAACTTAATAAAGCGTCTTTTTCGACTGAAAATCACCGAATTACCCCTTTTACACTTTCTTACAATTTTTCTTGTTTTTCAACGTATTTTTATACGCTCATTCACTTGATTACCGGATATTATATGGGGGAAATTATTAAAATTGTAGCCTTTTCGGAGGAATACCAACCAGCCTTTAAAGCGCTCAATGAGGAATGGATCATTAAGTACTTTAAAATGGAGGAAATGGACCGCATATCTTTGAATCAACCCAAAGCATATATTTTGGACAAAGGCGGTTATATTGCGGTTGCTCTGTTGAATGAGGAAGCGGTTGGTGTCTGTGCATTGATTCCAAGTGCACATGATGGTTTTGATTTTGAACTGGCCAAAATGGGTGTTTCTCCCAAAGCACAGGGGAAGGGTATTGGAAAACTGTTGGGCATCCATATTATTGAAAAAGCCAGATCTCTTGGGGGCAACAATTTATATTTGGAAAGCAACCGCGTATTAAAACCTGCTATTCAACTCTATCAAAAATTAGGTTTCACAGAAATTGTTGGAGCCAGTTCACCTTATGAACGTAGTGACATCCAAATGGAATTGGATCTTTCCACTATATAAAATCTTAAACCAAATATTTAGGAAACCGATGATGTCTTTGTTGTTCTGTTCATTGGTATTTCTTAACCCAACAGGCGAAATAATCCATAACCAAATTCTGCACATCTTTTTGGGCTTTGCAAATTTTACCATCCCACTAAAAATGAGTATATTATAGAAGTTATTCTTAAATTATAGAGCCATGGGAACCATTAAAAGATTGAATAAATGGGCCAACGCCCATACCTATTACCCCTTAGATCTTATCCGAGTAGCTTTAGGTGTTTTTCTTTTTATGAAAGGCGTGGAGTTTATGACCAACCATGAACAAATGGCCGAGGTTGTACGACCATTTCAAGAAATGCCCGGTGGGATGATTCTTTTGCATTACATAGCTCCTGCCCATTTTGTTGGTGGGTTTTTAATTGTGGTTGGCTTACTGACCCGTTGGGCCGCTTTGGCCCAAATTCCAATACTAATGGGGGCCGTTTTAACCAATTTTATGGGCGTTATGAATACCAATAATCTGGTTTTGGCCACCATAATGCTATTGGTCTGCATTTTCTTTTTATTCTACGGTTCTGGAAAACATTCAGCAGACTACTACCTAAAAATGCAGAAGTAGTTCCATCCCTATAAATTATCCAATTGGTTGCTTTTGCCATCTGTGCTGATGGTCCAAAAGAATCCTACAAAGAAGAATCGGTCCGCGGATGGGGTAATAGCGCGTCTATCAAATATGCCGTCTACATTTGGAGCATCTGCATATTGATAATTGTTAATATTTTTGAAGCCCAGTACATTGTTGACTGAGAAATACAGGATTTTTTGTTGGTCTATCAAATAAGCCCAATTAAAGCTTAAGTTATTATAGGATTTCGTCTTTTCGGCTAAAAACTCTGTAGTATTAGGGTTATCATAGGGCCTCCCGGAACCATAGGAGTACGACATTCCCAGTTGGGAACGAAGCTTGGTCACAAAATACTTGGTTACTACGGATAGGCTATGCTTTGGAGCAAAATTAGGCGTAGCACGCTCTCTAAAATTTCTGTAGTCTCGTTTCGTATCCAAATATGAGTACGAAATCCAATAATCCAATTGGCTAATGCTCTTATTATCTCTCCAAAACAAGTCCAATCCCGCAGCATGTCCACTTCCTGAGTTTTCAAAAGTAGAGTTGAACTGAGGTAGGTCCGTGTCGTACTTGATCAAATTATCATAGTCCTTGTAATAGACCTCCGCCCTAAAGGTCTTACCATCCCCTACCCTTTGGTAGTTCAATATGTAATGTGAGGTCTTCTCAGAACCAAGGGACTGACCAAATTTAACAACATCAGTAAGGGGGTTTTGATAAAAATCGCCATAAGCCAAAGAAAATTGTCCTTTGTCTCCAGGTTTGTAAGCCAAGGATATCCTTGGCATCATTTCAAATGTATCTAACATGGAGCTGTGCTCTACCCTAGCCCCCAATTTCATGGCAAACGCATTACTAAGAAAAATATCAGCCTCCGTAAACCCAGCCCATAAACGGTCTTGGTAATTATTACTGAAGGTAGTATTTTCTGGAGTGCTGAATGTTTCATCGTAATCCAAAACGAAAAATTCGGAACCCATGTTCAGGTTAAACCTACTACTAAAATTTTTATGTACTTTAATCTTTACATGCGAAGCATTTTCCTTAGTTTCAATAGCATTCTCCTGAAGCCCTATGGAATTGGTATCCCAAGAAATAGCTCCCCCAGTAGAAAGGCTCCAATCGTTCTCAAAGTAATATTTATAGGAGGTATTAAAATATAGGTTGTTGTTTGTGAGTCCAAACCGTACATAATCTTCATAGTTGATATCCTCTTGTTCAATATCTAGGGCAGCATGGTTAAATCCTGTATATAGTTTGAGCATACTTTTGTCCCCTTTGCTTCTGAAAACGGCTTCGCCCGATATAGATTCATAAGGACTATTCCATCTTACTCCCTGATCGGACGGTAACAGGGCCTCATAGGGTGAAAGATTGATATACGAGGTATTGATGCTCAAAGACTGATCACCCCAGATTTTGGTATGCCCCAAGGCACCACCTACAGACATGGCGGATATATCTGTTTTTTCTTGGACGGGCACATCTGTTGTATTCAATAACAATACACTCGATAACGCTTGTCCATACTCAGCAGAGTAACCTCCCGTACTAAAAGTGATCCCTTTAAAAAGAAACGGGGAGAACCGTCCCCGTGTTGGAATATTGTTAGCTGTGGCATTGAATGGTTGAAAAACCCGTAGCCCATCTATAAAAACTTGGGTCTCCCCTGCTTCACCTCCCCGCACAAAAAGTCGACCATCCTCATTGACAGTTGTTGTTCCAGGCAGGGTTTGTAGAGCGGCTACAAAATCACCAGCAGCCCCAGCAGTAGTTACTATATCCAAAGGCTTCAACACGGACACTTTGGAATTATCCCCCGCTTCAAAGGTTCCAGCAGTCAAGGTTACCCCAGTCAATGCGTTTATCGATTCCATTAGGGCAATTTTCAAGTCGGTGAAATAGGACACATCGCCCACCTCATAATGCGGGTCATAGGTGAGCATGGAAATTACCAAAGTTTGTGTTCCTGTTTCAACTGTCTCAAAACTGAAGCGTCCGTCTTCTCCTGTTGATGCGCCATCATAAGTTCCCTCCAAATAAACATTGGCACCAATAACAGGTTCGTTTTTGGCATTGGTTACCAGTCCAGAGACTGTGGTCTGCCCTAGCAACATACTTAGATTACAGAAAAAAAGGAAAAAAAGAATTTGGTGTTTCATGACTGTTCGTTATTTGATGCCACAAAATTGCTATCATACGCTTAGCCAAACCAATCCGTCATACCCAATTGTAGAATTTTAATGATGAATTGAGATGCTCTTAGTTCAAGATTGCCTTCTATCATCATCCACAAGGAATAAATCTTTCATTTTGTCCTTATTGCTTTAAACAGTACATTTAAGTAGCTGTTTATCAACTCTTAACCCGTACCAATCAAAAAAAACACTTCCATAGCAATTCTATTGTTCCTTGCGATGTTCACGCTTCAGGGACAAGACAGTGCCATAGATAGTTTACAAAAAGCCTATACGCATGCCAGCTCAGATTCTGCGCGAGTGGGAATTCTGAAGAACATTTCTTGGAAGTACCTCAACAATCGTAGCAATATTGATTTAGCGAAAAAACACATAGACAGTTTTTACCACATTAGTGAAAGAGCCCAACTGTATTGGGGTATTTCCATCGCCAACTATCAGTATGCTGTAATGGAGCGGCAGCAAGGAGACTACAATTCAGCTTTGGACTATATCGAAAAGTACCTTGACTACAAAAGAAATAAGGACAGCCCTTTTGATTTGGCCAATGGATTATACCAAAAGGCTATAATTCTGGACAATCTTGGCAGTTTTGATCAAAGCCTGGAAATCTACTACGATATCCTCAAAATCTACGAAACGCATAAGGACCCCTTTAGTGTGGCAACTACCTTAAATGCCATTGGAGAAATCCTAAAGAATACCGGAAAAATGGAACAGGCCATGGAGTCTTACCAAAAGGCCTTGAATATCTTCACCGATTTAGGTGATAAAACAGAAATTGCCAATTGTCTCTTTAATATTGGGGATACATACATGCAATCCAAAGATTATACGCTGGCGGTGGAGCATTTCGACAAAGCATTGGCCCTAGACAAAGAAACCCAAAGTGAATGGGGAATGGCCTATGATTATGAGGCCCTTGGCAAGGTATATGCTTTCCAAGATGACTATTCCAAATCTTTAGAATACCATAATAGAGCTCTTGAGCTTCGAAAAAAACTGGGGCAGCGTATGGAACTCTCCATGAGTCATACCCAAATAGGGGCAGTCAATATTGCACTTCGAGAATACAGCAACGCTGAGAAGAACTTACGTAACGCGGTTCAAATTACGGAAGCAATAGGGGCTATGTCCCAACTTCAGAAGAACTACGGGCTGCTATCCGAGCTTTATGAAAAAACAGGTGATTATGAGCAGGCCCTTGTCTTTAAGAACAAATCTGTAACGGTTAAAGACAGCCTTTTCAATACGGAAAAATCCAAGCAGATTGAAGAACTCCAAGTACGATTCGATACCGAGAAAAAGCAAGATGCGATTGCCGCTTTGCAAAAAGATGCGGAAATCAGCGATTTAAAAATCAAACAGCAGACCACCTTACGGAATATTGTTATCGGTATTTCCATTGCGTCCTTCTTAGTGCTTTTGTTTGCTTTTAACCGCTACAAACATGCCCAGCGCGTTAAACAAGCTGATCAAGAAAAGAAAAGAGCTATAGACGAGGAACGGAAAAGAACTGAAACAGAAAAACAGCGGGTTTCGGAACTGCAGAAAATTGACAAACTCAAGGACGAATTTCTGGCCAATACCTCCCACGAACTTCGCACACCTCTGGTTGGCATTATTGGCCTCACAGAATCATTAAAGGATGGAATAGCTGGAAATCTTCCTGAAAAGGCGATGGACAACCTGAACATGATTGCCAACAGTGGTAAACGATTGTCACATCTAGTCAACGATATTTTGGATTTTTCCAAACTTAAAAACAAGGATTTAATACTGTCTCTAAGGCCTGTGGATGTTTATGGACTCTCTAACATCGTGCTCCAATTGTCCCAACCCTTGCTACAGGACAAGAAAATAAAATTGATCAATTCAATTCCCAAGGAAGTTCCATTGGTTGATGCTGATGAGAACAGATTGCAACAGATTCTGCACAATCTCATTGGTAATGCCATCAAGTTTACACCTAAAGGGTATATCACCTTATTGGCAGAAACTAAAAAGGATAAGCTGTCCATTATCATTTCAGATACTGGAATTGGTATTCAAAGTGATAAGCTTGAGACCATTTTTAACTCCTTTGAACAAGGTGATGGTTCCACTCAAAGGGAATATGGCGGAACCGGCCTTGGACTTTCTGTCACCAAACAATTGGTAGAACTTCATGGAGGAACAATTCAAGCAAACTCTGAAGAAGGGAAGGGCTCCATTTTCACTTTTACCCTGCCCATTAGCAAAACAAAGCGAAAGGATTTAAAAAAGAAAAAACAACCTACCTCGGACTTTGTTCAACCTATGAGCACTTATAAGGAAGCGGAAAATGTTCCAATCGAAAAACTAAATTCCAATAACGAAGCGCTCCAAATTTTGGTTGTTGATGATGAACCGGTTAACCGACGCGTATTGGAAAATCATTTAACCGTAGCGGGTTATACTGTAGTGGAAGTAAGTTCTGGAAAGGAAGCATTGAAGGCCTTGAAATCGGATATTACCTTTAATCTTATTCTTTTAGATGTAATGATGCCGGGACTATCTGGATATGAAGTTTGCAAGAAAATTAGGGAAGATATTCCAGCAAGCGAGCTACCCATTATTCTATTGACGGCCAAGAATCGAATACAAGAGCTTGTCACCGGTTTTGATGCAGGCGCCAATGATTATTTGACCAAACCTTTTTCAAAAAGTGAGCTGCTAAGTCGAATTAAAACGCATATCAATTTAAATACCATCCATCGGGCAACCTCAAAGTTTGTGCCCATGGAATTTGTCCAATCCGTAGGAAAGGATTCCATTACGGATGTAAAATTAGGAGACCACATTGAAAAAAATGTAACTGTCCTCTTTAGCGATATCCGGGATTACACCGCTTTAGCGGAAACCATGACGCCCGAACAAAACTTCAAATTCGTAAATGCCTATGTAGGCCGAATGGGACCAATAATCAAAGAAAACAAAGGTTTTGTAAACCAATATTTGGGAGATGGTATTATGGCCTTGTTTCCCAATAGTGCGGAGAGTGCCTTGGATGCAGCCATAGAAATGCAACGAACCTTGGCACTTTACAATAAACGCAGAATGGAAGAAAAAGGATACAAATCGATAACCGTTGGTATGGGGCTACACTCTGGCCCCCTAGTTATGGGAATAATTGGAGACTCTAAAAGAAACGACCCGGCCGTAATTGCGGATACCGTAAACAGTGGAGCACGAGTGGAAGGTGTTACCAAACATTACGGAGCCAATATCATTATCAGTGAAAGTT
Organism: uncultured Allomuricauda sp.; assembly: GCA_965117065.1. GTDB lineage: Bacteria > Bacteroidota > Bacteroidia > Flavobacteriales > Flavobacteriaceae > Flagellimonas. The sequence continues at coordinate 945,120 of OZ220751.1, forward strand.
GCCTGAAATCCATGGAAGATTCCAGTGGCTTTAACTTCAGATATTTAGGTAAAGTGAAGGTGAAGGGCAAACAAAAGGCTATGGGTATCTATGAATGTATTGATGGAGACAGCATTTCCAGTATATCCCTAAAACTGGAAACCAAAAAAGATTATGAAACAGGAGTCCAACTATTTTTTGACCAACAGTTTGAGGAGGCCTCCAAAACTTTTGATAAGGTGCTGTCAAAAAACCCAAACGATTCAGTGGTCAAATATTTTCACAACAAGGCAAGCATCTATGCCATTTCCGGAGCTCCGGGCAATTGGCAATCCGTGACCGTCATGCACGAAAAATAATTCCACGCCCTTTTTTACTTCCATGGCAGCACAATAGTTGTTCCAGTTTTACCGGATTTGAGTCGTCCCAAATGATAGGAGGCCAAAGTATCTTCTGGAAAATCCTCATTTATATTTTGGAGCAATTCTATGGCTTTTAAGTCTTCCTTTTGCATCACTTCAAAAGCCTGGAGATAGGCTTGTATATTTTTGGAAGCCAAAAACTCCTTGGTTAAAGGCTCATAAGTAGCTACGGGCTTGGTTTTTCCTTTAAGGAGAAGAGAGCCAATTGGTCTACCCACAAAATTGGGACATTGTACCACTGTGGTCTCACTTACACAAACCCGTGTACCCAATTGTTTGTTTGCGCTTTCCAAACGGGCCGCCACATTAATCGCATCACCCAAGGCCCTATAATCCAGTTGATTTTTACCACCGATATTTCCAATGATAACCGTTCCGGTATTTACACCAATGCGTGTACGTCCCAAGTCCAACCCTTGCTGTTTTTTCTCTCGAGCAAATTCCTGTGCATATTGGTCCATTTCCAAGGCACAGGCAATTGCCCTTGCGGCATGGTCCTTTTGTACAACCGGTGCCGAAAACATAACAGCCAGGGCATCGCCAACTATTTTGGAAACGGTACCCTCATGCTTGAAAACTATGGCAATCATCCCTTCAAAGTATTCGTTGAGATAGGTCACCAAAGTTGAAGGGTCAGATTGCTCCACCAACGTGGTAAACCCGACCAAATCAGTAAAAACAAAGGTGCACTCCCTTCGTTCCCCGCCTAATTTTAAATCCTCCGGATTGTTAATCAAGTGGTCTACCAAATTAGGCGATACATAGGCCGAAAAAGCATCTTTAATCCACTGGTTTTTGCTTTCCAACAAGGTGAGGGCCAAATTTTTCTCTCCTACAAAATACCGGAGCACGATGAAGGTTGTCAGAGACATACCGGCAATGTTCATTGCAAAGAATACAAGGACAACCTGACTTGGCAGTGCATTGGAAAATGGAATATTACCTTCTAAGAAAATTCCAGAAACCAACAACAAAAGATAAACCACAAACCATCGGACTGCCTCTTTTCTTCCTTTAAAGACCAAAGCTCCTAATGGCGAAGTAAGGGACCACATTACAACGGCACTGGACGCAGCATAACCTCCAAGGGCTATCATTAAAAGAAATGGCAATACGAGACTAAATGTTAATTGACTAATTCGTAAAAAAGCAAAACTTTTGGTTTTGGCAAAAATGGAGATGCTGACAACTGAAATCAATGCATACAACATGGGAATGCTACCTGCCAAAGGTTCATCAAAATAGAAATAAATTGCTCCCCAAAGAGCAGCCAAAATAGCCATGGTTCCCGCAAATGCAATTAACAAGGTTTTTTGCAAGCGAACTTCTTGGCTATCATTGGCATTAGAACCAATTTGCCCAATCCGATTAAACAAGGAATTCAGCACGGCAAAAGAAATTGGATGGTTATTTGATCAAGAAGATACCAAAAATATCGACACAGAATAGGAATTGAGAAGAACTAGCTCAGTAGCTGCTCGAAGGGTGGTCGTACAAGATTTCTTTCCTCCTTACTCTCAAGACTCTTGTACCCAAGGTATCGGTCATCAATAAATTGTTGGGCTTTTTTTATAAAATCTTCCAAATAGGTCTGATGCGTTTCAAATTGTACATCGAACCGCTTTTCCATCCGTAAATAATCCTGAATTGCCATTGAGGGTGTCTCAGAATCCAATTCCAAAGCACTTAACCCAGCCGAGATTCTTTTGGGATTGTTCCTATAGAGTAGCCATTGCCCGGATGCCACTGCCGCTTTGTGGTATTTTGAAGGCTGCTTCATATCAATCCCGTGTGCCGGACTATGACAGTAGGCCATAATGATAGAAGGGCCATCGTGTTGTTCTGCCTCCACAAAGGCCTTCAATGTTTGTTCTTGATCAGCACCAATAGCCACCGATGCCACATAAACATCTTGATATCCCATTGCTAACAAACCCAAATCCTTCTTTTGTTTGAGCTTGCCCTTTGCTGCAAACTTTGCCGAGGCCCCAAACGGTGTTGCCTTGGACATTTGCCCTCCAGTATTGGAATACACCTCATTGTCCAGCACCAAAATATTTACATTTTTTCCCGATGCCAACACATGATCCAAACCGCCATAACCAATGTCATAAGCCCAACCATCTCCGCCAACAATCCACACACTTTTTTTAACCAGACTATCCAGTAGACCAAGAAGCTTTTTGGCTTCTGGGCGATTCATCTCTAGCAAAGCTTCCTGTACTATTGACAATCTGTTTCTTTGTTGAAGAATTTCAAGCTCAGTACTTTGAGGTGCGGACAACATGGTCTCTACCAAACTCGTATCCAGCTCTCCTGCCAATTTCAGGAGTAAATTTTTAGCCTGTTTTTCCTGATGGTCCAAAGACAACCGATATCCAAGGCCAAATTCCGCATTATCCTCAAATAAGGAATTCGACCAAGCGGGACCTCTTCCTTCTGAATTTTTTGACCAAGGAGTTGTTGGTAGAGCTCCTCCAAAAATGGAGCTTGCACCGGTAGCATTCGCAACCAACATTCGGTCACCAAATAATTGAGATAATAATTTTAGATAAGGTGCTTCCCCACAGCCATCTACTCCCATTGGATATTTGAATAAGGGTTCCTGCAATTGCTGTTGAGAAACTCTTGTCGCATCAATTTTGGTACGATCTACCTCAGAAAGTGTATTGAAAAATTCCCAGTTGTTCCTTTCAATTTCAATTTTCGAAGTGGAGTTATTTGCAATCAATGCCTTTGCCGGACATGCATCTACGCAATTATTACAGGAAGTACATTGTTCCGGATTGACCTGTACTGTATAATTGAGCAAGTCCATTCCTTTCATTTCTTCCAAAAATTGAATGGATTTAAATTTTTCTGGTGCATTGCCCAAGTTATCAACTTCATATGCTTTGATTCGTAACGCAGCTTGTGGACAGGCCATACTGCATGCCCCACATTGGGTGCAAAGGTCCGTATCCCAGACTGGGACTTTATGAGCAATGCCCCGAGTTGTGAAGGAAGATGTCCCGCTTTCATAAGTACCATCTGAAGGTAGCATACTGGTAGGAACCTCGTTTCCTCTACCCGCCAAAAGACTCCCCAAAAGTGTTTTGGCAAATGCCTTATCCTCTGCCAAAGGAACATTCCCAAGTGTTATCTTCTTAGTATCCACTTTTATTACGCTTTCTTTCAACTCTTTGGAAAAAAGACTGTTGGGTAAATCTTTTTTCATGATACAGTGGCAGGCATGTAATGCCGAAATAGTACATCCCTTTACAACAAAGTTGTTGGGTAAAGTGTCTAGGTTTACTAGATACAAGGCAATTTTCTTTTTTTGGATTTTTTGCTGTATCTCCACAGGGAGTTTGGACCAAAAAGTTTCTGGTTTAAGATTTGAATTGATCAAGAGGGTTCCAGCATTCAATATATTTTCTAAGACGTTGTCTGATTTTAGGAATTTGATGGAGTCGCAAGCGACAAAGTCAGCAGCTGTGATCAAATATGGTGCCTTAATCCTATTTAAAGACAATCGTAAATTGGAAACACTTCTGGAGCTTGATTTTTTATAGTCGCATTCCGTATAGCCCTGGACAAATGAGTTGGTACCATTGCCCAACAACTTCAAACTTGCATTAAAATGAGTTTGAGTATCACTGCTCTTTGTTTCATAAAACAATGCTTGATAGTACTTGTCATTGATTTGCACCCCCTCATTGCAAGCAAGGCTTGTGTGGGTAACATCGTCAGTGATTCCAATGGTAAAACTGTTCTTAGGTTTTTTGTGTTTTAAATTATCTACCACAGCCTTGACCATGGATGGTGTAAATTCCTTGGAGCTTAGTCCATATCGCCCCCCCACAACTTTGGGGAACTGCTTAAACTTGTCGGTTCCGATGGTCTGCGCCACAGATTGCAACACGTCTAGATACAGGGGTTCGCCAGCAGAGCCAGGCTCCTTGGTACGGTCCAAAACGGCAATGGTTTTACAAGTCTCCGGAATACTGTTTATTAAATGTTCGGTACTGAAAGGCCTGAACAATCGGACTTTTATAAGCCCTATTTTTTCTCCTTGCTCGTTGAGCTGTTCAATAGTTTCTTCTATAGTCTCGGTGGCAGATGCCATCGCAATAACAACATGTTCTGCACTTGGATGCCCTACGTAATCAAATAATCGGTAGTGTCTTCTTGTTAATTTGCCGAACATGTCCATTTGATCCTGAACTATTTGCGGGCAAGCCTCGTAATAGGAATTCGATGCTTCTCTACTTTGGAAAAAAACATCTGGACCTTGGGAGGTACCTCGAATAATTGGGTTATTAGGGTTGAGTGCCCTGTTCCTGTGGTCGTTTATTAACTCTTTTTGGATCATGGCATTGATAACTTGATCGCTAACTTTTTCAATCTTGGAGGTTTCGTGTGAAGTTCTAAAACCATCAAAAAATTGAACAAAAGGAATTCTTGAGGCCAATGTCGCAGCTTGAGAAATCAAGGCGAAGTCCATAGCTTCCTGTACCGAACTTGATCCCAAAAAAGCGTAACCCGTATTTCTAACGGCCATAATATCACTATGGTCCCCAAAAACGGATAAGGCATGTGTTGCTACAGATCTGGTCGCCACATGGATGACATTGGGAGTCAGCTCCCCTGCAATTTTGTACATATTGGGCATCATAAGGAGAAGACCCTGAGATGCTGTAAAAGTGGTGGATAAAGCTCCAGTTTGCAATGCCCCATGCATAGCTCCGGCCACTCCACCCTCGCCCTGCATTTCAAAAACGGAGGGAATATCACCAAAAATATTCTCTTGTCCATTAGCACTCCAAGCTTCTACCAACTCCGACATCGCTGAAGCGGGTGTTATAGGATAAATAGCGCAAACTTCGTTAACCCGATAAGCTACATGTGCTGTAGCTTGGTTGCCATTTACTATAATGTATTGCTCTTCTTTCATGGTGGACGGATAACTTATAGAGATACTTTGTAATGGATAAAATTGAACAAGCCGCCCAAATAGGCGGCTTGTTTCAGTCTTACTTTTCGAACTCGATAGAAACTGGAGTTGGATTGGTAAGCATGTCAAATACAGGGGAGAACTGTGACAATGCCCTTAACTGCTCCTCAGAAGCATCGGATTTCACTTTGAACTTCACGGTGATTCCGTTAAATCCTTTTCTAACTTCTGGGTCAAGTCCCAAAAATCCATGTAGATCACAGCCTCCGCTCAAGGATGACTCCATACCTTCAATTTCGATGCCCTGGGCAGCTGCGTGATAGACCATCGCACCTGTAAGACAAGATCCCAAAGCATGCAATACAGTCTCGGCTGGGTTTGGAGCTTTGTCTTGGCCCAAAAGAACCTCAACGTGGTCGGCCTCCATGGTAAAAGATTCCTTGCTTCTCTCTGTGTGCTCACTACCTACACCATAGTATTCCTTGATACTGGTTACACAGTGGCCTCCTTCAATCCAGTTGTTTTTTGCCCTAAACTCGAACTTGGCCAATTCTGGATTTTCTTGTACCGCATTGATAGTGTCTACCAATTGATCTACGTTTACTCCGTTTTTAATGTTTGCTGTTGTAATCATTTTTTTAAATTTTAAAGATTTCTAATTGTTTTGCCATTAGAGATGCACTTGGCGTGCCAAACTTTATAAATAGCTGATTACATGATTGTTATGAAGGTATTTAAACAAGGGAGTGCTAACGACATTTCGTTAATTAACGAAATACCGTAAGTAAAATAATGAAATCTCGTGAATTTACACCGGTCTAATTATGCCAAGTGCCTTAATTTTTGAGGTAAGGGTTGTTGGGCGTAATCCCAACAACACCGCGGCTCCTTTTTCACCAGATATTTTCCAATTGGTTTTCCTTAAAGCCCTTAAAATATTCTCCTTTTCCATTTTCACCCATTCCTGGGAGGTGAAAATATAATCTACTGCTGTTTCCTGGTTTGTGGATTGCTCCAACCCAGGGTTTGGGATGATGCTGGCCCAGTCCACTTGTCCGTTTTGGGATACGATTATGGCTCGCTCTACCAAGTTTTGTAACTCCCGCACATTTCCTGGCCACTCATAATCCAGGAAGAGCTTTTCCTGTTCTTTGGAAAGTAAATTAATCTCTTTGTTCAGCTTGGTGCTGTATTGACCCATTATTTGGTTGGCTATGAGGCACACATCTGAACCTCTATCCCGTAGGGCGGGAACTTGAATGGGAAAAACGTTAAGCCTGTAAAACAAATCTTCCCGGAACTTCCCTGATTTGGAAAATTCCAATAAATCCCTATGGGTAGCCGCTATAATCCGCACATCTACCTGTATAGTATTGGAACTTCCCACGGGATCAAACTCGCCCTCTTGAATTACCCGTAGTAGTTTGGGCTGTAGAGCCAAGGGCAATTCTCCGATTTCATCCAAAAAGATTGTGCCTTTATCCGCTAATAGAAATCTTCCCTTTCTGCTTGCCGTTGCCCCTGTAAACGCGCCCTTTTCATGCCCAAAAAGCTCACTTTCAATCAAGCTTTCGGGAATTGCTCCACAGTTGATACGGATTAACGGTTTTTCACTGCGATCGCTGGCCATATGAATCGCACGGGCAACAAGTTCTTTCCCTGTACCTGTTTCACCCTGTATTAGTACGGTGGCTCCTGTATGTGCTACTTGTTCAATAAGGTCCAATACTTTTTTCATGGATCTGTGCTGTGCAATAATCCCATAACCGCTAGTGAGTTCCTTTATCTCTTCCTCTAAATATTTGGTATGATTCTTAAGGGAATTTATCTTACTCTCAGCTTGAAGTCTTTCATCAATATTTCTTAGAATAAGGGTGTAAAAGGAATTCTTTTCGTTTCCATAGGTACTAATGGTTCCTTCATTTAGGGTAGTTGTCTCATTGGACCCAATAACCTTGACCACTTTGGGCAGATAAGTATTCATGCCCTTCCCTTCCCCATCCAAATCCGCCTTCACCAATGCCTCCAAAAGGTTGGCGCTATCCTCGTCCATAAAAAACAAAATGTTCCGTTGGATTACATCTTCATTTTCCAAGATTTCCTTGGCAGAGGCATTGGCCAGTAAAATCCTGAAATCACTATCGAACATAACAATGGCATCCATGGCACCATTGATCAAACCCATCATTTTGGAGTTGGCCAATTCCAGTTCCCTTTTGGAAACAGTCAACCTTTCTTGAATAATATCAAGCTCTCTATGCCTTTTAATCAAAACCGATAAAATTCCTTGGGCAAAACCCTTATCTGAGGTAATCAACCCCACAAAATGGACAGTCCCAATTTTCAATAAGGTGGTTTCCTCCATTGCGGTCACCGATGCAGAACGAGGTTCATCATCGATCAAGGCGTATTCTCCAAAACAGTCGGACTGGGATAAGGTAATATAGAGATGGTCTTTGTCGTGCACTTTTACCTTTCCTTGGCAAATCACATACATGGCATCCCCAACATCTCCTTTTTTGATGACGCAATCCCCTTTCTCAAATTGTTCCTTTTTAAGGTTTTTACAGAGTTGTAGCAGTGAGGACTTTGCCACTTCAGAGAAGAAGGTTACACTTTTAAGGAAATCTACCCATTGATGTTGATCAAGTTCCGAATCGGTCATTACTCCATCTTGCTGGTTAGGTACGATTTAAATATACGGCTTTGAATTTAATGATTAATCCAGTTTTGGGATTTTGCCCAAATTTGGGAAGCACTTCATCTTTCTACTTTCATATTATAAATTAAATTGATGGTTTTTTATACATTTATATCCAAAGTTTATACTAATGACCATTACCCAATTGCAATACGTTCTAGCCGTTGCTGAATACAAAAATTTCACCCTTGCTGCAGAAAAGAGTTATGTTACCCAACCTACACTGAGCATGCAAGTACAAAAACTGGAGGACGAGCTGGATATTTTGATATTTGATCGCGCAAAAAAACCGATTACCATTACGGAGGTTGGCCAAAAAATAGTAGCCCAGGCCAAGAATATTGTAGCGGAAGCGGAGCGAATCAAAGACATAGTGGATCAGGACAAGGGGTTTATCGGCGGAGATTATACCATAGGAATAATTCCTACGGTTATGCCCACATTGCTTCCCATGTTCTTAAATACTTTTATCAAAAAATACCCCAAGGTCAATCTCATTATTAAAGAGCAGCCTACCGAAGCCTTGATTCGAAATATTTTGGATGGACATTTGGATGCCGGAATAGCCGCAACTCCCTTGGAAATCGAGTTTATCAAAGAAAGACCTTTGTATTATGAGCCATTTGTGGGTTATGTGCCCAATAATCACCGTTTAGCACCTCATCAACAACTAGGTACTGAGGATCTTGATGTTAGCGATATCCTCCTGTTACAAGATGGACATTGCTTTAGGGATGGGGTGATTAATCTCTGCAAGTCGCCCAAAAACCAACAAGACGAACACTTTAAAATTGAAAGTGGAAGTTTTGAGACTCTTGTTAGTTTGTCTGATGAAGGTATGGGAATGACCTTACTCCCCTATTTGAACACTCTGGAACTTGATGAGAAAAAAAGACAGCAATTAAAGCCATTTAGAAATCCATCACCTGCTAGGGAAATAAGTTTGATCTATCACAAAAGTGAATTGAAAATTCAAATCACTGAAGCCTTAAAAGAGGTTATTTCCAGCATAGTGAAAGGAGCCATTGCTTTTCAAGATGTAAAAATAATCAGTCCCTTAGGCAAAAATTAATGCTATTATCAAATCCGTATGATTAAATTTCTAGCAAAAAAAAGAGCCGCTTTAAATAAAACGGCTCTTTTTTGTTACGCTTTTATCAAAAGTAACGTGGGTTGTAATTCTGGTTTGTCCAATATAAAATATTGTAACCAGATTTTGAGTTCCTCAATTTCATTTGGTAATAACCTTGAAACGGCTTTTTTTAGTTCTCTTGCGAATAGCTTAGCATCAAAACTAACTTTTTGAAGGACAGTTTTGGTGTAATCCAACATTGCTCTAGCCATAAAAATTCTGATTAGGATTAAAAGGTTGCCCACCTAAATTAAGAAAAATCACCTTCCAATGCACTAACTAGCAGTTAAAAAATAAATAATTTCGTGTTAAAATCGATAAACTGTAAAATGTACCGTTCATACAATCAAGGGCTTAACTATTTGACCATCACATCGGTTATAGTCTTTTTCCTGCTTTTAGGGTGCTCTTCTTCCCGACTATCAAAATTTGAAAAGAGACTAAATAAAGACCCCCTGAACAACTCCTTTCATGGTTTGGTGGTTGTAAATACCAAGACAGGTAAAATAATTCATAATACCAATGGGGAGAAATATTTTACTCCAGCAAGCAATGTGAAAATATTTACCTTATATACTGGCATCCATTTGTTGCCCGATACCCTTCCTTCCCTTAAGTATACCATTGCAAACGACTCTGTCTATTTTGAAGGAACTGGAGACCCCACTTGGCTTCACCCCTATTTTAAGGATAGTACAGGGATAAACTTCTTAAAAGAGTACAAAGCCTTGTTATGGCACCCTAACAATTCCATGGAAGAAAAGTTTGGGCCTGGTTGGGCCTGGGAAGATTTTGACACCTATTTTTCACCAGAGAAAACCGTACTTCCGCTTTATGGGAATGTACTAACAACATCAATTGCCGACGAGGTTAAGGTGTCCCCACAACTATTGTACGACAGGGTCACTGTAAAAGAAAAATCTACAAATAGGGAGGAAACGGTCAACCAATTTTATATAGCACCCACTGAACAGGATACCTTGGAAATTCCGTTTATGACCAATACCTCCTTGACTGTAAATCTATTGGAAGATGTTCTTGAAAAGAAGGTGTCCCTTGTTGACCAATTTCCGACCCAAGCCAAAAAAGTGTTGTATGGCCAACTAGCTGATTCCTTATATAGACGAATGCTTTTTAAGAGTGACAACTTTTTGGCAGAGCAAATATTGATGATGGCCTCATCTACCCTTTCAGATACCTTAAGTACGCAAAGTGCCATTTCGCATATGCTTGAAAATGATCTAGGCGATCTTGACCACCAGCCCAGATGGGTTGATGGGTCCGGGCTCTCCCGCTATAATCTCTTTACACCAATGTCTATGATCCAGGTTTTGCAAAAGCTATATGCCCAAATTCCGGAACAGCGATTGTTTCAACTATTTCCTATGTGGGATGAGTCTGGGACTGTGTCGGTCTGGAAGGATCCAAACACAACGCCTTATATTTTCGCAAAATCGGGATCCTTGGGCAACAACTACAATCTTAGCGGGTATTTAAAAACGAAGACGGGAAAATTGCTGATCTTTAGTTTTATGAATAATCACTTTAAGGTGCCAACCGGTGAGATTCGAATAGAGATATATGAAACTCTTAAGTCCATTCATGAGACTTATTGATTTTTTCATGGTTGACCTTTTTATCAAATTTTTGCAACAACGTTTGAAGTTTTGGTGAAATATAGGTTTCGCAGAATGGTTTTTCAGGATTGTTAAAGTAGTAATTGTGAAATTGAATCTTAGATAATTTGAATTTACCAAAGGGGTATACCTTGGTAATTATTTTTTCCCTGAAACTCTCCTGAATGTCTTTTATACAAGTCTCCGATTTTTTTTCATCTTCATGGTCAAAAACGTAGATAGCCGATCGGTATTTTTTGCGAAAAGAATGGTTGCTAGTACTCTTATGGGTGTCTAAGTGAACTTCAATTAAATCCTTTAAACTGATGAGATCAGCATTATAATGAACAATCACTGCTTCAGAGTAAGAATTTAGATCCTGAAGGGGAGCAACAAATCCCTGTTCTACTTTTTCCACGCCTTTCAACGATTGAAAAACAGCTTCAGTACACCAATGGCAACCTCCGCCTAGGGCAATCTTCTTGTATTCCATGTCATATTGGTCGTAAAACCCCTAGTGGAATAACTTATTTATTTGGGCATGCTGAAGTAACATAATGGTTTTGGCGTCCCTGATCTCCCCTGAAGCAATAAGTTGCAAGGCTGTTTCAAATGGCATTTCCAGCACTTCTATATTCTCGGTCTCATCATCCGCACCACCTCCTTCACTTACCTTCATTTCTTCTTGGTACTCACCTATAAAAAAATACAGAATCTCAGTCACTGAACCGGGAGACATATAAGATTCAAAAACCTTTTCAACTCTCTCAATCTTATAGCCTGTTTCCTCTTCCACTTCCATTCGGATTGTTTGCTCTGCATTTCCTTTTTCCAAGATGCCGGCACAGGCCTCAATCATCATCCCATCCTTATTCCCATTTAGATAGGTGGGCATCCGAAATTGTTTGGTGAGCACTACGGACTTTTTCTCCTTATTATAGAGCAATATTACGGCACCATTTCCCCGATCATAGGCCTCCCTAACCTGTGTTTCCCATTCTCCATCTTCCCGATGATACTCAAAAGTGACTTTATTTAGGGAATACCAATTGTCTGATAGTAATTCCTTCTGAATGTTTTTGACACTTCCGTTTTTCATGGGTTATGGGTTATGGGAAGATATATTTTAGGTGTACTAAACTGATGCCGCATTGTTCAAATATCGGCGAAAAGGGAGCATCTCCAAATAAACTATTTTAATTTTTTCATTGAAATCCGGAAGTAAGACCTCTTCCATGTTCAATTCGTGAACCACAGCAAAGGTTTTGTTCCGGAGCAGCTCAATATGCGTATGGTCATTGGAAAAGCCCTTGGGTGCATTGGTCAGTCGCTCATCTTTGTAAAGCTCTCCAAACAAGTTTTTAAAAGAAGGTTGGTCCAGAATTTCCTGCAGTTCTTCTCCGTTGTAATCAATTCCCTCCCGAATGCTACGAAGTGTTTTGGGCTCGGGTCGCCAAAATCCACCAGCGAGCATGCACTGTTTTACACCCACCTCAATGTAAAAATCCGCAGAATTTGGGGCTTTGTCCAAACCTGCTCCAAAATGATCTTTATAAATGGGTTTATGTGGATGGAACATCAAATTGTTATTGATTCTGTTGATGCCTTTTCTACCCGGAGTGGGATAGTAATCATCATCCAACTGGGCCATGGTCAAATCCAAATTATCCAACCACAAAATAAAATCCTCTCGTAAAGTTTTGTACCACTTTCGGTTGGTATCCATCCATTCCTTAGAATTATTTTGTTGAAGTTGGGCAAGGAAACTGAAGAGACTATTAAAATCCATCTATTGAAATTGAAAGGCCTAAAATAAAACTATTTCCTTTCTTCCAATATCTAAAATCTATTATCCCCCATTACAATATCACCTAAGCCACCTAAGATGCTGCCTTCCCCTTTGTCTTTACCTCCTCTTGGAATGGAAGCCAAAACCCTGCCAGCCAAGCGGCTAAACGGTAGCGATTGTACATATACAGTTCCCGGGCCCTTAAGGGTGGCAAAAAAGAGACCTTCACCTCCAAATACCGTGTTTTTAATGCCTCCCACAAATTCAATATCGTAATCCACAGTATGGGAGAACCCAACAATACACCCAGTATCAACTTTTAGCACCTCGTCTGCGGCTAGTTCCTTTTTCGCCATGGTTCCCCCTGCATGCACAAAGGCCATACCGTCACCTTCCAGTTTTTGCATGATAAAACCTTCTCCACCAAACAAACCACGACCCAAACGTTTAGAAAACTCAATCCCAACGGACACTCCTTTGGCTGCGCATAAAAAAGCGTCTTTTTGACAAATAAACTTTCCACCCTTTTCAGATAAATCAATAGGGAGAATTTTACCCGGATATGGAGAAGCAAAGCTGGCCTTCTTTTTCCCTTGTCCCACATTTAAGAAAGCAGTCATAAACAGACTCTCACCGGTCAGTAATCTTTTGCCCGCAGAGAACAATTTGCCAAGCACCCCGGAATCCTGACCGGATCCATCACCAAAAATGGTATCCATTTTAATGTCGGTGTCCATCATCATAAAGCTGCCAGCTTCTGCTACTACTGCTTCTTGTGGATCCAGTTCAATCTCCACATACTGCATTTCTTCCCCGTAAATCTCGTAATCTATTTCGTGTGCGTTCATTTTTTATAGTTTTTGTTGACAGTTGTTAGTTGACGGTTAATTCATTTTGTTACAAGCTTGTGAATTGCTAGCCCTTTATTTTAACTGTCCATTCAAAATTAAAAGTAGACACCACTACCCCATCTTGGTTAAGCCCCACAGATTTCATCCAAATAGTCTGCCCTTCTCCAGTTTCAATTGTTTTTTTGATGGCAGCATCAATCAAATATCCATCTTCGCAAGTAAACGTGATCTTTCCCGTTGCCTTTTTAGAGAAATTGGCCTTGTTGTTCAAAACCAACATGGATATTTTCTTTCCGCTATCCTTAATTTGATTTATGACCATAGCACCTGTACTTAACTCTGCGGCCATGCCCTGAACAGCCCAAAACATACTCTTAAATGGATTTTGATTTACCCAACGATGGGTTACAGTAGTAATCGCCTTTTGATTATCTATATGTTTTAAACGAACACCGCACCACCAGGCAGATGGCAGTTTAAAAAATGTGAACATATTGAATTTACTAGCAGTAGAAGCCATAGTTTAAGTTTTACGCTGCTAAAAATAACCAATTTGTGGGTATATACATTTGTTAAATTTATGTTAATTTATAGTACTTTGTTTTGCATAGTACCATCTTTTGGATATATATTTGCATGGTAAGCTAATAGGTAAACTAATTTTGCTTGTAAAATATCAATCAAAAATCATGACAGAATCATTAACCAAACACGAACGAAATTTATCCGCAATCATTCACGCGTCTACATTTTCAAAGTACTTTATTCCTTTTGGGAATTTTATATTACCTCTGATTTTGTGGACCGCGAACAAAAAGGAACACAAGTTTGTGGATTACAATGGGAAACAAGCGCTGAACTTTCAAATTAGTATGTTGCTGTATTCCATTGTGGCAGGATTAGTTAGTATTCCGTTTTTTATTGGGTTTTTACCAGACCTTTTCGACGGAAATTTTTTCGGCTTTCATCGGCTAAGCGACCTGAACAATTTGAACATCCATTTTGATAGCGACGATTTTCGGTTCGGTCGCTTTTTTTGGCCGGTGGGTATTACTGGACTGCTCCAAGCAGCACTAGTTGTTATTAATGTGGTCTATACTATTTTGGCCACTATTAGAACAAACGACGGGGAAACATTCAAATATCCTATCACCATAAAATTTATCAAGTAAATAAAGTGGGGAAAGCACATAGTATGAATTGTAGCAATAAAAACATCAATCTAAAACAAGGAGTTTAATCATCAATCAAAAAACGAAAATCATCAATCAAGCAAGCAATCAATCAAAAAACGTTTCCGCTCCCTCTTCTCATCAAAGAGGGACTGGGCGGGGACAAAAAACGAACAGTTAAACAGATACCGAACCTAGTTCGGCAAAATAAGAACCATGAAGTTATGAACATAGAAAACACAAAAGCACAAATGCGCAAAGGGGTTCTGGAGTATTGCATTTTGTCCATTCTTAACGATAAGGACAAGTATGCATCGGAAATTCTAGGAGCCTTGAAAGACGCTAAGATGCTGGTAGTGGAAGGTACAATATATCCTCTGCTTACGAGGCTAAAAAATGCCGGGTTACTCAACTACCGTTGGGAAGAATCCACATCTGGCCCACCTCGAAAATATTACGCACTTACCGAAACAGGGCGATTGTTCCTCAACGAACTTAACGGCACCTGGGATGAACTAAGAAATGCAGTTAATCTGGTAACCAACACAAAATAAGAATCTAAAATGAACAAGACAGTAAATATAAATCTAGCAAATACCCTCTTCCACATAGACGATGAGGCGTATAACAGGCTTAGGCGATATCTGGAATCCATAAAACGCTCGTTCTCCGGAACCGCTGGAAGTGATGAAATCATCGCTGATATTGAAGCAAGGGTAGCCGAACTCTTCTTGGAAAAAATGGAGAATGAGCGTCAGGTCATTACCCAAAAAGAAGTGGATGAAGTCATCAATATTATGGGGCAACCCGAGGATTATATGGTTGACGAGGATATTTTTGAAGACGAACCTCGAAAATCCCATTCCGAAAGCACCAGAAAGACCAAAAAGTTATACCGGGATATTGATCAAAAATATATTGGAGGAGTTTGCGCAGGTCTAGAACACTATTTAGGGTTTGATGCGCTTTGGATACGACTTATTTTCATCCTTTTGGCCGTCTTTACCGGTTTTGGGCTAGTTGCCTATATCCTACTTTGGATTTTAGTGCCGGAAGCATCCACTACCTCCCAAAAATTGGACATGTCGGGAGAGCCCGTCAACATCAGCAATATAGAACGCAAAGTTAAAGAGGGGTTTGATGGTGTTGCAGATACAGTAAAAAACGTTGACTACGAAAAAGTGGGCAACAAGGTCAAAAGCGGCTCCAAGACCTTTTTTGATACAATTGGGGACATTATTATGTTCCTGTTTAAAATTGTTGGCAAGTTCATTGGAATACTGTTGATTATCATAGGTGCGTCCTCCCTTATTGGGTTGTTCATTGCCATGTTTACAGTAGGTATGTCCAATGCAGTAAATGTTCCCGGTATTGATTTTTATGAGATCGTGAATACCACAGGAGCTCCCGTATGGCTCATGTCCATACTCATATTTTTTGCCATAGGCATTCCATTCTTCTTCCTACTTTATCTTGGACTGAAGATTTTGGTCAACAATTTGAAGTCCATTGGAAACATAGCCAAATTTTCGTTATTAGGGCTTTGGTTGATTTCCATAGGAACCATATTTGCCTTGGGAGTTCGGCAGGCGGCTGAATTTGCTAACGTGGGCAGTGTAAACATTAAAGATCAAATGTTTGTGGAAAACCCTGGGGACACCCTTGTCATAAAAATGAGTGATTCCGAATTGGAATTTAATATGGATGAAGTCCATTTTGGTCGCATGCGATTTAGTTACGATGACAATGACAACCGAATTTTAATTTCGGACGATGTGGATTTCAAAATAAGAAAATCCAAGGATGATCAGGTTTCCATAAATATTAGAAAAGATTCCCATGGGCGCACAACGTTGGCGGCAAGGGAAAGAGCAAAACAGATTAGTTACGGCTATGAAGTATTGGAAAATGAAATAATTCTGGATGATTATCTAACTACGGCCACCTCCAACAAGGCAAGGAACCAAGAAGTGACCTCCACCATATATATTCCCGAAGGAAAGGTTGTGCAGTTTGAGGAATCCACTAGAGGGCATGTTGGACGGGGTATTAAAAATGACAGGGATTTTTACCGAAGTGGAATCATTGATCACACTTGGATCATGGGAGAGGATGGCGAGCTTAAATGTCAAGACTGTCCTGAAGAACTTGATTCCGAGGAGGATGAAGAAGGTGGTAAGATCATTTTGGATGAAAACGGACTGGATATAGACATAAAGGATAATCACGATCAATTTCAAATGAAGATTGACGAAGATGGAATAAAAATAAAGGCAGGTGAGAAAAAGGACAATTGAGTAGCCTTTTTCTACAATTGGGAAACCTTTAATACGAAACAACAATCATAAACACGAATTTTAATCAATCACAAAAAGAACAATCATGACAACATTAGCTAGAATCGCAATCGCATTTTTATTGGCAATTTTTGCCTCCTCCTGCCAAATGGACATCAATTTTGGTAACGGTAAAAGAGGTAACGGTCAGGTGGTGGAAGAAACCAGAAAAGTAACAGAGGACTTTACCGTAGTGTCAGCTTCGGAAGGTTTGGACGTATTTGTAACCCAAGACAAAGATTTTAAAATCGCAGTGGAGGCTGATGAGAACATTATCGATCTAATAGGAACAGACATCAAAGATGGAAAACTAAGGATTCATGCTATTGAGAATATTGGCAGAGCCACTAAGAAAGTCTATGTATCCCTTCCAGAGGTTACCGGGTTAAGAAGTTCCAGTGGAGCTGATTTAATAGTACAAAATGTTATCGAAGCAGAAAAAATAGAGTTGGATGCCAGTAGCGGATCTGATTTACATGTAGAGCTCATAGCTTCCGAGGTTTCCGCTGATGCAAGCAGTGGTGCTGATATTAAAGTAGCAGGTAAGACAGATGTGCTTTATGCAGATGCAAGCAGTGGTGCTGATATTAGGGCCCGTGAACTAATAGCCAAAAAGTGTAATGCCGATGCCAGTAGTGGTTCAGATATTTCCGTGAATGTTTCGGAAACATTGACCGCTGATGCCAGCAGTGGTGCTGACATATCCTATACGGGCGAAGCCAATGTCCACACAAAAAAATCCGTATCAGGGAGCGTTCACAAATATTAAATACCCTAAGAACAATCAAAAAACAGGTCTAATCATATGATTTAAATAGATCAAATCAATCCATTCAAAAGCCTAGCAAATGCTAGGCTTTTTTAGTTCACATTCACAAAATTTTATCAAATTATCAATCCATAAAACTATTTGTTGACTATTTGTTAAAAAAATCATATCTTATATGTGAAAACGGAATTCTAACACTAAACACAATGCCATGAAAAAAATTCTCGGATTGGCCATTTTGATGCTTTTTCTGATATCAGCAACAGAATTTGCTTCCCCTCAGCCAGAGACTATGCATTCTATAGAAGGAACTTGGGAACTTCAGAGTTTCTATAATTACGATGACGGAATCCATGTTTCGGATACAGTTCCAAAATCTGAAGGCTACCGTCAAGTTAAAATGTATTACAATGGCAAGATTATGTGGAGCCGGCATGCTCCACAAGATTCCTTGGAATGGTTTGGTTATGGCAGATACAAAATAACAGCTGATTCACTCATAGAAACCTTGGAATACGCTTCCCATTCTATGATGAGTGCCTTGGATACACTCCGTGTCTTTAGTTTTGAATTGGAATTGACGAATAAAACCTATAGTCAAATAAGCTTTGATGAAGAAGGACACAGAACCTTTTCTGAAAACTACAAGCGGATTGATTAATTGAATTAGCACTCCACTCTAAAAGGCGCCGTGTAGTACACCCAGCGCCTTTTTTATTACTCTTTCTTTAAGAAAATCTAAGAAACCACCGCTTCCTTACTCTCCACGGCTGCCAAGTAACGTTCTGCATCCAATGCTGCCATACAGCCTGTACCTGCAGCGGTTACCGCTTGTCTGTATTCTTTATCCTGAACATCGCCACTGGCAAAAACACCTGGTTTGTTCGTTTTCGTGGACTTTCCTTCCGTAATAATATACCCGGTATCGTCCATTTCCAATTGCCCTTTAAAAATATCCGTGTTGGGTTTGTGCCCAATGGCTATAAAAAGTCCTGTAATGGCGATATCTTCCTTCTCCCCACTTTGGTTGTTGACCATTCGCAATCCTTCGACCACTTGATCACCCAAAACCTCATCAACTTCGGTGTTATACTTAATATCTATATTCTCTAAACTATTGACCCTGTGCTGCATGGCTTTTGAGGCTCTCATATGATCTTTGCGCACCAACATGGTCACCTTTTTACAGATATTGGCCAAATAAGAAGCTTCTTCAGCAGCAGTATCCCCTGCTCCAACAATAGCTACCTCCTGATCCTTATAAAAGAACCCATCACAAACGGCACAAGCGGAAACTCCTCCTCCCCTTAAACGCTGCTCGCTTGGAAGGTTAAGATACTTTGCCGTAGCACCTGTGGAAATAATTACGGTTTCAGCTTCAATTTGTTTGCTATCATCCACAGTAATTTTATGGATTCCCCCGGGTTCATCACTAAAATCTACTTCGGTAACCATTCCAATTCTAACCTCAGTTCCAAAACGTTCGGCCTGTTGCTGTAGCTGTACCATCATCGTTGGACCATCCACTCCCTCAGGGTAGCCTGGAAAATTATCTACTTCCGTGGTGGTAGTCAACTGCCCACCGGGTTCCATGCCTGTATACATTACGGGTTTCAAATCTGCCCTAGAGGCGTAAATAGCAGCGGTATATCCTGCAGGACCCGAGCCTATTATTAATGTTTTGATTCTTTCTATCTGTTCTGACATAACAAAAACTTCCAATATAATTTGTTCTACAAAAGTAGGTTTTTTGTTCAAAAACTTACATTACGCCTAAAAGAGAGTTATGAGCAATCTTGATCAATGTTTGTTAGAAAGTTATTAAGGGAAAGATCTGGGAACAAAAAAGAAAAAGAGTCCGGGCTTCGACTCTTTGTTAAACATGTAGGTTAAGTGAATGCATCTATTTAGTAGTGATTATCCAAAACCGCAGGCCAAGGGGCTCAACCTCAACACCCCTTAGCACAACGGTAACCTCTTTCGAACCGGATTTAGGTAAGGAACGCTTCAAAAGTGTTCTCTGAATACTTTTCATCCAGTTCTTCGAGGGTTTATTTTTAGATTTCTAAGAGCTTCTATCAATTCTTAAACAAACATAGTTCCTTCACGTTTCATTTTGGCATGCCAATGGATCAATGGCCCTTTTGCGTTAACGAATGATGCTTCTGGATTGATGGTTGCGAAAATCGATAGCCGTATCTTTAGGTTATTTTAGAAAACATTGTCACGTTTTTCACTACTATTTTGTCTAATTACCAAAAAGCACCAATTAATCCCTTGATTGAAAACACAATTATGAAAGAACACCACTACGAAACACAGTTAAACTGGACTGGAAATAAAGGTTTTGGAACTAAGGACTATCGCTCCTATAGTCGGGATTTCGAAGTAAGTGCACTCGGTAAAAATCATATCATAGAAGGTTCCTCCGACCCCAGCTTTAGAGGGGACAAATCTAGATATAACCCTGAGGATGTCTTCGTGTCTTCCATTTCTTCCTGCCATATGCTTTGGTTCCTTCACCTTTGTTCTGTGAACAAAATAACGGTGCTGGAATACAAGGACAAGGCCATTGGGACTATGGTTGAGGCCAAAGATGGAAGTGGAAAATTCAAAGAAGTGATCCTTCACCCGGCAATTGTTGTTTCTCAAGAAGTGGATCCAGGTTTAATCAATCAACTTCACTCCAAGGCCAACAAAATGTGCTTCATTGCCAATTCGTGCAATTTCCCAATCCATCACAAACCCACGGTAACACTTCAAAATGGCGCTTGATATTTTAAAATTCGGGTATTACCAAAATATGTTGTTTCCCTATGCCTACAATATCCTTGGGTCCGTAGATGAATCTAAAGATGTGGTTCAGGAAGTCTTAGGCAAGCATCTTCAATCCAATACCCAAATCAATAACGAAAAGAGCTATTTGATAACAAGTGTGATCAACACCTCCATCAACGTTAAAAACAGAAGCAGAAAAATAGTTGACCGTACCATTGAACTACCTGAGCCCGTTGCTACCGAGGAATCCGATATCGAAATGCATTTAAAAGATATTGTATCGTATTCGCTATTGATTTTATTGGAGCAATTGAATGTAAAGGAACGCGCTGTATTTATCTTGAAGGAAGGCTTCAACTATTCCCATGAAGAAATTGCTGGGGTAATTTCGGGCACCACGGAAAACTCCAGGAAATTACTGAGCCGTGCCAAATCCAAACTAAAAGTCTCCCGGAAAATAAACCCCAAACTGGCCAGAAAAGAATCAAGCCAATATTTAGACAGATATGTCACCGCCATACGCGAAAGGGATATTTCCCAATTGGAAAAACTCTTTACTACAGACATCAAAGTAGTGGCAGATGGGGGTAGCGCCATTCAAGTACTAAGAAACTTAACTGAAGGCAGGTCCAATTGTATTGATCTGCTGCTGGAAGTCTTCAAAAAGTTTCAAGCGGGTCAAAACATCCAATTTACCGAAGTCAATCACCAACCAGCCATTCTTTTCTTTAACGGAAAAGCATTGAGTGGTTGCCAAATTTTTTCACTAGACCGGGACCGTAGAATATATAGGATTAGTGCGGTTGTTGACCCTGAAAAGCTAAAGAACATAGTCATAGGAAACCAAAACCCCAGTTAGGCTTTTTGCTCTAGCACCTCACTTTTCTTGATTTGCACCCTTGTTTTTCTACTTTACCTTCAAAATGGTCACGTTTTGGGTTGCTAATTTGTCCAATAAGCAGACAATAAACCCAAAAGTATGAGAACATTACTTCGAATTGATTCCAGTTCAAGAACCAAAGACTCGCATTCCAGGCAATTGGCCGATGTTGTGGAAAGACATTGGAGACTAGCCAATCCTAATGGCAAAGTCATCAACCGGGATTTAGCCATTTTCAAGATTCCACATATTCTAAATGAAACAATTGTGGGGTTTTATACCCCTGAAAATGCAAGGACCAACTCCCTTAAAATTGCCTTGTCCGTTTCCGATGAGCTTATTGAAGAGTTATATGAAGCAGATGATTTACTCATTAGCAGCCCACTATACAATTTGAACATTCCGTCGAATCTTAAAGCCTATTTTGATCAGGTAACACGGGTAGGGAAAACATTTGGCATGGATGACAAGGGCAATTATTATGGAATGTTAAAGGGCAAAAACGCCTATTTGGCATTAGTGAAGGGGGGAAATTACAAAGGGACCCCTTTAGAAGAGTACGATTTTCAGGAACCCTATCTGAAGGCCATTTTAAACCATATGGGTATTGATATGCAACATATATTCTCTCTTGAGGGAACCGCTACCACAAATGGACTTCAAAAAAAACTGGAGCATCTTCATGAGCAAATTCAAGCAACTTTTTAAAACCAAAACAATGAATACTGATTATTTCAACGATAGATTAGAAAACAAGGCGGTTGTAGTAAATCCAGATGAAGGGGAGACCTTTAATATGAATGGCCTTTCCTTTACATTTAAAATTACCAGCGAACTGTCCAATGACCAACTAGGAGTGTACGACATTACTTTGGAGCCACGGTCCATTGGTGCCAAACTGCATTATCATCGATTTATGGATGAGACTTTTATTGTTCAAAAGGGAACATTGACCGTGTTTGCAGGTGCCAATTCGGAAGAACATAAGCTAGGACCGGGTACCGTAATCTATGTGCCTAGATTTACTCCTCACGGTTTTCAAAACGATACGGATGAAACCGTTCAGGTGACTTTGTTATTTAACCCGTCCCAGAAAAGGGAGGGCTTTTTTAGGGGTTTGCATGAAACGTTATCAGCTGAGCATATAGATCCCCAAAAGTATCTCAAACTTTATAACAAGTATGATAGCTTTCCGGTTGATACGTCAAACATGCTTCCCATACGGGAATAACCCATGTGGATTTCAATTGTTGGGCTGTTATCGCCTAAAACCAAAAACCGGCATCGAACTTGCCGGTTTTTGGTTTTGTATCCATAATCAATCTAAAAACCTTAATGAATCATCGGACTTACTCCATCCGGCTAAAAACCAAGTTCTTTGTTAATCAACGCAGTAAGACCTTCAATACCATCCAAAGTCTCTCCATACACCTTGTCTTTTTCCTCCATTATTTGCATGAGTGACAAAAGAAGGTTTTGGAACTCATAAGCGAAAAACGCGTTTGGGTTTTTAATTTCCATGTTTGAAAATTTCAAATTGGGATTTATTGCTGGAATAACGTAGGTCATCATGGCATCATAATGAATGTTCTCCATTCTATTTACATACAAGTATTTTTCCTCCAAACTTCTTACCCCATTTACAATTTCCAGGTTAGTAAGCAATTTTACTTCACCACTGTTTACCATCGTTTCGTAGATGTTACCCTGTCGATCAAAATCAGAGTATTGGGTCAGGTTTCTGATAATAATTCCTAAGGTATCCAATTGGTCAAATGCCTTTGTTTCCAAAATGAAATTGGCATAATCAAACTGAGATAAGTAGTTTTTATTAAAGTTTTTCTGTTCCTGTATAAGGTCTCTATCCTCCGTAATTTGATCTCTAATGTTTTGATAATAGCTGATTTCTGCATTTTTCTTGACCCGGTCTTCATTCCAATTGTCCAGTTGAAAGGCCAAACTTATTCCAATCATCAGCAAGAGAATTTCCCCGATTGCGTATACTAAATAGCGTTTCACATCTTTTTTTTCGATAAGGGTTTTTCGGATGGTTTGGAAAAGTTTCATTTGATCAATGTTTTGGTTTTTTTATTTATCAAATACCGGTGACTTAGCATCTTCGGTAATCAATACATTTTGTGGTCGGGGCTTGGGTTTCATTCCAAATGCCACACGTAGTGCATTGAATTTGCTTATTACCATGTAGCTTAGCAAAATGGCAATTAAGGATAAAATGATGATAAGGATGGCTTGCAATCCGTAGGACACCTTCCATTGTAGCACTACATAACCCACAAATATAAGCATAGGCTGGTGCAACAAATAGAATGGATAAATTGCCTCATTAAGAGCCTTTCTATATTTATGGTCCTTATTAAAATAGGTTTTAAAGTAACCTAAGGCTGTTATACCACAAGAAAGGGAGATTACCATTTCCGTTATTCCCCGAACATAGTCTCTAAGCATTGAGGGTCCATTAAATAGTAGAGGTAGTACAAAAAGAATAATAGAAAATAGAAGCGTTTGGTACAGATAGAGTCTCCTTTGGTTGGCCAGGGCAACTATGATTTTATCACTAGTGAATAACATAAACCCACTTACAAAGAACAATAGATAATACGTAAAATAGGCCCAGTCATTGTACAGGGCATGTGTACTATTAGGAAAGTACTGTCTTAATATTACTTGTGATAGTATGACAATGGGTAACAACCAGTTTAATCCCATTTTTTTTATCGAGATAGCGATCAACCTCCCTCTTATCATATTATAGTGTGCACTTTTAGTATAGTTTAAAAATGGCGTGATCAATAAAGAAATCAAAAACAGATAGAGTATAAACCAAAGGTGGTGCCATGAAATATTCCCAACGGGATAGGGTCCGCCGTCAAACATATGTGGAATAAAATCCCAAAAAGAAGTATAATTATCAATTCGCTCCACATAGACCATCATAGGCACTAAGGTGAAAAACCCCACCGTAAAAGGTATATACAGGCGTTTAAAACGCTCCTTTACGTATTGCCAGTTTGTTCTGTGGCCCAAGGCATAGTAAGTACCTATTCCAGAAACTAAAAATAATAAGGGCATGCGCCACAGGTGCAACCACCACATAATGGGGTCCAAAAACGCAAAGGTTTCCGTACTGTTTACATGCCAATTTTCGGGTCTAAAAATCATTCCCACATGAAAAAAGAAGACACTTACAATAAGGCCTATTCTAAGCCAATCGATAAAAAACTTTCTGTCTTTTTTTGTTGTTGAAGCATTCATAACTGTTCGTTTTCTGATTTGCACCAAAAGTAAACCTAGGAGCTACTTCATACTGAATCTGCCTATAAGCACGATGTTCGAGCTTATAAGGGAGCTCAGTTTTTTACTGATTATCAATCAGTTAAGAATCTCTGAATTGTGATGGGGTTTGCGAAGTAATCTTTTTAAAAGCGGTGTTAAATGCAGATTTTGAGTTATATCCAACACGTTCGGCCACTTCTTCAATGGTCAATTTCTTGCCCATTTCGGTTTTCAACAAGTTCTTTGCTGCCTCAATTCTATAGCTAGCCAAAAGTTCAAAAAATGAAAGCCCCAGATTTTCATTGATTACCTGGGATACATGGTGCGTGCTTTCGTGAATCAATTTGGAAAGTCCAGTAAGGGACGCGGTGCTTTTTGAAAAATACTCCTCTATCTTCAACTGGTGCTCTACCGACCGCAAAATGCGTTCTTTATCTTCTTTGGCCAAAGAAGATTTCTGATATTTTAGCACGGGAACCTCAAGAAAAGTGGAAACCTCTTCATAATAGGTGGATTGGTTCATAATCTGTACAGCAGTCATAAAAATCATAAAGGTAACATACAAGAAAATGAAATGATCGCCTACATCATTTTTAAAAATGAGCTTAACAGCAATAAAAATCAGGGTAACCAAAATAATATGAATGGAAATGCTTCGAACAGATTTGAGCGTTCTGTTGGTTGTATTAAAAATAGTTTCCCCAAGAGATTTAGTTTTTGACCAAAGTTTTCGGGTTCCAAGAACAATGTAGACAACAAAATAAATCCCAGTTAACAAATTAACGTACTTTCTTATATCCAAAGGATCGTCAGAAAAGGTTTGGTGCTCTTCAATGGTTGGAATATTCAACTGCATCACTTCAATGGTGTCATTATATTTAACCGCGTCTGGTTGAAAGAAGTAAAACAAACAGTAACCCAACCAAAGGATAAATGGAATTAAATGCGGCCAAATTTTGTTTTTTCGACCACCTTCCAACTGGGTGGTTATAAATAGGTAAAGCAATCCAGCCATTAAAAAGTTAAGTGGTTCTGAGAAATTGGATAGCCAAAGAAATTTAAATATGAAACCTGTATAATTCAACCATCCTTCCAACATGGCCATGGATACAGAGATGATAAAACAGCCCATATAAAGGTTAGGGAGGTTCTTATATAATGATTTCTTTATAATGAAGTACGCAATAAAAACGCCCATAAAGATACCCAACAAGTTCGCCAAGGCAACTAAATCAATTTTTAGAGCAACCTCTTCCATACAGGCAAATTTAACATTTTATCGGATTGAGCTATCCCTTACATCTGGGTTGGCGAAACTGGCTTTCTCAAGATTATTGCACATTAATCAATATGCGGATTATAAAGACACTATCTTTAAGGTTCAACCTTTATACGCAGGGTCTTTTATCAAACACTTGAATTAAGACTTAGGTTTAAGGGGTGCATCTTGTAAAACCAACTATATGTTCTGTACAGATAAATTGAATAATTTTATAACCAATAGTCCCAAAGGGTATTGATTTTTTGTGCTATGTTCTCAATATAACCCCCCTTTATGTAAGCCATGCAGAACAATCATATGTCTTTTCTCTTTTGGCAATTGACAGCCATAAAAAACGTTGGATTTCTTTTTTTTTCGAAAGTACGTTTGGCAACAAATACACTTCAAGCCAAGAAAAATCATAGAAAAGTGGTAAGGATTTTCATCTTTTTCCTTTTTTGCAGCACGCTGACCTTGGTCCACGCCCAGAACCTACTTCCCCCCATTTACAACTATAAATTATCTGAATATAAGGGTGCTAGTAAAAACTGGGGGTTGTCAGTCAATATGGATGGCGAGCTTTTTGTTGCCAACAATAAAGGCCTACTATATTATAATGGTGAAAAATGGGGCCTCAACAAATTGCCCAACAATACGATCATCCGATCTGTTGCTGTTATTGATGACAAAATTTTTACCGGATCTTATGAGGAGTTTGGATACTGGGTGAAAAGCGATTTAGCTTCCTTGGAGTACACCTCCCTAACTCATTTAATTCAAGACCATGAATTTACCAGTGAGGAATTTTGGGAAATACTACCAATGGGTGATCAAGTAGTTTTTAGGTCATTTTCATCAATATACATATATAAAAATGATCAGATTGAAGTCCTGAGTCCTCCTCAAATTATTTCAGACATTTTGGTGAATGATAATAGGCTAATTGTTGCCGGCGGCACCGAGGGCTTATTTGAACTAAAGGGTGAGGATTTGGTTCCCTTGGAAAACCAAGAAATGCTTTTTGGCAAAACAGTAACGGATATGGTCAATCTGGTAAGTGGTATGCTTATTGGAACCAAGCTCAATGGTTGCTACATATGGGACGGTCAGGGACTAAGGCCCTGGAATATGGACCTCAATCAAAACCTGAAATTACATCAGCTCAACAAAATCCTAAAGTTGGATGGAAATCAGATAGCTTTTGGGACCATTAAAAATGGTATCTATCTTTTTGATAGTGCAACAGGTAAGTCTAAGGTTCTAAATAGAGAAGGTGGGCTTCAGAATAACACTGTATTATCCCTGCTACAATTTCAAGACCAGTTATGGATAGGTTTGGACAATGGATTGGCTCGTACCAATTTAAACAACCCCATCACTTATTTCACCGATTTTTCCGGCACCCTAGGTATGGTTTACGATATGGCCTTTTATAACAATAGGCTTTATTTGGGAAGCAATACAGGTGTTTTTTATTTTGAGAATGATGAACTAAGGTTTGTAAATGGTTCTCAGGGACATGTTTGGGATCTAGAAGTTGTAGAAGGAGATTTATTTTGTGGACACAACACCGGAACTTATCGTGTTGGGCCCAATACTTTCCAAAACATATTCTCCTTTTCTGGGGGATATAGTTTTGCTCGCGTACCTGAACAAAATTCAGTTTACATTCAGGGGACTTATAATGGTTTGGTTAAATATCAAAAAAATGGGAGTGGCAGCTGGGAGGTAGCTAGGGTAAGCGGTATTACGGACCCCATTAAGCACATATGCTTTGAGACCCCAACTATTCTATGGGCAGCTCACCCTTATAAAGGCTTCTTCAGAATCCAAATGGATGATTCATTTGAAAATGTTCTTAAGATTCAGGAATACCAAGGCCCAGATGCACCAAGCGAATACAACATTAAACTTTATAACATTAAAAACCAGATTGTACTTCGTGGGGAAAAATCATGGTATAAGTATGACCCCATAGTTGATCGCATTGTGGTCTTTGAAGAATTTCAAAAGTTCAATGACAAGGAGCTCCTCTTTTTTGATCAAAATCATTTCTGGTTTGTTCAGGGAGAAGGAAAAAAGGAGATTATTCATACGGATTTAAAACAAGACAGCATTGCCATTGCTGACTTTTCCTTAAATGAAAGGTTAGCTCCTGATTCTCAAAACATTATAAAAATAAACGATTCTATTTCCTACGTTACCTTGAGTGATGGTTTTGCTATGATCAATAGTGCCTCACTACAAGATTGGTTGAATGATTTAACCTTGCCCATTCCCCACTTAAATCTAATCAGGGATGAAAGTACAACCCACTCAAGCAATCAAGGATTCATTAAGATCCCTTACAAGAATTCCCAAGTGCTTACTTTTGAAGTATCCTCCCCAAAGCTACTGCAACCCAGATATCATTATGAACTCCAAGGCCCAAAAAGTTATGCTGAATTTATTGAAAATGGGCAAATACAATTTCAAAACCTCCCTCATGGCGAGTATTCTTTCCAGGTATCCACTGCTGGCCAGGGCAATGAAATTTCCAAGTCTACAACCTTCCGTTTTGAGATTGCTCCTCCTTGGTTTTATCCACCCCAAGTATTGTTCTTTACGCTCTTTTGGGAATCGTGGCCATCTTTGCTGTCCGATATTACAACCAAAGAAAATTGCGTAAAAAACAGAAAGAGCTTGTACAACTCATGCAGAAAGAACAGGAAGAAAAACTTGCAGCTTTGGAAAAGGAAAAATTGGCCCGTGAAATCAAATTGAAACAGAATGAACTGGCCAGTACCACACTAAACATTGCTAAAAAGAATGAAATGATCTTGGAGCTCAAAAACCTACTATTGGTGAATAAGGAAAAATTTTCCAATTCTCAACGCTATCGTTCCTTCATCAAAAAACTAAACAATTCCATTCAAGATACGGATGACTGGAAGCGTTTTGAGGTGAACTTCAAGGAACTCCATGAAGATTTTTTTGAACGATTGCTCGTAACCTACCCCAATCTCACGCCAAAAGATCTTAAGTTATGTGCCTACCTTAAAATGAATTTATCCACCAAAGAAATCGCTCCGTTAATGGCCATTTCCGTACGTGGAGTAGAGATACATCGCTATAGACTACGCAAAAAACTGGAAATTGATAGTTCAAAAAGTCTATCTAACTTTTTAATAACGTTCTAAGAACCCAAAAAAATAGAAGTTTTCTTACAATCTTCAGTTTAAACACAATACATCATTACTACATCATAATTGCAAAACCCCTTCTCATTCGATTAATAAGACTACTGCAAAGCCTATTAAATTAGCACTCTCCAGCTTGTTCCAAAGTGATGTATTTTTTATGTACCCCTTTTAATCATTGGTAACAAGCCCCATTGTTAAATTAGCAAAAACATAACTCAACTCTTAAACAATTATGAAAATTGGAAACGTATTATTAGTAATATTTCTTTTGTTCTTTCAAATCATTGCATTTGGACAAAATAATATTACGGTTTCGGGAACTGTTAATGATGAGCTGGGAGCCCCCTTACCAGGAGCAACCGTCATCTTAAAAGGTACAACAAATGGAGTGCAGACAGATTTTGATGGAAACTACTCCATCAGAAACGTTACATCTGAAGGCATTCTGGTATTTAGCTATATAGGCTATCGTACCCAGGAATTTGCCATAAATGGGCAAACAACCCTCCAGGTAACACTTCAAGAAGACACTCAATTTCTTGACGAGGTTGTCGTGGTTGGGTATGGCGAGCTAAAGGTCAAGGATCTTACCTCAGCCATCACTACTGTAGATTCAGAGGTGCTTGAACTAGCACCAGTAGGCCAACCCATGCAAGCCCTTCAAGGAAGGGTCGCTGGGTTACAAATTGTAAACAATGGCGGACCCGGGCAATCGCCCACCGTACGCGTAAGGGGTATTGGATCTTATGATACCAATGCATCTGGTCCCTTGTTTGTGGTTGACGGTGCTTTTTTTAATGATATCGCTTTTTTAAACCCAACGGACATTGCATCGGTTTCAATTTTAAAGGATGCATCTGCAGCTGCCATTTACGGGGTTCGAGCAGCCAACGGAGTGGTTTTGATAGAAACTAAGTCAGGTAAGCTCAACCAAAAACCACAAATTACCTACAATGGATATTCTGGTTATCAAGTGCCTCAAAACGTACTTAAAATGGCCAATGCTGAGCAATTTACAACTTTGGCCCTTGAGTCCGGTTCTGACCCTGATGCGGAGTTTATTTTGAATGCCATGCAGCGCTATGGTCGTAGCAGAGTCAATCCCAATGTACCAGATGTTAATACAGATTGGTATGATGAGGTAATGCGTTTGGCCATAATTCAAAATCACAGTATAGGAATCTCAGGAGGTAGTGAAAATGCAACTTATGCTATCGGAGCCAACTATTTTGAACAAGGCGGTATTCTTAAAATGAAAAATGAATACGAACGATTCAATCTGCGAAGTAAATTAGATTTCAAGGCAAACGATTGGCTCAAGGTGGGAGGTAGTGTAGTATTAAGTAATTCCACAAGGTTTGATGCGGAAAATTCCGCTTGGCGATCCGCTTATTTTGCAGTGCCCATCTTGCCCGTCATAGATCCCCTCTTGGCAGAAGACCCCAATGTTTTTCCCACACCATATGCAAATGCCCAAGATTTAGGGTACAGAGGTGGGCAAAATCCATTCCCTATTATGGACTTTAGTGAGAACAGATCCAAAATCAGAAATATTATAGCCAACTTCTATGCGGAAGTAGATTTGATTCCGGAGAAGTTAAAATTCAGGACAGCATACAACCATAATTTCCAGAGTGTCAATAGACGGGAAGTTAGATTGCCTTATTTCATCGGTGATAACTTTCAAAGGGTAGATGCCTCCCTCCTCAAAAGAAGTGTTACCACATCCAACCAGATTTGGGATAACACGCTAACTTTTACCGATACTTTTGGGAAACATAACCTAACGGTCTTGGCAGGTTCCTCTTTTAGGGATGAAGCGCTTGATTTAATACAAGCTAGGGGATTAAACTTTCCATTATCTGGAGAAGAAGCCTATTTCATTAATCTGGCACAAACAATTGTAGAAGAAGACACTTTTGATGGCGGAGCCAGGGAATTTGGTTTTTCTTACTTCGGAAGGGTTTCCTACAATTTTGATAACCGCTACCTTTTGTATGGAACGTTTCGTGCAGATGGCACGAACAAATACCAGGAAAAATGGGGTTATTTTCCAACAATTGGAGCAGGTTGGGTAGTATCCGAAGAAAGTTTTTTCCCTGAGAGCAACGTCCTCAACTATCTTAAACTACGAGGTAGTTGGGGCGAACTGGGTAACGATAGAATTCCATCTAGCGAAGGGTCCATAACTTCAGAAGTGGTAACCACAGCCCTAGGGGATATTCTATTTAGTGGTTTAAACACCAGCAGCGATTTCACTGCTTTAAAATGGGAGGTAACCGAAGAAATCAACGCCGGCCTTTCAGCAAGGATGTTCAACGACAACCTTTCCATAGAAGCCGATTATTATGTCAGAGACACCAAGGACGCGGTTATTCCAGTACTCCGTCCTCTTATTCCTGGCGCCACCCGACAAAATGTTGGGGAGATTCGCAATAGCGGTCTGGAAATTGCTTTGAATTGGGACAGAAGGGTTTCAGACGATTTTAGCTATTCCATTGGTGCAAATTTTGCCACCCTGGATAATGAAGTTCTTGGATTGGGCGGAGCTGAATTTTTGGATGCGGGTACCGCTGAATTCCGCCAAAGATCTATCGTAGGTGAATCCATATTTGCATTTTACGGAAGGGAAATAGTAGGTGTCTATCAAAACGATGCACAAATTCAAGCAGACCCCGTAGCCGTAGCCAACGGATTGGAACCCGGAGATTTTATCTATAGAGATATCAATGGAGATGGAGATATTACTGATGATGATCGCACCGTTCTAGGTTCTTTTCTTCCCTCCTATTCCTTTGGATTCAACTTTGGTTTCAACTATAAAGATTGGGATTTTGCCGTCAGTGCCATTGGTCAGGGAGGCAACTCCATTCTCAATCGTAAAAGAGGGGAGGTAATCTTTACCAATGACACCAACTGGGATCGCGACTTTGCGGTAAACAGGTGGCATGGTGAAGGAACAACAAACAGTTATCCTTCATCTGCCGGAATTAGAAAAGGATGGAACCAACGACTCAATAACTTTTTCATTGAAGATGGTGACTTCTTTAGGATTCAGAACATAACCTTGGGTTACACTATAAATAAGGATGGAAGTCAACAAGGAATTCCACAAGTGAGAATCTATGCAACAGCAGAAAAACCGCTGACTTTGTTCAATTACAATGGTTTTAATCCTGAAGTTTCCAATGGCGTGGATAACGAAACCTATCCCATACCAGCTGTTTATACCATAGGAGTAAACGTAAAAATCTAAAAAAAAGAAAATGAAGCTAATCGAAAAAATCAAAACAATAACCCTAACGGCCTTGCTAATTTTTGCCGGAATAGGGTGCTCAGACAAATTGGATGAGCCCCAATTGAACAACAATTTTGCGGGTGGTACGGACTTTACAAAAACCGAAGACATGGCCTTGTCCATAATCGGGGTTTATGAAGCCTTCCAATCGCGGGGATGGGAACAACCCTTGTTAATTGCTGTTCGTGGAGATGATGTTAATGCTGGAGGGCTGGGAGACCAGCAGGATTTCGCCGAAACGGACCTTTTTAATTACAACAAAGATTACTGGATGTATAATTCCCTTTGGGAAAATATCTATGTGGACGTAATTACCGCTCATACCGGCATGGAGCAAATTGTAAGGTATCAAGAAGCTGCAGACGCCGCAGGCAAGGCCTTGGGTGATCAATATATTGCCGAAGCCAAGGTTTTGCGGGCAATTATGTTGTTTCATATTTCTCAGGTTTGGGGTGATGTGTTCATCCCAACCTCATCCGAAACTTCAGAGCTTTTTGATATAGAATCCGTACCTGCCCAGGACGAGGTTATGCAGCATATTTCTAATCAAATGGATGAGGCCATTCCATTTTTGCCCGATATGCGCCCCAACGAAAGACAAGACCTGCCCGGTGGTGTTACGGTTTACACTGCTTTGGCCATAAAGGCATTGGCCAATCAGGAATTGGAAAACTATCAAGTGGTGGCCGATGCTTGCTCTCAGATTATTGGCTCAAACAGATTTAGTTTGTTCCCAGATTTCTATGGACTCTTCAAAACACCTGGAAAGTTGAGTGACGAAAGTATTCTAGACATGCAGTACTCAGACTTCGGTCAAGGGGAAGGAGATCGGGAAGGTCATTTATATGCTCCTTACGGTCCTCAGGGATGGACCCCTGCAGTTGATGGTGCCTCCAGTGGTTGGGGCTTTTTTGAACCAAGTATGAAATTCATCAAGTTTATGCTAGATCGGGGAGAGACAGTCCGTCTGGAAACGAGTGTGCTATTTACGGATAGAGGCATTGCGGAACTTCAAACAGACCCTAGTTATGCCACTTTACCAGCTTTTGTCTCAAACACAACCCGAGATGGGGATGTTATTGAAGATTATGCCCGTGCACTGTTCGCTAGTGGAAAACACTATCTACCTTCAAATCAGTTGATTTCTGGGAGAACAGATTACGGAAGCAACAAAAATTTTAGCATCATCCGCTATGCAGAAGTTCTATTAATGTATGCTGAGGCGTTGGCCCAGGGAGCGTCAGCTTCTGGAATGTCCGCAGATCAAGCGGTGAATTTGGTACGGGCACGATCTAACATGCCCGCTCTATCTGGAACCACTTTGGATCAAGTTCTTGACGAAAAATTTGCTGAATTAGGAATGGAATGGGGCAAGCGATATTACGATATGGTCAGGCTCAATAGAATTGGTGAACTGAGTTATGATGGCAGGACCTTTTCACAGGACAAGGCATTCCTACCTTACCCTCAAGCCCAGGTGGACCAATTTCCAATCCTAAGCAACTAACAGTATTAACCGAAAAGATTTAAACGATGAAAAACGTATATAAAATAATCGCAGCTATACTTACGGTGGTACTTTTTTCCGCTTGTGAACAGGGTATAGACCCTATAACAGAGGTGGGAGCTGGAGCGGATGAATCCGCCCCACAGGTTACCATTAACTACCCAACGGAAGGTGCAGAAATTAAAGTTTTTGAGGAAGAGACCTCAATAGACATAGACATTAAAGTAACAGATGACATCGAGGTAAAAGATATCAAAGTACTTTTAGATGGAGGCCAAATAGCCTCGTTTAATTCCTTCAAAGATTATCGAATCGTTTTGGAAGAATTCACTTACGACGGATTAAGGAATGGTAGTCATAAACTTACTGTTACCGCTTCCGATATAGAAGGAAAGATCACAACTGCAGAGGTGAATTTTGCAAAAGCTCCTCCTTACGAGTCTATATTTGATGGGGAAGTATTCTATATGCCTTTTGATGGGGACTATAGGGATTTGATTGGGTTTCAACAAGCCACAGAAGTGGGAACTCCTGGTTTTGCTGGTGGTGGATTCGTTGGATCCGATGCCTATAAAGGTACAACCGATGCTTACCTATCCTTTCCTATGGATGGTTTAAAAAGTAATGAATTTAGCGCAGCATTTTGGTACAAGGTAAACGCAACTCCAGATCGGGCGGGTATTTTGGTCGTTGGGGACGATGCTGATGACCGTTTTCAAGGATTTAGGTTGTTCAGGGAAGGAAATGCAGATGAGCAACGTATTAAGCTGAATGTTGGGACCGGAGCAGGTGAAAGTTGGAATGACGGCGGTGTCATAGATGTTGCCGGCGGAGAGTGGGTGCACATTGCCTTTTCAATTTCTGGCACAAAAAGTACCATCTACTTTAATGGTATTGAAACCCTTTCAGCCGATTTGGTTGCGCCTATTGACTGGACCGATTGTGAAGTAATGACCATTGGTGCCGGTGGACCCACCTTTGACTATTGGGACCATAAGTCCGATGGTAGTGATATGGATGAACTTCGCATTTTTAACAAGGCACTCACGCAAAGTGATATTCAAATCATGTTAAATGCAGTAAATCCATACATCCCTAAGTTCCCAGGAGAATCCTTGTACATGCCATTCGAAGGCGATTATATTGATTTGGTGGGCAGTAAAGTGGCCTCCCAGGTTGGCTCAACAGGGTTTACCGGCGATAGTAAAGAAGGGAGTCAAGCATTTCTAGGAGCCACTGATTCTTATATCAATTATCCCTCAGAAGGTTTATTGACAACCGAATTTAGCGGAGCTTTTTGGTATAAGGTCAACGCAGATGCCGATAGGGCTGGAATTATAGTTATAGGTGATGATGCGGACGACCGTTTCCAAGGTTTCAGGCTATTCAGGGAAGGAGATGCAGATGAACAACGGATAAAACTAAATGTTGGAACTGGCGCAGGAGAAAGTTGGAATGATGGGGACGTTATTGATGTTGTTGCCGGTGAATGGGTACATATTACCTTTACAATAGCCAACGACAAAAACACTATTTACTTTAACGGGATAGAAGTACGTTCTTCAGACATGTCCGCACCAATTGATTGGACTGGCTGTGACCAGTTCAATATAGGGTCAGGAGGTCCTACTTTTAGTTATTGGGACCACCTATCTGACCTAAGTTCGATGGATGAACTGCGGTTTTTTACCAAAGCATTGAGCTTTGAAGAAGTCCAAGAAGTTTACGGCGGAGGATATCAACCGCTGGATGGTGAAACCTTATACCTTCCTTTTAATGGAAATAATACGGATTTGGTGAGTGGAGCTGAAGCTACGGCCGTCGGAACACCTGGAACTGCCGGAGAAGGTGTAAGCGGAGATGATGCTTATGCTGGCGCTACGGATTCTTATCTAACCCTTCCAACTACAAACTTGACCAGTGCTGAGTTCAGTGCCACTATGTGGTACAAATTGAACGCTGATCCAGATAGGGCAGGAATTTTGGTCATGGGGCCATCAGATACAGAAAATGCAAATTACCCAGACATCCAGAACCTAAGAACCAATGGTTTCCGCTTCTTTAGGGAAGCTGGAGGTGATGGACAAATATTCAAACTCAATGTAGGTAATGGTACCGCCGACGGTTGGTTTGATGGTGGGGTCACTGCTTCCATACCTAATGATACTACAGATTGGGTTCACTTGGCCTTTACCATTTCGGGTACGGAATGCGCGGTTTATGTGGATGGAAATGTTGTATCACAAGGTGCTTTTGATGGTGTTGATTGGACAGGATGTGACCTTTTATCCATTGGATCAGGTGTTCCAAGGTTCACAGAGTGGGGCCATGGGTCAGATTTGAGTTATATCGATGAACTCAAATTGTTCAATAAAGCACTGACCCAAACCGAGATTCAAGATCTTATAAATTAATAGTAATTATTTGTGTTAGTTATTTTTCAATGAGGTTAATTTTAATTTCAGCTCTCTTGGTCCTTGCATCCATAGTAGCGGGGTGCAATGGCCAGAGAACTTCAAAAAAAGTAGAAGCCCAGAATTTTTCCAATGAACCGTTTCCGGACGAAGAATTACTGGATTTGGTTCAGCAACAAACATTCAACTACTTCTGGGATGGGGCCGAGCCCATTTCAGGACTCGCCCGAGAGCGTATCCATTTAGATAATGTTTATCCCAGTCATGATAAGGATGTTATTACGACTGGTGGTTCCGGTT
The DNA here is from genome assembly GCA_965117065.1 of uncultured Allomuricauda sp. Classification (GTDB taxonomy): domain Bacteria; phylum Bacteroidota; class Bacteroidia; order Flavobacteriales; family Flavobacteriaceae; genus Flagellimonas. Next base: position 981,737 of record OZ220751.1, read on the forward strand.
TTGGCCTAATGGCAATTCTAGTTGGAATTGAACGTGGTTTTATTGATCGGGCACAGGCTTTGGACCGTTTTGAAAAAGTAGTTTCCTTTTTGGAAAAAGCTGATCGTTTTCATGGGGCTTGGCCACATTGGTTGCAATCAAGTGGGAAGACAGTTCCGTTTAGCCCAAAAGATGATGGTGGTGACCTAGTTGAAACCGCTTTTCTAATCCAAGGCTTACTTACCGTAAAGGAATATTTCAAAAATGGAAATGAAAGAGAACTAAAACTCCGTAATCGAATACAAAATCTCTGGGAAGGTGTTGAATGGGATTGGTATACCAAAAATGGGGAAGACGTTTTGTATTGGCATTGGAGCCCAAATCATAAATGGGAAATGAATTTTCCAGTTGGAGGGTATAACGAAGCCTTGATCATGTATATCTTGGCGGCCAGCTCTCCTACTCACCCAATCAAAAAAAGTGTGTATGAGAAAGGTTGGGCCAAAAGCGGTAAAATAACCAAGGACACCATATACTATGGATTGGAAACAGAGCTTAATCATTATGAACATGATGATTCTCCTGTAGGTCCTTTATTTTGGGCACACTATTCCTATCTTGGACTAAATCCGAACGGTCTTACCGATGCCTATGCAGATTATTGGAAGCTGAATGTCAACCATGCCCTAATCCACTATAAGCACAGTGTGGAAAATCCGAACGCTTTTAAAGGTTATGGGGACAAATGCTGGGGGCTGACATCCAGTTACTCCCCAAAAGGTTATGCAGGCCACCGTCCAAACGATGATATTGGCGTTATTTCCCCAACTGCTGCACTTTCCTCCATGCCCTATACCCCAAAGGAAAGCATGCGATTCTTACGGTATCTGTACACCGAGCAAGATAGTCTTATAGGTAAATATGGACCCTTTGATGCTTTTAGTATGGAAAGGAATTGGTTTTTGCCCAGATATTTGGCCATTGATCAAGGTCCAATTCCGGTAATGATTGAAAATCATCGAAGTGGATTGTTTTGGAAGTTATTTATGGCCAATGAAGAAGTCAAAGCAGGGCTTGATAAGTTAGGGTTTCAAATCTCAAGAGCTAAAAATCATGAGTAAGTTTTCGTTTTTTCTTATTTGGATAATCGTTTTATGTTCCTGTGGTGAGGACAGTTATACATACACACCAATTGCATTTCCTGGCGATGATGAACCGGTGGTACCGGAACCTGTTATTAGTGATACTGAACTATTGGATTTAACGCAACGCGAAACATTCAGATATTTCTGGGATTTTGCCGAATCCAACTCGGGCGGAGCCAAAGAAAGATATCACCCAAACGATCCCGGCAAGGACTCTCATGTTGTCACTTCCGGTGGGACCGGTTTTGGTCTTATGGCCATTTTGGTGGGCATCGAAAGAGGGTATGTCACAAGGGAAGAAGGTGCGCAACGACTTTCCCAACTTCTGGACTTTTTAGAAAACGCCGATAGGTTCCATGGGGCTTGGTCCCATTGGATCAATGGAAATTCTGGCAATGTAATTCCCTTTAGCTCCATGGATAATGGAGGTGATTTGGTTGAAACAGCATTTTTGGCTCAGGGCTTGATCTGTGTGAAAGAATACTTTAAAAATGGTTCTGACATGGAAAAGGGCTTGGCTGGGCAAGCAGACAATCTTTGGAAAGGAGTGGAATGGAGTTGGTATACCCAAAACAAAGATGCACTGTATTGGCATTGGAGCCCAAATTTCGGTTTTGATATTAATTTGCAACTGAAAGGGTACAATGAGGTGTTGATTGCCTATGTTTTGGCAGCAGCTTCTCCAGATCATGGTATTTCCAAGGAAGTGTACACCAATGGTTGGGCATCAGATGGTGGTATAAATTCTTCCAACACTCAATATGACATCCCTCTTATAGTCAAGCATTCGGGTGCACAACAGTTTGGTGGACCTCTGTTCTGGGGACATTACTCTTATCTAGGTTTAAACCCAAAAGGTCTTATAGATGATTTTGTCAATTACTGGAGTGTAAACCTAAATCACACCAATATCAACTATACCTATTGTGTGGAAAATCCTAAAAACTTTGAGGATTATGGTACGGATTGTTGGGGTCTTACGGCAAGTTATTCCCGGAACAATGATGGGGGTATTGGCTATAATGCTCATCATCCTGCTAATGATACTGGAGTAATTTCACCTACTGCTGCCATTTCTTCAATTCCTTATACGCCGGACAAGTCACTTCAAGCAATGCGTTATTTCCATAAGAATAAAGATAAATTACTTGGACCTGCCGGGTTTTATGATGCCTTTAGTCCAGAAAACAATTTTTGGGTAGCCGAAGCCTATTTAGCGATAGATCAGGGACCTCAAATTATTATGATAGAAAATTATCGAACAGGCTTGTTATGGAATCTTTTCATGCAAAACGAAGACGTACAAATGGGGCTTAAAAAGCTTGATTTCTCTTTTCAACTTTAAAAACATTTAAAATATGCGGTTCTTCTCAGGAAAACGGTTTTTCCAGAAGTTTCTTTTGATTATGGGTTTAATGGCTGCAACCTTGCACTCCCAGCAACGCACGTATTGCAACCCTATTAACATTGACTACACCTACATGATTTATGATGCCCATAAGAACATTTCGTATCGCTCTGGTGCCGACCCTGCCGTGGTTAAATTCAGGGATGACTATTATATGTTCGTTACCCGTTCTCTGGGATATTGGCATTCCAAAGATTTACTTCAGTGGGATTTTGTTGAGCCACAGAAATGGTATTTCCAAGGTTCCAATGCCCCTGCAGCGTTTAATTACAGGGATTCAGTGCTATATGTGGCCGGAAACCCATCAGGAAACGGTAGTATTTTACACACGGAAAACCCTCTAAAAGGAAACTGGAAGGCTGCCCCATCCATAGTACATGGGTTACAAGACCCTTCACTTTTTATCGATGACGATGGCAACTCTTATTTGTATTGGGGATCCTCGAACACTTTTCCAGTCCGAGTCAATGAACTTGACAGAAAGCAACGCTTTAAGCCTTCCGAGAAAACGCACGAACTCTTTAAACTCAATCCAGAAAAACATGGATGGGAACGCTTTGGGGAGAATCATACGGATACCCTTGTTGCAGGCTATATGGAAGGTCCTTGGATGACAAAATACCGAAACAAATATTACCTACAATACGCCGCTCCTGGAACCGAATTTAATGTTTATGGGGATGGCGCCTATATTGGGGATACTCCTTTGGGGCCTTTTAAATATATGCCTAGCAATCCCTTTTCATACAAACCAGGGGGATTCATCAACGGAGCAGGGCATGGCAGTTCTGTCCTTGGGCCTGGTAATCAATATTGGCATTTCTCAACAATGGCATTAAATGTCAATATTAATTGGGAGCGACGTATTGGTATGTTTCCCATGTTCTTTGATCAAGAAGGTTTGATGTATTGTAATACCCGATTTGGGGATTATCCACATTATGCTTCATCTTTTCCTGAAAAAAAGGGTGCGTTTACAGGCTGGATGCTTCTGTCTTACAAAAAACCTGTAAAAGCTTCTTCCCAACTTCAAGGTTTCGATGCTGGCAGACTGGTCGACGAGAATGTAAAGACATTTTGGGTGGCGGAGAAAAATGATACTAACCAATGGGTGGAAATTGATTTAGAACAGTCTTGTAAGATTTATGCCGTACAAATCAATTACCATGACTATCAAAATGATATGTATGGGAAAATTCCTGGCTTACACCATCAGTATATTGTTGAGGCATCTGAAAACGGAACGGACTGGGATATCCTCATTGATAAAAGCACCGCACAAAAAGATGTTCCCAATGATTATATAGAACTCAATTCCCCTCAGGAATTCAGGTTTTTGAGGTACAAGAATATACATGTCCCTATGGCATATCTCTCTCTTTCAGATATAAGGGTTTTTGGAAAAGGAAATGGTAATCCACCTCAAAGTGTCAGAAAATTGAATGTGAAACGCAAAGTAGACCGTCGAGACGCTATAATTTCATGGGGACCAACACAAAAAGCGCAGGGTTATAATGTATTCTGGGGGATTACCCCGGACAAACTCTACAATACCTGGCAAATATATGATTCAAACACACTGGAAATCAAATCTTTAAATACTGAACAATCCTATTATTTTGCTATTGAAGCATTTAATGAAAATGGCGTTTCCAAAATATCAGATATCACAGCAGTTAATTAAAATGAATAAGCCTAAACGAACAAAATTGAAGCCCAAAAAGTGGGGAATTATGATGATTCTTCTTGTTTTGAATACGCTCTTGTTTCCTATATATGCCCAGCATGGTGTTAGTGAGGTTGAAGAACTCTTGGATCAGATGACCCTAGAGGAAAAGATTGGTCAGCTAAACTTACTTACACCGGGAGGCGGTGTGGCAACAGGAGCCGTAGTCAGTAAAAATGTAGAGGCCAAGATAAAAGCCGGTCAAGTAGGAGGGCTTTTTGGTGTTTCCGGACCTGAAAAGGTGCGACTTGCCCAAGAAATGGCCGTGAACCATACGCGCCTTAAAATACCCTTGTTGATAGGTGCTGATGTGATTCATGGATATAAGACCACCTACCCTATCCCTCTCGGAATTTCTAGCAGTTGGGATACAAAATTGATTGAGGAAGCAGCAAAAATGGCAGCTTCGGAAGCAACCGCCGATGGTATTATGTGGAATTTTTCTCCCATGGTCGATATTGCCAGAGACCCTCGTTGGGGGCGAATTTCCGAAGGGGCGGGAGAAGATCCTTACTTAGGGTCAGCAATTGCCCAAGCCATGGTTAGAGGCTATCAGGGCCAGGATTTGATGGCGCCAAACACTATGCTAGCGTGCGTAAAGCACATGGCGCTCTATGGAGCAGCAGAAGCCGGCAGGGACTATCATTCCGTAGACATGAGCAAAATAAAAATGTTCAACCAATATTTTCCGCCTTACAAGGCAGCGGTGGATGCCGGCGTAGCAAGCGTAATGACCTCCTTTAATGATATTGATGGTGTGCCGGCTACGGGGAATAAGTGGTTACTAACAACTTTGCTTCGGGAACGCTGGGGTTTTAACGGGTTTGTGGTCTCCGATTATACTTCGGTCAACGAAATGATAGCCCATGGCCTTGGAGATTTACAAACAGTTTCCAATCTAGCCTTAAAAGCGGGTTTGGATATGGATATGGTAGGTGAAGGCTTCCTAACGACCTTAAAACAATCTGTGCAGGAAGGGAAGGTAACGGAGGTCGAAATTACCCAGGCTTGCCGTAGAATACTCGAAGCCAAATACAAAGCTGGTCTTTTTGATGACCCATATCGCTATCTTGACCCCAATCGACCCAAAAACGAAATTTTGACTTCAGAGAACCGGGCTTTGGCCAGAAAATTGGCTACCCGCTCCTTTGTGCTCCTTAAAAACCACAATCAAATTCTTCCACTTAAGAAGATGTCCAAAATTGCGCTAGTCGGTCCCTTAGCGGATAGCCGAAATAATATGTTAGGAACTTGGGCGCCAACAGGGAATCCAGACTTGGCAGTCACCATTCGTGAAGGCTTTAAGAACGTAGCCCCTGCCTCAACAATCAGATATGCAAAAGGAGCAAATATTTCGGATGATGGCGAGTTTGCCACAAGAATCAATGTTTTTGGACCAAGGATACAAATCGATGGCCGCCCCCCAGAGGTTTTATTGGATGAGGCCGTTGGGATAGCCCATAAGGCAGATGTTGTGGTTGCGGTGATTGGGGAAGCCTCGGAGATGAGTGGAGAAGCCGCCAGTCGAACAGATTTAGCCATCCCAAAAAGTCAAAAGAAATTAATCAAAGCTCTTGTGGCAACTGGAAAACCTGTCGTCTTGGTATTAATGAGCGGTAGACCCTTGACCATTCCAGAAGAATTCAACATGCCCGTTGCCCTGTTGCAAGTATGGCACCCGGGTGTGGAAGCTGGGAACGCAATAGCCGACGTGGTTTTTGGGGATTATAACCCTTCTGGAAAATTAACCACTACCTGGCCTCGAAATGTAGGGCAGATTCCTATATATCACAGTGCAAAAAATACAGGTAGACCAGCAGTTGAAGATAAATTTCAAAAATTTAAATCCAACTATTTAGACCTACCAAACACTCCCCTACTCTCTTTTGGGTATGGGTTGAGCTATACCACATTTAAGTATTCCGATTTGACACTAGATAAGCAAGAAATCTATCAAGACGAAGCCTTAAAGATTCAGGTCCAAGTTGAAAATACCGGGGCTTTTGATGGAGAGGAAGTGGTTCAATTATATCTCCGGGATGTTGTACGCAGTATAACCCCTCCTAAAAGACAACTCAAGGGTTTTAAGAAGGTCCATCTTAAAAAAGGAGAACGTAAAACAGTCTCATTGCTATTACATCCAGAAGATTTGAAATTTTACAACAGTGATTTGAAATTGGTTGCCGAACCTGGGGTTTTTGAAATTTATATTGGAACTGATTCCAATTGTTCATTAAAAAAGTCATTCATTTTAAAATAATATCCCTTTTCGTTAAAAATTTGCCACTATGCATTGGAGAATCTTGGTTATAGGTATGTTGTTGGTTTCATCTTGCAAACAAAAAATTACACAGGAAACAAACACATCAAAACCACCCAATATTGTCTTCATAATGGCCGATGACCATGCCTTTCAGGCCATAAGTGCCTATGGTCATGAGTTATCCAAATTGGCCCCTACGCCAAATATTGACCGCCTTGCTCAAAACGGTGCTATTTTTCAAAACAGTTTTTGCACCAATGCTATCTGTGGTCCAAGTAGAGCGGTCATTCTTACAGGAAAACACAGCCATATTAATGGATTTCGAATGAACGGGGAAAAGTTTGACAATAGTCAAGCTACCTTACCTAAATATCTTCAAAAATTAGGCTATGAAACGGCTGTTGTAGGCAAATGGCATCTTCATGGGCAACCCACCGGTTTCAATCATTGGGACATTTTAAATGACCAAGGAAATTACTATAATCCGGAATTTGTCCAAGGTAAGGATACAACTTTTGTTAAAGGCTATGCGACAGATCTTATCACTTCAAAAAGCTTGAATTGGATCGATCAAAAAAGAGATTCCAACAAACCTTTCTTTTTAATGGTTCACCATAAAGCTCCGCACCGAAATTGGATGCCGGCGCTACGACATGCAAACAAATACGACTCTATCTCTTTTCCGTTGCCAGATAGTTATTTTCATGCCCATGTGAATCAAAAGGCGGGTAAACAACAGTTGCAAACTATTTATACAGATATGTACGAGGGCCATGACCTAAAAATGACAAAGGCTTTTGGTAAACCTGCTTTAGCCCACAACCCATGGACTACAGATTTTGATAGGATGACTTCTGAACAACGAAAAGCATGGGATGATGCCTATAGTGCCAAGAATGATGCACTCCATCAAACCAATCTTTCCGGAAGGGAACTGGCCATTTGGAAAGGGCAAAGATATTTGCAAGATTACTTGGCTACTGTAGCTGCAGTTGATGAGGGGATAGGTAAGATTTTGGACTATTTGGAAGCAAACGGATTGCATCATAACACCCTAGTAGTTTACACCTCGGATCAAGGTTTTTATTTGGGTGAAAGGGGATGGTTTGATAAGCGGTTCATGTACGAAGAGTCTCTCCGGGTACCGCTACTGATGCAATTTCCTGGGGTAATTGAACCCAATTCCTCTATTGAGGGTATGGTGCAAAATCTAGACTTTGCACCAACATTTTTGGATTTAGCAGGAGGTTCCGGATATGCTTCAGCAATGCAAGGGGAATCCTTTAAGCATCTTTTGGACGGTACGGAAACTGATTTTAAAGAAGCTATATACTATCACTATTACGATTATCCAGCCTTTCACATGGTAAAAAAACAATATGGGGTACGAACCAAACGCTATAAGCTCATTCATTTTTATGATGATATAGATGTTTGGGAGTTTTACGATTTGGAACAAGATCCACAAGAGTTGTACAATGCTATCAACGATTCAAAATACGCTGATGAAATTAGCACGATGCATCAAAAACTTGACAGTCTTCAATTGCATTATGGAATTTCAGAAAAAGAATTTGAAAAAGCACTAAAAGAGGATATCTTGGAGGCCAATAGTTCATTTAAAAGATTAAGGGGGGAACCGATACAATGAAAAAGGCTTTTTTATTATTCACCATGGCTATTGCCCATTTTATGATGGGCCAGACTATGGGTGTCATGACTTACAACATAAGATATGACAATCCGAAAGATGGATTGAATAGCTGGGATAATCGAAAAGAAAATCTTATAGCGCAAGTAAACTTTTATGCTCCCGAAGTTCTAGGAACACAAGAGGGTTTGTTGCACCAATTGAAGGATCTCGAAAATGGATTGGGCGGCTACGCCTTTTTTGGCGTGGGGCGCGATGACGGTAAGGAACAGGGAGAGTATACAGCTATTTATTACCAGAAAGACAATCTAGAATTGCTGGATAAAGGTACATTTTGGTTATCGCTCAGCCCAGAAAAACCAAGTAAAGCATGGGATGCCGCCCTACCCCGCATTTGTACGTATGGGTTGTTTAGAAGGAAAGCGGATGGTTCCAAGTTTTATGTTTTCAATACCCATTTTGATCATGTAGGGGAAACAGCTAGGGAAGAAAGTGCTGCATTGATTCTAAGGAAAATTAAAGAATTGAATTCCCCAAATTTTCCTGTGGTCTTAATGGGAGATTTTAACATGGAGTACAACAGTCCAGGTATTCAATTGATTACTAAGGTAATGCAGGACACACATATTAGTGCAGGAAACAACTCATATGGCCCAGAAGGCACATACAATGGTTTTGATGTTACCAAACCTGTAAATGGAAGAATAGACTATATTTTCTGCTCTAGGGGCACCAAAATATTGAAGAGTGGAATATTAAGTGCGGTATTCAACACGCGATATCCTTCAGATCATTTGCCGGTCTACGTACAGCTAGCTTTTGAGTAATAAAATCTGATTAGTACTCTAATTTTCATAATTCATTGAATCCCTGCTAGGTATTCACAAGTAATCGAGCATATTTTCAGCGATTGATTCGCATAAATAATTGCATATTTGTACTGCAAATGAAAAATACGGAAACACATATCGAACCAGTAGCACTGTTTAGTCAGTGGGACTATCGCGGGATATTGGAATTATCCTTGCGGCAAGGACACGGTAGGTCTAGTTGTGAATCTATTTTGCATTGATTTAAAACAAATCTTGATACTACATACAAGCGTCCAAAAAAATTGGACGCTTTTTTTATGTAAATTTTTAATAAATGATTGATAAATAATATTACATATAAGATACTAATTGAAACGGGAGACAATTGAGAAACAGGCGATTGTAAAGGGTTCAAAATCCGCTGAGAAGCAGACAGGGTGACTATATCTCAATTCTTACTTAATTATTTGATTATCAATATATTAAATCATTTTTTTCTTGTTTATTTCAATTATTGATTTCATCTTTGCCCAGTCGAATTAAAAACGACAACATTGAGTAATAATAACAAAAACGAAGCTATGCTTTTACATCAGAATTGTTTTAAAAGTAGATTGTTTGAAGAGCAATCATTCAGAAAGCTTCGGTTCTTTCCGTAGGGAGCCATTGACTCCAAAAAAAAGATCCGAAGCACATAACCAAAGTGTTTCGGATATTTTGTCCAATAGTGATATAATAGCAATCCGAAACTAATGCAAATTCGCATTTTAGGAGCTAAACTTGTATCCAAAATGCACAAGAAAATAGTATCATGGAAAGAACAAATTTTAATATGTATTTGTTCAAGGCACTGGAAGCATACCCTTATGAATTGGAAAAAGCTGTGGAGGCTTTGAACTATACATTATCCTATGATCAAAAAAACGCAGTTGCTCTTTTTTTGATGGCAAGAATATACAGTGAGCAATTGGGAGACTATGAAACAGCAAAAGCATATTTTGCCGAAGCATTGGCCAATGATATGGATTGTGCACATATTTATCCATATTACTTATATACCCTTTTGTTGAACGAAGATTACGAAGAGTCTAAAAAATTGTTGGATTACGCGTTAACTATAAAGGCTACTGACAAAGCTGTATTGTATATGTACCAAGGTTTTTTGAACGAAAAGCTAGGGAATTACAAGGAAGCCCTTGAAGCCATGAAGGTTGCACGAAAAAAAACAATTAGTGAAGACCTTGATGCTTACTTGGAAAGACAAATTACAAGGATTAAAAAAAAGCTTCCCAAGAAAGTAGATACCGATAAGAATGCCGCAAACACCAAGAAAACTGCTAGAACGAGTATTCTTAAACGTTTGAATATTCTTTAGTTAGAGCGGGCATTCGAATTGTTATAGAGAAGAAGTGCACCAGCGAAATCTGGTGCATTTCTTAATTTTATATCACCTTGGAAGATTGTCTTAAAAACCGCTGATTTCAAGATAATTGTCGAGGCCCAACCAGGGTTTTTATGGTCCCTTTACTTTTAAATTCCCAAACTTCGGGATTGTGATATTTTATATATCTTGTAAAACCGATACCAGTTAATTCCTTTCCATTTTTAATTAAAATGGAAGAAAACTCGGTCTTTGCGTTTTTCTTTTGACCTCTTTTATAACAGTTTGGGCCTGCTGAGGATTGAGCCTATACCCTATGACTAGAGATTTTGGACGTTATCTACATCTTTTATGGCAGTCGGTAATTTTTTGGAGCTTTGCTTTAACCTTATTTGCTATACTGAGGTATTATGGGGCTGATGGAGGTTCTGGAGCTTTGCAACCATTGGAAATCAAAGAAAAGAACACCATCCTACCCCAACTATCCGTATTGATCAGTATAGGAGTAATCTTGGGGGTTTTATTTGCACTTATTGAGTGGTATTTTGAAAATTCCCATCCTAGAAAAATGATTTTAGGGCTTAATCTTCTTTTAAAAACCATTGCGTACTTCATCTGTTCAATCATAATTTTCACCATTGTACTTAAAATCGCCTCTGGTATGCTCCCGTACGATTTTAACTTGGCTCGAGGATGGTGGATTACCAATAAAACGGTTTGGGTACTTCTTTTTTACATTTTTTTGGGCTCCTTGGTGTTTTCATTTTTGAAAATTGCTGGAAACCGCTTTGGCAAAAACATGTTCCTCAAAACCCTAATCGGAACCTTTAAAACTCCACATGAAGAAAAGCGCATTTTTATGTTTGTGGATTTAAAGGATTCAACACGCCTGGCAGAGCGTCTGGGACATTTTTTATACAGCCAATTGATTCAAGATTGTTTTTCGGACCTTAACAATGTAGCGCCTAAGTACGATGCAGAAATTTATCAATACGTAGGGGATGAAGCCGTTTTGAGCTGGCCCTATAAAAGAGGGATTAAAAACAACAATTGCGTAGCATTCTTCCTTGAATTTGAACAGCAACTATTATCTAGAAAGCACCATTACCAAACCAAATATGGGAGTCTTCCCGTCTTTAAAGCCGGTGCTCATGGAGGTAAATTGATTGTTGTAGAAGTAGGCCATGAAAAAAAGGAACTGGCATATCATGGAGATGTTATCAATACCGCTGCAAGAATTCAACAGCAATGTAATTCCAATAACTCCACTTTTCTTGTTTCGGAAGAATTAATCAATGCATTGGAGCACAAAGTGAAGGCCAAACGTATTAACAATCATGTAGAACTAAAAGGAAAACAAGAAATTGTTGTGCTTTACACCATTAAGAACAATTGAACTTATTGGATTAGTTTTAAGTACGTAAGCAAAATAAAAAAGGGGATGGATGATTCCATTCCCCTTTCTCACAACCAACACTCAAACTATTCCTTATTTCGACATAACCTTGACCATTTGTTTCGAAAAATCGTTGGAAGTAGTTCCTAAGGTCTCTGGATTTTTTACTTCTGAAGTAATAATAGTGAGCAATTGCTCATTCTCGGGCATGGTTAAATCATAGACCAAGGTTTCCAAAATGTACTTCTTGTTTGTGGAAGTTATTGTTTCATACGGTCCTCCATCAACATAAATGGTTCCAAAACCTCTGTAAAAACTTCTATGGTACCCCCTTCTGTAATAATAAACTGGGTAGGTGTTAACGGTATAGGACGTGCTGGTGGTTATTGTCTTGGAGTATTCCTCAATATCCCTTAAGACAGTCAAGACTACAACTTCGTATCCCTGATCAACCAAGGATTCACCAATTTTTTTGAGTTCCTTCATGTTACCTTCTCTAACTGGGTTCAAATCCGGATACTTGGTAAAACTCTCCGTAGCATTATAGCCTTTTCGGTTCAATTGAGTGACCATGTCCTTCTCAAATCGTTCTCTTACAGTGGTATTTTCAGACTTACTCACCACCAATATGTTCTTGTTTTTAATGTTGGTGGAATCTATGTCTTTCCATGTATCCGATACTTTAACCGTAGAGCAGCTAAAAAGCATTGCAATAAGCGTTAATGTTCCTAAAATCGTTTTATAATTTCTCATTTCTATTGGTATTTGTAGTTATTAAATGAACAAAAAAGTTTCCTCGCCGTTTTCGGCATAAAGCATGTTAAGCTCTTGGTGTTGCTTTTGGATGCTAAAATTTTGATCTAATTTCTCCATCCATTTGATTTGTAAATATTGTCTAATTGATTTCATCTTATTTTGATTTTAATTTCTAGACCAAAAGTACCCTAGACCACCGTGGAACCTGGGGGGTATTTAACTGAAGTAACCCCATTGGTACATGAAGTGACCTTAACTGAAGGTGAGATGAAATTGACAAAAAACTCTAGTCTTTCTCATCAATTGGAAGGAACTCTCGATTTTTTGAGCATATAAAAAGGCCTTACATATATACAAGACCTTCTTATTAAACTGTAAACCCTTAATTTACCAATCTCTTTTCCGCTTCTTTTTGGTATCGTATTCATTGCGTTCGTTACGGTCATCCCTGCGTTCACGTCGATCTTCACGACTTTCTCGCACATCTTCTCCCAATTCGTGCTGAGTGGCTGCAACATCTTGCTGTAGGCTGTTTTCAAAATCTTTTAACAAGGCTTTTTGTGCAATAGCTTTTTCCATTGCTGAAACTTCAAATCCAAACTGGTAATCCTTAAGTTTTTCCAGAATGGCCGCCTGGCGTTCAGCGCGATCAATCTGTTGTTGAAAATCGCGTATATCATCCCGTCTATCCCTGCGATCGTCTCTGGCGTTGGCCTTATCCCGAGCTAAATCCCGCTCGTCATCCCTCCGGTCATATCTACTCCAATCTGAATCATCCTTATCGCTTCTGATTTCTCTTCGTTCCGATCGTACCTCAGATGAACTCTGGGCAATTTCCAATCTGGCCTTTTTTGCCTTTTCTCCACTTTGGCCTACTTCGCGAACCATATCCTGGACAATGCTCGCTTTTAGTTCATTTGACTTCTCTGGATTTCGTGATTCAAATGCGGAGTTCAAGGCTGCAATCTTGACTTTAAAAGATTCTAGCTCCTTAACATCGCGTTCCAGGTTCTTTTTTCCCTCAGCAATTTGTTTTGTATTTTGAATGGCTTCTTTTACATTTTGACTTTGCAATGAAACACAGAACAGAGCTGCAAATAGTGATATTATGATTTTCGTTTTCATCTTGTTTTTAAATTAAAGTCTATGCTTTGGTTTCTTTGGATACATAAACAATTTCGTAGCCTATTTTGTCCTCTTTAAGATAAATCTTCTTATAAAGTATCCCATTATCGTCATATAAGATTTTTCCATCAACCTCCACCTCTTCAGCTTCTTCTGGAAGAGTATTAATAATCCCTCCCAGCGGTGGTTGCGCAACTTGATAGTTTTCTTGCTCATTCCCCTTGTTAACTTCCACGTAGTACACCCCTGAATGATAAAAGTAAACTCTTGGCCCAACAATAACCCTTACATGTCCCACAGGTAGCACAGTAATTCTAAATCCAGCAGGTGGAAGCACCACTATATATGAACCTCCATGAAGGGTATAATAGATTCCAGCATGGAAGTAATAGTGCAGGCCTCCAAAATACAATCTTGTGTGTCCAATAGGTAAAGTTCTTACATACCGATGATGTCTTGGGTATCTGTAATGTGGTCTTCTTCCAATGGGTTGGGTTCGATACCTATCACTTCTATGGTGATTGGTTCCTACCCTTTTATCCATTTTCCCTTCTACGGAACCTTTATGCCCTCTTGATGACCTTCCTTGAGCCTCCGTGTCTTGCGGCAAGAGTATTAGCGTTATGATTATTACTGCAGTAAATAAAAATCTAGTTTTCATGGTATCTATTTTTGGTATAAAGGAATATCTCTTTGACTTCCTGACACAAAAATATCTTAGACCCATAGGCCTTATCATGAATTTTCGGGTGAAACGACGATTTTGGATAATGAAACTTCCTTTGTCAGAAGTGAACTTCTACTGCTTTTGAAATTGGGCGGTCCCAATCTGCCCGTTCCTAAGAATAACTATGGGAACTAAATCTCCAGTCTTGAATTCGGTAAGTTTTTGTTTGATCAAAGATCTCGAGTTTTTGTCTTCAAACTTAATACCTGCAACCTCCAAAATGATATCTCCGCCCAACAAAAGCTCCGTTCCGTTGATTGTGGTTGGAATATACCCTCCTCTAAGTCCTAACTTGCCGGCAGAGCTCTTGGAAGATATGGTAATTACCAACAAGCCTGATTTTTGAGGTACATTCAAAACTCTGGTCAACTCTGGGGTCAACAATAATGTCTCCATGCCCGTCCATGGATTGTTGGTGTTTTCCAAAAGCTTCTTGGCTATGTTGGATGGTGCCACAAAGCCAATACCATCAAATCCTCCGGAAGTGGTATAAATACTACTGGCTATTCCAATGACTTCCCCACTCATATTAAAAAGTGGTCCCCCAGAATTGCCAGGGTTTATGGCCGCATCGGTTTGCAAAAACTCTATCTGTTCAAAATCATTGCTCAGTTTATCAGGCACGTATCGCCCGCTTAAAATTCCACGGGTTAAGGATTGCTTAAACCCATGGGGGGCACCTATTACAAAAACATCTTCGCCAATGAGTGCCTCATCTGAATCTCCAATTTTAGCGATTTTTTTATCCTTCAATTGGAATTCACTCGAAATTTTAATGACAGCAACATCCGAAAGTGGATTAGATGCAATTACTTCTGCAGGAAAACTATCACCATCCAAAAATTCTACAGTAATCTTCTCAGCCGACTGGATAACATGGGCGGCAGTCCAAATTAACCCGTCGTCGGTTACCAGTACACCGGACCCCTGGGTAGCCGCCAGTGCAAGTTGAAAAGAAGCTCCTTTCCCTTCCGGCGCAACACTTTCAACATTTATTACCACTACCGCAGAACTGACTTTTTTATAGAGTTGGGCCAAATTCTGTGAATGTGCCAGATAACCTGTCAACAGAATTGCTAAAACAACAAATCTTTTCATAATGGAATTTAATCGACCTTTTCAAGCCGGGTTTTAATGCTATAAAT
Organism: uncultured Allomuricauda sp.; assembly: GCA_965117065.1. Taxonomy (GTDB): domain Bacteria; phylum Bacteroidota; class Bacteroidia; order Flavobacteriales; family Flavobacteriaceae; genus Flagellimonas. The sequence goes on from OZ220751.1 coordinate 997,251, forward strand.
TATGTCTTTATAATTCTCTAGATGCACCAGAAATTGCTCCTCAGTTAAAATCTTCCTGAGCTCTGCATTTTGAAGCTTTACCAAAGAATCCAGTCTAGGTATAATTTCCTGATTTGAATAGGATTTGTCCTTGTCATTCAATCGACCAATTTTATACCCATATTTGGTCAGCACGGTAAAATACCGATCATTTATGGAATCGGACATGGCCATAGGTCCAATTTTGCTATGGAACCAATACTGAAGATTGTCGCGCTCTTCGGAAGTATAAATCTCTACTTTTATAGTATCCTGCATTTTGTCGTTCCCTTGCTGCGCCCAAGAGCTCATTGAAAATAAAATGGATAGCACTAAAAGTACTTTAAACTGTCTCATTGTTAGTGTTTTTACCGATTTACCCATGATTTGAATTCCGTAGCCTTGGCCTTACTGATCACAATACGCTCTTTAGCTGGAGGGTTGGTTTGTAAAATGAGTTTGCCGTTGAAATAATATTTTAAATTGGCAATGGCCTCTTTATGCACCACATATTGCCTATTGACCCTTTTAAATTGTGTAGGGTCCAATTCAGCCTCAATATCCTCCAATTTTTCTTCAATGATGTAGGATTTGTTCGTAAAAGTAACTGCTTTCACAACCCCTGTATCAATATAGAAAAATGCAATGTCCTTGGTCTTAATCGGTACCATTTCATCTTTTTGATGCACCAAATAGGTCGTTTTGAAACTGGTCTTGTTTGACTGCATCAAACTCAAAATTGCACTCATCTGCCCTTGGTCTATAGTTTGGCTTTTTCCGCGTTCGTTGAATTTACCCAAGGCAGTTTCAAGTTCCTCCTCCATAATAGGCTTTAGTAAATAGTCAATGCTATTCACCTTAAAGGCTTTAAGTGCATATTGATCATATGCCGTGGTAAAAATAACGGGGATTTCAATGGAAATCTGCTCAAAAACTTCAAAGGAAATTCCATCTGCCAAATGAATATCCATAAACACTAGTTGGGCATCTGTTCCAGCAGAAAAATAAGCCACGGAAGCTTCCACAGAATCCAGTACCTGTAGCACTTCTAAATTTGGTTCCAGCGCTTCCAACAAAAATGTTAGATTCTCACTTGCGGCTACTTCGTCTTCAACGATTACTACTCTCATTGGCTTCCATTATTGGGAGTTCAACACAAAAGTTACCCTCTTTTTGTCTGATTGAAATACTTTTCCCCATTAACAATTTGTAACGCTTTGTTAAGTTGTAAAGTCCAATACCATTGCTTTGAACAAAAGATTTACGGGGTCTAATTTTATTTTCCACAATCAACGAACTCTTGGTTGAATACAACTTGATCTCCAAGGGGTGTTTTTCCGAGATTTCATTATGTTTTACGGCATTTTCAACCAACAGCTGTACAGCCAAAGGTGGAATTTGCCTAGTGCCAACTGATTCTTCAATTTTAATGGTATGCTTTATTTTATGCCCGTAGCGTACCTTAATCAAATCCAAATAACTTTTTAAAAATCGTAATTCTTCATCAACCGTTACCAAGTCCATAGCTCCACTCTGTAGAATGTAGCGATACAAAAATGATAGGTTTTTGACAAAAGATGAAGCTTTCTCATTTTCCCTCACCAACGCACTAAGTGAATTTAAGGAATTGAATAAAAAGTGTGGATTGACTTGATTTTTTAAAGCAGACAGTTCCTTCTGTAGGTTTTGTTGCTCCAATTCAGCATTTTCCAGTATTTTATCATGTCTGGCCTTTTGCAATCGAATTATGCTTGATACGAAGATGAGAATCACCGCCAAGGCAAAAAAAATGACCTTCAAAAACTTGGGCTCACTTTCCTCTAAACTCATTTGGGTCACCCAAGGGTGCAAAAATCGGAAGCTTTCCGCTCCTACAAAGACTAAAATAATGTTCAACAAAATAAGAGATGGGACTACATAGTTCTTGGAGGCCTGCGGAAAATATTGCCGCCCGTTTACATTTAGTTCAAGAATAATCCATGCAAATACAAAAAAGAACATTATCCTCAAGATTAAATCAGATAAGGACGCTTCTGAAAAATACCCGGAACCAAAATCAATCACATTTAAATACCCTACTACGCGGGGAAGCACAACTAAAAAAGTTACTAGCAAGGCCACTTTTATCAAGTGGGATGTCCTAATTCTAGTATGTGTGCTCATAGGCATGGAAATTTGAATAAATATAGGCATAGTTTGTCAAGTTATGGAATTGGGAAAAGCCTTTAAAGTCTACTTAAAGGCCTTTTCCAATACTTGTTTAACTTTGAATAATACAGCATTCCAAAACGTTCTTTTAGAACAAAGCCTCTTCATCTTCCATTTCCAAATAATCAATCTCGTCCAAGGTTAAAACAACTTCATCTTCTATCTGGAAAAGCTTGTCATAATTAAGGATGAGTTCGGGTTCAATAATATCTTCATTCTCCTCAATAATGACCTCTTCTTCCAATTCGATATATTCTATTTGATCCAATGTAAGTTCCATTTCTTTTTCTAACAGGAATAATTTGTCAAAATTGATCTCTAATTCCGGATTGAACAGATCTTCTTCTGGATTTTGGGTCTCTACAATCTGATGAGGTCTGTCAACATCAAATCCACCTATGTTGAACTCCTCTTTGTTCCCCATTATCATAAAGGAACTAATAATTGTACCTGTGATAAAAATTGTGCTAAATGTTTTCATGATATTATTTTTAATTGTTTTTATTTTCTGGGACAAATCTAGATGTACTGCGTAGGTAAAAAGGGTCCTTTTAAGGTGAAACGGCTAAATGGGAAAGTGAAATGACTACCATCAAAAGTGAAGTGTTTTTTAGGTGGAGCCGTAATTTTTATACTCAAAAAGGGTTACCTTGTAATTGTCAAAAACTGCTTAAACCATTTCAAAATGAAACTCAATCTAACCCTTATGACAATGCTTTTTCTCACCTTGTCCAGCTTTAGCCAAAAAAATCGGCAATCTGGGTTTTTGGAAGATTATTCGCTACTCAAAGAGGCCAATGCCAATGCCACCATGCTATCCTACATCAGTCCGAATTTTGAACGTGGAAAATACAAGCGGTTTATGTTAGACGACTTAACAGTTCAGTTTGGCAAAAAGGCCAAAGGAGCAAAAATCAATATAGACAAGCTCAAAGAACTTACCGATTTCTTTAAGTCTGAGCTCATAAAAAACCTTGAAGGAGAGTATGAGCTAACAGACGCACCGGCAGATGATGTTGCTCTAATACAAATTGCAATCACGGAGATTGTCCCTGGTAAAGTTTTTTCCAATGTGTTTCCTATTTCCGTTGCCGTAAACACGGCTACCGGAAGGGGCAAGGGTGGGGCATCAGTTGAGATGAGGGTAGTTGATTCCCAAACTAAACAACTTCTCGGTCAGGCCATGGATAATCGAAAAAACCGAGGGTACATCAAAACATTCAGCAAATTTGGCAACGCCCGTGCCGTTTTCACCTATTGGGCAGAATTACTCAAAGAACGGATAGATCACTACAGACAACCTCACTGAACTGCCTCTTTCATAGTTTTTACACTAGAGATTGTAGTTATTGTCTAATGATTTCGGTAAAAAATAAATTTTTATGACAGAATTAGGAGCAATTAAATTGCTCCAAACTAAACAGGTTTAAAGTTAAACAAATCACAAACTATACGACCGGTCTATTATTAGTTGTACATTTGACCAATGAAAACTTTGACCAAGGAGAAAATTCTGGATATTGGAGTAGCACTTATTAACAAGAAGGGCTACAATGGTGTTGGAATCAAAGAGGTATTAGATGAAGCGCAAATACCGAAAGGTTCCTTTTATCATTATTTCCAAAGTAAAGAGGATTTTGGCCTAGAGGTAATCAAAAGATATTCTGAAAAGACTCTGGCATTTTTAAGATCTCACCTTGCAGATCATACGATATCTTCTAAGGACAGATTAGTGCTTTTCTTTGATGAAATGCGAGACATATATGTTAAAAAGGAATATAATGACGGCTGTTTGCTAGGTAATTCTGCAACGGAATTGGCAGACGTTAACAAGCACTTTTCTTCCCTACTGGAAACTGAATTTCTCAAATATGAAAATATCTTCGAGGAGTGCATTCAGCAAGGCATGGAAGAAGGTGAGATTCACACAGATAAATCTGCAAAAACAATTGCAGCTTTCATTCTGAATTCTTTTGAAGGCGCGCTTCTGAGGATGAAAGTGGCCAAATCTGTGGAGCCGATAGAGACCTTAAGCGAATTTATTGCAACAGAAATATTTAAATAATTTTTTTTAATAAAAATAGACGACCGGTCTAATATAAACTATGATGTTATGAAAAATGCAGTGATAACAGGTGCCAGCAGTGGATTTGGAAAACTATCCGCGCTCACCCTTGCAAGAAAAGGGTATAAAGTATGGGCAACTATGCGCAGCCCTGATGAAAAGAACAAAGAAAAAAAAGAGGAGCTTCTCACTATTGCTAAAAACGAAAACTTAGCCATAGAGGTGATCGATCTTGATGTAACCGTACAAGAATCAGTTGATAAGGCAATTGAAACGGTTATTGCAACAGATGGTAATATTGATACACTTGTCAACAACGCAGGACTAATGTACGTTGGCATTACCGAAGCTTATTCCCTAGAACAGGTCCAATATCAGTTCGATGTAAATTTTTACGGTGTATTAAGAACAATAAATGCCGTTTTACCCCACATGCGAAGGGCTAAAAGCGGCTTAATAATCAATGTGACCTCGGTGGCGGGCCGACTGAATTTCCCTCATTTTGCTGTTTACGGTGCCAGCAAACATGCCTTAGAGTCCTATTCAGAATCCCTGAGATACGAACTGGCTCCCTTAGGTGTAGAAGTTAGCATTGTGGAGCCAGGACCTTTTGGTGGAACAAATCTGCTATATAGTGGTCCCAGAGAAGCCAATAGAGAGGTTTTTGATGCATATGGAGACCATAAAAATACGCCAGCTGCCATGCTGGAAAATTTCAATAATTTCTATAAAAGTGAGGCTGCTCTGGATCCACAAATTGTGGCAGATGACATCCTAAATCTTATTGAAACACCTAAAGGAAAGAAAGCTACACGAGTGGTTTCAGGACTGGATTTCGGAACCGTTGATTTGAATGAAAAATTGGCAGCTGTTCAAACTAGCCTGATAAAAGAGTCCCTAGAAATGGACCATCTACTCGAAGTCAAATAATAACATGATACAAATTGATACAATGAAAACACAGATTAAAAAAGAAATTAAAAGTCTAAATATGCCTTGGGAGCAGGACTATGGTTACGCTCAAGCTGTAAAGGTTGGAAATACTATTTATATATCTGGTCAGGTAAGCCATGATGACGAAGGGAACGTTTTAGGGGAAGGAGACTTGGAAGCCCAGATGAGGGCGACCTATACCAATGTAAAGAAGCTACTGACTCAGTATGGGGCAACTGTAGACAACCTGGTTGAAGAGACAATCTTTGTAACGGATATGGATGCAGGCTTCGCTGCCCGCGCTAAGATGAAAGAGGAATTTTATCTAGGTGTTCCGCATATTGCCAACACAATAGTACAAGTTGAACGCCTGGCTTTCCCTCAACTAATGGTAGAAATAAAGTTCAAAGCAGTGGTATAAAATATAAAGACAAGCAGATAATATCAGTGTTCAACTTTACCCGCGAAGGGACTTGGTATTCTAGTCAAAATCTTTGTCCACATAAAAGGGAAATGGTCCTTTCCCGAGGGATAACCGGAGAGGATGATATGGAACCCAAAGTGATCCGCCCGTTGCACAAGAATACCTATTCTTTACAAACGGGCGAGAATCTAAATGGGAATTTGAATGTAATCGTCACCTATCCCGTGCAGGTGGAGGACAACTATGTATATGTAGGTTTTCTCAATTAATACCGTTGCCGAGGAGACCCTAAGAGGACAGGTAATTTACTACCTTACAGAAAAATTGGAATGGTATGACTACATCGCAAAAACTTTCAGGTGCCTTAGCCCTTTTTGATGCGGCCAATCAGCAGGACCCAAATAAGGAGGAATTCGAGGGCAAAACCTATCCGAAGGAGGTCTTGTATGCTATTCGTATGACCGAAAAACTAAAAGATTTTGCACCTGATGCTTCCGAAGCATTGCAATTAACGGCTCGTTGCCAACATATTTGTCGCTGGGAAATACCGAGGGAATCCTACGAAATGAACCGTGCCGGTTATTTGAAATGGCGTCAAGATTTAAAAAAGTTTCACTCCCGCATAGCAAGTGAAATTTTAAAGGAAGTAGGCTATGACGAAGAGATCATTGACAAAGTCACTTTTCTTCTTGAAAAGAAACAATTAAAAAAGAACGAGGATACACAAACTTTGGAAGATGTTATCTGCTTAGTATTTCTCGAATATTATTTTGAACCTTTTTCCAAGGAGCACCCTAATGATAAAATTATCGACATCCTTCAAAAAACATGGCGGAAAATGTCAAAAAAAGGACAAAAGACAGCCTTAAAACTCCCTCTTCCAGAAAATGCCAAAGAATTGATTTTGAAAGCAGTCAAGGGTTGAAGGCCCAACCTAAAAACCCAAACAGGCTCCCTTGCCCAACTCAAACATCAAAAACCACTTGATACCGTAACCTTTCCAAGGATTCGCAAGGGGTATTCATTGGCCTTGGCCGGTATTGCACTGACAATCCTCATTGCACAAGTAGTAATCCAGTCTCATTTGAATTCGAAATAGGACGATTCACGGGTCATCAACGTGGCCCGACAACAACGTACTTTCAGTCAAAAATTGGTCAAGAAGATACTATTATTGAGCAATGTTGAAAATATGGCCAATCATACGCTAGTCATATCCGAAATAAAGTAAACCCTTGTAATCTGGTAGGCCTCACATCCAGGATTGCAGTTCGGGAGCCCGGCGCTAAACCTCCCTGTAGACGACAGTGCGGTCATACTCGCATTATATAGAAAAATTAAGCCCCACCATAACACTAGCAGTGGAAAGTATTCTTCAAACAGTTACCGCAAGTTCGGATGCAAAAACTCCTGAAAAGGACATTTCCATTTTATTGGACAACGAGCGTGATTTTTTGCACCTAATGGATGAAGTCGTATACGAACATTACCAGCAGAGCAAAGAAAATCACCAAAATGTGAAGTAGTAGCTGTAAGTTGCCCAAAAGTGCAAAAAAGCAAAAAGCCTTGTAAATACAAGGCTTTTCAAGTGGTCGGGATGACAGGATTTGAACCTGCGACCCCACGCCCCCCAGGCGTGTGCGCTACCGGGCTGCGCTACATCCCGAAAATGGATTGCAAAAATAAAAATTTTAGGCAATTTACACCCCTTATTTCATAAACTAAATTAGAAAATAATTTTACCCTAAACTCCTGACAGAAATTCTCGAATCTCCATATAAAAAGCCTCTTTGGCTTCAGCAGAATCCTGGGTTGGGTTCAATAAGAAATACCCAATAGTTTGATCCTGACAAAATTCGTCCAAGTCTATTCCCTTACACAAATGATAGCTCATCAACAAAATATTGTAATCTATTCTGTAGGGTTTATGAACCTCATCATAACCATTGAGGTAAAGATTTAATTGAAAGATAGAATATTCTAAGTTTTTAGGTTCGTAAGATAAAAAAGAGGGGATTTGGACAGCTTTGTCTTTGTTCATTTTATTTGTCTAAGATTTGGTATGTCTATGTAATTGATAACTTCAAACAATTTGAACCTGATCTATTTACCGAGGTTTAAATTGGCATCCATCCCTTCGAGTGCAACGCATTGCTAATGAAAAGAGATTGATTATGTTACTCCAATTCAAATAAACAAAGATACCTCAACTGAGTTATGCAAGTAAATATAGCAAAAAACAACATCGGATTATCGGTAGAGCGTAAAATGCCCAACATATTGTTGTTTCTCGTTGTCGTTGGCATTGACCACATACCAGTAATCTCCTGTTGGCAATGGGCTCCCTTCATAAGTACCATCCCATTTTTTCACTTGATCCAATCTGGCAATGACCCTTCCATAACGGTCATAGATAATCACATCAATATTTGGGAAAAACTCACGGTTTCTGGGATACCAATTGTCGTTCATGCCGTCTCCATCTGGGGTAAAGAAGGGAGGAATATCCGGCATTCCCTCAAAATTAAAGGGCATCACCAGATTGGCCACACAACCCATCCGATCGCGTACCATTACGTTTACATTCGCATCAAAATTTATGGAGAAGGTGTTCGTTTCACCGTAGGATTCTCCTTGGAAGAAATATTCATAATCCCCAAAACCTCCTGTGGCAATAGCCTTAATTTCTGTAGGTCCGATTTTTAGTACTTCCAGGGTCAATGGTTCATAAGCTTCAATTTCAAATTCGACAAAGGTTACACATCCATTTTGGTGATAGATATAAACCGTATGCTCACCTGGGGGAAGATCGCCAAAGGTTCGTTGCTCTGTGGCCAACTGAATATCATCCACGTCCAAAGAGAAAAGGAGATCGTTCAACACGGTGCTATCTGGAATGGAAACCGTGGCCGTACTATTTGGAAAAATACCTTCACAACCGTATTCCACGATTGGTTGGGCCATTAACTCTATTCCAACCCCAATTTCAGCTGTAACATTGGTTTGGCAGCCATTGGAGTCTCGAATAAAGACCACGTAGGTTTCCCCTCCTTGGAGATTATCAAAAAAGAGGGAGTCGTTTTGGACAAAATCGACATCTTCTGCCGAATTTACACTGGTAAAATAGGGAGCTGTCCCTCCTGTTACTTCCAATGTCAGGGTGCCATCCATATCCCCAAGACAAATTTCAGGGGTAGTAGCCGCCACTCCAGCCAATAATTCCATAGGCTGGGTGATTTCTACTGTCCGGGTAATGGTACATCCTAAATCGTCCTGAATAATTACGTCATAGGTTCTTGGTGAAAGATCATCAAATGTTTTTCTGTTCGGATTAGCAGGGTCATCACCTTCAAAAAACTCACTCAAAGTATCGGAAATGGAATAGCGGATGTCTCCGGTACCACCACTCGCCTCGATGATAATCTGTCCATCTGTGTCTCCAAAACAAGAAACTGGAACCGCCTCCAAATAATCCAATACCAATGGTGGCTTGGGCTCAATAATAATAGGGTCCGATAGGGCCTCACAACCACCACTTTGCGCATACACATAATAGGTTCCTGGGAGTAAATCCCTAAAAATACCTGAACTCTGTGCAGCTCGAACTGTAGTCGCTGGAGTTGGATTTGGTGGCGTATTGGAATTTAATAAGGTATACACGTAGCTTCCAATTCCTCCAAATGCTTCTGAACGGATGATACCCGTGGCTTCACCTGCACAATTGATGGTAGCATTGGTCAAGTCCAATGCAATAACCAGTGGAGCCGCAGGATCCAAGGAAATCTGATTGGAACGTTCAAAAGGACAACCATTGGAATTTTGTACATCGTATTGGAACGGTCCGGGATCTAAAGTAATATCCGCCGTAATTTCTATACTGGCCAATCCCGCACCGAATGGGGTAAATGGGTCGGCTGAACCTGATCTTCGGTAAAAGTAATCTATGCCAACTTCAGGATTCGTAACAGTCAATTGCATTCTTCCCATGTCGCCACATCCGGGAGGTTGCAGCTCTACCAATTCGGTCACTACTATTTCCGGGTCCTGTACATTGATGGGCAGCGTGGTGAAACTACAATTCCATCCATCAAAAATGGTTATGGTATAATCTCCTGCAGACAAATTCGCAAATGTTGGGGTGGTTTGAAGGCCGCTATTGGTACCATCTGTAATTCTATTCAATTGGTACAAATAGTTTCCGGGTCCTTGACCACCGGCCATATTGTAGGCTTCAATGATTCCATCATTATCGTTATTACATCTCAGAGGTTGAACCACTTGAATATCTGCGATAAGAGGTGTTGGCAAAGGCAAATTAACTGTGGTGGTTTCCTCACAACCTCTAAAATCCCGAATGTTTACCGTATAGGTTCCCGTTGAGAGATCTTGGAATATTGGATTGGTATTTGGATAATCTACCAAAACAGTAATTCCATCCGGAGCTATCAATTGATATTCATAAGTACCCCATCCACCATCACCGGTAGCTGTAATTTCACCAAAACCAGGAACATTACAGGTTACTTCTGAGGTTTGAACCGCAGCTACGGACAATGCACGATCGGGGGAACGCACCGTTACCACATTACTCACCTCATCGCAAAATGGAGAGTTTGTAGCCTCAATATGTACCACAAGGTTTCCAGCGGGTAAGCCTGTAATTATTTCTGGCGAATTAATAGATGCATTGGTGTCAAAACTACCTGTGACCCCGGTTGTTGTTTCTACTCCGGAATTATCCCTAGAGAATACTTCATAGTTATAAGTACCGCTATAATTGTTGATGGTCAAGCTGATTTCTCCATCATTGCCATTAAAACAAGTTACTGGTCTTACTTCAGCGATTACTGCCTCAATGGTATTGTACTCGGGCATATTTATAGTGGAAGTAAGATAGGTACATCCTCCACTCCCAATATCTGTTACCGCAAAAATATAATCACCTGGTGTGGAAATATCCCAAGTAACACGATCGGTACCGGACGAATTTCTAGCAGGTTCGGAGCCCAAAGGTAAAATCTCCACTTCATAATTTCCGGGACCTTCATTAACCACAATCTCTATAAAGCCAGGACTCACTCCTACTCCAGATGCATCACAAGTAATTTGCCCAACATTATAACTAAAGGTAATATCTGTAGGCGTATTAATATTGACCGTAGTGGTTTCTTCACATCCATTTTGATCCCTAGCCGTAAGTATAAAACTTTGATTGGTCCCGTTGTCAATCACCTCAAAAGTGTTACTGGTCTGGAAATTGGTTCCATCAAATTGTGGGGTACCATCGTTTAAACTATACGTATAAGGACCGGTACCGGTTGCTGTACCACTTCCATCCCCATTGGTATCCGTATGGACGGTAATGGTTGCGGTACTAAATTGGTTGCTTGCTGGATTACAGCTAAATTCAGTATGTGCAGCATTCACCTGCAAAGTGGTGGGCTCGGCTATTATGATATCACCTGAACGGTCGGTACAACCCCTATCCGATACCACCTCAACTTGATAGGTGTCTGGAGCTAGGTTATCAAAAATAGAAGAGGCCTGGGGACCTGCCATAACTGTAGCACTGGCTCCATCATAAAGAATGTAACTCAAAGGGGTATCTGTATCACTACCGGGCTGAAGTTCCACTGCAATGGTCCCATTATTGGCCCCATTACAACTGATATCCGTACTTGGTGTTGCTGTGATCACTGGGGTATTTACGGTAGATACATTTACAATAGACTCATCTGAACATAAAGGCGCTGTATTAGAACTTAAGTCCGTCACCAAAATATTGTAATCTCCGGGCAAAACACTATTAAAAATATTTGAGCTTTGGGCTGGCCCAATATTGGCCAAGGTTCCCGCATCCCTCAACTGATATTCAAAATTTCCACTACCACCAGTTGTATTTACCGTAATAACCCCATCACCTGCATTACAGGTTGGGAACGAAGTTGCATCTGCAGTGATGGCAAAGAAATCGAATACGTCTGCAGTAACCGTATTGGTACAGCCATTTCCGTCCCTTACGGTAATCACATAACTTCCTGGGTTAGGTACCACAAAATTAACGCTGGTTTGGAAGCCACTACCGATGTCGTACATAAAGGTTTCATGTGGCAGGCCAGAACCGGTGGACAGCGGGGAGGTTACATCAATTTGATACCCACTTGTGGCGGTACACTGGTTGGTCACGTCAATGGTAGGATTTGGCACCCCTGCTTCTTGCGTCACTGTAGTTGTTGTTAATGCTGTGCAACCATTGGCATCCTGGACATAAAAATCGTAGTTGGCCGGATAGGGTCCTGATATTTCAAAGGTGGTGTCTGTGCCAAAAACTGTAGGCGCTGGATTACCAGAAGGGACATAAGCATAGCCAAATGGCGTTGCGGGACCTATTCCCCTCACAGTTACAAATGCTCCTGCATTACAGCTAGCTTGTACATTATTATCCACAACAATAGAAGGAGAACTAAATCCGATAAAAACCAATGTGCTTCCACTACAACCAGTGTTTGTATCTGTAACGATAATCTGATAATTTCCAGGCGCCAATCCTATAAAGGTATCATTGAAAGGAATGGGTTCACTGTTATGCGTAGTTGGGCCGGAGATTGTAGCACCTGTATCCGTATTTTGCAGGGTAATTGTCATATCTGCTGGACTTGCAATACCAGACACTTCATAAGTTATAGCACCGCTTCCTGCTACATTACAAGAAGCTGTGGTAGCTGTTGCCGTTACGGTTACTGGACTTGGCGCTGTAATGGGGTCTATTTCCTCAATATAGGTACATCCCAAATTATCCCTTACTTCCACAAAATAAGTAACACCAAAGGTGACCACAGCCGAAAAATCGTGAATATCGATTCCATTTACATTGGCCGGAACAAAAACGGGATCACCCACCAACCTAAATTCGTAGGGTGCTGTACCTCCCGTTGCTTGCACACGGTATGAGATAAAAGGATCTGTACAGAGAGCCGGCGGTGGGTCTAAGGGAATCAAATCCAAGGTATTTTGATCTAAGATCACATCATCCCTGTCCTCACAACCTTGACTATCCGTAGTAACAATGGTATAGTTGCCAACGGGGAGGTTCGGGAAATTAACTGTTGTACTTCCGGTTCCAATGGACGAAGCGACTAAATTACCGGCAACGTCAAGCAAAACATAATCAAAAGGTGCAATTCCATTAGTAATGGTTGTGGAAATAGAACCTAAAACAGATCCAGCAGCACAGACAGCTGGTGTTGGTGTAGCGGTGGCATCAAGAGCTGCGCTGGCCGCAATTGTTACCGAATAAGCTGGACTTACACAACCCCTACTATCCCTAATGATGAAACCTCCGTGCGTTCCAGGACCATAACCGGAGAAGATGTTTTGAGTCCCAAAGGTAGCACCATTGTCATCACTGTATTCATAGGGAGGTATTCCTTGTGAGGTATCGGGAATCAATTCTACAATACCACTTGTATTATCTCCACATTGGGTATCTGTACCAACAACGGACCCTGCAATGGTTTCCGGGGGTGTAATGGTCACTATGTTGGATTCCGTTGTACAGCCTTGGCCGTCGGTTACCAAAAATTGATAAGTAGTATCTGCTAGTATAGAGCCATCATTGGGAATGCTGTAAACAAAGGAGTTTCCAATTATGTTGTTATTATCAGAAGTATATGGGGCGCCGTTTATACTTACCTCATAAATATCATAGTCTCCACCGGAGGTATATCCATTGCTAATGTTAACTTGAATTTGGGCAGGAGGTCCGGCACAATCCAGTTCTTGGGTGGTAGTGGCAATTGCCATTACCTGTGGCTCAATAGTTTGGGTTACTGTATCCCGGCAATCATTGGCATCCACTACTTCAATGGTATATGTTCCAGGTGTTAGGCCTGCAAAGCTGTTACTAGCGCTCAGAGCTCCTCCATTGATTCGATATTGATAAGGAGCGGCACCCAAAGTAGCATTAACTACCAATGTAGCAGCATTGAAATTGTCATAACACAGGTCTGAAGCTGCAGTATCCAAGGTTAAGGTTGGGGCTTGTAAGGCAGTCAATGTAAAGCTATCCGTAACGGTACAACCATTGGCATCCGAAACACTTACCTGATATAAACCATCTTGGGACAAATTGGAAAAAACACTGCTGTTTTGAGGTCCTCGTGTAGATGCATCTGGTTGGGTCAAAGTATATCGGTTTCCACCCCATCCCCCAACAGTATTGACTCTAACGGCACCAATATTCCCATTTTGGCAACTCATGTCCGTTACATCCAAACTCGAAATAGCAAAAGAAGTGGATGGTTCTTCGATAACCAGAGTGGCAGTATCGGTACAACTGGTATCTTCATCGGTTACGGAAATAATATAACTTCCGGCTGCCAAACCTGTGATTGGAATAATTCCGGCATTCTGTCCTGTAAACAATGGACCACCATCTATACTGTAACTATATGTAGTATTAAATCCATCAACCAAATACCTTCCTTCGCCATCCGTATCGCCGACACAGGTGACTACCCTTGTCTGTTGCGCCTGCACACCTATTGAACTTATATCCGTTATAGCATAGTTTTCATCATAGGAACAACCTTCATTATCGGTTACCCTGAAGGTATAAGTGCCCAATCCCAGTCCGGTAAAAGTGTCGTTGTTCCCATTATTGATGGCACTGGCTGCTGGGGCAATTATTTCGTAGGTATAGGGTCCCGTTCCACCGGTGACCACCAGTCCGACAGAGGCCGTGGTGGTAATACAATCCAAACTAGAAATGGTAAAAGTTAAATCTGTAGGCTTGTTTAACACATTAAATACAACATCTGGTAGGGGTTGAACACATCCATTGGCATCCCTAATCAATGGCGTATATGTTCCAACACCTAAATTGGAGAAAACGGGGTTGGTTCCAAATCCAGCTCCAACACTATATTCATAGGGGGTAGTCCCCCCAGAAACTCCTGAAATTGTAATTTGACCCCCATTTTCGTTCAAACAGTTAGGTACTGTATCCGGGGTTGCAGTGGCATTTATGGTTGATGGCGTACCTATTGTCGCAGTTTGGGGTGATGTTGTGCAGGTGAAGGAGTCTTGTTCGTACCTTAAGACAATATCGTAGGTCCCAGGAGCCAAGTTCGAAAACACATTACTTATTTGATAATTGGCGCCATTGTCAATACTGTATTCAATTTCATAACCAAATCCATTGGTCACATTAATTGTGATCCTACCATCATTTACACCTCCACAATTGGCATCCTCTTCTGTAAAATTGAATACAGGTGGTGGGATATTTTGAACGTCCACAGAGGCACTTCGTTGACAGCCATTGGCATCTTCTACCAAAATATTATAGGTGGCGGCTGAAGTAACCGTAAAAGTAGTAGAACCGGTATAAGTTGAACTAAAGGGACCGCCGTCCACACTAAAACGATAGGGCGCTGTTCCTCCAGAGGTAGTTAAATCAACAACCACTGAAGCTGCTCCACACCCAAAACTGTCTGAAGCCGTAGCTGAAACATCCAAAGGACTTATTCCAGTACCTATTTCAATGGGAGCTCCAACAGTATCGGTGGTAATGGTTTCTGAACAGTCATTTGTATCCACCCGGATGCTGTAAATACCTGGACTTACATTGGCAAATGTGTAGGAATCCGAAGCATCTGGGCCAAAAGTATCGACCGTGACCCCATTTTTGATTAATCGATAGGTATAGAAACCGGGGACTCCGGATACCTGAACATCCACACTGCCCAGCTCCCCGCTACATAAAATATCATTTGCGGTAACGTCTACCGTAATATCTAAATCCTGAACATTGACTGTATTGGATGGAAACACACAAGCACTGGCCGAAACGTTTTTCAAACGCACCCAAACCATGTAATTCCCAGCTGTGGTTACATCAAAGAATGGATTATCCTGGTAAGGTCCGGAAGCTCCACTGATACTGTACTCATAACCTGCTGGAACATTGGTCACCTCAACCCTACCTGGGTTTCCACAAACAATGTCTTCCTTGATTAATTGGGGATCTAACGGATTCAGTGTAGATTTAAAATAGAAGTACTGACCAGAATCTACACGTACTCTGAATTCTCCAGCGGAGGACAAACTATAGGTTGCATTTGTGCCTACGGTATTCCAAGTACAAGCTGCGTTAATGGTTGGACAGTCGTCCACCACAGTAGGAGCACAGGTATTAGGGTCCAATTGCTGCCATTCGTAACTGGCTCCGGATTGACTAAGTGTTAAGGTCCTGATATCGCTGGTACCACACAAGAAGAATTTGGCCAGGGTACTACCATCGTTGGGACAAACCACCTCCTCATTCGCACCTTGGATGATGGTCATGAACATACTGCTGGTGGCAGCAAAGGAATTTTGTGTTTGGCTTGTTGCTACATCTGAAATATAAGTTTCCGATGATTTTTCAACTTGAGGCCCAGAAACCGCACTCACAACTTTTGCGAGTACACTCCTAACCTCTGTTTTTGCCAGTACCGTGGAACAAAATATTGATATAAACACCAACAACACGGCATATAGCAAATGCCTTGTTTTCTGTGGGAGCATAGGTTAAGTCTTGTTAAGCAGAATACGTCAGATTTGGGGTCTTAATATCCTAATAGTAATTGTCTAAACTTATATAATTCTGTTTATCTTTCGACTTCACAAAGCCGTAGTTCGTCTATAAAATCTATAATTTCAACGTTAAATTATGAAAAAAAGTGCCATTCTTCCCTATTTTTTCGTTGTAATGCTCACTACATCTTGTGCCCAAAATTCTGACAAGAGCATAAATCTTCCCACAAGCATTGATTTTACTGTAAAACCCGTAGTAGAGGGTATCCAAAATCCTTGGGGTATGGCATTTTTGCCAGATGGAGCCATGTTAATTACCGAAAAATCAGGAAAATTACTCCATTTTAAAGATGGTAAAACAACCCAAATAGGTAATGCACCCCAGGTTTATGTTCGGGGTCAAGGTGGGTTTTTGGATGTTGAACTACATCCCGATTATCAGCAAAATGGCTGGATATACTTTTCATACGCTTCGTCCCAAGGAAATGGAAAAGGGGGAAATACTGCCATTCTGAGGGCAAAGCTCTCAGAAGACCAACTTGTGGAAAAGGAATTGCTCTACAAAGCTGGACCTAACACTACCCGGGGGCAGCATTTTGGCTCAAGGCTGGAATTTGACAACGAAGGATACTTGTACTTTTCGGTGGGTGACAGAGGAAATAGGGATGAAAATCCCCAAGATATTGGTAGGGATGGTGGAAAAATTTATAGAATCCATGACGATGGCAGCATTCCAAAAGATAATCCTTTTGTAAACCAAACAGGGGCAAAAACAGCTATCTATAGTTATGGCCATCGGAATCCGCAGGGATTGACACTACACCCAGATACTGGTCAATTATGGGAACACGAGCATGGCCCCAGGGGGGGAGATGAAATCAATATAGTCCAAGAAGGAAAAAACTACGGTTGGCCGGTTATTACCTACGGAATCAACTATAGTGGTACAAAAATCACGAATCAGACTTCCAGAACGGGAATGGAACAACCATTTTATCAATGGACTCCTTCCATAGCGCCATGTGGAATGACATTTGTAAGTTCAGATAGATATCCCAAATGGAAAGGAAATCTGTTGGTGGGTTCCCTCGTGTTTCAGTATTTGGAACGATTAATAATTGAAGATAACAAAGTTATTTACCGGGAAAAGTTGCTGGGTGGTATGGGCCGTTTGCGTAATGTGAGGCAAGCCCCTGATGGTTTTATTTACGTAGGGATTGAGGGAAAAGGAATTTTTAGACTGGTTCCGAATTAGTCAAATACATCAAGACCTTAACGCTTCAATAGCCTTTTTTACCGAACCATACTTTTTTAACGCTTTTTCAGCCTCCGCATAATCCATTTCCAGTTCTTCTACTAAATAACGTGTGCCTCGGTCCACCAATTTGGTATTGCTTAGCTGCATGTTTACCATTTTGTTGCCTTTTACCCTACCAATACGAATCATCAAGGCCGTGGAAATCATATTCAAAACCAGTTTCTGACTGGTTCCGCTTTTCATTCTGGTGCTCCCGGTAACAAATTCTGGACCCACCTCTACTTCTATTGGAATATCTGCTGCCTTGGCCAATGGGGAACCCGGATTGTTGGTAATCCCTGCAGTCAACAGTCCATGGGCTTTGGCATCCCTAATTCCACCCAACACATAAGGAGTAGTCCCCGATGCTGCAATGCCCACAACAATATCATTTTTATTGATATCAAACTCCATTAAATCCTTCCAAGCCTGCTGAGTGTTATCCTCTGCAAACTCAACCGCTTTTCTAATGGCCACATCCCCGCCTGCAATTAGACCTATTACTCTGTCATGGGGCATTCCATAGGTTGGAGGAATTTCAGAGGCATCCAAAATACCCAAGCGCCCACTGGTTCCAGCACCTATATAAAAAAGTCGACCACCATCCAAAAATCGTTCCGTTGCTGAATTCACCAAGGTCGAAATTTGAGGAATCACCTCTGCTACTGCATCCGCAATTTTCTGATCTTCCTCGTTCACCCCCTTTAAAATGGTATGGGTATCCATCTGCTCCAAATTGTCATAATTTGAAGGACTCTCTGTTATCTTTTTGTAGTTCATTTTATTATAAAAGATGAATCTCTTGGTTTTTAAATAGGTTTAAGCGATCACTAGTTGGATCAAGCTCCGTAATCATGCTATTGATTGTATGGATATCACAAGTTTTATAACGATGTCGAGAATTTAACTTTTCAGAAATCGATAAAAGTATGGTTTTTTTGGAAGCTCTTATGACTGCTTTTTTGACCTGAACCGTGTCCCAATCAAACTCAGTCAGCCCAAATTGTGCATCCACATAACCTGTCCCGATAAAACTGTAGTCCACCTGGATTTCCGACAACTGATGAATAGCACTCGGGCCAATAGAGATTTGTGAATCCTGGGAGATTTCACCACCTATAAAAATAACCTTTACGTTCTGTTTCAACAAAAGTTCCAAGGCAACTGGAAGACTCAAGGTAAAACAGGTCAGTTTAATATTTTCAGGTATCTGTCTTGCCAATTCCACGCAGGTTGTACCCCAATCAATGAAAATTACTCCGCCATCCTTAAGCAAATTCACTGCCTTTTTCGCTATTACTTTCTTCTCCTCAAGCGCATAAATATTTGCATTTCGAACGGAAGTGTTGGTAAATCCCAATGAAACTGCACCTCCATGTACTTTTCGAAGTTTGTTCTCGGAATCTAGCTCCTTTACGTCTCTTCTAACGGTATCGATAGATACATCCAGCATATCAGCAATATCCGTTAAAAGCACCTTGTTATGGAGTGCCACTTCATTTAAAATGGCCTGTTGTCGTTCTTCCTTCAGCATAAATTTTGACGCTATCTGCGGCAAATATATAAAAATATTCATCATGCAAGTTTATTCCGTTTTACATGATTACAATGTGATTAAAAGGTTAGTTATTGCACAAAACAGCAAAGAAAAAAGCAAAAAACAGCAAAATTCAATTTTATTTCATACTTTTGCAGTTCCAAACTTTAATTTTTTGGAGTTCAAAACCAACAAGGAACAATTAACCATCACATTGAAAATTTAGGTTTCATGCAAACAGTAACATTAAAAAAGGGAAGCGCGGATATTTCATTCAAACCGGCAGGACGATTTGAGGAAACCCGTTTTGAAAAAATTCACAACACCATCTTTGAAAATTCAGGAGATGGTTCGGCAACAGTAGCCAAAGAAATTGCGGACCTGATCAAGGATAAACAAGCTAAGGGTAAGCACTGCGTGCTTGGACTAGCCACAGGATCTTCCCCAATACGTGTATATCGGGAACTGGTAAGGATGCATAAAGAAGAGGGACTGAGTTTTTCCAATGTCATTTCCTTTAATCTGGATGAATATCTCCCCATGGAAAAGGACAACAGGCAGAGCTATCATTATTTTATGCACGAACATCTGTTCAATCATATCGATATTGCCCCGGAAAATGTACATATCCCCAATGGTACTGTAACCGGAGCTGCCATTATTGAACATTGCTTGGACTACGAAAAGAAAATAAAGGACGCCGGTGGTATCGATTTTCAACTTTTGGGAATTGGGCGAACGGGACATATAGGATTTAATGAACCTGGGTCGCACTACAATTCAGCTACAAGGGTTATCACCTTGGATCATATAACCCGTGTGGATGCAGCACCCGCATTCTTGGGAATAGATAATGTGCCAAGAAAGGCCATCACTATGGGAATTGCCACAGTTATGAGTGCAAAAAGAATTGTGTTGCTCGGTTGGGGACCAAATAAGGCCCACATAATCAAAGAAACCATTGAGGGCGAAATCTCTTCACACGTTCCAGCTACTTATCTTCAGGAACATAAGAATTGTACTTTCGTCTTGGACACAGGTGCAGCAAGTGAACTTACCAGACACAAAACCCCTTGGTTGGTGGATGAGTCCTGTGAATGGACAGAGCAACTGACCGCTAAAGCTGCGGTATGGTTGTGTGGTCAAACTGGAAAGTCCATTTTGAGCTTAACGGACAAGGACTATAATGATAATGGAATGTCGGGCCTTCTGACCCAGCAAGATTCTTACGACCTGAACATTAAGATGTTTAACCGATTGCAGCATACCATTACCGGATGGCCAGGCGGGAAACCCAATGCAGATGACACCAACCGGCCAGAACGTGCACTTCCAGTCAAAAAGCGAGTGATTATTTTCAGTCCCCACCCAGACGATGATGTTATTTCGATGGGAGGCACATTTGATAGATTGGTGGCACAAGGCCATGAGGTACACATCGCCTATCAAACGTCTGGCAATATTGCCGTATCGGATACTGAAGCACTAAAGTTTGCCGAAATCGCCAAGTCCATCACCTCATCCCAGGATGCGCAAACCATTATAGACAGTATTAAATCTAAAAAAGAAGCAGACTTTGACCCCATTGAGGTAAGAAAGCTCAAGGGCAATATAAGAAGAGGTGAATCGTATGCTGCTACCCGATATCTGGGCCTAGACGATGCCAACGTTCACTTTTTGGATCTACCTTTCTATGAAACCGGAGCCATACAGAAAAATGACCTTTCGGATGCGGATATAGCAATCATGATAGATCTTATCAAAGAAATAAAGCCGCACCAAATTTATGCCGCAGGAGATTTAGCCGACCCGCACGGCACCCATAAAGCTTGTCTTGATGCCCTTTTCGAAGCCGTGGACCAATTAAAAGCGGAGTCCTTCATGAACGATTGTTGGTTATGGTTATACCGAGGAGCATGGCACGAGTGGGATATCCACGAAATTGAAATGGCTGTACCCATGAGTCCTGATCAGGTACTCCGGAAAAGACAGGCCATCTTCTGTCATCAATCACAAAAGGATGGGGTTATGTTCCAAGGGGACGATTCCAGGGAATTTTGGATGAGAGCGGAAGAGCGAAATAAGGAAACAGCTAGAAAGTACAACCTCTTAGGGATGGCAGAATACGAAGCCATGGAAGGTTTTGTACGATACAAATTCAAATAATCAACAGAAAAAGGCCTACATTTAATCCAAAGTAGGCCTTTTTTATCCCATCAATGCGCAGAATTGCTTTCATAATCTCTTTATTCCTTTTCTTTTCTTGTTCGATTTTCAGAACTACCCCTCCCCCTCCCAAAACAGAATTTAGAGGCGTTTGGATTGCCACCGTAGTAAATATTGACTGGCCAAAAAAAGCAACCGATTCCGCGGAAAAACAACAAAAAGATTTTATTGAGCTATTGGATTTCTACCAAAATCTCAATTTCAATACAGCCATAGTTCAAATACGAACAGCAGGAGATGCCTTCTATGCCACCGAATTAGCTCCCTGGTCCAAATATTTGACCGGCAAGGAAGGAGAAGCCCCTGAAGAATTTAAGAATCCCCTGCATTGGATGATCAAGGAAACCCACAAACGGGGAATGGAGTTTCATGCTTGGCTCAATCCATACAGGGCTACCTTTGACCTGGACACTGTAGCACTTTCTAACCAGCATGATTTTTACCAGCATCCGGATTGGATGATTAAATATGGTAAGAAATATTACTATAACCCTGGATTACCAGAAGTTCAGCAAAAGCTGACAGCGGTCATTTCGGAAGTAGTCGAAAATTATCAGGTTGACGCTATTCATTTTGATGATTATTTCTATCCGTACAAAATCAAGGACGAGATTTTCAACGATTCACTGAGTTATCAGAATCATAGCTTACCCAATCAAACTTTGGATGATTGGCGAAGGAGCAATGTGGATTCCTTGGTGAAACATGTTCACCAAAACATCAAACAAATTAAACCTTGGGTTCAATTTGGAATCAGTCCGTTTGGAGTTTGGAAAAACAAGAAAACCGACCCAAGAGGTTCAGATACCCGTGCTGGTCAGACCACCTATGAAGACCTTTATGCCGACCCTCTTTTATGGGTGGAACAAGGCTGGTTGGATTATTTAGTGCCCCAAGTGTACTGGAGCATGGATTATCCACCTGCCCCGCATCGAGTTATAACCCAATGGTGGGCGAACACCCTTGACAGCACCAATCTCTATGTTGGGAATGGGACCTACAAAATTAAAAACAATACAGACAAAGCCTGGAAAAGGAGAAATGAAATTCCCAAACAACTAGCTCTTGCAAGGTCCCAAAAACAAGTTACTGGAAATGTCTTTTTCAGTGCAAAATCACTCCTTGGAAAACACCAGGGTGTGAGCAAAACCTTAAAGCGGAAATTTTATCAGTTTCCGGTAAAAAATCCTGTTGGTCTAATTCAAAAGCAAAGGGACATTGCCGCACCGACCATTACTTCAACCTATTTAGAAAATGCGGAGCTTAAAATTTGTGTAGCGCATACTGACTCCGTCCCAAGGTTCCTAAATTATTATCATTCCAAAAGTGGTTTTGCCAAAGAGGACAAACTGCTTTTGGACAAGGTTTATATTTCCGAAAAAGACAATATGGCCTGTCTCAACACAAGAAAATCAAAAAGCTCCATTGGAGTTTCGATTACCGATGCTTTTGGAAATGAAAGCGATATTCAACCAATTACTTTACCCTAATATGATGGTACAACCACAAAATTATTGCTCAATCATAAACAGCATTCCAATAATTACCAAATTCAAATTGAACTAAATGAGCCCAGTACCAAAAGACAAAGGAGCTTGGGTCTGGGTGCCCATTCTTTATTTTACCCAAGGAATACCCTACATCCTAATTGTTACTGTTTCGGTAATTATGTACAAACGGCTGGGAATTGGCAATGCAGAAATTGGATTGTACACAAGTTGGCTGTATCTGCCTTGGGTGCTTAAACCGCTATGGAGCCCCATTGTTGATCTAAACGCCACAAAAAGAAGGTGGTTTTTGATTATGCAGCTGATTGTTGCCCTAGCTTTTTTAGGTATCGGACTCTCTCTTCCTTCCAACGCTTTTTTCACTATTACACTTGCCTTTTTTTGGATGGCTGCCTTTGCCTCGGCCACAAACGATATCGCGTCGGATGGATACTATATGATTGGGCTGTCACAAAAAAAACAATCGTTTTTTATCGGTATGCGAAGTACGTTTTACCGTTTGGCCATGGTCACCGGACAGGGACTCTTGGTCATTTTTGCTGGATATCTTGAACATGAATATGGCGATAATACCAAAGCGTGGTCCATAACCATGGTATGTGCCGCGGTTTTAATGCTGGTTTTAACAGTTTCCAACTTTTTCGCTGCACCCAAATTTGAAGAAGAAAATGAACATAAAAAGGATAAACCAGAGGGATTTTGGGAGGTTTTTGCCACATTTTTTAAGAAAAAGCAAATTGGGGTTGCACTTCTGTTTATACTAACCTATCGTTTGGGCGAATCGCAATTGGTAAAAATGGCTTCGCCCTTTTTGCTGGATACTAAAGATGTAGGTGGACTTGAGTATTCCACTGAAGCCGTAGGTACCATTTATGGAACGGTTGGGGTTATTATGTTATCCTTGGGGGGAATTTTAGGCGGCATCTTAATCTCAAGGGATGGATTAAAAAAATGGATGTTACCCATGCTTTTGGCCCTTAATTTGCCCAATGTCTTTTACGCTTTGCTTGCAATTACCCAAGCAACAAGTCTAACTGCGGTTGTGGGAACGGTAATCGTAGAACAATTTGGATACGGTTTTGGTTTTGCAGCCTTTTTGGTTTACCTCATCTATATTGCAGAAGGCACTTCAAAAACCTCCCACTATGCTATTGCAACTGGTTTTATGGCACTGGGAATGATGCTTCCAGGCATGTTGAGTGGTTACATTCAGGAATGGTTGGGTTACGATGGTTTCTTTTTATGGGTTGTTGTAGCTGCCTTACCTGCTTTTTTAATACTTAAACTCTTAAAATACCCAGCAGATTACGGAAAGAAAAGTACATCAGCCAATGAATAGCCCTTTAGTCAAATACGAAGAAGCCAAAAACAAACTTACTTTAAAACAGAAAGTAGGTCAATTGTTTATGCCAGCTGTATTTATCAATGACAGTGAGGAAGAAGTTCAAAAGATGGAATATCTCATCCAAAAAATGGATATAGGCGCCATTTGTTTTTTTCATAGCCGAGCAAGTGCAGCAACGAATTTTGAGGGCGAAAAAAAGATAGTTCACAACGAGAACAGTTATCAAAGATTAGTTGAACTCATCTCCAGATATCAAAAAGCTTCAGCGTATCCCTTATTAGTTGCAATTGATGCTGAATGGGGCCTTGCCATGCGCATTGAAAACTCACCGCAATATCCTTATTCCTTAACACTTGGAGCCATCCAAAACCAAGATGAGCTTATTTTCCAAGTGGGAGAGCAAATAGGTTTGGATTGCCGCAAAGCCGGAATACATTGGAATCTTGCACCAGTAGTCGATATCAACAATAATCCAAACAATCCGGTTATTGGCTATCGTTCTTTTGGTGATGATAAGCATAAAGTTCTAGCCAAAGCAAAATCTCTATTGGAAGGAATGTCAAGTGTGGGCACGTTAAACGCTTTAAAACATTTTCCGGGGCATGGAGACACCGCTACGGATTCCCATTTGGGTTTACCCATTATCAATAAGTCGAAGGAAGAACTTTTGGAAAATGAGCTTTATCCGTTTAAAGAACTTATTCAACAAGGAGCGGATTCGGTTATGGTAGGGCATCTGGCAGTACCATCTTTGGATACTTCAGAAAATCCTGCAACAACCTCCTACCCTATCATAACAGATTTACTAAGAACAGCACTTGGCTTTAAAGGTGTCATCATTTCTGATGCCCTAAACATGCATGCGGTCTCCAAAAAATATGAGCAAAAAGGAAGTTTGGAAGCTGCAGCCTTTGCAGCAGGAATGGATGTGATGTGCTTTTCGGAATATCCAGTTGAAGGTATCGAAGAAATTCTAAATACAGCTTCCGCTGAACGCATTGACGCCAGCTTTAAAAGAGTCTGGAGGCTTAAAGAAAAAGCATTTCTGAACGAAGCTTTGGAAAAATCCGAGCGCAAGCTAGATGCTAATCAATTAAACAAAAAATTGGCTAAATGGTCGTTAACAGAACACTACGGAGATATAAATGCCCTTCAAAAAATAAAGGAGGACGGATTTCTAAATCTCTCCATACCTAATCCGACCGAAAATCTTTTTTCCGCTGAAATTGAACGACGGTACAAACAAGAGCACGTTTCTATTGATTTGGCAAATATGGATTCCATTAGGAAGACCTTAACCAGCTATGACAATGTGGTGCTTGCCTTGTTTCCACCTGCAGTAAAACCGAAAGACCAATTTGGTTTCGAACCCCGAATATTAGATTTTATCAAAGAAGTGATCACACAAAAAAACACCTTAATCTATCTATTCGGCAACCCGTATGTGGCTGATATCCTCAACCTAAAAGAAAAATCCAACCTAGTACTTGTGTATCAAGATTTTCTAGAGTTTCAGGAAGTAGGCATCGAGCATTTTAATGACCAGACTAAAGCAAATGGGCAGCTTCCTGTTCAACTTAATTTCAATTTTAACAAAGGTAAATCTGCCGAAGGAGCATAAACAGGAATAGGAATGAAAATTTACAAAGTTCTAGGATTAATGTCGGGAACCTCTTTGGACGGTTTGGATTTGGCCTTTTGCCATTTTTGGGAACAAGATGGTAATTGGGAGTTTACAATTGAAAGCACCAAGGACACTGCCTATGACCCTCGACTGAAGGAATTGCTCAAGAATGCGATTCATCTTTCGGAAAAAGATCATTCCCAACTACACAAAGATTATGGCCTTTGGTTGGGTGAACAGGCTAAATTTTTTATTGAAGAACATGGAATTGATGTTGATTTTATTGCCAGTCACGGGCATACCTCTCATCATAGGCCTGAAGAGGGTTTTACCTTCCAATTGGGAGATGGCCAGTTGCTCGCCAATACCAGTAATCAGAAAGTGCTCTGTGATTTTAGAACTAAGGACGTGAGCCTAGGTGGTCAAGGCGCACCATTGGTTCCTATTGGAGATCGATTGTTGTTTCATGCGTTCGATTTCTGCCTAAACCTAGGCGGAATAAGTAATATGTCCTTTGAGAAGGGAGGGCAACGAATTGCTTATGACATAGGATTAGCCAACATGCCCCTAAATTTTGTTACCGAAAAATTGGGATTGGCTTATGACGAAAATGGGAATATAGCCCGTTCTGGAAAATTGGACCTTAATCTCCTAAACCAACTCAACAACCTAGCTTATTACCAACTCCCCTATCCCAAATCCACTGGATATGAGTGGTTTATTCAAGATGTTGTTCCTCTAATGCAAGCTTCAAAGGTTTCGGAGGCAGACCTATTGCACACCTTAATCCATCATAACTGTGAACAAATAGCTAGAGAAGTTCACAAAAACACCTCCAAAACTACCCATAGATTACTGGTGACCGGCGGGGGTGCATTGAATCAATTTTTTATGGATACCCTTCAAGAAAAGTTGGGGTCAAAAGTTGAAGTGGTCATACCTACCAAAACCCTTATTGCCTTCAAGGAAGCACTTGTATTTGCTTTGATGGGTGTGCTTCGCAATCTAAATCGAATCAATGTATTAAGCTCCGTAACGGGTGCAAAGGAAAACACTAGCAGTGGAGACATTTTTTTTCCTGAAAACTAACTGGAAAGCGCTACTCGTTTAGGTTTTCGGGTCGTTACTATGATCAATAGTGACACAATTCCACAGATGGCCAAACCGGCGAAAAGTGGCCAAACGCTATCCGCGATAAAATCACCAATAAATGTAGCGATTGGGATGGCCAATAAGGTAGACACAAATCCATTGATAGCCGCACCTATTCCCGCAATATGCCCAATGGGTTCCATGGCTATGGACCTAAAATTCCCCCACATAAACCCTAGGCAAAAGAACTGGAGGGAGAGAAATCCAACCAAAACAAAAATGCTGGGGTTGGGTGTATTCCAGTACAACAGTACATAAAGAATTGCTATCACACAAAACATGGTCAAAGCGAGTAGAGATAGTTTTCGCATCCCAAACCGCATAACCAAAGTGCCATTCATAAAGGTGGAAAGACCTATGGAAATGGCCAATCCAGCAAATATAAAAGGGAATGCTTCCTTTAAACCGTATTGATTTTCAAAAATGTGTTGTGAAGAACTCAAATATACCAGAAAAGCTCCTGTAACCAATCCTGATATTAAAGTAAAGACAATAGTGTCTCGATATTTCATGAACTCCCGTAATCCATCCACAAAAACATGCCGTGTAAATGGTATTTTATATTCCTGGCGCAAAGTCTCAACCTGTCTTTTCCAGAACCAGATAGCCACTACTAGGGCGAAGAACAGCTGAATGTAAAAAATTGCTTCCCATCCAAAAGCATCAAGGATGAGTTTGCCAATGGCCGGTGCCACAACTGGAATCAAAATAAAGAAAGCCACCACAAAAGACATCACCTTGGCCATATAATCTCCCTTATAAGTGTCTCTAATAATGGAGATGGCGAGTGTTCTAGGGGCCGATAACCCTATCCCTTGAAGAATTCTACCCACAACCATAATCTCCAAAGAAGGTGCCATAACACATATAATGCTGGCTACACCAAACAGTGCAAATCCAAGATAAACAACTGGCTTTCGTCCATAGCTATCCGACAAAGGGCCAAAGACCAATTGCCCAACTCCTAGCCCTAAAAAAATCATGGTAACCAACAACTGGTTATCTGTTGAGCTATAGCTATGAATGGCCTCGCCTATATTGGAAATAGCAGGCAAAAGGGCGTCAATTGCTAGGGCCACAATGGACATCAATGCCGCCATTAAAGCAATAAATTCAAAATTAGGTTTTTGGGGTTCATTTTGCATGCTGCGAAATTAGTCATCCCCCATGGACTTGTGAAGCTTTTATGATAGTATTAATTTTATGATTTATAAGCAAACGTTATAGTTTCAAAAAATCTGAATGGTTTACACAGCATCCTGGCATCATAGAGATCATTCTCATCTATATTTATCCATTTTTACAGGGCTCGAATGCCTATATTTAACGACTAAACCCTAGGATAATGCATGTTTTGAAAACATTGGTTGTTGGCTGTGGTAATATGGGTACTTCACATGCCCGTGCCTATCAAAAATTGGAAGGATTTGAAATTGTAGGGCTGGTGAGTCGAGGAGCCCAAAGCCGTGAACGCCTTTCTAGGGAACTCAACGGCATTCCGACTTTTGCTGACTACACCCAGGCTCTTGAACAGGCCAAGCCTGATGTAGTTTCCATTAACACCTATCCGGACACCCATTTCAATTATGTAAAAACAGCACTAGAGGCCAATGCCCATGTTTTTGTGGAGAAACCACTTGCACTCACAGTAGATGAGGCCAAAACATTGGTAGAGCTGTCACAAAAACAAGGAAAGAAGATGGTTGTCGGATATATTTTACGCGTACATCCCACTTGGACCAAGTTTATACAAATGGCCCAAACCTTGGGCAAACCTTTGGTCATGCGAATGAACCTCAACCAACAGAGCTCAGGGGAACAGTGGTACACGCACAAGCAGCTTATGCAGTCCATGTCGCCCATTGTAGATTGCGGGGTGCATTACGTGGATGTTATGTGCTCTATGGTGCATTCCAATCCGGTCAGCGTTTCCGCCATAGGAGCCAGGTTATCCAATGAGGTTGAACCCGATATGTACAATTATGGGCAGCTACAGGTACGTTTTGAAGACGAATCTGTAGGCTGGTATGAGGCAGCTTGGGGACCAATGATTAGCGAAACCGCATTTTTCATCAAGGATGTAATGGGTCCAAAGGGTAGTGTTTCCATCAGTGATACGGACAAAGGAGCCTCAGAAGATATTGAAGGACACACAAAGACTGGAAGTCTAAAATTGCATCATAGCATCTTGGATACCGATGGTAACTTTGCCAAAAAAGATGAGATAATCAACACTGCAGATGAACCTGACCACGACACCCTTTGTCTTTTAGAACAGGAATGTCTTTTAGATGCCATTACGAACGACCGTGATCTTACCCATCATTTGAATGATGTAGTGAATAGTTTAAAAATTGTACTGGCCGCGGATGAATCGGTAAAAACAGGGAAAACCGTCTATTTATAGTTTGGCTTCAGCCACTAGCAATCCGTTATTTCGATTACAACGGAATGTTACCATGTTTCTTTTTGGGCGTTGCGACTTGCTTTTTCTCCAACATAGCAAAGGCCTTCAATAATTTGCGCCTGGTATTTTTTGGTAGAATCACCTCATCTATAAATCCACGCTGGGCTGCCCTATATGGGTTTGCAAATTTTTCGGCATACTCAGCTTCTTTTTCTTTTAATTTGGCTTCTGGGTCTTCTGCTGTCGCTATCTCCTTCCTGAAAATTATTTCACTGGCCCCTTTTGCTCCCATCACTGCAATCTCCGCACTGGGCCAGGCAAAATTGAAATCAGCTCCAATGTGTTTGGAGTTCATCACATCATAGGCCCCACCATATGCTTTTCTGGTAATTACGGTTACTCTGGGCACTGTGGCCTCACTCAATGCATAGAGCAATTTCGCACCATGCATTATGATTCCAGACCATTCTTGGTCCGTGCCCGGCAGGAATCCAGGAACATCGACCAAAACCAATAAAGGAATATTGAATGCATCGCAGAAACGGGTGAACCTGGCTGCTTTTCGCGAACTTTTCACTCCCAAAACTCCCGCCAAAAACATGGGTTGGTTGGCAATAATGCCGACACTTCTTCCCCCGAGACGGGCAAAACCTACTATAATATTTTCCGCATAATCCTTGTGTATCTCATAAAATGAATCCGAATCAATAATTCCATTGATTACCTCATGCATATCATAAGGTTTGTTCGAGTTATCCGGAACAATATTGGAAAGTTCTTCCCTCAACTCATCCCCCAGTGTATACTCGTGTAATTTTGGGGCCTCAGTATTGTTTTGGGGTAAATAATCCAACAATTTTCGGATATCATCCAAGCAGGCAGCATCATTGGAGGAAGTTTTGTGTGCCACTCCGGATTTTGAAGCATGGGTACTTGCCCCTCCCAGTTCTTCAGAGGTTACCTCCTCATTGGTTACCGTTTTTACAACGTTGGGGCCGGTAACAAACATATAACTAGTCTCCTCTACCATTACTATAAAATCAGTCATAGCCGGGGAATAAACCGCTCCTCCCGCACAAGGTCCCATCACGGCAGAGATTTGAGGAATTACACCAGATGCCTGAACGTTTCTATAGAAGATATCTGCATACCCTCCCAATGATTTCACACCTTCCTGGATGCGGGCACCTCCAGAATCATTCAATCCAATGATGGGTGCACCTACCTTCATTGCCAAATCCATCACTTTACAAATTTTCTCCGCGTGAGTTTCAGACAAGGCTCCTCCAAAAACGGTAAAATCCTGGGCATAAACATACACCAGTCGTCCGTTGATAGTTCCGTAACCGGTTACCACACCATCCCCGTAATAGATTTCTTTGTCCATTCCAAAATCCGTGGTCCGATGAGTGACCAAAATTCCCATTTCTTCAAAAGAGCCCTCATCCAATAAATATTGAATGCGCTCTCTTGCGGTTAGTTTCTTCTTTTGGTGCTGCTTTGCTATTCGTTTCTCACCCCCACCCAAATGGGCTTCAGTCAATTTCTCTTCTAACGTCCTAATTTTGGAATCCATTTAAATCAATTTGTGGGTAGTTGAATTAGTTTTTTATCCTCAAGATATTGATGCAACGCAATCAGTGCTGCAATCTCAGCTTCTTCAGTATTTTGCTTTTGAATAATTTCAGGTGAATAATGGTTTTTTACAAAGTGGGTATCGAAATTCCCCGACCTAAAAGCGTCGTTGGAAAATACAAAGGCTCCGAATGACAAGGTGGTTTCCACTCCTTTTATTTTGTAGGCCTGAATTGCATCCAGCATTAGTTCTATGGCTTCTTCCCTGGTTTTACCGTAAGCTATCAACTTGGAAAGCATGGGGTCATAATAAATAGGAATATCCATGCCTTCCTCAAAACCATTGTCAACCCGAATACCCTCTCCAACAGGTAACTTATAAGTCTCTAGATTGCCTACGCTAGGTAAAAAATCATTCAAGGGGTCTTCTGCATATACTCTGAGCTCAACAGCATGACCCTGAATTTTAAGGTCTTCTTGTTTTATGGGGAGTGCTTCACCTCTAGCCACCTTTATTTGTAGCTCCACCAAATCCACTCCCGAAATCAGTTCGGTAACCGGATGCTCTACCTGCAAACGAGTATTCATTTCCAAAAAGTAGAAATTTAAGTCTGCATCCATCAGGAATTCTACTGTCCCAGCACCTACATAATCACAAGCTCTGGCCACTTTGGTGGCGGCGACCCCCATAGTTTCCCTTAATTCAGGTGTCAAAATGTAAGATGGTGCTTCCTCAATCACTTTCTGGTGACGTCTTTGAATGCTACATTCCCTTTCAAAAAAATGAAGCACATTGCCATGGGCATCTGCCATAACCTGAATCTCGATATGTCGAGGAGAGGTTACATATTTTTCCACAAAAACAGAGCCATCACCAAAGGCAGAAGTAGCTTCACTAATAGCCCGCTCCATTCCCGATTCCAAATCTTCTTTCTTTTCCACAACCCGCATGCCTTTCCCACCTCCACCTGCAGATGCTTTAATGAGAACTGGATAGCCTACTTCCTGGGCAATTTGTTGGGCTTTTGCCACATCTGTGATGGCTTCATCAATACCTGGCACCATAGGTATGTCATACTTCTTAACTGCCTCCTTGGCCGCCAATTTGCTTCCCATTACTCTAATTGCCTTGGATTTGGGACCAATAAAGGTCAAACCATTTTTTTCAACTGCCTCAGCAAAATCAGCATTTTCACTTAAAAAGCCGTATCCAGGATGAATGCCATCAACATCCAAACTTTTGGCCACTTCAATTATCTTATCGCCCAACAAATATGACTGATTGGAGGGTGGTTCCCCAATACAAACCGCCTCATCAGCAAAGCGCACATGTGGAGCATTTCTGTCTGCGGTTGAAAACACCGCAACAGTTCGGATTCCCATTTTCTTGGCAGTCCTCATAACCCTTAATGCTATCTCACCACGATTGGCAACTAAAATTTTTCTCATATTTGGATTTATTCAAATTCAACCAATAATTGTTTTTTATCCACTGCCTCACCCGGATCAACCGTTATCCTTTTAATTACACCATTTCGTGGTGAGGTTATGATGTTTTCCATTTTCATCGCTTCCAAGACCACTAGCTCCTCATTTTCCTCTACCTCCTGTCCTTCCTTGACGGAAATAGCCAAAATTAGTCCAGGCATTGGCGCAGAAACAGAATTAATGTTTTTGGAGCCATTTGAAGCAAAACCCATTTTCTTTATCAACTCATCCAAAGGGGTATGTATTTTGGTTTGGTATTCGTTGTCGTTCACTTTGATAGTGTACAAACGTTTGTTGAAATCCGTCTTTAGCACATGAATATGATATGAAGTTCCATTTTTCAGCAAGTGAAAAGTGTTTTCATCCGTATTGGATATATCAAGTGAAACCAAATGTTCTTTGGATAATGGAAAATCCAAATTTTCGTTGATCTGCACTACATAGGAATCTTCCATAAAGTAAGTTGTCTTGAGTTTCTATATAAATATAAGATTAAGACCTAATCTCCAACAAATCTATGTCGATTAACTTTCAGGAATTATGACAATGGTCATTCGCTACTACGTGCTTACATACTAACTATGCAACTATATTGACCGCTTAAAAATCTTATCAATTGCTTACTTTTGGGGTTAAAATAATAAGTATGCTGATTTTGGGAATTGCCGGAGGAACCGGATGTGGAAAAACTACCGTGGTCAACCAGATTGTGGAAGAACTTCCTAAAAATGAAGTAGGTGTTATCTCCCAAGATTCATATTATAATGATTTGTCCCACTTGACCAAAGAAGAACGGGGCAAGGTAAATTTTGATCACCCAAACTCAATAGATTTTGACTTATTGATCTCACACCTTAAACAACTCAAAGAGGGTAAGCCCATCAACAAACCCATTTATTCCTTTGTAGAAGAAACTCGTTTAGAAGAAACCATTTTGACGCCTCCAAGAAAAGTGATGATCGTTGAAGGCATCTTGGTATTGAGCAATCCATTGCTTCGTGAAATGCTTGACATAAAAATCTATGTACATGCGGATTCAGATGAACGATTGATACGAAGATTACAACGAGATATTAGGGAGCGTGGACATGATTTGGACAAGGCGTTAACTCGTTACCAGACTGCAGTAAAACCCATGCATGTACAGTTTATTGAACCATCTAAGGAATTTGCTGATATCATTATCCCAAACAACCATTACAACACTGTGGCCGTAGACATGGTGCGTACCATTATAAACGATAGGCTAGGGTAATATGTTCATACATGATTTGAATAGCAAGAAATGGTTCAAGTTAATGAAGAACATATATGTTCTTGTATTGACAGCTTTTGTTATTTGGATGATTTTTTTTGATGCAAACTCCTTGCTCATCCATAGAGAATTAAACCACGAAATCAAGAAGCTTGAAAAACAGAAAGAATTTCTTCAGGGAGAAATTGATAAGGACAAGGTAATTTTGGAAAAACTATCGGATAAAGATGAGTTGGAGAAATTTGCTCGCGAAAAATATTATATGAAGAAGGCCAATGAGGAAATCTTTTTGATTGAATACGAGGATAGCTTAAAGATCAAGAAAAATGAGTGAAACTGGTTTGTTTAATGAATTTCCGGAAGTTTCTTCAAAACAGTGGAAACAAAAAATTCAGTTTGACCTAAAAGGAGCTGATTACAACGAAGCCTTGGTTTGGGAATCGTTGGAAGGTATAAAAGTGAAGCCCTTTTACCATTCGGAGGACCTTAATACCTTAAAAACTTTTAGCCTTGACAAGGGAAACAGCTGGAACATTGCCCAAACTATTTATGCGGGAGATGCTAAAATGGCTAACACCAAGGCCATAACAGTCATAGGAAAGGGTGCTGAATGCCTTATTTTCGACATTCCAAATGATGACATAGATTTTGAACTGTTATTGTCTAAGCTTGATTTAAGAAATACCCCACTGCATTTCAATTTTCAATTTTTACAGGAGGAGACCGTAAAGCGATTGCTGGCTCGTGTCAAAAATCAACAAGCTGAAATTCATCTTCATTTCGACCTTGTTGGCAATTTGGCCCGTTCGGGAAATTGGTTTCACAATCTGGAAAAGGACCATAAAATGCTGGAAAATATTATTCAGCTTGCAGCAAAACAAGATAATTGCACCGTACTTGGGGTAGATTTATCCTTGTACCAAAACGCTGGCGCCAACATGGTACAACAATTAGCATATACCCTATCCCATGCCAACGAATATCTAAACCATTTTTCCGACGCCCATTCAAATTTTACCCAAAAATCACTGCCCATCACTTTTAAGGTAGCAGTCGGCAGTAACTACTTCTTCGAAATTGCAAAAATTAGAGCCCTACGATGGTTGTGGAAAAGCTTGGCTTCGGAATACGGACTTAAAGACGATTGCCACATTTTGGCATACCCATCCAAAAGAAACAAAACTTTGTACGATTACAATGTAAACATGCTCCGAACTACATCAGAATGCATGTCGGCCATACTAGGAGGGGCAAATACTATCTGTAATCTACCCTATGATGCCATCTACCACAAAGACAATGAATTTGGGGAACGTATAGCTAGAAACCAACTCTTGCTGTTAAGGGAGGAAAGTTATTTTTCCCAAACTTCAACAGCTTCCAAAGGAGCTTATTACATCGAGTCTCTAACCCAGCAATTGGCGGAAAAAGCCTTAATCCTATTCAAACAGATTGAGGGTTCAGGTGGGTTTCTTAGCGAAATAAAAAAGGGAAATATCCAACGCAAATTAAAAGATTCCGCGTTAAGGGAGCAAAAGCTCTTTGATACTGGAGAAATCCCTCTTTTAGGCACCAATACGTTCCAAAACAAACAGGATCAGATGAAAGAAGACCTGGAACTGTATCCTTTTGTAAAGACTCAAAAAAGAAAGACCATTATAGTTCCAATCATTGAAAAGCGATTGGCAGAGGAACTAGAACAAAAAAGGTTGGAAAATGAGTAGAAAAGATCTTCAGCACATGGAATTATTCCAAGGGTCGGGAGTAGACGGAAAAACAGCCCAGGATTCCCCTAATTTCGCAGCCGGAATTTCCCCTTTTCTCCGTGGTCCGTATTCCACAATGTATGTTCGTAGGCCATGGACCATTAGGCAATATGCCGGTTTTTCAACTGCGGAAGAGAGTAATGCTTTTTACCGAAGAAACCTAGAGGCAGGACAAAAGGGTCTTTCCGTGGCCTTTGACCTACCCACCCACCGTGGTTATGATAGTGATAACGAACGTGTGGTTGGTGATGTTGGGAAAGCCGGTGTTGCCATAGACTCTGTGGAGGACATGAAAGTACTTTTTGACGAAATTCCTTTGGATAAAATGTCCGTTTCCATGACTATGAATGGTGCAGTCCTACCCATCATGGCGTTTTACATTGTAGCTGCACAAGAACAAGGAGTTTCCATGGAAAAACTCTCAGGAACCATCCAAAATGATATCCTCAAGGAGTTTATGGTCCGAAACACCTATATCTATCCTCCTTCCCCGTCTATGCAGTTGGTGGCCGATATTTTTGAGTTCACCACCCAATACATGCCCAAGTTCAACAGCATCAGTATTTCTGGATATCATATGCACGAAGCCGGGGCACCTGCTGCCATGGAATTGGCTTATACACTTGCAGACGGAATTGAATATATTAGAACTGGTATTAAAGCAGGACTTAAAATTGACGATTTCGCTCCACGACTTTCCTTTTTTTGGGGTATTGGAATGAATCATTTTACGGAAGTTGCCAAAATGCGTGCTGGTAGGGTCCTTTGGACCAAATTGGTTAAAGAATTCAACCCTCAAAACGAAAAGTCCCTGATGCTTCGCACCCATAGTCAAACCAGTGGATGGAGTTTAACCGAGCAAGACCCTTTTAACAATGTGGCCCGGACCACTATTGAAGCAATGGCAGCCGCTTTTGGAGGCACCCAAAGCTTACATACCAACGCCTTGGATGAAGCGATTGCCCTCCCCACAGATTTTTCGGCTCGGATAGCTCGGAACACCCAAATTTATCTACAACAAGAAACCCATATCACAAAGACGGTAGATCCCTGGGCAGGCAGCTATTTAGTGGAAGGTCTGACTCAAGAAATTGCAGAAGAAGCTTGGGAGCTAATTCAGGAAGTGGAAAACTTGGGAGGAATGACGAAGGCCATTGAAGCGGGTATTCCAAAAATGCGGATTGAGGAAGCTGCAGCTAAAAAACAGGCTAGGATAGACAGTGGTCAAGATACCATTGTAGGGGTAAACAAATATCGCTTAGAGGACGAAGACGAGCTGCAAATTTTGGAAGTGGACAACGACAAAGTCCGAAAACAACAAGTGGCCCAACTACAGCAAATAAGAGCATCACGAGATGAATCCTTGGTAGAGAAAGCATTAGGAGATATTACCCTAGCATCCAAGAAAGCCATGGAAAACAATGGGGAGCGCGAAAATTTATTAGCTTTAGCCGTGGAGGCCGCAAAAGCAAGAGCTTCCTTGGGTGAAATTAGCAACGCCATGGAAGAGGCCTTTGGGCGCTACCATGCAAAAATCCAATCGTTTACAGGCGTGTATTCCAAAGAAATCAAAAACGACGAGAGTTTTGAAAAGGCCAGAAAAATGGCAGATGATTTTGCCGTGAAAGAAGGTAGAAGACCAAGGATTATGGTTGCCAAAATGGGTCAGGACGGACATGATCGCGGTGCCAAAGTGGTAGCAACGGGCTATGCAGACCTAGGTTTTGATGTGGACATTGGTCCACTGTTCCAAACGCCAGCGGAAGTAGCCAAGCAAGCTGTGGAAAATGATGTCCACATATTGGGAATTTCATCCTTGGCAGGAGGGCATAAAACCTTGGTTCCCGAGGTGGTAGAAGAATTGAAAAGCCACGGAAGGGAAGACATCATGGTCATTGTTGGTGGGGTCATACCCAAACAAGATTACAACCACTTGCTAGATCATGGTGCAGTGGCTGTCTTTGGGCCAGGATCCAAAATCAGCGAAGCTGCCATTGAAATCCTAAAGATTTTGATGGATTAATCCCACTTAAATCGCTAATAATTAAAACTTTAACTTTCTTTAACGCGCAATGCCAGCGTTATTCACTCTCTGTTAACAAAATACATTTTTTAACGTCTTAAATAATCGTATTTTTAGCACCTAACTTACTATGAAATGGGCAAGATTATTGCTATTGCAAATCAGAAGGGTGGTGTTGGAAAAACAACCACCACAGTAAACTTGGCGGCCTCTCTAGGAGTGCTTGAAAAAAGGGTACTGTTAATTGATGCCGACCCCCAGGCCAATGCTACTTCTGGATTGGGAATTGATGTGGATGGTGTTGAAAAAGGAACATATCAGTTATTGGAACATACCAAGGGTGTGGATGAGGTGATCATACCTACCGATTCACCAAATGTAGATTTGATTCCTGCACATATTGACCTTGTGGCTATCGAGATAGAATTGGTAGATAAGGACAATAGGGAATACATGTTGAAGGAGGCTTTGAAAGAATTGGGTGATCGGTACGATTTTGTGTTAATTGACTGCGCTCCATCTCTAGGATTATTGACCTTGAACGCCTTAACCGCTGCAGATTCGGTTATGATTCCCATCCAATGCGAATATTTTGCCTTGGAAGGACTTGGAAAGCTATTGAACACTGTAAAAAGTGTCCAGAAAATTCATAATAATGATTTGGATATCGAAGGCATGTTATTAACCATGTATGATTCCAGATTACGCCTTTCCAACCAAGTAGTGGAAGAAGTAAAAAAACACTTTGCAGACATGGTGTTTGACACCATTATTCAAAGAAACGTTAGGTTAAGTGAAGCACCCAGTTATGGGGAAAGCATTATAAAATATGATGCTAGCAGCAAGGGTGCCACAAATTATCTCAACTTAGCTAACGAAATATTGAAGAAAAACAAGGAGAAAGTTTAAATGGCGAAAGCAACCAAAAAACAGGCTTTGGGAAGAGGCCTGTCCGCTCTATTGAAAGATCCGGAGAATGATATTCAGTCCGTATCAGATAAAAATGCGGACAAGGTCATTGGAAATGTAGTTGAATTGGAGATAGGGTCCATTGAGGTAAATCCCTTTCAACCCCGTTCCAATTTTAACGACGAAACCCTTCAGGAGTTGGCTAGCTCTATTCGAGAATTGGGTATCATACAACCCATTACAGTTAGAAAACTCGATTTCAACAAGTTTCAATTGGTCTCTGGAGAACGGAGGTTCAGAGCTTCAAAATTGGTGGGGCTGGAAACCATTCCCGCCTACATACGAATTGCCAATGATCAGGAATCTTTGGAAATGGCCTTGGTGGAAAATATTCAACGCCAGGATCTAGATCCGATAGAAATTGCCCTTTCATATCAGCGATTAATCGATGAAATCAGCGTCACTCAAGAAAAACTAAGTGATCGTGTGGGCAAAAAGCGCTCCACCATTACTAACTATCTACGACTTTTGAAACTACATCCTATCATTCAAACGGGTATGCGGGACGGTTTTGTGAGCATGGGTCATGGGCGTGCATTGATTAATATTGAGAAGAAAAAGGATCAAATCAACATTTACGAAAAGATTGTTTCCGAAGGACTATCTGTTAGGGAGACCGAACGATTGGTCAAAACCTACAAGGACTCAAAGAACAATCCTGGGTCGATTAAAAAACATGAAACTGGTAAAGAGGTTCCTAATTTCGTTACCAAAGGAATCGATGCTTTAAAAGCACACCTTTCAACTAAAGTGGACATCACCACATCGCAGAAGGGGAAAGGAAAAATTGTGATTCCCTTTCATTCTAAAGAAGAATTTCAGCGTTTAAAAAAATTATTGACAGGTGACTAAAAACCTTCTTTTTCTCTTTTGTTCATTATTTTTTCTACACGTTGCGGTTGCCCAAGAAGATGGGGAACAACCCCATCCTGCCGAAATTGATTCTCTAGCCCAAGACCTGGAGGGGAAGGGCATTACCATAGAGGAGGTAACATATCAAAAGAAAAGGATAAATCCCCTTGCACCCAGCAAGGCTGCTTTTTACTCAGCCGTTTTTCCTGGCCTTGGGCAAATTTATAACAAGCGCTATTGGAAAGTACCATTGGTTTGGGGAGCAATTGGCACCGGAATCTATGCCTACTCCTACAACAACACAGAATACAATAGAGCCAGGGATGCTTTCAAAAGAAGGCGCGCCGGCTTTACCGATGATGAATTCTACGATATCAATGGCGATGGTAGTGGTCCCGACATTTCTCTTGAGGCCCTACAAGATGCTCAAGAAAGCACACAACGAGATAGGGATTTGGCCCTGTTGATTACTATTGCCCTTTACGCCTTTAATATTATCGATGCCAACGTGGATGCCCATTTAAAGCAATTTAATGTGGACGGCGATTTGGCTATCGACTTTGAACCCTATTTAGATTTAAACCCCTTGACCAACAGGCCCAACTATGGAATGGCCTTGGTAGTAAAATTCTAGTATATGAACATTGGGCTATTTGGCTACGGTAAAATGGGTAGAATGATAGAGCAGATTGCTTTAGAGCGCGGACATACCATTATTGCCAAAGTTGATGTGGATACTAAGGATATTCCCTTTGATTCTATGGATGTGGCTATCAATTTTAGTACTCCAGATTCCGCATTTGACAATATTACAAGCTGTTTTAAAAATGGGGTCCCGGTTATATCAGGAACCACCGGTTGGCTAGAAGACTTTGATAAAGCTGTAAGCATCTGTAATAAAAATAAAAGTGCGTTTATCTATGCATCCAACTTTAGTTTGGGCGTAAATGTGTTCTTTGAGCTCAATGCCTATTTGGCTAAAATGATGAAAGGTTTGGACCAATACAATGTTTCCCTTGAAGAAATACATCATACCCAGAAACTGGATGCTCCCAGCGGTACGGCAATTACTTTGGCAGAAAGTATTATTGACAACACCAAGTATGAAAATTGGCAGCTTGATCAAGAAGGAGAAAAAACAATTCCCATAACATCAAAACGTGAGGGTTCTGTTCCCGGAACACATACCATCTCCTATGGAAGTAAAGTGGATCATATTGAGATCAAGCATATTGCACACAACCGAGAGGGTTTTGCCTTGGGCGCCGTAATAGCCGCTGAGTGGATCAAGGACAGAGAAGGGGTCTTTTCCATGAAGGATGTGTTAAATATCAACTAAAAGAGTAACAACATTTTAGACTTGTAGTCTTACAAATAAAATTATTTATGGACGGAACACAGTGGATCATTTTTATCTTGATTATTCAGGTAATTCATTTCCTAGGTACTTGGAAACTTTATGTTAAAGCTGGTAGAAAGGCATGGGAAGCCGCCATTCCTGTTTACAACGGTATAGTGCTCATGAAAATTATCAATCGCCCTTGGTGGTGGGTGTTGTTATTATTCATTCCCATTATAAATTTATTGATGTTCCCGGTTGTTTGGGTAGAAACCATCAGAAGTTTTGGCAAAAACAAGCTATTGGATACTTGGGCTGTTATCCTCACCCTTGGTTTTTATATTTTTTATGTTAGTTATGCAGAAGACGTAAAATATATTGAAGACCGGGACTTAAAACCGAGAACCGGACTGGGGGAATGGGTAAGTTCCATTGTCTTTGCCATTGTAGCGGCCACCTTTGTGCATACTTATTTCATTCAGCCTTATGTTATTCCAACAGGTTCCTTGGAACGTACCCTAAGAATTGGAGATTTTCTCTTTGTGAGCAAATTTCATTATGGTGCGAGGGTCCCCATGACTACCCTGGCAGCCCCCATGGTACATGACACGCTTCCAGGCTTAAAAAAACGATCTTATATTGCCGATGTTGACCCTGCTACTTACAAAACTTCTTGGAAGAACAAACTGCAATTGCCCTATATGCGATTACCAGGATTCAATTCCGTCAAGAAAAACGATATTGTTGTTTTCAGTTTACCATCAGATACACTTTATCAGTTTTTTAGAGCAGAAAGGGCGGTAAAAAAACCAATAGATAAAAAATCCAACTATGTAAAGCGTTGTGTAGGCACCCCTGGTGATTCACTTTCTGTGGTTGCTGGAGATGTCTACATTAATGGAGAGAAATTGATTCTTTCCGATCGCGCCAAACCCATGTACGAGTATTTCATTTATTCGCAAAAAGGCGTTTCCACCAAACTAATGTTGGACCAAGGCATTGATGAGTTTGATAGAACTTATGTTTCCAACAGTCCGTTGAGCGCAAATCAGCAGAACGTTTTAATTGGCAATGGGTACAGGTTATATCCTGGGAATGCCACGAATGTCATCGTTTCCTCCAGCAAAGGAATCAATCCGGCCATTATACGCTCACTGCGGTTGTCGCTTCGAGAAATTACAGACCGAAAGCGAAATGCCAATATGACCCAGGAAATGGTTGATGGTTTGCGGGCCAGTGGTAAAATTGATTCTGTTGTAAAGACCATGGAACCCAAGGGGGTTTATGGAGGCGCTTTCCCCCAAAAACCCAACTTTTATCCTTGGAACAATGACAATTTTGGTCCTATTTACCTTCCAGAAGCAGGGGCTACAGTAGCAATTAACTACAAAACCATCTCGCTTTATAAGAAAATCATTCGTGATTATGAATACAATGATGTCACCGTTTCAGGGCAAAAAGTGTTCATCAATGGAGAGGAAACAACTTCATATACTTTTAAGCAAGATTATTATTGGATGATGGGTGATAATCGTGATCATTCCGAAGACAGTAGAACTTGGGGCTACGTTCCAGCCAACCACATTGTGGGCAAGCCTGTTTTTCTTTGGTTGAGCTTTGATAACTTTAAAGAAGGATTGTTCAGCTGGCGCCCTCGTTGGGACCGAATTTTTACCACCGTTGGAGGAAGTGGCGAGCCTATTTCCTATTTAAAGTACTTCCTGATGGTTATTGGCGGATGGTTGGTGTTCGACTTTGTTAGAAAGCGAAGGAAGAAAGGATAAAAACAACCGGATTTGAAAACTTTAGTCCATCCTGCCTATTTTCCCAGTATTGTCGCTTTTTCTGTGCTAGTCCAAAAGGATGTTGTTTGGGAAGCCCATGACAATTTTCAGAAACAAACCTATAGGAGTCGATGTTACATTAGCACAGACCAAGGCATGCATATGCTGAATATCCCTATAAAGCATATTGGAGGCAATGAAGGACGACAAAAATATAGTGAGGTCAAAATTGACAATTCGGCCAACTGGCAAAAACAACATTGGCGAACTCTGGAAACGGCCTACCGTACCTCTCCCTTTTTCGAGTATTATGAAGATGATGTAAGACCTCTTTTTGAGACTCCCGAAGATTCGCTCTTTCAATTAAACTTAAAGTCAATTCAAATAATCGCCAATTGTTTGGGCTTGACAATTTCCAATGAACAAACCACTAAATTTGAAGTAAAAGCTACCCAAACTGAGGATGCAAGATCTCTTGTACATGCGAAAGGACGTTTAGTTCCTGTAACAGAAAAGTATGACCAAGTATTTGGAGAACGCCATGGGTTTCTACCCAATTTGAGTGTATTGGACTTGTTGTTCAATGAAGGAACCAATGCACTAACTTACCTTAAGAACCAATCTTTAGATTTTTTGAATGCTTAGGTTTATTGCTCATTATGGAATTCATTTTTTGGTTCCCATCCTGATTGGTTTTTATTTTTTCAAGGATCAAAAACTTAAGATTACGCTACTATTGTTGGCAGGAATCCTAATTGATGTGGATCATTTATGGGCCTCCCCTATCTTCGACCCTAACCGATGTAGCATCAATTTTCATCCATTGCACAGTTATTGGGCAATCCTTGTATATGGCATGTTACCATTCTTTAAACGCACTCGGATTGTTGGGTTAGCGCTCCTAATACATATCATTGCAGACA
Organism: uncultured Allomuricauda sp.; assembly: GCA_965117065.1. GTDB lineage: Bacteria > Bacteroidota > Bacteroidia > Flavobacteriales > Flavobacteriaceae > Flagellimonas. The sequence continues at coordinate 1,040,547 of OZ220751.1, forward strand.
TGACCGATTGCCTACTATTGGCTTTTGAGCCGTAAGGTGGTCATCACTGGATAATGATCCGACAACCTTTCGTTGAAGTTTTGATGGGATACTACTTCAAAAGCAGGATCTGTAAGGATATAGTCTATCCGCATAGGAAAACCCATTAGATTATACGTACGCCCAAAACCTTTGCCCTTTTCCTGAAATGAATCGTTCAAATCTCCCTTTATGATTTGGTAAACGTTAGAATATTGGGTGTTATTGAAGTCTCCTACCACTATTTTTTTATAATCGCTTTGCGCCATGCTCTTCTGTATTAAATTGGCTTGTTCATACTGTTTGAGCATAACCCTTCTTGATTTGTTCAATAATTTGGAAGACTCCTCATTCTTAATCGTTTCTATTTCGGGTACTATTCTAAAAGATTGAAGGTGCACATTGTAGATTCGTATTGTATCTCCTGCGTAAGCCACATCTATAAAGAGTCCATTGTTTACGGTAGATGGAAAATCCAAGGTTCCGCCCTTTATTATAGGGTGTTTTGAGAAAAGAATTTGAAATGATTTGTTAGTGCCTCCTGGAGTTTCGTAGTGATATGGATACTCCTTAAAATTCCTTTTTTTAATCATACTGAATTCCTGAAAGCACAAAATATCAGGACTTTGCCCATCTATCAAGGACATGATATCTTCATCAATTTCTGTGTTCTTAATCCAGTCGTATTTATTAAAACTCCTCACATTAAAGGACATCACAGATAAACTTTCATCCATTTCACTGGGCTGGTCTTTGCCAAACTGATAGAATGGTCCTAACAACAGGTACCAAAACAGCAATAGGATTCCCGAAATCCAAAACTTTTTGTTTTTTTTCAATACCCAAAAGATTGCAAAAACAAAGTTTATGATTACCAAAATGGGAACCAATAAACTAATTGTGGATAGTGTTGGCATATAGGGAACAGGAACATAGGGAACCATCAATGCGATGACCATAACCAACACAAAAATGAGGTTTAAAACAACTATGATTTGGTTGAATATTGAAACGCGTTTTTTCAATCTTTTAGTCTTCTTTTCCTGCTTTGAACAAAAAATCCTTTTCCGCTTTGGACAAGCTTTCGTACCCAGACTTACTTATTTTATCCAAAATGTCATCAATTTTTTTCTGATGTGCTGCCTTGTCATAATCCGCCTTACTTTTCCCTTTGGATTTGTTTTTCTTGTATACCGTTTTTAGAGGGGCTTTCTTTTCATTTGGTTTAAAAAGTTGGGCAATTCCATTTCTGAGTTTAGTGAACCCTGCTCCAATATCTTTACCATTCAATAACTGCCGAGCGTATACATAACCTAATAAGGCACCTCCCAAATGCGCCAATCTGCCGCCAACATTCCCTCCATAGGGAATCTGTATCAAATCAACCAATACAAAAAAGACTCCCACATACCAAAGCTTGATATTAAAAAAAATCAATCGCACCTCTTGATTGGGGATATAGGTGCAGACAAAAATCAATACTGCGGTCACCCCAGCAGAAGCACCAATAAGTGCGGTATTTGTGTCCAACAAGGTTGGGAAAATGTTATAACTCAATAGAAAAACCACCCCGCCCACAATTACTCCTAAAAAGTAGACATTTAAAAACCGTTGACTGTCAAACAGATTCAGGAAAATCCGCCCAGCAAAATAAAGCATAATCATATTCCAAAAAATATGCCCTAACCCTGCATGAAAAAAGGAGTAGGTTACCAAGGACCAGGGTTGGCCAAAGAACTCCATAAACTCCTTAGGCAATTGGAACCAATTGGACAGGGAATTACCGTAAAGGGCCACTGCCAAACCATCCAAAATAAAAATCAAGACATTTATGGCAATCAACTTTTCAGCTGTACCCAATCGTGCAAAATTATATTGTATTCCACCTTTTGCCATTGATCAATTCCAACGATTTTGGTTAAACTCGTTTTTCTTCCAGTACCACATAACTAAAAAACCTACTACTGCCCCACCAACATGGGCCATATAAGCCGTGTTACTTGGACTAAAAAAAGACTGTCCGGTTATGGCTGATATAATGTCTAATAAAATTATGCCCGGTATAAAGTACTTGGCCTTTATTGGAATAGGCAAGAAAATCAACATTAGCTTTGCTTCCGGATTCATGGTACCGAAGGCCGCCAATATACCCATAATACATCCAGAAGCTCCCACCATGCTCGCAAAATAAATCTCCCGATACGACGTAAAAGCCAACCTCAGGGAAGAAACTTGTATTTCGGTTAGGCCATTGGTTAATTGGTTAGTGACCATCATTTGGTTGATTTCTGAGCTTGTAAGTCCAGTATTTATCAAGCCTTCCTGAATAGGTAAGAAGTTAAAATAATAATATGCCAATTGAAACAACACCGCCCCAAGCCCCGCAGAAAAGTAGACGAACAAAAACCTATTTTTGCCCAAAACCCGCTCTACCGGAGTTCCAAACATCCAAAGTGCGAACATATTGAAACCTATATGCATGAAGTTACCATGCATAAACATATGGGAAATGACCTGCCACCATTGAAAATTGCTATTTTCAGGAAACCAAAGTGCTAACAACTGGTACATTTGGTCTCCGTATATCTGTGTGGCAAAAAACAAAATCACATTAATGATCAGTAAGTGTTTTACTGCCCCGGTCAATCTACCCATTTATTTCAATTTTTTATCTATATCTCCCTCGGAGATGATTGCATATGTTAGTTTTTGGAAGGGACTCAATGTGGGCTCTTTACAACCAAACAAATTGTTTACCAAGGCCAATTGCGATTCTTGATCCAACACTTCCCCGGTCTTAACGGCCAAATTTCGGGAGAGCGTTTTGGCCAACAGCTCTGCCTGCGAAATGGAATGCTCCTGAAACCCTTCCTTGTAATCTGCAATCAAACGATCCAATACCGTGCCAATTCCACTTTCGGAAACCAATACCGGAACTCCTGTCACTTTTACAGTCTCTTGACTTAAATTTTCAAACGCAAAACCAACATTGTTGAGACTCTCTTGCACCTCATTGAGAATATTCAACTCTTGTTTAGAAAATGAAAGTTCCAAAGGAAAAAGCAACTGTTGGCTTACCCCTTCCTTCACGGTAATCTCGCCCAAAAACTTTTCAAAAAGAATTCGTTCATGGGCTCTGTTCTGATGAACGACCAACATTCCAGATTTAATAGTACTCACTACAAATTTTCTTCTAAGCTGAAAGGTAATTCCGGCTTGGGATTCCAACTCATCATCCGAATAAAATGTTCCTTGAATGGACTCATCCATTTCAATTTCCACACTACTAAAACTTCCAGTGTCCGGTGAGGTGTCCAGCCCCTTGTAGAGCTCCTCCCAACCTTTGGCACTTTGTCTTTCATAAATAGTTTTGCTCGTTGTGCCCTTTGCTACATCCTGAAAAGGATTAAACGTTGAGTCGACCGTAACTTTTGGCAAAACTGCACCTTTTTCTTTATAGGCATAGGGCGTATCCAAATTGGGGTCATGCTCAAAATCCAACACTGGCGCTACGTTAAACTGCCCCAAACTATGTTTTACGGTAGACCGGAGAATAGCATATAGGGTGTGCTCATCGTCAAACTTCACCTCTGTCTTGGTAGGATGTATGTTGATATCGATAGCAGACGGATCCACCTCCAAATACAAAAAATATCCCGGGTAAAGGTCTGGCTTTATAAGACCCTCAAAAGCTGAAATAATTGCATGATGCAAATATGGACTTTTAATAAACCTATTGTTTGCAAAGAAAAATTGTTCGCCCCTGCTCTTTTTGGCAAATTCTGGTTTGCAAATAAATCCTGAAATCTTAACCACCTCTGTTTCCTCACTAACAGGAACCAATCGTTCCGTCATTCTATTTCCAAATACATGACTTATGCGAGGTCTATGACTAGTTACAGGTAGGTTGAAAATTTCGGACCCGTTGTTATAAAAGTGAAATTCAATATTGGGATGTACCAAGGCCACACGGTGAAACTCATCGGTAATATGTCTCAGTTCTACCTGATTGGATTTCAAAAAATTGCGACGCGCGGGAATATTAAAGAAAAGGTTTTTAACTGAAATGGAGGTTCCCTTTGGGGTAGCCACCACTTCCTGCAAGCTCACTTTGCTGCCCTCTATTTTGATATGGGTACCTACTTCCATTTTCTCGGGTCGGGTAAGCATATCTACATGAGCTATGGCTGCAATGGACGCCAAAGCTTCACCCCGAAAACCTTTCGTTTGTAAATTAAACAGGTCTTGGGCATTGGAAATTTTGGATGTGGCATGGCGTTCAAAAGAGAGTCGGGCGTCCGTTTCGCTCATCCCCAAACCATTATCCACCACTTGAATAAGTGCCTTCCCCCCATCCTTAACGATCAACTTAATATGCGTAGCTCCTGCATCAATGGCGTTTTCCAATAATTCCTTAACCACTGAAGCGGGTCGTTGAACCACTTCCCCTGCTGCAATTTGGTTGGCAACATGGTCGGGCAATAGTTTAATAATGTCTGCCATTAGGGATTCAGGAATATGGATAAATCAAAGTCTATGATGAAGAGGAACAACAGTATCAAAATGGCCACTATAATGACAAAACGAAGTTTTAAGTTTTTGTCTCCCTCGTTTTTAAGATCATCCATGGCTGAGGTAACTTTATTTTTGAGTCCTCTTTCCGTTTGGGCCGTGCTTCGGTATTTATCGAGTTTATGTTCAATCTTGAAAGGACTGCCTTCCCCTTTGTAATAACGTGGTGAGTAGTTATAGGTTCTGTTTTTTCTAAGTTTTAGAAAATTTCGCATTATATCCTTTTCCGTGTAGCTTCAAAGGTACTCAAAATCGAAAAACCTAATTCCCAAGCATTCCCAAAAAATGTTAACAGAGTGAAAGTTCAAACCCAAAAATCAATTTCAAGCTTAGCACTGAGGGGTGCTGGTTCCTTTACATTTGATATTTGAAAGGTAAACCCCTAATTACTTAATCTTCTTTTCTTGATTTGTGACTCTTGGAATTTGGATTGTTCCAAGCTCAATCCAGAACTCCTTACCCAATTTACCCATTGGTTAGTTGCCCAGAACGGCCATCTTAATAGCTGCAACAGCTGCCTCCGCTCCCTTATTTCCATGTTTTCCGCCACTTCTGTCTTGGGCTTGTTGCATGGTATTGTCCGTTAGCACGCAGAAAATAACAGGAATATCATAGGTAACATTGAGGTCTTTTATTCCTTGGGCTGCAGCACTACACACAAAATCGAAGTGACTGGTCTCTCCTCGGATAACACTCCCGATAGCGATAATGGCATCTACCTTTTCAGAAGTGAGCATTTTTTTGCACCCAAAGGTGAGTTCAAAACTTCCAGGGACGTTCCATCTAATGATATTCTCTGGCAAGGCCCCGCAATCCACCAAGGCTTCCATGGCTCCAGTAAATAGGCCTTCGGTAATGGTATCGTTCCATTCAGAAACAACAATCCCAAATCGAAGGTCTTTCGCATTTGGGATTGCAGTTTTGTCGTAAGCTGATAGATTTTTATTCTCAGTAGCCATGACCTTAGTTTTGGGCCAACCCAATAAGGACCTCTATACCGTTGGCTTCTTGGGAAGAAGAGAACTCTTCCTTGATTCGTTCAAAAAAGCCCAAAGCCTTTCCTTTTTGATCCAAATTCATAGCGAGAACACCTGCCTTGTATAAAAAACGGGGGGTGGTATATTCGTTGGTGCTATGGGATATTGCTTTTTCATAAAAGTCCAAAGCATCCTCTTGTTGGTCTAACTGGGAAAAAGCATCACCTATTCCTCCTTTGGCCATAGCGCCAAGCACTGCATCATCAGATGAAAAATCTTCCAATTGGGCAATGGCTTCATCATATTGCTGTAGGTTCAAATATGTCATCCCAGCAGAATACTTCGCCAAATTTGCAGCCTTTGTCCCTTTATATTCTTGAATAATGTCCAGGAATCCATATTTTCCTTCAGCTCCATTCAAGGCTAAACTAAATAGTGAATCCTTGGCAACTTCATTCGTCAATGCCTGATCAAAATACTGTTGTGGATAAAAAAGCTCGTTAGCTGCTGAAGCTTCTTTAGGTTTTTGGATAAACTCCTTATACCCCAAGTATGCAAGTACTCCAATAGCTATAACACCAATGGCTCCCAAAATAAAATTCTGGTTTCTCTGTACCCAAGCCTCGGTTTTGCTAGCACTTTCATCCAAGGTGCTGAACACCTCTGCTGTTGTGCTGTTTTCATCAAACTGTACTTCTTCAGCCTTGTTTTTTGGTTTAAAGCCTCGCTTCTTGTATGTTGCCATCCTTCATTTAATTGATCGCGCAAAAATAAAGTTTTTATCCAAAACCTAAAGGCAATTTATTCGTTATTTTTGGAATCTTTAATTGGTCTGAACATTAGGCAAAACCTTAAGTTCCCTTAGCTTTTTATGTTTTTAAAGCATTTATCCTTAGTTAATTACAAAAATTTCGATTCCAAAATTCTGGAATTGGACCCCGTTATCAATTGTTTGGTGGGTGATAATGGGGTGGGAAAAACCAATATATTGGATGCCATATACCATCTTTCTTTTGGCAAAAGCTATTTTAATCCCGTAGCTACACAAAACATTAAGCACGACACCGAATTTTTTGTGATTGAAGGGGAATTTGAAAAGAATGGACGTACCGAAAAAATCATCTGTAGCTTCAAGCGTGGCTTGAAGAAAGTCATCAAACGAAACGGTAAACCCTATGAAAAGTTTTCTGATCACATTGGTTTTTTGCCCCTGGTTATCATTTCCCCATCAGATCTCGATCTGATTATTGAAGGCAGCGACACGCGAAGAAAATTTATGGACGGGGTTATTTCCCAATCAGACAAAGATTATCTTCAAAATTTGATTAGGTACAACAAGGTGTTAATGCAACGCAATTCGCTACTGAAGTATTTTGTGGCCAATAATACCTTTGACGGCAACACCCTTGATATTTACAACCAGCAACTTCATGAATTAGGGACCAAAATCCATGAAAAACGTTTGACGTTCATCTCCACATTTCTCCCCATTTTTAAAGAGCAATATTCCCATATTTCAGAAAAGGACGAGCAAATTATGCTGTCTTACGATAGTCAACTCCAACAACAAGATCTTTTGGAACTTTTGGAGGGAGCCATAGCTAAAGACAGGATGATTCAATATACCAGTGTGGGGATTCATAAGGACGACCTAAGTTTTACGATTGCCGGACATCCCATCAAGAAATTTGGCAGCCAAGGGCAACAAAAATCTTTTTTGATTGCACTCAAATTAGCTCAGTTCCACTTCATCAAAGATCAAGCAAAGACAACACCCATTTTGTTACTGGATGATATTTTTGACAAACTTGATGAACATAGGGTCTCGCAGATTGTGGCTTTGGTAGACAATGCCAATTTTGGCCAGATATTTATTAGCGATACCCATGCGGAGCGAACCGAAAGTGTAGTTAAAAACATTCAACAGAGCTATAAAATATTTACCTTGTAACATGGGGAGGTTTTTATTGCTGTTTTTAGGATTTGTACTTATTGGATGTCAGGAAACATCAATTTCACAGGAGGAATTAAAATACCTGAACGGCTATTGGGAAATCAGTAAAGTGGAGTTTCCAGATGGCACTCAAAAAAACTATGGTGTAAATCCGACCATCGACTTTATTAAGTTAGAGGGTACCCAAGGTTTCCGCAAAAAACTTCAACCCAAATTTAATGGCGCATACCAAACTTCCAACAATTCAGAGTTATTTGATATTGTGATGATAAATGAAAATTTCACCTTGCGCTATCAAAATGACCTTGATGAGCGAGAAGAACAGCTTATTACTATCGATTCCATTTCGTTTTCCGTACGAAACCAAGCAGGTATTTTGTACTCCTACAAACGTTTTCAACCCATTACAATCCCAAAATAATGGCCAAAAGATACAATTCTCACCTACCCCTTGGCGAAGCGCTAAACGAGTTTATTAAGGAAAATAAACTTCAAAAGGGCATGGACAGGGTTGACGCCAGGGATGCATGGGTAAAGCTTATGGGGAACGGCGTTAACAACTATACTACCTCCGTAGAACTAAAAAACGAAACCTTATATGTTTCCCTGTCATCTTCGGTGCTGCGTGAGGAATTAAGTTTGGGAAAAAGTAAAATCATCACTATGCTCAATGAAGAGCTGGGGAAGGAACTAATAAAAAAAATAGTGCTACGCTAGCACTAGCATCAACCGATTGGACATTTACATGAAAAACGTAGCGCTCACGGAAAGATTGGTCATCCAGGAAGCCAGCTTACATGACTCTCTCTTCTTTCTCGAACTCCTCAACAGTCCAAATTGGATAGAATTTATTGGTGATAGAGGCGTGAAAACAGAAAAACAAGCTAGTGATTATATAGAGGGCAGTTTAATCAATTCCTATAAAAAACATGGTTTTGGGCTCTTTAAAATGTGTTTGGCAGAATCCCTGACCCCAATAGGACTCTGTGGTTTTGTACAACGGGACTATTTGAACCAACCCGATATTGGATTTGCCATTCTTCCTGAATATGAGGGCAAGGGATATACCTTTGAAGCTTGCCAAGCAGTAATGGAATACGGCACAGATGAGTTAAAACTTGATTCTATTCTTGGTATAACGACCGCCTCGAATTTTAAATCCCGTAGGCTCTTAACCAAAATTGGCTTAACTGAAGTTGGTAGTGTAAAGCCGCCCAAAAAAGATCAGGAATTCCTATTGTATTCAAACAAAAAAAGCCACCCAAACGAGCAGCTTTTTAGATAAATCCTTTATATATTACTAGAATACTTCCCTCCCTGAAAAATGGAAAGCACCTTCTATACCTGCATTTTCATCGCTATCAGAGCCATGTACCGCATTTTCACCAATACTAGTGGCGTATAGTTTACGAATGGTTCCTTCGGCTGCTTCTTCTGGATTGGTCGCCCCAATCAATGCGCGAAAATCATCCACAGCGTTGTCCTTTTCCAAGATAGCGGCAACAATGGGTCCGCGAGTCATAAATTCTACCAACTCCCCAAAGAAAGGTCGCTCTTTATGAATAGCATAGAATTCCTGGGCATCCCTTTTGCTCAATTGGGTGTACTTCATGGCCACAATCTTAAAGCCAGCACCAGTTATTTTTTCCAAAATTGCACCAATATGTCCATTTTCAACGGCATCTGGTTTAATCATGGTAAATGTTCTATTTCCAGTCATTTCTTTAAATTTTTGCGCAAACTTACACTTTTTCAACCAACGGGCAAGGCCTAATACCTTTGTTTTAATTCTTGATAGACCATCCCGTTTTCTCCCATAATTTTGAAATGAGCTTCTTTGGTTTCTAGATTGAGTTCTATGAGTCCAAAACTGGTTTGGGAAACCACCTCACCCACTCTCAACTGGTTTGGCTCACCTTTAAAATCAGAATAAGAATGGGTCAGTCCACTACTGGTAAAATCAATCAAGGGATAAGTCATTCCTGCTAAACTGGTTCTGGAAAATTCAGAAATATGCCGGTCCCCGGACAGAACCATCACTCCTTTTGCCCCAGAATCTAATATAAGCTGATTCAACCTTTCAATTTCTTTTGGAAAATTGCCCCAGCTTTCAAAACCGTGTTCCATGGATAAAAATTGGACACTAGTCACCAATAAGTTAAAATCTGCATCTGAAGTATTTAGTTCTTCTTGTAACCACTGCCATTGCGCAGGACCCAAAATTGTGGCATCCTCCGCCATGTTTTTTTTATACCGTCTATCAGGGTCTGGGTCCTTCTCCAATGGACTTCTGAAATACCGGGTATCCAAAACCAAAACTTTGACCTTGCCTTTTGAGGTTTCATATTCGTGCGAAGTATACACCCCTTGCTGTCCTCTTCTTTGATCATCCCTGGGTACATTCATAAAATCAAGGAACAACTGATGGCTTTTCTCCCTAAAGCTAAACTCTTCGCCTCCATCATTAAGCCCATAATCGTGATCGTCCCAAGTACCAACAACAGGAATTTTTGAAACCAACTCCTTGTACATTTTATTCTTTCTTTGTTTGGCATATCCCCGTTTCAATTTTCCGAGGCTAAAATCTTCAGAGGCGTAGATATTGTCCCCTCCCCAGATCCATAAATCTGGGTGTTGGGCCATGATATCATCCCAAAAAGGATTAGGCATATATTGTTTATTGCAGGAACCAAAGGCTACGATAAAAACTGTATCTGACCTTTCGTTTAACGCAGTCATAGTACGCGGAGCGTTATGTGTTGATTTACACCCCAACACACTTGCAACAATAACAAATAAAACAAAAACATGTCTCATGGCAATCATTTAAGGTTATTCAAAAATAGGGTATCTGGGTTTACCTCTATATTATATTATTGTATCTTTGGGCGCATGAATTTAGCGGATATCACGACAGTAAAGTCGATTCTTTCCCAACCTCAAAATATCGTAATCATACCCCACAAAAACCCTGATGGTGATGCCGTTGGCTCTTGTTTGGCTTTATATATATTCCTAAAGGAAACAGGCCAAAATGTTGCTGTCATTAGTCCCAATGATTTCCCGAAATTTTTAAAATGGATGCCGGGCTGTGATGGGATTTTAAATTTTGAAAGGGAAAATTCCCAAGCTAAAAAACAGCTGGAGGAGGCTACAGTGATCTTTACATTGGATTTTAACGATCTATCCCGTACTGGACAGCTCGAAGCTCCGTTAAAAGATAAGGATGCCGACTTTATCATGATTGACCATCACCAACAACCCAGTAATTATGCAAAGGTGACCTATTCCGATGTGAATATGAGTTCTACCTGTGAAATGGTTTATAATTTTATTGAATATCTAGGTGAACTGGACAGCATTTCCAAAGACATTGCCACCAATTTGTATACAGGAATCATGACGGATACCGGTTCGTTTAAATATCGCTCTACATCTAGTAGGACCCACCGAGTAGTGGCGGATCTTATTGATCGAGGTGCGGATAACATGCAGATTCATCAACACATTTATGATACCAATTCCCCATCCCGACTTCATCTTCTAGGGGTTGCCTTAAGCAATATGGTTATCTTATCCGACTATAATACTGCTTATATAACCATTACTCAGGAAGAATTGGATGCGAATGATTTTAAAAAGGGTGATACGGAAGGTTTTGTGAACTACGGGTTAACCTTGGAGGGGATTATTTTCGCCGTTATTTTTATCGAGAACAAGGAAGAAGGTATCATCAAAATTTCATTTCGCTCTATTGGTGATTTCTCTGTAAATGAATTTGCGCGAAACCATTTTAACGGTGGCGGGCATGATAATGCTGCAGGTGGTAGAAGCGAAGTAAGCATGGAAGAGACCATAAAAAAGTTCAATGAAGTGTTGAAAAACCACAAAAGCCAGTTAAATCCATGAGACCAATTTTCATCATTTTCATGGCTATCGCACTGGTCAATTGTAAAGGCCCTGAACCGAGAAAACCTGCTGAAGTAAAATCAGGCAGCTTTTTTAAAGAGTCCGTAGAACGTAGCAAAATATTACTTGCAAAGGAAGAGGCGCTTATCAAAAAAATCATTGAAAATGATACCATCCATGAATATGTGGCCAGTCCCAATGGGTTTTGGTATTATTTTGAATCCAAGAACGATACGGCAACCTATCTACCCAAAACCAATGATCAGATTTTATTCTCTTATAATCTAGTTTCTCTGGGTAACGACACCATTTATAAGACCCAAGAATTAGGCCCTACTTCCTACGTAATAGATAAGGAGCAGTTGTTCAGCGGGTTACAAAATGCGGTAAAAGTATTGAAGATCAACGAGCGGGCCACTTTTTTATTCCCGTCGTTGCAAGCCTTTGGTTACCATGGTGATGGCAACCGAATTGGACCTAGAACACCTCTAAAATCTACCGTTGAATTACATACCATCATTATTAACCAAGACAGTCTAAATCTAAATCCATAATACCATGAAACAATCCCTAATTTTAATCACCTTGATCTCCTTGGCCTTCTTTGGATGCAAGTCCAGCAAGTATGCCGAATTGGGCGATGGAATTTTTGCCGATATCCAGACGAATAAAGGAGACATTATTATTAAGTTAGAGCACGAGAAAACGCCCATAACCGTTGCCAATTTTGTATCACTTGCTGAAGGTTCCAACCCTTTTGTTTCTGATAGCCTTAAGGGCAAAAAGTTTTACGACGGCCTCATATTTCATAGAGTCATGAAGGATTTTATGATTCAAGGTGGAGATCCCATGGGAACGGGAAGGGGAAATCCCGGATACAAGTTCAAAGACGAATTCCATGATTCTCTTGCCCACTCTAAAAAAGGTATTTTGTCCATGGCTAACTCCGGCCCCAAGACCAATGGTAGTCAATTTTTTATTACGCACAAGGAAACTCCATGGCTTAATGGCAGACATACGGTCTTCGGTGAAGTTATTAGTGGTATTGCCGTTGTGGATACCATTGCAGGTGTGGAAGTCAATGCTCCTGGTAATAATCCTAAAGAAGAAGTGATTATGAATGCGGTTGAAATTGTACGTAATGGCAAGGAAGCCAAAAAGTTTGACGCCGTACAGGTTATGACCGACTATTTTGCCGAAGAGGAAGCTGCGGTAGCCGCCTTCAATAAAATGATTGAAGATTTTGCAGCTGAATTAGAGCAACAAAAAGAAAAAGCTGAAGAATTACCTTCAGGCCTTAAAGTACTTTCCTTAAACCAAAACGAAGGTGAAAAACCAAAAATTGGTCAAAAAGTATTGGTAATGTATGCTGGTTGGTTACCTGATGGCACTTTGTTTGATAGTAACTATGAAGAGATAGCCACCAAGTACAACAAGTTTGACCAACGCAGAAAAGAAGGTGGGGGATATTTCCCAACACCAATGGATTATAGCCCCGAAGCACGACTGATTGCTGGATTCAAAGAAGGCCTTATGACAATGAAGGTAGGTGATAAAGTTCGTTTGTTTATTCCTCCACATTTAGGGTATGGTGCCCAAGGAGGAGGCCCTATTCCGCCAAATTCGGATTTAGTATTTGATTTGGAGATAACTGGAATCCAGGAATAACATTTTTTAAAATATAGAAATAAGGCCGGACTTTTTGTTCGGCCTTTTTCATTTTAGCACAAAGCTTTGTTAAGACCAGTGTCCTAGTTTAAAATCTAAAAATTTAGAATTAGTTTAGGAATCTTGTTTCCCATACCACCGTGTTCTATGCGACCCAAAGTAAAAACAATTATCGCCCTTGCCCTACCCCTCCAAATTATTTTGGTCAAGTGGATAGGCCGTTATCCCAACTTAGTGGAGCAATATTATAGTGAGGGACTATACCCCTCCTTATCCAGATTATTGCGGATTCTTTTTGGCTGGATTCCCTTTTCGGTTGGTGATATTTTCTATTTGGTGTTGTTTCTCTTGATTGTCAGATATCTGTACTTAAACTGGAAATCTATCAAAAAAAGACCTTTGTTTCTCTTAAAGGATTTTACGGTATTACTTTCCATAACCTATTTTGCCTTTCATTTGTTATGGGGAATGAATTACTATCGACAGCCCATCACCTGGAAGTTGGGTATTGAAAAAGAATACAGTAAAGAACAACTTGTCAATTTTACACAGTACTTAATCGCACAATCCAATCATTATCAGGAACAGATTACTGGAGATACCATTAAACCCGTGCAAATTCCGTATACCAGAAAAGAGATTTTCCAAAAAACTGAGGCTGGGTATGGCGACCTCAAAACTACTTACCCCTCCTTTGAATACCGAAAGCGAAGCCTGAAATCTTCCTTGTTCAGTGTTCCACTGTCATACATGGGTTACGGGGGATATCTTAATCCTTTTTCCAATGAAGCTCAAGTGAATGGCATAACCCCAATCTACCGGATGCCCACGGTTAGCGGACACGAAGTGGGGCATCAATTAGGATATTCCGCCGAGGATGCCACCAACTTTATTGGGTTTTTGGTCACTGTAAAAAATCAGGACCCATACTTTAAGTATGCCGCTTACTCCCATGCTTTGGGGTATTGCTTGTCCGATCTTTCGCGAAAGGACGAGAATTTGTTCAAGGGGCTTCTGAACGACCTCAATCCCGGTGTTAAGAAGAATTTTAGGGAAGTTGCAGCGTTTTGGAAACGCTATGAGAACCCATTGGAGCCCGTTTTTAAGTCCATCTTCAATACCTTTTTAAAGGTAAATAACCAAGAAGAGGGCATTCAAAGTTACAATTCGGTGGTAGGTTTGCTGATTAATTACCATGGAAAATCGGGCTTCTAAAACAACCCTTGTGCAATACCCCCACTTCCGTTACCTTTAGAACGACTAATTCAATATATATTTTATGAAAATGAGACTGATGGTGCTTGCCTTTCTTTTTGGCAGCGTCACTTTGTTTGCACAGGATTATTTCCCAAAAAATGATGGTGTTAAAACAAAGAACAACAATTACAGGGCATTTACCAATGCCAAGATTTATGTAACTCCCACCCAAGTCATCGAAAATGGCACCCTACTGATTCAGAATGGAAAAGTGGTACAGGTAGGAAGTTCAGTGAACATTCCCAAAACTTCAGTGATTGAAGACCTTAAAGGGAAATATATCTACCCCTCTTTTATTGATGTATTCTCTAATTTTGGAGTCAAAAAACCCAAAAGAGCAGAAACAAGAGGACGATCTGCGGAATATGATGCTTCTCGCGAAGGGTTTTATTGGAACGACCACATTATGCCAGAAAATAGTGCCATCTCTGGCTTTGTTTACGATAAAAAGAAAGCAGAGGCCTTACGAAAAGCTGGTTTTGGAGTGGTCAATACCCATATTCAGGATGGGATTGCCAGGGGCACAGGAGTATTGGTAGCCTTGAATGACGGAGGTAGCGAATCCAAACGGGTATTGGAAGATAAATCGGCTCAATATTTCTCCTTCTCAAAAAGTATAGCCAAAAGACAATCCTACCCCACTTCCTTAATGGGTGCCACAGCACTAATGCGCCAATTGTATTACGATATGGATTGGTATCAAAAAGGGCAGGTAGCTACCAAAGACCGTTCCTTGGAAGCTTTGACTGAAAATAAGGGTTTAAAACAGATTTTTGCTGCCGGCGAAAACGGAAATGTACTTAGAGCCGATAAAATTGGAGACCAATTCGGTGTCCAGTATGCTATTTTGGCTGGAGGTGATGAGTATGAGAATATAAGGGACATCAAGGCAACCAATGCCCCACTCATTGTTCCTGTTAATTTTCCAAAAGCTTATGATGTTTCCAATCCATACCAAGCTCATTATGTGTCCTTAAAAGATATGAGGCATTGGAATTTGGCTCCTTCAAATCCCAAGGTTTTGGAGGATAATGCAATTGATTTCTCATTTACGCTACACAATTTAAAGTCTCCAGCAGACTTCAAATCCAGATTGATGAAATCCATCCAATATGGATTATCCAAAACCAAGGCCTTGGAGGCACTTACTTTGGCTCCCGCAAACATTCTGGGCAAATCCAATGAAATAGGATCTTTGCAATCGGGCAGACAAGCTAATTTTTTGATTGCTTCCGGAGATATTTTTGATAAAGGAACTACACTTTACGAAAACTGGGTACAAGGCGCCAAGAATGTAATTCAAGCAAAGGATCAAAAAGATATTAGAGGAGATTACAGCCTTAGCCTTGAAGGTAAGACCTATTCATTTTCCATTGCTGGCGAAGTCAACAAACCAAAAGTGACTGTTAAACAAGACACCTTGAAATTGACCGGTAAGCTCAAATATAATGGGGATTGGTTGAACCTTACCTTTAACAACGAACAAGGGGAGTCACATAGATTGATTGCGAAAATCACCCCCGATGTCGAAAATGTCAAGGGTAAAATGGCGTATTCCAATGGTAAGGAATCGGCAGTGACCCTCACAAAAACAAATTCTTTTAAAGCCAAGGACAAAGCGGATACCAAACTTACCACCCCTTCTAAAGTACAGCTTACTTTTCCTAATGCTGGCTATGGCTATCAATCCCTGCCAAAGCAGGAAACAACACTATTCAAAAATGCAACTGTTTGGACTGGCGAAGCGGTTATGGAAGCTACAGATGTTCTCATAAAAAATGGAAAGATTACTAAAATTGGTAAAGATCTTAACGCTGGGAATGCCAAAGTGGTGGATGCTACTGGGAAACACCTGACCACTGGAATTATTGATGAACATTCCCATATTGCCGGTCTTTCGATCAACGAAGCGGGCCACAATTCCTCCGCTGAAGTTAAAATGACCGATGTTGTAGACCCAAAGGATATGGATATCTACCGTAATTTGGCAGGCGGGGTTACCACAATACAATTGCTTCATGGGTCTGCCAATCCAATTGGTGGGCAATCTGCCATATTGAGATTGAAATGGGGTGAAAACGCTGATGGGCTAATTTTTCCCAACGCACCTAAGTTTATCAAGTTTGCCTTGGGCGAAAATGTAAAACAATCCAATTGGCAAAGTTTTTCCCGTTTTCCACAAACACGGATGGGCGTGGAACAAGTTTTCACAGATTATTTCCAAAGAGCAAAAGAATACGATGCTAAAAAGAAAGGTGGACAACCCGTTCGTCATGATGAAGAAATGGAAGTACTTGCCGAAATTTTGAACGGCGAGCGTTTTATCAGCTGCCATTCCTATGTGCAAAGTGAAATTAACATGCTAATGAAAGTAGCAGAAAAATTCAATTTTAGGGTAAATACTTTCACGCATATTTTGGAAGGATATAAGGTAGCGGATAAGATGGCAAAGCATGGCGTTGGAGGCTCCACATTTAGTGATTGGTGGGCCTACAAATATGAGGTAAATGACGCCATACCCTACAATGCAGCCATAATGACCAGTCAAGGAGTTACAGTGGCTATTAATAGTGATGATGCAGAAATGTCTCGTAGGTTAAACCAGGAAGCAGCCAAGACGGTTAAATATGGAGGTATGTCCGAAATAGAAGCGTGGAAGACCGTGACACTGAACCCAGCCAAACTCCTACATATAGACCATCGCGTGGGTACCATTGAAGTGGGCAAGGATGCAGATTTGGTACTTTGGAACAACCACCCCCTCTCGGTGTATGCCAAAGCAGAGATGACATTGATAGAAGGTGCTGTTTACTTCGAGTTGAAAAAAGACAAACAACTTAGGGAAGCTGTAAAACAAGAACGCAACCAACTCATTGATCTCATGTTGAACGAAAAGGAAAATGGTGCAAAAACACAAGACCCAAAACAAAATAAAAAAATCAGGTTTCACTGCGAAAGCCTTTAAAATTTAAAAGATGAAAAGAATCGTATTTTATATATTTCTTGGGTTGGTGGGCAGTAGAACCTTAACAGCTCAGCAGACCCCTGCTCCAGCACAATCAGAACCTATTTCCATTGAAGGTGCCGTTGCCCATTTGGGTAATGGGGAAGTCATTGAAAACTCCCTGATTATGTTTGCAGATGGCAAACTCACCTTTGTTGGCGACGCCAAACAACGAATTGCCCGAATCGGTAAGCTCATAGATGCCACTGGAAAACACATTTATCCAGGGTTTATTGCCCCAGGCAAATCTCTAGGGCTCATTGAAGTCAATGCGGTTAGAGCTAGCAATGATCAAGATGAAATAGGTGATTTAATTCCACATATACGAAGTATTATTGCATATAATGCTGAATCTAAGGTTGTGGAAAGCATGCGACCCAATGGGGTACTCTTGGCCCAGATAACTCCACAAGGCGGGCGAATTTCTGGTACCTCTTCCATTGTACAATTTGATGCTTGGAACTGGGAAGATGCGGTAGTAAAAATGGATGATGGTATCCACCTAAACTGGCCTGTTACCTTTAGAAGAGGACGTTGGTGGATGGGAGAGCCCAATGGATTCATACCCAACAAGGATTATCAAAAACAGGTAACCGAGCTAAACTCCTTTGTTCAAAATGCGAATGCCTACGGAAAAGGACAATCCAACGAGCGAAATGCCGCTTTTGGGGCCATGAAAGGGGCTTTTGATGGTTCCCAACACCTATACGTTTATGCTAATGGTGAAAAGGAGATTATGGATGCCATTTCAAGCCTTAAAAGATTAGGGGCAGAAAAAGTGGTTTTGGTAGGTGGCTATCATGCCAATCGGGTTTCAGCTTATTTAAAGCAGCATAACATACCCGTGCTGGTCAACTTTACACATAGTCTTCCCAATTTTGATGATGACGATTACGATTTCACATACAAGCTCCCTAAATTATTGGTAGATGCTGGTTTAGTTGTTGGCTTACAAAATGCTTCGGCCTCCAATTTCCAGACCCGTAACCTTCCTTTCTATGCAGGCCAGGTAGTGGCACAGGGATTGGACAAGGAAAAAGCACTCCAGTTACTCACTGGGAATACGGCTAAAATCCTAGGAATTGATTCCGGCTACGGCACCTTGGAAGTTGGTAAAAGTGCTACCTTATTTATATCGGAAGGAGATGCCTTGGACATGCGAACCAATCAGCTTTCCAAAGCTTTTATTGATGGACGTGATATTTCCTTGGAAACACACCAGACCAAATTATGGAAACGGTATATGGGCAAATACGAAGGAAAGTAATTCTAAACAAGAACGGCGCTCCTAGGAGCGCCGTTCTTGTTTTATATAAATTTCAAAACTTAATTCATCTTTACTTCAACAAATTCACCTCCTTCGGGTTTAGCAAAATAATCATCCGACATAGCCATTTTGCTCAAACTTACATTCTCAAATGGAACAGTACTTCGTGCATCCAAAACCTTGGAACCTTCAAAGTTGTGCCAAGTAATCGATTTTGGAAGGGTCAATCCATCAATTTCTTGCCAATCATCATATCGTATCCATTTCACAGTTTCGGATTTTTCCCCTGTCCTATAGGTAACGGTGTAGCCTAACCACGCCATTTGATGCGTGTTCGGGTCATAATGAATGTAGTATTCATCCTTGGATGAAGCTCCGGTACCCGCTTTGTATGAAATCTGTACTCCCGGATAGGTTTTTCCATCGTATTCCAAGGCTTTGGCTTCCTGATAAATAATACCATCATCTGCCAACACAAAAGGCATCGCATAAAAGTAAAACATGAGGTTATGATAAAACCCTGCATCTCCTTTGTACTTGCCCTCAACATCTAAAAGCCATACTTGCTTGCCATCGGACCCTAAAGAAAATGTTTCGGCATCTACTCTATCCTTTCGGCTCCAAAGATCTACGGTATGCTTTTCCGTAAAATCACTCTTTGGCATTTCGTATACCAGCGTTCTTTGATTTCTCCATGCATTTAATCCTCCATGTGCTTCAAATACGCTTTCCAAAGTTTCAGGGAACTTATTTTTTGCTGCTGCAATTTCAATGGGCATCTCTACCCTGACTTCTTCCTTTTTGACACTTGGTTTGCACGCACCTAAGGCAAAAGCAAGAAGTATAATTGTTGTTTTTTTCATTATTGCTAGTTTGCTGCTTTGTCGCAATACCTATAGTAAGATTACGGGAATGTGTATTTTTAGCCCGTGAAGGAAACCAAATTCATTAGCAGTATCCAAAACCCTCTGATAAAGAAGGTGCTTCAACTCAAGGAAAAAGCAAGGGAACGTAAAAAAACAGGACAGTTTCTTGTGGAAGGACAACGGGAAATAGCATTATTGCAAAAAGGAGGCTATACCATAGACACTCTATTTTTTTGTTCAGAAATCCTGTCAGATTTTGATAAAAAATCCCTTTCCAAGAATTCAACGGTCCAATACATAGAACTCTCTAGACCGGTCTATGAAAAAATAGCCTATCGTGTTTCTACCGAAGGTGTTATGGCCCTAGTTGTAGCCAAGGATCATTCCTTGGATAAAATTCGGTTTAAGCATAAGGATCCTTTGATCCTAATAGCGGAAGCCCCTGAAAAACCAGGTAATATTGGTGCACTTTTACGTACAGCAGATGCTGCAGCAGTTGATGCTGTCATCATTGCCAATCCTAAATCAGATTTATACAATCCCAATATTATTCGTTCCAGTGTAGGCTGTGTGTTCACTACCCAAATTGGTATGGGTACCACCCAAGAGATTATCCAGTTTTTGAAAGCAGAAAAAATCAACATTTTCTGTGCTGCTCTCACCGCTTCAAAAAACTATGTGGAATGCAATTTTGAAGGCCCTGCTGCGATTGTGGTTGGAACTGAAGCATCGGGATTAACCGAGGCTTGGCTCCAAGAATCCGACCAAAACCTTATAATCCCGATGCAGGGCGAAATAGACTCTATGAACGTTTCCGTATCCGCAGCAATACTTATATTTGAAGCGAAGCGCCAACGCGGATTCTAGCCTATGGAAAAAACTACCCTGTTCTATGTGATCATCCTAATTTTAGTGATTCAATATGTGATTCACCAAATTTTAGAATATTTGAATGCTAAGCGGTTTGGATCTACCGTTCCTGCAGAATTGAACGATGTATTTGACGAAGCGGAATACCAAAAGTCCCAGCAATACAAAAAAACAAATTATCGATTTGGGCTTTTCTCGGATGGATTTTCCCTTATTGCCACCCTTGGCTTTTTGTTTTTTGGTGGTTTTGAGTGGATTGATTCCTTAACGAGATCCATTACCGAAAATCCAATTTTAATGGCCCTCATTTTCTTTGGTTTGATTCTTTTGGGTAGCAGTGTCATGGGCACACCCTTTTCCTATTACCAAACTTTTGTAATTGAGGAAAAATATGGTTTTAACAAGACCACTAAAATGTTGTTCTTTTTGGATAAAATCAAAGGTGGGGTTATTACAGGAATTTTTGGAGGGGGCGTACTATCCCTTTTCATTCTTTTTTACCAATGGACAGGACCGGATTTTTGGCTTTATACTTGGCTGCTGATAGGAGCGGTTATTCTGTTCATGAACCTGTTCTACTCACGGTTGATAGTGCCCCTATTCAACAAACAAACCCCATTACATGATGGCAGCTTAAAAGATGCCATAGAAAGCTATGCCAAAAAGGTAGGTTTTGAGCTTCATAATATTTTCGTAATAGATGGCTCCAAACGATCCACCAAGGCCAATGCCTATTTTTCTGGCTTTGGAAGAGAAAAGCGTATCACCCTTTTTGACACCTTGATCAATGACCTGAGCGAAGAAGAGATTGTAGCAGTTTTGGCCCATGAAGTAGGGCACTACAAACGAAAACACATTATTTTCAACTTGTTGGTGTCCCTTGCATTGACAGGGCTTACGCTTTTTATATTGTCAATTTTCATCAATAATCCCCAGATTTCATTGGCTATTGGGGTGTCCACTCCCAGTTTCCATGCCGGATTAATTGGTTTTATGTTATTGTATAGTCCTATTTCTGAAATAACCGGACTTGCTATGAACTATGTATCCAGAAAGTTCGAGTTTCAGGCAGATGACTATGCCAAAAAGACATTCGCTGCCACCCCACTGGTAACCTCTTTAAAAAAGCTGTCCAAGAACAATTTAAGCAACCTTACGCCCCATCCGGCCTATGTGTTCGTGCACTATTCCCACCCTCCTCTAATTGAACGAATTAGGAACTTAAAGGCATAATTTTTGTTGGTAAGCTATAAAGATTGTGGTAATTTTAATTTACTATGACGGAGGCTGCTATTGAAAAAGAGAATAAGGAGATCGCGAAGCAGTACAAAGAGTTGCTTCGTATCAGCTATCAAACCTTGACCCGAGAGGACAAGAAATTGATACGCTCTGCTTTTGACGTGGCCGTAGATGCCCATAAAGACCAGCGTAGAAAATCTGGTGAGGCCTACATTTTCCATCCCATTGCGGTAGCCAAGATTGTTGCTTCAAAAATTGGATTGGATGCCGTCTCCATTGCATCCGCCCTATTGCATGATGTGGTAGAGGACACGCCCTATACCTTAGATGATATTGAACGTATGTTTGGTGAAACAGTGGCCCGTATTGTAGACGGACTTACTAAAATAGCCCACCTCAAGAAAGATAAGGATATTAGTCAGCAGGCAGAGAATTTTAGAAAAATGCTGCTGACTCTGCATGACGATGTCCGAGTAATCATTATCAAAATTGCGGACCGGTATCACAACATGCTCACCATGGATGCCATGCCGGAGCACAAACAGGTCAAAATAGCTTCGGAGACACTTTATATCTACGCCCCATTGGCTCATAGAATTGGACTCTACAACATCAAAACCCATTTAGAGGATCTCAGTTTAAAATATACCGAACCGGAAGTATACCAAGATATTCAGGCTAAAATTGAGGATACTGAAGAAGAGCAACAGGCTTATATTGATGATTTTGCAGAGGTGGTCAGGAATTCTCTGGATAAGGAAGGCTTGAACTATGATGTAAAAGGAAGAATGAAGTCTACCTTTTCTATCCGAAGAAAAATGAAGGCCCAAAATGTGTCTTTTGATGAGGTATATGACAAATTTGCCATCCGCATCATTTATAAATCGGACAGAAAGAACGAAAAATTCCTTGCCTGGAAAATCTACTCTATAGTTACGGATCACTTTACCCCCAACCCTATTCGCTTGCGGGATTGGATCACATCACCCAAGTCTACTGGCTATGAGGCACTACACATTACTGTTATGGGGCCCAAGGGAAAATGGGTAGAGGTACAAATACGCAGTGATCGGATGCATGAAATTGCGGAAAAAGGCTATGCTGCCCATTTTAAATACAAGCACGGAGAGCAAAAAGAACAGGGTATTGAAGACTGGCTCAACCGATTACAAGAGGCTTTGGAGGGTTCTAACGGCAATGCCGTGGATTTTGTGGAAGAATTTAAGCTCAACCTATATTCCAAGGAGATTTTTGTATTTACCCCTAAAGGTGATTTAAAATCGATGCCCAAGGGAGCTACGCCTTTGGATTTTGCTTTCCACATCCATACCGAAGTAGGTATGAAAACGCGGGGAGCAAGAGTAAACGGAAAATTGGTTCCACTAGGTTCTACGCTTCAAAGTGGCGACCAAGTGGAAATCATTACTTCGGAAAGTGCCAAACCCAACCAAAGCTGGTTAGATTATGCCCAAACGGCCCGGGCCCGATCCAAAATTAAATCATCGCTTAGCGAGGAGAAGAAAAGTATTGCCGTAGACGGGAAGGAAGTCTTACGACGAAAGCTCAAATCCCAGAAAATTAACCTCAATGAAGATACCGTCAACAAACTGGTAACCTTCTTTAAGTTGAAAACAAGCCTGGATTTGTTCTATCGTGTGGGCATTGGAGTTATTGATAACGAAAAAATCAAGGATTTTGCATCGTCCTATCATAATGCATTCCTTAATTTCTTCAAGAACAAAATCCGAAGAAGCCCTACTCCCAAGGATGTTAACAAGGATGAAATCACCACCAAATACGATATGCTCGTTTTTGGGAAGGAGGAGGAAAAGCTCGCCTACAAACTTTCACAATGTTGCAACCCCATTCCCGGGGACGATGTTTTTGGCTTTATTAGCGTCAACGAGGGGATAAAAGTGCATACCAAGAACTGTCCCAACGCCATTTCGCTTCAATCCAATTATGCGTACAGAATCATATCTGCCAAATGGATAGACTCCACCCAGGAAGAGTTCTCTGCGGATATTCAAATTACCGGAATAGATAATTTGGGCTTGGTGAATGAGATTACCAACATTATCTCGGACAATATGCACGTGAACATGCGCAACCTTAATTTTAGCGCGGACGGAGGTACCTTTACCGGTAAAATTACCTTGGTGGTCAAAAACAACAACATTCTTAAAAAATTGGTCAACAACCTGAAGCAAGTAGAGGGAATAGACAAAGTATCCAGAATTTAATTTTTAGCTGTACCTTTGTCCTTTAGCATTGGTGAGAAGCTATGGGCAATAAGGAAAACCAAGAAATTGTAAAAAATGTGTTCACTACCTTTTTAGAGGAAAAAGGGCATCGAAAAACACCTGAACGCTACGCTATTTTACAGGAAATTTACGAAAGTGACGACCATTTTGATGTTGAGTCCCTTTACATTAAAATGAAGACCAAAAATTACCGGGTAAGTCGTGCAACCCTTTACAATACCATTGAGCTTTTGTTGGATTGCAAATTAGTGCGCAAGCACCAGTTTGGCAAGAATCAGGCGCAATATGAAAAATCCTATTTTGATCGCCAACATGACCATGTTATCTTAACAGACACTGGAGAGGTTGTAGAATTCTGCGATCCACGTATTCAGTCCATAAAAAAAACCATTGAGGAGGTTTTTGATATCAAAATCAGTAACCATTCTCTATATTTCTACGGAACCAGAAACAAAGAAGAAAACCTAACTGACTAACCCACCTATTTCATGGTAGATTTATTGCTTGGACTCCAATGGGGAGACGAAGGAAAAGGAAAAATTGTTGATGTACTTACCAAGGATTATGACATTATTGCCCGTTTTCAAGGAGGCCCCAATGCCGGGCACACCCTTGAGTTTGATGGTATAAAACATGTACTGCACACGATACCCTCGGGAATATTCCATAAAAATGCCCTAAATATTGTTGGGAATGGGGTGGTGATAGACCCTGTCATCTTTAAAAAGGAACTGGACAATCTAGACAAGTTTGATATTGACATTGTTTCCAAGCTTTTGATCTCCAGAAAGGCCCATTTGATTCTACCTACCCACCGTTTGTTGGATGCAGCTTCTGAAACTGCCAAGGGCAAGGCCAAAATTGGTTCTACCCTAAAGGGTATTGGCCCAACCTATATGGACAAGACCGGAAGAAACGGAATGCGTGTGGGCGATTTGGAATTTGACAGCTGGAAGAAAAAATACCGTACCCTGGCCGATAAGCACGAGGCCATGATCGGCTTTTATAATGTGGATATCCAATATGATCTGGCCGAACTGGAGGCCGAGTTTTATGAGGCGGTTGAGGTTCTTAAAAAATTGACTTTTATAGATAGCGAAGAGTTTATCTTTAAAGCGCAGACCGAGGGCAAAAAAATATTGGCCGAAGGTGCGCAAGGTTCCCTTTTGGACATTGATTTTGGAACCTACCCTTTTGTAACCTCCTCCAATACTACCGCGGCAGGTGCTTGCACCGGATTAGGGGTGGCACCCAACAAGATTGGACGCGTACTCGGGATTTTTAAGGCTTATACCACCCGAGTGGGCAGTGGCCCCTTCCCTACCGAATTGTTTGATAATGATGGCGAAACCATGGGCCGCGTAGGTAACGAATTTGGTGCTACCACCGGCAGAGCCCGAAGATGTGGCTGGTTGGATTTGGTGGCCTTAAAGTATGCCGTACAAGTAAATGGAGTAACGGAGTTGATGATGATGAAAGCCGATGTGCTCAGTGGGTTTAAGACCCTAAAAGTGTGTACTGCTTATACATACAAGGGCGAGGAGATAAAGCATCTGCCCTACAATATTGAAAGCGAGCACGTGACTCCCGTATATACCCAAATGAAAGGCTGGGCCAAGGACTTAACGCAATTGACAAAGGCCGAAGACCTCCCTCCTGCCCTCAATGAATATATTGCCTTTTTGGAAGAGCAACTGAACGTACCCATTAAGATTGTATCTGTGGGGCCAGACAGGGTGCAGACTATACACAGGTAGGTTTCCACACATTATTCTCTTTGCCGTAAGGCCACAATAATGCCCCGTAGGGCAGAGACCACCCCTTGTACTTCCCTTGGGGTAAACACCTCTTCCTCTATATAAAAGAGCATTTCCACACCAAGATCCAAGACCTTCGCAAACTCTTGTGGGGTTCCGTAACCTTCTGTAATCAAATGGGACAGTTGTTTCTTTTGGTTTTTAGTCATGGTTTGGATTTCTTGAAATCAAAGAAAGGGCACCAAGGTGGACTTTTAAATGCCTTATATGACAAGTACACTTTAAAATGTAAGTTTTACCCTCCTTCTGGGGAGGCATATCCATATAAAAAGAGATAAATTGCGGATATAAACGAGTTACCAAACAGTTGAAAACCGAACAATGAAACAACTTTTGATTTTAATATTTACACTTTCAATTTTATCAAGTTGCGACCGAAAAAAGTCGGATAAAACTCAATCAGAACTTAAGCCAGAAACGGAATTAAAAGAAGAAACGAAACCTCAAGTTAAAAAAATGGACACTACTGTTGTTTTTTGGCAAACAGAATTTGATACTATCCGAAAAAATCAAGAAGTGCAAATCGGGAATGAAATTCACCAACTTGAATTAAAAACATATTCTTTGAACGACAGCTCAATTGTCCGTATCAACGACTTGAACAAACCAATAATCTATAAAGACATATATCACGATAACGTAACTGAAATAATATTAAAAAAAGGAAATGATGTTATTCTTAAATCTCAAGTGAAAAAATCGACTTTTAAGGATAGTCTTGATGGAGATTTTTTAAAATATTCAGTATTGAGAAGTGTGGAATATGATTTTATACGCTCAAACCGACTTTATTTTAAAGCGGACATTGATGTGCCTGATACTGATTGGGCAATTGGAACTGACTTTGCCATATTCTATCGAACAGAGAAAAAAGGAAAAATTGATTATTGGAATATTAAAGATATTGGATTATAAAAAAAACCGTTTGGTAACACCGTGTATAAAACATAGCTAGTAAGTGCTTAACTCAAAGGGTTGTGCTTATTAGTAAAGACCGCCAAATTTTTAATTTGGCTTTTAAAAAAAGAAAAATTAAACCAAAATATAAAAATTCGGCTCTGTGTTAATCCGAAAAGTTAGTGTCTTTTTGCACGCTACGTTTCATACACAAACCGTTGTACAACATTAAAAGAAATCGAAAATTGAAATCAAAACCTATTTGTATTATTGGACTTTTCCTTTTTGTTTTAAGTTATTGGATATTTACAAAAGGTAATGAATTTGCTCATAGTCAAAAACCCATTGACTTTGCTCATTGGTTAAATTTGACTGGAGCAGTGTTACTCTTGAATTTTAACAAGGTATTCCCGAAAAATGGAATCGGAAAAATTGCCTCTATATTGACAATAATGGGAATAATAGGATTTATCGGACTAAATACAATTGATTTTATTTCATGGAGTTTTGGAAACGACAATGATGGCAGAAATGCTTTTTTCAACCAATTAGCGAAAACACCTTCAATCGCTTTCCCATTTGTTTATGTTGGTCCTTCATTGCTTTTTCTTGGACTTTCTGCTCACGCTCTGAATTTTATTAAATCGAATTTAATTGGATTTCTATTGACTTTTTCAGGAGCAATATTTATGGGACTTGGTTATTTTTTGTGGGGAAATTTAATTTATACTGCCCTAGGGATTACAATTTTTGCTTTAGGTTTAATACTAATACTAAATAAAATGGATGAACAAAAAACGTTGCACAACAAAACCTAAACTGCATTAAAACGCAGCTTAGCCGCAACGTTGGCAACAATTATGAAAAACCAAATTCTACTGATATTGATTTTAGGGCTTTTAGCTTGTAAACAAAACAAGGCAAAAGAAGATTTGGTATCTAAAATTGAACATTCGGAACAAAAGGACTTTATAAAATCGGATACACTACAAAAAATGGAATTACTCGATTTATTAAATGAGTCTTACAAGAAAAAAAGTTCTGATTCGTTAAACTTATTCTTCCAAAAATGGAAAACTGAATCTGAAAAAATAGAACCTGAAATCAATGATTCATTGACTTCAAATCTATATCAGATATTTTATGAAATATATCATCCATTCGAATTGGAAAAATATGGTTGGCTAAAAAGAGAACATTATAAAAAATATAAATATGCCATTCCACCTGCGAGTTTACCTTATACTTTTGGAACAAAAATTGACACATTAAAAGAGTTTTACCCAAAAACAGATTTTTCAAATGCAAGTGTCTTAAATTCAATACCAGAATTTGAAAATGCGCTAACTGATTTCATTTCTAAAGACAAGTTTGAACACGAAACTTTTTTAAGTAAGGTTATACTTATGCCCATAACATATCGAAAAGCTGATTTTAAAACATCACCGGAAATAAATTTCATTTCATTAAACAAGAAAATGGATAAGGCAAAGGCTGAAATTCGATTAATAAGCACAGGTTTGGAATTAAACTTATCCAAAACGAAAGGGAAATGGAAAGTAGATAAAATCAAAGAACTTTGGATAGAATAAATAACAGTTGCCAACAATGTATAACCGCAATTTATTCACCGATATTTATTTGTTGAAGGTGTTCATCGGTCGCTACGCTCGTGTCGGCGGATTCGACTACCCTTCGACTACGCTCAGGGCAGGCTCAAGCGAATCCACTCGGAATTGCTAAAGTCTGTGACAAACCGGAAATTAACGCATATTAACCCGTAACTGACGGTTATACGAGACCGTTGGCATTAATTTGAAAAAAGCAATCTACATATCGATTTTGACCATTCTTATTTCTTGTAAAAACGAGAAAAAAGAAACTAATCCGTTGGTTATCAAATACCAAGAAAAGGGAATTGAATTTCAAATGCAGAATAAAACGGACAGCGCTATTGTTTACTTTAAGAAAGCTCTTGAAATTGACCCAAATGATATTCCGACTTATGAAAGTCTTGTAAAAACATATTGGTGGAATCAACAGCCCGAATTGGCTTTAGGAATTTTGGAATCTGTACCAACAGAAATGCAAAAAGCTAACTCTATTTTGACTTTGAAAGGAATGACGCTGGAAAAAATGGACAAACTAAATCAGGCAATGGATTTATATAAAACAGCATTTGAACAAAGTCCAAAAATCCGTTATAAAAACGAAGAAAATTTAATGGAATATATGGGTTATTTGACTTTACAAACTGTTATTGGAGAAAAACAAAAAGCAATAGCGGAATTGGACAGACTTAAATCAAAAAAATTGACCGAATCTGAAAAACAATACGTGAATTCGATTGAACCTTACATTAGGAACTATAAAGGCGGAGGATATAACGCAATATTCGGAAATGAATAATAAAAAAATAATGCCAACAATGTATAACCGCAATTTATTCACCGATATTTATTTGTTGAAGGTGTTCATCGGTCGCTACGCTCGTGTCGGCGGATTCGACTACCCTTCGACTACGCTCAGGGCAGGCTCAAGCGAATCCACTCGGAATTGCTAGAGTCAGTGCTTAACCGAAAATCATTAACTTAAAACCCGTAACTGCGGTTATACGAGACCGTTATGCGCAATTAAAAGGTTAATATGTCTGAGGAAATTGATATTCTTAATGAAAAGACAACTGTTTTAGAAGGGAGTTTAAAAAAAATAAAATCTCTTGCAAAAACAGCTACTATTATATCAATAATTGTAGGTGGTGGTGGGATATTTAGCATAGTCAAGTATTCACTTGAATATCGAGACCATAAAACACAAACCAAAAATGAAATCCATACCGCAGAAATAAATTTACTTGAGAAAAATATCGATTTTTATGAAAAACACGGAAAAACAGAACTAGTAAACAAGTATGTTAGATTACATGAATCTCTTAATGAGACTTATTATAAGCCCAAAATAATCGTTAAACCTATTTTAGAAGACATTTCAATTAAGATTCCACAATTAACTTTTGAAGAGAAAAAGAAAGAACAGATTTTGGAAAATTTACCTAATGCTAGTGTTGAAAATTATATTGGTTTAGTAAATTCCGATGGAAATTTGGATTATTCAAAAAATAATGAACCCATAAAAATAGGGGAGGTTTATGAGGTAACTTATGACTATTCGCAATACAGATTTGATGAAGTAAAATCAACCTTAAGAGATTCTATAAACCAAGTACAATATAAAATTGGTTTTGGGGTTCGAATTACTTGTAGATTCAAAATATTGACAAATGAATTTTATTTAATCAGTTTTGATAATTTATACTCTATAGCAAAAGCCGCAGCCAGCTCAAAAATACAAGGAACAATTACAATGGAAACTATCGGAATTGCAGGTTCGTCAATTTTTAGTCTAATACCTTTACCATCTGATATTAGCTCCATCTCTATACAAGAATACATGAGCGCAATTAATAAAATAATGCTTCTAATCCCTAATAAGAACACGTTTATTAGACCACAAATTATGTCCGTAAAAGGTCCTGCTAAAATAATTGATAAAATTAATTAATAAAGCGCATAACACCATGTATAAAACATAGCTGGTAAGTGCCAAACTCAAAGGAAATTGATTATTTATGAAGTTCCGCCAAATTTTTAATTTGGCTTCTAAAAATGTGGCTCTGTGCTTAACCGAAAGTAAATACATTTAAACACGCTACGTCTCATACACAAACCGATAGCTGCAATGGTAAAAACACATCGTACTACAATAGATTAACTAAAAAAGAACTTCTAATTAATGAGTACTTCACAACCAACCAAGACTGCATTAAAAGCAGTATCGTTTAAATTTAGCCATAGTTCGCTATGGAGTTGGTTTCAGAAATTAATTGTCTTTATAATTTTCTCTTTAGTCGTAAATCATTTATCAACTCCCGAGAGTTTCCCAGATGGCGAATCGTATAGATTCCCCATAGAAGGTTTTATTTCGTCTATTGTTTTATGTATTCTCATTGGAATCATAGCAGATTTTAATTTTAAACATTACAAGAAAAAGTATTTCTCTAAAAAGGTGGAAATTGTCTCTATCGCATGGTATATGGCTTCTACCCTAGGTTATATTACCATAATGTATATTCCTCTAGGTATTATCTTAAACATAATTGCTGGTGGTGAGACAAAGTTCTATTATTTATTAGTTGGTTTGCTAATTACCCTACTATTGAGTTTTATTCTCATAGGTTTAGCATATGCACAGGATATATACAATTTATATAAGCTATCCATAAAAGATGCTGAAATTACTATTGAAAGCGGCGCAAAAATGAAAAAGCTTACCTACGAAAACATAGCGTGTTTTTACAGCGAAAACAAAATTGTATATACGATTCAAAATGATGGTACCACAATTACCACCGATTTTACATTAAATGAACTCGAAGAAAAAATAAACGATCAATTGTTTTTCAGAGCCAATCGGCAAATTATCATTCACAAAAATGCAGTAGACCAAATTGAAAAAATTGAAAATGGCAAGTTGCGTATTCGATTAAATGCGTCCATTAAAAACGATGCGATTGCTGAAATCAATATCAGTCGATACAAGCGAAAAGCACTTGTGGATTGGTTCCAATAAAAGATGTCGCAAACTACCGACCATTCAGTTATGAATTTACTACCACTCAGCATAAACATAAGTATTTAAAGGGATTTTCAGGGATTTTGCTCATTATTTCGTTTGAAATTAAAATCAAGAACAATGAGCAATTTTAGCTTAAAACAAATAGCTATTCCACTAGTTACTCTGGCCATAATTTGTTTTATGTACTTTGGGCCAATTACCAGAACGCCTTTTGAGAATATAATTATCTCTATCATCATCGTTATAGCTAATTATATAGAATTCAAAGGGAAACCATTTTCAGCACTTGGGTTTCAACGTGCAAAATTCAATGCAAAAAATCTCCTTATGCTTGCTCCATTAGCAGCTATAGGACTCTTTATTTTTTATGTCTTTGCAGTGGTTCCTGGAATCGAGATGCTAACAGGAGTTCCTATTGATTATTCAAGCATGAGCCAATTGGAAGGAAACCTTAAAGTCACCATCGTCTGGTTATTAATAGTGTGGGCTACTGCGGGATTTGGAGAAGAGATTATTTTTCGAGGTTATCTTATGCGACAGTTCGTCAAATTCTTTGGAGACAGTAAAATCAGTCTTGCTATTAATATTCTAATAATTTGTGGTTTTTTCGGATACATGCACATGCAGCAAGGAATTACAGGGCAACTTGTTGTAGTAATCATCGGAGCACTCTTATCTATAATATTCTATATGCGTAAATACGATTTGTGGTTTATGATTATGATACATGGCTTTTTTAACACACTAGGTATTTTGAGTTTTTACTTTGGTTTGGCATAACTACACCAAGTGATAACATTAAACGGCTAGAGTTTTTGCTTGTTTGCATAAATGGATTTAACTCTTGCGCAATCGTTACGCAAATGGACTCGTTACGGAATTAGTACGCAAAAAAATGCAATGTTTCGTGCTTACTCGGACGAAACCACAGTAGCTAACAAAACCTATAAACAATACAGGCTTCGGTCTTAAACGCCAAGATCTGTGTATATTTATGATGTCGCGTAATCTTTGGGATTTCGCTTTGACAAAAAAAGAAAAAGAAACCAAAAGACTTCGCTATGTGAGAGATGAAACTGGCCAACGCGTCAAGTCGCCCGCTGTTGCGCAGACGACGTGCCCTTACTTTTCATAGCCCGACCGTTGGCAGTAATTAGAAAAAAGTATGAAAACAACAACATTTCTAACATTTGTAGGTGACCAATGCGGAAAGGCTGAAGAAGCCATAAACTTTTACACCGCCATCTTTCCAAATTCAGAAATTAAGAGCATAATAAAATACTCAGAAGGTGAGGCTGGCGGAACACCAGAACTTATTAAATATGGGGTTTTTACATTAAATGGAACCGAGTACATGGTTTCTGAAAGTAATTACAATCATGCTTGGTCATTTACCCCTGCAGTTTCACTTTTAATAAGCGATGATTCTGATGAATTGATACAAACACTTTTCGAAAAGCTTTCCTCTAATGGTGGTCAAATAATGGTTCCATTAGATACCTACAAAGGTGAAGGGGATTATGGCTTTGGTAAGAAGTTTGGATGGTGTGAAGACAAATATGGTATATCGTGGCAATTTATTCTTTCTGACTAAATTCAAATTGTAATGTAAGCCCTATGCGGGCTTACTGTGTTTACACGAGACCGTTGTAAGTGATTTAACCCAACCTATTTGAATAAACTACATCTAGTTTGTAAAATCCAAAATATTATGGGTAAAAGAATTTTGCTTTTTATGACAATTGCAATCCTATCCTCCTGCAATAAAGAAGATGATGGCAATCCGGAATCTGAATTAACTGGAAACTGGAAACTTATCGAAATGTCTGGCAGTATTCCTAATTCCGAAACAACGGGTTCTGATATGGAATGGCAAGAAAACTATCTATTAAATACGAATGGAACTTTTCTAAAATCAAGAGAAAGAGATGGAATAACCACTGAGGAGTCTGGAAACTTTATGTTTGAGGAACTATCCGATGGAAAATATTTAATGCTGACTTATGCAACCGACAATGAAATAATAGGAAATTGTACTTCAGAACTAACAGAAGTACTAAGGCTAAGGTCTGATAGCACTTTGTTTGGTACTTGGTCGGCTTGTGATGGCCCTGGATTGGTATATGAAAAAACTGATTGAAAACCACCTACAACCTTGTGTAACCGCTATGCGTTGCACAGCTCGCTACGCTCGGAATGGACGGCTAAACGAAACTCTTAGGTACCAATAAAATAAAAACTATGGAAGAAAGCATGACCAATTACATAGACGGATTTGTTCTTCCTATTCCACTAAATCACCTAAACGAATACCAACGTGTGGTTAAAACGGTGGCAAAGATTTGGAAGGAACATGGAGCCCTCGCCTACTTTGAGTATGTTGGGGAGGATTTGAAACTGGAAGGCACACGTTCTTTCCCCGAACTCCTAGGTGCGAAAAAGGGTGAAGCCATCATATTTGGATGGGTTGTATTTGAATCACGCGAGACACGCGATCTGGCCAATGAGCGGGTTGCGGCCGACCCAAGAATGACGGACTTGATTGACCCGTTGACAAATCCGTCAAGGATGGTTTTTGATGCTACACGCATGGTTTATGGCGGGTTCCAACAACTCGTCTAATTAAACAGCAATAATACGAGATAAAATAAAGCCGTTATGCAACCATGTATAACAGCAATTGCTAGCGCCAGCTCTAAACCGAAGAGCATTAACTTAAGCCCCTAACAAAGATTATACAGACCATTGTACCTCATAGAAAACGAAATGCAGGGGCAAAATTTCCGTAAAGAATAAAAGTCGTATTAAAACCAGATTCAGACTAACCAAAAACTTATGACCACTCTACAAGGCACTGGTTGCGCATGTTTTGGGTAGGAGGACGGAGCCACGAGGGTGGCAGCAATTTAATTCAAGTAACATTTTGGAAAAAGAATCATCTTTAGAAAAATAAAACAATTATGAGAACAGCCTTCAGTCTTAAAGTTTTAATGCTTCTTTTACTTGCGTCTTTTACCTCTCAGTCCCAAGTAAGTACAATTTTCAATGATGCAAAGTTCAATGATTCCTTAGCAAGCATTCAGGAAAAACTAAGTGCCATATCTAAGGACATCCGAATAGTCGAAATTGCCCAACCCAACTTTCCTTTGTCAAAAAAAACAGAAGAACACCTTATCGCTTCCATGGTTGAAGTTGAACATGGAATTATAGATAAAGTTGTTTTTACTTTTTCCGATGATAAGCTTTCCTATATCCAAGCCAAAGGGAATGTTGTCAAAGGTCTTACCACTAACATAAAAAGTGAAGCCAAAACGTATATAGGCTATCAGGTATATCGTTCTGATTTACTATTTATCGATAAAAAAAATGACGCTGCATGGCTATTGACCCCAGAATCCGTGCATCTAAATCTATTTACTTGGGACAATCCGTACTTAAATAGCAATCACAAAGCTCAAATAACCTACAACTCCACTGTAAAAATTCCAAGTTTCATAAAAATGGGAGGCGAAATAGATACTTTAACGCCTCTTTTGCAAGAGAACAGCTCCTTTATTTATGCAGAAAAATTGGAAGGAACAGATACTGTCACTAAAAATCAAATAAACTGTTTTGGTGTAGAGTATGCCGGTTTTCCAAGAAAATTTGAAGCTAGGTTTGAGAATGGAAAACTAAATATGTTATGGATTTTAACGGGAAAAGGAGAGGAAAATCGCATACGCGAAAAATTGACTGA
This sequence comes from uncultured Allomuricauda sp., assembly GCA_965117065.1. Classification (GTDB taxonomy): domain Bacteria; phylum Bacteroidota; class Bacteroidia; order Flavobacteriales; family Flavobacteriaceae; genus Flagellimonas. Next base: position 1,075,497 of record OZ220751.1, read on the forward strand.
AGAATATGGCAACGCCATTGCCACCAACGATAGCTGGGAAGTTTTCAACAATTGGACAGTTCTTCTAAGAAAAGATAAACCAGAAATTCTCTTATTGAGCAAAGAGCTGGGGTTAGTGTACAAAAAACAATATTCTGAATAAAACCATTCGTAAAATTCTTGGAAATTAATACATTAACCACATCTTTTGACACATACTAGTGGATTTCCAAATTTCCCAACTAAGGGAGAAAACAAATCCTCTTTTTTTGAAGGGCTAAAAGAAATAAAAATAGATACTGAAATTGGTTCAAATTATGCGTATTCCAATTACGCACCAGAGGTAATGGCGTATATATTGGAAAAGGTATGTGATATGCCCTATGAACAACTATTAGCCCAGTTTATCTTGGATCCAATTGAAATGAACAACACAAAATTCGACTTGGCAGCGAAGAAAAAACAAAATTGGTGCGAGGCTACAATGATAAAAATGAGTTGATGCCCAATTTTAAGCGTCATCTGTGGGGTGGCACAGTTGGGTTGCATTCAACAACCTCAGACCTCTTAAAATATATCAGGTTCCAGTTAGAGGATTCAAACCCCGTAATAAAAGAATCCCATAAGGACTTTTTTGAAATCCCTTATAATTTTTCCATTGGCTATTATTGGAATATTGTTGAAGAAGGTGATGATGTAATTTACAGACATCATGGAGGTATTTTTGGCATGCAAAACTGGTTGATGATCTATCCTAAGCATAATATGGGCATTTCTATTTTGAGCAATGGAAGTTTTGATGAAACCGGGGAGATTTTAGAAGAAACCGCGGAAAGTATTGCCAAAAAAATTAAGGATTTACAATAAAAGGAGACATATAGCAGGTGCGTAGTTAGCATCTGATCAATAGCATCTTCCGGAATGCTATGGTTATCGGTTTATTCATTCCATGTTAGAAAAAATAGTATGATAAAAAAAGTGGCCATTACCTTTAGTGTTATTCTGTATGCGATTGTTGTTCCCTTTTTGGAAATCAATGAAACCCACATTTGGAATCCAGATTGGACCCCACATGTTCGAATCCATGAAGTGTGGCAGCTTATCACCAATTCAGGTATCGGCATTCTTTGTCTATGGTTGGTCTGGTATAAAAAAGAAACTAAGCTAAGTGCCTTGTTGAGTTTACTTGTAATGGGAGGATTTTTGCTGGCTTTTGCTCTAAAAGACAGTTATGGAGGTTCAATGAAGTATTTGGACGGAAGCGAAAAGACGGTCCTTGGTGTTAACATTGGAATTTTAGGCTTTGGAATAGCGTTTATAGCATTGGTATGCTCTTTCTTCTTGAAAAAAAAGCCCAGACATAATACGGTTTAACCCGACCATAGAGTATTCTTGGTTGAAAGTAGCGTTCGCAAAGTGTAATAAGGCGAAAAGTGTTATAACATTAACTACAATTCAATTACTTGCAAGGGACTTTCCAGACAAGTTGCAACCATAATTTAAACGGTGAATCTTTTTTAATTGAGGCCAGGCAACCTTTTTAAAAATGAGACTCTCTATAAAAGCAATGGCTCACCATGCCAAACTGTAAAACCAAAAGTCACCAATACCGAGATTGCCATGAAAGCCTATATAGTTTTATCCCTTGCATTTCTATTCTTCAGTTGTAAAAAAGAGTCATCCACGGCTCAGACGCAACCTCAAGAAGGCCCCAGTGGCAAAGAAGTGTTGCTCATTGGAACTTTCCACTACAACAATCCAGGAGCAGATGTAGCCAAAACCAAGTCTTTTGATATTCTTAACGAAAAATCCCAGCACGAACTAGAAGAAATAAGTTCGAGTATTAAAAAGTACAAACCAACCAAAATCTTTGTGGAATGGCCCTATAACGAACAAAAGGATTTGGATTCTCTATATCAATTATATGTTGAAGGCAACTATTTTACAAATGATAGTCTTTCAGATTTCTACCTAAAAAACGAAATATTTCAATTAGCATTTAGAGCTGCAAAGGAAATCAAGCTGGAAACTGTTTATGGAATTGATTACACCGAAACAAGCTTTCCATACGGGGAAGTAATGGAGGACATTGAACAAAATAATCAAACCAACCTTAAAGAAGAGATACAGGATGGCATTTCCAAATTCACCGTAGATTTTGATCATAAGATAGAGTCCGGAGCCTCCCTTAAAGAACTCACCCATTATCTTAACAGCCCAGAAATGCGTAGTTTTTCAAATCACTTTCACAACAACCTAATGCCATTGGCCGGAAAACCAAATGATTTCTCGGGACCATTTTTAACCGCGGAATGGTTCAAGAGAAACTTGTATATGTGGTCCATGGTCCAAAAAATGACCACAGCATCCGACGAAAGAGTAATGGTGCTGGTTGGGGTCAGTCACGCCGCAATGTTCGAGCTATTTATCGACCAAAATAGCCGCTGGAAAGTTCTAGAGTTAGAAGAAGTAATAGACAAATAACCCTGGTTAGCGGCATACATAAAAAGTCAGCCTGAATTCCACAAAAACAACCCAAATGGAAGCGTTGGACAAAAAACCGAAAAAAGCAGCGACTGGCGGGAATTTAGCTAAATCACTTCCTACTATCCTTAACCATGGGGTTCTGTAAAATGCCATGGTTTAAGTGAAAAATGCTTCCTGAAACGTTCCACATTAATCCCAAAGCTTTCTAAATCCATCTCATTACTTTTCGTAAAAGCCCTACTTTTGATCAAAATTCACGGTATTGAAGAGGATTATTTTTTTCATGTTAAGCCTGTTTGTCTTTACAGCCAATAGTCAGGATAACCCTGAGCCAGCCCAAAGCAGACAAATAAACATTGTTTATGGGGCCAATTTTACCAAGGATGAAGCCCAATTTCCGGGAGCGTCCATTTTTAGCAAAGATGACGAAAGACAAGTGCAGTTTGAGCACCAAGGCGCAGACCTTTGGTGCGATATAGCCATTTTTTATACCCAGGAAAATAGACTTAAAGCCATTGGGAACATTCGTTTACAACAAGGCGATTCCATTGAAATGAACAGCGGGAAAATGGATTATGATGGCAATACCAAATTGGCCAAGGCTTGGGAAAATGTGGATCTTTCGGATGGCAAAATGACCCTCACTACGGATACTCTTTATTTTGATCGTGAAAACCAGCTTTCCTATTATAGATCTGGAGGCAAGGTGGTTGATTCTGCCAATATTCTTACCAGCAAAATTGGAAATTACTTTATGGAATTGAAAAAAGTTCAATTTCGAAAGAAAGTGCATATAGACAATCCAGAATACATCATAGATTCGGAACAACTCGATTACTACCGTGTTTCCAAAAACGCATACATGTACGGTCCTTCCACCATTACCGGAGAAGAATACAAAATCTATTGTGAACGCGGTTTTTACGACACTACTATTGAACTAGGCTATGGGGTAAAGAATACCAAAATCAACTACGGCAATCGTATTATTGAAGGGGACAGTGTTTACTTTGACAAAACTACATCCTTTGCATCAGCCACCAATAATATTAAGGTCACCGACACCATCAACAATGGTGTTATTCGGGCACATTATGCAGAAGTTTTTAAAGAAAAAGATTCCGTTTTTGCCACTAAGCGAGCTGTGGCCATCAATGTGGTGCAGAACGATTCTCTGTATATTCACGGAGACACCTTAATGGTAACTGGCAAGCCCGAATCCAGGATTGTGCGAGCCTTTAGAAATGCCAAGTTTTATAAAACCGACCTTAGTGGTAAATGTGATTCCATTCATTCCGAAGAAAAAACAGGAATCACCCAATTGATCAAAAATCCTATCCTTTGGAATGTGGAAAATCAAATTACGGGAGATAGTATACACCTCATCTCGGATTTGGAAACCGATAAATTGGATTCGCTTAAGGTGTTGGATAATGCCTTTATCATATCCTTGGATACCATTAGTAAAGAGGGGTATAACCAAGCCAAAGGCAAAGACCTTTTTGGGAAGTTTATTGAAAATGAGCTCAAAATTATTGATTTGGTCAAAAATACCGAGGTCATTTATTATCTGTACAATGATGACCAAGAACTTATTGGCATAGACAAAACCATTTGCAGTAAAATTAGATTGCTCATGGCCAACAGCGATATTGAGGACATCACCTTTTTCGTGAATCCAGATGGGGATATTTTCCCCGATACCGACCTACCCGTAGAAAGCAGAAAGCTAAAAGGATTCGTATGGCGAGGAGAGGAACGTATTCTAAGCAAGGATGATATTTTTGATGAGGACGACAACAACATTGAATTGGTGAAAATCAGAGGAATAGACAATCCCGTTGATATTGACACGGAAGAGCAAGAACGCAGTGGCAATTTACCTTTGGAGCCAACCAAAAGCACAAACAACAGTGCCACAAAACCCGAACAACCTAAGGTGAAAAAGGCCAGTAACTGAACAAAGAGTACTGATTTCTGACCATCGAAATGAAGGAAGATTTTTTCAAATACCAAGCACAAACAACACCGCATCCTTTGGGTTTGGAGGTCTCTCATGCCAAAGGAAGTTATATTTACGATAGTGCAGGAAATGCCCATTTGGATTTTGTTGCCGGGGTTTCTGCCAGTAGCTTAGGACATTGCCACCCCCGAGTTGTGCAAGCCGTGAAAGCGCAGGCTGAAAAATACATGCACGTTATGGTTTATGGGGAATATGTGCAACAACCAGCTGTGGAATACACTAAACTTTTGGCTTCCTTTTTACCCAAAACTCTGGAAACCACTTATTTAGTCAATTCCGGCACAGAAGCTATGGAAGGGGCCATCAAATTGGCCCGAAGACATACAGGTCGGGCACAGATTATCGCAGCCCACCGAGCCTATCATGGAAATACAATGGGAAGTCTTAGCCTAATGGACTTTGAAGAACGCAAAGCCCCATTTAGGCCGCTAATTCCCAACATTTCCTCTATTGAATTCAATTCTGAAGAAGATTTAGTTCAAATTACCGAAAAAACAGCAGCTGTGGTTTTGGAGACCATTCAAGGGGGAGCAGGGTTTATTATGCCCCAAAAGGATTATTTGACTAAAGTTAGGAAACGCTGCAATGAAGTTGGTGCTCTTCTGGTTTTGGATGAAATACAACCCGGGTTTGGAAGAACTGGGAAGCTCTTTGCTTTTGAATATTTCAATTGCATACCGGATATTCTAGTGATCGGTAAGGGAATGGCTTCCGGGATGCCGGTTGGCGCATTTGTCGCATCCAAAAAAATTATGGATTCTCTTCAACATAGTCCCAAATTGGGGCATATCACCACTTTTGGCGGAAACCCGGTAATCGCTGCTGCCAGCTTGGCAACACTTCAAGAAATAACTGAAAAACAGCTTATTAGGTCGAGTTTAGAGAAGGAAAAACTTTTTAAATCACTTTTGGTACATCCTTTGATTAAAGAAATAAGGGGCAAGGGTTTAATGCTTGCTTTGCTATTTGAAAAAAAGGAAATTGCAGATTATCTGGTGCTGTCCGCAGCCAAAAAAAGGTTGATTCTATTTTGGTTGCTTTTTGAACCCAAAGCGGTTCGAATATCACCTCCATTGACCATTTCCCAAGAAGAAATAGCCCAAGGATGTGCCCAAATTATGGGCATTTTAAGCGATTATAAACCCGCTGCTGTTAACTAATTTGTTGATAACATACCCCAAAATCGGACTTAACAATAGCAGCAAAGGGCTAATTTTAAGTCCATAGTTAAACTAATTACGTTTCTATGGCGTTAGATTCCAACGAATACCCTGATAAATCCATCAGCAAATTTGAGTCCATGCTCAAGACCGATGATGTGTATTTTTTTGATGCGGAGGACTTCGAAGAAATCGTCCACTACTACCTTAACAACGGAAAAATTGCATTGGGCAAAAAAGCCATCCAAATAGGTTTGGAACAACATCCAAATTCCTTGGAATTGAAATTGCTCAAGGTTGAAGTTTTGGTTTTTGAGGATAAATATGAAGACGCTGAACAATTGTTGGATCAACTTCAAAACATTGATGCGAACAATGAAGAGATTTACATTCAACGCGCCAACATACAATCCAAACAGGACAATCACCCCGAAGCCGTCAATCTGCTCTTAGAAGCGCTTACCCTAACAGAAGATAGCTTTGATATTCATTCCCTATTAGGTATGGAGTACCTTTTTATGGACGATTATGAGAAGGCAAAGCGTAGTTTTATGAAATGCGTGTCCTTTGATGATTCGGATTATTCTTCTTTATACAACGTTATCTATTGCTTTGAGTTTTTGGAGGATTTTGATGGCGCCATCGTATATCTAAACACCTATTTGGAACGAAACCCTTATTGCGAAGTAGCTTGGCACCAATTGGGCAAAATCTACTATAGTAAGAAAATGTATGGCGAGGCATTGACCTCCTTTGATTTTGCCATCATATCCGATGATTCTTTTATTGGAGCCTATTTTGAAAAAGGTAAAGTGCTCGAAAAATTGGGCAAGTATAACGAAGCCATAGAAAATTACGAAACAACAATTTCTATTGAAGACCCTACCTCACATGCTTACTTGCGCATAGGGCGGTGCCATGAAAAGTTGGGAAATAACGATTTGGCCAAATATTACTACTACAACACGGTCCATGAAGACCCGCTGTTGGATAAGGGTTGGTTGGCTATCACGGATTTTCACTTCAAACTACGGAACTATGAAAAAGCCCTCTACTACATCAATAAGGCCATAAACATAGACGGGGAAAATCCCATATATTGGAAAAAGTGTGCTAGAACGTACAATGCACTTAAAAACTTTGATGAAGCAGATTTTGCCTATAAACAGGCCGTTGACTTGGGAAACTACGAATTGGATACCTGGAGAAATTGGGCCGATGTACTTCGCAATCTTGGAGACTATGCATCCGCTATCCAAGTATTGGTTCAAGGCTTGGAATTTTATCCTGAAAGCGCCGAACTTGTGTACAAATTGGCCGGCGTCTATCTTAAGAACGAGGAAATTCTAAATGCCAAGGAAAAGTTGGCCCAAGCAATGCAAATGGACATTGAAAAGCTGCAGCTTTTTGAGGACGAATTTCCAGAATTCCATAAAGTAAAATGGTTGCAGACCCTTGTCACAGAAATTAAAAAAACATCCACCTAAATCGAGGATGAACCATCCTCTCCCTACATGAAAGCACGTCAATTATTGGATTATGTGTTCATCACACTAAAAGGCATGGCTATGGGCGCAGCTGATGTGGTTCCCGGAGTCTCGGGAGGCACCATAGCCTTTATCTCTGGTATTTACGAAGAATTGATTACCTCAATTAACACCATCAATTTATCGCTTTTCAAAACACTACGGAACGATGGACTAAAAGCTTTTTGGGAGAAGGTGAACGGCAATTTTCTTTTAGCCCTCTTTTTAGGCATATTCATTAGTGTGTTGTCCTTGGCCAAGTTTCTAAGCTGGCTTTTGGAGAATCAACCCGTACTACTATGGTCTTTCTTTTTTGGATTAGTACTCGCCAGTGTCTTTTTTGTTGGCAAAGAAATTAAAAAGTGGACTGTTGGTACAATTGCCATTTTTGTTTTCGGAGCAGCATTAGCCTATTTTATAACTGAGCTTCCCCCCAATGAAAATGTTGAAAGTATACCATATTTATTTTTATCCGGAGCGCTTGCGGTGTGTGCCATGATTTTACCAGGTATTTCCGGAGCCTTTATTCTCGTCCTTTTGGGTTCCTACAAGACTATATTGGATGCTGTCCATGAACGAGACATCAAAATAATTGCAACTGTGACCATTGGGGCCATTTTTGGACTATTGAGTTTTGCTCGCTTGCTCAAATGGATGTTCAGTCATTACAAAGGTCTCACTTTAGCCTTACTCACAGGTTTTATTCTTGGCTCTTTGAACAAAATATGGCCTTGGAAAAAGGTGTTGGAAACCAAGACTTTTGGAGAAAAAACAGTGGTAATAGATGATATAAATGTTTGGCCTTCAGCCTTTGAGGGAGATAATCAGTTAATACTTGCCATAATCCTAGCCATAATAGGTTTTTCGCTTATTTTTATCCTGGAAAGAATAGCTTCCAAAAAATAGGAAAACCAAGCCTTACTTACATGCATCAGCCAAGATCATTTCTTGACAATTTCTTTTTGGTCATAAAAGGCCTTTGTATGGGCGCGGCCAATAAAGTGCCAGGGGTCTCTGGGGGTATTGTAGCTTTTGTGGCCGGCTTTTATGAGGAATTTATCTATTCCCTTCAAAAAATCAATTCCAAAGCTTTTAAACTGCTGATCAACGGGAGGTTCAGAAGCTTCTATCAATATACAAACGGTCAATTTTTGGTCTTGTTGATTTTGGGAATGCTTGTCAGCTATTTTAGCATTTCAAGAGTATTGGACTATTTTCTGGAACAAAAGGAACTCTATGTCTGGGCAGCTTTTTTTGGCATGATCCTAGGTTCTATCCATTACATAGCCAAAGATTTTGACCATTGGAACAAAAGAACGATTACCGCAGGAATTGTTGGTCTTATTGTTGGCATTTCCATCAGTTTTCTGAGTCCCGCAACGCAAAACGATAATCTTATCTTTATTTTTTTCTGTGGAATCATTAGCGTATCGGGGATGACGTTACCCGGGCTTTCTGGCTCTTTTATCCTAATTTTGTTGGGAAACTATGTCTTGCTACTCGTAGATTCCGTTAATGCCCTTTACGATACAATTTCAGAAATGTTTGCTGGTGACTTTGGGTTTATGAACAACCCCAAAAGATTACAAACCCTAAAAATTCTAGCAGTTTTTACTCTGGGTTCTGCAACCGGATTGGTTACTTTTTCCCATTTGCTGAGCTATGTCCTAAAACACTACAAAAAAATATCTACCGCCGTTATCTTGGGTTTTATTACTGGTTCCTTGGGAGTATTATGGCCTTGGAAGCGAACCATACACAAGCTAGACCCAAACGGAAACCCATTGTGGGACTCAAATGGAGATAAAATTGTGCTCAATTACGAGCGCTACCTGCCCAACCTGGAGAACGTAGAAACCTGGTGGGCCTTACTTTTTGTCATTTTAGGAATTTTGGTTTTATTACTATTGGATTGGTATGGAAAAAATAGAAAAGAAAGAAAACAGGTACGGCCTTCTCGGTAAAAACATTAGCTATTCCTTTTCCCAAGGGTACTTCACCAAAAAATTTCAGGATTTGGGATTAAATGACCATAGCTATGAAAACTTTGATTTACCAGCTATCTCCGAATTTGAAAGATTAGTGACTCAAAACACCCTTAAAGGGCTGAATGTGACCATTCCTTATAAAGAACAGGTAATCCCCTTTCTCACTGAGATGGACCCGAAATCCGAGCAAATTGGTGCTGTAAATACTATTAAATTCACACCAAAAGGAATGATGGGTTTTAATACCGATGCCTACGGGTTTCAAAAATCCTTGGAACCCTACCTCAAACCTCATCACAAAAGGGCATTAATCTTAGGTACCGGAGGAGCTTCCAAAGCCATCCGTTTTGTTTTGGAAGAACTTGGAATTGCCGGTTCCTACGTTTCCAGAACCAAAAAGGAAAAGCAGTTTACATACGAAGAACTCAATGAGGAAATAATGGAGGCACATACTATCATCGTCAATTGTACCCCCCTGGGCACCTATCCCCAAGTAAATGATAAACCCGCCCTACCCTATCAATATATTTCCAGTAAGCATTTGCTGTTTGACCTAATATACAATCCGGAAAAAACCGCTTTTTTAGCTGCTGGGGAATCCCATGGAGCGGCTATTTGCAATGGTCTAAAAATGCTACAGTTACAAGCTGAAAAAGCATGGGAAATATGGAACACTCCCTAAAAAGGACCAATCACGTTCTCTTTTGACCAATCTATACGCTAAAAAACAGCGCCAAAAGAAGAATCACTACTTTTGTTATTGGGTAATTTAGTTGTTAACTTGGCTATAATTATCATCAATCCAAAAGGAAAACAAACTACTGATGCAGGAAAACGATCAAAAACTTCAGGAAACTGAAGGTGGTGGTACTGAGCAAAATACGGATAACGAAAAAACAACTGTAGACGAAAGTCCCATTTCTGAGCCAACAACATCCGATGAGCCAGCACAGGTAACTAAAGAAGAAAAAATACCAGAAACTGATTCAAAGGAAACAGTCTCTGTTGAAGCTTCATCGACCAAATCTGATGATACCGAAAAGGTCATTGAAGAAATAGAAGAGTCAAATGCTGAAGATGCTGAAGATGTGGATAATGAGAAGCGACATCATATTCCCTTTTTGGACTACCATTCCATGTCCTTGGAAAATTTGGTGGGTGAGCTGCAGCGTTTGGTAAAAAATGAAAAGGTCCAAGCGATTGGCAAACATGCCAGTTCCATTAAATACGAATTTGATCAGAAGTTCCAAGAGTTTTTAGAGCATAAAAAAGAAGAATTTGTGGCCAACGGCGGCAATGAAATTGATTTCCGCTACAACTCGGTTGCCAAAAGACAATTCAATGAGGTTTTTGGTGAGTATCGTGAAAAAAGAGATCAGTACTATAAACAACTGGAACAAAACCTTAAGAGCAATCTCAAGAATCGATTAGAGATTATTGAACAACTCAAAGGTCTCATGAACGTTGAGGAGGACATCAATACCACCTACAAGAATTTTAAGAACCTTCAAGAAAATTGGCGGAACGCCGGTCCGGTTCCCAGAAACAACTATAACGATGTGTGGCGTACTTACCATCATCATATGGAAATCTTCTACGATTTCCTCCACTTGAATAGGGAATTGCGTGACCTTGATTTTAAGCATAACCTAGAGGAAAAGTTAAAATTGGTGGAAAGCGCAGAAGCCTTAGTCAAAGAGCCCGATTTAGGAAAAGCATTCCGGGAGCTGCAGACCCTACACAAAATCTGGAAAGAAGATATTGGCCCTGTTGCTAAAGAACAACGTGAAGAGGTTTGGGAACGATTCAGCAATGCCACAAAGGCCATGCACCAGCGAAGACAGGAACATTATCAAGAACTGGAAAAGGGCTACGAAAAAAATCTCGAAAAAAAGGAAGAGATTATAGCGTCCATTGCGGAAATTGCAGAAAATGTTACCAATAATCACCGTGCCCTTCAACAACAAATCAAAGAAGTAGAATCTTTACGCGATGGATTTTTCAAGGCTGGGAAGGTGCCACAGAAGGTAAATGAACAAACCTGGAGTGCCTTTAAAGATGCCGTACGTAAATTCAATCGCAACAAAAATGCCTTCTATAAAAACCAGAAAAAAGAGCAACTCGAAAACCTTGAAAAGAAAAGAGCTCTTTTGGGTCTTGCGGTAGCTTTGAAGGATAGTGATGATAGGGAAATGGCAACCCCAGAAATGAAACGTATTCAGAGCGAATGGAAAAAAATTGGCCATGTTCCCAGAAAATATTCAGACAAAATCTGGAACGAATTCAAGGATGCTTGTAATCACTACTTTAACCGGTTACACGCGGAGAAAAACGAATCCCAGAAAGAGGAGTATGAAAATTATGAGAAGAAAAACGAATGTCTTGAAAAGTTAAAATCATTTCAACTAAGTGATGACAATAAAAAAGACATGGATACTCTGAAAGGGTTTATCTCCGAATGGAAGCAACACGGACGTATTCCTTACAACAAAAAGCATATCAACGGTAAGTTCAATAAAATTGTAGATGCCCTATTTAGAAAATTGGGCGTAAGCAAACAAGAATCCGAACTGATGAGATATGGGGATAAAATGCAGCAACTGGCCAAGGGAGACGATGATCGAGCCATCAATAACGAAAGAACCTATATCCGCAGAAAAATAGACGAAAGCAAAGCTGAGATTAGGCAACTGGAAAACAATCTGCAATTTTTTTCCAATGCTTCTGAGGATAATCCTTTGGTAAAGGACGTTGTTCAAAATATTGACAAGCACAAAGAGGCGTTGGAGACTTGGCAAGCCAAGCTTAAGAAGCTAAACATTCTAAAAAATAATAGGAACAAGGAAGCTGAAACTAGCCAACAGGAAAAATCAGGGGAAGAAGAATAGAACACAAACCTTCCTAGTCAGATTTCCAACCTATAAATCAGTACAAATCCAACAAATAGTTGATTAAGTCTGTGGTGGTTACTATCCCTACTAATTTTCCATTGTCCACTACCGGGAGGGCATGAAATTCCTTGGTGGATAAAAACTGGGCCACTTCTTTTATCGTGGTTTGGGAACATACACTTATCACATCACGGGCCATAACCTGTGAGATGGTAAACATATTGTACACCATGGTATCCACGCTTTCCTCAGTTTCATCAACTGCATCTGCGAAGCTAATTCGCAACAAATCCGTATAGCTTAATATCCCCACCACAGCATTGCCATTTACAACTGGAATATGTCGAATACGGTGCTTTTTAAAAAGTTCTTCGGCAGTGACCAAATCATCATTGATGGTCAAGGTGACCAAGTCTTGGGTCATTATCTCGGCAACAGGTACTCTCTTTTTCATGGTTGTAGTTTTTTAATCTACCATGAAATTAGCTCCAATATCTTTAGAAAATCATGACAATTGTCAGGCAGTTATTTGGCAACGTTAACAGAGCGTGTTTCCCGGATGACAGTGACCTTCACCTGTCCAGGATAAGTCATATCCGTTTGTATTTTTTGAGAGATCTCAAAAGAAAGCTCGGCCGCTTTGTCATCACTGACCTTCTCACTTTCCACTATTACGCGCAATTCCCTACCTGCCTGAATGGCATACGCTTTTTGCACTCCATTGAATCCAAATGCGATATCTTCCAAGTCCTTCAAACGTTGAATATAGGAATCCAAGACTTGTCTTCTTGCCCCAGGTCGAGCACCGCTAATGGCATCGCAAACCTGCACAATTGGGGAAATTAAAGTGTTCATCTCTATTTCGTCATGGTGAGCGCCAATTGCATTACAGACCTCTTTCTTTTCCCCATATTTTTGAGCCCATTGCATTCCCAAAATGGCGTGTGGAGTTTCCACTTCCACTTCGGTATTGGGTACTTTTCCAATATCGTGCAATAAACCTGCTCTTTTCGCAATTTTGGGGTTAAGTCCCAATTCTGCAGCCATAACACCGCAAAGTTTGGCTACCTCACGGGAATGTTGCAATAAATTTTGCCCATAAGAGGAGCGATACTTCATCCTACCAACAGCTTTAATCAATTCCGGATGCAAGCCGTGGATGCCTAAATCGATGACAGTACGTTTACCAATTTCAACAATTTCCTCGTTAATTTGCTTCTCGGTCTTTTTAACGATTTCTTCGATTCGGGCGGGATGAATTCTCCCATCCGTCACTAAACGGTGCAATGAAAGTCTGGCAACTTCCCTTCGTACCGAATCGAAACAGGATAAAATGATTGCCTCCGGAGTATCATCCACAATTATTTCCACTCCCGTGGCTGACTCCAAAGCTCGAATGTTGCGTCCTTCGCGCCCAATAATTCGACCCTTAACATCGTCAGATTCCAGATTGAAAACTGAAACACAGTTCTCCACTGCTTCCTCAGTTCCAATGCGCTGAATGGTATTCACGACAATTTTCCGTGCTTCTTGCTGTGCGGTTAGCTTAGCCTCTTCCAAAGTACTTTGCAAATAAGCCATGGCATCCGTTTTTGCAGTTTCCTTTAGGGATTCCAGCAGTTGACTTTTTGCATCCTCAGCCGAAAGACCAGAGATGACTTCCAACTGTTGTACTTGACTTTTGTGTAGCTTTTCAGTCTCAGATTGTTTTTTATCCAGGATTTCGCCCTTATAATCAACCTCCTTGATTCTGTTCTGTAACTGATCGTTCAATTTTTTACCCTTTGCCAGTTCATTACTGATTTGGGATTCTTTATCTCTTGTACGCTTTTCAGCTTCTGCTATCTTTTTATCCTTGTTTATGATAACTTTTTCATGCTCGGCTTTAAGCTCTAAAAATTTTTCCTTGGCTTGGAATATTTTATCCTTTTTTATGTTCTCTCCTTCTTTCTTGGCTTCTTTAATGATATCGGAAGCTTCCTTTTTTGCTCCTGATATGGTCTTTGCAGCTTTGCCTTTTTCCATCATTTTGGCAATTACAAAACCTATCGCCAATCCCACCACCGCGGCAACAACCAGCAGTATATTAGTATCCATATTGATTATGTTTGATTATAAAAAAAGCCCACATTAGCCGAAGTTTTGTACAAACTCCAAATTACAGGTTTAGGGCTAACAAGTTGCTCAAGGATCCCTATACAGGTAGGGCCTGCTTTTACAACCTAAACTCACCCTTTTTAAATATAATAGTGTTGAGCTTGTCAAAAATTAATTACCAATGTGGGCAGTAACAAATATTTTATTTTAAAGAACTTATTCTCTTATTTTAGAGTGTACCAAATCATCCAACGCTTTTAGGCGCTCCAAGGCTGCCTTGGTATTTTCTGAACGGTCTATTCCGCCTTGCTCAATTTTAGAGGCAAACTGTAAGGCACACATGGCCAAAACATCTTGTTTATCCCTAACGGCATAATTTTGCTCAAACTTTTTGGCCAAATTTTCAATATTCTTGGCTGCTTTGCGTAATCCTTCCTCTTGCTTTGGGTCTATGGTCAATGGATACACCCTATCAACAATGGAAAGCTTTATTTTGAGCTTTTCCTCCATGTTATTCGTCACACTAATCTGCAAGCTTGGCAATGCAAACATCCAGTTCGCGTATCAATGTATTTATCTTGAGCTTGGCTTCTGTTTTACTCGTATTACTACCCAGCATTGTGTTTGCCATTTTAAGGGAATTATACTTTTCTTCCCATTCCAAAGCGGCGTTCTGCTGAACTTGGTTTTCCTCTTTTACCAGGCTGAGTTCCTTTTGCAACTTGGTGTTGGCTTGATGCAACAATTCCATTTTGTGCAACAATTTGCTCACTTTGTTTTCCAAAGAACCAACAATCTCAACTAGTTCGCCCATATGCAAACATCAATGCGTATAACACAAAGTTAACCAACCTTGCCTAACTTCGCAATACTTTTGGAGTTAATCTTTAAGGAATGCCCTACATCCCGCTAAAGCATTGGGAAAGTCTTTTCCCTAATCAAAACATTGGTTACATTCGTATGTAATTATAAATTCTGGTATGCGCTTACATTTATTGGGACTATTTTTTTTATTCTCCCCCATACTTTCTGCACAGGAGAAATACCCCCAAGATACTTTTCAATCTCCATTGGATATCCCTCTGATTCTAGCCGGTACCTTTGGCGAACTAAGATCCAATCATTTTCATTCGGGAATTGATATAAAGACCCAACGCAGACAGGGACTTCCGGTCTTGGCCATAGCAGATGGCACTGTGACCAGAATCAAGGTATCCCTTTGGGGTTACGGAAAAGCACTATACGTTGCTCATCCAAACGGGTATACCTCGGTATATGCCCATCTTAAGAAATTTAGTCCCGAAATTGAGGCATACATCAAAAAACTACAATATAAAAAACAGTCCTATGAGGTTGAAACATTTCCAGATTATGGGGAGCTCAAAGTCGCCAAAGGAAGTACCATAGCCTATTCGGGTAATACAGGGGGGTCCGCCGGGCCACATCTACATTTTGAAATACGAAGCAGTGTAACCGAAAAACCCACAAATCCATTACTTTACGGCTATGAGGTTAGGGATGCAACCAATCCTACCCTTTTAGGGCTTTTTGGCTATCCGCTTTCTGATGATGCCCTAGTAAACCAAAGTGCCAAAAAAATCCAACTCAATTTTACCAAACAAGCAGACGGTTCATTTTTGGCAGATAAAGTCACGGCAATTGGTACCATTGGATTTGGAATTAATGGATTTGACCGCCAAGATATGGCTGCAAACAAAAATGGAATCTATGCGCTGAAACAGATTGTGAATGGACAAGTGTATTCCGAGTACAATTTTGAGAGCTTTTCTTTTAGGGAAACCCGATACATCAACACGCTAATCGATTATGATCATTTTGGCAAATACAAGCAACGCATCCAAAAATGTTTCAAGGAACCACACAACCGTTTGGGTATTTATAAAAACTTGCATAACAATGGTCAAATAACCATTAAAGAAGGTCTTTCCTATACGGTGGAAATTCACATTTCCGACATTGAAGAAAACTTGACCAAATTGGTCATTCCCTTAGAAGGAAAAAGAGAAACCGCCAGAATTAAAAAGTCAGCAACCAAAACCAATGATTTTATCCTTTCCGACAAACCCAACAATTTTGATTTGGGTGCCGCCAAGGTCTATTTTCCAGCTAATACTTTTTATGAAGACTTTTACATTGATTTAAAAAAAGGCAAGGATACAATTACCATTCATAACAACAAGGTGGCCGCCCACCGAAATTTCACCATAAGTTTTGATGCCTCAAAATACTCACAGGCCGATAAAAAACAACTCTTTATTGCTCGTCTGGATGACCGCAACGAGCCCCGATATTCGAAAACCTATAAACGGGACGGTTCTTTTACCACCCGAACCCGGACTTTGGGTACTTATACCATAGCCAGGGACAGTATGGCCCCTGAAATCAAGCCCAGGAATTTCAAGGAGAAACAATGGTTAAGCAATTACAGCTACCTGAGTTTACAAATCACAGACGACCTAAGCGGCATCAATTCGTTCAATGCAAGCTTGAATGGTGAATGGATTTTGATGGAATATGAACCTAAGACCAAAACCATTACTTATAATTTTGACGATAAGATTTTAAATCAGACACAATGCGACTTAAAAGTCACCGTCACGGATAATGTAGGTAATTCCAGTACCTTTAGAAGTACCTTTTTCAGAAAATAGTGTTGGCCCAACCAAAACCCCTTATAAGCCTGTTGTCCCTTTTTTGGGCAATTGCCTTGCATTGTCAAACAGCCACAGTGGCCGGAATTGTCTTGGATGAAAACAATCTACCCATTTCCAATGCAAATATTTCCACTGGTAACCTAGGAACCACCACAGACCTCAACGGGTATTACATCCTACAATTAGTTGCCGAAACCAAACTTACACTCACTTTTTCCCATTTAGGACATAAAAACGTGGTTTTGGAAAACTTGATTTTGACCACGAATGAGACTTTTGAGTTTAATCCGGTGATGAAAACCGAAATCACCCAAGTGGCCGGTGTAGAAGTTTCACCAACAGGGAATAAAAAAGTGGAGGGCATTACTACAATCCAACCTGAAGTTGTCCGCAGGATTCCTGGAGCAAATGCTGGAGTGGAAAACGTTCTAAAACTATTGCCCGGAGTTTCGTTCAACAACGAACTAAGCACCCAATACAATGTTCGCGGTGGTAACTTTGATGAAAACTTGGTGTATGTAAACGGGATTGAGGTATACCGGCCTTTTCTAGTACGCTCCGCCCAGCAAGAGGGTTTAAGCTTTGTTAACAGTGACATGATTACGGCACTGGATTTTTCACCAGGGGGTTTCCAGGCCAAATATGGGGATAGATTGTCCTCAGTTTTGGACATCAGTTATAAAAATCCTGTTGAGTTTGCACTGAAAGTGGAAGGAAGTCTTTTAGGTGCAAGTTCCACTGTAGAATCGATTTCCAAAAACAGCAAGTTTAGCAGTATCACCGGAGTACGCTATCGCAATAACAGTCTTCTAGTAAACAGTCAACAAACGGAGAGCAACTTCAATCCAACATTTGTGGATGTGCAGAGTTTTCTCACCTATCGATTCTCCAATAGATTCCATTTGAGTTTTTTAGGCACCTATGCGGTCAACGATTATAAAAACGAACCGCTGACCCGACAGACGAACTTTGGAACCCTGAACGACCCAAGGGCCTTGCTCATTTTCTACGAGGGTCAAGAAAATAGTCGATATGACAGCGGATTAGCCGCGCTTAAGTTGGACCAAATCCTCGATGACCATACCAAAGTTGATTTCACCGCTTCTGTATACCATACCCAGGAAGAAGAGTTTTCGGATATCATCGCGTCTTATGAACTGGGTGAAGTAGAGACCGCCCTTGGAAGCGAGAATCTTGGAGAGGTGACAAATTCCAGAGGTATTGGATCACAATTGAATAGAGCCAGAAACCAATTGGATGCTTTGATTTTTAACTTTTCCCATAATGGAACTCACAAAATCAATGGCAAATCATTGGAATGGGGAGCCAAGTTTACTCATGAGGACATTCGTGACCAGCTTCGGGAAGCCGAATTTATTGATTCAGCAGGCTTTTTTATCCGCCCTTTTGAACCCGCCTTTGCCAACAACCAACCTGAAGAGCCCTTTTCTGGGGACTTGGTTGCCTTTGAAAGTGTGCAGGCCACCAATTTTGTGCAAACCAACCGTTTTTCCGGGTTTGTACAATATAGTGAGCAGACCAAATTGGGCAGCCATAATGTTTATTTCAACTTGGGAATGCGGGCGCAACATTGGATTTTGAGCGGCACGGGTTTTGAAAATAACTCGCAAACCCTTTTCAGTCCAAGAGGTCAATTTTCCATTAAACCAAATTGGAAGCAGGACATCTTGTTTCGTTTTGCCATAGGCAGCTACCAACAACCCCCATTTTACCGTGAACTTAGAGATATTTCTGGAACTATAAATCCAAATGTTAAAGCGCAAAAATCCATTCATTATGTCTTGGGAAACGAGTTCAGTTTTACGCTAGGAGACAGACCCTTCACCCTGATCAGTGAAGCCTACTACAAGGATTTATCAAGTATAAACACCTATACCGTAGAAGATGTACGGGTTCGTTATAGTGCCCAGAACAATGCTGCCGCCTATGCCTTTGGCTTTGACTTTAGACTAACCGGCGCTTTTGTTCCAGGCGCACAATCCTGGGCAAGTTTGGGGTTTCTTCAAACTAAAGAAAATAGTGCTGATAGGGGCTATATTTCGCGACCCACCGACCAGCGATTTAAGTTTGCAGTACTTTTTCAAGATTACATTCCAACCATCCCCAACCTCAAACTTTATTTGAATTTGGTCTACAACACTGGAGTACCTGGAGGTTCTCCCAATAATGCGGACCCCTATAATTTTCAGAATAGATTAAGAGATTATAAACGTGCCGATATGGGAATTTCCTATATTTTTGCCGACAAGGAAAACCAGCATCCCGAAGATCATTGGTTACATAAGTTCAAGGAATTTAATGTTGGTTTTGAGATTTTCAACATGTTCAACAACCAGAATTCAATTACAAACACATGGGTCAGGGATGTGGATACCCAAAGACAGTTTGCAGTTCCAAACTTTCTGACAAGCCGTATATTGAACCTTAAGTTTGGCATGCGTTTTTAAATCATTTTAATGAAGAAAATAACTCTCTTTTTTGCACTTTTCATCGTTTTCTTTTCCAATGCGCAAAAGAGCATTTATGAAAACAGGAGATTTGATGAACTAAGTGAACACCATAAGCGCTTGGCTATAATCCCTTTTATCACCAACCTGGACCTGAAGAGGGATGTAAACCAAAATGAACTTAGAAATCTTGCTAAAAAGGAAGGTTACGCCGTTCAGAATGCGCTGGAAACCTATTTTTCCAAACGTAAAAAGCGTAAAAAGTTCAATGTGGAGTTCCAGAATATCAAGGACACTAATGCCATACTTGCCCAAAATGGTATTACCTATGAAAATTTGGACATCCACACCATTAAAGACCTGTGTGAAATTCTAAAGGTAGATGGAATCATCAGTGGAAACCTAAACTTAAACATCCTTTTATCCAAAGGGGTACCCACTAACTTTAGCCTGTTGGACTACTTCAACGGTGACGCCAATTATGGAAGGATTGGAGTAAAGGTTAGCGATGGTGATTCTGGTAAACTGCTTTGGAAATATGAAAAAGCCATCACCAAAAAGACAGGTAAAAACACTACCGAACTCATCGATAAAATGATGAAGCTTGCTTCAAGAAAATTCCCTTACGACAAGGAAAAGAAACAACGAAAAAACAGGACTTAGTTTTCTGAAAATTCCTTGAGTACCCCAACAACGTAATCCAATTCTTCTTTGGAATTGTATTTGGAAAATGAGAATCGAATGGAAGGTTTCTCCAGTTCTTCTTGTGGCAAAATTTGGGTGAGCACATGCGACCCCAAATTACTTCCTGATTGACAGGCGCTTCCTTTGGAACAGGCAACTCCTTTAATGTCCAAATGAAATAATAACATTAATCCTTTTTGCTTATCAAAAGGCAAACGCACATTGGCCAAGGTATAGGTGCTTTTTTTCAAATCTCCCGAGTGACCATTAAAATCAACCCCAGGCAGGACTTCCTTTACCTTTTCCAAAAAATACTGTTTTAGCCCTTTAACATATTCGGTCTCCTCTTCTAAATTCTCATAAGCCTTTATAAAGGCTTCCTCCAAACCAACAATGTTATGAAAAGGTTCTGTACCTGCTCTGTATCCTCGTTCTTGTGAGCCTCCAAAAATCATGGGTTTTAAGCCTGAGTTTTTTCGGATAAAAGCAAAACCTACTCCCTTGGGCCCATGAAACTTGTGTGCTGCAGCGGTAAAAAAGTCTACAGATGTCTTTTGGACATCCCAAGGGTAATGCCCAACGGATTGGACCGTATCAGAATGAAAAAGCGCATCGTGCTCATGGCAAAGGGTTCCAATAGCGTCAATATCCACTAGATTTCCGATTTCATTGTTCACGTGCATCAGGCTTACCAACTTTTTAGAATTGTCTTGCCTTAAAAGCGCTTTCAAGTGCTCTAAATCAGGATTTCCAAAAGCATCCAATTCCACAAACCAAAGGGCAATGCCATACTCTTTTTCCAACTCTTCGGCCGTATGTAATACCGCATGGTGTTCTATTTTAGAAGTAATGATGGTCTTCACTTCCAAATCCCTAACTGCACATCTCAAAATCATATTATCTGCTTCGGTACCACCAGAAGTAAAAATAATTTCTGATGGTTGTGCATTCAAGGTTTTTGCAATGGTTTTCCTAGCTTTTTCAACAGCAGTTTTTGCCGATCTGCCAAAACTATGGGTAGAGGAAGGGTTTCCGTAAAATTCAGTTAAAGCTTCCTGCATTTTGGCAATTACCTCCGGTCTTACCTGAGTGGTTGCCGCATTGTCCAAGTACACTTTTTGCATGATTTAGCTATCAATTTAAGAATCATCAAAAATAGGTGAAATAAAGTTAATTTCTTTTAAAGTCTGACCTGTCTTTAGGGTATTAAATTGGAATTCCTTTAAATTTGGCCCATGAGAAAATTATTCCTTCCCGTCTTACTTTTGTTGCTGCTGATTTCCTGTAGCGATGGCGACCTGCAAATAGAGTCCATTGACTTCAATAGCGCAAGTGTACAGTTTTGTACTACCCCTCAAACAGGAACCAGCAATATTCTATTTAAAATCAGCGAGGATGAAGCCTTGATTTTGGATTTACAAAGCGGAGCTCTTGATAATGGAGTAGTGGGCGAGACTATAAGTACCTCAAGTTCAGTCCCTGGTCAATCCACACTTACCTATCGTATTTTTTCAGATGGAGTAAGTTCAAGTTATTTCTGTGATGACATTCCTCCCGCCACCCCAACAGTTGTCGATGAGATTGAGGCCGAAGATGGTATAATTCTTATTGAAACTGTTGCCAATGACGACTCCACTGAATTTGTGCACACCATAAGTCTTAGTGAGATTTCTTTTGTAAACAGTAGCGGTGAGCGTATTACCAATTTAACCATAGACGAATTTGGGGAGGTGACCACAGAAATCACCAACTAGGAGTTCTGAAAAATATACACTTCGGTGGCTCCTAATCCATATTTCTGGTAATCGGCATCGTAGTACTTCAGGTTATCATATTTCCCAAATAGGTATTGAAGCTCTTCCTTAAGGATACCTTCACCTACCCCGTGTATAAAAACCACCTTTTGTATACGTTTATCCATGGCGAACTCCAATTGCCTTTTTGCTGTTTCCAACTGAAGGTTCAGCATATCAAAATTACTTAAGCCCTTGGTAGATTTCACTAATTGATGGACATGAAGGTCCACTTCCATTTTTGGTGCATTCCTTTCCCTGGGTTTTGGAACGAATCTGTTTTTTTTCTTGGGCAGTTCTTTTTCCTTTTTGACTTGGGCAGCTTCAAAATTTGTCACATTAATGCCATCTCTTGCCAAGACCAGTTCCTTGCGGTTATATTGAAGAGGGAAGCCTTCTTCCGTCAAGATGGTTACCACATCACCAACAACTGACTCCACCCTTCCTGAAATGGCTTCATCCAGCACTTCTACACGATCACCAATGTTAAAGCCAGTCATAGTGGTCTTCGGTCAAAAAATTTTAAAAAGTTTAACAGCAATAGCAAAAATAATAGTAATTTTCTTCGCTTTAACTATAACCATGTACCAACAATTGACCATTTTATTGCTTTCTGCCAAGGACTTTATGCTGCCTTGTCTCAACAAAAAGCTTTTTGGTATTGATTGTCCTGGTTGTGGCATGCAACGCTCAGCACATTTGCTTATACATGGCGAGTTTGTGGAGGCATTCCAAATGTACCCTGCTATTTACCCAATAGTTTTACTTCTGGTTTTTTTGGCATCCAATTTCTTTTTGAAACTCAAATTTGGTCATCAGATCAAATTATTCTTGATGCTGGTTACCGCTGGAACCATTCTAGTAAGTTATCTCCTTAAAATGAACAATCTTTTTAATTAAAATTTAAATTATGGAACAACAAAAACTCCCAAATTCAACACTGATTCTTGTCTTTGGTATCCTATCGATAGTTACTTGCTGCTGTTATGGCGTCATAGGCCTTATTTTAGGCATTGTTGCCGTGGTATTGGCCAATAAGGCCACCAAGCTGTACATGGAGAATCCAGAAATGTACGATGGTTATAAGAATGTAAAAACGGGTAAAATATTGGCAATTATTGGTATTGTTCTTAATGTTATCTACTTACTAATATCTATTTGGGCTATTTCTACCTTTGGATGGGATTCCCTACAGGACCCTGAAAGAATGAGGGAAATTTTAGATCAATACTAAAAACTATGAGTCAACAACCCTTACCAGGGGCAAGCACAGTACTAACAATGGGTATTATCTCCATTGTTGGCACCTTGATTTGCTGTGGCCCCTTTGGAGCAATATTCAGTATCATCGCATTGGTCAAGGCCAAGACGGCTAATCAGCTGTATCTTCAAAACCCTGAAGCCTATACAGATTATAGCAACATTAAAACAGGAAAAATACTGGCCTATATTGGCTTAGCCATCTCCTTGATTTATCTAGTGCTATTTATCCTGTATTTTGGGTTTATTGTGGCCATGATCGGAGCTGGTGAGTTCAATGGCGGCTATTAATTGGCCACCTCACTGATAAATTTGAGGCGGTAGAGCCGTAACTCTTCGTCTTCATAATCTCCTTCAAACTCTTCAATGGCGTTTGAGATGGAATCGGTATCGGCCTCCAGGAAATAATCATGGATTTCTTCCTGTTGGTCCTCATCAAGGATTTCATCTATCCAATAGCCTATGTTGAGTTTTGTGCCACTGAAAACAATTTGTTCCATTTCTTTGATTAGGGAGGGCAACTCCAACCCTTTGGCAGAAGCAATATCGTCCAATGGCAATTTCCGGTCCACATTCTGGATGATATATAGTTTTAATGCAGAATTGGCCCCGGTACTTTTTACCACCAAGTCATCAGGCCTGATTACATCGTTCTCATCCACATAATTGGAAATAAGGTTTATAAAGGGTTTGCCATATTTTTTGGCCTTCCCTTCCCCCACTCCGTGAATATTCAAAAGTTCTGGCATACTTATGGGATATTTTAAGGCCATATCTTCCAATGATGGGTCTTGGAATACCACAAAAGGGGGTACCTCCATTTTCATAGCCTCCTTTTTACGTAGATCACGCAGTAATTTCAATAAGTTGTCATCTGCGGCGGCACCGCTTGATTTAGCGGCCGTAATGATGGCATCATTGTTTTCCTCACTGTATACATGGTCTTTTGCCATTAAAAATGAGCAAGACTTCTTTAGAAACTCGTGTCCGGAAGGCGTAACATGCAAGATACCGTATTGTTCAATCTCTTTTTTGAGAAGTCCAGCCACCAACACCTGTCTTGTCAACGCCATCCAATAAGCTTCATCTCTTTCCTTTCCTATACCAAAAAACTCTTTTTCATCTGTTTTATGGGATGAGATCATGGCATTCACCTTACCCACTAGGACTTTTACAATTTCCTTGGTTTTGAACTTTTCCTTAGTCCCCTGTACCACACTTAAAAGCTTGGTTACCTCATCTTGGGCCTCTTCCTTTTGTTTGGGATTGCGCGAATTATCATCCATTTCGGCCCCTTCTCCTTTAACCTCATCAAAATCCTCCCCAAAATAATGCAGTATAAATTTCCTCCTTGACATTGAGGTTTCGGCATAAGCCACAATTTCTTGTAACAAGGCATTTCCAATTTCCTGCTCGGCCACAGGTTTTCCGGACATGAACTTCTCTAATTTCTCCACATCCTTGTAAGCATAAAAAGCTAAACAATGTCCTTCCCCACCATCACGACCGGCTCTTCCGGTCTCTTGGTAATAACTTTCTATGCTTTTTGGAATATCATGATGGATCACAAACCTCACATCCGGTTTATCTATCCCCATTCCAAAAGCAATAGTGGCCACCACTACATCCACTTCTTCCATAAGGAACATATCCTGATATTTGGATCGTGTCTTGGCATCGAATCCGGCATGGTAGGGAACCGCGCTCACTCCATTTACCTGAAGCACTTGTGCCAATTCTTCAACACGTTTTCTACTCAAACAATATACAATTCCAGATTTCCCTTGATTTTGTTTAATGAACCGAATAATATCCGCATCTACGTTCTGCGTCTTTGGCCGAATTTCATAAAAGAGGTTAGGGCGGTTAAAGGACGCTTTAAATACCTTGGCATCAGTCATACCTAAGTTCTTGATAATATCCTCCTGTACCTTAGGGGTTGCAGTAGCGGTAAGCCCAATAATGGGAATATTGTCTCCCAGTCGATTAATAATGCTCTTAAGGTTGCGGTATTCCGGTCTAAAATCATGTCCCCATTCGGAAATACAGTGGGCCTCATCAACCGCAACAAAAGAAAGTGGTACCCCGTTCAGAAATTCAACGTTCTCCTCTTTGGTGAGCGATTCCGGAGCTACATACAATAATTTAGTCACCCCGCTGGTAATATCTTCTTTTACTTGCTTCACCTCTGTTTTGGTTAACGAAGAATTCAACACATGGGCAATTCCATGTTTTTCAGACACCCCTCTAATGGCATCTACTTGATTTTTCATCAAGGCAATCAAAGGAGACACTACAATGGAAGTACCTTCCTTCATAATTGCAGGTAGTTGATAGCAAAGCGATTTTCCTCCGCCCGTGGGCATGATTACAAAGGTATCCTTGTTATCAAGTATGTTCTGTATTACTTTTTCCTGTAGTCCCTTAAACTGTGAAAAACCAAAATATTTTTTTAGTGAGGTATACAAATCGGTATTAGTAGGACCCATTTCGGTGTGTTCTATTTAAATCCAACAACCTAATTTGTAGGCTGTAAAATTTCTAATTTTAAACGTTAATTTAAAAGAAGTAGCAATCTATCTTCCTTAAATGGTTAGTAGAGATAGTTTGATTAGCTTTGTAAACTTAAATATAAGACATTCTTTTAGGAATACAATTAGATAATCTGTTTATTACCTTGAGCGACATCCAGTCTATTTTATCCATTGCAAAAAGAACCTTAGAAACAGAAAGTAAGGCCATACATCATTTGGTAAACCTGCTCGATGAGCAGTTTGCTCATGCAGTCCAGTTCATTCTGAAATCCGAGGGCAGAGTAGTAGTATCCGGGGTTGGTAAAAGTGCTATAATAGCATCCAAAATTGTAGCTACCTTAAACTCTACCGGTACACCTGCCACGTTTATGCATGCAGCTGATGCTATCCATGGTGATTTAGGCACCGTCCAAGAAAATGATGTGGTGGTGTGTATCTCCAAAAGTGGTAACACCCCGGAGATAAAAGCACTGCTTCCCCTCATAAAAATTGGAAAGAACAAATTGATTGGCATTACGGGAAATATGGATTCCATTTTGGCCAAACAGGCCGATTTTGTTCTAAGCACTTATGTGGAAAAAGAAGCTTGTCCAAATAACTTGGCACCCACCACCAGTACTTCCGCGCAAATGGCCATGGGTGATGCCCTAGCTATAAGCCTTTTGGAACTTAGGGGTTTTAGCAGTGCGGACTTTGCCAAATACCATCCCGGAGGTGCTTTAGGCAAAAAATTGTATTTGAGGGTTGCCGATATTGTGGTGAACAACCAAATACCCCAAGTAGATGCCGACTCAGGTGTAAAGGAAGTCATAGTAGAAATTTCAGAAAAAATGCTTGGCGTTACCGCGGTAATGGAAAATCAAAAAGTGGTAGGGGTTGTTACTGATGGGGACATCAGAAGAATGTTAAGTAAATATGACAACATTGGTGAGCTTACCGCCAAGGATATCATGACTAAAAATCCCAAGGCAGTAGATGTAGACACTTTAGCGGTAAAAGCTCTCAAAACGATGCAAGACAACGGCATTTCTCAGCTTTTGGCATTTGAAAATGGTTCCTATGCCGGAGTAGTCCATGTTCATAACCTTATAAACGAGGGAATCCTATAATGGCAGAAAAGATAGAAACCCCTAATGAAATGTCCTTTTTGGACCATTTGGAAGAATTGCGTTGGCATTTGATCAGATCTACAGTAGCCATTGTCATTGTAGCCTGTGGAGCTTTCATCATGAAGGATTTCATTTTTGATACGATTATTTTCGGGCCAAAGAAAATGGACTTTCCCACCTACCAGTTTTTCTGTAGGATAGCAACGTTTTTTGGGATTGATTCCGAGTTTTGTGGGGATTCTTTGCCTTTTACCATCCAGAACCGAACCATGGCCGGGCAGTTTTCTGCCCATATTTGGACCTCCATTTGGGCTGGTTTCATTATTGCTTTCCCGTACGTTCTATGGGAAATATGGCGATTTATAAGTCCAGGTTTACATGCCAAGGAAAGAAAATATTCCCGCGGATTTATTTTGGTCGCCTCCTCCCTGTTTTTTATGGGTGTTTTGTTTGGTTACTACGTGGTTGCCCCATTATCTATTAACTTTTTGGGCACCTACCAGGTGAGCAAAGAAGTGCTCAATGAAATAGATATTAGCTCTTTTATAGCCACTGTACGCGCTTCTGTGATTGCATGTGGGATTATGTTTGAACTCCCCATAATCATCTTCTTTTTAACCAAAGTAGGTTTGGTAACCCCACAAATATTGAAGAAGTATCGAAAAATTGCTTTGGTCATAGTACTGATAATGTCCGCTATCATAACACCCCCGGATGTGGCCAGCCAGATTGTTGTAGCTGTTCCCGTGCTTATTTTGTACCAGATAAGTATTCAAATTTCGAAGGTTGTGCTAAAAAAAGAAGCCAAAAAGGAAAAACAAAATGCCAAATAAAGTAGAAGAATTCAATGCGTACCGGGCTAAGATGAACGACAAACTTTTGGCCGAAAACAACAAACTGATCAAACGGATCTTTAATCTGGATACCAACGCCTTTATGGAAGGTGCTTTAGATGTAAAAACTAAGGAATTACTCGGACTTGTAGCCTCTGCCGTTATGCGTTGCGATGATTGTGTAAAATACCATTTAGAGAGCTCTAAAGATCAAGGGGCTTCCAAAGAGGAAGTTATGGAAACCTTGGGCATTGCCACCTTAATTGGAGGTACTATTGTAATTCCACACCTACGTAGAGCTTTTGAATATTGGGAAGCATTGCAAGAAAGTGAGGCATAAAAAAATCCCAAAGTCGATGACCCAAAAAGAGAATATGTTTAGTTTTGGCAAATTCTTATGAAGCTACGCGCTGAAAATATCATGAAGGCCTATAGGGGCCGAAAAGTTGTAAAAGGCATCTCCCTTGAGGTAAACCAAGGTGAAATTGTGGGCCTTTTAGGTCCCAATGGTGCTGGCAAAACGACTTCCTTCTACATGATCGTAGGTTTGATCAAACCTAATGGAGGGCAGATTTTCTTAGATAATATGGAGATCACTACTTTCCCAATGTACAAAAGGGCGCAAAATGGGATTGGTTATTTGGCACAAGAAGCTTCTGTTTTCAGAAAACTAAGCATTGAAAAGAACATTCTTAGCGTACTGCAACTCACCAACCTTACCAAAAAGGAACAGCACATGAAAATGGAGTCCCTTATTGATGAATTTGGTTTGGGACATATTCGTAAAAACCGAGGAGATTTACTTTCCGGTGGAGAAAGAAGACGTACAGAAATAGCTCGAGCTTTGGCTACAGACCCAAAATTTATTCTTTTGGATGAACCTTTTGCCGGGGTTGACCCAGTTGCTGTAGAGGACATTCAACGCATTGTGGCCCAATTAAAGAACAAGAACATAGGTATTCTCATCACTGACCATAATGTTCAGGAAACCTTGGCCATTACTGAGCGCTCATACCTCATGTTTGAAGGTGGTATCCTAAAAGCTGGTGTTCCGGAAGAATTGGCTGTTGATGAGATGGTTCGAAAGGTATATCTGGGGCAAAACTTTGAACTCCGAAAAAAGAAGCTGGATTTTTAAATCCAATCCAACATTCACCTAAACATTTTTAAAATTTTAAAGACCCGCAGATGATTTTGGCTGTAGGAGGGATATCAAAATATATAAGACCACAATCAAAGGAATTGCCAAAAACTTTAAGGTTAGTAACATGACCAAACTCCCAACTAAAAAAAGGTAACGCACGGCATTGTCCCTAAAACTCCAATTTTTGAACTTTAACGCAAACAATTCAACCTTGGAATTCAACAAATAGCCACTCAATATGGTTAACCC
The DNA here is from genome assembly GCA_965117065.1 of uncultured Allomuricauda sp. Taxonomy (GTDB): domain Bacteria; phylum Bacteroidota; class Bacteroidia; order Flavobacteriales; family Flavobacteriaceae; genus Flagellimonas. The sequence goes on from OZ220751.1 coordinate 1,104,397, forward strand.
TATTAAGAACCACTGGTTAAGGATAATTCCATTAAGCACGTCATTATTTTGATACAACAAAATCAATGGCAATGACAAAATTAATAGGGCGTTTGCTGGCGTGGGCAAGCCCACAAAAGAAGACACCTGATTTTCATCCAAATTGAACTTGGCCAATCGGTAAGCGGAAGCCAAGGTAATAACGAATCCAAAAAAAGCGATTGGGGCTACCTTACCTCCAATCCACATTGTACTACCCGCTTCTACCCATGAAAGACCAGCACTCCCACCCTTGGTCTGCGACATATCCAACAGCTGAAACATTACGATTCCAGGTACCAGGCCACTAGTAACCATATCGGCCAAGGAATCCAGTTGCACCCCTACTTCGCTCTGCACTTTAAGTGCCCGAGCAGCCAAGCCATCAAAAAAATCAAAAAATATTCCTATAAACACAAAAACCGCAGCAATCTCTAATTGGTTCAATACTGCAAAAATAGTTGCAACACAGCCACTCAACAGGTTCAATAGGGTTAAAAAATTGGGAATGTAAGACCGCATAAGGTTAGGATTTTCGTAAAAATAAGCTAAAAAACAAACTGTTGGATTTTCATATCCCACCCTGTCTTAATTATTCTGATATTTGCGTTGACAAAGTCACAGATGAAGCAGAAAGTTCTCTTTTTGGCATTCCTCCTTTTCGTTGGCAAACAACTGTTTGCGCAAACACCAGTACTTTCGGAAAAATCCCAAATAAGTTTGCTTACCTGTGCTGCAGGAGATGAACTTTATTACGCCTTTGGACACAGTGCGTTTCGCGTTCAGGATTCTGTATTGGGTATTGATGTAGTCTACAATTATGGCACTTTCGATTTTAACCGTCCCAACTTCTATTTGAACTTTGTAAAAGGGAAAATGGTCTATTCGCTCTCACGAAGGAACTTTGATCGTTTTTTATTCGAGTACGAACTGGAAAAAAGGTGGGTAAAGGAACAGATATTGGATTTGACCTTGACCGAAAAAAATAAACTACTGACATTTTTTGAAACCAGTTATCTCCCTGAAAACAGGGATTACCTCTATGACCCACTTCTAAATAATTGTTCCAGTATTACAGGCGACGTCCTGAAGAGTCAATTTGGGGATGCCATTGTTTTTGACGGCGCCTATTTGGACAAGCAATACACTTTTCGTCAGTTGGTTCGACAAAATATAGATTTAAACTCATGGTGGACCTTGGGTATTGATGTGGCCTTTGGTTCCGTTGTGGACCGTAAAGCCACTGTACAAGAACATATGTTCTTGCCCTATTATGCCATGCGACAATTGCGGAATACTACTAAAAATGGAAAGCCCTTGGTAAAAAGAGAGCGAACTGTGCTGGATTACGCTGAAGTAACAAGAATAGGTTTTTTCCCGCTTTCCCCGCTTTTCTGGTTAAGTTTGGTATTGCTTTTTACCGCAGTTGTAACTTTTTTGGATTATAGGCACGGTACGCGCAGCAGATGGTTGGATTTTTCATTATTCGTTGTAACTGGACTAGTTGGCACCTTTTTGTTGTTACTCTGGTTCGCTACGGATCATACCTCTACACCTTATAATTTTAACGTTTTATGGGCTTTTCCGGTGAATATAGGGGTAGCTTATGTTTTTGCTTTTCAGCAACAGTTGCCACAATGGTTTTTTAAGTACTTAAAGATTGCCTTGGCGTTGTTAGGGCTTCTTTTGGTGTTTTGGTTGACCAAAATCCAGATTTTTTCACCGATATTGATTCCCTTACTCTTAACCCTGGCCATTCGTTATGGCTACCTATTGACCTTCGCCAAGAAATAAACAATAGCTGAAAATTAGCTGAATGAATTTATTGACAGTAGAGCAAATATCTAAATCTTATGGAGAGCTGGTTTTGTTTTCCGACATCTCTTTTGGAATAAACAAGGACCAGAAAATTGCATTAATTGCGAAAAATGGGAGTGGAAAAACTTCTATTCTCAATATTATTTCTGGAAAGGACACTTCTGAATCTGGACAGGTGGTATCACGGAAAGGAATTAAAATCGCCTTTTTGGAACAGGAGCCTGACCTGAAACCCAATTTAACTATTGAAGAGACCATTTTCAGCACGGACAATGAAATCTTAAGGGTTATCGCCAAATATGAAAAGTCGGTTCAAAACCCAGATGACGCTGAGGGCTACCAACAGGCGTTTGAAGCCATGGAGCGCCATAACGCCTGGGATTTTGAAACCCAATACAAACAAATTCTCTTTAAGTTACATTTAGATACGCTGGATGCAAAAGTAAGCACACTTTCTGGAGGGCAGAAAAAACGTTTGGCCTTAGCCAATGCGCTTTTGAACAAGCCAGACCTGCTCATTTTAGATGAACCAACCAACCATTTGGATTTGGAAATGATAGAGTGGCTGGAAGCTTATTTTACCAAAGAGAACATAACACTATTCATGGTTACCCACGACCGTTACTTTCTGGAACGGGTTTGTAATGAAATCATTGAGTTGGACAATAATCAGCTTTATAGTTACAAGGGAAATTACTCCTACTACCTAAGGGAAAAAGAAGCCCGGGTGGAACGCGAGGCCGTGGAACAACATAAGACCAAGTTGCTTTTTAAAAAGGAACTCGATTGGATGCGTAAGCAGCCCAAAGCACGAACTACAAAGTCCAAATCGAGAATTGATGATTTCCAGGAAATAAAGCAAAAGGCTCACCAAAGGAGACAAGATCATCAGGTACAATTGGAACTGAACATGGAACGTTTGGGCAGTAAAATCCTAGAACTGCATAACGTTTCCAAAGCCTATGGAGCTAAGACAATATTGAACAAATTCGAGTACAACTTCACCAAAGGTGAACGGGTTGGGATTATTGGGCAAAATGGTACCGGCAAATCCACTTTTTTAAACATCATCACCCAGCAGGAAGCTCCAGATGGTGGTAAAGTAGTGGTAGGTGACACTTTAAGGTTCGGTTATTACACCCAAAAAGGCATCCAACCCAAGGCTGGGCAAAAAGTGATTGATGTCATAAGGGAATTTGGGGAGTATATTCCCCTAAAAAAAGGCAAGCAGATTTCAGCCCAGCAGTTGTTGGAGCGGTTCCTTTTTGACAGAAAAAAGCAGTACGATTTTGTTGAGAAGCTAAGTGGTGGAGAACGCAAACGATTGTATTTGTGCACCGTTCTTATCCAAAATCCCAATTTCTTGATTCTAGATGAACCAACCAACGACTTGGACATTGTCACCTTAAACGTTTTGGAAAGTTTTTTACTTGATTTTCCTGGTTGCTTGATTGTGGTTTCGCACGATCGTTATTTTATGGACAAAATTGTAGATCATCTTTTTATTTTTAAAGGAGATGGCATTATCGAGGATTTTCCGGGCAATTATTCAGATTTTAGGGCTTACGAAAGCAGCAAAATTATAGCAGAACGGGAAGCTAAAAGCAATAGCACTGAAAAAGTGGAAAAGGTTTCTTGGAAAGAAAAAGAAAACTCCCAAAAGTTATCTTATTTAGAACAAAAGGAGCATAAAAGACTAGAAAAGGAAATCCAAAAGCTGGAACAGGATAAAGAAAAATTGCAAAATCAATTTGTGGATCCCAATCTAAACGGGGACGAAATTGCCCAACTTTCCATTGCGCTTAAAGAAATATCGGAGGCCTTGGAAACCAAAACAGAACGTTGGTTCGAACTTTCTGCTATTTTAGAGGGTTAAAATGTATTTTAAGTTCGCATCTTATCTGAAATTTCTCTGGAAATCCTCTAATGAACATGGGATTCATTCCCCTTTTGTGTTTAGCTATGTAACAGAGTGCTTGTACTCAAAAAAGAACTGGGACAAAAAAAAATCTAACAATATACTCCTTAAGAGCATCAACTATTTTGATAGTAAAAGTGTTGCCATTTTGGATGATTTGGAGGCAGGGCAACTAGTCATAAAGACCTTTCCAAAACTGAGGTATGATCAAAACAAGTATGATTTGGTTTTTGCCCGTCAATTTGACCCATTTCATTTTAACCAACTCATATCTGAAGGAAAACTCCATAATAGCAGTGTCATTTTAATTGACGGCATACATCAAAATCCGCAGAAAGAGAAGGAATGGAAAGCTTTGATTCAATTATCCAGCATTACCGTAAGCATAGATTTGTATCGGCTGGGAGCCCTTTTTGTTAGAAAAGAACAAGAAAAAGAACATTTCACTATCCGAATATAAAAAGGTAATTTTAGGTATGGAAAGTGCAGCAGCAGATTACACGGTTTGGTACGTCTTGGGGGTTTTGGGACTCATTTATTTGATTATTCTTTTTCGTAACAAAAAAGGAAGAAGGCGTAGAAAGTCAAGAAAATTTATGGATGGTAAACGAAAGCATGGTAGGAACAATTGACAATGAGCAATTATCAATTAATCTACTCTTTCATCCTAAAGCAATTAACCCAATATGAAGATTTACACCAAAACAGGCGATAAGGGTACCACAGCATTGTTTACGGGCAAACGGGTCCCCAAACACCATATCCGTATCGAAAGTTACGGCACCATAGATGAGCTCAACTCTTTTTTGGGCTTGCTACGGGACCAAGACATCCATGCACATGCCAAGGAACTACTAGCGCTAATCCAAAACAGATTGTTTACCGTTGGAGCCATTTTGGCTACAGAGCCTACCAAAGACAACCGGCTAAAAATACCAAGAATTGCAACCAAGGATATTGAGTTATTGGAAAAGGAAATGGACCAGATGAACCAAGAACTTCCAGAAATGACCCATTTTATACTTCCTGGCGGGCACACAACCGTGTCATACTGTCATATTGCCAGAACAATTTGCCGTAGAGCCGAACGAATGGTCTCCTATCTTCACGAAAATGAGCCCGTACCCGAGAGCTTATTGTCATACATCAATCGGCTTTCCGACTATCTATTTGTATTGGCACGAAAGTTGTCAAAAGATCTATCAGCAGAAGAAGTTAAGTGGGTTCCTGAAAAAAGGGAAGAATAAATCCTAATTTTCTGCGTTTCAGATTAACACGTGAAAATTTTTTTTTAAATAATGTCAATTTTACTTGGCAAATAGGGTTTAAAAATTATTTTTGCAAAAAATTAAAATCAAACCGTTACTATGTACTGGACATTAGAATTAGCTTCATATTTAAGTGATGCGCCTTGGCCAGCCACCAAAGACGAATTAATAGATTATGCCATCCGTACCGGAGCTCCATTGGAAGTTGTGGAAAACTTGCAGTCCATGGAAGAGGAAGGTGGCGAAATTTACGAGTCCATTGAGGAAATCTGGCCCGACTACCCTACCGAGGAAGATTACCTTTGGAATGAGGATGAGTATTGACCCATATAGATAAACAAAACCATATCAAAAAGTCTCTTCTGAGGCTTTTTTTTATGTAATTTTGACAGCCTTGCAGGTGGTTTCAACCCAAGCCCGGACAATGGAACAACTTTTGCAATCCAAAAGAAAAATAATTCATGAGCTTTATTAATTCCGTACTAAAGGTTTTTGTTGGGGATAAATCCGAGAAAGACGTAAAATCATTACAACCTTTGGTGAATGAGATAAAATCCTTTGAACAGCAGTTGGAAGGACTATCCCATGATGAACTAAGACAAAAAACAACTTCATTCAAATCGCAAATAGCCGAAGATTGTAAGGAAATCAATGATAAAATTGAAGCCCTTCGTACAGAAGTGCAAAACTCAACGGATATAGACAGAAACGAAGAAATCTATACCGAGATAGATAAGCTTAACGAAGAAGCCTATTCCATTTCAGAAAATACGTTGAACACCATTCTGCCCGAAGCTTTTGCAGTGGTAAAAGAGACCGCTAAACGCTTTACCAATAATGAAACCCTGACCGTAACCGCCTCGGAATTTGACCGAGTCCTTTCCGGTTCCAAGGACTACGTTACCTTGGAGAGTGATAATGCCGTTTGGAAAAATTCTTGGGATGCTGCCGGAAAAGAGGTCACCTGGGATATGATACATTATGATGTACAGCTCATTGGAGGTGTTGCTTTGCACCAAGGCAAAATTGCGGAGATGCATACCGGGGAAGGTAAAACCTTGGTGGCTACCCTCCCACTCTACTTGAATGCGCTTTCTGGGAAAGGGACTCACTTGGTTACAGTTAACGATTACCTGGCCAAACGGGATAGTGCTTGGATGGCTCCTATTTTTGAGTTCCATGGCCTTTCTGTAGATTGTATAGATAAGCATCAACCCAATTCTGAAGGCCGAAGAGCTGCCTATAATTCTGATATTACCTATGGCACCAACAACGAATTTGGTTTTGATTACCTAAGGGACAATATGGCCCATACACCAGATGATTTGGTGCAGCCTCCACACCATTATGCTATTGTGGATGAGGTGGATTCTGTCCTTATTGATGATGCCAGAACCCCTTTGATTATTTCCGGACCGGTTCCTGAGGGAGACCGTCATGAGTTCAATGAGTTAAAACCAAAGGTTTCTGATATTGTTCAAAAGCAACGACAGCATTTGACCGGCGTTTTGGCCGAAGCTAAAAAATTGATCAAAGAAGGGGATACCAAAGAAGGAGGTTTTTTGTTACTCCGTGTGCACCGTGGTTTACCTAAAAATAAAGCCCTGATTAAGTTTTTGAGTGAAGAAGGAGTGAAACAACTGCTTCAAAAAACGGAAAACTTTTATATGCAGGACAACAACAGGGAAATGCCCAAAGTTGATGCTGACCTGCTATTCACTATTGACGAAAAAAACAACCAAATTGAACTGACAGACAAAGGAGTCGATTACATTTCAGGAGATCAGGACAAAGACTTTTTTGTAATGCCCGATATTGGTGGAGAAATTGCCAAAATTGAGGGACAGGAATTGGAAATTGAAAAGGAGGCCGAACTCAAAGAGGTGCTTTTCAAGGATTTTGCAGTAAAAAGCGAGCGTATCCATACCATGAGCCAATTACTCAAAGCCTACACCCTTTTTGAAAAGGACGTGGAATACGTGGTCATGGATAACAAAGTGATGATCGTGGATGAGCAGACTGGACGTATTATGGACGGTAGACGATATTCTGATGGATTGCACCAAGCTATTGAGGCCAAGGAAAGTGTGAAGATTGAGGCCATGACCCAAACCTTTGCAACCATCACTCTTCAGAATTACTTTAGAATGTATAACAAGTTGGCTGGGATGACCGGTACAGCCGTTACCGAAGCTGGGGAATTTTGGGAAATCTATAAGTTGGATGTGATGGAAATTCCAACGAACAGACCTATTGCCAGGGATGACCGTCACGATTTAATTTATAAAACCAAGCGGGAAAAGTACAATGCTATTATAGAAGAGGTTACCGACCTTTCAAAAGCTGGTAGACCGATATTGATAGGTACCACGTCCGTAGAGATTTCGGAGCTGTTATCCAAACTATTGAGTGTTAGGAAAGTTCCACATAATGTGCTTAACGCCAAATTGCACAAAAAAGAAGCGGACATTGTTGCCGAAGCAGGAAATGCGGGCATTGTAACCATTGCCACCAACATGGCTGGTAGGGGTACTGATATTAAATTGAGTGATCAGGTCAAGACTGCGGGAGGACTTGCCATTGTGGGTACAGAACGACATGATTCGCGACGTGTGGATAGGCAGTTACGAGGACGTTCCGGAAGACAGGGAGATGTGGGTAGTTCGCAGTTCTACGTGTCTTTGGAAGACAACCTGATGCGTTTGTTTGGTTCGGACCGAGTAGCTAAAATGATGGACCGAATGGGCTTGGAAGACGGAGAAGTAATCCAACACTCCATGATGACCAAATCCATAGAGCGTGCCCAGAAAAAAGTTGAAGAAAACAACTTTGGTATCCGTAAGCGACTTTTGGAATATGATGATGTGATGAACGCCCAAAGAGAAGTAGTCTATAAAAGAAGACGTCATGCCTTGCAAGGGGAGCGTTTAAAGGTAGACATTGCCAATATGATCTACGACACCTGTGAGGTGATTGCAGACACCAACAAGGTGGCAGAAGATTATAAAAACTTCGAATTTGAACTCATCAAGTACTTTTCCATCACCTCACCTGTTTCTGAGGAGGAATTTAAAAGGTTGAGCTTCCAGGAGATTGCCAACATAGTATACAAATCAGCTTACGATTTCTATCAACAAAAAATGGAGCGTAGTGCCACAGTGGCGTTTCAGGTAATTAAAAAGGTATATGAAGACCAGTCCAACAAATTTGAGCGCATTGTGGTTCCGTTTACAGACGGTATCAAAACCCTAAATGTGGTCACCAATTTGGAGGCTGCCTATTCTAGTGATGGAAAACAGTTGATCACCGATTTTGAAAAGAACATTTCTTTAGCCATTATTGATGATTCTTGGAAAACACATCTACGTAAAATGGATGAGTTGAAACAATCTGTGCAATTGGCTGTCCATGAACAAAAGGATCCTTTGCTAATCTACAAATTTGAGGCCTTTGAACTCTTCAAAGAAATGATTGACAAGGTGAACAAAGAAGTAATTTCCTTTTTGTTCAAAGGGGAGCTTCCTTCGGAGAACACCAATCAAATCCAAGAAGCCAGAAGCCTTAGGAGACCTAAGGAAAACTTACAGACTTCCAAAGAGGAAATTCCCAATAGCGATGAGCTTGCAGCGCAAAACAGAGCAGCCGGGCAAACCCAAGGAAGAAGGCCGCAAGTAACTGAAACTATTGTGCGCGAAAAGCCAAAAATTGGAAGAAATGATAGGGTGACCATTAAAAATGTTATGTCAGGAGAAAGCAAGACAGTGAAATACAAACAAGCTGAGCCTCTGATAGATAAGGGAGAGTGGGTTCTCATCGAAGACTAAACCCAATTCGGAAAAACAACTAAACGGCAGTCAATTAAGGCTGTCGTTTTTGATTTAATTAAAAACATAGTTAGATTTACATCCCAAACACCCCCACAAATAGCTACTTTTACTATCTTTTTCAACATTGCTTGTAGTAAAAGAGAATAACCGTACCATGCCTATGAACATGCCTAACGAGGAAAACCGTCGTTTGCAGGACAAAATCCAGTTGATTCTAAAGGTCAACCACAATTCCATCCTTACCTCCATTGTATTCGGGTTGGTGTGTATTTTTCTCCTCAATATCAAGGGAATTATTCCGGTTGTCTTTTTCGGTTATGCCTTCTTAAACTTTGTGAACACATACCTTTATAATAAACACAAGAATCTCACAGCTACTTACAACATTGCTTCTTCCCTGGCCATGGTAGGTGGTATTATTATAACCATATATAGCGGGGGTATTCAAAGCCCATTTATTTTTGTATTGGCCATTGTGGTATTCGCAGGATATGTGACCACAAAAATGTATGGTCATTTTTATCTTATTGTCAACCTCGTATTGGTAGCTCTTATTTTTTTGTATGACATGGGAGATCTTAATCTATCAGAAAATACGGTGCCCCTAGTTTCGAGAAAGTGGTTCGCCTTTACAAGTGTGGTTTTCGCAGTTTATTTGTTGGGCGGAGTTTTTGGTAGAAATCTATTACGTGCCCATCATAATCTCTATAAATCAAGGAAGGAAGTACAGGAACGTATCAATGAAAAAGAAACCTTGTTGAAGGAAGTTCACCATAGGGTCAAAAACAATCTCCAAACCGTTTCCAGTCTATTGAGTTTGCAATCCCGGGCGGTAGCCGACGATAAAATAAGCAGCATCATTAAGAGTAGTCAAAACAGGGTTGTTTCCATGGCAATGGTTCATGAAATGCTCTATAAACGTGACGACTATCTATCTAAAATTGAGTTGAAACCCTATGTGGAGGAACTTTGCAATTACTTGGTACGTTCAGTTAAAGGGAATACCAACAAGATTAAATTGAATCTTCATATTGATGACCACAAGTTGAGTATTGATACCATAATTCCCTTGGGATTGATCATCAATGAGACTATTACCAATGCACTCAAGTATGGAATAAAGGATGACCAAGCTGGTGAGATTTTAATTTCCCTTCGTAAGCTTTCAGATAAACGGTATGAAATGCACCTTGGTGACAATGGTATTGGATACTCAGAAGAAATCAGCCCAGAAACCTCAAAATCTTTAGGGTTAAAGCTTATCTACAACCTAGCCCGCCAACTTAGAGGTTCCATCAATAAGGATACAGAAAAAGAGGGCACTTTTTATCGACTCGAGTTTGAGGAAATAATAGAGGAATTCAACGCTATCGATTAAATGCTTTTCCTATCTTTAGAAGATTAACTTAATCTTCCAAAGTATGTTGAAAAAACTACTCTTGTTAGTACTTTTTATAGGTACTACCGTTTCTGCACAAGACTATTTCTTCAAAAAATTTCATCCTTTTAATCCGAACATCCCCTCTCCAGAAGAGTTTTTGGGCTACCCCATCGGGAACCATCACACCCGGCATGACCTTATTGTGGGATATCTATCCAAACTCGCGGAAGTATCTGACCGTGCAAGCATTTACGAATACGGAAAAACCCACGAGGGCAGAAAACTGGTAATTCTTACGGTCAGCTCTCCAGAAAACATGGGGAAACTGGATCAAATAAAAAATGAACATTTGCAGTTTGTCGACCCATCGATAAATCCGACCAACTATGATGAAGTGCCCATTTTTATTAATCTGGGATACAACGTTCATGGGAACGAACCGTCAAGTTCTGAAGCAGCCTTGCTCATGGCCTATACCTTGACCGCTTCCAACAACCCGGAAATTCTTAAATACCTTAACAATGGGGTCATCTTTATAGATCCTACCATAAATCCTGATGGAAGGGATAGACACACACAATGGGCCAATATGTACCAGGGCAGTCCTTTGGTGGCAGACCCTCAAGATGCAGAACATAACGAATACTGGCCCAGGGGCCGTACCAACCATTATTGGTTCGATTTAAATAGGGACTGGCTACTTGGTATCAACCCAGAAAGTCGAGGAAAATTGACTTGGTACCACCAATGGTATCCCAATGTAGTCACAGATTTTCATGAAATGGGCTCGCAAAGTTCTTATTTCTTTGAACCCATGAAGGACAATGGATCATTGAATCCCATAATGCCCAAAGAAAACTATGTCGACCTCAACAATCTATTTGGGGACTACTTTTCCAAGGCATTGGATAGTATAGGCTCCTTTTACTTTACTAAGGAAGTGTTTGATGGCACCTATCCTGGTTACGGTTCTTCTTACCCCGATTTACAAGGTGGTTTGGCCCTATTATTTGAACAAGCAAGTTCCCGGGGCCATAAACAGACCACGGATTTTGGGGAAATTACTTTTCCATTTACTATAAGGAACCAATATTTATCCAGCATTACCACGGTAAAGGCTGCGGTAGAGAATAAATCCTATTTAAGAAAATACCAACAAGACTTCTTTAAAAGTGGCTTAGGGAATGCTTCCAGAAGTCGAATTAAGGGATATTCATTCAAAGATGAACACGATCCTAATAGAGTCAAGGCATTTGTAGACAAACTTTTACTCCACAAAATTGATGTATATCGCTCAGGAAACAATTTTGTGGTTCCCGCCCAACAACCACAATATAGGATGGTCCAGACCATGTTTGAGACCTATGAAAAATTTAGGGACAGCGTTTATTATGATGCTTCAGCCTGGTCCGTAGCCCATTTTTACAATATGAAGTATAAACCTGTCACCTCGTTGAGTCTAGGAGAAAAAGTTACTACTACGGCCAATTTGGTGAACCCTAAACCGGTATCCAAATCAAATTATGCCTATATCATTGATTACGATGATTATAATGCAGTTGCCGCGCTGAACTATCTCCAATCCAAAGGATTGGTCATTTCCTCCTCCTTTAAGCCCTATACCGCTAAAACCACAGAAGGGAATAAGCGGTTTAATTATGGTGCCTTGGTAATTCCCGTAAGCCTTCAGAAAAAGGATACAGATAAAGTATTTCAGCTCATACAAGAAGCACAACGGAAGTTCCAGGTGCCCATTTATGCCGCCCATACTGGATACAATGCAAAAGGAGTTGACTTAGGAAGTAGGTATGTTTCACCGCTGACCAAACCCAAAGCGGCCATGATCATTGGTGACGGAGTTCGTTCTTATGAGGCTGGAGAAGTTTGGCATTTATTGGATACCCGAGTGCACATGCCCATAACCAAAATCCCCATGCGCAACTTTGGTAGATCCAATCTGGACAAGTACAATACGCTTGTCATGGTATCTGGCAACTATGACCTATCCAAAAAACAACAGGAAAAAATAAAAAGTTGGGTAAGCAAGGGAAACACCCTTATAACTATAGGAACTGCTTCCAAATGGGCCATCGAGAAAAAACTGGTCAAAGAAGAATTAACGGATAAGGAAAAGGATTCTACTGCAACGGTTACCCGTAAACCTTATGTGAATGCTTCAGAAAACTTAGGAAAGGAAAGTGTTGGCGGAGCTATTTTCAAAGTTGATTTGGATATTACGCACCCCTTGGCATTTGGTTACCATGACAATTCCATTCCGGTGTACAAAAACAATTCCGTTTGGTTGGCTCCAAGTAAGAATGAATATGCCACTGTGGCCAAGTATGCCAGGGATCCGCATATTGATGGTTTTATCACCAAGAAAAATACAGAAGAAAATTTAAAACCTTCAGCTTCACTCATTGTTAGCGAATTAGGAGGAGGAAGGGTAATTCTCTTTGCGGACAACCCCAACTTTAGGGGGTCTTGGTATGGCACCAACCGACTATTTTTAAATGCCTTGTTCTTGGGTGATAAAATTGAAATTCCAGAATAAAACCGACCATGAAAAAATTACTTTCTTTCGTATTTCTATTCCAGTTAATTATTGGATATGGGCAAAATCAATTAAGTGAAGGCCCATTTCCCCAACTGATTATCCGAGGCGTTACCCTAATAAATGGTAACGGTGCACCACCCCGAGGTCCTATAGATATAGTGGTTGAAAACAATAAAATTGTAAAAATCCAGGTCGTGGGATATCCTGGGGTAGCAATTGATGAAACCAAAAGACCCAAACTCAAATCTGGTGGCAAAGAACTTGATTGTTCTGGCATGTATTTACTCCCTGGTTTTGTGGACATGCACGGCCATATAGGAGGGGTTTCCCAAGGTGCAGATTCCGATTATGTTTTTAAATTGTGGATGGCCCATGGGATTACAACCGTAAGGGAACCTGCCGGTAGAGGTGTTGACTGGGCATTGGATCTTAAAAGAAAAAGTGAAAAAAATGAGATTATTGCTCCAAGAATTTTTGCCTATACCGCTTTTGGACAGAAGACCAAGGATTTCAATCCCTTGAACGATGCCCCCATCAGTACCCCAGATCAAGCAAGAAAGTGGGTGCGCGCCAATGCAGAACGAGGTGCCGATGGCATTAAATTTTTTGGTGCAGCCCCAGAAATTATGGCTGCCGCTTTGGAAGAAAACAAAAAATTGGGATTACGCTCTGCTTGCCACCATGCACAATTGGATGTAGCAAGGTGGAATGTGCTAAATTCCGCCCGTGCTGGTTTAACAAGCATGGAACATTGGTATGGACTACCAGAAGCGTTATTTGAAGACAGAACCGTGCAAGATTATCCTTTGGACTATAACTACCAAAATGAACAACATCGGTTTGAAGAAGCCGGAAAGCTCTGGAAACAAGCCGCAAAACCATATTCCGATCATTGGAACAAAGTCATGGATGAGCTAATCGCCTTGGATTTCACCCTAGATCCAACCCTCAATATATACGAGGCCAGCAGGGATTTGCACAGAGCTCGCAGGGCAGAATGGCATGAGGATTACACCCTGCCATCCCTATGGGATTTTTATCAACCCAGTAAAATTTCGCACGGTTCCTATTGGCACGATTGGGGAACCGAGCAAGAAGTTGCTTGGCGTGAAAACTACGGCTTATGGATGACCTTCGTAAACGAGTATAAAAACAGAGGTGGCAGGGTTACTACAGGTTCCGATTCTGGATTTATCTTTCAATTATATGGTTTTGCATACGTTAGGGAAATGGAACTGCTAAGAGAAGCTGGATTTCATCCCTTGGAAATAATACGATCAGCAACCCTAAATGGGGCCGAAGCTCTGGGAATGGCAGACAAAATTGGAACTGTGGAAGTTGGTAAACTGGCAGATTTCGTGGTCGTATCCGAAAATCCCCTGAAAAACCTGAAAGTGTTATACGGCACAGGAGCTGTAAAACTTACAGCTAGTAATGAGGTGGTACGTGTAGGAGGTGTTTCCTATACCATCAAGGATGGTGTTATTTACGATGCGAAGGCGCTTTTACAAGACGTAAAGACAACAGTACAGCAGCAGAAACAAAAATTAAACTACAAAATAAAGCAACCGGGATTAAAATAGTATACATTTTATATGGGGTTTGATGATTGTATTGTTCTAAGGTAAACAAACGCTTTTGCGCATTCTTCTAAAAATCGGTCTGTTGCGATTTAATCCGATTAAGCGTGTTTGTGGATGAATGAGTCCTTTTTTTGCGGAATGAGAAAATAATGGAAGCCACAACAAAAGCTACACTTAAAAATAAGGTGAATGGTATTGCAATTTCCAGTATCATAATTAAGCCAATTTAGCCTTGTTTCTTTTGGTTCTAAAAGAAAGCGCTTTCTTAACCCTAGAGTTTTTAAACATATACAATCTAGCAACTTCGACTTCCTTTTCAGTTTCCTCTTGAATCTCAACATTCAATTCAACACCTACAGTAGTAGTTTCTACTTTAACTTCTTTAGACATGTCTTGGGCCATAGCTAGAGTTCCGAAGAAGATTATTGCGATGATGGTTAAAATTGCTTTCATGACTTGGGTTATTTTTACATGGTAAATTTACTTTCGGACCTACCCTGACCCAGATTTTCATCGCTTAACCCTCCTTTTTTTTCGGTGTCGGAACTTTTCTCGGCTGAAGTGTATTTTATCGTCGACAAACGTTTTTAGGTTAAAAAACAACGCAACGGCTCAATGTGCATTTCATCGATGTTGTCCCTTATAGCAACAGATTCAAGAAGTGTAGTTTGTCTGATTTTTTGACCAAGACGTCCGATTGAAGTTTTGCATCGGAGCCTTATATTTTTAAATTCCCGTCAGATTGAAGGTGTTTTTCGGTCAGGGTTATAGTATTTGACCGATCTTCGTAATGAGCTCTACATGGATGCGACCAAAAAGAAAATATGGTATGAAAATGATCAAAATTATCCTCTCCACAGCTTTATTGATTACCTCAGCAAGCTGTAAACCCAAAACCACAGCAGAAAAAGCTGTTGTGGCACAACAGGAAAACATTGAAAAGGTACAAGCTGCCCCCCAAGATTTACAAAACTATGAAACCGCCTATTTTGCAAGTGGTTGTTTTTGGTGCGTGGAGGCCATATTTGAAAGTGTAAAGGGTGTGGCCGAAGTACATTCAGGTTATTCCGGCGGACCTGAAGAGAATCCGACCTATGAGCAAGTTGCTTATGGCAGAACCCAACATGCAGAAGCAGTTGAGGTTTATTATGACCCAGAGATAATTTCTTTTACCCAGCTGGTACAGGTCTTTTTTGGCTCACATGACCCAACTTCTTTGAACCGACAAGGACCGGACAGAGGTGCACAATACCGTTCTATTGCATTTTATAAAGATGAGGTCCAGCAAAAAATTATTGTCGATTACATTTCGCTTTTGGACTCCACAAATGCTTACGGCCGCCCTATTGTTACCCAAGTGGTGGCATTTGACAAGTTCTACATGGCAGAGAACTATCATCAGGACTATGAAAGAAAAAATCCAAATAATTCCTATATAAGAAATGTGTCCATTCCGCGACTGAACCGGTTTAAGGAGAATTTCAAATCGTATTTAAAGGAAGATGCCCATTAGGTTGGGACAATGCCGTGAAGAAAATAGCTGGTTAAGGAAGGAGGAAGAAATAGGACTTTGACATAAAAACAATAAGGCTATTCCTTTAGCACCACCTCGCTATACTTGGCGTTGATGTTGATGGATTTTTTTGACTCATCTGTAATATGGTATCCTTTATGAATATTGGCGCTGTAATTGCTGGAAGAACCAACTGCCAATTTTTCTGGAAATTTAACCTCAGACGAAGTTTCATTCACATAAATAGTAAAAGGAACATTGGGTATAGTACAATCAAACTCCCCATTTTCCATGGTAATATCTATGTTGGAAAAGCCATCAGCTACTGTATTAATTTGAAGGGCTCCCAGATTGTTGGTTGCTAGAACTTTATCGACCAATCTTTCAATGGTTACATTGGACGAAACTGCATTCAGCTTAAGCTGTTTAACCTCTTTTAAATCCACCTGATCTGAAAAATCCGTTTTCAATTGTCCATAATTCCATTGCTGTACCACCACTGGGGAGTATGAGGCCCTTATATCTGTTGCATCACCATCAATGGTAGAAGCAAGCAAGCTTGCGTAGGACAAGCTTGCGTTGATATTCTTGACATTTGCGGCCAATTTGACCTCCCCGTGCCTCACATTCATTTTTAATTTTACAGACTTGGGCATTTTAATCTTAATGCTTTTTTTAACCTTGTATTTTTTGTTTTCGCCGTCGTCAGAAGAAAAATAGAAAATATTGGCATCGTCCCCGTTGTGAATTCGGATACTTTGTTCTACTCTATAATGTCTTTCCTCATTTCTTTTGGCTCTTTCTTCCTCTCTTTCTGCTCTAAGCTCATCCCTTACCGCGCGTGCTTCCTCGCGAACAGCTCTTGCCTCTTCTCTAATGGCCTCTCGGTCCTTCAAAAGCTCCTTTTGTTCTTTTTCCCGCTCCTTGGCACGTTTCTCTACCTTCTTTCCCCATTCCTTCAATTTGTCCTGGTAGTTCTTGTTAAAACTTTTGTCAAAATCCTTTTTCCACTCTTTTAGATACTTATCACCATCTTTTTTATAAGCATCATAATCAAAATCTGTGAAGGGAATTGGAGGCATTGGAGGCATTTCAGGAAGCACAAAAACTTCTGGAAGCTCTGGAAGTTCCGGAATCTCAATTTCCTGAAAGAGCGGCTCAACCATGGGCACATCGGGAATAACAAAATTAAAATTCCAATCGCTCATGTCATTTGGAGCAAAGACACCAAATTCAGACCCAGAAGTCTTCACTTGAATTTCCTTGCTGTTGCCCAAAATTTGAACCACTTCCTTTTCAAAATAGGCCTCGGCCTCTTCATCTGTGGCACCCTCAAGTTCCACTACAGCGGTTATTTCTACCTCATTTTTTGCCCAAGTCTCAAATTCAATATCTGCATGACTGGTATCAATATTCAATACCGTTTCGCTACCCACATTGAAAGTTTCTTTATACGTTTTGGCCTTTTCTTGCCCATGGCAAGCGGCACTGGCCAGGACAAACAGAAAGGCTTTAAATAATATTTGATTGTTCTTGTTCATTTTTTGATGATTTTAATTGATTTAATTTTGATTTCAACTTTTGCAGCAGCTGCAATCGCAACTGTAAATTTTTAATAAGTGCATTTATAGTCTGGTCATTGGGGCCAATATTGTTCAATTCCTCATTCAACCTACGGTACTCCTCATCCAACTGGGCCAACCGCTCCATATACCCATCAATTAAGGCCTTGTTGTCTCCAGAAAATTCCAATTCAGATAATTCCAGATTAATATTGGCCACATAATAGCTCTCTATTTTTTTTAAATCCGGCGATAAATTACCCAATGATATAGTTTGTATGGACTCATTGGAAGTTTCATTCCCAACCATCTGGGTATTTGGGCCTGTATTTGTAACTTCATTCCCAGCAAAAAAGTAAGCTCCAAGACTAAAAATCACAATCACGGAGGCAGCTATCTTTAACCAAAGGGGGGCATTTGACTTTTTATGCGTCCCTTCCGTGGGTATTTCCTCTTCAAGTTTGGACAGAAATCGAGCTTCGTGCCCTTTTTTCATTTGGTAGGTTTCTTCCTCCCGTTCCTTTGCAAACATGTTCCTAAGATCCCGTGCCATAAGCTTTATCTTTAAGTGTTTCCTTTAATTGTGCTTTTCCCCTTAACAATCTGGTTCTCGAGGCAGTGTCTGAAATACCCAGTATTTGTGCGATTTCACTATGATCATATCCTTCTACCAAAAACAACTGCACCACATACCTATATTTTTCCGGTAATTCTTCAATTGCGTTTTTCACCTTTGCAATACCAACACTGTCCTCAACTGTCCAATCATTGTCATCAGCTACTTGTAGGTAGCTTTCGTTCAACTCTACCGTTTTTTGGTGTTTTGATTTTAAAAAGTCAATACTCCGATTCACTACAATTTTTTTTAACCAGGCACCAAAAGTTACCTCCCCTTTAAATTGGTCAATACGCTGAAACGCCTTAATGAACGATTCTTGAAGCACATCCTCTGCATCGTCCGGGTCTTTTACAAAGCGAACGGCGACAGCATACATACCTTGGCAATATTGCCTATACAATTGCATTTGCGCTTTGCGGTCGTTGACCTTACATTGTTCTACCAGTTCAATTTGAAACATGGTCAGTTAAAGGGTTTGGTGTTTTAGTTGTTCAAGTTAATGACGATGAAAAAATAGCGTCGTTGCAAAATAGGGTGGTTTTGGGGGATTTTTAACAAAAAAATCCTGTTGTAGACCAACAGGATTTCATTTTGATAGGTTTTCTTCGATTATTCGTCCATCAATAAATTTAAATGTACCGTAATATTATCACGGGTAGCTTTGCTATAGGGGCATATTTCGTGCGCAGTGTTGATTATACTCTCTCCAGTCTCATGATCTACTGTTGGCAAGTAAGCATCCAAGGTGGCCTCCAGAAATGCCCCTTCTTCCTCCATATTGAAAGAAATACTCGCCGTAACACTAAAATCTCCCAAATCATCTACCTTATGTTCTTTTGCCGCTACCTGAATCGCTCCCGCAAAACAACTAGAATACGCCGCAGCAAACAATTCCTCTGGATTGGTAGATTCAGCATCTGGCTTTCCTTTGGAATTGGGCATGCTGATATTATAATCAATAACTCCATCCTCGCTTTGTACATGTCCTGATCTACCTCCAACGTTGGTCGCCTTGCTCTCAAAAATAGTTTTCATCCGTAATGCTTATTAAATTTTTAATTGCTGAAATACACCCAGCCTCTTTGCTTTTTGATGGAACAGCCATCATCTTTTTTCATACTAGAAGTTACCACAAGCAATCGGATACCCATAAAAAAATGCTATTAAATTTGTGTGAAATGCTTCTTTGACCTTCATTAAGGCAATGGAATATGGTAAGTCCAATACTCGCTACCTATCGGAAACCAACATAAAACTTTATACCTTCGTAAAGAATTCCATCCCTTTTACCCTTGGCGAAAGAAAGAAATGTACCGAAACAAACAGTTTCAAGAATTAAACAATTACGAAAGCAAGAAATTCCAGTAGAAGCTTTGGTGACCGGTATATTGGATGGTGACAAAACCATTCTTGCCAAAGCCATCACCCTTTTGGAGAGTTCCAATCCCGAGCATTTTGAAAAAGCCAATGCGGTAATAGAAAAATGCCTAGCTAAAACCAACCAAAGTATACGTATAGGAATTACTGGTGTCCCAGGGGTGGGAAAAAGCACATTTATTGAAGTTTTTGGTAGCGCCCTTACCGCAATGGGCAAAAAAGTTGCTGTGCTCGCTGTAGATCCAACAAGTTCACTAAGTAAAGGAAGTATTCTGGGTGACAAAACAAGAATGCAATCACTTTCCAAGGATCCCAATGCTTTTATAAGGCCTTCTCCCGCGGGGGAATCGTTGGGAGGCGTTGCCCAAAAAACCAGAGAAAGCATTATACTATGTGAAGCAGCAGGTTTCGATGTCATTCTTGTGGAAACTGTAGGGGTGGGACAAAGCGAGATTGTGGTGCACAGCATGGTGGATTTCTTCCTTCTTCTAAAGCTTTCGGGAGCGGGTGACGAGCTTCAAGGCATAAAACGGGGCATCATGGAAATGGCAGATGCTATAGCCATTAACAAGGCCGATGGGAATAATCTTGAAAAGGCCAAGTTGGCTGAAACGGAATTTACCCGGGCATTGCACTTATACCCACCCAAGGAAAATGGATGGGTTCCCAAAGTGGTACGATGTTCTGCCATTGAGGGCACTGGTATTCTGGAAATTTGGCAGATAATTGAAGCTTATACGGCCGAGGGAATCGAAAATGGGCATTTCCAAAAAAACAGAAAAACCCAGAACAAAAACTGGTTTCTTCAAACTGTGGACGAGCAGTTAAAGCAGTTTTTCTACCAGAAAGAATCATTTATTCGGATTAGGGAGGAAATGCGACAAGCCGTTGAGGAAAACAAAATATCTCCCTTTTATGCAGCCAAAACCTTAATAGAAGAGGCCGGCAAGGAACTTAAATAAAAGGACTAAATTTGCGCAGATTATAAGCCAATCCATGAGCACTGTCACCGATTCCTTTCTTTCCGTTGTGGTTCCTTTGTACAATGAAGAAGACAATGTGGTCCTATTGACCCAGAAAATCCATGAAAGCCTCTATGGATACAACTACCAAATTGTTTATGTTGACGATTTTTCAAAGGATAAAACCCGTAAGGTCGTCAAAGATATGGACGATAAAAAAGTCCATTTGATTGAGCTAAAAAAGAATTATGGTCAAAGTTTGGCGCTTGCTGCGGGGATTGATTACGCCGAAGGTGAATACATTATTACCATGGATGGCGACCTGCAAAATGACCCTTCAGATATCCCAACAATGCTGCAGGAGGTTGTTAGTGGGGAATACGATGTGATTACGGGTATCCGTCAAAAAAGAAAAGACTCCCTTGTTAAAAAGATACCATCCAAAATTGCCAATTTCTTGGTGCGAAGGGTTACCAAATTAGATATTAAGGACAACGGCTGCGCACTAAAAGTGTTTACAAAAGATATCGCCAAAGGGTTGAATCTTTATGGAGAAATGCACCGATTTATCACCCTATTGGCTCATTTGGAAGGTGCACAAATCAAGCAAGTTCCCGTAAAGCATCATGCGCGCCATGCCGGAGTGTCCAAATATGGGTTGGAGCGTGTTTTCAAGGTGGTTGCGGATATGATGTTGTTGCTCTTTATCCGAAAGTACTTTCAGCGCCCCATACATCTTTTCGGGATTTTTGGAGTATTGTTGATCATCCTTGGCATTTTTATTAATATTTACTTATTAATTGTTAAGCTTGGTTTTGGCGAGGACATTGGCAGTAGACCCTTGTTGATTTTTGGAGTGATGTTCATTCTAGGGGGTATACAATTGTTTACCATTGGTATTGTCATGGAATTGTTGATCCGTACTTATTATGAATCCCAGCAGAAAAGACCATACCGAGTAAAAAAAATTAGCATAGGTGACGGAAAAACTGCGTAGGAAACTAATTACCACCCTCAAAATCGTGGTCAGTGCGGTTTTGATTTATTTTATTTTCACCAAAATCAATTTTAAGGAAGTCGTTATCACCTTAAAAACAAGCAAACCCCAATATCTTGTTTTGGGTATTTTACTTGTAGCCCTATCCAAAGTTTTGGCTGCATTTAGACTAAATCTTTACTTCCATCAAATCGGGGTGAAAATCACACAATTGAGCAACCTTAAGCTCTATCTATTGGGTATGTTCTACAACCTTTTCCTTCCAGGCGGTATAGGTGGGGACGCATATAAGGGCTATGTAATCCAAAAGAAATATCAATCAGGAACAAAGCGAGTGATTGCTGTACTACTCTTAGATCGCTTAAGCGGTATGCTTTTAATATTTGTTTTTGGATGTCTTCTTGCCCTACTCTTAGAAAACAACTTATTACTAGATTTTTTATGGGTAATTGGCTTTGCCATACCCCTTGCTATCATTGTATTCTGGTGGTTCAACAAAAAATTCTTTTCCTATGTTTTGCCCGTTTTCTGGAAATCCCTAGGATATTCAACACTGGTACAGGGTACTCAATTGTTATGTATCCTATGCATTTTAGAATCTCTTTCAATTAACTGGAACATTTTTGAGTATCTTTTTATTTTTTTGGTCTCTTCCATTGTATCGGTTGTTCCCCTTACTATTGGCGGCATCGGAAGTCGAGAAGTCACCTTTCTATATGGAGCCAAATGGCTAGGACTAGAAGCTAGTGCATCGATAAGTATTAGCTTTCTGTTCTTCTTGATTACCGCACTAATTTCCCTATTTGGGATTGCTTATCACTTTAAAAAACCAAAATTGGAAGCCATCACTTAATCCAATTGGACCAAGTGCATTCGATTTAGTTTATTGGTACGGGTATGGGGGTTTAAAAATTTGAACTGCAGCCGTGTTATCCTAAATTGATCTACCGTAATTTTCTCGTGCCAGTGATAACCAGCGTTCAAAAGCTTTTCTAGCTCGGCGTCCGTAGCATAAATCCAAATGCCTTTTTTGTCCTCCAATTCAGGGATAGAAAGAATCTCTACGGGCTTTTGATTGTAAAAATCCAAGGCCCAGGTATGACGCTCGGTGGTTTTATAAATATCTTCTTTAGGTATCTGTTGCTTGGCCACAACCGAAGCCATAGTTGACCCTGCCTGGTAATTTAGCAGATTTGGATAAAAATGCATATTCAAAACCGTGTTCAACAGTAGGGAACTATAAACAGATAGGGTTATTATTCTTAGATAGTAAGCTTCTCGTTTTAAACAGAAATAGGTTATTATCATCAATAGTGCTATCAGAAAAACGTAGCAGTAAATTTTTTCAAACTTGAATACGTAAAAGCAGATAAGAAGCGTGCCAATGAAGACCAAACTCAGAATAGCGTATTGAACCCCCAAAAGCACCTTAATTACTTTTTGTTTCTTGTTTGTATACAGTTTGTATAGGTACGAAGCAGATAAAATGGCATATAGAGGCATCAATATATTGATGTAATGGGGTAGCTTGAACTGTGCTAAACTTATCAAAAAAAACAAGATGGTGATTCCCCCCAAAGTTAAAAACTCAAATGGTGGTTTATAAGTAAAGCGCAACTTCCAAAAAGCCTTTAGTCTATACCAGTACCCAATTAATGCCAGAACGGTCCAAGGCAAAAACACCCATAAAAAAGTATGAAAGAAGAAAAAGAAATCGCTACTGTTCTTTCCGACACCTTTGCCGCTCATTCGCTCAAAACTCTGTTCCCAAAGGATAAAAAAGACACCACTCCTATGATCTCTACCCCTAATTACCTTTTCTGGATGCAAATCGAACTGAAGATAATAGGCATAGAGCATGGGGGTAATGGTCAGTACAAATACAAGCAATGCCAAGAGCACTTTCCAGTGAAGTAGACGATTCCATTTTCTTGTATATGCCAAATGACATAAGATGGAAACTCCAATAACAACTAATGCTATTTGTCCTTTGGTGGAAAAAGCCATCCCGGCTCCAAACGCCCCCAATAAAATATTTTGAAGTGAATTCTTTTCTATGTACAGGGCCAACTGCCAAATACTGAAAATGGTAAAACCGGTTAATACGGCATCCGTACGGACATCTATCCCCGACAATACAATGGTCTGGGCAGTTAAAAAAATGAGCGCCGAAAGTTTCCCAACATCCTTATTGTACAACAGCTTACCCAAGCCAAAACAGCTATAGGCGCCTAGAAACAACGCTAACATTCCGGGAATACGATAAGCCCAATCATGAATCCCAAATATTTTATAGGACAGTGCGGCCAGCCAATAGTGCATATGCGGCTTGTCCAAATATTCCTCGGTTCCTTTAATCAATGTAAAGAAATCATTCTCTTGAACCATTCGCATGGCCATAACGGCAAATTGCGCAGAATCATTCTCAAAAAGAGTTACGAAGAGTCCGGCAATATATACCACAACCACAAGGGCAAGCAAAAACCAATACCTGGCTGATGATATCATGTACCCAATTTTTGGAAGGCAAATATAGTCAACTGGTTAAATACCCAACCGAAGAAGGTTCCCACCACCATACCGGTAAGTACATCCAAGGGGAAATGCACCCCGATATAAATCCTACTATAGGCCACAACCGCGGCCCAAATGATAAGAGCCAAACCTATATATTTCACCTGTTCTCGGAATAAGAGTATAAAGAACATGGCCGGGCCAAATGAATTGGCTGCATGAGCTGAAAAATACCCAAACTTACCTCCACAATAACTTTTCACCAAGCGCATAACTCCACTCACTTCTGGGTCATGACATGGCCTTAGCCTAGCAACTCCATACTTAAAGAAATTGGACAATTGGTCCGTACAGGTAATAAGCATTGCAATAGCAGCAAGTACTATGATAGTTTTTTTTAATCCAAAATTCTTGTATACCAAATAGAGCAATAGCACATATAATGGAGCGGAGTTCCTGGTCTTGGTCATGAACATCCAAAATCCATCCCATGTTTCAGTTCCCAATCCGTTTAGGAACAAGAAAAGTTCCTTGTCCAAATGTACAATTTGCTCTAGCATGGCTTAATCCTCATATCTAGCTACTTCCCTATCATAAAAAGCAGTTGCTGCTTCAATTAAACTTTCAGCTTCCCCTGCTAAATCATCCTCATCTTCTTTAGAAAATTCTTCCAGCCATTCTACTTCGTCATTTTCCAAATTGATAATAAATCGAGGGTATTCGGTGTGTACAATAAAAATTGAATTGGGGTGATCCGTATTATCACCTAAAAGAAACTTGGGTAATTCCATGGATTATATTTTGAGTTCAGGGAGCAGGTAAATCATTAGCTATCTATCAACTTCTTGGTCAAGTAATTGAACCGAATATACAACATTACGGCCGATGCGGTTAGCCCCAAAAGAAGTCCCATCCATATGCCACTACTTCCATAGGCTGTGAACAATCCAAAGTAATAACTAACAGGGAATCCAATAAGCCAATAGGCAATAAAGGTAATAAGCGTTGGAATCTTTACGTCCTGTAAACCTCGTAAAGCTCCCAAAACCACCACTTGAATGCCATCAGAAATCTGAAAAAAGGCTGCAATTAACAATAATTTGGCCGCAACAATAATCACTTCCGTATTGTCCATTTGATTGGTTATATCGTCCACATCAAGATAAATGGTAGGTAACCAATGCCTTCCGATTAGGAAAAGTGCTGCAAAAACAACCTCCAGTACCAGGGTGAGAAAAAAGATGGACTGTGCAATTCTTCGCAATTCCCCAAAACGTTGTAAACCTTTCTGATTGCCTACACGTACCATGGCCGCTACGCTCAAGCCCATGCCAACCATAAATGTCATACTACTCAAATTCAATGCAATTTGGTTAGCAGCCTGGGCATTTTTACCCAACACTCCACTCAACCAAATGGCAGCTGTAAATATGGCCACTTCAAAAAACATCTGTAAAGCGGATGGAAAACCAAGACTGACAATCTTGTTTATCACCTTTTTTTCAATGGCCCTAAAATTGAATCCTGTGACGTAAGACTGAAATTTTTCCTTGCGTTTGAGCAGGAACCAAATGTACCCCACCATAACAAACCTTGAGACCAACGTCCCAACAGCAGCGCCCACAATACCCAACTTTGGAAATCCAAAGGAGCCAAAAATCAATAGATAATTGAGGGTAATATTGACCACATTGGCCAGAACGGTAGCATACATAGGATACTTGGTCTGGGAAAGTCCTTCAGAAAACTGTTTAAAGGCCTGAAATATGATTAAAGGAACCAAGGAGAAAGCCACCAATTCCAAATACGGAATGGCCAGTTCAACAACTTCGGGCGGCTGTTTCATATAATGCAGTAGTGGCTTACAGAGCAAAATGATGCCAAATAGGGAAACTCCCAAAAGCGTGCAAAGGACCAAACCATGTTTTAAGGCGCTTTTACCAGCGACCTTATCCCCTGCTCCATCAGCCTCGGCAACCAAGGGCGTAATAGCAGTAGAAAATCCAATTCCTAAAGACATGGCAATAAACACAAAGCTATTTCCTAAGGAAACAGCTGCAAGTTCTGCTGTTCCCAGTTGCCCTACCATAATGTTATCTGCAAATGCCACAAAAGTATGGCCCAACATTCCCAAAATAACTGGGTAAGCCAATTTTAGGTTATATGCAAATTCTTTGGTGAAATTGGAGAGCAATTCGACTTCATTTTAAGATGCCAAAGATACTGCTTCCTTCCTCCTTATGGAATTGTTTTTTGGGTTAAAATGCCTTATTCAAATGTGGAATCCAAAATCTCCTGCATCACTGGAAAACCCTCATCCAAATCGCCATATTTGGCTCGTTCTTTCAGTAAGTTATCTTTCATCTTTTTGATGACATCAGCATATTGATCATCAGCAATGGCATTGTTTAATTCTTTGGGGTCTTCCTGTAAATCATAAAATTCCCACTGCGGTTCGGTTGTTTCTGCCGACGTCCCTTTTTTGCCTAAATCCTGTCCATAAAACAAAGCCAGCTTGTACTTATGGTCTCTAATCCCAAAATGGGCCGGTCTATGTGGATTGTGCAACCAATATCTGTAATACATGTGTTGGCGCCAATCATCAGTAGACTCTCCTTCCAAGATATTTCTAAAGCTTCTTCCTTGCATGTATGGAGGTTTATCAATTCCAGCATAGTCAACCAATAAAGGAGCAAAATCAATGTTGAGTATAATATCATCTATGCGTTGTCCTCCTTTTATTTTTTTGGGGTATCGAACCACAAATGGCATTCTCAAGGATTCTTCATAAATAAGTCGTTTATCAAAAAAGCCGTGTTCACCCAGAAAGTAACCTTGGTCCGCGGTATAGATTACAATGGTGTTATCAGCGATTCCTTCTGCTTCCAAATAATCTAATAATTTCCCTATGTTATCGTCAATGGCCGCCCCGCAACGCATAAAATCCTTGACCAACTTTTGGTAGATTTTCTGTCGTTTTTGTACGCTATCCAATCCATCCAATGGGTAGGGCAACCCAGGGTAGCTTGTCCAGAATTTTTCGGGATGCTTTGTGGCTTCATCCCAACGTGCACCTAATCGTTCCAAAATCTGTCCGTCAAAGGTTCTTCCGGTGGTCTCTTTTCCAAAATCCAACAAAGACTCAGGTTCTGGAATTTCCATATCGTCATAAAGATGTGCAAACCGCTCAGGATATTCAAAAGGTTCATGGGTTGCTTTAAAATTACAGAACATTAAAAAGGGCTTTTCTGCCTCTCTGTTCTCTAAATGTGAAATAGTCAAATTAGTAATTATATCTGTAGAAAAACCTTCATGTACCGTGCCTTGTGATCCGTCATATCCGTCTATCCAGTTCTCCTTGGTTTTCATAACTGGGTTCCAATACAGTCCCTGTCCCGGTAAAACGTTGAAATAATCAAATCCTTCCGGTTGTCCGACCAAATGCCACTTACCAATAATCGCAGTTTGATATCCATTTTTGGATAAGGTCTTGGCAATATTGGGATGCCCTTTGGGTAGAGGTTCGTTTAGTGTGTAGACCTGGTTTACATGACTATATTGCCCCGTAAGGATACTGCCCCTACTTGGTGTACATATAGAATTGGTGCAAAAGGCATTGTTCAACACTGCTCCTTCGCTTGCCAAACGTTTTAGATTGTCATTTTTCACATAATCTGCAAGAATACCCCCATAAAGCCCCCAGGCTTGTGAAGTATGGTCATCTGACAATATGAATAAAATATTGGGTTGTTCAACAGGTTCTTTCTCCTCTTTGGAAGCGCAAGAGACAAGCACAATCAAACCAAAAACAAATAACCAAAATTTGATTTCCTTAAATAAGTTCATTTCCAATGTTTTATTTGGTTGGGCTATAAAACTATTGAAAATTACCGACTACTGTTCCCAAAATGGAAATTAGACCTTTTTAGCCTCTTCCCAATAAACATCCATTTCTGCCAAGGACATTTCCTTAAGGGTTTTTCCAGATTCTTTAGCCTTTTCCTCCAGGTACTGAAATCTTTTGATGAATTTCTTATTGGTTCGTTCCAAAGCATTTTCTGGATTGACTTCCAAAAATCTGGCATAGTTGACCATTGAGAAAAGTACATCTCCAAATTCTAACTCCATTCGGTCAGTATTGCCCAGTTTTATCTCCTCTTGAAACTCGGAGAGCTCTTCCTTCACTTTTTCAAAAACCTGTTCTGGATGCTCCCAATCAAATCCTACCCCCGCAACTTTTTCTTGAATCCGATTTGCCTTGACCAAAGCCGGAAGGCTATTTGGCACCCCCTCAAGCACACTTTTTTTCCCCTCTTTCAATTTGATGTTTTCCCAATTTTGTTTGACCTCCTCTTCATCTTTTACCTTAACATCTCCATAAATATGTGGGTGTCTATTGATGAGTTTCTCACAAATACCATTAGCCACATCGGCGATATCAAAATCCTTGGTTTCAGAACCAATTTTAGCGTAGAAGATGATATGCAACAATAAATCCCCCAACTCTTTTTTGACCTCCTCTATATTGTTATCCAAAATAGCATCGCCAAGTTCGTAAGTTTCTTCAATGGTCAAATGTCGAAGGGATTGCATGGTTTGTTTTTTATCCCAAGGGCATTCCGTCCTAAGCTCATCCATGATGGTCAGCAGCCTATCTATTGCCTTTAGCTGCTCAGATCTTGCATTCATCTATAAAATTTTATCTAAAAGTACAAAGACCATAACTTAGGACATGATGGAATTTTGGGTAATTTTAGGGCGCTTTCAATTATTTTTCAACATTCCAAATTTATGATGAAACTCAACTTAATACATCTTTGTGTCCTAGCACTAATTTGTTCTAGTGCGATTGCCCAAGGGGATTTACCTTTCGCTGATGAGGTCCGGGAGGTACAGCAAAAAGTGGAGGCCACTTGGGATGCTTCACAAAATACGATTGTATTTACCGGAAGTTCCAGTATTCGACTTTGGTCAGACCTACAGCAGCGATTTCCGAAAGCTCAAATTCTAAATACAGGATTTGGAGGTTCCCAATCTTCCGACCTTGAACATTATTTGGATGAATTGATTTTGGATTACAACCCTTCCCAAGTTTTCATTTACGAAGGCGATAATGATATCAGTGCCAAAAAAAGTCCAAGAGCCATCATAGATACCCTCGAAGATATTTTGGAAGAGCTTCAAGAAAAAAGACCTGAAATGCAAATTGTGCTCATCTCGGCAAAACCAAGTATTTCCAGATGGCACCTAAAGCGAAAATATAAACGTCTCAATAAAAGACTTAGCAAATTAGCATCCAACCATCAAGGCGTTCAATTTGCAAATGTTTGGAACATTATGCTCCAAAAAAGAAAATTAAAAAAAGACCTCTTTGTTGCCGATGGCCTTCATATGAATACCAAAGGTTACGATTTGTGGTATGAGGTTCTAAAGGATTATATAAACAACAATACGCTATAACTATGTTTTCAAGAGTAGTATGGATTCTAATTGCCGTCATCAGCTTAGCAGCCTGTCAGCCAAAAAAGAAAGAAATCAATTTTCCAAAAACCGATTTGTCAGCTGCAGCCTTGATTCCCAAACCGTTAAAAACCATTTCCACCCATAGTGCTTTTGCTCTGGATGGAAGTACAGCTATCTATACCACTCAAACAGACCCGAAATTTGTTGAGATAGGTCGTTTCCTTTCGGAAAAAATAAAAGCTAGAACTGGACTGGAGTTGAACGTGAATACAACGGATAAGACCCAAACTGTGGAGCGTATGGTTTACATTAACCAATCGGATAGTGTGGATTTAAAAACTCCAGAATCTTATCAACTGTACATCAAAAAGGATTCTATTTTATTGAATGCCAAAACAGCTGCAGGAGCTTTTAGAGGGATTCAAACACTGCGTCAGCTTATTCCCGAAACAACAAACGACACTCTGGCCGAGAACCCGCTATGGCTTATCCCAACTGGAAAAATATGGGATGAACCTAAATTTGAATACAGAGGCTCCATGTTAGATGTTGCACGACACTTTTTTACGGTGGATGAAGTAAAAAAATACATGGACCTTTTGGCTTATTACAAATACAATGTGCTGCATCTTCATCTATCCGATGACCAAGGGTGGAGGATTGAAATAAAATCTTGGCCCAAACTAACAGAGATTGGGGCGGCCTCCGAAGTGGGTGGTGGCCAAGGCGGTTTCTATACCCAAGAAGAGTATAAAGAACTAGTAGCTTACGCTGCGACAAGACACATTACCATTATTCCAGAAATTGATATGCCCGGGCACACCAATGCTGCCTCATTGAGCTATCCAATCTTACATGCTGGAGGCAAAGCGGATAAACCAAGGGTAAGAACCGATAAGAAAGTAGGCTACAGCTCCTTTCATACCCAAAAAGACACCGTGTATGCGTTTATAGACGATGTTGTACGGGAAGTTGCGGCAATATCCCCAGGGCCCTATTTTCACATTGGAGGGGATGAAAGCCATGTGACCAAGAAAAAGGATTACATCCATTTTGTGGAAAAGGTGGAGAAAATTGTGCAGGCACACGGGAAACAGATGATGGGTTGGAACGAAATAGCCCAAGGCGATATTAATTCATCTACCCTTATCCAATTATGGAATGAGCCCCATCGTGCTATAAAGGCCGCAGAAAGTGGATCTAAAATTGTTTTATCCCCTGCAGAAAAAGCTTATTTGGATATGAAGTACGACCCCGACTCCAAATTCGGACTGGATTGGGCAGGACTCATTCCCGTAGATGTAGGATATAATTGGAATCCTGAGACCTATATGGAAGGTTTACCTAGAGAGAGCATCTTAGGTATTGAAGCACCTTTGTGGTCCGAAACAATTAGCAATAGTGAAGAACTGGAATATTTGGCATTCCCAAGAGCCCTAGGATATGCAGAACTGGGTTGGTCCTCAACGGAAAATTGCCATTGGGATGATTATAGGGAACGACTTGCAAAGCAAGTGCCTTTCTTTAAACGGATGAAAGTGAATTTTTATCCTTCCAAGTTAGTGGATTGGGAAGATTGATTATTCTTCCTCTTCAGCTGCAATAGTAGCCTCCTCGTCTTTGGACGGGGAGAAATCAGTGATTTTGTTCTCCAACAAGATATTGTACCACTGGATTATTTTTTTAATATCGCTGGCATAGACCCTGTCTTCGTCATAGTTGGGCAAAATTTCAAAGAAATATTCTTCCAAATCTATTTTTTCGGCCTTATGGTTGATGGAGGTCTTTTTACCTCCCTCCTTTTTTGAAATCTTTTGAAAAACCTCCCCGAGGGGTACTTCTTCCTCTAGGGTATAGATGGCAATCTCTGACAAAACGCTAACGTTGTTGCGTATTCCTACAGTAACCCTTTTCCCATCAAGTAATGATTCGCCAACAAATCCTGCCCTTGTCTGAGTCAATAGTTTAAATAGTCCAGGTTTTCCTGCTACCGATAAAATCTTGTCCAATGCCATATTTTGGTTTTATGCGCGCAAAATTATGCTTTTATCCCAAACACGCTTTTTTTTAACGTCCTTTTTTGATATTTGGGAATCTCATTTTGTAATCTACATTGATTTTCCCTTTGGAAATTTTCTCCAGTCTACTTTTCAGCAATCGCTTTTTTAAGGAAGAGAGTTTATCTGTAAAAAGTATCCCTTCTATATGATCATATTCATGTTGGATTACCCGTGCCAGTAGTCCATCATAGGTCTCAGTGTGGGATTCAAAATTTTCATCCAAATAACTAATTCTAATTTCAGGTTTACGCTTTACATCCTCTCGAACATCTGGTATACTCAAACACCCTTCGTTAAAATCCCACTGGTCTCCAGTTTCTTCCTCAATCTGGGCATTGATAAAAACCTTTTTAAAGTCTTTTAGTGTTTCCTGTTCCTCTGGCCCTAACTCTTCATCATCAGCAAAAGGAGATGTATCCACTAAAAATAATCTAATGGGTAGCCCTACCTGTGGTGCAGCCAAACCTACGCCATGGGCATTGTACATGGTCTCCCACATATTAGCAATCAAATCCCCCAATTTAGGGTAATCCGTGGTAATATCTTTTGCAACTTTACGCAATACGGGTTCTCCGTAGGCAACAATAGGTAAAATCATACAACTAAATTCTATTCAAATAGGCCTGTAAAATAAGAGTGGCGCTTATTTCATCGACCAAAGCTTTATTTTGACGTTTTTTCTTTTTCATTCCAGCCTCCAACATGGACTTTACAGCCAATTTTGAAGTGAACCGTTCATCCTGGCGCTCCACTGAAATGGCTGGGTACGCCGCCGTCAACTTTTTTAGAAAAGGTTGAATCAATGCTTCAGACTCAGATGGGCTATTGTCCATTTGTTTAGGAAGTCCAACCACAAATCTTTCTACAGATTCTTTGGAAAGATAATCTGCAAGAAAATTAAACAAGTCCTTGGTTTCCACCGTAGCGAGACCAGAGGCTATGATTTGTAGCTCATCCGTAACCGCAATACCGGTCCTTACCTTACCATAATCCAACGCTAAAATTCTCGCCAAGTATAAATTTTTGCCAAAAATAACCTTAAAAATGTTATGCCATTAAATTAAGGGTGAATATTCTGTTAGGCCCATTATCTTTGTCAAAATTTTAAAATATGACACAGCTAAGGGCACTAATTGAAAAAGCTTGGGACAATAGAGAACTGCTAAAACAGGAAGCTACCCAAAAGGCAATCAGGGAAGTAATCAACCTTATTGACTCGGGCGAATTGCGATGTGCCCAACCCACAGAGGATGGTTGGCAAATAAATGAGTGGGTAAAAAAAGCTGTGGTACTCTATTTCCCTATCCAAAAAATGGAAGTTTTGGAGGCTGGTATTTTTGAATATCACGACAAAATTCCCCTAAAAAAAGGATATCAGGAGAAAGGTGTCCGTGTTGTACCGCACGCGGTAGCCAGACATGGGGCCTACATTTCCTCAGGTACTATTTTAATGCCAAGTTATGTGAATATTGGAGCCTATGTGGACGAAGGGACCATGGTGGATACCTGGGCCACCGTAGGAAGCTGCGCCCAAATAGGCAAAAATGTCCATTTGAGCGGTGGTGTCGGCATCGGCGGGGTTTTGGAACCCCTTCAAGCGGCTCCCGTAATCATTGAAGACAATGCATTTATCGGTTCCCGGTGCATAGTTGTAGAGGGTGTTAGGGTTGAGAAAGAAGCGGTATTGGGTGCTAATGTAGTCCTAACCGCCTCTACAAAGATCATAGATGTCACTGGTGATGAACCCATAGAATTAAAGGGAAGGGTTCCGTCCCGGTCTGTGGTCATTCCGGGTAGCTACACCAAAAAGTTTGCTGCAGGTGACTTTCAAGTTCCTTGTGCCTTGATCATTGGAAAACGAAAGGAAAGTACCGACAAAAAAACATCACTGAACAACGCTTTACGAGAGCATGATGTAGCGGTTTAAATGATAGTTTCAATGATAGGTTAGAGTATTTTGCTATTTTTCAACGCTTTAGAAAACAGCAAATAGCTTCAATTGTTTTTTTTCATTCAATCAAGCAACCATTTGTTTTTTTATCATCTTTTTAGTGCAGAACCACCTACCTTTTTAAAATTTCATGGAGTAAAAGGAGAAAATCGGAGTTCGTTACCATGTAAGAAAGTTACATCTGAAAACAATTTTCTCCCTATTATTTTGTTATAATTTTGTAACTACCAAACCGCATACCAATAATTATGGCTGGATTGAGCACCCCAAAGCAAAAATTATCCGCACTCATTATCACCTATAATGAAATGGGATACATTGAAAAGTGTATCGATTCTGTTTCATTTGCGGATGAAATACTTGTAGTGGATTCTTATAGTACGGATGGCACTTACGAATACCTTCAGAATCATCCAAATATTAGGGTAATCCAAAATCCTTTTGAGAATTTTACGGCCCAAAAATCATTTGCACTAAAACATGCATCCAATGACTGGATTCTTTTTTTAGATGCCGATGAGGTGGTAGGCGGTAAACTGCAAGAAGAAATAACCCAAACGGTTAACAATCCCAATGCCTGTGAGGCCTATTGGTTTTATCGAAAATTTATGTTTCAAAATGCTCCGCTGAACTATAGTGGCTGGCAAACAGATAAAAACCATAGACTTTTTAGAAAAAGCAAGGCAAAATATACAGATAAAAAACTGGTTCACGAAACCTTGGAAGTTGATGGGAAATCATGCATTTTAAAGGAAAAACTTACCCATTACTGCTACAAAAACTATGAGGATTACAAAGGCAAAATGCTTCGATATGGGCAGTTAAAAGCCAAAGAAGCTTTTTATAAAGAAAAGCCGTTCAACTATTTCTTATTGGTTTTAAGACCTCTTTGGAAATTTTTCAACCACTTTGTAATTAGACTTGGCTTTCTCGATGGTAAAAAAGGACTTACCATTAGCTATTTGAACGCACTTGG
Organism: uncultured Allomuricauda sp.; assembly: GCA_965117065.1. Taxonomy (GTDB): domain Bacteria; phylum Bacteroidota; class Bacteroidia; order Flavobacteriales; family Flavobacteriaceae; genus Flagellimonas. The sequence goes on from OZ220751.1 coordinate 1,138,761, forward strand.
TGTTTTGGAGCGCTATCGTGAACTCAAGCGATTGGAGAAAAAAAATGAACTTACCTATTATTTGGTGATGCCGTAGTAGCTCCAGACCATTTTTTTGATTCGTGTTTCTCTTCTTATCGACCTGTTCTTTGCTATGGATTCTGGTGTTTTATAGCCTCTTTTATGATCTAAGTGCACGCATACCGCACTATACCTCAATTGTTTGGATTTAATTCCAAAATTAAACAACCGTTCGCCAAGTTCCCTATCCTGCCCTCCGTATTGCATACGTTCATCAAATCCGTTTACATTTATAATATCTCGTTTCCAACCGGAAGAATTATGGCCGTTCCAACTAGCATTTGTGGGTGTAACTGTATTCAACAATTTGGATATAACACCACTAGCAGTCAACTTGCTATTTTTAAACGTTTTAGGGACCCCCTTTTCTTTTAACCAACTGATTTTAAAACAATTTTGCTGCTCTATATCTTTTAAAGTAATTATTTTGGAAATGTTCATGGGCAGCATATAATACCCCCCGGAAATAAAATATCCTGATTCCTTATTGATATAATGCACCTCCACAAAATCCTCCCTAGGGATACAATCCCCATCCGTCATAATGATGTAATCCGCTTTGCAAGCTTCAACAGCCTTGTTAAGAATTCTGGATTTTTGAAATCCATCATCCTCCTGCCAGACATGAACTATCTTGTAAAACACCTCTTTCGCAACTGTATCCAGTAAACTTTTGGTCTTTGGACCAGAGCCATCATCGGCAATAACAACCTCAAAATCCTTAAAAATCTGACAATTAAAACCCCAAAGGACCTTTTGGAGCCACTCTTCAGAATTATAGGTACTGACAATTACCGAAATCTTTGGTTTGTTCTTTACGTCTTGATTCATCTAGGCAAAAATATAAAAGTCTTTATGTTTATCTTTGTCCTTCATCAATTTTAGCCTTAATGCTAAAAAAAATCGCACTTGGCATTCTCAAAAAAATGAAGTTTTTACCCGCTTCATTTTACATGAAAATATATTACGAATATTATACAGGAAAAAAACTTGACCTTAAAAATCCTGTTGAGTTCAATCAGAAAATACAGTGGTTAAAGGTTTACTACAAACCTGCTATACTAAACAAGCTCGTAGATAAATATGAAGTTAGATCTTATGTGGAGCAGAAGATTGGATCTAAGTATTTAAATGAGTTGATTGGGGTATATTATAACGCAAAAGATGTAAATTTTGATGCGCTTCCCGATCGTTTTGTAATAAAAGGTGCCCATGGTTACAATTTTAACCTAATCGTAAAAGACAAATCTGCCGTAAAATCCTCCAGAGCTAAATACCTTTTCCGCAAATGGTTGTTGAGAAATCAATATTATCGAGGTGGATTGGAATGGGCCTACAAGGATGTGAAACCAAAACTAGTGGCAGAAAAGTATCTTGAAGAAATTGGGAAGGGAGTCATCAATGATTATAAATTCTATTGTTTCCATGGAACACCAAAATTTGTGCAAGTTGATGCTGATAGGGGAATCGAAAATTATAAGGCGTTCTTTGACCTGAAATGGAAGCAGCTTCCTTTTTTAAAGGGAAAAGGAGAGCTTCCAAAGGATAGCATTCAAAAACCCAAAAACTTTGAGAAAATGAGCAGGTTGGCAGCAAAGTTGGCTGCTGATTTCCCTTTTGTCCGAGTAGATTTTTACAATATTGATGGAAAAATAATTTTTGGGGAAATGACATTTTACCCTGGAGATGGGCGTCAAGAATTTAAACCTGACGAGTACAACTTAATTGTGGGAAATTACCTCCAATTACCCTCAATACCCAAAGGTCAGAAGTACATAACAACGATTTGAGACGCATGAACATCTTTGCCAAAGAAATACAAGAATCTATTACAGTTTTACAAGCTGGAGGACTCATTCTCTACCCTACCGATACTATCTGGGGTATTGGCTGTGATGCCACTAATCCTGAGGCTGTAAAAAAAGTATATCAGTTGAAGCAGCGGCAAGATAGTAAAGCTTTGATTTGTCTTGTTGCCAACCAAGCGATGTTGGAACGGTATATAAATGAAGTACCGGATGTGGCCTACGACATTATGGACTTGGCCACAAAACCAACAACCATTGTTTTTGATGACCCCAAAGGAGTAGCCAAAAATTTAATAGCCGATGACAATACCATCGCCATTAGGGTGGCTTCCGACAAATTCTGTCAATACCTTATCAACAACTTTGGAAAACCCATTGTATCCACATCTTCAAACATCTCTGGTTTTCCTTCTCCCAAACATTTTAAGGAGATAGCTCCAGAAATTTTAAAAGGAGTGGACTATGTGGTAAATTTGCCGGACGAAAACAAAAATCCTTCTCCATCATCCATAATAAAGTTGGGCAACGATGGTCAGGTCAGGGTAATCCGGGAATAAAATGACGCAGGAATTCCATACAAAAGCACTAGAAAACCCCATTTTCCAAATTATTGGAGAGACTACTTTGGAGCTAGGCATGGATTGCTATGTCATTGGCGGATTTGTGCGGGATTATCTGTTACAAAGGGGCACTCCCAAGGACATTGATATCGTTGCCATTGGTAGCGGTATAAAACTCGCACAAAAAGTAGCGGCCAAACTGGAGGGAAAACCCCAAGTTTCTGTATTCAAGAATTTTGGAACGGCCATGATCAAATATCAAGATTTGGAACTGGAGTTTGTTGGTGCCCGTAGAGAAAGTTATGATCGAAATAGCCGAAAACCCTTTGTAGAAGATGGCAGTTTGGAAGATGATCAAAATAGGAGAGATTTTACCATTAATGCCATGGCGTTTTCTCTTACTCCTTCTAACTTTGGCCAACTTTTGGATCCATTTGATGGATTGGCTGATTTGCAGAACAAAATTTTAAAGACTCCTTTAGAGCCCGGAATAACATACTCAGATGACCCTTTGCGTATGATGCGCGCCATCCGTTTTGCAACCCAGTTGCATTTTGAAATAGAGCTTGGGTCACTTCAGGCCATTACCACAAACAAAGACCGTATCAAAATTATTTCCAAGGAGCGTATTGTAGACGAACTGCACAAGATCCTGCTAAGCAAGAAACCATCCATTGGTTTTAAATTGATGCACCAAACTGGTTTATTATCCTTGATTTTACCCGAATTAACTGCTCTACAAGGGATAGAGGAAGTGGAAGGCCAACGACATAAGGATAACTTTTGGCATACCCTAGAGGTAGTGGACAATATTGCCCACACTACAAATGACCTTTGGTTACGTTGGGCGGCTTTGCTGCACGATATTGGCAAAGCACCTACTAAAAAGTTCCATAAAAAAATAGGCTGGACATTCCACGGCCATGAGTTTGTAGGATCCAAGATGGTATTCAAGCTTTTTAAAAGACTTCGCATGCCCTTGAACGACAAGATGAAGTTTGTTCAAAAAATGGTACTGATGAGTTCCAGGCCTATCATTTTATCTGAAGACCATGTTACGGATTCCGCTGTACGACGTTTGGTTTTTGATGCAGGAGATTATGTAGAGGATTTAATGACCTTATGCGAGGCCGATATCACGACAAAAAATCCCAGAAAGCAGAAAAAATATAAAAACAACTTTCTACTGGTTCGACAAAAAATTGTGGAAGTCGAAGAAAGAGATCAAATACGAAACTTTCAACCCCCCGTTTCCGGCGAAGAAATTATGAAGGTTTTTGGCATTAAGCCATCTAAAGAAATAGGCCTTATTAAAGACGCCATCAAAGAAGCCATTTTAGAAGGTGATATTCCCAATGATTACACGGCAGCCTATCAATTCATGTTGGAAAAAGGAAAAAAAATGAATCTAACACCTATCAGAGATGAAGAATAACCGCTATGTTATATATTGGTTGTTAACGGGTTGCGCCCTTATTTTCATCATGGTAGTAGTTGGAGGTATTACCCGACTCACGCATTCTGGGCTTTCCATATCCGACTATAAATTGATCAGCGGCACACTCCCTCCTATGAATGATCTTGAATGGAATGAAGCTTTTGAACTCTACAAACAGTATCCCGAATACCAAAAGTTGAATTACCATTTTAGCCTAGAGGATTTTAAGAGCATCTATTTTTGGGAATGGCTTCACAGATTTATCGGAAGACTAATTGGAATAGTATTCATTGTTCCTTTTCTATACTTCTTGATTACCAAAAAACTGGATCGCCCAACGATAAGGAAATGTTTAATCTTGCTTTTTCTAGGTGGATTTCAAGGTTTTTTGGGTTGGTATATGGTAAAAAGTGGTTTGGTAGACCGTCCTGATGTTTCCCATTATCGCTTAGCGGCGCATTTGATTACAGCTTTTCTAACATTTGCCTATAGCCTTTGGGTGGCATTAGATCTCATCTATCCCTTCAAAAAAGAAATTAGCATTGGTCTTAGAAATCTAATCCGCCTAGCTTTATTGGTTCTTATTGTGCAAATTGTTTGGGGTGCTTTTGTAGCTGGGCTTGATGCCGGGTTTATTCACAATCATTGGCCGCTAATGAGCGAAGGGAAAATAATTCATAAAACCGTCTACATTGAACAACAACCTTGGGTAAAGAATTTTTATGAGGGAAAAAGTGGTGTGCAGTTTGTGCACCGTTACCTCGCCTATATTGTTGTCGCTATGGTCATTTGGATTTGGTATAGGGCAAAAAATATCAGCATCACCTCATTACAAAACAGAAGTATCAAATTCTTACTAGCCATAGTAGGACTGCAGTTTTTACTTGGAGTTTTTACCTTGATTATGGCTGTACCCCTATGGTTGGGAATTTCACATCAGATAGGTGCATTTTTTCTTTTAGCGGGAATGACTTTTACGCTACACCGATTCACCAAATAAAACACTATTTGTCGTAACTTTGACCCACTTTAATTTTTGATGAATGATATATAAGATCAGGATCATTCTTGATGCCGAGGAAGATATTTTTAGGGATTTGGAAATAGAAAACACCAATTCCCTGGAAGAGTTCCACAATGCCATTACCCAGGCTTTTGGATTTGGAGGAAACGAAATGGCCTCTTTTTATACTTGCGATGAAGAATGGAACCAAGAGGAAGAAATTGCACTATTTGATATGAGTGAGAACGGTTCGGATGTTCGATTGATGAACGAAACCCAATTGGAAGATGTTCTTACAGAGCAAAGTCCGAAGTTGATCTATGTGTACGACTTTTTTAGTATGTGGACCTTTTTTGTAGAATTGGCAGACATTGTGGATGTAGAAGACGGCAGAAGTTATCCCAACCTGCTCTTCAGTTTTGGCGAACTTCCAGATTCTCCCCCAGAGAAAAAATTTGAATCAAAGCCCTCTATAGATTTTGATGATTCCTTAGATAGCTACGACGACTTGGATTTTGATGAAAACTGGAACTAAATAGAAGCTCAAATACAAATTCAAAGCATTCGATAATCAAACCCAACCCTTAACCCTTAACCCTTAACCCTTAACCCTTAACCCTTAACCCTTAACCCTTAACCCTTAACCCTTAACCCTTAACCCTTAACCCTTAACCAAAAATGCTAAACCTATATTCTGCCCAAATTGAAAGTGTTTCACTGCACCGCGTAGGTAATAAAAGTAAGAATGAACCCATTTTTTTATCTGCGGAGCCTTTTGCCTTGAACGATGAAATGTCGGGTCTTCTAAAGGAATATTTTTTTAAGCCTTTTAGGGAGAAGGAAGAAAACTATTTCCGCTTTTCGCATGAAGTGGATTTGGAGTTTAACGAAGTTTATATGTCTGTGACACAGCTTTTTGAAAACACCTCAAAAGCTCACGAGCTTTCAAAAAAAATCACTTCCTATCTTTTTGAGCAATCCAATCATCCCCATATAAAAAGTGGCGAGGTCTATGTGGTTCATTTTTCGGATTTGGTCATCGACAACCAAAAAACAGAGGCTATAGGGGTTTTTAAAAGTGAATTGAAACATGATTTTCTCCAATTTAAGGAAGAAGGTCAAAATTTAGAAATCCTCATTCGCCAAGGTATTAACATCAATAAATTGGACAAAGGCTGTATTGTTTTCAATATCGATAAAGAGGAAGGATACAAAGTATTGTCCGTAGATAGCAATAGGTACGATGCCAAATACTGGTTGGAAAACTTTTTAGGTTTGTCTCCATTGACCGATGAAAACTTCTACACTAAAAACTACTTGAAATTCTGCCAGAATTTTGCCAAGGACGTAGTGTTACCTGCGGAAGACAAACAACAGGAAGTCCTATTCATGAATAGGGCCGTAAATCATTTTGCCAAAAACGATGCGTTCGAAGAAAGTACATTCCTCAATGAAGTAATGGAAAATCCGGAGCTTATTCCAGAATTTAAACACTACAAAGTTGAAAAAGGTCCCAAGTACAGCGTTGAGGACGTTTCCAATTTTGATATCGCGAATAAGGCGGTTTCTGATGCGCGTAAAAAAATAAAGAATGTTATCAGCTTGGACACCAACATTCAGATAAAAATGGATTTTATCAACCCAGAATCTGCCGAAAAGTTTGTGGAAAAAGGCTGGGATGAGGAACGGCAGATGTACTATTATTTGGTATACTTCAACAAGGAGCAGAAAAGCTAAGCCCGTCAAAATGCCAAATCAAAAATTCCAAACTACAAGTTCAAATTAAGAAGCAGGAAACAAGGATCAAGAGGTAAGAGGAAAGTATCTGGGTATTTTGGAACCCTTCTTCCAATAGTTTGGCAATCAACCATCTGACATTCAACTATCAAAAATCTGTCGCATATTCACATCCTGGTAGTTGCGTTTAACAAAATCCAACGCTAAGGCTAGGACCTCTCCCATGGTATTGCATTTTTTAAAATTAATATCCTTAGCCAGTTCGTAGATTTCCAATTTCAACCGGGTAATGTTGTCATCCAAAGAAATATCGTCAATCACACAAGCATCCAAAAGTCTTTTAATACGGTCCCCGGAGCTTAGAATTCGTTTGGCAACTATGGAACGCTCCTCTATCTTATACTGATCCACGGACTTCTTTTGCAATTTGTTTCGGACCAGCTCTACCATTCGGAAATTTTCTTTGAAAAATTGGGGGCGGTATACCTTCAATTTGCCTTCAAAACATTGTTGGTCAAAATCTATGGCTCTAATTTTATAGACCACGTGATCAAAATCGTGCACAGGAACAATTACGTAATTATACGATCGCATATCCCCCAAAAGCCTAATCATACAACGCTCGTTGAATTTTACAAACTCTTTTGCTAATTGGGCTTTCTCCGCCTCGGTACATTTGGGTAGTGCGTCGTTGATAAAAACGTCTCCCGGAATTCCTGCAATATGCTCCTCAATCAACGTATCACCAAATACCAAAAAGTTAAGATTATAAGGGGAAAGCATATGTTCTAACTCCAATCCATAAACCCGGGAAGCATCCGTCTTTTTTACATAGAAATAAGTATAGTTGTCGTTTAGAATGTTCCGCACCTTGATCCTAAAAGGCTTGGAATTGCCAAAGGTGCAATAGTCCACCGCATCCACATTCAAAAACTCCATGATCCGGTCACTTCCATCCGAATGCAAAATGGAATACACTTTCTTTAAACTGGAATCAATCTCTTGACGATCAAAGTCGGAATAATATACCCGGACCCACAAGGTATCTGTACCCTCAGCATCATAAACTACCACAGAACCGGCAAAGCGAAGTAAGTCTTCATAAAAAATTGGAATTTCTATCTTTCGGCTATAGCGGTGGAGGTACCCGTCCAATTTTTTATTGACCGGATAGGCGGGTTTTTTCTTGGACATCAATTTTTCTTCGGACATTCTTTCCCTAATTTGTAACAAAATTGGCTATACCTCGTCAAGTTACTATAATCTAATCAAAAAACGATTCCGACTTGGAAACAATACTGACCGTAAACAATCTTACGAAAAAGTTCGGCTTCCTTACCGCCGTAAAGGATTTGTCCTTCACTATTGAAAAGGGCAATGTCTATGGCATTTTGGGGCCCAATGGCAGTGGTAAATCAACCACTCTGGGCATTATTCTTAATGTAGTGAACCGAACCGCCGGTGAATTTGGCTGGTTTGATGGCAACACCTCCACACATGAGGCTTTGAAGAAAGTAGGCGCCATTATAGAGCGACCCAATTTTTATCCTTACATGACAGCCATTCAAAATCTGAAACTGGTCTGTAAAATTAAAGAGGTTCCGGAAGACAAAATTCAGGAGAAATTGGAATTGGTTGGACTCTGGGAACGTAGAAACAGCAAATTTAGGACTTACTCTTTGGGTATGAAACAGCGTTTGGCGATAGCCTCAGCCCTGCTTAACGACCCCGAAATCCTTATTCTGGATGAACCTACGAATGGGCTTGACCCCCAAGGCATCCATCAAATTAGGGAAATCATTAAAAAAATCGCAGGGAAGGGGACAACAATTCTTCTGGCCTCCCACTTGTTGGACGAAGTGGAAAAAGTCTGTTCCCATGTAGTTATTCTAAGAAAAGGAGAAAAACTGTACTCTGGACCTGTGGATGGAATGTTGGCCAGTCATGGTTTCTTTGAATTACGCACTGCCAATATGGAAAAATTGCAAGAGCTGTTAGAGAAAAACGCAAGTTTCGGAAAAATAAGTAGGGAAAATGGCACACTTACCGCCTTCCTAAAAGAAGAAATGAATGCCGAGGAACTCAATAAATTGCTTTTTGACAAAGGCTTAGTGCTCTCCCATCTAGTAAAACGTAAGGAAAGCCTGGAGGAGCAATTTTTAACCTTGACCAAAAACAACTAATCAATAAAACGAATGGTACGCTTACTACAAATAGAATTCATCAAACTTTGGAACAACAGAGCCAGTAAGATTCTAATCACCTCTTACTTTGTGCTATTGACGTCAATTGCTCTGATTGCAGCCATAAAATTTGATATAGGTCCTGTAAAATTTCATTTGGCCGACCAAGGAATATTCAATTTTCCATATATCTGGCATTTCAACACCTTTGTGACAGCCATTTTCAAGTTGTTTTTGGCTATAGTCATCGTTTCCATGATGGCCAACGAATACAGCAATAAAACTATCAAGCAAAATTTAATTGATGGACTTTCCAAAAAGGAGTTTATTGCCTCTAAATTCTTAACAGTCATTTCCTTTTCATTAATTTCTACAGTGTTTGTTTTTGTGGTTTCCATGGTTTTGGGACTGATTTATTCCGATTATAATGAACTGTCCATAATTTTCTCAGATTTAGAATTTCTCCTAGCCTTTTTTGTAAAATTGGTAGGCTTCTTTTCCTTTTGTCTTTTTCTGGGGATTTTTGTGAAACGATCCGCCTTTGCCCTTGGTTTTTTAATTCTATGGGCTGTTTTGGAACAAATTACCTTTGGCCTATTGGGTTGGAAGGTAATGAGTTGGGAAAGTGCAAAACTGGTAAAAGACTTCTTTCCTTTGGAATCCATGACCAATTTGATAAAGGAGCCCTTTACCCGACTTTCGGCCGTACAGAACATAGGACAGCAAATTGGAGAGAACATGAACTTTGACTATCAAGTGTATTGGTATGAGTTTTTGATCGTTTCCTTTTGGACGGCACTTTTTATCTATTTATCATACGCATTGTTGAAAAAGCGGGATTTATAGTATCTTGTCAGGTACTCTAGTCCGTTGAATGCTATACAAATACCTTAGTTTCTTACTATTAGTCCTCTTTTCCCATGCAGCAATTGCGCAAGGGGAAACCTCTAATTGGTTTTTTGGACGCAGCGCCGGTATTACCTTTAATAATGATGGTACAGTTGTTCCGGTTAGTGGAGGTAGAATCAGCACTTTTGAAGGCTGTGCTTCCATTTCCGATGGTGTTGGCAATCTCTTATTGTACACAGATGGCATCACGGTTTATGACCGCAACCATGAAGTGATGCAAAATGGGAATGGACTGTACGGGGATCCCTCCAGCACCCAATCTGCCATAGTGGTACAAAAACCACAGGACCCCAATATTCTTTACATTTTTACCGTTGATACGGCCACCTTTGAAGGTGACCCCGATCGAGGCTTAAATTATTCAGAGATAGACCTTAGCCTTAACGGGGGCAATGGGGCGGTAACCCAAAAAAACGTCGGTCTATTAGCAGATTGCTCCGAAAAAATAACTGCCGTGCTCAAAAACTGTTCCGACGAATCCATTTGGGTTGTGACACTAGCCTCTGAAAACGGAGACCCAGCACCCTTCAATACCTATCATGCCTTTGAGGTAAGCACCTCCGGTGTCAACACAACAGCAGTAAAAAGTACTTTTGGCGGTTTGGAGATTTTGGATCCCAGGGGATATCTTAAATTTTCTTCGGATGGAAAAAAATTGGCCAGTGCCAATATGGCCTTCAGACTGTATTTATACGATTTTGATAATACTACAGGAATAGTATCCAATCAGGAAGTTATTCCAGTGCAGGCACCCAATAAAATTCCATACGGCCTTGAATTTTCTCCCAACCAACAGTTTTTATATGTGCATACCTCCAATAATCAACCAGCTATTCAAGAAGGAGGTCATTTATCATCTTTGCTTCAATATGATTTAACCGCCCCCAACATTCCAGCTTCTGAAATTGAAATAGATAGAAGAGCCATGTACCGAGGCGCCTTGCAACTGGGCCAAAATGGGAAGATATACCGGACCATTTCCGAAAACTATGTCAGGGGTACCTCCTATTTGGGCGTAATTGAAAATCCTAATGAGCTTGGAAATGCAGCTAATTATGTGCACGACGCTATTTTTTTGGGCACAGGTAGGGCTACCCAAGGGTTACCTCCATTTATACAATCCTATTTTGATCGGGTTGCTATTATTAAAAATGCGGATGGAACCACAAGCACCTCCCAGACCCTATGTGTTGGCGAACAATTTGTACTTGAAGCCGATGCTCTCCCCGGTGCAACTTATAACTGGGAGAAGGATGGCAATCCCATTGGAATTAGTGGCAACACATTGACCATAAATCCTGCAAGCGTTACCGATTCTGGCCGATATAGCTTGGAAATTGTCCCAGCTGATCCTGTGGAATGTCCGATTAAGGGAGAAGCCTTCATTTCCGTAAATCCACTCCCTGAAGCACCTCCCTTGCTGTTGGCTCAATGCGACGTGGTGCAGAACGCTGCTGTGGATGGCCTAACCATGTTTAATTTGGAAGAGGCCATTTTCGATGCTGACGCCACATATACCTTCTACGAAACTCTTGCTGACTTAAATGCAGAGATTCCGATTCCAAATCCCATTGGGTATATCAATACCAATCCCTTCAATCAAACCCTTTATTACAAAATTGTGGATTCCAACGGATGTGAAAACTCTGGGGAATTGCAGTTGGAAGTGCGATCAATTATACTTACTGCAGCTGATGAAAGAACATTTTACACCTGCGATGCAAATTCTGAAGATATGTTTTTGGAAGGTGTTTTCGATTTAGATGACCTCCAAGCATCTGAATACCCAAATGCCGATATTGTTTTTTATGCGAGCATTGAAGATGCAACTTTAGAACTAAATCCCATCTCTGGGGACCTTTTATTAGGGTCCACTTCAATTTTTGCTCGAACAGAAAGCGCCAATGAATGTGAGGACATCGACCTAATCAATTTGGTAGTCAACCCTACCCCTTCACTAGATTTTGAGGAAGAAATTTTATGGTGTACTGATGGCCCTCCCTTGACATTATCCGCTCCAGCTGGTTTTGACCTGTATAGATGGTACAAAATGGAAGGGGCCGGTCTTCAAGAAATTGGCAGTCAATATAACACTGCTATTACCTCCCTCGGAATCTACACACTGGAAGTTGGGTACCAATATGTCACAAATGATGGGGTTTTTGAGTGTTTTGACTCAGCAGATTTTGAAATAATTCCCTCTAATCGCGCCATTATTCAAAATGTTGTGGTTAAAGATATTTCCGCTAACAATATGGTGGAGGTAATGGTGACCGGAGATGGAGATTATGAATTTGCAATGGATGGAATCAATTATCAAGATTCGCCCCTATTTGAAAATGTGGACCCGGGGTTTGTAACGGTGAGTGTTAGGGACAAAAATGGTTGTGGAATTACCCAAGAAAAAGTATCGGTAATAGGCTATCCCAAGTTTTTTACACCAAACGGAGATGGCGTCAACGATTCTTGGCAAATCATAGGAATAAATGAGGAATTTCAATCCGAAAGTCTCATTTCCATATATAATCGATACGGAAAACTAATGGCTCTGATGAGTCCAAAAACTGAAGGGTGGAATGGGATGTTCAATAACAACTTGCTACCTGCTTCGGACTATTGGTTCAAGGTTAATCTTGAGGATGGAAGAGTATTCAAGGGACATTTTGCCCTAAAACGATAGGCTTTTTCTAAAATTGACTAATTTCAAGAGTTAGATTGCTATTGAATGTTAAAAAAATTGCTTTTCATATGTACCCTATGCACTGCTGTAGGTGTGTTGGCCCAAGAATGCCCCAACCTGATTAGCCCGGTCAATGGAGCAGTCAACGTTCCTGTGAACCCCACCATTTCTTGGACTCCATCGGATGGTGTACCTGGATACAAAATCCGATTAGGAACAGCTCCAGGAAGCAACGATCTATTGGAACAGTCCGTAGGAAGCGCCACTACATTTACACCGCCTTTAGGGCTACCGGAAAATACCCTGATTTATGTAACCATCATTTTGGATTTCTTGTTCCAGGGAAACCAAGATATTGTTTGCAGCAGTCAATCCTTTACCACTGAAAATGTAGTCACTGCCCCCAGCTGCACTGCCTTTAGGACTCCTACAGACGGCAGCACTGATGTTAGTGTTTTTTCCAACCTTTCCTGGTTTTATGCACCAACAGCTACAGGTTATTTCGTTTCCATAGGAACCAGCCCTGGTGCCACCGATGTTCTTGCGCAAACCGACGCAGGAAACACCCTTTCCTTTAATCCTCCAGGGCAGTTACCAGCAAGTACGGTTTTGCATGCAACGGTTATACCTTACAATGAAAATGGAAATGCTCCTGGTTGCACCGAAATAAGTTTCACAACAGCAGTAATGGCAGCATTACCTGGATGCACTACCTTAATAACCCCATTTAATGGGGAAACCAACGTCCCCCTTACACCCTTGTTGGAATGGTTGCCAGTAGCGGGTGCAACGGGCTACCGCCTCACCATTGGAACAACACCGGACGGCAATGATATTTTGGACAACACCGCCTTTCCTACCAACTCTACCTTTGTGCTTAATTTTGAACCCAATCGCACCTTTTTCATCACCATTGTACCTTTTAATCTTGCAGGTGAAGCCATAAGCTGTGGACAAGAAAGCTTCTCAACTTTATTGGGTTGCGGCCCCTATCTAAATCCAACTACTGGGGAATTTGTTTCTTTTGGTCCAGAAATAAACTTTCCTGAAACTTTATCCTTTTGTGAAAATGACACTCCATATATAGCTTCCGCTACAGATGTGGCAGACGGCTACCGCTGGTATCAAATTGACCCATTTGGTAATGAGACTTTATTGTCTGAAACCAACGAAGTTGAACTAAATGAAAATGGCACATATCGCTATGAATCATACAATCTGCTTTCCCAGAATGGGAACCTAATTGAATGTCCATCTACCCAAATATTCAATTTAATTTCTTCAGAAACTGCTACTATTGATGGAGTGCGAGCAATTGATACAGCCTTGGGATTGGAGGTCACCGTAAATGCTTCTGGAAATGGGGACTATGAATATGCCATAGACAATGAAAATGGACCTTACCAGAACAGCAATGTATTCAGCAGGGTACAATCTGGCACACATACCTTTTATGTACGGGATAAAAATGGATGCGGTACAGTCAGTCAACTGTTTACCCAAGATTTGACGGTTGAAGGATTTCCTAAGTTTTTCACTCCAAATGGTGATAACATAAACGACTTTTGGCAATTTATCCAACCTCCCAATTCCGATGAGATTGTACTGCAGGACATCCGCATTTTTAATCGTTATGGAAAACTCCTATCGGTAATGACACAACATTCTTTAGGTTGGGATGGTAATTTTGGAGGAAAACCTTTGCCTGCAGGGGATTATTGGTATGCAACCATAGATGCCACGAACCGGGAGATAACAGGCCATTTTTCCTTGAAGAGATAATCTCTTTTTGACTTCGTTTTGCCACACCCCTTTAGTATTTTTATGGAATGAAGTTTCAGGTAGTTTCAGAATTCAAACCCACGGGTGATCAACCACAGGCCATACAACAATTGACCCAAGGAATAATAGAAGGCGAACCACAGCAAACCTTACTTGGAGTGACAGGTTCTGGCAAGACCTTTACAGTGGCCAATGTGGTGGAAAGCGTACAAAGACCCACCTTGGTACTGGCCCACAACAAAACACTGGCGGCCCAATTGTACTCCGAGTTTAAACAGTTCTTTCCGAATAATGCCGTAGAGTACTTTGTATCCTACTACGACTACTATCAGCCGGAGGCTTATATCCCAACCAGTGGGTTATATATAGAAAAAGACCTGTCTATTAATGAGGATATTGAAAAATTGAGATTGAGCGCAACTTCCTCCTTGCTTTCTGGGCGAAGGGATGTAATAGTTGTCGCCTCTGTTTCCTGTTTGTATGGTATCGGTAACCCAGTTGAATTCCAGAAGAACGTAATTTCAATACACAGAGATCAAGTAATATCACGAACAAAATTCCTGAAACAACTGGTGCAAAGTCTTTATTCAAGGACTACTGCTGATTTTAGAAATGGAAATTTCAGGGTGAAGGGCGATGTAGTAGATGTTTTTCCTGGCTATGCAGACCATGCTTTTAGGGTTCATTTTTTTGGAGATGAAATTGAGGAAATTGAAGCCTTGGACCCTTTTAACAATAAGGTCATTGAAATATATGACTCCCTAAACATTTATCCAGCCAACATGTTTGTGACCTCTCCTGATATTTTACAAAACGCCATTCATTCAATTCAGGATGATCTGATGAAACAGATAGACTATTTTAAAGAAATTGGAAGGCCACTGGAGGCCAAACGTCTGGAGGAACGCACCAATTTTGATTTGGAAATGATCAGAGAGTTGGGTTATTGCTCCGGAATTGAAAACTACTCGAGGTATTTGGATGGCAGGGAGCCCGGAACACGTCCTTTTTGTTTGCTGGATTATTTCCCTGACGACTATCTTATGATCATTGATGAAAGCCATGTGACCATTCCGCAAGTACATGCCATGTACGGTGGTGACAGGTCACGTAAGGAAAACTTGGTGGACTATGGTTTTCGATTACCAGCGGCCATGGACAACAGACCTCTTAAATTCGAGGAGTTTGAAACTTTGCAAAATCAGGTAATCTACGTAAGTGCCACCCCCGCGGATTATGAATTGCAATTGAGTCAAGGTGTATATGTGGAACAGGTGATTCGCCCTACGGGATTATTGGACCCTGTAATTGAAGTACGCCCCAGTTTAAACCAGATTGATGATTTGGTAGAAGAAATTCAACAACGGGTGGAACAGGATGAACGAACATTGGTGACTACTCTCACCAAACGAATGGCTGAAGAATTAGCAAAATACTTGGCGCGAATCAATGTAAGATGCCGCTATATACACAGTGATGTGGATACGCTGGAGCGGGTAGAAATCATGCAAGATTTAAGAAAAGGCCTCTTTGACGTGCTGATTGGTGTAAATCTGTTGCGGGAAGGCTTAGATCTTCCGGAAGTTTCTTTGGTTGCCATTCTGGATGCAGATAAGGAAGGTTTTTTGCGAAGCAACCGCTCATTGACACAAACTGTGGGTAGGGCTGCCCGTAATCTTAATGGAAAGGCCATCATGTATGCAGATACTATCACTGCCAGTATGCAAAAAACCATTGATGAGACCAATTATCGGAGAGAGAAACAAATGAACTACAATAAGGAAAACAATATTACTCCCAAGGCTTTAAACAAAACCCTGGACAATGCCTTGGCCAAGAACTCAGTCTCCACCTACCATTTTCAGAAAGAAGAACTACGCGCCGCTGAACCGGATTTGGAATACCTAACCCAGGATCAAAAGGAAAAACTGATTCGAGAAAAAAGAAAGGCAATGGAAAAAGCAGCCAAAGAACTCAACTTTATGGAAGCCGCAAAACTGAGAGATGAAATAAAAACGCTCCAAACGCATGAATAAAAGAAAGCGCGCTTCTACTTTGGGGTAGAAACGCGCTCACAAACTAACCAACTAAACCAACCATCATGAAACACCTAAGTTGGTATCCTTCAAGATTATTGTAATTTTTATCCAATGGAAATAAAACGTTTGGGCTCTGGTACTGCCTCATCTTTTTTAGGCAAGACCAAACGCAATACTCCGTCTTCATATTTTGCATCTATTTTGGAGCCATTTACTGTTTCGGGTAGTGTGAATGCTCTTTTGAATGAAGTGTACGAGAATTCTTTTCGGGTATAATTCTCTTTTTCCTCCTTGTTTTCAGATTTCGCTTCACTTGAAATCGTTAAAATATCATTCTCAACGGCTATCTTAAAATCTTCTTTTTTACCGCCAGGTATGGCCAACTCCAATTCAAACCCGTCTACATTGTCCTTAATGTTGACTGCTGGAGCAGTGGTATTCCAATTTTCCGTACCACCGAACCAATCTGGTTTTAGCATATCGCTCATTATAGAAGGGAAAAACAGGTGATTTCTTTTTACTATACTCATCGTGATTCAATTTTTTATATTAAACATCTAAATCACCTAGCTATAGTCAAATCGTATACCAATGCATTTTTAATGTCATTTTGACATTTCATTAACAATTATTAATGACATAATGTCATTAATTGTAGTGCGCCTTGAAGATATTGATGAGTACATCCACCGGAATCACCTTATCCGGATACTTATGCATCACTTCAAGTACCTGCCCAATGGCGGAAGGCGGGAGCCCCATGGCCAAACCAATGTTATGTAGCGTATTGATTTCTTTTTGGTGCTGCTCTTGATCAATGTTCATTAGCAGTAATAATCTATGGAATTGAACTATGCGTTCTGCTTGAGACTTTAAGGTTACCTTAGGAGGTTTTTCTTTTAAGAGGGCTTTAAAAGTCCTTTTATCGATTCCCAAATTGGAAGCTACACCTAACAAAAACTGGTACTCCGAGTCCTTCAGCGAATAATCCACCCTAGCAAAGGCAATCATCTCGGAAAGGATGCTCAATTTCTCTTTGTAGGTTCCCATTGTTCAGGATTAGTGGTTGATTTCTAGTTAATAACTCCAAAAACGCAATCTTTAGTACATAATTGAAATTTGAAATTGTTAAAGTTTTAGATACTAATAAGCATCCAAGACAAAACATTAAGCCCTATTTATCGAAAATAGAAACAAAAAAAGGCATCATTGAATCAATGATGCCCATAGTTTTATTGGATTTTGGGACGACTATCCCAATACTTCTTTTACCTTATCTGCCGCCTCTTGGAACTGAACAGCGGAATGCACGGCCAAACCGGAATTATCAATTATTTCTTTGGCTAATTCTGCATTGGTACCCTGCAGTCGTACAATGATAGGCACCTTGATGGCATCACCCATATTCTTATAAGCATCCACAACTCCTTGTGCCACTCTATCGCAGCGAACTATCCCTCCAAAGATATTGATCAATATGGCCTTTACATTTGGGTCTTTTAAAATGATACGGAAGGCTTCTTCCACCCTTTTGGCATCTGCTGTACCTCCAACATCCAAGAAATTGGCTGGTTCACCACCTGCCATTTTTATCAGATCCATTGTGGCCATGGCCAATCCGGCGCCGTTCACCATACATCCTACATTTCCATCAAGATCAACGTAGTTTAAGCCTACTTCACGAGCTTCCACCTCAATAGGATTCTCCTCGCGTAAGTCCCTCATCTCAGCATAGGTTTTTCTTCGGTACAAGGCATTGTCATCTATGGACACCTTGGCATCCACGGCCATAATCTTGTCATCGGAAGTTTTAAGAACAGGGTTAATCTCAAAAAGACTGGAATCACTCTGTTCATAGGCCTTATATAAAGCAGAAACAAACTTTACCATTTCCTTGAAAGAGGCTCCGGATAATCCAAGATTGAAAGCAATTTTACGCGCCTGAAACGGCATAAGACCTACAGCAGGGTCAATTTCTTCCGTAAAAATCAGATGTGGTGTTTTCTCGGCAACTTCTTCGATATCCATTCCTCCTTCTGTGGAGTACATAATCATATTTCTACCAGATCCCCTGTTCAGAAGAACCGACATATAAAATTCACTGGTTTCACTATCCCCTGGATAGTATACATCTTCAGCCACCAAAACTTGGTGTACTTTTTTACCTTCAGCCGAAGTTTGAGGGGTAATCAAGTTCATACCGATAATACTCCCTGCCAATTCTTCAACTTCTTTTAGGTTTTTGGCCAATTTAACACCACCACCTTTTCCACGTCCTCCTGCATGGACCTGCGCTTTTATTACATGCCACCCTGTACCTGTTTCCTGGGTTAACTGTTTGGCTGCATCAACGGCCTGTTTAGCGTTGCGGGCAACGATTCCGCGCTGAATTCTAACGCCAAAGCTGGCTAAAATTTCTTTCCCTTGATATTCGTGAAGATTCATCTGTGAATTGACTTTAATTTGCTGACAAAAATAGAAAACGACTTTGACAAATTGATAGTGAATAAGAATTAAAACAAGCAAACCTAATAATGTGGGTCATTATAACATCCATTTAAACCAAATATGGGAAACCGAGGTGGAAACTAGGTGAAAGATTGATTGAAGTCTAAGGGCGAACAAATTTAATGAACCTCAATTCAATTGAACTGTCCTCAACTGAAAACCAATAGTCAATAACCAACCATTGCTAATTGAAACTACACCTTAAAATTTTTAAAATCCAAAGGGTCAAAGTTTTTAAAATGGCCATTCATTTCAATTAGGGTTTTGGTACGATTGACTTCCTTTAACACAGATGATGTTGATTCCAAATGTTTCTTAATAAACAATAATCGGTCTGTCTCCTTTCTAATTTGAAGAAGTTCATATTCTTGCTCATAGGAAAGCCCCATTTTATGGGCAAGTGAAAAGCTGTTGAATTGTTTTGGGACTACTTTGGCAAAGGGGACATCCATCAAATTGTACAGGGTCTCCAGTTTTTGCAATACTTCTTTGCGCAACTTGTCATCTGTGCTGTATTCCACATCTAAAAACTCCACTTCGCCCCCAGCGTATAGTTTCCCTTCTAATTGCTGTTCAAAGGTCAAAATTCTAAAGACTTGCCTTGCTACACAGACTACATCCATTTCTCCAGTTTCATAGGTAGTTACAACCTCCACCAATTGCACTTCGGTTCCAAAAGCAATGGTGTTATCTATAAAAACAGGAATCCCAAATGTTACTGCCTCCTGTCTGCAATCATTAATCAATTGTCTGTATCGTTCCTCAAAAATGTGCAAGGGCACCGTTTCCCCCGGAAAGAAAACGGATTGCAAAGGGAATAGGGGTAATTTCATGCTGCAAATTTGTATTAAATGTACAATGCCATCTTCAAAGGAACAAGTTGGATCATTTATAGATTGTTATTTTTAAAACAAAATGTTATATTAATATGAATTAGCTCCATATTCTTGTAGGACTTGCCGGCAAGGTTTAGATTTGTTCGAAAGATTGATTTGCTTATGAACTCCCTGAATTTATTGAAGATTGCCAAACAATACGGTGCTCCTGTCTATGTTTATGATGCTGAAAAAATTGCATCCCAGTACGATCGATTGACCAAGGCGTTTAAGGGTGTGGGTAGTTTGCGCTTAAACTATGCAGCCAAAGCCCTTTCCAATATTTCTATTCTACGGCTGATGAATCAAATGGGTAGTGGATTGGACACCGTTTCCATTCAAGAGGTAAAATTAGGGCTTATGGCCGGGTTTAAACCCGAGTCTATTATTTATACGCCCAATGGGGTTTCTTTGGAAGAAATTGAAGAAGCTTCGGCGCTGGGAGTTCAAATCAATATAGACAACCTATCCATTTTGGAGCAATTTGGCAGCAAACATCCCGATGTACCTGTTTGCATCCGAATAAACCCGCATGTAATGGCTGGAGGCAATTCTAACATCTCTGTAGGACATATCGACTCCAAGTTTGGTATTAGTATCCACCAAATCCCACATTTGTTGCGCATCGTTGATCTTACCCAAATGAACATCAACGGAATTCATATGCATACCGGAAGTGATATTCTGGATATTGATGTGTTCCTGTATGCTTCTGAAATTCTTTTTGAAACCGCCAAAAACTTTAAAGATCTCGAGTTTATCGATTTTGGCAGCGGATTCAAGGTTCCTTACAAGACTGGTGATATTGAAACTAATGTGGGGGAACTGGGAAAAAAACTGACCTCAAGGTTTAACGAATTTTGTGATGAATATGGCAGGCAACTTACTCTAGCCTTTGAGCCGGGTAAATTTTTGGTCAGTGAAGCTGGCTACTTTCTTGCCAAAGTAAATGTGGTAAAACAAACAACTTCCACGGTTTTTGCAAGTGTGGACTCAGGGTTCAATCACTTGATTCGACCTATGCTGTACGGTGCTTCGCATGAGATCAGTAATATTTCCAATCCAAAGGGAAAGGAGCGTTATTATTCCGTAGTGGGTTATATTTGTGAAACAGATACCTTTGGAAGTAATCGCAGGATTAACGAAATTTCCGAAGGAGATGTGCTTTGCTTTAAAAATGCCGGTGCATATTGTTTTACTATGACAAGTAATTACAACTCACGCTACCGACCCGCCGAAATTCTTTGGTACAAGGGAAAGGCGCATTTAATAAGAGAGCGGGAAACGTTTGACGATATCCTTAAAAACCAGGTGGACGTGAAGAATTTATTTGAAATTCCAAAAGCAGCAGTTATCAAGTAATATGGATGTATTGGCCATATTGCTCTCCATTGTACTGATTTTTTTAGCAGTACTGCATTTTTATTGGGCCCTATTTGGTATAAAGGATCCAGAAGCAGTGCTTCCTACAATGGTGGAGAGTAACACCGTCAAGACTCCCGGAAAGATTGCCGCTGTACTGGTGGGCATTGTTCTTCTTTGCTTTGCTTTTGTCTTTATCAACAAAGTTGTGGCCTATGTAGATTATCCCTGGTTAAAGTATGTTTCCTTAGGGATAGGGTTTATTTTTATGGTTCGTGCTTTGGGTGATTTTAAATATGTGGGCTTCTTTAAAACCGCTAAGAACAGCAAATTTTCAGCCTTGGACACACGTTACTATTCCCCTCTGTGCTTATTAATGGGCGTACTGGTCCTTCTTTTGGAATTCTTTGGTTAACACTATTTTGGCATAATTTTCGTTAGTTTTGTTAGGGTCATTAGACCAAACCCAATAAAACTTAGGAATGATGCGCGAAGTTTTTACCTACCTAACCCGATTTTTTTTAATCCTTATTCTTTTTGTTGGATTTCAGACCCATGCCCAAAATGTGGAATGGCTAAGCTGGGAAGATGCAGTTCAATTGTCCCAAAGCGATAAAGAACCCAAGAAAATATTTATTGACGTATACACGGATTGGTGCGGTTGGTGTAAAAAAATGGATAAAGACACCTTTCAAAATCCAGAGGTTGCTGCGTATATGCAAGACAATTTTTATATGGTAAAACTGGATGCCGAAGGAAAAGATCCAATTGAATTTCAAGGTAAAACTTTCAAGTTTGTCCCTTCTGGACGAAGAGGGTACCACGAGTTTGCAGCGGCCTTGTTACAAGGTAAGATGAGCTACCCAACCGTTGTTTTTCTTGACGAGGAGTTAAACATGTTATCTCCGGTTCCAGGCTATCAAAAAGTAAAGCCCTTTATGCAAATTGCCCGGTATTTTGGGGACGATATCTACAAAGACAAGGATTGGCAGGCATACGCTGGTAAATAATCAGCACCCGTTTACCTACTGTAATTTGGGCTTTCCTTGGTAATGGTTACATCATGTGGATGACTTTCATTGATTCCACTAAAGGTAATCTTCACAAACTTTCCAGATTCTTTTAAGGCCTCGATATCCTTGGCGCCACAATAGCCCATTCCAGCTCTTAGGCCACCAATAAATTGGTGCATACTTTCGTATAAGTCCCCTTTATAGGGCACTCGGCCAACAATCCCTTCCGGAACCAGTTTTTTAATATCATCTTCAACATCCTGAAAATATCGGTCTTTGCTACCTTCTTTCATGGCCTCAACTGAACCCATCCCTCGATACGATTTAAACTTCCGTCCTTCATAAATAATCGTCTCTCCAGGTGATTCTTTGGTTCCTGCTAAAAGTGAACCTAGCATTACCGTATCTGCACCGGCAGCAATTGCCTTGGGAATATCCCCGGTATATCGAATTCCACCATCGGCAATCACAGGAACTCCACTACCTTTAATAGCTGCTGCTACCTCCAATACCGCAGAAAACTGAGGAAAACCAACCCCCGCCACAACTCTCGTGGTACAAATGGAACCGGGTCCGATACCTACTTTAACGGCATCTGCACCGGCTTCGACCAAATATTTGGCCGCTTCACCAGTTGCTATGTTTCCAACGATTACGTCGAGATCAGGAAATGCTTTCTTCACTTCCTTAAGAATACCAACTACTCCTTTGGTATGTCCATGGGCGGTATCAATCACGATAGCATCCACCCCGGCGTTGACCAAGGCTCCTGCCCTATCCACCGCATCCGCAGTAACCCCTATAGCTGCAGCCACTCGTAGTCTACCATATTCATCCTTGTTGGCGCTGGGCTTTTGCGTAAGCTTGGTGATATCCCTAAAAGTAATGAGCCCTACCAACACATTATTGGCGTCGACCACTGGAAGTTTCTCAATCTTGTTTTTCTGAAGAATAACCTCAGCTTCAGACAGGGATGTCCCTTCACCCACAGTGACCAGATTTTCTGAGGTCATCACTTCGGTTATCGGTCTGTCATCATCCTTTTCAAACCGCAAATCCCTATTGGTAACAATACCCACCAATTTTTTATCAGCACTTACAATGGGTATACCCCCAATACTATGTTCTTTCATATTGGCCTTGGCATCCCTTACAACAGAGTTTAATGGCAGGGTTACAGGGTCCATTATCATACCACTTTCTGCACGTTTCACCTTACGTACCTTAATGGCTTGCTGCTCAACGGTCATGTTCTTGTGTAGCACCCCAATACCTCCTTCTTGTGCCATGGCTATGGCCATTTGGGATTCGGTAACCGTATCCATGGCCGCGGAAACTATAGGCACATTGATAGTAATGTTTCGGGTAAATTTCGTTTGAATATTGACTTCTCGGGGAAGAACTTCGGAGTAACCTGGCACAAGGAGAACATCATCATATGTTAGTCCTTCTCCAACAATCTTATTTAGGTGGGCTTCCATTGCAATTACGGATTAATTGCGTGCAAATATACCATATTTTAATTCAATTGAAGACGAGTGCGAAATCCTTAACAATTTCTATTTATTTTTATTTAGACTTATTCTTAATTACTATATCTTTGAAACTAAACTTTCGAAGTTTATGTGCCCCTCAATACGCATTTTGAACCGAACCAAGAATGGTACTTTGACCTTTTGTAACGATAGTAAACTTTTTCAATTGGTTTTTAATAATCTCTGCTTTGAGTTTTACGAGTGGGAACTGGATGCTTTTAGAACTTATGTTGCGGGACTCAATGTAGATTACTGGGAGCAGACTGTTTCTTTTACGTTAAGTCAAAGAAAGATTCCTATTTCTGTAGGCAACAAGCACTTTGTAATCTTGGTAAGCAAACAGGAAGTATATGAAATAAGAGCCCTTTTACATCTTGAAAAAAACAAACTAAGGTTTCTAACCTCCGCTGATATTGACTATCGGATTATTGAAAACTAGCTGCTCTGTCTACTATTGATTTATTGGGATTAATTACTTTACCCGGACTCGATTTCTTTCTATGGCTTCTGTCTTTTCGGAACAAGACATTGAAGCAAGACCAAGCTTGCTGAAAACGCAAAGGTCAGGGTCATAAGAATACCAGAAAAAATGACCACGTATTTGAACCAAGAAATCCCCTTCCACATGAAATAGATACCGCCAAAAGTGAGGATAGCGGAGAAAAAGGGTTCAATAGTCAAGAAAAGCTTCCAGTCTTTCGGGAGTTTCGTTATCCAAACCAATCCTCCCAGTAAGAAAAAGATAAAGGACATGGACAGGATATGTGTGTGGATTACGGTAAGCATTTCCCGCTCTCCTTTCTTAAATTTCATTACTGTTGCATTTTCATCCTCCTCGTTGCCCAAATAGTTTTCTTCTACCCCAGCTGGCGTTACAGCATTAGTTTGCTTTACAAATAACAAGCCCGTAAAAAAACCGACAGAAAGTACTACAACAAATGCAGCGATGAAAAGTCTTATTTCCTTAGGAAAAGTGGTCAATAGGCCATTATAAACCATTATAACTGACCGTTTTCTTGGAGAATGCCAATGGTTTGTAACAGCTTATCCATAGAATTTGTCATGGATCTTACGGAAATGGTTGCTCCAGAAATAGCATCTATATTGGACTCACTACTCACACGATCACCTCCGGATTTTCCCAAAAACTGTTTTAACCATCTTTTGCTTCCAATCTCACCTCCGTACTCTTCCCGGTAAACTAAGATTTTAGAATTAATAACTATTAAATCACCATTAAAGGCTACTAAGTAATCAAACTTGGCGGTCTTGCTTGGAGCCTGGTCAATAAACACGTAACCTAATAGGGAGTCTTTGCCTAAAACCCGGTACAAATTATTCCCTGAAATTTTGGCTGGAAGATTTTCATTCAATGTTTCTGAAACCATAACAGGTTCCATGGTAAAGTCCACCACTTCAAAAGTTTTCCCTACCTCTTTGATTACTCTTTTGTGTATTCCTTTGGGAACTCCAAATCCGAAGAGTACAAACGCAAGAAGTATTAGCGCATATGGTTTTACCAATTTCATCCCACAAATATATTAATTTAGACTTATTATGAATAAAAACAAGCCAAAGAATACATCAAAAAAACCAAAAGGGTGTGGTTAAAACCACACCCCTATTCCAAAATTCAGTCTATCTACAACATCGTCGCCATCCAAGGCATTGCTTCTAAACTGATAATCTCCTTTAATTACAACTCCTGGAGCAATATGATAATTCAATCCAGTGGTCACATCCGTTCTGTCATAGGCCTCATTTTGTACCAACGCACCATCGGTATCTGAGTGCGTATCATAGGTTTCGTACCGTGCAAATGCGAAAAGCTTTTGTCTTTTACCTGTCGGAAGTAGGTTGTATGCTCCTTCTACATACCATCCTTGTAAGGCACTTCCTAAGTCTCTTCCGGTTAAATTATTGTATGCCTCCGTATCGGACAATGAAGCATGGATAAACTGGCCTCGTGCAGTAAAGCGTTGGTAAGCATATCTGGCATCCAAACCTAACATGCTGATTCCAACATCCGACCCATCAAAGGTCTCTATGTCATCCTCTGCTTGAGTACGTCCAAAATAGGTAGAAAAACCAAGTCGTAGACCTGGAATTCCGTAGTAATCCAATTTTGTTGCAAAATTTGGCTGGTCAATAGTTGATTGAATTCCTTTTTGTCTTCCGCTTCGCAATCCATTAGATCCCTTAAGAATACCAGTAACCCCACCTTCACCATCAGACTCTGCAGATTTGAAGCCGTTAAATAGATAGGCTTGATAACCTAACGAAATGGAATTAAAGCGTCCTGTTACCCCAACCCCAAGTTCTCTCCATGTGGTGGGCACAATTACATTATCAATAGCTGGTCTTTCCGTACCATTAAAAGTTGTTGGTTCATGAAATTCGTTAACAATCCCCATAGGCACCAACATCAATCCACCACGGACATTAAAATTTGGTGCAGCATTATAGTTTACGAAGGCTTGTTCCACAAAAACCTCCTCCACATGTTCAAACTCTATTTCCGTAACAAACTGTGTGCGATCATCAAATCGGTATCCCAATAGCAACACCAAACGTTGTACATCAATTTCCCCGTTCTGACCCTCAGGTTGATTGTAGAGCATTTCGCCATACGCACCAACCGTAACCGCCGAAGCATAATTTCCAGAAAGCAAACGCTGTGCGGCGTTCAGTTGTTTTTGCGGATCAAATTGAATGGAATCCGTTTGAGTTTGTGCATAAAAAAATGTTGAAAATAACAAGGTGGTTAATAGCGTAAATTGCCTCATTGCAGTGATGTATTATTATTTAGATTTGATTTAAATAAATTTAAGGCTGCAAATATATTTCCACCTTCGGAATAGAGCAAATTTATTTAGACTTAATTTAAATAAATTTTAAGATTTAACATTTGGGCTGTTCCACCCCCTTGTTCAGGTCTAGTGGTATTCGTTAAAGAGATCGCTGGCCTTATTAAAGGCAGCTTCAAAAACCATCCAATTAACACCGGAATCAACTTTTTGGGAGGTGAAATAAGAAAGCATCTTCTCAGTGGGCATATTCCCGGTGAGCTCATCCTTTGCCATGGGGCAGCCCCCAAAACCTTGGATTGCTCCATCAAAGCGCCTGCAGCCTGCATTGTAGGCCGTTTCCACCTTTTCGTGCCATTTGGTTGGTGTAGTGTGCAAATGGGCCCCAAATTCGATATGTGGGTATTTTGGAATAAGATTGGAGAACAAATAATCAATGACCTCTGGGGTAGAACTACCAATAGTGTCAGACAATGATAGTATTCGGGTGCCCATATCGGCCAACTTTTCGGTCCACTCCCCTACAATCTCCACATTCCAAGGGTCTCCGTACGGATTGCCAAAACCCATAGAAATATAAGTGACGACTTTCTTGTTATGCGCATGTGCTATCTCCAAAATTTCCTTTAAAGTCTCCACGGATTGTGCTATGGTCTTATGGGTATTCCGCATCTGAAAGTTCTCTGAAATGGAAAAAGGATACCCCAGGTAATTGATGGCCTCATGCTCGCAAGCATTTTTTGCCCCTCTGGTGTTAGCCACAATGGACAGCAATTTGCTTTTGGTTTGAGAGAGATCTAACTGGTTAAGAACCTCAGCCGTGTCCACCATTTGGGGAATGGCTTTGGGAGAAACAAAACTCCCAAAATCGATAGTGTCAAAACCGCAACCCAATAGGGATTGGATGTATTTTACCTTTTCCTTGGTAGGAATAAAGGTTTTTATGCCCTGCATGGCATCCCTTGGACATTCTATTAGTTTGATCTCCGACATAGATTGCATGTAAAATTACCACTATTTATCCGATAGAAATAGATAAACAGCAATCC
The DNA here is from genome assembly GCA_965117065.1 of uncultured Allomuricauda sp. Lineage (GTDB taxonomy): Bacteria > Bacteroidota > Bacteroidia > Flavobacteriales > Flavobacteriaceae > Flagellimonas. Next base: position 1,166,109 of record OZ220751.1, read on the forward strand.
CTACAAAAACAACAATCTGCAGCCATTTTAAGTAAATTCCAGTTCTTGGATGCTTAAGAAGATAATTGGAAATACTACCAGCCAACACAGCAATCAGGCCAAAAATAACAAAAGCCACCACCATAAACAGCAGTCCCAAAACGTAAAATTGAATTACGGTATGCAATGCATCACTAAATAGAAATCCGGGGAAAAATGCCAAAAAGAAAATGGTCACTTTGGGATTGAGAACATTCATGGTAAACCCGGTCCAAAACATATCGGATGATTTCTTATTTGAAGAATTGGTCTGATTTAGAAGTATGGATCCATCACTTCTAAATACCATTACGGCCAAATACAACAAATAAAGTGCCCCGAAAAGTTTTATGAAGAAAAAGAGGGAGTCGCTCCTTTTGATAATCTCAGAAACACCAAATGCCAACAAACTTGTATGCACCAGACACCCACTGACCAATCCAGATACGGTAATCAGTCCCGCCTTCACCCCTTTGCTCACACTTTGGGTCAGCACAAAAATGTTATCCGGACCGGGAGCAATGGCCAGGGCCATAGATGCCAAAACAAAGCCTGTTAAAATTTCATAGTTCAATTTTATTCCCTTTTAGATGCTCGAAAATAACAAGAAAATACCTTTAGGTAACCTACATCCCTCGCTCCAAATCCGAATCAAGGTTGTGAACATGACCAAAAACATACATCATCGATGATTAACACATCCCAAAACCATTTTGTTTGCTTTTTGATAAATACACTTATATTTAGAGCCCCGAAATTGGGAATTTAGGCATCAACCTTGTGAAAAAATCACTAATCCTTTTCATCCTGCTGTATGGCAGCCAGATTTTGGGGCAGCACATCATTGTGGAGCAAAATCATACGGTTGAGGAACTCGTTCGGGATGTTTTGGTGAACAGCAGCTGCGCGGAAACATCAAATTACACGTCTTCAACAGGAACAGCTTTTGGAGTAAATGGTATCGGTTATTTTAATTCCAATGGGGGGAGATTTGGTTATAGAGAGGGTATAGTTATTTCCTCTGGAAATGCCAAGGATGCTGAAGGCCCCAATATCAACATAAAGACATCGGGCACCCTAGAGTGGCCTGGAGACCCAGATTTAAGTACAATTACAAGCACCTCCAATCTTTATAATGCATCCTACATAAGTTTTGACTTTATTCCACAAACCAATCGCATAAGTTTTAATTTTCTTTTTGCCTCAGAAGAGTATACTGACGCTTTTCAATGTGTTTATTCAGATGTTTTTGCTTTTATCCTCACAGATTCCAGTGGCAATTCAACAAACCTTGCCTTGGTCCCAGATTCGGAAGATCGGGTATCTGCCACCACAATAAGACCTGGGGTTCCGGACGAGTGTGGTGCTCGAAACAATAACTTTTTTGGAGGAATCAACGGTAGTAACTCAGGGATTTCAATGACCGGGCAAACTAAAAGTTTAGTGGCAGAATCTGAAGTAAATCCTGGTGAAACCTATACGATTAAGCTTGTTATTGCGGATAATTTGGATGCTGAGCTGGATTCTGCAGTATTTCTGGAAGCTGGTAGTTTTTCCATTGATGTTTCTCTTGGTGACAATAGAACGGTAAGCGGGGGCAATCCGCTATGCGTTGGCGAAATCTTTACCATGGACGCCACCGCATTTGGTGCACAACACTACAGATGGTACAGAAACGGACAACATCTCCCCCATTTTGATGACATTGAAATTGTTGATGTCTCTGTGGATGGGATTTATGAAGTGGAAGTTGAATTTTCCGCCACATGTCTTTCAAGAGGAAGGGTTGAAATTGAATACGTCTCCCCCCCTCAAATTGATGGACCACCCTTGAATCTAAACGCTTGTGACTTTGATGGTGACGGAACTGAGCTAATAGATCTTACAGAGAATACGGCTGCCCTTCTTGGTGCTCAAAATCCAAGTATTTACCGCGTGTATTATTACAATAGCTTGGCGGATGCTGAAAATTTTGAGAATGTCATTGGTAGACCCAATTCATATACGCTTACCCAAAACCAGGAAACAATCTTTGCACGTGTTTCATCTGGGAGGAGTTGTTATGAAACAGCATCGTTTACCATAAACCTACAGCAGCTTTCCTTTACCCCAACTCTTGAGGAAGAATATCTACTCTGTTTGGATGAAACGGGAATTCCAATTGAGCCAAGACCGGTTCTAGCAACCGGATTGTCCCAGACGGATTATTCCTTTACCTGGTATCGAAACTCAATAAGTGTGGAAAACCAGATTCCAAACGAAACAAGCCCTTCCATAACCGCGTCCCAGAGCGGTACTTACTTTGTGGAGATTGAAAGCATTCTGTTTAACTGCACTTCCGGTCTTTCTACAACGGTTTTTTCTGTTGAGCCACCCACCCTTTTTGAAGTTGAGTTATTAAGTGATCTTTTTGCCGATAACCATATTGCTTCCATTAAGGCTGAAGGGAATAGCTCATACTTGTATAGTGTGGATGACAGCGCCTTTACCGAAAACTTTGTCTTTGAAAATTTGGCGCCCGGCAAACATATAGCTTATGTACAGGACACTTATGAATGCAGCGTATTATCAAAACCATTCATGATTGTTGACTATCCAAGATTTTTTACTCCAAATGGCGATGGTGTGAATGATACATGGCAAATTGTTGGGATGTTTGAAATAGGAAACCCTGAGATTACCATTTTCGACCGGTTTGGGTCCATTCAACATCAGTTTACGGGTGATATAGGTTGGGACGGAACCAGAAATGGGTCAGAAGTCCCTTCCAGTGATTATTGGTTTAAACTGTCCTATGATAATGAAGAGGGTCTACGAAAAGAATACAAGAGTCATTTTACCCTGAAAAGGTAACTGCATACCCCTTCCAATCCAATAAAGTTTCAGATTTATGCCTTTGCTAAAATGGCCTGGTTTATCTTTTTGACCAAGGCAGGTCCTTCATAGATAAATCCAGTATACAATTGGACTAAATCGGCTCCAGCCGCCAATTTTTCCAAAGCATCCTCCGGGGTGTGTATCCCTCCAACACCAATAATAGGAAATGCCTTATTACTTTTTTCAGCTAAAAACTGAATTACTTTGGTGCTCTTTTTGGCCAATGGCTTTCCACTAAGCCCCCCTTTCTCCTCAGACATGATAAGATGGGATTTTAGTCCTTTTCTAGAAATGGTGGTGTTTGTAGCTATGACCCCAGCAATTCCAGTACTTTTTATAATATCAATAATATCCAATAGCTGATTTTCTGTAAGATCAGGCGCAATTTTCAACAAGATAGGCTTCTCTTTGACTTCGTTTTTTTTGGCCAATTTTCCGTTCTGTTTTTTAAGCTTTTTTAGCAAGGCGGTCAAGGGTTCCTTATCCTGCAGCTCTCTCAATCCTGGAGTATTTGGAGAGCTAACGTTCACCACAAAGTAATCCACATGTTCAAAAAGGGCCTCAAGGCAAATAAGATAATCCTTTACAGCGTTTTCATTGGCGGTTGTCTTGTTTTTGCCAATATTTCCCCCGATGAGTACTTTGTGCTTCTTTTTTAACTGTTCTGCCGCCTCAAAAACCCCTTTGTTATTGAAGCCCATTCGGTTAATTATGGCCTGGTCCTCCAGCAATCGGAATAGGCGCTTCTTAGGGTTCCCAGCCTGTGGTTTTGGAGTCAAAGTCCCGATTTCCACAAAGCCAAAACCAAAGTTCGAAAGTTCATTGTACAAAATGGCATCTTTATCAAATCCGGCTGCCAGCCCAACCGGGTTTTTAAATTTCAACCCAAAAACCTCACGTTCCAGTTTGGGGTCCTTTACTTCAAACAAATTTCTAAATAAAGGGGCCATGCCCAGTTTGGAGAATACTCGTATCGCCCTAAAGGAGAAGTAATGAGCTGTTTCAGCATCAAGCAGAAAAAGGAATGGACGAATGAGGAACTTGTACATTAAGAAAATTTTCGACAAAAATAAAAACTCTGCATACAGAATCTGATAAATCGGCTATTTTTCGTCAACTGACCTATCCACATAGATGGGGCGCAAGGTAAGTTGACTACAAAGGTCTATATAAAGATTGTACTGTTTGTCATTAAATATGGAAAGTAACCGCTTGTCCAACATTCTTGAATTTTGGCGCATGCTGTCCAACAAGTCTTTGTACTTGTATGACACTGCCATTAAATCTTCTGGTGACGCTTGCCCGCGTCGCTTTAAAAGATATTTTGCCTGGTCCTTTAAAATATCGTTCCTCACTTTAAGTTCAGCGCTCCAGTTCCTGAGTTTTTCCAATTGAAGCTCATTTAATTGAAATACCTCGCTTATGGTTTCATCATCCCGGCCACCAATACCCAAAAAACACTCTTCTTGGGAAAAGGTGGGCAAGCTAAAAATCAGTGCAAAACAGAAGACTAGCAATTTCATTTGATTGGTCATCACAAATAGAAAAGATAGGCTTCACCAGTTTATTTTCCCAAAATCACGACCGAATAAACATTATTTTTGATGAAACGCACTTTATGGAAAAATTACTTGCCCGATTTCTTGAATATGTATCCATTGATACCCAAAGTGATCCCTACTCTAAAAGCACTCCAAGCACAGAAAAACAATGGGATTTGGCCAAGAAATTGGTATTGGAGCTTCACCAAATTGGATTGCAAGAAGTTTCCATAGACGAAAATGCCTATATCATGGCCACCCTACCCAGCAATTTGGACAAGGAAGTGCCCACTATCGGTTTTATCTCCCATATGGATACCACTCCAGATTTTAGCGGCAAAAGCGTAAAGCCCCAAGTTATCCAGTCATATGACGGAGAGGATATCATTCTCAATAAATCGAAAAACATTGTACTATCGCCCAGTTATTTTGAAGAACTCGCACAGTACAAGGGGCAAACCTTGATTACTACTGATGGAACCACCTTATTGGGTGCGGATGATAAGGCCGGTGTAGCCGAAATTATAACTGCTATGGAATATTTAGTTCAACATCCGGAAATTGAACATGGAAATATCCGAATTGCCTTCACTCCAGATGAGGAGATTGGCAGGGGCGCCCACAAGTTTGATGTTGAAAAATTTGGTGCGGAATGGGCTTATACGATGGACGGCAGCCAAGTTGGAGAATTGGAATATGAAAACTTTAATGCAGCTGGGGCCAAAATAACTATTGAGGGTAAAAGTGTTCACCCAGGATATGCCAAAGGAAAAATGGTGAGTGCCATAGGGGTTGCCAACGAATTTTTGGGGCTGTTGCCATCAAGAGAGGTACCTGAACACACTTCAGATAGAGAAGGTTTCTTTCATATACACAAACTAAAGGGAGAAATTGAACTAGCGGAAATAGAGTTAATCATTCGGGATCATGATACTGGCCATTTTGAGGCCAGAAAACAACTATTACAGGATATTACAGAAAAATTGAAGCAGAAATACGGCGATTGTATCCAACTGACCATAAATGAGCAATACCGAAACATGCGTGAAAAAGTAGAGCCGGTTTTCCATATTGTGGAAATTGCCAAAGAGGCTATGGAATCCTTGGGTATTGAACCCATCATCAAACCAATTCGTGGAGGGACAGACGGTTCCCAATTAAGTTTCATGGGGCTTCCTTGCCCCAATATATTTGCTGGAGGTCACAATTTTCATGGAAAATATGAATATATTCCACTGGAGAGCATGGAAAAAGCCGTGCAGGTCATTGTTAAAATATGCGAACTCACCGCTGTTCAAATAAAATCAAATGGAAAAAAAGGAAAAGCTTGAAGCTTACTACCAACAAGAACATCCCTTTAGGGACGGAATAAACCAATTGCGAACTCTTGCATTGCAGACCGAAAGTTTGGAGGAATACAAATGGAGCATTCCCGTCTACACCGTTAACGGTAAAAATGTATTTGGCATCTGTAAATTTAAGGGACATTTTGGGGTTTGGTTTTTTCACGGTTCCTTTCTGAGCGACCCTCAAAAGGTATTGCGTAACGCACAGGAAGGAAAAACCAAGGGAATGCGGCATTGGTATTTTACTGAACAGGGTGAAGTTGACCAAAATGGTGTTCTGGCCTATATGAGTGAAGCCATTGAAAATGAAAAGAAAGGTCTAAAAATCACCGTGGAGAAAAGCCAAAGTGAGTTTCCCATACCAGATTTGCTGCTGAATCAACTAGAAAAAAAGAAGGCGTTAAAAACAGCTTTTGAAGCCTTTACTCCCTATAAACGGAAAGAATTCTGTGAGTACATTGCTGAGGCCAAACAAGAAAAGACCAAACTACGAAGACTCGAAAAAATCCTTCCAATGATTGAAAAAGGTATAGGACTCAACGATGCTTATCGTTAATATCTACCAGGATCTCTAACTCTTGGACAGTTTCCAACCGTTATGATAGTCCTTGACTAGTAACGCATTGGCTTCCTCTTGGTGAAATTTGGTGTTTTCAGCATCCCAAGACAGTCGCATTCCCTTTTGGAAGGCTATATTTCCCATATGGCATACTTTGGCAGCATCATAACCCACTTGAATTGGCGCATTGAGCATATTGCTGTTTCTGGTCTTTGCTGCTTCCAGAAAATTAACTGTATGTAAGTCTAGTCCATTTGCATCCACGGTTTGCATAGGTATGGCTTCTATTTTGGGGCCATTGTTTTGGTCCCAATTTGGCCTGTTGTTTTCTGGGATTACCTCCCAGCCGCCGCGATTTAATACCAAGGTTCCATTATTCCCAATAAACGCAATCCCGTGGTCACGACCATAGTTACCACCATCAATCCCAGTGGCATGCTCCCACAAGAGGGAAAAACCATCAAACTCATATACCGTTTGTAAAGTGTCAGGGGTTTCTTCGGCATCATCGGGATAGGCAAATTTACCCCCAATTGCCATTACAGATTTTGGATTGGAAGCCTTCATTCCGTACAACGCATAATCTATTAAATGTACACCCCAATCAGTCATCAAACCTCCGGCATAGTCCCAGAACCATCTAAAATTGAAATGGAATCGATTTTTGTTGAATGGGCGTTCTGGTGCTGGCCCTAACCACATTTGGTAATCCACTCCATCTGGAACCGGACCATCTGGAACCGCCGGGATGGATTGCATCCATCCCTGGTAGGCCCATGCCTTTGCCAATCGTATTTGCCCCAACTTACCTGAATGCACATAGTTGATCGCATCAACAAAGTGGGGTTGACTCCGCTGCCATTGTCCAACCTGGACCATGCGATCACTGGATGCAACCTGATTGAGCATCGCATCACATTCTCCAATGGAGTTTGCAATGGGTTTTTCGCAATATACATCCTTACCTGCCTGTATAGCATCTGTCAATTGAAGGCAATGCCAATGGTCCGGGGTCCCTATTATAACAATATCCACGTCCTTATCATCCAACATTTTTCGGTAATCCGAATACCATTTGGGCTTTTTTATCCCCCCTTTATCCAATTCTTTGGTTTTGGCTTTCAGTACATTTTTATCCACATCACAGAGGGCCACCACTTCTACCTCGCTATTTTTTAGAGTAGATAAGAGGTTGGTAAAGCCCATCCCATTACAACCAATAAGTCCAACTTGAATTCTGTCATTGGGAACTTACTCTTTTTCGGATTGAAGCCAGTAGTTCGGTAGGAAACAACAGGGAAGTCCCTAAACCTGCTACATATAAGGAACCCTGTTTTATGAAATTTCTTCTATCGCCCATTTTATTCCGTTTTGTCCATAAAATACAAAAAGCCCTTTGAAATAAATTTCAAAGGGCCCTTAATCTTAATTAATACCGGAACTATTTTTTTGCGGGAGCGTTCAATTTTTTGCTCATTTCCATGGAGATGGCTGAACGATCAAACTTTAAACGACCGGCCATGGTTTCAATAACGCAGGAAAAATCCTTGTCATTTAATTCCACAATTTTGCCGTGAAGTCCACTTTTGGTAATAATACGATCTCCTTTTTTAAGTTCCGAAGTAAATCTTTTCTCATCCTTCTGACGTTTCATCTGTGGGCGAATCATAAAAAAATACGCCACTACAAAAATGAGCATCAAAGGTAAAAACTGTCCTATATTTTCCATTTGAGGTTTCTGGTTCTATCTATTTAACAGGACCTGCTTGCGCAGCGTTCTTTGGGTTCACAAAGGCTTTGATTCGCAAAAGCTCGGTGCCTTTTTCCGTGTTTGCAGTCACAGTTACCGTTTTGGTAACCTGGTTTTGACCAGACCCATTGAACTTTACCAAAAGTTCGCCAGTTTCACCTGGGGCAATTGCCGCATTCTTTGGATATTCAGGAACTGTACATCCGCAGCTACTTTTAGCGTCGGTGATAATCAAAGGGGCGTTCCCGGTATTAGTGAATTTAAAGGTTGTTTCTTGTGCAGTACCTTGGGTAATGGTACCAAAATCATGCTCCTGCTTGTCAAAACTCATAACAGGAAGTTGCTTTTGTGCTTCATCTCTATTGGAAGCACTTTCCACATTGTCAGCAACTACTTTGCTGGAAGCCTTGTCCTTGCATGAAACGCTTACAAGACCAACAGCTAAGATCAAGCTTAAAATTGTTGTTATTTTTCTCATTATTAAAAATTTATTTTCTCAAAATTAATCAAATATTGTTTACTGCAATCCCCTTCCTATTTTTTGTAGCTGCCCGGTGGATTTATATTCCTTGGCCAACTTGTCCAAAACACCATTGATAAAAATACTGCTCTTAGGCGTGGAATATTCCTTAGCAATCTCCAAATACTCATTTAAGGTTACCTTCTCGGGAATGGAAGGAAAGTTAAGCAACTCACAAATGGCCATCTTCAAAATTATAGAATCAATTTCCGCGATACGATCATTGTCCCAATTGGGTGTTTTCCCTTCAATCTCCTTCTCCCACTTAGCATCGTTCAACAGGGTTTTTGTCAAAAGGTCATTAGCATAGACCATGTCCTGCTTATCCTTGAGCAAAGGGGGTAAAAAGAAGCTCTCACTAGAGGAGGCTGTTGTTTTTTTCAGACGTTTTACCAAAAAGGTATTTACTATTGGAATATCATCAACCCAAGTAAGCTTGTCATCCTCAAAATATTCGTAAATCTTTTCGTTGGGAGCGATAATGCTTTTATAAAGTTGAAGAATTACCTCCCTGTCTTGTTCGTAGTCATTCTTAGGACTAGACATGTATTCCTTATAGACATCACTGGACACAACTTCCTTGTGAAGAATCTTTACATATTCCTCATTCAGGTACCAGTTGTTCAATTTTCTTTTGGAAAGCTCATTCTGAAGCGATTTGTTGGAGGAAATCTGTACCAACAACTCGTTTTTGATAAACTTCTCTGGATTCGGGTAGTTGTCCTCCTCTGTAGCCAAATATTTTTTGGAAGCGTGCTGCACATGCTTTTCCGCCAAACGGTGTAGTTCAGCCAAGAGGCTCAACACCAGCAAATAGAGCACATACATATTCTCTATACTAACTCTTAGAAACTTTTCCTGTTTCTCCAAGGAATCGTCCTTGGATTGGATCAATGCATATATGCACTGCATCACTTTAACTCTGATATGCCTTCTAGTAAGCATTTTTAAAGAACTTTAAAGTCATTAATTGGCTTTCTCTGCGCAAAAGTAATCTTATATTTTAATCCAACCTATCAAAGTTGTTTTCTTATCAGTTTTATAACATTTACTTTGTGGGCAATCCCATATATTTGCTGAATTACCATCAAAAAACAAGCACTTCTAACTTAGCTTTTCCCTTTAATGAAGGAACTAAAACACCTAAACAAATATTTCAAAAAATACTGGTTTAAGCTCTTTATGGGGATATTGATCACCATAATTGCCCGGGTTTTTTCCTTGATCATGCCTTCCTATGTGAACAAATCTATCCAAGCAGTGGAAGCTTTTGTGGGTAAAACCATAGCTGTTTCCGAGGTTCGGGGACTTTTGTTCGAGTATATTCTGATTATTATTGGAGCGGCATTGTTGTCTGGTCTCTTTACTTTTCTAATGAGACAGACCATCATTAATGTATCCCGGTATATAGAATACGACCTTAAGAACGAGGTGTTTGACCATTACCAATTGCTCAACCTCAATTTTTACAAGAAAAACAGGATTGGAGACTTAATGAACCGCATCAGCGAAGATATTAATCAAGTTCGCATGTATGTAGGTCCAGCTATTATGTACGGCATGAACACCTTGACCATGTTTGTTTGCATCATCCCATTAATGTTCATCAAGGCGCCTACCTTGGCGGCCTATACGCTAATTCCGTTACCTATCCTGTCTGTATTGATTTATCAAATCAGTAAAATCATTCATAAAAGAAGTACCAGGGTTCAAGAATTTTTATCCACACTTTCCACCTTTACCCAAGAATCTTTTTCCGGGGTTGCCGTGATCAAGGCTTACGGTCTGGAGCCCAAAATTAATTCGGAACTGGGAGATTTGGCCCAAGAAGGCAAAGACACCAGCATGGATCTGGCCAAGGTAAATGCTTGGTTCTTCCCATTGATGATTTTGCTTATTGGTATTAGCAACATATTCGTAATCTATATTGGTGGTAGACAGTACATCAACGGTGAAATTGCCTCTATTGGAATTATTGCCGAGTTTATCCTCTATGTAAACATGCTCACATGGCCGGTAGCCATTGTGGGGTGGTTAACTTCCATTATTCAGAGAGCTGAGGCATCCCAAAAAAGAATCAACGAATTCTTGAAAGAAGAACCTTCGATAAAAAACGAAGTGTCACAGTCAACCCCAATTACGGGTGAGATTGAGTTCAAAAACGTAACCTTCACTTACGACGATACCAATATTACTGCCCTCAATAATATCTCGTTCACTATAAAAGCTGGTGAAACTGTTGCGTTTTTGGGAAAAACGGGATCTGGAAAGTCAACTATTTTGGATTTAGTAGCCCGTCTTTACGATGTTTCTTCTGGTATGGTAATGATTGATGGAGTTCCCGCTCAACAACTGAATCTGGATAGTTTAAGGAGTAGCATTGGAGCTGTTCCCCAAGATGCTTTTCTGTTTTCCGACACCATTGAGAACAACATCCGTTTTGGGAATGAGGATGCTTCTTTGGAAGAAATACAATCCATAGCAAAAAAGGCTGTGGTGCATGAAAATATCGAAGGTTTTGCCAAAAAATACGATACTATTCTTGGAGAACGGGGCATTACCTTAAGTGGTGGACAAAAACAACGTGTCTCCATTGCCAGAGCTTTATTAAAAAATCCGCAGATTTACCTTTTTGACGATTGTCTTTCAGCAGTGGACACAGAGACCGAAGAGGAAATATTGAACAATTTAAAACAGGTATCCCAAAACAAAACTACCTTGATTGTGAGCCATAGAGTGTCTTCTGCCAAAAATGCCGATAAGATCATTATTTTAGAAAATGGCAGCATAATCCAAGAAGGTACACACGAGGAACTGAACAATATTGAAGGGTACTATAAAGAACTGTACCTGAACCAACTCTCTGAGAAAGAATAGGAAAAAAGTTGCTGGATTAGCTTTTTTTTTACATTTTTGGTAGAATTATTCAACATTGCACTAAACACACACTTGACCATATGAGGGATAAAGATATAATGGACCAAGAAGAGATTTACTCCAAAGTCTTAAGGGCGGGGAGGAGAACTTACTTTTTTGACGTAAGGAGTACCAAAGCTGGGGATTATTATTTAACTATTACCGAAAGCAAGAAATTTACGCATGACGATGGCTCCTTTCACTACAAAAAGCACAAAATCTATCTCTACAAAGAAGATTTCACCGCTTTTAAGGAAATCATGGAAGAAATGATGGACTATATTATAGATGAAAAAGGTTTGGAAGTGATTTCCGAACGCCATCAAAAAGATTTTAAAAAGGAAGAGGAAAATGGTGCCAGCGAAAATGGTGCCAGTGAAAATGGCGCAACAGAAAATGGCACAACAGAAAATTTTACTGATGTGAATTTCGATGACATTTAAGCCAATTCTTTAAAAAAAACTTAAAACGGCCTGCAATCAGCAGGCCGTTTTTTATTTTTAGTCCTGACTAATTCAAATACAATCTTATGAAACATTGCTACATCCTGTTTGCGCTAATGGGTTTTAGTCTATCCGCGCAACAGATATCCTTGGATTATTACCTGCCAAGCCACCTCAATTACGATTCCAGCATTCCAAAACCGGCTGAGGTTATCGGCCATGAAGTGGGCGAATGGCATGTAACCCATGATAAGTTGGTGTTTTATATGCAGCAGTTGGCAACTGCCAGCGATAGGATTACTTTGGAGGATCGTGGAAAAACGTTTGAGGGAAGGCCTATTCTCCTACTTACGGTTACCTCACCCAACAATCATCAAAATATTGAGAACATAAGGGAACAACATCTTCAATTATCCGATGGAAATGGAAGTACGGACACCTCAGCCATGCCCATAGTGGTTTATCAGGGATTTTCCATCCATGGGAACGAGCCCAGTGGTTCCAATGCCGCTTTGGCCTACGCCTACTATTTGGCCGCCGCCCAAGGAGCCGAAATCGAAGCCATGTTGGATGATATGGTCATTTTGCTAGATCCTAGCTTTAATCCAGATGGCTTGCAGCGTTTTGCCTATTGGGCCAACACCAATAAGAGCATTAATCTGAATGCTGACCGCAACGAACGGGAATATCACGAAGTATGGCCTGGCGGGCGTACCAACCACTACTGGTTTGATATGAACAGGGACTGGCTTCCTGTGCAATTACCGGAAAGCAGAGCTCGGATTACTTCCTTCCACAAATGGCTTCCCAATATCCTCACCGATCACCATGAGATGGGCACCAACTCCACTTTTTTCTTTCAACCAGGAGAACCATCACGGGTAAATCCACTGACTCCTCATATCAATCAGGATTTAACACGGGAGATTGGAACTTACCATGCCAAGGCACTTGATAAAATTGGTTCCTTATATTATTCTGAAGAAAACTATGACGATTATTATTATGGCAAAGGTTCCACCTTTCCCGATGTAAATGGGAGCATCGGAATTCTCTTTGAACAAGGCAGTTCTCGGGGACATATCCAAGAAAGCGAAAATGGAATTTTGACCTTTCCTTTTACCATCAGAAATCAGTTTACAACGGCTTTGTCTACTATTGAGGCAGCTAAAAACATGCGCACCAAATTGTTGGATTATCAGCAGAAGTTCTATAGCGACATGAAGGGTGAAGCGACCAGAAGTAGAACCAAAGGTATCATTTTTGGTGACAGTAAAGACGCTTCCAAAACGTATCATTTGGCGGAAATCCTGAATCGGCACAAGATTAAATTTCATGAACTGGCCAATGATGTTACCATTTCAGGAAAAGAATACAAAAAAGGGTACAGTTATATCGTGCCTATGAACCAGAAGAACCCGCGTTTGATCAACGCTATGTTTGAAAAACGGACCACTTTTAAGGACAGTTTGTTTTACGATGTGTCCGCATGGACCTTTCCTCTGGCCTTTAATTTAGATTATGCCAATCTAAGCTCGTTGTCCAATGCTGGTAACGAGGTGACCAACTTCTCCCTTCCCAAGGGTGGTGCAAATCAAAAAAGTAATTATGCCTACCTGTTTGAATGGCATGAGTATTATACCCCAAAGGTGTTGAACCAAATTGTGGAAAAGGGACTTAGGGCGAAAACAGCCAAATCCCCATTCACCTTAGAAGGGAAACGATACGATTACGGCACTATTATGGTTCCCGTTCAAAACCAGAAGTTGGATGCAGATGAACTGTACAAGTTTCTAAACAAAGTAGCCCAAGAAAGTCAAGTTCAAATAAAGGGTGTTTCAACCGGTCTTACTCGAGGAATTGACTTGGGCAGTAACGATTTTGACCCTATTAGAAAACAAAAGGTGGCTATTCTTGTAGGTGATGGTATCCGTTCTTATGATGCTGGTGAAATTTGGCATTTGTTTGATACTCGATACAACATGAAAATCACCAAAATTGACACCAAATATTTTAAGGAGGTTGATTTAGACAAATACACGGACCTGATTTTGCCGAGTGGATGGGGCAGTAATATTTTGGACAAGGAAGGTGCAGATAAAATAAAATCATGGGTCAGGAATGGAGGTACCGTAATTGGTTATAGAAACTCCGTCAACTGGTTTAAAAAGAATGATTTCATTAAAGTAGAAACTAAAAAAGACACTTTGGTGGCCAAGAATGTTGCCTTTGACCAAAAAGGTGACTTTACCGGCGCCCAAGTAACCGGAGGTGCTATTTTCGAGGCCAAATTGGACCGTTCCCACCCCATCAACTTTGGCTACAAGAACGATAGACTGGCTTTGTTCCGTAACACCAACATCTACCTAAAACCGGAAAAAAACAGTTACGACAATCCCATACAGTATACCAATGATCCTTTGTTGAGCGGATATATCTCTGAAGAAAATTTGCAACTAATCAAAAACAGCGTACCACTTAAGGTAAAACGTTTGGGCAAGGGACGTATAATTTTGTTTACGGATAACACCAACTTTAGGGCCTTTTGGTATGGTACCAATAAACTGTTGATGAATGCAATTTTCTTTGGAGGAATGATGTAAAACATGCTCAATGACAAACAAGAACAGTGTATTTATCGGTGCAAGCTTAGACGGCTATATCGCCGATAAAAACGGTGGATTGGACTGGTTGGATATGATTCCAAATCCAGCTAATGAAGCGTTGGGTTATGTGGAGTTCACCAAGGATATAGATGCACTGGTCATGGGGCGCACCACCTTTGAAACCGTCCTTGGTTTTGATGTGGACTGGCCATATCAAAAACCTGTATTTGTCTTGAGTAAGACTTTGAATTCAATACCCGAAAGTCATAAAGGAAAGGCATTTTTGGTCAAAGGTTCATTGCCCGAGGTTTTGGAACAAATCCATCAAAGAGGATATTATCGACTCTACATTGACGGTGGCAAAACCATTCAGAGTTTTTTAAAAGAAGACTTAATTGACGAGATTATCATAACTACCATTCCCATTTTGCTGGGAGGGGAGTATCCATTATTTTCTGAACATCCAAAGGAGTTGGAGTTCGAGTTGATTGCATCCAAGGTGTTTTTAAACCAACTAACCCATCATCACTACAGACGAAAGAAATCCAACTAAATCATCATATCATGACTCTAAAAAGACTTATGGAATTGCTGGAGGCTCATTATAACAGTCAGGATGGCGAGATTACCGTTCAAATTGGAGATTCCAAGGGTATTGCTAGACCTATATCGGACATTAGTTTTAATGAAGATGAAAACATACTCACCATCTTCTAAAACTCATTTGAATCAAAAAGCATTAAAAAATCCATTGGATAAAACATTAGATTGAAAGCTGAAAAGTTAGCAACATTTCCTTCTGTTGTTTTAGTATCTTTATCCTATCCCCCACCAGTTTAGAAACCTCAAAGTAAATTTTGATATGTGGATAAGAAATTTTTCAATCAAGGTTTTATCCTTGGTCTGGGTATTGGGTATAACAACTTCCTTCAGCCCTGTTCCTGAAAGCAATCCGGAAATTAAGGCTATTGAAGCGCAATCTTTGGCCTTTAACACAGACGGCCTATTTAATGCCGAGTTCTTCGATTACATTTTTAGAGGGCAGTTTGAAAATGTCCAAATGAAGCGGATGGATACCCAGTTTCTAATGATCTTTGAACAATATTTGAGAACTTTTGGCAGGCAATGCCCTGCCTCTCTTCCTTCCAGTAAAGTGGAAATCATGAATTGGGTCTGTGCTACCGAAGAAGTTACTACCAATGGTTACGGCATTGAAACAAGCAGGGTCTGTATCGAATGGACAAAAGTGGGTTCCGGCCTTTATGCCCGTCGTGACCTGTATGAGGCCAAACTAAGGGTGGAAAGTATTCAAAGTGCGGACGCTTTTCGTAATACTTTGGCCATGTTAGCGGATCCCAACGCCATGGGAAATTCTGTGGATATGATTCATAAAGCCAATGGGGTTAAAAACGATATGGCACAGCTTTTCAACCTGAACAACTGCAATAATCCCGGTGTAAGGAGGTTTGAAGAAAACCTAAAACGATTTGCTTTGAACCAGCAGGCCATAAGAATGCAAGGCACAAGCAAGTACACCGCCATGAAAGAGTCCGGTGGCCCCACTGGAGCCCAAAATTTATCAAAATTGGTGGATGATCTGGTGGCCAATCACTCAAAAACATGGGCCTTTAACCGGTACGTATCAGGGAGTATTTCCGGTTTATCTATCCAGTCCACCGACAACCAAGGAAGGCCGAGAGACCTAAAGGCAAACTATCGTTACAAGGGGTTTTCTGGAAGTAGCGCCGGATGGGTAAGGGTAACTTTTACCGATGGGCTGCCCAAATGCATCTACTTCTTTGATTTTCCCAACAATTGCAAAACTCCAAACAGCAGTATTGTAGCTTCTTACGCGCAAGGGAAATATGTAAAATAAAGTACTGAACAAAACTAAAATTATATAGCAAATCATGGCAAGAACCCCTAGTAATATGTTACCCTTGGGCACCCAGGCTCCAGATTTTAATTTAGTGGATACGGTAACTAATACCAAACGCACTTTGCAAGAAATAAAGGGCGAAAAGGGCACAGTAATCATGTTCATTTGCAACCATTGCCCTTTTGTAATCCATGTAAATCCGGAGATTTCCAAGTTGGGTAAAGAATATCAATCCAAAGGCATAGGTTTTGTGGCTATCTCCAGTAACGATGTAGTTAATTATCCAGATGATGCGCCACATTTGATGAAGCTAAAAGCCGCTGAAGAAGGGTATACCTTTCCTTACCTGTATGATGCAACGCAGAAAGTGGCCAAAGCTTACGATGCCGCCTGCACCCCAGATTTCTATTTATTTGATGGGGATTTAGGCCTAGTTTACCGCGGGCAATTGGACGATTCCCGACCTGGTAATGATATTCCTTTAACTGGAACCGATTTGCGCAATGCAATGGATGCCCTGTTGGCAGGCAAAGCTATCAACAGCGAACAAAAACCCAGCATTGGGTGTAACATTAAATGGTTCGATAATTAGTTTAGTTATGAAAATTTCACCGGATAAGGAGCTTAAAGACCTGAACAATCATGAAGGTCCGTTTAAAACACTTTTTAGACACGGAACCCTTGAGGTGGAAATCTACAAACCCGAAAAAGTGGATTTGCAACAACCCCATACCAGAGATGAGGTGTATGTTGTGATTTCAGGAACCGGGGAATTTTTAAATGGTACTGTTCGCACAAGCTTTGCGCCTGGAGATTTTTTATTTGTTCCAGCGGGAGTTGAACATCGATTTGAGAACTTCACGGAGGATTTTGCCACTTGGGTGCTGTTTTACGGACGAGAAGGAGGTGAAAAATGATAGTTTTAACATGAAAGTGATTCTAGAACCCTTAAGACAAAACACTGTAGATAAATACATTGCAATAGGAACACAATCCTATCATGAGCACTATTTGCATCTTTGGGAAAACCGAGATCCCCATCCGTATATCAGCCGAAGTTTTACCAACAAAATCGTATCCAACGACTTACAAAACCCTAATCTATTGCATTTTTTGGTCAAAGTTGGTGATGACACAGCAGGTATTGTCAAATTAGTGTTGAACTCACCCTTGGATGAACATACGGCTGAGGAAGCACTGCTTGCCCAAAAAATCTATCTGCTAAAAAATTATTCTGGTAAAGGTTTGGGCAAAAAAGTGTTGCAACTCATTGAGCAATACGCCAAAAACCTGAAGAAAAAAGTACTATGGTTGGACACCATGCAAAAGGGTGGGCCAATACAATTTTACCTAAAAAATGGCTTTAAAATCAAAAAGGAAAGCGAACTTAGGATCCCTCATGCAGTACCCTCCGAAAAACCGATGTGGGTGTTGACCAAACAGCTTTAAATTACCAACCCTCCCGCGCTATCAAATTTTTAATGTGGGCAAAATGATGGCTCCCATGCCATGCATATCGACCTATATTTTCCTCCAAAGTAGTTTCCTCATTTCCGTCCGGATGGGTAAACTTTCGTTGCAGCTGTTCTTGAGAAAGTCCTTTGAGCAAATACACCAATTTGGCATGTACCGCTTTTAAATGTGCCAAGGACATCTGAATGGGCGCAGACTGTGCATCAAACAATTTGGACCATTCCTTTTCAAAATAAGGTTTAATCAATGGATTGTCCTCGGTAAGCCCCCACTTAAATCGGATATAACTATGATGATGGCTGTCCGAAATATGATGCACCAGCTGCCTCACTGTCCAACCACCCGGTCTGTAGGGCGTTTCCAGTTGCTCTTCCGAAAGTTGAGCTACCATTGCCTCCAATCGTTGGGGCAGATATTCCAAAATAGCTATCCATTCTTCTCGATGTTCATTCGTAATTGTATCTGGAATGTCATAAGTTCCAATAGGGTAACGTAGTTGTTCAAGTGCGTCTTTTTCCATAGTTTAAAAATAGCAACTTTGAACCGGAGTCCACCAGAAACTATGATTAAAATCATTTCAAAAAAGAAAACTTTAATACACTTTTAACGCGTGCAAAAAACAAGCGAAAAACTATCGCTTAACTTTGTAGCACACTGATTTTTTCAATCCAATAAAAAACAAGATATGGCAACACTACGTTTGGGCGATACCGCCCCTGATTTTACCGCTGAAACCTCTCAAGGTACACTTAACTTCTACGAATACCTTGGCGAGGGTTGGGGAATTCTTTTTTCCCACCCTGCCGACTTTACTCCTGTTTGCACAACCGAATTGGGAACAGCTGCGAAGTTTAAGAACGAATTTGAGAAACGCAATGTAAAAATGATGGCCTTGAGTGTTGACGGAGCTGTTTCCCATGCTGAATGGATCAAGGACATCAACGAGACCCAAAACACCATTGTGAATTTTCCAATTATTGCTGATGAGGACAGAAAGGTTTCCGATCTGTATGATATGATCCACCCCAATGCCGATGATACTTTAACGGTACGGTCAGTTTTTATCATTGGGCCGGATAAAAAGGTAAAGTTGACCTTGACCTACCCTGCTTCCACAGGCCGTAATTTTTACGAACTGTTGCGAGTTGTAGATTCACTACAACTGACCGCTTATCACAAAGTTGCCACACCTGCCAACTGGGAAAGTGGTGAAAAAGTGGTGGTAAGTCCTGCCATACCCACAGGAGAGGCCAAAGAAATTTTCACCAAAGGGGTAGAAGAAATCAAACCATACTTGCGGTTGACGCCAGATCCAACGGCTTAGTCCAAAAGCATTCCTCCCAATTAAAACTGGGAAGAGTACTAAGAAGTTTCCTTTTTTGGAGATTTTTTTAGTTCTTATATAATTACTACCTTAGAAACATCATAAGCAGCAGTTCCCCAACTCAAGTCTATTAAAAATTAACTTGATTATGAAACATGCTGCAAAATTGGCTGCTTTCACAGCCGTTCTATTTCTTCAAGCTTGTTGGCCTATTCTAGATGAGGTGGACGATATATCAATTTCCTCAGAATATGAGCCTGTTTACCTTGCAAGGACTACTTTAGAAAATTCAGTTGTGCTAAAGGGTCCTAAACCTATACTATCTTCTGGAAAAATCTACATAAAAGACAATCTGCTGTTTATCAATGAAGTAAGAAAAGGATTCCATATTTTTGATAACTCCAACCCCCAAAAACCAGTAAAAATAAAATTCATTGAAGCCCCTGGCTGCACGGATTTGGCCATTCGTGAAAATGCAGTATATATTAATCAGGCAACAGATCTTATTGCCATCCGTTTGGACTTCAATTTGACATCGATATCTGTCACAAAACGTATAAAGAATACATTTCCTCAGCTAGTATCACCAGATGGGTTTTACGCAGATGATATCCCTGAAAATAGCATTGTTGTTGATTGGAAACTAAGAACAGAAGAGTAATGAAAAAACTAATTGTAATTCTAGGTTTAAGCCTGTTATTTTCCAATTGCAGCGCAGATTCAAACGGTTCCAATGAAGATGCTGCGCACAGAAGTGATGGCAAGGGAGGGTCTTTGGCAACATTTACCTTAAAAGGCAACTACTTATACGTTGTGGATCAATTTGATCTAAACGTGTTCAACCTCAATGATATCCTAAAACCTGTTTTGGTCAACAAGGTCAACATTGGTTTTGACATTGAAACCCTTTTTGGCTATAGAAGCTACCTGTATATTGGTTCTTCAACGGGAATGTACATTTACAGTTTGGACAATCCTGAATTTCCAAAGAAATTATCTAGCGTACAGCACTTTACAGCCTGCGACCCCGTTGTCGCAAACGACACTCATGCATTCATTACCCTGCATTCGGATACATTCTGTGGAAACGACATTAATCTATTGGAGATTTACCAAATCACAGATGTCACTAACCCCATTCTGGTCAGTAGTAGAAATTTAATATATCCCAGAGGCCTAGGGTTATATGGAAACTATCTCATAGTTTGCGATAATGAAATCAAGATTTTTGATATAAGCAACCCCGCTGAATCCCAACTAATAAACTCCATTGACAAACAGGCTTTTGACGTAATAATTTCGGGAGATCTTTTGATTGCAATTGGAGAAAATGGGGTTTTTCAATATCAACTGAACCAAATAGACGATGGTATTTACTACACTCCACTAAGCACCATCACCATTTGATTACAGGCCAATACCTATTGCCCCAAAGGTTCTCATATCAGAAAAAAAAATAAAATCCATTTTCCCATAAATAAAACGTATCTTCGCAGCTCATTTAATTTTTTAACATTTAGTAATGAGTAAAGGAACAGTAAAATTCTTCAATGATTCAAAAGGCTACGGCTTTATTACTGAAGAAGGTTCAAACACAGATCACTTTGTACACGTTTCAGGTTTAATCGATGAAATTAGAGAAGGTGACGCAGTAGAATTCGAACTACAGCAAGGTAAAAAAGGATTGAACGCCGTAAATGTACAAGTTATAGATTAAGGTAACAGCACACTTTTTTATAAGACAAACCCGGACCAAATGGTTCGGGTTTTTTGTTTGTAATTTTGTTTAGCCCTCACGCAACTTCTCCCCCTTCTTTCTATCTAAAGTCTAAACACGCACCTTTCCCCATAACCATTAAACTAATATTTCCATGAATACCTTCTTTGCAATCCTCTCCATTTTGCTAGCTATTAACCTCATTTTGTTACTCATAAGTGTAAACAGGCCTAAAAAGTAGTACAATATAGTAGGGTATTTGGCCGTTCAATTGTTACGTAACAAAGACTAAAACAAACCAAACAATTAAATAAACCACTACGCATGGGCACCTTCTTTACCGTATTACTGTTATTGCTTGCGCTCAATCTCTGTCTATTATTGGTAAGTGTAAACAGATCAAAACAAAAAAAGCTTCCTTAAGGAAGCTTTTCTTTTTTATTGTGATATAGAGGAGTTGGATTGGTTAATTTACATTCATCAACTCCACATCAAATATCAAAGTCGCATCTGGTGGAATAACACCGCCTGCACCGGCACTGCCGTATGCCAATTGTGATGGAATCACAAAACGGGCCTTATCCCCAACTTTTAAGAGCTCAATTCCTTCGTCCCATCCTGGAATCACTTGTCCAACACCTAGAGTAAAATCAATAGGTTGGTTTCGGCTGTACGAGGAATCAAAAACTTGTCCGTTGGTCAAACTACCTTCATAATGTACAGAAACTGTTTTACCCTTTTCTGCTTTTGTTCCACTCCCCTGCTGAATCATTTTAAAGCGAAGACCACTGTCCGTTTTATCAAAACCTGCTGCTAACTTTTCCATTTCAGCCTCGGCTTGGGCCTTTGCTTCAGCAATACGTTTTTCACGTGCACCTTCAAAAGTTCTAAAGGCTTCAATGGCATTCCAACCTTCTGCCTCTTCACCTACTCTTACAATTTCAAGGGTATCCAAAGCATCACCTTGGGCAATGGTATCTACCACTTCCTGTCCACTCTCCACATGTCCAAAAACGGTGTGCTTATTATCCAACCATGGCGTAGGCACATGAGTGATAAAAAATTGGCTTCCGTTGGTTCCGGGACCAGCATTTGCCATAGATAATACGCCTGGTCCTTCATGCGTAAGTTCTGGGTGGAACTCATCATCAAACTTATAGCCTGGGTCACCTGTTCCTGTTCCTTGTGGGCATCCCCCTTGAACCATAAAATCTGCGATTACCCTGTGGAACTTTAGTCCGTCATAGTACGGGTTTCCCTGTGGTTTAACACCATTTTCCATGTTCCCTTCGGCCAGAGCCACAAAGTTGCCCACGGTTCCCGGGGTTTTATCATGGGTAAGTTTCACCAAAATCTCCCCTTTGGTTGTATTGAATTTTGCGTAGATTCCGTCTTGCATTTTTTTCGATTTTTTGATTATCCTATAGCTGGATTGTTCGAATTTAAGGCTGCAAAGGTACGGGTTTTTTATGTTTAGTACTTTGGCACGTTTCTATGGTTTTCGAGCTATCAATCATACCTATCTGTGGGTTACGGACAGTTAATATGGAAAGTGACTGATCTAAGAAAACTAAAAAACAAGGAGCAACAGCCCAACGCATTTTTACATTTAAGGATTTGATGCATTTTTGAATTTGGACACCATTCTATTTTTTGTAACTTTAAGAACCTCCGACCTTTAGCGCTAAATCCACTCATAAATTGATAGTCATGAAAAAGCATTTTCTTTTGTCAACCTCCTTGGCATTGTTTCTGGTTTATTTCCAAGGGAACAGCCAGCAGCAACCTGAAAACAGTTTAAATTGTGCCGAATATTGGGCAAGTGTTAGAATGAATGACTTTTGCGGGCTTGCTGCCGGCCATTTTAATTTTAATACCATTCCCGTAGATATCTGCAATGCGGACCAAAACGACGACACCTATCGGTTTGATGATACGGTCTCTATTCGGGTGTACAATCATTTTACCGAAGCTGCTGCATTGGAGGAGTACAATACCGAGAAGGCGGATGCTATGGTTTTGGGCAACTATGAGCCTGCAGGCGATGTGGGCGATGATGCATTTGGTCTAATCACCGTACAGTTTGGAGAGTTGGATATGGCTATTATACAAATTGTGAAAGGCACTTTTACTGTATATCTGGAGGTCAATGGTAAGGCGCACAATGGAGCCAGAAACTGTTTTGATAAAATAACGGTGTACGAATTTGCCAAGGCCTTGGTGCAGCCCTTGTAACCTTTAACAGCACTGTAGCGTATTTTTAATGCCCCGAACACCATTTTGTACAACGGGTTGCATCGTATTTAGATACCTTCCTTACTGTAGCTGCTCCACGCTACGGTAAAAAATCCTATATTTAAGATACCACTATAATCACCTCAACCCAGCCAACCCAATGAAAAAGGTAATACTCTTCCTCGTTTTTTGCTTTGCATTTTTATTTTCCAACACTTCCAGCGGACAACTCGTTGCCAATTTAAAAGAGCTACGACAAGACAAAACCGTAAGTTTTGATCAAGTGCTTACCACCTATAACCTTAACAAGAACATCCCTACTGTTTTTATTACCTGGAGTGGAAAATGGTGCATCCCCTGCGTGCAACTCATAGATTTATACAACAATTGCGACCCCAGCATGATCAATTTAGTCACCATTAATGTGGATACTGATGAGAATAGGCCTGAGGTTTTGGATAAAGGCTACGATCAAAATTGGCAAAATGCCATCAATCTAAGGGGAAATCTTGCGCAGAAAGAAAATGGATTTGGCAATGTCTTTAATGTACTACTGGCGCCTCTTGTTATCTATGTAAAAGACGGGAACATAGAAGAAATCCTTACTGGATATTACCAATATCCATATCGATTGATCACTACTGGAAAAATCAATAATGTAAACCTCATTTGGAACAGCTATACGGACCTTAACTCACTAGCTTGGACCTATTATAAGGACAAGACAGATCCCTACCAATTGGAAAAGGCGCTACGGTGGGTAAACCGCTCCATGGAATTGGACAAGAACTACTACAACATGGATACCTATGCCAGCCTACTTTTTAAAACGGGTGAATACACCAAAGCACTAAAAGCAGCCAAGGAAGCCATAGAAATTGCCAAGGCCCATGAGATTAAACATGAAGCCACAACGGAATTGATCAACCAGATTATTGAGAAGTTGTAAGTTCCAAAATGAATTATTATCCTTTGATTTTAGTATTGGGAATGGTCCCGTACTTATCCATCAAATAAACTAAACTGGCCATGGTGGCCGCTCCTAACTGTAGTTCTCGCTTGTTAACATGCTCAAAGGTATCGTTTTCCGCATGGTGATGGTCAAAATAGCGTTGGGAATCTGGTCTAAGGCCGGCCAGCACCAACCCTTGATCCTTTAGCGGGCCAATGTCTGCCCCACCATAACCTTTTACAAACATATGGATCAGATAAGGTTCAAAAAGGCCTTTCCAGCTTTGTACCTGGGCCAAATTTTCCTCGGAACAATCAAAGGAAAAACCCCTTGGGGTAAAACCCCCTGAATCGCTTTCTAGGGCAAAAACATGTTTCTCCCTTTTATTGCGGGCCACCTCAGCATATTTGTTTCCACCGCGAAGCCCATTTTCCTCATTCATAAAGAGTACCACCCTAAGGGTGCGTTTGGGCCTATATCCTGTTTCTTTGAGCAGGCGGAGCACGTCCATGCTCTGTACACATCCAGCACCATCGTCATGGGAGCCATCACCCAAGTCCCAGGAATCCAAATGTCCGCCCACCACCATAATTTCATTGGGGTGTGTGCTTCCCTTAATTTCGCCAATCACGTTATAGGATTCCACATCCTCAAACTGCTTGCAATTTTGCTTAAAATAAAATTTGATATCCGGGTTCAACTTTAAAGTAGTACTCAACAATTCCGCACCATTTGTGCTAATGGCTGCAGCTGGTATACGATTGGAAACAGGAACTTCCCCGTAACTCATGGCGCCCGTATGCGGATAATCATCCGAACGAAGGTTCATGGAGCGAACAATAACTCCGGCAGCACCATATTTTCCAGCTTCCGCAGCACCGGAATACCGTTGATCCACACATCCGGAGTAAGACGCGAAAGTGCTTATCAATGTGGGTTCCATAGGTCTGTTGTAGAAAACAATCTTGCCTTCAATTTTCTCCCTACCCAATTTTTCCAAATCTTCAATCCCCTGTACTTCTATAATATGGGCCTTAATTCCTCCGTCTGGAGTAGCCACGGAACCCCCAAGCGCGCAAATGGGTACATTGGTTGTTAATCCTGGTTTGGTTTCAATAAAAGCAAATTCGGGGGTACCTCTTACCCATTTCGGCACCATAACGGGCTGTAACCATACTCTATCAAGCCCTAAGGAATCTAGTTGGGCCTTGGTATAATCCACTGCAAGCTGAGCCTGTACGGAGCCAGAAAGACGACCTCCAATTTGATTGGATAAGTGGTTTAGCCAATCATAGGCCTTTCCCTCGGTTAGGGCCAGGTCATAAATAGCTTTGAGCTGCTTTTCGTCTTCGGATTGGGAAAAAAATGGGGTACTGATCAATAAAAGGATCGCAAAAAGGGCTGTTCTCATTCGGTTTCTTTTTCCAGTTCTTGTTTGAAGGTTTCTAAATTAGCTTTTATTTCGGCATCCAACTCCGGTTCCTCAATATCTTTATATTTTTTTAACGCTTGCAATAGAATAGAAGCCACAATGACCCGTGCTGCACGTTTGTTGTCTGCTGGAATCACATACCAGGGCGCATGTTCTTTGGAAGTCTTGTTTATGGCCTCTTCGTAACACTCTTGATAGGCATTCCAGAGTTTTCGTTCCTTAAGGTCGCCGGGGGAAAATTTCCAGTTTTTTTCCCTAAGCCGTATTCTACGTAATAAACGTTGTCTTTGTTCTTCTTTGGACAAATGCAGGAAAAATTTAAAAATCAAGGTGCCATTTTCTGCAATATGCTGTTCAAAATCATTGATTTGGCGGTAACGCTTCGCCCAAAAGGCTTCATCAATATCGGAAACTGAATTTACGCCGGGAATATTTTCTCCCAATATGTACCCCGGGTGCACCTTGGTTACCAATACATTTTCATAATGGGTCCGGTTAAAAACGCTGAATTTGCCTCTTGCGGGCAACGCAATATAATGTCGCCACAGATAATCGTGCTTAAGTTCCAACTCGGTGGGCACCTTAAAACTGTGCACCTGCACCCCCCTAACATTAAAATCTTTGAATACTTCGCGAATCAAGCTGTCCTTCCCAGAGGTGTCCATACCCTGTAAACAGACCAAAACCCCATATTTCCCGTGGGCATAAAGCTTATCCTGAAATTTGCCCAATTCTTCTCTAATTTGCTCCAATTCCTTCTTTAGCGCTTTGTCTGAATTATCAAAATCCTCAAAAGTGCCAATTTGGTCAAGTTTTATGGTATTTTTTACTTGATAAGCGGTCCAATCCTTGTTTTCCATGGGAATGAATATAGTTTTTTTTGGTCACTCCTTCAACCATCGCCCAAAAAGCGCAACTCACCGATCCTAGCTACATCTTGTAGTTGAAGTTCGTGTTTTATCGATTTTATTTACCGTTAGCAGATTCTTCACTTAATTTCGTAGGAAACATAAGACGCTTTGTCCCAAATCCAGCGTTATGAAAACAAGAAAGATTGTCCTACTTATAGTCTTTATCTTGGGCTTAATTAGCCTATTGATATTGTCTTCCTTTATTTCGCGAGATGCCTGCGAATATGCCAACTCGAATTTGGATTATATTAAAAGTAAAACCGAAGCTGCCATTGTAGCCAAGGATTTTGAACAATCCAAATACTTGGCCTATAAGGCACTAAACAGCATTGAAAAAACAAGGTCCAATTTTATAGATTGTGGCTGTGACGGCACTATTGAGAGTCTTGAAGCGGCCCTATGGTATCTAAAAGAAGCTACAAAGGCACCCTCATTTACCGCCTCTAAAAAATCAATGCACACCGCTTTGGAAAATATCAAAATCGGCGCCAAGATTCTTAAAATTTTTGAGGAGGAATCTACCAGTGCCTATGGCAATGATATTCTATTTTTGAACACCAAAGATGCCTTGGATGAACAGGGCGGAGTGGTTTTAAATCAGGACAACCCGGTAAAAAAGCAAGTGCACAATTGTTTACTTAGTTTTGAATCTTCTTTGGATAAAGTGGTCAGTGATGTGGAATGTAAAGAAGCCTACCAATTTATTGTCAATATTCATGAGGAAGCAAGCATCACCCTGTTGAACACTGATCTCTCTGAACACAAAAAGCAGTATCACCACAGAGTAAAGACCATTACCCAGGATGCCCTTGGCCGCTTAGGCGATTGCACGGAGGATTAACTACTTGCTTGCAAATAACTTTACATCTTCTTCGGATATCTCCTTGCCGCCTAGAATAATCAATCGTTCCACTACGTTACGTAATTCCCGGACATTTCCTGTCCAATCATAGCCCTTGAGCAGCGCTATGGCCTTTTTGGTGAATTCTTTGGGTGCAGTACCTTGTTCTTCAGCTATTTTTTTGGAAAAATGACCAATAAGCAGCGGAATATCATCCCTTCGGTCGTTTAAGGCAGGAACCTTAATTAATATGACGGCTAACCGATGATAAAGATCTTCTCTAAATTTACCTTCTGCAATCTCCTTTTTTAAATCTTTATTGGTCGCTGCCACTACTCAGACATTTACTTTAATATCCTTGTCGGTACCCACTCTGGAAATTTTATTTTCCTGCAAAGCCCGCAACACCTTAGCTTGGGCAGAAAGACTCATATCTCCAATCTCATCCAGGAAGATGGTCCCCTTGTTGGCTGCCTCAAACTTACCGGCTCTATCCTTAACTGCGGAGGTAAATGCCCCTTTGACATGACCAAAAAGTTCGCTTTCTATCAATTCGGATGGAATTGCCGCGCAATTCACCTCTATAAATGGGGCTGCGGAACGTGGGCTTTTTTGGTGGAGCCAATGGGCCACTAGCTCTTTCCCGGTCCCATTTGGGCCGGTAATCAATACCCGAGCGTCAGTTGGCGCTACTTTTTCAATGATATCCTTAATACCACCTATTTCTTTACTCTCCCCAACCATTTCATATTTTTTGGAGACCTTTTTTTTCAATATTTTGTTCTCAACCACAAGTTCTTTGCGGTCCAGGGCATTTCTAACTGTGGTAAGCAAACGGTTTAAATCAGGGGGTTTGGAGATATAGTCAAAAGCACCTAAGCGCATGGTATTTACCGCTGTATCCAAATCACCATGACCGGAGATCATAATGAACGGAATTTCCGGTTTTATTTTCCTGGCTGCTTCCAAGACCTCTACCCCATCCATTTTTGGCATTTTGATATCACAGAGGGCTAAATCAAAATCTTCCTTTTTGATAGCCTCCATTCCCTTAAGTCCATCTTCAGCTTCGTGAACTATATAGGTATCGTTCTCTTCACTCAATATCTTTACCAACACTCTTCGGATGGCAGCTTCATCTTCTATCACCAATATTTTTGACATACATTTCTATTTAAAATATTCCAATCTTGAAACCAGTCCGAATATAGAAATTTGCTTCATCATTCAACAAAAAAACATCTCCCCTATCATCATTTCTTAGCTTTCCTTCCTGTTCTAAGGAACGGCCCAGCAAGGTGTAAAACCGCATATGCTTGGCTAGGCGAAATTCATAGCCCAAGGCAGCCACCAAGGAAGTAAGCGATATTTTTGATGCAATCTGATTATCTGGCAAAACAATATTGTTCTGGATATTTATAAAGTAACCATCCAAAAACAATGTCGTTTCCAAGGTATGCTTCTTACCCAAATAATGTTTAAACCCTGATTTAGGGATTCCTAAAGTATAGGACCACTTGGGGTGAAACTTTCTATAGTAACTAATCAGTGGTAATGGAATGGGCAATCCGGTGGTGCTGTTGTACGAGAGGCCTAATACAATTCTATATGGTTTATCCGCTTTTGCATTTTCCTTCCAAAAGGTTGCGGTTGCATTCAAGAAAAAATCGTCTGTTAAGGTTCCTTCCGTAAGATTGGATGCAATCCTTGGGGTAAGAATGGTCACCAAGTTCCAGTTTTCATTCCATTTGGTGATAAACCCCAGATTCAAGTCCACCACATGAAACCGATTGAGCTCACTTTTGTCAAAACCAAAGTCTCGAGAATATCCAATATCCAGTTTGTTGTATTCAACACCCGTTATAAGGTAGTCCTTTTTAGCGTTGAGCTTGATTGGTAAATTAAACAAGAATTTGTAGCGTTGGGTTTTGATTCCTGTGTCATTTTCTGGAATGTTTAGGTATTCCAACCTTAAAACGTCGGAGCTCTGACCAAAGATTGCTGTGTTACCCAGTATGCCCAAGAAGCCTATGAGTACCCAAATGACATTACGATATGTTGAGGTTTTTGTTATTCTTGAGGTTTTTGCTGCTGGAATATATGTACATCCCTTTGTGGGAATGGGATAATAACGTTGTTTTCTTGGAATTTGGTATTTATTTTATATCGAATCTCGCTTTTTATTCTTGGACCGGCAAAACTGTCGTTAGTAAAAAAATTAAGGGAGAATTGCAGGGCGGAATCCCCGAAATCATCGAAAAGCACAAAAGGCTTGGGTTTTTTCAACACTTGTTGCTGTTCTGAAACCACTTCCTCCAAAATTTGGGTAACCAGGTCAACATTACTTCCATAAGCAACACCCACCTTTATCTTTTCCATGGTGGTCCTGTGGTTCTGGGTATGATTATGGACAATATCACTTATAAACTTATGGTTTGGAATAATCACCACTTTGTCATCCCTGGTGATTGCCCTTGTGGTTCTCAGTTTGATCTCAAAGATTTTCCCCACTTTACCATCAACCTCAACAATATCACCTACTTGCAGGGACTTGTCCACAATAATAAAAATACCTCCAAGTACATCCTGAAATAGCTCCTGAAGTGCCAATCCCAAACCCACAAAGAGCGCGGCGGAGGCTGTTATGATAATTGTAATATCTATTCCTGCGGCACTTAGGGTTATCAAGACCACGGCGAGGTAAACCAAATAGTTGATAAACTTGAACATGCTGGAGAACTTTTGCTTGTCCTCCGTTTCCATTTTACGGGTCAAAAGATACCGCAGCCATTTGAGCAGGAATTTTGCCACGATAAAGGATACCGAAATTAAAAGCAGTAATCCAATGGTAAGGTGAATGGAATTTTCTCCCTCCCCAATATGAAATCCGAAATTGAGGAACTCCTTGATAGAACCCCAAATATCTTCTTGAATAATGTCCTTTATTTCGCTAGAATCTTCTTGCATCTTACCTTAATACCTTAACCATTTCAACAACTCCCGATAGGTTGGTCTTTTACCGTACATCAGAATTCCAACCCTATAAATTTTAGCCGCCAGGGTCACAATACCCAAAAAGGTGCCTATCAAAAGTGCAATGGATGATAACAATTGCCATAAAGGTACACCTCCTTCCCCAATACCAGCAGGAAGTCGCATTAACATTACAATGGGCGATGTTAAGGGAAATAACGAAAACCCAACGGCAATTGGGCCATGTGGATTGCTAAAAACAGAAAAGAACCCTACATAAATCGCCAACATAAGTGGTAATATCACCGGAAAAACAAATTGTTGGGTATCCGTTTCATTATCCACAGCTGCGCCAATAGCCGCATAAATAGAACTATAGATAAAATATCCCAATACAAAATAGATTAAAAAGGAACTTATTAGTAGAATCCAAGGCATGTTTATAATTTCCCTTGCGTACAGCACCATTTCGCCACTCAAGGGACCCGAGAACTGTGTCATACTGTTTACTCCTCCAGGAGTAGACTGCACTTCCTTGGCCAACTCGGACAAGTCTATTCCAAAAAACAAGACTACCAAAAACAACAAGAAGGAGGCTGAAATCAACCAAATTACAAACTGCGTAATTCCGGCCAGGGAAGTTCCCATAATCTTACCCAACATCAACTGAAAAGGCTTTACCGAAGAAATAATCACTTCAATGATTCTGCTCGTTTTTTCCTCAATTACACTTCGCATAACAAAAGTGCCGTAAATAATGATGAACATCATAATAGCGTAGCCAAATCCACCCCCTATAAATGCCTTTAGTTCGCTTGCTCCCTTCACACTTTTTTCGCCTTCAAAAGTGGCCAAATTAAGCTCAAAGCTCTCTTCTATTGCAGAAAACTCGGCCGAAGACACTCCAAGTTCTCCCAAGCGTTTTTGCCTTAATTTCTTTTGAAAAACACCTTCCAATTGTTGGGTTATTTGGGTGTTGGGATTGTCTTTGGTGTACAAATAAGCTGATGCCGATACTTGCTCCAAGTCATTCCCTTTTGAAACATGCAACAAACCGTAGTATCCCAATGCATTTGTAGAGTCCTTAGCCTCTTCCAACGATAGATCTGTAAAATGCACAAAGGACATATTGTTGGTATGCTCAAATTCCTTATCCAAAAAAGCACTTTCATTAAGTAAGGCAATGACCCTTTTCTCACTGTCGTTGACCTTGGTCAAATAAGCGATTAAAACAATCATCCCTACAATAAGTATAGGACTAAGAATAGTCATTACAATGAAGGATTTGTTCCTTACTTTGGCCAAATATTCCCGTTTGATGATCAATCCTAACTTACCTGTCATTATCCCTGTTGTTTACGGTTTGAATAAATATGTCATTGGCCGAAGGAATGGTTTCCTCAAAGTGATTGACATTGGCTTGGTTGGACAAATGCGCTAAAATTTCTGCAGTTTGGTTGGAAGGGAGTTGAATAGTGAAATCCAATTGATTTTCGTTCTCCTGAAAGCTTGAAGATAAAATTTGAAACTCTTCTTGTAAGGTTTTTATCAGCGTCTCGGCTCCGCTTTCTATCCCCATGCCCACCTTGTAAATATTGTTTTTATAGGTCTTCTTGATTTCGGATAGTTTTCCATCCAGAATTTTTTCGGATTTATGAATCAACGCAATGTACTCGCATAGTTCTTCTACCGATTCCATTCTGTGAGTAGAAAAAATAATTGACGTTCCCTGCTCTTTAAGCTTAAGGATTTCATCCTTGATGATGTTAGCATTTATAGGGTCGAAACCACTAAAGGGCTCATCAAAAATCAGTAGTTTAGGCTGATGTAACACCGTAACAATAAATTGTATTTTCTGAGCCATTCCTTTGGAGAGCTCCTGTATTTTTTTGTTCCACCATTCCCCGATATCCAGGCGGTCAAACCAATACTTTAGGCGCTTTTTGGCCTCATTTTTAGAAAGTCCCTTTAATTGTGCCAAGTACAATGCCTGCTCCCCTACCTTCATACTTTTGTACAATCCCCGTTCTTCTGGCAGATAACCAATGTGGGCAATATGTTCTGGCGCTAATGGTTTTCCATTGAACAAAACCTCCCCGGCATCTTGATACGTAATTTGGTTAATGATTCGGATAAAAGTGGTCTTTCCCGCCCCATTTGGTCCCAAAAGTCCATAAATGCAATTTTCTGGTATTTCCAATGAAATGTTGCTCAGTGCTTGGTGTTCCCCATAGGTTTTGGAGACGTTGTTGGCAACAAGGATGTGATCCATGTAAACTATTTTTTCAAAGATATGTATTTGCCCAAAAAGGCCCCAATGGCCCTAAAAACAAAACCCACCCTTAAAAAAATCAAGGATGGGAAAAAAATTGCTATGAAAAAGAAAATTAGATATTGGTTTCCCAACATCAGTTTCAAATATACGTTTTTTATTTAAACAGAAAACTTTTATTCTGATCTTAAGAAAACATATCCTTTACTTTCTCAAAAAATGATTTATCTGATTTTTCTGGCTTTGGAGTAAAATTCTCATCGTTCTGCATGCGTTCAAAGAACTCTTTTTGGTCCCTATTCAGTTCTTTGGGAGTCCATACGTTAACATGGACCAATAAATCTCCACTACCATACCCATTAATACTTGAAATACCTTTACCTCGCAGTCTCAGTATTTTACCCGACTGTATTCCAGGCTCCAATTTTATCCGCACCTTCCCTCCAACGGCATCAATTTCTTTGGAACTTCCCAAAACTGCTTCAGAAAAACTGATATACAAATCGTAATGCAGGTTGTCACCTTCCCTTTTAAGGGTATCGTGCTCGGTGGTTTCTATGGCTACCAACAAATCTCCCGGAACACCATTGCCCGGCGCTCCATTTCCTTTTCCAGTAACCTTCAACTGCATTCCTTCTTCTACCCCTGGTGGAATTTTTATGGAAACAGTCTCTTCTTCAACCTTGAGTCCTTGGGCATCTGCTCCACTGGGGCGATTGTCCATGGTCTGTCCCGCTCCACCGCAAGTATTACAGGTAGTAGCTGTTTGCATTCTCCCTAGAATGGTATTGGTGATTTTGGTTACTTGGCCACTTCCATTGCAGCTGGGACATGTTTTGTAGGTAACTCCTTCTGCTTGTACCTTTCTTCGGACCTTTACTTTTTTCTCAACGCCATTGGCAACTTCTTCCAAGGTCAATTTTACGCGAATGCGTAAGTTGCTCCCCTTCACTCTGCGTTGACCACCTCCAAAACCGCCAAAGCCGCTAAATCCTCCGCCAAAGGCACTTCCAAAAATGTCTCCAAACTGACTGAAGATATCATCCATGTTCATACCAGCGCCTCCAAACCCAGCTCCGCCCTCAAAGGCTGCATGCCCAAATTGGTCGTACTTGGCTCGTTTGTCCGCATCACTCAGCACCTCATAGGCTTCAGCTGCTTTTTTGAACATTTCTTCCGCCTTGGTATCTCCAGGGTTTTTATCTGGGTGAAATTCAATCGCCTTTTTTCTATAGGCTTTTTTGATTTCGGCTGCCGATGCGCCTTTGGAAACGCCCAATATGTCGTAAAAGTCCTCCTTCATAAATTCTTAGTTACCAACAACCACTTTGGGGTGTCGTATGATGCGCTCGCCAAGCTTAAATCCTTTCTCGACCACATCTATGATTTTTCCTTTTAATTTTTTATTGGGAGCCGGAATCTGGGTAATGGCATCGTGCACTTCCGCATCGAATACATCGCCTTCACCAACTTCAATTTGTTCCAAACCTTTGCCCTTTAGCGTTTCCTTGAACTTATTATTGATCAGTTCCACTCCTTTGAACAACTCTTTGTCCTCGGATTTTGAAATTTCCTTTAATGCCCTATCAAAATCATCTAAAATCGGCAATAGGGATACAATCACCTCTTGACCAGCAGTTTTGAACAAATCCACCCGTTCTTTTGAGGTTCGCTTCTTAAAGTTTTCAAATTCGGCAAACAGCCTAAGAAATTTGTCTTTTTCTTTGGCTAAATCCGCTCTCAATTCGTCTTCAACGGCAACTTCACCTTCCTGTTCCACTGCATTCCCGGTTTCTGTATGTTCAGCGTTCAGTTCAGGATTTTCAGCTACTTGGGAATTGTTCACTTCCCCTTCTATTTCCTCAACCTTACTTTTCTTGCTCATATACGGCTTGTTTTATTTCCATTTTGAAGTGGCAAAAGTACTGCCATTTGTCTAAAAATGTCAAAATGTCACAAGAAAACATAAAAAAATCCGCCAAAGGCGGATACTGTTTTTGACGGAAACAAGAACTTAGTTCAATCCCCTGTTCACACCGTCCATATGTGGTTCATTTTTGACCTTTACCGTTGTATATATATTTTCTAGTGCTGCACCCAAATTAGCATATTGGAACACAAACCCTTTTTTTTCTATTCGTTTACTACTTACTCGTTGACTTGCAAATAACAAATAGGCCATCTCACCCAATAACCCTTTCATCACAATCTTTGGGATATTAGGTAGCCATAAGGGCCGATTGAGAATCCTTGCCAAAATTTTGGTCATCTTGCTTTGGGTAACTGGATTTGGGGCCACACCATTGAAAGTTCCCTTCAATTTATTTTCCACCACGTAGACAAACATCTGGGCCAAATCATCTATATGGATCCAAGATTGCCATTGTTCACCACTTCCAAAGGCTGCGCCCATAAAATTTTGCACAGGTCTTGCCAATTTAGGGAGAGCACCTCCTTGGTTGGACAAAACAATACCTATCCTAATTTTGGAGATTTTAAAACCAAAATCATTCAATTCATCCACTTCTCTCTCCCATTTTTCCACCACTTTACCCAAGAAGCTGGCATCCACCTCTTTTTCGCTTTCGTTGTAATAATGGGAAAGGGAGCTAGGATAAATTCCAATAGCTGAAGCAGATACAAAGGATTTTATTTGGGAAACATCAATGCTTCCTAAGGCATTCCTTAAGGTACGAATGCTGTCCACTCTACTTGCAAGCACTTTTTTCTTATAAGCCCTTGTCCATCTTTTGGAAATACTTGCGCCCGCCAAATTAATAATAGCTGTTACCCCATCCAGACTTTTAATATCTATTTCTCCTTTGGCGGGATTCCAGTAAAACCCTTGTACATTCTCGGAAGAAATTACCTTCTTCTTATTATGTGTCAAATAGTTCACGGCAATGCCCCTAGCGTTCAAAACTTCCAGAATAGCCTGTCCTACCAGGCCAGTCGCCCCTGTAACCAACACCTTCATGCCATCATTTTAATGCAAATTTAGTCGTTTAATATTCCGTTTACTGGCGCATTAGTTTAGGTTTAACAGAAATATTGGGTTTTGAATGGTGCAAGTTGCTGAAGTAGAGACAGATTCTAGTTTTTACATCCAAATTTAAGGTTTGGTGGCCCTAAGCATCTCTCTTTTGCCAGGAGGTCCCGGTAATCTTTCAACCTCAAAACCTACAGCTTGCATTGCTCTACGAACACTGCCTTTGGCTGCGTAGGTGACCAGCACCCCCTTTGATTGAAGTGCTTGATACATTTTTGCAAAAACCTCCTCCGTCCACAATTCGGGTTGTACCCTTGCGCCAAAAGCATCAAAATAGATAAGGTTAAAAGTCTGCCTATTTTCAATTGACCTAAAATCCTTTTGCTCCTTTTGTAGATTGAAATTTTCCGTTATTGCCTCTCTAACCTCCCAGGCAGAAGTATGCATCTTTTCAAATTCGGCTAGCTGGGAAACCGCTTCCAATTGTGTACAATAATTGAGTTCTCTCGCTTCGTCCAGAGCTACCGGATAGGCTTCCACACCTACATAATCCACTTTTAACCTTAGCTTTTCCGCTTCCAACAAAGTAATAAGAGCGTTTAATCCTGTTCCAAATCCAATCTCCAGAATAGATACCGTAGAATCGCTAAACAACCTAAGGCCATGTTCTATAAAAACATGATAAGCCTCTTGAACTGCCCCATGTTTGGAATGATACTGTTCATTCCATTCTTCAATTTGTATGGTTTTGGAGCCATCTGCGGTTGTTATAATCTTTCTTTTCAAGTTATTGCATGGGATTTACACTGATAATCAGACATCTAATTGAATATTCCTTTGCATATGGCACATCAAAAATGTTAAATACATCAGAGATTATAAAAATCTTGATAATTCAGGAACAAACTGTATAAATTTAATCTAAAAGTAAGCAAGGCGTTAGCATAATGTTTAATTTTATAGGTTCAAATTCTTTCAGTATGGAGACGATGACGAATACAATCCCGGTAGAAAAATCCAAAACTTCCAAAATCCATGAGGTGGATTTTGACAATCTTTCTTTTGGAAGTGTTTACACTGATCATATGCTGGTATGTGATTATGCGAACGGAGCTTGGCAAACCCCTAAAGTGGTCCCATACCAAACTCTAAGTCTAGACCCTTCTGCCAAAATTTTTCATTATGGGCAATCTATTTTTGAAGGAATGAAAGCTTATAAGGATGAAGCAGGGGATGCTTGGTTGTTTAGACCATTGGAGAACTTTAAGCGTTTAAACAAATCTGCTAAAAGACTTGCCATTCCGGAATTACCGGAAGCCTTTTTTATGGAAGGACTTACGACGCTCCTGCAAGTGGACAAGGACTGGATTCCTCAAAACCCAGGGAGTTCGCTTTATATTCGTCCTTTTATATTGGCATCGGGTATCGGATTTCATGCCTCACCAGCCGATGAATACAAATTCATTATTGCCTGCGCCCCGTCTGGAGCGTACTTTTCTGGAAAGGTAAAGGTATTGATTGAGGAAAAATATTCGAGAGCTGCCAATGGCGGGGTAGGATATGCAAAGGCAGGTGGTAATTATGCCGGACAATTTTATCCTACGCAGTTGGCCATTGAAAAAGGGTACAATCAAGTTATTTGGACGGATGACAATACCCATGAGTACATCGAGGAAGCTGGGGCCATGAATATTTTTGTTCGAATCAACGATACCTTAATCACTGGACCCACTAGTGACCGTATTTTGGATGGTATTACCCGTAAAAGTATTTTGGACATTGCCAAAGATCAAGGTATTGCTACAGAAGTACGTAAATTCACCGTGACCGAAGTAGTGGAAGCAGCCAAAAATGGTTCTTTAAAAGAGATGTTTGGTGCAGGGACTGCAGCTGTGATTTCCCCAATTGCCACATTTGGGTATAAGGGTACGGACTATGACCTTCCAGAACTGGACAATAGTTATGCATCCCAACTTAAAAAAACCATAACAGACATTCAGTGTAACCGTTCCGAAGACAAATTTGGTTGGCGACACAAAGTATAGCATAAAAAAAAGCGCCATAAAGGCGCTTTTTTTATTCACTTAATATTTCTTCTATATTAGGTTTAAAATAATTAGGGCCTTTGAGCACTTTCCCATCTTCTCTATAGATGGGTTTTCCATCTGTCCCAAGTTTGCTCATATTACTACGCTGAATCTCATTAAAGACTTCTTCAATTTTATATTGCATCCCATGTTCCAATATAGTGCCACAAAGAATGTAAAGCATATCGCCAAGGGCATCCGCCACCTCAATTAGATCTCCGCTGGTAGCCGCCTCCAAATATTCTTTGTTTTCCTCATCCATAAGATTAAACCTTAATTTGTTCTTTTCAGGACCCAGATTGGCTTTTGGTTGTTGCAATACGCCCAGTCCAAAAGAATTATGAAACAGTTCCACTGCCTTTATTTTGCTTTCCATTACACTTGATTTGATTTAGCTTTGCATAAAAATATAAAATATGTTCAGCACAGGACAACTAATTTTTGCAGCACTCTTTTTTGTTGCTTTTATTGTAATCATCACCCTTACCTATAAGAAGGACAAAGCCAGGCATAAAAAAAATTACAAAGGCGTTATTTGGATTTTGATATCCTTTATAACATTCATAATAATCCTGTTCCTGATCAAGTATTTTCTTAAAAATTAGCAACTTCCTTGTTTTCACCACAAAAACTTGTTTGTTTACAACTTTAATCAGACTACAACTTCCACACTATAGGAAAAGACGTACTTTTGTGTTGCATTAGTTTAGTAAAGACAAATGATTACATTTTTCAGTCTCCTATTCGTTTTGCTTGCGATTAACGCTGTACTGCTGATTTTCAGTGTTAACGGTGCTAGTGAGAAGTTTAGAAAGCCAATTCAGAAAATTTCGGAAAGCTCAATTACAGAAATCTTCCCCCACGAGCCATCCGAAACCAAATACAAAAAAGCGGTATAGTTTGTACCTTTAGGGTATGAAACAAGCACTTCTTGTTTTTTTGGGTGGTGGTTTAGGCAGCGTATTGCGGTACTGGATCTCCAAACCCCTCAACACTATACTTCAAAATTTTTTCTTGGGCACCTTTCTGGTGAACAT
This sequence comes from uncultured Allomuricauda sp., assembly GCA_965117065.1. Lineage (GTDB taxonomy): Bacteria > Bacteroidota > Bacteroidia > Flavobacteriales > Flavobacteriaceae > Flagellimonas. The sequence goes on from OZ220751.1 coordinate 1,204,807, forward strand.
AGCCGGCTGTCTACTAATTGGACTTATTTTAGGCATCTCTACAAAAAACAACTTACTCTCTGCCAACAGCACCCTGTTTTTAGCTACAGGTTTCTGTGGAGGGTTCACCACTTTTTCAGCTTTTGCCTTTGAAAAACATAGCTTGCTGAAGAATAGTGAGCTTTTTCATTTTTCTCTGTATACCATTGCAAGCATCGTAGTGGGTGTTATGGCCGTTGTACTTGGCCTGTGGCTATCTAAAACTACCAACTAGTTATATTTTTTCATTTTCTTCCTCTTTTTTGTTGATTTCGAAACAGTATCAGCAAACATTCTCTTGTTTTATTAAAATAAAACAGGCTTTTACCCCTTTTTATAAAAAATTCCAATTAAAAAAATAATAAAAACATAATTAAAATTTCATACCCCTAAAATAATAGGGGTATTTTTTCAATAACCATAAAAATAAACGAATAACCCCTATTTTTTTAATGGTCTAAATTGAATTAATATACATTTGACATTCAATTAACTACTTAATTATGAAAAAAGTCGAGGCAATCATTAGAAAATCCAAATTTGATGAGGTGAAAAAAGCACTTCATGAAATTGAGGTCAACTTCTTCAGTTACTGGGATGTAACGGGGGTTGGAAACGAAAAACAAGGACATGTGTATCGGGGTATTACCTATAGCACTTCTGATATTCAAAGAAGGTACCTAGTTATCGTAGTTTCCGATAATTTCTTGCAACGTACTGTGGACACCTTATTAGAGGCTGCATCAACGGGCAACGTTGGAGACGGTAAAATCTTTGTTTCCGATGTGATCGAAGCTTACCGAATTAGAACTAAGGAAAGCGGCAGTGCCGGAATAAACTAATCAACTAACCTTAACTACAATATTTAAAGATTATGGACGCAGGATTATTTACAGCGAACAATGTATGGATGATGATTTGTACCGCCCTGGTGTTTTTTATGCATCTAGGGTTCTCCTTCTTGGAGATTGGACTAACTCGTCAAAAGAATACCGTAAACATTCTTTTTAAGAATGTATTTATTATATGTGTTGGACTCCTATTATATTACATAGGTGGTTTTAACTTGATGTACCCAGGATTTGAGGACGGCGATATGGGCTTCCTTAAATTTGCTGGTTTTGGAATTGCAGCACCTGAAAATGGCATGACCCCCGAATATGCTGATGGAGGGTACACTTGGTGGACAGACTTCCTTTTTCAAGGAATGTTTGCCGCAACAGCAGCCACTATAGTTTCTGGTGCCGTTGCAGAACGTGTGAAGCTTAAGAGCTTTATGCTTTTTACCGTTATTTATGTAGGTCTGGTTTACCCAATTGTTGGATCATGGCAATGGGGTGGTGGTTTCCTTTCTACACTTTCTTTTGGTGAAGCAGAAGGTTTCTATGATTTTGCAGGTTCCACTTTGGTTCACTCTGTGGGTGGATGGGGCGCTTTGATTGCCATTTACCTCTTGGGAGCTAGAATTGGCAAATTTGGTGATGACGGAAAAGTGAAAGCCATTCCGGGACACAACTTACCGCTGGCAGCAGCAGGGGTACTGATTCTTTGGTTGGGTTGGTTTGGATTCAACGGAGGTTCCGTCCTTTCCGCAGACCCAGAATTGACTTCTTTGGTTTTGGTCACAACTTCTTTGGCCGCTGCTGCTGGAGGCGTTTCCGCTTTCCTTACTTCATTATTTGCCTACAAAAACTACGATTTAACCATGTTCTTGAACGGTATATTGGGTGGTCTTGTTGGTATCACCGCTGGTGCGGATCAAATGTCTCCCAATGAGGCGGTTATTATCGGTTTGATTGCCGGTGTGGTAATTGTTGCTGGTGTTGCCTTGATTGACAGATTAAAGCTGGATGACCCTGTTGGTGCTGTTGCAGTACACTTAATCTGCGGCATGTGGGGTACCCTTGCTGTTGGAATTTTCGGTAAGCTTGCAGGTTTTGATCAATTCTTGGTACAATTGGCCGGAGTAGGTGCTGCAGCAGCTTTCTGTTCTCTTTCAGCCTTCATAATCTTGTTTACCGTCAAAAAGGTATCCGGAATTCGAGTGGATGAAAAAGAGGAATTGGAAGGCTTGGATATCCACGAACACGGAATGGACGCTTATGCAGATTTCCGAATGAACCAACATTAACCTAACAAGAAAAAGAAACGGAGCGTTTGGCAGAACGCTCCGTTAAATAACCTTTTCAAACTACAAACTCTCAATAGTATTAAATGCCCTGATTAGGGCACCTAAAATTGAAATAGATATGAAAACGATTATAAACACAAAATACATAAAAAATTTAGCTTTCGGCGCTTTGTCCCTACTATCAGTATCTACTTTTGCACAAGAAGATGAAGCATCCAAACCTAAATTTGAATTTAGTGGAACCGTTGATGCCTACTACAGGTCAAATCTTACGGCTCCCAATGGAGAAGATGCCATTGCCCCTGGCTCTTCCTTTGCCAATTTGGACGGGTTTGCCTTAGGCATGGCAAACGTAATTGCAGCCTACGAAGGAGAAAAAGTGGGTTTTGTTGCCGATCTGGTATTCGGTCCAAGAGGTACGGATGCCATCTTTGCTTCTCCGCAATATTCCGCAACTGGAGATATTGTTAACCAGTTATATGTATACTGGAATGTAAGTGATGATGTAACTTTGACTTTTGGTAATTTCAATACTTTTTTAGGGTACGAAGTTATCTCTCCGGCCGCTAATTTTAATTACAGCACTTCCTACCTGTTTTCGTACGGACCTTTTAGCCATACTGGTTTAAAGGCCGACTTTGATTTAGGAAACGAGTGGTCTGCCATGCTAGCCGTAATGAACCCTACCGATTTGACCGAGCTCAACGGTACCGGGGATTATGCTGTAGGCGCCCAATTGGGATACGCTGGCCAATTCTTGAACTTTTTGTACAGCCAAGGTGGTTTTGAAGTGGATTACACCGGCGGATTTGATGTAAGTGAGGATTTCTTTCTAGGCATCAATGCAGCTCATTTTAGTCAAGAGGACAACGGAGGAAGCTTTACTGGAGTAGCACTGTATCCACAATTGGCCACTTCAGACAATTTCACCATTGGCCTTAGGGGCGAGTACTTTATGGAAGGGGATTTCTTCGGTGCAATTGGAGCATCCGATGCCGATGGGGATTCCAGCGTTTTGGCTTTGACCTTAACTGGAAGTGCCACCATAGGTGACCTTATTCTTAAGCCCGAAATCAGATTGGATAGCGCTTCAGAAGACGCTTTCATCGATAACGATGCAGCCCCAACATCAAGCTTGGCTTCTGTGCTTTTTGCAGCCATATATTCCTTCTAAGCACAAGGAATTGTTTATGCTCATGTAAAAGGCCTTGCTCTCCTAGAGGGCAGGGCTTTTTTAGTCTTTGGCAAAGTCTTTTACTCCTGCCTTTACATTAGTTCTTAAATAATTTTGTCTTGGAACTAGAGGACAGGAGTACTTTTTATTATAAACACAGTATGGGTTATACGCCTTATTGAAATTTATGGTGATGCTATCCCCATCCGGTATGGTCAAATCAATATAACGGCCACCACCATAGGTTTCGTTACCATTTGTGTTGTCCAAAAAAGGCAAGAAAAGATAATCCTCATAACCTTCTGATGGCAAATCTTTACTTTGATAAATTTCCAGCTGGTGTTTTTCCCCTGCAAGCTCAAAATGTGCTATACCAAAAACCACCTCATTTCTTTTATCATCTGTGGTTGTTGCCATTAAAAAAGGAACTGCATTTGGTGTTCTTTCCAATTTGGCATGTACTATATATGAAGTATCGGGTTCAAAAAAATCCAAACTTTCAAAGTCTTTCCGGAGTCTATCCGGAAGTGGTGAAGAGTCAGGGTTCTTGAAGGTGGCATTCAGTTCATTCTGAAAATCCAAAATATCTTGCACCAAAGTAGATTTTACCTGAGCATCCTTAGATTCAGCATGGTACTTTTTGTCCGATTTACAGGCCAATATCAGACAAATCAAGAAAGGCACCCAGTATTTCATAGCTTTAAATTATTTGCAGTAAAAGTAGTAGAAAACATTTTGAATAGTACCTTAGTGATCTTCCTATCTAAAAACTGGGTGTCCTATGCTACAAAGAGTACTTCTATTACCCCTTTGCTTTCTATTGTTCTGCTGCGTGGAACAGCAATCTTCAGACAAGGTATTGGTATCCACCCAAAGACAGTTCCCAAAATTGGACCCCAACCGCTACAATGTGGGTTTCCTTATTATGGATGGAGTTTACAATACGGAGTTTACTGCTCCTTATGACATTTTTCAGCACACTCAATACCGAAAGAACATTAAGGCCATGAACACCTTTTCAGTGGCCAATACTCTGGAGGCCATTACCTCATTCGAGGGGGTTAGAATTCTTCCAGATTTTGATTACACTCAGGATTCTATTCCCAAAATTGACATTTTAGTGGTTCCTAGCGCGGAGCATCATTTGGATACTGACCTGAAGGATACCATTATGTTAGATTTTGTAAGAAAGGTTGCCAAAGACGCTCTTTTTGTCACTTCGCATTGTGATGGAGCCTTTGTTTTAGCCAAAACTGGAATCTTGAACCAAGTAGTTTCCACAACTTTCCCCAGCGATATTACTAAGTATAGAACCATGTTTCCCCAGCTTCAGGTTAAGGATAGTGTGCTTTTTGTACACGATGGAAAATTTATTACCTCGGCGGGAGGTGCCAAAAGTTTTGAAGCTGCATTATATTTATGCGAATATCTTTACGGAAAAGAAATAGCGGAATCCCTGGCCGGCGGGTTGGTCATTGATTGGAATTTGGATCAAGTTCCTAAGCTTATTGTTCCTTGATCTTATAACGAGCCTCCTTTAAATATTGGGAAACCAGTTTGTTAAACTTGGGGTCTATTCGAAGAAGTGCAGTGTCTTCAAGACTATAAAGCTTTTCACCATCCGTAAAGCCTTTTTTGAAAGCTTCCTCTAAATAAAACAACGCAGTTCCAAAATCTTCGTTTTTAGCACTTAGTGAAATGATTTTTAAATAAAAATCAAAGTTTTGAGGCTCCAAAATGGTTTTGAGCATATACAGAAACGCCAAAGCATCTTCATCTATCAGTGCTTCAGATTTTGTTAAATCGATATTGTCTTCCGCTAGAGCATTTACATACCCCTGTAAGCGGTACCCCATCTCTTTTTCGTGTCTGTTTGGCCCTTCTAAAAACTTATTGATCTCGGTCATCTGATAACTCCACCAACCTAGGTTGTTAAAATTATGGGCCAATAAATCCTCTTCCATGAAATACAGATAGTCTTCCTTTAAAAGGGATTCTTTCAAAAAAGCAGCGTTTTCCGCCCTTTTCATGATGCGAAATGTCTTATTTCTACGAATCTCACGAAGCACTAATCTAAGGGAGTCCAAATTCTTATGCGCCCCATATATCCCTGTCATCTCACCCAAATGCTGTTCCGCCATCAGGAGCTTTCCTGAATTTTTGAGCTGATTCGCCTTCACTATATCTTCTTCAAATGCCTCATTTAAATATAGGGAATCCTTGGGTGCCAATTTCCTTGCCATTGCCGCCAAGGTGAATAGTTTCATAGATTTTCTCAAGTAAGAAACGTCAGGCCATTCCCTCTCTCCTTGATACAACAACACCTGATTTGGAAACCTATATCTATCCAAGATTCGCTCCACTGTTAAAAGATCGGGATAGTTATAGTTCCTTTTATTCACTATACCGATAAAGTGAAAGGGTCGTTTCACATTAATCAAATCCGTATTGGTAATGGAGGCGCCAATGGAAATTGCGCCATGCACCTCTTTGATAAAAATAGGGACCAAACTAGCAAATCGAGCACCGGATGATGCTCCTGCCGTATACACCCTTGATTTGTGGATGGGCAATAAATCCATGATTCTTTGAGCTGCCCTATTTGTTTTCAGGATGTTATTGGACAATGATAAGCTATCAAAAACCTGAGGCGCCGCCAAAACATACCCTTCCTTTTCCGCAGCTAGTACAAACATGGAAAGTGCCTGTTTTTCCTTTCCCTTTAAATCAAACACCAACAGAAGAGGCCACTGCTTGTCCGTAGAAAAACTGGTGGGTAAATACAGTGAAAAAGTCTCGGGGATAGAATCATGAACTGGAACGGCATCCAAAATAGTTCCTTTTTTCAATACCACTTGTTGCGAAAAAGAATGTTGCAATACAAATGAAGCTAGAAAAAGCAGGGTAATTTTTTTCATAATCCTATCACAACAAAAATCTGGCCAAAAACATTTCTTCCTAAGGCCATCTAAAAATAATCCAAAATCACGAGTAATCCTTACTATCCTTTATTGGTGAGTTCGACACCACGTTGGAAAGAACAATATGCGTTCTGCATTCCCCATAAATAATAAGTTGGTCTATAAATTTCTCGAGGTGGGATTGGTCCCTAAGCACAACTTCCATAATAATGTTTTCGTTGCCTGTAATCCTATAGCAATTGACTACTTCCGGCAATGCACCTATTTTGGTCAAGAATGGCTTTAATTTACCCACAAATGCACGAAGCATAATAATTGCTTTGAGCTGATGACCTGCCAAAGTATAGGAAACTTGGGTTCCATACCCTTCAATTACTCCAAGGTCCTCCATCTTTTTTACCCGTTCTGCAACTGCCGGTGGTGTAAGTCCAACTTTTCGACCAATATTGGCAAAAGACTCCCTTGCATTCTCTTGCAAGCAACCCAAAATTTGCCAGTTTAAATCATCTATCTTCATATGTAAAGTAAAAATGGATAAAATTTAATAATCAAAGGGCTATTTCCCTTTTTGCTTTTGAATCCAAAGTTAAGTTATCTTTTTGATATGTAATTTTATAGTAGAAAATTGCTTTTGAAATAATGGAGAAAAATTCTTTACATTCTCTGGGTGTTTACCGTAAATCTTTGGCCCTTCGTGATTTGAGCGAAGCGGTGGCTTTGTATTTTTCCTGTAACAGGGATTTATTGTCATTTCGCAAAATTGGAAGTTTCCGCGAAGATATCACCCAGTCGCTGATGACCGATGCGGTACAAATTACTAAAGAAGTTGAGCAAGCCGCTCTCTGTAACTCTTATTCGGCCCGAATGCATAGCCTTTCCTTTATTAATATTATGACCCGCAATATTCTGGCGTATTGCAATGGATTGGAGCGGGATGGCGTCAAGGAAAAGGAGTACCTTAATCTTCTTAGACGGGAAATCAAAACTTTTAGGACTTCATTTAAAAAATGGAGAAAATCATTCCAGAATGGGAATGATTGAACTATTTAACCACAATCCATTTACATATTTCTTCTGTATTGCCCCCCCACTTGAAAAAGTGCGTTGGTAATTTGCCCTAGGGAGCAGTATTTGGCAACTTCCATAAGTTTTTCAAAAATGTTCTCATTCCTCACTGCGGTATGTTGTAGTTCCGTCAACAAATCAGATGACTCTTTTTGATTCCCTTGACAAAGGTTTTGCAGAGTGGCTATTTGATTTTTCTTCTCCTCTTCTGTTGCTCGAATCACCTCAGCCGGGAGAATTGTTGGCGAACCTTTGGAACTCAAGAAAGTATTCACTCCGATGATTGGATATTCCCCGGTGTGCTTCAATGTCTCATAGTGAAGGCTTTCTTCCTGTATCTTAGATCGCTGGTACATGGTTTCCATAGCTCCTAATACTCCACCGCGTTCAGTGATTCTGTCAAATTCCAACAAAACAGCTTCTTCCACCAAATCTGTGAGTTCTTCAATAACAAAAGAGCCTTGCATTGGGTTTTCATTTTTGGCCAATCCCAATTCTTTATTAATTATCAACTGAATGGCCATGGCCCTACGTACTGACTCCTCGGTTGGTGTTGTAATAGCCTCATCATAGGCATTGGTGTGCAGTGAGTTGCAATTGTCATAAATCGCATAAAGTGCCTGCAAGGTGGTTCTGATATCATTAAAGTCGATTTCCTGCGCATGTAGGCTGCGCCCAGAAGTCTGAATATGGTACTTTAACATCTGTGCCCTTGGATTGGCCCCGTATTTCTCTTTCATGGCTTTAGCCCAAATTCTTCGGGCTACCCTACCAATAACCGCATACTCTGGATCCACTCCATTGGAAAAGAAAAAAGAAAGATTAGGTCCAAACTGATCAATATCCATTCCCCTGCTCAAATAATATTCAACATAGGTAAATCCGTTTGAAAGTGTAAAGGCTAGTTGTGTAATGGGATTGGCGCCTGCCTCTGCAATATGGTAACCCGAAATGGAAACAGAATAAAAATTCCGAACCTCATTTTTTATAAAATACTCCTGTACGTCTCCCATAAGCCTCAGGGCAAACTCGGTAGAAAAAATGCAGGTATTCTGTGCTTGGTCCTCTTTTAAAATATCAGCCTGCACTGTACCCCGCACTTGATTTAGGGTTTCTTTTTTTATTCTTTCATAAACATCCTTGGGCAAGACCTGATCTCCAGTAACGCCAAGAAGCATTAAGCCCAAGCCATCGTTTCCTTTAGGTAATTTGCCAGAATACTGTGGTCTTGGAACACCCTTCTTTTTGTAAATAGTCTTGATTTTTTTCTCTACCTCAGTCTCCAGTCCATTTTGTTGGATGTACTTTTCGCAGTTCTGATCAATAGCAGTATTCATAAAAAAAGCCAACAACATCGGTGCAGGACCATTTATAGTCATGCTAACAGAAGTCATGGGGTTGCTTAGGTCAAAACCGGAATACAATTTTTTGGCATCATCCAGGCAACAAATGGAAACTCCGGCATTACCAATTTTCCCATAAATATCAGGTCGGTAATCTGGATCATTACCATATAGGGTTACCGAATCGAAAGCGGTGGAAAGTCGCTTTGCAGGCATGTCTAAACTCACATAATGAAAACGTCGATTGGTGCGTTCCGGGCCACCTTCTCCGGCGAACATTCGGGTAGGGTCTTCCCCTTCCCGTTTAAAAGGATACAATCCGGCTGTATATGGAAATTCTCCTGGGACATTTTCCTGCAAACTCCATCGCAATACATCACCCCATGCCCGATATTTTGGTAGGGCCACCTTGGGAATGTTACTATGGGAAAGGGACGCTGTATGGGTTTGGATATTTACCTCCTTGCCTCGCACTTTGAAGGAATAGACTTCAGATTTATATCTATTGACCTTTTCTGACCATCTAAGTATCAGCTCCCAATGATGAGGATCAAGATTCATCTTTAATTTATCAAACTCCTTTATTAAAAGACCAAGAAAATCCCTGTCATTCTCTCTTGATATGGATAAAATTTTGTTTTCATTCAATCCAGATTTCGACAAAAGCTCATTTTCCGCCTCTATAAGATTCTTATTCAATACAGAAGTAAGGGTCATAAATACCCCAAATAGCTTCTGGGCAATCGTAGCTTGCCAATCCGCCTTAGCATCATATGAACGATTGTTTTCAGCTATTTCAGACAAGTACCTTGTCCTTGCCGGAGGAATAACAAATACCTTTTCACTCATCTCATCTGTAGGCCCAAAACTGGAAACAAGGTCAGCGCTGGTTTTTTCGACCAAAATATCCAAAACTACTCTGTAGAGCTGATTCATTCCTGGATCGTTGAATTGTGAGGCTATGGTACCAAAAATGGGCAGTTCTTCCTGTTTGGTTTCCCAAAGTCCGTGGTTCCGCATATACTGTTTCTTCACATCACGAAGGGCATCCAAAGAACCTCTTTTATCGAACTTATTGATGGCCACTACATCAGCAAAATCCAACATGTCAATCTTTTCCAACTGGGTGGCAGCCCCAAACTCTGGTGTCATCACATATAAGGAAATATCACTGTGCTCCAAGATTTCGGTATCGGACTGACCAATTCCTGATGTCTCCAGAATGATCAAATCAAACCGGGCTGCTTTCAACACTTGAACGGCTTCTGCCACATGTTTGGATAGGGCCAGGTTGGACTGTCGGGTTGCCAGAGAGCGCATATATACCCTCCCGTTACTTATAGCATTCATTCGAATCCTATCTCCCAAAAGTGCACCTCCGGTCTTTCTTTTTGAGGGATCCACGGAAATAATCCCAATATGTTTATCCTCAAAATCATTAAGAAATCGGCGTACCAATTCATCCACTAAGCTGGATTTTCCCGCGCCACCCGTACCCGTAATTCCCAAAACCGGAACTTGATCGGACTTTTTATTAATTTCCACTTGATGGACAGCAAAGGCGCTATGTCTATTTTCAGCTAGAGATATTAATCGGGCTAGTGTATTTACCTCTTTGGTGCAAAGGAGTTCATCCAGCTTTTTGTCTTTTGGTATATGCAAATCTGGCACCGGTGTATCGCATCGTTGTACCAAATCATTAATCATGCCCTGTAAGCCCATCTCCCGCCCATCGTCAGGTGAATAGATACGTTCTATGCCATAATCCATCAACTCTTTTATTTCTGAAGGTAGGATTACTCCTCCCCCGCCTCCAAAAACTTTAATATGCCCAGCCCCTTTTTCCTGAAGCAAATCATACATGTATCTGAAATATTCATTATGCCCTCCTTGGTAAGAGGTCATTGCAATGGCATTTGCATCTTCTTGAATGGCACAATCGACTACCTCAGCCACACTGCGATCATGTCCCAAATGAATTACCTCTACACCAGTGGCCTGGATAATTCTACGCATAATGTTTATGGCTGCATCATGCCCATCAAACAGCGAAGCTGCCGTTACAATTCTGATTTTGTTTTTGGGCTGATATGGCTTTGTTTGTTCCATTGATAATAAAAGGTCTGTTTTTGCTTTGCAATTTACAGAAAATGCAGGCTAAAATAGATTTTGTTTCGAATATTATAAAAATTAAGAGGTATTAGGCTTGCTTTTTTTGAATATCATAATTTTACTGATAGAAAATCAGCACATGAAGTTTACCATACTCATCCATTGTGAGGACCAACCAGGGATTATTAGTTCGGTAACCCAGTTTATACACAAAAAAAGTGGCAACGTTATCTATTTAGATCAACATGTGGACAAGGAAGCCGGTGTGTTTTTTATGCGCTTGGAAAGTGAATTTGAACAAGATCTTGACAAAATCGGATTTAAAGAAGAATTTGAGCATACGATTGTCAAAACCTACGGTATGAAGTGGGGCGTATATGAAGATGGGGCCAAACCTAAAATGGCTCTTTTTGTTTCCAAATATAACCACTGTCTTTATGATTTATTGAGCAGGTACAATTCCGGTGAGCTTTTGGTAGAGATTCCATTTATATTAAGCAACCACCCGGATCTAAACTATATAGCCGATCAGTTCCAAATACCTTACCACCATATTCCCATTACCAAGGGAACTAAGGAAACGGCAGAGGACAGGCAACTTGAATTACTAGAGAAATATGGGGTGGATTTTGTTGTATTGGCAAGGTATATGCAAATAGTGTCTCCAAAGGTAATTAATGTTTACCCACAGAAAATCATCAACATCCACCATTCATTTTTACCAGCTTTTGCAGGAGCAAAACCCTATCATGCAGCCTTTGAAAGAGGTGTAAAAATCATTGGAGCCACTAGTCACTATGTTACTGCAGAACTGGATGCTGGACCTATTATTGAACAAGATGTGACTACTGTATCCCACTCCCATTCCATCAAGGATTTTATTGCCAAAGGCAGGGATTTGGAAAAGATTGTACTCTCTAGGGCTGTCCAACTTCATGTAGCCCGTAAAACCATTGTATACAACAACAAGACGGTGATTTTTTCCTAAATAACCCTTAGTACCGGTTGAATTTTTGGCAATTCGCAGTAAATTCACTTCAACTATAAAAACATTGAAACATGAAACGAATACTACTATGTGTACTTGTTCTTCAACTTATTGGTTGTACCGAGTTGCAGCAAGTGGTGAACCAACTACCACAGGGAACTGTAATTGGTAATGCCGAAATTGCCCAAGGTCTAAGAGAAGCTTTAAATCTTGGTATTGAGAAGCAGGTAAACAAATTGGCTTTACAGGATGGTTTTTTCCGAAATGAGCTGGTTAAAATTTTGCTTCCGGACGAACTGAAAAAAGTAGACAAGACCCTACGTGATGTCGGTTTGGGTAATTTGGCAGATGAAGGTTTGCGTGTGCTTAATCGCGCAGCAGAAGATGCCGTTAAGGAAGCCACCCCAATTTTTGTAGACGCAGTTAAAGGAATCACTTTTTCAGATGCCCGACAAATTCTTCTGGGAAATGACAATGCGGCAACGACTTATTTGGAGCGAACAACTGAAACCAATCTCTACAACAAGTTTCATCCTGTAATAGAAAACTCTTTCAAAAAAGTAGGAGCTGATCAGATTTGGAGGAACATCATAACCAAGTACAACAATTTGCCGTTGACCAATGATGTAAATCCAGATTTAACGGACTACACTACCCAAGAAGCGTTGGATGGAGTATACACCATGATCGCGGTAGAGGAGAAGGAAATTAGGACAAAAATTTCATCGAGGACCACTAATTTGTTAAAAAAGGTGTTTGTTTTGCAAGATTAATCACAAATTTTTCCCAAAAAAGCAATAAGTTTAAAGTTTTGTCGTTATAATCACAACAAAGCAAGGCAATTATAACAAATTCCTAAAGTTAACTTAACCTTTGTGAAAAGGTTAAAATAGACTTTTGTAAAGAGTTATCTGAGTTAGCATTTTTTTGAGTTAGTTAGTTGAAACCGGTGCGTGCACCGGTTTTTGCTTTATACAACCCACCCTACAAAGCTTCTTCAAAATCACTTTTAAACCCATTTACAAAAGGTAAACTATTATCGGGGATTACGGTTTTTAGATTTTTTTTAACATTTCAAACCTCCTAATTCTTTAATTTCAAGGAAGGCTAATTCACTAATCAACACATGGGACGGTTGGGCTTCTTTGTAATTCTGGTTGTTGTGTCATACAGTTCCTGTTTGGCAAACCTGACCAAGAACACCCTCGAATCAGGGAGAAGTCCTCTTACAATAGTGCTACAGGATTCATTGGAATGGGCAGACTACTACTATAACATCCATAGATACAAAAAAGCCATTTCTATTTATGAAAGGAACCTTACAAATTCGTATTCGGAAAAGACCCATGTGCTCAAAAGAATTGCCCTGAGCGAAGCCGCCTTGGAACATCCCTTGGAGTCTACCAATAAATTGAATGAATATCTACGACTGGACTTTAATCCTAATTTTCTTTTAAATGAGGGGTTTGACCCTATTCGAAAAACAGAAGAATTCAAGGTAATTTCAGAAAGGATAATACCAAAAGTAACTAGCTGGTCCTTAGTGTACCTATTTGTCGCCTTAATCGGATTCTACGTGGTAATACTTATTTGTTTTAATAAGCAAATTCATCTTCCTTCCAGATGTTTAATAGCCACTTTCATTTTTATACACTCTTTCTTTATCCTCCATATTGCCATCAACAGATCTAATTATTACTTTCAATATCCTCATACCTATTTAATGTCTACTTGGGCCTCGTTTTTATATGGACCTTTGCTTTATTTCTATTTCAAATCAACTTCAGAAAAATATAGGTTCAGGACACAAGACCTATTGCATTTGATTCCCACCGTAATCCTAGTTGCCTACCTCGTCGTTAATGCCTATGCTTTTTCATACGAGAGCAAGATTCAGCTAATGCTGTCAAGAGTTCAAAATGGGCTTAATCCTCAGGATTCTACCAGACTTTTGCTCTTGGTTATTCTAAAAATATTATCGCTAACGGTGTATGGCTACTTTATTGGAAAAGTATACAGAAGAGGAAAAAAGGAGAAGTTTTTGCAGCCTAAAAACCAAGTATGGCAGAAGAATGTTTACCAAATCCATATCCTCTACGTAATTACTTATACCGCTTATGGAATTTTAATAAGCAACCAGTATTCCTCGGGGTTCCTATATGACATTTCCATTGCATCCATGGCTTTAATGATTCTTTACGTAGGCTATTCCGCCAACATACAACCCGATGTTTTTAGCGGTGCATATGCCTATAACAATAGATTGTTTCCCAAATATGAAAAATCGGGACTTACTCCTAGCCTGTCATTGGAATTAAAAGAAAATCTCCTTTATCTTTTTGCGCATGACAGGGTTTACAAAGAAAATGGCATTAGTTTAGACATGGTAGCCCAAAAGTTGAATACCACTCGCCATAATGCTTCACAGATTATTAATGAGCATTTCAACGTTAGTTTTCATGAGTTTGTTAATATGTATCGAATTAAAGAAGCCAAGCAGCTACTCTTGGAGGATAAATCCCGTAGATTGAACATTATAAATGTAGCCTACGAGGTAGGTTACAACAACAAAGTAACATTCAACAAAGCTTTTAAGAAGGACACCCAACAAACACCTTCCCAATATCAGAAAAGCGTTTTACAAATTTCCTAGACACCTTGGTAATCGTAAATCGGGAGAAGGTAAAAGTTTATCAGGTTTAGCTCAAACAAGGGTTCGCTTTAGCTAACTTATACCTATAAACAGCCCAAAAGACACTCCAAAGATCCTTTGATCTCCTTAGGTACATATTTGAATTAGTCATCAAAAAATGGTTTGGGCTGTTTATTCTCTTTTATAGAGGCCATCAAAAGCGGTATTGATTACCTCATCCCCTTCCAAAATTTCCCAAAGCTGCCTTACAGTACCATCATCGTTCTTGGTCCAAGTAATCTTATTTGTCAAGCTCTTGCCATCTTTAGTAAATGGATTTGAGGTCAATATCATTTGATTACCAATTCTATTGCCCCGTAATTTTAGGGAGGCACCTGTGTTGTCTATCCAGAGCTGCTCCCATTGTTTTGTGGTAATGTTGTAGAAATTGAGGCTTGTTCCCGTGTAACCAGAGCTGGCGCTGGTCCAGTTTTCTCGAATCACACAATCACCTTCTTCCTGACTTATTTTACTTGTTCCAGCGGCACTACCTCCGTTTGAATTTGTAACATTCCAATTCCCAATCCAAAAATCAAATGCTTTATGCTCATCGGAGCAACAATTACAGGAACTGTCATCTTGCGCGTACAATGATATGAATGCCAAGCAGACTACAATGACCAAAATGCTTTTCTTGTCCATAGGTCTCAGGGTGGTTTTTATAAATGTACATTAATTTTTCACCAAGGATAGGTCAGTTCGTTTTCATATTCACATCCGCAATGTTAATTTTTAGATAAAGTACCTGATTTATAGCCGTATACCTCCATATTTGGTAGTCCAAGGTCAGCTTTTGAACGTATCTTTGTTATAACAAATCTTTTAAAATGAAAAATCAGTATTGTAGAGTTGGAGCGGTGACTCCAATCACCAGTGGAAGCCACGCTGTATCTATCTTGGAATTCAGATATCAGAATTTTATTGAAAAAGCTGCCGAAGCTACTACTTTGGACACTAATTTAAGTGAGTTTTTTAAGCGTAAAGCCCAAGGAATAAAGAAGGTATTAGAAAATTTGGCGTAATTGTCAATTCCACTTACCCAATTCAACCTCCATTTCCTTTTGAATACCTTTTGCCTTTTGCTGCGCCTTTTCAGCAAAATCTTCTTTTTGTGAAGCATATAATATTCCGCGAGATGAATTCACCAAAAGCCCTACATTTTTAGTCATTCCATATTTACAAACTTCCTGTAAATCACCACCTTGTGCCCCTACGCCAGGAACCAAAAGAAAACTCTCAGGGACAATTTTCCGTACCTCTGCCAAATAGGAGGCCTTGGTAGCACCTACCACATACATTAGGTTCTCAGCACCCTTGTAGGTTTGCGAAGTAGCCAAAACTTGTTTGTACAATTCCTTCCCCTCAACGCTTTTAGTCTGAAAATCAAAAGCTCCTTGATTTGAGGTTAAAGCCAGTAAAATGGTGTGCTTATCTTCAAATTCCAAAAAAGGCTCCACCGAGTCCTTGCCCATATAGGGTGCTATGGTAATAGAATCAAAATTCAGGGTTTCAAAAAAAGCTTTGGCATATCGGGTAGAAGTATTGCCAATATCTCCTCGTTTTGCATCGGCAATGGTAAACATTTCTGGATGACTAGCATTCAAATAATCCATGGTACGTTCCAAGGATTTCCACCCGGAAAGACCATATGCTTCATAAAAAGCTATATTGGGCTTATAGGCCACACAGTATTCATGTGTAGCTTCTATAATGGCCTTGTTAAAAGCAAAAATGGGGTCTTCTTCCCCTAGTAAGTGTTTTGGGATTTTATCCAGATCTGTGTCAAGACCCACACAGAGGAAAGACTTTTTCCTTTTAATTTGGGAGATTAAGAGTTCTATTTTCATAGTAGATAGTTCTAGACTGTGCTTGAACTGACAATTATTTTGTTTTACCTAAAAAATCTCCGAAGCTTCTTTTAACTTCTCAGTATTCTCCACCAACATTAATTCATCAACAATTTTCTGTATATCCCCATTGATTATGTTTTGAAGGTCATAGAGCGTTAATCCAATTCGATGGTCTGTTACCCTACCCTGAGGATAATTATAGGTTCTAATCTTTGCCGATCTATCACCACTACTTACTTGCGAATTACGCTTTGCGGCATCTTCCTCCTGCTTTTTGGCCAATTCTAAATCGTATAATCTCGAACGAAGCACTTTAAAGGCCTTCTCCTTGTTTTTATGCTGTGATTTCTGATCCTGGCATTGAGCTACCAACCCTGTTGGAACGTGGGTCAATCTCACTGCAGAGTAGGTGGTGTTAACCGATTGTCCTCCCGGTCCCGAGGAACAGAAATAATCAATACGCACATCTTTGGGGTCTATTTGCACATCGAAATCCTCTGCTTCTGGAATTACCATTACAGTAGCGGCACTGGTATGTACCCTCCCTTGCGTCTCAGTCTGCGGTACGCGTTGTACACGATGCACTCCCGCCTCAAACTTTAAGGTGCCATAAACATCCTCTCCCGATACTTCAAAATGGATTTCTTTGTAACCTCCGCTGGTTCCTTCATTCAAATCAATAATGTTGGTTCTCCAACCCTTGGACTCACAATATTTGGAATACATCCGATATAAATCCCCAGCAAAAATACTAGCTTCATCTCCACCGGTACCAGCCCTGACTTCCATAACCACATCCTTCTCATCCTCAGGATCTTTTGGAATCAAAAGAAACTTGATTTCGTCCTCGAGCTTTGGTAAACCTTCCTTGGCTTCGTCCATTTGCATTTTGGCCATCTCTACCATTTCGGCATCACTGCCATCGGCTATAATTTCCTCAGCTTCCTTAATATTATTCGTAAAAGCAATATACTCATCACGTTTATCGACCAGAATTTTAAGGTCTTTGTACTCCTTATTGAGTTTCACATACCTTTTCTGATCCGTAATAATATCTGGCTGAATGATGAGGTCGGAAACCTCATCAAAACGTTGTTTTACAATATTGAGTTTGTCAAGCATAAATCAATCCGCGTTAGGATTGCGAATTTACGATTTTTGATTGGATTGCCTTGGACTTTAAGTTGGCCTAATTCCCTACAAAAGTGGTGCCCAAAGTAATGATGTAAGCATTGAGGCCATCACTTCTGTCGTACTGACTAAAACGTACATCAATGGTCTTTAGCCCAAAGTTCAAGATCTTGGCATTGGTAAAAATATCCTTGTACTGAACCCCAAATCCATACTGATGTGCATCATATTTGGATAAATCATAATCGGAGGTGTAAAAACCAGAGGTAGACAACGCATTTTCTTTGGCGTAAAAGTAGTCCGCTGCAGACTGGGTATAGTAACGATAGGCTGGGTAGACTGTAAATTTATCTGTTAGCTTAATCGGCGTTTCCAAACTTGCTGTATGTGAGGTAATTCCCCAATCATCCCAATAAAAGCGATAATAGGAACGCAGCACTAAAAAATCATTCACATAATAGTTCAACCTTCCACCCACCGGGACTTTAAATCTACTATCCGGTAATCGCTCCACATCATCGGCTAGCTGAAAGTCGTCGATAAAAAAAGCCTCTGTATCACCAAAATAAACCCGCTGGAATGGTGTGCTTAATAACCCATTTTGACTCACCAAATCTAAAAAGAGTGCTCCTTGTATTTTTTTCGTGAGAATCTGCGAAAAACTTAAGGACAAGGAATATGAATTTCGATTTTCTTTATCGAAAGGTGTAAAATTGGGGCTGTAAGTCCCATTTCCGGTTATACGATCATCAAAAAAACCCTGTCGCAGCTCAATAGGATAAATGGCATTCCATTTGTCCAAAAACACCTTTCCGCTTAACGTTAACTCCGTGTTCTTCTCATTAAAAAGTCGGGTATAACTTCCCCCAAAACCAATTGAAAAATAATCGTATTCCGAGGAGAAATATAAATTGGCACTCCAAATAGCGTTCCTGTCTTTGGAACTATGTTGATAACTCGGATTCACATAAGCCAAAATATCTTTTCTGGACTCGCCAGAAGAAGCATCAAAAGGAGTTGTATTGCTGTTGCCACCATCTAATGGATTTACGTTACTAGAGGAGGCAGAGGTATAGGCCGAAAGCCCAACATCAACGGTGAGCACATCGTCTGCATTCATTGGCATACGTAGTACTAGGGCAGATGTAGCATCTGTTAGCTCCTCCGTCCCCTCACCACCAGTAACAGCCGCATTTTGTCCATCTTGGTTATAATAACTGAACAATAAGTCTATCTCGCTGGTTTCCAATACTTTTTTAGTATAGGATGTGTTGGTTTGTTGTGAGTGACCTACAAGCGCAATAAATAACAGCAACGATAAAAGAAATCCGTGGAGATTGTTGAATCTTTGGATTCTTGGATTTTTAGTAAGCAGCTTTTTCAAGTTTCCCATTTTCATAGTTGGCTAATTACATCCACAGCCTCCTCCTGTTTTACCTCCGTTGGCCCCAGCGGAGGCCTCTCGGTACAATTGGAAATTGGTCTCAAAACGCTCACAGGGCCTAGACCCCAATTGCATTTCTGCATCACTTATGTAAACCTTGTCGTATTCCCGGACCACAACACAGGAACTTGCTGCTGCTAAAAGGATGAACAAAAGGAGAAGTTTGCGCATAGCTGAAATTTTAGGGGTTATTTTCGAACAGAATTCCGGTGCTCTTATGAACTTTATTTTCAGAATCTACCACCACAACTTCCACTCCATCAATTTGATTGATCAAATGTATACCGCTATCCTTACCCATTATAAATACAGCTGTAGCCAAGGCGTCACATAGCTCTGCATGCTTGGCAAACACAGACACACTATTAATTCCTCGAGTTGGATAGCCCGTTCTTGGATCTATAATATGGGAGTACTTATCACCATTCAGTACAATATATTTTTCATAGTTCCCAGAGGTTGCCACTGAGGATTCCACCACCGGCAACCAACTAAACACTTTGTCTTTGCTTAGGGGATTGGCAATCCCAACCAGCCATTTTTCACCTGTGACCTTAGTACCCCAAGTAGTCAGGTCGCCCGAAGCATTAATGATTCCCCCCTTGACCTGCTTGGATATTAGGAGTTCCTTTGCCCGATCGGCGGCATATCCCTTGCCAATAGCGCCAAAACCAATTTTCATGCCTGGTTCTGACAAAAATGCAGAGCGGTTATCATAATTGAGCAAAATCTTTTGATGTCCAATTCTGGAAATGGATTGTTGGATTGCAGTTTTGGAAGGAGCTCTGTCCATACTCCCATCAAACCTCCAAATTTGATCCATGGAAGCATAGGAAACATCAAAGGCTCCATCCGTAATTTCTGATATTTTTTTTGCACGCTCTAGTAAACCAAAAAGCTCACGGCTTACTTCAACAGGCTTTATACCAGCATATCTGTTAATCATGGAAGTTTCAGATTCTGGGTCCCAAGAGGAAATTATTTTCTCGATGCGTTTGATCTCAGAAACAGCCTCGTCAATGTTAATGTACCCTATATCCTCGTTTGGGGCCACTACGGTTATTTCAAATCGTGTACCCATTAGCTTCATTGTCCTTTTTACCGTAACATCTTTTTGTTCTTGTCCAAAGGACAGAACGACCATAAAGCTGCAGAAAAAGGCAAAAATGGTTTTCATCTAATAAAGCTGTTCAAAGTGGATATATAATCTTCTGGTGAAGCCTTTTTGTTAAATCCTGTGGTTCCCAAAACTGACTTCTCTTTGTCTAGGACCACCACCAAAGGAAAGTATCCTTTAGGGTTATATTGGGCTGCCAAGGTTTTGTTCGCATTCAATTTATCCAAAGGGAGTTGATTTTTCTTCTTTCGCGGAAAATCAGCATTATACATAACAAAATGGGAACTAGCGTAGTCCATAAATTCGGTTGTTTCCAAAACACTGCGTTTTAGCTTGATGCAGGGTGCACACCAATCCGAACCGGAAAACACCAAAATTAGAGGCTTGTCCTCTTTATGAGCCAAAGCCACGGCTTCTTCAAACTTATCTTGGTATTGTTGTGCCTGAATTACTCCAATACACAAACAAGCTATGAGGGCCAATGCATGTTTCATATTCCGAAATTAAAATGAAAACTATTCAAAAACCCGAAGGGTGGTACCGTTAAGTTCTGTATTAAAGACTCGTAAAGGATTACTGGTCACCGAATTGAGTGGTGTTCCATTCTGACTAAACCTTGAACCATGGGTAGAACATCTAAAAATTCCTCCATCTTCAGAAATAAACCGAACTTCTTCAGTTTGTTGATGGCTACAAATTTGACTTGCCGCTATCAAATTCCCTTCCAAATTTCGAGCCACTACGATATCCGTGTATCCTAAACTTGCGCTTGATTTAACGAGAATGAACCCACCATCATTAGCCAAAGGTGCGGCATCTGCGGAATCCAAATCCACAGTAAAATCCACTCCTTCCGGCTCAGGAAATTGATCCAAATTCTCTGAGTCCGTCGAGCAACCATTTAAACAAGGGAATGTTAGGGCAAAAGCAGCTCCTGCCCCCATGCTTTTTAAGAATTCTTTTCTTTCCATAGTGTGAGGTATATAGAAAGAACGCTAATTTAGGTAGATTCGTATGCTAGTATTCAAACTTACCAAACTCACTTTTGATGGTCAATTTTTTGGTATTTGCTTTTTCAACTCGACCGATAATTTGAGCATCCACACCAAAGCTTTTTGAAATAGAGATTATGTTCTGGGCCACTCCCTCATCTACATAAAGTTCCATTCGGTGCCCACAGTTGAAGACTTGATACATTTCCTTCCAGTCCGTGCTGGACTGTTCCTGAATCAATTTAAATAGTGGCGGAATCGGGAATAAATTATCCTTGATTACGTGTAACTCTTCCACAAAGTGCAAAATTTTGGTTTGTGCGCCACCACTACAATGTACCATGCCATGAATCTCTTTAGCAGAATACTGTTCCAATACTTTCTTAATGATAGGGGCATAAGTTCGAGTTGGAGATAATACTAATTTCCCGGCATCCAGTGGCGCATTGGGCACAGAATCCGTCAATTTGGTATTTCCGGAATACACCAACGCTTCAGGAACAGAAGCATCGAAACTTTCAGGGTATTTTTCAGCCAGATATTTGCTAAAAACATCGTGCCGCGCGGAGGTAAGGCCATTACTTCCCATTCCACCATTGTATTCCGTTTCATAAGAAGCCTGTCCAAAAGACGCCAAGCCAACAACAACATCCCCAGGTTTAATATTGGCATTATCAATGACTTTATCTCTTCGCATACGCGCAGTTACAGTTGAATCAACAATAATTGTACGCACTAAATCACCTACATCTGCGGTTTCCCCACCTGTGGAATGGATAGTGACTCCATGTTGTCTTAAATCAGCAATTAGCTCCTCTGTTCCATTGATAATAGCCGAAATAACCTCTCCTGAAATCAAATTCTTATTGCGCCCTATGGTAGATGAGAGCATGATATTATCCGTTGCCCCAACACATAAAAGGTCATCCACATTCATAATCAAAGCATCTTGTGCAATCCCTTTCCAAACGGATAGATCATTGGTTTCCTTCCAATACATATATGCCAAAGAGGATTTGGTACCTGCCCCATCTGCGTGCATTATCAAACAATGGTCATCACTCCCAGTCAGATAATCTGGAACAATCTTGCAAAAAGCTTTTGGAAAAAGTCCTTTGTCAATGTTTTTTATGGCATTGTGCACATCTTCTTTAGATGCGGACACTCCACGCTGGGCATATCGTTTGCTATTTTCTGAGGACATAAACTGATTTTGCGCAAAAATAGGGAAACTGAAAGCTTTAAGCTACTATTTAAAACACCCTATTCCCTTCACATGTTTGGTGGTACACGTAAATAATCCTGCTCCCAAATTTTGTTGGTTGTTCCCTGATCAATGTTGCCTCCTGAAAGCACAACTAAAATGGTTCTTTTGGACTTTTGTCCCCCGAGCCACCTGAACACACCTTCCATCGCCATTGCGCTAGTAGGCTCCATTCTGCATTTTAATAGATGGGTCAACCATTGGGTCCAATAAATCATACGCTCTTCACCTACTTCATAAAATCCATCCAATTGTTTTAGGTATTCAAAAGTGATGTCTCCCACGGCCATGGTCATGGCCCCATCTGCCAAGGTCTTGGGAACCCTGGATAACCTCTGAATAGACCCTTTTCTTAAGGACTCGGCTGCGTCATTTGCTAGTAAGGGCTCCACCCCTATCACCTTAGCACTAGAGCATAGTCCACGGGTTGCCAAAAGCGTTCCGGACAATAACCCACCGCCGCCACAAGGAGCAAAAACAGCATCTACTTCCCTTAATTTAGTTAGGGCTTCAAAGGCAGCGGTTCCCTGTCCGCATATGACTTGATTATGATTATATGGGTGAATCCAGTAAGCACCTTCCACGGCAGCAGCCTCTTTTACTTTTTCATCCGTGATGTCCCGGTTTTTACTCAACACCACGTTGGCACCATAGGACTTGGTTGCCTGTATTTTAACCTTGGAAGCATACTCCGGCATAAAAATGGTTGCTGGAATGCCAAACTGTTTTGAGGCATAGGCTACGGCCTGGGCATGATTTCCGGAGCTGTTAGCTACAATTTGCTTTGGCATTTCACCTTTTTCATGTAACCATGCTAGGGTATTGCAAGCACCTCTTGCTTTGAAAGCTCCAATTTTTTGAAAGCACTCCGCCTTAAAATAGATATCGTGCCCCAACCACTTATTGAGCAAAGAGGAGCTAAGAATCGGTGTTTCTATTACAAAATTTGTGATTCGGGATTTGGCCCGTGCTATATCCTTACTATCCAAAACCATCTACAACTATTTGGCAAATAATAATTCCCTGTATTTGATAAAGGGCCATAAATCATCTGAAATCAATTTTTCAAGCTTATCGGATTGCTCTCGAATGGCTTCAAATTGGGGTTTTACATTATTACAGTAGGCCCGTGCTTTTTTGTTAATGGTAGAAAGCCCATTAGCACGTCTTCGTTGTGAAGTCATTTCATCTGTGAATTTTTTGATATCCACCAGATGCTCACCAATTTGTTCCAAGATGTTGAGCTGGCTTTCTGCCACCTTGTTATAGGCCGCCCCATAAACGTCCTTCAAGCCTTTTACATTCTCCAACAGTATGTTTTGGTATCGTATAGCTGAGGGAATAATATGGCTGTAAACCATTTCCCCGAGTACCCTACCCTCAATTTGAACATGGAAAACATAGGCTTCCAATTCTACTTCCTGATGCGCCTTTAATTCAACCTCACTCATTACATCCATATCCTTAAAAAGTGCAATGCTATCCTTGGAAGTAAGTACTTGTAAAGCCTCAGGAGTATTCTTATTATTGCTTAGTTTTCGCCTTCGTGCTTCATCTTGCCACTCCACACCATAGCCATCACCGTCAAAACGAATGCGCTTGGAGGTTTTTATATATTCGCGCAGCACATTGAAAACCGCCTCATCTTTTTTGAGGTTTTTCTTATCTATCAGCGTATCTACTTCTTTTTTGAAATCCGTCAATTGTTTGGCCACAATGGTGTTTAAAACCGTCATGGGCTTGGCACAGTTGGTCTTGGCACCAACTCCTCTCATTTCAAACTTATTTCCAGTAAATGCAAAAGGAGAGGTTCTATTTCTATCTGTATTATCTAGTAAAATTTCCGGGATTTTCCCTACCACATTGAGTTTTAACTCTGTTTTTTCTTGGGGTGATAATTTTCCTTTGGATACACCTTCCAGTTCATCCAAAACATCGCTTAGTTGCTTTCCTATGAATATGGAAATAATGGAAGGAGGTGCTTCGTTGGCCCCTAAGCGATGATCATTACTAGCAGAAGCAATCGATGACCGCAAGAGTTCCTCATAGGTATCCACAGCTTTGATCGTATTCACAAAAAAGGTTAGAAACTGCAAGTTTTTCATAGGTGTTGAACCTGGACTTAACAGATTAACCCCTGTGTCCGTGGCCAAAGACCAATTATTGTGTTTTCCCGAACCATTTACCCCAGCAAAGGGCTTTTCATGAAACAATACCATAAAATTATGCCTATCAGCTATTTCTTCCATAACATCCATCAGTAATAAATTATGGTCTACGGAAAGGTTGGCTTCTTCAAAAACAGGTGCCAACTCAAACTGATTGGGAGCAACTTCATTGTGTCTCGTTTTTACGGGGATGCCTAATTTGGTGCATTCTCGTTCCAAATCGCTCATAAAACTCAATGCCCTACTTGGGATCACTCCAAAATAATGGTCATCCAACTGTTGCCCTTTGGCAGCCGGGTTGCCTACCAAGGTACGGCCCGTCATAACCAAATCCAATCGGGATTGTGCCAAGGCCTTGTCTATCAAAAAATACTCTTGTTCCCAACCTAAGGTAGCATGTACTTTTCGAACATTTTTATCGAAGTATTGGGCAACTCCAGTTGCAGCTTCATCCACGGCGTGCAAAGCTCGAAGCAAAGGCGCTTTGTTATCTAAGGCTTCTCCTGTGTAGGCCACAAAAATAGTAGGGATACAAAGCGTTGTTTTGTATATAAATGCTGGGGATGTTGGATCCCATGCTGTATATCCACGCGCTTCAAACGTATTTCTTATGCCGCCACTAGGAAAGCTGGAAGCATCTGGTTCTTGCTGTACCAACTGGGCCCCACCAAACTTTTCCATGGCCCTACCATCTGGCAAAATATCAAAAAAAGCATCGTGTTTTTCTGCGGTAGCTCCCGTTAAAGGCTGAAACCAATGTGTATAATGTGTAGCTCCCATGGACAATGCCCATGCTTTCATTCCCTCAGCAACTTGATCTGCAATCTTTCGGTCAATTTTTGAGCCTTGAAAAATGGCCGACTTTACCTTATCAAAGGCTTCTTTGGTCAAAAATTGCAACATCCTTTCTTCATTAAACACCTGCTGCCCAAAAAGTTCTGAGCGTCTTCCTGATTCTTTAATGATGGTTTGAGCCCTCGTATTGCTTTCTGAAATGGCTCCAAATCTTGTGTTTGACATTATTAAGCGTGTTTGGTCACAAAGCTACAATTAACAATTTAATAATATATCCTTCAAAATTTACTTTTTTTTCATTTAACCCCATCAAATTTGGGGGTAATATGAATTTTAACCCATTGTTTATGATTTTAGCCCTTCAAAACATATATTATCAATTGAAAAACTTATTTTTGACGATCGAAAATTTGGGAACAAAATAACTACCATAATTATGAGCAAATCTAAATTAGAGTACATCTGGTTGGACGGTTATGTACCAACCGCTAACTTGAGAAGTAAAACTAAAGTTGAGGAAGATTTTAGTGGTAAATTGGAAGACTGCCCAATGTGGTCCTTTGACGGAAGTTCTACTCAACAGGCCGAAGGAGGTTCTTCTGATTGTCTTTTAAAGCCTATTGCTATTTATCCTGACCCAGCAAGAATCAATGGATACCTGGTGATGACGGAAGTACTAAATGCAGACGGAACTCCCCATGAATCAAATTCAAGGGCTACTATAGATGATCCTGATGCAGATTTCTGGTTTGGATTTGAGCAAGAATATTTTATTATGGATGTGGAAACACAACTCCCATTAGGTTTCCCAATTGGTGGTTATCCTGGACCTCAAGGCTTGTACTATTGCTCTGTAGGTGGAAAAAACACCTGGGGTAGGGATTTGGTGGAAGAACACGCCAATCAGTGTATTGAAGCTGGTCTTAATTTTGAGGGTATCAACCAAGAAGTTGCCGCAGGCCAGTGGGAATTTCAATTGTTTGCAAAAGGAGCCCAGAAGGCTGGTGATGAAATTTGGATTGCAAGATACCTCTTGGATCGTTTAACTGAATCTTACGGTTACTATATTGAATACCACCCAAAGCCTGTCAAAGGGGATTGGAACGGTTCTGGTATGCATGCCAACTTCTCCAATAACACTTTACGAACGTGTGGGTCCCAAGAAACATATGAGAAAATTTGTGAGGCGTTTAGACCAGTTGCAGCTGAGCACATTGCTGTTTATGGCGAGTTCAATGACCAACGATTAACCGGATTGCACGAGACTGCTTCTATTCACGATTTCAGTTATGGTGTATCTGATAGAGGAGCTTCTATCCGAATTCCGATCATGACTGTGGAAAAAGGATGGAAAGGATGGTTGGAAGATAGAAGACCTGCTTCTAACGGAGATCCCTACAAAATTGCAGCTCGTATCATTAAGACGGTTAAGTCTGCCGACGTTTAGCCCAAAATTTAATTGTTGTTAATACTAAAAAAGCTGCCCTTTTATGGGTGGCTTTTTTTATTTGAAGGTGAGGTACACAAATCCCACATAAAAGACCAACAAAACAATACCGTCTCTCCACCCTAGTCGTAACCCTTTTGGAAAAAACACGAGGGGCAAGATTAAAAAGGAGATTCCAAGCATCCAGAACACATCCCTGTTGAGCAAACCTTGATCCATCACATGAATGGGTGTAATTATGGATGTGACTCCCAATACAGCCAATAGGTTAAAAATATTGGAACCTATTAGATTGCCAAGGGATATAGCCTTTTCTTTCTTTAGCACGGCTATTATTGAAGCAGCCAACTCGGGAATACTGGTGCCTACGGAAACTATGGTCACCCCAATAATCCGATCGCTTACACCAAGGACAGATGCCATGCCTACGGCACCATTAATCAAAAGTTCTGAGCCACCCCAAAGTGCAGTACCCCCTATGCCTAGGTAAAGCGCAATTTTGTACAAAGGCAAGGGAATATCATCTTCAGGCATTTCGTCTTCTACTGCTGGTTTCTGAAACCTGAGGAGGTAAACTAAAAACAAGAACAAAAGAATCACAAGTATTATTCCTTCATATTGCTCCAAAACACCATCAAAATATATGAAGCCCACAAATAAAAGGGAGGCAATCATCATTACAGGCCAATCGGTTGTATAAAAACTTTTTCGCACCTCAATACTGCCCAACAAAACGGTAATGGCCAAAACCAAACCTAGGTTAGCTATGTTGGACCCCACTACATTTCCCAATGCCAAATCCGGAAAACCATCCAAAGCAGCTTTTACACTTACAATGAGTTCTGGGGCAGAAGTGGCGAACGAGACCACGGTCATTCCAATAACAATTTTTGGAATTGCAAGCCGTAAGGATAACGCAACTGCAGATTTTAACAACCAATTTCCCCCGACGATAAGAAGTACGAGTCCAACTACAATAAAGAATAGATTTCCCAAAAAATCGAATTTGCTGCAAAAATAGACGAAGATTTAATCAAACAAACCTTATTCAAATAAAAATAAAACTATTGAAATAGTTAAATAACTATAAAAACAGTTGTTTAACTAAAAACATAATAGTATGTTTGGCTTAAAATGGGCATCATGCAAAAATTGACTAATAAGGAAGAAGAGGTGATGAAGATTCTATGGAATCTTAAAAAGGCCTTTGTAAAAGAAGTGTTAGAACAAATGGAGGGAGACAAACCCCATTACAATACGCTTTCCACCATAATCCGGAATCTTCAAGAAAAAAAATATGTGGGATATGAGGCTTTTGGAAACACTCATAGATATTTTCCCTTAATCACCAAGGAGATTTATCGCAAAAAATTTATCAACTCCACCATTTCGGATTACTATGATAATTCATATAAAAGTCTTGTGTCGTTTTTTGCCAAGGAAGAAAAAATATCTGTTGAGGATTTAAAAGAAATCATTGACCTTATCGAAAATAAAAAGTAATGGACCCCTATTTCATACACCTTTTAAAATCGTCTAGTATACTTCTACTATTTTTTGGTTGTTATCAGCTTTTCTTAAAAAAGGAGACCTTCTTTAAGAGTAATCGTTGGTTTCTCATGGGTGGACTGGCATTCTCCTTACTAGGACCCTTTATTAGTTTTACCAAAACTGTTCCTCTTACGCTACAATCCACTCCAAATATATTACCTCAAGCTGGTTTAAACACCTTGATCCAAACTAAAGAGACTGCTCAAAATATTGATTTGTTATCCATAATTCCAATTGTGTATGTCCTTGGTGTCATATTCTTTGGCGCCCGATTGTTTTTACAGTTTTTGGCAATTAAAAAACTCCTTGATTCGGGTTTTTTATATAAAGAACTTCCATATTTCCATGTGCAAACCAAACAAAGCATATCCCCTTTTTCCTTTTTTAGATACATTTTTTACCATCGCGGGGCTTTTGATCAAAACGAATTAAAATCCGTCATTGCCCATGAAAAAGTACATGCCAAAGAATACCATTCCCTTGATATTTTGCTCATGGAGTTGTTTTTGGTATTGCTATGGTTCAATCCTGTTAGCTGGTGGTACAGAACCAGTTTAAAACAAAACTTGGAATTTTTGGCAGATTCCAAAAGCTGTACTGTTGGGGAAGGCAAAAAATTCTATCAGTACCTCATGCTAAAACAGATTGTTGGTCACCACAAATTGACCATTGCCAATCCATTTTATAGTTCATTAATCAAAAAACGAATAGTCATGTTAAATCAAAATCAATCGAAAAAAACCAGTATGTCCAAAATGCTCTTGGTACTCCCTGCTGTTGCCTTATTTTTGGTAAGTTTTAATACGAAAACAACCTATGTTTCGGACCATCCGATTGCCTCCCAAAAAGTTGAGAACTCGGAAAGTAAAGCCGTCCATTTAATCATCAATAAGGACACCTCAGATGAAGAGCTGGAGAAAATGAAAAAAGATTTGGCCCAGCAAGGCATTGACTTTTCCTATACCGTGGTACACAACGATCAAAAGGAAATTATAAATATTTCACTGGAGTTAAGCGGGCAAAATTCCGATGGAGAACTTTTTAGTGGCAATTACAATTCAAGCTCCGAAGCTCCTATAAAACAGATAACCATCCGTTATGATGATGAGGCCAATCTGGTTTCCTTTGGACAATCTGACTCCAAAACCGTAAGTGTTCACAAAACTATTGATCACGATGGCGGAATCAGCATCCATACCACTGAAGATGAACACCGCCAAATTGAAATATTGAATAAGAATGGTGTTAGAACAATTATAATTGATGGCAAAGAAGTTAGTGAGAAAGAGTTTAAAAAAATGCATCCGGGTTCAAGTTTTCATATGGATACGGATGACCACGTTAGAATCCATGTCACCTCCAGTACGGATGTAAAAAGCCAAGGTAAAAGTGAGCATATAAAAGTTGAAAGTCACAAAGGTCATAGCAATACTGGCGACGTAATGATTATTAGGGATGCCGATGAAGATTCAGACATTGAAGTCATAAACAGTAAAGGGTATTTATTCTTTAACCATGATGGTAAGGGCACGCCCCTCTTCTATCTTGATGGTAAAAAAATCTCCGAAAAAGCGGTGAAAAAGCTCAAACCGGAAACAATTGAGAAAATAGAAGTGTCCAAGGGCGAAAAGGCAATAGAGAAGTATGGCAAAAAAGCTAAAAATGGGGTAGTAGAAATTAGTTTAAAAGACAAAGACAACTAAGAAAAAACTAAGAAGTTTTGAAAAAACCGGCCAACACATTGGCCGGTTTTTTTGTTTCCAAAATAAACGAGATGGCCAGAAAAGTGCTTTTTTTCAACAAAAAACCCCTTGGTTTTAAAAAGTGGCTTCAAAAACCCTCTACAATTACGATAATTTGTAACTGAACTACATGTTTATGGTTACATTTTAAAACTTCAACCAAGAGTGTTACATAATTTTTAAATGCCATCTCGTTTTTTTACCTACAATCTTGTATGCAATTGTATTGATTTCCTTCAAAAAATTTGGAAACATGATTCTTCTCATTTTATCTTAATAAAAGTTACCAGTTCACAACAGTTTAATAACCTTAAAAATCAGTCCATACCATGATCACAATTGTTAAGTTTTTGGTGATGTTGATTATCCAACTCATCACTATCATTTTTGTCTAAACTTTTAAAACCAATCGCTATGCTTACATCATTTAGGAATACTGATAGCAATTTTAATGAACATAGTGACCGGCACCTTCTTTTATGCTGAACTTGATATCACATAAACACTATAATATCCATGAGTTGGGTAAAAGCAACGTGGTACAGCTCCCGATTTTGGATTGCCCGATATTTTCATTGAAGGCAATGACTCTAAAAATTTCAACAACACTTTACTTGAGTCCTTGATAGGCACCGATTTGGCCAAGCAGTTGAGGAACCAACGGCAGAATTAAAACAACCTACCTACTAGATCCCGTATTTGCAGGACCTTTTTTTAGAAAACTTTAGCAATTCCATTTGTTTGCATATTGTTCGATTTGAGTATTTTACATTTTTATAACAAATCACACTCAAATTAATGAAAAAAATAACACTTTTATTGATTGCAATTATTGGATTGCAATCTTGTAAACAGGAAACAAAAAAGGAAGAAGCAGTAAATCTGAGCACAGAATTTGCAGCGGTTTTGGAAAGTTACTATGAGGACGGTCTAAAACTAAATCCCATTAGTGCTACAACAGCTGGCGACCATAGATACGATGATATCTTTGCCAATCAACTTTCAGACGAATACATCGCCAAGGCAAAGGCTAATTTTGAGAATTACAAGGCTCAGCTTGCTAATTTCCCGGATGAAGGCCTAACTGAAAGCGAACAGATGAGCAAGGCCATCCTCGGTTGGGAATGTGAAATCAACCTAAACGAATACAATTTTAACGCAAACCTAACCCCAATCGACCAAATGTGGTCTCCCAACCTATTTATGGGACAGTTGGCCAGCGGTGCCAGTGCACAGCCTTTCAATACTGTAGAAGATTATCAAAAATGGTTGAAGCGAGTGGATGGGTACTTAGCATGGTTATCCAGTGCTGAGGAAAAAATGAAGGAAGGCATGCAGAAAGGACATGTACTACCCAAATCCTTGATCAAGAAGGTGCTTCCGCAGCTTCAGTCACAAACAATCAAAGATTTAGATAAGCACCTGTTCTATTCACCAATAAAAAACATACCCAACAGTTTTACTGAGGATGAAAAATTAGAGCTCAGCACAGCCTATGCACAAATGATCAACGATAGAATAATCCCCACCTATGAAAAGTTACATAATTTCATGGCCAATGAGTACATGGATACAGGTCGTGAATCTAGTGGTATTCAAGGGGAGCCCAATGGAGATGCCTATTATGCGCATCAAATTAAAAAATTCACGACTACGGACATGACCGCTTCGGAAATCCATGAACTGGGACTAAGCGAGGTAGCACGAATCCGTTCCCACATGGAGAAAATAAAAGAGCAGGTTGGTTTTGAAGGGGACTTAAAGAGCTTTTTTGACTACGTTCGTAATAATAAGCAGCTCATGCCCTTTACCGAACCACAGCAGGTCATAGATAATTTCAATGCCATTCATGACCGTATGAAACCTCAGATAGAAAAGCTGTTTGACGTAAAACCTAAAACACCATTTGAGGTTCGCCGTACAGAAGCCTTCCGGGAAAAGTCAGCTAGCGCAGAGTACAATCCTGGCTCATTGGATGGCACCCGGCCTGGTGTGTTCTACACTCCTATTCCCGAGGTAGCCAAATATAATGTTTACTCAGATGAGTCCTTGTTTCTGCACGAGGCTATTCCTGGCCATCATTATCAAATCTCATTGACCCAAGAAAGTGAAGAGCTACCAAAGTTCAGAAAAACACTTTGGTACAGCGGATATGGTGAAGGTTGGGCACTGTATAGTGAATCTTTGGGGACCGAATTGGGCTTATACACAGATCCCTATCAACTTTTTGGGATGTTAGGGGCTGAAATGCACAGGGCCATCCGTTTGGTGGTGGATACTGGGTTGCATTCCAAAGGATGGACCCGGGAACAAGCTATTCAATATTCTTTGGATAATGAGGCAGAATCAGAAGCTTCCATTACATCCGAAATTGAGCGCTACATGGCCAATCCTGGTCAAGCACTATCTTATAAAATAGGCCAGCTAAAAATTCAGGAACTAAGAAAAAAAGCAGCAGAAGCCTTAGGCGATAAATTTGATGTTCGCCAATTCCACAATCAAGTTCTGGAAACAGGTTGTGTACCTTTGGCGTTGCTTGAGGATAAAATCAATAAATGGATAAAAACTAATAGTTAATTCCAAACTAATCAGGGCCGCTTTAGCGGCCCTTTTCTTTCAATCAAAAAAAAGGTGATTTCCGAGGATCGTCAACTTGGTTATATTTGCAATACCAACATCTGACGTTATGTTCTATAAAGTTTTGGCAAAAATCAACAAAACTATTCTCCCATCTTATACCAAAAAAGGGTTGGACCCTTCCAAGGCATCAAAGCTACAACTGGCCATAATTGGTTGGAGATATTTTGTGACCACAAGGGCATTGGATTAGTATTTTAAAAGGGAGGAAATGGAATATCCATGCAATTTTTCAGCGCCTTTCAAAAATCCAAGTTGAATCAAAAAATTACATTGCACTACCTCACCGCCTAATTTTTCCACCAATTTGCAAACAGCACTGGCCGTTCCCCCAGTAGCCAAAACATCATCATGGACCAAAACTCGATCTCCTTTTTGTATGGCATCTGTGTGCATTTCCAAAATATCTTCGCCGTATTCCAATAGGTAGGACTCGGCAACCGTATGATAAGGTAGTTTCCCTTGTTTTCTCACCGGGATAAACCCAGCTTTTAGCCTTGAAGCCAACATGGGAGCAAAAATAAAACCCCTGCTATCAACACCTACCACCTTATCTATTTGCATTTCCCCAATAGCTTCCAGCAGAGATTCACAAGCCTTGTTCAGGGCATTAGGATTTTTAAGAAGAGGGGTAATATCTTTAAAAGTGACACCGGGTTTGGGAAAGTCCTTAACATCCCGGATATAGGCATAAAAATCCATATGTAATTTTGGGTAAGGCAGTTTTGTTGTAAAGGTAAAAAGAAATATATTTGCACCCCATTAAAAAGGCCGCGTGGCGCAACTGAATAGCGCATCTGATTACGGCTCAGAAGGTTGCAGGTTTGAATCCTGCCGCGGTCACGAATAAATCGAAAAGCAAGCAAAATTTTAAAGCTTGCTTTTTTGATTTTGCGAATTTTTGATTTTCAGTGCGTAGCGCTATGGTAGCGGAAAAACCCTGCCGCGGTCACGAATAAACCATAAAGAATGGACAACCAGCGAGTTTCAAAATGAAGCTCGCTTCTTTTTTGGAATAAAGCGATGTTTGTCCTTTTGTGGTTTTCAAAGCGGAGCTTTGCAGCAATCATGGAATAATCCTACCATGATTTCTAATAAATCAAAAATTACAAAAAAGCCAGTGTATAGGTTTTAGAAATTCGCAATACCAATTGAGACATGACAAACAAGCATCATTATCATTTAATGCCATTTAATATAAAACCTTGGTATTAGTTACTAATATTAAATATATTTCTGTTCTAATTGCTAATTATTAATTGGAGTTCAACATAGACATATTGACCATTTTGGGCATTGGAATGGCCTTTTCTGGGGCACTTTTGGTTTCATTTTTCACAATTAGCAAAAGGTTCAGGAATGATGGCTACTTTTGGCTTTATGCAATAATGCTCCTTCTCGTCTTGGAGCTTGTTTTCAAGACCTTTATCCACAGTAGGTTTTTTTTGCAATATCCTTTTTTTTACATGCCTGGAAGGTTTTTTAATCTAACTATCTACCCTGTTTTTCTTCTATTTATTTGGTCCATTACCCAATTCTATCCTTTCCCAAAGAAGTGGCGGTGGTTACTATTATTACCTTTTTTAATATATGTGGCCTACGTTTTTATCTGGTGGGTTTCTATGACCAAAGCCATAAAATTGGAGGCACTTCAACAATTCTACTTAGATGGAAGGCCAGGGCCATTTAACTATTGGAACAATGCAAGCACCTTAATAAAGACTTTATTGATCCCCCTTTCCTTTATAATCCCAATTGGTTATTACTTCTTCAAATTCACAAGCATCCCGGAAAATCCAAAGAACAAAAGATTGGTCAGTTTTTTGACCATAGCCGTAACTTCCTACTTTGCATATACAATCTCCTCAAACTTTATCTATAAAATTTCATTTCGATTGACAGGATACTCCATGATTGAATGGCCTATTGATATTATCTTTTTATCAATGATTTTGGGCATATTTTGTGTGCTTTCACTTTTGGTGAATACAGGCACTTCCTTGTTTCCAGAAGTTAGATACTCCGGTAGCCCACTTAAAGTGGAAAATTATGATTTAATTCTTTCCCAATTAAAGGAAGTTATAGAAACCAAATCCCTTTACTTGGACAAGGGCCTTAGCATTAAAAAAGTTGCTGTCAAAATGGATACAAACTCCAAATATATTTCCCAGGTAATCAATGACAGCCTTAAAATGAGCTTTACCGATTTTTTAAACGCTTATAGAATAGAAGAAGCTAAAAAACAAATACAGAATCCCAATAATAGTGTACTTACTCTGGAAGCTATCGGAAATCTTTCCGGGTTTCAATCCAAATCAACCTTTTTCACCGCTTTCAAAAAGATTACAGGTATGACCCCCTCCCAATACCAGAAATCACTGCCAAACGAGTCCAAATTCACGAATTAGGTCCAGCTACAGACGCCATTTTCCCCATTTCAAGTTGATAAGTCCAATATTTGGGCAATCAAAAAAGGTCAAAATGAAACTTCAATTTTTTCTAATATGGTGTATTCTATTTTTTTCAAAGGCGGCTCTAGGCCATGAAGACACCTCATTTTACTACGAGTACTATTCCACATTGCCTCTGAGGGAATCTCCCTATCCAGATGTAAGGGGAGTCATAAGGCTTTCAAAAACCAAGGCCTACAAAAGAAATCACTATGAGTTCAAGTATGATGAAAAATATAGACTTGTATCCATAAGCTTCAAGTTGAGAGACCAATTTATTAAGCCCAATCATACTTCCAATTATTTCTTTACAACACCCCAACAACGATTCAGCTATGCTGGAAATAAAGAAATCAGGACTTTCTTTGACCGTTTCGGAAATCAAATAACGCAGCGAAAAGCTTTTAAGGAAATTTATCTAAAAGATGACAACGGTCGCTATAAAACACTTTATTTCGAGGATAAAAATGGTAATCGAATTGAAAATGGATGGGGGATATATGAATATCAATGGGAAGTGGAAAACAGCGGGGCGATTATTGAAAAAAGAGTAGACAAAAATGGCACTGGGGTTTCACTGAGACCAGGATTCGAATTCTATACAATTCGGCTTTATTATCATCAAAACGGTATGCTTTCTTTAATGCAGAATATAGATAAAGATGGCCTGAAAGAAAACAATACCGGCGTTGCGCAAGACAAATTACATTTTGATAAAAAAGGAAGATGGCTAGGTTGGACCGTTTTAGACGCCAAACATAGAATAAAGCGTGGCAATGGACCCAATGTGGCAAAAGGCATCAATGTTACTGATGAATATGGGTATGAGCGGTCCATAAGATATCAAGATGTAGACGAAAGTGCTATCATAAATTCGCACGGATTTTGGGGCGGTAAGCGCTTTTATGACAAATTCGGGAACTATGATTACACTCAATTCTTAGATAAAAAGGGTAATCCAGGAATTAATGAAGAATCCGGTTATAGTACAGCCAAATATATCTGGAGTGACGATGGACTTAATCGCTTAAGCGTAATGCTGCTTGATATTCATAACAAGCCGGTACTGCATACCAAAAGAGGCTATGCCGGAATTAAGCAGGAGTATAATGAGGATGGCAATGTTGTAAAAACTTTGTTTGTAGGATTAACTGGCGAACCTATCAACAGAAGGGACAACCAAATCTCCTACATTATCTATGAGTATGACAAGAACAAAAAATTAGTCGATACCAAAACTTTCAAAAAAAATGGAGATGAAATCAAGTAACATTTATTTTTCTTTACTCCTTTCCCTGTCCATTTATGCTTTCCCGCTAAAATTGGGCGGTCAAGAAAAACACACCGAAATAGACAATCTCCTCAAAGAATATGTCGCAAAAAAAGAATTTAGCGGTGCCATTTTAGTGGCCAGAAAAGGAACTGTTCTTTTTAGAAAAGGATATGGTTATGCAGATTCTGAAAAAGGAATTCTGAATACTCCCCAAACCAAATTTTCCATTGGCTCAACCACAAAGTCCTTTACAGCCTGTGCAATAATGCAGCAGGTGGAAAAAGGCAATTTGGGATTGCATACGCCAATCTCAAACTATATTCCTGAGCTCAAAGCAGATTTAGGCAAGCTCACTTTGCATCAACTGATGAAGAATTCCTCTGGATTGCCAGTACATTTAAATAGGCTTACTGAACTTCAATACAGGGATATTTCCTCCAAAGAAATCATAGACATCTATAATGATAGGGCAACACTTTCGTTCAATCCTGGCACTTCTTACGGTTATTCCAATCTTAATTACCAATTAGCGGCAATTGTATTGGAAAGGGTCACAGGAAAGGCCTATAAAGAGTACTTGACAGAAGCTGTTTTTGCCCCATTGGGGATGCAGCATTCGGGAGTAGAAAGAACCTTTGATTACCCAAATGACAAGGCAAAAGGTTATAATGTAGAAGACGGCAAGTTCACATTAGCAAGAAGAAATTTCATGGCCTATGCCAAAGGAGGAGGAGATATATATGCTTCGGCAGATGACCTTCTTAAATGGGACCAAGCCCTCTACAATGAGAATTTCCTCACCAATAAGTCCAAAGAAAAGCTGTTTGATGGAAATTTTGATGAATTTGGTGGATATGGCTATGGTTTCAAGATAAAGCCCTATCAAAGAAGTGCAAAATCAAAAGAGATGGGGAAATTGGTCAGACATGGGGGTTCCATGTTTGGATATCAAAGCAATGTTCATAGATACATTGATGATGAGGTAACCATTATTATTTTGGGAAACATTAGACCCTTTCCCATTATGGAAATCACAGTTGCCATCGGAAAAATAATTTTTGGAACCTGATTTTAAAAGAGTAGTTTTTGGCAGAGAACCAAAATTGCGGTCCAAACGAAGTAGAAAAGGGATAAATCCTACTTGGTTGCAACCATTCATCATCAACCGAAAACAAGGCGCAAACAAACTAGAAGGCCATACAATTATCTAATATTCTGTATATTAGGTGTTATCACACATCAATTTTGGCTCCTATGTTGTACCTCATAAAAAATACACTCAAGCTCATTTGTTTGGGAGTTTTGTTGATGGCAATCGGCTGTTCTTCTAGCAATGATGATTCCACAACTGGACCGAACTCTAGTCCAAATCCGGATCCCAATCAGAGTCCAGTACCTGAATTAACTATTGAAGAAAAACTTCAGGCGATCATCAATGAAAAAGTGGGTACTGATGCGGATAAATTAGTAGGTGTCTCCGTTTCCATCAGAATTGATGACCAAGAGCATTTAAGTTTAACAGGTGGAATTTCTAAACTGAATCTTCCCGTAAATACCAATATGCGATTTGGAATTGGCAGTATTACCAAAACCGTAGTTGCTGCTACAGTAATGAAACTTGTGGACGAGGGCTTACTAAGCTTGGATGATACCATTGCCGATTGGTTGGTCTTCACTTCAGAAAATGTAGATAGTTCCATCACTATTTATCAATTGCTAACCCATTCTTCTGGATTATTTGGGTATATGTATAATGATTTGTGGGCCGTGGCAGAAGCAGATCTTGAAACAGCAATCCCTCAAGCCACTCTGTTTGGATTTATAGGGCCTCCGGTCGATGTGCCGGGTGTTGGGCATGAGTATTCCAATTCCAATTACTTAATATTGGGGCTAATCATTGAAGCTGCTATCGAAAAAACTGTTGGAGAAGTAATGCGAGAAAAACTTTGGACGCCTTTAAACCTTACTAATATCTATTTTGGAACCAACGAGCCTATTGAGGGGGAAATTGCTGTTCCCTGGCGTGATGGCGATGATGACGGGGTCTTAGAAGATATTGCAGCTGAGTTTGGACCCGCCTATCACAGCATATTTTATTGCGCAGCCGATGTCTTTTCCACAGCTTCAGATTTGTCCATGTGGGCTCAGCATTTGTACAATGGCAATGCTGTATCTGAAACATCAAGGACACAAATGATGACCAGACACTTTGATATTCCCGATCCTATTTTTGTTGGTTATGGATTTGGTACCCGAGAAGTTGTATTCCATGGAAGGTCTATGTATGGGCATACCGGGGGCATGCGTGGCTATGGGGCATATATGTTCTACGACCCCATAAGTAAAGTAAGTATCGCCATGCTGAACAATCAAAGTAGGTCAGATGATGGTCCATTGCTGCGCTACGAATTGGTCAATGAACTTTTAAAGCAGGTTTTTGATCATTATCAAATCTAAAAGAAGGTCAGGGACATTAAGCGAAGAGTCAATTTATAGCTCTCTTTTTTTGTAAAGAGTCTATGGTTATTTTAGCTTGTTCTAACTCCTTTTCTAAGCGTTGATTTTCTTTTGTGTATTGAGAACGAATCTGGTCCATCTTTCTTTCAAACTCGTCTGCAGGCACATATTCTGGCTCTAAAAATGCCCTATTTATAAGGCTGTAAAGCGTAAATAGAAAACTAATCACAATGGCCGTAATAAGAACCGTCAACAAAGTTTTTTCCTTTTTATGGGCGGGAGAACCTTTTTTCAATAACTGTTTTTCATCCTTGGACAAATTACGGTTGTGAGAGAGTTGGTCCACAAAAGTGTCCCATTTTTCTTCCTCCTTCAAATGCATATCCTTAAAACCACCTTCATCCAAGAATTTCTGTGTGGTAGAGGTGGAGGCCAACATAAATATCTCAGACCCATTTCCTCCCATTATATCCAATAGCTTGGAATCATAATCACCAATCTCCTTGATTAATTTTACAACATATCCTATGTCATAATTCGGGCGTAAAAACTCATTATAGAGTACATGAATTTCAAAATAGTCGCGCCGCTTTAAGGCATATTCCAAAAAACGGTCTTTCAACTCAGCCCTAAAAAATTCGCCCATTTTTCAGTGAGATGGTTTTAAAAGTTTAGTTTATAGAGGGGAACGACCGTAAAAATAAAGTAAATGAAGATGTTGGCAATAACTGCAACATAAAGAATTTACAATCTATCGCAGAAGGCAATGTATTCTTGGTTCAGATAATCTCTGCACTTAATCCAGCTTGGAGAAGCTTGGTGCATCTTGGTTTAAGGTCGTCATATTCACCTGTTTTTACCGTACACTTACCATTATAATGTACTATTAGCGAACATTGTTCTGCTTGCTCTGGGGTATGATCGCAAACAGCGATTAGGGTTTCAATAACATAATCAAAGGTGTTCACGTCATCATTAAAAAGTACAATCTCACGCTGTTTTACTACTTTTTCCTCCAGTAGTAATTCTTCCGATACTTTTTCCTTGATTCCCATGCTTTTGGAATTGGTATATTCTAATTTACATATTTTGCGGCAACCCAATTATTCTTTTTGAAATTTTTTGCAAATTGTAAACCATATCCTCCAC
Organism: uncultured Allomuricauda sp.; assembly: GCA_965117065.1. Lineage (GTDB taxonomy): Bacteria > Bacteroidota > Bacteroidia > Flavobacteriales > Flavobacteriaceae > Flagellimonas. The sequence continues at coordinate 1,244,718 of OZ220751.1, forward strand.
ATTTTGAGGAAATTGCATCCAAATCTTCCAAATAAAAGCCACTTAGGAAAATTGTTCCTCCAGGATTAAGACATTCTACATAAATGGGAATATCCTCTAAAAGTATATTTCGGTTGATATTGGCTAGGATTATATCGTACTTTTTATCTGCTAACAATGAGCTATCCCCTTGATATACATGGATTTTACTATGGTTGCGTTCTGCATTTTCCAAAGCATTTAAATAACACCACTCGTCTATATCTATGGCATCCACATGTACGGCCCCCTTCATATAAGCCAAAATGGCCAATACTCCGGTTCCACTGCCCATATCCAAAACCGATTTTCCTCCAAATTCATTATCCAATATATGCTGCAGCATCATATGTGTGGTTTCATGGTGTCCGGTCCCGAAGCTCATTTTTGGTTCTATGACAATATCATACTCCACTTTTTCCGAGATATGAAAAGGCGCCCTGACCATACATTGATCACCAACCTTAATGGGATGAAAGTTCTTTTCCCATTCGGCATTCCAGTTTTGTTGTTGGATTTCTTTGGAAGTCCAGTGTATTTCAAAATCAGGATTTTGCAAAATAAAAATCCCATCAAGAATAGTTTCGTTCCATTCAGATTCAAGGATATAGGCAAACAATCCGGATTCGTTCTCGACAAAACTATCAAACCCTGCTTCTCCAAGCTCCGCAATCAAAATTTCGGTTGCTGGAACCGCCGGATTTACCTTAAAGTGATATTCAATATAGATCAAATCCTAGTTTGAAAGTTAAATTGCTCTGATAATGGACACAAAGTCATCGGCTTTTAGAGATGCTCCACCAATAAGTCCCCCATCCACATCGGGCTTCCCAAATATGTCCTCTGCGTTACTAGGTTTTACACTTCCACCATAAAGGATAGAAACTCCATCAGCTATTTCATTATTGAAAGCCTCTGCAATGGTTTTTCTAATGAACGCGTGCATTTCCTGAGCTTGCTCTGGACTGGCGGTCTCGCCAGTTCCTATTGCCCAAACAGGTTCATATGCCAAAACGATATTCGCCCATGCGTTGTTATCCAAATCGAACAATGCGTTTTTCAACTGGCTTTCCACCACCGCAAAGTGGTTTCCGGATTTCCGTTCTCCCAATTCCTCTCCAAAACAAAAAATAATCTTCATATCCTTGTTCAAAGCTGCCTTCACCTTTTTGGACAACAATTCATCATCTTCCCCAAAGTAAGAACGCCTTTCTGAGTGTCCAAGGATAACGGTATCCACATGAATGTTCAACAACATATCTGCAGAAATCTCCCCGGTATAAGCGCCATTTTCTGCAAAGTGCATGTTTTGGGCGGCCACTTTTATGGTAGAGGATTGTAAGTTTCTTTGGGCAGTGGTCAAATTAACGTAGGTGGGTGCCACAATGACCTCAGCATGGGTGTCTGGCAACTTTGCAGACAACTCAGAAAGTAAGGCTTCCGTTTCCTCAAGGTTGTTATTCATTTTCCAGTTACCGGCTACTATTTTGGATCTCATTATGTTTGATTTTAGGTTATTATAATCAATATGTTTTATCACTTCCTTAGGCGCTACAAGGCAAATAAAAACCGAATGCGCTAGAATTGCGAAGATAATACATGATCATATCAATTGTAATGGTTTCAAACGCAGATAAGCCAATTCGTTTGTTATATTCTTCAAGAGAAATCAAATTTTTGTCATAGGTTGTATAAATCTGGGATTTTGGCCGATGTAGAAGTTTTTGGAAAACAAAATCGGAGCTTAAACAACCTCACTCAGAACCATCAATCCGTTCAAAATTCCAACTCATCCAAATCGTTATGATGGACTTTTCGAAGAATCGTGCCCTTCTTTAATACCAATACAGCCGGATTTGAGCGCACAATGGTCTTTAGCGTGGTTTCATCTGTAAAGTAGAAATCAAAATTCAGATTGAACTCCTTTTTCAATGCTTGTGTTTGCCCATCACTCGAGGCCGACATCCCTATTACTTTATAACCCTTGGAAATTGCTTTATTGGCAACCTCGGCCACCTTTGGAAAAAACTCATTATTGCTTTTCATCAAATCGTATGCTACGACCATGATCAATTTGTCCTCCTCCAAAAGTTCTGCCGCATAATCCACACCTTCTTGCTCAATGGTAAAATCATGGATCGGTGGCTCATATCCTTTTTGGATTTCTGTGGTTTCCACATCCACAAACTCTCCATCCACGGAGGGGTACTCCCCGTTAGTAACTACAATTTTATCTGCTCCGTCCACCTTAAATCTCCAAGCATATTCATAGAGCGGTTTAGGTGCGTCCTCCGGGACAGACATGCCATCCTGTATATTTGCCCCAATTTTATAAGGTCTAAAATCTACAGTAGGTAAATGGTTAAGCACCTGATTGGCAAACAAGATACAGGCCAATAAGGAAACCCCGCCCAAAATCCAATTGATTTTTGTACTAAATAGGGGTTGGATGTACTTTCTTCCAAGAAACAACACCAAAATCAAAACCAATAGAATCACATCTTTGGTAAAAGACTCCCAAGGGGTGAGCTTCACGGCATCCCCAAAACAACCACAGTCGGTAACCTTATTGAAATAAGCGGAATAAAAGGTTAAAAAAGTAAAGAAAATAATCATTAGGAGAAGACTCCAAATCGTGAACTTGGGCTTAAACCCAATAAGCAACAAGACACCCAACAAAACCTCCACAATGACCACAAAAATGGAAATAGCCAGAGCGAAAGGCATCAAAAATGGAAGATCTAACACTCCTTGGCTAAAGTACTCCTCCAGTTTAAAGGAAAACCCAACGGGATCGTTAAGTTTGATAAGGCCACTTATGATAAATAAGACGCCCACAAAGATTCTTGAAATCCAAACTAAATATTTCATTTCTCTTCGTTTAGATGAATTAAGGCAAACGCCGCATAGTTGATAATGTCCTGGTAATTGGCATCAATACCTTCACTGACCAAGGTAGCTCCTTGGTTATCCTCAATTTGTTTAACTCTCAGCAACTTTTGTAAGATCAAATCCGTCAGGGAACTCACTCGCATATCACGCCATGCTTCGCCATAATCGTGGTTTTTATTTTCCATCAAGCTTTTTGTGGTTGCAACTTCATGATCGTACAGCGCTATGGCCTCCTCAGCGTTTAAATCGGGTTGCTCGGCAATGCCTTTTTGCAATTGGATCAAAGCCATAATGGAATAGTTGATGATGCCCATAAATTCGGATTGCTCTCCTTCATCCACTTTGCGTACCTCTTTTTGTTGCAAACTGCGTATGCGTTGGGCCTTTATAAAAATTTGATCCGTAAGCGATGGAAGTCGTAATATGCGCCAAGCGGTGCCGTAATCCTGTGTCTTTTTTAGAAACAATTCCCGGCATGTATTGATTACCGAGTCGTATTGTTGGGAAGTCTGCTGCATCTATTGTTGCTAATTTGCGTAAATTTCGTCCAAACTACAGGTGCCCAAAAAAGCACCTCGCCAAAGATAATCAAACCCAACTAAGGACGTATTTATTATGACCATAAACTGCAAGGGAACCCTTATCGATTTAGCCCAACCCAAGGTAATGGGCATTCTAAACCTAACTCCAGATTCTTTCTTTGACGGAGGCAAGTACAAGGACGAAAAAACTATTCTGGGACGGGTTGAAAAAATGGTCAATGATGGTGCTACCTTTATTGATATGGGTGCCTATAGCTCTAGGCCGGGTGCAGAGCATGTCGCTGAGGAGGAAGAACTGAATCGGATGATTCCCGTTTTAGAGTTAATACTCCATCATTTTCCTGACATCTTGATTTCCATTGACACTTTTAGAAGCAAAGTTGCTGCCCTTTCCATAGAAGCAGGTGCCGCTATGATCAACGATATTTCAGCTGGCAATCTTGAGCCGGACATATTTGAAATTGCAGCAAAGTATCAAGTACCCTATATCATGATGCACTTAAAAGGCACCCCCCAATCCATGCAAAAAAAAGCGGTCTATGATGATTTGATTCAGGATCTTCGTTTTTATTTTTCAAAAAAAATCAAGGAAGCGGCCACAAAAAAAATCAACGATATTATCATAGATCCGGGTTTTGGGTTTGCCAAAACCACCCAACAGAATTACACACTTTTGAGCCATCTTGACCTATTTCAAACCTTTGGTTTACCCATTTTAATCGGTTTGAGTAGAAAATCCATGATTCATAAGGTTCTGGAATCATCTCCTCAAGAGGCCCTAAATGGCACCACTGCGTTGCATGCGGTTGCCTTGCTCAAAGGAGCCAGTATTTTGAGAGTTCATGATGTAAAGGAGGCTATGGAATGCGTTACACTGATTGAAGCGCTGAAAGCCAATACCCAATAATTTCTGGTTCTGCTATTTTTGCTAATTTTACAAAAACACCCGCGGTTGGATTTTCTAAATTTTCTTGAATTCAAAATCACTGATGTCATAGACATTGTATTGGTAGCCGCAATGCTCTACTACATTTACAAATTGGTCAAAGGCACAGTGGCTATCAATATTTTTATTGGAATTGTTATTGTTTGGGCCCTGTGGAAGCTTACAGAACTTTTGCAGATGAAAATGATCAGTAGCATGGTGGGTGGGTTCATGAATATTGGCCTTATTGCCTTAATCATTGTTTTTCAACAGGAAATTCGAAAGTTTTTGTTGATGGTTGGCTCCACCAACTTCGCTTCCAAGCGTAACTTTATCCGTCATTTTAAGTTTTTAAAACAGGAAGGCATGCCCACGGATACCAATGTGGAGGCAATTGTTGCTGCTTGTGAGAAAATGGGAGCGACCAAGACCGGAGCCATTTTGGTATTGGAACGGACCAACGCATTGGATTTCGTCAAGTCCTCTGGAGATAGCATGAATATTGAAATCACCCAGCCTATTTTAGAAAGTATTTTCTTTAAGAACAGTCCGTTGCACGATGGCGCTGCCATTATCCAAGACAACTTCATTACGGCTACGCGCGTAATTTTACCTGTTTCCAACGACCGTAATATACCTTTGCGTTTTGGGCTTCGGCATAGGGCAGCAGTGGGGATTACCGAAAAAACCGATGCCTTAAGTTTGGTGGTTAGTGAAGAGACAGGTTCTATTTCATACATCAAAAATGGCGAGTTTGTACCCTACAAGGGCCTAACTGAGCTTATTACATTCATTAAAAAGGATTTGGAATAAATGGAGTGCAAAAACTGTGGTGAAATCCTTGAATCAGCCAACAATTATTGCAATTTCTGTGGAGCCAAGGTGATAAGAAACCGGCTTACCCTTAAAAATGTTTGGGAAGATGTAAGTGTTCAGGTCTTCAATTTAGATAATACCTTTCTGAAAACCCTAAAACATCTATTTACAAAGCCCGAAGTAGTCATTTTGGAATTTGTTTCGGGGACACGAAAAAAGTACATGAACCCCATTAGCTTTTTCGCTATAGCCGTGACGCTATCTGGCCTTATGTTTTTTGTACTTAGGGATATTTATCATCTTAACCTAACACAAAGTAGTTTAAGCGATACGAATACGCAAAGCATGAATTTCATGTTCGATTACCAAGGCCTGATGTCGTATATGATCATGCCTATCTATGCCTTGCTCACTTGGTTACTGTTTAGGGGTAAAGTAAAGTATAATTATACAGAACACTTGGTCGCCAACGCCTACATAATAGGGCAAACATCTTACGTACAAGTGATTCTCTACACCCTAATTCTGGGGCTCTTTCCCATCAAATTTGACATCTTCAATTTTGTCTTTTTGTTTGTAGTGATTACCTACCAATTTATTGTTTTGGGTAGAATGCACCAGACCAAAATTTGGGGCACCCTTTGGCGTTCGGTGACCTATTTGATCCTTCTGATGATTCTGATGATGGGAATAGGTGTTGTCGCTGTGATTATTACCCTAATGACCGGACAAGCTTCTTTAGAGGATTTTGCGCCTAAATAACCTATGCTACTTCTTCGGCCAAGAACTGAGCCTCATATAAATCGCTGTAATAACCACCATTTTTAAGCAACTCTTGGTGTGTTCCTATTTCAACAATTTGCCCTGCATCCATTACTATGATTTTATCGGCTTTCTTGATGGTGGCCAATCGGTGTGCAATAATAATTGAGGTTCTGCCTTCGGTAATCTTGTCGGTAGCTCGTTGGATCAACTGCTCAGAATAGGTGTCCACGGAGGATGTGGCCTCATCCAAGATTAAGATACTTGGGTTGCTCACATAGGCTCTTAAAAAGGCAATCAATTGCCGTTGTCCGCTGGACAGCATAGTACCCCTTTCCTTTACATTGTATTGATATCCTTCAGGCAAGCTTGAAATGAATTCGTGTACGCCAATTTGTTTGGCCGCGGCCTCAATATCAGCGATGGTCACTTCTTCATCGCGAAGTGAAATATTATTGGCAATGGAATCAGCAAAAAGAAATACATCCTGTAACACGATGGCAATGTGGGACCGAAGTGATTTAAGGGTATACGCTTTAATATTATGTCCATCAACCAAAATGCTTCCCGAGTTTATCTCATAAAACCGATTGAGCAAATTGATGATCGTGGATTTGCCAGCACCTGTTGCTCCAACTATGGCCACGGTCTCTCCTGCCTCCACTTCAAAGGAAATTCCATGCAGGACCTCTTCGTTAGTCAAATATCCAAATCTCACTTCCGAAAATGCAATGTTTCCTTTAACATTCGTCTTTTCCAGGGTGCCATTGTCGGTAATTTGACTATGTGTATCCAGGATTCCAAAAACCCTGTTGGCCGCTACCATTCCCATTTGAAGGGTATTGAATTTATCGGCGATTTGACGTAGGGGCCGGAACAACAAATCCATCAAAAAGAAAAAAGCAAAGATGGAACCTGTATCGTTGAGTGCCACGTTCTCAATATTTTGAACAACTCCAAAATATACAACCAAGCCAATACCTATGGAATAAGATATTTCGGCAATGGGAAAGAAAATGGAGTTGTACCATACTGTTTTCAGCCATGCGTTTTGGTGTTTTTCATTGATTCTCCTGAACTTTTCCTTCTCAATCTCTTCTCGATTAAAAAGCTGGACAATCTTCATACCAGCAATGCGCTCCTGCACAAAGGAGTTGAGGTTGGCCACTTGAGCCCTTACCTCTATAAAAGCAACCTTCATGGCTTGCTGGAACAAGCGGGTTGCAATCAAGATCACCGGCAAAATGGCAAAAACAATCAAGGCTAACTTCCAATTGATATAGAGCATAATCACCGCCGCTGACAACATTTTGAGCGTATCGGCAACAATAACAAAGAAACCTTGGCTAAAAATCTCGCCAATACGCTGCATATCTGCTACCGCTCGAGTCACCAATAAACCAATGGATGAATTATCAAAATAGGTCATTTTAAAGCCCATCATCCGCTGAAATAACCTAACCCTTATGTCCTTGATCACAGATTCCCCAAGAAGGTTTGCATAATAATTGAAAGACAATTGACAGACTACTTGCCCAATCAATGCGCCCAACATGGCCAACACTACCAACAACAATAGTTCACTATCTTTTGCAGAAAGTGCCTTGTTGATGATATCTCTTACCAAGATTGGTGTCAACACGGCAAAAGCAGCGGACAGAATAGCCACAAAAGCTACCACCCAAAAGGTAACCCTATAGGGCTTGGTATGGGCAAAAACCCTTTTGAACAGTCCAAAATCAAATGCTTTTCCTATTTCATCATTTTTGCTCATCAAATACTTCTTTTGGGTATAAGACCTTGGTCAAATATAGTCCTTTTGCAGGCACGGAAACCCCTGCTTTACTCCTGTTTTTACTTTGTATAATGGCATTGATTCCTTCTGGCTCCATCTTGCCCAATCCAACGTCCAACAATGTTCCCACTATTGCCCGGACCATATTCCGTAGAAACCGATCCGCAGTAATGGTAAAAATCAATTTATCGCCCTGTTTTTCCCAGATTGCCTTTTTAATATGGCAAATAAAGGTTTTTACATCCGTGTTGGATTTGGAGAAACACTCAAAATCCGTATGGGACAGCAGAAATTCTGCAGCTTCATTCATTGCCTCAATATTCAAGGGTTTTTTAACACCATGTGCCGTTTCAGAATAAAAGGGATCTTTTCCCTGCACCACCCAATACTCGTAGGTCCGTTCCACTGCATCAAATCGGGCATGTGCTTCAGCTGCCACTGGAACAATTTCAAGAATGGCAATGTCCTCTGGCAAGTAAGAGTTCAATCGACGGGAAAGTTCTTGTGTGTCCGTTATGTGTTCGGTGTCAAAATGTGCATACATTTCCTTGGCGTGTACCCCAGCATCGGTCCTGCCCGCTCCAACTACCTCTAATTGCTGTCGTAAAAGTGTGGACAAGCTCCTTTCCAAAACTTCTTGGACTGTTATGGCGTTGGGTTGGTTTTGCCATCCGTGGTATGCTTTTCCGAAATAAGAAAACCGGATAAAATATCTCAATGGGAATGCCTACTTTTAAATGTTAAAGATACTTGAATCCCGTGCAAAAGAAATTCTACTCCCATTTTTTAGCAAATTTTTAGCGTTATGACCAAGATTTTGTTGCTTTCTGACACCCATGGGTATATGGACGAGGCCATTCTAAAATATGTAGCCCAAGCTGATGAAGTGTGGCATGCCGGTGATATTGGTAACTTGGAGGTTACCGATAAAATTCGCGAAATAAAACCTTTGCGGGCGGTTCATGGCAACATTGACGACCCTACAATCCAAAAGGAATTCCCTGAGCATAATCGTTTCTTTTGTGAGGAAGTTGATGTTTGGATTACACATATTGGTGGTTATCCCAGTAAATATGATCGGAGGGTTAGGGAGGAGATTAAGGCACGTCCGCCCAAACTTTTTATTTGCGGTCATTCCCATATTTTAAAAGTAATGAGTGATAAAAAATTGCAGTTATTGCATATGAACCCAGGAGCATGTGGCAAACATGGGTTTCATCATGTTCGAACCCTGTTGCGATTTGTTATTGATGGAGACAAAATATCGGATTTGGAAGTGGTTGAATTAGGAAAACGGTAATATGAAATATTGGTTCTTACTTTTGGTACTCCTTTTTGATACCTGTAATCAAACAAGCGAAAAGAAAAATACCCCGACCACCAAGGAGGTTTCGAGTTCTACGAATCCAAGCTTGTATATTTTAGGTACGGTGCAAGATGCCGGAAGTCCACATATAGCTTGTAAAAAAGATTGTTGCGCCCAACTTTTCAAAAATCCGGATGCACAACGAAAAGTGGTTTCCTTAGGTGTGGTTGACCATGCAAATGGAAAATCCTATTTGTTTGAAGCTACACCTGACATGCCTTCCCAATTGAAATCGCTGAAGGCGTTTTCAGGCAAATCCAGCGAAACCCCAGATGGTGTTTTCTTGACCCATGCCCACATTGGCCATTATGTAGGTCTTATGTATTTAGGTCGAGAAGCTTTGAATGCAAACCGTGTTCCTGTTTATGCCATGCCTAAGATGAAGGATTTCCTTGGAAACAATGGACCCTGGGATCAACTTGTGGGGTTAGAAAACATAATTATCGAGGAAATACAAAATGAACACCCTATAGTACTTACTCCGCTATTAAGTGTTGTGCCCTTTACCGTACCACATAGGGATGAGTACTCTGAAACAGTGGGTTATAAAATTATTGGCCCCAACAAAACAGCTTTGTTTATCCCTGATATAGATAAATGGCACAAATGGGAGAAGTCTATTATTGAAGAAATTAGCAATGTGGAGTATGCTTTTTTGGATGCCACTTTTTTTGACGGAGATGAAATCAATAACAGAGATATTTCTGAAATCCCACATCCATTTGTTATTGAAAGCATGGAGTTGTTCAAAAATCTTCCAGCTTCAGAGCGGGCAAAGATTCATTTTATCCACTTCAATCACACCAATCCCTTGCTAAATGAAGGTGGCAATTTGTGGAATTCTGTTGTGGATCAGGGTTTCAAGGTTGCAAGCTTCCATCAAAAAATTGATTTATAACGCTGGGTAGAAGGTAAGCTGATGCCCTATAATCCGTCTAAAGAATTAAACAATTAGACAACACACCATGAAAACAACAAGTTTACAGCTACTGGCCTTGGCAGGCCTGTTTGCTTTGGTCTCATGTGGCCAAAAAGCTAAAAAAACAGAAACAGCCGAAACAACTGCTAAAGTAATTTCGAACGAGCCTGTTTATGACACCAATGAACCAAAAACCATATTGAAATCCATTGCACATGCCCACGGAGGCTGGAATGATCTATGGAAAAAAGGTGATGTAGAGTATACCTATGATTATCGATATCCTTCAACCGGACAGGCAGATATTTCAACAGAGCGATATATTTTCAGCTCCGAAGCGTCCTATGGAAAGTACGCACAACACCAAATCAATGTAATGCCAGATAAGGAAGGGGAAGTAATCCAGTGCTTTGATGGAAAGGAAACCGTTGTCTTGGTTAATGGGGAAAAATCAGAAAATGAAGAATTGATAGGTACAAGTGATTTCCTTAGAAGGGCAAACTATTATTGGTTCACAATGCCTTATAAATTAAACAACGAAGGGACCGTGGCCAAATATTTAGGTGTAGAAAGCCACAACGATATCAACTATGATAAAGTTGAGGTTACCTACGATTCCGAGATTACTGGAAAAGAACAAAACGACAAATACATTTTATATGTAAATCCCGTGACCAAGTTGGTAGATAAGTTTTACTTTTCCCTTCCCTTTTTGGGAGTGGAAGAACCAGTAATTATTGCCCATTATGAATATGAAGACATTGATGGCCAATTGGTTTCCACCAAGCGTTCCTATTTTATGCCCGGTGAGGATGGCTATGCAGAGGAGCCCAACATTGTGCAAACACTGAGCAATATCAAATTTGGTAATGGTTTTACTGAAGAAACTTTGATGCAGTAGCAGCTGTATTGATTATAAGGGCTAGAAGCAAAAACCCCGGCATGGCCGGGGTTTTCTCGCACTAATACTACTAAGATGTTAGGTCTAACGCAAGCGATCAACAGATTTTACAAGATCTTCATCCTTTTTGATGGCTCTGTTGGCCAGAACCAGAAAAACGATAGAAAATACAGGAATCAGCATCCCAATACCCTTCTCAGAAATGGTGTTTTCTCCGGATAAATTTAGCGATCGATAAACGAAAAATCCTAGTAAAAAAAGATTCAATATCATATTCAACCTGTTTAAAACAAATTGATTTTGTCTGTTTTTGTACATAAAAATCGAAATCAATGCCAAGGCAGTTGCTGCATAAAAAGCGATACTAATCCACAGCTCGTTCTTTGCAAAAAATTCCAACCCTTTGGCATCGACCCACAAGTGTACTATAAACGGAAGAGCTCCTGTAATTAGTGCCACTAAGACTAAAAAAAGGGTTTGAATTCGTTGAATCATTGCACAAATCGATTTCGGAAGGCAAAAATAGGTGTCTTTTCGGTAAAAGACACCCTATTGTTGAAAATAATTTGTATACTTGTGTCGTTATTAGCGAAGCACTTACCCAAGGAATCTTTCCTATCGTAGTACCCCAATAACTTTTTACTTCAGATTATTTACGTTATACAAGTTTAATTTATTCATTACTTAATGTTCGAGATTTCAGATCTAAAAGCTAAAAAGCTTCCTGAATTGCAGGAAATTGCAAAAGGCCTAAATGTTCCCAAATTTAAGACCCTAAAAAAACTGGACTTGGTCTACCAGATTTTAGATGTACAAGCATCCAATCCCAAAGCGGTGCAGGGGAATTCACCAGCCAAACAAGAAAATGTAACCCAAAAACCCAAAAGGGTCAGGGTACCAAAACCTCAAAAAGAGCATAAAGACTCTGTGGTAGCCACCAAGGAGGTTAATGTTGAAAGTAAGGTCAAAGAAAAGGTTGAAACTTCAGAGAGTCAACCCCAAAAAGAGAGTCAACCCCAAAAAGAGAGTCAACCTCAAAAGAAAGAACAACATAAACAAGGTCAGCATCAAAAGGGCCAGCACAGTAATAAAAAGAATCACCCTCATCAGAGGAACGGTCACGACAAAAAGAACAGCAATTTTGACAAAGACCTAAAAAACCGATACAAAGAACCGGAGTTTGAGTTCGATAGTATTATTGAGAGTGAAGGTGTTTTGGACATTATGCAGGATGGATATGGGTTTTTACGTTCCTCCGACTACAATTACCTTTCTTCTCCAGATGATATCTATGTTTCACAATCGCAGATTAGGCTTTTTGGCCTAAAGACTGGAGATACGGTTCTTGGTAATGTAAGACCTCCCAAAGAGGGTGAAAAGTACTTTCCGCTAATCAAAGTGACCAAAATAAATGGCTTGGATCCACAGGTGGTAAGGGATAGAGTGTCCTTTGAACACCTAACGCCCCTATTTCCGAAGGAAAAATTTAATTTGGCAGAAAGACAAAGTACGTTATCCACTCGGATTATGGATTTGTTTTCTCCAATTGGTAAGGGGCAACGTGGCATGATCGTATCCCAACCCAAAACGGGTAAGACAATGTTATTAAAGGACATTGCCAATGCAATCGCAGCCAATCATCCTGAAGTTTATCAAATCATTCTTTTGATTGATGAGCGCCCAGAGGAGGTTACTGATATGCAGCGAAACGTTCGTGGTGAAGTGGTTGCTTCAACTTTTGACAAGGAAGCTACGGAACACGTAAGAGTGGCCAATATTGTTTTGGAAAAAGCCAAACGACTGGTAGAATGCGGCCATGATGTAGTTATCTTATTGGACTCCATTACCCGATTGGCAAGGGCTTATAATACGGTACAGCCAGCTTCTGGAAAGGTATTGAGTGGTGGTGTGGATGCCAATGCATTGCACAAACCCAAGCGCTTCTTTGGAGCGGCACGGAATATAGAGAACGGCGGATCACTTTCCATCATTGCAACTGCATTGACTGAAACGGGCTCTAAAATGGATGAGGTAATATTTGAGGAATTCAAAGGTACCGGTAACATGGAGCTCCAGTTGGATAGAAGAATTTCCAATAGAAGAATATTCCCAGCCATTGATTTAATTTCGTCTTCTACCCGTAGGGACGACCTACTCTTGGACGAAACCACAATTCAGCGAATGTGGATTATGCGCAAGTATTTGGCTGACATGAATCCTGTGGAAGCTATGGAGTTTATGGAACAACGTGTTAAACAGACCAAAAACAACGAAGAGTTTTTGTTGACGATGAACAACTAGGGCTTATTTTCCAAAATTTGTAAGGCTATTATGATATTAAAAACCTTTGGTTAACCCCAAAGGTTTTTTTGTTAATTCAATTTAAAGAAAAAACATATCTTTAATGAAGTTTCCCCATACTATGAATACTAAAAACCCTTACAAATGAAAAACACAAAACAAGTAGCCTATTTCTTTATGGCATCGGTGTTTCTGATTATGGCATCTTGTCAGCAACAACCCAAAAAGGAGGAAACTCAGCAAGAAGAAAAAGAAGAAACCGTTAAACCACCTCAGGGAATAATTTCTCTTGACGAATCTAAATCCCTTTATGATAACTATACCAAAAACAGGGTAGAATTAATCCAAGCCTTTGAGCTGGAAGAAAACGATGATGAAAATTTTCACGCGGCTCGGTATACTGCCTTCGATTATGAGACTATTAAACAATATATGGCCTTTATAGAACAAGAAGCCAAGGGTGCTAAAGTAGATATCGCTTCCATTCGGTTCTATTTTGCCAATTACCCTGACAAAGAAAAATTTCCAGATGGGGAGAAAATTGTTCATCCCAGACAGAATTCTATCTTTTTGGTTCCTACGATGAAGGTGGATAGCTTGGATTATGGTTTTTACATTGGTGAAGACGGGGAAGCCAAGCTTATTAAAGATGCCGTTGGCGCCAACAAGGGAATGGGCTCCCATCAAAGTAAGGATAACAAGGCGTATGCGAGCTTCGCACCTAGTTTATCCCCAAATCCAACTTTTCAACGTGAGCAAAGTCTGAACTTAAATCACGGAGGTTCAGGTCCGCCACCAAACAATGATTTCTAGAGCAGTATGCCCCAAGCTATTTTGAATGTTTTTTGGGAACATTTTTATGTGCCGCTCTATCTATTAACCTGGTTGATATCGGTATATAGATATAGAAGGTACTTTGATACAGCGTTGAAGTACCTTCCTATGCTAATTGTTTATACCTTTTTCACGGAACTTTTGGGCGTCCTCATAAAGTACAATTACGAGTTTCAATTTTTTTCAGAAGAAAGGTATTCATGGCATAATGTGATAATTTACAATATCTACCAGCTTATCTTTTTCCTCTTTTTCTTCCATGCCTATGCCAAAATTGTAACTGGCAACAGGATTAAAACATGGATTAAGTACGGATCCTACCTCTGTATCATTGCATACATTGCCAATTCCCTTTTAAAAAATCCTTTGCACAAACAACTTACCTATGCCCATATAATAGGGTCAATTTTACTCATAGCAATCATAGTTGTCTATTTTAGGCAAAAACGAGTTGAAAAAAACCCTTATCCTCAATGGCGAAACCTTATGTTCTGGATCAGTTTGGGTCTTTTTGGTTTTTATGCCCTTTTTCCAATAATTCTGATAGTTGGGAATATTAAATTAGACATTTACACCCAATTCTATTTTAGGTATATTTTACTGGGTAGCATCGTATTTATGTATGCAAGCTTTATCATAGGTTTCTTGCTAGGGGAGCGAAAGGCTTTTAGATAAAACTGCCTACCTTAGTTTTTAAATGATTCAAGAGTTCCAAATTTTCCTTGCGGAAAACTATTACATACCGTTATATTTAGTCACATGGGTAATTGCGATGTATAAGTATCGTACCTATTTTGATACGGTGATGCGCTTTTTCCCAATCTTCATCATGTACACCTTTCTTACAGAACTTTTAGGCTACTTTGTTAAGAACTATGAAGAATTCCAGTTCTTTTCCGATCCAAGATACTCATGGCACAATGTGATTATTTACAATATCTACTCTGTAATTTCCTTCGTTTTTTTCTACTATGTCTATTGGGCCACTCTTAAGACCCAAAAGTATCGCAATCTGGTAAAGTATAGTGCCTTAATAAGCCTCCTTGCCTATTTTATCAGTCTCTTCTTTCAAGACCCGTTTCATTCTAATCTCTACTATGCAGATCTAATTGCCTCAATTGCTCTTATGTTTTGTATCTGGATGTATTTTAAGGAAAAGCGAATCGAGAAAAATGAATATCCCCTGTATAGAAGTTTGCTTTTTTGGATAAGTCTGGGGCTGGCTATCTTTCATATTTTCTTTCCTTTTATCTTCCTGGCCGCCTATGAGACCCCAGAATGGTATGCAGCATATCACCTACATCAATTCTTATTGATTCTTATCGCCATTATGTATTTCCTTTTCATTACTGGGTTTTTAATAAGTCACAGAAAAGCCTTTAGATAGGGACACCCACCCACAACTTTCGAATCCATTTTTAGAGCCTTAGATGACCGTTCATCGAATTATTTATATGATTTTGTAAGTTTTTTCGTTCAAATAAGAATGTCGTTGCCATTTTTTGATTCGTTGATAAAATGATACCATTTATCGATACGTAATCACAAGAGGCCCTAAAACGCCAAACAAACCGTCAACCAAAAACTAGTTTTATTAAAACTTATGGACCAAAGGTCCAGCAATCATAAAAGCTATGAAAACCTCCCAAATTGTTTTGTCTGCCTTATGTCTCTTTTTGACCTTTACCTTTACTTCCTGTGTTAAAGACAGTCTCGATAGTCCTACAAATCCAAGTCCAGATGGCGGCACTGAGCCTCCAGTGGAAGTTCCAGTTGAGGAGCTTAAAATAACAGAACTTCAAATCCCTGATGGATTTGATTTTGAAACGGAAAAGGAAATTACCTTAGTCATCAATGACAACACTCCTAATGTTAAATATCAGGTTTATGCCTATAATGATGAGGTCAATCTTGGGGATGAAATTACCTTTTTAAATGAAGAAGAAGAGGAAGAGACCGGTTTTGAAATTTCCGTGGATAATCTTAACCATCTTATTTTTAGTGGTGTGCCATCCGTAGGAAAGTTAGAGCAGTCCTTTGTGGTACCCAACTACTTTCAAAAACTCTATCTAAGGCGTAAAGATGGTTTTAAATATTCCTCCGCAATATTGAACATTACATCCAATGAAGTTACCTACACCTATGTTCCAGAGAGTGGAAAAAATGCATCTACATCCAAAGCTATGGTTGAAGATTATTTATACTGTGTTAATGGGAGCGGTGAAATGTTTCAAGTAGATCCGCTAAATGGGGCATATACTTTTATTTCTGACATGCCCATGGGCAGTTGGACGGCTGCTATTGATCAAGAAAACCAGTTTTTATATTCAATTGGCCGGAGCAGCCCTTATCCATTGATGAAGTATGACATGATCAATGATTCCTGGACAACCATTGGCGATTTGGGAATGGGCGGACCGCGATTGGATTACAATAAAAATGATGGATTACTTTACTTTTCCTCAGGAAATAAGCTTTATACAATAGATCCGCAAAATGCCAATGTTTTATCTAATTGGAATATAATAGGGCTTCATAAGAAAAATGGTGGTGATTTAGCTTTTGCCGCTGATGGTACCATCTTCCTATGCTCTTTTTCTGGCCTTTATAGACTAGACACCAATAGCGATGGTGATTATGATGCTGTACGAATTAGTGGGGAAGACCTCCCCTTTTCTCCTACTTCAATGACATTCGACTCCAACAACGAATTGTGGTTGGCCAACAATGGAGCAAATAGTAATCTTATTATTATGGACACCCAAACGGGTGGATGGGAATATCGTTATGGGCCAAATTCGAATTCGGGAATTAGTTTTGACCGAACGATAAACGATTTGACCACTTTCCGAATTTATGATGAAATTGCGGTTGATCCGGATACGGATGGGGATGGCATCACAGATAGCAATGACGATTTTCCGGAAGATGCAGACAAAGCATTTGAACAGTTTACCCCTAGTAAATATGGCTGGGGAACTGTGGCATTCGAAGATTTGTGGCCGTTCCTTGGAGATTATGATTTTAATGATACCGCTGTAAACTATCGTTTTGTTGCCATATTAAATGCAGACAATATGGTGGTACAATTGGATATACATTTCGAGGTGACTTCGGATGGAGCCGCATTGACCAATGGTTTTGGTATCGAATTTGAGAGTATTGCGCCTAGTCTTATCGAATCTGTTACTGGAACAGTTTTGACTGAAGGATATATCAATGTGGCGCCAAATGGTGTGGAACAAGGACAGAATAGAGCGGTAATTATTCTATTTGATAATAATGAAACCATGTTGCATATACCTACATTGGTCTCTGTCAACTTTACCACCCCTATTACCACCAATCAATTGGGAATTGCACCATTTAATCCCTTCTTAATTGTCGCCAAAGAGAGGGGTAGGGAAATTCACCTACCCAATAGGTTCAGAACAACTTTAGGTATTAACGACACCTCTGTTGAAGGGGTGAATCAAGATATAGATGGGAATTATAAAACGACATCTGGACTACCTTGGGCCATAAACATCATACACAATTTTAAACCTCCAAAAGAAAATATACCCGTAAATCAAGCCTACAATTTCTTTAATGAATGGGCCACATCTGGAGGCACCTTATACCAAGATTGGTACAAAGACTCCACAGGGTATAGAAACGAATCGGAACTTCAGGATTAGCAAAGGCCCTGCATTGGGCCTTTTCTTTACCACACTTTTAACAGTTTTTACAACTTTGAAATGCTCTTTATCGATAAAATATCCCTTTTTGTAGGCTTTTTCGTTCATTGATTGAAATTCTCATCAATGGGAAAGCATAGCTTTGTAACTATACTACTTATTTCTGCGTTGGCCTTCTTGGCTCAAGGCTGTTTAGAAGAAAAATACAACAAATATCTTGAGTCTCTGGCTAGAGACTCTATTGCAGTTGGCGAACCGGAACTAACCGAATTACAATTCCCAACCAACTTTACTTTTAGGACTGAATCAACTGTATCCGTTAACATACAAGATGATTCCCCAAATGTATTGTACGAAGTATATGCTTATAGCGATGAGCTTATTGAAAATTTAGACAGTATTACCGGTCCCTTGCCCAATAAGTTATTTGAAAGATTGCCCATAAATGGTTCTATCCAAGCAAGTGTTACAGTATCCACATTCATAGATGACCTCTTTTTGGTTAGAAAATCAAACGACCATATCGACGATTTTGTGGTGCCCATCATACAAGGTTCCGCCACCTACGTGTACAACGGAATTTCAGGAAAGCATTCTAGGTCAAAAACAAACACATCAAAAAACGCTGCAAATACAGATTGTGCCAATGTGTATGGTCAAAGGTTTTATACGGATGTCAGTAATGTATTCGTGTCTGATATTGGCGATGTTGGTACTATTTCCAACGTCAAATTCCCCAAACAGGGAGCTACTGCCATAATCACGGCCACTTCAGTTGATGGAGTTGAATTGAAAAATCGTTTTTCTTTAGCAGGTGGTGGTTTCTCCACTCCAATTTTCACATTTAATGGCTTTAATTTTTGGATCAGTTCAAAAATTGACACCAACAACGACCCAGATGGCTATGTTGAGTTTGAGATGACCTTTGATACTACAGTTCAAAACCTGATAATGCATGTTAGAAGTGTTGACGCTTCCATGTACCAATTTGTAGGAGATCAACATACCGAAACCTTGCTTTCTGGTGGAAGGGAACTTGTTTATGACGATACTGCAAGAATTCTTAAAGACACAGATTCCAGATCTAGAGGAAGGTATTATAGAGATGGTTATGGCTCCGTTTTAATTTCGGCCACTACTGGTACTTTTGATAAGATTGTCTGGCGAAGAATTGACGACCCCACCACAAACAGCCAAAATGACTCTAACTGGTTTACATTTTCCGAAGTCGAAATTTGCAATGATCAGGATGGTGATGGCGTAGTAGATTCGGTAGATGAATACCCTGATGACCCCACAAGGGCCTACTCAATTACCTATCCTTCTAGTTCCACAAGGGCTTCTTTAGTTTTTGAAGATCTTTGGCCTTTTAAAGGGGATTGGGACTTTAACGACACCTCCATAGACTATTCCATATCCAAAATCTTTAATGCATCAAACAAAGTGTCAGCTATTGAATTTGACTATGTGGTTACTTCGGATGGAGCGGGCTTCGTCAATAGTGTTGCCTTTGAAATAGGAGGCTTAAATCCCAATAATATAGCATCCACAACGGGCCAAGTTCTAGAAAACGGAACCTTCAGCTTGGGCAACAATGGAGCTGAATTAGGACAAGAAAGTGCAGTAATTCCCTTATTTGATGACCATTCAACCCAAGTAAACCAAGAAAATAAGGTAAGTATCCTTTTGGTAAATCCAGTGGCCAACACCTCTTTGGATTACGCCCCATTCAATCCCTTTTTAGTCGCCAATGGTGAGCGGGACAAGGAAATTCACTTGGCAAATTATGAACCTACATCCTTGGGTGATTCCCAACCAGAAGTTGAGGGAAGCAATTCCGATGTGGATGGGGACTATGCCACAGAAAATGGGCTGCCTTGGGCAATTAATGTGATTGAATCCTTCCCTCTTTTACTTGAAAAAGAGCCCATTAACCAAGGTTATCTTTATTTTGAAGAATGGGGAACATCCGGCGGACAAAACAGAAAGGATTGGTATAAAAAGATTCCAGGATATAGAAATGAAGCCAAACTGAAGAACAACTAAGTAGGTTTCTGGTATGCAGAAGCAACCTATATAAAAATAAAACGCCCCATAAATGGGGCGTTTAAATTTTCTGGAAGAAACAAAAAGTTACATAGCTGCAACTTTGCTCATCAATTTGCTTTTTAAGTTTGCCGCCTTATTATTATGGATAATGTTGCGCTTGGCCAACTTATCAATCATTCCCACTACAGTTGGAAGAAGGGTTTGAGCCGCCTTTTTATCCTCTTCGCTTCTCAGCTTTTTGATAGCGTTACGGACCGTCTTGTGCTGGTATCTATTACGCAAACGAACTGCATCGTTTCTTCTAATTCTTTTTAATGCTGACTTATGATTTGCCATTATTTTAATTTAAAATGGATACTGGAAAACAGAAAAACTTCCTCTTTTCCCATGTATAATTTACAATTTCCTTTAGTAGCCCGTAGGGGAATCGAACCCCTGTTACCAGGATGAAAACCTGGCGTCCTAACCCCTAGACGAACGGGCCCTTTTATAGGTAAGAAATTAAAAATACGAAGTGCAAATTACTTTACTCTGAACCTTGTATTTCCAATCTCGTACTTCAGTAGCCCGTAGGGGAATCGAACCCCTGTTACCAGGATGAAAACCTGGCGTCCTAACCCCTAGACGAACGGGCCAAAAGGTGTTATGATCGTATGCCATCCCAACATCCTTAACTAAATGTCATTCAGGCGGGTGCAAAAATACAACTATTTTTAACTCTTGCAACAGTAAATTTCTATTTTTTAAACCCTTTTAATAGGCCTTGGCAAATAACACCCTTTGTGTCGATGGTTTCCCTGTCACCATACACTTTCCATCCTCCTTTTTGGGATGCAGGGGAATACATCTTATAGTTGCTTTGGTCTCTTCTTTTATTTTATCCTCGGTTTCAGAAGTCCCGTCCCAATGAGCGGACACAAAACCTCCTTTTTCCTCTATTACTTTCTTAAACTGGTCATAGGAATCAACCTGCGTTATGTGATTCTCCCTGTAATCCAAAGCTTTCTGAAAGATGTTCGTTTGAATTTCTTCCATAAGCGCTTCAATCTTTCCAACAATGTCCCCGGCCTTCACCAACTCCTTTTGCAAGGTATCCCTTCGGGCCACTTCGTAGGTTCCGTTTTCTAAATCACGTTGCCCAACTGCCAATCGCACAGGAACCCCTTTTAATTCATATTCATTGAATTTAAAGCCCGGTTTATGGGTATCCCGTTTGTCGTATTTGACAGAAATTCCCTTAGCACGCAACTCCTTTACCAAAGGGTCAACTTTCTCAGAAATGGCGTCCAATTGTTCCAAACCTTTATATATGGGAACAATAACCACTTGGATGGGAGCTAAATTAGGAGGCAATACTAACCCATTGTCATCACTATGGGTCATGACCAAAGCTCCCATCAATCGAGTAGACACTCCCCAGGAAGTTGCCCAAACATACTCTTGCTTCCCTTCCTTGTTGGCAAACTTTACATCAAAAGCTTTTGCAAAATTTTGTCCCAAAAAGTGAGAGGTTCCTGCCTGAAGAGCTTTTCCGTCCTGCATTAAAGCTTCAATACAGTAGGTTTCCACAGCACCCGCAAATCGTTCACTCTCCGTCTTGGTTCCTTTGATCACGGGAACCCCCATGTAATTTTCTGCAAAATCTGCATAAACATGCATCATTTGTTCTGCCTCTTCCAATGCTTCTTGTCTGGTAGCATGAGCTGTATGCCCTTCTTGCCACAAAAATTCAGCAGTACGCAAAAATAATCGGGTACGCATTTCCCAACGCACCACATTGGCCCATTGGTTCACCAATAAAGGTAGGTCCCGATAAGATTGTATCCATTTTCTATAAGTATCCCAAATTATGGTCTCGGATGTAGGCCTAACAATTAGTTCTTCCTCCAACTTGGCATCCTCGTCCACAATGATTCCACTCCCATCTTCCGCATTTTTTAAACGGTAATGGGTAACCACGGCACATTCCTTAGCAAAGCCTTCCACATGGCTGGCCTCCTTGCTTAAATATGATTTTGGAATAAATAAGGGAAAGTAGGCATTCTCATGACCTGTTTCCTTAAACATCTTGTCTAGCTGGGCTTGCATTTTCTCCCAGATGGCAAAACCATAGGGTTTGATTACCATACATCCTCTAACACCAGAATTTTCGGCTAAATCCGCCTTTATTACAAGTTCATTATACCATTTGGAATAATCCTCGCTTCGACTTGTTAAATTTTTACCCATCTACAGTAGTTTGGCACAAAACTTGTGACTTAATCTTCAAAAATAGTTCGGTAAAACTAACTATTTTTAGTATGTTCAACAATAAAAATTGTACGATGAAAAAGTCTTTACCCCGCCCCAGATTTCAAATTCTTGCCACATCGCTGCTGACCACTCTTCTTTTGGTCTCCTGTGGCTCGTACCAACAATCTTCTTACTACGAAGACGATGGAATCTATTCCAGCAATAACCGTGTGGTTAGGGTGGAGAAAAAAAATGCTGAGGCCGTAAGGACTGAAAACCAAGAAAGTGATATTTATGGAGATTATTTCGGTCAGAAAGCCCAAGAATATGATGAAATTCTGGAAGACGAAATATTCACGGACATTGATAGTTACAGTAGTGAAGCTGTCAACGACAGCATTCCTTATGGGGAACAAACGGATTATTTTGCAAATAACAATACCTACAATGGAAACCCCGGTTGGGGGGACAATCCATCAAGTATATCCATTAACGTATATGACAACTGGGGCTGGGGAGGTTACGGTTTGGGCTACCCTTATTGGGGTGTAGCCGGCTATGGATGGGGAGGATACTATGGATGGGGATGGCACAACCCATGGAGATGGAACCGTTGGGGCTGGGGTGGCTATTATAACTATGGTTGGGGATTTCCTAGCTGGGGTTATGCCGGTTACTACGGCTGGGGTGGTTATTATGGCTATGGTTATGGAAGACCCTACTATAACAGAGGGTATTATAATAGAGGGTATGCCTACAACCGAAGCAGAAGAGGATATTCAAATACCGTAATTCCTGGAACATCACTACGTGGAAGATCTAATTTAGCTTCCAGACGAAGTGGATATACATCAAGATATAGAACCAGTAGCGGACGCTCCAATGTAAGTAGAAGTGCTACTGGCAGAAGTTCTCGAACCTATCGCAGTGGTACTACGGCAAGAAGGTCTGTAAATACGGATGCCGTTGCCCGAAACAGAAATTATAGAACCAGTAGGAGCACCCGAACCTCACCAAGTTACAGGAGTTCGCAAACCTATCGTAGATATGGTACTTCACCTTCCACAAGGAGCAGTGGCACATACCGAAGTGGCACAACAAATAGAAATTCATCTGGCTACAGAAGCCAAGGAAGAAGCACCCGGAGTTATCAATCCTCTGGCAGGTCAGTTCCACGAACCAGTAATTACAACAGGTCATCAAGTACCCGGAGAAGTTCTGGCACCTATAGGAGCAGTGCCCCCAGTAGAAGTTCTAGAAGCAGTGGGACCTACAGAAGCTCTGGAAGTTCTTCAAGAAGTTCTGGAAGCTATAGAAGTAGTGGTTCCAGTAGAAGCTCTAGAAGTAGTGGCAGCTACAGAAGCTCTGGAAGCTCCAGCAGATCGTCAGGGGTATCCAGGTCTTCTGCAGGAAGACGTAGTGGTAAGCACTAATCCCAGAAAATTTATCGTAAAAACTAAATCAGAGAAATGAAAAGAATCTCAACTTTCATAATGGTATTGACATGTGTATATGTCAGTGCGCAAAATATAAACGATGTGGTGCGGTACAGTACAGAAAACATACAGGGTACGGCTAGATTTCAGGCCATGGGTGGAGCTTTTGGCGCTTTGGGGGGTGATTTGTCTTCCCTAAACGTTAATCCTGCAGGTTCTGCGGTATTCAACTATAGTCAACTTTCGTTTTCTGGCTCCAATTACAACAGAAATAACGATGCTTTTTTTGGCAACAGTCTTCGAACTATAGAAATCAACGCTGTTGAATTAAATCAAGCAGGTGGTGTATTTGTTTTCGAATCCTCCAACAGCCCGTGGAAGAAAATAGCCTTGGCTTTCAACTACGATATGGTACAAAACTTTGATAACGAATTCTTTGCTACTGGAAATACCACCCAAGGTATCGATAACTATTTCTTGAATTTTGCACAAGGGCAGGCTTTAGGTCCACTCAGGGTTCAGCAAGGAGAATTTATTGAGGATGCTTACCTGGATATTGGATCTAGTCTCGGATTTGGCGCTCAACAAGCATTTTTAGGGTTTCAGGCTGGTTTAATTGAACCCACGGCGGATGATGATGCCAATACCTCCTATTTTTCCAATGCCGAATATAGTAGTGTTAATCAGGAGTATTTGCAGAGCACCACAGGATACAACAGTAGATTTACCTTAAATTTCGCCGGTCAATATCAGGAAAACCTGTATCTGGGCGCTTCTTTGAATTTTCACAATATAATTTATGACCGATTGACCTTGTTGGATGAAAGCGGATATGACCAAGCCTCACCAGTTCAATTGACCACATTTGACAACTTCCTTCACACTGAAGGATACGGATTTTCCTTTAGCTTGGGAGCAATAGCCAAATTGAACGATAACCTCCGTGTAGGGGGCAGTTATCAATCTCCAACTTGGTATGAGCTAACTGATGATATATCTCAACGTATTAATTCCACCCTTGCGGTTTCGGACATTAATTTCATCGATTTTGGCATTGTTAATTTGTTTGAAGAATATCGAATTAAAACCCCGTCCAAACTTACCGGAAGCGTTGCCGTAATTTTCGGGAAAGATGGACTATTGAGTTTCGACTATGGCTATCAGGACATGTCCCAAGCTGAATTAAGGCCCACCTCAGACCCGAACTTCACTAATGAAAATGATTTCATTGCAGGCGAGCTCGGTGTGGTAAATTCCTATAGACTGGGAGGCGAGTTCAGAATTGACGAGGTTAGTTTACGTGGTGGATATAAATTTGAAGAAAGCCCATATGAAAATAGCGATATTGTTGGTGATCTCACGGGGTACTCCGGAGGTATCGGCTATAATTTTGGCGGGAGTAGATTGGATTTAGCGGTAAACCGAACGGAACAGGATGTTGTAGAAGCTCTATTTGATGCTGGAATCAATAGCACTGCAATGATCAACAGAATCAACACAAATGTTACCCTAGGGTATACCTTAAAATTCTAAACTGTAATCAAAGAAATTGAAAAGGTCGGAGAAATTCGGCCTTTTTTTTTATCTCAGTAAAGAAAAGTGTCTACGCACAGAACGGGCAATGACCACACCTTGATCATCCCTATCATAGTCTAAGCGAAACCAATAATCCGAAGAAGGCATATCCCTCCCGTTAAAGGTTCCGTCCCAACCTCCAATGGCGTCCAATTCTTTTAAGAGCTTTCCAAAACGATCAAAAATGTAAACTGATGGATTGGTAAGGGTTTCGATGCCCAAAACATTCCAATTGTCGTGTATGCCATCGCCATTAGGGGTAAAGAACTTGGGGAAACCGACCACCAAAAATTCAATAGGCTCTGAGGTCCCGCACCCATTTACATCATTTACCACTACGGAATTAATACCGGGTGGCACATCCAAAAACACCGGATCTGCTTGATATTCTCCTCCGTTAAGCGAGTATTCATAATTCCCGTTTCCAAGGGGTTCAAATTCAATGTTATAAGGATCTGTTTGATCACTATTCACCAAATCGTCCAAAACAACAATATTGATATCGGCAGGTGTTGGGGTTGCAAAAAAGGTGATTAGAATATCATCAGTGATAATTGTGGCAAAAGTTGTTTCAATGGTTACGCGATACCGCCCAGAATTAGGACTGGTTACAGTCCATTCCGTTTGGGCTGGACCCGTGGCTAGGGTAGTTTCATAGGTCCCATCATCGTCAGCATCCAATTCCCATGTAATATTGGCAATATTTGGACCGGCTGGAGAGTTCAACGCACTCAAAACAATATCAGGATCTCCCTCACAAGCAATGATGTCCAATCCCAAAAACTCGTCACGAAGCGTACAATCCAAAGCCGTATTTTGGTCTGCATCCACAGATGTCCCTGTAAAAGTCAGCTCAAAAGGTTCTGGGTCTCCATTAAAATTGGTGTTGTAATTGTTGATGAACAAATAGTAAATCTCTCCTGCAACAACATCTATCCACTCATCATAAGTGTTCTGACTTCCCACGACAAAGGGTGCCCCTACCCGTCCGTCAACCGGGTTTACCCCAATTCCAGTAAAGTTGGTATCATTCACCTCATAATTGCATCTAATAGGTTGTGCTGAACCATTACCCACCAGAGAGCAAAAATTTTGGCCTGTGGTTTGATCAAAAGGACCGTACAAGGCAAAGTCCAATTCAGATGTCACCAATCCTCCCGGAATAACAGGCTGCGCCTCAATATCAAAACCTATTTGTCCATCTGTACCCGCCCTAAACACATACCAAGATGTATTGTTTTCCAAATTAGCAGAACTAACACTCCCTTTTTCCAAACAACCGGATTGGGTAATGACCATGGGGTCAAAATCATCTATATCCCCACTTCCGTCAGTAGCGGATGTAATAGGCATATCTGCGCAAACCGGAATTGCTGTTCTACAATCTGGGGAGTTTTGGGAAATCGCTACGTTGAAAAATAGAAAACAACAACAAATAGCGCATAATAGAGCTCTCATAGAATTTTGGGGCTAAAAAGGTTGTTCTATAATAACCTCTATAACTCACAAAAGAGCATTTTTAGTATGCTTCAACCGAAAAATTATACAGTTAATCGATAAAATGCAAGCTGACCTATCTTCTTAATGAAAAATGGTTCTGCAAATACTTGGCATAGACCCTGTTCCCATCGTTATCTAAATAGGACAATTTGAACCAATAATCTGTTGATGGAAGTGGTTTTCCATTAAAATTCCCATCCCAACCCAGACTAAATTCTGTCATTTCTTTTATGAGTTTACCATAGCGATCATAAATGGTAACAATAGGAGAGCTTAGAACTGAGAGTCCTTCAATTTGCCAAGTCTCGTTCAATACATCGCCGTTTGGTGAAAAACTAGGTAAAAAACCGACTACAACAATATTCTCAGTGACCTCGCCACAACCATAAACATCCCTCACGCTTACCGTATGTGCCCCGGCCAATACTTCGTTAAAAACGTTATTCGCCTGATAAGTTCCATTATCCAATCGATACTCATAATTCCCAGCTTCTTCAGTGATAACAGTTACCGTATTGCTCGCTTGCAAATCTTCAATTTCTACATCAGAAATAATCGGCACATCGGAAATTGAAATACTGACCGTTCTGTCTGATATACAATCAGTTCCGTTTTGTGAATGGGTGACGGTCAAGGTATAATCCCCTACTTGGGAAACCGTAATGCTTGGGGTGGTTTCCCCTGTGCTCCACTGATAGGTAAAGCTAGGGTTGGGCAGCGTTTCTCCTATAACCACTCCTGCACTGTTTTCGCATATCGTTACCTCGTCCGCAAATGAAAGATCCGGGGTTTCTAAAGCATTGAGTTCAAAACTCACGCTAGCATCATAACAATTTGGATTAGACAAAGACGATACCCGTACATAAACCATTTCTGATCCGGAAGATTTTACATATTGTTTGGTCAAGGGTTGAGCACCAGCCATTGCATCCGCTTGTGAGCTGTGATAGCTCACAATAAAATCATTAGGACTTTGAATCCCTAAGGCCTCTGTGTCTTTTGCTTGTAAGTCAAAAATCGTTCCCGGGCTATGGCAAAAAACTTCGTTGGTTACCCCCGCAGTGGTTGGAATCAAATTGAAATCCACCTGAACATCGCTAATAATAGAACCTGAAGGGGTATTGACCACCACACGATACTGTGCTGAACTTGAAACGTTCAATGTTGGAGAAATTTCCGCGGGAATAAGCACAAATCCACTTCCGGTATCACTGTACCATTCGTACCCCAAAGCACCAATAGTAGTCCCATCCAAGGTCACAACATCCCCATCGCAAGCCGCAACCGGGGGGCCCAAAAGATTGTTGATGATAGAACAGTCCAAAGCATCTGCAGGGTTGGTAAGCCAAATATCTCCCGTAAACTGAATAGAAAATCCAGAGTTTACATTGCTAAAATTGTTGATGAAAAGGTAATAATCCTCACCCGTATTTACTTGCAACCAATCCTCATAATGCACAGAGTTGCTATCTCCCATTGGATCTTCCCCGACACCTATAAAGCTCTTTCCGTCACTGTTGTCAAAAAAATTACAGCGCACCGGATCCCCCAAATTATTACAGTCACTGGTCTGATATAGAGCAAAATCCCAATCTTCGCTACTATCGTGTCCAATATTGAAGCCCAATTGGCCTGAAGCCGACGTCCTGAATCTATACCACCCAGAATTGGATTCAATACTACCCGATGTGGTCTGCTCTAGGCAACCACTGGAAGAAGCACCGTTGAAATCATCCAAACCAAACCCGTTTGTACCTCCGTTTACCGGAGTGTTGCTACAAATGGGTACAGCGCTGCCACAGTCCGGAACAACCTGCGCATAGGTTATTTGACCAAGGAAAACAATCGCTATAAACCTCACCATCGATTTCAACATAAATAGCCATAGATTTTTGGGCACTATAAAAATAAAGTGCCTTTTTCCTTAACAATAATTTATGTTGTCAAACCCTAGCTACCAGATGTTAAATAGGGCATTAATGTATATCTTTGCTGTCTTGAAGAAATAGCAAATGAAACTAGAGCAGGCTTTGGAAGAACAGTATGAAGACAGAGGCAACGATCATGTTGGTTCTTCAACGGAAACCCCAATCAGGGAAGATGCTTTTTTATTGAGCGATGAAGAAAAGATTGAACGTATACAAAAGAGCGTACGCGAAATCATGTTGACCCTTGGTTTGGATTTGGATGATGACAGTTTAAACGGGACCCCAAAAAGGGTGGCCAAAATGTTCGTGAAAGAGGTTTTTGGCGGATTGCATCCCAAACGAAAACCAAAGTCTTCCACCTTTAAGAACAAATACAAGTATGGGGAAATGTTGGTGGAAAAGAACATTGTTCTATACTCCACCTGTGAGCATCATCTACTTCCCATCATTGGTCGGGCACATATCGCCTATATTTCCAATGGTACCGTAGTAGGCCTTTCCAAAATGAACCGGATTGTGGATTACTATGCCAAACGCCCCCAGGTTCAGGAAAGATTGAACATTCAAATAGTTAAGGAGCTTCAAAAAGTATTGGGTACAGAAGATGTGGCCTGTGTTATAGATGCCAAGCATCTCTGTGTCAATTCTAGGGGTATACGAGATATTGAAAGCAGCACCGTTACGGCAGAATATGGCGGAAAATTCAAGGACGAAGCCGTGAGAAGGGAATTTTTGGACTACATCAACCTAGATACCGACTTTTAATCCTTTTTTTGCCAATGCAACTTTACAAAAGCCAAAACCTAAGGGTACACAACTCACTTTCTGGAAAAAAAGAAGTTTTTCAACCTATCAATGATGGTCATATAGGCATGTATGTCTGTGGTCCTACAGTTTACAGTAACGTGCACCTAGGCAATTGCCGTACATTTATGTCGTTTGACATGATTTTTCGGTATTTCAGACATTTGGGCTATAAAGTGCGCTATGTACGTAATATTACAGATGCAGGACATTTGGAAAACGATGCAGATGAAGGCGAGGATAAAATTGCAAAAAAGGCAAAGCTAGAGCAAATAGAGCCCATGGAGGTGGTGCAACGTTATACAGTGGATTTCCACAATACCTTGCAGCAATTCAATTTTTTACCACCCAGTATTGAGCCAACAGCTACCGGGCACATCATAGAGCAGATTGAAATCATCAAGGAAATTATTGAAAATGGTTTTGCCTATGAAATCAATGGTTCGGTGTACTTCGATGTTGTCAAATTCAATGAAAGTAACGATTACGGTAAACTTAGCGGTCGAAAGTTGGAGGATATGATCGCCAACACTCGCGAACTTACTGCCCAAAGCGAAAAACGTAACCCTCAGGATTTTGCTTTGTGGAAAAAAGCAGAACCGCAACATATTATGCGTTGGCCCTCCCCTTGGGGCGACGGATTCCCAGGTTGGCATTTGGAATGCACCGCAATGAGCACCAAATATCTGGGAGAAACCTTTGATATTCATGGTGGTGGAATGGATTTGAAATTTCCACATCACGAATGTGAAATTGCCCAATCTGAAGCCAGTACTGGTAAGTCTCCGGTAAAATACTGGTTACATGCCAATATGCTTACTTTGAACGGTAAAAAAATGTCCAAGTCCACGGGAAACAACATTTATCCTTCGGAAATCCTTAGTGGGGAAAATGATATACTAAGCAAAGCCTATTCTCCTTCTGTGGTTCGCTTTTTCATGATGCAGGCCCATTATACCAGCATTTTAGATTTGAGCGATGATGCCCTATTGGCCTCCGAAAAAGGATACAACAGACTTATGGATGGCTTGGATGGCTTGGAAAAATTGAATACCGGGGCAACTTCTGATTTTGACGTAAAGGTGTGGCGTCAAAAATGCTATGATGCCATGAATGATGATTTTAACACCCCAATTCTTATTTCCCATCTTTTTGATGCAGTGAAACACATCAACCTAATCAAGGAAGGAAAGGAAACTGTAACAGAAACGGATAAAAATCTGTTGCAAAATGTACTGCACAGTTTTGTGTTTGATATTCTGGGATTGGAAAACAAAGGACTTGTGCAAGACGATTCCAATACCTTGAGTGGAGTTATGGAATTATTGATTGGATTACGAAATGAGGCACGTGCCAACAAGGATTTTGCAACTTCTGACAAGATCAGGGATGAATTGATAGCCCTGGGTATTCAGTTAAAGGACGGCAAAGAGGGCACCACTTTCAGTGTAAATTAAAACCTAAGTATACCAAAACAAAGGGAATGACAATAAAAAAAGTTCTTATTGCCCCTTTTGTGCTATTGGTAAGGCTCTATCAGCTCCTAATCTCGCCGCTTACCCCAGCCACCTGCAGATATTCCCCCACCTGCTCCGCCTACACCTTGGAAGCCTTAAAAAAGCATGGCCTATTTAGGGGAGGTTGGTTGTCTCTAAAGCGAATTTTCAGCTGTCATCCTTGGGGAGGTAAAGGCTATGATCCTGTTCCGTAAAATAAGTTCAAGTGCAAAACCAAAGCACAAGTTCTAAAGGCTATGGAAACACTACGCGCACAACTTGGGTTTTATCTCAAATCTAACGTCTAAAAGCAAAGAGGTCTAACATCTATTTAAGTATATTAGTCCAAAAATTTACCATATGTACTTCCTAGGCATTACTTGGAACCCAGACGACACCCTACTTAAACTTGGTTTTATTCAAATTAAATACTATAACCTACTTTGGATCGCCGCATTTGTGGTGGGTTGGTATATCATTAAAAGAGTTTTCCTGAACGAGAAGAAATCCCTGCAACAAGTGGATTCACTTTTCCTTTACGGCATGGTTTCGATTATGTTGGGTGCTCGCTTGGGGCATGTCTTTTTCTATGATTGGAGCTACTACCAAAACCATTTGGCAGAAATTCTTTTACCCATAAGAGAGAGTGCCGACGGGTCCTTGTTTGGATTTATCAATGGATACGAATTTACTGGTTTCACAGGATTGGCGAGTCACGGAGCTACTATCGCTGCTATTATTGGTGTATGGTTATACTGCAGAAAATGGAAAGACATCAAAATGCTTTGGTTATTGGATAGAATGGTAATTCCGTCCGCCATTGGAGCTTGTTTTGTAAGGTTGGGAAATTTTTTCAACTCGGAAATCAATGGCAAGGTAGTAGAAAAATCCTTTGCTTTTGCAACGCGTTTTATTCGGGATTCTGATGATATGCCAGCTTATAAGGCCATGTCCCTGACCCAAGAAAAAACCGCCAGTGCTGCATATAAAGCTATTGAACACAATCCGGATTTTGCAACGATTTTAGAGGGTATTCCTTTTAGACATCCTGCACAACTTTATGAATCTATTTGCTATCTTTTTATTTTTATAATCCTCTACAAACTGTATTGGAAAACCAACAAGAAAGATAAAACTGGATATCTTTTTGGACTCTTTATGGTTGGTCTGTGGACGACACGTTTTCTTATCGAATTCGTTAAAAAGAGACAAAACGAATTGGATGAATCCTTAGAGTTATTGTCCATAGGACAATGGTTAAGCATCCCGATGATTTTAGTTGGCTTGTATTTCATGTTCAGACCTGCGACCAACAAACAATAGACAATTTCCAATGTACAGATTCATAAAAACACTGTTGATTTTTGGTCTGCTATGGGCATCAAGCTGTAAGACCGAAACCAAGAGGGAAATTAAAACCGAGGCCATTTCCTTTACAAAGGAGGGTGAATTGACCATTCTTAGAGGAGATACAGAAACGGTCCTATCACAGTTGGATATTGAAATTGCCGCATCCGATTTTGAAACACAAACCGGATTGATGTACAGAGAATCTATGGAGAGCAATCAAGGTATGCTATTTGTTTTCCCTGATGTGGCCGTGCATTCCTTTTACATGAAAAACACCCAGATTCCACTGGATATCATATATATTGATGAGGATTTGAAAATAGCCAGTTTTCAAAAAAATGCCAAACCCTTTGATGAAACAGGGCTTACTTCCCAAGTCCCCATAAAGTATGTATTGGAAGTTAATGCAGGACTTTCAGACCAATGGGAATTGGAGGTAGGAGATCGCATTGCATATACCAAAAATTAAATGGCAAATTACCTCTTGGAACATCAAGAAACGGAGCGTTTGTCTTTCCAAAAGGTGCAACCATCCGATTTTGAGTTTTGGATTTCTTTTTACCACAATCCAAAATCGACCGAGTTCTGGGATGGCTTACCCCAAGACCCTATATTGGCTTGCCAACAACAATTTGACCGAATTTTTGAGCGCTATGACCAAGGTTTGGGTGGCATGAATGCCTTAATCTTAAAATCCACCAAACAATTAGTGGGAATGTGTGGGCTTTTAATCCAAGAAGTGGATAGGGTTACGGAATTGGAAATAGGCTATTCCGTATTACCGCAATTCTGGCTTCAGGGTTTTGCGTTTGAGGCTGCACAAAAATGTAAGGATTTTGCATTTGGAAACAACTTAGCACAATCACTGATTTCCATAATTCACGTAGATAATATTCCCTCACAAAAAGTGGCTATAAAAAATGGCATGTATTTGGACAAGACCACCACCTACAAAGACAATCCTGTGCATATTTTTAGGGTAAATCGAGGATAATTTCTATTTTGAATTCCATAATTGCTGTATGGATCAAACCAAAAACTACGTAATACTCACTAACAATACCTCACAGACCAAGCAACTGGTCGAAGATTTATTGAAAGGCACATCCATTAATGGATTCGAAGGGTTTAAAAATCAAGCAGGGCTGTTATTTTCAAGATCTGAGATCAACCGATTTATGGATGAGGAGGAACGGCACGACGTAAAGGTTATCACGCAGAAAACCCAGCAATCTCTGAAAACCATGAGTAGTGGAGAACAAAAAAAGGCTCTGCTGACCCATTTGCTATCGCAAAACCCACATTTTTTAATTCTAGTCAATCCTTTTGACAATTTGGATACAGCCACTCAAGCTAACCTGAAAAAACAACTGATTTCCATATCCAAGTCTACAGCATTGGTTCAGGTGATTAGTCGATTTGCTGATATTTTACCCATTACAGCCTCTTACTTTAAATTAGATTATGGCGATTTACAGTCCTATCCGGATTCCGAGTCCTTTTTTAAAGCCAACAAGCCTAAATCTGTATATTTTCCGGATTCCATTCCGGCTCCCATAAAATCAATAGCGCCAACTGTGGAAGCCTTGGTAATCTTCAAAAAAGTATCTGTCAGTTTTGATGGGCACCAAGTCTTGAATCAAATCAACTGGACCATAAAGAAGGGAGAGTTCTGGCAACTAATTGGTCCTAATGGGAGTGGAAAAACCACACTTTTGTCTATGATTACCGGGGATAGCCATAAAGGCTATGGTCAAAACTTAATCTTGTTTGGACAAAAAAAAGGTAGCGGCGAAAGTGTTTGGGACCTTAAGAAAATGATTGGATATTTCACTCCGGCCATGACGGACAAGTTTGGAGGGTACCATTCCGTGGAAAATATGATTGTTTCAGGATTTCACGATTCCATTGGGTTATATATTAGGCCCTCTGACCATGAAAAGAGGGTTGCTCTGGCATGGCTGCAGCTTCTGGGATTGGAAAAGAAAAAGAATACTCAGTTTTTTGAACTTTCCCAGGGTCAAAAACGACTGGTCATGACCGCTAGGGCTATGGTAAAACATCCTCCTTTGCTTATCTTGGATGAACCCACAGCTGGTCTGGATGATGCCAACGCAGCACTTTTCATCGCTTTGGTAAACAAAATTGCCCAAGAAAGCGAAACAACCATTGTGTTCGTATCTCACCGAAAAGAGGTTGGATTGGAGCCACAGTTCATCTGTGAGTTAATCATGGCTGAAAAGGGTTCTAGAGGAACCATCAAGAAACTTTGAAAATGAAAAAGGAGGAAATCATTCAGATGTTGATACAAAATCATGAAGCCTTCAAATTGAAAATTGAAACACTCTCTGATATTGATTTTACCCGTTCACCGGGCAGTAAATGGAGTACTGGTCAACAATTGGATCATATTCTTAAATCTGTTGCTCCAATTACCAAGGCCTTCAGTGTTTCACCCTCAGTTTTAGCGTCTAAATATGGTTTGAGTTCCAGACCCGGGTACAACTACTCCGATTTGGTGAGTTCTTATCAAATAGCATTAAAAAATAGGCCAAACTTTCCAGTGCCGGAGCGGTTTATTCCTTCCAAAATACCCACAGAGAACAAGGATTCATCCTTAAATAAGTTGATGAAATTGATTGGAAAGTTATGTACTCGTATCTCACAATATGAGGAAAATGCTTTGGATTCACATATTTTATTGCATCCACTATTGGGAGAGCTTACACTTCGAGAAATGTTATATTTCACCGCCTATCATGTGAAACATCATGATCAGCAGATTCTGGAAAACTTAAATACAAATCCGACATGAGCCAAATACGACGAGCCACTACTCAGGATGCAGTCATTATTGCCTTATTGGCAAGGTTTACCTTTACCGAAACATTTGGACGCTATTTTAGGGACAAGGAGGATTTGGAAAACTACCTTAACCAAACTTTTAACGTTCAAAAACTCAGCAATAGCCTAGACAAGCCCAATAACGTATTTTGGTTGGCTTATCTTGATGAATTGCCCATAGGATATGCTAAACTCAAATTGAATTCACCTTCCCCATTTATAGACTCTACTGCCATTTGCCAATTGCAAAAAATTTATGTGCTCCAAGATTTTTTATCCCAGAAAGTTGGATTGACTCTACAAAATACCATGCTTGAGCATGCCAAAAAAGAGCATTTTAAAAAAATTTGGCTATCAGTCTTGAAGGAAAATGTGCGCGCAATTCGCTTTTATGAAAAAAACGATTTTAACACCATTGGGGACCACGATTTCCAAATTGGCAAAGAGCATTTTAAATTTCAGGCAATGGCCAAAAGTTTGATATAAATCCAATAATATGAGAGACGAAATACTAAAAATCTACGATGCAGTTGCAGGAGCAAACCCCAACTTTGAAAGAAAAGGAAAAACTATGCCATACACTTCCGCCAACGGTTATATGTTTTCGGTAATCAATAAGACAGGAGAATTGGGTATTCGATTGTCAAAGGAAGACACCGCCGAATTTGACAAGGCCTTTGGAGCGAAGCCATTTATGTCACACGGAGCCGTTTTGAGACAATATGTATTGGTCCCCAAAGTTCTTTTGGAAAAGCCCGAGGTATTAGGGGATTTTCTACAGAAGGGTTTTGAGTTTGTGATGTCTTTGCCACCCAAATAGTCCTTTTGTTATGGCGTTTTACGATTTATCCAAAGAAGAACGCACTGCTTTTGTCCAAAAAATTGATACTGACATCTTTGATGGGTTTCAAGAGTCCAAGGACTCATTAGTGTTAGCATACTTTTCAGACGAGGACACATATATCCGTAAAGCAGCATACCAAGCCGTAGGTAAAATGTATAAGGCAAAATTGCTCCCTACAAACAGCATCATTTCATTTCTGAATGGCCTTCTTACCTCAGAACAGGAAAAAGTTAGGCAAACGGTCATCAACGCAGCAGGGGAATTAGGAAAGTTGAATTTTGATGCAGTGGAACACTTTTTTGACTGCGGGTTATTCGATCAGCACCACTTGGTACGGAATGCAGTGATCGGTTCCATAAAAAAAATGGGGGAGAAGAATCCGGGACCGGTATTAAACTGGGCAAAAAAGTATCTGCACCATCCTAACAAAGAAGTTCGAAGGGAAATCTGTCATGGTATTGAACTCAGAGGCAGAAAGCATCCAGAGGACATTCTCCCTCTGCTCAAAGAATTGCAAAATGATTCAACTCCCCGGGTAAAAAACACCTTAATCCATGTTTTAGGCCAAATTGCCTATAAAAAAGGCTGCCTTAAAACTGTTGTCAGCGACCTGAATACCTGGGAAAATAAAGAACTTGTGGAAAAGGCCCTGGACGAAATTGTGGATGTACATGAGCGCTATAAAAATTTTGCTGCACTTCCGCAGGAGGAGGCCATAGCTCTTATAGATCAAAATTACAAACGCAAATAAAAAAGCCACCTATTAAAGAGAGGTGGCTTTTTTTAAGTTATTTGAAATTCAAGCTATTCTTTAGCTGAACCAATTTTCTTTTTTAATGCATCAAACATTATAGGAGTAGCAATAAACACTGAGGAATAAGTACCTACCAACACCCCAACGATCATTGCAAACATAAATCCTTGTAAACTTTCTCCACCAAAGGTGAAAATCGCTAGTAGTACAATCAATGTAGTCAAAGAAGTATTTAACGTACGACTTAATGTGCTGTTCAAAGCTTGATTGATATTCTCTCCTTTGTTCCATCCTTTTAGGTTCACAATCTCCCGAATACGGTCAAATACAACCACCGTATCGTTCAGGGAATACCCAATTACCGTTAGAATGGCCGCTATAAAAGCTTGATCAATCTCCATATTGAAGGGCATAATCTTTCCGGTCAAAGAAAAGATTCCCAACACAATCATTACATCGTGGAAAACCGCAATAACAGCACCCAAGGAGAACTGCCATTTTCTAAATCGCAATAAGATATAGAGGAAAACCACTGCCAAGGAACCAATAATGGCCAAAAAGGCGTTGTTTTTAATATCATCTGCAATGGTTGGCCCTACTTTCACAGATTGTAGGATTCCAATGGAATCTTCGGAAGCACCAACAGTAAAGTCCTCGTAGCTGGTACCATCCGGTAAATATTTTTGTAGGGAAGTATACAATTTGTTCTGAATCTCATTGTCCACTTCAATTCCTTCCACATCCACTTTATATGGCGTTGTCACCTTAATCTGATTGGCTTCACCAAAAGTTTTCACGTTGGTGCCACTACCAAATACGGTATTTAGTTCAGAAGCAATCTCGGACGGATTCACTGCTTTTTCGAATCGGATTTGGTAGGAACGTCCTCCTACAAAATCAACACCCTGCTGCAATCCTGTAGTTAACAAGGAGAATATGCCAACACCTACCAAAATTAGGGAGATAACATAAGCAATCTTGCGTTTACCTAGGAAGTTGATGTTCATATTCTTGAACAAGTTCTTGGTGATGGCAGTAGAGAAATCCAGTCTTCTTCCTTTCTTGGAAACATACCAGTCTACCAATAAACGAGTAATGAAAATAGCCGTAAACAAGGAAGTACAAATACCTATCAATAAGGTGGTCGCAAATCCTTTTATGGGGCCTGAACCAAAAATGAACAGTATAATCGCTGTAAGTCCAGTGGTAATGTTTGCATCCAAAATAGAAGAAAGTGCATTGCTAAAACCATCGGCCACAGCTTGTGCTTTTCCTTTACCTCTTCCCAATTCTTCCTTAATCCGTTCAAAGATCAGTACGTTCGCATCCACGGACATACCAATAGTCAACACGATACCGGCAATACCTGGAAGGGTCAGTACAGCTCCAAGACTGGTCAAAACTCCAAAAATCAACAGAATATTCAAGATCAAGGCGATATCAGCAAAGATTCCGGCTTTTCCGTAATAGAAAATCATCCAAATCAATACAAAGGCCATGGCAATCATGAAAGACATGAAACCACTGTCTATGGCTTCTTGACCTAATGAAGGTCCAACAACTTCCGACTGAATGATTTCCGCAGAAGCAGGAAGTTTACCAGCTCGAAGTACGTTGGCTATATCCTTTGTTTCGTTAACTGTAAATGTTCCAGTAATTTCCGAACGTCCACCAGAAATGGGTCCTGTGGAAACTCCAGGTGCAGTATAGACCTTATTATCCAAAACAATGGCAATACCGGTTTGGTTATTGAACGCATCGCCGGTCAACTTCTCCCATTCCTTGGCCCCTTTGGTATTCATTGTCATGCTTACCGCAGGCTTGTTGAATTGGTCAAAAGTATCTTGGGCGTCAGAAACCACATCGCCGCTTATTCTAGGCTCGTTGTCTCTATTGGATTTTAGCGCGTATAATTCTGCCAACTCCGAATCTTTGGATGATCTTTCCCAAAGGAATTTGGTAAACTGAACATCATTGGGCAATAATCTTTTTATTTCCCGCATTCTTAAATACCCGCCAATCTCAGCAGTATCTGTAACCAATACTCTTGCAATGGCATGGCTACCAGGACTAGCTGGAATAAGCTTGCCCAAAAGTGGGTTTACTTGGGCAGTAAGGTCCAAAGAATCTTGGGCCACATCTGACAACAAGGAATCTATCTCCGATTCGGGAGTTGCTTCTTCCACCTCCTCTTCAACGGGTTCTAAAATATCTTTAAGTCTTTCGTTTGCATTGATAAAAAAGCTACCCAAGCTCTGATTGTTCTGTGGATAGGTTTCCCAAAACTCCAATTGGGCAGTACTGGATAGAAGTTCTTGTGCCCTTGCAATATCCCTAGCTCCAGGTAATTCCACCAAAATACGGCCAGAAGTTCCTTCTCTTTGGATGTTGGGTTGGGTTACTCCAAAGCCATCTATACGTTCACGAAGCACCTCGAATGCAGAAACGATTGATTCATCAATTTTAGTACGGATGATAGGTTTAACCTGATCATCGGTCATTTGGAAATTAATGACATCGCTGAGTCCTTTATTGGCAAAAATATCCGGCGAGGCTAATTTGGCATCCCCTTTAATGGCATCAAATGCATCAAAAAACAATTCCAAATACGTATCTGGACTGTTTTTGGAGGCCGTATCAGCATCAGCTAAGGCTTTGTTGAAAATTGGGTTTTTGGTGTTGTTTGCCAAACCTTTCAATATGTCCTTAACAGAAATTTGAAGGGTTACATTGATTCCACCTTTAAGGTCCAATCCTTTATTTAGTTCCTTTTTCTTTGCATCGTCATAACTGGTGAATCCTAAAACAGGATTGCTTCCTATGGAGTCTAAATATGATGCTTCTATAGCTTCACGCTTTGCCACATAATCATCCTCAGCTTCCGAAATTTGGTTGATTGCAAATTTCTCAGCATCCCCTTCCAACTTGCTTGTGATGTAAGTAAAAGAAAGCTGATAAATGCTCACTAAACCAAAAAGGAGTGCGAAAAGCTTTATAAGTCCTTTATTTTGCATTGATTATTAAATTTTATGATGTTTTCTTAAACAGCGTGCAAATATATCATTTCCCACAAGATTTGCCAATAGAATTTATGGGAATTGCAAAGGAGTGCCGCACTATTATTGTTAAAACAAAAATGTCATTTCGAATAAAATGAGAAATCCTCAGAACTTGCTAAGACTTCTTGCTTACCTCCGAAATGACATTTTTGCCAAGATTAAAATGCTGTTATAATTGTAGCAATCCGTTGGTTTTTTTCACGCCTTCAGCACTTTCCTGCATTTTGGTCTTTTCGGCATCGCTCAACTCAATTTCCACTACTTTTTCAATACCGTTTCTTCCCAATAGCACGGGAACACCGATACAAATATCGTTTAAACCGTATTCCCCTTCCAAGTAAGTGGAACATGGAAACATTTTCTTTTGGTCGCATGCTATAGCCTGCACCAATCCAGAAACAGCCGCACCAGGAGCATACCAGGCACTTGTGCCCAATAGTTTGGTTAAAGTAGCAC
The DNA here is from genome assembly GCA_965117065.1 of uncultured Allomuricauda sp. Taxonomy (GTDB): domain Bacteria; phylum Bacteroidota; class Bacteroidia; order Flavobacteriales; family Flavobacteriaceae; genus Flagellimonas. Next base: position 1,284,796 of record OZ220751.1, read on the forward strand.
CTCCAACCTTAGTTTCTTCAACTACCCATTGTAATTTGTCCTCGGAAAGGAATTCAGATACCTTTACACTGTTTCTTGTGGCATGACCAATTAGCGGAACCATTCCCTTATCACTGTGCCCGCCAATCACCATTCCGTCTACGTCGGATATTGGCGCTTCCAAAGCTTCTGCCAATCGATATTTGAAACGTGCGCTGTCCAAAGCCCCACCCATTCCAATAATTCTATGTTTGGACAGACCGGTGCTCTTGTGCACTAAATAGGTCATGGTATCCATAGGATTGCTCACCACAATCAGAATAGCGCTGGGGGAATGCTCCAACAAGCTGGAAGAAACCGTTTTTACAATTCCGGCATTGATTCCAATCAGCTCTTCACGGGTCATTCCCGGTTTACGAGGAATACCCGATGTTATTACAGCTATATCGCTACCTGCAGTTTTAGCATAATCACTGGTGCTTCCAGTTATTTTGGTATCAAAACCATTTAGGGAAGCGGTTTGCATCAAATCCATGGCCTTACCTTCTGCATAACCTTCCTTAATGTCCAACAAAACAACTTCCGATGCAAAATTTTTCATTGCAATATATTCAGCACAGCTAGCCCCAACTGCACCTGCTCCAACTACGGTAACTTTCATTTTTATCTATTTTAATTTTAATCGCTCAAAAATAAGGCATTTAGCTTAGATAAAACCTGACATTTTCCCCTTTTTGGACCGCTTCTAATTTCTTAACACTTTGTAGGTAAAATAGGAACAATGTTAACAAAGTGCGCAGTTCAACGAAGAAATTTGGGTTACCTATACCGTACATCGAATTTCAAACAATACTTCGGCCCAAATTAGCGTTGTAATAGTCCCAAATTTAATAACCTACTTAACCTATGAAAAAGTTCTTTTCATTGTTGGCTATTGCTTCCATTATTGCAATCAGCAACTGTACTAGTATTCCCGAGAACAACGACCCAATTTTAGGCATCTGGGTCAGGAACGACTCCGGGATGGACAACAACAAGAGCGAAACGACTTCTCGAGAGGAATGGATTTTTAATGATGTGTACTTAGGACGTTATCAAAGCTATTCCAATGCTAACCTTACCTATTATACCGATTTTAAATGGTCTGAGGAAAATGGCGTTTACACCATTATATATTCCGATGAACAGATTACGGATGTTATTGTTAGTCTTGAAGAAACCAGTAATCCAGAAATTTTAGCCCTGGAAAACGGTTCGGTCTTCGCCACTAGGGAGTAATTGAAGAAGACACACCATATGAAAATAGAAGGCCCCGACAGATGTTGGGGCCTTCTTATTGTAACATAATGCAATCAATACTTGTTTTTCAACTTACCTAAACCCAAAGTTAATACCAAAGGTTACTGTGCTGAATTCTGCGATATTGTAGTCGGCATTAATCCTAAAGAAACCTAACTTTAACTTGGTTCCAATATTTCCGGAAACGCCACTAACTTTATTACTTATGGAAAAGGGGTCGTTATATACAATTGGTTGCGCAATCGTCTCAATTTCATATCTCCCCAAAATATCGGTATCTGCCTTTCCTGTGATGTAATTTAGTCCTCCGTAAAAGTTAATTACCGGCAATCTGGTGGAAACAACAGCACTAAAGTTCCAGGAACTGAATTGCGCATCAATGCGTTGGTTCTCACCGTTAATCACATCGGTATTGGTGAAATCATACTCCCCGCTAAGGTTTGTATACCCAATAACCGCTGAAATAGCAATAGGTAGCAATTTATCTGCGGGAAGGTGTTTGGTAAAGTCGTGCTGGATCCCAAAGCCATAAAGACCGATCTTTACATCATCTGTGTTGATTTTGGGCAAAAAACGTGCTTTTACCTCTGTCCCTTTAATCAAGCCTACACTGGCTTGTATATAACCAGAAGGCACAAAATTCAAATCTTCAGAAGAAAGTCCAGATGGAAGCTCAAAAGTTGCGCTCACCGGTTGTCCTTCAACCAAGGCATTAATGGCCACATCAACACCTTCAATATCTCCCAAGGCCGTTGCTACTTCCTTAGAGGTGCTACCATCGGAAAATGTTAGGTTTTCGTAGTCGGCAGTATTTAAGGTAAATGATTTTTTGTCGGTTTTGTTTTTAAAGCCAGTAATATTACCCACGATGGAAATTTCAAATCCACCTAGAGGTTTGGCATCTGCAGAGTTGTACCACCCGTTGGAGATACTGTAAACACTTGCTTCGGTAACCGGAGCCAACCAGTCGGTAGTAAATCGTTCGGCATCGTTAAGGCCTGCAGCCAAAAGGTCGTTCAAATTGGATTGCGCTATTCCTAAGGAAAAACTACATAACGCAAATAAAAGAATCATCTTTTTCATCTTGTCAGGTTTTTCCCAAAACTAAAAAACTCGCTTTGTTAGAGCGAGTTTTTGTTGTGAACGGCCGTTATCTATGCATCTATGTTGGCATACACGGCATTTTTCTCTATGAATTCCCGCCTTGGAGGCACCTCATCTCCCATAAGCATGGAGAAAATTCGGTCTGTTTCCGTGGCGTTTTCTATGCTTACTTGGCGTAGTGTCCTGAATTCTGGGTTCATGGTGGTGTCCCACAATTGCTCTGCATTCATCTCTCCAAGACCCTTGTAGCGTTGGATTCCGGCTCCGCCTTTCATGGATTCTACGATTTCATCTCTTTCCTGATCGTTCCATGCATACCGCCTTTTGGTTCCTTTCTTCACCAAATACAATGGAGGAGTGGCTATATAAACGTGTCCATTTTCAATCAATTCCCTCATATACCTGAAGAAAAAGGTCAAAATCAAGGTTTCAATGTGGCTACCATCCACATCGGCATCACACATGATTACCACTTTGTGGTATCGTAATTTTTCAAGGTTTAGGGCCTTACTGTCCTCTTCGGTACCAATGGTTACCCCAAGGGCTGTGTAGATATTCTTGATTTCCTCATTCTCGAACACTTTATGCTGCATGGCCTTTTCCACATTCAAAATCTTACCACGAAGGGGCAAAATAGCTTGGAAATTTCTATCCCTTCCTTGCTTTGCAGTACCTCCTGCAGAATCTCCCTCAACAAGGAACACTTCACATTTGGTTGGATCTTGCTCGGAACAATCGGATAATTTTCCAGGAAGCCCCCCAACACTCATCGGGTTTTTGCGCTGTACCATTTCGCGGGCTTTTGCAGCCGCATGACGTGCTTGTGCCGCCAATTTTACTTTTTCAACTATTTGTTTGGCATCATCTGGATGTTCCTCCAAATAATCCGTCAACATTTCGGAAACTGCCTGACTTACCGCACTGGTTACCTCTCGATTCCCCAGTTTGGTTTTGGTCTGGCCCTCAAATTGAGGTTCTGCTACTTTGACAGAAATAATGGCGGTCAGTCCTTCCCTAAAATCATCCCCAGCAATCTCAAACTTTAACTTGTCTAAAAGCCCAGAGCTGTCAGCATACTTTTTCAGAGTGGTGGTCAATCCCCTTCTAAAACCCGATAAATGGGTTCCCCCTTCATGGGTGTTGATGTTATTAACGTAAGAATGTAGATTCTCCGAAAAACCAGTATTATAAATCATGGCTACTTCCACAGGAATGCCATTTTTCTCCCCCTCCATAGAAATAACACTCTGAATAAGGGGTTCCCTAGTCCCATCCAAGAATTTGATGAATTCTTTTAATCCTTCTTCTGAGTAAAAGGTCTCGGATACGAATTCCCCTTTTTCATCCTTATTTCGCTTATCGGTAAGTGATATGGTAACACCTTTGTTCAAATACGACAATTCGCGCATTCGGTTCGCCAATGTATCGTAACTATATTCTATAGTCTGGGTAAAAATGGTGATGTCCGGAGTAAAGGTAACCACTGTCCCTGTTTCCTTTGTTTCACCAGTGCTTTTAACTGGATAAAGGGTTTTACCTCTTTCATACTCCTGCTCCCAGACCTTGCCCTCTCGGTGCACGACAGCTTTTAAATGACTTGAAAGCGCGTTAACACAAGACACCCCAACACCATGGAGTCCACCTGAAACCTTATAAGAATCCTTATCAAATTTACCCCCAGCACCAATTTTGGTCATGACCACCTCAAGTGCTGAAACACCTTCCTTTTTATGGAGGCCTACGGGAATCCCCCTACCATTATCTTTTGTTGTTATTGAATTATCTTCGTTTATGACGACGTCAATAGTGTCACAGTAACCACCCATGGCCTCATCTATGGAGTTGTCAACAACTTCGTACACTAAATGATGTAATCCTCTTGCCCCAACATCCCCAATATACATGGAGGGTCGCATACGCACGTGTTCCATTCCCTCTAGGGCTTGGATACTGTCAGCAGAATATTGATTTTTTTTAGCTTCTTCGCTCATACATTCTCTTTATTTGCCTTGAAATTTTCAAATCTTACAAATATAACGAATACCCAATGTAAATAGGTGTTTCACGTCAATTACACCCCTTAAGTTATCAACAAATAATTGTGGAAAATTAACCCCTTTCCAGCGCCTTTTATTACAAGGGAATAAGCCTCTCTTTTTCTCTTGTCTGTCATACGAATTTTGTAGTGTTTTCTATGCCAACAATTGAACAGAACTCTTAGCCCAAACGACCTCAGTTGAGGTCATAAATCAAATATTGTTATATTTAATTGGAGAACAACTTATGACCAACCTCAACATATATAACTGTTTTATTATAGCTGGAATCATCCAGGGGTTCATTTTTTCCGTTCTTGTTTTTAATACCAAAAAATTCAGGTCCATAAGCACTCTCCTATTGGGAGGTTTGGTCTTGGCCTATTCCATCGGAAATTTGCAATATATCATTTCCGATGTTGGGCTTATGGACCTAAAGACTATGTACAAATACGTGTATTTGCCATTAGCAGCCCTGATCCCAGTCTTGATCTATATGTATGTGCATCATTTTTTACAGCCCCTGTCCAAGATTACCCTTTCAGAAAAAATGCTCCTTGTTCCGTTCTTGTTATTTCTTGTAGTAACCGTGCTATTCCGCATTCTATTCATTCTGGATGTAGGAAATGATCAATGGTACGCCATTTTTAGGAAGTTGGTAATTTTAATTGAAATTTTTTCCATTGTTCTGGCAATCATGCTTTTACTAAAAGCGATTATCAAAGTGATTTCCTTTGGAAACCAAGCTAAAAACTTTAACCCCAAGGTTGTTCGCTTAAGCCTAAACTGGCTAAAATATACCTTGGTGGTTATCCTTATGGGCACCTTTTTATGGGCATATCTTACTTACAGGAATATTTTTGTCCTAGGGAGCAATGTATCCTTTTACCCTTTATGGATCATTATTGCCGCCACCATTTATTGGCTGGGGCATATTGGAATCTACAAGTTCGGTATAATTGAACAGCGCAAACGGATTAGGGCATACCAAGCCAAAAACAACAGATCCACAAATCCCGAAGTGTCCAAGAATGATTATGTGGTCGCCTTTCAAAAGTTATTGTTGGAAGAAAAGGCTTTTTTGGATTCAGGATTAACCTTGGACATAGTTGCAGCCCACTTAAAGCTAAGTGCAAGCCATCTTTCCAAAATAATTAAAAAGGAGCTTCAAACCAACTACACCGATTATATCAATACCCTCAGAATAAAAGAAGCCAAAAGCTATCTGAAAAATCCCCAATTTTCTCAATATACCATCACCGCCATAGGTCTTGAAGCCGGGTTCAATTCTAGATCGACCTTTTATCAGGTCTTTAAAAAAGCTACGGGAAAAACCCCACTTATGTACAAGAAGGAGTTTTATCAACAAACGGCATAATCTATTCTTAAATCCCATTTTCTATGAATTTCACTAAAGGATCAGTAGAGTCCAGAATTATGATCTGCCCATATTTCTGGAGTCCAACTCCAATTTGATTTCATATTTTAAGTACCATCCCCCATTACATGGTATTTGACCACAAACCTCGACAAGATAATGGGAACGCCAATTACATTTGGGAAATGGAGATATGCACTCTTTGTATTATTTATGTCATCCTGCTTTTTTGGGTATTCCCAGAATGGGAAAAGCCTGGAAAGGTCTAACCAACGCTTGGGATTTAACTATGGTCAAGGTACCCAACAGAGTTTTCCCTTTCAGTCGGACTCCTACACTTACGATATAGTTTATTTTAAACTAAACTATAATCTAAATCTAGCAAAACTTAAAAAGTTTGATCTTGGTTTAACCATTGAGCCGGGAATATACTTTAGTGAGGAAGGTGAATTTGCCGCAGTTTCAAGCGGAGATACAAATTTAAAAACAACAACCGGCAAAGCGCAATTAGAAGACAAACCTGCCTTGATGGAATACAGGAAAATGAACGAGTATGTCCTAAACATTGGATTGCAGATGAGCTATCCTTTTCATAAAAGTTTGGATGGATATTTGTTGGGTAGTATTGGCCCTATGATCTTAAACACAGAAACAAGTCGGCAAAAAAAGGGATTTGCATTTTCTGATATTCTAGCCGTTGGTTTCCTATACCATTTAAACAACCTGAGCATTGATTTACGCTATGGGGTTCGACATGTCTCCAACGCCAGTTTTGGCTATCCCAATAAGGGCTATAACAGCACTAATTTTGAGATGGGAATTTCTTTTCCTTTACAGAAAGGTTATAAAAAAAACAGCCATAAGATGAATCAATATGTAAATAAACCCATTCACACACCATCAAAAAACCCCTCATTCGAGGGGTTTTTCTGACTAATTGAAAATGAAACAAAACAGCATCTTCCTACTACATATTCTATATTGGGTTGGTTATTTCACATAAGCATCTTCGTGCACATTGGCGACAGCTCTTCCAGACGGATCGTTCATGTTCTTAAAAGCTTCATCCCACTCCAGGGCAATCTTGGTACTACAGGCCACGGAAGGTTCCTGAGGAACGCTCAAAGCGGCTGCATCTGAAGGAAAATGCCCTTCAAAGATGGACCGATAATAATACTCCTCCTTAGTGGTTGGGGTTTGAATAGGAAATTTAAAATGGGCATTGGCCAATTGCTTGTCCGTGACCTCTTCCTCCACCAAAGCCTTCAAAGTATCTATCCAACTATATCCCACACCGTCAGAGAACTGTTCTTTCTGTCTCCAAGCTACGCTCTCCGGTAAATAGGCTTCAAAAGCTTTTCTAACTACCCATTTTTCCATTCGCTCACCATTGATCATTTTATCCTTTGGGTTAATTCGCATGGCCACATCCATAAATTCTTTGTCCAAAAAGGGCACTCTACCTTCTATACCCCATGCTGCCAAAGATTTATTGGCCCTAAGGCAGTCGTACATATGTAATTTATTCAGTTTTCTAACGGTTTCTTCATGAAAGTCCTTTGGACTGGGTGCTTTGTGGAAATATAGGTAGCCACCAAATAATTCGTCAGCTCCCTCACCAGACAATACCATTTTAATCCCCATCGATTTAATCACCCTCGCCATGAGGTACATGGGTGTTGAAGCTCTAATGGTGGTAATATCATAGGTTTCCAAGTTATGGATGACATCCTTGATGGCATCCAAGCCTTCCTGTATTGTGAATTTTATCTCGTGATGAATGGTCCCAATATGATCTGCTACTTTTTGGGCTGCAGCCAAATCTGGGGAACCTTCCAAGCCTACCGAAAAAGAGTGTAGCTGTGGCCACCAAGCTTCCTTGGTATCACCAGACTCAATCCGCATTTGAGAGTATTTTTTGGCAACGGCAGAAGTCACTGAAGAATCCAATCCTCCGGAGAGCAACACCCCATAAGGCACATCCGACATCAATTGACGGTGCACGGCAGCCTCAAGAGCGTCCTTGATTTCTTGAATACTTGTTTCATTTTCCTTTACGGTCTCATACTCCATCCAATCCCTCTGATACCACCTTCTAAACTCACCATCAGCGCTGTGTAAATAATGTCCGGGAGGGAATAATTCAATCTTTGAACAGGTACCTTCCAAGGCTTTTAGCTCAGAAGCTACATAAAAGGTTCCGTTTTTATCCCAACCAATATATAATGGAATAATTCCCATATGATCCCTTGCGATAAAATACTCGTCTTTTTCGCTATCGTATATGGCAAAGCCAAAAATGCCGTTTAAATCATCCACAAAATCAACTCCTTTTTCTTGGTACAGTGCTAAAATTACCTCACAATCTGAAGCTGTTTGAAATTGATATTTACCATCAAACTTGGCTCTTAACTCCCTATGATTGTATATTTCTCCATTGGCCGCAAGGACCAATTTTCCATCAGTACTGAGTAAGGGTTGCTTTCCTGAAACCGGATCCACAATAGCCAACCGTTCATGGGCCAAAACTGCCTTACTATCCGCATAAATTCCACTCCAATCTGGTCCTCTGTGTCTCACCTTTTTGGACATTTCCAAAAGCTGCGGCCTTAAGGTTTCCGTATTCTCCTTAACATCAAACGCACATACTATTCCGCACATAATCTATTTATTTAATAACAATTTTGATACAAACATCTTGCTATCATTTCAATTATAAAATATATATGCCCTAATCAATTACAGTTTAAAATTTAAAATATGTATTTAAACAAAAATCATTACTTCTAGCAAGCAAATACACATATTCGTTGCTACTTTGTAAGTGTTGCCAAATTTTAACGTCTTTTTATAAAACCATCATTTAATTACAACCTAGTTTTGGGAACAACTAAAATCATTATCATGAAAAAATTATTCTTATTTGCTTTTTTAACCTTATCACTTGTTTTTTCTACGGAAGCCACCGCACAAAAATTTAGCGGTTTGGACAAAAGTCCTGCAGATATTGCCTCCTACCCAGCAAGTTATAGAGTATCAGAGAAAGCTGTTCGTGTTATCTATAGCCGCCCCCAACTTAAGGGAAGAAGTCTTTCCGAACTTGCGCCAGCAGGAAAAGTATGGAGAACGGGAGCTAATGAGGCAGCTGAAATTACGTTTTACAAAGATGCCACAGTGGGAGGAAAATCTGTTAAGGCAGGCACTTATTCCCTATTTACTATTCCAGGTGACGGCGAGTGGACAGTAATTTTAAACAGCAACTTGAACCAATGGGGTGCGTATTCTTATGATAGCGCCGCAGATGTGACCAGAGTAACTGCCAAAGCCAGTACTGACGGTGAATCTTTGGAGGCTTTCTCCATTGCATTTAACGATGACGGAAATATGGTTATGGGTTGGGGAACTGCACGTGTTTCTTTGGCCATAAGCCAATAAACAAAATATATTTTTGAAAGAATAGGCGGGCCATTGGCCCGCTTTTATTTTAGCTGATTTCCTCCAATAAAAACTTGCATTGCCTCCACACTCGGAATCTCTTCAACAGGTACAGTCATAATATCATCACTTAAAATAACAAAGTCTGCTAATTTTCCAGGCTCAATGCTTCCTTTTTCATTTTCTTCAAAATTGGAATATGCCGCCCAGATGGTCATCCCTTTTAAGGTTTCTTCCCTAGAAAGAGCATCCTCCATTTGAAAACCACCCTCCGGATACTTTTCAAGATCCTGACGAGCAACAGCTGCATAGAAGGTTAAAAATGGACTTACCTGTTCCACGGGAAAGTCGGTGCCCAAGGCCAACAAGCCCGCTTTGTTCAGCAACTTCTTGTAGGCATAGGCCCCTTTTACTCTATCTGTACCCAATCTATCTTCGGCCCAATACATATCACTGGTAGCATGGGTAGGCTGGATGGACGGAATTATCCCATTCTTAAAATAGTCAAAATCCAACTGGGAAACCACTTGTGCATGTTCCACTTTCCATCTTCTGTCCATTTTGCCCTTTAAGGCATTTTGATACGCTTTGAGTACCACAACATTTGCAGAATCTCCTATGGCATGCGTATTCATTTGATACTCTGATGCGGCAATTCGCTCCGCCAAGTCTTTAATCTGCGAAACAGGAGTAACCATTGCTCCAAAATGACTCTCCTTGTCTGTGTAAGGTGCTTTAAGTGCGGCGCCCCTAGACCCCAGTGCTCCATCGCCATACACCTTTACAGAACGTACATTTAATCTATCCGTTTTAACAATGCCCTTGTCTAGGTAATAGTCCAAATTTTTTTTGCTATTGCTTACCATTGCATATACCCTAATGGATAAATCTCCTATTTGCTGAAGGCTGTCAATAAGCTCAATAGTGGCCTTTTGGAGCCCGGCATCATTAACTGTGGTGAGTCCGTAATCCACGGATATACGTTCCGCATCTTTCAACGCCTGTATTTGAGTCTGTCTTTTGGGTTTGGGGATTATAGCATCTATCAGTTCCATAGGGTTATCCACCAACACGCCTATAAGCTGTCCATCACGGGTAACAATCTCCCCACCTTTAACTTGAGTGTTTGCATCTATTCCGGCTAAATCCAGTGCTCTTTGGTTCACTAAATAGGCATGGCCATCTACACGCTCCAAGGCTACGGGCGTATTTGGGAAAAGTTCATCGAGCTTATCCTTTGTTGGAAATTCCTTTACTGCCCAATCGTTCTGGTCCCAACCCCTACCTCGAATAAAATTGACAGGTCTTTTTTCTTGAAAGGCAACCACCTTATCCACAATTTCATCAAAACTGGAGGTTCCCACTAAATCCACTATTTGTTGATTTAGTCCAAGGGTATAGAAATGGCAGTGGGCATCTATCAATCCCGGAACAATGGTTTTCCCTTGTGCATCCAATTCCCGTTTGGCGGTATATTTTTGATGGATGTCGCCAACTTTATCGACAGCTATAAACTTTCCATCGTTAACCGCAATGCCAACCGCTCTTGAGAACTCAGAATCTACAGTGTAAACATTGGCATTAAAAACAATTAGGTCCACTTCCTGTTTCGAGGTACAGGACACAATAAGGAAGATAGAAAGAAAGCAAAGAAAATTTTTCATGTTTTGAAGGTTTCCTTCAAAAATAGAAAATGCTTTGGAATGAAAATTAAAATGGGCTTATTGATCCTCGAACTTGGTCATCACAAACTCTACTCTACGGTTGGCCAAATGATCTTCTTTGATTTTCCCATTGCCTAGTGGTCTTGTGTCTCCAACACCTTCCCAAACAATGCGGTTATCCTCAATACCAAGGTTTTTAAGGTAGAGCGCAACTGCCCTAGCCCTTAATGAAGATATAAATTTGTTGTATCCAGGCTGTCCTATATTGTCTGAGTGCCCAGTTATCTTCATCTGCACCTCAGCATTTTCTTTAAGATACTTGAATATTTTTTTAACACTTGCTATTGCCTCTGCATCCAATTCGTATCCCTTTGGCTCAAATGGGTTACGTTCGAGCACATATATCTTGTCTTCTTCATAATTTACTCTTGGCAACTCTTCAAGCGCCAAGTTGTCAACATAATAATAGGAAAAGTCACTGGACAGTACAGGGCCTTCTTTTTCTAAAAGCGATGTGTTTACATTGTTGTCAAAATTACCCACAATGATATGATTTTCAAAACCTTTAGCTTCAAACTCTGCTGTGAGTGTAACCCAATCGTCAGTGCTTGCCAAAGATTTATTCGGCTTTAATTTTACTTCATGAAAGGCCAGATCTTCTTGTAAATCCATTCGAGAACCAGTTAAAGCTGAGCTGTTGGGAAGTTTTATTTTTTTATTGACCAGTACAATTGAAATATTCTTCAAGGCTAAACTTGATGCCTCCGCTAGACTCAATTGCAGTGTAAGTTTATAGGGGTGTTTTTCCCTAAGCGTTTTACTGGTGTTCAACTGAATATACTCGCGATAGTCGTTTAATGCATAGAAGTAAAGTCCCACATAACCTGAGCCCTCAGTCGCTTTTTGTGAACCTTTAAAATTGGAAGGCACACCAAAATCACTTGAGCTACACTCGTTGAAGTAATCTCCAGAACTAGATGATGGTAACGAAACTTCTTCAAGCAAAGTATCAAAACTGGTAATGTTTAGGGGACAGGATTTATAATTTTCGAAGCTGGGATTCAAAATCAAGTTTTGCCCAAAAAGTGGAGTTCCTGCCACAAAACAAAAAACGAAGAACAAAAAAAAACGAGTAACCTTATAAAACATCGCTAAGTTGATTTTAGGTTCTCGTACTGCCTATATACAACGTAGTTTTTTTGTTTGTATTGTCTAGCTCCATATTTTCCGTAATACCAAATTCATAATCCTTATCATACTAACTTCCAATAAAATACGTTACTATAGTCCAAATCTTACTATGATGCGCATAGCGATTCTTATGCTTGTGTTATCCATTGTTCCTTATGTTGGCTTTAGTCAAAATAAGATAACGGGTAAAATTGTTGATGAGCTTGGATTTCCAGTTTACCGAGCCTCTGTTGAAATTAACGCAACGGACAACATCTCCTACACGGACTATGATGGTTCCTTTTCTCTCAGCAGTCCAAAAGATTTCCATTGGAAAATCAATATTAAGTCCAAAGGGTACAAGCCGGAGTCTTTTTTTGTTTTAAATGGCGGCAGTACAGGCGACATTGTATTGGAGTATGATGCGGATATCAAGAAACTACTTGACAGCAGTACGAGCTTACCTAATTAATTTTATTAGAATCAAAGGGAGGCTGGAGGTGTTAGACAATCATTCGTCCACAAACTCGGTCATAACAAATTCAACACGGCGGTTTTTTCTTCGCGCTTTATCTGTAAGCGTACTGTCTAAAGGAATTTTGTTGCCGTGGCCTGTGGAAGTTATACGGCTTTTTTGAAGTCCAAGCCCCATAAGGTACTTGGCGACCGTTTTTGCCCTTTGACTGGACAATACATCATTATATTCATCTGAACCCAAATCATCCGTATGGCCACTAATGGCCACTTTAAGGCTTGGGTTCTTTTTCAAATAATCGTACACATCCTTCAAACTTTGCTTCGCCTTAGGTTCAAGTTCAAAACGGTCAAAGTCGAAATTTACGTGATTGAGCACATAGCTTTGGTTCGCTTTATATTCTGGCCCTAAATAAACAAGGGAGACATCATCCAAATAATAATAAGAGTATCCTTCTGTTTTCGTGGTACTGGTGCCAAAATCTAGATAGTGGGTACCTCCGTTGCTTTTAAAGTTTCCCAGCACCAAATGACTTTCAAATCCTTTGGCCACTATATCCAAACTCACCTGCATCCATTCCTTTTTATCATTGTAAAAACCATTTGCCGAGAATTGTTTAGCATGGGTTGTCTTGGTGTGGTTAGATGCCAAAACAGCATTTGAAAGCTGTCTTTTGGTATGAATGGAAAGTGGTTTTTGTGAAAAAACAGCTCCCAGATCCATTACAGCACCATCGGATTTCTCCGCTAGACTCATGGAAAGATTCAATCTGTATCGATGACCTTTTTTGAGGGTTTCCGTAAGTGGCACCTGAATGTACTCTCTATAATCCTTTGGCGCAAAAAGATAAAGTCCTGCGTAGGCGTTTCCTTCATAGGCCTCTTGTTTACCTTTGAAATTCATTGGAATTCCAAGTTTGGTCCTACTACATTCGTTGTAGTAGTCGGTTGTTCCCAAGGTGGGTGCATTCCAGTGTTCAGCATCCTTATTGAGGTTGCTCATCTTAATGGGGCATTCCACAAAATCTTCGAATCCACCATTGTGTACAAGATTTTGAGCCACCACCGTTGAAAAAAACAGGGTAAATGTGAGGTTGGTCAATATGTAGGTGAATCGCAATCGCATGATTTCGAATCCAAATGGGGCAACCAATCAACTCAAAACAAATGGGTTGACGGTCATGCAATAACGATTTTCTTAACACTTTATTGTGTTTTTCCTACAAATCAGAAATCAAATTTATAGGAGACACCTGCCAAGGCTTGAAAGCCTTGAACTCTAAAATTAGCCCAACGTTGGTAGTTATTGTTGGCAATATTGGATGCTTTTACAAAAATTGACAATTGTTCATTGAATCGATAGCCAGCATGCGCATTGGCATCAAAAAAACTGTCTAAGGTCACTATTGTGGCAGGAAATTCTGAAGGAAGGGCATTCTGCACAGCCTGAGCCACCAAATCATCGCGTTCACCTATGTAGAAAAGATTGGCCCCTAAATACCATTTTTTGTCAACTTGATAATCCATAAACAAGGATCCTTTTATACTGGGTAGGTTCCATGCTGGGTTGTCCGTTTCGGTATCGTAGTCGTAGAACTCCGCATTGATTCCCAATGTAAAATTGCGGTTCACATCTATATTGAGTTCCCCAAAAACGCCCAGTGTTTTTACATCATCATAAAAAACCTGAAAAGAGTTACCATAAAAATACCCCTTATCATCAGTCCGAAAAAGATTTTGTGGGTTTAAAAAGAACAATGGTTTTCTGTTTTCTGCAGTATAGGAACCTTTGATATTGTATCCTACATTGGAAAGGAGCTGCCCCTTCAATCCCAAATAACCTTCATATTGTTGATCTGTGGGTTGTATATCTAATGTTGGCGAAACATAGGGGTTGCCCTGGACAAAATCATAATAGGAATTTTGCTTTAGCTGCCCTTCAATACCACCATATGCAATAACAGTTTCGTCCAACAGACGATAGGATGCCGTTACCGCAGGGTAGATGTAAAAATTGCTATCGCTGTTTTCGGTATCCATTCCATAGACAAAATTCGCACCCAAATTAAGGGTAAGATCATCCCGAAGCACTAAAAGACTGGGGTTAATTCCTGCTTGAAATTGGCCATAATTAATTTCACCTATGTTGGTTGTGTTGTTCAAGGATGCATTCTTAAAATTCCCGCCTACATAATCCAATTTGGCTTTTATGGTCACTAATTCTTCTGTAATCGGTAATTCTATAGTGGGGTTTATCACAACCCGATTCTCCCCTGACTCGGTTGTATCCCAAAATCTTCGCAACAAAATATTTCCACTTTTAAAGAAGGAATCCTCCACATTCAAATGGGCCTTGGCCTGTGCGTTGAAATAGTTTTGTTTTTCATCAATGGAGGCAATAGTAGGGTCATCAAAGGCTCCATTGGTTATACCGTACCAATTATATAATTGATGTTGCAGTCCCACACCAACACCCCAATCCATATCCCGGTCTTTTTTGGCATAGGAAACATCAAACTTCGTATTATAAAAATCTGCATCCAAAGGTGTTGTTTCTATAGCGCCTCTTGAAGAATGATGGCTCAACCCAAAATCCAACAAATCCTCACCTCGGTTAAATTCCCTGCTGGTATATAGATCTACCAGTGCGTTATTGTAATTCCCCAATCCAACAGATGCATAGGAATTGTAGAGCGTTGGAGGTGGGGTACGTTTTACTTTGGAAGCCTTGCCTTTGGCCGGGGTAAATGTAGAAGCTACCGGCACTGAGAAAATGCTATAATTTATTTGTTTTTTCTGAAGGACAATGGAGTCGTTCAAATTGGGAGTTGATTTGATTTTAAAGGCATCGGAAACGGTGGGGGAATACGGTTTAACCACCGTAACCGTTTCTGTGCCTATATCATCGGTTTCCTGTGCCGAAACGACTCCCCAAAGGCTCAAAAATAAAACTGGAAATATATAGTTGATTCTGTACATAATGTCTTGCTTTAGTTCCCTGGGTCTACAGAAGAATTACTTTGTGCCTCCTTAGTCTTTATTAAAGAAAGTTCACCTTTGGCCTCGGCCACAATATCATCATACTCTGCAAAATTTGAGATGACACTTTCTAGAATGTAGGTTGCCTGAAAAGCATCTTCCAAAGCATAAAAATTTCTGGCCATAATAATCAACCCCTTTCCTCCCCAATTTTTATATCCTGAATAATCTTTGGCCAGTTTCTGCACCGATGCATTGGAAGCTTCAAAATCTTGGTTCTTATTTTTAAAATAAGCGTCATAGTACCAAGCTTCAGCCGCCAGTTCGCCTGTAGCGATCTTCTTAACCTCTTTATAAGCTGTTGCTGCCAAGGGTTCATCAGCTGTAGCAATTGCAGAACGTGCAATCATAATTTGCGCATCACTCTTAATTCGATTATCAATTTTGGGAGATTTCAAAACTTTCTCCGCGTAAGCAATGGTCAAATCATAATTCTTTTGACCATAGTATCCCTTCATCAAATTGGACTGGGCAAAAGTTCTGTTCTGTGAGATTTCTGCAGAATCTTCCAACTTTTCCAAATAAGGAATGCCACTTTGATAATCCTGTTTCCCTACATAAATCTCGCAAACTCTGGTGAGCGCCTGCTCCGTGTATTCACCACTAGCGCTATTGGCAACAACCAAATATTTATCCAAAGCCTTATCTTTTTGTTTCTTGGAAAAATACAATTGAGCCAGATTGAAGTTTGCTTGAAGTGCATGGATTCCTGATGGAAACTCCTTTAAATAATCTTCAAATCCACGAATGGCTATTTCTATTTTCCCTTCGGCATATTTTCTGTCCGCAGCTTCAAAACTTGCATTATCCAGTTCAGCGTCCGTTACTTCCACAAAATCCAGGTTTCGGACCCAAGCAGCATATTCACTTACCCGTCCCTCATCTACATACACCAATTTTGCAGTGGCGACTGCCTGTTTCGCCTCTTGGGTATTGGGGTATTTTTTAACCACCGACTTTAGTTTGGTCAGTGCCTGCTCATTTCTATTGGCATTGTAGTGCACCAACCCTTGACGCAGTAGGGCCCTAGGTGCAAACTTACTTCTACTGTACTCCTCAATCAGTCGGTCATAGGTTTGCATTCCTAAACCTTCGTTATCTGTTTTGATGTATGAATTGCCAAGTTCAAACAAAGCATCGTCCCGTAAAGAAGATTTTGGATAGCGGGTCAAAAACTGGGTCAACCCATCAATTTTGGCGGTGTTTTTACCCAAAAAACCATGACACAATGCCTTTTGAAATGCGGCATAATCCCGCTCGGGACCATTCATTTTAGAAGCTTCGTTATATGCTGTCTGGGCTGAATTGTACTTACTGGTCACAAAATAGCTGTCCCCCAAACGCAGGTAGCTGTCACTTAATCGCCCCTCATTGTCTGTTCCAGCAGCGGTTACGGCTCTAAATCTTGGAATAGCACTGCCATAATTCTTTAACTTAAATTGACAATAGCCCAAATTATAATCCAAATCTTGATATTCCGACAAGTTTTTGGCCGCAGAATTTTGCTGGAATTGCCCATAGTCGGACAGGGCTTCATCAAACCGATTGAGGCGGTAATTGCTTTCCGCTTTCCAGTAAAGTGCCCTTGCCTCAAAAGTTGGGTTTTCCGCACTTTTAATCGATTTAGAAAACCGCTCCAGGGCAGGCTCATAATCTCCATCAATAAATAACTCTACGCCTCGGTAAAAAGCTACCTTTTGGTAGGTTTCCTTGCTAGCATAGCCCTTGTTCTTTTCAAGCAAGGTCATAGCTCCTTCAAAGTTTTTGGAAGTAATATAAGAATCCACCAAAAGTTCCTGGATTTCTTGTTGGTGCTCATCTTTTGGATATTTTTCCAAATATGATGACATCACTTGAGGAACAGGCTCATAGGCGTTTCCTATTTCGTAGCTCAGTCGGGCGTAGTTGAGCAGTGCATCCTTTTCAATTTCTGAACTAAAGTCCATTTGCGAAGCATTCCTGAATGCATTGAGGGCTTCGGATTTTTTATCCAATTTCAAATAACACTCCGCTAAGTGGTAGTAGGCATTTTGGGAGACACTGTTAGTCCCTCCAATAATTTTGTTGAACTGCTGAATAGCCCCTTCAAAATCTCCTTGTTTGTAATAACCATAGCCCATAAGGTAGTAATCTGTATTGCTCAATTTACCTCTTCTACCCCTATATTTTTTAAGATAAGGAAGCGCCTCATTATATTGCTCCAAATTGAAATAACTCTCCCCAATTATTTTGTTAAGCTCTGATATTTCTTTCCGATCAGATCTCGGCAAATGTTTTTTGGCCATGGCAATGGCTTCTTCAAAATTGCCCAATTTAAAGTTGAGATCAGCCTGATAATAGGAAAGCTTCTCGTTAAGTAATTCTGGGTCAGTAATCTGATCAAAGCGGGCACTTGCTTCATCATAGTCATCCTGTTCGTAGGCAATATATCCTAGATAATATTTGGCCTGAGAACCGTATTTAGGTGAATTGCTCACCCTGCTCAAGTAGCGCTCCGCCTCCTTTGGCCTTTTTGAGGCATAAAGTGCATATCCGTTGTTAAAGTTGTATCGCTCCTTGTCCGAGTTGGACATCGCAGACTGATCTACTTTTTTATACCATTTTAAGGAATAGGGGTATTTTCCAGTTTCAAAATAATAATCCGCCACATCTAAAAAAGCAGAATTTCTTTTGGTGGAAGTCGGATATCGCTCCACAAAGTCCTCCATCATTTTGTCCGCGCCCCGTTGGTTTAACCTAATTGCGGCATTGGCCGAATAATAGGCGCTATTGGCTTTGGTTTCTTGATCGTTGGTGGATGACTTAACCTTTTCAAATATAGCTTGCGCAGCTTGGTATTGTTGATTGTTGTATAATGTTAAGGCGTCTTGAAACGCTTTATCATCATGTGAGTAGATTTCAGATTCTTGGCCGGAAAGCACAAAAAAAGTTCCCATCAAAATGGGAAAAAGAAGAAGATTTTTTCGATTCATAGTGTTCTACGCTGTTCTCGATTGACTGTTACCATAACGTCAAAATTCACGCCAAAGTATATTTTTGGTTAAAAGGTAGAGCTTATAAGTGGGAAGTACATTAATTTTAAACATGCTAACTTTGGTTACTCGACATATCATGTTTGTCTAATCAAAAAAGCCAAGACATCACAAACCCTTAACCTATAAATATTTCATACTTAAATGCCCGAAACCATTTTAAAACTTCAGGATGTTGCCGTTTTTCAAAATGAAAACCTCATCTTAAACCACATTACCCTTCAGGTTAAAAAAGGGGAATTTGTCTATGTTATAGGAAAAACAGGGAGTGGTAAAAGCAGCTTTATGAAGACTTTGTATGCCGATCTCCCGTTAAAACAAGGTTCTGGAATGGTGGTCGATTTTAATCTTAAAAACCTACAAGAAAAGGATATCCCATTTCTGCGAAGAAAGCTGGGGATTGTTTTTCAAGATTTTAAATTGCTTCCTGACCGCAATGTAAACAACAATCTTCGTTTTGTTCTGAAAGCTACGGGTTGGACAGAAACTTCTAAAATGGATATCAAAATTGAAGAGGTTTTGGATAAAGTAGGAATGAAAACCAAAGGCTTTAAGTTTCCGCATGAACTTTCCGGAGGGGAGCAACAGCGTATTGCGATTGCTCGTGCTCTGCTAAATGACCCAGAACTCATCCTAGCAGATGAGCCTACCGGGAACCTGGACCCCCAAACCAGTGTAGAGGTCATGAAGGTCTTACAGGATATTAACCAAACCGGACGGACGATTATTATGGCCACCCACGACTATGCCCTTATCTTAAAATACCCCCACAAAACCCTTAAATGTGATAGCAGTAAAGTTTTTGAAGTAATCCAAAAAGCAATTTGACCATTACCCTAAAAAGGGATTGGGAATCTTGGTGATTCAATGGATAAAATGTTAGACGGCATATACGTTAACCACACATTGAATTATTTTAACCAATCCATCCAACACCCGGAGGAAAGTCGTTAACAACAATTTGATAACGAGCATTCGGCAGATTTTGGTGGCCAAAACTTTTTTGTTTCTTTGTCAAAATTAAATTTTAACCATTCTCATGGAAATACTTGGTATCGATATTGGTGGATCAGGCATTAAAGGCGCACTGGTCAATGCAGAAACTGGAGAAATGCTGACTGAAAGATTCCGTATCCCAACGCCTAGTTCAAGAAAACCTGAAGATATGGCCAAGGTTGTGTCCCAAATTGTTGATCATTTCAACTATAAAGGACCTGTGGGTTGTGGTTTTCCCACTATAGTAAAAAATGGGATTTGCACCTCTTCTGGAAACCTGGATCCAAGTTGGGTAGGTGTTAACATTGATGAACTGTTCACTAAAGCAACAGGACATGAGTTTACTGTCCTGAACGATGCTGATGCTGCAGGGTATGCTTCTATGAATTACGGGGTTGGAAAAGGCAGAATGGGACTGGTCTTAATGATTACCATAGGTACCGGTTTGGGAAGTGGAGCCTTCTACAATGGTGTTTTGCTACCCAATTTTGAATTGGGCCAAATTCCCTATAAAAAATACTCGAAAATAGAGCAATGGGCTGCTGCTTCGGCCAAGGAAAGGGAAAATTTGAGCTTTGAAAAATGGGGGAAACGGTTCAACAAATTTTTACGCTATGTTGAATTGATAACAGCTCCAGACCTTATCATCGTGGGTGGAGGCACTTCCAAGAAATGGAAGGAATTTAGCCATTTGATTACCATTGAAACGGAAGTGGTAAAGGCTAAACTGATGAACCATGCCGGTATTATTGGCCCCGCGGTTGCCTGTTTAAGGGAACAGCACCATGGCCATTTAAACCTGAGCGCGGAAAATTAATCTATCTTGTTCCGTTTACGGTCCACTTCTTTTAAGAAAATCTTTCGTAGTCGAAGATGATTGGGGGTTACCTCCACATATTCATCTTTTTGGATGTATTCCAAAGCTTCCTCCAAAGAAAACTTGATTGCCGGAACAATCTTGGCTTTATCATCCGCACCAGCAGAACGTACATTGGAAAGCTTTTTGGTCTTGGTTACGTTAATGGTCATATCATCCCCACGTGAATTTTCTCCGATTACCTGCCCTTCATAAATCTCTTCTCCCGGGTCTATAAAGAATTTCCCGCGTTCCTGAAGTTTATCTATAGAATAAGGAATGGCTGTTCCATTTTCCATAGAAACCAAAGAACCGTTCTGCCTTTGGGCAATTTCACCTTTGAGCGGTTGGTATTCCAAGAATCGGTGGGCCATAATAGCTTCTCCAGCGGTGGCCGTTAACAGTTGATTTCTTAGTCCAATAATTCCTCGAGAGGGTATAATAAACTCACAGAGCATACGAGAACCTTTGGCCTCCATGCTGGTCATTTCTCCTTTTCGGATAGAAACCATTTCCACAGCCTTTCCGGATACTTCTTCAGGCAAATCAATGGTCAAATGCTCCACTGGCTCACATTTAACCCCATCTATCTCTTTAATAATTACTTGAGGTTGACCTATTTGAAGCTCATAACCTTCCCTACGCATGGTTTCAATCAAAACAGAAAGGTGCAAAACTCCCCTTCCAAAAACCATGAATTTATCGGCACTATCAGTTTCCTCAACCCTAAGGGCCAAGTTTTTCTCCAATTCTTTTTCCAAGCGTTCCTTGATATGCCTAGAAGTCACAAACTTTCCATCTTTGCCAAAGAATGGACTATCGTTAATGGTAAACAGCATGCTCATGGTAGGCTCATCAATAGCAATGGTTTTCAATTTTTCTGGGTTTTCAAAATCGGCAACAGTATCACCAATTTCAAAACCTTCTACTCCAACAATAGCGCAAATATCTCCCGCTACAACCGATTCCACCTTTTGCCGCCCAAGACCTTCAAAAGTAAACAACTCCTTAACTCTGGTCTTAACAATGCTCCCATCTCTTTTCACCAAAGAAATCTGTTGTCCTTCTTTTAGGGTGCCTCGTTGTAATCTACCAATTGCAATCCGCCCAGTAAAAGAGGAAAAGTCCAAAGAAGTAATTAGCATTTGGGTAGAGCCTTGTTCCGGTTTGAATTCGGGAACATGATCAATGACCATATCCAACAAAGGTTCTATATTATCCGTAGGCTTTTGAAAGTCCTCACTCATCCAATTCTGTTTGGCCGAACCATAAACGGTTGGGAAATCCAATTGCCATTCCTCTGCCCCTAATTCAAACATAAGATCAAAGACTTTTTCATGCACTTCTTCTGGAGTACAATTCTCTTTGTCCACCTTATTGATTACCACACAAGGTTTTAAGCCCAAATCAATGGCTTTTTGTAAAACAAAACGAGTTTGTGGCATAGGACCTTCAAAGGCATCTACCAATAGCAAAACCCCATCGGCCATGTTCAATACCCGCTCCACTTCACCTCCAAAATCGGCGTGACCTGGAGTATCAATTATATTGATTTTAGTGTCTTTGTAAACCACAGAAACATTTTTGGAAACAATAGTAATTCCCCGTTCCCGTTCCAAATCGTTATTGTCCAGAATTAAGTCGCCTTTGTTCTCATTATCCCGGAACAAACGGCAGTGGTACATAATTTTGTCCACCAAAGTGGTTTTACCATGGTCAACGTGCGCAATGATTGCAATATTCTTAATCTTGGACATATTCCGATTTTTAAGCCTGCAAAGATACTGCTATTTTCTACTTGCACACCAAAGGAAATGTTATTTTTATCTTATTGATTCTGAGGAAGTTTGCTCTCATCTATTTTTAACGACTACCCAACCCAGCTTAATAGCCATAAATAATCCAAAATCGGCATCGAATTCATCTAAGAAATAGGCAGGACCCACTTCAAATCGAAAACTAAACCCTTTCTGTCCTGTTCGCTGCAATCCGTACACGGCACCTACCCCTGCAAAAAAATCAGAAGCATAGTTCAAATCCCCAATTATGGCCTTGCCACTTTGGATTCCCAGCAAGGGTGCAATATAATTTCCAGTATTTCCGGCTATATGCTTACCCTTTTCCAATCGACGCTGAAAATTATAGTAGTGCCGATATTGTAGTTTACCAATGGGATAAATCCCAAAACCTGAGTCAAAAAAATCAGATTCCCGATAAGCAAAGCCTATCGTGGCTTCCGCTGTTAAGGTTGAATTGTTGGAAATTCCATGTTCATAAACCACGCCTGGCAATAAGAAATTAATGGTAAACTGATTATCCTCAACATTTTTATCGGATTGGGCACAAACAAGTCCAGGCAAAAAGGAAAAAAATACAAAGAAGGTTGAAATTTTCATCTGTGATTGATTTTTTGGTTATGCGGGTTTTTTATCAAATACCGAACCAAAAAATCTGCACCTATATCATTTGACTAGCTGCCAATTTCAACAATTGGATTACACAAACAGAAAAAACAGAAATTTACCGCCCAACACACCAACGTTTCTCGCTAATGATCCAACCAATACTCAAATTAACTACTGGTAGAATATCTCCCTTAAAAGGTCCAACATAATATGCGGCTCCGGCATCAATGGAAAAACTTAAGCCTGAATTAAAACTTCGTTGAATACCGTAGACTAAACCGCCGTAGCCATGGACTCCATCGACCTGTTTACCTTCAACGTTTCTAGCATCAGGCGAAAATACGGCAACAGTTGGGGCTAGATAGTTCCCGGAATTTCCATAAATATCCCTACCTCTTCTATAGCGTCCGTTAAAATTGTGGTAATATCTGTTTTGTACAGTTATGGCAGGAAAGAAATCGTAGTTTTCCAAGGGTTCGGAGCTGGCGGGTTCCAAGGCCAGTTGCCAAGCCGCTCTTATGTCCAAGGTACTGTTTACCCCCAAAGCCATTTCATATTCCAAGCCAGGGTTAAAAATATTGATCTTGAGCTGTCTTAACTCACAGTTTTTGCCAAATTGGCCATGCATCAGCGATGTGCAGAACAGTATCGCCAAAAAATGAAATCTAAACATCGTAGGTTAATTTGGTATTAATAGAACTATTCCTTCATCAAAATAGTATTTTTGCACAAATTCCCAGTGCATGCAATTAGACGTAATTCCACAGATAAAACATACAAAAGGCGATAATTTTTTCTTGCTGGCAGGTCCTTGTGCTATTGAAGGCGAGGATATGGCTCTAAGAATCGCTGAACGGATTGTTGAAATCACAAACAAACTAGAGATCCCCTTTGTCTTTAAGGGAAGTTTTAAAAAGGCCAATCGAAGTAGAATAGATTCTTTTACTGGTATTGGCGACGAAAAGGCCTTGAAAATCCTTAAAAAAGTCTCGGAGACCTTTCAGGTACCTACCGTTACGGATATCCATGAGATATCTGATGCTGCCAAGGCTGCACCGTACGTGGATGTGCTTCAAATTCCCGCTTTTTTGGTACGGCAAACGGACTTAGTGGTTGCAGCCGCCAAGACTGGTAAGGTGGTCAATCTAAAAAAAGGACAGTTTATGAGTCCTGAAAGCATGCAGCATGCGGTAAAAAAAGTTACTGATTCTGGTAGTGACAAGGCTTGGATTACCGATCGCGGTACCATGTTCGGTTATCAAGATATGGTAGTGGATTTTAGGGGCATCCCAACCATGAAACAATATGCGCCGGTGGTTTTGGATGTGACACACAGTCTGCAACAACCCAACCAATCCTCTGGGGTGACAGGAGGAAGACCAGCCCTAATAGGAACCATGTCGCGAGCAGGGATAGCTGCCGGAGTGGATGGACTTTTTATGGAAACACACTTTGACCCAAAAAATGCCAAAAGCGATGGCGCCAATATGTTAGATTTAAGCTTACTGGAAAAGCTACTCACAGATTTGGTTGCTATCAGAAAAACGGTTAACGGTCTTTAATCTATTTCCAAAAACCCTTGTGGTTAATCTGTTTGGCATCCAATAAAACTTCAAGAAGTATTTTAGTGTCCAATTCCTCCATTGAGGCGTACCGAAGCGATTTCATCACCTTTCTTCCTTTTGTGACCATTTTATCCGTATGAACAGTCAAGTGGGCAGAACTCCAGAAGCCAACATCCACATATTTCTTTTTCGTAGACACATTGAGATAGCAAAATGGTTTACCGTCCAAATAATAAAACGGAATCCTATACTTATATTTTAATTCAATATTGGGGACAGTAGATTCGATAAGTACTTGTAACTGCAATAAAATACTTTTAAAAGGTTCGCATTGATCCAAAATATAGGTTTCTGCTGGATTCATATCTTTGATGAAATACTTTTATGCCTAAAATAGCATTTTACTTTTTTTTATTCTTTTCTTTTTTTGGTCTGTCGCAAGAATACGAATATGTGGACGAAAAGGTTAAAGAATACCCTGACTTTGATCATATTGATCATCTAGCCATTCGAGTACAAAACGATTTTGATTCTAATATGGAAAGGGTTAGGGCCGCATTTATTTGGCTGACCCATAATATTACCTATGGAAAAACCTTGGATGAGGTTTTTAAACCCAGAACAACTATCATCTATTATTCCGAAAGAGGTAAGGAAAGACAGTTGAGAAAAGTACGGAGCCAAAGAGTCAACCGAGCTTTCAAGGACAAACGAGGCGTATGCTTTGATTACTCTATTCTATTGAAGAAACTATGCGATAACTTCGGGGTAGAATCCAAAATAGTACCAGGAATCGTAAAGGAGGATATCAGGGATGTTACAGGCGAAAAAACATATAAAAACCACACATGGAATGTTGTCAAATTAGACAATAAATGGAGATTGATGGATCCCACATGGGCAACTGGATACTGGAGTGAATTGGAAAAGGTTCTTGTTCGTGATTTTAACGAGCATTATTTTGATACCGAACCCGAAAAGTTCATAAAAGATCATTTTCCGTCGGAGATGGAATGGCAGTTACTAGAAACACCCATTGCCTTGAGCACTTTTTACGCTGCCCCAATCTTCTTGCCAGGATATTTTGAAAATAACATAGCCCTTTCAAATAAAACAAGCGGACTGCTAGCACAGTCGGAAAATTTGGAGCTGGTGTTTGAATTTGAAAAATTTCCGTTCATTACCCAGCTCAACTATAGTTTAGATTCAAACAATTCACCCGGAAAAATCCGAAATGCGGTCATAAGAAAAGACGAAAAACTGTATATATCAAAACTGAAGCTCACCAGTACAGTAAAGCAGGGTCAAAAAATCACCTTATATATTGATAAAAATCCCATTTTGGAGTTTAGGATAGACCAATAAGTTGGTCTTTAAGCTAAACGGGGGAAATAACAGTATATTCACGATTCATTCTCAATAACCCGAAGTTCACCATGCCGGTACTGGGCTCCATGTTCGGTCTTTATTCCTTCATTTTTGTAATCATTCGATTGGAGGATTCATTACTGGCAGGAAGTATAGGTCTTTTTGTGATTCTGGGGACTATCATGTTTACCTCAAGAAAGATTGATTGGTCTGGCGGACAACAGCCCTCTTAACTATATGAACGCCGTCCTAGAATTTCTGGGACTGCCAACAAGTGGATTAGGTTAACCGCTTATTAAATAAGAAAAAAGCCTTTTATCAAATCATTAAGTTCTTTGGTTTTATACCTTTGGAAAAACCAACCTTATGAAAATCCAAACGCTATTTTTTGCCATCCTTGCAACCACTGTACTTTGTGCCCAAGAGCATTCACATAAAAGTTCCGGTGCTTTAACCTATCCAGATGTTCCAGGTTATCAAACCTTAACCACGGATTTCCACCAGCATACCGTTTTTTCCGATGGAAATGTCTGGCCCACCATTAGGATCATGGAGGCCCTACGGGATAATTTGGATGCTATCTCACTGACTGAACATTTGGAATATCAACCGCATTCCAAAGACATACCACACCCCGACCGCAACAGGGCATACGAAATTGCTTTAAAAGAAGCCGAAGCACATGATCTTCTGGTTATCGCCGGTTCAGAGATAACCAGAGGTGCACCTATAGGTCATAGCAATGCCATTTTTATAACAGATGCCAATAGCTTACTGGTTGAAAAAGCGGAAGACGCCTTTGCAGCTTCAAAAAAACAAGATGCGTTTGTGTTTTGGAACCATCCCGCATGGTATCCCCAAAACCCAAATGGGAATCCAAAACTTAGTGATTTCCAGAAAAACAGGATTGAAAATGGGGAATTGCACGGTATTGAAGTCATTAATGACAGGGACTATGCTGAAGAATCTTTAGCCATGGCCCTGGAAAATAACCTGACCATTATGGGAACCAGCGATATCCATGGTCTCATTGACTGGCACTTTAAGGAAAAAGGACATGCGCGACCCATCACCTTGGTCTTTGCCAAGGAAAAAACGCCGGCTTCCTTAAAGGAAGCATTGTTTGCCGGGCGCACTGTGGCCGTGTTCAACGAGCTGTTGGTAGGGAAAGAAGAAAATCTAAAGCCTTTGCTAAAAGCTTGCATAGTAATTGAAGATGTTGCTTATATCAACAACACTTCTATCTTGAAAATGACCTTGAAAAACAACTCAAGTAGTGATCTTTTGTTTCAAAATAAAATGCCTTTTACATTTTACTCCAACCCACCACTGTTTACTATTCCGGCCAAGGGTTCTACGACTCTTCAAATAAAAACATTGGAGCAAAAAGAAGGTATTACACTTTCTTTGGAGGCCGTTGGGGCTTATGTTGCTCCCAAGCAACACCCCACCATTGAATGGGAAATTGAAGTTGGTAAGGAATAGGCACAAAAGCCAACAATGGCTGAGGACTATTCATTACCATCTACATAATCTTGCAGATACGCGTAGCATTTGGTGAGCTTTCCATCTTTTGTCATTCTGGAGCGTTCTAAAACTCCATCTTCGTCACCATTAAAAAAGGCAGGTATCACATATTTGGAAAATGCCTCTCCAAATCCGGTACTGGCGTCTCTAGGTAGTTCGCAGGGCAGATTATCCACCGCCATAACGGCGATAGCTTCTGGCCTTTTATAGTCTACCTCCGTTTCGGATACTGGATCATAGCCGTAGATGGGGTCCGCTACTTCTGAAGCCCGGATTGTTGTAGCTACTGGACCATCTATGTCACAACTAATATCTGCTACTACTTTAATCTTAAACCCTGGATGTTTGGCATCTTCACGAGTGTATAGAAAGGGTGCACCATCTCCAAAAAAATGTCCTGCAATGTAAAAATCCGTTACCTTGGCAAATCTGAAGAAGTTGGATTTATATTCTTGGGGGTTGGCAAAAAAATCTGGTTTGTTCCCTCGCACACCATCTTTTCTTTTGTTGTATTCCGAAGCATCTATCTGACAATATACAGGCTCATTGAAAGTCTCTTTGAGGTATTCGGCCACATTGACCCTTTTTAAACCCATGGCATCCAACATTTCCCTAGATCCGTTACCTACTCTACCCCTTCCTGTCAACAAAATCTTGATATTCGGCAGTTTAATTTTTTGAAGCTCTGTAATTAACGCCTGTTGGTCCTTTAAGGTCTCCGCTTTTGGCAGTTGAAACAGGTCAAATTTTAGACCATAGGCCCGCATACCATTATAGGCCCCTACAATGCCTGCATATCGGCCAAAGGCCACTAGACGCTGTCCTTTTTGGTTGGTGATTACCTCATGATCATAAAGCTCAATGTTCTTGTCCAGAATAGCTTGTATCAGTTTTCGATTATAAGGTTGTTTTTTAATGGTATGGGAAAAGAAAAAGTATTTTTTGTTGGCAATAAGCGCATCTATGGGAACCTCCTTTACCCCAAGGAGTACATCGCAAGTGGTTATATCCTGAACTACCGGAACGCCCTTTTCAGCATATTCTTCATCCGAAAACACCCTAATGGGTGATGTTTCTACCTGGATTTGCGCTTGTGGAAAAGCGGCCAATACATTTTGACATTCGGTTGGAGATAACACAACCCTGCGGTCTGGCGGGTTTTTTCTTTCTTGGATGATGCCGAATTTCATTAATTATGTAACTTTTTGGTTAACTATTGTTGCAAACATAACATTTTGGTGGTAGGATTTCAAAACTTTTTTTGGAATACTTTTTGGGGTACCTTTGCGGGCCACATCTAATTTAAAGGCGTGGCAAACGTACGCAAATTGTTGCATTTTGCGTTAGGGATAACGGCAAGTACCACGTGTTAGCGTGTACAGCCAATAGCCCGGCGCTCCGAAACCCTTGGTCTTTGAAACCATTTGGTAAAAAAACCGGTGAAGGAGCGAACGCCCACTTCTTGATACATCCTGTGATAGTTTTAAGACACTGGAAGTGGAGCGTGTTCTTTGAAAACTTGGGGCCGACTGGTTTTGACAACGAGACCACTGGCAATGTAAGCATGCCGAGCGCTGGGATACAGCTCGTTAATCTCATTTTCCACACTTTTAATTGGCGATAATAATTACGCTCTTGCCGCATAATCTGAATTATAGTAGGATTTGCCTCGTCCTTACTAGGTAGGGAAGCGAGATGTTCCTGGATAGCCCTTGTTGATGGCGATCCATTAAGGAGCACCAGAAAAGTCAACATAAGGGTACCGTTTGCTTTGGCAGTACCACTAAAACTTTAAGAAGCTAAGTGCACAATAGGCGGTCTTTGGTCGGTTGTGCATCGAAAACTGAACAGGGACTAAGCATGTAGAAAGCATTGACTTTGCTTGTTTGGACGGGAGTTCGATTCTCCCCGGCTCCACCTTCGCTCCTCGAAGCTTTATGCGAAGGGGAGCTTTTTTCTTTAATTACATATCTTTCTACATTTTAAATTTACACGCTCCTGTGCGGAGAGCTACTGTGGACGCCGTCCATTTTATACCCAAATCTTATGATACTCCCCTACTCAGTTTACATTCTGAAATGTTCCAACGGTCAATTTTATACGGGTTTTTCAGCCAACTTAAAACAACGATTAAAGGCTCATGCCAGGGGAGAAGTACACTTTACAAAAGATAAATTACCTTTTGTATTGGTCCATGTTGCCAATTTTTCCAACAAACAAAAAGCGTATGATTATGAGCGATATCTTAAATCCGGCTCCGGTATAGCTTTTAGGAATAAGAGACTAGTTTGATTCAATTTTAAATGTTGAAGTCTTGATCATTAATCGCTACTTATCCAAGTTCTAAACAATGAGGCCTTATCTCGACTAACAGTAATTGTTTTGGGGAGTTCCATTACATCTTCTGTTTTTATGGTAATGTCTATTTTACCATAGTTACCACTCTTATAAGAATCAATGATTGGTTTTGAAACAATACACTTTCTATTTGCCCTGAAAAAATTACCTGCCAACTTCTCTTCCATCTCCTTAAGTGTCAATTCTGAAGAGAATTTTTTATAATCAATATCAATCACATAAGTAATCCCCAATAGTGAGTACACCGCAATTATTTCCTTTTTGTCCAACAATTTGAAAGTGAAAGCATCCTTAACTTTAATTCTTGCTTCCGGGACTATCTTCAGAGATTCCAAATTTTGCTTGTTGGACATCAAAAACAATCCGAAATAGACCATGTGAAAAAGTAAAATGAACAAGAGCGCAACAAAGGTGTCCTTGGTATAAAAAACGAACGAAAGGGAAAGCCGTTCACCTTCAAAAAAAAGGTAGTCAAACAACTCATTTAGGAGAATGGTAAATATGATAACGCTTAGTGTGTGCAACGTCAACTGATACATTACCCTTTTTACAAAATCTGTGTTTAATGGCACCTTCTTGTTAAGCCATCGGATTCCGACTGCATAAAATTCAATGATCAAATACGTAGTGAGTATATCTACAAAATAATAGTAGAAATATTGAATATCGACTCTTTGAAAATTATAGGTAATCAAGAAATTAAGGGAGGTAATCGATATGGTAATAATCCATATATAGGGTCTTTTAAACAATAAGTCTGGACTTATCTTTATTACCTCCTCTGAATCTTTATGCGTCATTTTGCTGTTCTCTTAAATTTATATCCAGATAAGGTCAAAACATATTCGCCGCCTTCTCTATTCTCTAATTTGACCGTTTCCCCTCCAAAGAAATCAAAATTATATCCTGGAATAATGGCCAGCCCATCCGATATTGGAGATAAACCCAATTGTATCCCCATTTCTCTCGGAAACGTGGCACTTCCCCTTATTTCCAGAATATTATCTGAATTGATCAACAGCTGCAAATTATCAATAGTTCTGTAATCATTTTCGCTATAATTACTC
Organism: uncultured Allomuricauda sp.; assembly: GCA_965117065.1. Taxonomy (GTDB): domain Bacteria; phylum Bacteroidota; class Bacteroidia; order Flavobacteriales; family Flavobacteriaceae; genus Flagellimonas. The sequence goes on from OZ220751.1 coordinate 1,315,548, forward strand.
ACCGTGTAGGTGCCCACTGCATTCTTCCATGAATCTGGTATCTTTTTAGAGTTGATTTTGGAGCCAAGAACATGTCTTGTACCACTTTCAAATTGCTCTCCAATAACAAGTTCACCGTCCAAGTCTTTCCAAAAAATGTCCATGGCATGTATTTTCACGCCTAAAATTTTGACATAGAGTTTTATGAGGCCATTGGAATATGGAATACCTAAACCTTGTTTGTTTTCTGCTTTAAGGTCTACATCAAATTTATTGCCATTTCTTTTAAGGTTTAAAATTCCGATGGATGTACTATAAGAACCCTCAATTTTTTTGAATTGGTCATTGGTCAATGTGATTTTCTTATACTTGACCTTCTCTTTCTCTTCCATGAGATTGGAAGCCTTGTACTTTTTCCCCACAAATGCATATAATTTGCCCCAACTGTCCCAATGGATTGCACTGCTGGAGTTAGAGTTACTACAAACAACTACGGAGGTATTCAGCTCTGGGATAAAAAAGATATACGTATAAAAAGGTTCGTGCACCCCAGCCTTTTTTACCCGGGTATGTCCACTCTTCAGCTGCATTACCTCCCACATGAGTCCAATTCCAGTATCAAAGGCCAAGGGCGCACCGGCAAACTGGTTTTGAAGGGCATCCTCCACCACTGTATCGCTTAGAAATTCTTTGTTTGCCCTTCTCCCATTCTTGGTATATAATCGGGCTATTTTGAGCATATCGGCAGCGCTGGAGGTAACACCGTCCGAACCTGAATAGCTATACCTATAAGTATCAGTTTCAGTTCCGTTTGTATATCCTTTTGTGTGCTTGGCCGGACCAAAATACGAATGGTTCATCTGGAGTGGTCTGAAAATATTATTTTCTACATATTCCTCATAGGACACTCCAGATACCCGTTCTACCAGAAGTGACAACAAATCAACTCCCCAATCTGAATATTGATATACCTTTCCAGGAGGTGAAATTAGATATTCATCTTTAGAATTTTGCAAAAGATGCTCCAAAGGCTCTGGTTCTTTCTTCATAAACCCTTTGGCACGTAGTCTGGGGATACCTGCATAATGCGAAAGCATATGCCGCACAGTAATTTCATCCCCACCCGTGAAGTGCGACTTCATAGAAAAATCCTGAACATAGTTGGCATATGGTTTATCTATATCTATAAGTCCATCTGTGCATAATTTTAAAATAGCGGTAGAGGTAATAATTTTTGATACGGAACCTATAGGGTATTCTGTATCTTTTGTTGCTTTGGTGTTGTTTGCCTTGTCCGAAAACCCAAATCCTTCTTCAAGAACCAGTTGATTTTCAATTTCCATGGCAATGCTCAATCCCGTAACATTGTGCTTTTTCATTTTTTTGACAATATGTTCTTTGAAGTCTTGTTTAAAGTCCTGCAGTTCGGCCGGTGAAAAAAATTTTTGTGCATTGACCGCTCCTGTGAACAGCAATACAAGTACTAGAAAGATGTTGTGGTGAAGTTTCATGATTCCGATTCGTTTTTGATTAATATGCTGGTGAAAGTAGCTCCAATACAAGAGCGGATTTGCATAAAACCATTCAAAACAAAGTGAACCGATATAAATTTTAGATCAAACCGTACTTGGACAATCAGTGGGCTTTTGTAAAATCATTCATATTGCGGATTTTCGTCCGCAGTTTTTTCCAATTTTTTCTTTTTCTTCGGACTGAATCCCAAATCATTTTCCATGAAAGACAAGAAAAATATTAACCTAAACGACTTGGAACTCCCCATAGAGGCCTACTTTGGTTCGCTAAAGTGGCAAAAAAAAGATTTCTCGGTTACCCATTTAAGGGTAAAGGGTTATCGTGATCTACTGTTTAGACTAGAATCGCTCCTAAATGTGTGCATTTTGGCATTGGACAATCTCAACTCAGGCAACCATGAGCATATCTGTGAACCGGATACCCACATCCAAGCTGTTTTGGAGTTGGCCACCCAAATGATTCCTTTTGAGGAAGCCGAGTTTTAGATGGGATTTATGGGCTGGTAAAGCAACCAAGGTAGCCACTTTAGCGGGTTACTCCCTTGCTTTATATAATAAAATTATCTCATGAACTTTATTACCCTAAAACGAGGTGGCCAGATTAGCTTGACTACGTGTTGACATTGTGTATTACAGTCTTGGACAGGTGAAAAAAAAACAATTTCCAAAATATGGAACCAAGTCCAAGTGTTTCCATAAAAAATGCTATTTTAACCAAACTATTCCTTTCCCCCAGGATCAACTATTTAAACCAACCAAACACTGACCAAATGGGGGTAACAGCCAGAAGTCTCTATATTGAAGTTACACAGTACGATTTTACCGACGAAAGCAATGCCCCGTTCATTGGCAGAATAGAAGAACAAAAAAAGCTTGAAAGAAAAATTACTCCTCCTTGCTTAACCTTGGACGAAAGTCAACCAGATGATGCATCTTACCAAGGATCTTATCTTGTGGCAGGATACCGGGGCATAGGAAAATCAACCTTGGTCAAAAAAGTCTCTAACAAACTAAAAGATAAAGTAGAGAAGTCAGGTAAAAAGCAGTTGCATGTAATCGATGTGTATCTCTCCCAAGGTGATCTATCAGATTTTGATCTTCTAAGACAAATGTTCATTCAATTGTACAGTAGTATTGATGGTGATCTCAAGAAAAATACGAAACTGGTAAGACCAACAATAGCCATAACCGTAGCTTTTTTAATGTCCCTGGCTTTTGGCTTGTCCCTTCCAAATATAGAACCCGGCCTTTGGCCTAAATTTAGGTTTTTGTATGGGTCATCCTTATTGGAAAACGAAGTATTGGTCATCATCATTTTGTCATTTCTGTTTGTTGTTTTCTATTCCCTATCACTTCAAATGTTTGATTTGCTCCTAAGACGCTTCAAGTTTCTGAATGTGACCGAGAAAAACCTAAAGAACAAACTTGAGGAAACCAATAAAAGAATACACTCCGGCCTTGAAATTTCGGATGGGGGTACATCCATTCAGGATAGTGGTCTAGAAACCACCCTGCTCACTAAGGTATTGGATTCATTTAGACTGGATAATGGCAGCAAACACTACAGTCAGGCTTATGAAAAAATTACCGTTAAAGAACTTGAGTTTGAATTAAAGGAGATTTTAAAAGCCTACAGAAAGCTTAAAAAGGGATATGTACTCTTCATCATTGATGAGTTGGATAAGTTAGAGCCCGAATTCAGTTATGAAACAGAAAACATCATCGAACTTGGCAAATCAAAAGTGCAAAGCCGAAGGGACTCGGTTGCAAAACTCTTGGCTAACCTAAAAAGCTTCATTCACACTGCTGACGCAAAGTTTGTTTTCATAGGAGGTTCTGAAATGTATGATGCCAGTCTAGCGGACATAGCAGACAGGGAATCCTTTTACAGCAGTATCTTCCACGATGTTATTTACATCAACAGTTTTTTTAAGGACTGGGTCAGTAAAAAGAACGGTTTGAGCCAAATGACGGAGGATTATGTAATCAGAAACCTTTTAAAGGATCATAAAAAAAAGTATTATGAAATTCAGCAGGAAATCGACAAATTCTATGGAGCACTTTCGCCCTTGGATGACGCAGATAAGTTCTTTACGATTTATCAGCTTAGAAGATTCATTATTTTTCTTACCTACCGATGTAATGGTAGTCCAAAAAGACTTAAAGAATTATTTGAATCTTATCTGATCAAGTCCAATTCCTATGAACATTCCCGTTCTGAAAAAAAGGAGAAACTTATATTACACTATAATGTAGCTAATAAACTCGAAAAGTCAGAAAGCATTATAGTCCCAAAAGAAAATGAAAAGGTAAGAACATATTTTAAACTTGACTACATACAGCAGTACCATATAGGGTTTTTGTACAATATAGTGACCCCCTATTTATTGCAGAACCAAAAGCATTTTAAGCTCTTCAGCGATAAAAATCTTTATTTATCCGCTTTTCTTTTGGACCATATTCTAAAATTCCACCGTTCAGCCTTTTCTTGGCGCGAACTAGAATTAATGCCCGACATAATCTTAGGGAGTAAAGGCCCCAACCTACGGGCGATGATGGGCTCTATCGTTAACTATTTGTTGGACAGGCATTTTATTAGAGAAACCACCAATGCCATGTTTCAGTATAAGTTTAGAAGCAGGGCCTCCATGGAGTTTAAATACATCTCAAAAATCTCAGATGAAAATGCTGCGGCCTTTAACTTTACCTATGATGAATCCTATCATTTAAAAACCTTCTTTAAGCAAAAATTAAAACAAAAAAGACTTGCCCATACCTCAGAAAACTCAAAGGACAACAACCTTTCCATAACCATTTCATACCTCAACTCCACCATTGCTGATTTGCATTACTATGATGAGGAATACGAATCTGCAATTCGATACTACAATGACAGTTTTGAACCGCTCAGTAGAACCAACGGGTCCTCGGAAAAGCTCAATAATGATGAGAAGGTCCAGTTCTTGAGAAATAGACTGTTGGTAAGTCTATGTTTAGAAAAGACCTATCGTTACGACTCTACCTATTCCACTTTAAGAAATACCATAATTGAGTCCTATAAATGGGATTTCAAGGTCTTTGAAAAAAATGAGAAAGAAAAGGAATATAAATGGGAAGCACCGTACAAAAGAATGCAGTTGTTCTTAAGACCACATCTTGCTCTTCTTGCCTGTATAGAAAAAGGACGGTCTGATGGTATAACAGAAAGTAACCTACGGAGGAACATCCAAGAATATTGCGGTTTCATGGGTCTAGAAGAATTGTTCCCGTTGCAATCTTTCAAACCCAGCTTAGGCTATCGTGAATTTTTTAAAGATAAAACACGACTTGGCGATCATAAACGCGTCCAAACTCTTTTATCAGATTACTATCAAAATATTGGTTCAATTCTTTTCTATAAAAACAGAAATTTCAATTCCATTCATCAAAAGGGGGCCTATGGGGTTTGGTTTGAATATCTAAAAATTAGAGATGTGGGCAATGAGCAAATTACATTCGAAATTCACGATAACAACGATACAGTCCTTAACATTCAAGGTCTAAACTATGGCAGTATCCAGAAAGTTAGGGAATCCTTTAAATCCCAAGACAGAAAATATTTCTTCCCTTCATATGCTTGTACTTTTTACTATGCCACTGCAATTGGACATATATTAACTCCCTACCAGGAAAATCTTTATGGCATTTTTGGGGATGCTGATTTCAGGCCGTTACAGACCGGAGATGACATAAGAGCCTCCAAGAACAGGCCTTATAATGTGAATCGGGTTCACGTATTTAAGAAAACCAAAAGGGAACACACCTCCATAAGAGTCCAGCAGTCTAACGCATCCGCATTAAAAACCTTCAAAACCATTGAGCGGGTGCTTTATAATACAAGAGCCTTGCACATTTTAAGTGGCAAAACGGCGCAGTCCTTAGGGTTGGTTTTAAGCAAGCTATCAGACAGTATTCTCTCTAGCCTTGGAGAGCGAACCGATTTTTACGAATCCATAAACCACATCAACAAAAAATCGTTTGCCGAAAAAATCCCATCAGTTGGAGACGACAACCTTAATTTATTTTGGTTCAATTTTTGGAACCTCAAACATTCTAATGACCTCAAACATATAAGATTCGAAAAATTCTTTTCCATTGCCAATGTATTTTACCTCAACATATTGAGTTTCCGATGTTATCAATTGGCAGGCTTATACAACGATGCCCTATTTCAGCTTAAAAAATGCTTATACATATTGAATACGTATTGCGAGGATTTCAAAAACCCTGTCCTTGTATCTCCTTCCATACCTGAAATCAAAAGCCAATTTGTTTATTTATTTAAAAAATGGCTGGTTCATGAATCTAATAAATTGATTCAAACCCATATAAACAACGATTTGTTGATGGAAAGAGAATTCGTTGATAAAATATCCGAGAAGGGAATAACCAAATATTCAGCAAACAATAGATTGTTTTCCATAGACATCGAAGAAATTGGTTTTTTGTCATCCCAAATAGAAATAAAGATTTCAAGTAATCATCCCAGACTTCTTAGCCTTAAAAGATACAAGTTAAGTAGGAATCTAAATCTCCTTGACAATGTATATACCAGAATTCAAGAGTTAACGTATAATGCATATTTAGGATTTCAGAACATTAAACCATTATTTCCGTGCAATGCGGATGACCAGATTCAAACCGTTGATTTCACTAATAATGATGAAGACATTGTGTTTTCCTTCGCTCAACGTTCAGTAACCGAAGCTGTGACTATTAAAAAAGCCGTTTTAATTTCAACATTTAAAGAATTGAACCTTTGTTTCAAAAACTTGTTGCACATCACAAAAACCTATGGTATATCCTACATTTTAAGCTATTCCTATTTAGGAAGTTTGCACTATAACATTCACAAAACCTCAGAATTCACAAGGTTTCTAGAAGATAATTTGAACAGATTGATTTCTACCAACAATAGCGATTCTGTGAGCAAACTTCTCCAAGAACTTGATATTGCTGAAGGCTGGGACTTTAAACATCCAGAATATGATCGGAAACAAGCCATCGATTATTACACAAAAGCGGTAAACCTGCATGCCGAGGGTGTGGAGTACAAATCGATGATCAAGAACATGTACATTCTTGAAGACGACTTTAATGATTTATTAGTTCATTTCTGCGCTTCCTTGGAAAGAAGTCTTATAAACACTGGTGTTGTTGAAGAAAAAATGACATTTGATTAAGGGTTAATAATCAAAAACCTATAAAGGTAAGTGACTACCAGGACTTGCTATATAGGTTAGCGTCACTCCTTAACGGCTGGATTTTGGCCTGGGAAAATTCCAATTCAGGTAAGCGCTGGTGCATCCGAGAACCGGATACACATATTAAGACGGTTTTGGAACTGGCCGCGAAGCTCATCCTTTTTGAGGAGGCCGAGTTTTTGGATGGGGTTGGTGCGCAATTGGGATAGATTTCCCTGTTGACCCGCATACTTTCCTCGACCAAAAAAATGGTTTAAAAACGCGTTTTTTCGATAAAATCCAAACCAAATTCCATTTATCCAAGGTTTGTTGCCCTTAACCAATAGATTGGCCAAAACCTGCATGGGTTTTCATCTTTACTACAAAGATTTAACCTATGAAAGCAATAATTTACAACCTTAAAAAGGAATTTTCCATTCCAGAGAATCTTACTGCAGCAATAAGCTGCTTGATCATCTCCATTACCGTTTTCTTTATTATGGCGGTCATAAATAGGGGAACTTTGCTGTAAGATGCGAATCAAGGGGTAACCTTTACCATTCATCTTCCTGTTTAGAAATTGAATAATCAATCCCGATTCAAAGTGCCGTTTTCAAACACTGGATATATGATGTTTTCATACCATTGGTCATTCTAGTGGTCCTGTATTACTTCATCAAAAAGGAATAGTCCTAATTCGTTTCACAGGTCTTAGGAGTATGAAACCTTTTCTACCGTCCTTGGAGCAACACATTTGTCTTAAGAATATTTCCTCCTAATTATACATAAAAACTTACAATTCATACATATCTACCTGTAAATCAGTTGTTTTTGGGTTAACTTATAGTCCAATTTCAATAAGCATCCATCAATGAATTCAAGGCTTTTTTCCCTAACCATATTTCTTAGGCGATTTGATTTTTTTGCATATGGGCTTCCTGTTTTGACAACCCAGACTGTTTGGACCTATATTCCCTAAAACCCATAAAACTGAGTTAAGCCCAACCAGCACAAAACCTAATTTCATGAAAAAAAATGTCCTCTTCGTATCGGTTGTTCTGCTACTTGCCACTTCATGTGTGAGTACACGTATAGAAGCCAGTCCTTACCAAGATAGTGTTGAGAATTTGGAATGCCAACGTAAATCTAGTTGGAGCTATTGGTGGGGCGTAGCCCCTGGAAGTACCAAAACGGTTAGCGCCAATCCGGACATTGCCAACACCCAATGTCCTTGTGCAGAAAGGGCTATGTCGTGGACCGTGGTAAAAACCACCCTTCCCGATTTTTTGTTGAGCCTTGTGACTTTGGGAATTGTGAACCATAGGACTGCCATCTATGGGTGTGCGAGGCCTCAAGGAGGCGAAGGTGATTTTGATCATTAAAAATATTTGCCATGCTACCAGAAGGAATTACACAGTTACCTATTCAACAATGGACCAACAAGCACGAAAACTTCACCCATAATTTGGTGCAAAATGCCTCCTTTAAGTTGCGAAACCCACCCGGGCAAACCCATAAGGAGCGGTACCGAAAAACAACTAAAAATTTTCAGTGGCTTATTCAGCATGCCTTGGACAATAATCTAAAGCTTCGTGCTATGGGAAGTGGGTGGTCTTTCACCAAAGTGGGTGTAACGGAAGGAGGGTTGATAGACACCGCATCACTCAACTTTTCTTTTCCATTGACCAACAAATATGTGAATTCCAACTACCCAAATCAGGCGGAGGACCTTTACTTTATCCAATGTGGTACTATTATCAATGAAATTAACACCCGATTAGACAGGAAGCTTCCTCCTAGATCAATTAAGGCCTCTGGCGCCAGCAATGGTCAAACTGTCGCCGGTGCACTTTCAACTGGCACCCATGGAGCAGCATTTACCGTTGGGGCCATTCCAGATTTTGTTGTTGGACTTCATTTGGTTACAGGGCCAAATTCGCATATTTGGTTGGAGCGAGCTTCTTTCCCTGTGGCATCACATGAATTTGCCGATTGGCTGGGAGCCACTCTTGTTCGTGATGACGAACTTTTTGATGCGGCACTTGTATCTTTTGGAAGCTTTGGGTTTATCCACGGGGTAATGATTGAAACTGAACCTCAGTTTTTGCTTACGGAGCACCGAATCGCCCAAGTTCCTTACGATGCAAAATTGAAGAAAGCCATGAGTCAATTGGATTTTTCCGACCTGCAATTAACCGGAACTGGACAAAATGGTGATCTGTATCATTTTGAGGTACTTTTTAACCTTCACAAATTTGAACCCAACAATCCCGTAAAAGGCACATTTTTAAAATATATGTTCAAAAAACCGGTGGTACCCCATCCTCCAATTCTTAGGGATAACAAGTTCACCTATGGCGATGATCTTTTGGGGATAATTTCAACCGTTTTGGACAAACTACCTGGATCTGGTCTTTTGATACCAGCAATGGTAAATGCTATGTTTAAGTTGGCTTTTGAAGCGCAAGCACCTATTCAAGGTACAGTGAAAGAAATTTTTAATTATACCAAATTCCGAGGTAAAGTGGCCAGTGCAGCTGTCGGGATTGCTATTGAAGACTCGCCAAAGGCTGTAGAACTTATCATGGATGTAAATAAAAATAAACCATTTCCCGGAGGGCTATCCCTGCGCTATGTAAAAGGTACACGAGCAACTTTGGGCTTTACCAAATTTGCCAATACCTGCGTTTTGGAAATGGACGGTGTGGATGGCGGCAAGGCTAGAGAATTTTACGAAGCCGTTTGGAATAAATTGGAACAGGAAGGAATCCCTTATACCTTGCATTGGGGGAAAATTAATTTCAACCTCAACGAAAACCGAATCAAAAACATGTATGGTCCCATAAACGTGCAATCTTGGATCGATGCCAGAAACCAGTTGCTTTCACCTCCCGTTTTGCAAATTTTCAATAATAAATTCATTGAAGACTGTGGACTTGACAAAGTCAATGGCCCTATTGTATAGTACACATTGACAAACCTCTAAATCAGCATTAAGGGATACTTAAGCATATTATTTAAGTGGCCCAAAAGTAATTTGACCAAACCATAAAAATTCCCATCAGTTGTAAGATCGGGTTAAATAATACTCCGGATTTTCCCTAGCAATTAAATCAAAATCTTCATCTCCCAAAAGTGTCTTTAAATCCACAAATAGATTTTTATCTGATTTATGGTTTCTAACTACATAAAAATCGGTTCCGTATAGGACCCTACTCCGCAGTTTATTTTTGCCCGTGAAATGGTGAGTTTTCTCATGAATATCCTTTGCTAATAAATATTCCTCATGCTCCCTATGGTAATTTGCATCTTTTTCAAGTGTAAATTTAATCAAGGGATGTACTGATTCCTTACTCAAAATATAGCTTAAGTCTGCATAAACATTGGGGCATCCGATCATCAAACTACTGATTATGGAATACCAGTCAGCTTTCTCCCAGACCTCATTCATTTTATACCACGAAAAGTCTCCATCCGAGTTCTGCATAAATTTTATACCCGCCAACGGATCTCGCATTAATCTTTGACTGTACGTTGTTCGATCTTGCTCCATGTATCTATGCCATTCTTCTTCACCTCCATAATGGGCCAAGCAAACCTTCAATGTCTTTAGCAACGAATAATCAAACTCTCTATTTTCAGATTCTGGATCCACCAAAAAGGCATCAAGGGCCCTACTCTTTCCATTCTCCTTAACCGAATCCAATGTACGTTTAAACAAATCAGGTTCCAGTAAACACAGATAATTGAGTGGGTGGGTAAAATTCCATTGAAAGTCAACATTTTTAGTTTCAGGCAAAACCTTTGGACTTTCCCCGTCATAATCCAAAAAAACAGGATGGTAGTGCCAATCTTTTTCAATGGTGCCCCGGTAATATATCGTACCCATAATGCAATGGGCCATTATTGGAATTTGATTTTCAGCTGCATAACGCCAGATGGGAAGTAAATACTCATCAAAACAGTGATATCCTAGTGCAGGGTAAATTTTGAAACCACTAAACCTACAGTCTTCCATATAGGTTTTTAGAAAACATCCGTCCTTAAGTTTAATGCGCCATATTTTTTTTCCATTTTTATCCTGCTGGCTATCCCATTCCCAATCAAGGAATTTCTTTCCCTCCTTCTTGATTCTTCTAGGGTCCAAAAACAAAAAAGGGAAATACCTATCCTTAGGTCCATCCCCGTTAGTGTTCTTTACAAAATCCCATATTTCGAGCATTTGAAACTTGTAGCTATCGTTAAGGCTTTTTCCGACATTTTGGCCTTTGTATTTTTGGGCAAGAAGTTTTTGCTTTTTGGAAGCTGTTGTTTTTCCAGCCATCATAAACTCCATGTCCATAGGAAGAATTACCAAGCCCGAATCTTTTGGAAGTTGGTTCAACGCTCTTCCGGCAATACCCCCTTGGGTCTCATAGGTGGTTGCAAACCTTCCCAAAAGGTAATACCGCTGCAAAAGGTCTAAAAAGGACGAGCTGAAGATTTTTTTTAGGGCAGGAAAAATGCTTTTTACCACAAAAATAATTGGCCTTCGACTGGATTTTATAATTAACAACACCGCTAAAATCCATATTGCCCTAAAGATATCCTCCAAATCAAAGTATAAAAATCGCTCCTGCAGCCAGTTTTTAATTTCAACTAAATACTTGTTTGCAAATTCGTCAACCTTGAGAATCAACGCCACAAATTCAACTAAGTAAATAACAGCTACTGCACTTAACCAAAACACAGCCAGTCTACATGGTATTCGGACCAGAATATGTCCCAAAACCCAGAATTTCAACTTTTGGAAGCTTCTTTTTAAAAATTTCCAAAAACGAACGACCCACAATCGATGAACAGCCTCCGAATATTTGATGCCGTGCTTAACCTTAAAAAACATTTTGACCAACCACACGACGACTCGCGTATGAATGAAATAATAAAAAGGCCAGGGCACTATGGTTTTGGCTAAAAACGGGGGGACAAAATTTCCCGTGAACACATGGGCATGACAGTTGATTATCTTTTTTTCCGACATAACGGATTTATTTTTTGGTTAGCTGCTTTAAGTATTGGTATATCTCTACCATGGCAAGCGTATCAAGTTCACAGTACGCTAAAAGATCCTTTCGTATTTTATCCATTTGGGTATTGGCTGTTTTCCCAAAAATCATGTTGCCCCAAGTGTCCATGGCCATGGTACCATCCTGGACTTCCAGATTATCATAATTTAGATTCGGAACCAAAACTGGGAGTACTTTTTTAATGGAGGAGGATCCTTTAAACCGATAATCTATATAATCTTTGATAAAAATCTCCTCCAAATCAAATATGTGTGTATTGATGTATTCCAGATAATCGCTAAACTGCGGACACCACCGTTGCATTGCTTCGTTTCTACCCTTTTCAAAAGAGGCATGCCAAGAAACAAAAGTTCCTTTCATCTCAGTAAAATCAAGCATTCCTTCTACCATTTTGTCCGGCATCCCAAAAGTTTCGGCCAAATATTCATAATGATGTATTGTTCCATTTTTACTCAAACTGTGTATGCTGACTTGGAATGGCAATTGTTCATGTGGTCGCAAACCATCCATTTTGGGAACCGCACTGGCATAAGTTTCGTAATCAAAAAAGTGCAATGGAAATTCCAATGCTTCTAACTTGGTTTTAATGGCAATCCAATTCACCAAGGGCTCCCTTTGCTTCATGGAGGTCACCTGAGCTTTTTGAGAATCATTGAGGTCTGCGTCTACCGGAACTTCGCAAAGGTCATACTGTTTGGCATCCAGAAGTGTATTGAGCTTTTTTTCTGTAATCCTTTTGAGTTCATAAACCGGATGCTCCGGTAAACTCGTATTAAAATAGTTGAAGTTATCACAATGGTTACTTCTCGTTTTTCTTAGGCAGGAGCATTGGTCCTCGTTGATTTCGGGTTGATCTATGAACGCCAGTGCTTCCTGAATCTGTTGCATTATGCTTTCGTAAACGACATTTACTTGCTCCGTGACCTCTGCAGTCGTAAGTAATTTGGCAGGCTGGACATCTCCCTGTCTTACATATTCTTTGTTCAAATGAATTACGGAAACCTTGTGGATTTTTAGACCATTTTCTTCCAGTACATATTTCTGGAAACAGGTATCAAAAATATGGTTATGACTTTTTTTGGTACTCACTCCGGATGAGGACTTAACTTCATACAAATGCCATAGATCATTCGGTAATCGTTCCAAAACATCTACCCTGGCGAAAGCACCATCTTTGGTCTCAAAGGTTGCCTGAAAAAATTGTGGATTTGGTTGCTCTAGTGCTTCTTTGGTTTCCTGGAACGTACCATTATCTGGTAGGTTAATTGCAGCGGGAAACAACTGTTCCGCATAGCCCTCAACTTCGTAACCTTCATCAATAATCTTCTGTAGAAATAAGGAATACTCGTCTTTATTTGCCTTTTCCGGCTTGTTTTTGGCCAACCAAAGTGACTCCGGGCAACGGAGGTAATGCATAAAGTCTGTTTTGGTTAAACGCTTCATAAATTAGGGCAAAACAGTTCCAATTATCTTAAGGGTTGGCAATCTCAAAATCCAACTCATCTAGGTAAACACTTGCCATTTCCCAACTTACCTTTCTTATTGATTTAGCTGTTGTTATTCCATAGGTTCATTCATCAATGATGTCCAAATCAAAGTATAGATCATTAAAATCAGATCTATCCAAAAACTTTTGCCATTCGGCATCTGAGATGTTCGTATTGTCATTTTTTATCACTTCACCCTCATCGGTTTGAAAGACTCTTCCTTGTGCCTTTTCAAGCAATGCCTTTTTAATACTTGGAAGTGGATGTCTCCAAGGAGGGTTGTTTTTGGTCATTGCCCACTCATTTACGGCTGTGATCATGGCAGTGAATTCTTGTGCGTACTTTCCCTGGGCCATCCATCCCAAATTGGGATAGTTATCACTTAAATCTCCATTTAAGGTGGCATTATGACTTGCGTGATGGCCAACCTTATAAAGAACGGTCCTTCCCAGAATATCCTTGGCAGTGATAGTTTCATCTCCTTTCTTCCATTCGTTGTCATCCCATGATATCCAATTTCCCCTTTGGGCATCGGCTGCAAAGAGCAATACCTTTTTGGTCTTTGGCAATTCAAATGCCAGTACTAAACTGGTGTTGTTGACCCCCCTATTAATTTTTAATGCCAAATTCTCTGCGGAATACAACCATTCGTCATCTATTCTACGCCACGATGCATTTGAGGGAACCTCAACATTATCCCCGTCCTCATTGGCATGCCTATCCGTTCCATACCATTCTTTAAAAAACCCATGGCCAAAAGCTTTGTTCTTCTCTACCCTATACTCTCTTCGGAAAGGGGAAACTTTATGCTCTCCACCCAGGACAGCTGCATTAAATGAGAGATGATGTCCATTTTGGGAAGGAAAAGCCTCGTCCCCAACCGGGTCCTCATCCAATAGCAGTTTTTCTCTGCGCGGGGGTCCCAAAACATATGCCCCAATGTCTTCAGTTTCATTTAATTCAACATAATCCCCAGGGTTCAGGTATTTGATTCCCTTATTTTTCTGCGCCTTATCCCTTACAAGCTTCATCGCCTGTTTATTTCTCGATTTTGATGGATCTTTGGCCGCGGCACTCAGCACTTTGTGATTAAAAGCTTCTTCTTTTTCCCCACCAAATTCCATACTCAAAAGATTATCAATGGTCTTAAGGGTGGGGTTATCTGCTTCTAAGGAAAGCCCTAAAAGTCTTCTTCCTTCCACAAGGCCCAATAGTTGATCCTTGTGTTTTTTGCGGATTTTTTTGGCAAGCCTGTCGGTTGGAGATTCTGTCCAAGCGAACCATGCTTCCTTAATGTCAAAATCTTTAAAAAGGGGGCCTCTTTTTTTCCAGAAGGCGTTGACATGGTCTTGATGTTCATGAGTAATCACTACCAAATCAATGGTTTTGTTGGTTGCACTGGCTATATGATTGATTACTTTTTTGACATCTTTGTGCGGTAGGAAATTCTGAGATCCAGGTTTATACCCACAATCTATTAAAACAAAATAAGGAACATCGCTATCCTTTCTTGGCATTGCTATCAAAAAACAATCCCCATGTCCGATGCGATACATTCTAACACGAATACCATTTGTTGGTGCTTTCATTGCTGCCATGACTATTCTTCAGTTTGTTTGTGTAACATATAAAAGGGTTCGTCCCGATTAGATTCATGGTCAGTAACAAATCCGGCATTAAAGGAATTACCAACAACACCGTCATCACCCATTATGAAATCCCGAAGTCTATTCAATTCCTCATTGGACCTAATTGTATCAGGGGTGCGGATGATCCTTCTTATTTCCTGACTGGTTGGGTTGATGATGATAGTGCATCCAGCCCTATAAGTGAAATTACCATCGTCTGCAGGGGTTACACCAAGTTTATCCTTCTCCTCTTGAACCTTAGGGTCAAAGTATCCTCTGCGCCGCTGGGTCACCTCAATTACAATATCTGTGGTAAAACTCCCTGCAATAGTTTGTCTTACCGTTGGTCTAACCGAATGTATTTCTAAGGTGGGATCACCAAATTGATCGCAATAAATTGTTTGGGGCATTTCAGGTTCCTGATAGATGACCAGGCCAAACAATTCTCCATAATCTCGACCAATATTATCGCCCTGCTTAAGCCAGTTATGCACTTGTATCCTGAGTTTCCTTAAGATATTCCAGACCTTATAACGATCGCTTTCCAGATTCCAATTCTCAATTTTACTGAGAAAATTCCCCCGCATGTATTCCTTCATGGAGTCTTTCCTTTGTGTCTGTTCTTGCTGTCTGTGTTGAAAGGCTTCATCCGTATCTTGATATTGGGTGGAAGGTGTATTTCGCATCATCTCGTCTGCACTGGGCCACTTAAGTCCATCAATCCCTGTGCTAGTGACTTGTTTGGGAAGAATTCCCCATTCTCTAAAGCTTTGAATAAAAACAATTCTGTATTCCTCGTTTTGAGGGGCAAAATCCAAATCGGCTGTTATGATGCCACGCAAAAAATCACCAAAATTGATTCCCAATGGTGGACAATAATCTATGGCCCGAATGCACATTTGAAGTATTCGGTCAGCTGCCTCGGATGCTTCACGGGACAAGCGATGGGTTAAATCTGGGTGAATATCCCCTTCTGGAAGGTTGCCAGTACCCTGCGTTGCAATGCGAAACAAATCGGCGGTATTCTCAGAGTAAATCAACAAAAATGCTCTAAAAACGGCTGCCACCAAAATGGCACCTCTGGCATGGGGCTCAACTACATTGTTCAGGGCGAATGGGTCGGGGGAACGAAGCTCCCATTCTCCTGTTTCTTTATTAACTCCGCCCAGCGCATCGCGTAACGCAGCACCACGGCCAGTGGCCCGGCCAAATTCCTGGGCCAATTGCCCTAATAAGCTTTCACTCTGTAGATTGCCCCTGGTTTTTTTAATTTGATTTTCCAATACCTTCGGATAAGAAAAATGCTGAAACAAGGCAATAATATCGGCGAAAGCTTCGTGGAACGCATGAACATCAACGTTGGTGGCATCGTTGAATCTAGGGTGCACCCCATCCAGTAGGGCATGAGTCACCTCATGCGCAATAATATCATGCGAAAGGCACGTGAAAACTAAAGTTCCTGGGGAGTTGGATGGATCTCTTGAAGTAATTGGAAAGTACCCAAACAGCAAGGCTTTTTTTGCAGGGCTGTAATATGCATTCTTATCCCGAAGCGCATGCGGATAAACCCGCAGTCTTCGAACAAACTGATCAATATATCTACCGTCGGGTAATTTTTCTACCCGATCAGACCAGAATGCTACTCTACCCAAAGCCCGTTCAAATTGTTTTATTGTGGTCATGACCACAGCATAGACCATTTGTTGGTGAAACTGCGGATTGGATTCCGAAGGAGTTAGTCCATCCCTTGCAATAAGATGGGAATCTTCCAAATTAACAGGTTCGTAAAAGACCCCACTTGCAGGGTCATAGTCTATCACCTCTATATATTCTCCAATAGGACCCAAAGCCAGGTCTTCCCATGGAATATCCAGTGTTAGTTGGTTCATTTCTGCCGTTTCCAACTTAATGGCCAAACTGGGGTCAAAGGCCAATACCCTTAACTTTCTGTAGTAAGGTGCCTCTACAGGTATCTTGGAAATTAAACTAAAGCCTATCATACCAGATGTTCAATCGGTTAAAGAATAGATTCGTTTCCCTCCACGCCCTTTGTAGCGCTTTACAATATTTTTTTGCTCTAACTTTTCAATGAGGGCCTTGGCTTCAACATCATTTAACCCACTATCCTTGGCAATCCCCTCCACCGTCCTGAACTTATACTTCTCATTTTTAAAAGACTCAAAAATCTTAGCCGCCACTTTGGGAGAAACCTCATTTTTAATTTCTTCAAATTTTTGAGGTGCTACAGAACCGGTTCCTCCGTCTGTTTGTTCTTCAACCAATGCTTCCACCTTTTCAGAATTGTCCTTGGTATCTTCCTCAATAACATTTGTTTTACGCTTAATTTTTTCCAAATCTTGAATTACCTTATCCCCAATGGAGTTCATAAATCTGTTAGAAAAGAAAGCGGCAATCAAACAAAAACCAACAAACACAAAATAATCAGTTGGAGTATTCGCAAATTCAAGTAAATCGCTGGATAACATATTGAGGAACAAGGGAACCGTAAAAGCGGCTATGGTACCCAAAAAGATGCTTTTAGCAAGGTTGTAACCCTTGGCATCCAAGTTATTTTCAAATCGAAAAAAATTGCCAATGCCTCCTGTTAGTCCACTAGCCACAATTAGAACGACAATCAGTGTTACTTCATTCATTTGTTTGCTTTTTACACCTTCATGAATTTCCATGAAGATTTATTACACTTAAAAATCTATTTGAAGAAAAAAGTAGTCACCTATGGTCAACACAATATGCAACCATTTATTCAGTTAAAAACCAGTACAATACAGGGGGATTATTGGTACTTAAGGTACTAAATAATCACTAAAAATCATTGTTGAGAAACCTTAAAAATTCTATGGGATTTAACCAGTTCCTTAACAATTTTAGTCATAGGACCTAAACATTGAATACTATCATTCTCCTATAATAGGAGAAGTTGATTAAGAGTCTTTGGCATATCGCTCCAAAATAATAGGACGGAACGTAACCATTTCCAAAAAATGGTGTCTCTAATGAAATTCTGGAAATAGTACCATGCGTTTATCAAAATTAACTACTGTATTATTGGGAGCAATTTTTTCACTACCAACAATCCTTTGTGCCCAATTTAAGGAGAAAGTCAAAGAACATACTATTCATCTGGCCTCTGATGCTCTGCAAGGTCGTGGAACCGGGAGTACTTGCATACAACTTGCTGCAGATTATATAGCTGCTCAGTTTGGGGAAATTGGTCTTCAGAAAATAGAAAGCAACACCTATTTTCAGAAATTTTCCTTACCTGGACAAACGGCACTGGAAAAAAATGTGATTGGAATTATTCCAGCCTCCCAGCCAACCAAAACATCAATTGTGTTTACCGCTCATTATGATGGTTTTGGCGTGGTAACCAAGGTGGGGGAACAGGATTCCATCTATAATGGAGCTAGGGATAATGCAGTAGGTGTTGCAGCATTGATAGAATTAGCAAGAGCTTTCAAAAAAGAAATTACTCTTAAGCACAATTTGGTTTTCATTGCCACTGCAGCTGAGGAAGTTGGACATTATGGGAGCAAATACTATGTAAACCACCCCATTTACCCAATTAAAGAAATTGTTTTGTGTCTAAATATTGATGGGTTCAATGTGTCTGGACCTAGAGAGGATTATTTTGTTTTCCCAAGACAGGGTATCGATTTTTTAAATTTAGTAACAGGGATTCTTAAACAAAAAGGGTGGCACTATCTAAGTCCGGATTGGGTGGACAGTATGAACACAAATTTTGATACAGCATCGTTTCTTGAAAAAGGAATTCCCGCAATAACCCTTTGGACGGGCACAAGATTAAAGAATGGTAAAATGGCACAGCCTATTGAGTTTGGTGCTATTCACTCGCCACAGGATGAGGTAACCCATTTGTGGAACTGGGAAGGAATTGATGATCATCTACTCATGTACAAAGCAGTGGCCGACTACTTCCTTCGTCATTCTGAAAAAATAAAGGTAGCACATCCCGAATTTTTTTATTTGAAGTAGCTTCTGGGAAGTTTTCTTTTTAAGTCCCTCTTTATTTGCCAACATTTCGTATTATCCCTAATTTCAATGTCCATTTAATTTTGGGTATTTGTACACCATCATCGACATAGAGACCACCGGAAATGGCATTAGGGGTAATAAAATTACCGAGATTGCCATTTTTAAGTTTGATGGATCACAAATTGTGGACGAATTCACCTCCCTGGTAGACCCTCAATGCCCTATTCCCATTTTTATTACCGGCCTCACTGGAATAGATGATCAAATGGTACAAGGAGCCCCTACTTTTGCGGAAATAGCTAAAACCATCCAAGAAATTACCAAGGACTGCATTTTTGTGGCCCA
This sequence comes from uncultured Allomuricauda sp., assembly GCA_965117065.1. Taxonomy (GTDB): domain Bacteria; phylum Bacteroidota; class Bacteroidia; order Flavobacteriales; family Flavobacteriaceae; genus Flagellimonas. The sequence continues at coordinate 1,334,821 of OZ220751.1, forward strand.
TGCCGTAAACTTCGATTATGGGGTTATCAAAGAAGAGTTCAAACATTTGGGCATTGATTTCGTTCGAAAAAAACTCTGTACCGTCCGTCTATCCCGAAAACTTATTCCTGGATTGCAATCCTATAGTTTGGGAAAACTCTGTACGGCGGTTCAGATTCCTTTGACCGACAGGCATAGGGCTCGTGGAGATGCGCATGCTACTACTCTTTTGTTTCAAATGTTGGTGAACACAGCAGGTTCAGACCTCCTCATCCAGAAGTTTTTAAATGCCCGGAGCCAAGAGGCGACCCTACCTCCTCATTTACCCAAAGCTGTTTTTGATGGCATTCCACAGCAGCCAGGAATCTATTATTTTAAGAACCAAAAAAGGGAAATTATTTATGTAGGCAAGGCTATCAATCTTAAAAAAAGGGTGCTAGGACATTTTTATGATAAAAGCACCAAGGAAATTAAAATGTGCAATGAAACTGCGCATGTTGATTATGAATTATCAGGCAGTGAGCTAGTGGCCCTACTTATGGAATCTGCCGAAATCAAGAAGCACTTCCCTCTGTACAACAGGGCCCAAAAACGCATTGCAAAGCAATATGCCTTATTTGCCTATGAAGATAGAAGAGGGATTATCCATTTGGCATATAATATTTTAAAAGGCGCTCCCAATCCACTAAAAGTGTTTTATACCTTAACTGACTGTAGGGCTTATTTGGAGTTGTTGTGCAAAACCTATTCCCTATGCCCCAAATATTGTCATTTACAGCAAACCAATTCGGCTTGCTCCCATCATGAAATAAACTCCTGTGAAGGTATTTGCACCTCTCAAGAAACGGTAGAAACCTATAACATTAAAGTAAAAAAGGCTGTCGCCAGCGTAAAAACAGCCCAGTCGGAAATCAGGATTATTAAGGAAAAAGGACGGGATTCCAAGGAAAATGCAGTTGTGCTCATTTCGGAAGGTGTTTATAAAGGCTACGGATTTATAGATCAACAATTAGAAGTTTCCTCTTTGGAAGATATTGAGGCCTACATCATCCCTCAGAAAAACACTCTGGAGACGCAGCGTATTGTGGAATCTTTATTGCCCAAACTGGAGTCTTTTGTAATTTAAACAGGAGACTACATTTTAATCCTCCGGTACATTCTTGTAGCAAAAACAATCCAGACAACTAGAACAGTATATGGAAAATAAACTATTTTCTGCCGTTCATCGAAAATTAGACTTTTAGGGCCACTTTAAAGACTGCATCGGTATCCGTAAGGTATTGGAATCCTTGGTGCAGTTGCTTTTGTTCCACAGTATACGGATAGAAGGATATAGGTTCAATACAAACCATATTGGTCACCTCTGTCCAACACATAAAATTCCCAAAGCCTTCGGTTTCAATGCTTATTTCCCTTTTATCCTTTAGCGTGATGCGCTCACAATTTTCTACTTGAAACGCTCTGCTCCCTACTGCTAAAACCTCATCCAAGGTAATCACCTTTTGGTCAGTAACGATTTTAGGGTTGTCCATATACAGTCTAAATGCAGGATGGTACCCCAGCATAAAGGGCATATCTCGCTCTCCCGATATTTTAAAGGTAATTTCCAATTGGTTTTTGGTAAGCAGAAATGATTTTTCAAAACAGAAGGAATAGGGCCATATCAACCATTGTTTGGTAGATTTATCAGGAAACTTAGTATTCTTGACAGGCATGCCTGCCGTATACTCTTTTTTATAAATGGCTTGGGTTTCGGAGTTGTTGACCAAAATGTATTTTAATTCGCGTAACAGCCCATGTTGGTCCTGAATGGCATTCCCTTTGGGAACCTGCACACTAAATCCCGCTTTATCTACCGGCCCAATTATGGGAAACATTTCCGTATCTGCACTGCGCCAACCCGGACTTCCCTTTTGGTGGATAAACTCATGTCTTTCGTGGATAAAACTTACCAGTTCACCTTGATCAATAGTAACCGAACTGTCGCTAAGGTTTAAATGTGTCATTATTTGGAATTGATCAGTCTATAAATAAGAATTGCGGTTCGCTTGGTTAATGCCTCAATAGTATTGAGGTTTACCGTTTCTTGAGGGGTGTGCGCACCAGTTCCCATGGTTCCCAAACCGTCCAAACAATCCACATATTCCGCTACAAAAGACACATCAGCAGCTCCCCTTTTACCGGGATCATAAGCCAATACTTCTCCTTGTCCCAAATCCAGACTTACCTGGTTTAAAGTGCCAAGCAATTCATGGTTGCCATCGGTTGGCTGCATAGCCGGGTAGCTATCTGTAAAACTGATTTGTGCGGTTGTTTTTGGTAAATTATTATCTACTATTTCCTGCATTCTGTTCCGAGCCCTTTCTTTTTGTTCTTCGGATATAAATCGGAGTCCACCCCGGGCCATGGCCTTTTGTGCTACCACATTTCCCTTTCCAAATACATCGCCCTTGCTAGTAGAGGCATCAAAATTTACAAAGGTTCCACCCAACAAGGTCCCAGGATTAAATGTCAAAAGCTCCTCGCCCTTTACATCGGTATAAAACTGATGGAGAATTCGTGACATTTCAAAAATGGCACCTGCGCCCGTTTTTTCGCTAAAAATCCCCGATGAATGTGCTCTTTTTCCTTCCACCTCCACCGCCCATCCGGATGCCCCCCTTCTGGCCACCGTGGCATAGTTGAATCCAGTGGAAGTTTCAAATCCCAACGCCACATCGCTCCTTTTCGCAGCATCCACCAAATCCTTTCTACTTACGGTCAAGGGCTTTCCTGTACTTTCCTCATCGCCGGTAAAGGCAACAATAATTTGGGAATTTTTTAGCAATCCATTTTCCTGTAGTGCTTTTAGAGCATACAGCACAATAACATCCCCTCCTTTCATATCATTTCCACCTGGAGCATGGGCTATGCTATCGTTGACCATCTTAAACTCTTGAAACGGACTATCCTCTTCAAAAACAGTATCCAAATGACCTATGAGGAGTAGCTTTTTCCCCTTATCGCCTGAAGTTTCGGCGAACAAATGGCCAGCACGCCCCATATCTTGGGGCATCTCTATCCAATGTGTGTCAAAATCTATGTTTTCAAAAGCATTTTTAAAAACCATCCCCACTTCCTTGACTCCCTTAGCATTCAGGGTTCCGCTGTTGATGTCCACCACTTTCTTCAAAAAAGCGATGGATTCCTCATTGTTTTTGGAAACGGTGCTAATGATTTTCTTTTCTGTCCGGGATAATTTTTGTGCGGATGTTGCAACTGCAAAAAACAGGCACAGAATACAAATAAGGCTCTTGGTTGGCATGGTTTTTATTTGGTCTGAATTTACCAAATTTTACTCGATATATCCTTGCTCTCGCATCCAATCATCATTGAACATCTTGCCAACATACCTACTACCGTGATCGTGAAACAATACCACCACAACATCACCTTTGGAAAAATGTTCTTGTAATTGTAGAACTCCTTTGATAGCAGCTCCTGCTGAATTCCCTAAGAACATACCCTCTTCTTTGGCTAATTTTTGGGTAAATACCGCGGCATCTTTATCTGTTACCTTGGTAAAGCCATCAATGATATCAAAGTTCACGTTTTTAGGCAGTATATCCTCTCCTATACCTTCGGTAACATAAGGATAAATCTCATTTTCATCGAAAACTCCTGTTTCATGGTATTTTTTAAATACAGAGCCATAGGTATCTATCCCCCATACCTTAATATTTGGATTTTGCTCTTTGAGATAACTTCCCACACCTGAAACAGTGCCTCCGGTGCCTACACCAACCACAAAATGGGTGACTTTCCCATCTGTTTGTTTCCAAATCTCTGGACCTGTACTTAAATAATGAGCCTTGGTATTACTTGGATTATCATATTGGTTCACATACCAAGAGTTGGGAATCTCGGTAGCCAAACGCCGCGCTGTGGAGTAATAACTTTGAGGGTCATCTGGAGCTACGTCGGTGGGACAAACGTATACTTCGCTACCCATGGCTTTCAGAATATCTACTTTTTCTTTGGACTGCTTGTCACTGATCACACAAATCATCCGATAGCCTTTTACAACTGCAGCCAAAGCCAGGCCCATACCTGTATTTCCTGAAGTTCCTTCAATAATGGTACCTCCTGGTTTTAACAATCCTGCTGCTTCTGCGTCTTCTACCATCTGCAATGCCATTCGGTCTTTTACAGAATTCCCGGGATTAAAAGTTTCGTATTTTGCCAGAACCATGCAAGGCAGGGATTCCGTCAATTTGTTAAGCTTTACCAAGGGAGTATTCCCTATTGTTTCCAATATATTGTTTGCATATTCCATAGTCGCCACAAAGATAACATTAGGTTTTCAGCCCTAAGTCTTTCGAATAAAGTTTTAATTACAATTTTCAAGAAATTGAAGTTGCATTTTACGTTTGGGTTGAATCTGAACTTGAACCGGAGTTTAATCCTTGCTATTCAAACTTAATGGCCTTAACCGGACTTATCTTGGTGATTATATAGGAGGGAACAAGCAACATCAACAGGCACAAGATCAGTACTCCAAGGTTGAGTAGCAATACGGTAGTGACATCAATATGAACAGGGATGTAGTCTATATAATATTCTTCCGGGTTTGGAAACCTGAACCAGTGATATTTCTGCTGCAGCCAGAGCAATCCCAAGCCAAGACCATTTCCCCAGAGCAAGCCAATCGTAATTAAATAAGAAGCATTGTACAAAAACACCTTTCTGATGCTCCAATTTTCTGAACCAAGCGCCTTTAACACACCTATCATCTGGGTTCGTTCCAAAATCAAGACCAATAGGGCAGTAATCATGTTTATTCCTCCAACGATGATCATAATACCAATGATCAATGCAATGTTAAAATCAAATAATCCTATCCATTCAAAAATCCGAAAGTATTTGGATTTGATGTTCTGAGTATCTAAACTGGAAAGGGTTTTACCGTAGATTTCATTGCTTTTTTCTTCCAATTGGTCAAAGTCCTCCAGAAAAACCTCAAAGTTTCCAATTTCATCCGCGGCCCATTTGTTCATACGTTGAATGTGCCGAATATCCACAAAAACATAAGTGGCATCAAACTCCTCAAAACCGCTGTCGTAAATGCCTGTAATGTTAAAGCGTCTGTTGTTTGGGACTTTGGAAGCATCACCGTCCTTTAAGAAAAATGTGAAAAAAGAATCTCCTACACCTCGCTGCAGTCGATTTGCCATCATCCGGGAAATCAGTACTTCATCATTAAGTTTTCCAGAAAAATCGGGTAAATCACCCTCAACCAAATATTCCTCAAAAACATCCCAATTATAATCGGTACCGACTCCTTTGGCCAACATACCTTCAAAGGTGTCTTCGGTGCGAATAATACCGCCTTTGGTCGCAACAGCTTGTACATGGCTTACCCCATCTACATCTTTAAATTCTGGATAAAAATCCTGTTCCAAGGAAACCGGTACCACAGAGACCTCAGAGGTGTTGTTATCGTAGTTGGAAATTTGGATATGGCCATTGAAGGCAGAGACCTTTTCCCTAATTTTATGTTTCAAACCCACCCCTGTAGCAATGGCTATCAACATCATTATGATACCGATAGCTATGGCTGCAATAGCAATTTTTATTATAGGGGCGGAAATGCTAATTTTATGCTCCTTCCCTGTAATCAGGCGCTTGGCAATAAACAATTCTAAATTCAACGAATGCCCATTTTTTCTCTTTTCAAAAGTACAGTTTTATTGTTGGTTTTATTGATTTCCTCCTGTAAGGGCCAAGAAAAAAACCCAAACTCCACTGTCGTTAATGTCAAAAAAGACACCGTACCTAAAATCATTGTGGCTGCCAACCGGACGGAATCATACCTTCCCCGTCTTCAAGCTAAAAAAGTAGGGGTAATAGCTAACCAGACCAGCGTAATTTTTCATAAAAATGGATATACCCACCTCGTGGACTCCTTACTATCTCTCAAGATTGATGTACAAAAAGTGTTTGCTCCTGAACATGGATTTCGGGGAAAGGCGGATGCCGGGGAACTGGTCAAAAATGGGCTGGACACCCAAACCGGATTGCCCATTACCTCGCTTTACGGAAAAAATAAAAAACCATCGCAAGAACAGTTAAATGGGCTTGAAGTAGTGCTTTTTGATATTCAAGATGTTGGTGTTAGGTTTTACACCTACATTGCCACGCTACAATTAGTCATGGAAGCTTGTGCTGCAAACGGAATTCCCGTAATTGTTTTGGACAGACCCAATCCCAACGGACATTATGTGGATGGTCCCACTATGGAAAAGGAAAACACGGGTTTTTTGGGAATGACCACTATTCCATTGGTATATGGATTGACCATAGGGGAATATGCACAGATGATCAATGATGAACTGTGGTTGGAAGACCAATTAAAAGTAGATTTGATTGTGATTCCATTAGAAAACTATACCCATGCGTCGGAATATCATCTTCCCATTCGGCCGTCACCCAATTTACCCAATGATAAAGCAATTACCCTATACCCTAGTTTAGGCCTTTTTGAAGGCACCAATATTAATGCCGGACGTGGAACTGAGCACCAGTTTCAACGATATGGAGCTTCTTTTTTAGACAGTACACAATATGATTTTAGCTATATCCCCCAACCCAATTTTGGATCGAAACATCCTAAAGAGGAAGGTAAAATCTGCTATGGCAGGGAATTATCCCATTCAGGCCGAATGAAATCTGTTTCCTTGAAATGGATTATGGACGCCTACAACAATTCTTCTGACAAGTCCAAATTCTTTAAAACAGCTTCGTTCACAAAACACTCCGGTACCGAGCTGTTACAACAACAAATTGAGGATGGTTTATCGGAATCGGAGATTAAGGCTACATGGCGGGGAAATCTGGAAGCCTTTCAACAAATCCGTAAAAAATATCTTATCTATAATTAAGCATCTGTGGTAGGTCTTCGGTATTTGTGAAAAGGTTGTTTTAACAAACCTAATACACTACTATTCTCTTTTTCATCAGGGAAAGTATCCACACCATAAACAATTTTATTAGTGTCCAAATACATATAAGTGCCAAAAAGGCGATCCCAAATGGCAAATATGTTCCCATAGTTTGAATCTGTATAGGGTAGCCGATAATGATGATGCACTTTGTGCATATCGGGACTAACAATAATCCAACTTATTGCTTTATCCACTTTTTTTGGCAATTGAATGTTGGCGTGGTTAAACTGTGACAGCACCACCGACATACTTTGGTATATCATAATAACCCCTATAGGTGCGCCCACTAAAAATATTCCAATTAAGGTAAAGGTATATCTTATTAGACTTTCCAGAGGATGATGCCTATTGGCCGTTGTGGTATCCACATTATGATCGGAATGGTGAACCAAATGGACCATCCAAAGGGGTTTAACTTTATGCTCCACCCAGTGGGCAGTATAGGCACCAATTAAATCAAGAAACAATACGCCCAGAAATACATAAAGCCATAACGGCATTTGTGGCAACCAATTAATGATCCCAAAATCATGGGCCACAGCCCAATCAGATGTTTTCAAGAACAAAAATGCTAGTGGGAAATTGACCAAAATAGTGGTTAAAGTAAAAAAGAAGTTGGGTACGGAATGGCGCCATTTTTTATAATCAGTACTAAAAAGAGGAACTATACCTTCAAGAATCCAAAAAAAGGTAATACCGCCCACCAAAATCAGACTTCTATGTAGTGCAGGAATATTTTCAAAATAGGTTATGATTTGTTCCATATTGACTTGGTCATAGGAATTTGTCCTATTTTTTAAATATAGCTATTTCTCCCAAACGCTTCCTTTCCAATTTTCTGGGTCTAGACTAAAGTCTTATTTTTTGAGGATTAGAGCACTTTAAATGCCAGTAAAAAGTTAAGATCGTTAGTATTGGAAATAGCTGGAAAATCTGAAAGCTTTGGTTTGAAGCCGTATCTCAATTCCGCATGGGCAAACTTATACCTTAGCCCTAAGCCCAGAGAAAAGCTAAGTCTACTCGTCTTTATTCCTCCATCTAGCGGTTCCCTATCCATTCTATTCACCTCTCCAAAAAAGAAAGAGTTGGAATATTCTGTACTACTGTCTGAAAGTTGAATTGCATTATTTACCCCTGCGTTAGCAAAAACATTTAACTTATCGGAATCGCTTCCAAAGTTATACCGAATTAGGCTGTTTATCTCAACATAGCTCACATCCACATTTAGAAAATAGTCAATATATTGCTGCTCTAGTCTCTGTTCTCTATAAGATGCTTCAAACTTGTAACTCTGCAAAAGAAGCTCGTTATACAACTGTAGTTTTTTGGTCTTTCGTAAAAGGTTAACATCCATACCCAATCCATAGGTTGGGCTTCCGCTGCTATTTGAATCCAATTGCCAGTTTTGGTTTGCAATTTCTAACGAAGATGTTTTGTACCCCCCCACCACATAGAGTGAAACTTGGATGGGATATTTCTTCTCAATAAACAAACTGTTCCCGGCAACGCATTCGTTATATGCAACTACGGCACGCTTTAAACTTGTAGCACTAAACTGAATATTCTCTGCTCTTGGTGGTTGATTACAGTCCGAGAATAAAATATTTAATTGACCTACGTATCGATTTAAGGTTGCCTTTTTCAACCTTTTAAGTCGAAGCAATTCAGTAATATCACTTCCTTTTGTAGCAAAAAAATGTATTCGGGTATCACTGTAAGTATATAGCCCTATATTGCCTTGAACCAATGCTTTTAGAAAAACACGTTTTTCAATAGATTCCAATTTGGTGAAATCAGTAAGACTTTGCAAATTTTGCCCTGTTGTATTTAAATCAACTACTCTAGATACATAGCGGTCCCCATTCACTTCGAAGCCTAATATCTGGAATGGTGTGTAAACAACTGTTTCCCCCTGTACACTTACTTTGATTTCGCTTGGAGTTTTGACCCATCCATTGTAGTCAATTTCACCCTCTAAATGGGTACCATCCAATAATTCTATCTTGGCGTTTTGGGCATTCAACGCTAAAATTGATGTTAAAAAAATAAGGATAAACGAAAAAAGTAATTTCATTGATTTGGATATTGAGGTTAAAAAAGATGGTCGCAAATCTAATCTTTTGTTCCAAATCCAATCCTCAAAAATTAGGTTTTAATTTTCTGTTTCATTTTTTCCACAATATGGAATGCAGCTGGACAAATAGCAACATTCTTTAGGGTCAAACTGCTAATTTGATGGAACTTTTTCCGGTCCGTATGTGGAAATTCGCGACATGCCTTAGGTCTTACCTCATAAATGGAACAGTAATTATCAACCCCTAAAAAAGCACAAGGCACCTCCTTTAGAACATAATCGCTCTCTTCATCAATTTGTAAATATTGATTGATAAACTGTGAGGCCTTTAATCTAAAATGCTTGGCTATGCGTTCAATATCGGCATTGGTAAACAAAGGACCAGTAGTTTTACAGCAATTGGCACACTCCAAACAATCCGTATGCTCAAACTCCTCGTCATGGAGTTCTTGCATCAAGTAATCCATGTTCTTGGGAGGGCGTTTTTTGAGCTTTGCAAAAAACTTTTTGTTTTCCGAATGCTTCTCCTTTGCTTTTTTAGGTAAATGTTTCAATTCATCCTCCATAGTCAGCAAACATAAAAAACAGTTTCAATTTAAACCTTATTGTGCAATTAAAGTCCCACTTTTGCAGCAATTATCCTTTTATATGGAAGTTATATTTGGAAACGCCCTGCTAGACTATCAGGCTGGTCAATATTCTGAAGACATTAAGACCTTTTCATCATTGGATGAGGAAGATTATATTCCGCTGCCCTATTTATTCCGGAATTTTGATGAAATGCCTTTTTTGGAACAAAAAGCATTGGAACTTGCAAAAGGAACAGTGTTGGACATCGGTTGTGGAGCGGGCAACCATGCTCTTTATCTGCAACAAAAGGGTTTTAAGGTCACGGCTTTGGACAACTCAAAAGGCGCCATTCAGGTGTGTAGGGAGCGTGGGGTTCTAAAAACTGTTCAAAGCACAGTTTTAGCCTATTCTGGCATCAAATTTGACACCCTTTTGCTTCTCATGAACGGTATTGGTTTGGCTGGAAACCTTGACGATTTGGGAGATTTTTTAGGTCACCTAAAATCCTTATTGCAGCCCAACGGTCAAGTTTTATTGGATTCAAGTGATATCATTTACATGTTTAACCAAGATGAAGACGGCGGTTATTGGGTTCCTGAAAATGGACGTTATTATGGTGAAGTAACCTTTATTATGGCCTATAAAGAGCAAAAAAGCAAGGCATTTCCCTGGCTTTACCTTGATTACAATACCCTTCAAAATGCGTGTTTGGCCAATAATTTAAATTGCGAGTTGGTAGTTGAAGGAGATCATTATGACTATTTGGCTAAACTTACACTTCAACAATAATAGAAACAGATGTGAGACGTTTTAATACAATATAAGCTTTAACATGAAAAAGAAAATTGCACTTTATAGCCTGTTTTGCCTAAGCTTTATTCTAGGCTGTTCCAAAGACTCAGATGACACCCCACCTGATGATTCAAATGTTGACAAGACTGCAAATCTGCAAGCAACAGGATCTTCGGCGAATGATATTTTGTCCAACACCAATTTTGATAGGTTACTTTTTGAAATCGCCTATGTGGAAGGTTTTAGACCTTCCAGTGGCGCAATTGCCAATTTTGAGAACTTTATTCGGGAAAGGACCTTCAAATCCAATATTGTGTTTTCTTATGTGAGTTTGGCATCTCCTGGAGAAGAATCTCTTACTACCGAAGAAGTTGACGATTTGGAACAAGCAAACAGAACAGCATACAACGACGGAACCACCTTGGCCATTTACATCTATTTTGCTGATGCCCCTTCCGAGGGCGACGATATAGATCAAGGTTTGGTCACCTTAGGTGCAGTATATAGAAATACCTCTATGGTAATTTATGAGTCCACGATTATTGATTTGGCTGGACAAAGCAACTCCGTTGCTGCCATAGATATAGAAAGTTCAACCTTGCACCATGAGTTTGCTCATTTATTGGGTTTAGTGGACCTAGGAACTACTGAGGTTAACCCTCACGAGGATCCTGATGCCCAAAATCACTGTAATGTTGTTGGATGTCTGATGCGAGCAGAATTGCAATTTGGCGGACCTACCATGAAAATGATGGAACAAAATGCTGCTAAAGGAGCCGCTGCTATACCCGTTCTGGACGCTGAGTGTATTCTAGACCTTCAAAACAATGGAGGAAGGTAACAGCAATTACCTGTACGCCATTCAATTTCACATGACACCAACAGGACCTAAGGTATATTTAGATACTTGTGGGTCTGGAGCGATACTTTCCATTGTGGATTTTGCATCACATAATCTACGATCAAGGGAACCATTTTATCTCGAACACTCCACTCCGGTTGCAAATAAAGTATACATTCTTGGTTCACCTTGGCGGCCTGTTCCTCAGCAAAAATCAAATCGTGCTTATTGTAGACAATAATCTTGAGTTCATGGGCCAAAGGGTAAATCTCTGCAACAGGAAGTTTGTTCTTTTTAGGAGAAAGACAAATCCAATCCCAAACCCCGGTCAGGGGATATGCCCCGGAAGTTTCAATATGGGTCTGTAACTTTTTGGATTTTAATCCTTCCGTCAATGGCCCCATATCCCAGGTAAGTGGTTCCCCACCGGTGATCACAATGGTATCCGAATAGGTGGCCGCATTGTTAACAATGCTATCTATTGGTGTTGGTGGGTGCGTTTCCGCATTCCAGCTCTCCTTTACATCACACCAATGACATCCCACATCACAGCCTCCAATCCTAACAAAATAAGCTGCAGTTCCTTTGTGGAAGCCTTCGCCCTGAATGGTATAAAATTCCTCCATAAGGGGAAGCATCTTCCCTTTTTCTACCAATTGCATAACTTCTTCTGAAACCATTTTGCAAAGATACGTTGCGTGGTTGGAATACTTTACAATGCATTGGCTTGGTTTCGAGCTCAAGGTTTTCAGAATTGCTTAAAATTACCCTATTTTTATCCGAAATAGAATTCCATGGGTACCAAGGAAAAATTCTTTGAACATATAGAAAAAGGCTATGCAACCAAAGGTGATTATATTACTATGGGCGCTGGCATGTTGGATGGCGAGGCAGTGAAAGATGCTTTTGTCAAGATACCTCTAAAAACACTCAACAGGCATGGCCTTATTGCGGGGGCAACAGGAACCGGAAAGACCAAAACTCTGCAGATTATAGCCGAAAATCTTTCAGATAAGGGTATTCCAGTTTTGCTCATGGACCTTAAAGGGGATTTAAGTGGAATTGCCCAGCCCAGCCCTGGACATCCCAAAATAGATGAACGCCATGAGAAAATTGGACTTCCATTTGAAGCTAATGGTTTTCCCGTTGAAATTTTATCCCTTTCCGAACAGGATGGCGTGCGACTTAGAGCTACAGTTTCCGAATTTGGCCCAGTATTGCTCAGTAGAATTTTGGATTTAACGGTTACCCAAGAAGGTATAGTGGCAGTAGTCTTTAAGTATTGTGATGACCACAAGCTGCCTTTGTTGGACCTCAAAGACTTCAAAAAAGTATTGCAGTATGCAACTGGGGAGGGAAAGAAGGAGTTTCAATCTGCCTATGGACGTATCTCCACCAGTTCAACCGGAACTATTCTTCGCAAGATTATAGAACTGGAACAGCAGGGAGCCGAGCTCTTTTTCGGCGAAAAATCCTTTGAAGTCGAAGATTTGGTGAGAATTGATGAAGATGGGAGAGGATACATCAATATAATTCGGTTAACAGACATCCAAGACCGGCCCAAATTGTTCTCAACCTTTATGTTGAGCCTTTTGGCTGAAATTTATTCCACTTTTCCAGAACAGGGAGATAGTGATCGTCCAGAGTTGATACTTTTTATAGATGAAGCCCACCTTATTTTCAAGGAAGCTTCCAAAGCTTTGTTGGACCAGATTGAGAGTATTGTAAAGCTTATTCGTTCCAAGGGAATTGGACTTTATTTTGTAACCCAGAACCCAACAGATGTTCCAGATGATGTTTTGGGCCAATTGGGACTCAAAATACAACATGCCCTAAGGGCATTTACTGCCAAGGATAGGAAAGCCATAAAATTGACTGCTGAAAATTACCCAGATTCAGAGTTTTATGACACCAAAGAAATTCTGACCGCTTTAGGAATTGGTGAAGCACTGATCTCTGTCTTGGATGAAAAGGGACGTCCTACCCCACTGGCCGCTACCCTGCTCCGTGCACCCATGAGTCGAATGGATGTATTAACCTCTGCCGAACTGAAGGAAGCTTTGGGCAAGTCCAAACTCATCAAAAAATATAATGATGAGATTGATCGGGAAAGTGCCTACGAAGTACTCAATGAAAAAATAGAAAAAGCCCAGAGAGAAGCTGAGCAAGAAAATGAACGTAAAACCGCTTCACGAAGGAAAACGTCTTCAAGAAGAAGTACCCGAATGAATCCGGTTGTGAAAGTTTTGACCAGCGCTACTTTTATTCGAGGGGTGTTGGGAGTCCTAAAAAAGGTGATTAGATAGATGAAGAATAAACTATTGTTTTTTGGAGTTTCTGCATTGTTTTTGGCAAGTTGTACCAAAAAGGACACCACTTTTTTAATCTCTGAAAATGGTGTGGGACCGCTTTTAAAGGAAACCCCTATCCAGGACCTGAAAACCATATTTGCACAGGATTCTGTTGTTCAAGACACCTCCAAGCTCAAAGTGGGGGCAAAGGCCAAGAAAATCAAAGTGTTTGAAAAAGGCGGTAAGCACCTACTCACGCTAACACCTTCTACTGATAGCATACCCACTGTTGAAAACATTCGGGTTTTTGATCCACGATATAATACGGGCAACGGTATTGGACTCCATAGTTCTTTTCAAGATATCCAGAAGAGCTACGGAATCAAGAAAATTGTCACCACCTTAAATAGTGTGGTTGTATTTCCCAAAAACAGCAACTTATATTTTACCATAGACAAGGAGGAACTTCCTTCCAATCTAAGGTATACAACCAAGCACATTGAAGCCGTTCAAATTCCGAACACTGCTAGAATTAAATATTTGATGCTGGGATGGGAGTAGTTCCTGTTAATTAAATCCTAAAACACAACTTTGGCTGTATGCAATTGGGTAATTTGACGGGGGAAACTCCAACCCAATGAAAACAAGCGTACTGTCCTTTGCCCTCATTTTACCCTTTGTTTTAATGGCCCAATACGGTTTTGAGCCTTCTCCTGAACATCCCTTTGGGTTGCCCAACCCCAAAGCTCCCAAGGAAATACTGGATTTTGCCCCTTTGATAGGAGAATGCAACTGCCTCTCAGAAACTCGAAAAGCTGATCAGACTTGGGCAGAACCGGTAAAGATGGTCTGGCGATTTAAGTACATAATGAACGGCATGGGTGTACAGGACGAGACCATGAAGGAAGACCAAACCTATTCAGGAAGTATTCGACAATTTATTCCGGATAGTACACGCTGGTACGTACATTACTATTCCACGCGCTCACCATCTACCGTACTACCTGTTTGGGAAGGGAATAAGAATGAGGAGGGGAAAATTGTACTATACCAAGAAAAGAAAGCCCCCAATGGCATGGATGGGTATTATCGACTTTCTTTTTATGATATTGATGAAAAAGGATTTAAATGGATAGGGGAATGGGTAGACAAAACAGAGTCCGTGGTGTTTCCTACTTGGAAAATAGATTGTTCCAATGGTAAAATAACTCAAACGGACGAAGATGAAAAGAATAGGATTATCTCAGCATCCAGAAGTTTTTCGGAAGCATACATAGCCCAGGATTTTGATGCCATGGCCAATTTATATACCCAAGACGCCAAACTTATTCCATTAGGCGTGCCCATTGTTGAGGGAAGGAAAGCCATTAAAACCCGTTGGATGATGGGTAAAGAAACCAAAGTTCTATCCCATGGCATGGATGCTTCGGAAATCAACATTATTGGTGACTATGCCTATGATTATGGATATTACCATGGCACAAGTCAAAAAGAAGGAAATCCCCTTTCCAGTTGGAAAGGTAAATATGTGGTGGTTTGGAAAAAAGAAGCGGGTTCCTGGAAAATGTATATCGACATCTGGAATCGCCTAAACGACTAAATTAGGCCATACTTTTCCCTATTGGCCAGTACTTTTGGACTGTTGGTTTGCATCCACTCTGTTAGCTCCAGTAGTTTTTCAACGTAGGATTGCCCAAATTCAGTTAAGCTATATTCTACTCTAATCGGAACCTCGGCATAGGCCTTCCTTTGGATATAGCCATCTGCCTCCAGAACTTTTAGACGTTGACTTAGCACCTTATTGGAGATTCCATAAACAAATTTTTTAAGTTTGTTGAATCTCAAAACTGGAAAATATCCCAACCAAAGAATGATCAAGGAACTCCATTGATCTGAAGCCACAGACATCACGTCTCGAACCGGACACAATTCGGGAGGGTTTTTGTAATCAATATGCCCAAACATTTTTTCTATTTTTTTTACGGTCCTAACCTTCTGATTATCAGCAATAGTTTCTGTTTCCATACTTGGTTTTGTTAAGGTGACTTCTTTTTTGTTCTAACTGAAATGCTTAATTTTAGTTTCTAATAAAGAGTAAGTTACAAAAAGTAACCGGATGAAAAAACTAATCGCAAAAATGCTACCCTTGGCCTACGGGCAATATTTTAATGTATCCTCTTTTTTTATGCCCCAAAAAGCAGCACACAAGGCTTTCAATCTTTTTTGCACTGTTAGAAAGGGTCGCGTACTCTCACCACAAAAGGCCTATTTGGACGAAGCTAAGAGCGACATTGAACTTGTTGCCGGGCATCATTTACAATCCTATCATTGGCCCGGTGAGAAAGAAACCGTTTTATTGGTTCATGGATGGGAGAGCAATACTTTTAGATGGCGCAACCTCATTAAAAAACTTAGGGAAGCAAAATTCAATGTAATTGCTTTTGATGCCCCATCCCATGGAAACTCGACAGGTAAGCTTTTGTATGTGCCCTTATATGAGGAAGCCTTGCATCATTTAATCAAAAAACACAACCCTAAATATCTTATTGGACATTCAGTTGGTGGAATGACCTTGATGTACAATGAATATAAGAATCCAAATCCCGAAGTAGAAAAAATGGTTCTCATTGGAGCACCTTCTGAATTTTACGAAATCATGGATCAATATCAGGATATCTTAAAATTCAACAATCGTTTCATGGGAATTTTAGATGGGTATATTCTCAAACGATTTGGGTTTCATATCCACGATTTTTCAACTGCAAAATTTGCCAAATCCAACTCAAAAAAAGGCCTATTATTCCACGATCGGCTTGATATGATCGCTCCCTACCACGCCTCCGAACAGGTTCATGCGAACTGGAGCGGAAGTAGTCTGGTGAGCACTGAAGGGCTAGGACACTCCATGCATCAAGAGGAAGTAAACAACCAAATTGTCTCCTTCCTAGAAACTTAGTGTAAAGTTATTCATGAAAAATGCCCAAAAGACGAAGCAATTGGGCATAAATCTTGAATTTTAAACTACTCTAAAACTCCCTATAAGGAGATTCTAAATATTGGTTGGCCTTCTCTTCTGCAAACTTGGCATTTTCGTTATCCCAATGCAGGGTTTCATTTGGAAATCTACCTGCAATGACTCCAAGTAGGATGGTTTCCGTTAACCTTGACGCATATGAAAAGGGCGCGGTGCAGGAATCCTTCCCTAAACAAGAGTCTACAAATTGATGGTAATGTTTAGGTCCTTCCGACTCATAATTGCGAATGGGTTTGCCCATATTGTTCGCTTTTTCAACTTCCGCTATTTCTTTGGATATGTCCACATACTTCCCATCTACGATTTTTTGAGGTAATTGCATGAAGTGGGGTAACAGCAAGCGTCCTTTTTCACCTATGAACATGGCTCCTTGATCCGGTAATTTGCCTTCAACGGCTTCTTTGGCATCAAGTGACATTTTATCCTCCATGGATTGTTCCTGGCTTTGGGATGCTTCTTTCTCTTCCTTTTGTCCTAGCGCACTGGGCAATTTCAAATCCTCATGTGTCTCGGGAGCTCCCGGACCATCGTACCAAACCCACTTTAGCCTTTCAGCTGTATAAGGTGTTCCCGGGAATTCATAAGTAACTATATTTTTTTCCGGATATCCAAACCCTGTAGGTTGTCTGCATTCGTTTTTTATAGTAAGCGGCACATCTAACTGAAGTGCATTGTAAGGTGTATCAAAAATATGTACTCCCATATCCCCAAGGGTGCCGCAACCGTAATCCAGTAATTTTCTCCAATTACCAGGGTGGTAATATCCTTTTTTATAGGGCCTTTCGGCGGAGGTGCCTAACCATAGGTTCCAATCCAAACTTTCTGGGATTGGATCACTTCCATCTGGGGCAGGACCGTTGTAGCCCCAATCTTTGGGAGACCAAGCCCTCACTGTATGCACTTTTCCAATAATTCCCGATTGAATAAGTAAGGTGGCCAGTTTGTAATCGTAAAAAGAGTGCACCTGAATCCCCATTTGGGTGACCAGATTTTTCTTTTCCGCCAATTTGCGCATGGCCCGAGCTTCAGAAACATGGTGGGTTAAAGGTTTCTGGCAATACACCGGCTTGCCCATATTCATGGCCATCATTGAAGCTGGGGCATGGGTATGATCCGGTGTAGAAACGATAACCGCATCTATGCCATCCGCCATTTCCCGTAACATTTCTCGATAATCTGAAAAGGTTTTGGCCTTTGAGTGTATCTTCTTTGCTGCTGCCAAATTATTCGCATCCACATCACAAAGTGCCACTACATCCACCAAATCATGGGAGGAAATAGCCTTCAAATCCTCAAAGCCCATATTCCCCACACCAATATGAGCTGTTCTTAGTCGTTTATTTCCTTTAAAGGCCCAAACTCCGGAAGGCAGAAGAGCCAATGATGAGGCTACCGCCGCAGTTTTTAAAAATTCTCTTTTCTTCATATCTAATTATAACTTTTTAATCTTAATGTTCTTGAACCATATGGGGCTTGAGTGGTCTTGCAACCCAATAAATCCAGTTTTGTATTTTCCGTAGTCCGCGCTATTTTTCCATTTATCCGAATTCTTCTTTTCGTACCAGGCCTCATCCCAAGGTACAAAAGACAAGACCATTTTGCCATTAAGCCAATGTTCAACCTTCTCTGGGGTAAAAACAATTTTGGACGAATTCCATTCTCCAACAGGATTCAATGTCTTTTTTGTTGAATCCGCAGGGTGCATGGCATAATCTGAAGCGGTTTGCTGCAAAGGTTTTAACTCCTCTGGTTTGTCCGTGTAGCCAAGGCTAGTATTATATGCAGTTAAATCATGGATTCTAGCATAGTTTTCGTCATCGATGAGTTGGTATTCTGGAGAAACTTCTGGCGGACCTCCGTATCCCTCCTTTAGGTGATAAAAAATACCGCTATTTCCTCCTTCAGGAAGTTTCCACTCCAGATAAAGCTCAAAATTATCGAACTCCTCCGCGCCATAAATGATGTCCTTGCCGCCTTTGTAGTCCTGTTCCAAGCCCAGCTCGGTATCGAAGGTCAATGTGCTGTCCTTAATAATCCAACCTGGAGGGAGCGAATCCCCATTATAGGCTCTCCATCCTTCTGTACTTATACCATCAAAAAGATAAACCCACTCATTGGCATGCGGTTTTTCCTCTTCTACGTTTGTTTTCTTGGATTCAGCTTGCTGCCCTTGCTTGCAAGAACTTAAAATAACTAACGATATGAGTATCGTAATTCTTTTCATGATATTCTATTTCAATTGGTTGAGATGATTGCTTTTAAAGGTAATGACATTATTTTGTTAAAGGAACTTTTTTATCCAACCAACAGCTGATAAACCATGAATGTAGATTTATCAGAAACTTTCGGTAAATAGCACTAAAAACAGCTAACAACAATTTGCAAGGTTGACACTGACCCTTTACTTTTATTCATTATGCAAAACATAACACCGTTTCATATTGCCATTCCTGTTCATAATTTGGATGAATGTAGAGCTTTTTACAATCAGATTTTAGAGTGTGAAGAAGGGCGAAGTAGTGATCACTGGGTTGATTTTAATTTGTTTGGGCACCAATTGGTCATTCATTACAAACCAAAATCGCCAGAAGGTTTACATACCAATCCGGTGGATGGAAAAAACGTTCCAGTTCCGCATTATGGGGTAGTACTCCCTTGGGCTGTTTTCCAATCCTTTTCCGAGAAACTAAAATCCAAAGGAGTCCAATTCATCATAGAGCCCTATGTTAGGTTTGAAGGTGAAGTTGGTGAACAAGCCACTATGTTTTTTCAAGATCCCGCTGGAAATGCGTTGGAATTCAAGGCTTTCAAGGATATGGAACAGCTTTTTGCCAAATAATTCAACTCAAAACCAACCACCGAAAATATGAAGACCCATTCCTATCCAACCCTGATTCTTGCGCTACCAATGCTTCTTTTTTTGATTTTGGACAGCTGCAAGCCTAAAAATGAGACGAATATCGCAGACCAAACCGAATGGATTCAATTGTTTAATGGGAAAGATATTGACGACTGGACGGTTAAAATCCATCATTATGAAGTAGGTGACAACTTTGGGGACACTTTTAGGGTTGAAGACGGTATTATAAAAGTACGTTATGACCAATATGAAGGTGACTATAACGAGCGATATGGTCATCTGTACCACAACACTCCGTTTTCTAATTACCACTTAAAGCTGGAATATCGTTTTGCAAGCCCTTGGTACGAGTCTGCGCCAAGCTACACCCTTTTGAACAGTGGTGTGATGTTTCATTCGCAAGACCCTAGAACCATGCCCAAAGAACAAGATTGGCCCATTTCTGTGGAAATGCAATTTCTGGCTGAAGTTGAAGAGGGCGAGCCCCGGCCAACCGGCAATATGTGTTCTCCTGGCACCGATGTGGTATTTGAGGGGCAGGTTGACCCCAGGCATTGTATTCAATCAACCAGCGATACCTTCAAGGCTGATGAATGGATACATGCGGAGTTAATTGTATACAACGATTCGTTGATTACCCATATAATCAATGATAAAAAGGTTTTGGAATATACCAAGCCCCAAATAGGTGGAGGTGTGGCCAATCGCTATGATCAACAAATTAAGATTGATGGCAAGCCTTTGAAAGAAGGTTTCATTGCACTCCAAAGTGAAGGGCAGCCTATTGACTTTAGGAACATAAAGCTCAAAATTCTTGGAAACTAGACCAAAGTAATCCCCTTTCTTTTCACCCAGAAATAGGCAAAAATAATATTAGGCACCCAACAAAGCCAGGCCACTATCTTGTATGCAACCAAAAATTCACCAAAGGCAATGGTCAACAATGGGAGCCATATACGCAGTGTTACTGCGGCAAAACAGGCTGCGTAGCTATAAATCATCATGCCTTGATGCAATGACAAATCCTTTGCCCTAATGGCTGCATACGCTTTTAGCGTGGTATACAACCAGATAACCCCCAAACTGATAAAACCAAGAGAGGTAATAAGTCCCCCCGTAGCATAAAAACCAATGTAAATGGCACAAACTCCGCTAATGACGGCGGAAAGAACATAAACCTTACCTAAATTCCGGTGCAACCTTAAATTACGCGCACGTATTTTTTTGCTGAATTGGGACCAACCGGTTAGGAGTGCAATACCACCAAAAGTGATGTGTCCATAAAACCCAACATTCCAAAGCTGATTGGCCAGTAACTCGGTGGTTTTACTCAGTAGTATCCCAACTGGTTCTGGAGTAAGCCAATACAATATGGGATACAGTCCTACTCCAATGGCCAAGAAAGCAAAAATTACCCAAGCGATTTTATTTCTGGCACTGCTAATCATAATAGTTGATTTGCCTACAATTTATCGAATAACTTGCTTACAAAGCAAGAATCAAAAACCCAAAACGTTATAAAACTAGTTAAACCGGCGCGAGCACGGCCTAAATTGCCAAATGATGAGAGTTTTACTTTTACTTATTATCGTTCTATTTTCTTCCATTGTCTTTACTGGTTGCACCAACGATGAGGGAGAAAATGATTTGGATTTTATAATGCCGGACGAAGAGGAAAACAAGATTCAAACTCAAGTTTAAATCCTAAATCAACAGGGAGCGCTTGGACAAACAGCTTTATTTCAAATGTCGCCCTCTTGCCAATAAGGTGTTTTTAAGGAGCATGGCTATGGTCATTGGTCCTACTCCACCAGGTACAGGGGTGATAAAAGACGCTTTTTGACTTACCTTCTCAAAATCTACGTCGCCAGTGATGTAATATCCCCGTTCTCGAGAATCATCCGGGACCCGAGTAATGCCCACATCTATAACTACAACCCCTTCTTTCACCATGTCTTCCCTTAAAAAGTTGGGAACCCCCAGTGCCGAAACAATAATATCGGCCTGAAGCGTGAGTTCTTTAATATTCTTGGTCCTACTATGGGTTAGGGTTACTGTGGAATTGGCAGCCTTTCCCTTTTGGCTCATCAATATGCTAATGGGTCTACCCACAATATGACTTCTACCAATTACTACGGTGTGTTTTCCTTCCGTATCCACATTATATCGACGTAGGAGTTCCATAATTCCAAAGGGCGTTGCGGGTACAAATGACTCCATATCCAAGGCCATTTTTCCGAAATTTGTGGGATGAAAGCCGTCCACGTCCTTATTAGGGTCTACGGCCATCAATACTTTTTGCTCATCTATGTGCTTGGGCAAAGGAAGTTGTACAATGTATCCGTCAATATCTGAGTTCCTATTTAGGGTTTCTACTTGCTTGAGCAACTCTTCTTCGGTGGTTTCCTCGGGAAGGTGAACCAGTGTAGACTCGAAACCTATTTTTTTACAGGATCGCACTTTGCTACCTACATAGGTTAAACTGGCACCATCATTTCCAACCAAAACTGCAGCCAAATGGGGAACTTTTTCTCCCTTTTCCACCATTTGTGCCACCTCAACGGCTATTTCATCTTTTATTTGGTTCGATATTTTTTTTCCGTCAAGGATTACCATTGGGTTGGACTATTTTGGTTGGTTTATAGACTTGGTCATCAGCTATCAGCGCATAAACTCTTGATTAATGACAACTGATTACTGATTACTGATTACTGATTACTGATTACTGATTACTGATTACTGATTACTGATTACTGATTAAAATCATCTCATATTCTGCATCATCTGCATCATCTTTTTACCACCGCCTCCTTGCATCATTTTCATCATCTTGCTCATTTGATCAAACTGTTTTAAAAGCTGGTTCACTTCTTGGACAGTACGTCCACTACCCAAAGCAATTCTTTTTTTACGGCTCGCATTTAATTTAGAGGGGGTAGAACGCTCCTCCGGTGTCATGGAGTGAATGATAGCTTCAATATGTTTAAAGGCATCATCGTCAATATCCATTCCTTTTAGGGCTTTTCCGGCTCCTGGGATCATCCCCATAAGATCCTTCATATTCCCCATCTTTTTAATTTGCTGAATCTGGCTCAGGAAATCATCAAAACCGAAACGGTTTTTGGCAATCTTCTTTTGGATTTTCCGGGCCTGTTCTTCATCAAATTGCTCTTGGGCCCTTTCCACAAGTGAAACCACGTCACCCATACCCAAAATCCTATCGGCCATTCTGGAGGGATAAAAGACGTCTATGGCCTCCATTTTTTCTCCTGTACCAATAAACTTAATGGGTTTGTCCACCACAGATTTAATGGATATGGCAGCACCGCCTCGGGTATCACCATCCAACTTGGTTAAAATAACTCCATCAAAGTTGAGGACATCGTTAAAAGCTTTGGCTGTATTCACTGCATCTTGCCCTGTCATGGAATCTACCACAAACAAAGTTTCTTGCGGCGTTACCGCTTTATGAATGTTGGCAATTTCGGTCATCATCAGCTCATCCACTGCCAAACGACCTGCGGTATCTATAATTACTACATTACAACCTGTACTTTTAGCATGCTTGACCCCGGCCTTGGCAATAGCAACCGGGTCATTATTCTCTCTATCGGAATAGACCTCAACGCCTATCTGTTCACCTACCACATGCAATTGGTCAATTGCAGCAGGACGGTACACATCACAAGCTACCAAAAGGGGTTTTTTGGTCTTTTTATTTTTAAGGAAGTTGGCAAGTTTACCAGAAAAGGTGGTCTTACCCGAACCTTGCAATCCAGACATTAAAACTACGGAAGGGTTCCCTGACAGGTCTATTTCCTCGGCATCACCACCCATAAGTTCAGTCAACTCATCTTTAACGATCTTGACCATTAGCTGGCCAGGTTGAAGCGTGGTCAAAACATTTTGGCCTAGCGCTTTTTCCTTGACTTTATTGGTAAACTCCTTGGCAATTTTAAAATTGACATCGGCGTCCAACAGTGCCCTTCTAACCTCTTTAAGGGTTTCGGCTATGTTAATTTCCGTTATCTGCCCATGCCCTTTGAGGACGTGGAATGCTTTATCCAGCTTTTCACTTAAATTATCGAACATGTGCTCTCGTCATTTTAAAGGAGGCACAAATTTAAGAATAAAAAGAAAAGGACGGCTTTGGGGAGAGCCGTCCTTTTCAAAAAAAGATAGGGGAAATTCTTATAGTTTCTCGAAAACAAGGGTTTCGGTAGAAAATTCGTCTTCATGTACCAATTCAATGCGGTTGGCAGTTACGGATTCAATATACCAATCATCCGTGATTTCTCCGAAGATACCATCATGGTCAAAGCTAAGGAAGAATTTCAAGTAACCTTCGTCACCTCGAACAACTCTCCATAGTCCCTGAATAATTGGATTATCATTTTCATCCACATTTACTTGATGCATTTCATTGAAATAGAAATCCAAACCTGCAAACTCATCAGTTTTGTCCATATCGTCTTCCTCATAAAGGGCCACATTCCAAGTTCCATCCATCATTGCAGCTCTGATTTCAACAATATCACCATCATTGGCATTGTCATCACAAACTCGCAACAGTGTCAATTCATAATCCACTTCATCTACCTCGAACTTCAATCTATGGTCATCCAAATCTCTTAGTGGCCAATCAAAGCTAACTCCAGGCTCATCACCCATGGTAATTAGTAAAGAAGGAACTCCTTCATTGTTAAGGCCTACTTCCCAAGTACCTTCAGAAGTGCTTACACCATCGCTCAAGGTAACAACTCCTTCTGGAAGGAATTTGAATTCCCAACCTAAAAGTCTGTCGATTTCTTCACCTTGATTTTTCACCTTTTTGATGACCCACTCGCATTCCTTTAAGATTTCACGTAAGGTATCCGGATTTGTATCATCCTCACAAAGTTGTTTTAGGATAATCTTGTTCCCGTTTTCGGCATACAATTTAATGGTATGTTCTCCTATTTCGTACACCAACCACTCAAGGTTAAAGTCTACCAAAGTATCAAACTCTAAGGTTAATAGCGGTCCACGATCAGTGAAACTGCTGCTCCACGTTCCTTCGATTACATTTCCAGCTTGGTTTCTTACAGTTACTCCTCCTCCTTCGTAAAAATTCATGATATAGGCAAAGTACTGATCGGTCTGATTTACTTCATCCCTAACAACCTCCATAACTTTCCATGGACACTGGGTTAAACAGAAATCAAATCTTTCCTCATCAAAGTCATCATCATTATAATCGTCGTCATCATCCTCATCACATTCATCTTTGGCCATTTCCAAAGCTTGCGCCAATTCACCATTGCTATCTACAACAATTTCGGTACCATCATATTTTTTCAAGGTTACTGGAAATTCGATGCTTACTAGGTCATCATCTTCCAATCCATTGAAAAATTTACGTAATTGCTCATCATTTTCAACAGTTACCTCACCGGTTTGTTGTTCATTAATATCAAAAGTGAAAAGTGTGATAGGGTAAACAAAATCGATACACTCAATGTCATCATCATCTCCACCTTCCAAGCATGCATCAGCCAATTCCCTTAACTGTTCGAAATTTTCAATTACAATTTCAGAAAAATCGGGAAGGGTAATGGTAATTGGGAAAATAATTTCCAAAATGTCATCATCAATATCCACTTCATCAAAGATATCTTCAATGGTATGAAGATCTTCGCGGGAATCAATAGTTACTTGGATGCCATTAACTTCAACAGTGTATGGAAATTTAAGGGCTATACAACTAGCGCCATCCACAATGTTGTCATAAGAACCATCATTGGATGAAGTTTTTTCTATTAGTAATGCTGTAGAAGAATCAGCTTGGATGGTTTCATTTTCATTGCCTCCGGCCACTTCTTCAAATTCTTCCTGACAGGAGGTAAATGTAAGGGCCATAAGCATAAGGCCTGCGTACATTAAGTTTATCAACTTTTTCATAACGATTTGGATTTTTAGTTAGAATTCAATCCTAAAACAACTCACCGATAAAAAACCCTACTTTATCTTAACTTTTTTTAAAATATCTTTGGTCCATCACAAACCCTCCTAGATGAACAACGTTTGCGAAGAGCAAGTCTTCAGCTCCATATTTAAGGCTAATTCCAAAACGGTTTTCAATTATATATATTATAAGTTTGGTAATGAGGAAAAAGCACATGATGCTGTGCAGGAGGCTTTTGTAAAGCTTTGGGAGAATTGTGCCAAGGTAATGCCGGAAAAGGCAAAGTCCTATTTATATACGGTGGCCAATAATACGTACTTGAACGTTATCAAGGCTGAAAAGGTTCGATTGAAGTATGCAGCACCCTCTCTTGAGCATTCCAATGAATCTCCCGAGTTCTTATTAGAAGAACAGGAATACAGGGAAAAACTGGACAAGGCCCTAAACGATTTGCCAGAAAACCAACGAACTACCTTTTTACTGAACCGGATTGACGGGAAAAAATATGCTGAAATTGCTGAAATGGAAGGAGTTAGTGTAAAGGCTATTGAAAAGCGAATGCATTTGGCATTAAAAACCTTGAGGGAGCAGATTGACGGAATTTAAATGCAAGGGGCAGTTAACAATAGGTCATGAGAAAAGTGGAAGGTGGAAAATTCCCGAGGAACCAAAAATTTTTGAACATTGACAACTGTTAATTGATACTTGGAAAGTAGGGTTTTTTATTAAGTAGTTGTTATTTAACTGTAAAGCATAGAAATCATGCAAGAAAATTACTTGGCAAAATGGCTTAGCGGAACGCTTTCAGAAGCAGAGCTTACGGAATTTAAAAAGTCCGAGGCCTATGCTTCCTATAAGCGATTGGAGGAGGTTTCAAGTACATTGAAAGCTCCCGAGTTTGATGTTGACCAAGCTTTTGAACAGCTTCAGAACCGCACTGGTAATGCCCCTAAAGTAATTGTACTACATCCGTTCAAAAAGTTTTTGCGGGTTGCAGCAGCAATTGCCGTGCTACTTACTGGTTCCTATCTCTATATAAACACTTTGGATGATTCTGTTGCTACCCAAATGGCTGAGCGTACAGAGTTTACACTACCTGATAATTCCGAAATTATCCTAAATGCAGATTCTCGAATTTCATACAGCAAAAAAAACTGGGATGAAAAACGAAGCCTTACCCTTAAAGGCGAGGCCTTTTTTAAGGTTGCAAAAGGCAAAAAATTCACTGTTTCAACGAATCATGGTACCGTTGCGGTTTTAGGAACGCAATTCAATGTTGAAAATCGTAAAGGGCTTTTTGAGGTAACTTGTTATGAAGGATTGGTTAGTGTTACCTACAATGATAAAGAAACTAAATTACCTGCCGGCACCTCTTTTTTGGCAATCAATGGCAAAATAGTGGCTACCCCCAAACCAAACACGCATCAACCTTCTTGGGTGAACAATGAAAGTTCTTTTGAACGCATGCCCCTGGAATTTGTTTTTGAGGAGTTGGAGCGACAGTTCAAAATTGATGTGAAAACACAAAATGTTGATAACAATCTGTTATTTACAGGGACTTTTAGCAACACAGACTTAAATATGGCGTTAAAAAGTATAAGCACCCCATCTCGAATTAATTACAAACTTGAGGGCGATAATGTACTTTTCTATGCTGAAAAGGCTCCTTAGCAGCCAGTTAGGCTTCTTTTTAGTGTTTTTACTTTTCTTGAACCCAACGATATATGGGCAGGAAGAACAAGGAACACCCATAAACCTTGTGACCTATATCAAAACCCTTGAAGATAAGTTCAATATTAAATTTTCCTATATTAATGAGGATTTGGAGGGTATTTCCATTGATATCCCTGACAATCTGGTGTCCTTAGAAGATATCTTATCACATATTCAATCCCAATTGCAAATAAAATCCCAAAAGCTGAGTGACCGATATTATTCATTTACCAAAAACACCCTTGTCAAGGTCTGCGGTACCATATTGGACAATTTTGCCGAAAATAATATCCCAGGGGCCACTGTGGAGGTTTTTGGAACCGAAATAGTCCAAACCACCGATTCCGGCGGTTCCTTTTATCTGACGGACATTCCCAGAAATGGCACTTTAAAAGTTAGGTATCTTGGCTTTAACACCAAATACATCACTGTTGAAAGTCTAATAAAAAATGGAGGATGCCCTAAAATTTTAATGGCACAACATTTTGAGCAATTGAAGGAAGTTATTGTATACAAATTCCTAACCACTGGAATCATAAAGGAAACCGACGCCAGCATCACCCTAAACACTGCGGATTTTGGCATTTTACCCGGCCTTATCGAACCGGATATCCTTCAAACAGTGCAAGCGCTTCCAGGCATCAAAAGTATTGACGAAACAGTATCGGACATCAATGTACGTGGGGGTACCAACGACCAAAACCTCATCCTTTGGAACGGTATCAAGATGTACCAATCTGGTCACTTTTTTGGACTGATTTCCGCCTTTAATCCCTATTTAACGGATAAAATAACTGTTTATAAAAATGGTACACCATCAGCCTATGGGGATGGGGTAAGTAGTGTCATCCGAATGGAAACCAGCAACGAGCTCTCCGATTACTTTGTGGGAGGAGCTGGCTTCAATTTTATAAGCGGTGATATTTACGGACAAATCCCTATTGCACATAACTTGGGGTTTCAATTTTCTGCAAGGCGCTCCACAACAGATTTTTTGAACACTCCTACCTACAACAAGTTTTTTGATAGAGCTTTTCAAGATAGTGAGGTCACCAATGAAAACAATATTGCTGTAGACGACCAAATCATCCGAAATGAGAACTTCTTTTTTTATGACTTTACAGGAAAGTTACTGTACGACATTAATGACCAACATAAACTTCGATTGAATTTTATCGGCATTGCCAATAATTTGGACTATGAAGAGACCAATTTGACCGATTTGGAAACGACCAATAGTATTTTGGACCAAACCAACCTATCTGTTGGAGGGCAACTACAAAGTCGATGGACCAACCGGCTCTCTTCAAATCTTAACATATATTATTCCCGTTACAACTTGGACGCTGAAAGTCTTTTTGCTAATCAGATTCAAAACTTGCTCCAAAACAATCAGGTTAAGGAAAGTTCCTTAAAATTTGACACTAATTACCAGCTTCTTGGAAATCTGCTATGGAACAGTGGCTATCAGTATTTAGAAACAGGGATTACAAATACTACAATTATCAACCAACCTTTATTTGAAAGTGAAATAAAGGGTGTTATCCGGATTCATGCTCCCTATTCCGAAATTGCGTATGGTACTGAAGACAATAAATTTGTGGGGCGTGGAGGTGTCCGTTTCAATTATGTGGAAAACCTGAACACCTTTACCGAGTTTTTGGTGGAGCCCCGACTTAACCTTAGTTTCAAGTTGGCCAACCATTTAAGGGCCGAGATGTTGGGTGAATTCAAAAGCCAGAGTACCAACCAGATTATTGATTTGGAGCAGAATTTTCTGGGAATAGAAAAACGCAGGTGGATTTTATCCGATGAAGACACCTTACCCATTACCAAGAGCAAGCAAGGTTCTGTGGGCATCAATTATGATAAGAATGATATTTATATTGGTTTGGAAGGGTTTTTCAAAAAAGTGGATGGGATTAGCACCAGTACACAAGGATTCCAAAACCAAAATCAATTTAATGGCGAAATTGGCAGCTATGATGTGAAGGGTTTGGAGTTTTTGATTAATAAAAAGGGGCACAATTACAGCACATGGCTAAGCTATACTTACAATAAGAACGATTACAATTTTGAAACAATAATTCCAAATAGCTTCCCCAATAACTTGGATATTAGACACACCTTGACCTTTGCAGGCACCTATACCTACAACAAACTTAAACTGAGTATTGGAATCAACTACCGATCAGGTAAACCATTTACGGAACCCCAAGATGGGGATTTGGCCTTGGACACCTCAGTTTTTCCTGCAAGAATCAACTATAAATCACCAAACAGTAACCGATTACCAGATTATTTCAGGGCAGATGCTTCGGCTATCTATAAATTCAATATAAGTCAAAGGGTAAAGGCCAATGCCGGAATCTCCTTACTGAACATGACCAACAGGAAAAACAGTTTAAACAAGTATTACAGGGTTACGGAGGATGATCAAATTGAAACCGTGGAAAGTGTCTCTTTGGGCTTTACACCTAATGTAAGCTTTAGGGTAAGTTTTTAACCCTCCAACTTGGGTCATTGTAATCAAAATTCAACATTCTTCGAACAATTTCATATAACCCTGGGAAATTGCTTCTGAATTCCTGCGGGCTTTCAACATAATTTTCAGTGGCCACCGCAATGAATTCAACAAAATTTGTCTTGCCATAATCCCTAAAATAGCCAGAATGGGATAATTTTTCTTGAAACTCAGGGTTCTCAAACAATTTTCTGATTTTGATCAAGCCTGCTCTAAACCTTCTGGCTTCCCAATTGGAGGAATTTCCTGTATCAAACAATAGTGCATGGGCAACTTCGTGAATTCCTAAGTTTAAATTATCGTTAGGGATCCTAAATCCCTTTTTTAAATCCTCTGCCGAAAAGACTAGAATCTTCAGCCCTGGATTGTACTCTCCTATGTGGTGGTTCCGTGCAATCCTAGAGTAATACTTGCTGGGGTAAATAACAATTCTTGAAATGGAATTTTCAAATCGAAACCGTCTCATGCCCATGGTCAACAATATAGCAGATGCAGCTACATAGGACTTTATCTGCTCTTTATTCTCTATGGCTCCATAAAAAACGAAAGGTTTTTTCGATTTAAACCAAGCAAATCTTTTTAGAAAAACTCGTCTTTGATTGGCATTAAAATGGGCATAAGGCAACAAAAAACTTGCTATAAAATTGCGCTCGGCTGCGGTAATCCGGCCAACCGGGTGAAGTACATTAAATAGTGTGAAACGTTCCTTGGTAAAATGTTCATATGCAACTTTGGCAAAAACATAAAGCAAGCCTACGGCCAAAAGAACCGCTAGAATTTGCTTTTCTGTTTCTGAGAGTTGCCCCATTACATTCGATCAGGGACATCAATGCCCAAAAGCTTAAAGGAGGACCGAATCACCTCGCCCACCTTTTGGGACAATTGCACCCTGAATTGTTTTTTTGTTACATCAGATTCGCCCAAAATGGACACTTGTTGGTAAAAGGAATTAAATTCCTTGACTAGATCATAGGTATAGTTAGCTATTAGGGCAGGACTATAATTTTCAGCTGCCAATTGCACTGTATCTGGATAAAGTTGTAACAGTTTCAAAAGCTCTTTCTCTTTTGTATGTAACTCTAATGAAGTCTCAACATCACCCAACCTAACATCCTCTGCCTTTCTTAAAATAGATTGAATTCTAGCAAAGGTATACTGGATGAAAGGTCCCGTATTCCCTTGAAAATCCACAGATTCTTCCGGATTGAACAGAATACGTTTTTTGGGATCTACTTTTAGAATGTAATATTTAAGTGCCCCCAACCCAATAGTGCGATACAACCGTTGTTTCTCCTCCTCGGAATACCCATCCAACTTTCCAAGTTCCTGGGAAATGTCCGCTGCTGTTCTTTCCATGTTCTCTATCAAGTCGTCAGCATCCACAACAGTACCTTCCCTACTCTTCATTTTACCGCTGGGCAGGTCCACCATACCATAACTTAGATGGTAAAGTTGCTGGGCCCAACCAAAACCCAGTTTTTTAAGAATCAAGAACAACACCTTAAAATGGTAATCCTGTTCGTTTCCAACGGTATAGACCATGCCATTGATGTCTGGATGGTCTGTTACCCTTTGGATTGCGGTACCAATATCTTGGGTCATATAAACCGCGGTACCATCCGAGCGTAGCACAATTTTCTCGTCCAGACCTTCATCCGTAAGATCTATCCAAACGCTCCCATCCTCTTTTTTAAAGAAGATACCTTTTTCAAGCCCCTCTTTTACCACATTTCTACCTAATAGGTAGGTGTCACTTTCATAGTATAGTGTATCAAAATCTACACCCAAGTTCTTATAAGTAGTATCAAAGCCGGTGTAGACCCAACCATTCATTTTTTTCCATAAGGCCACCACCGCTTCATCCCCAGATTCCCACTTCCGAAGCATTTCTTGAGCTTGCAACAAAATGGGGGCCTCCTTCTCGGCCTTTTCTTTATCAGTACCTGTCTCAATAAGCTCTGTTACCTGACTTTTATATGCTTGATCAAAGGCCACATAATACTTGCCCACCAAATGATCACCCTTTAATCCTGATGACTCCGGAGTTTCTCCTTCACCAAATTGCTGCCAGGCCAACATACTTTTACAAATATGAATTCCCCTATCATTGATAATCTGGGTCTTATATACTTTTTTTCCAGCCGCTTTTAGGATTTCCGAAACCGAATACCCCAATAAGTTATTCCGGATATGCCCTAAATGAAGAGGCTTGTTGGTATTTGGCGAAGAATATTCCACCATAACCGCATCTGTGTGGGATGCACTTACATACCCGTACTCTTTCTCATTTATAATTGCATTAAAGAAGTCAAGATAATATTCATCTGTAATAACCACATTCAAAAACCCTTTAACCACATTGAATTTGGCTACTTCTGATACGTGCTCCTGAAGATATTCCCCAATTTTGGTTCCAATCTCCATAGGGTTTCCTTTAACCACCCGAAGCATGGGAAAAACAACCACGGTAATATCCCCCTCAAAATCTTTTCGGGTAGGTTGAAACTCCACTGAAGGTAATTCTGCATTGTATAAAGAAGAAACGGCAGCTTTCACCGTTTGGGTCAGGACCTCTTGAATGTTCATCAATTCATGCTATTTAAGGCTGCAAAACTAATCATTTCTTCGGCTTATACTCAAAAGAACAATGGCAATCCACAGTGTTTTGGTTAACTTTATAATCTTGTTTTTCACAAAAAGATGAATATTGAACTGTATCGGAAGTACTGCCTTTCCAAAAAAGGTGCCACAGAATCCATCCCATTCCCCAAACTACCTCATGTATTGGTATTTAAAGTGAAAGGAAAAATGTTCACGGCTACCGATATTGACACTTTTGATAGTTTCACTATAAAATGCGTTCCTGAGACTATTGAAGAACTGCGAGCTGCTTATCCAGCCCTTGAAGAACCACCCTATTTTAGTAAAAAACATTGGAGCAAGGTAGTTATGGATGGAAGTCTTTCCAACGATTTGTTATTTGAATGGTTGGACACTTCGTATAATTTAGTTGTGTCCAACTTACCCAAAACAGCCCGCAAGGAACTGGAAAATGAATTTAACTCGTAATATTTCCCCAAATTCCTATGCTACTCAATGTATCTTATAACAACTCCAAGATCACCAAAAAAGTAGATACCGAAGTGGGCATGCCCTTTACCTTAAAAGAGCGTTGGGCTTTAGGCGGAATTGGATCTCCCAAACTTTTCATTACCAGGACCAGCGTGGAGATTCAAAATCTACTACTCCTAGACAACAATTTAAACTGCTGTAATATTGAAATGCGCCCCAAAGGCATTATTGTCAGGTTCAGGTCGCTTTTGGAAACCTACGCGCTTATCATTCCGTATCACAAACTCAATCTCTATAAAGGGGATTTTGCTGCTTACTCCATTCATCGAGACCATTACTTCATCAAGGTGAAATCGGACACCAAGGCCATTCAAAAATATTTTAAGAAGCTATTGGATTATAAGGCCGATAATGCCCCAACTTCTCTCGAAGATTTATAATTTCAAAATACGTTTTTAAGTGTTATCAAAACCTAGGCATAGTCAGAAAAGGTTGTGGGCCAGACTGCTTTGTTTTCCAGCAGAAGAAAAAAGGTTCAATTTTGGAACAATCCTTGTTACAAACTCCCTTTAAATTCGTCCTACATCCAATGCAACCATTTTGTGCCTTTGGTTGTCTATAAAGTAGGAATCAAAAAACGAACCCATGTTCAAAACTCAATCATTAGTTATCACTTGTCTTGGATTTTTACTAAACTATGGTCTGGTAGCGCAAACTATCAACTCCAAAGTAGTAGATGCCAAAACCCAAAAAGGCATCCCGTATGCCACGGTACAATATGGGGATCACCAAGGGGTAATTACCAATGAAGAGGGTAGATTTGGTTTTGTTTATGGCGAAGGTTTGTCCATTCCAGATTCAATTTATATTTCCTCCATGGGTTATCAAAAAACAGGATTCACCTTGGAGCAATTGCAGGATAGTGTAATTACAATTGACCCAAAGGCCATTGAACTCAGTGGTGTCTATCTTTTTGACAAAGAACTCACGGTAGAAGAAATCATGGAAAAGGTGGAAGAGCATATGCCCAACAATTACAACAAGGAACCTATTAAACAACGGTTTTTTCTAAGGCAGTCCAGTTTTAATACCATGCAAAAGTTAGATATCGAATTTAAGAAGTCCACCATTGCAGAACTGAACAAAGAGCTTATAGATAGCATAATTTCCATCCTTCCCAGAAGTGCTGCCTACTATACCGAGACTTTAGGCGATTACTATCGGGGTGGGGAAGAAAATAAGTTGGAAATCATCAAAGCCGCCGAGCTGTATGATAAGAGCAACGAAGGGTCTATGGAAGCGCTTTCTGATAAAATGGAAGCGATTTTTAAAGCCAATGTGAAACCAGATTCCTATCTCAAAATTAAATCAGGGATTTTTGGGGAAAAGGTATCGGTAGATTCTATTCTAGAGGCTGAGGATGAAACTGACGAATTGGAGGAGGAGTTTAAAAAACCCGAAAAGAATGGTTTTTTGGGCAATCGGAAATATGTTTTGGATGAAATCCATTCCCAGTTTTTTGGCAAAAAGTCCAAGTTGGACGTTCCTAAAAAACTCAACCGCTACACCTATGAACTCTTGGGTTACTCAGAGTTGGAAAACCATGGGGTTTATGTCATAGGATTTGTTCCTAAGGGTCGTGCCGATTTTCAGGGAAAGTTATTCGTGAATATTGAAGATTTTGCCATTGTGCGTATGGATTATGAAAATGTGAAATCACTTCGGAGCATTAAACTATTAGGGTTTAGCTACAACGAGCAGAAGTATACAGGCAGTACTGTTTTTTCCAAATTTGGTGGAGACAAGTATAGTTTGAAGTTCATGAACTTCACTCTGGGGCGTAAAATGGGTGTAGACCGCCCGCTTAAAGTGATTGAAAAAAACAAGCACGTAAAAGGTAGAAGAAAGCAGAACGAGTTGTCTTTGGCTTTGGACATTGTTAACTACAACACCGAAAAGTACGAATGGGTAGCTTTTGATACCCAGACCATTTCTAAATCCAAAATAGAGACCTTGGAAGAGGATGAAACAGTTAAAGCCACTTATTTATCTGCATACAATCCTGAATTCTGGAAAGGCCACACCATTATGGAGCCCAATCAGGCAATTAGGGAGTTTACGGTTGTGAAATAGACTAATACTTCTCCAGAACGGAAAATGGGAAGTGAATCAATTACAACTACGCTGTGGCGTTAGGCAAAAAAACCTCCGCCATCATACAGCGGGCGCTTCCGCCTCCACAAGTTTCTATCCAATGTAGGTCGCTATGGATAATGGGGCCATATTTTTCTATGGCTCTTAGTTGAGTCGGTGTCAAGCATTGATAGGCATCCGTACTCATCACCATATACGCTTGATCATTGGTGCCTTTTACCTGTAACATGTTTCCAGCAAAATGGGTTACTTGCTCCTCCGTAATGGAAATTATCTCTTTTCCGTCAGCCTTTAGATGGTTCACAACGTTTTTACGGTCTTTTTTGTCGTCGATACTATCCAAACAGATTACCGCAAAGTTTTCTGCTAGGGCCATCATTACATTGGTGTGGTAAATAGCCATACGCTCCCCATTTACGGTTTGATTGGAAGTAAAAACTACTGGCGTATATTCAAAATCCTCGCAGAATTCAATAAACAACTCTTCATCCGCTCGTGGAGACAAGGCGCAATAGGCTTTTTTGTGCACTCGGTCCATAAGAATACTTCCTGTTCCTTCCAAAAAGAACCCTTCACCCTCTGCGGAAGAATAGTCTACCACATTTTCAATAGTAAAACCTTTTGCTTCCAAGGTTTCTAAAATCGCTTCTCTACGCTCTCTCCTGCGGTTTTCAGCAAACATAGGATACAGGGCTACAGTTCCATTGATATGAAAAGAGATCCAGTTATTGGGGAAATGGGCATCTGGGGTGTCCTCTGCTTCCACGGCATCTACTACCACAACGTTCACACCCTTACCTCTAAGCTTTTCCACAAAGGCATCAAATTCGGTTTGGGCATGTTGCAATAACTCCGCTTCGCTAAGATCTACATTGGATTTTTGGTAATAGTTGTTTACAGCCGTTTCCTCATTGGAGCGAAAAGTGGCCGGACGAACCATGAGTATGGTGTTTGTTATTTGCATAGCATCTTTTTAATGGATTTCTGCCTCAGCAGAAATGACAATTATTCTCTAATCAAAGGTAGCGTGCTACAACGAAGTAGACCTTCTTGTTTGGCAATTTCGGCATAGGGAATTTCCTCCACCGTAAAACCCTGATCGCGCAACCAGTTGTTTAAGCGCGTAAAGTTTTTTTCAGAAACTACCACTTCTGGCGAAATAGAAAAAACATTACTGAACATCTGGTACATTTCGTCCTTGGTGATTTCAAAAATGTTCTCCTTTCCAAAATAATCCACTAACCACTGGTATTCTTCCTCTGCCAAAAAGCCATTTTTATGCAAAATAGCTTTGTCTGTTCCTACAGGTTGAAAACAACAATCCAAATGCAAAGCGTTCTCCTTGGCATGTGTATTGGATTTACGAAGCTCAAAGGCCTTCACTTTTTTATGTGGAAACTGCTCTTTGAGAAATTCCACTGCTTCTTTGTTCGTTCGTGCCGTAATATACTCCGGATAATCAGGTCCGGTATAGGTGCCCACAAAAATATACTCGTTCCAAGGCATAACATCCCCTCCCTCAATGTGCACTTCTTCTGGAGGTCGAACAATCTTATTGGGGTCGATGTTTTCCAAAACCCCATGGATGGCCTCGAACTCGCGCTCCCGATCCGGTAAAATGTTGGAATGGAATAGCTTATCTTCAATGACAAAGGCAATGTCCCGTGAAAATATTTGGTTGCAGTCTTCCAAAACGTCTGGCCGGTATACCTTTACCCCGTGTTTTTCAAATACTTTGACAAAAGAGTCCATCTCTTTGATCATGTCCTTCTCCTTTGGATAGGTACCTGCCAAAATATGCTCCAAGGATTTGGGGTCATAAGCTTCTTCAGGTTTTGGAACGGGGCCGCAGCTTTCCGCTGTTCCTAAAATAACAGCCTTCAAATGGCCGGTTTCATTTTCAATATGCAATTGCATCATGGTATCTCATTTTCAAGACCATCAGGATACGTCACTATGCCCAATGGGAGGAAAACCTCAAAAATTCTATGGCAAAACTAGTGCTTTACTACCGATTTTCCATTCATGGGATTAGAAAAAAAAACAGTTCGTCAAGGGCTTTGGTCAAAAGGAATCGCAATAATCCGTAAAACTTCGTAATATATTGATTAACAGCATACTAGAGATAAAAATACAAGTTAATTTTTCTGCCAAAACTAATGAAATTTAGCCCCATAACCCTTAACTTTAAGTATAGAAATAACCCCCGAAGATGAAAAAAGTAGTTTTGCTCATCTCATTAGTTGCATTAGTAAGTCTAGGTTTGGTTTCCATTAGTTTCTTTCCCGGAAAGGTTCCCCTTCCGGGTATGCTCCAAAGTAATATCCCCCATACAACTGATTATACAACCAAATATTCAGATTGCATAGATTTATTGGATTTAGCAACCTTTTCCAAGGATAGCCTACACCATACTGCAATGGATCAAACTCTTGTATTGGAGGAGTTAAATTCCTCTTTGCACAAGTATCAACAGTCCTTGGATTCTGCGATAAAAAACCTGAATGCACTG
Organism: uncultured Allomuricauda sp.; assembly: GCA_965117065.1. GTDB lineage: Bacteria > Bacteroidota > Bacteroidia > Flavobacteriales > Flavobacteriaceae > Flagellimonas. The sequence continues at coordinate 1,372,164 of OZ220751.1, forward strand.
GATGCCCACCAGTTTTTACATGCTGAGTTTAAGAGATGTAAGGAAGCAATCCAATCAGATTCCCTTTCAGCTATTAAAACATATTACATTCTTGGTACCATGCAAATTTGCTATGATTTGGACACCTCACTCAATCTTGATTCTGATGGGCTAGTTAAAAATGAAAAATAAAGAAAGGCGACCTATGGGTCGCCTTTTATTCTAGTCTTTTTGTAAACCTATTATCGCTTGTTCACAGCTACAAAAGGTCTAAGGTTCTCTCCGATGTAAATCTGTCTTGGTCTACCTATAGGCTCGCCCCTTAAACGCATTTCTCTCCATTGTGCAATCCAGCCAGGTAATCTACCCAGGGCAAACATAACGGTAAACATCTCTGTGGGTATTCCCAAAGCACGATAAATGATTCCAGAATAAAAATCCACATTGGGATACAACTTTCTTTTTACGAAGTATTCGTCTTCCAAGGCTTCTTTTTCCAAACCTTTGGCTATATCCAAAATAGGGTCGTCTATTCCAAGACTGCCCAAAACCTCATCTGCCGACTTTTTAATGATCTTGGCTCTTGGGTCAAAGTTTTTATATACCCTATGCCCAAACCCCATAAGTCTAAAAGGGTCGTTTTTATCCTTGGCCTTGGCCATATATTTTTTGGTATCTCCACCATCCTCTTGAATAGCTTCCAGCATTTCCAGTACTGCCTGATTAGCACCTCCATGTAAAGGTCCCCACAAAGCAGAAATCCCCGCAGACAGTGAGGCAAACAATCCTGCATGGGACGAACCTACAATACGTACTGTGGAAGTGGAGCAATTTTGCTCATGGTCGGCATGCAAAATCAGTAGTTTGTCCAACGCATCAATGGCAATGCTATCTTTTTTATACTCTTGATTTGGTTTCTTGAACATCATTTTATGAATGTTCTCTACATAGCCAAGGGTATCATCCCCATAATCCAAGGGAAGTCCTTTCTTCTTACGCTGTGTCCAGGCTACCAAAACCGGGAATTTCGCCAAAATGCGCACTATAGAGTGGTACATGGCTTTTTCGGAAGAAACATCTACCGAGGTAGGGTTGAATGCTACCAAGGCACTGGTCAAGGATGATAGAACACCCATGGGATGGGCAGATTTTGGGAATCCATCCAATATCTTCTTCATCTCTTCATCTACCTGAGATTCTTCCTTTATATCGTTATGAAAAGTGGTCAGCTGTTCTTTGTTGGGAAGTTCTCCAAAAATCAATAGGTAGGCCACTTCCAAAAAATCCGCCTTTTCGGCCAAATCTTCAATGGAATATCCTCTGTAACGCAAAATCCCCTTTTCTCCATCCAAAAAAGTAATGGCACTCTCACACGAACCTGTATTTTTATACCCTGGATCAATGGTCACAATACCACTTGTGCCTCTAAGGGTTTTTATATCTATAGCAAGTTCATTCTCAGTGCCTTTGATGACGGGAAATTCGTATTTTTCGCCTCCATATTCCAGTGTAGCTTTGTCCGACATTTTAAAATTTAATAGGTTAACAAAATAGAAAGGGAAAATTACGAAAAAGCACTGCCATTAACAATTTCTGCCCACCCTTTCTAAGCCTGCAAAAACACAAATAAATGTTAAGTTCCCAACAGTTTAGGAAGCCTTAAAATCGTATAGATATTTATAATAATTGTCCACCGATTTTTTCCAGGTAAAACGCATTCTTTTAGCTGCGGCCTGAATCTTTTTCCAAGTGGGATTGTCATTCTGATATACATCCAAAGCTTGGTCAAAAGCTTCCAGCATGCTCTTTATTTTTTCATCATAGGTGTCGCCATCAAAACTAAAACCTGTTTTCATATGTTTAACGGTATCCTTTAGTCCTCCTGTATGGTGCACCAAACAGGGGTTTCCATTACGCATAGACAGCATTTGGCTTATTCCACAGGGCTCAAAAAGACTGGGCATGAAGTACAGATCGGACTCCAAATAAATAGAATCTATTAGATTCTCGGATTGTCCATTGGTAAAGATGAAGTTCTTGTGCTCATAACTCAATTTTCTAAACAGTTCTTCATATTCGGGAGCCCCTGTACCCAATAGCATAAAAATGCCATCCACTTTCTTCAGTTTTTCAAGAATTTCTACAAAAGCTTCTGGAGAACGCCTAAAAAAATAGAATTTCTGTTCTGTTAGCCTCGCTACGCTAGAGACAATGAACTTAGGGCGATTATCTACATATTCCATAATCTTTTCCCCGGTATGGGCCAGAAAGTCTGCCTTATATTTTTTGGATTCCTCTTGTAGCCACCGAAACAGTGCCTTAACGGTATTTCGGTAAATAAACCCTTTTTCTTCCTCGTTGATATTTTTATAGTTACATCCATTCAAAATACCAAAAAGTCTTCCCTCGTCATTTGCTTTTAACAAATCCTTTTCCAAACCTTCCCCTCCAATAAACTCTGGCGGAGAACTGGGCATCAACACATCTTCTTTATAGGATGGAGAAACCGTATGGACAGCATCCGCAAATCGGATACCCACCGCCATCAAATTGATGCAATCCTGATATCGGTAATCCATAAGTGTTCTATAATCAAAAACTACATCCGGAAACCAATTTCTAACTGAAGAATAGTTATCATCAAATGGGCGAATCCCCTGTATGGCCAGATTGTGTATGCTATACACGGTTCGAATCTTCTTTAAGCTGGTATAATCTTCGTGGAATTCCCTTAGAAACAGCAACAAACTGGAATGCCAATCATGCATATGGATGATATCCACCTTCCCAAAAGCCCCTTTTTTAATCGCTTCTGCAACCGCAATATTGAAAATAAAGTATTTTATGGCATCTGTATAAAAAGGTTCTTCCGGGTCATTGTGGTAGATATGCGCAATATCCCCAGCTTCTATTTCTGGATGATGGATGACATAATGGACAATATTTGGAAATTCCTTTTTTGGCTTTACCTCATACAGCTCCGCTGTGTATGTTAAGCCCCGCAGGCTGAAGTTAAGGTTGGTCTTGAATAGGCCATCTTGGTGCAACCTACTGTATGAGGGAACAATCACATGAACCTTATCACCTTGTTCGGAAATCAGCCTGGGTACATCCCGAACTACATCCCCCATGCCGCCTGCCTTACAGTTGGCCAAGGCGTCATTTTCTGCTGCCACAAAAAGAAAGTTGTTCATTTAGTTAAGTTTGCTTGGTTTATCCAATTAAGGTAGCCAAAGTTTATTTTTGAAGCAAAAAAAAGCCTTTCACATTTTGGAAAGGCTTTTACAATGCTATAAAATCATCAACAATTAATTTATTTTGAATGCTTTTTCTTGCGGATAGTATGCTGTACTTCCCAATTCTTCCTCTATTCTCAGCAATTGATTGTATTTAGCCATTCGGTCACTACGTGATGCAGAACCTGTTTTTATCTGCCCAGTGTTCAATGCGACTGCCAAATCGGCGATAGTATTATCTTCGGTTTCTCCTGATCGGTGAGACATTACTGAAGTATAGCCTGCATTTTTAGCCATATTTACGGCTGCAATGGTCTCTGACAAGGTTCCAATTTGGTTAACCTTGATCAAAATGGAGTTGGCGATGCCATTATCTATTCCACGCGAAAGTCTTTCCACATTGGTCACAAATAAATCATCCCCCACCAATTGAACTTTATCCCCTACTTTTTCAGTCAATACTTTCCAGCCATCCCAATCGTTCTCATCCATGCCATCTTCTATGGAAATGATTGGGTACTTTTCACATAGATCAGCCAGATATTGTGCTTGCTCCTCTGAGGTTCTTACTTTTCCTTTATCTCCTTCAAATTTGGTATAGTCGTACTTACCGTCCACATAAAACTCGGCAGCAGCACAATCCAAGGCAATCATTACCTCATCACCTAATTTATATCCAGCTTTATCAACAGCTTTGGCAATAGTGTCCAAGGCATCTTCTGTACCACCTTCCAAGGTTGGGGCAAATCCACCTTCATCACCAACGGCAGTACTTAAACCTCTATCGTGCAATACCTTTTTTAGGTTATGAAAGATTTCGGTTCCCATTTGCATAGCATGGCTAAAATCTTTGGCCTTAACAGGCATAACCATAAATTCTTGAAAAGCGATAGGTGCATCGGAGTGCGACCCACCGTTAATAATATTCATCATAGGTACTGGCAGTGTATTGGCACTAACCCCTCCTACATAGCGATACAAAGGCATTCCCAACTCATTGGCCGCTGCTTTTGCCGCAGCAAGTGAAACACCAAGTATGGCATTTGCACCCAATTTGGATTTATTGGGTGTACCATCCAAGGCAATCATGGTATCATCAATAAGGTTCTGCTCAAAAACAGAAGTTCCTACCAATTCTTCAGCGATAATCGTGTTTACATTATTTACCGCCTGGCCAACACCCTTGCCCATAAATGTATTTCCACCATCCCTAAGCTCAACAGCTTCATGCTCTCCGGTAGATGCGCCAGAAGGCACTGCTGCCCTTCCCAAAATACCATTTTCGGTAATTACGTCTACTTCTACAGTAGGATTACCTCTAGAGTCTAAAATCTGCCTTGCATGAATGTTAATGATAATGCTCATGTGAACTTAAATTTATGGTTGAAATTAATTCGGCAAAGATACAAAAGACAGTAGGTTTAGCTTCATGATAAACTTCATAAAACACTGATAAAAACCTAAAAATATACTACAACGTTTTAGTTGCGGCCAGTCTTGATCACCTCAAAAAATTGGTCGAATAGGTAATCGGCATCATGTGGCCCTGGACTGGCCTCCGGATGATATTGTACCGAAAACACATCCCTATTCTTCATTTTGATTCCGGCTACGGTATTATCGTTCAAATGTAGATGTGTGATTTCCAAATCGGAATTGGCTTCTGTCTCTTCCCTATTTACTGCAAATCCATGGTTTTGAGAAGTAATCTCACCTTTCCCTGTTATTAAGTTTAGTATTGGATGATTAATTCCCCTGTGGCCATTGTGCATTTTATAGGTAGACACCCCATTGGCCAAGGCCAACACTTGGTGTCCCAAGCAAATGCCAAACAAAGGTTTATCGGATTTGATCATCTCTTGGGCCGTAGCAATGGCATCCGTAAGGGGTTCGGGATCTCCAGGTCCGTTGGATATAAAGTACCCATCAGGGTTCCAAGCTTCCAATTCTTTAAATGGGGTATTGTAGGGAAACACCTTGATATAGGCTCCTCTTTTGGCCAAGTTCCTTAAAATGTTCTTTTTGATTCCGATATCCAAGGCAGAAATTTTGATTTCAGCATTCTCCTCACCAAAATAATAAGGTTCGGAAGTAGAAACTTTTGAAGCAAGTTCCAAGCCTTCCATACTAGGTACTTTTTTCAACTCTTCCTTTAGCGTATCCAATTCATCTACTCGTGTAGAAATTAAGGCATTCATGGCTCCATTATCGCGAATGTAACTTACCAAGGCCCTAGTATCCACATCTGATATGGCAAAAAGGTTATTTTTATCTAGAAACTCCAAGAGACCCATATCTGCTTCTGGCCTGGAATATTCATAGCTGAAGTTCTTTACGATCAGTCCAGCAATTTTAATGGAATCGGATTCTACCTCATCCACATTGGTACCATAATTACCAATGTGTGCATTGGTTGCCACCATCAGCTGTCCATAATAGGAAGGATCGGTGAAAATTTCCTGATATCCTGTCATCCCAGTGTTAAAACAAACTTCTCCAACGGCAGTTCCCTCCGTATTCCCGATGGCTTTTCCGTAAAATACCGTGCCGTCTGCCAACAGCACTAACGCCTTTTTCTTAGCTTGATACTTCATGTTGATCCTAAAATTTCTGTTTGCAAAAAAACATAAAAAAAGGATAAGTTTTCACTTATCCTTTTTCCACTAATACAATAGTTAATAACATCTTCTTATTCTTCTGAATCGTCCGCTGTTTTTGTTTCAGCTACTGGAGCAGCAGCTTCTACTTTTTTACCTCCACCTCTTCTACTTCTTCGTGTAGTTTTCTTGGCTGGTTTACCTGCGTTGTACAATTCATTGAAATCTACCAACTCAATCATGGCCATATCGGCATTATCTCCAAGACGATTACCCAATTTAATGATTCGGGTATATCCTCCTGGTCTTTCGCCAACCTTTTCTGCTACCGCACCAAAAAGCTCGGTAATTGCGTACTTGTTTCTAAGGCTACTGAAAACAACCCTTCTATTGTGAGTACCTTTCTCGGTAGTTTGGTTGTTCTCTGTTTTTGCCTTAGTGATCAATGGCTCAACAAATTGCTTAAGCGCTTTGGCTTTTGCAACGGTAGTGTTGATTCTTTTATGTTCTATTAGGGAACAGGCCATATTGGCCAACATTGCCTTTCTGTGGGCAGCGGTTCTTCCTAAGTGGTTAAATTTCTTTCCGTGTCTCATGTTTTTGTTTTATCATCTTGCTTCCAAATCCCATAACTATCGGGAGAGCAAAATATGATTACTTAATCTTTGTCCAATTTGTATTTGGATAAATCCATTCCAAATTGAAGTCCTTTGTTGATTACCAACTCTTCCAATTCAGTCAAGGACTTTTTACCAAAGTTCCTGAACTTCATTAAATCGTTTTTGTTGAAGGAAACCAAGTCACCCAAAGTATCCACTTCGGCAGCTTTAAGACAGTTTAGAGCCCTTACGGACAAGTCCATATCTACCAATTTGGTCTTCAACAGTTGACGCATGTGCAATGATTCCTCATCGTAGGTCTCAGTTTGTGCGATTTCATCGGCTTCCAATGTAATACGCTCATCAGAGAACAGCATAAAGTGGTGAATCAAAACTTTAGCAGCTTCGGTCAATGCATCTTTTGGGTGGATAGAACCATCTGTAATGATTTCAAAAACCAATTTTTCATAATCGGTTTTTTGCTCTACCCTAAAGTTTTCAATGCTGTATTTTACATTCTTTACCGGAGTGTAAACAGAATCAACCGCAATGCTTCCCAATGGGGCATTGGATTTTTTGTTTTCCTCAGCTGGAACATAGCCACGACCTTTTTCAATAATAACCTCTAGGTTAATACTTACTTTAGGATCCATGTTACAGATAACCAAGTCAGGATTTAGTACTTGATATCCTGAAATGAACTTTTGGAAATCACCAGCGGTCAATTGTTCCTTGCCGCTAACGGAAACAGAAACTGTTTCGCTTTCAACATCATCAATTTGTCTTTTGAACCTAACTTGCTTAAGGTTCAATATCATTTCCGTAACGTCTTCAACAACGCCAGGAATAACAGAAAATTCATGTTCAACTCCATCAATGCGAACAGAAGTGATAGCAAAACCTTCCAAAGAGGAAAGTAAAACCCTTCTCAGCGCATTCCCAACTGTTAATCCATAACCAGGTTCCAAAGGGCGAAATTCAAATTTCCCTTCGAAATCTGTTGAATCTATCATTATAACTTTATCGGGCTTCTGAAAATTAAGTAATGCCATATTGGATTAATGTTGATTTTATTTAGAGTATAACTCGACGATTAGTTGTTCCTTGATATTTTCAGGAATCTGTAGTCTTTCTGGAATTGCAACAAAGGTCCCTTCCTTCTTTTCAGAGTTCCAAGTGACCCACTCGTAAACACTACTATTGGAATCCAATGAATCTTGGATGGCTTGAACCGATTTTGATTTTTCCCTAACCCCAACTACATCACCAGCTTTTAGGCTATAGGAAGGAATATTTACAATTTCACCGTTTACGGTAATGTGTCTATGGGATACCAATTGTCTTGCACCTCTTCTTGAAGGAGAAACTCCCATTCTGTAGACTACATTGTCCAAACGAGCCTCACACAATTGAAGCAGTACCTCACCGGTAACTCCCTTGCTTCGGTTTGCCTTGTCAAAAAGGTTTCTAAATTGTCTTTCCAAAATACCGTAAGTATACTTGGCTTTTTGCTTCTCCATTAACTGGATTGCATATTCGGATTTTTTCCCACGGCGCCTGTTGTTGCCATGCTGTCCTGGAGGATAACTTTTTTTCTCGAAGGCTTTGTCGTCTCCGAAAATCGCTTCTCCAAATTTTCTAGCGATCTTTGATTTTGGTCCTGTATATCTTGCCATCTTCTAATTTTTTGAAAGTACGATTATGAATTAAGGCTTATCCTTCGATAATCTCCATGCACTTTCGTGAAGACCCTAACGGGCCCGATTATGATTAAATTAAACTCTTCTTCTTTTTGGAGGTCTACAACCGTTGTGTGGAAGTGGGGTGACATCTACGATTTCCATAACCTCAATCCCAGAATTGTGTATGGAACGAATTGCAGATTCCCTACCGTTTCCTGGTCCTTTTACGTAAACCTTTACTTTTCTTAGTCCTGCTTCATGTGCAACTTTAGCACAATCTTCTGCAGCTACTTGGGCAGCGTAGGGGGTGTTCTTTTTAGAACCCCTAAATCCTAACTTACCAGCTGAAGACCAAGAAATTACATCCCCTTTTTTATTAGTCAACGAGATGATGATATTGTTAAATGACGCTGTAACGTGAGCTTCCCCTGTGGATTCCACTACTACCTTGCGCTTCTTCGTTGTTTTAGTACTTGCCTTTGCCATATTTTTTAGTTTCTAGTTGTTAGTTCTTAGTTATTGGAATCCTAGACTTTTACATTTCAAACAGATTCTTCTAACGTCTAAATACTAATGACTACTATCTAATTATTATTTAGTTGCCTTTTTCTTGTTGGCAACTGTCTTTCTTTTTCCTTTTCTAGTCCTAGAGTTGTTTTTGGTACGTTGACCTCTTAGTGGTAATCCTGATCTATGACGAATTCCACGGTAACAACCAATATCCATCAATCGCTTGATGTTCAATTGTGTTTCAGAACGAAGTTCTCCTTCTATAGTATAAGAAGAAACGGCTTCCCTTATTCTACCAATTTCATCATCATTCCAATCAGAAACTTTGGTGTCCTCGCTCACTTGAGCGTTTTCCAAAATCTCCTGGGCCCTACTTTTTCCAATTCCGAAAATGTAGGTAAGTGAAATTACTCCGCGTTTTTGTTTGGGTATATCAACCCCTGCAATTCTTGCCATAATTACCCTTGTCTTTGTTTAAATCTAGGATTCTTTTTGTTGATTACGTATAATCTGCCTTTTCTGCGAACTATTTTGCATTCGGCACTTCTCTTCTTTATTGATGCTCTTACTTTCATCGTATTAGTATCTGTAAGTAATTCTTGCTTTTGTTAAATCATAAGGGCTCATCTCAAGCTTTACCTTGTCACCGGGAAGTAATTTAATATAATGCATACGCATTTTCCCAGATATATGTGCCGTAACAACATGACCGTTCTCTAATTCTACTCTAAACATTGCGTTTGACAATGCTTCAATTATAGTTCCGTCTTGCTCTATTGCTGGCTGCTTTGCCATAAATTATGCTACTTTTCTATTTTTACCGGTTTTCATCAAACCATCGTAATGTCTGTTCAATAAATACGAATTTACCTGCTGTACTGTATCAATTGCTACACCTACCATAATCAATAGGGATGTTCCTCCGTAAAACAAGGCCCATCCTGCCTGAACGTCCATCAACTTTACCACTACAGCAGGTAATACTGCCAATAGGGCCAAGAAAACAGAACCTGGCAAGGTTATCAGTGACATGATCTTATCCAGATAATCTCCGGTCTCTTTGCCTGGACGTATTCCAGGAATGAAACCACCACTTCTTTTTAAATCATCTGCCATTTTGTTCGTAGGAACAGTAATGGCTGTATAGAAGTAGGTAAATATGATAATCAGTACTGCAAACAGAATGTTGTATGCCAATCCGAAAATATCCGCAAATTGAACTTCCATCCATTGTCCTACTGCCGTATCGTTGAACGTTCTTCCCAACAAACTTGGTGCAAACATAATGGCTTGGGCAAAAATGATAGGCATAACCCCAGAGGCATTCAACTTTAATGGGATGTATTGTCTAGACCCCATAATATTCTTCTCATAACCCCCTGAAGCTGTTCTTCTTGCATACTGAACCGGAATCTGACGAACTGCCATGACCAATAACACACTGGCCAAAATGACCAAGAACCAAATAATTACTTCTATCAACACAAACATGATTCCTCCAGTGTTGTTTGTAGTCCTGGAAATGAATTCCTGAACAAAGGACTGTGGCATGGTAGCGATAATCCCAATCATAATCAATAGGGATATTCCGTTTCCAATACCTTTATCGGTAATTTTCTCACCCAACCACATGGCAAACACACAACCGGTTACCAGGATAATTACTGCTGGAGCAATAAAATCCAAACCTTTACCCAATATAAAGGCACTGTCTGGCACACCGAGTGCTCCCAAACCAAACAAATATGCAGGAGCCTGAACGATACAGATAGCAATCGTCAACCAACGTGTAATCTGGTTGATGGTCTTTCTACCACTCTCTCCTTCTTTCTGCAGTTTTTGCAAATAAGGAATTGCAATTCCCATTAACTGAACTACAATGGATGCGGAGATGTAGGGCATAATCCCCAAAGCAAATACTGACGCATTTGCAAAAGCACCTCCGGTAAAAGCATTAAGAATACCCAAAATACCGCTTTCGGTATTTGAGGTTAATTGTGCCAATTGGGAAGTATCAATACCTGGAAGGACAATTTGGGCACCAAAACGGTAAACCAATAGCAACCCTAGGGTAACTATAATCCGTTGCCTTAGTTCTTCAATCTTCCAAATATTTGATATGGTCTCAATAAATTTCTTCATGCTATATTTTCCTTATAAACTTATTGCCTCGCCCCCAGCAGCTTCGATAGCAGCTTTAGCGGAAGCACTAAATTTATGCACTGATATTTTTAGGGCAGTTTTTAATTCACCATTCCCCAAAATCTTTACCAAGTCATTTTTGTGGGCCAACCTGTTTTCCACAAGGGTTTCCAAGGTCACTTCCTTCTTTACAACACCGTTGTCTACCAATTCTTGTAATTTATTCAAATTGATTCCTTGGTATTCTTTTCTATTGATGTTCTTAAAACCAAATTTAGGAACACGACGTTGCAAAGGCATTTGTCCACCTTCAAAACCAATCTTTTTGGAATATCCAGATCTAGACTTGGCACCTTTGTGTCCACGGGTAGAAGTACCCCCTTTACCGGAACCTTCACCGCGACCTACACGTTTTCCTGCTTTTTTTACAGCGCCTTCTGCTGGTTTAAGACTATGTAACTCCATGTACCTTATATTTTAAGCTTCCTCAGTGGAAACCAAGTGTTTTACCTTATTTATCATTCCAAGGATATTAGGCGTTGCATCGTGTTCAACAACATGACCTATCTTACGCAAACCAAGGGCCTCCAAAGTTCTCTTTTGGTTTTGGGTCCTTTTGATGGCGCTCTTTACTTGTTTTACTTTAATCTTTGACATAATATCCTTTATTTATCCCTTAAAGACTTTTTCCAAGGAAATTCCTCTTTGTTTTGCTACGGTTCGTGCACCTCTCAATTGTAAAAGCGCATCAAAGGTAGCCTTTACTACGTTGTGTGGGTTAGAGGAGCCTTGAGATTTTGATAATACATCATGTACCCCAACAGCTTCCAATACTGCCCTTACAGCACCACCAGCAATAACTCCCGTACCATGGGATGCTGGTTTTATGTAAACACGTGCACCACCGTATTTCCCTTTTTGCTCATGTGGTAGAGTTCCCTTGTTCAAAGGAATTCTTACCAAATTCTTTTTGGCATCCTCAATGGCCTTGGCAATAGCCGTAGCAACTTCTTTGGATTTACCCAAACCATGTCCTACTACACCATTTTCATCACCAACAACAACTATGGCTGAAAAACCGAAGGCTCTACCACCTTTGGTAACTTTGGTAACCCTTTGGACACCTACCAAACGATCTTTCAACTCCAGTCCACCTGGCTTAACTGTCTCTACGTTTTTGTATTTCTGGTACATAGTTTTATTAGAATTTAAGTCCTGCTTCCCTTGCGCCTTCGGCCAATGATTTTACTCTTCCATGATAAAGGTTACCCCCTCTGTCAAAAGCTACAACTTCAACACCTAGTTTTTTAGCTTTTTCTGCAATGGCCTTTCCGACCAAGGTTGCTACTTCAGATTTGGTCCCTTTGGCCTCAATATCCTTGTCTCTTGAAGAGGCAGCAGCCAAGGTAACGCCATTGTTATCATCAATTAATTGAGCGTATATCTCTTTATTACTTCTGAAAACAGACAATCTTGGTCTTGTTTCAGTACCAGAAGAAATCTTTCTGATTCGTCTTCTGATTCGTAATCTTCTTTCTGTCTTAGATAATCCCATAGTCTTACTAATTATGCTGATTTACCTGCTTTTCTTCTTAGTTGTTCACCAACAAACTTGATTCCTTTTCCTTTGTAAGGTTCTGGCTTACGGAAGGCACGAATCTTGGCAGCTACCTGACCTACCAATTGCTTGTCATGCGATGTTAATTTTACAATAGGGTTTTTTCCTTTTTCGGAAATTGTCTCGATTTTTACTTCGGGAGCAATATCGATCACAATGTTGTGGGAAAACCCCAAAGCCAAATCCAATTTTTGCCCTTGGTTATTTGCTCTATATCCTACTCCAACCAATTCCAACTCTTTGCTCCATCCTTTGGACACACCATTGACCATATTGGCAATTAGGGCACGATATAGTCCGTGCTTTGCTTTATGGTCTTTAGATTCAGATGGTCTTTCTAGCTGAACACTTCCATCCTCAACCTTTATCGCGATTCCAGAAAATTCTTGGGAAAGCTCTCCCAACTTACCTTTTACAGTAACCACATTCTCGGTCACTTCTACCGTGACTCCTTCGGGAATTGCAACTGGATTGTTACCTATTCTAGACATTTTTTTTCTCTTTACTCAATTAATAAACGTAGCACAAAACTTCACCACCCACGTTTTCTTGTTTGGCTTGCTTGCTAGTCATTACTCCATGGGACGTTGATATAATAGCAACACCCAAACCATTAAGAACTCTTGGTAATTCTTCTGAACCAGTATATTTACGTAATCCAGGTTTACTTACCCTTTGTAATTTCTTAATTACAGGTTCTTTGGTGAACTTATCGTATTTCAAGGCAATTTTAATGTTTCCTTGAACTTTGTTATCCTCGAACTTGTAGCTCAAAATATATCCTTGATCGAATAATATTTTGGTAATCTGTCTTTTTAGATTGGAAGCAGGAATATCCACTACCCTATGACCCGCTCTACTGGCGTTTCTTATTCTGGTCAAATAATCTGAAATTGGATCTGTAAGCATCTTTCTTCTTTATCGGTTTACCAACTTGCTTTCTTAACACCTGGAATCAAGCCTTGGTTGGCCATTTCCCTAAAAGTAACTCTGGATATACCAAATGTTCTCATATATCCTCTTGGTCTACCGGTCAATTTGCAACGGTTTCGCATACGTACCGGAGAGGCATTTTTAGGAAGCTTTTGTAAAGCTTCGTAATCTCCAGCTTCTTTCAAAGCTTTTCTCTTTTCTGCATACTTTGCAACCATTTTTGCCCTTTTTACCTCACGGGCTTTCATTGATTCCTTAGCCATACTAGTTCTTTTTAAAGGGTACTCCCAATTCGGTTAACAATGATTTTGCTTCTTTATCTGTTTCCGCAGTCGTAACGAATGTGATATCCATTCCGTTAATCCTATTGATCCTATCAATATTGATTTCTGGGAAAATAATCTGTTCTGTAACTCCTAGATTGTAATTACCTCTACCATCAAATCCAGTAGCCTTTACACCTTGGAAATCACGCACCCTTGGAAGGGCAGATGTGATCAACCTGTCCAAAAACTCATACATGCGTTCACCTCTTAGGGTCACTTTAGCGCCAATAGGCATCCCTTTTCTCAATTTAAAGGTAGCAACGTCCTTTTTGGATAAGGTGGCTATTGCCTTTTGTCCTGTAATATTGGTCAACTCATCCACCGCGTGGTCAATCAGTTTTTTGTCAGAAACTGCAGCACCGACACCTCGGCTCACAACTATCTTTTCCAATTTAGGAACTTGCATTACGTTCTTGTAATCAAATTCATCAGATAGCGCCTTGATTATGCGCTCTTTATATTCTTGCTTTAATCTTGGAATGTAACCCATAACTAAATTACTTCATTGGATTTTTTGGCAAACCTAACTTTCTTCCCATCTCTCTCTTCGTAACCAACTCGTGTGGCCTCCCCAGATTTTGGGTCGATCAACGAAAGGTTCGAGATATGGATAGGCGCTTCCTTTTTCACAATTCCTCCCTGAGGATTCTTTGCACTAGGTTTTTCATGTTTGGAAACGGTATTGACTCCTTCCACGATAGCCTTGTTCTTTTCACGGTCTACCTGAAGCACTTTTCCTTCGGTGCCTTTATGGTCTCCTGTAATGACCTTGACGGTATCCCCTGTTTTTATTTTCAACTTCATCTTACTGATATTTCTGTTAAAGCACCTCTGGAGCTAGTGAAACAATCTTCATGAACTGCTTATCCCTAAGTTCTCTGGCCACTGGACCAAAAACCCTTGTTCCTCGCATTTCACCTGTTGGGTTCAACAAAACACAAGCATTGTCGTCAAAACGAATGTAAGAACCATCTGGTCTTCTTACTTCTTTTTTTGTTCTAACTACAACTGCGGTAGAAACAGAACCCTTTTTTACTGTTCCATTGGGAGTAGCTTCCTTTACGGTAACCACAATCTTATCTCCCAAAGAAGCATATCTTCTCTTAGTACCTCCAAGTACGCGGATGGTCAAAACTTCTTTTGCACCAGTGTTGTCCGCAACTTTTAATCTTGATTCTTGCTGTAACATAATTATTTAGCTCTTTCAAGGATTTCAACCAATCTCCAACATTTCGTCTTACTCAATGGTCTGGTTTCCATTATTTTAACCGTGTCGCCTTCGTTGCAGTCATTCTTCTCATCATGGGCCACATACTTCTTGGTCTTAAGAACGAACTTCCCGTACATAGGGTGTTTTACTCGCTTTACCTCAGCTACCACAATGGATTTCTCCATTTTGCTACTGGTAACAACGCCTATTCTTTCTTTTCTTAAATTTCTTTTATCTTCCATAAGGCAAAACCAATTATTGTAATTCCCTTTTTGTTAATTCTGTTGCAAGTCTTGCTACTGTCCTTCTTGTTTTTTTGATTTGTAAAGGATTTTCCAAAGGCGTAACTGAATGCGCTATTTTTAAATCGGCATGCTGCTTTTTTAAATCGACCAGCTTTTCCTTTAGCTCTTCAATTGAAAGTTCTTTTATCTCTGATTGTTTCATCTTTCTTCTCAATTAAAAATTAAGCGGAATAATCCCTAGCTACAATAAACTTCGTTTTCACAGGCAACTTTTGCGCCGCAAGACGCAATGCTTCCTTGGCAATGTCCATTGGAACCCCAGCTACCTCAAACATGATTCTTCCAGGCTTAACAACGGCCACCCAATATTCTGGAGCACCCTTACCTTTACCCATACGTACCTCTAGAGGTTTTTTGGTGATGGGCTTGTCCGGGAATATTTTGATCCAGAGCTGACCTTGTCTTTTCATATACCTTGTCGCAGCAATACGCGCAGCCTCTATCTGACGGGAAGTAATGAAGTGCGAATCCAAGGATTTAATACCAAACATTCCATTGGAAAGCTGGTTTCCTCTTTGGGAATTCCCTTTCATACGTCCCTTCTGGGCTTTACGAAACTTTGTTCTTTTTGGCTGTAACATTTTACCTTTACTTTATCTTATTACTTTCTACGACGTTGTGGCTTTTTACCATCTTGTTTGCCGCCTTTACCTTGACCTTTGGACAATCCTACAAGTGGGGAAAGTTCTCTTTTACCGTAAACTTCTCCCTTCATGATCCAAACTTTAATTCCCAATCTTCCATAAGTAGTATGCGCTTCATGCAAAGCGTAATCTACATCTGCACGGAAAGTTGACAATGGAATCCTTCCTTCCTTGTACGACTCCGAACGCGCCATTTCAGCTCCGTTCAATCGTCCAGAAATCTGAATTTTGATTCCTTCAGCATTCATACGGATTGCAGCTGCAACGGCCATTTTAATAGCTCTTCTGTATGAAATCCTGCTTTCAATCTGTCTTGCAACACTTGCTGCAACCAAATTGGCATCCAATTCAGGTCTCTTTATTTCATGAATATTGATCTGAACCTCTTTGTTGGTGATTTTCTTAAGCTCTTCCTTAAGTTTATCAACCTCTTGCCCACCTTTGCCAATGATAATACCTGGTCTAGCCGTAGTAATGGTAATGGTGATTAATTTTAAGGTTCTCTCTATAATTACCCTAGACACACTGGCTTTAGCCAAACGCGCATGGATATACTTTCTTATCTTATCATCCTCAGCCAGCTTATCGCCGTAATCGTTACCGCCGTACCAGTTGGATTCCCATCCTCTGATAATTCCTAAGCGATTTCCTATCGGATTGGTCTTTTGTCCCATATTATACTCTAGCTTTGAACGTTGTTATTAGCTTCCAAGATCATGGTAACATGGTTGGAACGTTTTCTAATTCTATGTGCTCTACCTTGTGGTGCAGGACGTAGTCTTTTCAACATTGTTCCACCGTCCACACGGATTTCCTTGATAATAAGGTCAGCTTCCTCAATGTTAGCTTCCTCATTTTTAGCCTCCCAGTTAGCGATTGCCGAAAGCAACAATTTCTCTAACTTTCTAGAAGCCTCTTTAGGATTGAATCTCAAAATTGCAAGAGCCATCTCAACCTGCTTACCCCTTACCAAGTCAGCAACCAAACGCATTTTTCTTGGTGAAGTAGGGCAGTTGTTCAACTTGGCAATAGCAAGTTGCTTTTTCTCCTCTTTTAACCTTTCGGCCATTTGTCTTTTTCGAACTCCCATAGCTTACTTACTTTTTACCTTTGTTTTTAGCTCCTGCATGACCTCTAAAAGATCGCGTAGGGGAAAATTCTCCAAGTTTGTGACCTACCATGTTTTCTGTTACATAAACAGGAACAAATTGCCTCCCGTTGTGTACCGCTATGGTTTGTCCTACGAAATCCGGTGTAATCATTGAGGCTCTAGACCATGTTTTGATAACCGTTTTCTTACCTGAATCTATATTGTTCTGGACTTTCTTTTCCAGACTATGATGAACGTAAGGTCCTTTTTTTAATGAACGTGCCATTTACTTTTTCTTTTATTTCTTTCTACGTTCTATGATATATCTATTGGTGTCCTTGGTCTTGGAACGGGTTCTGAATCCTTTAGCAGGAATACCGTTCTTAGATCTTGGATGACCTCCGGAAGCCCTTCCTTCACCACCACCCATTGGGTGATCAACAGGGTTCATAGCTACTGGTCTAGTTCTTGGTCTTCTACCCAACCATCTGCTCCTACCTGCTTTACCAGATACCAACAATTGGTGGTCAGAATTGGATACTGCACCGATAGTAGCCAAACAATTGGCCAATATCATACGCGTTTCACCCGATGGCAATTTAATGGTAACAAACTTTCCGTCCTTGGCCATTAACTGCGCAAAAGTACCGGCACTACGAGCCATTACAGCTCCTTGACCAGGTCTCAATTCGATACAAGAAATAATGGTACCCAAAGGAATTTCACTTAAAGGAAGTGCATTTCCAATTTCTGGAGCCGCTTTTGAACCAGAAGAAATCTTCTGACCTACCTGCATTCCGTTTTGAGCAACCACATATCTCTTCTCGCCATCCTTGTATTCAACCAAAGCGATAAATGCAGTTCTGTTGGGATCGTATTGGATAGACACAATTTTTGCATCAACTCCTTGCTTATCTCTTTTGAAATCGATAACACGATACCTTCTCTTATGACCTCCACCTCTATGGCGAATGGTCATTTTTCCTTGACTGTTCCTACCACCCGACTTTTTTAACGGAGCAAGCAAGCTTTTCTCCGGCTTATCAGTAGTAATCGCGTCAAATCCGTTTACTACTCTAAAACGCTGTCCGGGGGTTATCGGTTTTAATTTTCTAACTGACATTTCTCGTCTTTATAGATTACTGTAAAAATCAATAATATCACCCTCCGCCACATCAACAATTGCTTTTTTCAACGCATTTGTCTTTCCGTGTTGGATTCCTGTTTTTGTATAACGACTCTTACGATTTGGACCATAATTCATGGTTCTCACCTTTTCCACAGAAACACCATAAGTAGCCTCAACTGCTTCCTTGATTTGAAGCTTGTTGGCCGTTGGGTCAACGTAGAAACCATAACGATTGAAAAGCTCGCTATCAGCGGTCATTTTTTCCGTAATGATTGGTTTTATCAACACACTCATGATTTTCTTATTTCTTAAGGTTCGATTCTATTCCTTCCAAAGCACTTTCAGTCAATACTACATTTCCAGCGTTAACTATCTTGTAAGTACTTAATTCTGAGCTAGTTACAACTTCGGAACGCTCCAAATTGCGCGACGACAAATATACATTATTATTTGAATCGCCCAACACGATAAGAGACTTTTTATTTTCTATGCCCAAAGAAGCCAAAAACGCTTTAAAATCCTTCGTCTTTGGAGCTTCAAAATTAAAGTCCTCAACAACGGTAATTGCCTTCTCTTTTGACTTCAAAGTCAAGGCCGATTTTCTGGCCAAACGCTTTACGTTTTTGTTCAATTTTTGGGTATAATCCTTTGGTCTAGGACCAAAGATTCTACCACCACCTCTAAAAATTGGAGATTTAATACTACCGGCTCTTGCGGTACCAGTTCCCTTTTGCTTTTTGATTTTTCTGGTACTACCAGCAATCTCAGCTCTTTCTTTAGCCTTGTGGGTGCCTTGTCTTTGGTGCGCCAAATACTGCTTCACATCCAAATAAATGGCATGTTCATTTGGCTCTATGCCGAAAACAGCGTCAGAAAGGTCAACCTTTCGTCCTGTTTCTTTTCCTTTAATATCTAAAACTGCAACCTTCATTACTTCTCAATTGTTACGTAAGCATTCTTGTGACCTGGTACAGCACCTTTTACTACGATAAGGTTTTTCTCAGGAACCACTTTCAATACTCTCAAGTTTTGAACTGTTACTCTTTCACCACCCATTCTTCCGGCCATTTTCATTCCTTTGAAAACGCGAGCAGGATATGAGGCCGCACCAATAGAACCAGGGGCTCTTAATCTGTTGTGCTGCCCATGGGTTGCTTGTCCAACACCGGCAAAACCGTGTCTTTTAACAACACCTTGGAAACCTTTACCTTTTGATGTACCAATAACATCAACAAACTCTCCCTCAGTGAAAAGTTCTACATTTAAAGTATCTCCCAATTTAAATTCACCTTCAAAATCTCGGAACTCAACGACTTTTTTCTTGGGAGAAGCACCTGCTTTCTTAACATGACCTTGTTCAGCCTTGTTTGCACGTTTTTCTGCCTTGTCATCGAAACCAAGCTGAAGGGCACTATACCCGTCAACCTCTTCGGTTCTGACTTGGGTAACCACGCATGGTCCAGCTTCAAGAACGGTACATGGAACATTCTTTCCATTCTCGTCGAAAATGCTGGTCATACCGATTTTTCTACCTATTAACCCAGACATATTTATTAATTATTAATTGTTTACTTTCTATTACGCCAATTTCCTGGCAAAAAAATTGGGTCAAGAAAATCCTCTGACCCAGATTTTTTTCTTTAACCATTTTTCCTTCGCGAAACGCTTAGGACATGTCTACCGTCTTTTTAAGACAGTACAATAACTTACACCTTTATCTCAACCTCAACACCACTTGGAAGCTCAAGCTTCATAAGGGCATCAATGGTTTTTGATGAAGAGCTATAAATATCCAACAACCTCTTATAAGAGCTCAATTGGAATTGTTCCCTTGACTTTTTGTTCACGTGGGGTGAACGCAAAACCGTAAATATCTTTTTGTGCGTTGGCAATGGAATTGGACCCGTAACCACAGCACCTGTTGTCTTAACAGTCTTTACAATCTTCTCAGCAGACTTATCCACCAAATTATGATCGTAAGATTTAAGTTTTATTCTAATTTTTTGACTCATCTTGCTAAAAAATTAAGCGGTTACTCCTTTTACTGATTTAATTACTTCTTCTGCAATATTGGTTGGAGTTTCTGCATAGTGCGAAAATTCCATGGTAGAAGTTGCCCTTCCCGAAGATAATGTTCTTAATGAAGTAACATAGCCGAACATTTCAGACAATGGCACTTCACCCTTAACAACTTTAGAACCGGCCCTATCGCTCATATCGCTAATAGTTCCTCTACGTCTATTAAGGTCACCAACAATATCCCCCATGTTTTCTTCAGGTGTCAACACCTCAATTTTCATGATAGGCTCCATCAATACAGATCGCGCAGCTTTTGCAGCAACCTTGTATCCCATTTTTGCAGCCAATTCAAAGGATAGGGAATCTGAATCCACCGGGTGGAAAGAACCGTCCTTCAAAGTAACTTTCATACTATCCATCTCAAAACCAGCCAAAGGACCATTCTTCATAGCCTCTTTGAATCCTTTTTCCACGGATGGGATATATTCCTTGGGAATATTACCTCCTTTTATAACATTCACAAATTCCAATCCTACTACATCATCCCCTGCAGGCTCCATAGTAAAGACGATATCCGCAAACTTACCACGACCACCAGATTGCTTTTTATAGACTTCTCTATGATCAGCTACTTGTGTGATTGCTTCTTTGTATTCAACCTGAGGTTGACCTTGATTTACTTCAACTTTAAATTCACGACGTAAACGGTCAACGATAATATCCAAGTGAAGCTCACCCATACCAGAAATAATGGTCTGGCCTGACGCCTCATCTGTTTTCACCTGGAAAGTTGGATCTTCTTCAGCTAATTTTGCCAAAGACATACCTAACTTATCCACATCAGCCTTCGTTTTAGGCTCTACTGCAATACCGATAACCGGATCAGGGAAATCCATACTCTCAAGGATGATAGGATGTTTCTCCGCAGACATGGTGTCTCCAGTTTTAATATCCTTAAATCCTACAGCAGCACCAATATCCCCCGCCTCTATGTACTCAATAGCGTTTTGCTTATTGGAGTGCATTTGGTAAATACGGGAAATACGTTCTTTCTTTCCTGAACGGTTGTTTAATATATAGGAACCAGCATCCAAACGACCAGAATATGCTCTAAAGAATGCCAAGCGACCTACAAAAGGATCTGTTGCAATCTTAAATGCTAGAGCAGAAAATGGTTCTTTTGGGTCCGGTTTTCTAGTAATCTCACCACCTGTGTTTGGATCAGTACCTACAATATCCTCTTTATCTAAAGGAGAAGGCAAGTAACGACAAACGGCATCCAATAAAAACTGAACTCCTTTGTTTTTGAATGAAGAACCACAAACCATAGGAATGATTGCCCTATCCATCACAGCAGCTCTTAATGCAGCATGCACTTCTTCTTCGGTAATGGAATCTTCATCTTCGAAGAATTTCTCCATCAACTCTTCATCGTATTCCGCAACAGCTTCAATCAAGGCAGCTCTATACTCCTTAACTTCTGCTTTCATATCCTCAGGGATATCGATTACGTCAAACGTAGAACCAAAGTGCTCATCATGCCAAACAATAGCTCTGTTTTTAGCAAGATCCACGATACCTTTAAAATCAGCTTCTTCACCAATTGGTAAAACAATTGGCACTGCATTGGAACCTAACATGGTCTTCACCTGCTTACAAACCATAAGAAAGTTAGATCCTTGACGGTCCATTTTGTTCACAAAACCAATTCGAGGCACCTTATAGTTATCGGCCAATCTCCAGTTCGTCTCTGATTGAGGTTCAACACCATCAACCGCACTAAACAAGAAGACCAATCCATCCAATACACGTAATGAACGGTTTACCTCAACGGTAAAATCAACGTGTCCGGGAGTATCAATAATATTAAAGTGGTATCCTTTGGCGTCAGCTGTAGGCTTCCCCTGCTCAGTAGGGAACTCCCAAGTACAAGTGGTAGCAGCAGAGGTAATGGTAATACCACGTTCTTGCTCTTGTTCCATCCAGTCCATAGTGGCCGCACCATCATGCACCTCACCAATTTTATGACTTACACCAGTATAAAAAAGAATACGCTCTGTAGTAGTGGTTTTACCGGCATCAATATGCGCCGCAATACCTATATTCCTTGTATATTTTAAATCTCTTGACATTGTTTTGACTAGAATCTAAAGTGAGAGAATGCTTTATTGGCCTCTGCCATTTTGTGGGTATCCACTCTTTTCTTAACAGCAGCACCTTCTTCCTTGGCAGCAGCCAAAACCTCAGCCGCTAGTTTTTGCGCCATAGATTTTTCATTACGCTTTCTAGCATAACTGATCAACCACTTCATTGCGGTTGAAATCTTACGGTCTGGGCGAATTTGCATTGGAATTTGAAATGTAGCACCACCTACTCTTCTACTTCTTACTTCAACGTGTGGCATTACATTGGAAAGAGCATCTTTCCATAACTCCAAAGCGGTTTTCTCCTCATCTTGGTTCTTTTCTTCCACAATATCAATTGCATCATAAAAAACCTTGAAGGCAACCGACTTCTTCCCGTCCCACATCATCATGTTCACAAAGCGTGTTACCAACTGGTCGTTAAACCTTGGATCTGGCAACAATGGTCTTTTCTTTGCCTGTCTTTTTCTCATCTCTTCTTATTTTTTAGGACGTTTTGCTCCGTATTTTGATCTACGTTGCGTTCTACCTGCTACACCTGCGGTGTCCAATGCGCCACGAACAATGTGGTATCGCACACCAGGCAAATCCTTTACTCTTCCACCTCTAACCAATACTATCGAGTGTTCTTGGAGGTTGTGACCTTCGCCAGGGATATAAGCGTTGACTTCCTTACCATTAGTTAACCTAACCCTTGCAACTTTACGCATTGCAGAGTTTGGTTTTTTTGGCGTAGTCGTATACACACGCGTACAAACCCCTCTTCGTTGAGGACACGAATCCAAAGCAGCCGATTTACTCTTCTTGGTAATGGTGACTCTTCCTTTTCGTACTAATTGTGAAATTGTTGGCATTAAAATTTCTATTAAAAATCAAAACAACCCTCGTTTTGAGGGCTGCAAATGTAGTGATATTTCGGAATAATTCAAATCTTGCAAGATTAAATTTCCAATCTATCTTGAAAAACGAATTGTACCTGTAAAAAAGCGAGAAGAAAATCCTGAACATTTATGGTCCAAATGGGGCTCTTTTCTAGTTTTTGCTTATAAATTTCCGCAGAATGCCAACAAATTTACCAACCCTTTTTTTGTTTTAAAATTCACTCTCTTCTCCTTGATAAATTTTTTGACCTCCATTTGGTGCTCTAATCTAAACAATTCAACCAACTCCTTTTTCTTTGATGGCACATAATCGGGCACTCCCCCATCAATACTAATATAGAAATTGGTCTCCCTCACAAAACGATGGGGAAAAGACACAGCAAACGAAGTCTCCGCCTGTTTTCCCTCCTTGAACCACTTTCTGTTTTGCTCAAACAACGCATAGTGCCCGGATGAGTAAGCTATTTTTAAATACCCTGGGGTACGCTCGCTTTTTTTGTTCAAGAATACCTTATAGTAATAGGTGTCATTTTCCAGAACACAGGAAATATCCTCGTTTTTGTGCAATGCTAGTGTTTTATCCTCGGCAAGATTTGCGTTTTTTATTTCAAATTCATCATTAAAAGCATTGTATCTCAGGTACATTTTACGTTCTTCCCGCCTTTTAAAAAGTATTGTACCCAACTTAAAATCATCGTTTAGGTAGATAGAGCCTTCAATATCTTCCAGTTCCAGCTTTTGCTCAATACCTAAATTGGCAAACTTGTCGCGCATCTGGTTATAAAGATTTTCGGAAGCGGGATTGTTACCAAAATCAGGCCCTATTCCTTGGAGTCCTTTCTGATATGAGGAGATTACACCCGGTTGCACTTCGGTACTTTGTTGCGCAAACAACATTTCACTGAAAACCAAGAACACAAAACCTAAAAAAAAACATCTCATATTTTGCTATATATATTAAGGTGTAAATTACAAATTTAATAGGGCTCAAATTTCCACTAACCCAGTTTTAACAAGAAAGTGTTTTTATATAATGAATTTCAGGTGTTTTTTTACATATACAACACGATACAGCTCAAATTTATAGATCTCTAACACAATTCCTACAAGCTAAATTTTACGTTCTAAACAAATTTAAACCCTCCCAATTAACAAGTCAACATTTAATAAATGTCAAATTGAGGTTGGTGCATTTGTAATCTTACTCTTGAAAATTTAGTAAAATTAGTTTGGATTATTAACATGAAATTATGATTTTAGCGCCTAGCTAATTCAAATAATTTTAAAATGAGAACAAAACTTAATGGATTGTTAACGCTGTTATTGGCGTTTGTCGTGCATGTTTCTTTTGCACAAGACAAGACGATTACAGGTAATGTTACGGATGCCGATGGCCTTCCGTTACCTGGAGTCAACATTGTCGTTGAAGGTACCACAACAGGTACTCAAACAGATTTTGATGGAAATTACGCTATTAGCGCAAGTCAAGGTCAAGCACTTCTTTTCTCCTATATAGGACAGAGAGATGCAAGAAGGGTTGTTGGTGCAGATAACGTTATCAACGTACAAATGCAGGAAGATGCCCAAGCTCTTGAAGAGGTTGTTGTTACGGCCCTTGGTATCAAAAGAGAGAAACAAGCATTGGGTTATGCGGTCACCGAAGTTGGTGCAGATGACCTAGAACAACGTCCCGATGGTGATGTCGCCAGGGTACTTCAAGGAAAAGCTGCCGGTGTACAGATCACCAACCAAAGTGGTCTTTCCGGTTCAGGTACCAACGTTATTGTTAGGGGACTTTCCACGTTTAGCTCCAGTAACCAGGCACTATTTATTGTTGATGGTGTACCGTTCAGTACGGACACAAACTCACAAGGTAGACAAGGAGATCGTCAGGATTTCATTAATGGTAACAACGGATCCAGTAGGTTCTTGGATTTAGACCCCAACAGTATCGAAAGTGTTAACGTACTTAGGGGTTTGGCTGCGGCCACGCTGTACGGATCACAAGGTAGGAACGGGGTTATCCTTATAACCACCAAAGGTGGTTCTACTGGGGCTGCCGGTCCAAAAAAGACCGAAGTTACTGTAAACTCTTCCGTATTTATCAACGAGATTGCTTCGCTTCCAGATTACCAGAACGAGTATGGTAACGGTTTTGACCAAGCATTTGGATGGTTCTTCAGTAACTGGGGACCAAGCTTTAGAAGAGAAGGTGCTGCAGGATGGGGCGGACAAGCCGCAATTGATGATCAAGGAACATTGGCTCACCCGTATTCCACTTCAACTGCTGCTATCCAAGCTGCTTTTCCTGAATTCCAGGGAGCGCGATACGACTGGAGACCTTATGACAGTGTGAAGAATTTCTTCAAGCAAGGTATGATTACCAATACTTCCATTAACGTGCGAGGCGCATCGGATGACGGAAAAATTGGTTACAATGTTAACTATGGTCACTTAAGAGATCAAGGTTTTACACCAAACAACGGTGTTACACGTAATACACTATCTGTGGGTGGTAGAGCCCAATTGAGCAATAAGTTCACCGCTAGCGGTACATTGAACTTCGCAAGAACCAATTTCACCTCTCCTCCTGTTTCATTGAGCCAGGGTAACGGTTCTACGGGTACTGGATCTTCCGTGTTCGGTCACTTATGGTTTACACCTAGAAGTATTGATGTTGTAGGGTTACCGTTCCAAAACCCAATTGACGGTAGTAGTGTATATTACAGACAGAACAACTCTATTCAGCATCCACTGTGGACGGTGAACAATGCTGCTTCACTTCAAGAGACCAACAGGGTATTTGGGCAAGCCTCTATCCAGTACGATATCAACGACAACCTTAACTTAGTATATCGGGCCGGTATCGATATCTATAGTGAGAACAACACCAACTTCCAAAACAAAGGTGGTGTTGGCGGTGGTGCCAGAACAGTGAGTGGTTTCTATGAAACATGGAACAACACCAACACGATCTGGGATCACAATATTCTTTTGAATGGTGATTTTGATATCACAGAGAAGATCGGGACCACATTCAACGTTGGTGCCACTTCAAGACGTGAGATCTTTGACCAAAATGGTGTTGCCAGTGATGGCCAACAAGTCTTCAATGTACTTAGACACTTCAACTTCTTGAACCAAAACGAGATTCAGGCATTTGTGGAAAGAAACTTGGTAGGTGTTTATGGACAGGTAGATTTTGATTATGACAAATTTATCTATGTTACCTTGGCCGGTCGTAATGACTGGGTGTCCAACTTCTCACGAGATAATAGATCTCAGTTCTATCCTAGTGCCAGTGTCTCTTTTATTCCTACTGCCGCTATTGATGGTCTAAAATCTGAAAACATATTGAACTACTTGAAGATTCGTGGTGGTATCGGGGTTTCTGCAAACTTTGAATCCTCTGCCTATCCAATTGCAAGTACGCTGATTCTGGATACCCAAGATGCCCAGGATGGTACAGGCTCCAACATTGTGACCAATGAGGTCGGTGTTAGAACTGGTAACCCAGGATTGAAACCTGAAACATTGGAAGAAATTGAATTGGGTATTGAATCTCGCTGGTGGGATGGCCGTATCACTTTGGATGCATCTATTTACAAAAGGAATACCAATGACCTGATCTTGGACAGACCTTTAGATCCTGCTGCAGATTTGGGAACAAGAATTGTTGCCGTAAACATTGGTGAAATAGAATCCGAAGGTATTGAAGCAGATTTAGGTGTGCACTGGTTTAGGGCCCAAGAAGAAGGTGGCTTTAGCTGGAGTACCAACTTGAACTTCACAGCCTATGAGACCACGGTTCTTGATCTTGGTCTGGATACCGATCAGGTGGTCTACTCTGGATTCTCAAACTTGGGTAACGCAGCACTTGAAGGGGAACCGTTAGGGGTTTTCTTCGGTAGCCGTATCCTTAGGGATGCCAATGGTGACTTTGTGGTAGGTGCCGATGGTAACTATGTACAGGATCCAAACGATGGTATCATCGGAGATCCCAACCCAGACTGGGTGGCCAACGTTAGAAACAGTATCTCTTACAAGAATTTCACTTTGGGCTTCCAGTGGAACTATACCCAAGGAGGGGATGTGTACTCCAGTACAATTTCCACACTTTTAGGCAGAGGTTTGATCACGGAGACCATCGACAGGGAAGATACTTATGTGCTTCCAGGTGTGGACGCCAATGGAAACACAAACAACCTACAGATCAACAACTCAACGTTCTGGTTCAGTAACATCCTTTTCGGACCCAGTGAACTACAGGTTTATGATGCTACCACTGTAAGGTTGCAAGAAGCTTCCTTTAGCTACTCTCTTCCAAGCAAGTTCTTGGACAAAACCCCATTTGGAGCTTTGAGCTTTACTGTTTCTGGTAATAACTTGTGGTTTAGGGCAATCAACACTCCCAAAGGAGCCAACTTTGACCCCAACACGGCCGGTCTAGGTGTATCCAACGGAGCTGGTTTTGATTTCATCAACGGACCTAGTGCAAGAAGATATGGTTTGAGTGTAAAAGCAACATTCTAAGAACAAAAAACTATTAAATAATGAAACGAATAAATAAAAATATCTTAACAGCATTTTTCGGAATGGCGCTGGTTTTGGTTTCCTGTGAGACAACGGAGTTGGATCTTACCAAAAACCCCAACGCGCTTACTCCGGATCTAGCAAGTCCCGACTTCCTTTTAAACTCGATCCAGGAAGACTTCGTAAGACAGTTTGAAGGGGATGCGGACAATGACCCCAACGATAACTGGGCCTCAGGTGGTAACACTACCGGTGATGGGTTCAATGAACTTGGGATGGAGCTTACCCGTATCGTGAACATGAGCGGAAGGAACTATGTGAGTACATACCAAGGTTCCGATATGTCGGACGAATGGTCCAACTGCTATAGAATCCTTGCGAACATCAGGACTATGGAGCCTTTGGCCCAGGAATCAGAATTGTTTACCCACCTAGGAATGGCAAACTTCATTGAAGCCTTTTTAATGGTCACAATGGTTGATTTCTTTGGTGATGTACCTTATTCTGAAGCCGCGATTGCGGATGATAACTTTAACCCTGCAGCCGATTCAGGTGCTTCCATTTATGATGCAGCCCTTGTATTGCTAGACCAGGCAATTGCCAACTTCAACGCAACCGAAGCTGCACTACCTCCAACCGATTCTTATTTTGGTGGAGATGACGATGCATGGGTAAGAGCTTGCAACACTTTGAAAATGAAAATTTATTTACAAAGAAGGTTGGTAGACGCTAGTGCTATTGCAAGTTTCAATGCCATTGTTGCTGGTGGAAATTACATTTCGGATACAGCTGATGATATGGTATACGGCTGGGGTGCTACAAGTGCTTCCCAACCGGATAACAGACACCCAAGATATGGTATCAGTTATACAGTATCTGGAGCAGGTGAATACATGTCCAACTGGTTGATGAACTTAATGGATACCACAGATGACCCTCGTCTTAGATACTACATCTACAGACAAACAGATGCGGTACCAGGTGCTGAAATTCCACCAAATGAGGAAACATTGAACTGTTCTTTGGAAGCGGCACCACAGCATTACATCGACGGTGGGTTCACTTTCTGTTACCTTTCAAACGGTTATTGGGGCCGTGATCATGGTGATGCCGATGGTATTCCACCAGATGGATTGCTAAGAGCTGTTTATGGAACTTACCCAGCAGGTGGTAAATTCGATGATGACAGTTTTACTGCAATCGGATTGGTGGCCGGAGCAGCTGGTAATGGTATTACCAACTTGTTGACCGCTTTCGGTTCTGATTTCATGATTGCCGAAGCAGCCTTGGCATCTGGTAACACAGCCGCCGCTAAAGCCGCTTTATTGTCCGCATACGACAAGTCTGTGGCCAAGGTACAGGCATTCTCTGCCAGCCGTTTGGCCGGTGCGGATGGTTCTTTTGAGCCTTCTGCAACCGACATCTCCGATTACAGGGATGCTATCGACAGTGACTGGGATGCCGCAGATGCCAATGGGCAGTGGAACATTCTTGCCGAGCAATTTTGGATTGCAAGCTTTGGAAATGGTGTTGATCCATACAACTTCTACAGAAGAACTGGATTCCCAACTACCCTTCAGCCAAACTTAGAGCCTAATCCGGATGTTTTCATTCGATCTATGTATTACCCAACTAATTCGGTAAACAACAACTCAAGTATTAGTCAGAAACCAGACCAGCAACAACCAGTTTTCTGGGATACCGCTGGAGTTCCTGCTGCCAACTAATAAAAATGCAATGAAAACAAAATTAGAATTCATGAAAAATATAAAATTATACATAACACTCGCATTAGTTGCGTTAGTGGCTTCTTGTAGCGAAGACGACAAGGTTACCGTTGGCGTTCAAGAAACGGTTGCCCGAGGTGCTGTTTTGAGAACAGTTTCTTTTGAGAGTACCACTTTCAACGTTTTTGACCCTGCCTCCATATTTGGTGTTACCATTGAAGAGCAAGATCTTGAAGATGGTGCTTTGCTATCCAATGTTGAAATCTATGTTGGATTCGTGGATAATACCACATCTAATGGTACAACTACAGCTTCCGAAGCCCTTACAAGCACTGTTCAAGCTTCAGAGTTTAGTTCAGGACCAAATGGCTTACCAAGAACTAGTTTTTCTGTAAGTCTTGCAGATGCCCTTAGCACTTTGGGTATTACCAACGATCCTGCCAATGTAACAGGAGGTGATCAGATTGCCATTCGTTTGGTGGTTAACCTTACCGATGGAAGGTCATACACAGATGTTGATGCTACCGGTAACGTTTCCGGTGGTTCTTTCTTCTCTTCACCTTATGTTTACAGAGCTGGAATCAACTGTATTCCTACTTCTCCTGTAACTGGTGATTACACCTTGACCATGGATGATAGCTATGGAGATGGATGGGATGGAGCCTTTATTACCGTTACCATTGATGGTACAAGTACGGATTACACGGTTACTGGCGCGCAAGCGACCACAAACACCGAAGTAATCACTGTACCTGGTGGTACTACCGAGTTGGTTTGGACGTATACTCCGGGTAACTTTGAAGGTGAACATACTTATGAGTTATTGGCTCCAAGTGGTGAAACTGCTGCAGCTGATGGCCCTGGCCCAACACCAGGAGAAATAGTATTGAACATTTGCAACTAGCATAAGCTGTCAAGGTTTAATTTAAACCTTGTAAATTCATAAAAAGGGACATCAATTGATGTCCCTTTTTTTTGTCTTAGGAAGTTTTGCTATTCCTCATAAATCCATTAGTTTAGACCCACTAGATAACCACCTACCGTTTTTTTTGTTTTTACTTAACTTTAGCTCAAAAATTCTATGAAGCGTACCTTTCGAACAGTTTTGGCTTCATTGCTTACGGTGTTATTTGTAATGAATGCCTGTAACAGCGATGACGACACTACCCCCACAGATGACACTCCAATAGGAGAAACAGATGATGAACCAACAGACGATGAACCCATAGACCCACCTGACGAAGATAAAGCAGGTACTGTTGAGTTTTTGAACGAAACCTTGGTAACCGACAGCTATGTCTTAATCAATGACGCAGGTAATGACCGGGTTTATCTCATGGACAAAGATGCAATTATCGTGCACGAATGGGACCTACCCTTTGGTATAGGAAATGATGTTGAGCTTCTGCCCGATGGAAGACTACTGGGTATAATGAAGGCCGAAGATCCTGAAATCAGCTATGGTGGTCAAGGAGGAAAGCTGCAATTTGTTAATCCAGATAGCACTGTAGAATGGAATTTTGACTATTCCTCTGCAGATTATATAACCCACCATGATGTAGAGCTACTCCCAAATGGTAATCTAATTACCCTAGTTTGGGAAAGGAGATCCATTGAGCAGGGGGAACAGGCCGGGTCAACTTTAGACATCCCAATTTTTCCAGAAGCAGTGATAGAAATCAATCCAACTACAGATGAAATTGTATGGGAATGGCATGCATGGGATCACTTAGTTCAGGATTTGGATGATACCAAAGATAATTTTGGGGTAATCGCAGATAACCCTGGTCTAATTGACCTTAACTATGTTACCGATAAAGAAGGGGACATCATGCACGCCAACGGTATTGAATATGACGAGATTAACAATCTTATTTATATCAGTGTCAATTTTTACCACGAGGTTTGGGTCATTGACCATAGCACCACTACAGAAGAGGCAGCTACCTCTCTAGGTGGAAACTTTGGAAAAGGTGGAAACTTGGTATACCGCTTTGGTAACCCAGAAGTTTACGGAAATGCCATGGGTGAAAGACGCTTTTTTAATAATCACCACCCTAGATTGCTTTCAGGAGCCGATTTGGGTAAGTTCTCAATTTATATGAACGGAGGCGATTCAAATCAGTCCATTGCCTATGAACTACAGCTGCCCGACCCGCTGAGTTTACTGGCCAACACAGACAACGAACCTACCGAGGCCTGGAATTTTACTGATGCCGATTTGTATGCTCCTAGAGTTTCGGGCATGGTAAGAATTCCCAACGGCAACCGACTCATTACCGAAGGTGATTTTGGCGTTTGGGAAGTCACAGAAGCTGGTGAAGTGGTTTGGAAATTTGAAGGTGAGGGTTTCTTCTGGAGGGCTTACCATTATGAAAAAGATCATCCCGGGGTTTTAGCCCTAGAGCTTTGATACCATAACAGATGGAATTGCATCAACCCGTCAAGTTTCCTGTTTAAAGCAATTTGAATAGTATATTTTGTTTAATATTTAGTTTCCAATGCCTAAAGCTGGTCTTATAACCCTACTTTTTGTCCTATTCATAGGTTGTGGTACGGATAAAAAGAACAACGATTCCTCTCCTGTCGGGAATGCTCCTGTAGCGGAAAGTAAATTGTTCCATAAACTTGAAAGCACTGTCAGCGGCATTGACTTCATGAATACCATTGTACATGATGTGGGAACCATGGAAAACCTCTTCGACTATGACTATTTTTATAATGGAGCTGGGGTTGGGTTGGAGGATCTAAACAACGATGGGCTTTTGGATGTAGTTTTTTGTGCCAACCAAGCTCCTAATAGATTATACCTAAACCAGGGAAACTTAAAATTTCAGGATGTTACCGATTCCTCTGGTATTCAAACTGGTAAACAATGGTCCAACGGCATCACCTTTGTTGATATCAATGCAGATGGATGGATGGATTTCTATATCTCCCAAGGAGGTCCCAAGACTAGGGAAAACCGCAAAAATCTCCTGTATATAAATCAAAAGGATGGCACCTTTACAGAAAGTGCGGAGACCTACGGACTTGCCGACATGGGCATAAGTACCCAATCCGCGTTTTTTGACTTTGATAAGGATGGAGATTTGGATTGCTTAGTGATGAACGAAAATGAACTATATGGCCTAGATCCAGTTAGTTTGGAAAATTATATTCGTTCCCATCCGGAGGTTGTGCATTTCAATTCCTCGCATTTGTATCGAAACGACGGCGGAAAATTCATAGATATAACAAAGGCTGCGGGCCTTGAAAAGCCAATTTTCGGTTTGGGCTTAGCCATTTCCGATATTAATGAAGATGGCTGGATGGACATATATATGGCAAGTGATTATTATTTGCCGGATGTACTGTACATCAACAACAAAAACGGAACTTTTTCAGACCAGATAAAGGAATCCACCAATCAAATCTCATTTTACGGAATGGGAATGGACATTGCTGACTTAGACAATGACAACCTTCAGGACATTTTTGTGCTGGATATGGCTGCCAACGATCATATACGATCCAAAACCTTAATGGCCTCCATGAGCACTGGTAGATTTGATTATCTCGTTAACAAAGCGGATTTCCAGCATCAATACATGTACAATTCCTTACAAAGGAACATTGGTGACTCAAAATTCAATAATATCTCCCAACTTTCCGGAGTTGCCAACACAGATTGGAGCTGGTCCGTACTTATGAACGACTTTGACTTGGATGGCCATAAGGAAATTCATATTACTAACGGATATCGACGTTATGCCCTGGACAATGATTTACAGCGACAGGTATTTGAAGCTCGACAAAAATACGGTAGAAATGTACCTCTGGAGGTAAAAAGGAGGCTATATGAATCCATGCCCTCTGAAAAGCTCCCCAACATCATGTACAAGAGAAAATCAGAGCTACAGTATGCGAATGTATCCTCTTCATGGGGAATGGATGATTTCTCTTTTAGTAATGGAGCGGCAAGTGGAGACCTTGACAATGACGGTGATCTTGATCTTATTATCAACAATATGGACGAAACTGCCTTTGTATATCAGAATAGGTCCGTTGAGGAAAATAGAGGCAACTACTTAAAGGTCATTGCAAACGGGGATACATCAGAGGAATTTGCCAAAGTACGTATTGCAATAGGCCGTAGTTCGCAGATAATTGAGATCAAACGCGTAAGAGGCTATAGGTCCGCTCAGGAGAACAATGCCCATTTTGGCATAGGCAAACACCAACAAATAGACACCGTTACGGTTTATTGGAAATCAGGAAAAATGCAACAAAAGTTAAATGTTCCTGCCAACACCAGGCTTATATTTAACGAAGAGGATGCTCATCTCTCCTATCAATCACCCAAGGAAGATCAGTTATTTGAAGTCACGGATGCAGGTAACCTGGGGCTATCTTTTAGTCACCAGGAAAATCCCTTTGATGACTTTGAAGAAGAAATTCTACTTCCCTACAAACAATCCAGTTTAGGACCTTTTTTAACCCAGGGGGACATTAACAATGATGGCCTAATGGACTTGCACATCGGTGGAGCCTCAGGGCAAGCAGGCCAGCTTTATGTACAAACCAACAACGGTTTCAAAAAAATAAACTCCCCTACCCTTGCCAACGATGCCAACTACGAGGACATGGAGTCTAAATTCTTTGATTTTGATGGGGATTCGGACTTGGACTTGTTCGTGGTTAGTGGTGGGAATGAATTTGCCGAGTTTTCTTCGTACCATACCGATCGGATTTACCTAAATGATGGCTCTGGTAATTTCACCAGATTGGAAAGTGATGCCCTTGGTTCTTTCCCAAAAAATGGTAAAGCGGTCTCCTTTATAGATTTTGACAAGGATGGTGACAGTGATATTTTAGTAGGGAACAGGGTGGTGCCCAAACAGTATCCCAATCATCAGACCTCTGTTCTGTATGAGAATTATAATGGCGAGCTTATCGATGTAACACAAAAAGTGGCGCCCCAATTCCAGGATTTTGGTATTGTAAACGACATTCAGGTAACGGACCTCAACAATGACGGTTGGATGGACTTTATTTCTGTTGGTGAATGGACAGGAATAGGTGTTTTTTTGAACCAAGAAGGCTCCTTTGAAAGAATTGATGATGACAATCCCGCATTGCAGGAGAAAGGTTGGTGGTTTTCAATTGGGGAAACTGACATAAACAACGATGGCCTAAAAGACTATATTGTTGGAAATGCAGGGCTCAATATCAAATTTAAGGCCACTCCTGCAAAACCATTCAAGATTTATGCCGCAGATTTCGATGAAAATGGCACAAACGACATTGTGCTAAGTAAAAAATACAATGGCACCTATGTGCCGGTGAGAGGAAGGGAATGTTCATCCCAACAAATGCCTTTTATCAAAGAGAAATTTGGCACTTATAGTGAGTTTGCCAATGCCAGTTTAGTTGATATTTATGGGGACAAACTAAACAGTTCTTATGAAAGCAGCGTAACGGAATTTAGATCCGTGCTGTTAATCAATAGGGGAGATGGAATTTTTGAAAAGAGACCACTTCCCGCCGAAAGTCAATCCAATCCACTTTTAGATTGTGTTTTTATTGATTTAAACAAGGATGGTTTTGAAGATGTTGTTTTGGCAGGTAATATTTACGAAACTGAGGTGGAGACCCCAAGATTGGATGCAATTTCCGGCCATGTGCTACTTTCCAATGGTAATGATGGGTACAAAAACGCTTCCCGTAGCGCATCTGGATTATATTTGGAGGGTAATGTGAAGAGTATGGAAATCATTAGTGGGCCCAACGGGGAAAAATATTTGATAAACACCACAAATAATGGGCCTTTGGCCGTTCACAAAATCTCTTCCTGAGTCGGATCTTCACTTTTGAGCTCAAACTTAAAGTAATCAACCATGAAAAACCAGATTTACGGAATTCGCGCTATTTTGGAAGCTATTGAGGCCGAACAGCCCATCAATAAAATATTTTTACAGAAAGGACTACACGGCGAATTGTTCAAAGAATTGGAGACTTCGATAAGAAAAAACGGAATTAGTTGTTCCTATGTCCCAGTAGAAAAACTGAATCGGTTAACCAAAAGCAACCATCAAGGAGCTGTGGCCCAAACTTCCCCTGTGCAATTTAGACAGTTTGAAGAATTGGTTGAACAGATATTAGAACAAGACAAAACACCTTTCTTACTACTACTGGATCAAGTTTCTGATGTTAGAAATTTTGGAGCCATCATTAGAACTGCTGAATGTTGTGGAGTTGATGGCATTGTTGTTCCTAAATACGGAGCGGCACCTATAACGGATGACACTGTAAAAACTTCTGCGGGGGCCGTTTTTAATATGCCCATAGCCAAGGTAGACCACCTTAAAGATGCTATCTTCTATTTACAGTCTTCAGGAATAAAAGTGGTGGCCGCCACAGAAAAAACCGAAAACAAAATTTATTCAATTGATTTTAGCCAACCGTGCGCAATTGTTATGGGAGCCGAGGATAAGGGCATTTCTTCATCTATTTTAACCATGGTGGACCATAAGGCCAAACTACCCCTTATGGGTCAGATAGGCTCCTTGAATGTTTCTGTAGCCTGCGGTGTATTTTTGTATGAAGTGGTAAGGCAACGCTTGGGGTAATACTCAATCTTTTTCCCTTTTTCTGAAATGATAGGTGACCTTTATATTTTCTCCTTCTTGTTCTTCAGGAATGGACTCTATAAAGTTTCCTTCTTCATCAAAATGCTTTAAAAAAGGGTCTTGCTCTTCTTTATAGTCCTCTTTTTCCCATTCATACTTTTTTTCCTTAGGAACCCGCACCTTTATAAATAAAGCCAAAGCAAGGCCTGTTGCAAAACCTGAAAGATGTCCTTCCCATGATATGCCATCCTTCACCGGAAAAATGTACCAGATCATACTTCCATAGATAAAAACAACTACCAAGGAAAGTGCCACCAATCTATAATGTTTGGCAAAAATTCCCTTGAAGAAAATAAAACTGGCCAGGACATAAATGATTCCACTGGCTCCAATGTGATAGGAAGGTCTCCCAATAAGCCAAGTTAAGATTCCTGACAAAAGAGTTCCTATAATGAGTATTCTCAAAGCTGGCTTTCTATAGAAGTAAAATAAAAAGGCGGTTAAAACAGCTAAAGGAATGGTGTTGTTGTATAAATGTTCCACAGACCCATGGATGAACGGGCTTAGAAAAATACCCCTCAGCCCAGAGAGTTTCCTTGGATATACCCCAAAGTCGTTAAAGTTAATGCCAAATTGTACCTCCACCCAAAATACCGTCCAAATGGAAAGTATTGCCAATAACGGAGCCAAAAGAACTCCATCGGAAAATTGAAAATGATTTTTCTCGAACATACGTATCTATAACTACAATTTCTCCTCCATATTTCTGAAATTACACAAATTGTCAGGTTTTTGGCTGCAACCTTTCAAAATGAACACCTTTTTACTTCCCTATTCATCCTATAATTTGTTTTATTTTTATTGCTATGAATGAACCGCTTGCGGAGCGTATACGCCCCAAAACTTTAGCCGATTATATAAGTCAGAACCATCTGGTTGGGGAACAGGGCTCCTTGACCTCTCAAATAAAGAATGGGATTATCCCTTCCCTAATTTTTTGGGGACCTCCCGGAACCGGTAAGACTACTTTGGCCAATATCATAGCCCACGAAAGCCAGCGCCCTTTTTATACCCTTAGCGCAATAAGCAGTGGGGTAAAAGATGTTAGGGAGGTTATTGAAAAGGCAAAGCAAAGCGGCGGACTTTTTACCTCAAAAAACCCCATTTTGTTCATTGATGAAATCCACCGTTTTAGCAAATCACAGCAAGACTCCTTGCTTGGTGCTGTAGAAAAAGGATGGGTCACCTTAATTGGGGCAACCACGGAAAATCCCAGCTTTGAAGTTATACCAGCACTTCTTTCCAGATGCCAGGTATATGTGTTGAATCCGTTCGAAAAACAAGATTTAGAGGATTTGTTGCAAAGAGCCATACAAACTGACAGTGTCCTTAAGTTAAAAAAAATACACCTTAAAGAAACAGAAGCTTTGTTACGACTCTCTGGTGGGGACGGACGTAAATTACTCAACATTTTTGAGCTGATTGTAAACTCCGAGATGGGCGATGAGGTTACGGTAAGCAATGAGTTGGTCATGAACAAGGTTCAAAAAAACACGGTTCTCTATGACAAAACTGGTGAACAGCATTATGATATTATTTCTGCCTTTATAAAATCCATCAGGGGTAGCGATCCCAATGCCGCAGTATACTGGTTGGCTCGTATGATAGAGGGAGGAGAGGATGTGAAGTTTATAGCCCGAAGGTTAGTCATTTTAGCCTCTGAAGATATTGGAAATGCCAATCCCACTGCCTTAGTATTGGCAAATTCTGCCTTTCAGGCCGTAAATACCATTGGATACCCAGAAGCCCGTATTATTCTAAGTCAATGCGCAACATACTTGGCTAGTTCGGCCAAAAGCAATGCCAGTTATGCAGCAATTAAAGAGGCTCAACAGAAAGTAAGGGATACAGGGGACTTATCTGTGCCCTTGGCTATCAGAAACGCTCCTACCAAACTTATGAAGGACTTGGGTTATGGTAAGGGTTACAATTATGCCCATGACCATGAGAACAGTTTTGTGGACTTTGAATTTCTTCCAGAAGAAATTTCTGGAACTACATTTTATAAACCAGGAGACAATCCAAGGGAAAAGACCATAAAAGAATTCTTAAAAAAAAGGTGGAAGGATAAATACAAGTTTTAAAACTTAATCAGGAGCTCTTTCTTTGTCTTTTTGTTGCCTTCGGCATATTCCAAGAACCAAGTATCCCCTTTTTTATACACCATCCCGTTTTTGGTATCATGATCTACCAAAAAGATATTGTCCACAGATGTTTTGATAAGTTTTAGTACCACCTTTGGAGTGCTGTCCACTAGCTGGTAGCCATCGTCCGTAGGTTGGGCATAAAGGATATTTAATGGTTTGGAATCAGTTGTGCTATCCGCCTTTTTAATGTTGGAAGCAACAGGTTCCATACTTTTAAAACTTTGATTTTCCGTAGTCGTTTCTTGCACCACCACTCGCGTAGTAGGTTTTTCATTCACTGATTTTACGTCATCCTTAAAACTAACAATGATTGGTTTATCCTTTGTTTGTTCCTCTTCTTGTGGAGTGTAAACGTATTCCATGGATTGAATCGGAGCAAATGCATCAATCACTGCAGCTCTGTATGCTGCTTTGTATTCTTTGATTCTGTTTCTTCCTTCAGTTGTCCTATAAACCTCTATCCCCTGACAGTCATTTAAAACTAAGGTAGTTTTGGTATTGAACATATTTGAATTGTCTTCCAGCTCAACACGTAGTCCCAAACAGCGGTTACCAGCCAATTCTTCCGGAAGCTGATCATCATATACCGTGTTGAAACCCTTTTTGGAGAACAGATATTTGATAGTCGTACTTGTTTGGTGCTGATTCTCCATCTTAAAAGCAGCGAATTTTTTAGGTACAATAATGTACTTATAACCATTCAATTGTGCGCTTGCTGAATAGCCTAATCCTACTGTAAAAATCAATAAAAGAAGTATTCGAGATTTCATATGGAACAGATAATCAATTATCGTTCCAAGATATAATATTAAATCCGAATTGTAAAGAAGCATAATGGCTATCGGCTATATTTTTATAAGCCAAAAGATTGTCTCCAAGAATGTAAAAATTGACTGGACCTGCTTGCAAGTTCAAACCCAATCCCACGTTTGTAAACGAGTATTTATCTACCGTATATGTTGTTTTTAAGGCCAGCGTTCTACCCAATCTTCTTTGATAAAAACCTGTAAGTGCGGCCTGGAA
This sequence comes from uncultured Allomuricauda sp., assembly GCA_965117065.1. GTDB lineage: Bacteria > Bacteroidota > Bacteroidia > Flavobacteriales > Flavobacteriaceae > Flagellimonas. The sequence continues at coordinate 1,411,309 of OZ220751.1, forward strand.
GCCTCTTGGTCTCTTCATCATAAATAGTTGACCGCCAACACTGTTCCTGTACATATCGCTATTTGTTCGCTCTTCAACAGCAATTGCGCAGCCACAGTCCCGGCTATACGTTGTCTCGGCCTGTCCAAAATCATAGCGAATGGAACCATAAGCCTTAACCGGTCTAAACGAAATATAACCTGATTCGTTCTCGTCAAAAGGTACAGATTCCTCAATATCATCTACCAAATCCTGCCATAAGTCATTATTCAAATCGTTGATATCCTCAGGCAAAAACACGGTTATCCCTTCGGTGTTTGCACTCCCCTTTAGGGTAAAGTTCCTAATATCCTTGGAATTATAGATTAATCCTACATCCAAAACACTTGCTGTAATGGTGGTTTGAGGATTTAACAGATAGCTAAACCCTGCATCAAAACCCAACCCCAAATTCCCGCCAAAAAGTGCTCTTTTAGTAAATAAATCAATGAAATCTTCCTGTGTAGTGGAGGTGTCTTCATCCAAAATATCCAAAAACTCGTCTACACCTGACGTTTGCAACTGCATGTTGGCTCTAATGGAACTTCGGTAAATGTTGTCTTGTCCCAAGGTTGTAGTAAATGACCCAGTGTTTCCCGCGGACTTAAATTGGAAAATACTTGAATAAATTTTTGCTCTTGCCCCAACAGTAAGGGTATTGCTTAGCTTTCGGTTGATTCCGAAATGGAATACACTCACCATTTCTCCTCGTAGACTTAAGTCTCCCAAATCAAAACTTCTTCCAATATTGGCACCACCGTTGCCTTCAAAGGCCAAAATAGCTAGGTCCCTTGGCCAATATACAATCATATCCGTTTCTCCATACAATCCAAAGGAATAGTAATTATCAGGATTGTTTTTGCCCCTAAACCCTATGTTAATCAACTCAATTTGTGTCGTATTACTAAAGTCATCCCTGCGACTCATCCCGTTGACCAGTCGCTCTCTTACCTTTGTTGTAAAATCTACCCCATCATCAGCAAAAAGATCATTAACCGTTACTCCACTGGATCCAACTTGAAAGGACAAACCTGAAATTCCTGGAATTCCTGCATGCCACTTTTGAGGGGTTTTTACCCCAGGATTGACCAAAAGAGCCTGCGGTATCTCATAAAAATCATACAATAGCTGCTTGTTTTGGGAGGTTAGGGTTGCCATACCAAAAACAAGCACAAAAAAGACAGGTAGACCCAATTTCATTGTAGTTCGAATATAAATTCTGCGGCAGATCTTAACAAAATTCTAGGGTCGGAGGCAGTAGATGTACTGGTGGTGTCACTTAAGTTTAGTATCGAAACTCTCAGACTAAAGGTGTTTCTTAAAATATCTAGACTTTTACCACCCGGGCCATAGGCAATTTCCCGTGAAATCAAAGGAGCTGGCTCAGCTTCTACAGTAAACGTCTCGGTATCCAATACGTTGTCCATCTCATCTAAAAATTCTATGGTCAAGTCCAGTTGTTTACTTGTAGTGTTCTCAATCTCATAGATAAAAGACCCTCTCAGCAAACGTTCAGCTACAAATTCTTCGGTAAAAGCTTCAAAATCGAAAATTTGGGAGAGAAAAGGTGTAATGGTGGTAGCGGAATTAATAAAGTCTTCATCAGATTCCAAATACAGAATGCTCGAAGTAATGGTGGGAGTAACGTTCAAATCATCGAACTGATCAAAATCCTGGTCTTCAACACAAGAGAGAACAGTTACAGACATGGTAAGCGCCATCAGATAGCGGAAAAGCAATTCTTTCATAGGTTAAAGCAATTTTCATATAGAACAACGGGGTCATGTTGTACCCTACTATAACTCTACAAAATGCTTTTTATTTCAATTAAGGTGTTGATCATTGTGCACAAATTGTGTTTGGGTTCGTTATGTGCATTGAAGTGAAGTGCATGAAAACCAGCAGATTTTGCACCCAAGATATCAGCTTCCAAGTTATCCCCAATCATAAGGGCATTTTCCGGAGCTACCTGAGCTTTTTCCAGTGCCAGTTCAAAAATATAGGGATGCGGTTTTTTAACCCCAGCATCTTCCGAGTTCACTATTTGATCAAAGTAGGAATGGATATTTGATCCTTTTAATTTTTTTTCTTGTATTTCTTGAAATCCGTTGGTGATGATATGCAGCTTATATTTGGGTGACAAATACTCCAAAATCTCAATCGTATCTGGAAACAAGTGTGTAAACGAAGACAGATGTGCAACGTATTCTTCCGAAAGTACATTTATGGACTCATCAGAAACCGGTACCCCAATGGCATCAAAGGTTTTTTTTAAACGCTGATACCGTAGTTCTACCTTGCTGATTCTGTCTTCCCTATACAATTTCCAATAGTCCAGGTTTATGGGTACATAAGCCTGCAAAAAGTCCTTCAAGACTACGTGTGTATGATTTTCACTTAAGATTTTTTGAAATGTAAGGGCCGAATTTTTCTCAAAATCCCACAAAGTGTGATCCAAATCAAAAAAGATATCGGTTATCCGCTCCTTATACATAGTACCTTCTTAGCATAGATTGATAGAGCTCCAACCAATTAATCTTGTGGCTGCTCCCCAAAAGTTCGTTGGAAAACACCATGGTTAGGTTTCCGTTTACTTCCTTTACCTGTCTATACATCCTGTCCATTACACCAAAAACCTCTTCCCTTTTTTTAAAGTTGACCAAGGCATAATCATGAACTGCAAATGGATGGACCTTCAACGGCTGCCTAACCTCCATATTGATGTCGTAAAAATAAAAAGGGGTACAGGTGCCGGCTCTAAAACCTATTTCATGTGTATACCCCATGGAAAAATCATCAGTAAACTCCGTTTCAATGAGGTTTCTGTATGTAATTGGCACATTCACTCTATTGTATCTAAGCCTAGAGTACTTAATAGGCCTATTGATTAAATTTGCCAGTTGTTTTTTCTCCTCTTTTAGCACCTTGGTATTTGTTGAGGACAAATAAGAGGTGCTTAGAGAAACAATACTATAATCCCCAACCGATTTTATGAGATACCTAAACTTGTTGCTATTAGGAGAAATATTCTTGTCATGCGCCGAATATTTGGCAAACTGAAAGAAAAACATCGACTCTAAGGGGAACTTTTTGTGAATTTCCACCAAAGTGTCAAAGTTATCAAAAGGATCCTTTTTGAAACCTAACAATACAGAGATGCGCCGGAACATGCGTCCAAACTTAAAACCTCCCAAATCTAATAAAAACCCTCCCAAACTTCTGGTAAAACCTCTATGGGTATAGCAATGGGAAGTAGTTACATTTATAATCGGGGTACAACTATAGTTCCCTTTTTTCTCCTCTATATCTGGAAAACGTTCTTTTAGTGCAGATAGTAATTTATAGGCCCATAAATCCACAACAGGAAGCTCTAAGAAATCGTTTTGATAGGCTATGCTCTCTTTAGCAGGAAATCGTCCAACACTATCCTTTACATGTGGCAGGTACTCCTCATACCTGCTGAGCAGATAAAAACTTGCAGAAAAAACATCGTAGGGTATGGCACTTTTTTCACCAGCCGTAAAGAAACAGGGTATTCCATCCCAATCCGAAACTTTGATTTCCAAATCATTGACTCCTTGCTCAAACAACAGGTCATTACTTCTAATAAAAAACTCATTTTGTAGTGGCTGTCGAGAATACGTCAGTTTAGGGCCTGTATGCTTAATAAAATCCTCAACTTTAGTTGTAAAGCTGGTTTCAATTCCTAGAATTTTTTCAAAAAGCTGTCTTGCTGAATAAGTTAATCTGTTGGTGATCTTATGGGTAAATATCAATAGCATGGCAACCTAACGCTTACAACATTCCTTTATCGGCAAAACTTAAATAATCATATTGGGTAACGATTAAATGATCCAATACCTTAATGTCCAAAGCTTCCGATGCATTTTTAAGTTTTTTGGTAATATGTTTGTCGGCTGCACTGGGCCTAAGGCCACCCGAAGGATGGTTATGCGCCAAGATGATACCTACTGCTCCAAGTTCCAGCGCCTGCTTCAGAACCAACCGTACGTCCACCAAGGTGCCGGTAATACCTCCTTTGCTTAATAAGGACTTGTGAATGATTTTATTGGAATTATTAAGGTAGACAATCCAAAATTCCTCATGTTCCAGCTCTCCAATAAGTGGGTACAATAGCTCAAAGGCATCTTTACTTCCTGAAATTTTGGAAATTTTCCCTGCATCCTCACCCCTTCTGCGGCGACCTACTTCCAATGCGGCGGCAATAGCTACAGCTTTAGCCTCACCAATACCCTTAAATTGCTTCAATTGATTTACGGAGAGTTTGCCCAGCTCATTCAAATTATGATTGACGGACGCAAGAATTCGTTTGGATAGCTCCACCGCACTCTCTTTTCTACTACCCGACCCAATTAAAATGGCTATTAATTCTGCATCGGAAAGTACTGTACGGCCTTTGTGCATCAACTTTTCCCTAGGTTTATCATCATCTGCCCAATTTTTAATGGAAAAGGAAGCTATTTTTTCTTGCATGGTTAAATATAGCGGATTAATTTATAAATTTAAATGTAACCGATCTTATATGAAATCTCTATTTGAACCACACGCATTTTCTGAAATTTTAGAGCGTATCGAAAAGATAACCAACACCTCCAAACCTCAATGGGGTAAAATGGAGGCGGCTCAAATGCTACACCATTGTCAGTTTCCCTTAAGTTTAGCTTTGGGAAGGTACAAGATGGACAAACCCAATCCGTTCATGAAGTTCATGTTCAAAGCTTTCAAAAAAAGTATGTATAATGATAAATTGTGGAAACCCAATCTTCCTACAGCAAAAGGTTTTAAAGTGACGGACAAAAGGAACTTCATTCAAGAAAAAAAGAAACTTTTAGAGTTGGTCAATGATTTTCATTTGGAAAAGAACAGGAAATCATGGGAACCTCACCCTGCTTTTGGAGCATTCACCCACAACCAATGGGGACAAATGCAATACAAACATCTAGATCATCATTTAAGACAGTTTGCGCTTTAAACTACCATCCCTCAGTCGTCCTCATTTTGGGTTTCTTGCTGCTCAGTCTTTGCCCGGGTGTCGTTAATCATCCTATCTTCTTCCAGAATAACATTGGAAATACCCAACATAAATGCCGATAAAGCTATGGACAAATAGCGCCGGACTCCCCTCATCAATCTTTTTACCCAAGTTAAACTAGGCTGCTCCATGGTCTGCTAGGAGTCAACAATTGTTCCATAGGTCGCCTTTATGACAAAATTGCTTAATCTACCTCTTGAAATAATTGCCTTACTCTATTGAAATCGAGGCCTCCGTAGTTTCCGGAACTCATCAAAAGTAGTGTGGATTCATTAAAGTCTTTGGCAAAAAGCCCCGCTTGAAACGTGTTTGGATCCGTAAAAATTTGGATATCCTTGCGGTTAAAGGCACAGGCTATCTGCTCAGAGGTCACTTCATCCAATTGTTTGATTTTGACCGCCTCTGGCGAATAAAAAACCATTGCAATATCTGCAGCATCCAATGCTCCTTGGTATTCCTCCAGAAATTCCGCATTTAAACTGCTATAGGTATGCAGTTCCAAGCAAGCAATTAGTTTGCGGTCCGGGTATTGTTCCTTTACGGCATTGGTTGAGGCTTTTACCTTGCTTGGCGAATGGGCAAAATCTTTAAAAGCGACCTTCCCCTTTCCCTCTGCTATTTTCTCCATCCGCTTGGAAGCACCATTAAAAGAAGCAATAGCCTCGTAAAAATCAGCTTCATCCACGCCTATCTGTTGGCAAATCCATTTGGCACCGGCCAAATTGTTCAAGTTATGCTTACCAAATACTTCAATAGGCATTTCACCTTCGGGGGTATTGAGCAACGTAATACCTTGCTCCACTTTATGCTCTGGGGTAGTATACGGAAATTTACGAATGGCATTATCCGAGGCTTCCACCACTTTTCTCACCTCTTGATCTTCCTCATTATAGGTGATGCTCCCGCCACGCACTATGCCATCCACAAAAATTTGAAACTGTTCCACGTAGTTTTCAAAAGTTGTAAATACATTGATATGGTCCCACGCAATTCCACTCAACAAAGCAATATTGGGTTGATATAGATGAAACTTGGGTCTTCTGTCTATAGGAGAAGATAAATATTCATCCCCTTCCAGGACTATAAAATCATTTTCTTCAGTAAGATGCACCATGCGGTCAAATCCATCCAACTGTGCACCTACCATATAATCCACACTCACATCACAATAATTCAAAACATGAAGAATCATGGAGGTAATCGTTGTCTTCCCATGACTACCCCCTATAACCACCCTGGTTTTATCCTTAGATTGTTCATAGAGAAATTCCGGGTACGAAAAAATTCTTATTCGCAACTTTTGAGCCCTTAACAACTCTGGATTGTCGGGTTTGGCATGCATTCCCAAAACCACAGCATCCAAGTTTTGATGGATTTTCTCTGGAAACCAACCAAAAGTATCTGGTAGCAAGCCCTTGGCTTTTAACCTACTTCTGGACGGCTCAAAGATTACATCATCACTCCCAGTAATGGAATATCCCTTATGCTCCAATGCTAAGGCAAGGTTATGCATGGCACTTCCACCTATGGCTATAAAATGGATTTTCATCTTATTGGTTTAGCACTCAAAAATAGACATTGACAAAGCCAATACAAACAAACATTACATCTTATTAATTTCTATCTTGGGATAAAATTAATGACTATGAATCTATCAAAAATTCCATCCAAGGAAATAATGCCTGGATACCATGGCAAAATGATACATGGTGAATCTATGACTTGGGCATTCTGGGATGTAGAAAAAGGAGCCGTTGTTCCTGAGCACAGCCATGTACATGAGCAGATTATGCATGTTGTGGAAGGTGATTTTGAATTTACCGTAGGTGGTAAAACATCATTATATATTCCCGGCGATGTGGTCAAAATTCCATCCAATATCCCCCATGGCGGGAAGGCCATTACAGTATGTAAACTAATGGATGTTTTTAGTCCTGCTAGGGAAGAATACAAATAGACATGGACATATCATTATTAGGAAAAAAAGCATTGGTTGGAGGTAGCAGCAAAGGTATCGGTGAAGCCATAGCCCGTCAGTTGGCCACTAGCGGGGCCAGTGTTACCCTAATGGCTCGTAGCCAAGTCCGTATGGAGGAAATTGTTAAGGGTCTGGAGACCCATCAAGGTCAAAAACACCAATACTTGGTTGTTGATTTCTCGAATTTTGAAGCTTTCAAGGCAGCCATTTCCCATTATTTTAAATCAAATGCCGTAGATGTCCTAGTGAACAACACCCAAGGGCCAGCTGCGGGTGGTGCACTGGAAAAAAAGGTAAATGATTATCAACAGGCCTTTGATCAACTTTTTAAATCGGTTGTTTATACTACGGAACTTGCCCTAGAAAGTATGCAAAAAAACCGCTGGGGAAGGATTGTGAATGTCGCCTCCATTTCGGTCAAGGAGCCCCTAAATTATTTGGCCCTCTCCAATACTATTAGAGCATCTGTGGTCACTTGGGCCAAAAGCCTTGCTTTTGATGTGGCCAAAAACGGTATCACCATAAACAATGTCTTAACTGGTTATTTTGATACGGATAGGATTGCACAACTCAACACTTCAAAAGCTGAGAAAATGGGAGTCCCGGTGGCGCAGGTTCGAGAGAACATGGAAGCACAGGTGCCAATGAAGCGTATTGGTGATCCCAGAGAATTTGGATACTTGGTAGCATTTTTGGCCTCTGAACAAGCGGCCTACATCACTGGCACCAATATTCCCATTGATGGAGGGCTCCTAAAATCCCTCTAAACCAGACTACTTCCATATTATAATTTACATAAGTCTATTTTTATCAAATTCGTAATTTTTAGCTACTTTTATTGCTTAACCAATAAAAATTAACGAATGAACTCAAAAGTTTTTCTGGTAGTACGAATCTTATTAGGACTGTTTGTCCTAACCTTTGGTTTGAACAAATTTTTACATTTTATCCCATTTGGAGAAATGCCCGAAACTGTAATGAACTACTTTGGGGCGCTTTCCTCAACCCAAACAATGAACTTAGTAGCTGTTGTGGAAATTCTAACTGGCCTAGCTCTTATTTTAAACAAATACGGTGCTTTAATGGCTGTTATTTTAATGAGCGTCTCTGTTAATGCTGTATTGTTCCATGCCAATTTGGCGCCGGATGGTATTGGCCCTGCTGCTGCTCTATTGATTTTGAATATTGCTGTCCTTTTTGGTTACAAAGACCGATATAAAGACATTCTACGAGCATAACTGAATAAAAAAAGGCCCTTTGAAGGGCCTTTTTAAATTAAAGATTCGTTTTTTGATTATAAGCTCATTCTATCTTTAAATATATATGATTGTCTTCTGGATACTTCAATTTCCACTCCATTTACCATACTAAGTTTTAACTTCCCATTAAACCAAGGAACTACATTGTTTATAAAATTGGTATTAACGATTTGTTGACGATTTGCCCTAAAAAAAGACTGTCCTGGAAGTTTTTCCTCTACTTGGTTAAGCGATTTGTAGAGTAAGGGTTTTTTATCCTCAAAAAATACCCGGGTATAGTTTCCCACGATCTCAAAATGGGAAATATCCCCAATCTTAACCAACCAGCATGCCTCCCCATCTTTTATAAATATCTGACTGTTCTCAGATAGCATTTTCTTATGTGAAGCTTCTACTTGATTTGAATTTAGTTTTTCCTTTACCTTCTCCAAAGCCATACCAAAGCGTTTGTCGCTAACTGGTTTTAACAAATAGTCCAAAGCGTTGTATTCAAAGGACTTAATAGCATATTCGTCAAAAGCTGTTGTAAAAATGGTAATAGGGACCTCGTCCAACATCTCCAATAGCTGAAAACCATCCTTCTCTGGCATATTGATGTCCAAAAACAACAGATCTGGCTGTTGCTCTTGGATGAGCTCAAACCCTTTGTCCACATTTTCGGCCTCTCCCATAAGTTCGATTTCCCCATGTTTCTTAATGAGTTCCTTTAACTCATTCCGGGCCAATCTAGAATCTTCCACGATAACAGCTTTTATCTTCATGCTAGTGGAATTTTTATATGTGCAACGACTTCCCCTGCCATTTCGTTCAGATTAAAGGAGGCCTTGTCTGCATACAGTAGTTTTAACCTTTGACGTATGTTCTTGAGGCCAAGTTGCGTACTATTCTTGGTAATTTGCAGTTTTCCCGTGTTTCTTACTTCAATGAGTAAGCGCTTTTCTTCTTGTTGAAGTTTCAGGATAATTCTACCGCCCTGTTTTAAGTTGGAAATGCCATGTTTAGCCGCATTCTCAATTAACAACTGAATAATCATAGGTGGTATTTGTAGAGGTAGTGTATCCAAATCCACCTCTTTGACAAACTCCAATCGATCTTCAAATTGAATTTTGGACAAATCGATATAATTGTCCACCATTTCCAATTCTTCTTCCACCGAAATAGCGTTCACGTTGTTCTTTGCCAAGGAATACCGAAGGATCTCGGAAAGCTTGGTAAGCATTTCCCTTGATTTCTCCACATCTTCCAACATAAGTCCTCTAATGTTATTGAGGCTGTTGAACATAAAATGTGGATTAATCTGCCCTTTTAGGGTATTTAACTGGGCCTGTTTTAAATGGGTGTTCAGCTCCAACCGCTCTATCCTATCCTTGTTCAGTTTCAAAAGCAATTTTATTACCAAATAGGTAACCAGCCAAGCACCAATCAAAAAAAGTGAATTTACTACTTGAATCCAAAAACTGTCATAGGTATTAAAAAGATGAATTTCCGACTCTGTTAGGTCCGGACCAAGCTTAATATATGCGTACCCCAGCCCAAAATTGGATAAGCCAAACAGTCCTGCTGTTCCCAGAAAAGACCATAAAATCTCGAAGAAGTCCTTCAAGCCAAAACCTTCAAATTTCACTCTTCTTTTGATGTACCAACGTAATAGAGAAGTAGTAAACACCCCAATAAAGAGGCCGGTTATAATAGAATAGATAATGAGTTCAATGCTGATTTTGTTCAGCACAAAAATGGAAAGCATATTAATGAATCCCCAACCCAAAAATTGAAGGATCCAAAAGGCGTAGTTTCTTTTTTTATCGGTCAATTCCATAAATAGCCGTCTTCCAGGGTCAAATATAGCTTATTGGAGGTTTGAACTAAAAAAATCAGGATTGAGGCTGCCTTTTAAATAACTTGTAACAGGTTTTTTCTGCTTTCAAAAAGGGAATCCATAAAAAGCTGAGCCCTGCATAAAAAATAGGAAAATAGTCGCCATATTCCCAACCATTAAATTTGCCATACAAACCAATACCAGTAGCCAAAATACCAAGAATAAAAATCGTTTTCTGTACTTTATTAAGTTTCATTTTGCTGAAATGTGTTAAGGTTAATGAAGGTTACAATAAAATATCGACCAATACCGATAAAATTAATTTTGCCAAGGTTATCATTTTTCCTGTTTTTAATTTCTGAAATCAAAAGTACGTGCAGAATAGACTCTTACAAAGCATATTATGACCAATGGTAAAATTGAAGACTCGAACGGTAATTATAGTCTAAAACAAGAAAAGGAGCCCTAAGGCTCCTCTCTATAAATCTTGTTCAAAATGGTATTTAGTCTTTTAGCGGTGTGGGAATCTCCTGTTTTCCCAAATGCTTAGCATAAAACCCCATCATGGCTTTGTACAGTTCCAGTCGGTTTTCTTCCTTACCAAAACCATGGCCCTCATCATATTTTACCATATAGGGAACATCATAGCCATTATCCCTTAGGGCTCCCACAATTTGATCTGATTCATCAATATTAACCCGTGGGTCGTTCGCTCCCTGTACCACAAACAGAGGTTTCTTAATTTTATCGATTTGATATACCGGTGACACTTCTTCCATAATTGTCTTTTCCTCTGCAACATCCTCGTCATACCAGATTTCCTTTATAATTTTCAAATAAGGCTTCCAATAGGGAGGAATGGTTTTCATAAAAGTGAATAGGTTGGACACCCCAACATAATCCACACCACAGGCATAAAGGTCTGGTGTTTTTGTCAATCCACGCAAAACAGCGTATCCGCCATGGCTACCTCCATAAATAGCCGCTTTATCCGCATCAACCCAGCCTTGATTAACAACATATTGCAAGCCATCCTCTACATCATCCATTGCCTTACGACCAATTTGTTTAAATCCAGACTCTAAAAACTCCCTACCGTAGCCACCAGAAATTCTAAAATTAACCTGCAAAGTGGCGTATCCACGACTGGCAAACAATTGTGATTCTGAGTTGAACCCCCAAGAATCCCGGACACCTTGAGGTCCTCCGTGTGGATTTACAATGACCGGTACTTTTTGCCCTGCCAAAGCAGCCTTAGGTAAGGTGATATATCCATGAAGCGTGATACCGTCCCTGCTTTGGAACGTAATAGGACGCATCTCAGACATGTCCTCCTCCTTTAGCTGAGGCATGGTATTGTAGAGCTCCTTTAGCTCATTTTTGGTCACGTCATAGGCATAGTAGACTCCATAAAGTCGGTCACTATCCACGTAAACCATATACAGGTTTTCATCTTCTGTGGCGTCCAATACCCTGTATTGTTTTCCGGGAAGGTCTTGCTGTACTTTGGCATCTAGATTTTTATAGGCATCACTGATAGGAACCACAATACTCTTTTCCCCTTCGAAGGAAAAATAATCCAATTCATAATTTCGTTTGCGGGAAAGCCCCATTCCTTGAACATCATATTGATCATTGGCATAAACCTGGCTAATAACCTTATCCTGTTTAAGGTCAAAAAGTACAATCTGAGCCTTATCGCTTTTCAAATTAGAAACCACATAGGCATCATCTGGATTGTCTGTGGCATAATTAAAGTTGAGAATGCTGAAGTTGTCTTTCCAATTGAGGCTCTTTAATATTTTGTAACCCCCATTGCCATCTTCATAGTATAAATCTTGCTCTACACCATCCCGAATTCTTGTAAAGCCTTTTAGGTTACCATCCTTATCAAAACTGTATCCGAAAATAGGGTTGTTTGGATCATCATTAGCATAAAGCTGTGTGGATTCTCCAGTGCTAAGGTTTATCTTATAGGGTTCAAAAACTTGTGGATTGTTTTTGTTCATGGAAACAATTATATGCTCCTTATCCTCCCTAAGTAGTTCCGTGAATTGAGCCCTTACCCCATCGAAGGGAGTTAGGTCCTTAAGATTACTTCCGTCCAAATCAACAGCATAAATGTGGTAATTTTCATCTCCACCTTTATCCATGGAATAATAAAGCCTGTTGTTATTTAACCAACCATAACTGCGCACCAATTCGTCCTTTTCCTCAATAGCCCTTTTGGTTTCCTCGGTGGCTATATTTTTCACATATATATGTTGCTTTCCATTTTCATCGCTTTCCCTATAAGACAGATATTTTCCATCTGGGGAAAACCTAAAAGTAAATGCCTTGGGATTGGCAAAGTAATCTTCTACAGTATATCTGTAGTCTCCCTCATCCAAAGAGGCAAGTGACAGCAGTTCTTCGTTGGAGCTTACCAAGCTTGGATTTCCTGGTTTATCCTGGGCATAGGTGAGAGCTCCTATCAACATGGATAAGGCCACGCCACCAACGACTTTTAATTTAAGTTTAGATTTCATAAGTGTGTTGAATTAATAGTGTTCGAAAGAATAATTGAAGTTAATCTTCTAAATAAGACTGGAATGGAACCCTATTGTTACATATTTTAAGGAAAAATGTAACCTTTCATCAAAAATAGTTATCGAGATGTTGGCAATGCATTTAAATCAAACCTACATATATTATTTGGCTTTGGGGGGAAACTTAGAAAATACCTTAATCACCACAGCTCTTAGCCGTTCTTTGCGAACACTGGGCGATGCATTTTCACGATAGCCGCTTTCACTGGTGGCCTGCCAGAACATCGCATCCTTTTGAGCGTCCACAAAATCGAACTGAATCTGTCTTTGAATTCCTGAGCTACCTAAGGGAAGCCCCACGGAAATACCTCCACCCACATTTCGGCCTGTGCCACCAATGCCAACACCAACAGCATTATTGGGAGTGTTTCGGTATTGACTACTTAAAATATTGATGTAAAAATCTGGTTCTTCGGCTAAAAGATATCCTTTAACCTGCAGGATTGAGTCCAAGATTCCTACCAAACGCTTTTCATCCAGCTCGCTTAGCCCCGATTCTATATCTGAGAAGTAGTTATAGCTGGCATAATTGGAAAAATTGGTGGCCTTATCATAATCGTAGTTCACCCGAACCCCAGCGCAGGAAATCAACAAACTCATTATAAGTACGGAAAAAAGGTATTTCATAGCTATTGGGAATACCTTTAAAATTAGTCAATATTTGGGTTGGGGATTTAAAAAAGTAGCTTTATTCGTTCAATAACGCCCAGAGTTTATCCTTGAGTTCTTGCAAACCTTGCTGCGCAACCGAAGAAATAAACATATAAGGAATCCCCTTGAAATCCACATCCAATTCCATCTTCATCTCCCCTATCAATTCGTCATCCAACATATCGCTCTTAGAAACTACCACCAGCCTTTCTTTATCTAAAAGTTCTGGATTGTATCTACGAAGCTCATCAAGTAAAATTTCATATTCCTTGGATATATCATTACTATCTGCTGGAATCAAAAAAAGCAGGGTTGCATTTCGCTCAATATGTCTTAAAAAGTAGTGCCCCAATCCTTTTCCCTCTGCAGCTCCTTCAATTATTCCAGGAATGTCTGCCATTACGAAACTTCTATAATCGCGGTATTCCACTATGCCCAAATTGGGTTTTAAGGTGGTAAACTCGTAATCGGCTATTTTGGGTTTGGCGGAAGTCATTACAGAAAGTAGCGTGGATTTTCCTGCATTCGGAAACCCTACCAGCCCCACATCGGCCAAAACCTTAAGTTCTAAGGTTATGTGAGACTCCTGCCCCGGAATTCCAGGTTGAGCATACCTTGGAGTCTGATTTGTTGAACTTTTAAAGTGCCAATTCCCTCGGCCTCCCATACCCCCTTGGGCAACAATTTTTTCTTCTCCTTGTTCTGTAATCTCAAAAAGAACATTATTGGTTTCTGTATCCCGGACTACGGTCCCCAATGGAACATCCAAGTACACATCAGAGCCATCAGCTCCAGTACTTCGATTTTTGCTTCCATGTTCGCCATGGCCAGCCTTAAAATGCTTTCTGAACTTAAAAGTAACCAAAGTCCAAAGGTTGTTATTTCCTCTTACAATGACATGTCCTCCACGACCCCCATCTCCACCATCAGGGCCACCTTTGGTAATATATTTTTCCCGATGAAGATGCACAGAGCCCTTACCTCCGTTACCGGAGGCTACATGAACCTTTACATAATCCACAAAATTTCCCTCGGTCATATGTGTTTTTGGTTTGAATCCATACTTAGAATCCTATAAATTATGTCGTTTTGCCTACGGCTTAAACTTCGGTCAACCAACAATTGATGTTCGGGTATGAAATCGAGTTTTTCTATTGCTTTTTGAGAGCGAAAATTATCCTTGTCCACAAAGAGCAGCACTTCCGAAACATGATTAAGGGCATATGAAATCATTAGTTTTTTGAGAGCTCCATTGTAAAATCCACCCCAATATTGTTTGGATAAGAATGTCCATCCAATTTCCACAGCATTCCCAAATTCTGGCCTCAACTTAAATCTGGAACTCCCGATAGCCTTTCCCGTGCTTTGGTCCCTAATTAACAATGCTCCTTTCGATTTTAGTGACTCAGCAAAAAACTTGATGAACCCGTAAAGTTCCGCTCTTTCCTTTACAGGGTGTTGTTCCCAAATTTCTGGATCGGAAGCAATCGCATATAAATCCTTAAAGTCTTTGGACATCAATGGCCTCAACTGAACCAAATTATTGGTTAACGTGGGCAGTAAGTCCAAAATCCAGAAATTATTGAATCATAACAAACTGGTCAATTACAGCTCCTAATCGCTCCGTAATTTCCATAATTTCTCCTATTCCATTTACGGAATGGAATTTTCCTTGCCTTTCGTAATATGCCTTTAATGGAGCCGTTTTTTGGCTGTATTCGTCAAATCTATTTCGGATTTTGTGCTCATCCTGATCATCCGGACGACCACTTTCCCTACCTCGTTCAAGTAATCGGGCTACCAATACATCGTCATCCGCCTCCAAGGCAATGGTAGCATCTACCTGCATGTCTTTGGATTCCAAAAAATTGTCCAACGCCTGCGCTTGGGCTTCCGTCCTTGGAAATCCATCAAAAATAAAACCGGAGGCATCTGGGTTCTTTTCCACCTCATCCTTCAACATGTCAATGGTAACCTCATCCGGAACCAAATCTCCTCGGTCCATATAGGATTTGGCCAATTTCCCCAATTCCGTATCATTTTTAATATTATACCTAAAAACATCCCCGGTGGAGATATGTTTCAAATTATATTTTTCCTTAAGAACCTCTGCCTGGGTTCCTTTCCCTGCTCCTGGCTTTCCAAAAAGCACTAGGTTAATCATATTTACTTGGTTTAGTTGATATACTGCTCTTAAATTTCTCCCCAATTCATTATAATCCAGTCCATATCCCACAATAAAATTATCCGGAATTTCCAACCCAACATAATCAATAGAATACTCTCCATTGTATATCTCTGATTTATAGAAAAGGGAGGCAATTTTGAATTCCTTTACATTGGTCCCAGAAAACAGATGCACCAACTGCTTTAACGTACGGCCGGTATCAATCACGTCTTCCAAAATAATTACGCTCTTGCCTTCAATATTATCTGGCACATCCAATAGCGTTTCCACAATACCTGTTGAGGTAAGGCCCTGATAAGAACTTAATCGAACAAAGGAAACTTCGCATGGGTGCTGGTAGGCCTTTAAAAAATCTGATACAAACATAAAGGCACCATTAAGCACCCCTACAAAAATGGGCACCTCATCTTTGTAGTCCTTAGCTATTTCAGCAGCCATGTTGTCGATAGCTGCCAAAATTTGACCTTCATTTAAAAAGGGCTTAAAAACCTTATTGTGAAGCTTAATCAATTGGTCATCAATTTTATCAGGTTGGCAAAGATAACATTTTTAGGGGGCTTTGCCCGTAGTACTTTCGTTGCTTCGCGGAATTCCCGTATTTTTGCTTTCATTCCAATTTTATGATTGATGCATTTCTTCTCTTCCCACTTTAAACTTGGTATTTTAGGCGGTGGACAATTGGGCAAAATGTTGCTCTATGAAACCCGAAAATGGGACATTCAAACCAAGGTAATGGATGCTTCTCCCGAAGCACCATGCAAAATTGCCTGCAATGAATTTGTCCTGGGCGACCTTCTTGATTTTAATGCGGTTTACTCCTTTGGCAAAGATGTAGACGTATTGACTATAGAAATTGAGAACGTCAACGTGGAAGCCTTGGAAAAATTAGAACAGGAAGGCATAAAGGTTTTTCCGCCAACAAAAACCTTACGCACCATTCAAAACAAGGCTACGCAAAAGCTTTTTTATACAGATAACGGAATTCCAACCGCTCCTTTTAGTCGGTTTGCCTATACCAGTGAAATCACTGACAGTGTTCGTAATGGCGGCTTACGTTTGCCTTTAGTTTGGAAAAGTGCCCAATTTGGGTATGATGGCCAAGGTGTTAAGGTGGTACGGTCGTTGGAGGATTTGGAAGGATTACCCAATGTAGAGTGCATTACCGAGGAAATGGTTGATTTTAAACATGAGCTGGCAGTTATTGTGGCTCGCAGTTCTGAAGGAGAAGTAACAACCTATCCTGTGGTGGAAATGGAATTTCATCCAGAAGCCAATCAAGTGGAGTACGTGATATGTCCTGCCAGAATACCTGAATCGGTTGCCAAAAAAGCCAATACAATTGCTTTACAAGTTTCGAAGCAGTTGGAACATGTAGGACTCTTGGCGGTCGAGCTTTTTCAAACACACGACGATGAAATTTTGGTCAACGAAGTGGCTCCCAGACCCCACAACAGTGGACATTATAGTATTGAAGCCAGTTATACCAACCAGTTTGAACAGCATTTAAGGTCCATTTTAGGCCTTCCTTTGGGAAAAACGGGGAGTATGGTTGCTGGCGTGATGGTAAATTTAGTGGGAGCTGAAAATCATGTTGGAGACGTAGTTTATAAAAACATAGAATCCATTATGGCCATGGAAGGGGTAACCCCACATATCTATGGTAAAAAACAAACACGTCCTTTTAGAAAAATGGGGCATGTGACCATTGTTGATGAGGACATGACAAAGGCAAGAGATGTAGCCCAGAAGGTAAAGGAAACTATTGAAGTAAAAAGTAAATAAATAACAATGATCAAATCCCATGTGCTCAGTTTATTGTGGGAATTGGGGATGTAACGATAGGAATTATATGAAAAAAATAGCCGTAATCATGGGAAGTACAAGCGATCTTCCCGTTATGCAAGATGCAGTGGACGTTTTAAGAGGGTTTGATGTAGAAGTGGATGTAGATATCGTATCCGCCCATCGTACTCCGGAAAAACTTTTCGACTTCAGTAAAAATGCCCACAAAAATGGTTATGCCGTGATCATAGCCGGTGCTGGTGGCGCCGCTCATCTGCCAGGAATGGTAGCCTCACTTTCCCCACTACCGGTAATTGGGGTTCCTATAAAAAGTTCAAATTCAATCGATGGATGGGATTCTGTGCTATCTATCCTTCAAATGCCGGGAGGAGTCCCGGTGGCCACAGTTGCCCTAAATGGAGCCAAAAACGCTGGAATCTTGGCCGCTCAAATCCTTGGAAGTGCCGAGCAATGTATGTTGGACAAAATTGAAGTGTACAAACAAGGGCTCAAGGAAAAAGTAATTAAAGGCGCCGAAGACCTTAAAAAAGGAAACTAATCTACATTTCATTCTCTCATCGCTTAAATCTAATAGCTAAAGTCTTAGTTGAAAACCATGAACAATCCCTTGCTCCAAGCGTTTGATAAATCTCCGTTTGAACATATTCAAAACGAACACTTCAAACCTGCCTTTTTAGAGGCAATTGAAAATGCCCGAAAAGAAATAGACCTAATTGTTGAAAATCCCAACACCCCATCTTTTGAAAATACCCTGGAAGCTTTGGATTTTTCTGGACAACAATTGGATCGTATTTCCAGTATTTTCTTTAATCTGAATTCAGCGGAAACCAATGATGAAATTCAAAAAATAGCTCAAGAGATATCTCCTCTATTGTCTGAGTTCAGCAATGACATCACCCTAAATGAGAAGCTCTTCAAACGGATTAGATTAGTTTATGAACAACAAAACCAATTGGCCTTAACAGCTGAACAGCAAACCCTTTTGAAAAAGAGGTATAAGAGTTTTAGTCGAAATGGCGCCAATTTGAACGCTAATGATAAAAAACGATTACGGGAAATAGATGCCAAACTTGCCCAACTCAAACTATCGTTTGGAGAAAATGTTTTGGCAGAAACCAACAAATATGAACTTCTCCTAACCAACGAATCAGATTTAGCAGGGCTCCCCAAAGGAATTAAGGAAGCCGCCGGTCAGTTGGCCAAATCCAAGAATAAGGAAGGGTGGCTAATTACATTGGATTACCCTAGCTACATTCCGTTTATGAAATATGCGGATAACCGTGATTTACGAAAAAACATGGCCATTGCCTTTGGCAGTAAAGGTTTTCATGGCGATGAACTGGATAACCAAAAGAATGTATTAGACATCGTTTCCCTGCGTCATGAGCGCGCCAATCTTTTAGGGTATCCTACCCATGCCCATTTTGTGCTGGAGGAGCGGATGGCTGAAACTCCAAATAAAGTAATCGACTTTTTAACAGAGTTGTTGGATAAAGCCAAACCCGCAGCCCTAAAGGAATTTGCCCAGTTGGAAAGGTATGCAAAGGAAATAGGTAATATTGACCAACTTGAGAAATGGGACAGCGCCTATTATTCTGAAAAATTGAAACAAAAATTGTTCAATTTGGACGATGAAAAGCTCAAACCCTATTTTAAGTTGGAAAACGTAATTAACGGGGTTTTTAAAGTTGCAGAAAAACTATTCGGACTTAGCTTTAAGGAGGTTTTCGATGTAGAAAAATACCATGAAGAAGTAAAAACCTTTGAAATTTATGATGCCAAGTCGAACTATGTAGCACTTTTTTATGCGGATTTCCATCCTAGACCTGGGAAAAGGGGTGGTGCATGGATGACCTCATACAAATCCCAATATACACTAGAAGGAGAAAACAATAGGCCACATATCTCCAATGTTTGTAACTTCACCAAACCAACTGACACCAAACCTTCATTACTTACATTTAACGAGGTAACCACACTTTTTCACGAATTTGGACATGGACTGCACGGCATGCTGGCCAATACAACCTACCCTAGTCTGTCCGGTACATCTGTTTATTGGGATTTTGTAGAGTTACCCAGCCAGGTTATGGAAAACTGGTGTTATGAAAAAGAAGCTTTGGAGTTATTCGCTTTCCATTATGAAAGCGGAGAAGTGATACCCATGGAATTAGTGGAGAAAATTAAGGAATCTGCTACTTTTCAAGAGGGTTTAGCTACCCTTAGGCAGTTAAGCTTTGGTTTTTTGGATATGGCATGGCATGGGGCCGATCCTAACGGAATTGATGACGTGAAAAAGTATGAAGCCAAGGCCTTCGAAGAAACCGACTTATTTCCCAATATATCCGGAACCTGCATGAGTACTGCTTTTTCCCATATTTTTCAGGGAGGGTACTCTTCTGGATACTACAGTTATAAATGGGCTGAGGTTTTGGATGCGGATGCTTTTGCTTACTTCAAGAAAAATGGAATTTTCAACAAGGAAATAGCAGAAAAATTCAAGGAGCATGTGCTTTCCAAAGGAGGAACCGAAAATCCAATGACACTGTACAAACGTTTTAGGGGAGCTGAACCTAAAATTGAACCTTTACTGGAACGTGCTGGGTTGATCAAAAAAATTGGATAAGTAAGTTTCAAAAGGTTGACTGTATGTTAATGTTTATTTAAAGTGCAACGACTTGAACATTTTGTGATAGTTTTTAAGGTGGTTTGTCTTGAAAAATACATGAAATCATTAACTAAAACCATTACTTTTGGTACTTCTTAAAAAATTATGGTAGCGCACGAACTTCATCCGGAAAAATGGGTAGATCAATATGCCGATTACCTCTTTAACTATGCAGTAGCTCGCGTAAGTGACGCAGAGATTGCAAAGGACTTGGTACAGGAGACTTTTTTTGCCGGACTCAATTCAGCAAAAAATTATAAGGGTGACGCTGCAGAACGCACCTGGCTCATAGCTATCCTTAAAAGGAAAGTGATAGACCATTACCGAAAAATCAATTCCAAAAAAGGGAAGGCTGAAGTTCGAATCAACTACAATGCAAACACAGACTCAGATGGCGATTGGTTGGAAGAACAGGTTGCAGATCCGTTTAGCAAAGATGGCCGCAGTTCTCTTGAAAATGAGGAATTAGGTTTTGCCATTCAGGAATGTATTGCTAAACTACCGAAGAAACAATCCTTGGTGTTTAACATGAAGACCATTCAAGGAATGAGTACGGAGGATATTTGTAATGAACTTGGAATTAATCCGTCCAATTTGTGGGTAATGATTCACAGGGCAAGAACGGCCTTAATGGGCTGTTTAAATGAAAATTGGTATTAGTTATGAAGATTTCGTGCGAGGAAGCGTCCAACATATGTAATAAATCGCAATATAAAGAAGCCGGACTTTGGGAACTCCTAAAGCTCCGGATTCATATTTTTACCTGTAAGACCTGTGCAAAGTTTTCAAAAAAGAACAATATGTTGACTTCGCTTTGTGAAAAGGCAAAACTAAACACCTTATCAGAAGGGGAAAAAGAGGTTATGAGGAAGGACTTGAAAGAGCGTCTCTAGAAAACATTTTTAAGGGTCCAAAACATACCAAGCCACAACAAGGGTATTCCCTCTACCCAGAACGAAGTGAAATATTTATCTTCCATCTCTCTTTTCAGCAAAAAAATTGCGATAAGAAGAACAGTCAGAAATCCTCTAGTTAATATTTCTATTGAACTCACCTCATCCTTAAAGAAAGTAAGCACGAAGAACATGAACATCAACAAGGCCCCAAACCTCCTAGTTCTTTTAATTCCTAAAAGCTGAGGTAGTGTTTTTAATTCTTTGGAATCCCATTGCAAATCCCTTATTTCAAAAGGTAGAATCAGGGCTAAAACCAAGATAAAACGTTGTGCGAGCAAGACATCTAAATCCCAACTATGGTCCTTACCACCATCTAGAACCGGAAGTAACACCGTAAAGCCTGCCCAAACCAAAGCCACTATAAATATTTTCATCCCTCCCAAGCTTCTCAGATTCCCGGCTTTTGGCAATAAGGGTATGGCATAAAGTGTAGAAATCAAACCTAACATCAAAGTTGCCCACCATATTTTTTGATCTAGTTGAATTAGAAAATAGCATGCCAAACCAAAACATAGAAAACTAAAAAATTGAATGTATTTGTGATAGACATTATATACAATCAGATATTTCTCAGCTTCAACTCCGTATTTGATAAAATTGTAGCACACAATAGTACTAAAAAACACGAAGCCTAATAGGGAATTACTGACAGGAATGTCCAACAACAATTGCGTCACTCCGGTCAAGGCTGACACTGCAAAAGCCACGTGTACACTAGCATTCAGGTAAAAATCAAAAACAATTTTAAGCAACCGCATTAAACAAAGGTCCCATTTTTTATTCAAAGGTTAATTTGTAGTTAACAACTTTGAATTGAGCCCATATAAAATTCACAATTTTGAATGAATTTATAACTAATTTTGTGCACTTTAGAAGTTTTGGATATGAATACAGATGTGTTTGCCTCGAGGCATATAGGAATCACCAAAAAGGACCTTCAACCTATGTTACAGATGGTTGGGGTAGATAGCATGAATCAACTGATTCATGAAACCATTCCAGATGACATTAAGTTAAAGGAACCTCTTAATCTGCCAGAAGGTTTTAGTGAACATGAGTTCTTGACGCACATTCAAAAGCTCTCCGAAAAAAACAAGGTTTTTAAGAGCTATATTGGATTGGGTTATCATGAAAGCTTAACACCTTCGGTAATCAAGCGTAATATTCTTGAGAGTCCAGGTTGGTATACAGCTTACACCCCTTACCAGGCAGAAATTGCCCAAGGACGATTGGAAGCCTTACTCAACTTTCAAACTGTGGTAAGCGATCTTACAGGTATGGAGCTGGCCAACGCCTCCCTTTTAGATGAGAGCACCGCAGCCGCAGAGGCTATGACCATGCTGTTTGATGTTCGCTCCAGACAACAAAAAAAGGATGGGGTGCTTAAGTTTTTTGTATCTGAGGAAGTTCTTCCTCAAACATTAAGTTTGCTTCAAACACGATCTAATCCCTTAGGAATAGAGTTGGTCGTCGGCAATCATGAAACTTTTGATTTTTCCGGAGATTATTATGGTGCTTTGCTCCAGTATCCGGGAAAGCATGGTCAGGTACATGATTATGCCGAATTTGTAAATGAAGCCAAAGCCAACAATATCAAAGTAGCGGTAGCTGCAGATATTTTAAGCTTGGTTTTGCTTACGCCTCCTGGAGAATTGGGAGTGGATGTCGTTGTGGGCACCACCCAACGTTTTGGTATTCCTCTAGGTTATGGGGGACCACATGCTGCTTTTTTTGCCACCAAAGAAGACTATAAACGAAACATTCCTGGAAGAATTATTGGAGTTACCAAAGATACCGATGGCAATCCTGGATTGCGTATGGCCCTGCAAACCCGTGAACAACACATTAAAAGGGACAAAGCTACATCCAACATATGTACTGCCCAGGTATTGTTGGCAGTAATGGCAGGAATGTATGCGGTATATCACGGCCCTGAAGGTTTAAAATACATAGCAAACAAGGTGCACCATAGCACCAAAATGGTTGCAGATTTACTATCAGAGTTCGGATTTGAACAGCTAAACACTGTCTACTTTGATACCTTAATGGTTAAGGTTAATGACGGAAAAAAATTGAAAGCAACCGCCGAGTCGGTTGGTATTAATCTCAATTATATTGATGATAGTACAGTTTCGATTTCTTTAAATGAGGTAGTCACAGAAAAAGATATCAAGGAATTGGTGTGGTGCTTCATGGAGAGTCAGGGGAAAAAACCAGCTTCATCATTTGTAAAAATGACTGAAGAGATTCTTCCAGAAGCATTAAAACGTAAATCATCCTTTTTGGAGCATGAAGTTTTCAATTCCTATCATTCTGAAACCGAATTGATGCGCTACATCAAAAAATTGGAAAACAAGGATTTGGCCTTGAACCATTCCATGATCTCTTTGGGTAGCTGTACCATGAAGTTGAATGCTGCTTCAGAAATGCTACCACTAAGCTGGGCCAATTGGGGAAATATTCACCCCTTTGTCCCTCTAAATCAAGCCAAAGGCTACCAAGAAATGCTGAAAGAGCTTGAAAACCAATTGAATGTTATAACTGGCTTTGCCGCCACTTCCCTGCAGCCCAATTCGGGTGCCCAGGGAGAATATGCCGGATTGATGACCATAAAAGCCTACCATGAATCCAGAGGCGAGGGTCATCGTAATATTTGCATTATCCCGGCCTCTGCACACGGTACCAATCCAGCTTCTGCAGTTATGGCAGGGATGAAAGTTGTGGTGACCAAAACGGATGAAAATGGCAACATTGATGTGGTCGATTTGCAAGAAAAAGCACAAGAGCATTCAGCAAATCTCGCAGCCTTAATGGTGACCTACCCATCCACCCATGGTGTTTTTGAGTCTTCGATCATTAGAATCACCCAATTGATTCATGAACACGGCGGGCAAGTATATATGGATGGAGCCAATATGAATGCCCAAGTGGGCTTAACAAACCCAGCCACTATTGGAGCCGATGTATGTCACCTCAATTTACACAAAACCTTTGCTATCCCACATGGGGGAGGTGGACCAGGCATCGGTCCCATTTGTGTGGCGGAACAGCTAAAACCATTCCTTCCTTCCAACCCTGTAATAGAAACCGGGGGAGAAAAGGCCATTACTGCAATCTCAGGAGCACCTTGGGGAAGCGCATTGGCCTGTTTAATCTCCTACGGATATATCAAAATGTTAGGAGCTGAAGGACTAACAGAAGCTACCAAAGCAGCCATTTTAAATGCAAATTACATTAAGGATCGACTCAAAGGAAAATTTGAGGTACTCTATACAGGAGAAAGAGGGAGGGCTGCACATGAAATGATTATTGACTGTAGACCGTTCAAGGCACATGGAATTGAGGTAACTGACATCGCTAAAAGACTTATGGATTATGGGTTCCATGCTCCAACCGTGTCCTTCCCTGTTGCAGGCACCATTATGATAGAGCCTACGGAAAGTGAAAGTTTAGCCGAATTGGATAGGTTCTGCAATGCTATGTTGGCCATCCGGGAGGAAATAGATGAGGCCAGTTCAGAGGATTCCAACAACGTTCTAAAAAATGCACCACATACCTTAAGTATGGTAACTAGTGATGTATGGGACTACCCATATAGCCGGCAAAAAGCGGCATTTCCATTACCATATGTATCCGAAAACAAATTTTGGCCCACCATCCGAAGAACAGATGAGGCCTTTGGAGATCGTAATTTGATCTGCACTTGCACACCTATTGAAGCATACGTGGAAGTATAGCCCAATAGCAGTAATTACAAGCAAAAAGCCTTGATTTCTTATATAAACCAAGGCTTTTTCCGATACAAGATGGTCTAAAACTCAATTTGAACATCGTATGGATTAGTTCACCTATATGGCCATCTGAAACTTGAAAGTTATCTTACACTATTAAAACCTCAATATGAAAATTGGCATTACCGGTACTGGAAGTTATGTTCCATCCATCATCACCAAAAACGAAGATTTTTTAACACACGACTTTTTGGGCACAGATGGAGAAAGGTTTGAACATGACAATACAGTAATTATTGAAAAATTCAAATCCATTACCGGAATTGCGGAACGTCGTTATGCTCCACCAGAATTAAAAACTTCCGACCTAGGATATCTGGCCGCTGAAAAGGCTATTGAAGACGCTGGAATAGATAGGGAAGAACTGGATTACATCATTTTTGCACACAATTTTGGAGACTTAACCCCCGGAAAGATTCAAGGAGACACGCTTCCCAGTCTTGCTACCCGAGTAAAACATCTACTGAAGATCAAGAGCACCAAATGTGTGGCCTACGATATGATTTTTGGCTGCCCTGGTTGGGTTGAAGGTGTAATTCAAGCTTCTGCTTTTATCAAGAGTGGTTTGGCAAAAAAGTGTTTGGTGATAGGTGGGGAGACACTATCCAGAATTGTGGATGATCATGATCGCGACAGTATGATTTATTCGGATGGTGCTGGAGCCGTTATTATACAGGCCGGTCCCGATTCAGGGGAAATTTTAGCCCATGCTTCCGAAACCCATGCCAATGGGGAGGCATATTATCTGTTTTTTGATAAAACCTACAAAAATGATGGCTGTGCCAATACCCGATACATTAAAATGCATGGTCGAAAAATCTATGAATTCGCTTGCTCTCATGTACCTCAGGCCATGAAAAATTGTTTGGATGAAAGCGGAGCTTCCATCGATGACGTAAAAAAGATATTCATCCACCAAGCCAATGAAAAAATGGATGAAGCCATCATAAAAAGATTTTATAGACTTTATGGCGAAAGTGTTCCGGAAGGTATTATGCCCATGAGCATCCATAAGCTGGGTAATAGTTCCGTTGCCACCATTCCTACCCTTTTTGATATTGTGCTAAGAGGTGAATTGGACAATCACGAAGTAAAAAAAGGAGATGTAGTAATGTTTGCAAGTGTTGGTGCAGGGATGAACATCAACGCCATTGTATACCGGGTCTAAGGCGCAACCATTAAATTCCAAAGTGGAATTCTCCATGCATTGGTTTCCCTTTGTTGTTTGCAATTTGTGATTTGAACTCTTTCTATTCCGATTTCTTTTTTGGAATTTTAGACCATGTACGAAAACAACTTTCCCAACAAACGTTATAAGCATACTCTAACATTTCTGCAAAAGCATATTAAGAATTCAGAACCTATTTTGGACCTTGGTGTAGCAAACCCATTTTCAGATATAATGAAAGCCAACGGGTTTAAGGTAGCAAACACCAAAGGTGAGGATTTGGATGTAGACTTTGAATTGGTGGCCCAGTCCGATGCCGAGGTAATCACGGCATTTGAGATTTTTGAACACTTAATAGCCCCATATAATGTACTAAAGGCAACAAAAGCCAAGAAATTGGTGGCAAGCATTCCATTGCGCTTATGGTTTTCAACGGCTTACCGGAGTAAAACCGACCCTTGGGACAGACATTATCACGAATTTGAGGATTGGCAATTTGATTGGCTGCTGGAAAAAGCAGGTTGGACCGTAAAAGATGCTGCCAAATGGACCAACCCCACCAAAAAAATAGGAATCAGACCCCTTTTGCGCCTGTTTACCCCTCGGTATTATATTGTTTATGCAGAACGTTCCAATTAGTTGGGATTTCTGATTTGTTTTTTGGAATTTTAGCATATGCGCATTAGCATTATCATTCCTGCCCATAATGAGGCTACTTTTCTAAAAGATTGCTTGGATTCTTTTGTGGCTCAGACCCATCAGCCCAACGAGCTAATCATCGTGGACGACAACTCTGCGGATGGCACCTTTAAAATAGCTTCAGACTACGCTCAAAAGCTTGATTGGATAAAAGTGCTTCAACGAAAATCGACGGACGAGCACATTCCTGGGAAAAAAGTGGTAGACACTTTTAATTTTGGATTGGAACAGGCAACAAACTACGACTTAATTGGAAAGTTTGATGCTGATATCGTTCTTCCTCCCAATTATATTGAGGTTATGCTCAACCATTTCCAAAGTAATTGGAAATTGGGAATGTGTTCGGGACTCTTGTATGTTGAAAAAAAAGGAAAATGGGTTTACGAGAACATTGCCGACAAAAATCATATCCGTGGCCCCATTAAACTCTACCACAAGGCTTGCTTTAACAAAATTGGCGGTCTTAAACCTGGGGTTGGCTGGGACACTGTGGACGAGCTTTTAGCCAAATTCCATGATTTTGAAACCCTCACAGATTTCGCACTCAAGGTAAAGCACCTAAGACCCACCGGACATGGATACACAACCAAAAAATGGCAAAACAAGGGTGAGGCCCTCTATAAAATGCGCTACGGAATTGTACTTGCAAAATTAGCCGCCCTTAAAATGGCCTGGCAAGCAAAAAGTCCCAAATTGTACATCCAAACCGTATTGGGATATGTAAATGCGTTTTTAAGAAAACCCAAACGTTTTGTTAACCCAGCAGAAGGAAAGTTCATTCGCAAACTACGGTGGCAAGGAATACGCTCCAAATTATGAGCAAAATCCTAAGTACACCCCACCCAATAGGTTTTGGATGGGCTTATGCCCTAATTCCTGCCGCTGTTGTCTTTTTTATTTTGGTGTTCCTGGCGCCTTATGGGTTTGATGAACTTAATATGATGGACAGATTCATATTGGCGTGCCCATTTACACTAATTACTGCACTTGCCGCACCCCTGAATCTCTTTTTGGCCAAGCAGCTATTACCCAAACATATCCATGAGGAAAAATGGACCCTAGGTAGGGAATTCTTGTATGATATTTATGATTTTGCCTTGATTGGATTATGGAATGCCATATTCCTTAAACTATCCTTTCGGGCAGAAGAACCCTTTGTTCCATTACTCCTAAGATTGGAATTGCATACGTTGCTTGTTGGTATTATTCCATTGATGGCCTTAATCGCCTATAAACATCAACGAGCAATTCAACGGCAGTTAAACTTGTCCTCCAGAATCACGGAGGAACTTAAAAACAAACTCGCCAAGCAGTCTGAAGACAATGCCGTAATACTCCGTTCAGAGACAGGAGTTTTTGAAATTAAATTGGGTTCCAACAAAATTGTTGGACTGGTTGCCGAAGGCAATTATGCCGAAGTCCATTTTATGGAAGACGGAAAACCAAAGAAACATCTTATAAGAAATCGTTTGAAGTCTTTGTTGGACCTCTTACCAAGCGATGAGTTCATGCATTGCCACAAAAGCTATGTCGTGAACATGAAACATGTGGTGAGGGCGGAAGGAAATGCCCGGGATTTGAAATTAACCCTAACCAATGGGATGGCTGCCCCTGTTTCCAGAGGTAAATCCAAGGAGTTACTTAACAGGTTAAATTCTTGAGTCAGATGTCCCATTGGCACCTCCTGACTGTCCAAACACACCAAAAACATTAACAACTTCTTTATTTTTCAAAATATTCAGGTCCTTGCATCGACAAGTAAAAAACAATGCAAGAAAAAACAAGAATAATCACATTGGATGTTTTGCGAGGTATGGCCATTTTGGGCATTCCCCTAATGAATGTACAGAGTTTCTCAATGGTTGGTCAAGCGTATCTAAACCCAACTGCCTTTGGTGATTTAACCGGCCTGAATCTTTGGACATGGATAGCCAGCCATCTCGTGGCAGATCAGAAGTTCATGACACTTTTTTCCCTTCTTTTTGGCGCATCCATTCTATTGATTACCTCCAAATACGAACAATCAGGAATCTCCTCATTCAAAATCCATTACCGAAGGAACTTCTGGCTATTAATCATTGGTCTTTTGCATGCATATCTCATTTGGTATGGAGATATTTTGGCACCCTACGCTTTTTGTTCCTTTTTAGTATATCCGTTTCGCAAGCTATCGGTCAAAAGCCTATTTGTTTTGGGTCTTGTAGTTTTCTCGATAAGTAGCTTTTTAGAAGTATACACCGGTTATCAACTCCTGGATGTACCGGAGCAAGTCATCCAAAATGTTTCTGGGGGATGGGCTCCAAATGCAGAACTAATGCAAAGGGAGGTTCAGGCTTATCAAGGTGGGTTTATTGGACAATTGACCCAGAGAACACATACCGCTATCATGATGCAGACCTCCTATTTCATTGGTCATATTTTTTGGAGGGTATTTGGATTAATGTTAATGGGAATGGCCCTTTACAAATCTGGATTTCTAATTGGCAAATGGGAACGTCATCGGTACATAAAAATAGGTTTGTTGGTTGGGATACCGGGAGTTTGTATGGTTCTTGGTGGTGTTGTTTTTAATTTTTATTATGAGTGGGAGCTTCGATATTCCATGTTTCTAGGAAGTCAATTCAACTATTGGGGAAGTCTTGGAATGGCAGTCGCTTATGTTTGCCTAATTATTCTTCTATGTAAAAGAAAAGTGTGGACGCCGTTGTTGGACCAAGTAGCTGCAGTGGGCAGAATGGCATTGACCAATTATTTGCTTCAATCCTTGATCATGGCCACATTCTTTTACGGTTTTGGATTTTTTGGAGAGGTAGATAGGTATAAACAACTCTTTGTGGTTCTTGGGATATGGGTTTGCCAAATGTTATATAGTCATTATTGGTTGGCTCGTTTCCGTTATGGCCCATTTGAATGGTTATGGCGAAGCCTAAGCAGAGGTAAAGTGGAAGCATTCAGGAAAAGATAGCCCGGTTTTCCTTAATCCAATACCTCCCCCAGCGGCCTTCCCGTAGTTCCATTGGGAAAAGCAATGCCTAACAAAGTGGCCACTGTAGGTGCAATGTCCGGGATTTCCGTTCGCTTTACCGTACTCCCTTTTTTAATTCCTTTTCCATAAAGCAATAAAGGCACATGAGTATCGTAAATCATGGGAGAGCCGTGGGTAGAACCCGTTTCCTTATAAGAAATATGGGCTGGTCCCGGCACCAAAAGAATATCTCCAGACCTTTTTTGATTATAGCCATTTTGCAAAACGTAGGGAATTCCGCGGGTATATTCGTTTTGCCACATCTGAAGACCCGTATAAGCTCTATCCACCTGATCATATCCCAACATTTCATGGGCTATTTCCTCTTGGGCATCCTTTAGGTCAATATCCAGATTATTGATCACTCTATAATCCAAAAACACTTGATAATTGGAGAAGTTCTTGACTACATCCGTAGTGCCATATTTGTACTTTAAGAACTCAGTGAACCTAACCTGCATACCGTCCATATCCAAATAATCCGCTGGTATTCTCTCATCCTTTAAATAGCCAGGAACATTAATAGCGCCATGATCTGCCGTTAAGAAAACTGTATATTGACCAGCGCCCACCTTAGCGTCCAAGGTGTTAAAAAGTCGTTCTAAGTCTTGATCCAAACGCAAATACGTATCCTGCACCTCTTTGGAGTTTACCCCGTAAAAATGGCCCACATAATCCGTACTGGAATAGCTGATAGCCAAAAAATCCGTTGTAGCATCCGCTCCCAAGTTCTCTCCCTCCAAGGCGGCCAAGGCAAAATCAGTGGTAATACTATTGCCATATGGGGAAATTCGTAAAAGCCCGTAGCGTCCGTTATCTTCCCAGAGTTCAGGAAGGTCATGGGGAAATGTATTGGTTGTCTCCCCTGCATGTTTTCCTTCATAAGAATTGGCGTCGGCACCGCTTTCCAAATACGTATTGATAGGTTTCAAGCTTGTCCACGGTTTTTTGTAAGCTTCAACCGCATTTGAAGCATTATGGTCTTGCACCCATTTGGGCAAAGCATCCATATAAAAGGAGCTTGTAATCCAATTTCCATCCGCTCCACCTTCAAACCAATAGGCACCATTGGCCATGTGACCGCCCGGCAGTACCGCCCCCCTGTCTTTCAGTGCCACAGCAACTACTTTTCCCCTTTTTTGGGTATGAAGTCGTAGCTGGTCTGTGATGGTGGTTGTAAGCATGCGGTGAGGGGACATTTTTCCCGCGTCCGAGTTGGTCCCAACAGAAGTATACCTGTCATCCGAAGCACAGTACACCTCTTTGTCTTGTATTTTATCGTACCAGTTGTTCCCTATGATTCCATGCGTAGCAGGCGTTGTACCTGAATATACAGATGCGTGTCCCGGTCCTGTGCTTGTTGGGGCATAGTTAAAATGGTGGTTTTTACAATTAAATCCATCTTTTACCAACCGTTTAAACCCTCCTTCACCATAATGGTTCCAAAAACGGGTGAGATAATCATACCGCATTTGGTCCACAACAATGCCAACCACCAACTTGGGGTTTTTAGCAATTTCCACGGGTTGTAATTGTGGTACACTTCTTTTCGCCTTGCGTTGTGCAATGGTAAGGGTCGCTGTTAACAGCACCAATAATTGGAGCAGCAATTTGATTTTTTTCATGGATTCTATTTCAATAAGTGGGAACAAAACTATTCAAATATTCCTTTTAAAAATTAAATGAAGGTTAAATGCTCGGCAATATTCTTATTTTTATGCCTGCAAGTCTATTTTTAGTGCATGAAATACCTTGAAGCGATTGGGAAGTACTTCATTATGGTTTATGAAGTGTTTAAAAAACCTACCAAGTGGCCAATCATGAGATCCCTAATTTTAAAGGAAATCGATGAGCTGATTTTTGGATCGTTGGGTATCATCATATTTATTTCCTTTTTTATAGGTGGGGTGGTCACTATTCAAACCGCCCTGAACCTCAACAGCCCATTAATCCCCAAAAGCCTAATAGGATTTGCCACAAGACAGTCCGTGATCTTGGAATTCGCACCTACCTTCACATCAATTATCATGGCGGGAAAAGTGGGATCTTATATCACCTCCAGCATAGGTACCATGAAAGTGACTGAACAGATAGATGCCTTGGAAGTAATGGGGGTCAACTCTGTAAATTATCTTGTTTTTCCAAAAATAATTGCGATGCTCATGTATCCTTTTGCCGTCGCCATCGCCATGTATGTAGGCATATTGGGCGGCTGGATTGCTGGCGCTTTTGGAGGATATGCACCAAGTGGGGAATTTGTAAAGGGGCTCCAATTGGACTTTGATTCGTTTCATATTACCTATTCCTTTATCAAGACCTTTGTTTTTGCTTTTATCATCGCCACAATACCCTCTTTTCATGGGCTTTATATGAAAGGTGGTGCTCTGGAGGTCGGAAAAGCCAGTACAACGGCCTTTGTGTGGACTAGTGTGGTAATCATCATTTTAAACTATATTCTTACCCAACTATTACTAGGCTGATGATTGAAGTGGAAAACATACACAAATCCTTTGGTGATGCCCATGTTTTGAAGGGCATAAGTACTCGCTTTGACCAAGGAAAGACCAATCTGGTAATCGGACAAAGTGGATCAGGGAAAACCGTTTTTCTAAAATGCCTACTGGGTCTTTTTGAGCCGGAACAAGGTCAAATTTGTTATAACGGTCAGTTTTATTCCGAACTATCTTTAAACGAAAGAAGGAACCTGCGTCAAGAAATGGGCATGGTATTTCAAGGTAGTGCGCTATTTGATTCCATGACTGTGGAAGGTAACGTAATGTTCCCTTTGGATATGTTCACCAAGCAATCCAAGGCCGAAATGCAGGATCGTGTAGATTTTGTATTGGAGCGTGTTAATCTTATTGATGCCCACAAAAAATACCCTTCAGAGATATCTGGAGGTATGCAAAAAAGGGTAGCTATTGCTCGCGCCATAGTCATGAACCCAAAGTATCTGTTTTGCGACGAACCCAATTCCGGATTGGACCCAAAAACTGCTATTTTAATCGATAATCTCATTCAGGAAATTACCAAAGAATACAGCATTACCACGGTAATCAATACCCATGACATGAACTCGGTAATGGAAATCGGAGAAAAAATCATCTTTCTCAAAGATGGACACAAGGAATGGGAAGGCACAAACAAAGAGATTTTTAAAACCGATAATGAAGCAGTGACCAATTTTGTATACTCCTCTGAGCTCTTTAAAAAAGTACGGCAAATGTATATTGAGGAGAGAAATTAATCTTGGGTTTTGGATAAAAAAACCAAATTCAACACCCAATACCGTTAATCTAAATACTATATCAATCCGCTTCCTTAACCACCAAGGTTGAATCCTGAAGCCTCAATTTTAACCAGGTTGTCATTTTTTTGGCATCTGCATCCTTTTGACCAATCTTGATTCCATCCTTCCATTTTACTTCAAAAACAGGAACGGTATCCAACTTTTTAAAATCAGTCTGCAACTGGTAAGAGAATCCTATCGATTCAATATCGGAGTAATTGGCTTTTGCCTCGGCACTAATACCATCAAAAGGTATTTGCTTCCCGGCATTCTTGGTCAATGTGGCAACCTCCTCTTCCAACAATCGTATTTGTTCATCCTTGTTCAATAATTCTGCCTTGTTTTTCTCGTAGAGTTCACTCACATAGTTGAATTTCTCTTCGGAATCATCTTTACCTCCCTGCAAAATGCGAAACTCGGCATCCTTCAATCGAGAATATTCATTCTTTTGTACCCGCCAAGTATTTATTATGTTCTCAGGAATCAATTCATCGCCCATACAAACCAGCTCTATAAGTGGTGTCTCGCCATCCACATATTCCAGTTTGGTAAGATTGTCCACATATCTTCCCGAAGCATTAAACTGATAGACTTCTATAGTTTCCTTTAAAAATTCCTGTGCCTGCTTTTTAAATAGAGATTCCTGAAATACCTGATAAAAGGTGAACCCAGCCGGTATCATCACGGCTATTCCCGTGATGGAGGCTACCCTGGCAATAAATCGCCTACGTTGCGAATTGGCGTACCTCACCATGGGAAAACGCAAAAACTTGATGACCAAAAAGGTGGCCAAACCAATAAAAATGGTGTTAATGGTAAATAGGTACATTGCTCCTGCGGCATACCATGGCTTACCTATGGCCAAACCAAAACCTACGGTGCAGAGTGGCGGCATAAGAGCCGTTGCAATAGCAACTCCAAAAATCACACTGGCAATAGTTCCTTTTTTTGCCCGGGCTATTACTAGGGCCAATCCACCAAAAAAGGCAATGAGCACATCCCGAATATCAGGTTTGGTCCGGGCCAAAAGTTCTGAGGATTCATCACGTAGCGGAAATAAGTAAAAAAACAGAAAAGCGGTAATGACACTTAAAACCACCATTACGGTGAAATTCTTAAGAGATCTTCTTAAAGTGTCAATGTCGTTTATGGCCAGAGAAAGGCCCATTCCTAAAATGGGACCCATAAGGGGTGAAATTAACATCGCTCCGATAACTACGGCGGTAGAATTGGCATTCAGACCAATAGAGGCAATAAAAATGGAGCAGACCAAAATCCATGAGGTATGGCCCTTGAACGGAATATCTTCAATTATGGATTCTTTGGTAGCGGTGGCATCGGTATTTGTTCGGATTTCCAAAAGTTCAGACAGAAACTTACGCATACTGCCCAAAAGCCCCTGAAAGTCCTTTTTTACTTCATCCCCACTATCCGAATTTGGGGAATCCCCATTTGTAAACAAATGCTCGCTCATATCTTAGGCATACTGATCACCAAATTTATCCTTTACTTCGTTCAAAACTATTTTGATGTCTTGCTGCTTGGACTTGGGAAAAATCAACAACACTTCTTCTTTATCCACAATAATATAATCTTCCAGCCCATCAACAACCACAATTTTACCCTTTGGTGACCGTATCATATTGCCTTTGGCATCTTGTAGGAGCGCCTTGCTATTGACCACCGCATTTTCGGCCGCATCCTTGTCCAACTTTTCATAAAGAGCGCCCCAAGTACCTAGATCATTCCAATCAAAACTTGCGGGCAGGGTAAAAATGGCATGGGAATTCTCCAAGATAGCGTAATCTATGGAAATGTTTTCTGCCTTAGGATAGTTTTCGGCAATAAATGCCTGCTCCTCAGGAGTATTGTAGCACTCCATTCCTTCATGGAACAACTGGTACTGTTCCGGTTGGTACAATTTGAATGCATTGACGATGGTTTCTACACTCCACATAAAAATCCCGGCATTCCAAAGGAAATTCCCTTGAGCCAAAAACTCCTTAGCCGTTTCGTAATCGGGTTTCTCCCTAAATTGGGACACCTTTTTTAGACTGGCGTCACTTCCTTTTTCAAATTCGATGTACCCAAAACCCGTATTGGGATAGGTAGGTTGAATCCCCAGGGTACACAACACCTCCTCCTTTTCACATTTATCAAAACAGGCCTTGACATTGTTCTCAAAAGCTTCCTCATCCTCTATCCAATGATCACTTGGTGCTACAATCATTATCCCATTGGGGTTCATTTTCTGAATTTTCAGGGCAGCATACAAAATACATGGAGCCGTATTTCTCATGGCAGGTTCCAATACCACCTGATCTTGATTTACTTGAGGCAACTGCTCCAGCACCAAGTCATTGTATCGTTCGTTGGTCAGGATTAAAATATTTTCCGTGGGAATAAATTTGTTCAAACGATCAAACGTTTTTTGGATCAATGTTTTCCCCGCTCCCAACATATCGTGGAACTGTTTTGGATAGGCAGACGTACTTACGGGCCAAAATCGAGATCCCACTCCCCCGGCCATTAAAACAGCATAATAGTTCTTGTTCATTTTAGGTTGATGTTAGTCATTTTAAAATGGTGGTTCTAAATCGGAAGCTGCATGTACCATTTCCACTTCCGCATTCGGTTGAAACAAATATAGCCTACCTGTAGCCAATTCCACACACTCATAGCGCTTTACCTTTTTATTTCCCTTCTTGAACAAGCGCCCATTATACAGCCTAAACACGCTGCCGGCAGGCAATTCATAGACATAGTTGTTTTTTCTTTCCTCCTGATCAAAAGTTTTCAGTGCAATGGAAAGACTGGCATCTGTACTGCTACTGGCCTTGGGATTCTTAAAGTGATGGGCAATTACCGGCAGCAATTGTGTAGGAAAAACTTCAGGTCTTATAAAAGGAATCATTAAATGCTGAAACGTACGCTTCCATTCCAATCCGTGCGGTTTTATACGTCTACCGTATTTTTCAAAAGCCACTAAATGGGCAATCTCATGTATCAAGGTGATTAGAAAGCGGTATTTGTTGAGGGAAGCATTAACCGTTATCTGGTGCATACCGTTGGGCAATTTTCGGTAATCCCCATGTCGCGTTACCCGATGATTGACAATTTTCAAATGGACGCCACACTCCTGAATTAAATCAACGCAAGGTGAAACGGCACGCTCCGGAAGGTATTTTTGTAAAGTGGTATCCAATACCACAAAATTAGGGGTTTCTTCCACAGAGCATATGGCGAAGGCTAAATTTTTTAAATTTGGCCTTGCATTCCCAGGACTAAGTTGGGAAAGCCTATATAAAAAATAGTCATCTGAACTGCTTTTAAAATGCCTCAAAAAAGAGAATTGACCCAAATTGCAAAGTTGTTTTTCAAATTGGGTTGCATAGCCTTTGGTGGTCCCGCCGCCCATGTTGCCATGATGGAGCACGAGGTGGTTAAAAAAAGAAGGTGGATGACACAAGAACACTTTCTAGACCTTATGGGGGCCACAAATCTTATTCCTGGTCCCAATTCCACCGAAATGACCATGCATTGCGGCTATGAACGTGGGGGTTGGAAAGGCCTATTCCTAGCTGGTTTCTGCTTTATCTTCCCTGCGGTGGTCATCACATCAGTTTTTGCTTGGCTTTATCAACAATATGGACAATTGCCAAAAGTTGAGCCATTTATTTATGGAATAAAACCAGCAGTTATCGCCATCATTGCTCTTGCTGCTTATAGACTTGGAAAAAAAGCGGTGAAAACTAAAGAGCTGGCCATTTTGGGGGCATTGACTTTGGCAGCTTGCTTATGCGGACTTAATGAAATAGTAGCACTTTTTGGTTGCGGCTTTCTTGGACTTTTGCTCTATTTGATTAAGAAAAGTAGAAATGTAGTCAATACTTTTATCCCATTTTTTCTTATACAAAATAGCGTGTCGGCGCCAATGGGAACCCTAAAGATTTTCTTGACTTTTTTAAAGGTAGGTGCCATCCTTTATGGCAGCGGTTATGTGCTATTTGCCTTTTTGGATGCGGAATTAGTGGCCAATGGGTGGCTAACCAGACAAGCCTTGATAGACGCCGTTGCCGTGGGGCAGATAACTCCTGGACCTGTTTTGTCCACCGCTACTTTTATTGGGTGGCAAATGAATGGACTTACTGGTGCCCTTGTGGCTACCGTTGGGATTTTTCTTCCGTCCTTCCTTTTTGTGCTATTATTAAACCCGGTGATTCCCAAAATGCGGAAATCAAAAATAATGAGCGCTATCTTGGATGCTGTTAATGTTGCTGCTGTAGCATTGATTGTTGCAGTTTGCTTTCAAATGGGGAAAGATACACTCACGGACTGGCGGACCATCACAATTGCTATTCTAAGTTTAATTGTGGTTTTTGTTTTTAAAAAACTAAACAGTGCATTCATCGTTTTGGGCGGAGCTTTGGTTGGGTATATGCTCATATGGATATAAATTTTGTGTAAAAAAATTTAAAGGTTGGGCAATTTTGATAACCAAAAAAATTTGCCCCGTAATTATAGCTCCATATCTTCGACTATAAAGTTTGAATCGGCGTATTCGCCCTCTTTTCTAAATCCCCACTTTCGATATGGTGTTCATCTTTCTATTTTTGGCTGCTTGTTTTCTAGCCTATACCAATGGTGCCAATGATAACTTTAAAGGCGTAGCTACTCTTTTTGGAAGTGGTACCACCAATTATAAAAGAGCAATCAATTGGGCCACCATTACTACTTTTGCTGGGTCGGTTGCGGCTATCTTTTTAGCAAATACGTTAGTTAAGAATTTTTCAGGAAAAGGTCTGGTGCCAGACACTTTGATTCAATCTCCAGAATTTGCCATTTCCATTGCTCTAGGAGCTGCATTTACCGTATTTCTAGCTACAAAAATAGGTATGCCCATCTCCACTACCCATAGCTTGGTGGGAGCTTTGTTTGGAAGTGGTGTCGTGGCCGTTGGCTCCGCATTTAATTTCGCCAAACTTGGAAATACTTTTTTAATGCCCCTAATTGTGAGCCCTCTCATGGCCGCAGTGGTGAGTTTGATTGTGTATATCATTTTTAGGCGATTGCGAGTTGCGATGGGCGTGACCAAGGAGACCAGTGCCTATATAGGGGAAGAAAAAGTTGCGGTTACAAAACCTTTGAACGCGAATAGTTATAGTGCTGTGGAAACGAAAAATCAAAAAACCATACATATTAGTAAAGATCAGAGGTTCTCGGATAGGTACGAGGGTAACTTTATTGGGATTAATGCACAAAAAGTTTTGGATACCGCTCACTATGTAAGTGCTGGGGTGGTGAGTTTTGCCCGCGGACTAAACGATACTCCCAAAATTGTTGGTTTACTCATTGTAATCAATTCATTGGATATTAAATGGGGTATGATTGCTGTGGCCTTGGCAATGGCAGTAGGAGGATTGATCAATGCAAAGAAAGTAGGGGAAATGATGAGTAAAAAAATCACCACCATGAATAGCGGACAAGGGTTCACTGCTAATCTTGTCACAGGGGTTTTGGTCACTACCGCCAGCATACATGGGTTACCTGTTTCTACCACCCATGTTAGTGTGGGTTCCATTTTTGGTATAGGAACAGCGTCAAAAAAGGCGGATCTAAAAGTAGTAAGGAACATTCTCTTGTCATGGTTATTGACCTTACCTATTGCGGCAATATGTAGTGCAACCGTTTATTGGCTACTACTTACCATCAATTAGACACTTCAAAATAATGTATTTCGTTGAATTTTACCTGTCTAGGGAGTGCTATTGCTTACCTGAAGTAACTTTCCATTATAGAGTTTATGCCCAGTCAGGCTAAAATTCTTTACATAGGTGGCCATTTCCAAAGCAGTTACCTGAGCTTCGTAACCTGGGAAGGCTTCAGCCAACATTTCGGTCTGTACGGCTCCCAAGGCCAATACATTAAAACTGGGGCCTGTTTCTTTGAATTCTTCAGCCCAAAGTTCCGTTAAGGTAATCACCGCACCCTTGCTAGAACTATAGGCAGAAAGCCCCGGAAATTTTACACTTCCTTGTACCCCACCCATTGAGCTAACAGTAACAACGTGGCCTTCTTTTCCCATTTTGGGAAGCGCAACACGGGTGAGTTCCGCAACACCAAAGACATTTACTTTGTAGACGGCCTCAAATTCTTCCGGAGAGGTTTCCAAAAAGGGCTTGTTCAATAGACTCCCCGCATTGTTAATCAGTACATCCACCGTATCCCAGTCCTCAAGAAAAGCTGCCACTCTTTCATAATCCGAAGGGTTTGCTAAATCAAAAGCCATACTGTGTACATGGGGCAAACCCAAATCTGCAATAGGTTTTGCATTTCTGGATAGTGCTAACACCTGATGCCCTTCTTGGGCAAAGAGTCGTACCAGTTCAAAACCAATCCCCCTACTTGTTCCTGTGATGATGATGTTTGACATAAAAAGACCTCTCTGCTACACTCAGGTTAACCGTTTACTGTTAATTTGACTTGATTTCTTGAGTAGATGCATTGGAAATTCCCTCCAAAACAGGCAACAATTTGTTTACCAAACTGGCCATATGGGCAAAATCCATCAGCTCCACCTCATCCCCTACCTTGTGATAGTGGTTAAAATTGGTAAAATCGAAGGTACAATAGGTATGGGAAGGCACTCCAAACTCGCTGTAGAAAGGGTAATTGTCCGAGCGCTGAAAAAGATTGTATTCCTTAGCCGTAGGCAAAAAACCTACTAAATTTTCCTTGGCATAAGTGTTACTTACTTCCGCAAGGTTCGATTTTTCATAGCCGGTGATATAGACAAAATAATCTTTGCCTTGCAATGGTACACCTGTCATTTCAAAATTGAGCATAGCGTATAGGTTCAAATCCTGTTCCTTTAGTTTTTTAGCTAGATGCTCCGAGCCCAACAGTCCTTTTTCTTCTGCACTGAACAGCGCAAAAATCAAACTTCGCTTGTTCGTCTTTTTTGTTCCAAAATATCGTGCCAGCTCCATCACCGTCGAGGTTCCTGAAGCATTGTCGTTAGCCCCATTGGCAATATAATCCCCAGCTTCAGGAGCAATGGTTCCAATATGATCATAGTGCGCGCCGATAAGGATGTATTCACGCTTCAACATTGGGTCACTTCCCTCAACAACCCCAACAATATTATAAGATGGTTCTTTGAAATTGGACAAGGTATCCCGAAACGATTCAAAGTAAGGTTTCACCTGATAAGAGGTAAAATAATTCTCGATGTATTTGGCGGCCATTTCTATACCTTCACTACCCGAATCGCGTCCTTTCAAATCATCTGAAGCCAAATAATTCATTAAATCCCCTATTCGGTCCGCATTGGTAAACCCTTCATCAGAACCACTCTTAACCTTGACCTCCTCCACCACACTTCCTTTCACTCCCTCAGGCCCTTCGGTATTATCCTGAGCCGCTGCCGAATAGGTGTCAATTTTCTGGGTTGAACCACAGCTCAATAAAAGTAGTAATCCAAAAATGCTTAGTACGTTTTTCATCTTGATGTATTTGTTTTAAAGATAAAAAAAGCATCCTTAAAAGGATGCTCTTTACTATTGTTCTCTACTATACTTGAACTGACTGTTAAGCCAGCATGGTTACAGGGTTTTCCAAATAGGCTCTCAACGTCTGCAGGAACTGCGCTCCCACAGCCCCATCCACGGTTCTGTGATCACAGGCCAAGGTTACTTTCATGGTACTTCCCACAACAATTTCCCCATTCTTCACTACTGGTTTTTCCACTATAGCGCCAACAGATAAAATAGCTGAGTTGGGTTTATTGATAATGGAGGTAAACTCCAAAATCCCGAACATTCCTAGATTGGAGACCGTAAAGGTACTGCCCTCCATTTCGTCCGGTTTTATTTTCTTGGTCCTTGCCCTTCCGGCCAAATCCTTAACCGAAGCTCCCAATTGGGTCAAGCTCAATTGGTCCGCAAACTTGATTACGGGGACGACCAATCCTTCGTCAACCGCTACAGCAACCCCCATATGGATATGGTGCTTGTAAATGGTAGCATCATCCGTCCAAGTTGTATTAACCTGTGGGTGCTTTTTAAGCGCCATAGCACATGCTTTCAAAACCATATCATTGAAAGATACCTTGGTCTCCGGTAAATTGTTGATTTGAGCTCGTGAAGCTTTAGCGTTGTCCATATCTACCTCAATGGTCAAATAGAAATGTGGAGCTGAGAATTTAGAGGCGCCCAAATGTTTGGTAATCGCCTTTCGCATGGAAGAATTCTTCACTTCCTCCTGACTCTCTTCGCCAACTGGCAAATTGATTGGCACAACCGGTGCGGAAGCTACCGGAGCATCTGTAGTGGTTCCAGCAGGTGCTGAAGTTTGTGAGGGCTGGAAATTCTCCACATCACGTTTTACAATTCTGCCATGATCACCAGATCCAGTTACATCAGCCAGATTAATACCTTTATCGCTTGCTATCTTCTTAGCCAATGGTGAGGCTAAAATACGACCGTTCTGAGAGGATGTAGCTTGTGTTCCAACTTCTTGAACTGCCGGAGTAGCTGGAGCCTTTTCGGCTACGGGGACATTTTCAACAGTTGATGCACCTGAAGGAGCACTAAGAACAGCGTCCACATTTGTTCCTTCTGGTCCAATAACTGCCAAAACCTCATCCACAGGAGCAGACTCACCTTCTTGGATTCCTATATGTAACAAAGTACCAGAGTAGAAAGATTCAAACTCCATGGTAGCTTTATCTGTTTCGATTTCGGCCAAAATATCACCTTCTTCAACTGTGTCACCTACTTTTTTCAACCAAGACGCCACTGTACCTTCTTCCATGGTATCACTCAAACGCGGCATTTTTATAACCTCCACACCATCAGGAATTGACACTGTAGTTGGAGCAACGGGAGCACTTTCAGTAGCAGGGGCCGGAGCCTCTTCAGTTACCGCTGGAGCAATTCCAGCAGATAATAATGAGGAAATATCTTCTCCATCTTCACCAATTATAGCTAGAAGTGAATCTACGGGTGCACCATCACCTTCGGCAATACCTATATGCAACAAAGTTCCTTCGTGAAAGGATTCAAACTCCATGGTGGCTTTGTCTGTTTCGATCTCGGCCAAAATATCACCTTCCTCTACTTTATCTCCCACATTTTTGAGCCATTTTGCCACGGTACCTTCTTCCATGGTATCGCTCAAACGGGGCATGTTGATCACTTCTGCCATTTACTTATAGTTTATGTTGTAAAAATGGATAATCTTCTTGTTCGTATACGGTATCATACATCTGCTTAAGTGGAGGGAAATCGGATTCCTCTGCAAACTTTTCACATTCAGATACCAAATCCTTCACCTTTTTATCCATCTCTTTGATTTCATCTTCCGAGGCATAGCCTTTTTCCAAGATGATATCTTTTACCTGGGTAATAGGATCTATCTTTTTGTATTCTTCTACTTCTTCTTTGGTCCTATAGTGCTGCGCATCAGACATGGAATGACCTCGATAACGGTAAGTCTTCATTTCC
Source organism: uncultured Allomuricauda sp. (assembly GCA_965117065.1). Classification (GTDB taxonomy): domain Bacteria; phylum Bacteroidota; class Bacteroidia; order Flavobacteriales; family Flavobacteriaceae; genus Flagellimonas. The sequence continues at coordinate 1,453,765 of OZ220751.1, forward strand.
AAAAAGGTTGGCCCACCTCCAGTTCTTGCACGTTCAACGGCCTTGTCCACTTCCTTGGCAACAATGGCTGGATCCATTCCATCCACAGGACCACAAGGCATTTCATACCCAAGACCCAATTTCCAAATATCCGTAGTATGTGCAGTACGGGCAACAGAAGTACCCATAGCATACCCATTGTTTTCACAGATAAATACCACTGGAAGCTGCCATAACATAGCTAGGTTAAATGCCTCATGTAAGGAGCCTTGACGCACAGCGCCATCTCCCATATAACACAAGGTTACCGAATCTCTTTTAAAATATTTATCGGCAAAGGCCAATCCTGCTCCCAAGGGAATTTGTCCCCCAACAATACCATGACCTCCATAAAAACGGTGCTCTTTGGAGAAAATATGCATGGAACCTCCCATACCTTTTGAGGTACCAGTTACCTTACCGAATAGTTCAGCCATTACTTTACGTGGATCCACACCCATCCCTATAGGTTGAACATGGTTACGATAAGCCGTGATCATGCGGTCTTTGGTAAGATCCATGGCATGAAGCGATCCTGCCAAAACAGCTTCTTGACCATTATATAAGTGTAGAAATCCTCTAACTTTTTGTTGAATATATACAGCGGCGAGTTTGTCCTCAAACTTTCTCCAGAACAACATGTCCTCATACCACCTTAGGTAAACTTCTTTGGTAATTTTTTTCATCAACGGTTGTATTAAATGAAACTCCCCTGTTTGGGAGAACAGCAAAAATACATATATATCTGTTTTGTGAAAAGATTTGGATTAAGAATCAGTCAAAAATGAACTGCTAAAAGCGAGGGGCAAAATATCAGCCATCGACGCACATTTATGAATGGGCCCTGTCTCCCCACGAAGCATAAGGGAAATAGGTGTTTTTTGTCGCTGCTCATATTCGATTATGGACTGTCTGCAATTGCCACAAGGAGCAGCCGGGGAATCCACTACATAATCCTTGGATGTTGCGCTAATAGCTATAGCTTTTATGGGAACTCCAGGATATTTTGCGCCAGCTTGAAAAACCGCAACACGCTCCGCACAAAGTCCGGATGGATAGGATGCATTTTCTTGATTATTGCCAATTACGGTTTCTCCGTTATCCAACAAGACGGCTGCACCCACTTTAAAGTTTGAATAAGGGGAGTATGCATTTTCCCGGGCTTGTTCAGCTTCCCTTAACAATTTTTGCTCTATTTGTGACAGCTCTTCGGGGTTTTCAAAAATAGAAAGCTCAAAACCTATTCGTTTTTTTTTCATTATCTGATGTGGGTATATCCCAAAAATAAGAAAACCTGTCCAAGGACAGGTTTTACATAATTATATTGTCATTTGTTTAATCGTTCAAATACTCTTCCCCAAAGTTGAAGGTGAGCGAAAACCGCAGGGTATTTTCAAGTGGGTTTCTCACTTGAGAAGTGGAGAACAAATAGGAAAGGTCTATTTGTGCCGCCTTAAATTTGAAACCTGCACCCAGCGTAAAAAATTGTCTTGCACCCTTAACTTCACTTTCGTTAAAGTATCCTGTACGCAGCATAAAGGCATCCATGTACTTGTACTCTGCACCCAATGCCCAAGTAACTTCCTTTAATTCTTCACTGAATCCATCAGGAGCATCTCCCAAAGATTCAAATACGCCACTAAAGAAACCTATCTGTTGGTATTCATCATTATCTTCCGATGTGATAAGGCCATCTCCTGTAAAGTCACGTGGAGTTGGTACTAAAAGCTTGTTGAACTCCGTGTGTAGTCCCAATACGTTGTCTTGATCAAAAATAAAGTCAAATCCAGCACCAAATTTTAAATTGGTGGGCAAGAAATTTTCCTGTCCGCCTTCATCATACTGTATTTTTCCGCCGAGATTGGAAATATTGAAACCAGCTCTCCATCGACCATCAAAATTGTTATAGGCTATTTCCCGAGATCTGAAAAAACCGGAAACGTCCACTGCAAAGGAATTTGCAGCCTGAGAGTCTTGTGCGCCATCCTGAAACCTTAGGTTGGAACTAATAAACCTACCTGCAACGGCCATAGAAAAGGTCTGACTGAGTTTTAGTGCATAAGACCCGTCTATTGAAAATTCATTGGGCTTAACCAAGGTTGGATCCTCATCAATGGTTTGGCGAAGTTCTATCTCACCAAGACCAAAATAACGCACGCTGAAGGCAAAAGCACTTCTGTCGTTGACCTTGTTGTAAAAGTTTGCGTTTAAAAGGGAAACATCGTTAACGATACTTTCCAAATATGGTGTATAACTTACCCCTACTCCTGTTTTTTGGGTTGCAAAAGCAAATTTAGCCGGATTCCATTGCTGGGAAAATGCATCAAAGGAAGTGGCAACACCCATATCTCCCATACCAGATGCCCTAGCATCTGCGGCAATGGTCAAAAATGGGACAGCAGTTGTAATTACTCTTTCTTGCTGTGCGCTTATCTGAGGGGCAACGATAAGAAACACCACCAATACTAGTAACTTTTTCATTTCTTGTTTTTAGCGTTTAGTATACATTGAGGTCCAAGCCATACCTTAAATACGCTTAGACGTATTACATGTAAACGGGCTTTTCCATAAATTCTTATACAATAAACTCATTTTTTTAACCGAATCTTGGGAGAAGCTGTCCTATACAAAAGGACCAATTACAGCAACCATCCAATAAAACCGTTAAAACGATGGCACATCATACTATTTTGGAACCATCTGCGTTTAAAATTGTAGCGAATGCCCGCAAGATTGTAATGATAATTATTTTGCGAGCACAAAATATTATGGTCAAAACATCGTTTTAATGCCATTAAGGATTTAAAAAAAATCAAAATCAAGTTAAAGTAGCTAGGGGATAAAAGCCCTAATATTTAAAGTACTCAAGCCCAAATTATGAAAAAACACTTTATCAAAGTTGTACTTTCTAGCGCTATTATAGTAGGAAGTTTTTCCAGCTGTAAAAATTCCTCATCCTCTTCTTCCAAGAACATTTCCAGAGCCACAGGATGGAAAATTAACGCCAAAGAGGGTGGCTTTCAATACAATTCTGACTTTAAGGAGCAAGAGACTCCTCCGGGAACCGTATTTATAGAGGGCGGAACCTTTACCAAAGGTAAAGTACAGGACGATATTATGCATGATTGGAACAATACTCCAACGCAGCAACATGTTCAGTCTTTCTATATGGATGAAACTGAGGTGACCAATGTGATGTACTTGGAGTACTTGGATTACCTAAAAGCTGTATATCCTCCAGAAAATCCAAATTATAAAAATATATACAACGGAGCCTTGCCTGATACCTTGGTTTGGAGAAACCGATTGGGCTTCAACGAGACTATGACCAATAGTTACCTAAGACATCCTGCATATGCAGAATACCCTGTTGTGGGCGTAAATTGGGTACAGGCTTCCCAGTATGCCGAATGGAGAACCGATAGGGTAAACGAAGCCTTGTTGGAAAGAGAGGGCTATTTGGCTAAAGATGCAAAATACAAAGTGTTGAACGGTGAAATTGGTGGCACTTTTAGTACGGAAGCATATTTGAACAATCCAGAATCTGTTTATGGAGGCCAGATTGATTCACTACAAGGGAAACAAAAACGTGATTCCATTAATACTTTTGCCAAGCGTAGCAGTGGTATTATTATGCCAGAATACAGACTCCCAACTGAAACAGAATGGGAATATGCGGCTCAAGCTTTAATTGGTTCTAGAGAGTACAACAACTACCGAGGTAGAAAAAAATACCCATGGGAAGGCGATTACACCAGAAATGGACAACGCGTAGGCCGTGGAGATCAGTTGGCCAATTTTAAGCAAGCCAAAGGAGATTACGGTGGTATTGCCGGGTGGTCTGATGATGGTGCCGATATTACCGCAGAAGTAAAATCATACAAGCCCAACGATTTTGGATTATATGACATGGCGGGTAATGTATCTGAATGGGTAGCCGATGTTTACCGCCCTATTGTTGATGACGAAATCAGTGACTTTAACTATTACCGCGGAAATATTTTCTTGAAAAAGGCCATAGATGAAGATGGTAAAGTCAAAGTACTTAGGGATGAAATAAAATATGACACCTTACCCAATGGTAAAATCGTAGCTATGAACCTTCCGGGAGAAATAGAAATGGTGCCTGTAACCGAAGAAGAAACCTACCTACGAACCAATTTTGATTCTAGTGACAACAGAGGATATCGAGATGGTGACCCAGGTTCTTCCAGATTCTTTGAACGATTCAGTGACGAATCTGATAATAGAAAAATGTACGATTCTCCAAAACACAAGGTAGAACGTGATTCCACTGGAAAGTTGCTTCGTCAGTATGATACTTCAAATTACAGAACTTCTTTGATTAACGATGAAGTAAGAGTGTACAAAGGAGGATCATGGAGAGACAGGGCATTCTGGTTAGATCCAGCCCAACGAAGATATATGCCTCAGTATATGGCCACAGATGATATTGGGTTTAGATGTGCTATGTCTAGAGTAGGTTCTAAATCAAAATCCAAGAACAAAACAGTAAGACATAAGAAAGCTAAATAACATTACGTGTTATCTTTCAAAAGCCCTGATTAAAAATCAGGGCTTTTTTTTATCTTCGATTTATGACATTGGAGCAACTACACCCACTTTTTCTGGCCCACCCATCAATTAGTACGGATACCCGAAAAATTACCAAAGACTGTTTGTTCTTTGCATTAAAGGGTCCCAACTTTAATGGAAATTCATTTGCCGCCCAAGCGTTGGAAAAAGGCGCCGCCTTCGCCATTATTGATGAAGAACAGCCACAAATGTCCGATAGCTTCATTTTAGTGGATGGTGTGCTTGAAACCCTTCAAAAATTAGCATCTTATCACCGATCTTATTCTAAGGCAAAGGTTATAGCGCTTACAGGAAGTAATGGCAAAACTACCACCAAGGAATTGATCAATGCCGTGTTGTCTAGAAAATACAGCACCATTGCCACGAAGGGAAACCTAAATAACCATATTGGGGTGCCCCTGACTCTTCTTTCCATAAAAGAAAATACAGAAATTGCCGTCGTTGAGATGGGTGCGAACCATATTGGGGAAATTGCCATGCTATGCGAACTTGCACAACCTGATTTTGGTTATATCACCAATTTTGGAAAAGCACATCTGGAAGGTTTCGGAGGAATGGAAGGAGTAATTCAAGGAAAAAGCGAGCTGTATGATCATCTAATCGCTAATGACCGACCAATTTTTTTAAATGCAGACGACGATGTGCAGCGGGATAAACTCAATCCCTATGTTAAAAAGTATGGCTTCAGTACGGAAAACTCCAAGTATTACACTATAAAATTCTTGGAAGCCAATCCGTTTGTACATCTTGAATTTGAAAATACTAAAGTTAAAACCCAACTGGTGGGCCGGTATAACTTTCCTAACTGCAGTGCTGCAATTACCATGGGCAAGTACTTTAATGTCCCCATATTGGAAATCAAAAGGGGGATAGAAGGGTATCAGCCACAGAACAACAGGTCACAAATCATGGAAAAAAATGGGTATCAGATCATTCTTGATGCCTATAATGCCAACCCTACGAGCATGAAGGCAGCCCTGGAGAATTTTAAAAATATAGATGCAGAAAACAAAGTTTTGGTGCTTGGTGACATGTTCGAATTAGGCCAAAATGCCGCCGAAGAACATCAACATGTGGCAGACTTTGCGCAAAAAATGGGGTTTACAGAGGTATTTTTAGTTGGGGAAAACTTTTTTGGCATCCTTTCGCCCTTTCAAAAGTTTAAGGAATTCACCCATCTAAAGACCTTTTTGGAAAACCAACCTCCCAAAAAAGGGGCTATGCTCATCAAAGGTTCACGCGGAATGGCCCTAGAGCGAGTTCTAGATCTTTTATAACGCTTGCTTAGTTAAAAAATAGAGATGAAAGTTTTCAGAAAGAAGTGGGATATACTGGATTCGAACCAGTGACCTCTGCCCTGTCAAGGCAGCGCTCTAAACCAACTGAGCTAATATCCCATTAAAAAGTGCTGCAATATCGTAAAATTGTTACCAATCTCCATATTCTGCCGAATTCTTTTGTGTTTCGTGCAGGGTAATATGCAACAATTGGGCTTTTCCCAATTTTGGCTTTATAATATCATAGATGACTTTGACAAAATACTCTGTTGTCGGAAGCATTCCTCCAAATTCCGGGCAATCTTCATTTAGGTTTTTATGATCAAAGCGCTCCTCTATCTCTTCCTGAATTAAGGCACCCAAAACGGCCAAATCCATCACAAACCCAGTATTGGGGTCGACCTTTCCTCTAATTCGAACCTCCAAGTCAAAATTATGACCATGATAGTTTGGGCTGTTGCATTTTCCAAATACCTCAACATTTTTCTCATCACTCCAATTGGGGTTGTGCAACCTATGGGCGGCATTAAAATGTGCTTTTCTACAAATTGTGGCAATCATAACGCAAAGCAACTAAAAAGATAGATAAAAGCACAGTTTTGGGAATGAAAAAACAAAGAGCTGCCTTAAGGCAGCTCTTTGAACAAGTTATAGAATCAAACTTATGAACAAATATTCAGTACAATCTCTCCAGGAGTTGGTCCAGGTCCTCCAGCCGCAGCGGTTTCTCCAGAGGGAGCAAGAAGTTCAAAGACATGCTCACCTTCAAAATTACCAGGGGTATACGTAAATACCAATTCTGTTGTGCCTCCTGGTACAGAAATGGTAAAAGATGCAGCACTTCCTGCAGCTATGGTGTATTGGGTATCAGTACCATCAATGGTCACTGTAATAAATGCACCATCCCAACCGTCACCATAAAGGTCTGTTAGGTTGAGTTGATAATCCCCGGTTACCGGTGTTACCGGAATACAATTGATTCCAGCTGAATAAGCAAATGGAGATGAGAAAAAGGATCCATTTGCCACGGTTCCGGCCGCTCTATTGGTAAACACCCTCCCATCCGTCAGTTGTGCCTCCAACCTAAAGCTAATGGCATCACCGCCATCAACAATGGCAAAATCTATACCCGTACTGGCTAAGGCGTCATTCAAGGCAACCACTAAATCTGCCCTGGGAAAGCCAAAAGGCCCTGTAGTAAACTGGGAAGCTGGTATGGTCAACACCAAAGCCTCCGACGAGGAAAGATCATTGTCATTAATAATGGTATTATCCACAAACTGGGCAAATACCCTTACCTCCGTCAACAAATTCCCATTTTCAGAATCTTGGGCCTCCAAGGTTACTCCAAATGTTGAGGAAGGATCCAAAAGGTTATAGGTTGTACTCAAATTTGCCACCGTTCTAAGCACCAGTCCGCGTCCTACGGTATCTTGTACTTGATCTACAATTTTTTCTTCGGTACAGGAGATAGCCGTGACAAACCCTATAGCGAACATTAGATATGTTTTTATTTTTCTCATAATGCTAATTTTATCAGTCATTGCCTTTATTAATTAGAAGCAGGGAATGAAGGTCCCCCAGGGTTATTGTCCCAAAAAACCTGTACTGCAAGATTAGTTTTTTGAGTGATGTTCGAGTTAGAAGTCACCGCCTGATTGGGGTAGAACATGGATCTTGGGAAACTACCGGGGTCTGGCTCCCTGTTAGGTTGTAAGGTAGTTGGGAACCCTGTTCTTCTATAAAAATTATAGGTTTCTATCCCATTTCCATAGTGCGCCACAAAATAGTTTTCAGCAAGAACATTCCATTGATCATCCCCAGTTGCCGCACCAAAATCTGCAACCACACTGTTGATAAAATCGGTTACATCCGTAGTTGAAGGTTCAAAAGAAAGATCTGCATTGGGGTCCACGGACACGGTAGCCCTAGCCTTAGCAATTTGCTTAGTTATTCCTGCTTGCAAAAAGGTCTGGGCAGTACCTGCATCACCCTGCGCCAAAGCCATTTCAGCTCTCCAAAAATCCACCATAAAAGCATTCAGAATAGGTGTTATCCCTAGCCCTCCACCACCATTTGACAATGGGTTGGTAGGTTGCGCTACCGGACTGAAACTATTGTCATCAAAACGACCGCCTGCTGGGTAAACACCCCATGTGGTCCGAACAGGACCATCTGGAGGAGTACCTTCATCGTCTCCATGATCTCTCCCCCAATACCCGTTGGGAAGATTACAAAATGTAAATCCTCCATTGGTATAGTGTACTGGCGGCGTCTGCAGGGAACATCTTAACGTTTGCTCATCTGGATCAGCCTCTTGCCCCGGCACTTCATTGGTCTGTCTGTAGAAATAATATCGAATTCTAGGATCATTGTTAACCTGCATCTGGTTCATTAACCAGTTGGACGCATAATCCCCAGGACCGTTTGAAACATAATTTAGTCCATATCTCGGGTGTCTATTATCCGGTTGTGCAGCACTGGTTCCTGGCCATAGGAAATCAAAATCATCCGCAGTATCAGTAATGTAATTTCCAGAATTTACAATGGCATTAAAAGCTGCCACGGCTCCAGGATCTACCAACCTTGTTTGCAAATAGAGTTTCATTTTTAAAGTGTTGGCCGCTTTTACCCATTTAGTGTAGTCATTCGCATAAAACATCTCTACGGGAGGGGTTGCCGAAGCCGTATTGGTAAAATTGACAATGGCTTGATCCAACAAAGTCTGAGCCGCATCGTAAACAGATTGGCCGCTGTCCAAAATAGGATTCAAAATATCTGGCGCTTGAACTGCCTCAGAATAGGGGACATCTCCAAAAAAGTCCACCAAAGATGACATGATGTAGGCTTCAATAAATTGGGCAATCCCTATATGACGGGTAAGTCCCGCCTCTTCAGCCAATGGTGTCATCAGTCTAATATCGAAAAGAACCCCACGATAAGCATTGTCCCATTCATCATCCACATCGCTATCTTGATAGGTACTCTCATAGTCCCTACTGCTCATTTGCATTACTCGTGTGAGTTCCATGCCCAGTGGGGATAGACCATCTCCAAATTGGAAGCCACCGGTTACAAAATTATCATTGGGGTCACCAGCAACATCTCCATCCAAATGTCGAGCAAAATCCTCCTCAATAGAGGTGATAAAGAAATCTGGAGATGCCTGTTCTGGAGTTAAAAAGTTGGGGTCGTTAGTAAGGTCCAACTCGGTAACTTCGCAAGATGTCATTACCAGGAGACCTGCAAAAAGCCCTGTTATTATATGTTTGTTTCTTATTTTCATTTTTCTGTATTTTTTTAGAACGTTGCTTTTACACTAAATCCGTATCTCCTGGAACTTGGCCCATTCAAGAACTCAAAACCAAATCCATTGCCAACTCCGGTACCGGAGGTGTTGGGATCAAAATTGGCTCCGTCTGGAGTATTTATGGCATCATACCAAAGATTGAACCCTGATACGGTAAAAGAGAGCGCACCAAAAGGAGTATCCTTCAAATATTTCTTTGGTAAAGAGTATCCCAATGTAACTTCTTGCAATCGCAGTACAGTAGCATCGAATATTTGTAGTTCAGAGATATTTCCTAAAATGTTGTTGAAATAATAGTCTGAGTTATTGATCTGCACATCGTTCACCCTTCCATCGCTCTGCTGAACTCCAGGTAATACAAATGTATTTTCACGATCTAGTGTTTCCACAATTAGCCCCCTACCCAATAAAGTTGAAATAGTACTGGACCATATGTCTCCTCCTTGGGTCCAGTTAAACTGGAATCCAAGACTAAAGTTCTTGTAGGAGAAGGTATTGTTGATATTGGCCACAAAATCGGGATTGGGATCACCAATGACCCCATCTTGTGAATCTTGGACATAATCCCCTATAGCATTGACAACAAACTCGCCATTGGCATCCCTAAGGATTCGACTACCATAAATAGTCCCAAGAGGCTCCCCTTCAATGGCCGCATTACCCAGGTTACCAAAACCAGAATAAACAATCAAATCGGTTTCTTGACCCAAATCAGTAACCTCTGATTCATTAGCCGTGAAGTTGATATTGGTGTTCCAACTGAAATCTCCTTCTTCCTGACCTCTAAAGAAGCTAAGTCCAAGGTCAATCTCAATTCCCTCACCTTTGATCTCACCCACATTGGTGTTTGTTCTGAAGAAACCTGCTGAAGGATCTAAAGGTTGCTGTACGATAAGATCGGTGGTTGTACGCTCATATACCGAAGCATCCAACGTAATCCTACCATCCCACCATCTGGATTCAATACCGAGTTCAATTTCACTTACCTGCTCAGGTTTAAGGTTAGGGTTTCCAAGTGTTAATGGGCTTGTATTGGTTACAATATTGGTTCCTGATGGTCCTTGAAAATCTTGAGTGTCCAAAATCAAACGATTTGCAACAGGGAAATTGTCGGAGTTTGCATCCGGGAATCCCGCTGATGTACCATAACCCGCCCTAATCTTGAGATAGTTGAGTACATTCTCGCTCTTAAGGCCTTCTATTGCCGTTGTGGGAACAAACGAAACACTGGCACTAGGATAGAAAAGAGATCTATTCGCCGTGGAAAGATTGGAAACCCAATCGTTTCTTCCTGCGACCGTCAGATAAACATAGTTATCATAATCCACTTCCACTTGGCCATAAAAACCAACCAAGTTTCTTTCTGAAGTCCCTTGGATTTCATTTTGATTTAGGAAGTTGAAATGTCTCAAAACCCCAAACACTTGCTGTGCATCACTGGCCACACCAGATTGATCAAATATTTCTCTTCTACCGTTTACTCCTATATTAAATGTAGTTCCCACTTTTTCGGTGATATCATAATCGCCATTTAGTGCCAAATTGTGGTCCCAAATAGTATTGGTATTGTTCCAAGTCTCATAAATGCCACTCGCCAACCTAGGCTGCGGAACATTACCGTTGATTCCTCCCTTATTCTGATAATTAAGATTGTTCTCACTATACACATCCAATCCCACTCGGTAAATAAGGTTGAGGTTATCGTTGATCTGATATTGCAATCCCATGTTCCCAAAAACCCTGTTGGTTTCTTGTTCGGTTCCCGCATTGTTTACGGTCCACAATGGATGCTGAATGTCATTACCGTTTCTATAGTAAATGCTTCGTCCATCAATTGGGCTTTGGAAGGGTAATCCAACCACATCAATACTTCTGGGTGTAAAGAACAGGTCTCCAAAAACTGATGACCCCGAACCTGTTGCCCCATTACCTTGGCTCAGGGCAATAGGCGGTGATATAAATTTGGTTCTAGAGAAGTTGAGTGCCCCTGTAACTGTAAACTTGTTGCTCAGTACTGCACGTCCTCCTACTCCAAAGTTGTTTCGGTTTAAGCTATTGCCAGGAGTAAATCCATTGTCTTTAAGATGTCCGAAGTTAGCATTATAGGTGACTTTACCGTCGTCCGATCCTCCACTTACATTTACCGATAGGTTAGTCACAGTACCGGTTTTGAAGAAATCACCAAAGCTGTTGTATGGCCTCCATTCGTATCTAGCATTTGCAAATTCAGGAAATGCCTGCTGCCCTGCTGCGGAAATGGAGTATGGGTGAGGAAGCGTTCCTTGGGCGTCAAAAGCTGCGCTATTGCCCCATCCGGATATGCCCTCTCTATCAAAGCTTGGACCCCAGTTACTAAAGAACCATCCAAAGGATTGGTCAAAACCGTTGCCAAACTGATTTTGATATTCTGGCGTTGAAGCAATCTCGTTAAAAAAGAAAGAGGAGTTAACTGTAATCTCCGTTTTCTTGGCGCCTTGTCCTCCTCCGCCTGCTTTGGTCGTGATCAAAATAACACCATTTCTACCCAAAGACCCATAAAGGGTTGAAGCCGCTAGACCTTTTAGTACATTCACACTTTCAATACTATTGGGATCTAGGTCCAAAAATCTACTGGACCCGTTGTTCCCATTAATAAAATCCTGTCTAGAGCCTTGTCTCCCAGAAGCATTGGTATCCCCATTGAATGGGACTCCATCTACAATAAATAGGGGTTGATTGCTCTGGCTAAAGGAATTATATCCTCTAATAATGATATTGGTACCAGAACCGGAGAGCCCGCTTTGCTGGGTAATGTTTACCCCAGAAGCTTTTCCAGTAAGTACCCGACCCAGATCTCCCTCGGCCTTATCTTCCAATTGCTCAGAACTAACTTCGGCCACTGCGTAACCCAATGCTTGTTTCTCCCTTTTAATACCTAAGGCAGTCACCACAACTTCTTCAAGTGCCTGTGCATCTTCTTCCATTTGGATGTTGATTACATTTTGAGCACCAATTACCCGTTGGGCGGGTTTCTGTCCGAGGTAGGTATATAACAAAGTCTGGCCTACGCTGGCCGTAATGGCGTAATTACCATCAAAATCTGATTGGGTTCCTGTTGTTGTACCATCGACCACGATGTTGACACCTGGTAAAGGGATGCCGGCTTGATCAGTGATATTCCCCGTAATCGTTTTTTCTTGGGACCATACCGAAGCAATGCACAATAGCATGAACACTAGTGTCCCAAATAGCTTTTTTACTTTCATAGAATTAACAGTTTTGTTAAAAATTAATTGAGTCAGCGCAACTGAGAAAGGTAGGCGGGAGAAGATGGTTTGATAGCTAATTCAAATAATACTCCCTAACACGAAAACAAAACTTAATGGAAAGTTTTAGAAGGTAGTAAGGCCTCTCACCGCCTTACCTTTACAATTGCAATAACAAAACAATTGTATGATGTTCTAGAAAAGGTACTTCTAAAACGGGACGAACAATAAAAAGAGTCATCCCCAACGGGAAGTACACTATTTAACAATTTGTTGGTAGCGTTTAAAGCCTTAAAAGGTTTCTTAAATTCTAAAAATAGGAGTGCCGTTTGGGCTGTTTAACCCAGAATATGTAGTATTGATGTAAACAAGTGAGTTCCCTATATACTCCAAAAAGATTATAAATACAGCAAAGGGAAGAATTGGAAAAAAATAGATTGAAAATTGGGTTTCCTATGAAGCAAAGCTCGTTAGGTTACGAAAGTCGTTAGGGCTTTGACCTGTCTCCTTTTTAAAGGCACAATAAAAACTGGTTTTACTATTGAAACCAACTTCATACATCACTGCTTTAACACTTATAATTGGCTGATTAAGTAGTAGATCCTTTGCCTCTTCGATTCGATATTGGTTGATTAAAGCATAGAAATTTTTGGACAGGTATTCATTGATTACCTGCGAAACTTTGTACCTGTCCTCCTGAATGTATTGGGAAAGCGTATTGAGATCTATTGTATTGTTTTTGTAAATCCTATCCTGTTCCAAGGCATGTCTTACTTTTCTTTTGATTCCAGAAGCCTCTTTTAGGGTTAATCCAGAATTCACATACTTAACTGTCAAAACACCATCAACACCTTTGGATGGAGGGTCTTTTACTGTGAATAATTCCATGATCAACTTTCTCATCTGATTACAACTAAGGTTGAAACTGTAGCTCAAGTTCTCACAAAATCTTTCTATTGAAGTTTTTTCCGATAAGGATTTACGTAAACTCTCTTCGGGGAGCTTTACGAATTTTTGATAAAACCTACAATCCCCATAGGAAGTACTACGCTTTGTTTGTCAAACAAAAAAGCAATTTTTGCTATCCCATTGGCATTTTTCATGGACTAAAGCAAGGGAGTTACCGGTTTGGAGCAGAAAAAATGGGTTTTGGAAAGGAGCTAAAGCTGGTGCACAACAACGAATTGAAGTAAAAAAAAGACTCCAACCAAAAATATGGATGAAGTCCTGTTGTGTGGGCGCTGAGGGATTCGAACCCCCGACCCCCTCGGTGTAAACGAGGTGCTCTAAACCAACTGAGCTAAGCGCCCTGTTCCATTTTTCCAAATGGGAGTGCAAATATAGAATAGTTTTCTTTTACCCAAAAGAAAAAAAACAAAAAAGGCATTCCCTATTTTTCTATGGTCTAAATTCCTTCTTGCCAATTAAATTTGACAGATGATTGCAAATCCTAGTCCTCCATAATTATCCCCATCCGTAACACAATCTCTTAGTTAACCTTTCGCTTTCTAAACCAAAGGTCTTCCAGGCTAAAATTAAGTGTAAGTACATGATAGTTTTCTTCCACCAAAACGTTCTGAACCTGCCCTTTTGAGCCATAGCTATACGATAGATTCATTAGCGAATTGGAGAATGCTCCCGTCGGAAGTCCCAAACCCAAGGTTAGATTATAGCCCTCAATTTTCCTATCATTAATTGCTAAATACCCATTATCATAATTTGCTCCTGCCCTAAACCTAATTCTTTCTCCATACTTTCGACCAATAGGGTTCTTTACATATTCCAGGCCCAAGGCATAAATGTCCTGATCTTGATAGGTGCCTATTTTCTCCGACTGACCTGTGTTGTCCCAAAAGTTCTTTTTGTAATCCGCACTCAAAGTGAAGAATTCGTTTAATTTCACACCCAAACCAAAACCTAATTCCAAAGGCAACTTAAAATCTGCCACACCATCTCCTTCATCTTCCTCCACCACAATCTCCAATTCCTCTATGGTCTTGAGCACAGATCGTTCAAGGCTTCCGCTAAGGGAGACGGGTAATTGCAATGTACTTCCAATGGTAATTTTGTCAGTCAGATCCAATTGAGCTCCAAAACCTAATCGAAAGCCACTGTAATTAGTTGTTTCCGTAAGTTCAAAATATCCACTTCCCACTTCCAGAGATTCGGTCTCTTCAATATTACCAAACAACAAAGACGCGCTCAAACCAAACCTTAAGGTTTCTGTAGGCCCATACCCCAAATTGAACCGGAAGTCATTAAGCCCTCCCAGGCCAGTTACATTGCTTTCAAAAATTTCATTGGATCCTTCAATATTTGTTTGAATACCTAATATGGAATACCCCACATCACTATAAGGCACTAATGAAACACCAGCTCCCAACCTCTCCTCTATTCGGAAGGCAAAGGCCAAGTTCGAAAAGTTTAGAGTTGCTTTGGATTCGTCGTCCACATTGTTTCCGTAGGTATTAAACTCACCTACCACACCAATATCATAAAAGAACGAGTTCTGCGGGACCAAAGCATAGGTTGCCGGGTTTAAATTATTGATTCCGGTATTCGTTCTCAGTCCAATTCCAGAATATCCCATACTGTTTGATTTACCAATACTGGTCTGATTGATTGCTCCTAATCCATATAGGGAATATGGGGAACTTGTCAAGCCTTCAGATTGAGCCATGGCCAGATTGCTATAAATTGTCACTGTCAAGATGGTTAATAGTCTAGTCATTATCCTCATCATATATGGCATAAGTAAGTTCAACTTGGGCATTATAATCAGAGGTTCCAGTTCCATTCAACACAAAACGGTCTACAGTAGCGTTAAAATCATCAGGAAGGAGGATAAGTGCCTCATCAGTTTCCATTTCTGCCAATAGAAGCTTTTCCATATAACTCACCAGGGACACCTCATAGTAAATATCATTGAACTCTTCGTTATCCCTGTTCAGCACCCCAGTAACCGGTACTATTTCTGCAAGAATAAGTTGTTGCGTAATGTCATTGTTCCTATCCACAACATAAACGGACAGTTCATCCTTAAGTATTAACTCATCGTCGTAGGTCCCATTGGCGGGCTTAATTTTCAAAACAGCATCCATTATGGTTCCCTGTCCTTTGATGTCATATATGTTCTTTATGTATGGGAATTGCACCCTGCTGGCAATCCCCAAGCCCGATTGGATAAAACTTAGTCCATCCGCATCTGAACTACTTAGATTGATTTCCTGATTCGTTAAGGTCTGTAGGGGGGCAATCGGGTTTTCGGCAATAACCTGATTAAAAAAAGGAACCGGGGTTTCGGAAAGGTTAGGCCTAAAATCGATATAATCCTGTACGCGTTCATTTTCCTCGGCCACGCTAAAATACAAGCGCACAAAGCTTGCCCCCAGTTCTTTGGAAAATCCTATTACCGAGCCATTATCATTTTCTCCCGGTAAAAGGGCAATTCCCTTAAAATAATCGATAAACTCATCAGAACTGGTTATCAGTTTCTCTTGAAGTCTCTGGAAAAGGTCTGTACCAAAATCATCTGCCAATCTTAGTTGAAGGGTATCTGCTTCCAAAGGTCTGGGGCTATATGAGAATACTCCCAAATCATCATCATGATATGCCACAGTTGTGGTATTGTAAAAATCATCCCCTTCCGTAGGTCTTAAGGTTTTCAGCAGTCTTTTAACCTGAATGGTATTGGTTAAGGTTGTGTCATTATAGTAATAGCCATCAAAATTCAAGTAAAGAGCAATACTATCAAATTCCGCCTCCACATCAATGGCGTATTCAGACGGAATTAATCCCATATGACTCGAAGCTCTAACGGCACCAAAAACGGGGTCTACATATCGCCCAACCAACATGCGCGAAGCCTGACTGGTTATAATACTGTCTAATTTTATTGTAGATGTTTCCACAGTTAGAGTATCAATGAGCACCACCCTTATGTTGCTGTCTGTAAAAGCCTCTCCCGCTAAAAATTCCGACGCATTTAGGTTTTCATCGTCACAAGACATAAAAACCCATAAAAGAGGGAACAACAACCCTAATAATCTTTTCATATTCTTTTATTTTCTGTAAAAATAGAAGCTGCTATCACGCTCTAAAATGTAGATAGACCAACCCTCTTTCTTTCAAGACAAAAACCCAGTATTTGCCTATAAACCCACTTTCCCCGTTCGTAGATGGATTTTCCCATTTCATATGTTAAAACACAGCCTTTATATATTCTCTGATAGGACGGGAATCCGGAAAATTACCTTTGATGAAAAATTAAAATGTTTGGCATGAAAAAAGCACTACAGTATTTTAAACTACTATCACTCTTGATCGTTTCTACGGTCTTTCTTGCTAGTTGTTCCACCGATGAGGATGACGAGGATCTGGGGAATTGGATAAACCGCTCTGTTTTTGATGGTAGTCCGAGAAGTGGAACAGCTGGGTTTTCCATAAACAACGTAGGATATATGGGTGTGGGCTATGACGGCGATGATTACCTAAATTCTTTATGGGCTTATGATTTAGAGGGTGATTTTTGGTCACAAAAGGCCGACTTTCCAAGTTCCCCAAGAAATGCAGCTGTTGGCTTTCAAATTGATGGAAAAGGATATATAGGATCCGGATATGATGGTGTGGATGAATTGAACGATTTTTATGCATACGACCCCACAAGTAATTCTTGGACACAAATAGCCTCCATCACCTCAACCAAAAGAAGAAGTGCAATTGGCTTTTCTGCCAATGGTTACGGGTACTTTGGAACCGGATATGATGGAGAGAACGATCGCAAGGATTTTTGGAAATATGACCCCTCTACCGATACTTGGGCAGAAATGGTTGGCTTTGGTGGCAATAAAAGAAGGTCAGCCACCACCTTTACTATTGACGGACTAGTATATCTGGGAACAGGAGTATCCAACGGCATTTACCTAGATGACTTTTGGGCATTTGACCCTTCAACCGAAAGTTGGACCAAAAAAACCGATCTGGACGAAGAAGATGATTACAATGTAGAGAGAAGCAGTGCTGTGGGATTTTCCTTAAATGGATATGGATATATTGCTTGCGGAGAAATAAATGGCGCCACCGGTTCTGTATGGGAATATGATCCCAGTGCAGACACCTGGGAAGCTAAAACAAACTTTGAAGGTTCATCACGACAAGATGCCATTGCATTTACAAATGCCTCTAGGGCATTTGTAGGATTGGGACGAACGGGGAGTCTGTATTTGGACGATTTGGATGAGTTCTTTCCCTTTGATGAATACGACGAAGAAGATTAATTTTTCATGATGAGTGGTTTCTTTAGGTTTTGAATGTTCATGGGCCAGTTTCATCATCTGGCCCATTTACAACAGTTTAAGAGGTATGAATAACGCACTTAGAATAGTAACGCTTTTAATAATTGTCTTCGGGGCATTCTATGCCCTATT
This sequence comes from uncultured Allomuricauda sp., assembly GCA_965117065.1. Lineage (GTDB taxonomy): Bacteria > Bacteroidota > Bacteroidia > Flavobacteriales > Flavobacteriaceae > Flagellimonas. The sequence goes on from OZ220751.1 coordinate 1,471,637, forward strand.
TAATTATGCATCTCACAACAAAAACCAAAGGGATTCCCAATTGTATGCCAAAATCGTGGAGGTAGATCATGGGTATGGGTATCACATTTTGATAGGGAAAAAGTTGTTGGTAAAACAAGAATTCATCCCTGCAGTAGCTGGAGAAATCCCATTTCACACCCCTAAGGATGCCAAAAAAGTAGCGGATTTGGTAAAAGAGAAATTGACAAATAAATCAAATCCAGAGGTAAGTCTTGAAGAACTAACCAACTTAAATATTATTACCTTGAAACGTTGACCTGGGCAATGCTTTTCCAAAAAAAACATATCAATCAATTCCTTATCCATTTTTTTCTATGGGCCTCATTTTATGTTTTTTTTCTATTTCCTTACATTTTTGAATTTAGACGGGTATCTCAAGGTATGCCCATTCGGTTTATCTCCATTATGGTCCTGTTTTATTTCAACTATTTCTTTTTGGTGCCTAAAATTTTGCTCAAAAGAACCATGTTGACTTATGTCATGATTTGTCTTTTGTTGATAACCATAATTGGGCTTGTCATAAATATGGGGTATCCTCCTGATTTTTCACGACCCATACAGCATTCTGCCTCGCCCAACATTAACTTAGCTACTCCCCCCAATTTCCCCGACCGGCCTCTTGGCAGGGTAAACAGGTTACGAACCAATCCCTTTTTCAATCAATTGGTTATTATGGCCATCTTAAGTGCTCCCCTTTTTGTGAGTGCTTTATTGAGAGTCTATATCGAGTGGAGAAAGAATGAAGATCTTAGAAAAAAAGTGGAAAGTGAAAAAGCGAATTCCGAACTCCAATTTTTAAAAACACAACTAAACCCCCATTTTCTTTTCAATTCCTTAAACGCCATTTATTCCCTATCCGCAAAAAACTCAAAAGACACTTCTGAGGCCATTATAAATCTCTCGGAGCTTATGCGTTATATGCTCTATGAAGCAGACAAGGATCTTGTTCCACTTGTTAAGGAATTGGAGTACATAAAGAACTATGTTCAACTCCAAAGGTTGCGCCTGTCTGATAGTGTCAATGTAAAACTGAAGATTTCTGGAGAAGATCGGGATAAGGTCATACCCCCCCTTCTTTTCATATCATTTATTGAAAACGCTTTTAAGTATGGAACAGATTATGAAGGAAAAACCCATGTAGAAATAAACCTTTTTATAGAAAATGGGTCTATAAACTTTAGGGTGGAAAACAAGATTGGCACCTTTAGAAAACAAAATAAAAATTCGGGCGTAGGATTGGAAAATATCAAGAATCGTTTAAAGCTCCTCTATCCAGCTTCGCACAAACTGGAGGTTAAAAATGACGGGGAAACTTATATCGTAACATTAAAGCTTTATCTATAGCAGTTCCGAAAAAATTGTAAAAGTATGAACAGTATTATCATTGATGACGAACCATTGGCTATTGATGTCCTCGTTGATTATTGCAAAAAAATGGATTTCATTGAACTGGAAGGTACATTCACCAATCCATTGGAAGCTATTTCAACCATCAAAGAAAAAAAGATTGATCTTATATTTTGCGACATTGATATGCCCCAAATCAGCGGAATCGATTTTATTAAGTCCTTGGACAATAAACCCATGTTTATTTTTACCACGGCCTATTCACAATATGCGGTTGAGGGATTCAATTTAAATGCCGTTGACTATTTGGTAAAACCAATTCCATACAATCGTTTTATAAAAGCCGTTTCCAGGGCAAAAGAAATCCTGACCTACAAGAAAAAACCTGCAAATAGCAATGTATTTCCATCACATGGAGATACAAATGAGTCGCAAAACTACATTTTTGTTAAAGCTGAATACGAAAGCATCAAAATAAACCTTAATGAGATTGAATACATTCAAGGGTTAAAGGACTATTTAAAAGTCCATATTGCTGGATCCAATAAAGCCATCCTTACCTTGATGAGTTTCAAGGAAATGTTGGACAAACTGCCCTCGAACCAATTCTTACGAGTTCATAAATCCTTTGTGGTAAATGTGACCTGCATAAAAACGGTACAGCGAAACCGGATTGTGATTAACGACGTAAGGATTCCGATTGGAGAAAGTTATAAAGCGAGTTTTTTTGCTATGCTAGGGCTATAATCCCTTGGAATACTCCCGATTACACATTTTTAAACTACTTCAGCAACAACAAAGGTGCTACCACCCACATAGACCAAATCATCAGAGCTGGCATCTTGCAGCGCTTTTTTCAAACCTTTTTTAACCGACTTGAACACTTCCCCCTTTAATCCAAAATTTGAACTGAAATTACTTAATTTCTCAGCTTCCAATCCCCTAGGAATATCGGGTTTTACAAAATAGTAGGCAGCATTTTTTGGGAAAAGCCCCAACACATTGTCCAAGTTCTTATCGTTTACAAAACCTAAAACAAAATGAATGTTTTTGGGTCGGTATTGTTTAATCTGATTTAAAACTATTTGTAGCCCCTCTTTATTATGGGCTGTATCGCAAACCACCATTGGATTTTCCTTTAACACTTGCCATCTTCCCAGGATACCTGTATTTGTGACACTGTTTTTTAGTCCTTTCTTTAGATGGGATTTCTTTATCGTAAATCCACGTAGTTCCGCAATAGCAGCTACCACCCCATCCCTGTTTTTAGCTTGGTAAGCTCCTAAAAGGTCTGTTTTAAAACGTGTTGAAGGTAGGTCCTCAGCAAAAATAATCTTGGACCCCTTGTTTGCCGCAATCAGTTTAAAAATACCTTCCGTCTCAGGTTGTGTTTCACTGATTACTACCGGAACTCCTTTTTTAATGATTCCAGCTTTTTCAAGGGCAATTTTTTCCAAGGTATCACCCAGTATTTGGGTGTGGTCCAGTCCAATGTTGGTTATTAGGGAAACTTCAGGTGTTATAATATTGGTAGAATCCCATTGACCTCCCAAACCGACTTCTATAATTGCGATATCCACTTTTTCCTCCGCAAAATGGTGGAAAGCCATCCCTACAGTCATTTCAAAAAAGGAAAGCTCATTGTTCTCAAAAAAGGCTCTGTGGGTTTTAATGAACTTTTTCACAAATCCTTTCCCCACTTTCTTTCCGTTAATCTTGATACGTTCCCTAAAATCCTTTAAATGGGGTGAGGTGTATAGCCCTACTTTATAACCCGCCTCCTGAAGAATAGAAGCTAGCATATGGCTGCTAGAACCTTTTCCGTTGGTTCCAGCCACATGAATGCTCTTAAACTTGCTGTGGGGATTTCCAAGAATTTCAGTAAAAGCCAAGATATTGTTCAACTTATCCTTAAGAGCAGATACCCCTTTCTGCTGATACATTGGGAGCTGTTGGAACATCCAATCCAGGGTTTCCTTGTAAGTCATGGTTTTATTGACCTAACTTAAAGTTGACCACAACAAATCCAATTTGCTGCGAAGGTGCATTGGAATCTAAGTTCCACTTATGAAGAAATGCCGTCTTCCGAGCGGGCTCCAACAAACAAGGAGCATTATTGGTAGTTCCCTTGACCCCTGGTGTTGCTTTTATCACCTTTCCATTTCTATCTACCACAATCCGAACTACCACACGGCCATCTTCATTACATTCCTGCTGTACCTTTCCTTTACTGACTAGAGCACGTCCATTAAGGCCATAACCTCCAGTACCACTTCCGGTTCCTGGACTTCCATAGTAACTTGTAGCATAGGGATCACCATCAGGATGGCCTTTATCCCCGGGTTTGTTGTCATCCCCCTCACTCCCTGTCGTTTTTCCATCCGATTTTCCAATTCCACCAATTAGGGCATCTAGACTTCTCTTCTTGGCTTCTTGCTCCTGTCTTTTTCGCTCTTCTGCCAATTCTTTTTCGCGTGTAATTCGTTCCGCTTCCGCTTTGGCTCTTTTGGCAGCGGCATCGGCCTTTCTTTTAGCCTCCTTTTGCTGGTTTATTTTGATAGTTTCCTCGGATTCTTGGGTAATAACCTTTTCAACAGGCTCAGGTAGCGCCTCTTCCTTGGGTTGCGCCTGTTGTTGCACTTGTTCTGGAACAGGTTCAGTTTGAACCTTTTTGGGTTCGGAGCGTACTTTTTCCTTAGGTTGCACCTTTCCACTGCCAAAATCCATAGTACCAAAGTTAATAGCTATGCCATTTTCAATGGGCGGATCTAAATAGGTAAGGCCGATATAAAAGAGCAACAGCAATAATGCGCTTAACAGTAGTGTTGTTAGCGTGAAAGATTTTTTCTTGTGTCTCGTATCTAAAAATGACATTATTTTGGCCGCACAGCCAAGATAACCTTGTAACTATTTCTATTGGCAATATCCATTACGTTGACGGCCTCTTTTATGGCCACGCTTTGTTCCGCCCTTAGAATGATTGTAGGCTTTTCTTGTCCTTCAAGTGCCTTTTTTAATTCAATTTCAATGTATTCTGCGTTAATCTGCTCGTTGTTCACAAAATATTTCAAGTCCTTATTGATGGTCACGGACACATTTTGTGTATTGGTGGATTTGCCCTTCGCTTTTGGCAATAACAAATCCAAAGCATTGGGTGCATTTGAGGTCAGCATAAAAAAGACCAACAACAAAAACACAATATCCGTCATTGATGACATACTAAACTCTGGACTTACTTTGTTTCTTCCCTTTAACTTCATAACGAAATTCTAGATAGGTTCGTTTAACAAGTCTAAGAATTCCACGGCATTGGCTTCCATTTTATGTACCACCTTGTCCGTTCTGTTCACTAAGTGATTGTAACCTATATAGGCAATAATCCCCACAACCAATCCTGCCACCGTTGTGGTCATAGCAGTATAAATTCCGGAAGCCAAAGAACCCATTTCGGCCTGCCCACCACTACTTGCCATTTCATGAAAAGCCAAAATCATACCAATTACGGTTCCCAAAAAACCAATCATTGGTGCAGCCCCTGCAACGGTAGCTAAAACACTCACGTTTTTCTCCAGTTTGTACACTTCAAGGGTGCCAGCATTCTCAATAGCTGTATTGATATCATCCAGTGGTTTTCCAATCCGTGAAACTCCTTTTTCGGTCAACCGTGCCACTGGAGAATCGGTTTGGGCACATAAAAGTTTAGCCGCCTCCAATTTTCCATTCATGACATGGTCACGAATTTGGTTCATGAAGTTTTTGTCGATTTTGGATGCCGCTTTTATGGCAAAAATCCGTTCAAAATAAATGTAAAGCGCAACAAACAAAAGTACAAACAGCACCATAATAATCACAACACTTCCTGTACCTCCATTGACAATTAAGTCAATAACAGAAAGGGTTTTCTCTTCCGAAATAGCTGCGCCAATTTCGGCCCCCTCTTCCAAATCTTGAAAAATGTTCATATAAAATCCCCAATTTAAGTTGCAATAATAACGGAGATTTTTGAGCTAAAGTATTTTTTAGAAAAAATATCGCATCCCAACAAAGCAGATAGCACCGGTAATAAAACCAATGAATGCCAACCACCCAATCTTTCTCAAATACCAAAAGAAATCGATTTTTTCCATTCCCATAGCCACCACACCAGCGGCTGAGCCAATAATCAGCATACTTCCACCTGTTCCTGCGGAGTAGGCAATGAAGTGCCAAAGAGGGTTGTCCAAGGGTTCTGAGAACATTCCCAAACTTGCCGCTACTAAGGGTACGTTATCTATAATTGCAGACCCTATACCCAAAATAATCACTACCAAATCAGACACTTCCGTTCCGGGTATTTCCGTCCCCAATAAACCAACGCCCTGCTTCAGGTTTTCCGCAAAGTTGAAAAGAAGTCCCAACGATTCCAGGGCTGCTACAGCCATTAAAATTCCCAAAAAGAAAAGAATACTGGGTAATTCAATCTTGGTCAATGCACTATGCACCGGACTATGGTGCGCTTCCGCATCGCTTTCTAGATCAACGGAGGATATACTAATCTTGGAACTGCTATAAATTTCGGCAAAAGTGGCCACAACTGCCAAGGACAACATCATGCCTACGTAGGGTGGCAAATGTGTTATGGTCTTAAAAATGGGAACAAATACAATGGCCCCTAATCCCAAATACAGCATAGTAGCTCCAAATTTGGACTTTGCCGGTGGATTTTCTTCCAAATCAATTTCACCTTTAAAGGGTTCCAAAAAGGAAGCAATAAAAGTGGGTACAAGCATACACACCAATGAAGGCACTAACAAATAACCAATCAATTTAGCAGTAGAAACCTTATTTCCAATCCATAGCATCGTGGTGGTCACATCTCCAATTGGTGACCATGCGCCACCCGCATTGGCAGCAATAATAATAAGTCCCGCATACCATATTCTAATATTTCTGTCCTTAACAACTTTCTGCAAAATAGACACCAGAACAATGGTAGCGGTCAGGTTGTCAATAATAGCAGAAAGAATAAAGGCCAAAAAAGCAAAAATCCATAGAATTCTCTTTCTACTTCTCGTTTTTACATAAGATTTGATGGTTGCAAAACCATCGAAATAATCAATTATTTCGACAATGGTCATAGCTCCTAAAAGGAAAACCAAAATCTCTGAGGTTTTACCCAAGTGGTGAAGTAGGGTTTCCTCCATCACATGCATTTTTTCTTCGTGTCCATATGAAGAAAAACCCTCCAGTAAAGCATGCTTGCCAGAATCGAACCAAGTTGTAAACCCATCAATCCCAAAAGCCATCATGGCCCAAAGCACAGCCATCATAGCCAAGGCAGGAATCAACTTATCAACTTTAAGATTATGTTCAAGGGTAATAGCGAGATATCCGATAACGAAGATGGCAATCAGGATGGTTTCCATAAGCAGTTGGTTTACGTGGTTGAGTTTTCGTTTTGCCCGTGGGCAAATCCTTGTTGCTAAAGATATTCAAAATGAGTTTTCCCACATAATGTTCCTCTTATAAAAATCAGTTAAGACCACATTATCAAATAGCATATAATTGGGTTATTCTCATTTTTTACAGTTTTCCAGTAAGAAATTTCCATCTTAAAGCTATATTTGTATCCATTTTTTACTTATTTCTCAATTTTATGGAGTTTTCACTTTCCGAAGAACAATTAATGATACAACAGGCTGCTAGAGATTTTGCCAACAGCGAATTGCTGCCTGGGGTTGTAGAACGAGACGATTCACAGAAATTCCCATGGGAATTGGTTCAAAAAATGAGCGAACTGGGTTTTATGGGCATGATGGTCAATGAAAAATATGGGGGCAGTGGGTTAGACACACTTTCCTATGTCTTGGCCATGGAAGAATTGTCCAAAGTGGATGCTTCCGCTTCGGTAATGGTATCTGTCAATAATTCTTTGGTCTGCTGGGGATTGGAAGCTTATGGAACGGAAGAGCAAAAAGAAAAGTACTTAAATCGTCTAGCCTCAGGGGAAGTAATAGGAGCTTTCTGTCTTTCGGAACCAGAGGCTGGAAGTGACGCTACCTCCCAAAAAACGACAGCTGTGGACCATGGAGACCACTATGTGTTGAATGGAACTAAGAACTGGATTACCAATGGAAGTTCTGCAGAGATATACTTGGTCATCGCCCAAACCGATGTGGAAAAAGGACACAGGGGAATCAACGCCCTAATTGTGGAAAAAGGTGAGGAAGGTTTTGAAATTGGGCCCAAAGAGAACAAATTGGGTATCAGAGGTAGCGATACACACTCTTTGATTTTCAATGATGTAAAAGTACCCAAGGAAAACAGAATAGGGGAAGATGGTTTCGGCTTTAAATTCGCCATGAAAACCTTGGCAGGAGGCAGAATAGGCATTGCAGCCCAAGCTTTAGGCATTGCAGCAGGCGCATATGAGCTATCCAAAAAATATGCAACAGAACGAAAGGCATTTGGAACCGAAATTGCCAATCACCAAGCAATAGCCTTTAAGCTTGCGGATATGCATACCAAAATACAAGCAGCTCGTCACTTAGTTTACCAAGCAGCTTGCGACAAGGATGCCGGAAATGATTACACACTATCTGGCGCCATGGCCAAATTATATGCTTCTGAAGTTGCCATGGAAACAGCAGTGGAAGCGGTACAGATACATGGTGGAAATGGTTTCGTAAAAGACTATCATGTGGAGCGATTCATGCGTGATGCCAAAATCACTCAGATTTATGAAGGCACCTCCGAAATCCAAAAAATTGTTATCTCAAGAAGCATTCTGAAAGATTGAAAATACCTTCCTAGTTTGAAACCCCATATTTAATTGGGGGCATTGCATTAATATTCGATATTTTTTATCCTTTACCCCCTAATAGTTTACCAAAACCCAATTAAATTATTCGATTTTTGAAGTCTCCCCCTGAATGTTAGTGGAATTACAGGGACTGGAGACCTATTTTGAGATAATGATAATTTTTCATTCGTCAAATTTCCATTTTGCATAATTTTTAACGTCATAACGCAAACGTTGATGAATTAGTTGCATTTACCTGAAAACCATAACATTTCTTCATCTATAATGCTATTTTTGAGCAAAGTCCATAATGATGAAGTTAGAAAAACAAGGCTTATACCTTCCTGAATTTGAGCATGATAACTGTGGCGCGGGTTTCATCTGTAGTCTAAAAGGAAACAAATCCAACGATATTATCCATAAAGCTTTGGAAATTCTGGATAAGCTTGAGCATAGAGGTGCGGTTAGCGCAGATGGCAAAACCGGAGATGGAGCAGGCATTCTAATAGATATTCCCCATGATTTTTTTACGGAAGTATGCCCATTTAAGCTGCTCAACGCAGGAGAATATGCAGTAAGCAATGTTTTCTTACCACAAAAAGAAAACCAACGCAATTTTTGCATTGCTACCCTGGAGGAAAGCATTAAAAATCAAGGCCTTAAGTTATTGGGCTGGAGAGATGTTCCAGTGAATCGTTCCGTTCCCGGAAGAATTGCAGCTGAAACCGAACCTTTTGTTAAACAAATATTTATTGGCAAGGGTGAGAAGTTGGACTATTTTCAGTTCAATCTGAAATTGTTCACCGCTAGAAAGATTACGGAACATGCCATAATCAAAAGTAAACTAAGCCAAAGCCAGTTCTTTTATCTTCCAAGTTTATCTACCAAAATAATCATATTTAAGGGTTTATTGGTCCCAGAGGATATCAGTAAATATTATGAGGATTTGTTAGACCCTCGAGTAGTAACTCGATTGGCTCTGGTTCATCAACGATTTTCTACCAATACATTCCCAACTTGGGATTTGGCCCAGCCTTTCCGCTATATGTGTCATAACGGAGAAATTAACACCCTTAGAGGAAATGTTTCCCGAATGCGTTCAAGGGAGGAGTTATTGCAGAGCGAATGGTTCGGTGAGGATATCAAAAAAATCCTTCCGGTAGTTCTGCCAGGCAAATCAGATTCTGCCAGTATGGACATGGTGGTGGAGTTATTACTTATGACGGGACGTTCCCTACCCGAGGTGATGATGATGTTGGTTCCAGAAGCGTGGGAAAAGAATACAGAAATGTCCGAGTCCAAAAAGGCTTTTTATGAATACAACTCTTGTATGGTGGAGCCATGGGACGGCCCAGCCTCCATTCCCTTTACCGATGGAAATTATATAGGTGCAGTTCTAGATAGGAATGGCTTGCGGCCATCAAGATATTCAGTCACCAAAAAAGGGTATGTAATCATGTCTTCTGAGACTGGCGTTGTGGATTTGGAGCCAGAGGATATTGAATTCCACGGAAGGTTGGAACCGGGAAAAATGTTCCTGGTAAATATGGAAGAAGGGCGCATCATAAACGATGAGGAGATCAAAGAATCCATAGCCAAAAAACACCCCTATAAAAAATGGTTAAAGAAAAATTTAGTCCACCTAAAAGACATTCCGTATAACGATTGCCCTGTTTTTTATGGGGAATTTCCTTTAGAAACACGAAGAGCTGCTTTTGGCTATACTTTGGAGGACATCAACACCATTATCCTTCCCATGGCCAAAAATGGGAAAGAACCCATTGGCTCCATGGGGTCCGACACACCTATAGCTGTATTGTCCGAAAGGCCCCAACTCATCTACAACTATTTTAAGCAATTGTTCGCCCAAGTAACCAATCCACCTTTGGATGGAATTCGAGAGGAGTTGATTACCGATATCAGCCTCACTTTAGGTAGCGATGAAAACATTTTCAATATCAACGAACTGCACTGTAGAAAATTGAAAATCCAAAACCCAGTTATCTCCAAAGAAGATCTGGACAAAATAAAAAACTACGATGCTAGTCCAAATTACAAGGTAGTTTCCATATCCATCCTATATGAGATTACCAAAGGACACAATGGTCTCGAAGAGGCGTTGGATTCTATTTTACAGCAGGCATCCAACTCCATTGATGAAGGTGCCAATATTATAATCCTATCGGATAGAATGGTGAGCACAGAAATGGCTGCCATACCCGCCTTATTGGCCTGTTCTTTTGTAAACAGCGGACTAAGTCGAATGGGCAAACGCTCTAAATTGAGCATCATTGTTGAATCGGCAGAGCCAAGAGAGGTACATCACTTTGCTCTTTTATTCGGATTTGGTGCGAGTGCCATTAACCCATACCTCGTTAATGAAATCATTGGAGAGCAAATAGAAGAAAATGACATTACCGAATATACTTTTGATGAAGCCATAAAAAATTACAATAAGGCCATTGGCAAGGGTATTTTAAAGGTGATGAACAAGATTGGGATCTCAACTCTAAATTCGTACCGAGGTTCCCAATTGTTTGAGTGTATTGGAATCAATACAAAAGTAGTGGACAAATACTTCCCAAATACGCCAACGCGAATCCAAGGGATAGGTTTGTATGAAATTGAAAAGGAAATTGCAAAACGCCATAAAAAAGCGTTTAAAAATCAGGAATTAGCAGCCAATCTCGATATTGAGATTGGTGGAGAGTACCGATGGAGAAGGGATGGTGAAAAACACATGTTCAATCCATTAAGTATTGCCAAACTTCAAAAATCGGTACGCAATAACGAGCCGGATACCTATAAAGAGTATTCCGAATTGGTAAATAAGCAATCCAAAAACTTGATGACCATTCGTGGGCTGTTCGAGTTTTCCAACTATGACCCCATTCCCATAGAGGAGGTGGAACCATGGACAGAGATTGTTAAACGGTTTAAAACCGGTGCCATGTCTTATGGGAGCATTAGTAAGGAGGCTCATGAAAACCTTGCCATTGCCATGAACCGAATTGGTGGAAAGAGCAATTCAGGTGAAGGCGGGGAAGATTCGGCTCGTTTTTATAAGAATCAGACCGGCGACTGGAAAAACAGCGCAATCAAACAAGTGGCTTCGGGCAGGTTTGGAGTTACCTCCAACTACTTGACCAATGCACAAGAAATCCAGATTAAAATGGCCCAAGGGGCCAAACCAGGGGAAGGAGGGCAATTGCCAGGACCAAAAGTGAATCCTGCCATAGCCAAAACAAGAAATTCAACCCCTTATGTTGGGTTGATCTCACCCCCGCCACACCACGACATCTATTCCATTGAGGATTTGTCCCAACTGATTTATGACCTCAAATCAGCAAACAGGGAAGCCCGTGTCAACGTAAAACTGGTTTCGGAAGTTGGGGTTGGTACTGTTGCTGCTGGAGTTTCCAAGGCAAAGGCAGATGTTATCCTGATTTCAGGTTTTGATGGAGGAACAGGAGCTTCTCCTTTAACCTCTTTGAAACACGCAGGACTTCCATGGGAATTGGGAATTGCTGAGGCACAGCAAACCTTGGTCTTGAACGACCTAAGAAATCGGATAGTACTTGAATGTGACGGACAACTAAAAACCGGTAGAGATGTGGCCATTGCCTGTCTCTTAGGAGCTGAAGAGTTTGGGTTCGCTACTGCACCTTTGGTGGCTTCAGGTTGTATCATGATGCGGGTATGCCATTTAAACACCTGCCCTGTGGGTATTGCAACACAGAACCCGGAGTTGCGTAAAAAATTCAAGGGTAAACCAGAACATGTGGTCAACTATATGTATTTCGTAGCACAGGAACTGCGTGAAATAATGGCCAAACTTGGTTTTAGGACTGTTAATGAAATGGTAGGTCAGGTACAAAAACTGGATAGAAAGAAAGCCGTTGCACATTACAAAGCGGCAGGAATTGATTTAACACCGATTCTATATCAAGTTGATGTCCCTAAAGGAACAAAGTTTCACAATACCGAGAAACAGGTACACAGCATAGAAGAGTCCATTGAGTTTGATATCATTGCACAAGCCCACCCTGCTTTATTCCGAAAGGAAAAGACTTCATTGGATTTCCCCATTTACAATACGGATAGAGCGGTAGGATCGATAATAAGTAATGAAATTTCAAAAATTTATGGGGCCGATGGGCTTCCAGAAAACACTTTGAAGCTAAATTTTACGGGTTCTGCCGGACAAAGTTTTGGGGCATTTGCCACAAAAGGACTTACCATGATCGTCAATGGAAATACCAATGACTATTTAGGTAAGGGGCTCTCAGGTGCTAAACTGGTCATAAAAGTGCCTTTTAAGTCAACCATAAACCCCGAAGAGAATATTATCACTGGCAATGTTACTTTATATGGAGCCACTTCTGGAGAGGCATACATTAATGGCAAGGCGGGAGAGCGTTTCTGCGTAAGAAACTCAGGCGCCAAAGCTGTAGTTGAAGGAATTGGCGATCATGGTTGCGAGTACATGACAGGGGGTGTAGCTGTGATCTTGGGGTCTGTAGGAAGAAATTTCGGCGCCGGAATGAGTGGTGGTATTGCCTACGTATATGACAAAGACAACACTTTTGAAAAAAGATGCAACGGTGAATCCCTAAACTTGCTTTCCGTAATAGAAGATAATGATATTAAGCAGCTCAAAGAGCTCATAGAAAATCATTACAATGCTACCTTAAGCCCACTTGCACAGGACATTCTTGAAAATTGGGATGAGTACTTGCCCAAGTTTGTAAAAGTATTCCCAGAGGAGTACAAACAAGCCTTGATACGATTGGAAAAAGAAAAATTGCAAACCTTATAATTTGAGCCATGGGAAAGACGACTGGATTTATGGAATTTGACAGAAAAATAGAAGCCTATGCCCCTGTTGACGAACGCATCAAAAACTATAAAGAATTCACCATTCCCTTAAAGGAAAAAGACCTTAAGGACCAAGGTGCAAGGTGTATGGATTGTGGCATTCCGTTTTGCCATAGCGGTTGTCCTTTGGGTAATTTAATCCCGGATTTTAATCATGCCGTGTATCAGGGAAAATGGGAGAAAGCCACCAAAATATTACATGCCACAAATAATTTTCCGGAATTCACTGGTCGTTTGTGTCCAGCACCCTGTGAGGAAGCATGTGTATTAGGAATCAATGAAGATCCAGTATCTATAGAAAATATAGAAAAGAATATTGTAGAGACTGCCTTTAAAAATGGCTGGATAATTCCTGAGCCGCCTATTAAAAGAACCGAACATAAGGTAGCAGTTGTTGGATCAGGTCCAGCTGGATTGGCCGCTGCACAACAATTGAATAGAGCAGGCCATACCGTCACCGTTTTTGAACGTGACGAGAAGGTTGGAGGTTTACTTCGTTATGGCATTCCCGATTTTAAGATGGAAAAAAATGTGATAGACCGCCGTATTGATGTTATGGAAAAAGAAGGTATTATCTTCAAAACAGGAGTACATATTGGGGTTGACGTCAAAGCTGATGAACTTCAGCAAAAATTTGATGCAACTGTACTTTGCGGAGGGGCTACCGTACGCAGAAATCTTCCAATTCCCGGTGCAGACTTAAAAGGTGTAGTACAAGCCATGGACTTTTTACCTCAAAACAACAGAAGGGTAGACGGAATTCCGTATGCTGGAGAGGGAATCACTGCCAAAGGGAAAAAAGTTGTTGTAATTGGTGGGGGAGATACCGGATCAGACTGTATCGGTACTTCCATACGTCACGGAGCAGTTTCCGTAACCAACTTTGAGATTATGCCAAAATCTACTACTGAACGACCTGAGGGGCAACCATGGCCGTTTTGGCCAATGCGTTTGCGCACAAGTACATCGCACAAAGAAGGTGCTGATCGTGTGTTCAGTATTTCAACTAAGAAGTTTGTGGGTGATAAAAATGGAAACTTAAAAAGCCTGATTACTTCCGAAGTGGTTTGGGAAAAAATCCCTGGAAGACGACCTGTTCTAAAAGAGGTCGAAGACTCAGAAAAAGAATGGGAGTGCGATTTGGCCTTGCTGGCTCTTGGTTTTACAGGTTCCGAAACCACTCTTGTAGACCAATTAGGACTACAAATGGATCCAAGGACCAATATCAAGGCATCAGCCCGTGATTATAAAACAAACATACCCGGAGTTTTTGTGGCAGGCGATCAAAGAAGAGGACAATCCTTGATTGTCTGGGCCATTTCTGAAGGAAGACAAGCCGCACACCATGTGGATGCTTTCCTTATGGGCAGTTCCAATCTTCCTTTAAAAGGAGAAGGGGACCTGCCTAGGATTTAAGATAACTATAACCAACCTGACCTTAAAGCTCTCCGTTATTATTGCGGGGAGCTTTTTTATCTGATAACGCCAAAAGCATAGAAAATGCTCCGTTGTTGCAGTTCTTTTTGGAAGGATTCTCAAGGTAGACGACTTAAAGTGTTACAATAATCTTTTTGAAAGGTAACTAGTGTATCCATGCTGCTTTTTACACCTATAATGTTTTTCCGATGGTAAAAACAATAGGGATAGCCACTCCTTCATTTTCGGTAAATATGTTACCATTGGAATAATGCATAATGCGTATTTCAAAATTCAGGTTTCGTTTCCTACCAACAAACATTCCCGCTCCCATAAAATCCTGATAGGTTAATCGTGGGCCAGTCTCTAAATCATCAATATTTGCTTCGGTCAACAAGGTTGGGCCAATTACAGAATAGTTCAGGTAAAAATCAAATGGTTTTCTTCTCCAAACATAAAACCGCATCACTGGAAATACCGAAAAGGCATAAACATTGGTGTTAAATTCTTCCGTTTGAAACCCCGTAATACTCACCCCCCAATCCAAAGAAAATAGTTTTTTGCCGTGATAGGCTGTTTGTTGGTAAGTTACAGCAAATGTATGTGCCGCTTTGGACTCTCCAAGCCAAAACATAGGAAGACCAAAACTATCAAAATTACCTAACTGCGCTTGCATAGAAAAAAACTCGTTTGTAAAAAAACCTATTCCACCAGTGCCATAACCTAACTGTATAAACCGCTTTGGAAAAAAATATCCTTGCTTAAGCTTTGCTTCGGCTTCTTCCCTTGGAATTTGTCTCAAATTGTACTGTAATCCAAGTGATAATTGAAAAATTGAAGGTTGATTATGTTTCTTATATTCCGGTAAATAGGTGCCATTCAACAACAAATCCCATCGATGCCCCAGAGTATAATCAAATCCTAATCCAGAAACAAAGGTAGCATAATGGGCATCCTCATAAACCGTTTCTTCACCAACAGAAAATCCGACCCTAGTCAAGTTACCTATACCAGTTTCGGCGTAAATGGCCAATCTATCAGCAATCTTAAAATCTTTTTTTAGGGATAAGGACCATAAGTTAATCCAAACACTTTTCTCATTAACTTCTCCATTAACATTTAAATAGTTATACCAGGATGCTGGCCGCATAACACCAAATTGTAAGGCCAAGTCTTCTTTAAACTTATAACCTAAAAGAAATCTACCTGAAAAACGGTTAGGCTGTCTAGTTTCAGAAAAGTAACCTGGCTGCAGGTTCCTATCAGAAAACGCACTAAATATTCCACCTAAATTAAAATTGTAGTATGCCTTAGATAAAAATGGAGAGAATTCTGTTAAAATTCTTTCTTGTTTCTCTTGTGCTTGATTGGTTAATGAAAGAAGCAGTAGTACTGTTAATACAAAGTTGGTTACTCTCATT
>OZ220751.1:1490000-3275000 GCA_965117065.1 uncultured Allomuricauda sp.
GATCGCACGGTTTCGCGTCTACTACTGCTAACTAAAGCGCCCTGTTCAGACTCGCTTTCGCTACGGCTGCGCACCTGAAGTGCTTAACCTTGCTAACAAAAGTAACTCGTAGGCTCATTATGCAAAAGGCACGCCGTCACCAATAAATTGGCTCCGACCGCTTGTAGGCGTATGGTTTCAGGGTCTGTTTCACTCCCTTATTCAGGGTTCTTTTCACCTTTCCCTCACGGTACTGGTTCACTATCGGTCTCTCAGGAGTATTTAGTCTTGGCGGATGGTCCCGCCAGATTCACACAGGGTTTCACGTGCCCCGCGCTACTCAGGATACCACTATCTCTAACGCAACTTGCCTGTACCGGGCTATCACCGTCTACGGCCCCTCTTTCCAAAGGGTTCCAGTTGGTCAACGCAAAGAATGTCGTGGTCCTACAACCCCAATGTTGCCGAAACAACATTGGTTTGGACTAATCCGGGTTCGCTCGCCACTACTACCGGAATCACTTTTGTTTTCTCTTCCTCCGCCTACTTAGATGTTTCAGTTCAGCGGGTTAGCCCCCTTGCGGGTGACATGTCTTCAACATGCCGGGTTGCCCCATTCGGATATCCGCGGATCAACACTCGTGTGCAGTTCCCCGCGGCTTTTCGCAGCTTATCACGTCCTTCTTCGCCTCTGAGAGCCTAGGCATCCCCCATACGCCCTTCTCTTGCTTGTCGCACTTGTGCATATGCACAAATGCCCTCGTAATCCTTATATATTCTATTCTACTTCGTGTTTCTTCTTTGACTTCGCTATGACAGTCCTATAAAAAACCGTCACGCTCCGTCCCAATATGTCAATGAACTTGTGGCGCGCCAACACCGACAAAAATATGCCGTGGAAAGCGTTTACGCCCTTGTGGAGAATACCGGAGTCGAACCGGTGACCTCCTGCGTGCAAGGCAGGCGCTCTAGCCAGCTGAGCTAATTCCCCATATACTGTCGTTAGTAATGAGTAGTCAGTAGTTAGTACATAACTACATACCCAACTTCCAGAATTTCCTTTTCAATACTTAATGAACGTGGACAGCCACAAGACCGCCCTATCCGTAGTCTCAGGCAGACTCGAACTGCCGACCTCTACATTATCAGTGTAGCGCTCTAACCAGCTGAGCTATGAGACTGTTTGGCCTAAATTGCCAGTATGTTTGCATATTATAAGACAGCATAAAAGAAAAACAAAGGGACCACCTGATGCCGGACCCGAAATGTCCGGTCGTCTTTCTCTAGAAAGGAGGTGTTCCAGCCGCACCTTCCGGTACGGCTACCTTGTTACGACTTAGCCCTAGTTACCGATTTTGCCCTAGGCCGCTCCTCTCGGTGACGGACTTCAGGCACTCCCGGCTTCCATGGCTTGACGGGCGGTGTGTACAAGGCCCGGGAACGTATTCACCGGATCATGGCTGATATCCGATTACTAGCGATTCCAGCTTCACGGGGTCGAGTTGCAGACCCCGATCCGAACTGTGACCGGTTTTATAGATCCGCGCCCCCTTGCGGGGTGGCTTCCCTCTGTACCGGCCATTGTAGCACGTGTGTGGCCCAGGACGTAAGGGCCGTGATGATTTGACGTCGTCCCCACCTTCCTCACGGTTTGCACCGGCAGTCCCGTTAGAGTCCCCGACTTGACTCGCTGGCAACTAACGGTAGGGGTTGCGCTCGTTATAGGACTTAACCTGACACCTCACGGCACGAGCTGACGACAACCATGCAGCACCTTGTAATATGTCCGAAGAAAAGTCTATCTCTAAACCTGTCATACTACATTTAAGCCCTGGTAAGGTTCCTCGCGTATCATCGAATTAAACCACATGCTCCACCGCTTGTGCGGGCCCCCGTCAATTCCTTTGAGTTTCATTCTTGCGAACGTACTCCCCAGGTGGGATACTTATCACTTTCGCTTGGCCGCCGAGACCGAAGTCCCGACAGCTAGTATCCATCGTTTACGGCGTGGACTACCGGGGTATCTAATCCCGTTCGCTACCCACGCTTTCGTCCATCAGCGTCAGTACGTTGTTAGTGACCTGCCTTCGCGATCGGTGTTCTATGTGATATCTATGCATTTCACCGCTACACCACATGTTCCGGCCACTCCACAACGACTCAAGACCACCAGTATCAAAGGCAATTCTACAGTTGAGCTGCAGACTTTCACCCCTGACTTAATGGCCCGCCTACGGACCCTTTAAACCCAATGATTCCGGATAACGCTCGGACCCTCCGTATTACCGCGGCTGCTGGCACGGAGTTAGCCGGTCCTTATTCTTACGGTACCGTCAGCCATCTACACGTAGATGGGTTTCTTCCCGTATAAAAGCAGTTTACAACCCATAGGGCAGTCATCCTGCACGCGGCATGGCTGGATCAGGCTCCCGCCCATTGTCCAATATTCCTCACTGCTGCCTCCCGTAGGAGTCTGGTCCGTGTCTCAGTACCAGTGTGGGGGATCCCCCTCTCAGGGCCCCTAACCATCGTTGCCTTGGTAAGCCGTTACCTCACCAACAAGCTAATGGTACGCATGGCCATCCCTGTCCGATAAATCTTTAACCACAATATCATGCGATATCGCGGTACCATGGGGCATTAATCCAAATTTCTCTGGGCTATTCCCCTGACAGGGGCAGGTTCCATACGCGTTCCGCACCCGTGCGCCGGTCGTCGGCAGAGTGCAAGCACTCCCCGTTACCCCTCGACTTGCATGTGTTAGGCCTGCCGCTAGCGTTCATCCTGAGCCAGGATCAAACTCTTCATTGTAAAAAGTTAAATAAATTTAACTCCCTGACAATCCAAAGTCCTTGACATCAAAATGGTTCTTTGTTATTCTCTTTTACGCTGTCTATACAATATGTCAAATGAACTTCTTTAATCCAAAAAGAAAAAAAACGACCCCTGTTACATGGCCTTGATCCCCCTCTCTTAACACCCAGCCTTATCAGCTAAGCGGGTGCAAATATAAAGAGGTTATTTCTTCTCCGCAAATAGTTTTGCCCTATTTTTTTTGAAAAAAAACGATAAAATCGTAATCCCTTGTTTTCCAGCCCTAAATTATCCTCATGTTGGGACAATTTTAAGAAAAGAAATTCCAGACCAAACCAAAGCGAATAACAAAATCCCTATAGGGATAATTTGGAGCGGAATAAAAATTGGGTTCTGAGAAGGAAGAATTAAAATGTTCCGCTTTTAAATATATCCTGGTTTGCCTCACTTTCGCATTGATAAAGAAGTCTAATAGGGGGTACCCGCCAAATTCCTCGCTATTCTGAATGTAAAACTCACCCAAAAGTGGATTATAGGCATTCATATTATATGAAGTAAAATATTTAAAGGTAACCCCGGTCTGTAAAAACATAGCCTTTTTAAATACATCCTTGGAGAAATATAGTGTATTTCGTGTCACCAATTGTGGCAGGTTCACAACTTGGCTGTCCTGGGTTACATCCTGATAGAGAACCGTATTAGCCAATGCCCAGCGCCTCCACTTCAACTCCTTAGTGTACTTCACGCGCAGATGGTTGACGGTAGTCCCTTCTTGAAATGGTTTTACAAACGCTGTCTCAAGACCATTATCTATTTCCTCTTGGGTTGCGGTAGATTGAAAATATGTATAATTATCAATGGCACTATATTCGGCCTCCAACTGCCCAAACCTCTTAGCATGCAACCCAAATTTGATACTTTGTATCTGCTGCTTTTCAAAAGTGTCCGTATGCTGCCAATTAAAATTCCTATAATCACTTTGATACAGCAAATAATTAAAGTCGGGCATTCTTGAAGACGCATGGACTGCTCCAGTAATCCTATAATTATCATTTACCTGGTAATCCACAAGAGCATTCAACGTATTCCCACCCAATTCTCCAGAAATAGTATAATTAATGTCTCCTTTCAATTGCAACCTGCCAAAATCTTTGAAATAACTTCCTCCCACCGCGATTTCCTCGCCTTCCAACTTGTTTTGGATGATTCCTGATTCGGTTTCCAAAATACTATTGAAAAAATAGTTGTAATTAAACAAGCTGGCATGTCCAGAAAGTTGCCCCAAAATCCGATTTGAAAACTCTGTCGACACTTTGTTAAACATGGTTTTTAACCTAGCTCGGTCCTCAATGGGTGTTACAAACGGGTCCTGCCCAAAAGCATCATTCTGTGCGGTCTGCGTGAAATCATAGAATTTGGTCTCATAAGTAAACTCATGCCCCAAGGCAAGTGATGTTGGTAAGCCCTTAGTGGAATCTTTTTTTATGTTGAACAGCTTAAGCTGATGATCAAAAAAATACCGTTTGCCCAATATCCTATTGTTTGCGTTGGTGAAAAGCACATCTATCCTTGATCTATCCGTAAAATCTGGAGATCCACTATCAAACTGGTCTCGATTGAGCAAGCCGCCGTTTTCTTCGGATTCCAAATCTTGTGCCGCTATGTGTCCTCTTATATTATATGTATTCTTATCGTTGACATAGCTAAAAGCAGTTCTAAAATTCCCGGACTCGGCTTCATCAAATCTGTATTTACCCAAAGACCTGAAACCTTTGTAAGCAATGGATGCATTGAATCGCTTGGAAAGATTAAAGGTCAATAATGCATCCAACAACTGCCCTTGCTCCAAGGTAGTCTTAAACATGAGCTCGGTCATTGGTGTTGGTACATTATAGTACTTTATGTCTTCTACTTCAAAATAGTTGGAATGTCGTGCCGTTGCACCCATCCGTGGATAGAGTGAATTTGTAGAAAAGGTTCTGCCCAACACGTTATAGGGACGACCTACATTTTCAAACGGCATCACCTCAAAATCATCTTTTCTTAGGTAATTATATTTGTACTCCTTTTTAATAGTAAGAGTTGTATCCAAAAATGTGGTATCTCTGGAGTAAGAAATGATTTTATAATCTTGGATTGTAACGGAATCTACCTGTACCTCCTCCTTTTTGAGCTTTCTAAGCCTAGGTCTCTTGGTTTTGACAGAGTCCTTACTATCAATGGAATCCAATTTAACGGATGGAGGTATGGAGTCATTTTCCAACAACACGGAATCTATCTTTTTTGGAGGGGGCACTGAATCTTGTTGTGCGTATAGGGACAGATTCAACAAAAAGAGTAGGGCAAAAAATATAAATCTCATTCCTTACTATTGGTCAGGCAAAGGTATAAGTTTTGTTTCTAAAGAAATGTGAAAGTTTAGTTGAGAAAAACCAAAGGTTTTTTATTAAGTCTTTTCTTCTTAGATTTCGCTATTGTTCAGAAAAGACCTTGCCGTCCTATAGCATGCTCAAAAGCCATTATAAATTCTTACAAGAAGCCGGGACCGACGAAGCTGGAAGAGGCTGTTTGGCTGGTCCGGTTACGGCAGGAGCCATAATGTTGCCAAAGGGCTTCTCACATGAGCTTTTAAATGATTCCAAACAATTGTCCAAACAGAAAAGGGAGCTTTTGCGACCGTTATTGGAGAAAGAAGCAATTTCATACTCGGTCTGCCATGTTTTTGAGGCTGAAATAGATGCCATCAACATTTTAAATGCTTCCATTTTAGCAATGCACCGAGCTTTGGATGGGCTGAAACGTACTCCCCGGTTTATACTTGTAGATGGTAATAGATTTAAACCATACCCAAAGGTTTCCCACGAGTGCATCGTTAAAGGGGATGGAAAATATATGAGTATAGCCGCGGCTTCAGTTTTGGCCAAAACCTACAGGGATGAGTACATGGCCAAATTACACGAAGAGTTCCCCATGTACAACTGGAAAAAAAATAAAGGTTACCCAACAAAAGAGCATCGGGAGGCCATAAAAAAGTACGGCTTGACCAAATATCACAGAAAAAGCTTTAGACAACTCCCAGAACAGTTGACACTGGACATCTAAAAATCCTAAATTTGTGCGAAACACCAAAAATGAAATCTAAGGCGCTCCTCCCCTTATTGACTCTTTTCTTTATTTGCTGTAAACCAGAGGTAACAACCACAGATTCATTATTGGGTTACTTGTCCCCAAATGCTGGTTTAATTGTCAGCATCAACAATCTATCCAATTTTAAGAGCGAAATAAAAAACAACTCTTTAATTGAAAAGACGATGGGGTTTTCCATTTATCAGGATTTGGATAAAAAACTTAAGGGACTGGAGTACGTTAAATCTGATACTAACTGTATACTTGCGTTTTATGAAGTTGGCAAGAACAACCATGAGTTTATTTTGGTTTTGGAGCGGACTTCCGCTTCCTTCGATACGGAGGCCGTAGAAAACAGAATCGTGGAAACTCTAACCTATCAAAATAGGAATATTACCAAATACACTTTGGAAGATTATGATGTGTACAGCATTTTGCAAGGGGATGCCATTATTATAGGATCATCCCAAATGCTTATTGAAAATTTAGTGCGATCTCCAAAAACCAACATCGTCAATCCATCGTTGCAACGACTTTATGATACTTCAGGGAGTACCAAATCGGCCAGCTTTTTTTTCAACCTAAATGAATCACCCTCATTGGTTTCCGCGCAGTTAAAAACGGAGCAAGATAATCTTAAATCTTTTTCGGATTGGTTATCCTTGGACTTTTCAGCCAATTCTGACAACCTTAACCTCAATGGAGTAGCATTGGCTTCAGATTCCACTCAGAATTATGTCAACCTTTTTAAAGGCACCATTCCTTTGACCAACAAGACACCCCAATTTGCACCATTGAATACCCAAGCAATAGTGTCGTACACTTTTGATGATTACGCCATCTTTGCCAAGAATCAAAATGCCTTTTTGGATAGGGTTACGCCCATAGATTCTCTTTTCAACACTATTGAAGAGGTGGGTATTATCTATTTAAACAATGAGAAAGTGGTCCTGCTGAGTTCTTTTGGAACTGAGAATTTATCTGTTTTTTTAAATAACAATAAGACAGCCACATCCACCTATCAAGGGAGTGAAATTGCGGTCTTGCAAAACAACAATTTATTGGACCAGGGATTTTCCACTTTGCTGGGGACATTTGAAGCCAACTTTTACACTATTCTGGAGAATGCCTTTGTTTTTTCCGAGAAAAAGGAACCATTGCACACTTTGGTAAGTAACTATAAAAGTTCTTCATCCTTTAGCAGTTCTCCTGTATTTAAAACGGCCTTGGCGCCACTGGCCGCAGAGTCTAGTATGCTTTTTGTTTCCAATGCAGCTGGGGTGGATTTTTTCGCAGAGCAACAGTTGGTTCCTGATCTTTTCAATGCCATAAAAAAAGCTGATTTCAAAGAACATACTTTTGCCGCTCAATTTGTGGCGGACAACGGTTTTACCCATGCTAACTTTTCCATTTCTGAAATAGAAAAAACGGTCAAGGCCAATACCGTAACTCCCTTGTTCACCCTAGAATTGGATACAGATTTGGCCATAGATCCCCAATTTGTAAAAAATCATAGGACCAACAAGCAAGAAGTTGTGGTCCAAGACCAAAACAATACATTGTACCTGATTTCCACGGAAGGTAAAGTGCTCTGGGAAAAACAACTGGACGGAAGAATACAAGGCCCTATTAAACAGGTGGATATCTATAAAAATGGTCGGTTGCAGTTAGCATTCTGCACCAATAATCAATTTATGATCATCGACCGCAATGGAGAAGATGTCCCCCCCTTTAAGTTGACTTTTGAAGGAGGCAACCTGAATCCTCTTGCTGTTTTTGACTATGAAGGAAGAAAAGACTATCGCTTTGTAATTACCCAAGGTGAGCGCGTTTTTATGTATAATAACAAGGCTCAAATTGTGGATGGATTCGTCTATACTCGGGCTCAGAGTCCTATTCTTTCCGCCCCAAAACATTTTAGGGTAGCCAACAAAGATTATTTAGTCTTTCAATTGGAGGGCAAAAGCCTCAAAATTTTGCATAGATCTGGAGGAGACCGCTTAAAGGTTCCTGAAAAAATAGATTTCTCGGAGAATGAAGTTTTTCTCTACAAGAACAAGTTTTCCGTCACCAACAAGAAAGGTGTACTTCATCAAATTGACACTAAAGGTAAACTTACAAGCACCAATTTTAATCTAACCTCAGATCATGGTATGTCCGCCACAAGTAAAACCTTGGTTTTCATGGATGATAATATATTGAGCATTCGAGGTAAAAAGGTGGAATTGGATCTAGGGGTTTATACACATCCACGGATTTTCTACATTTATGACAAAATCTATGTGAGCGTAACTGACATCCAAAGCCAGAAAATTTATCTTTTTGATAGCCAAGCCAAACCCATTCCCAATTTCCCTGTTTTTGGAAATTCCCTTATTGATTTGACGGACATGGACAACGACAAACGTTTGGAATTTGTGGCCAAGGATCAGGAGAATTCGCTTATCGTCTACAAAATGAATTAAAAGCTCCTTTTCTACAGCTTATACATTGCTTTAAACCGATTATACATCTTAGGTTTTTACTGGGCCATAACTTTTGTAGTTTAAACAGAATTTGATACCTTAAAAGACACACTATCAAACCACTATATCAATGAAAACTTCATCCTCCTGCAAAATCTTATTGAGTTTTGTATGCATATTTGGGTTTTGCCTAAATGGTAATGCCCAACTCTTAAAAAAACTTGGCAAACGTGCTGAAAAAGCAGCAGAAAGAACCATAGAACGTCGGGTTGAAAAAGAAGCTTCTGAAAAAACCGATCAAGCATTGGACAGCATTTTGGAGCCTGGCTCCAAAGGGAAACAAAAGACCCCAAAAACACCACAACCAACTGATGGGAATAGTAACCCTAATCCCAACACACAAGGTTCCCAAAATACAGGTACGACCCCAACTGATGGTCCTAAATCCATTGAAGTCTATAGCAAGTTCGATTATGTTCCTGGAGACAGGTTAATGTTCTATGATGACTTTGCTAACGATTTTATTGGGGATTTTCCCTCTAAATGGAATACCAACGGGGGTGGCGAAATTGTAACTATTGGGGAGTCCTCAGAAAAATGGCTTGAATTGATTTCAGGGTACAATCTTTATTTTATTCCCGATGTACCACAGCTCCCGGAAGAATACACCGTGGAGTTTGATGTGATTACTGTGGGCATTGATAACCAAACCTCTTCCAATGCCAAACTTCGGGTTGATTTGAGTAATGATGCTAAGTTTAGTGAGGGAAGTTACTTTGTACAAGCATATATTCCTTTTTGCCAATATTCCCCTATTGGTATTACCATGGAAAGTAGAATCAATAACAAAAGGGACATCTATAGTACGGTCAAAGCAGATCTTCGGGAAGAAACCCTCAATCGTCCACATGTTTCCATTGCGGTGAATAAACAACGTTTTAGGTTATGGGTGGATCAAGAGAAACACATAGATATTCCACGTATTGTTCCCACTGGAAGTGCCCTGACCACTTTAAAGTTTCATATGAATGGTTTTAAGGATGGCAAAGAGCGCCTATTTATTACCAACTTAAAGGTTGCTGAAGGAGGAGTGGATTTAAGAAGAAAATTAATTTCCGAAGGTAAGGTGTCTACCAATGGTATTTTGTTCGATTCTGGCTCCGCGAACATACAGCCACAATCTATGGGAATTATTCGCCAAATTTCCCAGGTACTGCTGCAAGAAACAGCAATGAATTTAAAAATTGTAGGGCATACTGATGCTGATGGTTCCGATGAAAACAACATGCAACTATCCAAAAATCGAGCAGAAGCAGTCAAAAGTGCCCTGGTCTCGGTTTACGGAATTGGTTCGGACAGATTAATTTCTGAAGGCAAGGGAGAATCCGAGCCAATTGGGGATAACACCACAGTTGATGGGAAAGCCCAAAATAGAAGGGTGGAATTTATTAAACAATAGCTATGAAAAAACTGTCAATAACATTATTACTGCCTGCGCTTTTTGTTTTGGGTAACGTATTTTCCCAAACAGATTGCAGCACCTATTATCCCATTTCTGATGGGGCCAAGTTTGAAATTAGTCTTTACAGTAAAAAGATGAAAAAAGAGGGGAAAGTTGTCTACAATGTAAAGAACGATGGTGGGGACAAAGTGCTTTACACCATGCAGATGTATGACAAAAAAGATGTTCTCCTAGGCGATTCAACCTATGGCATGCAATGTGAGGAAGACGGTGTTTCCATCGATTTTAAGTCCATGATGTCCAACATGACAAAACAGTTTGACAACATGGAGGTTGACATCACCGGGAACAATATTTACCTGCCCAATGACTTAAAGGTAGGGAAACGACTGGCGGATGCCGAAATGGAAATAGCCATAACCGGCGCACCCATGAACATGAAATCCAGTATTAAAATGATTAATCGCATGGTGCTCGGAGAGGAAGAGATTACCACCCCCGCAGGTAAATTTCCATGTATGATCGTGGCTTATAACACGGTGTTCAATATGGGCATAAAAACCACAGGATATACCAAGCAGTGGCTTTCAAAAAATGTAGGGATGGTGAAAACCGAAGACTATAACAAGGAAGGCGGTAAGCTAAGAAGCATGAGTTTGCTTACCTCCTATGAAAACTGATAACCCCACCAACCAAGACAAAAAATCGAAGATTAAACTTCGGTTTTTTGTTTTATAAGTTCCGCTTCAAAAAGTACTTTAAAATGATGGAGCAACTTTTGTTTCACCTCAGGCAGATTCACTTCTTTCTGACCAAGTTCCACATTAAGGGAAGTTACCGCTTTGCCCTTAATCCCACATGGAATCATTAAATCAAAATAGCCCAAGTCCGTATTCACGTTAAGGGCAAAACCATGCATGGTAACCCATCTACTTGCCCGGACTCCCATGGCACATATTTTACGGGCAAAAGGAGTGCCAACATCCAGCCAGACGCCAGTTTCTCCCTCAGAACGTTCACTCTTTAATCCATATTCTGCCAAAGTCAATATCACCACCTCCTCCAAAAACCGCAGGTATTTATGAATATCAGTAAAAAAGTTGTCGAGATCCAAAATAGGATAGCCCACTATTTGTCCTGGGCCGTGATAAGTGATATCCCCTCCCCTATTAATCTTATAAAATGAAGCCTGTTTTTCCTGAAGCTGCGCCTCATTGACCAAAAGATTGCTGATGTCCCCACTTTTGCCCAAGGTGTACACGTGCGGATGCTCCACCAAAAGAAAGTGGTTAGGAGTCGACTCCTGGGTTCCAGTTCTTCTATTCTGAATTTTTAGGTCCACAATTTCTTGGAACAAAAGCTCTTGGTAGTCCCAAGTTTCCTTGTAATCCTTTAATCCCAAATCTTGCAGATTCACTTTCTTGTTCATCTTGCAAAGATACAAAGTCCGTGGCCAGAAAGCTAGTTTTCTAATTCCACCTCCAAGTCCAAAATAGCGGGATTCTTCATCAATTCCAGAAACCCAACTTCATAGAACATAGTCTTGCCATCTGCACTAAAAGTAGCTCCTTCCACATTGGCAGATTTGACCTTTCGTGGAAAATGGTACTTGAGGGTATAGCTAGATCCCGAAAGAAACATTTCTGCTCCTTGCAGACTATCAATACTTTGCTGAAATAGTACTTCATCCAAGATCTTAGCTTTTCTAGAAAAAGTGTTCTTGGCAAAGGAATAAGTTACCTTTGTCGTGGGATCTTGCATTCCCATAGGTCCTTTTTGTTGATCTCCATCGGGATTAAGTGCGCTGGCCCCTTGAAAAGCATTGAATGCATCATTGACCTCACTTACTTTTTTGAACTCACTAAAAAGGTCAAACTTCATCACCTTCTCCTCCGGGTTCATGACCATTCGCATATTAAAAGGCTCTAATCGCTGTAATTTAGCTTGTTCTTCAGGCGATAGTTGAGCTATACTATCCTTTTTTTCCTCTAACAGTTCTTTAAAGGAGATCAAGGAATCAATTGCTTTTTCCCCATCTTTCACCATTTCGTCTCCAGCCATTTCCATAAGTTCCGACCCATCAAAATTGATGGACAGTTTGCCAGAACCATCATCGTTCAAAAAAATTTCTTCGGTAAAATTGCAAGAAGTGACCATGGCGATTGCCAAAGCGCATGCCAAGATTTGGATTTTTTTCATGAAATTATCTTTAGTTGGTATTATTTAATATAACGAGCGCTCCAATAACTCCAGGCACCCATCCACAAAGTGTTAAAAGTAATACAATAACAAAAGACCCACAACCTTTACCGATGACTGACAAGGGTGGAAAAACAATGGCCAATAATACACGCCAAAAACTCATTGATTTGATTTATGATTGATGATATCTATAGGTATCCTTTTTTCTGGATTTGTTACACAAAACCATTAATTTTAAGTCCTACATATGACACTCATGCGTTTTGTTTCGATTCTTTTTCTTTTAATGGTCGCCCCCCTGTTTGGACAATATCAATTTGCCGGGGAGGTTTCCACAAAAAATGCGGGTAAGATTGTGTATTTGTCCTTGGTGGAAGATTACCGAAAATCGTCACGGATCTATTTAGAGCAAATTATTAGAAAAGTTGGGGTGGACTCTTTGGGGCATTTTGAGTTTGAGGGGAACAATATCTTGGATCAGAACCGAATTTACAGGATTCATTTGGACGGTTGCTCCGAAGCATCGGATGCGCATCACTTTTTAGGTCAATGCAATAGTAGTAAAAGTGTACTGTTCATCGCCAACAATAAAGATAGCCTGTACTTTCCCACCTCTTTTGAAGATCAGGCTCTTTGTACCATTACCTCTACCAACCCAAATTCGTCCTTAATATTGGAAATTGAATCCATGAAAGAAGAAATGGTCTTTGATTTCACCGATTTCCGAAGTGATACCAGTAGAAAATTAAATTCCAAAAAGTGGTTTTCCAACTTCCAATCCTTTGGGCAAGAACTGGATGAACCCCTTGCAGAACTCTACATCTATGATTTCCTTTCAAATAGAGGGAACGAGACTTATGCGCATTACCTTCAAGATGTTGCAACCAATGGTTATTATGCGAAATTGTTAGAGAGATTGCAGGCCCTATATCCCAACACTCCCTTTACCCAGCAATTTGAAGCAGAAGTTGTAACGGACAAACAATTGGGTTCCTACCATAAGTCCAGGACCTGGAACCTCACTTGGGTACTTTTATGTCTACTTACGCTATCCATTGGCATAAACATCTATTTACTGATCAAAGGAAAAGCCAAGGCACGAATGTCTACCCAATCACTTTTTCAAAAATTGACCCCTCAAGAACAGAAGATTGTGCATCAAATTTTATTAGACAAAAGCAACAAGGAGATTGCGTCGGAATTATTTGTGAGCCATAGCACCATCAAAACACACATTAATAACCTCTACAAAAAACTGGAGGTTTCCTCACGTCAGGACATCGTTTCTCTCTTTAAAAAGTAAATTCAACCTAGGGTCTAGACCTTATTTCCATCCTATAAAACCCAATATCAACCCCAATTTTGGCCAATTTTCGGTTTGAATTTAAAACTGAATATTTATGAAATCATTTATGGCTACCGTATTGGTCCTGTGCTCCTGTTTTGTTTATTCCCAAGAATTCAACCAGGAAATTCAACTTGACAATGGGAAAAGTTTCCTTTTGGGAAAAATCAACCTGAATGGATTGCAAGGCGAACCTTATAATTCATGGTACGCTACGGGTTACGACTCCTATGTCGTGGACGAATCCCTAGTTGGGCTTTTCACAAAACCGTTAAAAGACCACTATATCAAGTTGTTTTTGGGAACTTGGTGCGGGGATAGCAAGCGGGAAGTACCTCGATTCCTCAAAATTCTTAAAGCTGCGGGATTTCCCATGGAAAACATAGAAATTGTGGCTTTGGATCGTCGGAAGGGAAAGGTAAAGACCAGTCCAACTGCTGAAGAAAAAGGGCTTAACATACTTAGAGTCCCTACCATGCTTTTCTATAAAAATGGAAAAGAAGTGAACAGAATAGTTGAAAGTCCTATAGATTCTTTGGAAGAAGACATGGCCCAAATCGTAAATGGCCAGTCCTATACACCCAATTATGCTACATTAAACAAGACGGAGTAAGGAATTAAAGCGCAAAAGTGTAATTTTGCGCTTTAATTTTTTATCGACTATGCAACTATCGGAACAGGAAATCGTTCGAAGGGAGAAATTATCAAAGCTTAGGGAGTTGGGCATCAACCCATACCCCGCAGCGCTTTATCCAGTAGATGCTACTTCAAAGCGCATCAAAAACGATTTTGAGGAAGGAAAACAAGTGGTGATTTCCGGTAGGTTAATGTCACGAAGAATCCAAGGTAAAGCTTCCTTTGCGGAACTTCAGGATAGCGAAGGTCGAATTCAGGTCTATTTTAACAGGGACGAAATTTGCCCTAATGAGGATAAAACCCTGTATAACGAGGTCTATAAAAAGCTTTTGGACATCGGTGACATAATCGGAGTTGAAGGGAATCTTTTTACCACTCAAGTAGGCGAAAAAACGGTTATGGTCAAGAATTTTAGCCTTTTAAGCAAGGCACTTCGGCCTTTACCGCTACCCAAAGTGGATGCCGAGGGCAAGGTGTTTGATGAATTTAACGACCCTGAACTCCGTTACCGCCAGCGCTACGTGGATTTGGTGGTCAATCCTGCCGTAAAGGAGACCTTTATTAAAAGGACCAAAATCACAAACAGCATTCGCGAGTTTTATAACGAGAAAGGCTATCTGGAGGTGGAAACTCCCATTTTGCAGCCTATTCCAGGTGGTGCCGCCGCACGTCCTTTTTTAACCCATCACAATGCGCTTAACATTCCATTGTATTTGCGTATTGCCAATGAGCTTTATTTAAAAAGATTGATCGTTGGTGGTTTTGACGGGGTTTACGAATTTTCCAAAGATTTCAGGAATGAAGGCATGGATCGTACCCATAATCCGGAATTCACGGTTATGGAACTCTATGTTGCCTATAAGGATTACAACTGGATGATGGACACTACGGAGCAGTTATTGCAAAAAATTGCCTTGGATGCCACTGGGAGTACAAAAGTGACCGTTGGAGACAATGCAATTGAATTTAAAGCACCTTATGCCCGTGTTCCTATTTTGGAGGCCATTAAAATACATACTGGTTTTGATGTAGCGGGGATGGACGAAGTTCAACTACGTGATGTTGCCCAAAAGTTAGGGCTTGAAGTTGATGATACCATGGGAGTGGGTAAATTAATCGATGAGATTTTTGGCGAAAAATGTGAGCATCATTATGTACAGCCCACTTTTATCACGGACTATCCCAAAGAAATGAGTCCACTTACCAAAGAACATCGAAGCAATCCAGCACTTACGGAACGTTTTGAATTGATGGTGAACGGAAAAGAACTGGCCAACGCCTATTCTGAGCTGAACGACCCTATTGATCAGCGCGAACGTTTTGAGGACCAATTGAAGCTTTCCGAAAAAGGAGATGACGAGGCCATGTTCATCGATCAGGATTTTTTACGTGCCCTGGAATACGGTATGCCCCCAACTTCTGGTATTGGAATTGGAATAGACCGTTTGGTAATGTTGATGACCAACAATTCCTCAATTCAGGAAGTCTTGTTCTTCCCACAAATGCGCCCAGAGAAAAAAGCGGTGGAGCTCACGGAGGAAGAAAAAGCCATTATGGACATCTTAAAACCTATGGGTGAAATGCCCTTGGGAGAACTCAAGGAAAAAGCAGGCCTTAGCGGTAAAAAGTGGGATAAAAGCACCAAAAATTTGGCAAAGTTAGGCTTGTTTGAGGTGGTGAAAAATGAAGAGGGCTTATCTGCTAAACTAAAATAGTAGCACAGAAGCATTTTCTCGAATAATCCGTAATGCCTTGGACATTTGGTTTTCCACGGTTTTGATAGAAATTCCCATATCTTCTGCTATTTCACGGTATTTACGACGCTCCAGTTTGTTCATAATAAATATTTCCTTGCATCTGGGAGGTAATTTATCAATGAGTTCTTCCAACCTAAACATGGCGGCCTTTGTGTGAACATCTTCCTCCTTTTGCTCAAAATAGGTATTGTAAATCGTATCCCACCTAATTCTGTCCAGAAGATCAGGCAATCTTTTTTCCTTTCTTATTTGTTGTAAAAATTGATTGTGACACGATTTGAACAAATAACCTTTTAAGGAACCTTTGATGGTTATTTCCTGTTTTTTCTCCCAAAGTCGTACCAAAGTCTCTTGAACCACATCTTTGGACATGCTTCTGTCTCCGCTTAATTTAAAGATGTAATTACACAACCAATCGTAGTATTCATTGAACAAATACTCATAGGCGCAGATGTCACCACTCTTCAATTTTGCTATGAGTAATTCTTCTTTCATTGTAAGAAATATGGGTCTAAAGTATAAAATTTATAAAAACCGTAGGGGTTTTTTATCAAATTCGCATCTTAAAGGTGCAAGACTATTAAAAATGCAAGACTTAATCGAAAAGTTTTTAAACCGAACCATTTCCAAAAATGAAAGGAAGCAACTCAAAAAATGGGTGCTTTCCCATAAGGACAACCTGAAGTCTTTCAAAAAGGAAATCAAAAACAGGTCTGAAAACAATTTGTACCATCACTTTGATGGGAAACAAGCGTTCCAAGAATTTTTGAACACCATAAACAAGGACAGCCATCGCAAAGTAAAAAATAAAAACCTATTGCGCTACGCGGCCATTTTTGTAGGTCTTATTGTTACCGGTAGTATTGTTTTTATCACCCAATTCAAGGACGGGACCAAAACTAACTCCATTGTTACCAGTAGTTTAGACCATCCGGAACAAATTACCATGACCCTAGCTGATGGATCCAAGCAGGTCATTACGTCCAATGATGAAGAGGTTATCACCAATAGGAATGGGAAGACTATTGCCAAAAAGCAGCCGCAAGGACTGGATTTTAGAGGCATAGTCAATGGTTCTGATGAAAATTTGGTGTTCAACGAAATATATGTGCCCTATGGGCAAACCTTTAACCTAACTCTTTCAGACGGTACCAAGGTTTGGCTCAATGCCGGAACGAGGCTTCGATTTCCCCAAAATTTGAAAACTAGTACGCAGAATAGAATCGTTTACTTGGATGGTGAGGCCTTCTTTGATGTGACCAAGGATGAAAAACGTCCGTTTATCGTGAATGCCGAAAATTTGGATATTGAAGTTTTAGGAACCCAATTTAACGTATCGGCTTACAAATCAGATGGTCAAATTGCGACTACCCTTGTGGAAGGAGCAGTAAACGTTTATGAAGATTCCAACCCAGACACCAAGGTATTGCTAAGCCCTAGCTATCAAGCTGCCTTTGTAAAGGAAAAGGGCACTCTGACCAAGGAAAAAGTAGATACTCGTATTTATACGGGTTGGATGGAAAATAGGTTGATTATTGACAACCTCTCATTTAAGCAAATCATAGATAAACTGGAAAGAACTCATAACGTTTCCATTGTCAACCATATGGAAAGTCTAGATAGTGAAGTATACAAAGGAGAGTTCGAAAATGAACGTATTGAGACCATCTTAAGCGTTATTTCGTCCAGTACCCCATTCACCTATACCGTAGAAAACAATGTAATAACAATTTCAAAATAAAAGGAAGGGTGTTGCAGCACCCCTCCCTAGATCAGATCGCTAACTTGGATTATTAACAATCAAAACTCAAAATTATGAAAAAAAGCATGGTTTTCAAGTCACCCAATTTCTTGGTGACCAGCAAAAAAATGACCTTAAAGATGAAGTTAAGTTTCTTACTCAGTTTCTTCATTATTTGCCAACTCGCTGCAAGTGACATTTACTCGCAGAAAAAAATGAGTTTCCAATTTGAAAATATCCCGCTAAAGGATATTCTCAATGAGATAAAAGAACAATCAGGATATAAGTTCTTTTATAATGTCAAGGAAATTAACGACACCAAAAGAACTTCCTTGAAGGCTTCCGAAGAACGCATATTTGTCGTTTTAAACCGACTCACGTCCAATGAAGGATTCACGTATGCCATCAATGGAAGTCAAATTGTGCTCAAGAAGCAATCGGTGGACCAGAACCAAAACCTGTCCCCCGTAGATCAGCATGAAGTCCGCGGCTCGGTTAAGGATGCAGATGGAAATCCACTCGCCGGGGCCAATATTTTGGTAAAAGGCACCACCAATGGTACTCAAGTAGACTTTGATGGGAATTTCACTTTAGAACTGGATGATCCCAATGCCACTTTGGTCATCTCTTATCTGGGTTTTAAAACTACAGAGGTAGCCATCAACGGACAATCTACTATAGATATTGTCCTTGCAGAAGATGCTGCAAGATTGGAAGATGTGGTCGTAGTGGGGTCTAGAAACCCCAACAGAACGGCAACTGAAACCACTGTTCCAGTAGACGTAATAGATGTTGCTGCCATTGCCAATCAAGGGCCGCAGGTAAGTGTCAACCAAATATTGAACTATGTTGCGCCCTCATTTACTTCGCAATCACAAACCGTATCGGACGGAACAGATCATATTGATCCAGCTTCGTTACGTGGTTTGGGGCCGGACCAAGTGTTGGTGTTGATCAATGGTAAGCGTAGACATACCACTGCCCTGATCAATGTTAATGGTACTGTAGGTGCAGGTAGTGTGGGAACCGATATGAATGCCATTCCAGCCGCCGCCATTCAACGTATTGAAGTGCTTAGGGATGGAGCTGCCGCCCAATATGGTTCTGACGCCATTGCAGGGGTAATCAACATCGTACTTAAAAAATCCACTGGTAAACTGGATCTTTCCTTGACGACTGGGGCAAATTTCAGTGAAAATAGCAATCACTTTGAAGGTGGAAGCGACGGAGAAAAATTTCAGTTGGATGCCAATTATGGCCTACCTATAGGAGATGGTGGTTATATCAACTTTACCGGCTCCTTATCCACTAGGGAACCTGCTCTTAGAAACAAGGATTATGCAGGAGATATCTTTCAAGGGTTTCATGGTGCTGAACGGGTCTTTGCTGCTGGTGGAGGTACCGTAGCTGATATGACCTTACAAGATTATGCTAACGCCGCACAGGGAATTGGTTATTTGGATCAAAGCGTTAAAGACCAAATTGCTGGCCTCAACCTAGCCGATGATACGGATATTGCCACCTTTAGAGGTCTTTTGGGCTTTGATGCCGATGAGGACGAACTGGCTGCCCGTGGACTTACCCGAGAGGATTTTAGATTTAAGGTAGGTACTTCTAGGTTGCGAGAGGGCAAGTTCTTTGCCAACATGTCCATTCCGGTTTCAGAAACTACAGAAATCTATGGGTTTGGAGGTATTAGCTACCGTCAAGGTTTGGCTTCCGGATTCTATCGTAGACCTGCACAAGGTGATGGCCGAGCCAACACTCCCGCCTTTCCGAACGGATTCCTACCCAATATAGGTACAGACATACTGGATCAGTCCATAGCTATGGGAATTAAGGGTAAGGTCAATGAATGGGATGTTGACTTTTCAAATACCTACGGTAGAAACACTTTTGATATTACAGTAGGAAACTCCAGTAACGGGACGTTAGGCGTAGCCACTCCCCGCTCTTTTGATGCAGGTGGATTAGGATTTTCACAAAACACAACGAACCTGGATTTCAATAGATTCTATGATGACGTTTTTGAAGGATTCAATGCTGCTTTTGGTGCTGAATACAAGGTTGAAAAATATGAGATTATCGCTGGCGAGGAATCGTCCTATACCAGTTATGACATCAATGGAAACCCTGTAACCAGTATTACGCCAGATGACCAATTGGTGCGCAATAATTTCACAGGATCACCTTTAGGAGGCGGAGCTCAAGTTTTTAGGGGATACGACCCTGGAAATGCCACTGAAAAATTCAGAAATAATATTTCATTGTATGGGGATTTTGAAGCCGACTTTACAGAAAACTGGCTATTGAGTCTTGCTGGTAGATATGAGAACTATTCCGATTTTGGAAGTACGTTCAATTACAAGCTGGCCACAAGACTTAAGCTATCCGATAATTTAGCATTTAGGGCTGCAAGTAGCTCTGGGTTTAGGGCACCATCTTTGCATCAGCAATTTTTTAGCAGAACCAGTACGGTGTTTGTGGATAATGTTCCTTTTGAACAGGGAACATTCACCAACGATAGTAGGGCCGCAACACTTATCGGCATAGATAAATTAAAAGAGGAAACCTCCAATAGTTTCAGTGCCGGACTTACCGGAAAATTCGGTGACTTTACGATTACCGTAGACGGTTACTTAATCAAAATTGACGATCGAATTGTATATAGTGGAAGCTTTGGTAATGGAGGAGACCCGGAACTTACAGCTATCTTTGAAGCTGCCGGCGCAACCAGTGCCCGCTTTTTTGTAAACGCCATTGACACCAAGTCTTCTGGCTTGGATATTGTGCTTTCCCATAAAACCAATTGGGGAGATGCGGTTATTAAAAATGATTTTGCCGCTACCTTCAACAAGACAGAAGTAGAGAATATTTTTGTTCCAGAACTTATAGCCAATGCAGGTTTGAGCGGTTCATTTTTTGACGGCCAAGAAGAAGCTTTTTTAACCTTGGCACAGCCAAGAACAAAGCTCAACCTTACCAATTTGGTTTCTTGTAATTCTTGGGATTTTATGTTGCGGAATGTTTATTTTGGCGAGGTTACGGATCCTGATGACTTTAATGGCGATGCTCGTGTAGACGGAACCACTGTGAGCGATGATGCCGTTTATGCCGGGAAGTTGATAACCGATCTTACCATTACCAAAACGTTTACGGAAAACCTTTCCCTAACTGTGGGTGCCAACAATTTGTTGGATGTTTACCCAGATGAGAATAGAGAAGGTGGAACCTCTGGAGATCAGTTTGTGTATTCAAGAAGAACCTCCCAATTTGGATATAGCGGAAGATACCTTTTTGCGAGATTACGTTTTAGTTTGTAGTTCGTTCATTTATGCTTTGAATTAAGCGAGTTTAGTTTATTGATCAAACCTTCCCTAACCGGGAAGGTTTTTTCATGTGACTTACAGCACTTATCTTTAAGCCATCGAACTTTGATCCCAATATGGAAAAATCCAAAATTGCCGGGCTTATTCTGGGCCCTATTGCTTTCATCACTTTAACAAACTTACCTATTGAACTTATTTCCGAAAAAGGAGATCCCGTTATTGCCGTTGCCGTATGGATGCTAATCTGGTGGATTACGGAAGCAGTTTCCATCTCGGTGACTGCGCTGTTACCCCTATTGCTTTTTCCGTTATTGAAAGTATTACCCATTGCCGAGGTAGGTGCCAACTACGGAAGCCCTATCGTATTTCTTTTCTTTGGTGGATTTGTAATGGCATTGGCCTTGGAAAAGGTAAACCTGCACAAACGAATCGCCTTAAACATCATTCGTTTAACCGGTACAACTCCCAACAAAGTAATTTTGGGTTTTATGATTGCCACAGCCTCCTTGAGTATGTGGATCAGCAACACTGCGAGTACCGTGGTTATGTTGCCCATTGCTCTTTCGGTAATAAATCTGTTGATCAATGATGATGACGGATACACCAAAAACGACCAAAATTTTGCCCTTAGTGTTATGCTGGGGATTGCTTTTTCTGCCAATGCGGGTGGAATTGCAACCGTAATAGGAACTCCTCCTAATTCTGTACTTATCGGGCTGCTGGAAAATGAATACAATACGGAGATTTCATTCCTTAAATGGATGACTTTGGGATTGCCTTTTTCAATTATCATGGTCGCAATTTGCTATTTCGTTTTAGTAAAATGGATGTATCCAAACAGGGATTTACAGTTCAATGCGTCCAAAGAGGTTATCCATACGGAATTGGAAAAATTGGGGCCCACTTCTGGAAAAGAAAAATTGGTTCTTGCCATTTTTGGGGTTACCGTTTTCCTTTGGATCTTTAGAACATTGATCAATGGAATATTTCCCACATTGGGCCTGTCCGATACCATGATCAGTATTTTTGCAGCCCTTGCGCTTTTTGCCATTCCCTACAACCTAAGAAAGGGGGACTTCATAATTAGATGGAAAGACACCTCCAATTTAGCTTGGGGTATATTGATCTTATTTGGTGGGGGACTTGCACTGGCCAAGGGAATGTCTTCCAGTGGTATTGTGGATTTGGTTGCAAATGCAATTGCCAGTAGTGAAATTAGTATACTTCTAACAGCATCTTTGTTGATTGCCCTAATGCTGTTTATGACAGAGCTGATGAGCAATGTAGCCCTTGTAGCTGTATTGGCTCCGGTTGTGGCGGGTATTGCTATTGGGCTCAACATTCCAATCCTCTATCTTTTAATTCCGGTAACCATAGCCAGTAGTTGTGCATTTATGCTTCCGATGGCTACGCCGCCAAATGCCATAGTGTTTGCAAGTGGGTATGTAAAAGTACCTCAAATGGCCAGAGTTGGTGTGATCCTCAACCTTATCGCTGTAGGCTTATTGATCTTGGTGTTTCAATTTGTTGTTCCTCTACTATTTTAATTACAAAAGCCCCTCCTGAAAGGAGAGGCTTCTGATAAACTAACTAACTCAAAAAATAGTAAGAAACTAACTTTACTGTATATACGGATCAAAACCGGTTGGTAGATATCCAGTGGTATCAAATCCTAATTCTATTTCATCACATTCGTCAATGTAATTAATGGCCTTCAAGGAGAATTTACCACTATAAGGGTCAAAATTCTCAGGCAGGTAATGGGTTGTATCAAAACCCAATCCCAAGTCATTTTCTTCTTCAATAAATACCAAGGTATTTAGGTCAAAACTCTCAATCGGAGCAATACTCCTATTATTGTTCGCGGCGGCTACAATGGTACCTATCGCGAAAAGTGTAACTAATATATTTCTGATTTTCATTACTGTCGTTTTTTAATGATAAGACAAAGATAAAACCACAAATTGTGAAGATTATTACAATTAGTTTTTTGTTAACGTACGAGGAAAAAGAGGTACAAAACGAAGTTGTCAAAAACTTATTTTAACAGTTGACAACCCTACAATTAGAAAGGTGGAAATTTGTCAGATTGATAGTGTTAAATGCTTTTTTTTGTCATTTACACTTGGTCGATTTCTATGTTATTTTTTTGTTAAGCGACTTATAGCCATGAATTTTTGAGGAAAAAAGATTTCTTCAACTAAAAAGCCCTCATAATAGAGGGCTTTTCATGACTAACTAACTCAAAAATTTGTAAAATGAAATTTACATCCTACCTAATCAACCCGAGAATAAGGGTTAAAGTTTTTTGGGAGATACGCTTCGGTATCAAAACCCAAGTCTATTTCTTCGTCCTCAACATAGTTGATAGAAGCCACTTCAAGTACTTCTGAATAAGGATCAAATCCTTGTGGCAAGGCATGCTCAAATCCTTCACCCAATTCCAACTCAGTTTCCATTTCTATGTAAGGAATCGCATTTAAATCGATATACGTTTCGTACGGTGAGAATCCTTCTGGAAGATAATCCTCGGTATTAAACCCAAGATCAAAATCTTCTACCTCCATATAATTGATGGAATGTACATCCACTATTTCCGTATAGGGGTCAAACCCTTCTGGTAAATGGCTACTGGAATCAAAATCCAAGTACAATTCATTTTCGTTTTCAATATATATAAGGGAATTCAAATCAAAATACGTTTCATGGGGATTAAATCCCTCGGGAAGATAATCTGTAGTATCAAAACCCAGATCAATCTCCGAGTCTTCTTCCAGAAACTCTATTTCATTCAGATTTAACTCATAGAACCCCTCATTCCACAAACCGTAAAATTGTGAGGTGGTTTCACTCAACTCGCTACCGATGGTCAGTACCGTAAAATTGTTCTCAAACGTACTCACCTGCTCGGTCTTGGTCTCTACAACAGCGGTGGCACTTTGCTGGTCTTTTGCTACGGCGGAACTACTTAAGAGTACACATCCGTAAATTAATAATAACTTGTTCATTTTTGATTGAATTTTTTGATTGATGTAATATGCTTATAAGACTATTACAAATTCAAAATGTTACAGCTATTTGGTTTTTTTTAGGAAAAACAAATGATCTCTCAGCCCAGCTATAAATAGGGTTCCAAGCCAAACCATCAGTAAAACGCAGGACTCCCAACGATTGGCCTTTATTTGAAAAAAATGGAGAGTTAGTAATTATTTAACAGTCTGTTTTCCTCTTTTTTAGGTTCTTTGGTGCCATTCATTACACCAAATTGACTTCAAATGAATCAAAAATTACTTCCTAAAGTCCTTTTACTCCTCTTAATAGTAGGCTCCTTCCAACCCGTAGAAGCCCAATTGTTCAAAAAGAAAAAGAAAAACACAGAGCAGAAAGCTGCCGAAAAGCCAAAAAAAGGTGCAATAAAGCCCTATGATAAGGTCATTACCAAAGAGGCGAAAACCGATGAAGGCCTTTTTAAGGTTCATCAAGTGGAGGATAAACATTTCTATGAAATCCCCGATTCCTTATTTAATAAGGAAATGTTGATGGTAAGTCGAATCTCAAAAACGGCAACTGGGATTGGATTTGGTGGAGGTAAAATAAATACCCAAGTGTTGCGATGGGAGAAAAAACAAAAAAAGGTGTTGTTGAGGGTTGTTTCTTATGGTAATGTAGCCGCCGATTCACTACCTATACATGAGGCCGTGGTCAATTCCAATTTTGAACCCGTACTTTTTGCGTTCAATATCAAGGCTTTTAATAAAAAGGATTCGTTGAATCCCGCCACTGTAATTGAGGTAGATCCCCTATTTACCAAAGATGTCAATTCCCTTGGAATGCCTGAACGGTTTCGCAAACAATATAAGGTAAGTAGACTGGATGGGGAACGAAGTTATATTGAAACCATAAAGAGTTATCCATTAAATGTAGAAGCGCGGCATGTAAAAACGTACATAGCCAAGGAAGCTCCAAGCAACCAAAGTTTAGGTTCCATTTCCATAGAAATCAATAATTCCATGATTCTCTTACCTAAAGAACCCATGAAACGCAGGTATTTTGATGAACGTGTGGGTTGGTTTGCCCGTGGACAAGTAGATTATGGCCTTGACGCCCAGGAAAGCAAAACTGTGCGTTATCTAGATCGCTGGCGTTTAGAAGTAAAAGAAGAAGATATTGAGAAGTATAACGCTGGTGAATTGGTAGAACCTAAAAAACCAATAGTTTATTACGTGGATCGTGCAACTCCCAAAAAGTGGCTTCCTTATATAAAGCAAGGAATTGAGGATTGGCAGGTGGCTTTCGAGGCTGCTGGATTTAAAAATGCTATTTTGGCCAAGGAGCCTCCCTCTGTTGAAGAGGATCCAGAATGGTCGCCAGAGGATGTTCGATATTCTGTTGTACGATATTTAGCATCACCTATCCCCAATGCAAATGGGCCCCATGTGAGTGACCCTCGAAGCGGAGAAATATTGGAATCAGATATTAATTGGTACCACAATGTAATGAGTCTATTGCGCAATTGGTTTTTTGTGCAAACTGCAACCATTAATCCTGAAGCGCAAAACGTAGCCTTTAAAGATGAGATTATGGGCAGGTTGATTCGTTTTGTATCTGCCCATGAAGTAGGACATACACTTGGATTGCCCCACAATATGGGAAGTAGTGTGGCCTACCCGGTAGATTCCTTGCGATCCGCATCTTTCACCAAAAAATATGGTACAGCACCATCCATTATGGATTACGCGAGATTCAACTATGTTGCCCAGCCTGGAGATGAAGGAGTAGCTTTGATGCCCAATATTGGTGTTTACGACAAATATGCCATTCGATGGGGGTACAAACCCATTCTAAACAAAACAGCAACAGATGAAAAACCAATACTGAGCAGCTGGATTCGTGCTCATGAGGGTGACCCCATGTACCGTTTTGGACACCAACAGGTTGGAGATATCCATGACCCTAGTTCGCAAACAGAGGATTTGGGTGATGATGCCATAAAGGCAAGTACCTATGGTATTGAAAATTTAAAACGAATCGTACCTAATCTTGCAAGCTGGACTACGGAAGAAGGAAAAAACTATGACGATTTGGAGACAATGTACGGTCAGGTTGTGGCCCAGTACAGAAGATATATGGGACATGTTTCCAATAACATTGGAGGAGTTTATGAGCATCATAAAACTGCAGACCAAAAAGGCGCTGTGTATACGCATGTAGCCAAGGACCATCAGAAAAACTGTATGACATTTTTGCAAGAACAGTTGTTCAAAACTCCAGAATGGCTTTTAGATCATGAAATTTTCAATAAAATTCAATATTCCGGTTCTGTAGAACGAATTAGGGCTACCCAGGTTCGCTATCTGAACACCATACTGCACTTAGGGAAAATGGCACGTATAATTGAAAACGAGACCATCAATGGTTCGGAGGCATATGGTTTGCTGGAAATGATGCAAGATTTGCGACGAGGAATCTGGACAGAAACCCGAAGTGGAAAATCCATTGATACCTACAGAAGAAACCTTCAGAAAGCCCATATTGACCGTTTACATTATTTGATGACAGCCAAAAACCAGAACAAGCTTTCTGATTTTGGTGGCTATCGCAAATCTACGGTCGTCAATACCAGTCAGTCTGATATCCGTTCCGTTGCCCGCGCTGAACTTAATAATTTGAAGAGAGACATTAGAAGTGGCCTGGGCAGAACTTCAGATAGAATGAGCAGATACCATCTTCAAGATGCCCTAGAGCGCATTAAGCTGATTTTGGAGCCAAAATAAGCTCCACTTTGTAAGAAATTAAAACAGTAGTGCATGGTTTTTGTTTAAACCATGCATTTTGTCGATTATACCATACATTTCATCCGGTTCACATCTTAAAATGCTATTTTCACAACATATGATGGAAATACGCTAATGGTTTCCCTATTTTAGTAACCCCAAATCCTAAAATCATGACCTACAAAATCAAAAGTCTTCTTTACTTCTGTTCTTTTTTGGTGGCATCCACCATTTATTATGGTGTAGAACAATATGACAAATTTCAGGAGCAAATGCAAAGCCAAGAAGTGGCCGAATCCAAGTTTGCAGACACTTTAGAACATGAAGAAATTTTGGAAGAAACTTTAGAAGCTTCCAAATAGGTCTACCTTAATCCAATTCTTAAAAGCTTCCTAAATGAATCTTGGTAATTAAACCATTGGGCACAACCTATGTCCAATTACCAAATCATTAAAATTTAAGCATATGAAACGATTAGCAGTACTGGTGGTTCTCTTAACCACCTTGGGCGCTACGGCCCAAAAACATCATGGGTCTAGGATGGAAAAACGTGTAATGGCAGACATGACAGCTGAGCAATTAGCCACCTTGCACACCAAAAAACTAATCTTGGCGCTAGACCTTACAAAGGGGCAACAAAAACAAGTGATGGAAATCAATTTGGCACAAGCCGAATTAAGAAAGGTAAAGCATGAAGAGCTAAAAGCGAAAAAGGAAAGCGGTGAATTCAAAAGACCATCCGCAGATGAACGCTTCGCAATGGAAAATGCTCGACTGGACCACCAAATTGCCCATCATCAAAAAATGAAAGATGTATTGACAGAAGAACAATACAAAACTTGGAAAAAGCTAACGCTTGGGAAAAGAATGAATGGCAAAAAGAAAATGCAGGAGAAGGGAAGAAGAGGATAGTGTTTTTTGTTGATTTTAGAAGCCACACCTTGCCATGGGTGTGGCTTCTTTTTTTGTAGAAATACAATATCTGACTTTTTAATCCACCAATTATGCAAATGGCAGAAAAACCATTTTAACATTTTACACCGTATATACCATAACACCCATTTGGGCAGTATTCATCTTAAAACGGATATAAAATGAAAATAAAGCTTCTGATTACGGCCCTAACCACCCTATTTACATTTGCTCTCAATTTTGCCCAAGATAGTTATCACTGTCCATGGGAAGAGTGCTCCTTTCAAGCTGGACAACAAGTATATGTCTTTGGAAACGATGTTAAATTAAGAACGGCACCAAGCGCGGAATCCAAAGTGTTGGAGCTACTTAAAATTGGAGAGTGGGTAGAAATTATCGAAAAAACCAACTTTTCCTGGCCCTACAAAGGTTTAGATTCGCCCTTTTATAAGGTTAAGTATAATGATACCACAGGATACATCCTCGGCGGACTACTCTCGTTGGAAAGAAAAACCTTGAATGGACAACATTATTATTTTGCCTATGCCAAGGAGGGCGAAAGAAATTTTCTGAACATCAGAAATGTAAAGGATGGGGATTACATTGAAAGAAAAATTCGGCTATCCAATGCCAACTTTAGCATTAAAACTTATGACGATA
Organism: uncultured Allomuricauda sp.; assembly: GCA_965117065.1. Lineage (GTDB taxonomy): Bacteria > Bacteroidota > Bacteroidia > Flavobacteriales > Flavobacteriaceae > Flagellimonas. The sequence continues at coordinate 1,518,203 of OZ220751.1, forward strand.
AAGGAATCCCAGGGATAGAGGGCATGCTATATGTTGATTATTTAGCAGAAGCCTGTGGTGTTGATGGAGGTGGAATTTATCTTTTTGCCTATAATGGAGTCCTTTCCGTGGTGGCTTCGCTTTCCCAGATTTCTGATTCAGGAGTTTTCTACCACTCGGAAAGATTTATATTTCCAGATGACATAGGAGGGCTTCCCGAAAAAATCCTTTTTAAAAAAGAAAGAGGAGAAATCTATGATGAGTCCACTCATTGGACAAAAACCACTGTCGAACTAAGAGAGCTAAGTTGGGTTGATGGCCAATTGGTTCCAGATTATGGCCAGCAAGCGCCCAATTAAATCACCTAATTATCAGTCATTTTTCAGATATTTTTGATTATCTGCCATTTTACAGATATTTTTGATTATCTGCTAATCAACAGATATTTCGAATTATCTGCTATTTTACAGATATTTTTGATTATCTGCCAATCAACAGATATTATTCAAAGAACCAAATATGATAGCTGTACTAACAGGTGATATTAAGAATTCCACAGGGCTTGGAGCAGCCAAATGGTTAACGGCCCTAAAACAAGCGCTCAATACCTATGGAAGCGAACCTAAGGACTGGGAAATCTATCGTGGTGACAGTTTTCAATTAGAAACCCATCCAGAAAAAGCGCTAGAAGCTGCCATTTATATAAAGGCCAACATCAAGCAGTTTAAAAATGTGGATGTTAGAATCGGTATTGGTTTGGGAGGAAAAAGCCATAATGCCCCAAAAATAACCGAATCTAATGGTGAGGCATTCGTGAACTCAGGTAAATGCTTTGAGAATCTTAAAAAACAAAACTTAGGCATCAAGTCGGCCGACTCTTTTTTTGATGAGCAATTCAACCTGCTATTGGAACTCGCGCTCTTAACCCTGGATAATTGGACTCCTGCAATTTCCCAAACCGTAAAAAAAGCCATTAATAATCCGAAAAAAAACCAAAAGGAACTGGCTTTGATGTTAAATAAGTCGCAAGGCAATATCAGCGAAGAACTCAATAAGGCCGGATTCGAGGAACTGCAAAAATTGATCCAATTCTATAAAACTCAAATCCCAAAACCATGATCCTACTTACTCTAAAACTCATCTTAGCCCATTTTATAGGTGACTTCATGCTACAACCCAGTCATTGGGTGGATGATAAACTGGAAAAAAAATGGAAATCCAAATTCCTTTATGCGCATATGGCCATCCATTTAACTGCGCTGCTACTTCTACTCCAATTCCAAAATTTAGGTATAGTGGCATTCATCGTTATAACCCATTACCTAATCGATTTAGGTAAACTGGCCTTTACCAATAGCAAAAATTACCGTCGGCTCTTCACTTTAGATCAACTGCTACATCTGCTTATCATTGCGATAGCCGTGTATTGGATTTACCCCTATGAACTGGAGTTTCAATCATTATTTGGAACAGGGAATTTACTGTTGGTCACCTTTTTGGTTTTCGTAACCTTCGTAGCCGGAATTCTTATGAGGATGCTATTAGCGCCCTATATTGCCGAAGTAATCAAAGATGATTCCGAAGAGGGCGGTTCATTAAAAAATGCTGGCAAATATATTGGCATGTTGGAACGGCTTTTTGTCTTCGGATTTATACTGCTCAATCAATGGGCAGCCATAGGACTTTTGATAGCTGCCAAATCTGTGTTCCGTTTTGGTGACCTCAATAAAGGAAAAAACAGAAAGCTCACCGAATATGTACTCATCGGAACCCTGCTAAGCTTTGGCCTAGCCATTATTTCTGGAATGGCCTATAAGTATTTGCAAGAACTACTATAAAAAAGCTCCTGGGTTAACCAGTTTTTGGCTGGGCCAATTCAAACCTCTAATTCCAAACCCCAGTAGCAGCCGTGTTTTTAACGTATTCCGAAAAATCCACAGGTTTTCTCCCCAATACTTTTTCAATATCCTGTTTGATAACTTGATTATCCGGATTTGTCAGCACTTCGGAAAAAAGATAGTTTATCAACCAGACATAATCCGCAGGAACCCCTTGCTCCTCCATGGCCTTTATATAAGCCGGTAGAGAGATAGGGGTAAATATTATTTCTCTTCCCGAAACCGTGGCAATTTCTTGGATAATCTCTCTAAAGGTCAATAACCTTGATCCCGTCAATTCATAGATTTTACCATTGTGATTATCATTTAGTAAAGCTTCAACTACCACATCGGCAATATCATTGGCATCCACATAGGGTACCTCCACATCGGCCTGAGGCAAAGCCACAAAACCTTGTTGAATAGGCTCTAGAAAAAAACTTTCACTAAAATTCTGATTGAACCAACTGGCGCGAACAATGGCATGGTCCAGCCCTGAATTGATGACCACCTGTTCACAGCGTTCCGCTTCCTTTTCCCCTTTTCCGGATAGCAAAACCACCTTTTTAATGTTCTGTCGTTTAGCCTCTGTCATCAAATCTTGTATAGCTTCAAATGCTCCCGGTACGGCAAGATCAGGTTGAAAAGTTATATAAATCCTATCCATCCCTTCTAAGGCCTTAACCCAGGTTTGGGGTTGTTCCCAATCAAATACTGGAGTTTCATTTCGGGATCCAATACGCACTGTATGTCCCAATTTTGACAGTCGTTCTGCCACTCTGCGGCCAGTTTTACCCGTACCACCCAAAACTAAAATGTTGCTTTTCATGATCTTCGAATTTTATTGTTATATGCTTAACTGATAAGAAATGTTATGCGATTGGACGAACTTGCTTACGTACTTTTATGAACCAAAAGAGCGTAGTTACTCCAATAAATTCACCTGCTATTAACCAAAAGTCCAGTGAACCAAAAAAGTGGGCATAGTTGCCGCCTTCCGGAATAATCAAAAGCGGTACCGTAATCAAAGCGTCCAGAGTTGCGCTGACCAATAACATGGCCAACCCCAGTTTAAATCCATGAGTCAATCTTCCTTTGCGATAGTATAACCATGCTCCTGCCCAAACTAAAAAGGGAACGACCAAAGCCAAGCCAACATTGGCCTGCAAATACCTATCTTCCAGTAAAGGAAGTTCATAAATTATAGCAAATACAGATACCCCAAGAATCCATATCGAGATGGCAATCCACAGTGCTTTTATTGTTTTCATTTCCTTTGTTTTTTTGATCATAGGACAAAACTATCATGGCGGCGTCATGTTCATTTGTTCAAAACGGAGGAAGATTTGTTCGAAAAGGATAACTTTGATAATCATGGGTTTTGGACGAATTAACAAACGTAGATGGCGTATCCTGAGATTCTACATTGTCGGTTGGACACTGGCTTGTATTTTCTTGGCCATCGTTAGAGGTGTTGGCACGGAAGAGCTGGGCAATCTTAAATTTGAATTTGATCAGAGTATTCTAATTTCCCTCACCTTAGGTCCAATATTAGGATTGGTTTCTGGATTGGCTCAAATTCTTACCGAAGAACGGATCTATAAATTTATCTCCATACAGCGCTTTCTACTAATCAGATTCATTTATACCATCGGATTTCTAATGGTAATGATATTTGCGGCCTACAGTACATACCAATTGCTATTTGGCATATCATTGAGCATTTTCGAGTTTGCTTTTGATGAGGGAAGCTGGGCCATCTATTTTTATGTGCTCTCGGTTGATTTTATGCTTTCCGTGTTGCGCCAAGTAAATCTTATGCTGGGTGAAGGCAATCTTCGCAAGTTGCTAATTGGCAGATTTTATACTCCAAGGGAAGAAGAACGCATTTTTATGTTCTTAGACCTTAAATCATCAACTCCGATGGCAGAAAAATTGGGGCACGTACAGTATAGCAAATTGGTCCAAGATTGTTTTAATGATCTGGGAATAGTAGCATCCAGCGATGCCGAAATATATCAATACGTGGGTGACGAGGCAGTCCTCACTTGGAAAATGGAAGTTGGTATAGAAAACTTAAATTGCCTTAAAACATTTTACCGTTTTAAACAACAACTCGAAGATAAGAGACCCTACTACGAAAATAAATATGGTTGCCAGCCTTTCTTTAAGACAGGAATGCATGTAGGGTTGGTCACTGTGACCGAGGTGGGGAAGTATAAAAAAGAAATTGCCTACCATGGAGATACAGTCAACACCGCCGCAAGGATTCAAGGCCAGTGCAATACCCTAGAGAGTGAATTCCTGGTATCTGAAGCCTTAAAATCGAAACTTGAACCAAATAGCTATCATTTCAAGGCCATGGGGAGCGTACCTCTTAAAGGGAAAAAGGGAAAAGTAGCTATTTGCGCTGTGCAAAGCAATACTACTCCCTAATCTCACTAGGCCTAAAACCATATTTCTTTGCAAAGGCATTGGAAAAGGAACTTAGGCTATCATAACCCACATGCCAAGCCGCTTCTTGAACCGAAGCTTCCTGGTTACGTAACAAATCATGCGCCTTGGAAAGTCTTTCGTTTTGGAGATATTTAAAAACCGGCACTCCAAAATAGGCCTTGAAGTTCTTCTTAAGTTTAAAACTGTTCAACCCTATTTGCTTTGAAAGTTCGGTCAAAGAAGGTGGTGCATCTAAGTTTTGCGATAGAATTTCTTTAGCATGTACCAGCTTTTCCTTTTCAGATGTTTTAATCCCGTCCCCTTCCAGTTTGGCAAGTTGTCCAAAAAAATGAGATAACAATGCCGTTACCTGACTGCGAAAAAACATCATTTTCGTTTTCCCTTCATAAGGCGAATTAAAAATTTGATGGACAATAGACTGCATTTCCGGAGTCATCAGAAATTTGGGGCCCTCCACATAATGGTCGGAAGGGTTCACTAATTCATTCAACATTTGCGAAAACAGCTCCCCTTCCCCATTGGGTAATTTATTCAGATTCTTGGGAGAAGTGGCGATCAAAACACACTCAAGGGGCCTTTGGGGAGAAACTGTATGAACAAATTGCACCTCTTTATCGGCGTAAAAGGAAAGAGTCAGTCCTTTGCTATGGTGAATGGCTTTCTTCCTTCTACCATATTCAATGGAAAGGTCAACATCTCCAGACCCATAAAAAGCAACTGCAATTACCGACTCATCAAACACGCATCTATCCACGGTAACGGATTGGGAATTGGCCTCCTCAATCAAGACAATAAAATCGTTTATGTCCAATAATTCACGTATCATTCGTCATAGTTATAGCTAAAATTACTGATTTTACAATTACCTTATAACCTTTCAAACCTGTCAAGATGAGAGCACTTTTCAACACCTATAGACCCCAAGGTTTTCATACCATCAATGCCTATTTGTTTGTACCCGAGCCTGTTGAGCAAATCAACTTTTTGAAAAAGGCCTTTTACGCTGAAGAGATTAACAGAACAACCAATGAAAAAGGGGAAATAGCCAATTGTATCCTATGTATTGGGGACAGTTGTTTTATGATTAGTCAAGCCCGAGGTGAATTTGAGGGAATGCGGACTTCTTTCTACTTATTTGTGAACGATGTGGACAAGATGTATCAACATGCTTTAAACCATGGTGCCGAATCCGTATTTGATCCTTCTGACATGTCTTATCAGGATCGACAGGCCGGGGTAAAAGACCCAGCAGGTAATTATTGGTGGATTTCAATGAGACTGGAAAACAAACCATATGATCAGTAAAAAAAACTGGGCAACAGCCCAGTTTTCCTGTTGGTTAGAGCACTCCCCCAGCTTGAAATCCTTTCATTTTCCCCAAAACTTGATGAACTGCCTTGGTCATGGATTTTGCAGAAATGGTGGCTCCGGAAATAGCGTCAATATCGGTTCCATATTCCAGTGGTTCGTCTAAAGTTTTACCTATAAACTGTTTTAACCAGCGTTGGCTTCCTATTTGCCTCCCATGGTTTTCACGATAGATAAGTACTTTGGCCTTTTTCACACTTAAATCAGGGTTGAAAAGCACCACATAATCAAAAACATCCTTCATGCTAGGGGCTTTTCCAAGATAGGCATACCCCAAAACCTTCGCTTCAAATTGAACTTTGAACAAACTTTCTTCCCCCAAGTCCAAGCTCAAAAGTTGCAATTCAAAATCATCAACTTCAAATGTGGTCTGTACCGCATTATGAAGTTTTTGTTGTAAGCGAGGTGAAATTTTGTCATTGGCAAAAGCCAAACAAAAAAAGGCCATGCAAAGCATGGCCCCATTTCTTAAAACGTTTCTATTTGCCTTCTGCATTGGACGGTTTAGTATTTTCAACAAACTTGTTGATTAATTGAGAGATTTCAATGGCATTGGCACCTCGCTTTTCTAAAGGATAAAAATGCATGAACATGGGTTTGTCCTCCACCCTTTTTAGTAGTGTCAAATCCCCTTGACGATCATATACTTGATCCCAAGAACTTCGCACATTGGCCCAAAAGTCCTTGTGCTTGTTCCACCAATCCACAGCCAATTGACATTTGGAATCATCCACTTTCTTATAGACGTTCATTCCTTTTTCCTGCGCCAACAGCACATCTGCCATACCATCTTTGCGAACAATCTTGTCGTTATCCTGCTCATGTATCCAACCATAGGAGGTAATTTCCTGACGGTTGCCTCTTTTCATGACATTGTAGTCACTCCTTTTGGAATATTCCCGCCTTGGCAATGGGGAATCCGTTTTGTTTTCCCAATAGTGTTTGCCATCTAAATGCACCCAAGTGGCAGAACCGGAATACCGAGGACTGTCATCCACTTGGTAAACCTTTTGGGTCCATTGTCCTTTTACTTGATTCTTTGGCAATTGGCCAAAAACCCAATTGTTATCCTTGTCGTAATAAAAAACATCTTGATTTTCATATTCCCAATCCTGTCTCCAGTGTTTGATGATCATGGAATCATTGATCACCAACAAATGTTGTATGGAAATCTTGTTTTTTTCATCCATAATGGGTAGGGCCAACTCCAAGGCTCCCGCAGTGTAATCCATTTTCTTTTCATAGTCAATTTCAGGAGCAAAGGTCTCCGTGTACTTAAATGTAATGTCGTAGCAACCGCACATATCCAAAATGGCTTGACGATCTAAATCCTTTTTCTTCTGAGCATGCATCAGTGAGATGGCTCCTACTAACATTCCCAATACTAGGGTTGATTTTTTCATAGTGGTAGTATTAAACATGATAAATTTTTCTGGAGACAAAAATATTAAATTTATTTAGATTGAATAAAAATAACATATATATTTGCCAACAATTAATTCAGAATGAATCTAAATAATCAATTTTTAACCTTCGCTTCAATCTTCTTTATAGGCACTTCTTTATTTGCCCAGCAAGTAGATTCGCTTCAACAAGAATCCATCGGTCTGAAAAAGCTTGAAGAGGTCGTGGTTACTGGTGAAAGTAAAGTAATGTCCCTAAGTAAAAAGCTGTTCTCCGTAGGCGTAGTCGACCAAAGGGACATTGCCAAGGTAGCGGGAAACAATCTGGCAGACATTCTTAACTACAATCTTAACATTACCGTTTCCCCTAATGCCTCTACCGGCAGATCCACGGTAAACATGTTCGGATTGGATGGACAATATGTAAAAATTCTGATTGATGGAATTCCGATGGCCAGCGACAATGGTATGGGTAACAACATAGACATCACCCAAATTAATTTGGAAGATGTAGACCGAATAGAGATTGTGGAGGGCTCCATGGGGGTGCTGTATGGCGATAATGCCGTGGCCGGTGTCATCAACATTGTAACCAAAAGGGGATTGGAAGGTGATTATACCTGGAAGGTTCAGGTGTCCCTACAAGAGGAAACCGTAGGCAATGAATTCTCGCTTTTTGATGAAGGTCGGCACATTCAAAACTTTAAGGTCAGCAATCAGGTCAATGACAAATTAGGCTACTCTATTGGAGCCTCAAGAAATGACTATGCCGGCTTTTACAACAACTTTAGAGGTAAGGATTATGTGAATATCGAAGACAATATCATAATCAATGATGGCCTCAGAGGAACCGAATGGAACCCTAAAGAACAACTCACTTTCTTTGGCAATCTCAATGCCACCTTGGGCAAGCATAACATCTTTTACAAGCTCCAATATTTTGATGAGGCGGTAACCGTTTATGACCGAAACGTTACAGGACGCTTGGATACTGGGACCGGTTTGGTAAACCCCACTGCTTTGGATGAGCTATTTGAAACCGACAGATGGGTCAACAACCTTACCATTTCTGGTCCATTGAAAGGATTGACCAATTACAATCTGTTTTTTAGCTATCAAAACCAAAAGCGCTACTATAAGCAATATGTTTACAACATTCTTCAGCAAGGCATTGAATCCTTTATAGCCGATGACTTAAGTCAGTCCAGTAAAATATGGTACTCCAAGGGCTTTGTGTCCAATATTGTTCCCAAATCGGAGTTTTTCAACGCCCAGTTGGGCTATGAATTCACCAGACAAACTGGATTTGATGCCATTGCAACCGGAGAGTATTCCAATGACGTGGTGGAGAATACCTTAGAAAACTATGACTTTTTTGGGGTATTGGACTTTAATCTTACAGATAAGCTGTCCTTCTATCCCGGAGCGCGTTTTACCAACAACTCCCAATTTGGAAACCAGTTGATCTGGTCCCTCTCCTCTACCTACGATTTCACGGACACCTTCAAACTAAAAGCGGTCTTTGGGGCTGCCTTTAGAGCTCCCAATTTTGAAGAATTGTTCTTCTACTTTGTGGATGCCAATCATAATGTTCAAGGGAATCCTGACCTTCAACCTGAGGACGGTATTTCAGTCTTTATAAATCTTGAAAACAAGTACAAAATAGGGGAAAGCGGATTCCTAAAATCGGCCATCAAGTCCTATTATTTTGATATTCAGGATAAAATTGCAAGTGTGGTCACTGCGGATGACGACAATCGTAGTCTTTTCACCTTTGCCAATGTTGATTATTCTAAAATTCTTGGCTTTTCCTGGGAGAACGGTATCAAATTGGACCGTTGGCAAGCCGGACTAGGCGCAACGTACATGGGTGAATCCACAGCAATATCCGAGTCAGCGGACAGCAACAGTGATTACTTATGGAGCTTCAACCTTAAAACTACTTTAGCATACACCATACCATCCTGGAAAACCACCTTTTCCACTCAATTAAAATACACTGGTAAAACACAAGTCTTGATCCCTGGAAATAACGGTCCTGTTGTGGGCCAAACTGATGATTTTACTTGGATGGATGCCTCCATTAAAACAAACCTCACCAAGGATTTGGATATTACCCTTGGTGCCCGAAATATCTTCGATATCGTTACCGTCAATGCTTCTGATGTACCCACAGGAAGCCATGGCTCCTCCACAGGAACCAGTAGGTTGTTCGGTAATGGAAGATCCTATTTTTTAAAACTATCATACAATTTAAACCTTAATTAAAAACCATGAAGAAGCTTACGTTTGTATATGTAACATTGTTTTTGGCGATCCTGAGTTCCTGTAGCAGTGACGACTCGGAAGACCTTATCGATTTTTCGGTGACTTTTAGCACCGCAACCATTAGTACCACCGAAACGGATACCACAAAGGAAATAACTTTGAACTTTTCAAGGGCGGCTTCAGAGGCCGGCACCATTACAATTTCCTATTCCGGTGAAAATGCAACCTACGGAACTGATTTTTCAACCGCTCCTGCAGGAGATTCTGGTACCATTTCTGTTCCTGTGGCCGTTGGTGACTTAAATGCTAGTCTTACCTTTACCAAGATTTTGGACCCCATTGAAGGAAGCACAAAATCAGTAACCTTCTCCCTAGACGGATTTGATAATACGGATTGGTTGACCGGTTCCGTGAACTCATCAAAAGTTAGTTTTTCGCCTATTGCAGCCTTGAATGGTATCATTGATTTGGAAAATGGCGGTTCCAATATGCCCAACCAGGTTTACTTTGATTTTAGCACCGGGGTACAAACGGCAGTTCAAAGGGACACTTGGGAAATTGCATTACACAACGGTACGGAAAACCGGATATACCTAAATGCATCTTTATTAGTATCCGCAGCAGAGTTGGATGGTATCACGGACATCCTTTCCGTTACCGAAACAACTGATTTGACGTCACCCTTGGAATTGAACACTTTGGATCCCATGACCTTCCAACCTACCACGGTAACCATAAATACGGTTGAGGAACTCCTACAAGGGCTTCCTGTGGGCTATTTCCAGTATGGCGATATTGACAACAATATAGTCTTTACCGACAGCTGGCAAGGTGGACTGGCGGGGACTGCCTTTGCTGAGATTTCAACCACGGCCGATGAAAACCATGTGTACATTGTTGGTCTTGGAAACGAGATTCCTACCGAAGCTGCAGAACCAGGTAGCATTAATACCACTGGGAATCACAGAGGTTTTATGAAAGTGCGCATTTTAAGCGATGGGAGCAACTATACTATTCAATATGCTGCCTTGGATGAGACCACCAACTTCTCGGAGGTTACGGTTCCCAAAAACTCCAGTTACTTGTTATCCGGCTTTAGTTTGACAGAAGGTCAGAGCGTCAGCGTGGAACCTGCAGGAGATGCCTGGGATATCAATTTTAGTGGGGTGTTCTCCTATTATGGTTATCAAGGCTCTTTGGTTGCCGGGTTGACCTATTCCGATTACGCGGTTCACAATACTTTGGGCGATGTGGGTCTGTACCAAATCACCACCTATGAAAAGGATTCTGAAGGCAATGTGACCGAACTTGACGTGCCTTCCTATGCCGATTTTGCCCGTGGCGATGTGGACGAATCCGCCTTGGTTTATGATGACAGAACTGTAATTGGCAGTGGCTGGAGAGATGCCTTTGGTGGTGTGCTCAAAGATGACCGATACTATGTATTGAAAGACGCAGCCGGAAACTACTATAAAATGATGTTTACCGCATACGTAAGCAACGAAGGAGTTCGAGGAAATGCACAGTTTACCTACGAAAGACTGTAAACGAAAAACCGAATAAAATGAGTATAAAAAGTATCATTTTCGTTGTTCTTCGATTGATTTTGGGTGGGATGATGGTGTATGGAGGAATCCAAAAGTTCCAAAAACCCATCCCTTCCCCGGTTGAAGTGGTGGAAAAAGCAGAAAAATTCACCGCTCCAGAGAAGGAAAGTACCCTACAAAAAATACTGTACATCAGTGGAGCCAAGCAGACCGGATACTTTTGGCAAGTGCTGGGTATTTGTGAGCTGTTGTTTGGTCTGCTGGTACTGCTACAAGGCACCAGCTTTGTGGGCGCTGTTTTCCTATTGCCCATTACGTTGCACATCTTTTTGTTCCATGTATTCTTGGAAGCAGATGAGCTGGGTGAACTTCTCCAGACCGGAGGATTGTTTGCCATTAACACACTGCTCATTATAAAAGAAAGAGCTAAGTGGAAACACTTGCTTTGGATTAAACCTTTTGAGTAATTGAATATTAGTTAGTTAGTTTATTCAGTTTGTGATGAAGCGGGGCTTATGGCTCCGCTTTTTTTAACCCCTCCCATTCCAACATAGTTGGAATTATTTCTTCCTTATAAGAGGGGCGAACTTCACTTATTTCTTAAAAGCTTTTCCCCTACCGAGGGGAGATGTCCAAAGGACAGAGGAGTCCGCTGTTCTTTCAATACAAATACTACCCGGTCGTGTGGAGGTGGCTCAATTTACAATAGCCGGAAGGGTTAGTTCACAACTTCCTATCCCCTTCAGTAATAGCCACATCATTGATACTTGCATACCGCTTCTTCATCAGTCCGTTTGCATTAAATTCCCAGTTTTCATTGCCATAAGCCCTAAACCACTTCCCATCTTTGTTCTGGTATTCGTATTCAAATCGAACAGCAATGCGATCATCTCCATGGGCCCAATACTCTTTTTTGAGTTTATAATTGCGCTCATTTTCCCATTTATTGCTCAAAAAAGCTTGGATTTCCTCTCGCCCATTGATAAACAGGGAACGATTTCGCCATTCACTGTCCACTGTATAAGCTTTGGAAACTTTAACTGGGTCTTGACTGTTCCAGGCGTCTTCCGCCAATTGTATTTTTTGCTTTGCCGTCTCCAAAGTAAATGGAGGTACAGGTATTTTTATTTCTTGTTCCATAATTTGATTTATACCCCAACTTGGTCGAATTAAAACCAAAAACACTACCCGCATCCTCATGAAAAAAGATGAGTTACGGGCAGTGCACCTAATTACCGGATTTTTGACTATTTAATCTTGTTCTTTTTTAAGAAATTGCTGATGTAATTGGCAATCTCATCTCCCTTTTCTTCCAAGGCGAAGTGTCCGGTATTCAACAAATGGAACTCCACATTCTTAAGATCACGCTTGTACGGATGTGCGCCCGAAGGTGGGAAAATGTAGTCGTTTTTACCCCAAACTATCAAAGTGGGTACCTGGTACTCCCTAAAGAGCTTTTGCCATCCGGGATAGCGGCCCACATTGGTACGATAGTCATAGAACATTGCCAATTGGATTTCGTTGTTCTCAGGTCGGGTCAAATGCTGTAGGTCATTGTTCCAGTTATCCGGGCTTACCTTGGTACTGTCTTGTACCCCATGCAGGTATTGCCATTTGAGACCTCCAATTTGATGGAATCCTTCTAGAGGTTTTCCATTTTCCAAGGTATACTCGCCCCAGTACTTCTTAAGCGGAATCCAGAAATCTGCCAATCCCTCTTCGTAGGCATTTCCGTTTTGTACAATAAAGGCTTCCACACGCTCTGGGTGTTTTTCAAAAATGCGATAGCCTACGGGTGCGCCATAGTCCATAAGATACAGGCTATAGCTGTCTACATTAAGCTGTACCAACAACTCATCCACAATCTCCGCGAAATTGTCAAAGCTATACTCAAACTCAGCCATTGGAGGTTGGGAACTACGTCCGTACCCGGGATAATCTGGCGCAATTAGGTGGTAGTCTTGTGACAAATCCTGCATCAAGTTTCTAAACATATGCGAAGAGGTGGGGTACCCATGCAACAACAACAAGGTTGGAGCATCTTTAGGTCCTGCTTCACGATAAAAAATATCCAATCCAGCTACCTGAGCGGTATGGAAAGTGGTTGGATAGGTGTCTGCATCGGACTTTTTTCGCTGTCCGTTAAGGTTCGTGGCAACTAAGATTGCCAAAGTAAAAAGTGTTACAATTGTTTTTCTAGTTTTCATGATATTAAATATTAATTGTTGTTACATTCGTATTACCGAACGTTCGGTAATTTTATAAATCAAATTTTTTTATGTGCTATATCTCGTTTCAATATTTTGGATGGCCTCCGCAAAAGGTTCCGTATTACCCATAGCCTTAGAGAGCACTAGGCTTCCTTGCACTTCAATAAAGCTCCGTTTGGCCAACTGCATGGCCACCTCTTCATTTTTCCCAAGGGCCTCGCCGAGAATACTGAACGAGTTTAACCACTGTCCAATCCCCTGCTCTATTTTATTGCCAAATAGCGACATACCCGTATCCATACTTAGAGAGCGGTACAGACACACTTTGGTACCTTGCCCGTATACTTCACCAATGTTGTGCAAGGCATCCTTAAGTCGTTGGGCGGGAGCTGCTTGTTCATTGGAAAGTACTTTATAAACTTTCTCATTGATCCATGACTCCATAAAGTCCAGTACAGCATCCGTCATTTCCTTTTTACCTCCGGGAAAGCGGTGGTAGAGACTGGCTTTTTTAAGCCCAGTGGCCTCAGCTAACTCGTTTAGGCTGGCGCCATCATAGCCTTTGGACCGAAACACGGACATAAGCCCGTTTAAAATTTCCTGATCTGATACTTTTGCCATTCTCATGGGACAAATGTAATCATATTTTCAATTTTACCAAACGTTCGGTAATTATTTAACACACTTTAACAAATGTTATTCCGAACTGTCATCCCGAGCGCAGTGGAAGTAGCTAATATTTAGAAGATAGCTTTCACTGCCTCAATAGTCTTATCCAAATCTGAGTAGCTGAGCGCATCATTTAAAAAGTAACTCTCAAAAGCCGATGGAGGAAGATAAACCCCTTGCTCCAACATGCCGTGGAAGTATTTTTTAAAAATGTCGTTATTGCCTTTGGCTGAAGAAGCGAAATCAACCACGGGCTCCTCGCAAAAATGCACGGAAATCATACTTCCGTAGCGGTTGATTTGGTGTATAACACCCTTTTCAGTCAGAACCCCGGCAATCCCTTTATGTAGGTATTCCGTTTTTTCTTCAAGGCTGGTAAACACTTCTGGTTTGTTGTTAAGCTCCGTTAGCATGGCAAGTCCCGCACTCATAGCCAGTGGGTTTCCACTTAAAGTTCCCGCCTGATATACCGGCCCGTCGGGAGCTAAATGTGACATAATTTCGGACCTAGCAGCAAAAGCGCCTACTGGAAGTCCGCCTCCAATCACTTTTCCGAACATGACAATATCCGCATCTATACCCAAAGCTTCCTGTGCACCACCCTTTCCTAATCGGAAGCCGGTCATCACCTCATCAAAAAGCAATAAAATGCCCTCTTGGGTACACAGTTCACGAAGTCCATGGATAAATTCATCCGTAGGAATAATACAACCCATATTCCCAGCAATTGGCTCCAAAATAATCGCGGCAATTTCACCTTTGTTGGATTCAGCAAGGGCTTTTACCCCTTCCAAATCGTTATAGTTGGCCAATAGGGTATCCTTGGCAGTACCTTGGGTTACCCCAGGACTATTTGGACTTCCAAAAGTTACGGCACCGCTCCCTGCCTGAATCAAAAAAGAATCGGAATGGCCATGGTAACAGCCTGCAAATTTGATAATCTTGTCTTTCCCTGTATATCCACGCGCCAAGCGAATGGCACTCATACAAGCCTCTGTACCACTGTTCACGAACCGAATCTTATCGATATTTGGTACCATGGAAACGGCCAGCTGGGCCAATTCAGTCTCTATTTCTGTCGGCATTCCAAAAGAAGTTCCTTTCTTGGCTTTCTCGATTACAGCATTGATTACAGGCTCGTGGGCATGACCTAGAATCAGCGGCCCCCAAGAAGCAATGTAATCTATCAATTGGTTTCCATCCTCATCATAGAGGTAGGCTCCTTTGGCTTCCTTTACAAAAATGGGATCTCCCCCTACGGCCTTAAAAGCCCTAACTGGGGAATTTACACCTCCGGGAATGTATCTTTTGGCCTCGGCGAACAAGGCACTGCTTCGTTGGTATAGCATCTAGTGTTCTGTATTCCTAACATCAGTTCTCAATACAATTCCGTAAAGTCGGAACCACTCGAACTGACGCCTTTATTTTGATTTTTCTTTTCTAATATTGAGTACCTGTCCAATAGAAATGGTATTACTGCTCAGGTTATTCAACCGCTTCAGTTCATCTACCGAAATGGTGTATTTTCTTGATATTCCATACAGGGTATCGCCTTGTTCTACCACATGGGTAAACACATCGTATTTTTTAGGCGCCCTAACCGTGTCCATCCCCCCTCGAACCACTTCTTCATCATATTGATCCAAATTATAGCGTTCTATCAAGGCTATCAGTTTTTGTGGATATTTGCGGTCGGTGGCATAACCGGCCTGCCTTAATCCATAGGCCCATTTTTTGTAATCGTCCCTTCGATAATTGAACAAAAAACTATAGCGGGAGCGGGAAGACAAGAAAATGCTGTGGTCCCGGAACGAATACATAGGGTGATTGTACTTTCTAAAGCACTCCCCTTTGGCATCATCATCATGAAAGTCGAACTCTCCATCCCATCCTGTATGGCATTTGATCCCGAAGTGATTGTTTGTCTTGCGAGTGAGCTCACCTCTACCCGAACCGCTCTCTAAAATTCCTTGTGCAAGCGTAATACTGGCCGGAATACCAAAGGCGCGCATTTCGTACTGAGCCATTTCGGCAAATGTTTCAATATATTCCTGGGTATCGGCAATCGGGAATTTTACAAATCGTCCCGGATTGGCAGGTAAAGGGTATAGTTCGGATTCTTTAGGACCATCTTTAGGCAAGCGCCTATGTGGATTTCGCGGTGTCTGAGTCTGCACAACAGGCCTAGGGTCCTTTGTAACTGTTCGCTTCTTGGATTTACACCCCCCTACCAGCAAAGCTAGCACTACCACATATCCCAATCGTTTGATCATATGTCCAATAACGATAATTTTTTCCTTTTAAGTACTTGATTCATTCCTGCTATGCCCTGTAACCCTCCAGTATGGATTGCCAAAATTCGGGTTTTGGATTTAAAAAAACCCCTTTTCACCAAATCCATGATACCATACACCATTTTTCCGGTATACACCGGGTCCAAAGGAATCCCGGTTTCTTTTCTAAAGGCGTTGATGAAATTTACCAATACACCATCCACCTTCGCATAGCCACCAAAATGATAATCGGAAATCAAGTCCCAGTTTTCATTCCGGGCAAATTTAAGAATATCTTCCTTTAGAAAATCTCCTTTTAACGCAGGGAAGCCCAAAACGGTCTGATTCGAATATGCCGAATTGATGAGTCCTGCAATAGTTCCACCGGTTCCCACACAACTGCAAATGATATCGAAATGCTTGTCCTCCCGTGTCAAAATTTCCTCGCAGCCTTGGACAGCCAAGTTGTTTGTTCCTCCTTCCGGAAGGAGGTAAAAGTTGCCAAACTTCTCCTTAAGTTGATTTTGAAATTCAGGATTTCCCCAGTCTCTGTACTTACTTCGGGATACAAAATTGAATTGCATCCCATGTTCAGAAGCCATTTTCAAAGTGGGGTTTTCTTTCCAATTATACATCAATTCTTCACCTCGAATAATCCCTATCGTTTTAAAACCAGCTTCTTTTCCAGCGAAAGCTGTTGCAGCAATATGATTGGAAAACGCTCCACCAAATGTCAGAAGACCAATCCTTTCTTGTTTTTTTGCCTCTAACAGATTGTACTTTAGCTTTCGGTATTTATTCCCAGAGATGAATGGGTGCAAGGTATCTTCCCTTTTAATGTGAAGAGTTATCCCTCTTTCTTCCAAAAGAGGTAATAGCACTTTTTGATTGGGAATCAACAAGATTTTTGGTTAACGTGTCAAATAGTTTAAAAAACTATAGGCTTTTCGTCGTGAAAGATACTCCATATCGTCCTCATTGGCATAGGCCTCGCGCTCAAAACTTATGTTTTGGTAAGCTCGGTAACTATTTAAATACAGAAGGGTGCGAAGTAACCACTCCCCAACATAAAGTAAATAAAAAGGTAGAATGAAAAGCTCCCGTTGTTGTTTCAGATGAATACGTTCATGATTGATGAGCACATCATCCTTTTTGAGGGCTCCTTCCTTTAAGAAGATAAAAGGCCAAAGAGACAGGCCTACATAATTCCGATAAAAAAAGTGTTTAAAAACTAAAATCACACTGAAACTATCATAGGATTCCTACAAATATAACTTCTGGGTCGACGCGAAATTGGATTAGCTCGACAATACGATCAACAATTTCGGTGAATTACTTAATAGGCTCGTGAAAATGCCATTCATCGGAATAGTTTAATTTTATATATCCTTTAATCTAGCATTACTCTATGAAGGAACCTATTCCCTTGGAAGAGGGTGACTTTTATCTTTCTGAAGAAGGATACAAAGTATTTACCGAGAAATACCACCTTAAAAGAGGGTATTGTTGCGAAAGTGGCTGCCGTCATTGCCCATATGGTTATGATAAAAAAACCAACCGTCAAAGCTAAGCCCCTGTTCGGCATAATATTTGTGACTAAAAAAGAGTGGTTTCACTCAACTCAAAATAAAAATTACTATGAAAAATTTAAGACATTTTACCCTGATCGGCCTAGTGGCCACCTTCTTGGTTTCTTGCAGTTCTGTTAGGGTCGTTTCCGATTATGATACCAAAGCAGATTTTGGTACTTACAAAACTTATGCATTCTACAAAACTGGTATAGATAAAGCCCAAATCTCGGATTTAGACAAAAAAAGAATCCTAAAAGCCATTGAAGCTGAAATGACTTCGCGAGGTTTTGCAAAATCGCAGCAACCGGATGTTCTGGTAAGCATTTTTACCAAGGAACGAGAGCGCGTAGATGTTTACAACAATAACTTTGGTTGGGGTTATGGCGGCTTCTATAACCCTTGGGTCTGGGGCCCAGGTTGGGGATGGGGCTACGGCAATAACGTAAGCACCAGAACTGAAGGTTCTCTCTATATTGATGTTATTGACGCCAACAAGAAAGAATTGGTATGGCAGGGTCGTGGTGTTGGGACCTTGAACAGCACCAGTAACATTGAGAAGAAAGAACAACGTATTCGCGAGTTTGTTTCCCATATTCTGAAGGAATATCCACCCAACCTAACAGTAGCGGCGAATTAAAATACATAAAGTAGAACGAAGAGTCTGTAGTAGCTTGATTAGGTGTTTATTGAGGTTGGAAAGTGAACTAGATTCTTCGTTCCTTTTGAATTTTCCCTTATAACAACGGAAAAGTGTTTTCGTTTTTCACCTCCTTTAAAACAAATGCACTTTTAACTGCTCCAATATTGGGCAAAGAAGCGATTTTGGTCTTTGCAAAATCATAATAAGCATCAAGATCCTTTACAATAACCTTCAAAAGAAAGTCGAATTCCCCACCTACAACAAAGCACTCTGTCACTTCGATAAACTGTTTGACTTGGTTTAAAAAATCATCCATTAAATAGCCTTTTTGGGCTTCCAGGGACACAAAACTGAATACGGTAATACTTCTTTCTATTTTTTCTTTGTCGACAATTGCCGCATAGTTTTTAATAAAACCTTCTTGCTCCAATCGTCGGATACGTTCATAGACAGGTGTCTTGGTCAAACCAAGCTGTTCTGCAATGGTTTTGGCAATGGTCTTTGCATCCTTTTCCAGTATTTTCAAAATCTTACGATCTGTGGCATCCAATAGTTCCTGCATATTTTTTCCTGTTTAGACATCAGATTCAACTTAAAATTAGTGATAATATCTGTTTTAACATTAAAATATAGCGTTTATTCCTATGAAATTTACGAGTAATAGGGTTTCAGTTATAATTGTTAACTTTATGTGGTATTTTATTCTTTAGCTCATATACATCAATGAAACATTCCGCATACGAAAGCAATCCCATTCTGGACAAGCTTCCAGAACACTTAAAGCAGTTTATAAAGCCTCAGAACTATGAGGAGTATACTACTGTTGACCAAGCGGTTTGGCGGTACGTAATGCGCAAAAATGTAGATTACCTGAGTAAAGTCGCTCACCCCTCGTATATGAAGGGTTTGGAAAAAACCGGTATTTCCATAGACAGCATTCCCAATATGTATGGCATGAACCGAATCTTGAAAGAAATCGGTTGGGCCGCTGTAGCTGTGGATGGTTTTATTCCACCTTCCGCCTTTATGGAGTTTCAAGCCTACAATGTATTGGTCATTGCTTCGGATATCCGACAATTGGAAAATATTGAATACACCCCAGCACCTGACATCATTCATGAAGGAGCGG
The DNA here is from genome assembly GCA_965117065.1 of uncultured Allomuricauda sp. GTDB lineage: Bacteria > Bacteroidota > Bacteroidia > Flavobacteriales > Flavobacteriaceae > Flagellimonas. Next base: position 1,537,594 of record OZ220751.1, read on the forward strand.
GGCATGCTCCTATAATTGCCAATCCGGAATACGCGGAATATTTACGACGTTTTGGGGAAATTGGGTGCAAAGCCATTTCCAGTGCCAAGGATTATGAGCTTTATGAGGCTGTAAGACATCTCTCCATTATCAAAGAAGCAGCTGGAACTTCCCAAAAGGAAATAGCCAAAGCTGAAAAACAGATTGAACATCTCCAAGAAAATATGGGAAAACCAAGCGAGATGGCCCTCATAAGAAACCTACACTGGTGGACTGTAGAATATGGGTTGATTGGAACAATTGATAATCCAAAAATTTACGGGGCGGGCTTGCTTTCATCCATTGGGGAAAGTAAATGGTGCATGCAAAACGATGTAAGGAAACTATCTTATGCCATTGAGGCAGCCCATATGCCATTTGATATTACCAAACCTCAGCCACAACTCTTTGTCACCCCTCATTTTGCACATTTAAGTCAGGTTTTGGAAGATTTTGCCAACAGCATGGCCTTGCGCACAGGAGGACTTTCCGGGGTTCAAAAATTGGTTGAATCCAATGCGCTAGGAAGTTTGGAACTCAGCACAGGACTCCAAATATCCGGCACGTTCAATCATGTAATTGAGCATAACGGAAAACCTGTTTATGTTAGAACAATGGGGCCTACAGCGCTTGCTTATAGGGATAAAGAATTAGTGGGACATAGTACATTGGAACATGCTGAAGGTTTTGGCTCCCCAATTGGAAAATTGAAAGGCATTAATTTGGCCATTGAGGACATGAGTCCGCGTGACCTAAAGGCCTATAAGATTTTTGAAGAAGAGCGCGTAACCCTGGAATTCGAAGGTGGAGTAACCGTGGAAGGAACCATTGTTACCGGTACCCGAAATTTACAAGGTAAAATTATCCTCATCACCTTCAAAGAATGCAAGGTAACCCATGATGGCACTATTTTATTCATACCAGAATGGGGGTTGTATCATATGGCTGTGGGGCAAAATGTGGTTTCAGCTTACAATGGCCCAGCTGATTTACAGAGTTTTGATTTGATCACACATAGACTTACCGAGACCACTATTAAAAGGACACGAGATACACAACAATTAAAACTTGAGGAGTATTACCAACGGGTTCGGGATTATCGGGACGGCATCAATACCTTCATCTCCCGAAGCAAACTTTTTGAGGAAATCAAGGAAGAATTTCCAGAAGATTGGCTTTTACCTATTGAGCTGTACGAACTGGCCAAAAAAGGGCAACGTGATGATTTAGCTCAGCATATCAAAGGACATCTAGAGGAAGTTAAAAAGTCCAGACCGGAAGTAGGTCATTTAATAGATGATGGCATCATGCTAATCGACCATAGCTTTTCGAAGGTCAAATAACTGTTCTTGGGATTTCACTTCATTCTGGTCATAAATCAAGGTCCACTCCAAAGAATTGGTCAGCACATATATTCTAGAAAGTTCGCTCAGCAGTCGGTTTTCCGCATTGGACTTCAAGGATGAAGCTTCTATTTTCTTTTGAAGGGATTCATTGACCGTTTCCTTTATTGCATTATAGTCTTCCGCTCCAAATGGATTGAAGTAGTCTGCGGTTACATCATAATACTCAAAATCTGGATTAATCTGGATTTCAGGTTCCGGAATGTTGGTAATGCGAACTGTTTTTTGCGCTTCCTCCAATACATATTCGATTTTTGACAAATCATAGGAAATTATGGCTTCTGCATTTACCACTACCAAGGCCTTTTTGTTCGCGGTGACTAAATTGCCAAAAAGCTCCTTGGAATCAGCATAGTTATAGACCTCCACAAAATGACCTTCGGTGACAATCAGCTTGGAAACATTTCTCAATTCCTGTTGAATGAGTATGGAACTCTCACTTAGTTTCGCCTCTTTGTATCGGTAATCCGTGCAAGATTTATAAATTAAAATGGAGGTTAGGGCAATTAGTGCGCCTAGGAGTATTTTTTTCATTTATCCGAAGTTCATGAAGGAATATCTCTCCTTAAGATACGTAATTTTGGCCTGAAGTGATGTCCTGAACTCCCCATGCGCTTCAGATTTTGGGTTAAATGGCTTGTGTTCCAGGCCCTTTTGTACCGCCTCCACCTCATCCATCACCGGATAACTTTCTTCGGATATCCAAACCGACTTGAATTTTTCCCAGATGTAGTCAACAGCTAGTTCATTGGGATGTACTAGGTCCTTGCCATAGAAACGATAATCCCGGAGTTCGTCCATCATAATTTCATAGCTCCCAAAGTAGGACGTACGAAGCAGAACCTTAGACGTTTTCAATAGCTCATGAACTGCAGAAATAAGGTGGGCCTTGCTTTGCTGGTTTTCAACAAAACCATCCTTTAAATGGCGCACCGGGGAAATAGTAAAAGTAAGCTCGGCCTCGGGGTTTACCGAATGAATCTGATTAGTCAGTCTCGATAAACTGGATTGAATCTCCTCAACAGTCAATAATTGCTTCTCAAACTGTTTTTGAGGTACCTTGTGACAATTGGCAACAACTTTTTTGGTGGATTTATGCCAATATACCCAGGCTGTACCCAAGGTGATGATTATGTGCGATGCTTGTTGCAGCCATAGCCTGGTTTCCCTTAAGCTTGAATTTAAATTCCGAAGCAAAGCTTCCTCAGTGGCTGCACTTAAATCAGAATGCGCGTCAAAACACAACCATCTTCCATCCTGTTCAAAAACCTCAGTCTCTTGATAGAATTCATTTTCAATGGCTCGAGTCACCAAATTTTCGATTGCCAATGGGTGAAATAAGATTCCAAAAGGGTTTTGCTGCTTCTGAAATTGATAGTAGCGGAGTTTGTCTCCAATATTTTCCACGAAACAGGAACCCAGCAGCAATACCTCGCTCTGATAGTCCAAAGGAATCTTGGCCCTTTCAAATGGAATTTGGGTTTGTAGTTTCATACCAACAAGTTAGTTGCAATTGTTGATATTCCTAATCATGTCTTTGTATTGTGCTTCCAACTGGCTTTCCATTTGCTCCATCACGTCCAACACACGTACCAGCTCGTTCATAGATCCTTCCCGGAGCGCATTTGTTGCGTTGTTCAACTCCTTTTTTACCAAATCCTGGGTGTTATACATGCCTTGTAGCTCATACAGGCAATCGTAACCGAATTCGTGAAATATTCCAGTACTCTTAGCAATATCCCATGCAATACTGCTTAAATCGGAAATTTCTAGATTCACATAGGCTCCAACTTCATATTGGTACAAATCATTGTTTACCCGAACCGAATCAATCTTTGAAAAAAATCGAGGATACCTGTTTACAAAACCCTGCATTACATCCGGGGTAGTGACAAGCGATCCATTTTCTCCCTGTAAACTGTCCATTTCAGCAAAAAATGAGGGGATTCTTTGGTTCACTTCCTTATTGGCAATCAGTTCTTCCAGATTGGCTTCTATTTCATCCTTGATTTTGACAAGGGCCACCTCTTTGTCTATCTGCACCGATTTGGAAGCATTCCAATCGTTAAACCAAATAGCTAGATTAATCCCAACAAATAGCAATAGAATTTCACCTAAAATGTACTTCCAATTGATATTTTTTGGTTTAAAAAGACGCACTAACTATGTTGTTGTTTTTACGATTTTCTCAGCGTTTTTAAGTGCCTCGGCAATCCCTTTAGGGTTCTTGCCCCCTGCAGTTGCAAAGAAGGGCTGTCCGCCACCTCCACCTTGGATGTGTTTGCCAAGCTCCCGAACAATGGTCCCGGCATTCAATCCCTTGTTGGACGTCAATTCTTTGGAAATGTAACAGGACAACAGTGCTTTTCCATCCTTTTCAGCTCCCAGTATCAGAAAAAGATTGGAAACCTGACCTCCAATTTCAAAAGCCAAATCCTTGATTCCGGTTGCGTCCAAATCTACCTTCTTTGCTAAAAACTGGATGTCATTTATTTCCTCTAGTTCAGCTATCAGTTCGTTCTTAAGTCCTTTGGCCTTTTCCTTTACCAACTGCTCTATCTGCTTTTTCAAGCTTGAATTTTCCTCTTGCAATCCTGCAACCGCCTTTACCGGGTCTGGAATGTTGTTAAGAAGGTCTTTTATCTCAAAAAGCATTCGATTGTTCTTAAAATAGAACTCTTTAACTGCATCGGAGGTGATGGCTTCTATTCTCCGTATTCCGGCGGCAACTGCGCCTTCAGACACAATTTTGAAGTGCCAGATATCAGCGGTGTTCTTAACATGGGTCCCGCCACACAGTTCAATGGACTGACCAAAACGAACAGTTCTGACCGTATCACCATATTTCTCTCCAAAAAGGGCCATTGCACCTTGCTCCATAGCTTCTTGCAGCGGAATATTTCGGTTTTCTTCAAAGGGCAGTTGTCCCTCAATCCGCGCATTGACAAAATTCTCTACATCCCGAAGCTCTTCGGTGGTCAACTTGGAAAAATGAGAAAAATCGAAACGCAAATATTTGGAATGTACTGCTGAGCCTTTTTGTTCAACATGAGCTCCAAGAACTTCACGCAGTGCTTGGTGCAATAAATGTGTTGCCGTATGATTACTTGCCGTTCGCCAACGCTGTTTTTTGTCCACTACAGCTTTAAAGGTCCCAGAAGTATCCTTTGGTAAGTTTTCAGAAAAATGGACAATCCCGTTGTTCTCCTTTTTGGTGTCGATGATATAGATCACATCACCATTTTTGGCCTCTAAATAACCCTTGTCACCAACTTGGCCCCCACCTTCCGCATAAAAAGGTGTCAAATTAAAAACCAGCTGATATTGATCCCCTCCTTTTTTACTAGTTACTTTTCGATGTTTGACCAGTTTTACATCAGCTTCCAAACTATCGTAACCAATAAATTCCTGTTCGGAATCCTCAAGTAAAACCGTCCAGTCTTCTTTGGAAACTTCTGAAGCTGCCCGGGAACGGTCTTTTTGGGCTTTTAACGCTTTGTTAAAACCTTCGGTATCCAATTGATATCCTTTTTCCTCCAGAATCAAGGAGGTCAAGTCAATGGGAAACCCAAAGGTATCGTATAACTCAAATGCTTTTTGCCCATCAATGGTTTTATCCTTAGCGGATTTGATTACCGAATCCAGTAACACCAACCCTTGCTCCAAGGTGCTTAAAAAGGAACTTTCCTCTTCTTTCACCACATTTTCTATCAATTGGTACTGCTCGTGTAGTTCTGGAAAAGCTTTACCCATAGTTTCGCCCAGTACCTTGACCAAGCGATAAATGAACGGTTTATTGGTTCCCAAAAAGGTAAACCCATAGCGGATGGCTCGTCTTAAAATCCTTCGGATTACATACCCGGCACCAGTATTACTTGGCAACTGCCCATCAGCAATGGAAAAAGCCACGGCCCGGATATGGTCTGCAATCACTCGTATTGCGATATCCATTTCTTCATCCTTGCCATATTTTTTACCCGTAATCGTCTCGATTTCCCGAATTAACGGGGTAAAAACATCGGTATCGTAGTTGGATTGTACGTTTTGCAATACCATACAAAGGCGTTCAAAGCCCATCCCAGTATCTACATGTTTTTCGGGAAGGTTTTCCAACCCTCCATTAGCCTTCCTATTGTATTGCATAAAGACCAAGTTCCAAATCTCTACCACTTGTGGATGATCTTGATTTACCAAAGCAGCTCCAGGAACCTTTGCTTTTTCTTCCTTGGAACGTATGTCAACATGAATTTCGGAACAGGGACCACACGGGCCCTGGTCACCCATTTCCCAAAAGTTGTCTTTTTTGTTCCCCATTATGATGCGATCCTCGGGAACTATAGCCTTCCATAAATTGAAGGCTTCGGTGTCCATCTCCAAATTATCGGCATCATCACTACCCTCAAAAACAGAAACGTACAGACTGTCCTTATCAATCTTGAGTACTTCGGTGAGTAATTCCCATGCCCACTGAATGGCTTCCTTCTTAAAGTAATCCCCAAAACTCCAGTTTCCCAACATTTCAAACATGGTGTGGTGGTAGGTGTCTTTTCCCACCTCCTCCAGGTCGTTATGCTTTCCACTTACCCGAAGGCATTTTTGTGTATCGGTTACTCTTTTGGACTTAGGAATGGAATTTCCCAGAAAAAACTCCTTAAACTGGTTCATTCCGGCATTTGTGAACATCAAAGTAGGGTCATCCTTCATCACCATAGGTGCCGAAGGAACAATCTTGTGTTTTTTATCCTTGAAAAAGTTTAAAAAGTGGTTTCTGACTTCTTGGGATGTCATTGGAAATCCTAGGGTTTTATTAAATTTAACACTTTAAGCAAAACAATTTTTATATTTGCTTGTTCTCATAAAAAGAATGCGCAAAAATAGGATAAAATCCCTTCATGTCTAAAGTTAAGTACTATTACGATCCGGATACACTTTCTTACCGAAAGATTGAACCCAAAAAGTCCAAAAAGTATCGGAATCTATTCTTTTTCCTATTGGGGTCAGGTTTGTTTGGATTGCTTGGTTTAATTATCCTGCTTAATACCAGTTGGCTTAACACCCCCAAAGAACTATCCTTGGACCGCGAAGTGCGCAATTACGAGCTCCAGTTTGAGATTATGACCAGGAAAATGGAGCAAATGGAACAGGTTTTGACGAACATTGAGGACCGGGACAACAACATCTATCGCTTATATTTTGAAGCCAACCCTATTCCCGAAGAACAGCGAAAAGCTGGTTTTGGCGGAGTCAACCGCTATAAATCTTTAGAAGGGTTCAATAATTCTGAAATTATTATCAATGCCACGCAACGTTTGGACATCATCCAAAAACAAATGGTCATCCAATCCAAATCGTTGGACGAGATAGCCAAATTGGCTGAAGAAAAAGAAAAGCTTTTGGCTGCCATTCCTGCTATTCAACCAGTTAGAAATGAAGACCTTACCCGTATGGCCTCTGGATATGGGTGGCGATCAGACCCTTTTACCAAAGCTAGGAAAATGCACTGGGGCATGGACTTCACTGCACCTAGGGGTATTCCCATCTACGCCACTGGTGACGGAACAGTAAAACGGGCAGATAATAGATCTTCGGGCTATGGCAAACACATACGTATTGATCATGGGTATGGCTATATGTCCCTGTATGCTCATTTGAGCAAGTATAACGTAACCAAGGGTCAAAAGGTGAAACGAGGTGATTTAATTGGTTTTGTTGGAAATACGGGTCGTTCAGAGGCGCCTCATTTACATTATGAAGTCTTTAAGGACGAGGAACGCATCAACCCCATTAACTTCTACTATGGAAGTTTGACGGCGGAAGAGTTTGAAAATATGCTCAAGTTTGCCAATCAAGAGAATCAATCCTTGGATTAATGCATGTAGATCTTCCCGAAAAACGATATTACGGCATTGGCGAAGTGGCCAAGGCTTTTGGGGTGAATACCTCTTTAATTCGTTTTTGGGAAAAAGAGTTCGACGTACTGCAACCTAAAAAAAATGCCAAGGGGAACCGAAAATTTACGCCTCAAGATATCACAAACCTACAGCTCATCTACCATTTGGTCAAGGAGAGAGGATTTACATTGGAAGGTGCCAAAATTCATCTGAAAGAGGAGAAACAAAAAACGTTATCCAATTTCGAGGTCATTCAAAAACTGCAAAAGGTAAAGGCCGAATTACTTAAGATCAAGGACCAACTCTAAGAATAGGTTAATCCACCCTCTTATAAAAAATCTTGTTTACAATCTTCCATTCCCCATCAATCTTAAGCAGATTCATAAAATCTACAAAGGTGAAGTCCGAATACTCAAGCTCCAATCTGGCATTGGCTGCATGACCTGATATGGTAATTTCAGCTATTCTGTTCTTCCGGTTGACCCGATCTCCCGTTTTCATCCCACTAAAAAATTCCAGGGTATTGACTTCCTTGTATCCTTCATCAGTAATATATTTCATAGTGGCTGTTTCATGAAAGGCCTTTTTCAGGGTATTAAAATCCCTATTGGACCCTCCTTCCATGTAATAATTCAAGGTCTGTTCCACCAATTCGTAGTCAGATTGGGCATTGACACTGAACAAAACTCCAACTGAAAAAAATAAAAGAAAAAGATTGCGCATGATGTTCTTTTTTAGGTTGTTGCTATGGTTTCAAGATATTGCTTTTGAAGCCCAATTTAAATGACCAAATCATAAATTTTTCATAAGGTTCCATCCATTCAAACGAGTCATCCGTAAATCATAATGTGTTCTTCATAAGATCATAGGCCCCATCCGTCCATTTTTAAGCTATATTGTCTCTGGCAAAAACATTGTTCAATTAATTCTGTTTTAAAGATGAGTCGTATACTTCGTTTTCTTCTATTTTTCCTGCTTATCAGCACCATTTCTTGCAAAAAAAAAATAGATCCAGACAACATGGACAATTTGTTCAAGTTCAAAGATTATATCAGTTATCATACCCATGGCAATCAAAGCATTGCCTCCCCTATTCAAATTACCCTTTCAGAACAGTTAAATCAATTTGAACTGACTCAAGAACTTCCCTCAGAATACTTGAAAATATCACCAAAGATTGATGGAAAACTGGTTATCGAGAACGGAAGGGAACTTAGGCTTCAACCCTCGGAATATTTAGAATCCAATACGGAGTATATGGTAACGCTCTTGCTCCATAAACTTTTTGAGGATATTGATAGTGACTTCAATACATATACTTTTAGCTTTAAAACCCTAGCTCCAAATTTTAGAATTAGATTAGGAGAACTACAATCATATGATAAAAACTGGCAGTATTTGACCGGCACATTGGAAGCATCGGACATGCTACCTGCTTCACTAATAACAACCGTACTTTCCGCTTCTCAGGAAAAGAAAAATGCTTCCGTCAAGTGGGAAAGCACCGTGGAGGATGCCCAATTTTTTAACTTTAAAATTGATAGCATTTCCCGAAAAACCGATGATAGTGAATTACTTATTAAATGGGATGGGTCTAAGCTCAACATTGAAAATGAAGGAACAGAGCGTTACACCATTCCAGGGTTAAACAAGTTTGTGGTCGTGGATGCCAAAACGGCAGCAGCGCCCAACGCGGCTCTAACCATAAATTTCTCGGAACCCTTAAGGCAGAATCAGAATTTAAACGGGTTGGTAACTATTGAAGGAGCTGAAAGCCTGCGCTACGAAATAGATGGCAATGTACTTCGGGTATATCCCTCCAATAGAATTCTGGGAGAAGTTCAAGTGAAAGCCTTTGAAGGCATAAAAAGCGAATATGGGTTCAGTCTTAAAAAGACCTTTTCTGAATGGATTTCTTTTGAACAGCTTAAACCCAAGGTAAGGTTAATTTCCAAGGGTACCATTTTGCCTAATGCAGCTTCCGCACCAATCTATTTTGAAACCGTAAATCTCTCGGCGGTAGAAGTACGGGTTATCCAAGTGTTTGAGAACAATATGCTACAATACCTGCAAAACAGCAATCTTACCCCACAATACCGTTCGGGTTTGAGGTCAGTTGGGCGTAGAGTTGCCTATAAAGTTATCCCATTGACTGCTGAAGGTGAAGAGAATTCCACTTACTGGAAGGCACATGCTCTGGATTTATCTGAACTGATCAAAGTAAACCCCGGTTCTCTTTATCGTGTCGAATTCAGTTTTAAAAAGGAGCATACATTGTACGACTGCGGAATTGACGAAAATGAAACGGAAGATGTAGAATTAAATACAGAATTTGTAGACCTCAACGTAGAATCCCAAGAGGAACGTTTTTGGGACAATGAAATCTATGATTGGAGGAATATTGATTATAACTGGGAAGAACAGGACAATCCATGCCATCAAGCGTATTATAATCATGATCGAATAGCTTATACCCATCTATTGGGGAGTGATTTGGGATTGATTGTAAAAAAAGGGAATAATCGTTCCTATCATTTTGCCGTCACTAATTTATTGACGACACAACCAGAAGCCAATGCTAAAATTAAACTCTATAATTTTCAGCAACAACTGTTAGGAGAGGTAATCACAGATGCCTCGGGTTTTGCCATTTATGATGGTGAAAAAGGTGTAGCCTTTGCTGTAGCGGAAAAAAACAACAACTATGCCTACGCCAAGCTAGCTGACGGAAATGCCCTTTCCCTTAGCAAGTTTGACGTATCTGGCGAAGAACTGCAAAGTGGTCTTCAAGGTTTTATCTATACCGAAAGAGGAGTTCACCGCCCAGGTGATACGGTTCACTTGACTTTTGTCTTGGATGACCGAAACAACCCTTTGCCCAAAGACCATCCTATTGCTTTGGAAGTGAATGACGCCAGGGGCAAGTTGGTTCAACGCAGTATATTGAAAAAGGAAAGTACGCAGGTTGCTGATGGGTTATATGCCAAAAAAGAAGGGCGATTTTACTATTTCCCAATTCCCACAAAGCCCAATGCATCCACTGGAAGTTGGAACGCCAAAATAGTGGTTGGCGGTGCCCAGTTTTATAAGAGTTTAAAGATCGCCACAATAAAACCCAATCGTTTAAAAGTCGAGTTTGCATTTGAAGATAAAATCTTGAAAGCCAACCAAAACAGCAGAGGCCAAGCCAAAGTTCAATGGTTGCATGGTGCTCCAGCACGTAACCTGAAAGTGGATATCAACGCTAAACTGCAAAATGCCTCTTCATCCTTTTCAGGATTCGATAAGTACATTTTTCACGACCCTGTTCGTACTTTCAATGAAACTGAGCTCCAGTTTGTTAATACAAATTTAAATGAAAATGGAATATTGGATATCAATGAAAAAATTGATATCAATGCCCAAGCACCTGGAATGCTGCAAGCGGTCTTCACCACTAAAGTCTTTGAGAGTGGCGGTGACTTTTCCATTGATGTGTTCAGTAAAAAAGTGGCTCCATTTTCCCATTTTGTGGGGCTTCGTTCCCCAAAAGCCAAGCAATATGGTTCATTCCTAACAGATGAGAACAACAACTTTGATGTCGTAAGCTTAAATGCAGAAGGCAAAACCGCAGGCAATCGGAAATTAAAAGTACAAGTGTTTAAAATTGAATGGCGTTGGTGGTGGAACCGAGGACGCGACAACCTTTCCCGTTATGAAAATGCTACCGTGCACCGTCCGTTTAAGGAGCTATCCATAACCACCAAAACAGATGGTAAGGCCAATTTTAACCTTAATGTTCCGGATGATGATGGAGGGCGTTTTCTTATTCGGGTCATTGACGAAGTTTCTGGTCATGCAACTGGCCGTGTTGCTTATTTTTATAGAAATTGGTGGCGCAGACCTGCTTCAGGTGATTCCGAAAGTTCCAAAATTCTCATTTTTTCTGCCGATAAAGAAAAATATGCTATAGGGCAGGAAGCCCTGGTTACATTTCCATCGGATAGGGGTGGACACGCTTTAATCAGCATCGAAAATGGTTCGGAAGTCCTATCACAACAATGGATAGAAACTTCGACCAAAGAAACTCAGGCCAAAATTCCAATTACAGCCGACATGGCTCCTAATATCTATGTCAACATTTCTCTGTTACAACCCCACGGCCAGGTAGCCAATGATCTCCCCATCCGACTATACGGAGTGGTTCCCTTGTTGGTGGAAAATCCCGATACTTTTCTGAAACCCCAGCTAAAAATGCCAGAGGTATTGCAACCCGAACAATCCTTTAAGGTTACCGTTTCAGAAATCAATAAGAAACCAATGACTTATTCTTTAGCGGTTGTTGATGATGGGTTATTAGATCTTACCCGATTTAAAACCCCTGACATTCATGGTTCATTCTATTCCAGACAGGCCTTAGGGGTAAAAACATTCGACATTTTTGATGATGTTATTGGAGCCTATTCCGTTAGTGTGGACAACATTTATGCCATTGGGGGCGGTGGTATTGGAGAGGGAGCCAAAAACCGAAAGGCACAGCGTTTTAAACCTGTTGTGACTTTTTTGGGACCCTTCAAGTTGAAGGCAGGGGAAAAGGCGAATCACACTATAAAAATGCCCAATTATGTAGGTTCTGTCCGTACAATGGTGGTAGCCGGAAATCAAAAAGGAGCGTATGGGAATGCAGAAAAAACCACTCCGGTTCGAAAACCTTTGATGGTTCTTACTTCTATTCCACGAAAATTGTCTCCAGGAGAAAAAGTCACCATTCCGGTGACCGTTTTTGCCATGGAAAAGAAGGTGAAAAATGTTAGGGTAAGCATTGAGGCAGATAAGGCCTTAGAACCTATTGGATCTACAAGAAAAGACATTACTTTTAATACTGTAGGGGAGCAAATAGTCAATTTTGATTTTAAAGTGAATCCGGCCAAAACCTTTCAAACCGTAAAAGTTACGGCCTCAGGAGCAGGTGAAAGTGCTTACAATATTACCCAAATTGATGTAGAAAATCCTAACCCTATTACCACCCAAAGCAGCTTATCCACCATTGAAGCCTCCCAATCCCAAGTTATTCCTTTCGAACCCTTTGGTACTTCTGGCACCAACACGGGCTTTATTGAATTTTCCACCCTTCCTCCCATGGATTTTTCCAAGCGAATGGAGTACCTGTTACAATATCCTCATGGATGTGTGGAGCAAACTACGTCCGCGGCCTTTCCACAACTTTATCTAGCGGATGTACTCGATATCACTTTTGATAAGAAAAAAGAGGTTGAGAAAAATGTGAAAGCCGGTATTAGGCGCTTAAATGATTTTCAACTGCCTAACGGTGGCCTCAGTTATTGGCCTAGTTATGGTATGGCCAATGATTGGGGCACTTCTTATGCGGGTCATTTTATGTTGGAGGCTAAACAAAAAGGATATCAATTGCCACTTACATTTTTAGGCAACTGGCTCCACTATCAAAAGAGCTCCGCTAGACAATGGAGCAATGAGCGTAGCAGCTATAATGACGATATAGCACAGGCCTATCGTTTATACACATTAGCTCTGGCCCAGCAACCAGAATTGGCAGCGATGAATCGTTTGCGGGAATCCAAAAACCTGAGCAATGAAGCCAAATGGCGATTAGCCGCGGCCTATGCGTTGGCAGGCAAAAAGGAGGTCGCAAAGAAACTTGCACAAAAAGCCAACATCAATTTCCAGCCCAATTCTTATAATTATCGAACCTATGGTTCCGTATTCCGGAATAGGGCCATGGCTTTGGAAACAACTGTGATTCTTGGGGATAATCAACAACGTGAGCTAGCTGAATCCCTTGCAAAGAACCTGTCCTCCCAAAAATGGTACAACACACAAGAAACTGCTTATGCTCTTTTGTCCATGGCAAAAATGGTAGCCAAAAGTGGAGGTAAGTCCCTTGATCTTACCCTCACCAACAATGGCAAAAAAGTGAGTATAAAAACAGATAGAGCCATTGCACAACGATCTATTACCATTGCATCTGCCAATGACGAAATACAGATTGAAAACCATCAAGGAAATATTGTTTATGCCACGCTCTCTTTGAGCGGGAAGCTACCGGTTGGTCAGGAATTGGAACAGCAACAAAATTTAAGCCTTTCCGTAAGTTATCAGGATCCATTGGGTAATAATATGGATGTTGGGCAACTAAGACAAGGAACTGAGTTGCAAGCGCAGATAACTGTTTTTAATACCTCCAATGATTATCTAAAGGATGTGGCTTTGACCCAAATTGTTCCAAGTGGATGGGAAATTGTGGATACCTCCTATACTGGTTTTGGAAGTGAAAACGCCGGAAAATCCGCTTATATGGACACCAGGGACGATAGAACCAATTTCTATTTTGACCTGGGCGCTAAAAAAAGAAAGGTTTTTACCATTAAACTGAACGCTTCCTTCTTGGGAGATTATTATTTGCCGGGAGCACAGGTAGAGGCCATGTACGACAACCATTATAATGCCCGCAACAAAGGACAATGGATAAAGGTGATACAATAGAATAGACTGAACAGGATGGAAAACCTCACATCCAAATATAAAAAGGGAGCATTGAAGTACAGACTTGTGCTTGGTGCCTTTATAGGCATCTTTTTGGCGTGGCTATTTTGTTTACCCATGTCTCTCTTTAATAATCCTACCTCTACCGTAGTAACCAGTTCTGATCATGTGTTGATTGGTGCCCGAATTGCGGAGGATGGTCAATGGCGCTTTCCTGAACTGGATTCTGTTCCTTCCAAATTTGGGGAATGTGTGCTGCTGTTTGAGGATGAGTATTTCTATAAACATCCCGGTTTCAATCCCATTTCCATTTTTAATGCCATTAAGCACAATCTTACCAAGGATACTCGAAGAGGTGGAAGCACCATAACTCAACAAGTCATAAGGCTGAGTAGAAAAAATAAAGCAAGAACCTATTTTGAAAAAGGCATAGAGCTTTTTATGGCAACCCGATTGGAGTTTAGACATTCCAAGGAAGATATCTTACGATTATATGCAAGTCACACCCCTTATGGAGGCAATATTGTTGGTTTGGAAACAGCTTCGTGGCGCTATTATGGAATTCCGGCCCATAAGCTAAGTTGGGGGCAATCGGCCACCCTTGCTGTTTTACCAAATGCCCCTTCCCTAATTTTTCCTGGAAGGAATGAGCAAACCCTTAAAAACAAACGTAATCGGTTATTAAAAAAACTATGGTCTAAAGAAATCATTGACCAAACCAATTATGAACTGGCCATAGCCGAACCATTACCTCAAAAACCCCTACCCCTGCCGAATATTGCTCCTCATTTGACGGAACGCATCAAAAAAGAGCATCCAGGAACACGTATAACCACTTCTTTAGATAGACATCTTCAAGTTCAAACCAACAGATTGACCTCTCATCACTATCAGCGTTTAAAAAGTAATGAGGTCCATAACCTCGCCATTTTGGTCCTGGATGTGGAAACCCGTAAGGTTTTAGCTTATGTAGGGAATTCCCCAACTTCATCAGCACATGGTAACTATGTAGATATCATTACCAAGAATCGAAGTACAGGAAGCACCCTAAAACCATTTCTGTTTACTTCACTTCTTCATGAAGGGCAGTTGTTGCCAAATAGTTTGGTCAAGGATATCCCAACCGTAATCAATGGGTATAATCCAAAGAACTTCAATAAAAAACATGTAGGAGCAGTCCCTGCCAGTCGGGCTCTATCCCGTTCGTTGAATGTACCTTCAGTCCGCTTGTTACGACAATATGGTCTTCAAAAATTCTATAACAAACTTCAAAAAATGAAGATGCATTCTTTGGACAAACCTGCTGCCCACTACGGATTACCTCTTGTATTGGGAGGGGCCGAATGCTCGTTATGGGATATCACCAAAGCCTATGCCGCTACCGCTTCGACACTAAACTATTTTGTATCCCATTCCAGTACTTATCGTTCCCATGAATTTGACGAACCTTCTTATCTATTAGAAAATCAAGCAGATTTTGGAGATGAGCAGTTTGATGCGCCTGTTGTAAATGCTGGTGCCATATACCATACGTTTAAATCTTTGAGGGAGGTA
Source organism: uncultured Allomuricauda sp. (assembly GCA_965117065.1). GTDB lineage: Bacteria > Bacteroidota > Bacteroidia > Flavobacteriales > Flavobacteriaceae > Flagellimonas. The sequence continues at coordinate 1,552,961 of OZ220751.1, forward strand.
AATCGGCCCGAGGGCGACGAAAATTGGCAATTTTTTGACTCATCCCAACCTATTGCGTGGAAGACAGGTACCAGTTTTGGATTCAAGGATGCCTGGGCGGTTGGGGTCACCCCAAGATATGCTATTGGAGTTTGGGCAGGTAATGCCGATGGAGAAGGCAGACCTGGATTGATCGGGATTTCAGCTGCCGCCCCCATTCTGTTTGATGTACTGTCTAATTTGCCACATAGTGGTTGGTTCCATGAACCGTATGATGACCTTACCGCTTTGGAAATCTGTAAGGAAAGTGGTCATAGGGCTTCCATTTTTTGTGACGCAACCCAAATACAACAACTCCCTACAAACGGCATCAAAAGTCCTACTTGCCCTTATCACCATCAGATTTCCATGGATGCACAAGAGACCTATCGTGTAAACTCTGCTTGTTATCCGTTGGAGGAAATGATTCAAAAAAGTTGGTTTAGTCTTCCCACAGTTGTGGAATACTATTATGCTGATGCCAACCCTAATTACAAAACTTTGCCTCCATTCTTGGCTGGATGTATAGGAGAAGAGCATCAAATGATGGAATTTATCCATCCTAAATTAAACGAAGAGATACTTATTCCGAAGGATATAGGGGTCACCGCAAAGGAGGTAGTTTTTAAATTGGCCCACCAACAGCCTGAAAGTACCGTACATTGGTACCTCGATGCCACTTATATAAGTACAACCACAGATTTTCATGAGCTTGCTTTACCCATGCAGCCTGGTAATTATACGCTTACAACCTTGGATAATGAAGGAAACCGGATTCATCGGGGAATCACGGTAAAAATGGCATCTAACAATTAGATTTTCTATTTCTTTCGCATAAAAATAGTGATGGGCACTCCGCTAAAATCAAAATGCTCTCGGAGTTTGTTCTCTAAAAACCGCTTATATGGCTCTCGTACATATTGTGGCAGATTACAGAAAAAAGCAAATTGCGGATATAAGGTTGGTAGTTGTGTACAAAACTTAATCTTTACATATTTCCCTTTGTAGGCCGGAGGAGGTGTATGCTCAATAATGGGTAGCATTACATCGTTGAGCTTACGGGTAACAAGCTTTTTTGAACGGTTTTTATACACGTCAACAGCAGTCTCAATAGCCTTAAATATCCGCTGCTTGGTGAGTACGGAAACAAATAGGATAGGTACATCATCAAAAGGTTCTATGGCCTTTTTTATTTTTTGGGTGTATTCTTTTACCGAATTGGTCTCTTTTTCCACCAAATCCCATTTATTTACCAAAATTACAACACCTTTATTGTTCCGCTGGGCTAACCAAAAAATGTTCTGTACTTGCCCATCAAAACCTCTAGTAGCATCGACCAGTAAAATACAAACATCGCAGTGCTCTATGGCCCTCACCGACCTCATTACGGAGTAAAACTCCAAATCTTCCTTCACTTTGGCCTTTCTTCGGATTCCTGCTGTATCCACCAAATTAAACTCAAATCCGAATCTGTTGTACTTAGTATCAATACTATCCCGGGTTGTTCCAGCAATATCGGTTACAATGTACCTGTCCTCACCTATTAACGCATTGATAAAGGACGATTTTCCCGCATTGGGTCGACCCACAACCGCGAAACGAGGCAGTTCACTTTCTTCTTCTTCAATTTCGGGGAGTACCTTAACCAAGGCATCCAACAACTCTCCGGTTCCACTACCATTAATACTTGACAAAGTATAATAATCCCCAAGTCCCAAGGCATAAAATTCCACAGCATCCGCTTCCCGCTGAGCATTATCTACCTTGTTAATGGCTAAAAAAACAGGTTTATCCACTTTTCTTAGCAGCCGGGAAACATCTTCATCCATCCCGGTAACGCCAGATTCCACATCCACCATAAAAATAATGGCATCCGCCTCATCTATGGCAAGCTCCACCTGTTTATCAATTTCCTGCTCAAAGATATCGTCACTTCCCACAACGTAGCCGCCGGTATCAATCAAGGAAAACTCCTTCCCGTTCCAATCACTTTTTCCATAGTGGCGGTCCCTGGTAACACCACTTACGGCGTCCACAATGGCTTCCCTACGTTGGATTAATCGGTTGAAAAAAGTGGACTTGCCCACATTTGGTCTTCCCACAATGGCTACAATAGCTCCCATCTTCATTAAATTTTGGCAAAAATACCATTATTTATGAAGAAAAAATGATACCTTTTTTAATCAATGTCAACCACTTATGAGTGATTTCACCAATGAAATTGTTTTGCGACCTCGATTTGAAATCTCCCTTGAAGAAGATTTGGAGCATTTAAAGCGGGTTTTTGACAAAAAAATTCCAGAACCATTTCTGGTAAAACGCTTGGATGAGCACATTTACGTTCGTTTTAAAAAATCGGAAACGACCTTTTGGACTCCCCAACTCCATTTGGAGCTTACTTCTTTTGAAAAAGGTATAAGTAAAATTCATGGTGTTTTTGGCCCCAATCCAACACTATGGACCTTTTTTATGTTTCTACATTTTGGAGTGGGCACCATTTTTATCATTTTAGGTGTTTTTGCTTACTCCAACTATTCTTTGGGACATGATATTACATTTTGGTTGGCCGGAATGTTCTTTCTAGTAGTAATTTGGTTTACGCTCTATGCTTTTGGGCGCATGGGAAAAGCCAAAGGGCAACCTCAGATGGACCAACTTAAGGCCTATATTCGGGAAATGGTTTCTGGGCTTAAAAGGTAAGGTTGATTGTACTTTAACTTCAACCTCCCTTATTTATTATACCCAAATCTCCGTAGTTGATTCGAATTACTTCTCCAGTTCTTGTTTACCTTAACATATAATTCAATATGGACCTGTTTGTCAAAGAATTTTTCCAGGTCTTTTCGGGATTCTACCCCAACTCTTTTCAGCGCACTTCCCTTATGCCCTATGATAATTCCCTTTTGGGTGTCGCGTTCCACCATAATCACGGAACGGATTCTAATGATTTTTTCGTCTTCAAAAAATTCCTCTGTCTCTACCTCAACGGCATAAGGAATCTCCTTTTTATAATGCAATAATATTTTTTCACGAATCGTTTCGTTTACAAAAAAACGCTCTGGCTTATCTGTTAATTGGTCCTTTGGATAATATGGGGGAGCTTCGGGAAGCAACTCCAAAATTCGGTCAAAGACTTCTTTTATATTAAAGTTTTCCAAAGCGGATATAGGGTGTATTTCTACTGAGGGAAGCAGATGCTGCCAATGTTGGGTTTGTTCTTCCAAGACCTTTTGGTCTGAAGTGTCTATTTTGTTGAGCAGCAAAAGAACAGGTATTTTACTGTTCTCGATTTTTTTGAAGAATGCCTCATCCTTCAACGCTTTTTCACCTATTTCCACCATATATAGCAATACGTCTGCATCCTCAAAGGCTGACTTTACAAAATCCATCATGGAATTTTGCAGTTCATACGCCGGTTTAATAATCCCCGGGGTATCGGAAAGAATCATTTGAAAGTCTTCCCCGTTCACTATTCCCAAAATTCGATGTCTTGTTGTTTGCGCCTTAGATGTAATTATGGATAGCTTTTCACCCACAAATGCATTCATTAGCGTGGATTTTCCAACATTGGGGTTTCCAATAATATTTACAAAACCTGCTTTATGCTTTTCCATGCTTCAATTTTGAAAAGTATTTTTTTGCTGCCAAATTCACTTTGGGTGACAGGTAAAGTACCGCTATCATATTGGGAATGACCATAAGCGCATAGGCCAAATCAATCAAATTTATCACTAAATCAACGGATGCTACCGCTGCAAAAACGATCGTTGCCACAAAATACCAATTGTAGTATTTACCAATTTTGGCATTAGTCAAAAAAGAAAGGCATTTTACCCCATAATAGGAATACGTAAATAGCGTGGATAGCGCAAATGCCGAAACAATGATCATTAATAGTACATCTCCATAACCGAACAAGGATTTTTTAAACGCGATTAAGGTCATTAGAATACCATTGCTTTCTGCCTCTAAATAAGCTCCGCTTAAAATAATAACGATAGCGGTCAATGTGCACACAACAATAGTATCTATAAAAGGTCCCAACATGGCTACTAGTCCTTCTTGGACTGGCTCATCTGTTCTGGACTGACCATGGTACATGGGTGCACTACCCAGTCCTGCTTCATTGGAAAACATAGCGCGACGCACCCCAAGAATTACCAATCCCCAAAAACCACCCTTAACCATGGTTTCAAAATTGAAAGCTTCTGTAACAATCATTTTTAAAGCGGGAAATACTTCAGCTGCATTGTTCACCATTACCACCAAAACAGCTACAAAATAAATTAGTACCATAAATGGGACTATTGCAGATGCTACTCTAGCTATCTTTTTAAGACCTCCAAAAATGACAAAAGAGGTGATTAGAGCCAACACTATCCCTATTATTAACTTCCAGTTAAAATCCCCCAACACGGCCAAACTTTCATTAGGTTTTACAACATTCATAAAGGTTTGGGTGAACTGGTTCGCTGTGAACACACCAAGAAAACCAAACAGACCTGCTATGCAAAAAAAGGTGGCCAAGGGTTTGGCCTTTTTACCTATTCCTTGGGTAATATAGAACATGGGGCCGCCTTGTAATTTTCCATCAGAGTCGGTTCCTCTAAACATTATGGAAAGACTACAGGAATAAAACTTAATACACATTCCAATTAACGCTGTAATCCAAATCCAAAAAACAACTCCCGGACCACCCATATAAATTGCGATGGCCACCCCGGAGATATTACCAAGACCCACCGTTGCCGCTACTGCCGCTGATAAGGCCTGCAAATGGCTTACATCCCCCTTTGCACCCTCGGTATCATGTTTGCCTGCTGTTATAGCAATAGCATGGCCAAAATACCTATATGGCAAAAATTTAGATTGAAAAACAAGGAACAATCCACCACCAATTAAAAGAATGAGCATGGCCCATTCTGTATAGGGTAACATTGCAGATAAAAAATCATTTATAGCTTCCATAAAGTAAAAACCCGAATTTATGGATTTTAAGCTGGACCGACCAAAAAGGAATTAGTGAATGTTGGTTTTAATTTGGAAATAAACAAAAAACCGTCGTATATTTGCCGTCCACATCGCGGGATAGAGCAGTAGGTAGCTCGTCGGGCTCATAACCCGAAGGTCACAGGTTCGAGTCCTGTTCCCGCTACTAAAGAAAAAAGGATTGCAATGTTGCAATCCTTTTTTTATTTCCAAACCCATGTTCGTAATGTAAATGTAATAACTAAAATAACTCTGATTCCATTACGTCAAGAATCCAATATCATTTATTTGAATTCAACTTTAACCACAAGCTATTCCTTGTACATATTTAGGATTTCACGAACGTTGTTATGCTTCAGCAGTAGGTCCGTTGCGGCTTGTTGATCAATATCCAGTTCATCCATTAGCATTTTCACCCCTCTTTTGGTGAGTTTTTCATTGGACAGCTGCATGTCAACCATCTTGTTGCCCTTTACCCTACCCAACTTTATCATAATGGATGTCGATATCATGTTAAGGGCCAGTTTTTGGGCTGTTCCAGCTTTCATCCTTGTACTTCCCGTAACAAATTCAGGTCCGACCACTAGTTCGATTGGAAAATCCGACACCTTGGAAATCGGAGATTCCTCATTACACACCACGCATCCTGTTACAATGTCATTTTCCTGGGCTTTTTTCAAACCTCCTACTACATAAGGTGTTGTTCCTGATGCGGCAATACCCAATAAGGTATCCTGTTTATTTATGTTAAATTCCTTCAAGTCCAGCCATGCCTGTTCCATATCATCCTCGGCATTTTCAACTGCTTTTCTCAACGCCCTATCCCCTCCAGCAATCAGTCCTATGACCCAATCCGCAGAAACACCATAGGTCGGCGGACATTCAGATGCATCCAACACGCCCAACCTTCCGCTAGTACCCGCACCAATATAAAATAAACGTCCTCCACTTTTCATTCGACTGACCGTACTATCCACAAATTCTTGAATGGATGGAATTGTCCGATTAAGGACATTGGGAACTGTTCTGTCCTCTTGGTTGATTGCCGTGAGCAATTCCTCAGTGCTCATTTTTTCCAAATCATCATAATTTGAAGGTCGCTCTGTTGTGGGATTATTCATTTTCATTTCTTTTTTTAAGTATTAGCAAACCAAAAACCGTCAATAGGGCATTAACCGCAATGCTGAAAAAACCAAAGTCAAAATCCAATGCGCGGTTCAAATAAGCTCCTATGCTGTAAGTGAGCAATGGAGCTACCATACATACCAACGGAACCCATTTGTCCTTTATATTTACCTTACTGAACATTCCAAACAAATAAAGCCCTAACAGAGGTCCATATGTGTAGCCTGCCACATTGAATATCAAGGATATAACATCTCCCTGACTTTTTGAAAAAACCATGATGATTATGAATAAAACCACTGAAAAACCGAATAGTACTTGATTTTTCAACTTACGTTTCTCACCACTGCTCTTTGTAGAAATGTCAAGAAAATCATAGGTAAAGGAAGTGGTCAAAGCCGTCAATGCGGAATCCACACTGGAAAAAGATGCCGCAATAATCCCCAAAAGGAAGCTAATCCCTGCCCATAAACCCAAATGGTTCAAAGCAAGATCAGGGAATAAGGTATCCGTGTCCAGGAATTGCCCTTCATTTCCTATTGTAAGCATAACACCTTTGCTTTCTGCGTAGATGTATAGTAAAATTCCCAACCCCAAAAACAGAAACTGTGTCATTGCGAGTATCAAACTATAAGTGAGGGTATTCTTTTGAGCATCCCACTGGTTTTTACAGGTCAAGGTTTTCTGCATCATATTTTGATCTAAACCCATCATAGCAATAGCTATGAGTACTCCCGCAACAAATTGCTTGTAAAAATTGTTGCTTGACTTTCCGTCCCAATTGAACACTTCAAAATACTTATGCCCTGTTACTTCTCGAATAGCATCCGAAACTGTAAAGTCAAATGATTTCATTATGGCAATTATGGTAAAGACGGCCCCAAGAATCAAAAAGGAAGTTTGCATGGTATCTGTCCAGACTATGGTCTTTATCCCAGACTTGTAGGTATACAGCCAAACCAATATCAAAATGATGATCACCGTTGCAAAAAAGGGAACTCTCATAGCATCAAAAAATGCAAACTGCAAGATTTTTGCTGCCAATAACAATCGTAATGCTGCACCAAATGATTGGGATATCAAGAAAAACAAGGACCCTGTTTTGTAGGAACTGTTACCAAACCTTGTCTTCAAATAACCATAAATGGAAACGAGTTTCAACCGGTAGTAAAGGGGTATCAAAACAAATGTAATAAACAGATAACCCACTACATTCCCCAAGATAAACTGGTAGAAATACAGGTAATTGTTTCCAACCATCCCTGGCACCGATACGAAGGTTACTCCAGAAAGACCTGCACCAATCATCCCAAATGCTACCAAATACCATGGTGATTGTCGGTCACCGGTAAAAAAGGAATCGTCACTCCTGTTCCTTGACGTGAAATAGGATATGACCATCAATAGGACGAAATAGAAAGCTATTACCGAAAATACCAGTATTGGGTTCACAACTTAATTTTAGGTAACAATCAGTACAATTTAATTGAACTCAGCATTTCCTGATAAGATTCCAGTTGCTCCATTTCTTTCAGTTCCTCAAGTTTTCCATTATTCTCTACCCATTTGCGAAGTTGATCTGATCCATTGATTATATCGATGGGCATATTCTCATAATTGTATTCATAGGGGGGTTCTTTCCATTGAAACTCCTCTCCCAAACGATTATAAAGTTCCCGCATGAGCAATTGACCAACCTTCCATGGCGCGAACGTTTTTTTATCGGTCACATGGATTTGAAATCCACCGCAAGGTTTATCGGCATGCTTTTGGAATGTTGGCAGGAAGGTAATGGGCCTTATCGCAAATCCTTTGAGGCCGGAATCCATCATCACATTAGATAGGTGATTTTCGTAGAACTCATAGGGTTCAATACTTGGGTGACCAACAATTTCCAAGGATTGGGTTGTGCCCCTACCCTCGCTAAGCTTGGTGCCTTCGAACATTACCGTAGCAGGAAATGTAAACGCACTTTCCACCCGCGGTAAATTTGGAGATGGCAGCAGCCATGGCAATCCGGTATCCCCATAATACATTTCCCGTTCCCAACCTTGCATCTTTATCACCTTGAAGTTACAGGAAGATGCTACCCAATATTTCTGATGCATCACGGCAACTTCCCCAATAGTCATGGCATGTCTAACCGGTATGGGGTGTAGCCCAATAAATGATGCGAATTCCATTTCCAGGATGTTGCCTTCCAAATCCAAACCATTTAGGGGATTGGGTCTGTCAAGCACTATGACTTCTATGTCTTGGGATGCACATTTGTCCAGCAACAAAGTCAAAGTATAAATGTACGTATACATACGACAGCCCACATCTTGCATATCCACGAACAAATGATCGATACCCTCCAGCATGCCATCTGCTGGAATGCGTGTTTCCGAATAAAGGGAATACACCGGAATATCAAAGTAAGGGTGAACCGTATGATCAGTTTCAATCATATTATCCTGTACATCTGTGGAGAATCCATGCTGGGGTCCAAATAATTTTATAAACCGCTCACCAAACATCTCTTTGAATCGATACGCAGCATGCACCAAACCGCCATCTACCGAAGCGTTATGGCACAACAAAGCCACATTTCCCTTAAAGGTCTCTTGTAGTTTGATGTCTTTAGCCAAGACATCCAAACCTGACAATACTTTTCTTGACATAAGCTTAATTGAATAAATTATGCCCAAGCCAGCTAATTAGGGCTTGGGCATAGAAACAAACTAACGTAAAACTAATATTTCTCGCAGCATCGATCCAATTTTTAAGATGACGGATTTGCTGGTGTATTGCTGTTATTGTCCCTTTCAGCATTTGGATAGGGATAGTAATTTCGATTCCTTTCTGGATTGGCATCAGAAGGTCCTGGTCTATTAAATCTTCTACTATCTTCCAAGCCAAGGCCCGTCAAATAGAGTTCTATTCTACGATTACGATATATTTCATCCAATATGGATTGTTGGTCCATCGTACCTCCATAAGTGGGCAAATTTGCACCAACTCCAAATGCATCTTCCGCTGCCGTTTTGGTCAACACATCATTCAATTCATTGACAGCATTGGTCAAATCGCTTGTTCGCACATAGGCTTCAGCTTTTATTAACACGATCTCACCTGGTAAATAAACAGGGATTTGCTTCAAATTATCGTCATAGAATCCCAGTATCTGATAATCGGGACTGGGGGCATTGAAATCATCTGCAGTTACATAGAAGGGCACTCTTTCGTCTGCTACATCTGGAGCCAAGCTCGCCGGCAAAGTAAAATTAACATCCCTTGCCTGTGTTACGTTCTGCGATCCAAACCAAAATGACAAAGGATTTGGAATAGCCGCATCGTATGCCCAGGTAGATTGCACGCCTGTATCCACATTGTTAGCTGCAGTAATGGCCTCACCATAGTTTCCAGCCATCAAATTAAATCTTGCCAAAAGTGCGGATACCGAATTATCCAGATCAACGGAACTGAATACTCCCGATGTCACCTCCGAAGATAACCCTGATTGTATGTAACCTTGTGCCTCCGTTAGATCCGCAATGGCATTTTGCAGCACGGCGGCCCGGTCTACAAAAGGAGCATCTTCAACAACCTCTAATGGAATACTCTCAAAATATTGAATCAAAGTACCGTGGACCAATGCTCTATAAAACAATCCATGTGCCTTGAGCGAATTGGCAATGGAAGTGTCATCGGTAGCATTGTCCGCAGCCGTGATTACCGTAGTGGCTTCTTTTCGACAAAGCATGGCATTGGTCCAGATATTATTCAGTATTTCGTTCCCCCCATTAATATCATCGCCCCCCAGCAATACTTCGTTTTCACCTAGGTTTCCAGGATTTAGCAGTCTCAACTCCCCTGTATTCAATCCCGATAGATGTGTACTCGTGTAAATGATTCCTGCTCTGTCTGTGCTCCAGCGCTGCTGAACACCATTGATCAAGGCCACCAAATTATCAGTACTATTTACAACGTCTGGCTCTAAGGTAGAATTCGGATCCAAGTAAACCTTGTCACATGAATTTGCGAATACCACCAATATGCCCAATAGAATTAAATTCTTAATATTTTTCATGGCTTTTCTTTTAAAAATTAGTGCTTACAGATAAGGCTACAGTTGCTGGAATAGGTACGTTACCAAAGTTCACGGCCCTTAGCAAGTTGGATTGCCCACCTGCGTTGGTCTCTGGATCATAGCTGAAGAAATCATCAAATGATATCAAGTTTCTTCCTATCAACGAAACTCTTGTATTCTTCAGTTTATCATTGAATAGGGAAGGGAATTCATAGGTAAAGGCCACCTCCCTAAGTTTAACAAAGGAACCATCTTCCATCCTGAATTCCTCAATCGGATAAATTCCTGCGATGTAACCTCTTGGTAATTCGCCTGTAAGTTCCTTTTCCGCCAATCTTCCCAGACCAACTCCTTGACGGGTACGCTTATCAGCATCGAAAATATCAAATCCTTGCACAGCTTCCCACAACATGGAAAATGAGAAGTTTTTATAAGCTAAATCTGTCCCGACGCCTAAAATGTAATCTGGATTGGGATCTCCGATAACTTTCCGTAAAACATCACCTGTTGGTTGCCCGTTGCCATCCCTTTGCGGTTGACCCGTGGCCAAGTTCCCTCTTTCTACTTGAGGGACACCTACTGGCACACCATCCGTGGATGTTCCAGTAAGGATATGTTCCCCGTTGTTATCCGTGGCAAAATAAGTGCCATAGAAAACACCTAAAGGCTGACCTTCTTGCACAACAGGAGGAGCTCCCGCTACATTCGCGATGGTGATATCACCCCCAATGGTTTCCAAAACCTTGTTTCTATTCCTACTATAATTGGCAGTAATATTCCATGTTAAATCTTGAGTCTTCACCGGAGTTACCCTAGCATATATCTCTACACCCTTGTTTTCCATCGTTCCAACATTCTCAGTACGGGAGGCTCCTCCAATAGAAGGTGCTAATACCCTGCTAACAATTAAATCCTCAATGTTTTGACTATAATAGGAGAAAAGCAATCCAGCTCGGTTGTCAAAAAAGCTTAAATCGGCGCCTATTTCAAATTCTTTAGTACGTTCTGGAACCAAATCCTCATTACCAAGTCGATTGTTTTGTTGTAAGGTGGTATCATTTAAGAAATCATTTGAAGTATAGCTACCAAATCTTTCAAACGGGGAGATTGCAGTCAGGTTCCCCGCTTCACCATAGGAAGCCCTTAATCTTGCTGAGTTGATAAAACTATTTTCCGACCAGAACGGTTCATTGGAAATCAAATAAGATCCTGAGATCTTTGGATAAAAATTAGATCTTTTGTCCTCATCGAAATTGGTAGCACCATCAACCCTTCCTGCTAATGTCAAGAACAATTTATCATTAAAGGACAAGGTCTCTTGCAGGAAGAACCCAAAAATGTCCAATCGGGAATCAATAGGCTGTGTTTGCAATGGAACCGTAGGATTCCCAGATGCATCCAAATCCCTTCCTTGGGTTCCATTGAATTCCAGTTCACTTGCTTGAAAACTATAACCTCCTGTAGTTCTTGAATTCCATTTAGGGGATAAATCAATATCATAGGTTAGGTTAATATCATAATTCCAATTAAAAATCTTTGCTTCGGCCTCTCCTCTATACCCTAAATTAAAATACGCAGGGTTAACATTTTCATAGGGGTAAATTGGCACGAAGATATTTCCTTTCTGATTATAAGTGTCAACACCAATAATTTGATCTACGGTCAGGTTCTCAATTGGATTAAGTTTTACGTGAAGACTTGGAATAAAGTGATTGACCTTTTGGGTTATATCGAAATCCTCTATAATGGACAATGGATTTACCCTTGTGTTTTCAACTGCCATTAAGCTTCCGTTTGCATCCCGTTGCGAAAGATCATAAACATTATTAGTGATATTTACGGAGTTAATTGGACTCCAGAAAACGTTGCCATCTGGTTTTTCATCGGATTTGCTATTGGCAAAGTATAAACCAAGATCATACGACAACCAATCAGTTACTTTATGACTAAAGTTCAACCGAGCAGACAATCTATTGTATTTGGTGTTCTTAATAATTCCTTCATTGCTCAAATATCCAACGGAAGCGTTGTAATTCACGGTCTCGTTTCCATCCCTCATCGAAAAATAATTGTCCGTACCCAATCCTGTTTGGAAAATGGCATCTTGATAATCGTAACGCGTAGTATTGAATTTGTTAGAAGACAAGTATCGGAAAGGGGTAAGGTCACCTGTATTCGGATTAAATCCAAAAATAGGCCACAATCTTCCGGAAAGTGGACTGTTTGCAATGGTCTCAAATTCCTCACCACGTAAATTAAGATCCAGCTTTTTTCGCACTGTATTCACATTCACAGTACTCTTGAAAAATAATTCGGGCCCATCCTCGGTATAGCTTCCCTTTTTTGTGGTAATGACCACAACACCATTGGATGCTCGAGATCCATAGATTGCGGCGGCGGCGGCACCGTTGAGGATGTTTATGTTATCAATATCGTTTGGATTGATGTCGACCATTCTGTTCTGACCTGGACTTGCATCTCCAGCAGAAACATTTAAGTTGGTTACGTTGGTAGTTAAATTGCTCACTACAACACCATCTACCACATAAAGCGGCTCTGAAGAGCCTTGAATGGTACTTGGTCCACGTAATCGAATAGAAAAACCTCCAGCAGGATCCCCTGAATTTTGCGTAATTTGTGCCCCTGGCACCTTACCTTGTAATGAAGTGGTGACATTTAAAGGTGCCGCTTTTACCAATTCAACGGATTTTACTGTAGTAATTGCATTACCAAGTTTTTTACGTTCTTGGGTAACCGAAGAACCCACGACTATTACCTCATCCAAATTATTGGAATCTTCCAGCAATACAATGTTTACTTGTTGGTCCGAACCAGTAAGGGGGATTTCCTGCTGCTTAAATCCAACATAACTGACAACTAACAATTTTCCAGCAGTATCACTTGCCGTAAAATTGAAGTTCCCATCAAAATCGGTGACTCCTCCTGAAGAAGTCCCCTTAACGAAGACACTTGCACCTGGTAGGGGCTGACCTCCATTGTCGTTGACCGTTCCTGAAATTGAAATATTCTGTGCAAAAGTAGTTTGAACAAAAAAAATCAACATCAAGAACAGTAAATGATCAAATTTTTTTTTCATAATTGTGTTCTTTTAGTGAGAGTTGTAAACAAACCTATGACAATAAATTTGTACTTGCAATGTTTTCTTGCAAACATTCATTGCAAAAATGCAAATATTATGTTAAATTGACGTTTTATCCTGCAGTATTGCTGTTTTATATTGCAATTATTTTCAGATTATGAATAAAGAAAAGAGACATCACATCATTTTACATGAAATTCAAATCAGAAACCGTGTACTGCTTACCGATTTAGCTAGTATGTTGAACGTGTCCATGGACACTGTAAGAAGAGACGTAAAGGAATTGGATGAGATGAAAAAATTAAGGAAAGTACACGGAGGAGCGGTTTCCAATGGGTTCAATGTTTACTCCAATCGCTTTGGCGAGGTGTATGAACTGGGAAGCAAATCTATCATTGCACAAAAAGGGGTTTCACTTTTGAATGATGGGGATATTGTACTTATCAGCGGCGGCTCCACAAACTTGGAATTGGTAAAGTTGTTCCCAAAGAACATGGATTTGACATTATTTACACCAAGCCTACCTATGGCCGTGGAACTTATGGCAAATTCTCCAGAACATTATGAGGTATACCTTATAGGTGGAAAGTTATCTAGAAAATCCCAACTTGCCATTGGTGGAAGTTCTATCAATATACTATCTGAAATCACTGCGGATATTTGCTTTTTAGGCACTGGATATATTGATATTAGCAAAGGGATAAGTGAGCTGGACTGGGAGATTACACAGATGAAAAAAGCTATGATAAGGGCATCTAAAAAAACCGTTTCCCTAACAATCTCAGAAAAGTTAAATACCGCCAATAGATTTAAAGTCTGTGAGATTTCAACTTTAGATACAATAATCACTGAGTTAGATCCAAGCTCAGCATTACTGGATGGCTATAGAAATGCAGGTATCAATCTATTGTAATTTTCAATTCATAAACAATCGCTAATTCACAAAGAGGTCGGGCACTAGCCGTATGGAAGAAAACTATAAAGTATCTTTGGAATTGTGCCGCATTGAATTGTATACTGGACAATTTATATTTTCAGATGAATAAACTAAACCCGTTTTTGGGTGGTATTTAGCCAGAAAACTTGAAAAATTTGTGCTTTTTGGAACCCATAACCCGAAGGTCACAGCATAAAGTCCTGTTCCTCCTACAAAGAAAGTCATCGGCAAAATCAATGGCCTTTTTATAGCATATAACCTATCATACAACCGAGTGGAAGCAAAGGGATTCGTGTTTTTCCGTCTTTAATTTAGTTGGATAAAATCTTCTGCTAAAATTTTACTCAGGTACAGCACTAACTCTTTAGCATTATCCATGGAAAAGACCATTGGTGGTTTAATTTTTAGGACATTGTTATCCGGACCATCCGTACTCATCAATATTCCATGGTCCTTCATTCTATTGGCCAAATAATCGGCCTTGCCACCTAAAGGATTTAGTGCCTTATCCACAAGCTCAAATCCCAAAAAGAGACCTTGACCTCTAACATTTCCTATTATTGGAAACTCTTGAGCCAACTTTTGCAGCTCATTTTTGAGGTATTCCCCAACCGCTAAAGCATTTTCCTGCAACTTTTCCCGTTTTACCGTTTTCAATACTTCTGCCCCAATAGCACATGAAACAGGATTACCGCCGAAAGTGTTGAAGTATTCCATGCCGTTGGCAAATTTATTAGCCACTTCTTGGGTGCACGCCACCGCTGCCAGTGGATGTCCGTTCCCCAATGGTTTACCTATAGTTACAATATCCGGCACCACATTGTGCAATTGAAAACCCCAAAAAGTCTTTCCAACACGCCCACACCCTACCTGCACTTCATCGGCTATACATAAACCTCCCACATTTCGCACATACTTATAGGCTTTGGCCAAAAATCCATCCGGAAGCTCTATTTGTCCCCCGCAACTGATAATTGATTCCACAATTAGGGCTCCAACACCTCTTCCCTTAGTTTGGATTTTCTTAATAAGCTCCAGCACCTCATCAGCATATTTTATTCCTGAGTCAACACCCCTATACTTTCCTCTAAATGTATCAGGCAATGGAAATATATGGGTATGTTCCGGTGCTCCAGAACCCCCTTTGCCGTCAAACTTATAGGAGCTTATGTCCACACAGATGTTTGAATTTCCATGATATCCAACTTCCGATGCAATAATATCCCTCTCCCCAGTGTTTGCTTTTACCATTCGAATGGCCAACTCATTGGCCTCACTTCCTGAGTTTACAAAGTGAAGCACAGAAAGTTCAGGTGGTAAAGTCTCAAGCAACTCCTCAGCCAACTTGTTGATATTTTCATGCAAATAGCGGGAATTGGTATTGAGCAAGGCCATTTGACGCTGCCCAGCCTTGACGACCGCAAAGTTCTCATGGCCAACATGGGCAACATTGTTCACCGTGTCCAGATACTTTCTCCCATGTTGATCTATTAAATACTGCCCAGCTCCACGAACCATTTTAATGGGCACCTTATATTGGAGGCTTAGACTTTTACCTAAATGTTTTTTTCTGTAGTCAATCAACGAAGTGTCCGCAACTCCTTCTTCCGGTTCCAACTTTTTATTCTTGAACAATAGGTTTGGGTCCGGGCAAAGCCCTTTCCAAGTATCAACTTGATTATAGTAGGCCACTCCTGGAAAATCATTTTCATATCCCAGTAGGGACAACAACAATTGAAAATGAAGGTGGGGAGCCCAATTTCCATTTTCCGGATAGTTGCCTAAAAGACCTATACAATCTCCTTTCTTAATCTTGTCGCCCGCCTTGTTTTTGGTAGCACTGGCCACAGTTAAATGTCCGTATAGTGTATAAAACTCTAAACTTGGCAACTCATGTTTTAAAATGATAAGCCCTCCATACTCCTTATCGCCAGCATCATTTACGGCAATTATCACCTCACCATCCAATAACGCATGAACAGGAGTTTTGGCTGGTAACCAAAAATCCACTCCCAAATGTACTGTCCTGCTTTCCCTTCCTTTGTTGCCCTGCTTATCATAAGATGAAGTACCATATAATGCTCTGGGTTCCAAATAACCTCCAGCCATAATCTTCCCTGAATTTTCTTTTTGAAGTTGGTCAAGTTTAAACTGAAGAAAATCCAAATCATTGAATTCTTCCTGATGCCCAACCCATGAGCTGGAAACACTCAAATCAATTGGCAAGATTACCTCTGAATTTACTGACGGAAATAGTTCTTTAAGTGAAAAATTGTTCTTGCCCGCCCAAAGATTGAAGTTTCTTTCATTGGGATGGGGTGTAAAACCACAGGCTTTTCTAAAGGAATAATGTGCAAAGTCTGAATGGATATGGCACCATTTTTTAAGCACTTCCCATGCTGGTTTTTCACTGATCAGCAGGTAGGTGTTATCTGGTTCCTTGATTTTGTTCAAAGCGGATTTGGTAACGGAAATAACCAGTCTCATGGCAATGGCATGGAACAACTGCTCCAGTTCCACCTCCAAAAGAGGCAATGATCGGTGATATCCCTCTACAATGGGCAGTGCTGCTTCCAAGGGGTCATTCTGGTGCATAATGGCATAGGCACAAGCAACGGCCAAATCATTGATGGTTTGGGTGTGCATCGCATCCCCATAATCTATAAATGCACTTACTTCAGGGGTGATTAAATGTTCTGTAACAATAATATTGTTATCGTTGGCATCATTGTGCACAATCGATTTTCGGAGTTTTTGATAGGACTCTTGATTGTTTTCAAAAGCCTTAATAAAAGAGGATAGGATTTCCTTTTCCTCAGCTTCAAACAAACCTAAATGTTCCTTGGTCCAAAGGGATTGAGCGATATCCCATTCAAAGTTTCTATGCGCCATTGGATGATCGAATCCCTGCAACGCCTTTGCCAAACTCCCACATTGTTCGCCCAAACTAAATCGTAGTGCATCCAACTGGGGATTCACCCTGCTCCACAAACGGCCTGGAATCCAACTCAATAATCTGATTTTCCGTTGCTTGTCAAAAGCGTCTTTGTACTCAGAAATGGCATTCCCATTTACATCCTTGACGACCAAGGGTGAAACCAAATCTTTGCCCTTATCTGCAACATATTGAAGCAATTGTTGTTGATATTCTAGATAATCCCCATCTTCACCAACACGGGAAACTTTTAGAATATACCCATCCCCATCATTCACTTTTATTCTAAAATTAAAATCAATTTCCCCGGGTAGTGGAAAGGCCTTTCCTTTGAGACCGTAAATTTTAAAAACAAGGTCCTCTGCTTGTTCCGCAGTAATTTTAGCTTCTGTGAATTCCATAAGTCAAAAATTGTTGGCTAAAAATTGGCATAAATCGTCCGTGGAAAGATACGGAAACTCCTTACACTGTGCATACCTGCAGCGCATAGCGATAAAAGTCCGGCAACGCTTCAGCTAATCTTATTGCCCCAAAACCATAGCCTGAAAAGAGATCAATTCCCCATTTTCAAAAACCGGGGAGACTTCGATAGGATTGCAGCAGACCTCGCAATCTTCCACATAGGTCTGATTGGGTATGGAACTATCCAAAAGAAAAGATATTTCTTCCCAGCAATAAGGACATTGAAAGAAATGTTCGCACATATCTGGTTAACCATACTTTGTCAAGTTTAAGTCTTGACTTTACTTGACGTGAAGCTTATTCAATTTCTTATCAAAAATCAACATTGAGTAACTGACCACTGATTTGCAACATTTGTAGTTCTGCCAATTTAGCACTGTACTTGGCCTGACTTTGCGCCAACTCTGCATTTAAAAGGTTCAATTGGGCTTGCCTAAATTCAATCGAAGTCACTTGACCCAATTTATACCGCTCATCGGTTCGATTAAAGTTATTTTGGTTGGTCTGCAAGTTCTTTTCCTGTACTTCCAAAACGTAGAGCGCATTTGTATAACTATCCCAGGCATTGCGAATATCCCGCTCCACTTCCAGTTCTATTTGTTTTTTGAGCAACTCCTGATTTTCATATCCAATCTTTACATTTTTGACACTTGTAATGGTCCTTCCGCCATCAAATAGATTCCAGGTTAAGTTAACACCTCCTGAAACCCCGGTTGCCATATTCTGAACCGTAAAAGCAAGTGGACTGTTATTGCTACTCTCGTTCCAGCCATAAGACCCTGTCAATCCAATGGTTGGTAAAAATGCACTTCTGGCAGCTTTAATATTAAGCTTGTTGATATTTATTCCTTTATGGGCTATTTGCAGTCTAATGTTGTTGGATTTAGCCTCATTATGAACATTTTCCATTTCCAGTCCTGATACAAAATTAACAGTCGTATCGGCAGCAAAAGAAGTGGAAAGTTCCCTGTTCAGAATAAGGTTAAGATCTCTCATCGTATTTCGCAGTTGCTGTCTGGAATTAAGTAAGTTGATACTATCGGTATTGATATCTACCTCGGCATTCAAGACATCCAACCCTGTATTTTGGCCATAGTCAAACTGGTACTCGGCCCTAGTTAACCTGTCCTTGGAAATTTCCAGGGCTTGTTCCAGATTTTCCGTGTTCTCGGTTAGTCGAGCCACTTCGTAATAAACCGTGAACAATTGCAAAATGGTATTCTCTATGCTCTGCTTTACCTCAAGTTCAGACTGCTGCGAACGTTCTTTGAAGCTCTTGTAGTCATAATATCTGCCTAAACCATCAAACAGAGTATAATTCAAGTTTACGGAAGCATTGTACCTCCTAGTTTCAACACCATCGGCAGTTCGTATATCCCCATCAGCCAAAGAACCCTCCGTATTTTGACGATCAATACTTCCTCCTGCATTAGCGGTCACCGTGGGCAAATAACCTGAATTGAGAACATTGGCGTTGTTTTCATCTATTTTTTTGGTATTCCTTGCCACCTGAATGCCCAAATTATTTTCCAGGGTAAGGTCAACAGCTTCCTCTTTGGAGAGTACAGGGTCTTGCGCCTGAACCCAATTGGTGAAAATCAATAAAAAAAGGGGTAGGATATAAAATTTGCTTTTCATTCTATTGTGCCTTCTAATACTTTTGAAGCCTCTTCTTCCAGTGGCTCTGTATGTGTAGTACTTCCATTTTGTTGGTGCAGTCCTTTCACCATGTGTTCTTCTTCATTTCGTTCCTTGATAGCCCGTTCCACCTCTTCCCGGGTAGCTTTCTCACCAGTCCAAAGTTGTTTGGCCAATACCTTAACATGGTTTCCAAAGGAAAGAAACAAGGGAAGCATTAGTAACGTAAGTACTGTTGCAAATCCAATTCCATAGGCTATGGAAATGGCCATGGGTTTTAGGAACTGTGCTTGTCTACTTTTTTCCAGAAGTAACGGAGCCAAACCGGCTATTGTGGTTAGTGAGGTTAAAAATATAGCTCTAAAACGGGAGCGTCCAGCCTCATAAATGGCTTCGTCAAACTTAAGTCCATTTCTTAAATTGATATTGAATTTCCCTATAAGCACTAAACCATCGTTGACCATAATCCCAATTAAGGCTATTATCCCCAAGAGAGACAAAATATTGACGGAAAAGTTATGAATCCAGTGCCCCCAGGCCACTGCTGTTAGGCTAAAGGGAACCAAAAGCAGTAGTAAAAGTGGTTGACTAAAACTCCTAAAGGTAAATGCAATGGTTACAAAAATTAGAACCAGCACTGTCAAGCCTACAAACTTCAATGAATTTTGAAACTTGTTTCTTTCACGATTCTGGCCTTCATAAGAAGGAGTGATGGAAGGGTTTTTGGACAAAACATCCGGCATTACCTCATTCTTTATCCATACCATGACATCAATTGCACTAGTGGTTTGAGGGTCGGTAAGGTCCGAGGACACTTGAATCTCCCTTTGACCGTCCAAGTGGTTAATGGCTACATCGCCACGCTCTATGGAATAGGAGGCAATTTCCTTCAAGGGAATCCGCTCACCAGTTGGGGCCAAAATGCGCATTTCATCTAAATCGGTGATGGAAGAGCGATTACTGCGATCATATCTCACCCAAACCCTAATCTCATCTTGCCCACGCTGAAAGCGTTGCGCTTGAGAGCCAAAAAATCCGGCACGTACTTGATTCATAACACTCCTCAAATCCAATCCCAGTAAATAGGCATTTTCCTTAAGCTGCAAACGTATCTCTTTAATTCCAGCAGGATCATTGTCCGTTACATCCTTGAGCAAGGAGTTGTTGAGCATAGCAGTTTTTAATTCGTTTTTTGCCGCTTTCAATTCCTCTATGTTGTTTCCTAACAAGGACACAGAGACTGGATCACCGCCAAAATTACCGCCAGAACCATAGATTAAACTCTCTACTCCAATTACCGGCCCTACCAATTCGCGCAGACGAGCAGTAACCAAACTGGACACGATCTCATCTGGGCGTTCTTCCCCAGGCAGTAAATTAATTACCAAGGTAGCTGCTGAGGAACCAGGGCCAATATTTTTCTGAACATTTTCAAACAGTTCCTTTCCGCTTCCTTGCAGGTATTCATTGGTAAATTCTTCGTTTACGACCTTTGCCTTTTCTTGAATTAAACTGATAATGGAATCAGTTACCTTTTCATTAGTTCCATTGGGCATAAGAAGTTCTACAGCAATACGGTCACTGGCAATTCTTGGAAAGAAAGCAGTTCTGATGATACCTCCACCTATCGACCCAAATGTCAGTGCCAATGTCATAAAGAATATCGAAAAAGTAAGTAATTTATACTCCAAGGCAAAACGTAAAGCAGGGCTGTATAATTTGTCCCGCATCCAAGCCATGGCCCTATCACCCATTTTATTGATAACCCTAAGCTTTGAAAACAATTGGGCAATGCTGGATTTGGGTCCCTTATCTTGAGGTTTAAGTGCTTTCGAATGGGCCAAGTGGGCAGGTAAAATTATCAATGCCTCCACCAAAGAGACTACCAAGGTCAATATAACTATCACGGAAACCTCACTAAAGAAATCCCCTATCCTTCCATCTAAGAACAGAAATATGGAGAAGGCCAATATGGTAGTTATTATTGCGGACAGAATGGGTGGAATCACTTCCATAGTCCCATCTATAGCTGCTTGTACCGGTGTTTTTCCTTTTTCATAATGCTGATAAATGTTTTCCGCAATTACAATCCCATCATCTACCAAAATCCCAATGACAATAATCATCCCGAACAAGGAAAGTACGTTAATTGTAACGTTGAACATGGGCGCAAAGACAAACATCCCCAAAAAGGCAATGGGCAATCCAAATGCTACCCAAAATGCTAACCTGGTATTTAAAAACAAGGACAGGAACACCAGCACCAAAATCATTCCGATAATGGCATTCTCAGTGAGTAATTCGGTACGCTGGGACAGTGTTTTGGACAAGTCCCGAACCACCTTTAACTGTACATTGGTGTGCTTTTGGTTAAAGTCTTCAATATATTCTTTTACATTTTCCGCAGATCCTATTAAATCCTCAGTGTTGGTGCTCGTTACCGTGATGTTAACTGACAAATCCCCATCAAAATAGGAGGTGTTTGGGGTTTCTGAGAAGCGATCCCTAATAGTGGCCACATCTTTTAATCGAATTACCCTACCGGATGCATCAGCTCTAACGACCACATTGGACAGTTCATCTCCGTAATAGGAGCGGTTATTGGCCCTTATCAAATACTCTTCAGCACTTGTTTTGATATTACCTCCGGTAACTAAAATATTGGCGTTGGTAACAGCCCGTGTTACCTCGCCAAAGGAGAGGTTATATGCCAAAAGGCTGTTCTCATCAACAGCGATTTCTATTTCCTCGTCCGGGTAACCTGAAATCTGAATTTGAGAGACTCCATTGATGGCCCGTAAGTCGTTTTCTATCTGCCGCCCTATTTGTTTTAATGTAGCCAAAGGAATGTTTTCCCCACTTACTGCGAAGCTAATTGTAGGTCTTACGGCCTCCAGCTTTGAAACCACTAAGGGTTCCATTCCTGTTGGGAAGGTGGGTACCCGGTCCACAGCATTTTTGACCTCCAGCAGCATAAAATCGATATCCCTGCCTTTTTCAATTTCTACATTGATGCTACCACTGTTTTCCCTTGAAGTGGACGTAACCCTCTCCACTCCCTGAAGTCCTTTAAGATTATCTTCAATCTTCAGTACAATGCCTTCTTCAACTTCCAGCGGTGATGCTCCTGGGTAAGCGATACTGATCAGTACATTTTTTGATTCTGTAAGTGGGAAATAGGAGGATTTCAATGAAAATGCGCCAACAAGTCCAAAAATAAAGAAGGCGATGATGATTACAGTTACCGCCACATGGTATTTGATGAAATAAGCTATTACTTTCTTCACGATTTGGCTCTTTTGGATTTATTAGGATCAAATACCTTTACAATCATCCCTACATATGCACCTGTAAGCGGTTTGGCAACAATCACTTCATTATCCGGGACATTTTTGAGTACCACCTTTTTATCCGTAAAATAAACGGGGTCTACATCTATTAAATCTAAAATGGAATCCCTAACCACAAAAATCTGATTGTTTTGCATGAGCAGAGATCTTTTTATTTCTATGGCATCGGGTTCTTCCTTTGCCTCTAAATTTGCTTCTAGATATTGGCCCTCCTTAAGATGTTCTCCGCTGACTTCTATATAAACCGTTATCGTTTGTGAATTTTGATCCACCCGGCCATTTACCCGAGTTACCTTTCCAAGGTATCTTTCGGTTTTTTCAAGATTAGACAGTTCTACCTGCTTCCCAACGGTTAAAAAATCACCATGGGTTTTACTCACCGAGACCTCCAATTCGTAAACACCAACATTTATGTATTCTCCTAATTTCTGCCCTGATCTAATTAAGGTTCCCTCCGTAACCAAAGCGTCTGTTAAAACCCCTTTGAATGGGGCTGCAATAGTATATTTAGACAAGCGTTGTTCCAAATTCTTTACATTGTAGTAATTGGAAATCACCCCTCTTCCGGAGATAAAGAATTTTTCCTTCTCCGAGCCCATTTCTGGAAGTTTGGGCGTTGTCTGGTTTAAATCAAAACCATTAAGGTAGGTTTGCCACTTGGGGTAAATTTCAGGATAGTCCAATCGCAAATCGGGCATAATTGAGGTAAGCAAATTGTAGAGGTTACTTTTGGCCGACTGCACTGAGGCGTAGTACTCATTGGCATCTATTCTAATCAAAGTCTGACCCGCATTGTACTCTTGCCCTGTTCGAAACAACTTGCTACCTGACCTAAAAACTCCTTGGACTTCAGAAAAAAGTTCAACCCGTTTTTTGGCTTTTAAATTTCCGTTGGCTGGGACCACAATCGGTATTATGGCATTTTTTACAGTATCAACAAAAACGGTCTTGACCACTTTTCGTGGCTCCGGCCTCTTAGTTTTCTTACTTCCGGCTATGAGCCCTGCAAAATATAAGGATCCAAAGATAATAAGACCGCCTACAACGGCTGAGATAATTAGTTTACGCATGTGTTGGTACCTGTTAGTTCTGCAAAACTATTGGCTTAAAAAGGTTTGCTTGGTTAAATATTTCATAAATGTTAATTCAAATTGTGTTATTTAGACACAAAAAAGGGGATACACGCCTGTATCCCCAAACCAAACAAACTAAAGTATAACTAACTACTCATTATCGTCAACATCTTCAAATTTCGTGTCCGCCATTCGTGTGCGTTGTAATTGTATTTCGTTGAATTTTGGATTTAGTGTTTTTTCATCGGTATCGAAGACCAAAAATTGTCTTGTATCCATATCTTGTAACCCTTTATAAGAGTTAAATCTATTGTTCTGTAATTGCAGAATTTTTAAGCTTGCCAATTGTCCAAATTCTGAAGGTATTTCGCCTCCCAATTGATTATTTGCCAAGACCAATTCCTTTAACTCTGCCAGATTTCCCATTTCTTCCGGAATTACTCCTTCCAGGTTGTTTTCAAATAACCCCAAAGCTTCCAGTTTTGTAAGATTGCCTATTGACCTTGGAATAATTCCCTTTAGGTTGTTGCTGGATAGATTGAGCTCCTTCAAATTTTTAAGTTCTCCAAAAGTGGGTGGTATAGAGCCGCTCAAAAAATTATTGAACATTGAAAAAACTCGAAGCTCTTGAAGTTGTCCTATACCAATAGGTAATGAACCCTTAATCCGATTCATCTCTAAACGCAAAATTTGTAAATTCTTAAGCTTTACAATGTCCTTTGGTAAAACACCTGTAATACTGTTGAACGCCAAATTTAACCGTGTTAAATATTTGAGTCTTCCTATGCTTTCCGGCAATACACCTTCCAAATTATTCATGAAAAGATTTAAGCCGACTACATGATTGCCCTCTACCTCAACACCTTTCCAAGTATCTACTGGGGCCTCCAAATCCCATGACGCTTTCCAACTGTCCCCTTTGGTGCTGTGGTATAGGTCCAGTAAGGCATTTTTCTCCTTAAGAGAAACATCCCCATTGGAAAATACTATTCCACATGTACATACCAATAAACAGAAAATAGTTCTTCTAATCATGAGGTTATGCATTCGATTTATAAGAATTTACCTACAAATTACGCATTGAAACCCGAACTCTACAAATTAAATAGGTGTATTTAGCGAAAAATGTTGTAAACGTGGTAATTAATGTGGTGAAGACTGCCTAGCAGGTCTTTAATTAAGTAGTTCGAGGTCCCCGGACAATTTCTCCCAATCTTCCATTAAGGATTCCAGTTCCTTCTTTTTGCCCTGGTAATTGTCAAAAAATCCTTGTTTAGCAATAGTTGCATCGTAATCCATGAGCATGTCATGATCAATGGCAGCAATGTCTTTTTCCAATTCCGAAATCTTCTTTTCCACAGCGCTCAACTTGTTCTTTAAAGACTTTAGTTTCTTTTGGGTTTGATAATCATTTTCCTTGGGTTTTTCCTTTTGAACCCGGGTCTTTTGTTCTCCCTTTTCTATTTTTCTAAAATCCTCAGCCTTTCGTTGCCCTAGATAGAAATCGATATCCCCAAGATATTCCTTGATACTGCCATCTTTAAACTCATAAACCCTATCCGTTAGTCCTTGCAAAAAATCTCGATCATGCGAAACTAACACCAATGTACCCTCAAAGCTCTGCAAAGCCTGCTTCAGGACATTCTTGGATTTAATGTCCAAATGGTTTGTAGGTTCATCCATTACCAACACATTGAAAGGTTGCAACAACATTTTGGCCAATGCCAAACGGTTTCGCTCCCCTCCCGATAGGACTTTTACATATTTGTCAACTTCATCCCCTCTAAACAAAAAAGAACCAAGGATATCACGTACTTTACTTCGGTTATTTTCATTTGCTGAATCGATCATGGTATCCAAAATGGTCTTGTTACCCTCCAAATACTCGGCTTGGTTTTGGGCAAAATATCCAATCTGCACGTTATGCCCCACCTTAAGGGTTCCGCCATGATCCAGTTCGCCAACCATAATCTTGGCCAAGGTGGTTTTTCCTTGTCCGTTTTGGCCCACAAAAGCGGTTTTGCTGCCACGTTCCACCAACAAATCGATTTCTTTTAGCACTTCCTTTTCTCCGTAGCTTTTGGACAAATCCTCCAATTCAGCCACCACTTTTCCAGGAGTAATAGAGACGGGAAATCGGACATTCATTACACTATTGTCCTCCTCATCCACTTCAATGCGCTCAATTTTGTCCAGCTTTTTGATCAAAGATTGCGCCATGGAAGCCTTGGTGGCTTTGGCCCTAAATTTCTCAATGAGCTTTTCGGTCTGTTGAATTTGTTTTTCTTGGTTTTTCTGGGCATTCAGCTGTTGCTCTTTCATCTCTTTACGGAGAATCAAGAACTTGGAATAGGGTTTATTGTAATCATAAATCCGGCCTAATGAAATTTCAATGGTTCTATTGGTCACATTGTCCAAGAACATTTTATCATGTGAAACAATGACCACCGCACCACTATAATTCTTTAAAAACTGCTCCAACCAAATAATGGATTCAATATCCAAGTGGTTGGTAGGCTCATCCAACAGCAGCACATCGTTATTTTGAAGCAGGAGTTTGGCTAACTCTATCCGCATACGCCATCCTCCAGAAAAAGTATCGGTAATTTTTCCAAAATCGTCACGCTTGAACCCAAGTCCCAACAGTACCTTTTCGGTATCCCCTTGATAATTGTATCCGCCCAGAATTTCATACCGGTGGGTGACATCCGTTAAATCTACCATTAACTGGTTATACCCTTCACTTTCGTAGTCGGTGCGCTCAGCTAGTTCTTGGTTGATTTTATCCAGTTGCAGTTCTAAAGCTTTGATTTCGGCAAAAGCCTGATAGGATTCCTCCAACACGGTCCTTCCCTGTTCAAAATCGATATCCTGCTTTAAAAAGCCAATCTTTATGTTCTTTTCGGTGGCTATTGTACCGGTATCCGGAGCCATTTCCTTGGAAAGCAATTTGAGCAAAGTAGACTTACCTGCCCCATTTTTACCAATGAGTCCAACCCGGTCCCCACCATTTAGCCTAAAGGCTATTTCCTCAAAAAGATATTCGCCTCCAAAGGCGACCGAAAGATTGTGAATATTGAGCATTTTATGTGACCTGAATTACATAACAAAAGAACGTTAATCCGTACTTTTGCATAAAAATCGCTGCAAATGTTAAAAAAAGGAAACAAACTCTACAGCATTTTAACAGGAAGTTGCCCTAAATGCCATGAGGAGAGCATGTATGAAAACACGAATCCTTACGCAATTTCGCAATTGTTTAAAATGCATGAACGTTGTTCCCATTGTGGTACCAAATACAAAATTGAACCTTCGTTTTTTTATGGCTCCATGTATGTGAGCTATGGTGTGGGCATCGCTTTTGGAGCCGCTGCCTTCGTAATCGCTTTTTTAATTCTTGGAGCCTCCTTGGTGAATACCTTTATTGCCATTGTGTTGACCTTGCTGGTTTTTTTACCCTTGATCATTAGATTATCCCGAAATATCTGGATTAATTTCTTTTTTAAGTATGAGCCCCTGACCAAGGGTCAGTTAGAGTAGTACTTTTTAGTAAAGCGTTGGCTCTTGATTTCGGAATCAAGTTCCAATCCATTTTCAATGAAATTAAAGAGTTGTTCCGATGCATAAGGGGCGATCATAACCCCTCTGGACCCAAACCCATTGAGCACGTACATGTTTTCATGTTCAGGATGCCTGCCAACTAAAGGTCTACGGTCCACCACAGTAGGTCTAATACCTGCCACATGATCTACAATTTCAAAATCACATTTGAGAAAGGATTTCAATTTTTCCAAAAGTTCTAACTTAGCTTCATCTGTGGGAGTATTGGTCTTATCTTTCCATTTGTAGGTAGCACCAACCCGATATAAATCATCACCCAAGGGAATTGTAAAAACCGAAGATTTGATTACATTTTCCTCTTTATAATCTATCGCTTTGATGGTCAAAAGCTCTCCTTTGGTCCCGTTTAGCGGCAAATAACCAAAATACGGGTTGTTCTTAAGCCCGTAGCCCTCACAAAAAACAATTTGCCTAGCCTTTATGGTTTTATAGGAAACATGGTCCGGGAACGTCTTAAAATAGGCAAAGTTGAAAGGTGAAGGGTGAAGGGTGTTTTTCTCTTGTAAATATTTGCGGTAAGATGACAACAACATGGCTGTATCAATCCGTCCCGTATACTTCACTTCCCCAAAGCCAAATGGGGCATCGAGTGAAGGGTTTTTGTTTTCTTGAACCGTGGTTGATAGAAAATAATCCAATCCAGGTTTGTCGGCTGCCTCAAACCATAAATTCTGCTCTTCAACGGAAGCGAACTTGCGCAGCACCCTCAGTTTGTAGTCCAATTTGACTCCTAACTTCTGCTCCAAATCTGCATAAAAGGGCGTAGTTAGATTCATTTGTTCCCTAGCATTCCAAGCTAGGGTAAATCGCTTAAGAATAACCGGATTGTACATCCCTCCTGCAACCCTGGAGGACTGCTGGGAATCATCAGAGATGACCTTAAAGGTCTTACCTGCTTTTTCTAGGGTTTCACAAAAAGAGATTCCTGCCAAGCCCAGACCAACAATGAGATAATCCACCATGGGGCTAAGGTATTAATACTTGTTGGGTTTTTGGTAATGGTGAAGGGTGAAGGGTGAAGGGTGAAGGGTGAAGGGTGAAGGGTGAAGGAAACTAAAAATTAAAAATGAACAGTTGAAAATGGCTTACTCTTTGTTGCCAATTGATTAGTGATCATTGTTACTTCCTTAATGTAAAACACTCATCCGTCAATTCAAAAGGGGCATTCGTGAATTTACCCCCCCCCTTTATATCCATCGTTCCGTTTATTGGAATTTCTAAAAACTTATATGATGATGAAAAAATCTTTTTTAGCGTATGCTTCCTGCATACTTGCTGCTTTACTTTTTGTGTATTGCAGCAAAGACGACCCTAAAGATCCAGAAACACCGGAAACAAACCCACCGACAATCAGTGGTTTCACTCCACCTGAAGGTCCAGTGGGCACTGAGGTGACCATCAATGGATCCAATTTTAGTGCTACCAACAATGAAAACAAGGTAAAGTTTAACAGCACCAACGCAACTGTAACTACAAGTTCTTCTTCACAATTGAAAGCCACAGTACCCTCTGGGGCCACAACTGGCAAAATCAGTGTGGAAGTAGGGGGTAAAACTGCTACCAGTTCCGGAACTTTTACCGTGACCAATTCAACAGCATCTGAACTATCTATTACAGGTTTTGAGCCCACCTCTGGAATTATTGGAACGACGGTAACTATCACCGGAACTAATTTTAGTACCAATCCCGAGGAGAATGTAGTTAAATTCAACAATGTAAGCGCAGAAGTGACCGCCGCTACTCAAAATCAGCTTACGGTAATTGTACCCGAAAGTGCAAGCACAGGGACCATAACCGTAACCGTGGGGCAACAGACCGCAGAAAGCGCGAATGTGTTTACAGTTTTGCCTTGGAGAGAATTAGAAAGCTTTCCGGGCATTCTAGAAAGCGATAGTTCTAGGCAATTTGGTACTATGGTAACCTTGACGGACTTTGAAGGCAATACTAAAATCTTTGCAGGACTTGGTGCAAACGGTGGTGACCCCAACAATAAGAAAGGAGACATATGGTCTTACGATATTAATACCAACAGTTGGAAACAGGAATCCAATTTTCCTGGAGGCCCTAGAAACCGAGTCTTCTCATTTGTTTTGGACAATAAATGGTATGTGGGTGGTGGCCGAAATGATGTGCCGGAAACCTTAAATGATTTTTGGGTCTATGATCCCATTAGCAATCAATGGAATGAACTAGAAGCTATAGAGCTTGGGCATAGTTTAACAACTTTTACCATAAATGATAAAGCATACATATTCGGGGTTGCTGACGACCAAAATTCATCAAAATACATTGGGCTCTATGAATATGACCCTACTATTGGCGAATTTGGTACATGGACAAGAAAAGCTGACTTAGAATCTAATGATGTTGATGGCTTTTTATATGCATCAGGTTTTACTATCAACAACAAAGGATATATTGTTAGTGGGGGTACAGCGAGCTCCTATTCCCAAGAGGTTTGGGAATATGTTCCCAATGATGATTCATGGACCCAAAAAGCTAAGTTTGAAGGTGGTCAGAGAAAATATGGCATTGGCTTTTCTATTAATGGAAAAGGCTATGCTGGTCTAGGTTCAGATGAGACCAACTCGTATCACAATGATTTATGGCAATTTGATTCATCGGATGGCCCTTCAGGGTCTTGGAGTGAAAAGTCCAGTCTTCCAAGTGGCAACCGCCTATATTCTTCTGCAACCGCAGTTGATGGTAAAGCATATTTTTTATTTGGCGCAATAATTGGGGGAGACTTTGAGCAATTTTGGGTATATGACCCTTCCCTTGATGATTAGCGATTCTTACTAGATATGCACACTTTACTTCGTTCTGAGTGACATTATAATAAAAAACGCCGCACTTTCGTGCGGCGTTTTGCTGTATAGAATTGGAAATTTATTTTGGGGGTATCCCGATTAAAATCGGGATTAATTCGTCTAGCTACCTTTTTCGCTTATTGGCTCAAAGGTTGAGACTCATTTAATACGCCCACATATCTTGTTCCCTATCGCGGATGACCTCTTTGATTCGTTTGGCCTCCAACAATTGGAACAGTGCATTGTCAAAAATGTAATCGTCTATCTCACGATCCCCATGGACGTTATCTTCCTTATAGATGACCCCGTTGAAACGTCTTGCGTTCAACAGCATATCAAAGGAAATAGGTCGCGCAGAATTACGCTGGTTGTAGACTTTGGATTCGTGTAGCACTTGACGGGCGGCAGGATACCATACCCAAAAAAGTTCTACTTTGTTTTCTCCTGGATCTACAGACTCGTCGTCAATGAAGTTAACGTCCGGAGCTACAGGGGCAATCCCCAATAGACGGTACTTCAACTCTCCTTGACGCTTGTCAAAATACCACATTCCCTTTATACGATACTCTTCAATATCAGCAGCGGAAAGATCTCTTTGGTTGATAAACTCTGCAGAAATCTGCTCCCCAGCATTCAATTGTTCGTATCCAAGGTCGGTGGTATCCACCTTGCTCAATGTAGCGGTCAAATCCTCAAACTTTCGCTTTTCAGTGAAGTAAGAGTCCGTATATACCTCGGTCAGATTTCCATTCTTGATGTTTTTCATCAAAACATGGTACAAAGACCTTCTGTCCGCTCCAATACCTATGGTATCGGTTGGGTAGTACAACGGAAAGTTAACACGCTCATCCAGATCAATAACCTCCCACACAGTCTTGGACCAAAGGATATCCCTATCGTCCACATATCCGTATTCCAAAGGAGCATCATTGTCCTGTTCTATTTGAGCAGCGGTCTTTTTACCCACATCTTCTGGCAACTTGGCATTCAAAATGTTTGCCTGTGCCATGATGGATACGGGCAACAAGGCCATCGCTCCAATTACTAATGCTTTTTTCCAATTCATGATTACTTCTATACTTTATTAGTTTGTAAGCTCAACAACAACTGGAGAAACCTTCTTTAACTTGTAGGTTCTGTTGTTGGTGATATACGCTTTGATATCGAATATCTGAACGGCCTCACCTCTCTTAGCTCTTTTCAAAGCAGACTTGGCTCTACCATCCAATTTGTTACCATTTACGTTGATCGTAGGCTGACCTGGTACTTTAAACTTAAATCCGCTAACGGCAAGATTCAAGTCAAAATCAAAGTCCTCCAACATAGCGCCAACCGTAGAAATCTCAAGGTTTCTTCTTGGCATTTTAACGCTACCTGCTTCACCTCGTACGGTACCACCTGGTCTTGGGATATCCTTGATCCTAAACTCGGATCTAGTGGAAATTCCTTTACCATCTGGCAATGTACCAGAAGCGGTAATAGTAACCGTTCTACCTGTTCCTGGGTTCATAATGTAGTTGCTTCCACTTCTTCTGGTCAGACCAGAAGCAGTTGCACGTACTTTGTTATCAGGAATTCCAGGAATGGAAATCGTCATTGGATTGGCTACACCACGGTAAACCACGTTCATTTTATCTGCAGAAATTACAGCAGCATTAGGCTTGGTAATGGTTGCAAAAGTGTTGTTCACTTCTACAGGAACCTCTTCTCCATCTTGTTGGAAGAACAAAGTACCCGCAATGGTATGATCACCAGCAGCACCGGCACTGATCAACATTTTAACACCACCTTCCTCAAGGGCATAGTCTTTACCTTCGGTAAGGTTTCTACCATCCAATTTCAATTCCGCACGCACAGGCTTGGAAGATCTATCGGTCTTGCTAATGATGATTTTACTGTTAAAATCACTCATTTTTTCACCAGCGTAGAAAGCCGTTTTGGATGCATCCAAAGCTGTTGCAAAGTTCTTCAAGGAAACTGCCTCGGTCAAATTACCTTCCAGCAAACCTTTCAACACTTCTTGCTCAGTAGACTTAATGTCTGCTTGCAACTGGGTAATTTTAGTTAAAGAAGCTACCAAAGGATATCCTTCAAAGTGGTAGTTCATCCAATCTACTTTTACCTTATCTCTAAGTCTGGTTACCTTACCATCCTTATCACCGGTTTCAAATCTGGTTTCAACAGCTCCTCTGATTTCTCCCATATTTTCCGGAAGAGCAGCAGAGATCTTATTTCTATAATCATTCAATTTTGACAAAAACTCCTGGCCTTCTGGCTTCAAGTTATCTCCTTTAAAAAAGAGGTTGTCCAAATAGTCTGATTTATCCATCACAACATAGTTGTTGGGATCTTCTTGGTCTTTCAACATTCCCGTTTTCAAATTGCTTAAGTACTGATAGTACTCTTGGGAAAGTTGTTTTACAGTCTGGGCTTTTTCAAACAAAGGGCCATACTTAATGTTGTCTTCTGAAGCTTTGGTTTCCAAACCTTCAAAATAGGCCAAGTTGTTTGCGTCTGCTTTAGCATTGGAAGTCTCCAGCTTTGCATTCATTAATCCGAATGCGGCAAGAACTTCCTTGCTCATATTTAAGGCCAACATCGCGATGAAGATCAAGTACATAAGGTTGATCATCTTCTGACGTGGTGTCTGTTTTCCTGATGCCATGTTTTTTATCTAATTAGAATTAATAATTAATTTGATCTGGGTTTGGTATATTAATCAAATCCCTAATTAGTTTTTGGCCATGGCAGATAGCATACCACCATACACTCCATTCAAAGAAGAAAGGTTAGTGGCCAAAGATTCCATTTGCTCTTTAAGCGCACCTGCGTTCTGCACCACTTCTTCGTTAATAGAAGCTTGACGGCTAGCACTTTCCAACTGTACTTTGTACAAGCTGTTCAAAGATTCCATTTGAGCAGCAGCATGTGACAACTCTTCAGAATACTTTTTAGTGTGTTGGATAGCATCTGTTGTAGGAGCAATACCTTTGGCAGCGCCTTCAAAATTCTTAATGCTATCGCCCAAGCTGGTGAACAACTCAGAATCGATATTGGCTTCTTTTAAAAGATCATCCAATTTTCTGGAAAGAAGACCCTCAGCCTCCTTAGCTTGCTTAGCGTCGTTCTTGTTTCCTTTAGCTTGACCGTTGGCCAATTCTGGATATACCAAAGACCAATCGTACTCGTCATCTACTGGTTCAAATGCAGAGATAGCAAAGATTAGTGCTTCTGTAATCAATCCTACTGCAAGAAGCAATCCACCGGTCAGTGGTCCAAACTCCCAGTGAAGGATTTTAAATAGTGCACCAATAATTACTACCGATGCTCCAAGGCCATAGGCCATGTTAAACAGCTTTTTTGTTGATTTTGACTGTGCCATAATTCTAGTTTTAATTAAGTTATATAAATAAGTATTTGGTTACTGGTTTATATAATGTTCTCTCGTTTGTTTATCTGCCTGATGGTAATCCGTTCTTTCCGTTGGTGGAATCTTCCTCGCCCATATAATCCTGAACAGTTCGGAAACCAATATAACTTCTGGCAGAATCTTGGTATTCATAATCACGTGTACTTACCTGTAAAAAATAAGCGACGTCTTTCCAAGACCCTCCACGGATCACTTTTCTTTTGTTCTGCCCAGAACCAATGTTTGGGTTCATGGTGGACAGGTATTCGTATGCACCTTGATCAAAGCTGGAACTTGTCCACTCGGCCACATTACCAGCCATATTGTACAAATTATAATCGTTTGGCTCATAAGACTTTGCCTCTACCGTATATAAAGCGGCATCAGCGGCATAATCTCCACGTTGTGGTTTAAAATTGGCCATAAAACAACCTGTATCGCTGATCACATACGGACCACCCCAAGGATAGGTACCACCTTCAATACCTCCACGGGCAGCATATTCCCATTCGGCCTCGGTAGGCAATCTAAATTGGTTTACAAATTGTTTTCCACGACTTTTTTGATCGTCATTTTTAAACTTAGTCCTCCACGAACAAAATGCTTTGGCTTGTTGCCAGCTAACCCCAACAACGGGATAATCACTATAGGCATCATGCCAAAAATAATCATTGTGCATGGGTTCATTATAGGAGTATTCAAAATCTTTGATCCAAACCGTTGTGTCCGGATAGATTTCCAATTCCTCTTGTTTGATAAAATCTTTTCTTCTTCCACTCTTTGCTCGGGCCGCAGCTTCAATATCCATCCAGTTGTACTTATATTTTAGCCGGGTAACATCAATGGTTCGCAAGCCATTGTAGCTCTCCTCTTCGGGGATGTACAATGAGTCCATTACCTCAGCATAGTACTCATCTGGATATTCAGATGTATCCCATACCAAATCAACATCGGTATTCAACGCTCTTCCTTCGTACCCAGTTTCACCTAAACCGGCATAATTATCGAGCATATATTTTTCGTACACGGAAATCCTAGAGGTATCCGTATCCTTAAAGGCATATTCCCCTATACCTTCGTCTTCTGGGCTTATACCCAATTCGTCAGCCAAGATGGCCAATTTGGTCCTGGTAATGGAGTCTTTGACCCACTCCACAAACTGTCGGTACTCACTATTGGTGATTTCCGTATCGTCCATATAAAAGGAACGTACGGTAACTGTTCTTGTGGGAGCGTTCAATACTTTCGCCTGATCCTCTTCAGCTTTACCCATTACATAGGAGCCGCGGGGAATCAGTTCCATTCCGTAGGGTTTCTCTGGATACCATTTTTTTCCTTTGGCTCCAACTAGTTCACCTTTCGACTTTGAATTTGAACCGCAACTGGCGAGTAAAAAAACAAATGCTAGAGATGAAAAGAATAGCTTTCTCATACTTTAGGTTAAATTTTCGATTTAAGATTTTAAACTGTGCTACACAAATTCTTATTCTCAAAACTGATTTTTGAATAAATTATTGTGTAAAAACAGTTAATGCTCAAAATTTAATTTGTTCAGTTAAAGCCCTTTCTGTAGGCCTTGAACCACCTTTCGGGAATGTTCTGGTTGCAAGCATCCAGATAGTCCTGCTCGGTGCAAGGTAATAACGCCCCCGATTTTGTTTTAGTATGTTCGGGTAAAATTGATGGGACCTCTACCCACCAGCGTTCAGTAACGTGGCTCTTGAAGAAGATGAGTTCTTCGGTATCCGTAGGAACCGTGAACTTGGTAAAGTCTTCGCTATTAGAACTTGGGAATTCTGTAATCCGAAAACTAATACCTTCTATAAAATACCAGATAATCTGGGCAATCATTTGAAATGCTTGGGGAGAGTTCTCCCCTTCATAGATTCCAAACAAGGACACTTTATCACTAATACCTGCATATCTGGCTATAGCGCAAATCTCCCTGCCCGTAAATCCATTGGGTGAATAGTTTTTATATAATCCCATTTCGCTTGCGCGAATTGCTCGTAGATCTAAACTTACTATATGGGAATTCCTCAATATAGGTTCCGCCAAGGAAATATCAGAAACAATATCCCCCAATCGATAAGCGTCAAAAAAGAGACGCTCCATTAAATCTATTTCTTCCTGGGCATTAAAATAACTTTGGTACCCAATATTGGAAAAATTAAAAAGGTTGTTGGGCTTGTCAGTAATGATTCTACTCATGTAAGAGTTGGAAGATATGAGTTCCTCATCCTCCCCAAAATCAAATTTGCTATCCACGGACACCAAATTAACCATGTCCTTAATTGTATCGAAAGCCCTATAGGTGGGAAAGGTAATATCTTGGGTGGCTCCTATAATAATAGGTATAATGTTTTCTTCCAATAAGCCAGCCACTACTTCTTTGACCACAAAATAGGTGTCCTCTACGGTATCCCCTTCTTCTACATCCCCAATGTCCAAAATGGTGGAATTCCAGTTGCCCATCATTAAGCGGTATAGTTGGATTCGGATTTCATCCATATCCAAGCGCTCCGGTTTTTTCTCAAATGCATTTCTGGATTCATTGACCGCAAAGATTGCCACTGTAGCATTGGCAAATACCGGTAGCCCTTTCTTCTCTGTATGCTTATGGATGTTTTTGCCCAGAGCCTGGGGTGGAAGCAGTTCTGAATAGGCCAGTACCTTATCACTGACGGGAACCAAAAAATCGAATGCCATACTATTTCTTAGCTTTTGCTTTGGCTTTTGTTTTTTTCTTAGGGGTCTTTTTCTCTAAAAGAGCCTGGGCTTCTTCCAAAGAGATTTTAGTAGCATCCACATCTTTGGACAGTTCTACCTTTATTCTTCCCTTAATAATGTTATGTCTGCCCCATCGGGCTTTTTCAATCCGAATCTTCTCAGCTGGCCATTCCTGAACCAACTTTTCCGCCTCCTTTATTTTCTTGGCTTCGATGAGCTCAACAATATCTGTTTGGGAAAGGTTATCAAAATCGTATTTCTTGTTTACATTAATGAACATCCCATCCCACTTAATGAAAGGTCCAAAACGTCCTACTCCCTTGGTCACCTCTTTGTCTTCATAATTGGCAATAGGGGCATCAGCTTTCTGTTTAGCCTTGATCAGTTCTATGGCACGATCCATATCCACGTCAAAGGCGCTTTCTCCCTTATCCAAGGAAATAAATTTTTTGCCAAACCTAACATAAGGGCCAAACCGTCCTACATTGGCCTCTACTTCCTCCCCTTCATACGCTCCCAATTTTCTTGGAAGTTCAAATAGTTCCATAGCCTCTTCAAAAGTTATGGTGGAGATAGATTGCTCTGGTAGCAAACTGGCAAAGAGAGGTTTCTCTTCATCATCTACAGTTCCAATCTGAACCATAGGTCCAAACCTACCCAATCTAGCAGCCACTTGTCTCCCAGACTTTGGGTCCGTACCCAATACGCGTTCTCCACTGGCTCGTTCTGCATTTTCTTCTACATCCAAAACTTTGGGGTGAAAGTCCTTATAGAACTCCTGCATCATTTTTTGCCAGTCCTCTTCCCCTTCAGCAATTTCATCAAAGTTCTCTTCTACCCTTGCTGTAAAGTTGTAATCGAGAATCGTGGTAAAATGATCGACCAAAAAATCGTTAACAATCATACCAATATCCGTTGGCACCAATTTACCTTTATCAGAGCCTATCATCTCTGAAAGCAATTTTTCAACTAAGTTCCCTTCTTCAAGTACCAGCTGGGCATATTTCCGTTCTGTACCTTCCACAGTGCCCTTTTCTACATAACCCCTATTCTGAATTGTGGAAATTGTAGGTGCATAGGTGGATGGTCTTCCAATACCTAATTCCTCCAATTTTTTAACTAGGGATGCTTCTGTGTATCGATAAGGAGGTCTAGTAAATCTTTCTGTAGCAGTAATAAAATTATTCTGTAAGGCTTCCCCAACTCCCATGGCCGGAAGCATACCTTCCTGCTCTTCTGTTCCATCCTCTTCATCCGTGCCTTCCAAATATACTTTTAGGAAACCATCAAATTTCACAACCTCTCCATTCGCCGTAAACTCTTCCTTATGCGTATTGGATTTAATCCGAACATTGGTCCGTTCCAATTCGGCATCACTCATTTGTGAGGCCAAGGTACGTTTCCAGATAAGCTCGTATAGTTTGGCCTGATCTCGTTCCAAAGAAGGAGATTGCAATTTCATGTCTGTTGGGCGAACCGCTTCGTGTGCTTCTTGCGCCCCTTTGGATTTTCCAGTATAGTTTCTCACCTTACTATAGGACTCTCCATAATTTTGTACAATGGCATCCTTTGCCGCATTCAAGGCTTCATTGGAAAGATTAACGCTGTCCGTTCTCATATAGGTTATCAAACCTGCCTCGTATAAGCGTTGTGCCACCTGCATGGTTCGACTTACTGAAAAATATAATTTTCTGGAAGCCTCCTGCTGTAAGGTGGATGTTGTAAATGGTGCCGCCGGGGATTTTTTTGCTGGCTTTTTATCAAGATTGGACACGGAAAAATCCGCTCCTATGTTTTGTTTTAAAAAGGTTTCGGCAGCTTCTTTTGTGGCAAAAGTTTTGTTCAACTTTGCTGAAAACACCTTCCCATTCGCTGTTTTGAATTCAGCTCGAATACGATAAGAAGCTTCTGGATTAAATCCTTCAATTTCCCGTTCACGCTCAACAATTAAACGCACGGCAACGGACTGTACCCTACCTGCTGATAATCCTGGCTTTATTTTTTTCCATAAGACTGGAGACAATTCGTATCCCACCAATCTATCCAAAACACGTCTGGCTTGTTGGGCATTTACCAAATCATAATTGATCTCTCTTGGATTTTCTATTGCCTTTTGTATGGCCGATTTGGTAATGGAATTAAAAACAATACGCTTGGTTCTGGTTTTATCCAATTTCAACGCTTCCGCCAAATGCCAAGAAATGGCTTCTCCTTCCCGGTCTTCATCACTGGCCAACCAAATAATCTCTGCCTTTTGAGCCAGGTCCTTCAATTTTTTAACCAAGGCCTTCTTCTCCTTATCCACAGTATATTTTGGCTTGAAACCATTTTCCACATCAACACCAAGCTCCTTGGATGGAAGGTCGGCTATATGACCAAAACTGGATTCAACCTGAAAGTCCTTTCCTAAAAAACGCTCAATGGTCTTTGCCTTTGCAGGGGACTCAACAATAACTAAATTCTTTGGCATGCAACGGGGTTTAGAGGTAACAAAAGTATATCAATTTTTCGATTTTGGGCTTTCTGCAAAAATCATAACAAAAAAATATCCCGTCAAAAACGGGATATTTAATTCACTTATTGCCTCTTTTTAATCGAGTCCTATTTGGCTTATGAGCTTTATTTCATTCTCTAAATATTCGTATTGATACAGCACATCATCGCCTACCATAATTAGATGGCTCTCCAACGGAATCACATCAAACGTAACAATATCCTCAAAATGGTTTAACGCCACCAAATTTTCTATATCTGTTTTATCATAAACCTTAAGACCAGAGCTTCCATCACACACAAAAAGTTTTTCATTCCTGATTCCCAATCCATAAGGTTCATCCATAGGATAGTCAATGGCCAACTCTGGATTGGTTATGTCAGATATGTCCACAATAAAAAGTCCACTTTCCAATGCTCCGCACATATTGCCTCCCCTTAGGGTCACATAGGCGTAATCCCCATCCACAACCACAGGGTCACATGCGGTTCCATGCTGAAATTCTGAAACAAAAGTTGGCGTTGCCGGCGAAGAGATATCGTAAATATACATCCCGCGCATACTCCCCAAGAAAAGATGATTCCCTCTGTTAAAGATGGTTTCAATATCGAATCCAGCATATACATCTTCCAAATCCACAGGATTTTCCAAATCCGAAATATTGAATATATTAATATTATGACTGTCTACGGCGTACAGGTAGTCTTCTACTATCTTGAACCTTGCTAACGAACCTCCTTGTCCAGTCCCCCCAGCATCTGTTGATTCTGCCAGAGCTATATCATCAAAAAATATTCCACCGTTTCGTTCCTCAACTTCTGAAATCAATCTTCTCTCAGTTGTGGTTTCCCATCCCACCATAATTTCTGTTTCATAATCATAACCTTGATCTTCTATGATGTCTGCTTCAAATGGCCAAAAGATGTTGTTATACAGTACATTTTCCAAGCGATTTATTTGTTCAATGTTTTCGATATCCGAGATGTCCAAAACCACAAGATCCATTAAACTATCTGCATAAAGGAAGTCATCCTTGACAGAAATATCCACATTACCCGGAATCTTGATAAATGCAATTTTCCTTGGTCGCTCTGGAAAACTATTGTCTATGACATGTACCCCTTGATACTTATCATTGATAAAAATGTAATCCTGATACGTATATACCTTCCCGGATTCGTCAATAGGTCGGGGCGCAATAATATCCACACTGTTTGCAAACTCAGCTTTGCTGATTACCAGGGGTCTGGCCACCACATATTCTGCGTAGTCATCTGGGTCATTGTTGTCATCACAGGACACAAAAACCAAAGTGACCAGTGAAAAGATTAATAAGATTTTCTTTTTCATTTTTGTTTAAGTTTTTTGGTAAAATAACATTCAATAGATAAAAACACCTGGACAAAGTTGCGTTCTTTATCACAAAAAAGTTTGAACATGTTCTAGATAAAATCATACTTTTATTGATAATCCTTCAAATTGAGAGCACTTTTTTTATCAACTGCGTTTTTCTTTTGTTTCATCAGCAGCGCCCAAAAATCCTTTGAAAGTTATACCCAAGAAATTTCTGGTACCGATGTTAACCTTGACATGGTCCCTCTCGCCGGCGGAAAATTTACCATGGGAAGTCCAAATAGCGAGTCAGGTAGATCTGCAGATGAAGGCCCAACCCACATCATTGAAATTGCCCCGTTTTGGATGGCACAATTTGAAATCACATGGGACCTCTATAACTTATTTGTAGAACGGGAAATTGATGGGAAAAGGGATTCGCAAAACCTTGGGACAGAAGTTGCACTTGACGTTGATGCCGTATCAGGGGCTACCATTCCCTACGTGGATATGGATCACGGTATGGGCATTGAAGGCTTTCCGGCCATCAATATGACCCAGTATGCGGCTTCAAAATTTTGCGAATGGCTTTCTGCAATGACAGGAAATTTCTATCGACTCCCTACCGAGGCCGAATGGGAATATGCCTGCAGGGCGGGAACCCAAACCGCCTATTCCTTCGGAAACGACCCATCCCAATTAGAGGAATACGGGTGGTTCATGCAAAACAGTGATAGCACATCGCATAAGGTAGGTCTTAAAAAACCCAATCCATGGGGACTATATGATATGCACGGGAACGTGGCAGAATGGACATTGGACAAATACGATGCATCAACCTATGCCAATAGGTCCCGGAAACCAACTCACAACCCATTTGTTAAACCGGACAAAACCTATCCCCGGACATTACGAGGCGGATCCTGGCTCGATAAAGTGAATATGCTAAGAAGTACTTCACGAAAGGCATCAACCAAAAAGTGGAAATTGAGAGATCCCCAAATTCCTAAAAGCAAATGGTGGCATACAGATGCCCCTTTCATCGGATTTCGAATCGTAAGACCCTACAAGACTCCTTCAAAGGAGGAGCAAAGAATATATTGGAAAGAAAAACATATAAACTAAAACCATGTCGAAAAATCGCAAAAACAAAAAAACAGAAAAACTAAATCGAAGGTCATTTGTGAAGACCACCGGGCTCGCAACCGGTGCTCTCGTGGCAAGTAGTGTTCCTATGAGCGCTATGGGCTACGTTGCAGGAAACAAAAAACTTAAACTTGCCCTTGTAGGATGTGGCGGTAGAGGTACTGGTGCCGCCGTACAAGCACTCACAGCTGACCCCGATGTTGAGTTGGTTGCTATGGCAGATGCTTTTCAAGATAGACTGGACCAAAGTCTAGCCGGAATCACGGAGCATTTTGAAGGAGAACGAAAAATCAATGTTAAGGAGAAAAACAGATTCGTGGGTTTTGATGCCTACGCCAAGGCAATTGATTTAGCTGATGTCGTAATACTTACCACCCCCCCTGGTTTCCGCCCGCAACATTTTGAATATGCCATTTCCCAAGACAAACATGTCTTTATGGAAAAACCGGTGGCTACCGACCCAGCTGGAATTCGAAAAGTGCTAAAAAGCGCCAAGATGGCCAAGGAAAAAAACTTGAATGTTGTGGTAGGCCTGCAAAGGCGCTATGAAAAAAAATATTTAGCCCTTTACAACCAAGTTCAGCAAGGCACAATAGGAAAGATTGTTTCTGGGCAGGTGTATTGGAACAGTGCAGGGGTATGGGTGCGCCCAAGACAACCCCAACAGACAGAAATGGAATACCAAATGCGAAACTGGTACTATTTTAATTGGCTCTGCGGAGATCATATATTGGAGCAACATATCCATAATATTGACGTGGCTAACTGGTTTATAGGTGAATTTCCTGCCTCTGCCCAAGGAATGGGTGGAAGACAAACCCGAAACGGAATAGATCATGGAGAGATTTACGACCATCATTTTGTAGAATTCACCTATCCAAGTGGTGCAGTAATTGCCAGTCAATGTAGACATCAAAAAGGATGTTTTAGAAGAGTGGATGAAGCTTTTCAAGGGACAAAGGGTTCCATTTTGGCCAGAAAGGGTTTGGTAACAGATCTTCAAGGGGAAACTTTGCTCAACGCCAGCAAAGAACATGACCCTAATCCCTACCAAGTGGAACACGACCGTCTTTTTGCAGCCATACGCAACAAAGAAGTGATTGCCGATGCGGAACATGGAGCTAAGTCCACTTTGACCGCCATTATGGGAAGAATGGCCACCTACTCGGGGCAGACCATCACTTGGGAGCAAGCATTGAATTCTGATTTAAACTTGGTTCCAGAGCATCCTACTTGGGATTCCAATCCACCTACAATACCAGATGAAAATGGCAAATATCCGATTCCGATGCCTGGTGTAACCAAGTTTGCCTAACCTACCTAATTCAAGATAAAATGAAAAGAAGAACATTTATAAATAGCGCTACCCTAGCAGGAGCGGCCTTGGGTGTATCCCCAAATTTATTCGGAAAAGAACCTCAACCTCTCAAGCACGCATTCAATCTCAAATACGCCCCTCACTTGGGTATGTTTAAAAATTTGGGCGGTAACGACCCAATAGATCAATTAAATTTTATGGCTGATCAAGGTTTTGAGGCCTTTGAGGACAATGACATGAAAAACAGGTCAGTGGAGCTTCAGGAAAAAATGGCCAGCACAATGATCAAAAGAGGTATTGCCATGGGAGTGTTTGTGGCACACAAAATCTATTGGAAAGAACCTAATTTGGCTAGTGGGGATCAAAACCTACGAGAAGAATTTCTATCACAAATCCAAGAATCTGTGGAAGTGGCCAAACGAGTTAATGCCAAATGGATGACCGTAGTTCCTGGACATGTTGATTTAAGGCAAAACATTGGGTACCAAACAGCCCACGTGGTGGAATCCCTAAAAAGGGCATCGGCAATTTTGGAACCTCATGGCTTGGTCATGGTGCTGGAACCTCTGAATTTTAGAAACCACCCTGGTCTTTTTCTTTCAGAAAGCCCCCAGGCCTACGAGGTCTGTAAGGCTGTTGATTCACCTTCCTGCAAAATTCTTTTCGACATATACCATCAGCAAATCCAAGAGGGAAACCTGATTCCAAACATAGAAACCTGCTGGGATGAAATTGCCTATTTCCAAATTGGTGATAATCCAGGTAGAAATGAACCCACCACTGGCGAAATCAATTACAAAAACGTTTTCAAGTTCATTCACAATAAAGGCTACAAAGACATTTTGGGCATGGAGCACGGAAATTCCATTGAAGGCGGCGAAGGGGAGCAAGCTGTAATAAATGCATATAAGGCTTCGGATGCATTCTTATAGGCGCTTATCACCCAACAATTTTAGCTGCCAAATTGTCACTAAATTGGAATAAGCACTATCTTTGCAGACCTTAATGCCGTATGATGAATTCGAAAGAAGGAACAGAAAAGATAATAGACGAAAACGTTCAAGGTGCTACGCTCACCCTTGAAAACAATAATACCAACAACCGTAAACTTTATATAGAAAGTTATGGTTGCCAAATGAATTTTTCCGATAGTGAGATTGTGGCCTCTATTTTGGCCAAGGAAGGGTTCAATACCACCCAGGATTTGGCTGAGGCTGATTTGGTCCTGGTCAACACCTGCTCCATCCGCGAAAAGGCGGAACAGACCGTTCGGAAGCGTTTAGAGAAATTCAACGCCGTAAAGAAAACCAACCCTGGGATGAAAGTTGGGGTGTTGGGCTGTATGGCAGAACGTCTAAAGAACAAATTTCTGGAGGAGGAAAAAATCGTGGATATGGTTGTGGGCCCTGATGCCTACAAAGACCTTCCCAACTTAATTCAGGAAATAGACGAAGGCAGAAATGCCGTAAATGTTATCCTATCCAAAGAGGAAACATACGGTGATGTTGCTCCGGTCCGATTGAATTCCAATGGGGTTACTGCCTTTGTATCCATTACTCGCGGATGTGACAATATGTGCACTTTTTGTGTGGTTCCCTTTACCCGAGGAAGGGAACGAAGCCGTGACCCACAATCTATTTTAGCGGAAATAGATGAGCTTTGGCAAAAAGGATTTAAAGAGGTTACCTTGTTGGGGCAGAATGTGGATAGCTATCTATGGTATGGCGGAGGCCTGAAAAAGGATTTTGATAAAGCATCCGAAATGCAAAAAGCTACCTCGGTAAACTTTGCCAAATTATTGGATATGGTAGCCTTGACGCACCCAAAAATGCGAATTCGATTTTCCACGTCCAACCCTCAGGATATGACTTTGGACGTGATTGAGTCCATGGCAAGACATAAGAACATCTGTAACTACATTCATCTACCCGTTCAAAGTGGTAGTGATCGTATTTTAAAAGCCATGAACCGCCTGCATTCGCGAGAAGAATATTTTGAGTTGATAAACAACATCAAACAGATAATTCCGGACTGTGCCATTAGTCAAGATATGATAACCGGATTTCCCACGGAGACCGAAGAAGATCATCAGGATACTTTGAGCCTTATGGAATATGTTAAGTACGATTTTGGCTTTATGTTCGCCTATTCGGAACGACCTGGAACTCTTGCAGAAAGAAAACTGGATGATGATATCCCTGAAGCAACCAAGAAAAGAAGGCTTACTGAAATTATAGCAGTGCAACAAAAACATAGCCTGTTTCGAACCCAACAACATGTGGGTAAGGTTGAAGAAGTGTTAATTGAAGGAGCTTCCAAAAAGTCAGATGCCCACTGGATGGGACGCAATTCTCAAAATACGGTTGTAGTCTTTCCAAAGGAAAATTACAAGGTAGGGGAGTTTG
Organism: uncultured Allomuricauda sp.; assembly: GCA_965117065.1. Lineage (GTDB taxonomy): Bacteria > Bacteroidota > Bacteroidia > Flavobacteriales > Flavobacteriaceae > Flagellimonas. The sequence continues at coordinate 1,597,925 of OZ220751.1, forward strand.
TGAATATAAAAATCAATGAATGTACTTCAGCAACCTTAATTGGGGAAGCTGTGGGGCTAAGTGAAAATAATTAATGGAATCAATACAATCCATAAAACAGCGCTTTGAGCTTATAGGTAATGATGTTAAGCTCAATAGAGCTTTGGAAAAAGCTATACAGGTTGCCCCTACCGATATTTCAGTATTGGTAACCGGTGAAAGCGGTGTAGGTAAAGAAGCTATTCCCAAAATCATCCATTCCCTCTCGCACCGTAAACACGCAAAATATATTGCGGTAAACTGTGGAGCTATTCCAGAAGGCACAATAGACAGTGAACTCTTCGGACACGAAAAAGGGGCCTTTACTGGAGCCACCCAGACCCGTAGCGGGTATTTTGAGGTAGCAGATGGAGGAACAATTTTCTTGGACGAGGTAGGCGAATTACCATTGACCACACAGGTGAGATTGCTTCGGGTGTTGGAAAATGGGGAGTTTTTAAAAGTAGGGTCTTCCCAGGTCCAGAAAACAGACGTGCGTATTGTGGCCGCAACCAACATCAACATGTTCGAGGCCATTAAAAAAGAAAAGTTTAGAGAAGATCTTTATTACAGATTGAGCACGGTAGAAATCAACATTCCACCTTTACGGGAACGTCAGGAAGACATCCATTTGTTGTTTCGAAAATTTGCTTCGGATTTTGGGCAGAAGTACAAAATGCCCACTATTCGTCTGGAAGATCAGGCAATTCAATTGTTACTTAAATACCGATGGCCGGGAAACATTAGACAACTACGGAATATTGCAGAACAGGTTTCTGTACTAGAGGAAAACCGTGCCATTTCTGCTGCTACCCTCCACGGCTATTTACCCAACTCCAGCAAGACCAATCTACCAGCGGTGGTAGAACAGCGTAAAAAGGACAGTGACTTTAGCAACGAAAGGGAAATTCTCTATAAAGTTTTGTTTGACATGAAGGGAGACCTTAATGATCTTAAAAAACTGACTATGGAACTCCTCAAAAACAACGATACCGAAAAGGTCCAGGAAGAGAACGAAACCTTGATCAGGAAAATATATGGTAACAAAGAGGAAGAAATTCAACCACAAGAAAGCAATGTGGCAGAAGTCCTTCAACTACCTGAACCTGTAGTGGAAACCACAACAACCGTTTCCCAGACCCAAGAGGATCGTTATCATTTTGCTGAAGAAATTGAAGAGGAAGAAACTTTATCTTTACAAGAAAAGGAAATAGAGCTAATCAAAAAATCATTGGAGCGAAATCGGGGAAAACGAAAAGCGGCAGCTTCAGAATTGGGCATTTCGGAACGAACTTTGTACCGTAAGATCAAACAATACGATTTATAACTGTCCAATTTTTTGGAATGCTGGACATTAGAAATAACAATTAATGACAAAAAATTGGATTAAAGTTTGGTTTCTTACCATTGTATTGAGCATCTATGGCTGTGGAGTTTATAATTTTTCTGGCGCAGATATAGGAACCGCAGAGAGTTTTCAAGTAAATTTCTTCCAGAACTATGCGGACCAAAGCCCAGGTTCCACCATTGAACCAGGTTTGGATAGGGATTTCACCTTGGCCCTTCAGGATATGATCAACAACCTTACCAGCCTTTCCCTTACCGGCAGCAATGGGGATTTATTGTATGAAGGGGAAATTGTAGAGTACAAGGTCACTCCAATGACAGCAACGGCAGATCAATTGACTGCACAAAACCGGCTCACCATGAGCGTCAATGTTCGGTTTTTTAATAAAACTAAGGAGGAGGTGGATTTTGAACGCCGTTTTTCCTTCTTTTTTGATTTTGATGCCGCGGCTTCCTTGCCATCAGTACAGACCCAGGCACATGAAGAGATTTTTGAAAGGCTTACACAAGATATTTTTAATGCCTCTTTAGGTAATTGGTAACCTTATGAATGTATCAGATTTTATAGAAATTCTCCAAAAGTCCAATACAATCCTGTCTCCAAAGCAGACCAGGGAGTTGGAGGACATTATGGCTGAATTCCCATATTTTCAAGCCGCTAGGGCATTACACCTAAAAGGGTTGAAAAATCTGGACAGTTATAAATACAACAGTGCCCTTAAAGTTACCGCTGCCCATACTGCAGATCGGGATGTACTATTTGACTTTATTACTTCAAATGAATTTATCCAAAATAACATTGCAGATACCATTGCGGGCAGGGCACCGAAACTAAAAGATAAAAAAGCGGTATCCGAGGAAATAGAGCCCAATCCAGAAGCTGAATCCATTTTGGGGGAATCCAAGGAAGCATTGCCACAGAATATAGAGGACGCAGAGCAAATATTGAATCCGTCCCTGTTTAAATCAAAGAAAACGGCTGAGAAACCTTCCAAGACTCAGGAAAAAAGTCCGAATCCTGAAACAGAATTGGAATTGGGTAAACCCCTACCCTTCACCAAAAAGGAACGCCACTCGTTTAAAGAATGGCTACAACTGACTTCCAAAAATATCGAAGAAGATGTGCATAGTGTCCCTAGGGATACACTGGAAAAAAAGAAGAAATTCGAATTGTTGGACAAGTTCATTGAAGTAGGCCCAAAATTGTCCCCAACGAGGAGTCCAAAGCCAGAGTCAATATCAAAGAATCTGTAAAAATGGACAAAAACGAGTTGATGACAGAAACTTTGGCCAAGGTTTATTTAGAGCAAAAAAAATACAAAAAAGCCCTACAAGCCTTTAAAATTTTGAGTTTGAAATATCCAGAAAAAAGTGGTTTCTTTGCAGACCAAATTCGGGCGGTGAAGAAGCTGCAGAAAGAAAACGAATAAGAAAAAAAACATGAGTACGTTTACAATTTTTTTGATATTGATCATCGTCGTATGCCTTTTGTTGGTCTTGGTGATTATGGTGCAGAACCCTAAAGGTGGTGGATTATCTTCCTCTTTTGGCGGTAGTGGAAATCAAGTTGTAGGTGGAGTTAAAAAAACCGGTGATTTTTTAGATAAAAGTACCTGGACTCTAGCCGGATTACTAATTGTGCTGATATTAATTTCCAATGTATCCTTAAAGGGTAGTTATAACCAAGCAGATTCCAAATTGCTGCAAGGAGATGATATTGAAACCACAGTGCCAGAGACTGTCCCTGAACAAGTTCCTGAACAGGTTCCTGCCACGGATAACAACAATCCAGCGGATACGATCAATTAATTGTTGATGACAAAATAATACAAAATGCCAGCTTGAAATGACAAGCTGGCATTTTTGTTTTCTCATAATGTCAGTTTTAAGATAATGGCATAATTTCTGTCCAATGTTTCGAGAATTTTTAAAACAAATACCTAAAGAATAATAATATGGCTAAAGTTAACATCCAACCATTAGCGGACAGAGTTCTAATAGAACCCGTGGAAGCTGAAACCAAAACCGCTTCTGGCATTATCATTCCTGATACTGCAAAAGAGAAACCCCAAAAAGGAAAAGTAGTTGCTGTTGGCCCAGGAACCAAAGATGAAGCTGTAACTGTTAAGGTGGGCGACACGGTTCTTTACGGCAAATATGCCGGCACAGAATTGAAATTGGAAGGCACCGATTACTTGATGATGCGTGAAAGTGACATTTTAGCAATTGTTTAATTAAAAAATCAACTAAAGAAAAATGGCAAAAGATATTAAATTTGATATAGAAGCCCGCGATGGCCTTAAAAAAGGAGTGGATGCCTTGGCCAATGCAGTAAAAGTTACCTTGGGACCAAAAGGTAGAAACGTAATCATCAACAAATCCTTTGGCGCACCTCAAGTAACCAAGGATGGGGTTACTGTAGCCAAGGAAATTGAATTGGAAAATGCCCTTGAAAACATGGGTGCCCAAATGGTAAAGGAAGTAGCTTCCAAAACCAACGACCTTGCTGGTGACGGAACTACAACAGCAACAGTTCTTGCTCAGGCAATTGTTAAGGAAGGACTGAAAAATGTGGCAGCTGGCGCCAATCCAATGGATTTAAAAAGAGGTATTGACAAGGCCGTGGAAGCTATTGTGGAAAATCTTTCCAAGCAATCCAAAAAAGTTGGGGATTCTTCTGAAAAAATCAAACAAGTTGCCGCGATTTCTGCCAATAACGATGGTACTATCGGTGATCTTATCGCTCAAGCCTTTGAAAAAGTAGGCAAGGAAGGCGTAATCACTGTGGAAGAAGCAAAAGGAACCGACACCTACGTTGATGTAGTGGAAGGTATGCAGTTTGACAGAGGTTATCTTTCTCCATATTTCGTGACCGATTCTGAAAAGATGATTGCCGATTTGGAGAATCCATACATCTTGTTGTTCGACAAGAAAATCTCTTCCATGAAGGATTTACTTCCTGTATTGGAACCTGTGGCCCAATCTGGAAAGCCCCTTTTAATCATTGCCGAAGATGTTGATGGGGAAGCCTTAGCCACCTTGGTCGTGAATAAATTAAGAGGTTCATTAAAAATTGCTGCGGTTAAAGCCCCAGGATTTGGAGACCGTAGAAAAGCCATGTTGGAAGATATCGCTATTTTGACCAATGGTACTGTTATCTCGGAAGAAAGAGGATTCTCTTTGGAAAATGCTTCTTTGGAGATGTTGGGTTCTTGTGAACGAATCACTATTGACAAAGACAATACTACCATAGTTAATGGGGCTGGCGACACTGAGAATATCAAGACCCGTGTCAACCAGATTAAAGCCCAAATAGAGACAACCACATCTGACTACGATAAAGAAAAACTTCAGGAGCGTTTGGCCAAATTGGCCGGTGGAGTTGCTGTACTTTATGTTGGTGCTGCTTCCGAGGTTGAAATGAAAGAGAAGAAAGATCGTGTGGATGATGCCTTGCATGCTACCAGAGCAGCCGTGGAAGAAGGTATTGTTGCTGGTGGAGGTGTTGCTTTGGTACGAGCCAAGTCGGTACTTTCAACAGTTGAGTGCTTAAATGCTGATGAAGAGACTGGATTACAGATTGTTGCAAGAGCAATTGAATCTCCATTGCGTACCATTGTTGAAAACGCTGGTGGTGAAGGTTCTGTAGTGGTTGCCAAAGTAATGGATGGTAAAGGGGATTTTGGATATGACGCCAAATCTGACAACTATGTTGAGATGATGAAAGCTGGTATCATTGACCCTAAGAAAGTAACCCGTATTGCTTTGGAAAATGCAGCATCTGTTGCTGGTATGATTCTGACCACAGAATGTTCTTTGACAGATATTAAGGAAGATACCCCAGCTGCCATGCCTCCAATGGGCGGTGGTGGCGGAATGCCAGGTATGATGTAGCAGATTCTGTTATAATTAATTATAAAAAAAAAAGACCGCTCCAATTCTTGGAGCGGTCTTTTTTTTGTCTATAAGTTGCCGTTGGTGCTTTCTGCAATGTCCCCGGTCTAATAGTTTCGTGTAAGCAGTTACTATTGTTTAAATTTTATGGTCAAAAATTAATATGTAATGAGATTTATCCGACCAATCAACCTCTGTCTTTCCCTAATTATACTTGCCTCATGTATAAGCTGCATCCAACAAAAACCCGATAATACTCCGTCAATTACGGTTATGGCCTACTATGTTCCCGAAAAGGACTATCAACCGGAAAAACTTCCGCTGGAGCAGTTGACCCATATCATTTTCTCTTTTACCAACGTCATTGATGGCGAAATGAAATTTAGAAATGAGGACAATGGAGCCAAACTACGTGCCTTGATCGCCCAACGAGAAAAACATCCACATTTAAAAGTAATGATAGCTTGTGGTGGATGGGGAGCCGATGGATTTTCAGACATGTCCCATACTGCCGAGAACAGAAAAAAATTTGTGCAAAGTGTAGTAGCATTTAACAAGGAATACCAATTGGATGGTTTGGACGTTGACTGGGAATATCCAGCTATTCCAGCGGCCGGCACTGGAGCCAGACCAGAGGATAAACAAAATTTCACTTTGTTAATGAAAGAACTTCGGGAGGCCTTGGACACTTTGGATCGGGAACAAACCCTAACGTTTGCCTCCGCTGGCTGGAAACCTTACTATAAGAACATAGAACTAGATGAGGTAATGAAACATGTGGATTACATGAATGTAATGACCTATGATCAAATCGGTTCTACATCACCATTTACGGGTCACCATACCGCATTAGGCCTTATTGAAGAGAAGCATGTTCAGGGAACACCTGCATGGGAGTATGTTGAGAGCAGAAGGGAAGAGATGAAAAAGCGCGGTTATAACTACGAACCCAGATCCGCTGAAAAGATTGTGGATTTTTGCATTGCTCAGGGAGTAAGGCCAGAGCAACTTGTTATTGGTGCCGCATTTTACGGAAGAGCTTGGAAGGGTGTCCACCCAGAAAGCAATGGTCTTTATCAGCCAAATTCCGGAGCTCATATAGGTTGGAGCGGCTATAGTCAAATTCGAAGTGAATTTGAGCCGGATAAAAACTATAAAAGATACTGGGACTCCATCGCCAAAGCACCTTACCTCTATAGTGCAAAGGACAGTATTTTTATTAGTTATGATGATACAGTTTCTGTTCGTTTAAAAACCGAATACGCATTAAAGAAAAAGCTTGGGGGCATTATGTTCTGGCAACTCGGAAATGATACCAAAGACCCAAACAACCTCCTTAAGTCCATGTATGATGCATCACAGAAAAATTAAATCAACCTTACTAATCCAACCTTTTTAAAAATTACCATGAATAAAAAAGTCTCGATTGTTCTGGCCGCTATTGGTCTCTTACTTTTTTCTTGTAAAGACCAACTAACCATTGTCAAAAATGGGAATTCAGATTATGAAATTGTCCTTTTGAATGGTGCAACAGAAAGTCAACACAAATCTGCAGAGAAGCTACAGTTTTATCTTCAAAAAATAAGTGGGGTACAATTAGCTCTGGCAGATGAAGATTCCCAGAGCACAGGAAAGAAAAAAATATATGTAGGGCATAACAAGGAAGAAAAATTGCCCCCCCATCAAATTAAAATCCAAACCAAAAACTCTCATCTTTTTATTTCAGGAGGGTCAGATTCGGCAATCGACAATGCTGTTTATGAATTTTTAGAGCAATATCTAGGCTGCAAATGGTATGCTCCAGGGGTGGAAGATATTCCTTCTTTACCCACAATATCTCTAGACCCAATTGACTATAGATATTCTCCGGAGATTACCACACGGACGGTACATTCCAGATTGTTTTACCAAAACCATGAGTTTGCGGACCAATTGAAAGTCACCTACGAGGCCTTTCCAACATATGTGCCTTCGGCACGGGTACATACTTTTCATAAGTTTATGCCGGAAGAGGTTTTTTATGAGTCCCATCCAGAATACTACGCCCTACGTGGCGATAAAAGATTGCCCACCCAATTGTGCTTGACCAATGAAAAGGTCTTGGAGATTGTTAAGGATTCTGTTGGTTCGTTATTTAAAAAACACCCGGATGCATCCGTAATTTCGGTGAGCCAAGACGATAACCAGCAGTATTGCCAGTGCGAAAATTGTAGTAAAATAGACGAAGCTGAGGGCAGTCCTGCGGGAACAATGATTCATTTGATTAACCAAGTGGCGGAAGCTTTTCCAGATAAGACCATCTCCACCTTGGCCTATCAGCATACACGAAAACCCCCAAAATCAAAACCCGTCAAAAACGTACTGATCACTTTATGTTCCATTGAGTGTGATCGTAGTGCTCCCATTGCTGAAAAATGTACCGACTTTGCCCGTGATCTTGAAGGTTGGGGAAAACTTACCGACAACATTAGGATTTGGGATTACACTACGCAATTCACCAATTTTTTAGCCCCATTTCCCAACATCAAAACTCTTCAACCCAACATTCATTTGTTCAGGAACAACAATGCCAAATGGATCTTTGAACAACACAGCAATAATCCTAGTGAACTTTTCGAGCTGCGATCATACATTACCGCCAAACTTCTTTGGAATCCCAATCTTAATTTTGATGAATTACTTACAGAATTCACCAACGGATATTACCATGAAGCAGGCCCGTATATCAAAAAATATGTAGAACTGATCCATACCAAGCTTGAAGAGGACAAAGAATTTTTTCTCTTTTTGTACGGAGACCCCTCCGAAGCATTTGATTCCTATTTGAACCCAACTTTACTCAATGAGTATTCGGGTTTGTTTGACGAAGCGGAAAAAGTGATTGCCGATAAACCTGAAGTGTTGAATCGGGTCAAAACCGCCCGCCTGGGTGTTGATTATGCTGTTTTGGAAGCGAGTAGAAAAAACTTGACCGACACTTATCGCTTAACAGTAACCGATGGGAACGGATTGGAATCCATTAACCCCAAAGTGGCCATATTATTGGACAACTTTTCAAATACCACCAAAAAAAACAACATCACCCTAATGAACGAAATGGCTTTTTCGGTAAGCGAGTATGGTGCCAATTACCTGTCCGCTTTGGAAACGGCCAAAAAACCAAATAAGGCCAAGGGCAAAAAGGTGGTTTCCTTGACCAAACCCAAAAAATATGCTGCGGAAGATCCAATGGTGCTCACCGACGGCGCTCTTGGTGGTAGTAGTTTCTATGCCAACTGGTTAGGGTATGAAGGCAATGATATGGAGGTAGTGGTTGATCTGGCCAAAGTACAGTCCATAAGCAAAATATCCATGGCCTTTTTGCAGGTTACCAACCATGTGGTCTTTTTCCCTTCCGAGGTAAGTTATTTAGGCTCCATGGATAATAACAGCTTTATTCCTTTAGGGTATTTAAAAAATCCTCACCCATTACATAAGAAAAGCAAAGTAAATGATATCCAATATTTTGATTTGAAGTTTGAGCCCCAACATCTCAGATATATTAAGGTGAAGGCGCGAAATACCGAAACGCCCTATTGGCATCATGCAGCTGGTTTACCCTCTTGGGTCTTTGCAGACGAGATAATCATCGACTAAAAACAATATCATGAAAAAAAATATCCTTCCTACTTCTATTTCATTTCTTCTGGTCTCCATTTTATTCGCTAGTAGTATTAGCGCACAAGCCGTTTATGAAGATGAGCGTTATGTTCCCGAAACGGACCCTTTGGTACTAAAAAAACTGGAGGCCTGGCAAGATCTGAAATTTGGATTGTTGATGCACTGGGGAACATACAGTCAATGGGGCATTGTGGAGTCTTGGTCGCTTTGTCCCGAAGAATATGGGTGGTGTGAGCGCAAAATGGGATCTAACCCCAAAGATTATTTTTTGTACAAAAAAGAGTATGAAGATTTAAGAAAAACATTTAACCCTGTCCAGTTTGACCCAGATAAGTGGGCCAAGGCTGCAAAAAATGCAGGAATGAAATATGTGGTTTTTACCACCAAGCATCATGATGGTTTTTCTATGTTCGATTCCAAATACACCGACTACAAGATAACTGCTAGCGATGTACCCTTTTCCAAACATCCTAAAGCCAACATCACCAAAGAAATCTTTAATTCATTTAGAGGCGAAGGTCTTTGGACTGGAGCTTACTTCTCTAAACCGGATTGGAACATTCCTTCCTATTGGGACCCCTATTACCCTCCACGAGACCGGAACGTGAACTATGAACCCGAAGCTAATCCTGAAAAGTGGCAAGAGTATGTGGATTTTACGCATAACCAGATCTTGGAGTTAATGACGGATTATGGCAAGGTTGATATTCTTTGGCTGGATGGCGGCTGGGTGGCCAAGACTCCAAAATCGGCCATAACCAGTTGGTACGACCAACAACTGACCAACAATGAAAATGGATACCTAAAACATCGGATTATCAACCAAGACATTAAAATGGATGAATTGGTAGTTAAGGCAAGGGAAAAACAACCCGGATTGATTGTGGTTGATCGTGCCGTACACGGCAAAAACCAAAACTACCTAACCCCAGAAAACCGGGTTCCTGAAAAGCCACTACCCTATCCTTGGGAGTCCTGTATTATTGCCGGAGGGGGTTGGTCTTACACTTTCAATGCCCAGTACATGTCAGGCAGGGAAGCGGTCCATCTTTTAGTGGATATTGTGGCCAAAGGAGGAAACTTACTTTTGAATTTAGCCCCTAGCCCAGAGGGCACCTGGGATGAAGGTGCCTATCAAATGCTGGATGAAATGGGGAATTGGATGGACATTAACAGTGAAGCCATTTATGGTACACGAGCACTGGAACCTTACAAATTTGACCAAGTTTGCGTTACCTCCAAACCAGATGGCACCATCTATTTGATTTATTTGGTTGCAGAAGACCAAGATAAGCTGCCTTCCGAAATCAAATTTCCCACCCAAGGGGATAAAAAGAAACTACGGGCTAAGCTTCTTGGGGTGAACTCCTCCTTGAAAACCAAAAAAGTGGCGGACGGTATCGTCATCACTCTACCAGATAATTTGAAATCTAGGTTATTGAAAACCAAGGCTTTTGTAATTAAACTAAAATAGGTTGAATAGAAAGCCCTTATTCCGTTTTGGCTATACCAAACTTAAAATAAGGGCTTAACCTATATCTTTAAGTCAATAACATCCAACCTGCCATAGCCAACATAATCGCATTTTCAATAAATGTTGCTTCGGTCATGGGCAACTTCAAGGCAGTTCCCAAACAGGCACATCGAATATGTTTTTTGTCCACCAAGGTACGGACCACTCCAAAGGTGGTAATACCTAACACCACGACGGTAACAATCAAAGCTAAAGGCAGATCAATTCGCAATAGGAACAACAATCCCAGACCCAATTCAATAAAGGGGTAGAGCCATCCATACATAGGAACGGCCTTTGCCAAAGGGTCATACATTGCAAAACTCTCCGGGAAACCCTTCAGGTCTAAAAATTTAAAGAAGCTAAAGACTATATAGAACAGACCCATAAAGTCCAACATAACCTCATTGGTATTCCAACTTTTGACATGCAACAGAATGGATGCCCCAAACAAGTAGGCGAAAATCAAAAAGAGGGGGCGCAGTTGTACCCATTTCGATTTTTCCTCGAGTGTTTCTTCATGAATAGGCGCATCGGTTTTCTCCGAAATACCATATTTGTTAGGCAGTACAGCCTTTAATTGTTCCAAATTGATATGATGTCCCATTGAAATATGGGCAGAAGAGTTCTGGAGGTTTACCACCACATCTTTCACTCCTTTAACCTTCAAAAGGTTATCTTTCACAGCAGCCACACAACCCTCACAGGTCATTCCGGCAATGGAATAAGTATGTTTCATTTCATGCTAATCGTGGTGACCGCCATCATCTGAATTGTCCTCCCGATATTTACAACAAGGATGAATTTTATCATAAGCTTCTTGACTAGCCTTTAACTCTTTGGTATCATGTCCTGCTTCTACCAAGGCTGTTTTGATCTGCATGGCATTCGTCTTCCGCTCATCCATTACTAACGAGAGTTGGTGCGTTGGAATGTCCCAACTTGCAAATTTTACACCTGTCACATTCAATGCTGCTTTTTCAATCCGCATTTTGCACATCGAACATTTACCATTGACATCAAAAGTGACTTTTTTGTTCTTTTCCTGCGCCAATCCAATGGTTGAAACCAGTAGACAAACCACTATCAAAATTCTATTTTTCATTGTTACGTTTATTTAATTTGTTATGATTTAAATCTAAAACCCGCATAGACCATTCGCCCAAAAATAGGAGCATACACAATGGTAGTGTCAAAGTTTGTTCCAAAAGGGTCCTGTGATCCTAATACCGGGTTGTCCTGTCTAAAATTAGTTAAATTTTCCCCACCCAAATACACTTCAAATTTCTTCGAAAACACCTTGGTTATTTGTGCATTCATTAAACTGTAGCCTTCGGAAAAGTCCCCCAATTGCAAATCCACTGGATTGGCAGCTGTATTGGGAAGTCTTTGTTCTCCCAAGGCATTAAAAGTATAGTCAAAGCGCCATTGGGCTCCATTTTCCGTTGGTTCCGTATTGTACCCTATATTGGCAAAAAAACGATGCTTGGCTTGAAGAGGCTTCTGCAAACGTCCACTAGCATAATCTGTTTTTACATCATAAAATTTATAGGCGGTACGTACCTCAAGCTTTGGTAGTATCTCATGATTAAGCTCCACCTGTAGACTGTTTGCATAACTTTTTCCATCTAAGTTGGAAAAAGTCACTTCTTGGGGGTTTTCCCAATCCACTACAATTTCATTGTCAAAATCGGTTCGATAAAAGTCCACAGAAAAATTACCAGGACGGTCAAAGAGTGAGAATCCTTGTAAAAAACTCACCCCATAGTTCACAGCTTTTTCAGGGTCAAACCCATAAACATCCCCCCCATTGGTCTGTAGACGAATGGTTCTGGATGAAGCGAAAAAACGTTGGTTCTCTGCGAAAATGTTGGCCGCTCTTCTTCCTATTCCAAAAGAGCCGCGCAAACTTCCTTTTTCCCATGGAGTATACCGAATGTGGAATCGTGGCGTTACAAAGGTTCCCAAACGGTTGTGGGCATCCACTCTCAAACCAGCTGTTAAGCTCACCTTTTCCAAATTGGTATATGCGTATTCCAAAAAAGCTCCTGTAGACCTATCCACACGTTCAAAAACCTGATTATTGACCAACTCATCATAACCATCATAAGCAAAGGTCAGCCCTGTTCTGAATTTACTTTTCGTATTTCCGATGATAGAGTTGAAAAGCAAACTGGAATAGATACTTTTATGGTCAATATCATAGGTGTTAAAACCATAATATGAATTTTGTTCATGACTACTGTACGAAGCCTGAAATCCGAAACTTTGATAAGGTAAATCTGGAAAAACATACCCCAACTTCAAAGAGCCATCAAACCTTTGTGTATTAATCTCGCTACCCCAAGCATTGGTGGTAAAACGATCTGCCTCTGGATCAAAACCAACTTGACCTATTTGCTTCTCATCATTTAGGTAGCGTACATTGAAAAAACTAACCCATCCTTTTTCTGGGTTTTGGTACTGCCAGCGGTTCATGATATTTACTTGATTGGCTAAGGGATTGTCCAGAAATCCATCTTCATTGTTATCCACTTCAACATCCCTTCTATTTCCGTGGATATAGAGACCTGTACTCCATTTATTGGATAACTTGGTATTCAAATGCGTGTTAAATTCCAGTCGCCCATTCAAATTGGCATATCCATTAACAAAAATAGGTGTGTCTGTTAACGGTTTTTGAAGCTCTGTATTGATCTGACCTGAAATGCTTTCATAACCATTAACCACGCTTCCAGCGCCTTTGGTAATCTGAATACTTTCCACCCATGTGCCTGGTGTAAAGGTGAGACCAAAAGTTTGGGATGCTCCCCGGACCATGGGGATATTTTCTTGGGTAATGAGCAAATAGGGACTGGTAAGGCCTAACATTTGGATTTGTTTGGTCCCAGTAAGCGCATCATTAAAATTGACATCTATTGCCGGATTGGTCTCAAAACTCTCCGAAAGATTGCAACAAGCCGCTTTGAGCAATTCGGCACTGTTTACTGTTACTACATTTTGGGGAGCAAAATAGGCCTTTTGTACTGCATCCCGTTCTTTTTGTACTACAACCTCATCCAATAAATTTGAAGGCTTCAGCCAATGATGTACCACTTTCGGTTCATCAATATTCAGGGTATCCGATTGGAACCCCACATAGCTAATAATAAGCTTGTTGTATTCTTTGCTGAAGGGAATACTAAAGGTTCCATTGTTTTGGGTAACTGTCCCAATTGGGGAATCCATCCAGTACACATTGACGCCAGCCAATCCTATGTGTTTGTTTTCGGCATTCGCTTCCATAACCATCCCCTCAATTTCATCTTGGGCGGTGGCCAATAGAGGAAGCCAAATTAGAAGAATAATAATTTTTTTCATTGATGTGTAATGTATTGTTCGAAATAAACTGTAAGTCCCGAATCAAACAGATGAGACGGGTTATCGAAAATGATACAATACATCAAATTAAAAAGACCTGATCCAAGACCTGTATGTCCTTCACCAATATGGGAGGAGGGTATTTTTCGTGGGGAACCGGAAGTTCTTGAAGCGGTATAAAAAAGTCTAGGTAGGACTGCGTGAATGTAACAAGAAAAATCTGTTGCCCCAACTCCAAATCTCCTAAAGAAAGCTTTAAATCGTCCTGCCCTTTAAGTGTAAAAGATTCATTATCGCAACAATGGTTGTCTGGATTCTTTTCGCCCATAAGCGCCATGGCTCCTTCCATTTCACAATCATCGGCATCTATGAACAAGGAAATGTCCATTACCCTGCCCATACACAAATGCTTGTCCACGGTCCAAGAAACGGTAGATAGCAACACAAGCATTGCTAGACAAACGGATGCTATTTGCTGAAAGAAAATTTTCACTTCAACAAAACTATCAAATATTTCATTTTCAATCTGATCCGAGTCCATTCCTTAACTAAACTTTAGGGAAGCAAACTTGTAATTTTTAACACATATAACGACCAAAAAGGCCAGATTAAAATACATTTGCATAAAAATTCACCATGTTGGCACCTTTACAACCTAAAGTGGTTTCTATCTTAGCGAATAACGCCAAAAGTGTAGAAAATCGTTTGTCCGAAGTCTGCGAACTATTGCGTGACTCCATACCCTACTACGATTGGGTTGGTTTCTACTTTAAAAATGGGGATAAGGAAGAATTGAAGTTAGGACCATACGCAGGAGAACCAACAGATCACACTGTTATTCCTTTCGGGAAGGGAATTTGTGGACAAGTGGCGGTTAGCAATGAGAATTTTGTGGTACCTGATGTGGCCGCCCAGGATAATTATATTGCGTGTAGCATCACAGTCAAGGCCGAAATAGTAGTTCCTTTATTTGTGAATGGAGAAAACATTGGACAAATCGATATCGATTCCAACTCCCCAGACCCTTTTACAGAGAAGGATGAGCGTTTTTTGGAATTTGTGAATGAACAAGTATCACAAATTCTTTAAAACTAGTGGCATATTGTTGATAACACAGCCCATTTTTAGTCCTAAAAAAATTACTTTTGTGTGCTTAAGAAATTGATTTTTAAGACACAAAATGAACACTTCCAAAAAAGCTTCCTCAGCACTGATTTCTGTTTTTCACAAAGATGGGTTGGAACCTATTGTAAAGAAAATGGATGAACTTGGAATCACCCTTTACTCTACGGGGGGAACCGAAAAATTCATCAAAGATTTAGGAATCAATGTGGTTCCAGTTGAAGAAGTTACAAGTTATCCTTCCATTTTGGGAGGAAGAGTAAAAACGCTGCACCCCAAAGTATTTGGCGGCATTTTGAATCGTCAAGATCATGAAGGTGATGTAAGTCAAATGCAGGAATTTAACATCCCACAGTTGGACATCGTAATTGTGGATTTGTATCCTTTTGAGAAAACTGTGGCCAGTGGCGCGTCTGAACAGGATATTATCGAGAAAATAGATATTGGTGGGATTTCATTGATTCGTGCCGCCGCGAAAAACTTTAAAGATGTACTGTGTGTTTCCTCCATGGAAGACTACGGAGACTTTTTAAATGTCATTTCCGTCGGAAATGGCACCACCTCTCTTGAAGACAGAAAACGTTTTGCCACCAAGGCTTTCAATATTTCCTCACATTATGATTCTGCCATTTTCAATTATTTTAATTCAAAAGGTGAAGAAACAGCACTAAAAATAAGCGAACAAAATGGGAAAGTGCTCCGCTATGGAGAGAACCCGCACCAACAAGGGGTTTTCTTTGGAGATTTTGAGGCCATGTTCACCAAACTGCACGGCAAGGAATTATCTTATAACAACTTGCTTGATGTAGATGCCGCCGTAAATCTTATGGGAGAATTTAAGGGTGATGAGCCCACTTTTGCCATTCTAAAGCACAATAATGCCTGTGGGCTGGCCACTCGAAGCACCATAAAACAAGCCTATGTAGATGCCTTGGCAGGGGACCCCGTCTCTGCTTTTGGAGGTATATTGATTTCCAATGTAGAAATTGATGCACCAACTGCAGAAGAAATCCATAAACTATTTTGTGAAGTGGTCATTGCTCCAAGTTATTCAGAGGAAGCTTTGGAGGTATTAAAAGGCAAGAAGAATCGTATTATCCTCATTCAAAATGAGGTATCCCTCCCAGAAAAATTGGTCAGAACCTGTTTGAATGGCGTCTTGGTACAGGACAAGGATTCCAAAACGGATACCGTCAAAGAATTGAATCCAGTAACAACCTTAAAACCTTCAACCCAAGAAATAGAGGATTTGATTTTTGCCTCCAAATTGTGCAAGCATACCAAGAGCAATACCATTGTTTTAGCAAAAAACAAGCAGCTTTGTGCCAGTGGAACCGGACAGACTTCAAGAGTAGATGCGCTTAACCAAGCCATTCATAAGGCAAAGTCCTTCAATTTTGATTTGGAAGGAGCCGTTATGGCAAGTGATGCCTTCTTCCCATTCCCAGATTGCGTAGAGATTGCGGATAAGGCTGGAATAAAAAGTGTGATTCAACCCGGAGGGTCTATAAAAGACCAATTGAGCATCGATTATTGCGATGAAAATGGGTTGGCCATGGTTATGACGGGCACACGACATTTTAAGCATTAATTTTAGTACATTAGCCGATAAAATTTACCGTTAATCTAAAAAACCGTCGCTTTTTATGGGATTTTTTGATTTCATGACCGAGGAGATTGCCATTGACCTTGGTACTGCAAACACCCTAATCATTCATTTGGACAAAGTAGTAGTAGACAGCCCATCCATTGTGGCCCGAGACCGGGTTTCAGGGAAAATTATTGCCGTGGGCAGGGAAGCCAATATGATGCAGGGAAAAACCCATGAAAACATTAAGACCATTAGGCCTTTGAAAGATGGGGTTATTGCCGACTTTGATGCCTCGGAAAAGATGATCAATATGTTCATCAAGAACATACCAGCTTTGAAGAAAAAATGGTTTCCACCTGCCCTCAGAATGGTTATTTGTATTCCTTCTGGTATTACCGAAGTAGAAATGCGTGCGGTAAGAGAATCTGCAGAACGTGTAAACGGAAAAGAGGTGTATCTAATTCATGAACCCATGGCAGCAGCTATAGGTATTGGTCTTGATATTATGCAGCCCAAGGGAAATATGATTGTAGATATAGGAGGAGGGACAACAGAAATTGCGGTAATTGCCTTAGGTGGAATTGTTTGTGATAAGTCGGTTAAGATTGCAGGGGATGTGTTCACTAACGACATTATCTATTATATGAGAACCCAGCACAATTTATATGTTGGGGAAAGTACGGCTGAAGCTATAAAAATTGAAATAGGTTCCGCAACTGAAGATTTAAAATCCCCACCCGATGATAAATCCATTCAAGGAAGGGATTTATTGACCGGAAAACCCAAACAAGTTCAAGTTTCCTATAGGGAAATTGCCAAAGCCTTGGATAAAAGTATTTTACGGGTAGAGGATGCTGTTATGGAAACCCTATCACAAACTCCGCCCGAGTTGGCGGCGGACATATACAATACTGGTATATATCTTGCTGGAGGGGGGTCAATGTTACGAGGGTTGGACCGAAGGCTTTCACAAAAAACGGATTTACCTGTCTACATTGCCGAGGATCCACTAAGAGCAGTTGTTCGGGGAACAGGTATTGCGCTCAAGAATTTGGAGCGTTACAAAAGCATATTGATCAAATAGTCCGGAGCCCCAGCCGGTTATAGCCCATTTGAAAGTTTTAGGACTTTCGTAATGATACTATTGCATGCAGCGCATCATCAATTTTATTTTAAGTTACCGAAATGCGTTTCTCTATGGTTTCCTCATGGTCATTTGCTTGACCCTGACCATTAGATCTCACTCCTACCACCAATCCAAATTCTTTAATTCCTCCAAATGGGTAACCGGGAATGTTTATGGAACCGCGGCAAATATTTCATCCTATTTTGAACTGAGGGAAGAAAACCAACGCTTGGTTGAGGAAAATGAACAACTGAGACTGTTGTTGTTCAACCACGAAAAGGTGAAAATTCAAAAAAAAGGGGACTCCCTCCCGCTTGCCTATGAGGTTATCAGCGCCAATTTAATCAAGAATAGCTTTTCATCCCCAAGAAACTATCTTACCATAGACAAGGGTAAAAACCAAGGAGTGGAACAAGATATGGGCGTAATTACTACCAAGGGTATTTTGGGTATTGTTGAAAACACCTCTTCTAATTTTGCCACAGTTCAAAGCCTCCTGAACACAAAATCAAATATCAATGCCAAAATAAAGAACACCAATTATTTTGGATCCCTCACTTGGAATGTTGGGGATTACAATGTGGTACAGCTGATAGATATCCCCAGATTAGTTCCTTTGGTAGTGGGCGATACCATAGTTACGGGAGCGATGTCTAGCATTTTTCCAGAGGACATTCCTATTGGGGTCATCAAAAAATACGATCTGGATACCTCCAAAAGCTTTTATGATATTGATGTGGAGCTGTTCAATGATATGTCTAACGTAAAAAACGTGTACTTGATCACCAACAAAAGCAAACAAGAAATAAGAGAACTGGAAGCTAGGACCGCAAATGAATAGTACTTTATTAATAAACGGACTACGATTTATACTACTTGTCCTAACACAAGTCCTGATTTTTAACACCCTTAATTTTCTTGGTTTTATCAACCCTTTGGTCTACGTTATATTTTTCTATTGGTATCCTATCAAGAGTAACAGGGCTGTATTCATGGTAACGGCCTTTTTTCTCGGTTTCATGATTGATTTTTTCTCAGACACCATGGCCCTGCATTCCATTGCATCGTTGACTGTAGCCTATGTACGGCCCGTTATCATGCGGTTTTGTTTTGGCGTAAACTATGAGTTTCAAAACTTTAGTTTTAAAAACACTACAAAGATTCAGCGGGTGACCTTTTTGGGGCTTTTGGTATTGATTCATCAGTTTGTTTTCTTCTCCTTTGAAATTTTCAGTGTTTCACATTTCCTTTTAATATTAAAAAAGGTATTTGCCACAGGTATTGTAACTTTGGTCATATGCACCCTTTTTAGTTCACTTTTTAGTCCCCAGAATGAATAAAAGGCGCTATGGTGACGTTAGCTTGTTAAGGTCATGAATCAATTAGCTCATTTATGAAGAAACTGTTGTTATCATCCATCGTTGTTATCATAGGATTCACTTTTATTGGAAGGCTTTCCTATTTACAATTGTTTCGCTTTTCCCCAGATCAGATTTTGGATGATCCGGCGATTAAAAAGATTTATGATTACCCGGAACGGGGTTACATTTACGACAGAAATGGTGAACTCATGGTGGGCAATCAACCAGCCTATGATGTTATGGTGATACCACGAGAGGTAAAACCATTGGACACCGTGGAATTTTGTTCTCTCTTGGGGGTTGACAAGCCTACTTTCATTGATAAAATGAAAAAGGCCAAGGTCTATTCGCCTCGCCTTCCCTCCGTTTTGGTTCCCCAATTGTCCAAAGAAGATTATGCACGACTCCAGGAAAAAATGCGGCATTTTCATGGCTTTTATATTCAAAAACGATCTTTAAGATACTACACCACCAAAGGTGCTGCCAATGTACTTGGCTATATTAGTGAGGTTAACGAATGGGACTTGGACAATAATCCCTACTATGTTGCCGGCGAATTGAAAGGACGTACTGGAGTGGAAAAACAGTACGAGGAAGTGTTACGAGGTCGGAAAGGAGTCAAACATATCCAAAAAGACCGTTTTAACCGCGATATTGGGCCTTATAAGAGTGGTAAATTAGACACCCTACCAGAACAAGGCAGAGAACTACGAATTACGCTAGACAAAACCCTCCAGGAATATGGCGAGCGATTGATGCACGGAAAAAGAGGTGGCATTGTGGCCATTGAACCCAAAACAGGGGAAATTTTGGCCATGATATCTGGCCCTACCTATGACCCTTCACTTTTAGTTGGAAGGCAACGATCTAAAAATTACAGTAAACTTCATTACGATTCCATCTCAAAACCCCTTTTTGATCGTTCCATTTCATTTGAAAAGGAACCAGGATCGCCATTTAAAACCTTAAATGCACTGGTTGGTTTACAAGAGGGCGTTTTAGATCCATCCACCAAATTCCGCTGCTACAATGGTTTTTTTGTAGGAAACCAAAAAAAAGGTTGTCATTGTGGCGGTGGTATACGTGATATGAATTCTGGAATTTATCAATCCTGCAACGCTTATTTTGCCGGAGCTTTCAGAAAAATCTATGACAAATACTCCACCACAGATGAAGGTATGGATGTTTGGGAAAAACATATTAAAAGTTTTGGTCTCGGTAATTACTTGGGAACAGACCTACCCACCGGAAGACCCGGTCGCATTCCTGGAAAGTCGTTTTACGATAAGTGGTATGGAGATGGCAGATGGGCATCTTCCACTATTATTTCCAACGCTATTGGACAGGGCGAAGTAGCCGCTACTCCACTGCAATTGGCCAATATGACTGCTGCCATTGCCAACAGAGGTTATTTCTTTACACCTCATATCTTAAAAAGTATAGGCCATATCGGCTCATTGGACCCAAAATACACAGAACCACGCTATACCTCTATCGATAGAAAACACTTTGAGCCGGTAATCGAAGGGATGGCCAATGTATACAAATATGGGACTGCCAAATGGGTGCAGGTTCCTGGCATCAACATTGCCGGAAAAACGGGAACGGTGGAAAATTTTACACGAATCGATGGGCAAAAAGTACAGCTCACAGACAACTCGGTTTTTGTGGCTTTTGCCCCAATAGAAAATCCTAAGATAGCCCTTGCTGTCTATATTGAAAATGGTTATTACGGAGGGCGGTATGCCGGTCATATTGCTTCCCTCCTGATAGAGCAATATTTAAAAGGAGAGATTACCCGAACAGATTTAGAAAAACGCATGCTTGAAAAAACCTTGGAACATGAGTACGCGAAACCACTAAGTGGGGAACCTTTCAAGATAAACGAATATGTTTGGTAGGGGGCTTTTTGGAAGAATAGATTGGCTCACTGTTATTATTTATGCCCTTTTGGTTTTCATAGGTTGGGTTAATATTTATTCGACTACTCTAAGCGACCCCGATGCTTCCATTTTTGATTTCTCCACTCTTTATGGTAAGCAGCTGTTTTTTATGGGTTTGGCCGGGCTTGGCATCATTTTGGTCCTTTTCATTGAGACCAACTTTTTTGAACGATTTGCCTCTATTTTCTATATCATCGCGGTTGTTTTGCTTTTGGGGCTCTTTGTTTTTGGAAAAACTATTGCAGGAGCCACCTCTTGGTATGATTTGGGCTTTTTTAATTTTCAACCCTCGGAACTGGCCAAGGTGACCACGGCCCTAGCCTTGGCGAAATACTTAAGTGATATCCAGACCGATATTAAAAACAAAAAGCACCAGCTGTATGCCTTCATCATTATTTTGCTGCCGGCACTTTTAATTTTACCACAGCCTGATCCAGGAAGCTCCTTAATTTACTTTTCCCTCTTTTTTGTCCTGTTCAGGGAAGGGTTCCCTTTGTACTATTTGGGCATAATTGTAGTCACTGTACTACTGTTTGCGACCACCCTCATGTATGGCACAGTCTGGGTAGCCATAGGTTTGATAATGCTTACCATCTTGATTTTTGGTTTCAAAAGGAAATCCACCAAAATTCCCATATTACCCTTTATAGCAGTAGTAGGTGCCGCCGTGTTGTTTTCCCTATCTGTTGGATTTGTTTTCGAAAATGTTTTTGAGCAGCGACATCGCGATCGGTTTGCATTGTGGTTACGATTGGAAAAGGATGAGAATAAATTGGAGGAGATAAGGAAAACAATAGGTTACAATACCTATCAATCTGAAAAAGCGATTGAGTCTGGGGGTTTTATTGGAAAGGGGTTTTTGGAAGGTACACGTACCAAGGGAGATTTTGTTCCCGAGCAACATTCGGATTATATTTTTAGTTCTTTGGGCGAAGAATGGGGGTTTATGGGTACAACCACTGTAATTCTTCTTTTTTCCATCTTCTTTTTAAGGTTAATTTATATCGCGGAACGGCAGAAAAGGGATTTTAGCAGGATGTTTGGCTATGGGGTAATTTCTATCCTGCTCATTCATTATTTTATTAATGTTGGAATGGTAATCGGGTTACTCCCGACCATTGGTGTGCCACTGCCCTTTTTTAGCTATGGAGGCTCCAATCTAATATTCTTTACCATGCTCTTGTTTATCTTCTTGAAGTTGGACTCCAACCGATTGAAAGATGGCATTTAAAAACTCCAGCCCGCAGTATTGATTTTTTGCTCTACTCCTTTTTGCCACTCTTCAGACTGCTGTTCAAAAAAATTGATTCCTGTTTCCTTTTCCAGTGTATCCACGGAAATCAAGAAATGCTCCAGTGATGCTTGACTTTCCATATGTGGGATTAAAAAAGCCAACAAATGCACCAAATCCCCATTTTTTCGGAACACAATTTTGTAGAATTTTTCAGGAACATCCACGTCTTCCTCACCAATCTCGTCCAATCTTCTCTCCAAAACTCCGCCGGTTATAATGGTCAAATCCCCATACTTTTTGCACCATTGGCGCACCTGCTGTTCTAATCGGTTCCAGACTCCCGCATTAAAATCCCGCTTTTGAGGACTTATATTGCTCGTGTAGAAGGTTTCATTATAGGCTTGCTCAGAAAACCGTCTATCTCCCGCTGGGCAAAGATGGCCTCTATCGTACCCAGACCCTCTATAATTTCTCCAATCAGCGGATTTTGACTTTACTTTAGGGTCTTCAATAAAATAGGGCCTTTTTCTGTCATCTTGGGTCAAATGACTTTTTTTAAGAGGGTAAGCCACCCATTCTGCTTGCTCATGGGGTTCACTATAGGAAAGTATGAAATAGTTGTGCGTGATCAATTCGCCAGTTGTTGATTCAGGCAGGAAACTTGAATCGATTGGCAAACTGCCCTTGTTGCCATCTGAATCTGAGTAGCTAGCTGGGGTATAAAAATTCTCAAAGACCCAAAATCCGATTATGCAGAAAATAATCAACAGTGTATAGATGGTTTTGTTTTTCATGATTTTAGTAATTGCCGCGTACAAATGATACAGCTTTGGATATAAAAAAACCGACCCAAATGAGTCGGTTTAGTTTATATATTTTGATAAGCATTTATCCTTTTACGCTTGCCAATTTTCTTTCACTGCTTTTAATGTTGTTCAACTGTAAGTCCCTAAGCACATTTACCGCCTCTTCTACATAAATGTCCTTAGCCAAATTATTGTGCCAACGATTTCTTTTTTCGCGCAGCACAGAATCTTTAGTGAACAATTCAGTTTCATATTTCAGGGATTCAAAGGTGAGTTTGGAGTCATATTCTCTCAAACTTTTAAAATGCTCTGAACGCTTCTTGGCCTTTTCTTCCCTAAGTTTATAAGCATCATAATTTAAAGAAACCATGGTTTCATCCTGTTGCTCTTTCAACCATTTGGCGTTTTCTTCAATCAATTTAATTTGAGGGTTGTCCGCCATTCTTTTCTTGCTATTTGAGACCGCGGTCTCAAAATCGATATAGCCCTCCCAAATCTCATAGTCGGCAGGGGTAATCTTATCCCAACCTAATGGATTTTCCTGGTCTCTTTCACCAAGATCTATATAGCTGTACCTGTCTGGAACCACAATATCACTTTTTACACCTTCCAATTGAGTTGATCCCCCATTGATTCTATAGAATTTTTGGGTGGTAAGTTTAATAGCGCCCAAATCTCCGTGTTCATTACTTCGTACAATATTATCCAAAGGAATTACATTTTGAACGGTGCCTTTTCCAAAAGTTTGTTTGCTACCAATGACCACAGCTCGTTTGTAATCTTGCATAGCGGCTGCCAAAATTTCAGACGCAGAAGCTGATAACTCATTTACCAGAATGACCAAAGGTCCATCCCACTGAATACGCTCATCCTTATCTTCATGCACTTCCTTCCTTTGACCCGATGACCTAACTTGTACAATAGGGCCATCTTTTATAAACAATCCAGCCATTTCTACAACGGTTTTAAGCGAACCTCCTCCGTTGTCCCTCAAATCCAGAACTATCCCTTCCACTCCTTCTTGCTTCAATCGTTCTACTTCTTTGGCTACATCAGTGGCGGCATTACGCTCTGTATAATCTTCAAAATCCACATAAAACTTAGGTAGATTGATCAATCCATATTTGTGGTCCTCTCTTTTTACCGTAGCAGATTTTGCATAAGACTCTTCCAACAAAACAACGTCCCGGGTTATAGAAACCTCTTCAACAGTACCGTCGACCCTTCTAATCGTTAAATCCACAATGGTTCCTTTGGGGCCCTTGATTAATTTAATGGCATCATCCAAGCGCATTCCCACAATATCAATGGGTTCCTCGCCATCTTGGCCAACCTTCAAAATTTCATCTCCAACCTCTAAACTTTGGGCTCTCCAAACTGGTCCTCCAGAAATAATTTCCATTATTCGGGCACCTTCTGGTTTTTTCTGCAACCGCGCACCAATCCCTTCAAATTTTCCTGACATCCCAATATCAAACTTTTCTTTATCATCGGGAGCAAAATAAAAGGTATGCGGGTCAAATTCATCTACAATGGTATTGATGTATTGTACAAACCAATCCTTGCGTTCCAAGTCATCTATAAAATCGAAAAACTCGTTCAATGTATTCAGCGTATTTTCACGCGCTTCCTCTTCCGTAGCAGATTCATCAATAGCTTCGGAAATCCCATTCAGAGTCAATACCTCTCCTACTGTTTCCGTATTTGAAGCTTGATCATTGTCTGCAATTTCATTTTCTACCTTGTTGTCAAAAACGCCTAAAGTATTGTATTTGAGCTGCATTCTCCAACGTTCCCGAAGTTGCTTTTTATTTGAAGCATATTCCTGGTCCTTGTAGTCAATATTGATGGTTTCCTTTATGGCGTAATCAAATGGCTCCGAAAGCACCTCTTTATAAATGTCTTTTGCCTCGATCATCCGCTTCATCAAACGTTGGTATACCACATTGAAGAAGGTGATATCCGTATTTTTAATCTCGTCATCTATCTGGAATCGATACTTTTCAAATTCCCTAATATCGCTAGACAAAAAGTATCTTTTGGTAGGATCGAGGATATCGATAAAATCATCAAAAACATTGGAGGAAAAATTATCGTTAAGATCTTTTGGCTCGTAGTGTCCACGTTCCAAAACATACGTGATTAGATCCAGTAACAATTTGTCCTTATCATCATTTTCAAAAGATTTATTTGTAAAACTGCAGGACGCTACCGCTACAAGAATTACCAGAAGTGCCAAGGTGAAATTCTTTTTCATAAATTAAGGTCGTTTTATTGGGAACGAAATCAGTTGGCCATCCAACCAAAAAATCATTACTTCATCCTCCGTTTCTACTTGTATGAATTCCCTAAGATACTGAAAAAACCGTGCCAGTCTTGTCCGGCCCTTTTAATTTTTTGTTAAACGCCCAGAGCTTCATATCCTTATGAAAAACGTATTTTTACCGCATTAATTATACAAAATGGAAAAACCACTCATCCTGGTCACCAATGATGATGGAATTACTGCTCCTGGACTTAGGTGCTTAATACGAATAATGAAAGAAATTGGGGAGGTAGTAGTAGTGGCCCCTGATAGCCCACAATCCGGCATGGGACATGCCATAACCATAGATAGCACCCTATATTCCAAACAGGTAGTGATTGATCGGGAGGAAGGAGCTCCAAGGGAGTTTAGTTGTAGTGGTACGCCTGCAGATTGTGTTAAACTGGCATTACAGGAATTATTGGATCGAAAACCTGACATCTGTGTCAGTGGAATCAATCACGGTTCCAATGCATCAATTAATGTAATTTACTCAGGAACCATGAGTGCTGCCATAGAGGCAGGCATTGAAGGCATCCCTGCCATTGGTTTTTCCCTTTGCGACTATTCTTGGGAAGCTGATTTTTCCCATGTCTCCAAATTTGTAACGAAAATTGTAAGTGAAGCCCTTAACCATGGGATTCCCAAGGGAACGGTACTTAACGTGAATATCCCTAAAACAGCCGGTGAACCCAAAGGAGTCAAAGTCTGCAGGCAGGCAAGGGCCAATTGGAAGGAACAATTTGACAAGCGGACCAGTCCAACGGGAAAGGACTATTATTGGTTGACCGGTGAATTTGAACTTTTGGACAAAGGTGAGGATACTGATGAATGGGCATTGGCACAAGGGTTTGTATCTATAGTGCCTACCCAATTTGATTTAACGGCTCATCACGCCATTCCACAAGTAAATAATTGGAACTTAAATGAATAGTAAGAAGGAAACCATAATAGGTTTGGTCGTAGGGATTATTGCCAACACCTTTGGCACTTTGGGTTATATTTTAATTTTCTCAGATTTGGGCATTGTAGAAACCTTTGAGGCAGCCGTATCTCAAGGTCATGTTGGGAGCTTGCTAGCTCTAGGCGCCATTTTGAATCTGATAGCCTTTTTTGGGTTTCTTAGACTGAAAAGGGACCATAGGGCAAGGGGGGTGATGATTGCCACATTGTTGACGGCATTGGTAATCATGTACTATAAATTTATTAAGTAGGCGAATTGCGTATTGAATTTGAACCTTTAAGATGAAGTACTATATCATAGCTGGTGAAGCCTCTGGGGACCTTCATGGCTCCAATTTAATCAAAGCCCTTCGGCAGCAAGATGCTGAGGCCGAAATACGTTGTTGGGGCGGAGATTTGATGCGCCAAGCAGGCGGAGAGCTGGCCAAGCATTATAATGATATGGCCTTTATGGGTTTTTTGGAGGTTATAAAAAACATTCCCGCCATCTTTAAGAACATCTCTTTTTGTAAGGAGGATATTCAAAAGTTTGCTCCAGATATTGTTGTATTCATAGATTTCTCTGGATTCAATTTGCGGATTGCGAAATGGGCCAAACTTAATGGATTTAGAACCAATTATTACATTTCTCCGCAAATATGGGCATCCCGAGAGAGTAGGATTAAAAAGATTAAAAGAGACATTGACCAAATGCACGTGATTCTCCCTTTTGAAAAGGATTTTTACGAGCGAAAACACGATTACCCTGTTCATTTTGTGGGGCACCCCTTAATTGACGCTATTGAGAATACGCCCCTAATGGATGAAAAAGATTTTCGGGTGAAACATGGATTGGATCTCGAAAAACCGATTATTGCCATGTTGCCCGGTAGTCGAAAACAAGAAGTCCAAAAAATGCTCTCTGTTATGCTTTCGGTTACGCCTGATTTTTCAGCCTATCAGTTTGTGATAGCAGGAGCTCCCAGTCTTCCTGATGAGTTCTATACTTCGTTTTTGAACGAACATAAGGTGGGTTATGTGTCTAACAAAACCTATTCATTGTTAAAGCATTCCCATGCCGCTTTGGTTACAAGTGGTACTGCGACCTTGGAAACGGCCCTTTTTGGTATTCCTCAAGTGGTCTGTTACAAGGGAAATTGGATTTCATACCAAATTGCCAAGCGAATCATTACTCTGGAATACATTTCCCTGGTCAATCTAATTATGGACAATGAAGTAGTCAAAGAACTCATACAGAGCGATTTAACTTCTGAAAATCTAATATTAGAACTAGGTAAGATGGTGGAAGGACCTGGCCGCGAAAAAATCTTAAAAGATTACAAAGAGCTTAGAACAAAATTGGGAGGAAGTGGTGCCAGTCAATTGGCCGCCCAATTAATCATTGAAAATGCTTAATTTATGGCCACAAGTCATAAACCTACTTTTAATGTTACGAAAAACCCTTTATTTTCTTACCCTTTTGCTTCTTGTTGGCTGCGGGGCCAAGAAGAAAAGAACCTACAGTAAAACCCGGACCATAACAGTTGAAGCCTCAACCGAAGAACCTAACCCTCCAAAAGCTTCCAAAAAGGAAGAGCGCAAAAATGCAAGGGCCAAAAAAATCATTGCCACGGCCATGACATTTTCAGGTACACGATACAAATTTGGAGGTACCACCAAAAAAGGTATGGACTGCTCAGGTCTTGTATTTGTCTCTCTCAAGGAAAATAATATAGAATTTCCCAGAGTGTCCTATCAAATGGCGGAGCGAGGAAAGCGGATAAAAGTAACGCAAGTACAAACAGGAGATTTACTCTATTTTAGAACCAGTAAAAGTGGAAAGCGCATCAACCATGTTGGGTTGGTTGTAGATGTTAAGAGGGATGAGATTAAATTCATTCATTCCACCTCCTCCAGAGGGGTGATCGTTTCCTCCCTTCGGGAAGGGTATTGGAACCATGCTTTCGTCAAGGCAATGCGTATCCTATAATGTCCCAGTTTAATTTTGTTTCCATCAAACTGACCCTTTGTCTTTGTCTAGGCATTGTCTTGGGATTCTACCTTGCAATTCCTGCAAAATTTTCATTCTGGGCTCTTATCGTAATGCTTCCCATCCTCTATCTTGCAAGGCTAAAGGAATCTCGGAAAGGAATCCCCTTTTTTGAATTGACAACTCTTGCTCTTTCAATAGCTTTAGGTGTTTTCATTGTAGGCATATCCATATCCAATAGTCTTTCCGGGCTTGAAACGGAAGGTGAAAAATTATGGGAGCTAAAGGTTGAGGAAACACTTAAAACCAGTGCTTTTAACCAACGTTATATCGCAAAAGTGCTTACCGCGGATGCAGTAAAACAAAACGGAAAGTTAATCGTAAGTTTCCCACTGGATTCTTCAGCTAGGAAGTTAAAGGTGGATGACGAGATTATATTGTATGCACCAATCAAATCCATTAAAGCTCCGTTAAACCCCTATCAATTCAACTATCAGAATTATCAAAAAAAGCAAGGAATCCATTACCAAATAGAAACCTCTTTTAAATCTGTTTTAACCGTAGAAAATCCATCAATAACACTATACGGATTAGCGTTCAGATTTAGGGAACACATTATATCCAAGCTGAAAAAGGAAGCTTTTGGAACGGAAGAACTCAGCGTAATCCAAGCATTGCTATTGGGGCAACGGGATGACATTTCCGAAAGTACCTACAACAATTACAAAAACGCTGGAGCGGTTCATATTTTGGCTGTTTCTGGACTTCATGTGGGTATCTTGTTGCTGCTCCTACAGTTTTTGTTGCTCCCTATTGAGCGCTTGCCAAAAGGTAAAGGCTTAAAACTGATTACCATAGTTCTTTTGCTCTGGGGTTATGCCTTTATTGCTGGACTTTCTCCCTCCATTGTTCGGGCCGTTGCTATGTTCTCTTTTTTGGCATATGCCATGCACCTCAAGAGACCTACGAATGCCTTTAACATTCTAGCACTGTCCATGTTCTTTACCTTGCTTGTAAAGCCCTTGTTCTTGTTTCAGGTTGGATTTCAAATGAGCTACGTAGCAGTGTTCGCCATAGTTTGGATTTATCCCAAGCTTCAACGTTTTTGGTTTCCGGACAATATTTTGATTCGAAAAGTATGGCAGTTGTTAGCTGTAAGCATATCAGCCCAATTAGGGGTATTACCAGTAAGTCTTTTTTATTTTCATCAATTTCCCGCGTTATTCTTTGTATCCAATCTTTTGGTAATCCCATTTTTGGGGCTGTTGCTTAGCACAGGTATTTTGGTCATTGTGCTATCCTTTGCAGATGTTCTACCCCATTTTTTGGCAGTTGGCTATAACTTTTTAATTCAGACCATGAATACGGTTGTGGCCTGGGTGGGCCAACAAGAAAGGTTTCTTTTTAAAGCTATTCCCTTTGATGGAGTTCAATTGGTGCTGGGATATTTCTTGGTCATTGCATTGACCATCACCCTTACCAAACCTAAAATAAAAAATATATGGGTACTTGGCAGTAGTATACTTCTGCTGCAGCTTTGGGCCATTTGGACTCAACATCAGTCCAACAATAAAGAATCCTTGATCTTGGCACATCAAGCCAAACAAACGCTGTTGCTCCAACAACAAGGGAATAGTTTAAAGGTACATTCAAGGGATACCAATTTCAATCCAACCACCATAAACAATTTTAAAATTGCGGAACGGATTGAATCCTCAAAAATGGATTCCCTAAAAAGCAGTTATCATTTTAACCAAAAAAAGTTGTTTATCATGGACAGTTTTGGCAGTTACCCAAAAGCCCAGCCGTTAGATTATCTGCTACTCACACAATCTCCAAAAATTCATTTGGACCGACTCTTGGACTCTCTTCGGCCCAAAATGGTATTGGCGGATGGTAGCAACTACAGGAGTTACATTTCGCAATGGAAAACCACTTGTGCCCAAAAAGAAATCCCTTTCCACAGTACCAGTGAAAAGGGATATTTTGTTTTCAAGCCTACTGAAAATTAATGGACGTTGCCCATCAAACGCTTCATTAAAGGTCCAAATATGAGGACCACTACACCGGCAACTAGGGCATAAATAGCAATCAAACGGAAACCATCTAGGTATACATCCAAGGTTTCCAGACCACCTACATTGCTGTCGGTACTCTCTATGGCCAGTTGTTTGGAGATAAACCCAACAATCTGGAAGGCGTAAGCCGAGGATAAGAACCAAACGCCCATCATAAAAGCAACGATGCGCTTAGGTGATAAATCAGTTATTTTGGAAAGTCCAACCGGGGACATAAATAGTTCCCCAACAGAAATAATAAAATACAACCAGAGTAAATATGAAAAAGGGACCATCCCATTTTCATCGGCACTTGCACCACTTAACGATACCACGTAAAATGCCAAGCCTGCCAGCACCAATCCCATACCAAATTTATAGGGCGTTCTTGGGTTGATTTTCTTTTTAGCCATATAGGTCCACATAATGGAAATAGGAATGGACAAAATCACAATGAACATGGAATTAAGGGCATTGGTCTGACTGGCATTTATCAAAGATAAATCCACATTTCTGGCGGCAAACAGCGTAATAACGCTACCATGCAGTTCATGAAATCCCCAGAAAATGGTCATAAAAAAGGTAATCAGCAACGCCATAAACAGTTTTTTGCGTTCATCCGATGTGGACTTGATCATGATGGAAGCCATATAAAACAACACAGCAATACCTACTAAATAAAACAACAAGTTCACAATATTGGTGTCTGCAAAAGCAGTTCCCTCAGCTCCCAAGGATTTATAGGAATGCAGCAAAAATGCAATTAATGGTGCCGATAAAAAGGCCAAAATCGGAATCAAATGCTTTTGTCGAATCCCCATCACCTTCTTTTCATACACCTCAACGCTGGGTGGTTTTCCTCCTTCACCAAATACATTTTTTTTAATTCCGCTCCAAAAGAACAACAAGCCTGTTAACATCCCGATACCGGCCAAGCCAAATCCGTAGTGCCATCCGTAAGTTTCACCCAACCAGCCACATAGTAAGGGAGAAATAAATCCTCCAATATTTATACCCATGTAGAAAATGGTAAATCCAGAGTCTTTCCTGGTATCCCCGTCTTTGTATAGGGTACCCACAAAGGTGGATATGTTAGGTTTAAAGAAGCCATTGCCAACAATGATGAAGGCCAGGGCCAAAAAGAAGGCCATATTGTTTTCTATGGCCAACACAAAATGTCCAAGAGCCATTAAAATCCCTCCAAGGAAAATGGATTGGCGCATGCCCAAAATGGAATCGGATATTTTTCCCCCGATGACTGTTGAAGCATAGACCAACGAACCATAGGAAGCATAAACAGCGGCAGCTGCATAATCTCTCGTTGCCAAGGCCTCAAATATTACGTTGACCATGTAGAGCGTAAGCAAGGCACGCATTCCATAGAAACTAAAGCGTTCCCACAATTCGGCGAAGAAAAGATAGAACAAGCCTTGAGGATGCCCCAAAAGCTGCTTCTCGCTAGCCGGTTTTACAATATCTGACATATATTAGTGAGTTTGGTTACAAATTTTCCTTGACAAACTTGGTCATTTTAGAGAACAAGTGAAGTCGGGTATTTCCCCCGTAGATTCCGTGGTTCCTGTCTGGATAAATGGCCCATTCAAAGTCTTTGTTTGCCTGCACCAGTGCCTCTATCATCCGCATTGAGTTTTGCACATGCACATTGTCATCTCCAGAACCATGAACTAATAAATATTTCCCTTGAAGCAATTCCGGGTAGTTGAACGGTGAATTATCATCATACCCCGAAGGGTTTTCCGCTGGGGTTCGCATAAAGCGCTCGGTATAAATAGTATCGTAAAAGCGCCATGAGGTTACCGGAGCAACAGCAATGGCCATCTCAAAGGTATCATTCCCTTTTAGCAAGCAATTGGTACTCATATGCCCACCATAACTCCAGCCCCAGATACCGGTTCTATTTTCATCTATATAAGGCAGTGCGCTCAACTTTTTGGCCACGGCGATTTGGTCTTCGGTTTCGTATTTCACCAGATTCATATAGGTGACCTTTTTAAAATCACGTCCTTTTAAGCCAGTTCCCCGACCATCCACACAGGCCACTATATAGCCTTCAGATGCCAACATCTCATGCCAAAAATCGTTACTTCCCAACCACCTGTTGGATACTTGTTGTGATCCTGGACCACTATATTGAAACATTAAAAGTGGATATTTTTTACTTTCATCAAAATCAGCCGGTTTAATCATCCACATGTTCAAATCATTCCCATTGATGTTAATGGTGGAAAACTCCTTGGGGCTTATATCAAAACCTTCCAGTTTTTTGGAAAGAGTCTGATTGTTTTTGATTTCCTTAAGTTGTTTCCCATCCGATGCTTGATGTAAAGTAAACTGATACGGTTTGGTCGCACTGGAAAAGGTATTGATGAAATAGGTGAAGTTTGCACTGAAAGCCGCACCGTTGGTTCCCTCCTTTGAACTCAATCGTTTCTTTTTCTTTCCATTGGCGCCAATCCCGTACACATCGCGGTTTATAGACCCATTTTCTGTGGATTGGTAATAAATCCGCTTTCGTTTTTCATCGTAGCCATAGTAGGCCGTAACTTCCCAAAAACCTTGAGTAATCTGGTTTTTCAACTTTCCATCTTTTCCATGGAGGTAAATGTGGTTAAACCCATCTTTCTCGCTAGTCCAGATAAAGCTGTCATCTGGCAAAAAGGTAAGGTCGTCCGTAATATCCACATATGCGGCATCTTTCTCCTCAAGTAAAAGGGTCGCTGAATTGTCTTCGGCGCTGACTGAATGTAATTTTAAATGATTTTGATGTCTATTTATGGTCTGTACACTCAACTCATCTGGATTATTCATCCATTTGATTCGAGGAATATAATAGGCGTCCCCTAAGTCTACATTTGAAATATTTGCTGAGGGAACATCGTACATATGAAGGCTAACTGTTGCATTTTCCTCTCCCGCTTTGGGATATTTGAACTCATACTGAAAAGGATACAAGTTCTGCCCAAACACATCCATGGAAAAATGAGGCACCTGAGTCTCGTCAAATCGAAGGAATGCAATCTTGGACCCGTTACTGTTCCAAGCAAAGGCTCGCACAAAGGCAAACTCTTCTTCATATACCCAATCTGTTACACCATTGATGATAGTTCCCTTGCTTCCATCCTTTGTAATTTGCTGGGTATTCTTTGTAGCAATATCAAAGCTGTATAGGTTATTGTTGTACACATAGGCCACTTTGGAACCATCTGGAGAAAGCAAAGGTTCCTGAATTTTTACATCAGAAACCTTGGTAATATTTTTGGTAGCCACATCATAGACATAATAAATTCCAAGACGGGAATGCCTAAAAATAGGTTCAATCTCGGTGGCCAATAGCAACTTTGATTCATCTTGGCTAAACGTATAGGAACTAAAAAATGGGATGTTATCTGTGGAGGTTACTATAGTTTCCACCTTTTCGGAAGTTTGGTAATCATACTTGTCCAAACTACTGGATCGCGGAGAGCCGTTGAAATTAAGAACGGTATACTGTTCACCATTTTTCATTGACCGCAGGACATCCATATACTCTGTCCTAAAGGTGCCTTGCCAAATATCTTCTAGGGTTATTTTTTTCTTTTGGGCTAAGGAGATGTTTAAAAATCCGAAAGCCAGTAGGTAGAGGAGGAACTTTTTTCCCATTTAAGTTATAAATTGATTAAAAACCATCAAGTTTACTAATATTTATCGAAAATATAAACTTTGATGTTGCACTTGTAACAAGAATTACATCAGAAAACGGCATATATTCTACCCAAAATAGTATTATCCTTATATTTGAATCCTTTAACCAAGCACCATGAACACTCCTGTTGAAGGATTTTCCAAACGTTCCAAAAGTGAAAAAATAGATTGGATCGCATGCAATTTCACAAAAGACCCCACAGCTTCCAAAAAATTGTTGGAGCGCTACTGGAATGAAGATTCCACTGTGCAAAAAGTGCATGACGAATTCATAGAAAACACCATTTCCAACTATTATTTACCATTTGCTGTAGCTCCTAATTTTTTGATTAACGGAAAGTTTCACGTGATACCCATGGTCATTGAGGAAAGCTCTGTGGTTGCTGCTGCCAGTAAGGCCGCCAAATTTTGGTTGGATCGTGGTGGATTCAAAACAGAAATACTCGGTACCGAAAAAGTAGGCCAGGTACATTTTATGTTTAATGGAGATACCAAAAAGCTCGAAGCGTTTTTTAATGCTATAAAACCTGAGCTTCTTAAAAGTGCTGCTTCCATTACTCAAAGCATGGAAAAGCGAGGCGGCGGTATTCTTGATATTCAACTTAAAAGTTTGACTGATAAAATTGATGGCTACCATCAATTGCACTGCACTTTTGAGACTTTGGATGCCATGGGAGCGAATTTTATCAATTCCTGCTTGGAACAGTTCGCAAAGACTTTTAAAGACAAAGCAAGTTCGTATCCTGATTTCTCCGATGTGGAAAGGCATATTGAAATAGTAATGAGTATTTTATCCAATTATGTGCCCAATTGCTTAGTCAAAGCCGAGGTTTGTTGCCCTATTTCAGCCTTAAACGAGGATAACATCCCTCCGCAGGAGTTTGCAGAAAAAATAATTAGAGCTGTAGAAATTGCGAAGGCAGAACCGCACCGAGCCGTGACCCATAACAAAGGAGTCATGAATGGCATAGATGCTGTAGTCCTGGCTACTGGGAACGATTTTAGAGCGATAGAGGCCGGAGTACATGCCTATGCAGCCAAAAACGGCACTTATTCTAGCTTAACGCATGCCAAAATTGATGGGGACATCCTTAGGTTTTGGATTGAAGTGCCTTTAGCCTTAGGCACCGTAGGAGGATTAACCTCATTACATCCCTTGGTAAAATTAGCTCTGGAAATTCTTGGAGAGCCATCCGCAAAGGAGTTAATGCAAATTGTAGCGGTTGCCGGACTTGCCCAAAATTTTGCCGCACTTAGATCCTTGGTGACCACAGGCATCCAAAAAGGGCATATGAAAATGCATTTGATGAACATGCTCAACCAAATGGGAGTTTCTGAAAGTGAAAAAAAGCAATTGATCCATTATTTTAAGGACCATACCGTTACCAATGCCTCTGTTAAGGAAGCTTTGGAAAAGATTAAATCCCGTTAATGCAACAAAAGTTCTATAGCAATGGGAAGTTATTACTTTCCGGGGAGTATGCCATTTTAGATGGCGCTCTGGGTTTGGCAATACCCACAAAATATGGGCAATCCTTAGAAGTTTCACCTACCAACTCAGGTATTTTGGAGTGGAAGAGCTTTGATTCCGATAACTCAATATGGTTTGAGGCACAGTTTTCCATTCCTGAGCTTAAACTCATATCGTCCAAGGACAAGAACACTGCAAATCGCTTGAAAGAAATTTTCATGGCCGTTAGGGAAACAAACGGTGAGTTTTTGTTGTATGAAGAAGGTATAATGGTTGAAACCTACTTGGACTTTCCACGAAAATGGGGTCTGGGCACCTCCTCTACCTTAGTTAACAATATTGCCCAATGGGCTATGGTGAACGCCCACGATTTATTACAGTGTACTTTTGGTGGTAGTGGTTATGATATTGCCTGTGCCCAACACGACCAACCCATATTGTACCAACTTAAAAACAAGACCCCTGTGGTTCAAGAGATTGATTTTCGGCCCCTCTTTCTTGATACCCTTTTTTTTGTTTATCTCAATGAAAAAAGAAATAGTAGGGAGGCCATATCCAACTATCGCAACCTGAAGTTCGACAAATCAGAACTGGCGGCAAGACTCTCGGAGATTACAAAAAAGATAGAAACCAGTTCAAATCTATCTGAGTTTGAATTGCTGATAACCCAACATGAGGGAACTCTTTCTAAAGTTCTGGGTATCCCTCCTGTAAAATCTAGGTTGTTTCCTGATTATCCAGGTGCCATAAAAAGTCTTGGGGCATGGGGCGGAGATTTTGTTCTGGTGACAGGAAACAAGGAATCTGAAGATTATTTCACTCAAAAGGGGTATAACACGGTCATTCCTTTTTTCAAAATGATACTATAAAAAAGCCTCCTAAAAAAGGAGGCTTTTAAAACTATATCTATCCGTTAGCCACTAATAAAAAGTAGCTCTTTTATCTTCAATCTCGGCACCCTCTTTTAAGGCTTGATAAACTTGATTGTTCACCTGATTGGATGCGTTGGTTTTTAACGTATTGGCATAGGTACTAAAGTTATCCACGCTCGGAGCTTCCTCCCTTTTAAGCACCTTTACCATAAATACGCCGGTTTCTCCCTGAATAAGTCCAGAGTTTGCATCTTGCGCCAAAGAAAAAGCGGTTCCTACAACCAAAGGCTCTCTACCTGCCCCTGGAAGTGTTGGGGACTTCATGGTCAGAGCGGACGCATTGGACTGGACCACATTGTTATCGGAGGCCAAGGCTTCCAGTGTTTTATTTTGATTGGCACTAATAATTTGCTCTGCTTTGAGTTCCTTTCTAATCTTTGGTAAAGCTGTTGCCGAAGCATCTTCTGGAGACATAAGCCCTTCCTTATATTTTTTGGTCAGTTGCACTACAGCATATCCATTGTTAATATTGAAACGCTTAATATCACCAACCTTGGTATCATCATTAAATGCCCATTGCACTACTCCGCGCTGGGAAGAAAGTCCAGGAAGGATTTCATCCATCTCCTTAATCTTGTTTACCGGTCTTACATTATAACTACTTTCGCTAGCAATGGTCCCAAATGCTTCTGGTTCAGCATCTATAGCCGCCATTTCAAATTTGGTAGCATCGGTGAACAGGATGTTGATGGTTTCTTCTGAAGGAGCAATCTCTCGGGATAAGGTGGCTACTTGTGCAATGTCTTGCTTATCGTCAATCTTGATAACGTGAAAGCCAAATTGCGTTTCTATCAAATCTATTGCTCCAACTTCATTGTTAAAACAAAAATCATTGAACGCATCAGCCATTATACCTTCTTGGAAATACCCCAAATCACCCCCTCTTGGAGCAGAAGGTCCATCTGAATTATCTCTTGCCAAAGTGGTAAATACAGCATCTGGTTTTTTAGCCTCCGCCAAAATTTCCTTGGCCTCGGCCTCTGCTTCCTCCTTGGTTCTTGTGATGCTTGGATTAGCTCTTTCCGCACCTTGCCATGTAAAAAGAATATGGCTTGCCTTTACGCTACCATTCCTCTTTTTATCCATAATCTTGCTTACCTTAAAGAAATCGCCATCGCGGTAAGGTCCATAAATCTCCCCTACTCCCAAAGTCAATAAGGTATCAGAAAACGAAGTTGGCAAATCGGTTTTGGCCTTGTAGATGGTATCAAACTTGCTATCTGAATTACGATCTAAGAAAGCAGCCATGTCCTGGGTATTTATAAATCCGGGAATGGTATCTGTATTATCTGTTTCTTCAATATACTCTACCGTATCATTCAACAGGGCATTGATGGCATCCTGAACCGCTCCTTCGTCTCCCGCAGAGGCCTTTTCCTCAAAATACACAAAGCGGATATCTCTTGACTTTTCTTGCTTGAAATCATCCGGATGTTGATTAATATATATTTGAATTTCATCTTTGGAAACTTGAATGGTACTATCGGCGATGGATGTATAAGGTACACGAACATATTGGATGTCCACTTTTTCATTGGCCAATTTATAATCGAATTCGCCTTCCGAAAGAGTAGCACCTACGCCTCCTTTGATCAAATTGAAGTACATACGCTCTTTGGCTGACTGAATGATTCGCTGCTCATCCTGCAACCAAGCATCATAACGCAATGGGTCATTTACTCTCCAATCTGCAATGGCACTTTTGAAAACTTCAGCATTGAAAATACCATTTTCGTCCTGAAAATCCGGAATCTGGGCGTATCCTGAAGTTTTTACAAACTCTATAATCTGATCGCTTTCCACGTCTATTCCTAAATCGGCAAACTGCTGATCTAAAATGGTCTTTCTTACTTCTTGGTCATATACTTGGTTCACTAGTTGGGTTGAGGAGAAACTAGGTCCAAATCTTCTTGAAGCGCTTTCCACTTCTCTTCTAAAATCATCAATGGAAACACTTTCTCCATTGATTTCTGCCACAGCAGAGCCTACTTTAGCACCTCCAAAATCGTTACTTGTGAAGACTCCTGATATTACAAAGGCAAACAAGGCCATACCAATGATTAAAATCAGCACAGTTGTTCGTTTCCTAATATTCTCTAATATTGCCATTTTACTGCTTGTTTTCTATAATTTCAGTGGGCGAAAATACCATTTTCTTTTCAAATAGGAAAGCCCAAAAAAGTGTGGAATTTGTTAATCTTCAGGTATTACCTGTACACTAACCAAATCGATTTTGGTATTGGACACCTCAAGAATGTTGAATTTAAAACTATCTATTTTTATTTCTGAGTCCTGCCCTGGAATCTCCCCAGTCTCGTTCATGATGAGTCCGCCCAGAGTTTCATACTCATCACTTTCCGGAAGTTCCAGCCTGTAATTCTCGTTGATGTAATCCACTTCCATACGGGCCGAAAATTTGTATACGTTTTCGCTCAATTGCTCCTCATAGAGGTCTGTACTGTCATGTTCATCCTCAATTTCCCCAAACAACTCCTCCACAATGTCCTCTACGGTCATTATCCCTGATGTACCTCCGTACTCATCTAAAACAACGGCCATACTTTTCCGCTTTTTAGTGAGCACATTCAAAATATCCTGGATCAACATGGTCTCGGGAACGAACTCCACAGGAAGTAAAATGCTCTTTATAGTCTTGGGTTTTTTGAAGAGCTCATAGGAATGAACATAACCAATAATCTCATCTATACTTTCTTTATACACCAGTATTTTAGAGTATCCCGTCTGTGAGAACAGTTTCGCCAAATTCTTAGGGGTTTCATCAATCTCTACAGCAGTAATCTCTGTTCTGGGCACCATTACCTCCCGTGCTTTTACTGCAGAAAATTCTAGGGCATTCTGGAATATTTGGATTTCAGAATCCACTTCGTCCTCTTCTTCCACAGTCTCCATTTGTTCCGTGATATAATCTCCCAGCTCCAATTTGGTAAAAGCCAATTGCACTTCATCTCCTTCAGTTCTAAAGAAGACACGTAGAATAAAATCCGACACTTTGATCACAAACCAAGAAATAACGGAAAACAACAAGTAAAAAAAATACGCTGGAATCGCAAAAACCTTTAGCAAAGTGTTTGAATAAATTTGAAATAGCACTTTGGGTAGAAACTCCGCTGTCATTAGAATGATCAGGGTGGAAATAATAGTTTGGGAAAGCAGGCTAAAATCCGTGAGGAGTGAATCCAAAAAATTATTTGAAGTGGGTAGTAGGGTTTGAAACCAGTCCATGAGCACATCGCCCATAAAAAGTCCATAGATAACCAAGGCAATATTATTGCCAATAAGCATGGTGGCAATAAATTTGGAAGGCTTTTCAGTTAACCATGCCAACACCTTGGCAAAAAATCCTTCCTGTTTTTTCTCTATTTCAATATGGATCTTGTTGGCGGATACAAAGGCGATTTCCATTCCGGAAAAAAAAGCCGAGAACAGTAAGGAAAGAACAATAATGATCAGTGAAGTTTCCAAACAATATTACTGTTGGTTATCCTGTTTTCGTTGTTCAAACCGCTTGCGGTACCTCCTTCTAAAAAGGAACATAGCCACGGAAACTACCGCAAAGAATATAAAAATATAGGTTTCCTTGGGATTCACACTCCATAAGGTGACCACTTTATAAATGGAAATCACGGCCACGGCCAAATAGAGGTACTCGGTATATCTTAAAAACTTAATCATCTAATTCTTTTTCTTTAATGGTCATAAGACCATAGGTTTTATGTGCCTTAAAATAGCTGAAATCTTTGTTGAAATCCATTCCTTCCCCATCCATTACCGTACCATCCTCCGGATTGGTATAGGTAAAGGCCTCTTCGGTGAAAATCCAGTTGTTAGATCTATCAAAGAAGAGCTGTGGGGTTTCCAATTTTTTCCCATCATGGCTTTCTATGACCACATTGCCACGCAAATCTACTAGATTGGTTTGAGAGTAGACAATTCCGTAGTCGGCGGTAATGACGCTTTTTTGGTTTTCGCCATCAAAAAAATCGACTTGCAGTCCTTCTGGAAAAGTACGGAACTTGAACAGCTGATTGTCAAAATCTTCCGTCATTGGACTGGTAAGAATCGCTATAACCTTTGAATCCGATTCATCCTCGGTTCCCATTTCATCTGCAGTCTCCGTATAGGTGAGGGTGAAATTTTGTGCCACACCTTGCGGGAAAACGGGTTTTATTGCTTCTTCACCAACCCGCTGGTAATTGTCCCCACAGGATATAAAAAGGATTGCCACGGTAAAAACCGTGGCAAAACACTTTAAAATATTTTTTGATGTTTGTCTCACCTTATAGACTAGGTACCTTAACACTACCACCAACCCAGCAGTTAAAAGTAACACTCTTACCTGCCATTCCCGAGTTGAATATCATCTCCTTGTTGGGGGCCTTGGCGGTATAGCTTGCAGCAGACTTGCTAGCACGTCCACTCAAAGAAGGATCTACTCTACCTGCTTTTCTGGCCATATTTGCTGCCTTCCAGTAAATCGCTCTTTTTTCAAACGGTGTGGAACCACAGGCGTTGGCACTTGTGGCGTATAAATTGGCAATCAAAAGATAAGCCTTTCCGTTAGCCGGGTTGGCATTGATTGCCTTTTGGGCATAACTCCTTGCTTGTGATTTGCTACTTCTTCTAACCGTTGTAGCAATTTTATACAGGATATTGGACTTTCTATGGGAATCTGTTTCCAATTCAACCGCTTTGTTAAAGTCGGCAATAGCACCCTTGCTATCTCCGGCTTTTTGCTTTAATACTCCACCGTACATATAGGCATCTGCAGAAGGATCTAAAGCCAATTGGGCCTCAAACAACTTTCTAAACATAGGGTCGTCCGTGCATTCTTTGGAAAACATTCTTCCTACAGCACGCTTCACCCAATTCACATCTCCTTTTTTAGCTTCGTAGCTCTTTTCATAAAGTGGGATGAGGTTACCACAATCTGCAAGAGCACCTAATTTGGAATCGATACTGGTTGCAATTTTACCATATGACTTTGAATTGGTTTCGTAAACCCTTTTCGATCTCTTTTCCTTGGAAGTCAACGCAGTTCCTGCGTCCTCTTTCTCTAATAACTTTGTAAGGGCCCCTGTCAATTTTTTATTTTCTTCTTCCACTTTTTCGGTTACGTCATCATAAACGTCGAATACCTCTTGAAGATCCTTTTTTCCTGCCACATGAAGATCAACCAAATTTGAAAAGTAAAGGTATAGTGCCTTTGGATTTTTAAAGTGTATTCTATCCTCTCTAAAGGCCCTCCCCAACAAATCATAAAGTTGCTCATCTGAAGCCATTTTGTTGTCGTAAGATAAAAGCGCTTTGTCTATTGCCACTCCAGCCTTGCTAAATTTAGTTGGAAAGTACTTAAGACTATTATCGTACAATGCCATTAGATCCTGGATATAACCATCTTTATCAGAACCAGAAGAATTTTTGATTTTGTGAGAAAGGATTTTCTCGCCATAGGAGAAGTTGGCCTTGTTGATATCTGGGCAACTTTCATAGACCATTTTCCATGGTTCGTATGCGGCATCGTAATTTTTAACTTTTGCGTGTTCTGCGTAAATGGAAAGATTGGTCATGCACTCTGGATTCTGCGCCTGAGCCATACTTAATCCCATCGACATAAGGACCGCTATCATCGTTAAGTAGTGTTTCTTTGTCATCTTGCTAATTTTAAAGTGGTTAATGTACAAATTTTCATGAAAAAAACATCTTAAAGGAGCAGATATCACAGCTTATTTGATGATATCAAAAAAAAATCCCCATCAATTTATTTTTCTTTTAAGGAACCATTTATCATTTAAGGACAAGCCTACGTTTATTTTAAAGTAACCTTCCTCGATCAGGTTCGCATCTGTTGTGCCCCTTTTTCCCACTTCGAAACCCAAGTTTAGGTTGGAAAAGTTGTTGCCCAACGGTAACCCAAATCCAAAAGTTATGCCAAAATCATTGATCTCCTTGTTATTCACTTCAAGCCCGCTAACCTCGTAGCGTACTCCTGCCCTATAGGTTATCCTTTTGAAATAACTGGACAAGGATTGAAAATCGGGTATCCAATACCCTCCGAAAGCCATGGAACTGGCATCGTTATAGGTTACATTTTCTATTCCCAAAAAGTCATTTTTGAAATCACTAAACTTTTGGAAACTATAAGCTCCACCAAAAAACCATTTTTTGTTTTCGCCAAAACCAAGGCCCAAAGTTGTCCTTGTAGGTATTTTAAGTTCTGTGTTTTTAAGATTATTGGCTTCCAAATCAACATCTATAACCTCTATTTCCTGACCACCAGCCAATGAAAAAGACCCTAATCGGGCAGAGTTTTCAGAGGTTAGGTTCCCTTGGGTATTTACCATTACCGAAGTGTATAATGTATACTTGTCCTTAATGGTAGGGGTATAATTAGCTGCATAATTAAGGTCCAAACCATTAATTCGGGACTCACGCCGGTCCAAGGTCCCAAATTGAACATCTTCAACACTTTGTATCCGTTGATATTTCAAAGTGCCAAAATTGAAATTCCCCGTTACACCAAGGCTCAAATTTTTAATTGGTTCAAATCCTACGGAAACAAATATGCGATTGAGTCCTCCCTCACCAGTAAACACATTGGTTACTGCTTGGTTATCATTGTTTGTGGTCTCATCAGTGAGTTCATAACCAACAGAGGACAGCGGCATTATTCCGAAGCCTACGCCAACCTTTTCTGCCACGGGAAAACCAATGGCCAAATAATCTAGATTGGTCACGGAAACATTTTGCTGCTCCGTAAAATCCTTCAACCTGTATCTGGTATTTGAGATTCCTGCGGTATAGGTGGTCAATTTTAATTTGGAATAAGCAGCGGGGTTGTTCAAGTTCACATGGATGCTATCGGCATACAGGCTAATTCCCCCCATCATTTGGTTTTCTACTGTACCACTGTTTCTAAGGTCACCAATTCCAAAATAAGAATAAGGTGA
Source organism: uncultured Allomuricauda sp. (assembly GCA_965117065.1). Taxonomy (GTDB): domain Bacteria; phylum Bacteroidota; class Bacteroidia; order Flavobacteriales; family Flavobacteriaceae; genus Flagellimonas. The sequence continues at coordinate 1,641,267 of OZ220751.1, forward strand.
TATGGTACCGTTTTGTGCAAAAATGCCATGTGCGGCTACGCAAAAAAAAGCAATCAAAAATTTCTTAATCATCTAGCGTTTGTTGTATTCCAGCAAGTAATTTAGCCCCTCCAAGAGAAATTTAGAATTCGCAAATATGGTATTTTTTAGTCGTTTAGCAAAAAAATGGAAGTCCCCGCCTGTTAAAATAACTGTTAAATCTTGAAAGCGAGTTCGATACTGACTAATTACCCCATCAATTTCTTGTACTACTCCATTGATTACCCCACTGTGCATGCTGGTTTCGGTGGAATTCCCAATAAAATCCAATATTTCATCCGGTTCCAGCAAAGGAAGAGCAGCCGTTTGGTTGTTCATGGCCTGGTACCTCATTCGGATTCCGGGTGAAATAGCACCACCCACATACTCACCTGCATCATTGATCATATCATAGGTAATACAGGTGCCCGCATCCACAACCAAGGTATTCCTTCTTGGGTTTTTGTAGAAGGCCGCGGTAGCAAGAGCTACCCTATCCATTCCCAAGGTATGGGGTGTAGCATAGCTGTTTTTAAATGGAACTTTGGACTCATGGGACAATACATATACCTTACAAAAAAGCGAAACTATATCATGTTCTTTATGCTCAAGGGTTCCAACAGAAGAAATAAGTGCATGGTTTATTTTTGGGAATCGCTCGAAGAGTTCCTTTACTTTGGACAAGAACAATCCAGACTTGGAACTTTGATCGAACAGCATAGTGCTATTTTCAAAAACAGCATACTTTATTAAGGTGTTTCCTATATCTATGACCAAGTTCATACTGCAAAGATGGAAAATTGAAAAAAAACACCTGCCTTTTTTCCCCTTTTTGTTTGTATATCCTAATTTTGAAATTATATTTGCACCCGCCTTTGCAAAAGGCTTGGAAGGTACCTTAGCTCAGTTGGTAGAGCAACGGACTGAAAATCCGTGTGTCCCTGGTTCGATTCCTGGAGGTACCACAACATAAAGCACTCTTTAAAAGGGGTGCTTTTTTTATGCAGCAAAGAATAGGAGCATGTCCTGAGCTCCCAGGAAGATTGATTTCCCAGAGGCTCCACAAGAAAAATCCACAATCACCTGTTCAATTAGCAACTGTGGTTTTTCCCTACACTGACAGGATAAGAATGTCCAAAGTCAAAAGTTGAAGCACCATAAAATGGTGTTGGTTCTTCATCTAACTTCCTGTATTAGCGCAAAAACTTTCACTTCCATACATACAAATGAATCGAATTTTTCGTTGTAAGTAAATGCCTACATGTATTGTGACTTTTATTTAAGACGAATATGAATACAACTGCTAGAAGGGTTTCGGTAAAAGATAAATTAAACCATTCATTTATAGGGACAACAGCTTTATCACTTTTGTTATTACTATTATCCCTTGTGCTTATTTCTTGGTTAGGCCGGAATGCTTTGCAAATGTCCAAGGTAAACGCACCTACCATTCACCATTCTGAGAAATTGCTGAGCAGTATCTACGAATCTGAATTGAGTCTGCTCAATTGGGTCACTCTTGCCAATCCAAAACAGAAAAGTAAAAGGGAATCCATCTGGGAATCTGATATCATGCCGACTCTAGAAGAGCTTAAAACAATTGGTCGGGATTGGGAAGGAAAAGATCAAAGGTTACTATCAGAAACTGAAAAACTGGTATACACCTTAAAAGCAGCCCAGTTGCTAGTTTCCAAAAGAGTCGATAATCTATCAAGCAATACACGCGAACAGTCAGGTGAGGCCAAAAAATTAATAGAAAGTGAAATCACGCCAATCATAGAACAGATTCGCGATAAAATCACCTCCCTCAAAACTTCCCAACTCGCTCAAATGGAAAGCAAAGCGGCCACGGTAAAAATCCTGAATTGGGTTGCTATCATTGGCCTACTACTACTTATGGTCTTCTCTGGGGTTTTTGCCTATAGCAATTTGAAAAAATTGGTAAAAGCAATAGTAATTCCCACAAACAACCTTGTTGAGGCTGTTCAAGGTATAAACCAGGGAGACTATAGCCAAAGTGTTGAGGTAAAAACCAATGACGAACTGGGTTTGTTATCCGCTGCATTGAACCAAATGACCGTCAATCTGCGTAAAAATGCAGAGCTACTTGCACAGAATGAAGCAAAAAGAAGGGCTGTCATAGACTCTGCCGCCGATGGGATTATCACCATGGATGGCGACAGGCTTATCCAGTCTTTGAACCCAGCTGCCGAACTGCTCTTTCAATATAAAGAAGAAGAAATACAGGGGAAAAACATAAGTATACTCCTCTCCGACGAATTTGTCCAAAACCCAAATGAAGCCAAAAATTCAACCCTCATTGGTAAAGATCATAAAGTATTGGCCCGAAAAAAGGATGGTGCCATTTTCCCAATTAACATTTCTATTTCTGAAGTTCAGATTGACGATAAAGTGATGCTGACTGGAATAATGCGTGATTTATCTGAAGAAACCAGGCAATTGGAGGAAATAGAAAAACAAAGTTGGATTAAAACCGCCATTTCACAAGTATACGGGGTTACCAAAGGCGTTCAAGATATTGAAGCCCTAACAGCAATATTGAGCGGAGTAATCAGCAAGCTTCTGGAAGCATCTGTGGGCACCTTTTATCTAAATCAGGGGCTTTTTGATTCAGAATCAGATGACTTGAAGCTATATGGAAGCTACGCCTTTAAAAATACTACAGCATTACCAAATAGCTTCAAATTTGGTGAAGGTCTGATTGGTCAATGTGCACTTGAGGGTGAGCCTATTACTATTACCGATATCCCTGAAGATTATTTGGAAATAAACTCCAGTGCGGGAAAAGCAATGCCCAAGGAAATAACCATACTTCCCATCAAACACAATAGGGAAATCATTGGAGTAATGGAGTTTGGTACCATTACCGGTTTCAACGAAGCGCAACAAGAATTTGTTAAAGAAATATGTTCCTCCATTGGTATCATTATTAAGGGTGTGATTGAAAGGGCAAAAACCGAGGAACTGTCCATAGAAGTCAACAATCAGATTTCCGCCATCAACCGCTCCAACGCAGCCATTGAGTTTGACCTAGATGGCAACATACTTACCGCCAATAAACTCTTCTTGGACCTTATGGGTTATTCCTTGGATGAGATAAAGGGAAAGCATCACGGCATATTTGTTGAAAGTGTGTATAGCAAATCAAATGAATACAAAGAGTTCTGGAAAGAACTCAAACTAGGGAAATTTAAACAAGGGGAGTTTGAACGAAGAGGCAAGGATGCAAAACCCATTTGGATACAGGGGTCATACAATCCCATTCTTGATGTGGAAGGCCAACCGTACAAAGTCCTTAAAGTTGCCGTGGACATCACCCAGCAAAAAAAGCAACAAATTAAGACTGATGAACTTTCCATAGAAATCAATAATCAAATTTCCGCCATCAACCGTTCCAATGCGGCAATTGAATTCGACCTCAACGGGCACGTACTAGCGGCCAATGACCTTTTTCTGGATTTGATGGGCTACACCTTGGACGAAGTAAAAGGAAAGCACCACAAGATTTTTGTTGGAACCACCTATGCCAAATCAACTGAGTACAAAGGGTTTTGGAAAGAACTCAAACAAGGGGAGTTTAAACAAGGGGAGTTCGAACGAAAAGGAAAAGATAAAAGAACAGTGTGGATACAAGGATCGTACAACCCCATTTTTGATGTAGAGGGCAATCCATATAAGGTTCTTAAAATCGCCGTTGACATCACTGAACAAAAGGAGATTCAGTTTGAAGTACAAAAACAAAAAGAAGTGGTAGAGGCCCAGGAAGAAGAATTAAGGGTATCCAATGAAGAATTGACCAAGCAAGCCAACCAGCTACAAGCCTCGGAAGAAGAACTAAGACAACAGCAAGAAGAGCTTGAAAAAGCAAATGTGCTATTGGAAGAGAAAGCACAACAGCTTGAAGAGCAGCACCTATACACTGTGGAAAAAAATGCGGCATTGGAACAAGCCCAGGCTGCACTTGTCCTTAAATCGGAAGAACTTGAAAAAAGCGGTAAATACAAATCAGAGTTTTTGGCCAATATGTCCCATGAACTTAGAACACCTCTCAACAGTGTAATCATCCTCTCCAAGTTGCTTCGGGATAATAAAACTGACAACCTCACTGAAAAACAGATTGAGTTTGCACAAATCATAAACAAGTCGGGAGAAGACTTGCTTAGTCTGATTAACGAGGTACTGGATCTATCTAAAGTAGAATCTGGAAAAATTGAGTTGGAAATTGAACCACATGATTTACTCGCCTATGCGGAAGAAAGTAAAAAACCCTTTATCGCCATAGCACAAGACAAAGAGGTGGATTTTGTCTTACACATTGATGAATCCCTTCCAGAAACCTTTGCCACAGATAAACAAAGATTAAACCAAGTAGTGAAGAACCTACTCAGCAATGCCTTTAAGTTTACCGATCAGAAAGGCACTGTTACATTGGAATTTAAAAACAGCAAAACACTTCCAAAATTTACCAGCTCAGCACTTTTAAAACATGAAACAGTATTACAAATTGCCGTAACCGATACCGGTATTGGTATTGCTAAGGAAAAGCTTGGGTCTGTATTTGAAGCTTTTGTACAAGAGGATGGAACCACACAAAGAAAATTTGGAGGAACTGGTCTTGGCCTAAGTATCTCCAAAGAATTGGTAAGACTTCTTGGCGGGGAAATCTTTGTAGAAAGTGAAGTGGACAAAGGCTCTACCTTCACCCTGTTCCTGCCTTTTGATAGTTCAGAAGCAGCAGCACAAGACCCTACTCTAGAAAAAGGTAAAAATGAGAGTCATACTGCATCCAAACCAACAAAAACTGTACTTGAAAAAGGTAAGGTTGGCCAACCCGCCGAACCCAAGAAGAAGAAAAAAGTTTCTAGCAAAAAGCTCGAGGCCGTTATTGCAGATGATAGAGGGCTACTAAAAGAAAATGATAATGTGCTCCTTGTGGTCGAAGATGATTTGCAGTTTGCCAAAGTCCTTTTGGACCAGGCCAGGGAAAATGGCTTTAAAGTACTGGTTACCGATCAGGGAGACAAAGCCCTTCAGCATGTAGAGGAATACCAACCCAATGCCATTATTCTGGATATGCAACTCCCCGTAATGGATGGATGGACTGTACTTAAAAAACTCAAAGCAAGCGAAGAATATGCCCACATTCCCGTGCATGTAATATCGGGAATAGACAAAACCAAACTAGGCTTGGAAATGGGTGCCGTTGAATATCTGGTTAAACCAATTGCCCTTGAAACGTTGGAACAAACATTTTCCCAAATTTCTAAATCCATTGCCAGCACAGATGTAAAGAAAGTATTGATCATAGAGGATGATGAATTAAATAACCAGGCATTACAGGAAATGATCAAAAGCAAGCACTTGGAGGCCGTTGCCGCTAAAAATGCCAAAGATGCCCGTAGATTATTTAAGAATGAACACCCGGATTTAGTAGTTATGGATCTTGGCCTGCCAGACATAGATGGCATTGAACTACTGAGCGAATTAAAAATGCAAAAAAAGGAGGTCCCCATAATTGTGTTTACTGGCCGGGAGTTGACCAAAAAAGAGCTGAAGCAAATACAGCGTCACAAGGATACTTCAGTCGTGTTAAAGACCACTAAATCCTATGATCGATTATCTGAAGAGACAGAACTCTTTATGAACATGCTCAATTCTACCCAAACAGATTATCCTGTATTACCCCCCAAAGAATTCAATTCTGATGATATCATCAAGGGGAAACGGATACTTATTGTGGATGATGATATGAGAAACATCTACGCCCTAGAAACCTTGCTGGAGGAAGAGCAAGTGGTAGTGACTGTTGCAACCAATGGCGCCGAAGCCGTAGATGAAGTAAAGAAAGGTGAATTTGACGCCGTGTTAATGGATGTTATGATGCCGGTTATGGACGGATATGAGGCCACTAAAAAAATTAGGGGCATGGGTCACAAAAAGCTTCCCATAATTGCATTGACCGCCAAGGCCATGAAAGGAGACCGTGAAAAATGCTTGGAAGCAGGGGTAAGCGACTATATGTCGAAACCCTTGGATGTTGAAAAATTGTTGTCCCTATTAAGGGTTTGGTTATATAATTAATGGAAACACTGCTAGAAATTTCGGAAAACGATTTGGATGATTTTATTCAGTTATCCAACAATCTCTATGGTATCGATTTTACGGGATACGCAATGGAGTCTTTGAGAAGACGGGTATTGCGATTAATGCAGCTGAAGTCATGTGATTCGTTTACGGCCTTCAAGTATTTTCTGGCCAATCAAAAATTAAGTGATGATGAGTTATTGAACGAAATTACGGTGAACACCACAGAGATGTTCAGAGATTATGAGGTTTTCAAATTTTTAGGGGAAGAAGTATTTAGTGTTTTGGAAACCTATCCCAGAATCAACGTCTGGCATGCAGGATGCTCCTCGGGACAAGAGCCTTTGAGCCTTGCCATTCTATTGAAAGAACAAGGGCTATTAACAAGGACGGTACAATACTGCACGGATATTAACACCGAGGCACTCGCTCAAGCCAAAAAAGGCATTTATGAGTTAAAAGAAATGAAGGAATACTCTACCAATTACATAAAATCAGGTGGTACATTTTCACTCTCAGATTATTATGTGGCAAATTATGGTAAAGTAAAAATGGACAAGGAACTAGGTAAGAACATGCTTTTTACAAAACACAATTTGGTGAACGGTACCTCATTCAACCAAATGCACATGATCATGTGTCGCAATGTCTTTATCTATCTAACCGCTGAACAGCAAAACAAGGTGTTACGGCTATTTATTGATAGTCTGGTCCCTCGCGGGTATCTGATTTTGGGTGCAAAGGAAAGCGCAATTTTTTCAACTGTTTTAAATGAACTGGAAATAATCAATGGCAAACTCAAAATATACAGAAAGAAAAGGTAACCAAAAAGCCATCAAGGTGGTACTTTTTTGTGGGTCTTCGGGCGCTATTGAGGTGTTGGAGCAGTTCTTACTGGAAGTTACCAAAAAATTGAAAGTGGCCATAGTCGTGTTATTACATAGAAAAACAGGGCTTCAAGATCACTTGGTAAGCTATTTGAACAGAAAAGTAAATGTAAAAGTACAGGCCGTTGAGCATGGGACATCTCTGGAAAAAGGTGTCATTTATATAGCTCCGGCAGGATACCACTGTATTATGGAAAAAGACATGACCCTGAGTCTTGATATGAGTGAAAAAGTGATGTTTTCCAGACCTTCTGCCGATGTGTCCCTGGAATCCTTTTCATACAACCTAAGAGATCGGTTGATCGCTATAATTGTAAGCGGGGCAAACTCGGATGGAGCTGATGGCGCAAAATGTGCATTCAAAAGAAACGGAAAAATTATTGTGCAGAACCCTGAAGAAGCTTTTGCCAAGACAATGCCAAGTGCGGTCATTGAAGCCATTGATAAGGTAGACCACATTGTACCCACAAATCAACTTTATAACACAGCCGCCAAATACTTTTAAAATGGACAAAGCAAAAATTCTTATCGTAGATGATCTGGTGGAAAATTTATATTCCCTAGAGCAGATTATTGAAAAGGAGGATCGGGAAATAATTTCAGCTACTAGTGGAAACGAAGCTTTAAAATTGGCTAGAAAGCACGAATTTGCCTTGGTCATTACCGATGTGCAAATGCCAGAAATGAACGGTTTTGAATTTGTAGAAATTTTCAGGAGTAAAAAGAACACCCAGAACGTTCCCGTCATATTTGCCACTGCAATCAACAAAGAGAAAGAATATGTCATAAAGGGATATTCGGAAGGTGCTGTAGACTACTTATACAAGCCTCTGGATCCAGATATTGTATCCGCAAAAGTTGATATTTTTGTTACGCTCTACAATCAAAAAAGGGTGTTGGAACAACAATACCAGGAACTGGACACTTTAAACCAGCTTAAAAACAAATTCCTTGGCATGGCAGCACATGATATTAGAAACCCCTTGGCCATTATTGAATTTTATTCCAACTCATTGCTTAAAGAACTAGGCCCCGTTTTAAAAGATTCCTCCAAAATGCAGGAGCTGGAAAACATTTTTGTTTCCACAAAGTTTGCACAGAACCTGGTCAATGACTTTTTGGACATTAGTAAAATAGAATCTGGAAACATTGATCTGGACGAAGAAATGATAGATGTAGGCCGCTTTTTGGAGAGCAGCATCCAATTTAACCAAGTATTTGCAAACAAAAAGAACATCAGCCTAATTGGAGATATAAAAGTTAACGGCCTTAAAACGGCTTTTGATAGGAATAAGATGAACCAGGTCTTCAACAATTTGATTACCAATGCCATAAAATTTTCACATGAAGGCACCTCAATTCATTTGAAAGCGGAGCAAAAAGGAAATCATCTGTTGCTCTCCCTAAAAGATGAAGGACAAGGTATTCCCAAAAATGAAATTATAAGTTTGTTCGACCCCTTTGCCAAGACTTCGGTAAGATCAACCGCTGGGGAAAAAAGTACTGGACTCGGGCTTATGATCGTAAAGAAAATTGTGGACGCACACCAAGCAAAACTATCCGTTACCAGCAAGGTGGGCGTTGGGTCGTGTTTCAACATAGATCTACCCATTAGGGAGTTGGGCGTTTTGCAACCCAAACCAGACCAAAGCATGGGACCAGTGGTAAATTCGGACAATGAAAAATTAAATATTGTGGTGGTGGATGATGATGTACTTATGCGGACGCTTTCTGAAGTAATTTTTGGCAAAATTGGAGGGAACATTACCATGTTGGAAAATGGGGAAGCACTGCTTGATCAGGTAGAGGCAATAAATCCAGACTTAATTTTTACCGACATCAACATGCCTGGAATTAACGGATATGACCTAGCAAAAGAAATTCGTAGTAAGGGCATTGATATCCCAATTTTTGGCTTAACTGGATTTATTAACGATGAAGTACAGGCCCTTTCCAAAAAATCGGGAATAGACGGTGTTTACGAAAAACCTCCAGTAGAAAATATGCTAAAGCACTTAATTTCCCAGGTTAATGAGCAACGGGAATCCTAAAGAAATAAAGCCTCAACCCCCTATATTTTAAAAGAGCCTTTCTGAACCAGCTTTCCCATCCTCAATGACTTAGGTCTAGTTGGAGCTTACCCTGCAACTACGTAGTACCGCAGCAAATCTGTTCAAAATGTCTTAAGTTTATAGGCCAATATAACCCGTCACGTCCATTATTTTGTATATCTCCAAACATTGGACGAAGTAAAAACAACAAGCCCAATAAAGCATGAACAATATTGAAGATCCCATTATCGTAGAGCAAACCTTTGACACTTCTTTAGAAAATGTCTGGGATGCGATAACAGTTCTCGATAAAATGACCCAATGGTATTTTCCCATCATTCCATCTTTTGAGCCTAAGGTTGGGTTTGAAACCCAATTTGTTGTTCAGGTAGAGGATAGAATCTTTTCACATCTATGGAAAGTAACAGAAGTTGTTCCTGGAAATAAAATTTCATACAAATGGCGATTTGAGGGGTACACGGGAAGTGGAATTTCCACTTTTGAACTTGCTGGCAATGATCTTCTAACAACTTTAAAGCTGACCTTCACGGTTTTGGAGCCATTTCCGAACAATATCCCCGAATTTAAAAGAGAAAGTGGTGTCACGGGCTGGAATTATTTAATCAATGAAAGTCTTAAAGAATTCCTGGAACCAAAAAAGTAGAACAGTGGGTTAATAGAACAGGAAGAATAACAAGGAACTATGTCTCTTTTCACTTCTTCACGAGAAAAAAAGCTTTGGTTTTGGGCCTTGGCCGTTGTTATTGCCCTTTTTGCTACACTTTTTATAGGAAGACCGCTGGCAAATCAGCTTCGGGACCAAAATATACAAGCCATCTTCTTTTCCATAGCTATGCTGTTGATAGGGGCAGCTATCCTAGTCTATGGGCTGCGAACAAAACCTGGCAAGACTGAAATACTAGTATGGTTGGGGATAATCGCTGTTTATATCTTATTCATTTTTAGGCTAGGAGCGCCAGAACGCAGCCATCTTATTGAATACAGTGTATTGGCCATTTTTATACACAAGGCATTGGTAGAAAGATCTGTAAATGGCAAGCTCGTACTCATGCCAGCACCTTTCGCTTTGGCGCTTACTTTCTTGATTGGAGTGCTGGACGAATCCATTCAACTTATTTTGCCCAACAGGGTGTTCGATGCTGAAGACATCCTGTTCAATGGCCTGGCAACTCTAATGGCCTTAGGTTCCAAAATTATTTTGACTTGGGTACGGAAACGAATGGGTAAGGCGGATTAGAAATAGGAACAAACACGGCACTATATCATTTTTATGTAACTTAACTTTATTCCAACTTTGTTGTCACTGGTAAAAAACATTAAAAGTGAAGACCATTGAAGTAAAAAAAGGGCAGATTTTACAACGAAAAGGGGAACAGAACAGTAGAGTATATGATGTTGTTTCTGGGCTACTTCGAAGCTATACCATAGATGGCAAGGGAAAGGAACATATCTTTATGTTTGCCCCGGAAGGCTGGATCATTGCAGATGCAGTGCAAGGCAATGAACCCTGTGATTTTTTTATTGAGGCACTTGAAGATTCAACCGTAGTTGTAAGGGAAAAAGATTTTAGCCGTATGGCAGAGCATGCTCCAACACTGGCGAAACGTATGCTGGTACTTCAAAGACGAATAATTATGCTTATGAGCTATTCTGGACTGCAGCGGTACGAGCATTTTATTCAGACATATCCGAATCTAACGCAACGGGTTTCCCAACGAATGATTGCCTCCTTTTTGGGTATCACACCTGAGGCGTTAAGTAAAGCCAAAGGAGATAAAATACGTACTTCATAGCCTCCCTATATTCTTAATATTTATTAATGCACAGCATCCAGTGCCAGCATACTTTTGTCTTGTTACTAATAGATAAAACAAAAAGTTATGAAAGCATACATGCTAGCATTTGTACGGGTAAAAGACATGGACATGTTTAACCGAGAGTATATTGAAAAGGCTGTCCCCATTGTTGAACGCCATGGAGGCGTAACCCTTGGAGTAGATGAAAACCCCTCAACCATTGAAGGTTCATTGCCCAAAGGGCGTGTAGTGGTGGTTGAATTTCCAAATAAACAAGCCGCCAATGGTTTTTACAACGACCCAGACTACCAGCCCCTTAAGGAGTGGCGTAAAAAATGTAGTGAGAGTGATTCCATCATTTTTGAAAAAGGATTTTAATCCTTGTATGGCAAAACGATTGTTCTTGTAGCCCAAAAGTCAATCTAATAAAAAGGGGAAATCGGCTTACAATGTGACATATAAGAATAGCGGTTTGGTCATCACTGCCAAACCGCTATTTCCAAATTGCTTACTTACCTGCAGAAGCATATGCTGGTTAATCCACCTTTCTAAGGTTCTCACAACTCAGGTCATAATATTCGGCATTCTCCCATTCTGATTCAAAATGATCTCTATACATTTTGTAATTCATGGTAGAAGGGCCCACTATTCTGTAGTGTATTCCCTGTGTTGACAGCATTCCCCTTAAATAAAGGCCAACAACCAGTTCCCCTGAGATTCCAATCAAGGAAACGGTTACAAATGAGTTGTGTGTTTTAAATTTAAACCGCTCTTGCTGTTCTTTTGTAAGTCGATTCCATAATTTCCTAAAGTTTACGATGTTTCTATCTATTGAACCTTGTATAAAAACATCATCATAGTCGATTGTTTCGGCTCTGGTCTTGATTGTTGACTCAGCTTCCGGTGAAATCAGTAAAACTTTTACTGTGCATCCTCTATAAACAACAGCTTCGTACAGCATGGTCTCCAATTCAACAATGTTGGGAATCCACATTTTCAATATGATTATCTCACAATTGTGGGCGTTCTTTATTTTTTCATAGATTCCCGTCTTTTGGATTCCTTCCACGGCATCGCACACTCCAGATGCCCTTAGATTTTTATAATTGTCTGGTAATTCTTCTGAAAACACCTCCCGCACAACATCGGACATATTTTCCTTAAAACTTTCCTGCATAAAGAACACATTGGCCGCGGTAAAAAACCCGCCAACAATGAAGGCCACCCCCAAGGCTTTAAGGATATAACCAATTGTGATATAGCCCTTGATGTCCTCCACCAAAACACCACATACAAAAATGGTTAAACCAAGAATCACAACAACTGCTACGGTTATCACCTTTTTCAAATCAAAATTCTGTTTGTTTTTTCCTCTTTTGCCCCCACTTTTTTCCATTCCCAGTTGATTTAGATCAATTAGTTATCCAATAAAAAACCGCACTTAAAAGTTGTGCGGTCAAGGAGTCTGGAACTCTATCATGGAAAGAGCATCATACCAAATGAAAGTCGCCCAACTTTTTGTTATACTTATACTTCATAATCGATATTATTAAGAATATGTAAGATATTGGATGTCACTAATATACAAAATTTTTCCTATGCATGCATAGTATTTTTGCGTTTTTTTCGAACCACCTTGTTTCATTACGTGCTAGGCCTTGTTGATGAGTGATTATCCCGTTTAATAAAGTAGAACAACATATCTGTTGATGGAGCCTTTGTAAGTCCCAGTTGATGCCCCATTGTGATTATTTGACCACGATGAAAGCTACTGTGGTTCATACAATGTTGAATCAATTCAAATTGGGGGAATCTTCCGTTCAAAGTTTTGGTTTTAACGAATCTAGGTTCGTTAAAGGTGTTTTGGCTTTTTGCATAGGCTACAAAGGCAATGGATTGTTCTATTAGCCCATTGTAACTACCTTGCACCGAATTGTCCCATGGCTTTTCAATTGGTATTTCCTTTAGAGCGGAGTAATAAAATAGTTGACCATCCAAAATATGCTTGATCGTTTTCAAAATACTTGGGAAACTGGATGGGCATTCCTGAGTAATTAATTCCTCATTATTGGCTTCTAACCAGGCTATCAATCGTTTGTTGGCCCACAGGTTATAGTTGACTAGCTCTGCTATTTTATAGTTATGCTTCATTGGCTTTTACAATAAGTTTGATCATTTATATCATCTATATATTGCGTGTTTATCCACATAACTCCCTCCGCTACCACCAGTTTATAACCAGTGGTTCACACCAACAAAGTAAACAAAGTAAATTTAGATGGCCACAAGATGCGATTTTGTGGTAGCGGGGAGGTTCTATATAGTTATTTCTTGTACACTCTAACCCAATCTATTTCCATGGTTGAGCTATCTGCATAATTACTGGAATTCTGATCTGCAAAAAACCAACCTCCAACAGCTGTATTAAGAACAATTTTCTGCTTTTTACCAAATAGGTTATCTATATTATTAGTGCTACTGGCCTTATAGGTGTAAATTAATTTATTATCGAACAAGATATCTATTGAATCCGCACGCCAAATCATTTCAAAAACATGAAAATCTTCAGTTAGGTTTTGTCCCATGTTGTGTTTAGCTTCCGTATTTCTATTTATGTTTACACCATCTGTTGGACCATAAAAGATATTACTGCTAAACATTTTTGTTTCGCCGCCACGTGCTTCAAGAATATCTATTTCACCTTGTGTTGGCCAAGGATCACCATAAGACCAAAATGCGGGCCACATACCATGCCCAAAAGGTAATTTAATCCGTGCCATAAACTTATATTCTCTTTCACCGTTTTCATCACTTGGGCCAAATGTCTGTTTACTCTCTACACGTCCTGAAACGTATTCAAAATTTTTAGGTGTAGTATCAAAGGGCATACTTGGTCCAATGACCGCTTTTCTCAACGCATTTATTTTTAGAATACCGTTGTCTAAGGACAATTGTTCTTCTTTATATAGCTGAATTTCATTATTAAAAGCACCCCCATACCAAATATTCCATGCGGATAGACTATTAAACTCATCCTCAAAAACGAGATTCCAAGAGTCGGTATCTTTTGATGGACTGTTTTGAGAATCTGGGTTTTTTTCGGTATTGCACCCAAGAAAAAAGAATATTGAGATGATAAAAAACAAAACAATATCAAAAGGTATTTTTAGTTTTTTCATGTTATAAATTGTCGAACTGGATTTGAGAATCTTTATTCAATCGAGTTATTTATTGGCTACCACGTCTCAGCAATAATTTGTTTTCGTTATTTTTTGCTTTTAATTTCATTTTCTAAATCGGTAACTAAACTATGATATTCTGATTCTAAGTTTTCACCTTTTGTTATGACCTCACTCATTTTGTTAAGAAGCAATATATACATGTTCTTAACTTTTTGTGAGTTAAAAACTTTAGTGTAAGAAGCCTTATCTCTCTTTGCTTCCTCATCGGTTCTCTTTCTAAGTCTAGCTAAAACCTCTGGATTAATATTGTAATTATCAATGAAATATTTTTCCAAGTGTTCTTTGGTATATTCTGTTATTTCATCTTCAACTTCTTGGTAATCTTTTACACTATCATAGAGTTTTGATATTCTATTTTTTAGAGAATCATTTGATATTAATCCTATTTTACCCGAATTAATCATGGAATTGTAAATTCCAGTAGATGGGTCGAAAGTGTGATTTCTAACGTTTGTTGTTATCAATGAGTCAAGGTAAACAAGTTGTTGGTTTGAAACCTCAATGAAGATAACCTCTTGTAGACTTTTGTTTCTTAGAATTTGAGCATTGAGAATATGGTCAAACTCCGCAATATTAATTTTAATCGACTCATTTAAACTTTCTAAGGTTTTTAGTTCCTCCTTTTTCAATTGCTTATTTTGATTCCAATTATTTATCTGTAACGCAATCAAAATTCCAAGAACTACTAGTACTATTTCTCCAATAGCATATTTCAAATATTTTCCGGTTTTTCCTTCTGAGAGTAAATTTTGTCGAATTTTCCTAAAGAATTTCATTATTGATCATTGGTTGGTTATAGTGAAGGCTAACGGTCTTGGCTATGAGTAATGTATGGATAGCACTTAACTCTGCAAGTACACCAAGCTGAAAATCCCCAAGGATTTTCAGAAGTAGGCAAGAACAAGCAATTACTTATAGCCTTTGTTGCAAAACGTTTTATTTTAGAACTAATTTAGTTCAGCCTCTAATAATAAGATTTTATCTTTTGTATGGTTAAAACTAGTATCCATTTTGTAAGCAGTTTTAAAGTTTTCAAGTGCCTTTAGAGAATCTCCTGCCGTCAATAATGCATTGCCGTAACTGTCATATGTGCCTGCGATCAAAGAGTATTCATCTACATTCAATTTAAAAATCAATAAGGCTTCATCTAAATAGTTGTTGTTTAGCAATTCATAACCTAAGTTATTTAGCTCGTATACGTCAACATTATACAGATTTGAATCGGACTTATTTTGCTCATAAAAATGGACGGCAGTATTTAAATCTTCGGAAAAAAAGCGTTCTGCCATACCTCTGCCAATTGACCTTTTTTGTAACACATATGGAGCACCTACACGAATACTATCTATTGCATCTGTTATAGGTTCAAACGATTCCCAAGAGTCATTAGTTAGCACAATATAGCCGCTTTTTGTTTCTATTTCGTTGTACAAAAAAGTGCCAAATCCAACCCAGCCACCAGCATGAAAAACAGCCTTAGGTACTGTTTTATCTTCAGGGAATTTCCAGCCAAAACCATATCTGGTTTTTTCACCATTATTGAGTGTTCCCCAAGACCAAGCTTCATCTATATATTCTTTTGAAAGAACTTTATAATTTGCCACTGCCATATTCCACTTGTACAAATCATTTAATGTAGAGTATATTCCTCCGTCTCCTCTTACATCATTGACAATATCATAATCATTTAGCTCATAGTCCTTTTGATTTAGTTCTTTTTGATAGCCAAATACTCGGTTAGGCATATTAGGGTCATCTCCTTCTTGATAGCTGTAAAGTGTTGTATTACTCATTCCTAAAGGCTCAAAAATTTCTTCCTTTAAAAAATTTCTAAAATGTTGCTTTGAAACTTTTTCAACAATCGAAGCTAAAATCATATAACCCGTATTGCTATATTCCCATTTTTCACCAGGTTGAAAATTCAAACCAGGGCTTGCATCAAAGAAAACTTTTAGGATTTCGTCGTTACCTAAAATATATCGTTTAGTTGAGTCTTGAGGAATAAAATTATCTTCTATTATTTCCTCATAATCAGCTAAACCCGACATGTGATGTAGCAAATGTCTTATGGTAATATTGTCATAAGGAAAATTTGTTAGTATAGTATTTACCTTCTGGTCATACTCCAATTTACCTGCTTGTTTAAGTTTCATAACAGCCACACCAGTGAATTGCTTGCTTACCGATGCTAAACGAAATTGAGAGTTTAATGTTAATGAATCAATTGGGCTTATTGTGCGTAAACCATTGGAACTCTCAAAAATCACTTCCCCATTTTCATAAACCAAAATGTTTCCAGTATTGAATCCTCGAGACTTCATTTCTGAAACAAACTTTTTATACTGCTCTACTTGTATATTATCAGGTTTTTGGTTTGGATTACAGCTATAAAAAGAAATCATTAACAAACAGGCTAAAATGAATAGGATAAATATTCTCATTCGTATTTTAAATTTCAAACTAATTAAGTGAAGTCTTTCTCAAATGCTTTACAACGGTCTCGGCTATGGGTAAATGCGTGTTTCAGCAACTAAATTTGCAAAAAAAGATTTACCAAAGGATTATTCCGAATAGGCAAGAACAAGTGATGAATTGTGCACGTTTTTAACAGTAGTATGTTTATTAGAGATTAATCCCATACAAACTTCCAAGTACCATCTTCTTGTCTTTTCCAAACCGTATGATATACGCTGGTTTTTTCCTTTTTATTACCTAATGAATCAATAAAAGTAAAAGTAGCATCCCCATAAGTATATGCCAAATCACCGGAACGGCTTACATCAACAAAAGTAGGTTTCCAGGTCAAGGTTTCATTGGGCATAACATCATTTTTTATCCATTCTCGAATGGCAACTTTTCCTTCAACTAATTTTCCGCTTTTTCTAATGACTCCGTCATTTGCTGCATAGGCATAGAATGCATCTGCAAGCCCTATTTCTTGAGCCAAACCATTAAAATCTTGCTCAACTTGGATAATTTCAGCCTTCCATTTTGCGACATTATCCTCAGTTTTATATGTATTGCAGCCAACTAAAAGGACTAAAAATGAAAATAATAGATTAACATGTTTATTCATTGCATAAGGTTTTTAAGTTGTTCAGGGTTTAATATGACTGCCAACGGTCTTGTATGATTATTTGCGGAATCAGCCATATATTGATTTAATGTTCATATTAGTACTGTGGCCATGTTGAACTATAGCCATTGTTGTACAACGCTTTTAGTTTTATTCTTGTCGGCTTGTTAATCTAAATTTATTTGTCTCAATATTAAATACTCCATGAAGGCTATCGTTCATTCTTTTGTTGTAAAAAAAGTAGAACATAATTTCGTTTCGCTGATTGTCCCATTGATAACTTCTTACAAAGCGGTCCGTAATTTTTGTAAAGTTCTTGCCGTCCAAGTCAGAAATGTATAAAAAGTGCTTTTCAAGATTATATATTTTACCAAAGACATTCGGCTCATCCTGTGTTAAGCGGTAAATAATTTTTTTTGGTTTAAACTCTTCATTTCTTGGAATAACCGTCATATATCTGATAGACCCATTTTCAGGTAGTAGTTTATTGATGACGTCGCAATTCTTGTCAAGAAACAGAATATTACTGGTATACTCGACAACCATATTAGATCGAGGAATTTCGTAGGTACGTTCTAAGTCAACATAATCTAAGTTGCCTACCATTGGAATATAGAAGTAGTCTGAATATGGAACTCTTAGTGGTTCGCATAATTTTCCATTCCATATAATCGGCTGGGTTATATTGCTATCATAACTTGATTTATTGACTTCAGCTATCCGTGGGCTCTTCTTCCTAGAAATGACATTGTAAATCAAGAAAGTACCAATTACTCCCAAAAACACAACCAAAACCATCAATTCAAGCCGCTTTTTAGATTTGGACTCTTCTCTAAATCTATCAATTACTTTTTTTACTTGAAATTTTGAAAATTCCTTGAATTTTAGTCTGTCTTCTTCGTTTGATTCGGTATACAGGGTTTCTCGATTATTTTCTTTGAATTTTGCACGTTTTGAAGGCCTTAAATTCCGATTTTGCTTCATACGATTATTCATGTCCTGAATACTGCTCATTCGAAATTGTTTTTTTTAGATAAGCTTTCCAACGAAATTTTAGATGTTGTACAACTGTCTAGACTTTGATTAATTTTTTATCTCAGGGTGGCACAAAACCACAATGGCACGAGCGCAGCGAACTGGTGTTAGCAATTATAGCCATTGTTACCATTTCGATGTCTTTATTCAGTTTTGTCTGTTTTATTTCGTGCAATAATTACCGTTCCAATTAGTGCTACTCCAATCAGCACTCCACTCACAGAGTCCATTAGCTCTCCGCTTCCAACTGCTTCATAAACACCAGCTATAATAGAGGCTATTCCAATTCCGATTACTAAATATCCTGTTTTTTTTTTCATTTTTTAAGTTATTTTCAGTCAGTATTTTTTCTGTTTTCGGCAATTCATTTGAGTACGCTATTGTTCAGCTTTTTTGTTCCATTTAACAATAATCAGCTTTGCAAGTTTCAATTTTACATTTCTAAGTTCATTTCTCCAATGACTGCCAACGGTCTAGGCTATGACTTCGTAGCGTTGCTATAAGTTATAGCCGTTGTTAGGTGCTTTTTTCTTTTAATCTTTTTACTTGGTTTTTGAAGAGCTTGACTTTTATCACGTTGGATTCATAGATTGTATTTTGATATACAAATACAATCTTGTAGCCAACCTCGATTTCACCATTCAGCAAACCACCGTTGCTTAATTCAAGTTCAATCTTTGAGTAAGGATTTAGTGTTTGCTTGAAATAGCTATTGCCACAATATGATTGTCCATTTGTTCTATTGCTTATCCATTTATCATCAATGAAAAAGAACTCTTTTATACCTGCTATTGTTGCATCTATTCTGTGTATGGTTAGCTTTTCATCAGTATCGTTTCTGAGAACCATTTTTCTGTAAACATTTCCATTGTCGGCAACTCTGAGAAAATCATTTGTAAAAGCAATTGAAATTCCTTTGTCTTCTGGGTCGACTATGTCATCGGTTTTTTTGTGCCATGCACTTAATCTGTTAGGTATGTTTCCTGCTTCGACTTGTAGTTTTTTAAACCATTCTTTAGATGTAATTTGATTTTCCCTTTTTTGATTCCATAAGTCCTTTTCCATTTCAGTCCATTTGTCTTGAGAGAAGGAGAATGATGATGTTAAAAACAATATGATTGTAATTGTTTTGTTCATGTTTCTGAAAATTGCACCTAACGTTCCGGCTATGAAGCGTAGGAACAGTTTGGTTGGTTAGGCCCATACTTTGGGCCATATTTGGCTATGGTTTTAAATTACGCAAAGCTATGAGTACAAAGTCCCAAAGTCCGAATAAAATCTTTTTTGAAGCCGGTAATGGCTTTTCTTGATTGGGGTCTTCCAGCCAAAATCCACATACATTACAAATCACCTGATTTTTATAGGTAGTGCGTCCACCAACTCCATCCCATGTCGCTATTTCATCACCAAACCCTATCCCTCCACCAGTATTTGTCCATTCCACTTCATCCTTCCGTATTTTGTCCGAGTAACACCGCGGACACCTCTCTTTTTCATCGGTGAGTTTTGATTTTGGGTTCTCTGAAATGAGACGATTTATTTTTACTTCCGACAAATTCTTTTCCAGTAGGAAGTCCAAAATAATCTCCCTAGTCTCTTTCATATATGAATCCTTCTTATACTTTGCGAAAAAGGCTAGTTCATAGTCGTCAAGTCCATTTAGAAAATCAAGTATTCGGCTCATTATTAAATTGTAAACGACGGTCTCGGCTATGACCCTGTGGCCAGCGTCAGACGTTTTTTAATACATTCAAGTTAGGAAAAAATGGCCAGCGATAGGCATGGGTTATAGCCATTGTTGTAAGTAGTTTTTTAATTTGAAAATTTAAACAGACAAAACAGAACTATTAATAGAAGTCCAAAAATTATAAGTTCCCTTCGCCTATCAGATTTAGCCTTCGACCGAATTTCATTTTTTAATTCTTTTAAGTCTGAGTCTGAAAGTTTTGGGAAGTCAAATTCAGTTTTCGAGTCAGAGTTTTTAAAATCCAGCTTATTCCGCTCAAACTTTCCTTTGGCTTTGTCTTTTCTAGCTTGTTTCCGTGCGAGAGTAGCTTTAAATTGAGATAAACTTCCGTCGGCCATATTTTTTCCTAATTACTAAATCCGTCTATTCTAATTTGCTCATTAATTCTAAAATTTAATTCCGAAAAGCATAAAAAAAGCGAATACTAAACAAATGATGGCAAACACTCTTGAGAAGATTTTCATGCCTTTAAAAATCCAAGATGCTTTTTCAACTAATTTGGGATTGTGTTTATTGTGAAATTTTAATTGATACTTTACCATTATTGGTCCTAAAAACCAAAAAAGTAAAGCTGCAAAAATGAAGAATAATGTTGGCTTTAAATTGTCCACTATAGTCAATCAAAATTACTTACAACTTGTGTATATGGATGTATTTTACATCCATATACACCCCTACGCTACCACCAGCTTATAAGCGGTGGTTTTACCCATCACTCCCCAAACTCAAAAAGTTCTTGAATCTCGACATCCAAGGCTTTGGCAAGTAACACCAAATTGGATATGGTGGTATTCACCTCGCTATTTTCGATACGCCACACTTGATTTTTGGAAAGCCCTGCAATGGCCTCCAACTTCGTCTGCGATAAATTTCTTTCTTCCCGTAAAGCTCTCAGGCGTAACCCAAAATCTCTAATAAATAGCTTCTCTTCGCGGCTCAATTTGTTTCGCATACCCCAAATTGCACTATATATAGAAATAAATCTTCCCTATATATAGTGATAGAATGAATTTTATCATACCTTGTACCCATCCCAACTACAAAATCCTACTAGTTACCATGCCAACTCCCCCCATTTTACCGATCATCAAAGATTTTTTGGACCGCGGGCCCTATTCCGCCCTAGAAATCACCTTTGCCACCCACAATGTTCACTGCTACCACCAGGGCAACCCATTTAACCAAGTGCAAAAGCACCAAAGCCGTATCCTCATAAACAGGGCCAGACCAAACGGCCTGGCAGAAATGTTGGTGGCAGACAATCTGGTCTTTAGTTTTTCCTTCCAATTTAAGCTCCCGGACACCCCGGCATACCATAGCGGGGCCATGCTGCACCTGCCCCGGCCCCTAGATCAGGGCAGGTTGGAGATAGGCGCGGAAAAACTCCACTTATCCTTTAGGATAAACGCCCCCAACCCAGACCATAGGGTGCATATTTCCCAAACCTACAAGGGCATACAGCATCTGGAAAAGTTCTGTTCCCAGCATTGAATTTTAGCTATTGTAGAGTTTAAGAAAATATTGGGTACTAGCAAACGGTTTTTTTGCGTTATTTGCACCTTTTGGGGAGCTAAATTTTAGATAAATATAAAAATCGAATACCCCTATAGGCAGAAAATATGAAACTAACCCTTATATTTAGCTGATCTAGATTAATTTTAAATAAAAATGACCGAGGATTTATTAGAAAAGGCAAACGAGTTTGTAGGCAGAACTTTGAGTCATATGTCCACAAGCGACAGGGTCGCGGCTTCCAGAGAGGCCAAAGCCCTTATACTTTCCATTAACGAAATTTATAAAGAGACCAAAGACGCCAACTTAATGGATGTTATGAAGGCTCTTACCGAAAAGAAGCGTAAAATAGAAAAACGCTTAAAGGGCACTCCCCTAGTTTAGAGCGTTCCACTTCCTAACGGGATGGGGTACTTTCCCTATTCCAATGTAACAGCGTACCTCCCCGTATACAAACGGCGGATACCAGCAGTAGGTTTTTCTATAACTTACCACCACCTTAAGGTGGGTAGCGGTTTATTGCCCTTTTTTAGGGCATTCCGCAGCAAAAACATAGCAGAAACCATGCATTTCTTACAAGACAGCAAACATGCCCCTGGGATTCTTACAGCTGTTTTATGCTTTCCATTACCATACACAAAGTAAATTTTACCAATTATGTCCATTTCCCTGCAACCAATAAAAATGTGGTTTTTTGGAGGGGCTTTCTCTGTACTTTCGGAAGGTGAATGAGAACCACCACCAGAAAACAAACATGATTACCATGGACACTATAGGAGAAAAAACAGGATATTTATTCTGGTATGTTGTACTGGCCTGCTCGGTTTGCTCGCTCGTCAGCAGCTTATACCATTACATCAACTAAAAAAGGCTCCCATTTCTGGGAGCCCTTTTCCTTTTCATAGCAAATTTCTTATCCCTTTATTTCCAATATTTGGCGTACCATTTGGTTGGTAAACCCCCATTCGTTGTCGTACCAGGTCATAACTTTCAGTAAATCGCCATCCACTACCCGGGTCATGGCCAAATCTACCGTAGATGCAAACGGACTCTTTATAATATCTGAAGACACAATGGGTTCATCCGTGGTGTCCAACACCCCGGCATAGCGTTTGGTCTGTGCTTCTTCCGTCAAAATCTGGTTCACCTCCTCAGCGGTTACCGGTCTTTCCGTTACAAAGGTCATATCTGAAATAGAACCCACAGGTACCGGAACCCTAATGGCCACCCCATCAAACTTCCCTTTAAAAGCGGGCAGCGCCTTGGTGGTTGCAATAGCCGCGCCCGTGGTAGTGGGAATCAAATTTTGCGCCCCGGCCCTTCCCATTCTAAAGTTCTTGCCCGAAGGGGCATCTACCGTACCCTGCGAAGCGGTATAGGCGTGTACCGTGGTCATAATTGCCTTTTTTATTCCAATTCTTCTCCCCAGTACCTCAACCACAGGGCTTATGTTGTTGGTGGTACAACTGGCACATGAAAACACGCTGGTATTGCCGTCATCGGAGTTTACTCCATGCACTACCGTTGGCGTGTCCTCACTTTTTGTGGGTGCGGAGATGATCACCGTCTTGGCACCTGCCTTTAAATGTCGCTCCGCATCTTCACCGGTGGTAAATACTCCGGTACTTTCGATCACCAAATCTACTTTATATTCTGCCCAAGGTAATTCTTCCGGTATGCGGATAGATGAGTAGTGGATCTTGTTCCCATCCACGATCAGGGCGTTGGCCTCATGCGAAACCACTTTTTCATAGTTGCCATATACCGTATCGTACTTTAAAAGATAGGCGGTGTTTTCTATGGAAACAATATCGTTTACGGCCACAACCTCTAACCCAGGGGTCTCGTTGATCACCTTTAGAGCGGCACGGCCAATACGGCCCATTCCGTTGATTGCTATTCTCATTTTAATGTGTTTAAGTTTTTACTTGTTTACGGCCAATTAGTCAGAAAAACAGCTCTTAAATTACAAAGGCACTGCCTCATTGGAAATGGGCAAAACCTTATCTTTGATAGATAATCAAAATGAATGCTGGCCCGCGCTACCTTAGCCCTTTTCTTACTCCTTTCGGTTCCCATTAAGGCCCAATTGACCATCACAGATATTCTGGATATGTTCAACAACAATACCGTGAAATACATTTCGGCAGAGGAACTCAAAAACCACAGTAATATCACGCTATTGGATGCACGCGAATATGAAGAATACGAGGTTAGTCACTTAAAAAATGCCATTTGGGCGGGATATGATAATTTTGAAGTGGACCGAGTACTCCGGGAAGTCCCCAACAAAGAAACGGAGCTAGTGGTGTACTGCTCCGTGGGAATTCGCTCAGAAGATATAGGTGAAAAACTTCTAGCGGCCGGCTATACCAACCTTAGAAACCTATATGGAGGTATTTTTGAATGGAAGAACAAAGGATATCCAGTATATAATAGCCACGGACAAAACACAGAAATTGTACATGCCTATAGTAAGTATTGGGCAAGCTTATTGACCAATGCGCAGCACGTATACACTTCCAAAACTGAGACTATTGGACAAGAAAAACAATAAACTACTCTTAATCTTTACCCGAAATCCGGAACTGGGAAAATGTAAGACCAGATTGGCGGCCAAGGTGGGAGACAAAGCTGCGCTGGACATCTACATATTTTTATTGGAGCATACCGCCAGTATTACTCAAAACCTGATGGCTGAAAAATGGGTGTATTATTCCAACGATATTTGGGATAATGACGTTTGGCAGCCCAATTTCTATCAAAAGAAGCTTCAAAAAGGAGAAGATTTAGGGGAGCGAATGAAGCAAGCATTCCAAGAAGGATTTAGGTCCGGTTATGAAAAAATCATTATTATTGGAAGTGATATGTACGACTTTTCCCAAACGGATTTGGAAAAGGCGTTCACCAAATTGGATACCCATGATTTTGTGGTAGGGCCGGCAGAAGATGGCGGATATTACCTTTTGGGAATGCGCAAGTTCAAAAAGCAACTTTTTCAGGATAAAAACTGGGGAAATGATACGGTCCTAAAAGACACCTTGAACGATTTGGAGGGAGAAGATTATGCCCTACTGGACATGCGCAACGATGTAGACCATTATGAAGACATTAAAGATATTGAGGCTTTTCAGCCTTATTTAAAACACATAAAAGAATGACCAAAAAACAATTGGAAGAGTCGGTAGACTATCTTAGAAAGAAAGGATTTGATGCTCCAGAAATCGGAATTGTGCTAGGCACTGGCCTTGGACAACTGGTAGGTGAGATAGATGATCCTATTGAAGCGCATTACAATAATATCCCTTATTTCCCCTTGGCCACGGTGGAATTTCATACCGGCAAGCTTATTTATGGCTCCATTGCAGGCAAAAAAGTGGTGGTGATGCAAGGGCGCTTTCATTTGTACGAAGGTTATGATTTTTTGGACATTACTTATCCTATTCGGGTAATGCACCTTTTAGGAATTAAAAAATTGTTTGTTTCCAATGCCGCAGGGGCCATCAATCTCAACTTTAAAAAAGGGGACATGATGTTGATCGAAGATCATATTAATCTTCAAGGCGGGTCTCCTTTGGCATTTAAGAACGTTGCCGAGTTTGGCGATAGATTTGTGGATATGGGTGAGCCTTATGACTTGGATATGCGAGATAAAATTAAAGCCATCGCTACTAAAAATGGTATCTCTTTACAGAAAGGAGTATATGCCTCTGTGGTTGGTCCACAGTTGGAAACCAAGGCTGAATACCGCATGCTAAAAATATTAGGGGCAGATGCCGTTGGAATGAGTACGGTACCCGAAGTAATTGTGGCCAATCATTTACGACTACCCATTGTGGCCGTGTCCGTTTTAACCGATGAATGCGACCCAGACAATTTGCAACCGGTTAATATTCAGGAAATTATTGAAATTGCTGGGAATACGGAGCCAAAAATGATACAATTATTCAAAGAACTAATTAAGGAGATATGAGCTATTTAGATGCTACACAAGATTTGTACAAGGAGGCGGCTTTAACGCCAGATGTTGGATTATGCTGTACTACCAATCCCATTTGGCAGTTTCCAGGGCTTTCCATTCCCAAAATCATGCAAGAAATGAACTACGGCTGTGGAAGTACCGTATCTGCCCAGGATTTGGTGAACGACCCCAAAGTACTTTATGTTGGTGTTGGGGGTGGAATGGAACTATTACAGTTCTCGTATTTTTCCAGACAAAAAGGAGGGGTCACCGGGGTGGATTCCGTAGATGAAATGCTGGAAGCTTCCCGGAATAATTTTAAGATAGCCGAAGAGGAAAACGATTGGTTTAAAAGCGACTATGTAAACTTGGTAAAAGGGGATGCCCTAAATCTTCCAGTTGCAGATGAAAGCATAGATGTGGCGGCCCAAAACTGTCTTTTCAACATCTTTAAAATGGAAGACCTTAAAAAGGCTGTAAGCGAAATGTATAGGGTTTTAAAACCCAATGGTCGGTTGGTGATGAGTGATCCAACTTGTGAGCAGCCCATGAACGACGAACTAAGAAACGATGACAGACTACGGGCACTTTGCCTTAGCGGAAGTATCCCAATCAAAGATTACGTGAAAGTTTTGACAGATGCCGGTTTTGGCACTATAGAAATTAGAGGAAGAAGGGCCTACCGGATGCTTTCTCCCAACCACTACCCCACAGATGAACTAGTCTATATCGAATCCATAGAAATTGCTGCCATAAAAGACCCAATGCCTGCTGATGGTCCTTGTATGTTTACAGGTAAAACGGCCATTTATTATGGCGATGATGAATATTTTGATGATGGCCTGGGTCATGTTTTATTGCAAAATCAGCCTTTAGCTGTGTGCGATAAAACCGCAGCTGCCCTTAACGACGCATCAGATGAAATCTTTGTCAGCGAGAGCACTTGGCATTACAATGGCGGTGGCTGTTGTTAAAACACTTGTGACCCTCGTCTCGAGTAATTTTTATTGAACCTAAAAAATTGCTAATGAATTTGGTGGCACAATGCTTGGCCATAATACTGTTGTTTTCATGTAACGCATACTCGAAAACCAACGCATTGAACGAGTTGTCCCAGCTCCAACAATCAATCCCTACCCAAGCACCAAATCATGGTCAATGGGGTGATTTGCTTAAGCAATATGTAAATGCTGATGGAAATGTAGATTATGCCGGGTTTAAAAAAGATGAGGCCAAACTGGATAGCTATTTACGGGACTTAGCCCAGAACGAACCTTCTATTTCTTGGAGTAAAGATGAAAAATTGGCATTTTACATCAACCTATATAATGCTGCCACGGTCAAGTTGATCTTGGACCACTATCCGGTTAACAGTATTAAAGATATACCAAGTCGTTGGAAGCAAAAATGGATTGTTTTGGGAAATAAACTAGTTTCTCTCAATTACATAGAGCATCAAGTATTGCGCAAGATGAACGAACCACGTATCCACTTTGCGATAAATTGTGCCTCCTACTCCTGTCCCAAACTCTTAAATGTAGCCTTTACAGCACCAAGTATGGAACGTTTGTTGTCCAAAACCGCCGTAGACTTTGTCAACGACCAAAAAAGAAATCGGTTTGGAAATGGGAAAGCCCAACTTTCCAAGATTTTTAGGTGGTACAAAGGCGATTTCACTGCAAATGGCACCCTACTGGAATATATTAACACCTATCTGGACAATCCCACCGCCAAGAACGCGAAGGTGGAATATCTGGATTATGATTGGAGTTTGAATGACGCCAACTAAGTCCCAAAAAATAAGCATCGTTATTCCCGTGCTCAATGAGGAAGCATTTATAGGAAAAGTGTTAGATCATCTAACTCGGACCAGTTCCTTTGGCAACATCAAGGAAGTTATCTGTGTGGATGGGGGGAGCCAGGATAAAACCACAACTGTAGCTAACCAGCATGGTGCTCAAGTTATACATTCAGATAGGGGACGGGCAAAACAGATGAATTTTGGTGCAGCGCATGCCTCTGGTGAAATCCTTTACTTTTTGCATGCGGACACCTTTACACCTGATCATTTTGATCAGCTTATCTTGGATTCGGTTGACCAGGGCTATGAATCTGGTTGTTTTTGGATGAAATTTGACACCAAAAACCCCTTCTTGCGCTTTTTTGCCTATATGTCGCGAATTAACCATACGCTCTGTCGGGGTGGAGATCAATCGCTTTTTGTAAAGCGGGATTTATTTTTGAAAACCAAAGGTTTCAATGAAGCCTATTTTATTTATGAGGACACAGAGTTCATCACCCGACTTTATAGAGAAACAGCTTTTAAGATTCTCCCAGATGCCGTGCTCACCTCTGCAAGAAAATACAGGGAAAAAGGATGGATCAAAGTGCAGTTCCATTTCGCCATGATCCACCTTAAAAACTATTTTGGCGCGAAACCGGAGGAATTATATCGGTATTACCAAAAAAACATTCTGGCATAAAAACCGAGGTACCCAAGGTAAAACCAATCTCGCTCCCAATCTCTAATTTTCAATCTGGATATCCGCGTAGTCCTTTAAAATGCCGTTGGTGATCCAATTGGCAAAGGCTCTTTTATCCGTCCGGACCGGAATCCCTTTTTCCTCAGCTAACTGTGAACGATTAGTGATGGATATGAGACTTACCGCAGGAAGTGTGTTTTTTGCCAAAAACAAGGTGTTTTTATCTCCAAATGTTTCAATTTTCTTGGATGAACGATTGGAAATACTGTTTCTTTTAAAAACCTTTTGCAGATTTTCTGCCAAACGCTGCCCTTGCTCGCTTTTGTCATGGTGATATACTGAAACTTCCAAATTACCCGCACTTAACATACCATTGGCCCTAATAATCAAAAGTCTTTGGTACTTGCCTTGGTTTTGCAAATAACGTTTATTGACAGCCTCAACATAACTTCCCATCTGATTTACTTTGGTCAACGAGGAATCCACTGTTATTGCATTGGGCTCTACACTCCCTAACACATACACCGTAGCTCCCTGTTTCAAAAGTTCTGCTGCAAGGTTTTTGGTGATATCATCCACAAAGTTGTTTTTGGGATTGATACTGTCCTCAGCTATCAAATAATACACGGCATCCTTTAATGTCTTGACTTTATGGGACATTTCCCCAAGTTCAGCATTAAAAATAGGCTCTTCGGATGCTTCATTAACAAGCAGGCGAATACCCTTGTTTTTATAGGAATCCTCCACCATGGGAATCTTGTACTCTCGACCTACGTGCAACTGACTTCCATCCTTTAAGCCGGCTTCATTTAAGGTGATAAAGGCCTCGTAATACTTTACTGGATCCAGCCCTTGCTTTCGAAGTATGGAAAAAATGCCATCTCCTTGCTCGGCTATAACAGGATAATAGCTTTCTTGGGCAAGAAGCATAGAATGTATGCCCACCCACAACAATAGTGCTGGTAGTAATCTCATTAATGTTACGTGTTGCAGGGGTGCCCTACAAATTTGGCAAAAAGCACCCAAACAGAAAAGCATTCCCGAGAATTTATTTGCAGAAAAATCAAAAATACTGGCCAATACCAAAAACAATCCCCTTTGCCCCCATATTGGTGACCCCGTGACCATAATCTATCCTAAAAATGGCATTGAATATCCTTTTGTGGATAAACCTCAGTCCAACTCCCGGGTAAATCCTTAAATTTTGACTATCCCCAAAGTCGTTAAAATCCCCTCCGGGGTTCCTCCATGTACCGCCATCAACAAAGACATTGCTCTGCAACACAAACCAATCCTTATCAATCAGGGTGTGCCTATACTCCGTATTCAATACAATGGCTGCGGTACCTCTGTCGATGGTATTTCCAACACCTCGAATATTCAGGTTATTGTCAACAGAAAAAGGCGCAAAAGGAGTGTCCAAATTGCTGGATAGCCCCAAACGTAATCGATTGGCCCAATTTCCCCGTTTGCCTACACGGGCATAGTAGGTAAAATCGTTGAATCCGATAACAAATTCTGGCAACATTCCACTGGTACTGTGTACGTATTGAACATTCAGGGTACTTTTAAATCCGGATAAGTATTGATAATAGTACTCAATGCCATCGTAATTATAGATGAGTTTTAAAAGGTATTTATCCACATTCAATTCTTGGGGCACTGTGGGGTCGGTTTCCCCAAAAAGGTATTCGTAATCCTCCGTAAAAAAGTTGATGCCAAATTCCAGTCGGTTCCTGAAATTCATCTCATAGAGTCCCAAAACCTCAAAGGATTTATTGTTGTACCTATAATCCGCAGTTCCCGTGTCCAAGAAAACCGGTTCTTGGGTTCTCAAATCTTGATAACTAACGGCCATCCCCAATTTATTGCTGAATAAATACGGTGCTCTCAAGTGAACCCCATGGGAATTGAAGATGTCTCTTTGGTAAAAGCCTCCCAAAGTGATGTTGTTTCCAAATAAGTTGAATTCCTGCAAACCTATTCTAAACGCAAATTCGTCATTGTTGGAAGTATATACATTGGCAAACGGAATCAAGGTGAAATTTTCCTCAATACCATAAAACACGTTGTAGGTTCCTTCCTCTAGAGCTGGAAAAACTTGGAAATATGCATGGGAAACCGATGGCAATCGCTTTAATCGATAAATGTCTTCATCGATTAGGGTAGAGTCCAAAACCATTCCTGGTTTAAGCCTTACAATCTTTTTTATAAACTCGGTTTTGGTTCGGTCATTTCCCTGGATCTTTATATCCGCTACCTTGTATTGACCATATGTTGTTCCCAAACAGGATATCAAAACAAGAGTTAGGACAACACGTATCATATACTATTTAGAACTTGGATTCTTGGAAGGTGTCATAGTATTTTTGCAGTACCTGCTCCGCAGGTTTATTTTGAGGGGTAAATCGGTTGTCCTCCGGCCCTCCAGAATTATTATGCTGGATGAACCATTTCCAAACAAACCCACCGGCAAACCAATCTTCATTCCAAAATTCTTTGAAAATTGCTTCTGTAGCATCAGCTTGGGCCTGGAGATTTACATCCATTTGATTTCTATCTACCAGCCAAGGTTTTTTGGCGGTATAATCCATACTTCTATATCCAAACTCTGTGAACAATATAGGTCTTTCCTGCTTTTTGGAAAGATTTATCAGCTTTGTTTTCCAAGGTTGCCATGCAGATCTTAATTCCTCCAATGTTGGAAACTGCTGTTCAGATAATGGGAAATAGGCATCCACTCCTATATAATCCAATTGTTCCCAAAAAGGAACCCTAGCGTACTCATCCCAATTGGCCGCATAAGTCAATTTTCCCTTATATACTTTCTTAATTTGTGCAATCAACCCATTCCAAAAGTTAGGCCTGTTCTTAACAAATTCCTCTAACTCAGTTCCAATGCAATACACCTCAACATTGGTTTCTTCTGCCAATTGTGCATAGGTCATTGCAAAATCGGTATACGTTTTCTCAAAGATTTTCCAGTCTTCTTCAGACCGCATTTCCATATCCCCAGTAAATTCACCCCGCCAAATCCATATTTGGGGTTTCAGCATTATTTTAATACCATTTTTTTGCAATTGCCTAATATACTGTTTAGCCCCTCTTCTGGTTTCTCCGTACCATTGTCTATCTGTATTAAAAATCACCTCTGGAGCGTTAAGACTTCTTGCAAAGCCAAAGGGCATTACGGCTGCATAGTTGGCATTCACTTTCACCACTGGGTCAATATGGGCTTGAGTAACTTCCTCCCTGGAGCCCACGAAGCTTACTCCATTAATTTTTTCCACCTTTTGTGCGTCGCAGCAAAGCTGCAAAAAGCATAAGCAAAGGAGCCCTAATCTTTTCATAGTCAAAAATCAAGACTCCTAAAATAACCTTTTAAGGCTTAGACTTTAAAAAATAGCCCGCAATCCTATGTTAAAAGTTTCTCCCAAACCAGTATTGCTGCCTCTAACAAAATTGGTGTATAGCGTCTCTACATTCAAGGCGTTGGTCAATTGATATTTGAGACCTCCTCCCAATGCAGTGAAATTTTGAGTAAAGTCGTTGCCCAAGTCCAAGCGTTGCGAATGTTGGGCCAAGGCCAAAATGGTAAACTTGGAACTGGGAAAGTAGCTAAGGAACACTCCAGGAGTAAGGTTCAAACTATTGTTGGCAAAGCTTTTATCCTTATCACCAAAACTGAGTTCCGTATTAAGTTCGGTAAACAGTTGCCATTTATTGCCCGGGAAGGTATGGTCATAAAAAAAACGGTTCTGCCAGATATATCCATTTTGATCTAGGAATACCCCTTCTTCTGTTTCGTTATCCACCAAAGGAATAAAAAAGGAACTTTGGATGGAAAAATTGCTCACCGAGGCAATGGGCACAAACTTTACCGAAGGCGCAAAAGATGTAAATCCAGAACGAGCTGTGCCGGTTTCTCCATCAAATTGAAAAACATCGAGTGCCTCTCTATCTGCTATAACGTTGGATCTAAACTCAAAAATAGCACCTACATTCCATCGCTTGTTGTTCCCTACGCCGGTATACACTTCCAGCGTAGAGGTAAAGAAAGTCTGTCTGGGCTCATCCCCATCCGTAAATGTACTTTCGGTCTGTGTATATAAATTATTGAACCATTTAAGATCCCATTGTCCCTGCCCAATCAACTTGGACGGAGTATATTGTTGGATGTTGCTTGTACTTTGTTGACTAGGGTCGTCTTGTGCAAATCCTAGCAACGAACACATTAGCATTCCTCCAACAAGGAGATAGTTTCTTTTCTTTTTCATGATGTATAGCTGTTTAATTATTTATTGACTTCGTTCAAAGCCCAGTCGTAAGGGTAATATCCTACTTTGGCATTTGATTCGAGTTTTTCTTTACGGTATAGGTTTACAAAATCTACCAAGCTCCTTCCCTGCTGAGTAAAATCGCCTTTGTACCATTCAAATATCTGGGAGAGAAGTACTTTCTTCCCTTTCATTCTTATGAAGTTAGGGTTGTTTAAGGATGCCTCGGTTTGCCTTTGCAATTGAGCATCCAAAGTGCTGGGCAAATACGCGTTGGGGATTATTGGCGGGCATCCCAAGCCAGCACATACCAATACAAAGTGAAAACGTGCTTCCTTTGGAAAGTTCGCTCGTAGTAGTTTGTTCTCAATGTTGTTAAGGGTTGTGCTTTCACCTCCAATGTTATGGGTGATTTTATCAAAAAACCCTGCTTTGTCCAATGGGGATTTAATGGGATAGTTGTCTACTATTCCTTTGATTACCGATAGGTTATATCCATTAATCCAGAACGCTTGATAGGTCTTGGTATCCGTTTTAGCCACGGAAATCTGCTGGGCCATTGTGATCAATTCATTCAAACTGGACGGGTTGGCCTTTATTTCTTTATATGCTATTTTTCCATCAGTCACATAAGTACTAAAAAAGGTGTCTGCTTTGGCAAAAAAGGTGTTGGTGTCTTGGGAAAACCCAAGCTGAACCAAAAGGACAAGTACTGTTGTGGTCAATGTTTTTCTAAATCCCATTTTAAAAATTTAAGTGGATTGAACTGGGCATTCTGTCGCATGCATTTTTGACGCCATACAATCTCCCTTTGAATTTAAGAATTATTTAAGATTTTAATAATCAAATACTTAGGCGTTCGAGTTTCGAGTATAAACCTTACCTTTTTTGTTAAAATTTATATTCTTTCTAAATTAACATGGAGCATTAAGTTCCTATATTTAAGGACGACACATTAGTTACACCAACACAGTTTCATGGAGAACATTGTAATCATTGGAAACGGAATTGCTGGTATTTCTGCGGCAAGACACATTCGAAAACTTTCTGATAAAAGAATCATCGTAATTTCTGCGGAGACGGATTATTTCTTCTCTAGAACCGCCCTTATGTATGTGTACATGGGGCATATGGAGTTTGAACACATTCAACCTTATGAGGATTGGTTCTGGGAAAAGAATAATATAGAATTGGTTAGGGGTTATGTTACTAAGGTTAATCCAGAAATAAAACAATTACTGATCGACGGATCCAGAGCATTACATTACGATAAACTTATTATTGCTACAGGTTCCAAATCCAATAAATTTGGATGGCCAGGACAGGATTTACATGGCGTTCAAGGACTCTATTCCAAGCAAGATCTTGATCTTTTGGAAGTTAACGCTCCCAATAAGGAAATCTGTAAAAGAGCTGTAATCGTTGGCGGTGGATTAATTGGAATTGAACTGGCGGAAATGCTTAGAAGCAGGGATATTCCAGTAACATTTTTGGTCCGTGAGAATAGCTTTTGGAACGGGGTACTGCCCAATGGCGAATCCCAAATGATCAATGAGCATATTTTGGAACACCATATCGATTTGCGTTTAAGCTCCAACCTAAAGGAGATCGTGGGGGACGAAAACGGCCGTGTCAAATCTGTAATTGTAGCAGAAACTGGAGAGGAAATACTGTGTGATATGGTAGGACTTACCGCTGGTGTATCTCCAAATGTGGATTTTTTGAAGGATTCGGGAATAGAGTTAGGTCGCGGAGTTAAGGTCAATCACTTTTTGGAAACCAACATTCCTGATGTTTATGCGATTGGGGACTGTGCGGAGCAACATGAGTCCATTGGTAGTCGAAGGCCTATAGAAGCTGTCTGGTACACCGGAAGGATGATGGGAGAAACTGTTGCACAAACCATTTGTGGGAACAAAATTGAGTACAAACCTGGACATTGGTTCAACTCAGCAAAGTTTTTGGACATAGAGTACCAAACCTACGGCTGGGTGTTTTCCGAAAAAATCAAAAAAGAACACGAGGCGCATTTTCATTGGAGACATCCAGAAGAAAAGCTTTGTATAACCGTGGCGTTTAACAAAGAAAGCAACCAATTTTTGGGCATCAACACTTTCGGCATTCGCATGCGACACCAAGTTTTTGATAAATGGTTGACTCATGAACGCGATGTGGATTATGTAATGGAGCATCTGGCCGACGCCAATTTTGACCCAGAGTTCTATAAGCATCATGAAGCTGCCATTGTTTCCAAATTCAATTCCGATTTTGGAAAATCCATCAAGTCCAAAAAGAAAAGTTTAAAAAGAATATTTGCTATGGGTTGATAGTTGCTAGTCCATGGTCGACAGTTTATGTCAATTACCACTAACAGCAAACAACCATAACCATCAACATAGAAAAAATGAGCACATACGATAGAAGCATGGCCCTTACTGGGCAGCCTCCCAAACTATTGAGCAGAAATCAAAAAATCGCCACCCTAATTGGCGTGTCTGGCCTGGCTATTATGCTACTAGCAGCCTTTAATGTCAGTTTCCCCAACAAAGGGTTATGGCTCAGTATTTCCCTAATGGCAATTTCCGCTGGGACCATTTGGTTTTCTTGGGATGCCTACGCCAATAAATTACCAGGCATCAAAAACGATGGAGTTTGGTTCAAGTCCATTTCCAGTAAAGGGTTTTGGGGTTGGATTGCAGGAATAGCTCTTACTGGTTTTTACATTGTGCTCTATTTCTACCCAGAATATCTGGGATTGGTCAAAGATGGTACAAACAAAGGAGTCATTGGACTCTTTGATCCCCTAAGCAAAATGCTAAGTGGCAATCCAGCTAGTCAATGGTTTGTGTATGGAACTCTATATACAGTGGCTATTTTGGCATTTGGAATCAAGTTTATGTGGAAATATCGACATAATCGTTACGAACGCATCCGTACCCTAAGCGTAATGTTCTTTCAAACTGCATTCGCTTTTATCATTCCTGAGTTGATGGCTCGTCTCAACGGCGATAAAATTCTAAATGGTGGAAGTTTACCTTATTACGACCTTAAAAATGTATGGCCCCTCAACTATTACAATTTTGAAGGATATCGAATCAAAAGTTTCCTAAGTTCTGGTGACATCGGTTTTGCCCTATTGATTTTTGGCATTCTCTCCGTATTTGTCATCACACCAATCCTCACCTATAAATATGGAAAAAGATGGTATTGCTCTTGGGTGTGCGGATGTGGAGGTCTTGCCGAAACTGCCGGTGATGCCTTTAGGCACTTGAGCGATAAAAAAGTTAGTGCTTGGCGAGTGGAACGTTGGGTAGTGCACAGTGTGGTAGTTTTTGTAACCCTTATGACCACGGCAGTAATCTATTCCTATCTTGGAACGGACACCAGTAAATACTGGTTGACCAAAAGCACATTTTTGATTGGAGTGGCCAGCTTGCTCACTCTTGTTTTTGGCTGGGTGATGCTGTTCAAGCGGGAACAACTTCAAAAAGATGCCCAATACGGAGCGGTAGGATATTTTGTGATTATAATGGCCCTAATAGGTTTTCATTTCTTCAGTGGTGATGGCAATGTATTTTTGTTCAAATCCGAAACACTCCGTAAATCTTATAGCTTCCTTATCGGAAGCATTTTCTCAGGTGTCATCGGAACCGGATTTTATCCCATTTTTGGCAACAGGGTTTGGTGCCGCTTTGGATGCCCAATGGCCGCCATGATGGGCTTTCAACAACGTTTGTTTTCCAAATTTAGAATTACCACCAATGGAGGACAATGTATCTCCTGTGGAAACTGTTCCACCTACTGCGAAATGGGAATTGATGTACGAGCCTACGCCCAAAAAGGGGAAAACATCGTACGATCTAGTTGTGTAGGTTGCGGTATTTGTTCCGCTGTTTGCCCAAGGGGAGTTTTGAAATTGGAAAACGGACCATTGGAAGGGAGAATCGATAGCAATCAAGTATTGCTGGGCAACGACGTAGACCTTATGACTCTAGTGAACAAGAAATAAGATGCTTCGTTTTACTTTTTTACTTTCCATCCTTTTTCTGGTTGGAACAAAAAAAATGTACCATCGTGATTATTACAAGGACGGACACCTAAAGGCCGAAGGTTGGAAATTTGGGGACTCTAAAGAGGACTTCTGGAAGTATTACTATGCCAACAACAATTTAATGGCTCAGGGACATTACCAAATGAATCGCAGAGAAGGTTACTGGTATTTTCACAGCGAAAATGGCACGTTGGAGAGGGAAGGTCATTTTAAAAATGGTGAAAAGATAAATTGGTGGCTCTTTTATGATGAAAACCAAAAAATAAACCACAAATGCCAGCTAAAAAACGGTGTCAAAAACGGATACTGTCTCAAATACACCAACGAAGAGCTAAAATCTGCCGAAAAATATAAAAACGGAAAAAAGATCAAGGAATGGTTTAGCTTTGGTAGCTTCAAAAAAGAAAACAAGCTTTCCGACTTAAAATAATGGCAGAAATCAAAGTCATAATTCCCGCGGTCAACGAAGGAGATTCCATTGGTAAAGTGGTCTCAGAGCTGCCAAAATCAGTTTCCGAAATCATTGTGGTCAATAATGGTTCAGTAGATGATACAGTTGAAAATGCCCGAAAAGCCGGCGCCACCGTTTTAACTGAAAATCAAAGAGGATACGGATTTGCTTGCTTAAAAGGGCTCGATTATATCGCCAAACAATCCAAACACCCACATATAGTCGTATTTATTGATGGTGACTATTCTGACTATCCGGAAGAATTGGATAAAGTGGTCGCACCCATTTTGGAGGATGATGTGGATTTTGTGGTAGGTGCTCGAAAAAAAGCGCTTCGGGAAACCGGTTCCATGACTCCACAGCAGGTTTTTGGCAATCAGTTGGCCACCTTCTTAATGCAATTGTTTTTTGGAGCAAAATTCACGGATTTAGGCCCCTTTAGAGCCATAAAATATGAGAAGCTTCAAGCACTGAAAATGGAAGACAAAACCTATGGTTGGACCGTGGAAATGCAGTTAAAGGTTTTGAGGCATAAAATGACATATACCGAAGTACCAGTGCGTTATAAAACAAGAATTGGAGTGTCTAAGGTGTCCGGTACGGTAAAAGGTACTATATTTGCGGGCATAAAAATCTTAGGTTGGATTTTTAAATACAGTTTAAAATAATATGGGACTAACGATCGCTTTTATTATCATCGCTATTTATAGTACGGCCTTAATTTTGATTTTTTTCTACAGTTTGGCCCAATTAAATCTTTTGATCAATTATTTGGGTAATAAAAAGCAAAACGAGGAAGCGCCTAAATTCAACCTCTTAGATCCAAAAGAAATTCCATTTGTTACCATCCAATTGCCCATCTACAACGAGGAATATGTGATGGAGCGCCTTTTGGAGAACATTTCCAAAATCGAATACCCAAAAAGCAAGTTGGAAATTCAGGTTTTGGATGATTCTACAGATGACACCGTAATTGATACTGCAAAAAGAATAAAAGGACTTCAAAATACCGGGCTCGATATCCAACATATAAGAAGGGAAAATCGTCAAGGGTATAAAGCCGGAGCACTCAAAGAAGGGCTGGAAGTTGCCAAAGGCGAGTTTATTGCCATTTTCGATGCTGATTTTCTACCAGAAAGCGATTGGCTAAAAAAGACTGTCCCCTACTTTAAAGACGGAGAAATAGGTGTGGTCCAAACCCGATGGGGCCATATCAACAGAGATTACTCAACACTCACAAGAATACAAGCATTTGCCTTGGATGCCCATTTTACCTTGGAACAGGTTGGAAGAAATTCCAAAGGGCATTTCATAAATTTTAATGGAACTGCAGGAATCTGGCGAAAAGAGTGTATTCTCGATGCCGGTAACTGGGAAGGCGATACTTTGACCGAGGATTTGGATTTGAGCTATAGAGCCCAGTTAAAAAATTGGAAATTCAAATATTTGGAAGATGTGGAAACACCTGCAGAGCTTCCTGTAGTGATCAGCGCAGCCAGATCACAACAGTTTAGATGGAACAAAGGTGGAGCGGAAAACTTCCGTAAAACCGTTTGGAGCGTAATATCGGCCAAGAACATTCCATTCAAAACAAAGTTTCATGGGGTAATGCATCTGCTTAATAGTTCCATGTTCTTATGTGTGTTCATTGTTGCACTATTGAGCATACCAATGCTATATATCAAAAACTCCTATGGGCATTTGGGTTGGGTTTTTGAAGTTACAAGCTTCTTTATCATCAGTACCATTATCTTGTTCATCTGTTATTGGTTTACCTATAAAAGTATCCAAGGCAGTAGTTTCGACAATTTTGTGGATTATATCAAACTGTTTTTTACCTTTTTCTCGGTAGCACTTGGATTTTCGCTCCACAATACCGTTGCCGTTTTGGAGGGGCATTTGGGCAAGCGAAGTGAGTTTGTACGAACCCCTAAGTTCAACATCAATAATCTTACAGATAGTTGGAAAGGGAATAAATACCTAGCCAAAAAACTGTCTCCAAACATGATATTGGAATTTGCCCTTATGGTCTATTTCCTTTTTGGTATGTACAGTGCTGTTCCATTGAACGATTTTGGACTATTCCCATTCCATTTAATGTTGTTTTTGGGCTTTGGATTTGTGTTCTTCAAATCTTTGACCTCGAAAGCCTAAACCCATGGTTTCTTATTGGAAGCTACACAAAACCCCTATTCTTTTAGGTTTAGGAAGTCTGTTGTTTTATGTGGCTTTTGCCTTCGACCTTGTGCGTGAGGACTTTCCAAAACTGCTGTCCCTTTTTGCAGCACTATTCTTTCTTCATTATAAATTGATACAGCTAGAAAAATGGAATTTTAAATTCCTCTTGGTTAGTGGTATTCTTTTTAGGTTGGTTTTTTTGTGGGCAGAACCCAACCTTTCCCAAGATTTTTATCGTTTTATCTGGGATGGGGAATTGATTAAAAATGGCATCAATCCTTATTTACACCTCCCAAAGCAGCTAATTGAACAACAAGGTTTACCTATTGCCAATGCCCAAGAGCTTTTTCAAGGAATGGGTGACCTCAGTGCCAAACATTATAGCAACTACCCTCCCATAAATCAAATCATTTTTGCTCTGGCAACATTCTTGGGAGGAGGAAGTATCCTAGGTTCTATCATTACCATGAGGTTAGTCATTATTTTGGCCGATATAGGTATTCTGTATTTCGGAAGAAAGCTTTTACAAAACCTGAATCTGTCCAACCATAAAGCCTTTTGGTATTTCTTAAATCCTTTAGTGATAATTGAGCTCACTGGAAATCTTCACTTTGAAGGAGTCATGCTCTTTTTCTTTGTTTGGGCCCTCTATTTAAGTACAACAAAAAAATGGCTTTGGGCAGCACCAATTTATGCAGCTTCAATTTTGGTAAAATTAGTACCCATCTTGTTCCTGCCCCTGTTTCTAAAATATTTTGGATTTAAAAAAAGTATTTCCTTCTATCTATTAATTGGAGGTAGCTGTGTTCTACTACTACTTCCTTTTTACTCCTCTTCATTTATTGGTAATTATTCAGAGACTGTTGGACTCTGGTTTTCCAACTTCGAGTTCAATGCTGGCATCTATAATCTCACAAAACAAATTGGGGTTTCCTATTTTGACGCCAAGCCTTGGGAATTGGTCAAAGTTTACGGAAAATGGGTCGCCATATCAGTCATTATTGGAACTTTTTTGATTGCTGTTTTACGGAAAAATCAAAACATCAATACGCTGCTGGTTTCCATGCTCCTAGTACTAACAGGATACTATTTTCTTTCAAGCACGGTACACCCTTGGTATATCGTTTCCTTGATTGTTCTAAGTATGTTCACAAAATATCGCTTTGCCCTAGTATGGTCACTCATGGCGATGCTCAGCTATTTTGCCTACTCCAACCCAGAATTTGAAGAAAGCCTATGGTTGTTGGCCGTTGAGTATATCGTGGTCTTCACCTACTTGATTTATGAAATAATGGGTAGAAAGGGGAAAAAGTTACATTTCTTTAAAAAAACATGGGTATTTTAGGCCAACTGGAATTAATTTGTACTTTTATCCCGTAATGAAAGGACAAATACACATACTATCTTCTTTGAGCACCACTGCTCCCGTTCGTCCATTCGCTCCACGTCGTCGCCCGTAAGGGTGCACTCTAGTTATGGAAATAGGTGAGTCCATTTCCGCAAAATCACAAGCTTTCAAATTTTTATCAGTTTAAAACGCCATAGCAATGAAAATTGTAATTGCTAACGAATCACATTTCAAATACGCACAAATTATAAGCGATACCATAACGGAATCTGCCAAAGTGCGGGGTACCGGAATTGCCCAGCGAACCCCTGAATATATCATTAAAAGATTGCAAAATGAAAATGCAGTAATTGCTCTGGATGGAGAGAAATTTGCCGGTTTCTGTTATATCGAAGTATGGGGAAATAAGAACTTTGTTGCCAATTCTGGATTAATTGTACATCCTGATTATAGAAAACAAGGCCTAGCCAAAAAAATTAAGAAGGCCATTTTTGAACTTTCCAGACAAAAGTTTCCGGAAGCTAAGATTTTTGGAATCACCACAGGTTTGGCAGTTATGAAAATGAACTACGAACTAGGTTACAAACCCGTTACTTTTTCGGAGTTGACTGACGATCCCGATTTCTGGAAGGGGTGTCAGACCTGTAAGAATTTTGATATTCTAACCCGTACCGAAAGGAACATGTGCCTGTGTACTGGAATGTTGTACGACGCAACTACCCAAAAAACCGAATCAAAAAAACTGAATGGGAAAGCCTTCAAGCGATTAAAACGAATGAAAGAACATCTTTTCCTAAAAAAGAAAAACAAATGAAAAAATTAGTCTTGGCATATAGTGGCGGATTGGATACCTCCTATTGCGCCAAATACCTCTCCCAAGAAGAAGCTTTTGAAGTTCATGCGGTAAGTGTCAACACCGGTGGATTTAACAAAGCAGAAATTCTGGATATTGAACAAAAGGCACTTGCACTGGGGGCTTCTACCTATACCTCCATAGATGCCGTGTCCAACTTTTACGAAAAAGTAGTTAAATATCTCATTTTTGGGAATGTACTAAGAAACAATACCTACCCTTTATCTGTAAGTGCCGAAAGAATTGTACAGGCTATTGAAATTGTAAATCACGCAAAAAAAATAGGTGCAGCATACATCGCCCATGGGAGCACCGGAGCAGGAAACGACCAGGTCCGATTTGATATGATCTTTCAGATCATGGCCCCGGACATCCAAATCATCACTCCAATACGGGACAATAAATTGTCTAGGGAGGCTGAGATCGAATATTTACAGAAAAATGGCATTGACTATTCCTGGGAAAAAGCCAAGTATTCCATCAATCGGGGCCTATGGGGCACTTCTGTGGGTGGGGACGAAACCTTAACCTCCCATCAATCCTTGCCAGAAAGTGCGTACCCCAGTCAACTGGAAAAAGAGTTGTCCAAAGAACTTAAATTAACCTTTAACAAGGGTGAACTAACCGCAATAGATGGAGATGTAGTAACTGCCGTGGAAAATATTGAAAAACTGGAAGCCATTGCCTCCAAATATGCTATTGGAAGGGATATACACGTTGGGGACACCATCATTGGAATTAAAGGAAGGGTGGGTTTTGAGGCTGCTGCCCCTACCATTATTATAAAAGCACACCATTTGTTGGAAAAGCACACTTTGAGTAAATGGCAACAATATCAAAAAGAACAATTGGGAAACTTCTATGGGATGTTACTCCATGAGGGCAATTATTTGGACGAAGTGATGCGGAATATTGAAGCTTTCCTTGTGGATACTCAGAAAAATGTATCCGGGGATGTCTTCGTGACCCTTCACCCTTATCGATTTGAGCTCAACGGAATTTCTTCACAGCACGATTTGATGAACGCTTCCTTTGGAAGTTACGGGGAAATGAACAAAGGTTGGACGGCAGATGATGCAAAAGGGTTCATAAAAATCCTATCCAATTCCGGGAAAATTGCAAACCATGTAAATCAAAATCATGATTAAAATAGGGATAATTGGTGGCTCCGGGTATACCGGAGGGGAGTTGATTCGATTGCTGTTGAACCATTCCCAAACGGAAGTAGATTTTGTGTTCAGTACGACTAGGGCAGGCAAGCCAGTTGCCTCTGCCCATCAAGACCTGTTGGGACAAACAGACCTACTGTTTTCAGGTGAGGTCAATCCCAACGTTGATGCAGTTTTTCTGTGTCTAGGCCATGGCAATTCTACCAAATTCTTGGAAGCCCATTCTTTTGCAAAGCACACCAAAATCATTGACCTCAGCAATGATTTTAGATTGAATGCAGATGCCATTTGGAATAACAAGACCTTTGTTTACGGGCTGCCAGAATTGTACAAATCCAAGATACAGGATGCTGCTGCAATTGCCAATCCAGGCTGTTTTGCAACCACTATTCAATTAGGACTTTTGCCGTTAGCTAAAACAGGATTGTTGGATAAAGATGTACACATCAATGCGGTAACTGGAAGTACTGGTGCTGGAGTTGGACTTGCCTCCACTTCTCATTTTAGCTGGAGAAACAATAATGTTTCTTGGTACAAACCCTTTACCCACCAGCATTTGGGTGAAATTAACGAAAGCTTGGATTCCTTTGGAAATAAGGCGGGTAAGTTATACTTCTTACCCAACAGAGGAAATTTTACACGAGGTATTTTGGCCACTTCCTACACTCCATTTAAGGGTAGTTTGGAGGAAGCCAAAACAATATTCAAGGATTTTTATAAAGATGCAGTTTTTACCCATATTTCTGAGGAACCCATTCATTTAAAACAGGTGGTAAACACCAACCAATGTCATATCCATTTACATAAGCATGAAGATGTTTTGTTGGTTACCTCCGCCATTGACAATTTGTTGAAAGGTGCTTCCGGGCAAGCAGTACAAAACATGAATCTAATGTTCGGCTTTGAAGAAAGGGAGGGATTACAACTTAAAGCAGGCGTATTTTAAAAACAAATTATGAAAATAGCAATCATAGGTGCAGGTAACTTGGGCCTGTCCATAGCAAAAGGTGTTTTACATAGTAATGGCGCCACA
Source organism: uncultured Allomuricauda sp. (assembly GCA_965117065.1). Lineage (GTDB taxonomy): Bacteria > Bacteroidota > Bacteroidia > Flavobacteriales > Flavobacteriaceae > Flagellimonas. The sequence continues at coordinate 1,684,561 of OZ220751.1, forward strand.
ACCATGTACCTTACTAAACGAAACACTTCCGAAATCAAGGATTTTGAAAAGTACGGAAACGTGGTCGTGACTTCTGATAACCTAGAGGCGGTAAAACAATCTGATATTCTGATTTTTGCAGTACAGCCCGGGCATTTTGCAAAAATCCTGGAAGAGGTAAAAGAATTACTGACGGTAAACCATGTCCTCATTAGTACTATCACAGGGTTTAGCATTTCCAAAATTGAAGAAATCGTGGGTTCGGACAAATACATCATCCGAAGTATGCCCAACACGGCCATTTCCGTAGGAAACTCTATGACCTGCATTTGCACCAACCAGTTGGGCAAAAAACGAATTGAGTTGGCCAATGCCATTTTTAACCGAATGGGGCATACCTTGGAGATTCCTGAAGAACAAATGCAAGCGGCAACGGTAATCTGCGCAAGTGGAATTGCCTTTTGGATGCGTCTGATTAGAGCTACCACCCAAGGTGCAATCCAATTGGGTTTTGATGCCAAAGAAGCGCAGGAATTGGCCATGCACACATGCAACGGTGCTGCCAGTCTTTTGATTGACTCTGGAAGCCATCCCGAAGAAGAAATTGACAGGGTTACCACGCCCAAAGGATGTACCATTGAAGGATTGAACGAAATGGAGCATCAAGGATTAAGTTCTTCCTTAATTCGGGGAATCGTGACCTCATTTGAGAAAATCAACCAAATTAAAAAAGGTTAACATTTTATTCCTGTTTGTGTGTAATAATAAAAAACAACCATGAAACTATTTGATGTATACCCTTTATACGATGTTACTCCAGAATCCGCTTCTGGTATTCAAGTCATAGACGATAAGGGTCAAAAATATCTGGATTTTTACGGAGGGCATGCCGTAATTTCCATCGGTCACTCCCACCCGCATTATGTGAACCGACTCAAAAGCCAATTGGAAAAAATAGGGTTTTATAGCAACTCGGTACAAAACCCTTTGCAACAAGAATTGGCCACTAAATTAGGAACACTTTCCGATTGCCAGGACTATGCTCTTTTTCTATGCAACTCCGGTGCCGAAGCCAATGAAAATGCGCTAAAATTAGCCTCTTTCCATACTGGAAAATCCAAGGTCATTGCATTTAAGAATGGGTTTCACGGACGTACTTCAGCGGCAGTGGCCACCACGGATAATCCAAGTATCAATGCGCCTATCAATCAACAGCAAAAGGTTACTTTTCTCTCCCTAAACGATTTTGATGCCTTTGAAAAAACCATCGCTCAAGGAGATTACTGTGCTGTTATTTTGGAACCCATACAAGGTGTGGGCGGATTGGATGAGCCAACTACAGAATTTATCCAGTTTGTAGCCAAACAATGTAAAGCAAACAAGGTGGTTTTGATTGCCGACGAGGTGCAATGCGGCTTTGGAAGGAGTGGAAAATTCTTTGCATTTCAGCATCATAATATTGAACCCGATATCATTTCCATTGCCAAAGGCATGGGTAACGGATTTCCCGTTGGAGGGGTATTGATTCATGAATCTTTTAAGGCTTCCTATGGTCTTTTAGGCACCACTTTTGGCGGAAACCACTTAGCCTGTACTGCTGTATTGGCCGTTTTGGAGGTCATGGAGAATGAGGGTTTAATTCAAAATGCAGAAGAACTTGGCCAATATTTCAAGGAAAAAGCTTTGGAAATATCCCAAGTGAAAAATATAAAAGGACGAGGATTGATGTTAGGTTTGGAGTTTGATTTTGAGGTTGCAGGCTTAAGAAAAGAACTCATCCACAATCAACATATTTTCACCGGTGGTGCCAAGAACAAAAACTTACTTCGAATCCTACCTGCTTTAAACATCACCAAGGCCCAAATTGATGTACTTTTTGAAGCCCTTAAAAAAGAACTTTCATGAAGCATTATTTATCCATAAATGATATTGATTCCCTTCCCCTTTGGGTGGACGAAGCAATCTCCTTGAAACAAAGCCCCGGTCAATTCCAAAACCTTGGAAAAAACAAAACCATCTGTTTGCTATTTTTCAATAACAGTTTAAGAACACGTTTGAGCACCCAAAAAGCGGCTATGAATTTGGGAATGGAAGTCATGATTATGAATTTCGGCAATGAGGGTTGGGCATTGGAGTTTGGAAATGGGACTATTATGGACCAGGGCACATCGGAACATATTAAAGAAGCTGCCCAGGTGGTTTCCCAATATTGTGATATTGTGGCCATACGAGCCTTTGCCAAATTGGAGGACAAAGCAAAAGATGAAGCCGAGGAGGTCCTCAAGGGGTTCGCGAAATACGCTTCCATTCCTGTGGTGAACATGGAAAGTTCCACAGCACATCCTTTGCAAGCATTGGCCGACGCCATTACCTTAAAGGAGTTTATCGGTAAACCCAAACCCAAAGTAGTTTTGTCCTGGGCGCCACATCCAAAAGCCTTGCCACATGCGGTAGCTAACTCTTTTGTGGAAATGATGAAACTGCAGAACGCGGAATTTGTGATAACCCATCCAAAAGGGTACGACCTAAATCCGAAAATTACCGAGGGTTGCGAGATTGAATACGACCAGAACATTGCTTTGCAAAATGCTGATTTTGTTTATGTTAAAAATTGGAGCAGCTATTCGGATTATGGAAAGGTAATGCCTCAAGATTCAGATTGGATGATGACTCAAGCAAAGCTTGGGGATGCTAAATTCATGCATTGTCTTCCCGTTAGGAGAAATGTAGTGGTTGAGGATACTGTCCTGGATGGAAATCAATCGTTGGTCGTGGAACAGGCCAACAACAGAACTTATGCTGCCCAAATTGTATTAAAGAAAATTCTTGAAGCGCTTTAAAAATCTAAAATGGAATCAAAACTAAAGAACAAAGTTTGTATTGTTACCGGTGCAACCAGCGGGATGGGAAAAGCCATTGCGGAGATTTTCCATAGGGAAGGTGCTTCTTTGGTTCTCTCCGGACGAAATTTGGAACGCGGAGACCAATTGGTAGCACAACTTGAAAAAAGTGTGTTCGTTCCCGGCGATGTTAGCGATGTTAATTACAATCAAACCTTGGTAAGGGCTGCCATTGATAATTTTGGGAGATTGGACATTCTATCCCTGAATGCCGGCGTTCTTGGCTTGGGAAATGTGGTGGACCTACCTGTTGAGACTTGGCAAAAAACCTTGGACACCAACCTGAGTTCCATCTTTTACAGCACCAAGTATGCCATCCCTTTTTTAAAGGAGGGGACTGGTGGAAATATATTGATAAATGCCTCCATTGCCGCCTTTAAGAGCTTTCCCAATCATCCGGCCTATTGTGCTTCCAAAGCGGCATCCTTGGCGTTGATGAAACAATTGGCGGTGGAGTACGCCCCAGAAGTTAGGGTGAATGCCATCTGTCCTGGACCCGTAGATACTCCCTTGATTTGGGATTCTGCCCAGGCATTTGAAAACCCCGAAGAGGCGGTTGAAAATGCAAAGCATGCCACTTTACTAAAAAGATTGGGAACACCTGAAGATATTGCCAAACTGGCCCTGTTTCTGGTTTCAGACGATTCATCATGGATTACAGGTACAGCCATGACCATTGATGGCGGAATTATTAATGTTTAATATGAGCGAAAAACTTTCCATAGTAAAAATAGGGGGAAACGTCATTGAAGATCAGGACCAACTATCCCATATACTGACCCTTTTCTCTAAGTTGGACGGACACAAAATACTGGTCCATGGAGGGGGTAAAAAAGCTACTGAAATTGGGAACAAACTGGGTGTCGAAACCAAAATGACCAATGGCAGAAGAATTACAGATGCCCAAAGTTTGGATGTGGCCATCATGGTTTATGCCGGCCTTGTCAATAAAAAAATAGTGGCCCAACTGCAATCCCAAGGAACCAACGCCATTGGAATGAGTGGAGCAGATGCGAATGCTATCCGGGCACATAAAAGACCTGTTAAGGAGGTAGATTTTGGTTGGGTTGGAGATGTGGATTCTGTTAACTCAAATGGGATTTTTAAATTATTACAAGCCGGTTTTACTCCTGTTTTTTGTGCTTTAACGCATGATGAAAAAGGACAATTGTTCAACACCAATGCGGACACCATCGCTTCGGAATTGGCCATTGGAATGTCTGGATTTTTTGAAACAACCCTATTTTACTGTTTTGAAAAGAAAGGCGTATTGCGCAGCATTGAAGATGAAGATTCGGTAATACAGCATGTTAATTCAGAAAGCTATAAAACCCTTTTGGAAGAAGGCATAATTGCAGATGGGATGTTACCCAAAATGCACAATTGTTTCCATGCACTCCAAAATAACGTACAACAGGTTTGCATTGGGGATAGCTCCATGCTTCAGAAGAACAGCTCAAATTTTACGACGCTAACGCTATGAAAATCAATCAAGAGACACTGACACAAAAAGCTATTGAACTACTTAAGCAGCTCATTTCCATCCAATCTTTTTCCGGGGAAGAGGATAAAACGGGGAATGCCATTGAAACTTGGCTCCAAAGTTTTGGAGTTAAAACCCAACGGCAATTCAATAATATTTATGCTTTCAACAAGCATTTTGACGAAAGTAAACCAAGCCTGCTGTTAAATTCGCATCACGATACGGTAAAACCCAATAGTGCATATACGAAAGACCCTTTTAACCCCCATGTGGAAGACGGGAAGCTTTATGGCCTAGGCAGTAATGATGCCGGAGGGTGTTTGGTCTCCCTTTTGGCCACCTTTGCACATTTTTATGAGGAAAAAAGCCTTAGTCACAATATAATAATGGCAGCTACCGGAGAAGAAGAGGATGCTGGGGACAAAAGTTTGATTGCTTTGCTGCCCATATTACCAAAAATAGATGTGGCTGTGGTTGGCGAACCAACCTTAATGGATTTGGCCATTGCTGAAAAAGGCCTTATCGTTTTTGATGCTGTAGTTGAAGGTACCCCTTCGCATGCGGCTCATCCCAATAAAAATAATTCCATTTATAACACCATTGACGTATTGAACTGGTTCAAGAAGTACTCTTTTGAAAAAGTTTCAGATGCCTTGGGTGAAGTAAAACTAACCGTGACTCAAATTAATGCAGGAAGTCAGCACAATGTAGTGCCGGCCAAAGTGGATTTGGTAGTGGATGTAAGGGTAAACGATCGTTATTCCAATCAAGAAGTTGCAGATTTGTTGGAAAAGGAAGCCCCATGTAAAATGACAGCACGATCTTTACGATTGAATTCCTCCGCTATTGATCCGAAACACGATTTAGTGGAAAGTGGGGTTGTTCTGGGAAGAAAAACCTATGGTTCACCTACACTCTCCGACCAGGCGGCTTTGAGCTGTCAGTCTGTAAAACTGGGGCCGGGAGATAGCACAAGGTCTCACTCTGCCGATGAATACATTTACGTGGAAGAAATTGAAGAAGGAATAGACTTATATATCAAAATCCTTAAAGGATTTTTACAATAATCAATTAGCAATAGACAATTGATCATTGTTCACTGTTAATCGCAAAATGACACCAAATGAAACTCTGGGACAAAGGTTTTAGCACCGATAAAAAAATAGATCATTTTACCGTAGGCAACGATCGGGAATTGGATTTGCTCTTGGCAAAATATGATGTGATTGCTTCTAAGGCCCATGCTAAAATGTTGGGCAAAGTAGGCTTGACAACCTCTGAAGAATCGGAGGCATTGGTCAAGGAATTGGATGTGATTGCCAAAACAATTGACAAAGGAACCTTCACCATTGAGGACGATTTTGAGGACATGCACTCTAAAATTGAGTTTTTGCTGACAGAAAAATTGGGGGATACAGGCAAAAAAATCCATACCGCTAGATCTAGAAATGATCAGGTATTGGTAGCGATGCAACTTTATCTTAAGGAGGAACTTTCAGCAATTAAAGGCGAGGTTAAATCCCTTTTTGATTTATTGCTGGAGCTAGCTGAAAAGCACAAAGCTGTTTTGTTGCCCGGATATACGCATTTGCAAATTGCCATGCCGTCCTCTTTTGGACTTTGGTTCTCGGCATATGCCGAAAGTTTGGTGGATGATCTTCAGTTTGTACAGGCGGCATACAAGGTTGCGGACCAAAACCCTTTGGGAAGTGCTGCCGGATATGGAAGTTCATTTCCTATCGATAGAACATTTACCATGGAGGAAATGGGGTTTGAGGCCCTTAAATACAATGTGGTGGCTGCTCAAATGGGACGTGGTAAAGTGGAAAAGGCAACGGCTTTTGGAATTTCGGGCGTGGCAGCTACGCTATCCAAATTGGCCATGGACATTTGTCTTTATATGAGTCAAAATTTCAATTTTATCTCTTTTCCCAATGAGTTGACTACGGGAAGTAGCATTATGCCGCACAAGAAAAACCCAGATGTGTTTGAATTGATAAGAGCCAAGTGCAATAAGATCCAAGCCGTGCCTAATCAGTTGACATTAATCACTAATAACCTGCCCAGTGGGTATCATAGGGATTTGCAGTTGGTCAAAGAAATAATTGTACCGGCCATTCAGGATATCAAAGCTTGTTTGGAGATGATGACTTTTAGTTTAAAAGAAGTCCAAGTGAACACTAATATTCTTGATGACCCCAAATATGATTACCTGTTTAGTGTGGACACCTTAAACGAGCTGGTTAAAAGTGGTATGCCTTTTAGAGATGCCTATAAAAGCATGGGCACCGCCATTGAAAATGGCAATTTTAAACCTAAAAGAGATATCCAACACACCCATGAAGGAAGTTTGGGGAATTTGTGTTTGGAGGAAATTAGGGAGAAGATGGAACGTCTTTTAGATTAAAAACCGTTGCCAACAGGAAAGCAAACCTATTTGGACGCAACTCTTCTTAGCGTTGAAATCAAGATATTGAGAAAATAGCTGATTTGGCCTAGGCCGAATAGTATCAATCCAAAAAACCAAAGGGACTGCATAATTTTGTATAATTCCAAATTTTCTATTCCCGGCTTTATTTCAATATCCATTACCCAAAGACTTATTGTAAAGAGTATGGTCAAAATCAAATGAAGCCAAAACATCAAAGCCAAAATTCTTACTCTACAAAGTTTTAGAATCCAATAACCCATTCCACACAGGATAATCCATGTCCCTAAAACATTAAAAATATGGGCATGCGCAACAACGTAATAGGTGTCATGCACATTAATATCGAATGTTGAATTAGGGTAAACCTGTGTGAAATAGATCTGAAATGCAAATAGAACAATACCCAGTGTCCAAAAAACGATATGCGCTTTGTCCCTTATCCTTTTCAATGGTGGTTTATTTGATCATCCCCAAATTAATCACCTCTTGCTCTGTAAGGTTTCGCCAATGCCCTCTAGGTAGGTCCTTTTTAGTTAACCCGGCAAAGATGACCCGGTCCAATTTGGTTACATGGTAATCCAAATGCTCAAAAATACGACGTACAATACGGTTACGGCCACTATGGATTTCAATTCCCACTTCTTTTTTAGGAGCACCTTGAATGTAGCTAATATCGTTCACTTGGACAGTACCATCTTCCAATTCCAAACCAGCTTCAATCTTTCGTAAATCGGATAAGGTGAGATTTTTATCCAAATGTACATGGTAAATCTTGCGCACTCCGTGGGTAGGATGAGTCAACTTTTTGGTCAAATCCCCGTCGTTGGTAAATAGTAGTAATCCTGTGGTATTCCTATCCAAACGACCAACCGGTAATAACCGGGATTTGGAAGCACTGGAAACCAATTCCATGACGGTACGCCTACCCTTTTCATCACTTGTGGTAGTGATAAAGTTTTTGGGCTTATTCAACAATATGTATTCCTTTTTCTCAAGATTGAGTTTTCTCCCATCAAAACGAACCTCATCGGTTCGCTTTACCTTATAGCCCATCTCCGTGATGACTTTGCCGTTTACAGCAACACTGCCCGCAGCAATATAGGTGTCCGCCTCCCTTCGGGAACAGATTCCCGCATTGGCCACATAACGGTTTAATCTAATCTCGTCTGGATTGGATTTTTTTTGCGGACTGCTTTTCTTAGGTTTGGAACTGTAGCTTTTAGCGTACTGTTTTTTCTGGTTTCTACCAGAATCTTGGGAAGGTTTCCGATTTCGGTTGTAGTCTGATTTCGCCATCAGTCATAAAATTTTTTGCAAAAGTAGTGTTTTATTCACCCTACGGCACCATAACTGGCTAATTTTCAAACTCAATTGTGGATTGGCGCTCACGGTTTACCGTTAGCTTTGTAACATCGGGCCGGGAATAATGACCTACGGGATCAAAATTTTGTCGTTCTTCATACACCCGGTTAAAATCGAGGGTTTGATAGATCAGTCCTTCCTTATCCACAGTGGGTTCCAAGATCCATTCCCCATCTGGTCCAGCAATGCAGCTTCCTCCGTTAGCCAAAACTTTAGGGGCCTTTTCAAGGATTTTTTCCAAATGTGGTGTGCTCTTTGGAAAATCCGAAGTAGTCATCAAAGAGGAGACTGATATGACATAACTCCGCGATTCCCGCGCGATAAAACGGGTAATATCCTTTGTATTGTGCAATCCACCCGGCCAAACGGCCACATGTAAATTCTCTCCTTGGCCATACAAAGCTGTCCTTGGCAAAGGCATCCAATTTTCCCAACAATTGAGTCCGCCAACCGTAAACTGTTTCAGTGGATGTACCTGTAACCCATTGCCATCTCCAGGTGCCCAAGTGAGGCGTTCATCATAGGTGGGTTGTAATTTTCGATGCACCGATTTTATTTCTCCTTGTGGATTAATGTAGACCAAGGAGCAATAGAGGCTATGTCCTCCTCTATCCTTGGCACGTTCCATCATTCCCAAGTAAATGGCTATTTGGTGTTCTTTCGCCAACTTGCAAATGGAGTCCAAATCTCCTGTTTCTATCTGAATGGAGTTTCGGGCATAGTGGGCATGCAGTTCTTTATTGATTTTCAAATCCCAGGCGGCTCCTTCGGTATGGGCCAACCAAAAGGGATATCCAGGTAAAAAGGCTTCTCCAAAAACAACAAGCTCTGCTTGTTCTTTAGCTGCTTCCCTAATTGTTTCCTTAATTTTTTGAATTGTGGCTTTTTTGTCCAACCACACCGGAGCAATCTGCGCCAGTGCCACTTTAAGAAGGTTCTCCATTATAAAATCCGATTTAAGACCAAGTCAACATCGATAAGCAGGATGCTAAATACTCCTGCCACAATGATGAACTTTAAGATATTATGCAACCAAACATAATGTTTTTTGCCACTTGCTTTCCACAACAAAATGATAAAAAGTGACAAGAGCACAATACAAGCTGAGAAATAAAGATACATATAGCCTACATCAAAACTCCTGATCAATAATAAGGCTGGAATCAAAGTCAAAAGAATCAAAAGTCCAATCAGTACTTTGGACACCTTTGGTCCGTATAGAATGGGGATAGTTTTGTAGTTCTGTGCAAGATCGCCTGCCATGTTTTCCAAATCCTTGATCATTTCACGGGCCAAAATCAATAAAAAAAGGAAAATAGCATGTACAAAAATGACAGTCTCAAAGTTGCTATAGTATACAAAGACCACAAAAAAAGGAGTAATGGCCAAAGTTGCCGAAACTAGGTTTCCAATAAATGGAATTCTCTTGAGTTTATGGGAATAGAACCAAATCCCAAAAATGTAACTTGAGAAAAACAGTACGGCCCTAAATGAAATATAACTTGCGGCAAGTACAGCCAAAAAATTAAGGATAAAATAGGTCGTGAGCTTAAATCGCTGACTTACCAACCTATCCAACATACTTTTTCTTGGTTTGTTGATTAAATCCTTTTCGGCGTCGTAAAAGTTATTGATGATATACCCACTGGCAATGACCAAAGCAGAAGCGGTTACAATAAGGAACAAATTCAAGTCCAATACAACGCTTCGCAAAGGCAATTTTGGGGAAAGAATGTAGATGGATGCCAGGTATTGGGCTAGAGTGATAACCAGAATGTTATAGCCTCTTACCACTGAAAACAAACTCAGTAGCTTAAAAAGCAGGAGTTTATTTTTTCTACTAAGCATGATGTTGATTAGAAGTTGTATACTACTTCCAAATTGTATCCCTTAAGAGCCTTTTGGGCCTTTTCAAAATCTTGGGTAAAGCCCAAAATATAACCTCCACCTCCAGAACCACACAGTTTAAGGTAGTAATCATTGGTTTCAATACCCTGCTGCCAAAGTTTATGGAACTTGACGGGAATCATGGGCTTGAAATTGTGCAATACTACATGTGACAGTTGTTTTAGGTTTCCAAAAAGAGATTTGACGTTCCCATTTAGAAAATCTTCTACACAGGCATCCGTATGTTTAACAAATTGATCTTTGATCATACTTCGGAACCCCTCTTGCTTCATCTTTTCCATAAAAATCTGGACCATAGGAGCAGTTTCGCCTGTCATTCCACTATCTAGCAAGAAAACAGCACCCTTACCTTCCTTATTCTGGGAAGGAATGCTGGTAGATTCAATATTGTCTTTGGAATTGATGAGTATAGGTAAACTCAAATAGCTGTTCAGCGGATCTAGTCCTGAAGATTTTCCATGGAAAAAAGATTCCATTTTGGCGAAAATCTCCTTTAGCTTCAAGAGCTTTTCGCGGGTCAAGTTTTCCAAAACCGTAATCTTGTCCGTAGCGTATTTGTCGTAGATAGCGGCAACCAGGGCTCCGCTACTGCCTATTCCATAACCTTGGGGAATGGAACTGTCAAAATACATGCCGCTAGTTACATCTTCTGAGAGACTTTCCAAATCAAAAGAAACTAAACCCTCTTCATTCTTTTCCAAATTTCGGAGGTAGTCTACATATGCTTTTAAGCTCACATTGGACTCTTTGGCCAAACCTGAGGAATTCCCGTCGGTTTTGAGTGCGCCTTTGAAAAAATTATAAGGGATGGAAAGTCCTTTGGAATCTTTGATGATACCATACTCGCCAAACAGTAAGATTTTAGAATAAAAAAGCGGTCCTTTCATTGCCCCACAAAAATATAAACAATTCGGTTTGTCACTGCACTGCTTTTGATAAACCCATGTAGTTTATCGTTGAAAAACTACTAATGCATTCATTCACAGCACAAATAACGCCAAAATATTCGCTTAATTATTCTTTTGACGCGATTAATTTTTGAGCTCCCATACCAATTCGGTCACAAATGTAATGCCCGTTCTCGCAGTGGGTGATCAATTCATCTTGAATAAATTGGATTGCTTTCTCTTTTACAGCTTCTGGATACAAAACATGAACATTGGCCCCCGCATCCAAAGTAAAGCAGATAGGTGTCTGTGTTGAGGCCCTAAAATCCCAAATCTTATGGATAATTTGGAGGGTATCTGGTTTCATCAGCATAAAATATGGTAAACTCGTCATCATCATAGCATGCAGGGTCAACGCTTCACTTTCCACTACTTTAATGAATTCCTCTAAATCCCCTGTTGAAAAAACTGCCTTAAGCTTATCCAAGTTGGTGTGGGCTTGTGCAAATCGTCTTTCGGCATAAGGATGGTCATGCATTAAATTATGACCAACAGTACTACTCACTTGTTTTTGCCCCTTGTGAACCAACAAAATGGTATCATGGAAATTGTTGAAAATGGGATTAACTTCAAATGGGTATTTTATTCCATATAGATCAGAACTTTCTGCCATGGATTTATGTACTCCCCATTGAATCAAATTCCCGTCAATACTTCTGCAAGCACTACCAGAACCCAAACGTGCCAAAAATGAAGCTTTTCTTTTAAAGAATGAAGTGTCCATTTTAGGATTGACTTGTTTTTCGATTTCCAATAGACATAATGCCAAAGCAGCCATACCACTGGCGGATGAAGCTATGCCACTACTATGTGGAAAAGAGTTGGAAGTTTCAATTTTTAAATCGTATTGATCTAAAAATGGAAGGTACTCGGTAATTCGTTCAATAAAGGTTTGAATCTTGGGTTTAAAGTCCTCTTTTGGTTTGCCATCCAACATCAAATCAAATGAACATTGCGAATTGCCTTCCTTCAACCGATAAGCAACGGATGTAGTAGTGGAACAAGCGTCCAACGTAAAACTTATGGAAGGATTAGCGGGAATTTGATTGGGTCTCTTACCCCAATACTTGACCAATGCAATATTGCTAGGGGCTTTCCATACTACCTTTCCTTGATTAGGAAGGTTTTGGTATGCATTTGGCCGGAAATCTCTTTCGGTCATCCAAAAAACGTTTGGGCAAAGATAATGCAGGGATTGGGGTTCCTGCATTCGGGATTAAATAAATTCTTATTTTTAACTGGAACTGCAGAAGCTATGAAAAAAAAGTTGGTAAATATATCCATTGCCATTTTGATCTGTCTCTTGATCGGCTTTCTATCCGGTTTTGCCACGCAAAGTGCGGTGAACGATTGGCACCTTGGTTTGATCAAACCAATCTTTAATCCTCCAAACTGGATATTTGCCCCAGTTTGGTCCATACTTTATATTCTTATAGGCATTTCTGCAGGTGTAGTTTGGTCCAAGGGATTCCATCACATATGGGTTAAAACGGCTTTGTACCATTTTGGGTTTCAATTGCTTTTACATGCGTTATGGAACATTGTGTTTTTTGGACTTAAAAGTCCATTTTGGGCTTTTTTGGTGATTTTAACCCATCTCATTTTGATTGTCCTGACCATGAAATGGTTTAAGGTGGTTAGCAAATTGGCCTCTTACTTATTAATCCCCTACCTGCTTTGGGTTTGTTTTGTGGCCCTTTTGAATTATAAGATTTGGGAACTGAATTAAGATTCCGTCATCTCTATTAGTTTTTTCATCGTCCTTAAATTTCGGGCGGTGGCCTCCACTTTTAGTTTTCTTTCAACCAAATTGTTGCTCAGTTTTGCTTTTCCATAGCCTGTTTTACAACATAAATAAACACAGTTGTCCGTTATGTAAAATGCCTCGTTTTCAAATTTCAACGTATTGAATTCTCTGACTAAATCCCCACTGGGAACACTCTTGAGTAGGACAAAATACTGCTTGCCTTCTTCCTCATGCTGAAAGGGATTGGCATTCAATATTCTTTCAATTTCCTCGGCAGCTAAAACCAAGGTTGGAACGTTGAATCCGAAGTCTGCTGCAATTACCTTGAAGATTGTTTCAGCAATTACATAAGTATTGGATTTTTTACTCGTAAATACAATATTTCCACTTTGGATGTAGGTGCGTACCTCACTAAACCCCTGTTTATTCAAACTATCTCGTAAATCGGCCATTTTAATCTTTTTCTGTCCGCTAACATTAATTCCCCTTAAGAAGGCCACGTAGGTTTTCATAAAAACTTAATTTTCAATACAAATCTACTCTCATTTATTTTAGTAAATTCAGGGACATTAAAATCATCCAAATGAACCAATATATCCTGGCACTTGACCAAGGCACTACCAGTTCTAGAGCTGTTGTTGTTGATAAAAATGGGGCCATAGTCGCAGTTGCCCAAAAGGAGTTCACACAACTATTCCCAAAACCGGGATGGGTAGAACACGACCCCAATGAAATTTGGGCAACTCAAGCTGGAATGGCAGCTGAAGCTGTAAGTCAAAAAGGATTAAAGGCAGAACAAATCTCAGCTGTTGGGATTACTAATCAGCGGGAAACGGTTGTGGTTTGGGATAAACACACGGGTGAACCTATTTACAATGCCATAGTTTGGCAGGACAAACGCACAGCCACTTTTTGCGATGTCCTTAAAAAGCAAGGAAAATCAGAGGCAATTAGAGAAAAAACGGGATTGGTCATTGATTCTTATTTTTCAGGCACAAAAGTAAAATGGATGCTGGACCATGTGGAAGGCGCACGGGAAAGAGCAAATGCCGGAGATTTGTTGTTGGGCACCATTGATGCCTGGCTAATCTGGAAAATGACTGAAGGTGCTCTTCATATTACCGATGTTACCAATGCCTCCAGGACCATGATGTTCAACATCAATACCATGGAGTGGGACCCTGAGCTTTTAGAACTCCTTGATGTACCGAGCAGCATGCTTCCCCAAGTCAAACAATCCAGTGAAGTTTACGGGTACACCAGTCCCAATTTCTTTGCTTCTAAAATTCCCATAGCTGGGATTGCAGGCGACCAACAAGCTGCTTTGTTTGGGCAAATGTGCACCCAAAAAGGCATGGTAAAAAATACTTACGGCACCGGTTGTTTTATGCTTATGAACATTGGGGGAAAACCTATTGCATCCAAAAACAACCTGCTGACCACAGTTGCCTGGAAAATTAATGGAAAAACAACATATGCCCTTGAAGGGAGTGTTTTTATTGCCGGGGCTGTTGTGCAATGGCTTCGTGATAGCCTAAAAATAATTAAGACCTCCTCCGAGGTAGAAAAACTTGCTGGTTCTGTGGACGATTCTGAAGGAGTTTATTTGGTCCCTGCCTTTGCCGGTCTAGGTGCACCCTATTGGAACCAACATGCACAAGGAACCATCTTTGGGCTTACCCGGGGAAGTACTGATGCCCATATTGCCAGGGCTGCATTGGAATCCATTGCGTATCAGACAATGGATATTTTAAGGGCCATGGAGGCAGATTCAGGAATTACGATCAACGAGTTGCGTGTGGACGGGGGCGCGACGGTTAACAACCTATTAATGCAATTTCAGGCAGATGTTCTCCATACTATTACGGTAAGGCCCAAGGTTGTGGAAACCACCGTTATGGGCGCAGCTTATTTGGCAGGTCTTGCTGTTAATTATTGGGAAAGTCCCGAAGAAATTCAAGATATTTGGCAAACCGATATCCATTTTAAACCTTCGAAAAACGAGGAAGTAATTAACAAAAAAATTAAAGGTTGGTACCGAGCCATAAAAGCACTGGAACAGTGGGCCAACGAATCTTAAACTAGACCAAAAACTTAAACCAACCAACGCATCATGACTCCTTTTATCGCCGAAATTATTGGAACTTTTCTACTTATTTTATTGGGATGTGGTGTAAATGCCAATGTCTCTTTACAAAAAACCTATGGCAGCGGATCTGGCTGGATTGTTATTACCACTGGATGGGCCTTTGCTGTTTTTACTGGGGTTGTGGTTGCAGGTCCTTATAGTGGAGCACATCTAAATCCCGCGGTGACCGTTGGGTTGGCTTTGGCAGGTGAATTTTCCATTTATGATGTACCCAGTTACGTTCTTGCACAGTTTATTGGTGCTATGTTAGGTGCTTTCTCGGTATGGTTAATGAACAAGGATCATTTTGATGCTACTGAGGATGGCAACACCAAAAGAGGCGTTTTTTGTAATGCAGCAGCCATTCCAAACACTTTTACAAATCTATTGACCGAGATTTTGGGGACATTTGTGCTTGTTTTCGCTGTACTTTATTTCTCTGATGCCGTAAACACGGCTGACAATACTATTATTGGGCTTGGGTCTTTAGGTGCACTACCCGTTGCGCTCATTGTTTGGGGGATAGGATTGTCTTTGGGAGGTACCACTGGATATGCGATTAATCCTGCAAGGGATTTAGGCCCACGGATAGTCCATGCTCTAGTTCCCATAAAAAACAAAGGATCCAATGGTTGGGGATATTCATGGATTCCTGTTATGGGTCCTATTTTGGGAGCAGCCCTTGCTTCTGGGGTGGCATTCCTTCTTCAATAGGATTAATCTTCGGAGCTAATGGCTTGGGCGGCCAAGTAGGCTCCAGTCCATGCATTCTGAAAATTAAACCCTCCCGTAATAGCGTCCACGTTGATTATTTCTCCGGCAAAATATAGACTGGGATGAATCTTACTCTCAAAGGTTTTAAAGTTGATTTCTTTTAGATTCACTCCTCCCGCTGTAACAAATTCTTCTTTGAAAGTACTTTTACCTTCAATTTTAAAGGAACATGTTGTTAGCTGTGCCGCCAAGCTTTGGATTTTTTCCTTTGTTATATCTGACCATTTTTCATCATTGTCAATACCCGCAGCATGTACCAATTTTGCCCATAATCGCCTAGGGAGTTCTACCGCTTTGGTCCGAAGCACCGTTTTCTTGCCTTCGGTTTCCTTTACCTCTTTAAGGTATCCCTCCATTGACCCCAAGGTGTATTCCGGAGCCCAGTTAACTTTTATTCTAAAAGCGTATTGGAAGTTGTGCAGGATGTTAGCGCCCCAAGCTGAGAGTTTTAAAATTGCCGGACCGCTAAAACCCCAATGCGTAATCAATACCGGCCCTTCAGATTCAAGAACAGGTTCTTCCTTTGGCACACTTTTGAGTTGAATATCAACTTTGGATGAAAATATCTTTTTAGGAGGTATTTCTACCAAAGCATACGAGCTTATCCCCTGAATGCCGAGAAGTCGTTCATCCTTGCAATTAAAAGTAAACAGAGATGGAACTGGTGGGACAATGGTATGGCCTAAACCTTGCAATTGCTCCCACATTTTTGTGCTGCCTCCCGCAGCAATAAGCAGCTTCTTGGCAAAATAATGTTTGTTCATTGTAGTAACCTGCCATTCATGGTCACCATCAACTTTTTTAATCTGTTTTACACCACTATTTTTAAGTACCCGTACTCCCAAAAGTTCTGCTTGCCCTACTAAACAATCAATTATAGTTTGTGAGGAGTCACTTGCAGGAAAAACTCGACCATCTTCCTCAATCTTCAAAGGAACATTGCGTTCTTCAAAAAAAGACATGACATCTCCCGGACCGTGAACATGGAAGGGGCCCAAGAGCTCCTTGTTCCCTCTAGGGTAATTGTGAACCAATTCGTGTGGTGAAAATTCCGCATGGGTAAGATTGCAACGTCCACCCCCAGAGACTTTAACCTTGGACAGCACATTTTTCCCTCTTTCAAAAATGACAATTTTTAAGTGAGGGGCTCTTTCTGCAATATGTATTGCGGCGTAGAACCCAGCGGCACCACCTCCAACAATAATGACGTCGAACATTAATTTACCCGTTCTGGGTAGTTGGTAATAATTCCATTAACGCCCAAATCCTTCATTTTTTGAATATCCTCGAGCTCATTTACTGTCCAGGTATATACCTTGAATCCTTCATTTTGGATTTTCTCGGTATTTTCTTCGGTCAGCGTTTTAAAATTTGGATTAATCGCCAAGGCATTCAATTCTTTGGCCACCGCAATTGCATTTAATGGATCTTCCTCGGTAAGCACAGCGATTCCAACCTCCGGGTTCAATTCCCTGATGTCCTTAAGTTCGTCCCACTTAAAACTTGAGATTAGTATGTTATCCTGTGCCCAACCTCTTTCCCTTACGTAGTAGTCGGTAATAAAATTGACCCGATCAGCGGTATTTGAACCTTTCAACTCAATGTTAAGTGCCACTTGATTATTGATCAGTTTCAAAACATCCTGAAGCATTGGTATTTTGTGGTTGCCATCCAAAATGAGTTGATTAAGTTCAACGATGTCATATTCTTCAATATTTCCGGCGCCATTGGAAAGGCGTTCTACCCGATTGTCATGGAAAACCACAATTTCATCGCTTTCAATCTTGAACACATCAATTTCTATCATATCCACACCCATATCCAGCGCTTTTTGTATAGAAGCCAAAGTATTCTCCGTTTCGTGGCCCATAGCTCCTCTGTGACCAATGACCAAGGGTTTAGAGTCTGCCATGTTACAACCGCTGACCAACAAAAGGGTGATTAATACCAAGAGTAAAGTTTTTTTCATTCTGATTCATTTTAATGTTAAAAATACAACTTGAAATTGATATTGAAGGCAACTTTGCATAAGGTAAAATACGTTAAAAAATATGGCTGTTTTAAGCATTTAATATTAATCAAAGTATTGTTTTATCAATTTGTTAAAATTTATTTAATATTTTTATCACATTAATAACCAATAAATTAACGAGCATGTTTTCAAAATCTAATTTACTCGCTACCCTGGTCGCAACCATTGTAATGTTTGTTCTTGGGTACCTTCTTTGGGGAATGGCAGCTGAGAGTTTAATGGGTGGTCATGTCATAACCAATGTTATGAAAGACCCACCTGATTTTCTGTACATTGTATTAGGAAATCTTGTTTCAGCTTTTGCTTTAAGCAATCTTTATGGCAAATGGGCCCGTGGGCACCACAGTGCCAAAGAAGGAGCTGAATTTGGGGCTTGGATTAGCATTTTTGCCGGATTAGGTACCGCTTTAATCTGGTACGCAACAGCAAACTTATTTGATTTGACCGGACATCTTATGGATTTTGTCCTAAGTTTAGTATTCTTTGTGGTCACTGGGGTAGTTATCGCGTTGGTGCATCAAAAAACAGCAGCAAAAGAATAAGGCAATTAACCGACCTCTAAACTTTGGCGGATCGCAATGCGGTCCGCTTTTTTATTTGGCAAGATTAAAAATGAACGACTCCAGGGGTTTCAACTTTAAATCTAAATGACCAATCCCTTCTTCAACAACTATTGTAATTTTCATTTGTCCATAGAGCTCTTCTTCCAATTTGTGGGACCCATCCGTCAAACCCCATTCGGATATGACATCTTTGGGTATTTTTAAATCGAAAGCGTAATTTTTATTCTCATCAAAGTTGGATACAATGATTAGGTTTTCGTCATCTGACCATCTTACATAGGAGAGTACCCTATGGTCGTATCCGTTCGTATTTTCCTTATTATAAAAGTGGATTTCTTGGTATTTGCCCATTAGGGCATTGCTTTCAATAGTAAAATTTAGCAATCGTTTGTAAAACTCCCTTAACCTTTTTTCATCATCGTGTAATTGTCCCCCATCAAATTTTTTGTTGTTCACCCAACGCTGATGGTTAGGTACACCCACATAATCAAAAATAGAAGTTCGTGTTGGTTTGCCAAAACCGGCATTTTCTGCTCCTGGTTCACCCACTTCTTGACCAAAATAAATCATTGTTGGAGAAGTACTCAAGGTGGCCGAAACAACCATTGCTGGTTTTCCCAATTCGGCATTGCCAACAAAATCTGGACTTGCAATACGCTGCTCATCATGATTTTCGAGGAAATGGAGCATGTGATGTTCTATATCTGCCATTCCTTTTTGCACCACAGGAATATGATCGGTCCAACCATATCCTTTCATAATGTGTTTTATACTATCATAGAGTTCTACCTTATCATATAGGTAATCCATCTTTCCCTTATGGATGTAATCGCGATACAAACTTGGATTATACACCTCAGCTAACAAAAATGCATCTGAATTTTTCATTTTAATGTTGGAATTGAGGTAACTCCAAAACTCCACTGGGACCATTTCCGCCATATCATAGCGGAACCCGTCCACACCCAGGTCTAGCCAATAAAGGGCAATATCCCTAAACTTGTTCCAAGAATCGGGAACAGCTTTATCCTGCCAAAATTCAAAATGATCTTTGTAATCTTGGTTTTCACTGTTGGCAGGAAGCTCAGAAAAATCCTTGGTACCATCTGGTCGTACCCCATAGTTCACTTTTACCGTCTCGTACCAATCATTAAAATTAGGTTGGGCCAAACGTGAACCATTTCCAGTCCACTTGGCTGGACTTTCCTCAAACTTTCCATCCGCAAGACTACTTTCCTCACCTGCCAAGGGAAGGTATCCATCCTGCCAGTTCGGAACTTTAAACACAGCGTCTGGGATATAGTAGAAATTATTATTGACATCATACTCTTTGCTAGAATTGTCATCAGCCCCAAAATCCTTTATTCCCTTGGGATTGGTCAATCCTAGGTAATTCCGAGCGATATGGTTGGGAACGATATCAATTATGACTTTCATTCCTGCTTCGTGGGTCCTATCTATTAATGCCTTAAATTCCCCAAGTCGGTTAGCCGGATCAACAGCTAAATCTGGATTTACATTATAATAATCCTTTACTGCATAGGGAGATCCTGCACGACCCTTTACCACATCGGGGTCATCATTGGAAATTCCATAAGCGGTGTAATCATTGATAAGTGCATGATGAGGCACTCCGGTATACCAAACATGTGTCACGCCCAAAGCTTTGATCTCAGCCAGGGCTTTGTCGTCGAAATCCGCAAACTTCCCCACACCGTTTTCAGATAAGGTCCCCCAAGGTTTATTGGTTGTATTGGTATTTCCAAAAAGACGGGTGAAGACCTGATAGATTACGGCTTTCTTTTTCATATTGGATTGAACTGTTTTTTGAGTGGATTTTTGCCTACAGGCCGATAGTAGAGTTACCATGACTACAAAAGAAATAAGGTATGCCCGTCTCATGCTTGAACGGTCTTCCCTGGAACAAGTGTAACCAGATTTTCATTTACCTTAATGACCAACTCTTGGTTTCCGGTTATCTGAAAACTTGCTTCATTTCCTGAAACAGTTATGGTAATAATCTGGTTCCTAAAGTTGACCTTAAATGAGTAGGAATCCCATTGTTTGGGTATCTGAGGAGTAAATTGCAGTTGATCATTCCATACTCGCATACCCCCAAAACCTTCAACGATACTCATCCAAGTTCCGGCCATGGAGGTAATATGGAGGCCTTCCTCAACCTCCTTGTTATAATCATCTAGGTCAAGTCGTGAAGTCCTTAGGTAAAAGGTATACGCTTGGTCCATGCGTCCCAATTTTGCAGCCTGGATGCTATGCACACAAGGTGACAGCGAAGATTCGTGTACCGTAAAGGGTTCATAAAAATCGAAATGTTTTGCCAAGGCCTCCGTGCTAAAATGATCTTCAAAAAAATAGAATCCTTGCAGTACATCAGCCTGCTTAATGTATGGGGAACGCAGAATTCTATCCCAGCTCCATTTTTGATTAATCGGCCTATCCGTTTTTGGTAAATCTTGGACTTTAATCAATTCCTTGTCCAAAAAACCGTCTTGTTGAAGGAAAACCTGATGTTTATCTGAAAATGGATAATACATGTTTCCAGCTACCTTGGTCCAATCCAAAGTTTCCTCAGCGGTCAACTTGGTTTTATTTACTATTCGATCATAATCCTTTGGAAAGTCCTTTTTTACTGTTTCAAGCTGTTCCAATGCATAATCAATACACCATTTAGCAAGATAGTTTGTGTACCAATTGTTGTTGACGTTATTCTCATACTCATTTGGGCCTGTTACCCCAAGCATAACATACTTTTCCTTGTCCGCGGAAAAATTGACTCTTTGATGCCAGAATCGGGCAATACCGATGAGAACTTCCAGCCCCATTCTAGGGATATAGCTGTAATCACCAGTAAAACGGTGGTAGTTAAAAATTGCAAAAGAAATGGCCCCATTTCTATGGATTTCCTCAAAGGTAATCTCCCATTCATTGTGACATTCCTCCCCGTTCATAGTAACCATGGGATAAAGTGCAGCTCCATTAGAAAATCCTAATTTTTCAGCATTCTCTATAGCTTTTTCCAGATGGTGGTAGCGGTATTCCAATAGACTCCATGCTACTTCCTGATTCTTGGTTGCCATATAAAAGGGCAAGCAATAGGCCTCTGTATCCCAATAGGTACTTCCACCATATTTTTCGCCAGTAAATCCTTTTGGACCAATGTTTAAACGAGAATCCTTGCCTAAATATGTTTGATTTAACTGAAAGATATTGAAACGTATACCTTGTTGCGCACTAACGTCACCTACAATGGTAATATCGCTCATCTCCCAAATCTTGGCCCAGGCTTCTTTTTGCTGTTGGAACAATATTTCGAACCCAACAGCTGTGGCTTTCTTAAGGAGGTTTTTAGCAGCATTGACAAGATCCGCTTTTTTGTGATTTCTGGAGACGGTGTACCCCCCAAACTTTGTTAGTGCAATTTGGCTTCCTTTGACTACATCCTGTTCAAATTGAAAAGAAATCCAATTTTCTTTCTTTTCTCCCAATGTTGATTGCACAGATGACCCATTGTAAACCACACTTGCCTCCATATAGGTACAAGTGGTAAAATGGGTTTTCATGGTATGGGATTCGATAAAAGCGCTATCATCCTCTGAAGAAATTTTGGTTGTATTCCAGAATTGGTCATCCCAATTGCTGTCCTCATTGGTAATGCCACTATCCAGGTAGGGTCTATAACTGATTTTAGCATCCTGATTAATTGGAGAAATCTCATATTTAATAGCTCCCAGTTCATCCAAATCCAAGCTTAAAAATCGAGTAACTTTAACGGAAATTATTGTTCCGTCCTGCAAATGTGCTGTAAAAGTTCTTTGATACCACCCTTCCTGCATATTGAGCTCTCTCTTAAAATCTTTTACTGATTTGCACGTATTCAAATCTAACAGCTCGCCATTCACAAGCACATCTACCCCGATCCAGTTGGGTGCATTCAGTACTTTGGCAAAATATTCTGGGTATCCGTTCTTCCACCAACCCACTCGGGTCTTATCTGGGTAATACACCCCGGCGATATAACTTCCTTGAAAAGTTTCTCCAGAATAATGTTCTTCAAAATTGGCTCGCTGCCCCATGGCACCATTCCCTATACTGAACAAACTTTCTGAAGACTTGACCCTTTCCTTGTCAAAGCCCTCCTCTATTATGGACCATGGGTCCGGCTTTATGTAATCCTGGTTCATTGGTCTACGCCAATATCTGGCAAGTAATTGTTAGTTATTCTTAATTTAAGTTGCTGTCCGTAGCTGGTGCAAACTTAATTAATTGTGGAATCCCTAACCACTAAAGTGGGTTCTAAAATTTTGGTCTGATAGGTTTCTTCTTCCGCTTCGCTTTCCACTTTGTCAATTAACATTTGAGCGGAAATCTCTCCCATTTTTTGCCCATGTTGGGCTATAACGGTCAAACTTGGGTAGGCATATAAGGATAGAAATCCATCTGTAAAACCAATAAAAGACATATCATCCGGGATGACCAATCCTTTTTTCTGTACCATCCGCATACTGGAAACGGCAAAAATCTCATTAACGCACAACACAGCATCGATATCTGTTTTCTCAAAAAATTCTTTGATCAACTCCTCATCAGGTTCCATACTGGGAAGCTTAAGGATTCTGGTCTCATCTATTTCCAGTCCATGCTCGGCAAGGGCTTTTTTGTACCCTTCTGTTCTGGCTTTGCTTACACTAAGGTAATCAGCCGTAGTTATTATGGCAATCTTTCTCCTGCCTTGATCAATCATTTTCTTAGCGGCCATATAGGCACCCAATTGATCATCAATAATCACTTTATCACACTCTACCTCATTAGTAACCCTATCAAACAAAACCACAGGAATTCCCTGCTCCGTCACTTCCTTTAAGTGGTTATAATCATTCTTGGCCTGGGTTTCGGAGGAAAGTGACATTATGAAGCCATCTATACTTCCATTAGCCAGCATCTCCATATTGATGACCTCTCTATCAAAGGATTCATCCGAAGAACAAACAATCACATTATATCCTTTGGCGTTGGCATATTTTTCTATTCCCCGAATTACCGTAGTAAAAAAATGATGCACTATATCTGGAATGACCACACCAATGTTCTTTGTCCTTTTATTCTTGAGACTGATGGCAATATTATTGGGTCTGTAATTGTAGAGTTTTGCAAATGCCTGTATCTTTTCCTTTGTATCCCTACTAATTTCCTCACTGTTTTTTAACGCCTTAGAAACCGTAGAAATTGAAACCTCAAGTTCCCTTGCAATATCCTTTAAAGTAATCTTTGCCTTCAATCCTTATTGAGTTATCGTTGAGAATAATTTTTGAAGTTAACCAATCTAGATCAGTTACCCCTCCATGCCAAACATTTTTAACAAAACCAACTGGTCAAAGCGTTTTTATCCAAAACCGTGGTTTTATGTTAAAATAGGCTAAAAAATAAAAATAGTATATTAGTCTTCAGATTGCACATTTTCCCTTTTCTTACCAATAATGTTGTGATATAGATAATCTACGTATTGAAGTTTTGCCAAACCCTCAAAACCTCAAAGTTATCAACACGAAACCGTTTTCGTTATGGGTTGTACTCCACTTAACCACCGATTGACAGTTTTTTTATATATGTTTAACAATTGAATTGAAATTAACTAAACTTAAAATTAATTATTTATGAAGATTACGCTACTAAAAAGCATTTTGCTTTCTGGGGCATTTTTATGCTTTGGACTGGCAAAAGCTCAGACGGTATCAGGTACAGTTACGGATGTAAATGGACCTTTACCGGGAGCAAGTGTTCTTGTTAAAGGAACAACGAATGGTACGCAAACCGATTTTGATGGTAATTATACCTTAAACGATGTGGGCAGCTCTGCCACATTGGTATTTAGCTACATTGGTTTCACAACTCGAGAAATCGCCGTTAATGGTCAAACAACCATTAATGTGGTACTTCAAGAGGACGCCCAAGCCTTGGATGAGGTTGTAATTATTGGTTATGGTACAACTACCGTAAAGGACGCCACCGGATCTGTGGCTGCTGTAACCTCTGAAGAATTTAATCAAGGTGTAATTGCGTCTCCGGAACAATTGATCCAGGGTAAGACAGCAGGTGTTAACATCGCTCAGACGAGTGGTGAGCCGGGAGCTGGAATCTCTGTCAATATTAGGGGTGCAAACTCTGTGCGGGCAAACAACAACCCGCTATTTGTTGTAGATGGTGTTCCGTTGTTTGGACAGAGCGTTGATGCAACAGGTAGCTCTGGAACCGGTGGAGACGACACCAGTGCTGTCGGTAATCCCTTGAACTTCCTTAACCCTAATGACATTGAAAGCATTAGTATCTTGAAGGATGCCTCTGCTACCGCAATTTATGGTTCTCGTGGGGCCAATGGTGTGGTAATCATTACTACCAAGGAAGGTAAAAGTGGAGCTGGAGGGGTTTTTGAATTCAGTTCTAACTTAAGTATTTCTACTCCAGTAAGACAGTATGACTTACTAGACAGAGACGACTTCTTAGCGGCAATCACTGCATCAGGAGGAAATGCAGCAGGTGTTGACTTTGGTGCAAACACGAATTGGCAGGAAGTTATTTTAAGAACTGCAGCTTCGACCACTCAAAACTTGGCTTATTCCCAAAATTATGGGTCAGGAAATATAAGGGCAACTTTTGGATATCAAAAACAATTAGGTATTGTTGAGCGTTCTGATTTTGAAAGAATTTCTGGTAGAATAAACTGGAACCAACGCTTTTTGGACGACCGATTAAAAATTGGAATCCAAGGAACAATTTCACGAAATAATAGAAGTCAACCTCCATTACAAGGTAACGCTGGTTTTAGAGGGGATATAATTGGAGCAGCCTATTCTGCAAACCCAACAATTCCAAATAGCGCAACAGCCGATCCAGGAGGTGGGTTGTTAAACCCTGCAAATTACTTAGCGTCTACTTCCAACCTGACCAATACCAACCGGTATCTAGTCAATGGTTCTGCTGAGTTCGACTTCACCTCTGAGTTGACAGGTAAAGTAAACCTAGGTTATGATAGATCAGATAGTGAAAATGTTTCTGTGCTATCATCAAACTTACTTAACACCAATGGAATATCTGGTATTGGTGCGGGAACTTTCAACAGTCGCGAATTGGAGAACACCTTAGTAGAAGCCACTTTAAACTATCGCAAGGAATTTGACAACTCCAATTTGGATGCAATTGTTGGATTTGCTTATCAAGAGTTTAGGACATACGGATTTAACAGTGCCGCGAGAGGTTTTGGCTCTGTGGATTTGAACGAAATGAGTGAAGCTTTAGTTCAAAGTGTAACCGATGCAAGGGCTACCGTAGATGGTTCCTTTCAGCAATTCTACTACGCTCCTAATTTATCAGGCTTAACTATTAACCGTTTGTTCCCGTCTTCTGCGACGGATAACATCGGGTTTATGTTCAATAGAGGTGTACAATCCTTGGTCTATGACAATTTTGACAATACTGATGAATTACAATCTTTCTTTGGAAGGGTGAATTACAGTTATGCGAACAAATACTTGTTTACTGGGACTATAAGAGCAGATGGGTCCTCTCGTTTTGGTCCTGATAATCAATACGGATACTTCCCATCTGGTGCTTTTGCCTGGAAAATTGCGGAAGAAGACTTTGTTGGTGATGGTGTTTCTACCTTGAAACTAAGGTTAAGTGCAGGTATTACAGGTAACCAAGATGGTTTGGGATATGGTAACTTCGTAGCCAGACAGCGTTTCGCTACTTTAAATCTTGGCTCAATCCAAAACAATGGAGATATCAACGGTAATGGTTTGTCCATTGTTGCTACTGACCAACCTGATTTACGTTGGGAAGAAACATTGGATTTCAACTTTGGTTTGGACTTCGGCTTTAATTCAGATAGATTTGGTGGTAGTGTAGATGTATACAGACGAGATACTAGAGACATCCTGTTACAAACTCCTCCTGCCGCTCCTTCTACCAATCCATTCCAGTTTGGTAATGTTGATGCCAGTGTGATCAACCAAGGTATTGAAGTTGCCTTGAACTACGATTTCATTAGATCTGATGACACCAATTTTAGTGCAGATTTCAATATTTCATACAATGACAATGAGATTAAGGATTTCGCAGGTGCAATTAACCTAGGTCCTATTAACGGTCCTGGTCTTTCAGGTGCCTTTGCTCAGCGATTTGAGGCTGGACAGCCACTTTTCTCTTACTATATGGCAATTTTCGAAGGATTTGATTCCGGAGGTAACCCTATTTATACAGATATTGATGGTAATGGTGTTGGTGATCCCGATGCTGACAAAACTTGGATTGGAGAAGATGCGTTGCCAGATATCACTACAGGTTTATCCTTGAATTTTAGTCATAAAAATTGGTCTATTAGCACCTTTTTAGCTGGTCAATTTGGATTTTCGGTATATAACAACACCGCCAATGCACTATTTAATGCAGGTCAATTGAATACTTCCAGAAACATTACAACCCAAGCCTTAGCTGCTGGTGAAGCTTCAAGTGCTTCCACAGCGGTATCAACGCGCTTCTTGGAAAAAGGAGATTTCGTAAGGATGCAAAACGCAACTGTTGGTTATAATGTGCCTCTAAGTGGTGAAGGCGCTTTAAAGAGTTTAAGACTTTCCTTAACGGGTCAGAACCTATTCCTAATTACCGATTATAGCGGTATTGATCCCGAAGTAACTGTTAATACGGGTAATTTGAACCAAGCGGCCTTACCAAGTAGAGGTATCGACTGGACAACTTTCCCTAACCCATTGACTGTTACCTTTGGTATTAATGCAACATTTTAATTAAAAAATTGTAGAATCATGAAAAGAAATCAAGTTAAATTTTATGTAATTGCAATCCTATCGGTACTAGGGCTAGCCTCTTGTACGGATTTGGAAATCGAAGAGACTGATTCCTTTATCAGTGCAGGTTTCCAGGGATTGGAAAACCCTTCCTCTTCAGTGGACCAGCTGTTTAATAACGCTAATGGAAACTTGGGGGATCAGGCAAACACGTATGCACTAAGGGAGGTAACCACTGATGCGCTATTGATTCCTACCCGTGGAGCGGATTGGGGAGATAATGGCCGTTGGAGAAAACTGCACCAGCATGAATGGGGATTGGAAGAAACCGATATTACCACTCCTTTTGATCAATGGAACGCGAATCAACTCTTGGCTTCGCAGGTACTAGACTCAAGAAGTAGTCCTTCGGCAGATGATGCCGCCCAGGCCTATTTTATGCGGGCCTATTCCATGTGGACCATTTTGGATCTTTACGGACAGGTTCCTTTTAGAGATACTCAATTGTCATCCACGTCGGTACCAGAAGTAATGTCCGGTGCTACCGCAGTGGATTTTATTTTAGCCGATATTGATGCAGCCATCGCAGGTTTGCCAACAGTAGCAGCTGGAAGTGGTGATAACCTAAATAGAGCATGTAAAGCCTCTGCTAGGTTCCTAAAAGCCAAAGTGCTTTTGAATCGTCACATCTATGACAATCAACTATCTGGTGGTGGTGGTTCTGCCAATGCTGGTGATATGACTACTGTTATTTCCTTAGTTGATGAGATAGCCGCCGATGGATTTGCGCTACAAGCAGGTTACTTTGAACTATTTGAGGAATCCTCAGACAATGAGACCATCTGGTGGGCAGAAACAGGCGTTGGAAACCGTATTTTCAACGGTCTTCATTATAACTCTACCTCTCTAGGTGGAGGTGGATGGAATGGCTTTAGCACCTTGGCAGAGTATTTTGATTTGTTTGAAGGTGATGCCAATAGCAACCGCGTTGAGTTGGATTTAACCGCGTTGGATGGTCAGGAAGAACGAAGAGGGGGTGTTCCTCCTTCTGGGCTTCCATTTACAGACAGGCCTGGAACACAGGACAACGGTGGCTTAGAAGACGGATCCAACGTAGGGTTCGGTTTCCTAGTAGGACAGCAATATGGTTTGGACGGTTCTGCCTTGGAAGACAGACAAGGTGGTCCTTTAGCGTTCACTAGAGATTTTGTTGATGGTGATGGAAATGCAAACCTAATTAACAACAGTGAAATAACAGGTATCCGAGTAATGAAGTACGGTGCTCGTTTTGGTGGAGGATTTACCAATCACAGTGTTCAGTTCAGATATGCAGATGCGCATTTGATGAAAGCTGAAGCTATGATGCGAAGTGGTGGTGATGCCACAGCTTTGGTTAACGAACTTCGTGCAATACGTGGTGCAACACCACTTGGTGCTGTAGGAGAAACAGAGCTATTGGAAGAAAGAGCCAGAGAGCTGTTTGTTGAAGGCTGGAGACGTAACGATATGATTCGTTTTGGACAATACCTAAGAGGATGGGAGTTCAAAGGAGCGACGGAAACCAACAATGCAACTAGATCATTGTTCCCAATTCCGCTTCCGCAACTTTTGGCCAACCCAAATTTGGTTCAAAACGCTGGATATTAGCAATCAGAGTTTTAAGTTTATCTTATTTTTTAAAAGGCTGCCCTCGGGCGGCCTTTTTTATTAACCACCAATCAATTCATTTGAAAAAAGGACAGGTATTATCCATTGAATCTTAATCAATGGATTAATTGAATTACTATCATGTTTAAGGTAAAGTAAAACTCCCGAGCATGCAAAGATGCATCATATAGTATCCGATAGTTGCCATATCTGACTTCTAGACAACGACTTGGTCTATGAACTCGCGTTACACAGCAACTTAAATTGAAGATGCTTAATATCTGTAACTCGCATCGACACACTAACAGCGTTAACCACTAACCGCTAAGATTCCTAAATTCAATACCTATTTGGCAAAATAGATGTAGATGCCAATCACGATAACACAGACAGTCAACCCCACTTGTTTTACATATCGATATGGAGTAATCTCAACTTGTTTGGTGTATTCCTGGACAAAAGCTTCCTTCCTTGGGTAAAACTTACCAATCAACAGCATAATTCCAGCATTCAACAAGAAAAGTATTGCCATGATGTGCAGATAATGCGGGTAAGCATCGGCCTCTACCAAACGAAGAGCAGCTTCATCTGTGATTCCAGATGCCTTTGCAGCCTCTAATGCATTGTCAACCAATTTAGGTCCAACAATAAACTGGCTGATGATGTACAATCCAGAACCTAGGAATATCGCAATTTTCGCAGCAATGGCCGGAACCCGTTTAGTCAGATAACCAACCACAATTATGGTCAAAATAGGGATATTGTAAATCCCATTGATTTCTTGCAAGTAATTGAATAAACTTCCTGCATTAGCAATAAGCGGCGCTATAAACATGGCAGCAAGTGCCAAACAAACCCCAAACACTTTACCGTATTTTACCACCTTAGCTTCGGAAGCTTCTTTATTAATATGCTGCTTGTAAATGTCAATGCCAAAAAGGGTTACCGAACTATTCAAAACACTATTGAACGAGCTTAAAATTGCCCCAAAAAGTACGGCCGCAAAAAAACCGACTAAATACTTAGGCAACACCGCACCTACCAGCGCAGGATACGCCATATCACTTGACTCTAGACTCCCATCAAAGTAATGAAAGGCAATCATCCCTGGTAACACCAAAATAAGGGGCCCTAAAATTTTTAAAAACGAAGCTAACAGCAGTCCTTTTTGCCCCTCGGCAAGATTTTTTGCCCCCAAAGCCCTTTGTATAATTTGCTGGTTGGTGCCCCAATAGAACAACTGCACCAACATCATTCCCGTAAATATTGTTGAAAATGGCACTTCCTGTCCATGTTCTCCTGTAGAATCAAATCGTTCCGGGTTGGAAGAAATTAAAGTATCCAATCCATCAAATACACTACCATCCCCAATTGCCATCAATCCAAAAACAGGAATAAGTATTCCCCCGATCATAAGTCCAATGGCATTGATACTATCCGAGACCGCAACCGCCTTTAACCCACCAAAAACAGCATAAATGGATCCAATAACCCCTATGCCCCAAATGCAAATGATAAGGGCGGTAGTATCCGATACATTCAACATTTCCGGAACATTGAACATACCACTAATGGCCACTGAGCCAGAATAGAGTATTACCGGAAGCAACACTACCACATAGCCTGTTAAAAAAAGTCCGGAGGTTATAGTCTTTGTGGCCACATCAAACCTATTGGCTAAAAATTGTGGAACCGTGGTAAGCCCTCCCTTTAAATATCTTGGAAGCAAGAAAATAGCGGCAACCACCATGGCAATTGCAGCCAAGGTTTCCCATGCCATCACGGACAAGCCATCCTTATAGGCACTTCCATTTAACCCCACAATCTGCTCAGTGGAAAGGTTAGTAAGCAATAAGGATCCTGCAATAACTCCGGCCGTCAAACTTCTTCCACCTAAAAAATAACCATCAGACGAGGTCTCATCGGTTGATCGTGTCGCGAAATATGCAATGATTCCAACTAGCAATGTAAAGCCTAAAAAAGATAAGATTCCTACCATTATAATTTCTTGGTTTGTTAGTAACCCTTAAATATATTGGATTATTTGTCAATACAATAGCTCTCCAATTAAGATTGTTATCAACCGAAAACGTTTTCGTATAAATTCCACGAAATATTAACTATTGTTACATTTCCAATTTTCATGGGATTGGTTATCTTACCCCGCTTATTATTTTTGATGGATGAAGGGGATTTACTGCATTATTGTTGGTTCTTTTTTATTGATTCTTGGTTGTACTAAAAACAAATCAGAAACCCTTTTTATAAAAAGGGATGCTGACCTTACCGGTGTTACCTTTAAGAATGGTTTAACGGAATCTCCGAACCTTAATATTCTCAATTACCTCTACTACTACAATGGAGCCGGGGTGGTTGCCGGGGATTTTAATCAGGATAGCTTGACCGATTTATATTTTACTTCCAATCAAGGAGAGGATAAGCTATATCTAAATAAAGGTCAGCTTTCTTTTGATGATATTACTGAAAAAGCCAACATCCACAATGCAAGTGGATGGACTACTGGCGCTACTCATATTGACATCAACAATGATGGGCTTTTGGATATTTATATATGCAAAGTAGGCAACTATAGAGTTCTTGAGGGCAGAAATTTGCTTTACGTTAACCAGGGTAATGATGTAAATGGAATCCCAAAATTCAAGGAGGAAGCAGCCAAATACAATTTAGATTTTTCAGGTTTTTCCACTCATGCCGCTTTTTTTGATTATGACCTTGATGGCGATGTAGATCTATACCTGCTAAACCATTCTGTCCATCCCAATCGTGCCTATGGAAGAGGCGCACAACGAAAAAAGGCGGATAGTTTATCAGGGGACCGGTTATATAAAAACAATGGAGGAACATTTATTGATGTAAGTGCCGAAGCGGGTATTTTTCAAGGAAAAAGCGGATATGGTTTAGGACTTTCCGTAAGCGACATAAATAACGATGGCTATCCGGACATTTATGTTGGCAATGATTTCTTTGAGAACGATTACCTCTATGTTAATCAAAAAGATGGTTCTTTTAAGGAGGTGATTTCTGAAGATGGCAACAAATTGGGACATACCTCCCACTACTCCATGGGTAATGACATAGCCGACATAAACAATGATGGGCTAACGGATATTTTGTCTCTGGATATGCTTCCGGAAAATCTAAAAACTTATAAAACCTCTGGTCTGGAATATGGATATCCCATCTACCAACAATACCTTAAAAATGGATATGCCCCACAGTACATGCAAAACACCTTGCACCTAAATCTTGGTAACGAAAACTTTGGTGAAATTGGAAGTTTAAGTGGCATTTCGGCAACAGAATGGTCTTGGGGAGTTCTTTTGGCAGATTTTGACAACGATGGTCTTAAAGACGTTTTTGTTTCCAATGGGATCAAAGGTGCTACCAACGATATGGACTTCATCAATTTTATATCCAACGAAAGCATCCAAAGAAGAATTGATCAGGGTATGCTCCAAACCGATATGCCCTTGATTAATGAAATTCCGGAAAAGAAGATTCCCAATTACTTCTTTAAAAATCAAGGTAATGGCATTTTTGCAGATGTTACCGACAGTTGGGTGAATAAAGAGCCTTCCTTTAGTAACGGCAGTGTTTATTCCGATTTGGACAACGATGGGGATTTGGACATTGTTGTAAATAACATCAATGAGGAAGCTTTTATTCTGGAAAATACAAGCAAGCAGGCCAACTATTTGACTATTGCGTTTCAAGGAGATAAAAAGAATAGATTTGGTTTGGGGGCCAAAGTTATCGCCCATTCAAGATCACATACAATTACCATGGAAAATTTTGTTTCCAAAGGATATTTGTCATCAGTATCTCCCAAACTTCATCTAGGTCTTGGTAAAGATTCCATTATAGATTCGTTAAAAATTATATGGCCCGGTGGATCATATGAAACCCAATTTAATGTTCCTGTGCCCAGCAATATTACGGTACATCAAACTAATGCTGACTCCAATTTTTACAAAGACACGAATACGTTAAAAAGGAATCTTTTCTTTTCTATTGATTCTTTGGTCGACTTTGACCATAGGGAAACAACCTCTTTGGACTTTGATCGTGAACCTTTAATTCCGTTTGCAAACTCTAATGAAGGACCTGATGTTTCCGTCCATGATGTTAATAATGATGGTTTGGACGATTTTTTTATTGGAGGTGCAAAAAAACAAAGTTCAGCCTTGTATATCCAGGGTGTTGCTGGAAGTTTTCAAAAAAGCCAACCGGAGGTATTCGAAAAAAATGCGACCAATGAGGACACTTCCCATACATTCTTTCATGCCAACGAAGATGGTTATGCAGACTTAATCGTTGTAAGTGGCGGAAACGAGTACACTAATGGAGAACCTCTACGTCCAAGATTATATATCAACCAAAATGGTTCCTATTC
Source organism: uncultured Allomuricauda sp. (assembly GCA_965117065.1). Classification (GTDB taxonomy): domain Bacteria; phylum Bacteroidota; class Bacteroidia; order Flavobacteriales; family Flavobacteriaceae; genus Flagellimonas. Next base: position 1,717,692 of record OZ220751.1, read on the forward strand.
TTTGGACGAAAACCAGTTTAACGAAATTGAAACCAACGCATCCAAAGTAATTTCAGATGATTTTGATAAGGATGGTATCCAGGAAATTATCATCGTTTCGGACCAGACGCCTTCGGCCTATGGAAAAACCCCAAAACAGTATTTTCTAAAGCGTAACGACCAGGGTATTTTCCAAGATGTAACCCAACAGATCATCCCACAACTGGAGTATTTAGGTAATATAAAGGATATTATTTCCAAAGATGTAGATCTAAATGGCTATCCTGATTTGGTTGTAGTGGGCCATTGGTTTCCAGTTTCCATATTCCTAAATAATGGCAGCACCTTTAAACTTCAAAAAAGTAATGGGCTGCAATATACCCAGGGTTGGTGGAATAGTGTTAAAGCTGAGGATATGGACGGCGATGGGGATATAGATCTTATATGTGGCAATTGGGGACTCAACAGCAAGATGAAGGCATCCAGAAAGAAACCAATAACCCTTTATCAGAACGATTTTGACGACAATGGCTCTGTGGAGCCTATAGTTACTTATTTCCATAAGGATGTGGAAACTCCCTTTGCTTCCAAAGACGAATTGTCCAAACAAATGCCCTTTTTAAATAAAAAGTTTCTTTTCTATAAAGATTTTGCCGATGCCACCCTAGAAGAGCTTTTTGGGAAAGACAAGTTGGAAAAGGCGGATAAAAAAGAGGTTTTTCTACTAAGCACCACTTACTTTGAAAATGATGGAAAGGGTGTTTTTTCACAAAAGGAGTTACCAAATATGGTCCAATCCTCATCGGTACATGCAATTTTTATTAACGATATCGATGGAGATGGAGACAAGGATGTATTATTATCGGGTAATACTTTTGAGATAAGCACGCAACTTGGTAGATTAGACGCCTTGCACGGGCTTTATTTAGAGAACGATGGGAAGGGCAATCTAAGCTCTTCACAAAATTTGAACATTTCTGGCGCGGTCAGAAGTATTGAACAACTAACAATTAACGGGATTGAACATTTCATCATTACGCGAAACAATGACACCCCCGTTTTTTTAGTCAAAAATGAAACGAAATGAAACTAAGAAATTGTGGTATATGCTTCTTTTTGCTGCTCATGGGAGCCTGCTCGGATAAGGGGCAAGAAAACACAAATAAAGAGCAAGCAGAAACCCTATTTACGCTCTTATCCGCTGATGAAACAGGGGTAGGTTTTGTAAACAAAGTAGAAAACCAAAAGAATTTCAACATTTTTAAGTACCGAAATTTTTATAATGGTGGTGGAGTTGCTATAGGTGACATCAACAACGATGGCCTGTCAGACATTTACCTTACAGGAAACATGGTCCCCAATCGTTTGTATCTGAATAAAGGGAACCTGCAATTCGAGGATATTTCTGAAAGTGCGGGTATTATGGGCAATAAACCATGGTCTACTGGAGTGGTCATGGTAGACATAAACCAAGATGGTCTATTGGATATTTATGTAAGCAATGCCGGAAACCTTGAAGGCAATAATCACGATAATGATCTCTTCATCAACAACGGGGATCTGACCTTTACAGAAAAAGCCCACGAGTACAACCTGGCTAAAACCGGATTTACTACGCATGCTTCTTTTTTCGACTATGACAAAGATGGAGATTTGGATGCCTATATTTTGGATAATAGCAATATCCCCGTAAGCAGTCTTGGATATGCTGAACAAAGAGAAGTTAGGGCTCAGGATTGGGAAGGTGTTCCCCATATTTTCAGAGGAGTTGGAGATATGCTTTTACGAAATGACAATGGCAAATATGTGGATGTAAGCCAAGAAGCTGGTATTTATGGAAGTCTTATCGGTTTTGGCTTGGGTGTTTTGGTAACAGATTTGAACAATGACCTTTACCCTGACATCTATGTGTCAAACGACTTTTATGAAAGGGATTACCTCTACATCAACCAAAAAGACGGGAAATTCAAGGAAGAAATACAGGAATGGACATCACACCTGAGCCTCTCGGCTATGGGTATAGATATTGCCGATATCAATAACGATGGTCACAATGACATTTTCATAACCGATATGCTTCCTGAACCAGAGCAAAGGGTCAAATCTGTTATGGAATTTGAGGGATACAATGTTTTTGAGCTCAAACAGAGCAAGGATTTTTCCCAACAGTATATCCAAAACACCCTCCAACTCAACAACGGAAATGGCACCTTTTCCGAAATAGCATACTATAGTGGGATTGATGCAACGGATTGGAGTTGGGCAGGCTTAATGTTCGATATGGACAATGATGGGCTAAAGGACATTTTTATTACCAATGGAATCAATCATGACCTAACAGATTTGGATTTTGTTGACTTTTTTGCCAACGAGATTATTCAAAAAATGGCCTTGACCGGAAAGAAAGAGTCTATTGATTCCATCATCAGTAAAATGCCGATTAAGCCTCAACCCAATTACGCATATAAAAATAATGGGGACATCACCTTCAAGAATGCCAACAAGGAATGGGGATTTGAAATTCCTTCAAGATCCAATGGTGCCGCTTATGGGGATTTGGACAATGACGGGGATTTGGATTTGGTAATCAACAATGTAAATACGGAAACTTTTATTTACGAAAACAATACCAACTCACAGTTGAATAACAACTTTATTCAGCTCAAGTTCAAAGGCTCCGAAAGCAATCCTTTTGCCGTAGGTACTTTGGTTAAATTTTATTTTGATGGAAATGTCGTCAATCAGGAACTTATGCCTTCCCGTGGCTTTCAGTCTTCTATGGAATATGGAATGACCCTGGGTATCGGAAAATCAGAAAAGTTGGATTCTATACGTATCGTTTGGCCAGACAGCAAAACCCAAAAATTGGAAAATATAGACCCCAACCAGGTTATTATATTAAACCATAATGCATCTGATCCTGTTTATACCATTCCAAAAACAGAAAGTAATAAGTCATTTATCCAGGAATTGGAAACAAATACATTGACAGCACACCAAGAAGATCATTACAATGATTTTGATTATGAAGGTTTGATCTATAAAAAACTATCCCAAGAAGGACCCTCACTGGCGGTTGGTGATATCAATGGAGATGGTAATGAGGATTTTTATATAGGGGGAGCCCATAACCAGGCCGGGGTATTGTATTTGCACCAAGGAAACGGAAACGTAACCCAAAAAAGTTCCAAGGCCTTTGAAGAAGATAAAAATTACGAGGACGTAGCTGCCTCCTTTTTTGATGCTGATGGTGATGGCGACTTGGACCTAATGGTAGGTTCAGGAGGTAATAAAGTAGGTATGCAGGGAAGTTATCGACCAAGACTTTATATGAATGACGGAAGGGGTAACTTTTCAAAATCAACCAACGAACTTCCCACTACATACAAAAACATTGCTACCATTGCCCCATATGATTTTGACGACGATGGTGACATTGATGTGTTTATTGGGTCCCGAAGTGTGGTAGGTGTTTATGGTATTTCGCCGGACCACCTTTTTCTTGAAAATAAAGGCGAAGGAGTGTTTGTAGATGCTACAGAACGCTTAGCCTACGATCTAAAAGATGCGGGCATGGTAACTGACTCAGATTGGGTAGATATTGATAGTGATGGCAAAAAAGACCTTGTAATCACTACGGAATGGGACACACCTAAGGTTTATAAAAATTCAGGGAGAAGAATTTCAAAACTAAGCACTTCATTGGACAGCCTTCATGGTTGGTGGAATACCATAGAAGCTGCTGACCTCGATAATGATGGAGACCAGGATTTTATCTTAGGTAACCAAGGGCTTAATTTGCATTACCAACCTTTGGAAGATCAACCCATGAAAATATGGATCAATGATTTTGACAATAATGGAACCATAGAGCAAATAGTCACACAAAATTATAACGGTGGGGATCACCCTCTTCATCAAAAAAGGGAATTGACGGAACAATTGGTTTCCCTTAAAAAAGAGAACCTAAAAGCTTCAGACTACGCCAAAAGAACCATAAATGAGCTTTTCTCAAAGGAAATTTTAGACAAATCCATTGTGAAGCAAGTAAGTACATCAGCCTCTGTGATTGCCATAAACAATGGAAATGGAGACTTTACTATTCAAGAACTGCCTCCAAGGGCACAATTGTCCTGTATCTGTGATATAACCTGTACGGATGTTAACAAAGATGGAATCCTTGATTTGATTATGGCCGGTAACAATTTTGAGTTCAAACCGCAGTTTTCCAGATTGGATGCCAGTTACGGTAATCTCCTGTTGGGAGATGGCAAGATGGGTTTTGAATGGCAAAATTATCAGGATAGTGGTTTCAACATTAAAGATGAAGTAAAACACCTTGCACCATTCAAGGATCAAAATGGCAATCTCTTCTTAGTAGTTGCCATCAATAATGAAAAACCAAAGATTTTTGCCATAAATGAATAGGTTTTTAATAGCACTTTTTGGTTCCATCTTAGTTGCCGGTTGCGGTAAGGAAGGGGAACTTTTTCAAAACCCGAAGCCAAGTGAAACGGGAGTTACTTTCAAGAACACCCTTGAACAATCGGCTGACCTCAGTATTTTGGATTACCTCTATTTCTATAATGGGGGTGGGGTCTCCATTGGTGACATTAACGATGATGGCCTACCAGATATCTTCTTTTCGGGAAATCAGGTATCAAACAAATTATACCTGAACAAGGGTAATTTAAAGTTTGAGGATATTTCCGATACAGCCGGGATAGCTGGCAAAAGTAGCTGGAATACGGGTACCGTTATGGCCGATGTAAACGCAGATGGCCTTTTGGACATCTATGTGTGTGCAGTTGTTGGCATTAATGGCTTTAATGGACACAATGAGCTTTTCATCAATAACGGTGATCATACATTTACGGAAAGTGCTGCAGAATATGGTCTGGATTTTGAAACCTATAGTTCCAATGCTGCCTTTTTTGACTATGACCTTGACGGTGATCTAGACCTATATCTTCTTAACCATGCCGTACATACCCAAAACTCTTATGGAAAATACGACCTGAGGTTTGATAGGATGTATGAACCAGGAGATAAACTGTTAAAGAATGTCGATGGCAAATACGTGGATGTAAGTGAGGAAGCCGGAATTTTTGGAGGAATCAATGGATACGGCCTTGGATTGGCCATTTCAGATTTTAATTTGGATGGATACCCAGATGTTTACGTAGGCAACGATTTTCATGAAGATGATTACTATTATTTAAATAATGGGGATGGTACTTTTACTGAAAGCCTTAAAAAATATTTTGGCCACACCAGTAGATTTTCCATGGGCAGTGATGTAGCAGACATAAATGGGGATGGAAGACCCGATTTTATCTCTCTTGATATGTTGCCCGAAAATGAAGTGGCATTGAAATCGTCCGAAGGAGATGACAATATTCAAACGCAAAAACTTCGAATAAACCGATACGGATATCATTATCAATTTACACGGAACATGCTGTTTGTTAACCAACCCGACGGCAATTACATGGAAACAGCGCTAATGAGCGGAGTTTCAGCCACCGACTGGAGTTGGAGCGCCCTTTTTGGCGACTATGATATGGATGGGGAGCAGGACCTGTTCGTGTCCAATGGTATTCCTAAACGACCAAATGATCTGGACTTCATCAATTTTGTTTCCAACGATCAAATCAAGAATAAGATTGACAACACCAAATTGGTCGATCAAGAAGCCTTGAATCTCATGCCTTCAGGTAACATTGCCAACTTTGTTTTTAGAGGAAGTGGTGACGCCTCTTTTAAGGATATGTCAAAAAGCTGGATTGCCAAGGATACTTTAATTTCAGGCGCCACGGCTATGGGAGATCTTGACGGGGACGGTGATTTGGATTTAGTAACCAACAACCTGAATTCCCCTGCATCCCTTTATATCAATAAATCCAATGACAAGGCCAACTTTTTAAAACTAAAATTCAAGTATTCCGACAAAAACAAATTTGGACTTGGCACCAAGGTATACTCCTATCACAATGGAAAATTGCAGTTCAAAGAGCTTTTCCCATCCCGTGGGTTTCAGGCCTCCTCAGAACCTATGGTTCACTTTGGCTATAACCATGCCCAAAAAGTGGATTCTATAAAAATTATATGGCCCAATAAGACATTTCAATTGCTAACTGACGTAGCGGTTAATCAAACATTGACCATTCAACCCAATAACCCCAAACCTTTTAATTATCAAAATTTACATATAAAAAACAATCCCCTCTTCACTTTGACATCAAACAATCTTGGATTGGATTTCACACATGTTGAGGATAATTACACCGATTTCATTCGTGAAAAGCTTATTCCCTATCAAGTATCGGATAGAGGCCCCGCTTTGGCCCTTGGAGACCTTAACCAGGATGGAAAAACAGACATATTTTTTGGTGGCGCAAAATTTATCCCTTCCCAAATTTTCGTTCAGGGTGATTCTACTTTTATTCGCACGAAATTCTCATCCATTAGCAAGGATTCTACAAGAGAGACTATCTCGGCCCTGATCGCAGATTTTAACAGGGACGATAGAAACGACCTTTTCCTAGCTTCGGGTGGTGGTGATTTTTTTGGAGAGAACAGCGCGCTTTTAGATAGCTATCTTGTACAACAGGATTCTGGTTATGCAACACGTAATCTTCCCAAGTTCTATCAAAACTCATCTGTGGTCAGGTCTCATGATTTGGGCAAGGATGGGGATTTAGACCTTTTTGTAGGAGGGCATACCATTACATCCAAATTTGGAACTCCTGCTTCCTCCTATATTCTAGAAAACAACAACGGAGATTTTAAGCTTTATGAAGGCTTTGCAGAAGATTTTAAAGGAACTGTTACAGATGCCCTCTGGGATGATTTCGATAATGATGGAAAGCAAGATTTAATCCTTGTTGGGGAATGGATGTCACCAAAATTTTTCAAGAATGAAAATGGGCACTTTAAGGAGGTTGGAAACCTTGATTTAAGTGGACTTTGGCAAAGCATCACAGCATTCGACATTGATGCGGATGGAGACACCGACTATCTTCTAGGCAACTGGGGCACCAATTCCAAATTCAAAGCTTCGAAAAAGTTTCCGATGAAGTTATTCGTTAGCGATTTTGATGAAAATGGACAAACAGAGACCATCACAGCTTTGGAAAAGAATGGAACCTATTATCCTTTGGAAACCCTGAATGGATTGTCATCTCAAATGGTTTCCCTAAAGAAACGATTTCCAACCTATAAATCCTTTGCTGGAACAACTATGGATGAATTATTTCCAAAGGAAGTAATGGGGAAAGCTACCGTTTTGGAAGTGAATACACTAGCCTCCGGCTACCTTAGAAATTCTAACGGCAGCTTTGAATTTGTTCCATTTAGTAATGAACTACAAGTGTCGCCCATTATGGCCTTCGTTGTAGATGATTTTGATGGAGATGGGCTGGAGGAAGCATTGATCGGCGGGAACTATTTTGGTGTCAAACCCTATCATGGCCGTTTTGATTCCTTTCCCGGAGCTTTGCTAAAAAATGAAGAAGAAGTAATTTTAGGCAATGTCCTTGGATTGGATTTCACCAAAAAGTCCATCAGACATCTTAAGACTTTAACATTAAACAATCAAAAATATCTGTTGGCCGTCTTTAACAACGACAGGGCACAAGTATACAAACTCAACAATTAAACCTTGATACCATGAAAGAGCGATTCGGATTCCTATTATTCCTATTCTTGGTACTTTCAGCTTGCCAAAAAAAGGAAGAAACCATTACTATAACTTCAGAAGATTATCATAATTCAGTGGATAAGGTCACCGAGGTGATGATCCACGATATCTTCTCGCCCCCTGTAGCCAGTAGGATTTTCTCCTACCCCAATGTAGCTGCTTATGAGATTTTGGCGCAAAAGTATGAGGGGTACAATTCTTTGGCCGGACAACTACGCGAATTGCCGGACACTCCCCAACCTCAAAATGAAGAAAACGTCAATTTTGAGCTTGCCGCACTTATTGCACACATGGAATTAAGCAAAAAACTGATTTTTTCAGAAGAGAAAATCAAAACTTACCAAGATAGTCTCTATACCATTTGGTCCGAAAAAAATGAGACTGCTTTCAATGCCTCCAAAAACCATGGCCTTTTGGTAGTTGATCACATCGTAAACTGGATGGATAAAGACAACTACAAACAAACGAGGACCATGCCAAAGTTCTCCGTTAATTCCGACGATCCATCAAGATGGCAGCCTACTCCTCCAGCTTATATGAGCGGTATTGAACCACATTGGAATAAAATCCGTCCTTTTGTAATCGATTCTGCCGGACAGTTCAAACCCCTACCTCCACCTCCATTTTCTATGGAAAAAGATTCTGATTTTTATAAGGAAGTTCGGGAAGTTTATGACATCAGCAACGAGATAACAGCTAAAGGTGACGAATCTGAGGAAGTGGCCATTGCCCAATTCTGGGATTGCAATCCATACGTTTCAGTAACTCGCGGACACCTTATGTTTGCCACAAAAAAAATTACCCCTGGTGCCCATTGGATTGGGATTACCAAAATTGCCACCCGCAAAACCAATTCTGATTTTGTGCAAACGGTCCATGCTTATACCAAAACTTCCATCGCTATTGCAGATGCCTTTATCAGTTGTTGGGATGAGAAATATAGGAGCAACCTTATACGGCCAGAGACTTTGATCAATGACCATATTGATGATAGCTGGGAACCCGTGTTGCAAACCCCACCCTTCCCTGAGTACACCAGCGGGCATAGTGTGGTTTCTGGGGCCGCCGCCACCATTCTAACCGATATTTTTGGAGACAACTTTGCTTTTGATGACGATACAGAAATTCCTTATGGTTTACCCATCCGTTCGTTTAACTCTTTTAAAGAAGCTGCCGATGAGGCCGCCATAAGCAGAATGTACGGAGGCATACACTACAGAACAGCTGTAGAAATAGGAGTAAAACAAGGTCGAGACCTAGGTGCGTTTGTTGTGGATAAATTAGACATGAATTAGTCCATAAGCTAAGCATTAATCTATCCATATGAGAAAAGCACTTTGGCTCATTTTTGTCTTGATGACAATAGCAATTTTGTGGTATCTTTTTATAAAGCCGTCAGATTATACGATTCGTTTTGAGACAAAGACCTTTCCAGGGGCCATTAACCAAACAATAAAATTGTGGGATAAGACGTTGAACGTTGATACTCCAATAACTCAAGTTGATGACATATATCAACTTACACAGAAAGTGAAATTCCACGATTCCATTCACATTTACGATTGGCATATTACCCCTCTTACGGATAGCACCTCAAAGGTAAAAGTGAACATCAGGGATGAACAGCATAGTTTGTCCAACAAGATTGGTGTGCCCTTTTCTGATACCGATTTTGAAAAGCGGTCTAGAAAAACTGTGCTTGATTTAATGGAAAACATCAACGATCATATAGATAAGTTTACAGTGAGCGTTGAGGGGGAGTCCACTATTCCGGAAAAGTACATCGCCTATGTTCCACTTAAGGTAACACAGTTCCAAAAAGCAGGTGGAATGATGGAAAATCTAAACTACCTTAGTCATGTCTTACTTGAAAATGAAGTGCAGTTGGATGGGCCGCCTATTGTACAGGTCGAGAAGTGGAACACAAAAAAAGACAGCTTGGAGTACAATTTTGGACAGCCTATTGTACGTTCGGAAAAACTTCCAATTCATTCGGAAATAAAATACAAACGTATTTTTCCAGAAAGGGCCCTCAAGGCCACTTACCATGGCAATTACATAACTTCAGACAGGGCTTGGTACGCGTTGCTGGACTATGCAAAAAAGAACAATATAGCAGTGGAAAAGAGACCCGTAGAGGTATTTTTCAATAACCCGAATATGGGAGGTGATGAAAAAAGTTGGAAAGCTGAAATCTATATGCCAATCAAAGAATCCCATGAGTAAACTACCTTTATTCTTGTTACTGGTTTTTTTGCAGGGATGTGCACAAAAGCCTTGGTATGGTAATTTAGATTATCTGGGAAAGCTTCCTGCAAAGCTTAATGAAGTATCTGGTATTACAGCTGAGGGCGATTCTCTAATCTGGGCAATAGAAGATAATGGGAACAAAGATCGTCTCTATGCGCTTAACTTTAAAGGAGGTCTTGTTAAGGAAATTGAGGTTGACAACGCCAAAAATCATGATTGGGAGGATTTAGCCAAAGACAAGGAGGGAAACTTGTATATAGGGGATTTTGGGAACAATGCCAACGAGCGAAAAAATCTCAATATTTATAAAGTTCCAAATGTGAACAGTGGTAGTGGTGACAAAATTGAAGCAGAAAAAATTTCTTTTCACTATCCGGAACAAAAAAAGTTTCCGCCCAAAAAGTCAAAAATGAGCTTCGACTGCGAGGCATTCTTTCACCACAACGATTTTCTATATCTGATTACTAAAGACCGCACAAGACCGTATTCCGGAAAAGCCTATATATACAAAGTCCCCGCGCTAAAAGGCAAGCATACGGCAGAGCTGATTGGAGAATTCATTTCCTGTCTGGACCCCCAGTTTTGTTCCATAACAGGAGCGGATATATCCCCAGACGGAAAAAAGGTGGTGCTATTAGGGTCTGGCTATATCTGGTTATTTTCTAACTTTTCTTCGGAAGATTTCACCAAAGGTAGCTTGCAAACCATTGATGTACTGCACAGAACACAACAAGAATCCATCTGTTTTGTGGACAACCATACCCTTCTCATAGCGGACGAACAGTCCAAAACCAAGGGTAGGAATCTCTACTCTTATACCTTGGACTAAAAGCCAAATCCCATACCAAATGCAAATCGGATTCCATCCGTGCTGTTGAACAATCCCAGATTGGCCGATAAAATCCCAGCGCCGTTTACGAAAAAGCCGCCGCCGTAGGAGTTATGCCATTTATCGGAATCATCGCCGGGAAACCATACCCTCCCATAATCAAATCCGCCAAAGATTCCAGGAGTTACAGGTAATATCCCTGTTCGTTGCTTTCTAAAACTCAGCCTAAGATCTGTATTCTGGTAAAAGGCCGATTTTCCCGTAAACCGTTGAAATCGGAATCCTCGTAATCCATCGTTGGCACCAATGCTAGCTCCTTGATAGAATTCAAAACCGTCCCCAAAATTTACATGACCCTTTATTTTGGTGGCTAAAACCAATTTTCCATTAGAACAAAGTCTGTGATCTATAGATAAACTTGGAATTATATAGCTAAAGGATCTCCCGGAGTTGGTAAGGTTGGTTTTGTATCCCCCTTGGAGAGAAAAGCTCATCCCTAGGGTGGGGAACGCCTCATTATCCGTATTTGCATAGCTATATGCCGCATTTACCCCAAAGAAACTTTGTTCATTCTCTTCCCCATTTGCAACAAAAAACTCATTGATGAACCGATCCTCGGTTTCTTCCACTTCATAATCCTCATAAGAAACACCTAGGCTGACCTTTGATCCCATTCGCCCTCTCCACACCAAGGAAGGAGCAATCTTAATTGTACTTAATTTAACCCTGTTGTAATCCAAACCAAGCGGTTCATCATCATCATTGTTTTCCGTTTCGTTCCCAAAACCGAAGAAATTGATGGAAAAATTTGGGCTGGTAAACCTAGCATCCAATTCCAAATTGATTCCCTCAAAGAAATTGGCAAACTCTCCATTGTAGCCAAAATCGAAACCATTTGTTGCAAAGTAGAAGGCCGCATTGAATGTATGCTGTTGGGTAAATGGATTCTGCCTAAAAGCATTCACAGTATAGGTATCTGTAATCCCCAATCGGAATCCATCATCTGGGTTGAAACCGATGGTAGGTAAAAATTGATTGTTGCTGGCCTTAATTTTTAGAAATTCATAAGTATTGGTATCATAATCATTAATTCTATGGATTTTTCCACCAAAAGCCTCATCATACGTGTTCTTTTTCGTCTTAAAATCATAGGTATGTACCTTTTTGGCCTTCTCTGCAATTTTGTAGACATCATTATTCTGTCCGCCCACAATTCTCACTTTTATTTTTGAAGTTTGGGTGTTTACATCAAATACATCATCATCATCCAAACCATAAACCCACACCTCCTTGGTAAACTGGGGTTTGTAAACTTTTTGAAAAAAAGAATCACTTCGCTCCCCATTTTTAATACGATATACGCTTACCTCCAAATCTCCATTGGTATGTGAGGTAATACGAAAATAATCGTCCTTGTCCGTACCAGTAACTACACTATATTTATTGATGATACCGAAATATTCCCTGGCGGTTTCGACCAGCATTTTTTTTCTGGACAACAAGTTCCTTTTTATCTTGTCCATGGTATCATCCCTTACTTCTTCGGGAAAATGGGAAAGGGATTCATCAATTACTGCCTGCGTAATATGTTGTTGAATATATTTAGCTTGTTCCACCCATTGGTCTAGGTCAGTTTCTGAAAGAATGGCCATATCCAAAGCAAAAGTCCTGGGCGAAGAGGTAAACCCTTTTAGATTTCTAATTTCCTCTCCAAAACCTTCGAAGATTTGGAGTGCTGGTACCGTTTTGGACCCAAAGCCAAGAACAAAACCATCCCCCCATATAGAATAGGCCTGATCCCTATCCCTTGGAATGGCCCTGTACACTTTTTCCCCATCTTCCCCATCAAATTCTGCCCAACGCCATTGATCCACATGACGATCCCAATCTCCTATAAGCATATCAAAAAGTCGGGCCTTAACATAAGTATCATGATCAAGGGTATATTTCTCATCCTTTCGAAGTTTTTGAATAAGGTCGTAGGTACTTTCAATTTTTCGGGTTTTTCCAAAACTTTCCAGGTCCAAATGTCCTTCCGAAACGTGCTCCTCTATCATTACCAGCTCATTTCCAAATTCATTATTAAACTTCCCCAACGCGTTCTGTTTGGGTGCATAAAACAGCTTTGGGTTGGTATGATACAGTCCTATGGCGTCTGATAAGGATCCTATGGTAAAAGGAGCATACGGGTGGGCTCCCGTGTACAAATCTAAGAGGAATCTCTCTGCGAAAGTATCATCGAACTTACCAATAATGTACCTTTCTTGAAACGCAATAGCTTGCAAATACCGTTCTGCACTCTTCCGCAGATCTCGCATTACAAACTGTCTTCCATCTTTGTGCTGAAGGCGCAATGAATTCGATTGGTTTCCCCCTCCTTTTCTAAGTACAGTGAGTCCGCCATACAAAGTATCTAAAAGTGCTGTAGGGGCTTTCACCTTGGTAGCATAATATTTCCGATAACGCTCACCCCATAACCATTTATGAAAGCCACTTTTATCTATTTCTTCCTCTGTATAAACCGAGGCCTCGCCAAATGCTGGAAAATCATTGGAGTAATTGGTTTTCTTTTCAGTTTTGCTTGGCTCAAGTACCTGAGATTGGTAGAGTAATTCCTCATTGGGGTCTGTTCCATAATAACTCACATGTGAAGAACCATCGGTATACACTTTCAGCACCGCATAGCCCATTTCACCACTGGAAAACCTACTGCCATTTAAAAGTCGCGTAGCTCCTTTATTGGCACCAGAACCACTTACAATTTGTGGAATATTATATTCCACAATATACTGGAGCGAGTGTTCATGCCCGGACACAAAAATAACCTTGTTGGAAAACTGGGATAGGGTAACTATCCTGTTCCTAAGAAAGTTATACATTTTATTCTGTTGATCTGTAATGGATGCCCCTGAAGTTTTACGCAACAAGTTGCCCAAGGACCCCAAAACTGGAAGCGGAAATTTACCAGTAGGAGAAATGTGCTCCTTAAATGAATAATAACCGCCATGTGAACCGTAGGTAAACATAGGGTGGTGCATGGCTATAATGGTGGTTTTATCCACATTTTTCTTAATTAAGCTTTCCAATTCCTCAAAAAATCTAGTACGGTCCTTAATCTCGCAATTATCATTCATGGTAGGGTGTCTGTCCCAGTTGGTCAGATACCATTCTGTGTCTACGGCAATGACGATAATGTCTTTCCCAATTTCAATTTTTTCTATTGGGCATCCATTGTCCGGGAGGAACACATTTTTGCTGTCCAATGCTTTTTGTATGTACTTTTCTTGGCGTTCCAGACCTTTTAACCCATTACTGTACCAATCGTGGTTTCCTGGAATGAAAACGGTTTTCCCTTTAAAAGCATCCAAGGTTTTCAATTGGGCGTCCAAATGGTTTTTTGCCAATTCATGCCCTGAAGGATTTTCATTTTTGGCTGGAAATCCGGCAGGATAAATATTGTCTCCCAAAAACAGCGCTGTACTATTTTTATCTGCCTTGGCCAATTTGGCCCTTAATTTTTTTAAAGTTGGATTTAAATCCCCCACAGGAGATTTCCCTGCATCTCCAATAAGATAAAAGGTATGTGCAAGTTCTTTATTTCCTTGAGGTTTTCCATCATCAATTGAAGCAGCATACTTAGCCTCATAGGTGGCACAACTGGAAGCTACGACCAATAAAAGAATAAATAAGTAATGTTTTTTCATATCCACGAGGTTGATTCCAAAATTTCGTATTTTGGATTGTTTAAAGTACTGTTATGTCGGAAATAGTAGAAAAAGCTGAATCTTTTGTAACCGAAATTCTGGAAAACCAGTTAGATCCAAAATTTCTATACCACAACTTGCGACATACGCAGCGTGTAGTTAAAAGTACTAAAGAATTGCTCAACTTCTATAAGCTTGATGAAGCTGAGAACGAAAAGTTATTGTTGGCCGCGTGGTTCCATGATGTAGGGTATACGCAAAGTGTTGACAACCATGAGGAAGCTGGTTGTAAAATTGTCAAGCAATTCCTAAATCAAAACAAGTACCCTGCGGATGGCACCGAGCAAATCTGCGCTGCAATTTTGGCAACCAAGCGATTTCATGAACCATCCAATCTGATTGAGGAGATTATTCGAGATGCCGATGCCTCACATTTTGCCCAAAAAAGCTATTGGGAAACCACCGATTTTTTAAAGGAGGAATTAGAACAGTTAAACATTGCCAGATATTCCAATAAGGAATGGAGGGATATTAATATAAAAATGTTCCGTAACGAACACCAGTTTTATACTGATTATGCTAAAGAAAATTGGGAAGAAGGAAAGGACAAAAACCTAAAAATACTGGTGAAGGAAAAAAAGACTGAAAAAGAAATCGCCAAAAAAGAGGCATTGAAAGCCAAATACAAAAGTGAAAGTCCAGATCGGGGCATTCAGACCTTGTTTAGGGTTACATTAAAAAACCACCTTACCCTAAGCGATATAGCGGATACCAAGGCCAACATTTTGCTTTCTGTAAATGCGATTATTATTTCCCTTGCATTGTCCAACCTTATTCCAAAATTGGACAATCCTTCCAATAAATACCTGCTCTATCCAACTTTAATTTTCATTGTATTTAGTGTAATCTCTATGATATTGGCCGTTTTGGCTACTAGACCAAATGTAACTAGCGGAAAGTTTACCAAGGAAGATGTGGAACAGAAAAAAGTGAACCTTTTGTTCTTTGGCAACTTTCATAAAATGGAGCTTGGCGAGTACGAGTGGGCCATTCAAGAACTGGTCAAAGACAAAGAATACATTTATTCATCGCTCACCAAAGATCTATATTTTCTAGGGCTGGTACTCAATAGAAAATACAAGATACTACGGTGGACTTACACTATTTTCATGATAGGCACAATTGTATCAGTAATAGCCTTTGGAATTGCTTTTCGGTTCTTTGGACCGGACCGTTTCACATTTTAGTCCGTCATTCCTACGATTTTAACTCTTCCATTAAGTCCTCGTAAGTGTAGGTTCGCTCAGACTTTGTATCCTTTGTATATAAAATTTCGGCTCTTATCGCTTTAAGTCCGGTTACCCCTTGCAGGCCTTCCAATTCCACAATTTCGATATTGTTGGTAAAGTAGCCTTTGGCCTTGAGGAATTTAATGTAACGCATGTATTCCTTCTCATCTTTTCGTTGACTGTACACAATGGCCAATTTACCCTTTTGGGTCAATCGCTCATTGGTCCCTTTGATGTAGGACTTATCAATACGCTTCTTAATAATCTCATATCTGGCATTATAGGTACCATCTACATCAAACCGTTTTTCGTCCATCCTAAATCGAATGGCCAAAGATGTGCTGTAGACCAAAATTAAGGAGGCAACATCCAATTTTACCGGTAATTTGGGCTTTAACGCGTAATACTTGTTTTCCATATCACACATTACCTGCAGCTGCCAAAGCCTAAGATTGCTTAAGTACAGTTTGTCAAAAGTTCGATCGTTGGCTATGGAACTTCCAATGTACATATTGTGCTCTACCCCGTCGGTTTTGTACCGCTCAAAATAATGCGGGAACATTTCCTGGGCCTCCGCTTGTTTTCTGTCCAACAAGGCTGCCAATTGCATATTCGATTCCATCACACTTTCATCGTAATTACGTCGATGATCGTAATAGGATTCTGTTCCCTCATCTATATTGGCCTCATAGTTTTCTATATGCGCCTGTAATTCTTTGTCTTCTAGTTTTAGATGTTTGAAAACAGGGTTGACCTCTTCTTTTACAAAGTCAAAAATTGCCTGCTCTGTATGGGTATAGAGTGCTTCCCTAACTTCATCGATATAGGTTGCCACCCTAAACATCAACTCTTCATATATAGGAAGCTTAAACTTTTTAAAAGCTACTTCGAGCACCTTGCTGATTTCGGAAAGTTGGATCATCAAGTCTTTCTGGATGGAAAGATTACGCTCCTTGGAAGAGTCCTTGATATCGACCTGACCGTACAATGGGTACACATCTTTGAAGACAATTTCTTTAAAAACAGCCCGGTTTCCAACTAATTCATCTGCCATAAACCGTTTTGCCTCCTCCTGAAATTTCCAATATACGGAAGAGTGGACCGTAGTACATTCATGTTGAATTATAGCGTCCACCAAATTTTCTTCTTCCTCAATGGATCGAATTACGGCGGATACAATAAAAGGCATTACGTCATCCAACTTGTTGGCATTCACACTATTGAGTTCATTAACAGTGGAAGAAACCAATTCCAAAACACCCAAAAGATTGCCGTTGTCCGCAATAGGAGCTAAAATGGCACTCTTGATACCTTGCTCGTATAAGTTTTTGTAAGGTTGCCCGCCGCCGGATATTTCAAAATATTTGTCCACATTTGGAATAGCGTAGTACGAATTGTCCCCTAAAACTTTCCCTTGGGAGTAATCGCACAACATATTATTGCACGGCTCCATATCCTTTCCTTTTAGGATATAGCTCTCTATTCCTTTTCCATAAATCTTAAGGAAACGATTGGTCTTAGAATCATATCCAGTAAATCCAACGTTGATTTCCTTTAGGTTGAAGAGTGATCTAAAAGTATCCTGAAAACTCTCCATAAAGTCTTCGTTACCTCTCTTGTTGTTTCCAATTAAGGTAGATTTAATCCCAGAAATGGAATGTTCCGCAGTAACATCGAACATATTGGAAATCACAAAGCCTTTGGAGATAAAACTGTTAGGCGGAATTTTTTCCTTCCATAATTCTATATTATCAAAATTTTCCAAGAGTTCATCTACATCCTTCTGGGTAATTTCCTTAGCCTTTTCAGTAGGTATGATTTCCATAAAATCTGCGTTATACAAGATTTTATAATGCCTCATAACCCCATTGGCATCAGGAATATCATAGAACAATGGTCTTCTAAAATCCATTTTAAATCCGTAGTGAAAGCTCAACACCACGGTACATTTCATGATGTAGTTGATATCCCCAGGTAGGTTTCGGATTTCCAATTCAAATCCTTTCCCGGCATCCTTCAGAATCTTTTTGAATCTTTCTGAAGAATTAAAAACAAGGGGCTCAAAAGGAGTAGTAGCCGTTTTGATTTCATTATGGGTCAATACAGATGCAAAAGTATCGGCTAGAATGATGCCAATAACGTCCTTATATTTTTTCAACAAGGAAACATCATCAAATCCATCCCTTAGCTCTGGATAAGGTGCTTGGGTATCTAAGACATACTTAGCCCTTTGGGCAAGGTATTTGTCCTTGCTTTTTAGTTGTTTATCGTAATGCTCCAATAATTTATTAAAACTTACCAATTGAAGCATTGGACTATCAGCATTGTAGTGCTCCTTCATAAGCCTATTTAGTCGAGTTTTAGCAAGTAAAGTTACAAAAAGAAAAAATGAGTGGTTGTTAAGGGAATCTTATGTAGTTGTCCTCTTTTTTAGGATATTTAGTAAAATTTGTTCCATGTCCTCGCACAAAAGGTTAGATCGCGCGTATAGAAATGCCAAAATCATCCCGTTCGATAATGCTTCCAAATTCATCCTTTTTAGTGATTGTCATAGAGGAGACAACAGCTTTGCAGATGATTTCGCCAACAATAGGAATATTTATTTTCATGCTCTGAACCACTATTATAGAGAAGGATTCCATTACTGTGAATTGGGAGATGGGGACGAACTTTGGGAAAACCTCAATTTTGAATCCCTTTTTGAGGCCCATAAAAACGTTTACCAATTGCTACGGCATTTCCATTTGGAAAATAGATTGCATATGCTATGGGGCAATCATGATATGGTTTATCGTGACAAGTCTTATGTGGACAAACACCTATCTAGTTATTTTGAACCCATTGACGATTCGGATAAGGAACTTTTTGAAGGACTAACCTACCATGAAGCGGTGCTATTGAAGCACCAAGAAACGGGGCAAGAACTTTTTTGCACTCATGGACATCAAGCGGATTGGTGGAACTATGTCTGCTGGCGAATTGGGCGTTTTTTAGTTCGAGTACTTTGGAAACCGCTACAAGTAGTGGGTATCGCTGACCCTACGAGTCCTGCTAAAAATTATAAGGAATTGATTCGAATAGAAAGACGCATTAAACGTTGGATCGTAAAAAATAAACTTCGGATCACCATTGCAGGTCATACCCATAGACCTCGGTTTCCAGAACCGGGTCAGATTCCATTTTTTAACGATGGTAGCTGTGTGCATCCCAGAAGTATAACAGGACTTGAGATAGAGAATGGAAAAATCTCCTTGATCAAATGGCAAATTGCAACCAAAACTGATGGTACGCTACAGATTGTAAGGGTTTTACTGGAAGGGCCAGAAAAATTAGTTGATTATATAGATAATTAAATCAATGCTATGTTCGGCTGGCCAATGTCTTCATGGCGGTCACAAAAACATCCAATTCCTTTGTCGTGGTATAGATGTTGGGTGTAATCCGGCAACCATGTACATTGGACTCGTCTATGGCCACGGTCCATATGTTAAATTCATCTAGCAAAGTCTCCGCCAAAACCTTAGGTTTCATACGGTCAATCCCCACATTGGCAATTCCACAACTTCTTTGCGGCTCCACAGGAGTATTGACCATAATATGGGGGACATTCCTTAACCGGTCACTCCAATACTTTTGCAAATACCGCAGTCTTTTCTCTTTACGCTGAATACCCATGACCTGCAAATAATCTAAAGCGTTATTAATGGCCAAATAGATATGCACAGGATTGGTGCCAGTATGATTCAGTCGCAAAATATCCATAGCTTCTCTCTTATGTTCGGCAAGTAAAGGCCAGATTTTGGGGATGTTTTTGGATGCCACATAGAGTAAGCCTACTCCAAGAGGTGCATTCAACCATTTATGGAGGCTGGAGCCATAATAATCACAATTCAACTCCGCAATATCCACATCAATATGTCCTATGGCATGCGCGCCGTCCACCATAACCTCAACCCCGTGCCTATGCGCCATATCACAAATTTTGCGGATGGGAAGTATATGTCCTGTAATATTTATCATATGGCATACCATCAACAGTTTGGTCCTTGAGGTAATCTGCGATTCATACAACGCCACAATTTCCTCATCAGATTTAGGGTGATTTGGGACAGACACCTCTTTACACACCACACCGTAACGGTCGCGAATCAAATAAAAATGATCTCGCATAGATCCATAATCCTGAACTGCAAATATGGCTTCATCCCTTTCCTTCCATGGAAAGCCGCCAATAATCAGGTCAAGGGATTCCGTTGCATTTCTGGTAATTACCAATGTATCCGCTTCGCAGCCCACAAAGTTTGCCAATCTTTTCGTTACCCTTTCTTTGTTTTTCCATTGTTGGTTTCGCATGTAGTAAGATCCTTCATAGTTCACCATTTGCGTATGCTCATGCAGTTTTTCCATGATGGGCTTGGGTGTAATGCAGTAATAGCCATTTTCCAAATTGATGTAATCTGGTTTTAGCTTAAAATCCTTTCTGATTCGGGCCCAAAAATCCTCTCCATCCTCAACTGGATAAGGCAGAGCTTCTTTGTGTATTTTCTGCGCTTGAGCCGTAAGTGGAACAAAAGGGGTAGCTACTGCGGCCCGGCCCAAGTATTTTAGAAACTGTCGTTTTTTCATCTCTAGGTTCTTTACAAGAATTCGATAACTTGCTGTTTGTGAATCAATTTACGATTTTCACCTTCAAAAAGAAAGGTACGCAACCGTGCAATCTTAAAAATGGCCTCGAAATATTCTTACATCGATATAAGGGCACATTTAACAGCTATTTATCAACCATATGGCAAGGTATTTGTTAACTTTAAGAAACCTTATCGACCAAGTTGCTATGAAAAAACTTGTTTTTTTCTTTTCCTTTGTTGCTTTTGGACTGCTTATGGTTCAAGCACAAGGGGACATCCCAACTACCCGCCCCTTAAAAATTGGGGAGCGTAACAATTTGGACGTAAAATCCAGTAATCAAGGTACTTCCCTTCGAATTCCTTCAGTAATTGATGAGAATTTAACTTCAAAAAATAAAAATCCAGGAGTCAAAATGCTTCCTGATCGCGAATTGGTGCAGGCGGGCCATAATTTGGAAATTGACCCTAAAGTTGGAGAAAAGGAAAAAAAAGGGTCCAAAGAACATTTTGGCGATCAATATCTGGGTGATATTAAAACCACCGCTAAATTTGTGGGTATCGTATGTCGGGACCATGAATATGTTGACGGAGACCGTGTAAAAATATATCTCAATGGTGAGGTAGTCGAGCATAATATCTTACTTACAGGGTCCTTCAAAGGCATAAATATTGATTTGATCAAAGGGTTTAATCGATTGGATTTTGAAGCGCTTAATCAGGGCTCATCTGGACCCAATACGGCCCAAGTGGTCATCGCGGATGAAAAAGGCCAGGTCATTCATAATAACCGCTGGAATCTTTCAACGGGTTCCAAAGCAAGTCTTATTGTTATTAAAGAAGAGGAGTAAGTTTAAGGCTAAACCCAAACAAAAAGTTCAAGTTTAGTTTCTTGGTTCTTCTGCTTTGAAGCCCTTATTTTTTACTGTCTTTGTCCAGGTCTATATGTCTTTACTGCCCGTTGTAGCACATCCTCCTTGTAATAAGCTGCATCTTTAAATTGTTTATCCGCGTACGATTGTGCTTGATCTTTGAAATGTGGCGAATCTGGATTTCCACTTTGCCCGCCAGCTAGCATGGTTTTGGCCTTGACTTTCTCCCCAAATTCAACCACGGCAACAAAACTATTCCCACGAGTACCGTAAATCTTTTTGGTGTTATTGTCATATCTAGCCCCATACGCCGCCAAGGCGCCCCATCTTCCACTGGCAAAGCCAATGGGAATACTTGGTTTAGCGTCATCAAAAGCTTGGTAGATATCCCCATTGAGACGTTGATATCGATTAACTTCACCCCAAGGAGTTTTCCAAGTACCAAAATCGGTTTTTAGCTGGTTTATAGTTTCTTGGAACAAGCCCAATTTTTCTTCATCCGATGATTCATTGCCCCAAAATTCCACCAATTGCATCGCATACAACCCTTCTGGCCTCATGGCCTTTTGATAGGAAAGTGTTCCGTAATAATGGGCCAAGGTCATGGCAACAGAGTCCTCAGATGTTTTAAAATCCCAATTGCGCAAAATAGCAATGGCATCTTTCATAGTTTCATTTGGTTGCGCATCATATGCTTTGATTAGTCCGGGAATAAGGGCCTCAAAAGCTGGTAAATAAGGGTCATGGGCCAATTCAATCAAATAATCCAAAGTATACCCACTGCTATCCGTCAATAAATCAATGGCATGCACTCCTCTGTAGTTCTCTTGATCTCTTGACATATACTTTGGGTAATCATCTCTTTTTGGGCTGTATTCCAAAGCGGCCGTATAGGGTGTGGAATTGCAGTTTTGAATCCAACCATTTTGAGGGTTTAGCACCAAAATGTTCTCATCGACGGTATGCAATCCTTGCCAGTCAGTTTTGGGATTGCTTCCATCAACAGCTTGAGTAAAATCAAAAATGGTATCTCGCTTTGGAACAAAATTGCCATGAAAATATGCAATATTTCCTGCTGCATCAGCATAAACAGTATTGTTGCTAGAGTTGGTCCGAATATCCATCATTTTCCGAAAACCATCGTATTCGCTCTGTGTAGTCCTAATGTAGGATTGTTGCAGTGCTTTTACCGGCTCCCACATCATCGCCGAAGCTGTCCATTTTCCTTCAACAGCATGTGTGATCGGTCCATGATGGGTATGGTACATTGGGAAGGTTTTCTCTCTCATTTTATCCCCCTCCTGGTACTTCAAAGTAACTTCAGATTGTTTTACCGGCCTTAGTTCTTCCCCATACTGATAGAACAAATTGCCATCGTTTTGGATAATTGATTCCTTGAATTCGTCCATCACGTCAGTATAAGTAGAAGTGTGCATCCATCCCATTTTTTCATTGAATCCTTGGTACACAAAAAACTGCCCCCATGTCACTGCCCCATAAGCATTTAGCCCTTCTTCACTGACCACATGCACTTCCCCTCTAAAGTAAAAAGAGGTGTGTGGGTTGATGAGCAGCATAGCATTCCCTGATTTTGTTAGCTCTCCTGATATGGCGATGCCGTTGGAGCCCTGGGGTTCTGCCATTTCCTGTTCTTTTTTTAGCTGGAATTCTTCCAATTCTGGAAGCTCCATCCCGCTTTCGTAAAAGGCTTTTATCTTTCGCGTCGAAATGCGCTCTATATCCCCGCCAATAGATCCTTCACTAAAGTACATGGGCATCCATGGCTCAAATCGGGTCAGCAACCTAGGTTTCACTTCAGGGTGCGTATGCAAATAATAATTGATGCCATCGGCGAAGGCATTACATAGTTTTTTTAGCCATTCAGGGCTTTTTTCATAATTCGCAACAGCTTCCTCCTCCGTCATAAACAATTTTGCTCGTAAGTCGCTATATAAAGCATCCTCTCCTTCAACCTCGGCTAATCTGCCAGTGGCCCAAATATAGTTTTGTTCCACCCTATTAAAGTCATCCTCGCACTGCGCATATAATAACCCAAACACCGCATCGGCATCCGTTTTACCGTAAATGTGTGGAACACCAAAATCGTCACGGATAATGGTCACGTTTTCTGCCTGCGATTCCCATCTTTCAATTTCCGCTGTGGGGTTTTGGATACAAGCCACTAGTATAAAAAGTATAATCCATACAGGTGTTTTCATTGTGCTGATTTAAGATTTTTTCAAAAATTGTGTTTTTAGTACTATCTGCGACTTTCCAATGCGACATTCCACTTCTTGGGGATTCCCGGTAAGACGAATGTTCTTTATCAAGTTTCCCCTTTTTAGGGTTTTGGACATGCCCTTGACTTTCAAATCCTTGGTCACATGTACATTGTCTCCGTCTTCCAACAGGTTACCGTTGCTGTCTTTAGTATCCATTATTTCGGTTTAAATTTCAATTTAATGTTCTTGCTAGACATAAACCAAGTTTTAAATGAAAAATCGGATTCATATTCACATCTCTTTTTCAAGTAACTTGCACCTACTTTTTGAAAAAATAATATGTCTGAAAAAAAAGTAAGCATTTTAAAGGCTTTTAAAACCATCATTTGGCCTAAACGCAAATTGGTTTTCCTTGGATTGTTTCTTATTGCTTTGAGCAAAGCGGCAAGTTTTGTGGCCCCAATTGCTTCCAAATACCTAATTGACGACGTAATTGTCAACAAAGATGTGGACATGCTTAAATATTTGGTGGCTGGTGTTTTGCTGGCCATTTTTGTTCAAGCGATAACTTCCTTCTTGCTTACAAGGATCCTCAGTGTACAAGCCCAGTATCTAATAAGTGAGTTGCGGGCAGAGGTACAGAAAAAGGTGTTAGCACTTCCCATTCGCTTTTTCGACAACAACAAATCCGGTGCATTGGTATCCAGAATTATGTCTGATGTGGAGGGGGTTAGAAACCTCATAGGAACCGGTCTGGTCCAGTTGGTAGGTGGAGTGATCACTGCAGTGGTCTCTTTGATCCTTTTGTTGGATATCAATGTTTTTATGACTCTATTTACGTTTATTCCACTCATCATTTTCGCTGCAATAGCCTTAAAAGCTTTTAAAATTATCCGGCCCATTTTTAGAGATCGGGGGAAAATAAATGCTGAGGTGAAAGGTAGGCTCACTGAAACTCTAGGAGGTATACGGGTCATCAAAGGATTTAATGCCGAACAACAGGAACAAGAAGTTTTTGAAGCTGGTGTAGATCACCTGTATCAAAATGTAAAAAAGAGCTTGACAACCACCGCTTTTATGACCAGTTCCTCTACCTTTTTATTGGGTGTTGCCACCACCAGTGTTATGGGATTTGGTGGATATCAAATTATACAGGGAGAATTAACTGTAGGTCAGTTTGTGGAATTTACCGTGCTCCTGGGTTTGATGATCGCCCCAATTGTGCAGATGAGCAATATAGGCAGCCAGTTGACAGAAGCCTTGGCCGGATTGGACCGCACAGAAGAATTGATGAACATGGACGAAGAAGCCACTAGTGGAGACAGAAGCATTGTGCTGAATTCCATTGTTGGAAATATGAGTTTTTCCAACGTTTCCTTCTCATATGAAGAGGATAAAGAAGTGCTCCATACCATCAATTTTGATGTCATGCCCGGCGAAGTCATTGCCTTGGTGGGAAGCTCTGGATCTGGAAAGTCGACCATTGCGGGCTTAGCGGCCAGTTTTTTAAATCCAAATTCAGGAACCATCACTATTGATGGGAAAGATCTTTCCAAAGTTGATTTAACCAGTTTTAGACAACATTTGGGAGTTGTGCTTCAAGATGATTTCTTGTTTGAGGGCAGTATCAGGGAGAATATTCTTTTCCCGCGCCCAAACGCATCCGAGGAACAGTTACAACAGGCAATTAAAGCTGCTTATGTGGATGAATTCACAGATCGGTTTGATGAAGGGCTGGATACCTTGATCGGGGAGAGGGGAGTAAAACTTTCCGGAGGGCAACGACAACGTATTGCCATAGCCCGAGCGGTTTTGGCCAATCCTAGAATACTGATTTTAGATGAAGCTACTTCTAGTTTGGATACAGAATCTGAAGCATTGATTCAAAAAAGTTTGGCCGAATTGACCAAAGGCAGAACCACTTTTGTTATTGCCCACCGTTTAAGCACTATTCGAAAGGCGAATCAAATATTGGTAATTGAAAACGGGCATATCATGGAGCAGGGAACCCATGAGGAGTTGATTGCTTCAGAAGGGCGCTATTACAATTTGTTTACCTATCAGGCCAGAATTTAGGACAATCAACCTTCCTCTGGAGCCAGTTCAACCTCTAGCCCCTCTAGGTTCGGTGTCATATGGATTTGACATCCCAGTCTGCTGGTGTTCTCAACAAAAAAAGCTTCTGCAAGCATAGCCTCTTCATCATCTGATTTTTCAGGCAACTCGTGTTCCGATTTGACATAGCATTGACAAGAAGCGCACATAGCCATCCCCCCGCAAATACCGATAGTTCCTTCTGGAGCAAGTTCGTAGGAACGTACCACCTCCATAAGGTTCATGTTCATATCGGTTGGCGCATCCACTTCGTGTAGCACGCCTTCCCTGTCTGTTATTTTTATTTTTATGTCGGACATAAGTTAACTAGTGAAATAGCAATATAGTTGATTAGAATTAGTTCATCGCCTTTATAAAAGCATATAACATTTTTGGCATTTCATTTGAATTTTCAATCCATTTCAATGAAACATCTTTGTCGATAACATTCAGTTTTTCTGACAGCAATAACACTTGGTAGAATTCCCTTAGACGTTAATCAATAGATTTTATAACCGCTTTGGGCGCTTCTTTTTTACTTCCATCAAATCCGGTAACGCCCCCCACTGTGGTATACTTCATTACGTATTTTTTATCTGGATAGATTCGTTGGTAAGCACTTTGACACATGAGTGTAGCCTCATGGAATCCGCAAAGAATCAGTTTTAGCTTTCCGGGATAAGTGTTTACATCTCCGATAGCATAGATTCCCTGGATATTGGTTTGATAGTCCAAAGTGTTATCTACCTTAATTGCGTTTTTCTCAATTTCCAAACCCCAATCAGCAATGGGTCCCAATTTGGGAGATAATCCGAAAAGAGGAATAAAATGGTCCACTTGGATCCTCTCTACCTCGGAAGTATCCGTTCTTTTAATGGAAAGTTCTTCCAATTTTTGCTCTCCATGTAGGTTCACCACCTCCGCTGGGGTGATTAGTTTTATTTTTCCTTGGTTCTTCAGTTGCTGTACCTTTTCAACGGAATCCAAAGCACCTCTAAACTCGTTGCGACGATGAACTAAGGTGACTTCAGAAGCTATCTCAGCTAAAAAGATAGACCAATCCAAGGCAGAATCCCCACCTCCCGCAATCAATACTTTTTTATTTCGATATACTTCGGGTTCCTTGATCATATAGGACACCCCTTTGTCTTCATATTTGGCAAGATTGACCAGCTGTGGTTTACGGGGCTCAAAACTTCCCAGTCCACCAGCAATAGCAACCACAGGAGCATTGTGTTTTGTTCCCTTATTGGTGGTAACCAAGAAGGTATCATCCTCCAATTTTTCAATGGTCTGTGCCCGTTCTCCCAAAGTAAATCCCGGTTGGAAAGGTTTAATCTGTGCCATAAGATTATCCACCAGTTGTCCAGCTAAAACTTCTGGGAAACCTGGAATATCATAAATGGGCTTTTTAGGGTATATTTCCGCACATTGACCACCAGTTTGGGGTAAGGCATCTATTAAATGACATTTTAGCTGTAAGAGGCCCGCTTCAAAAACAGTAAAAAGTCCTGTTGGTCCAGCCCCAATAATCAATATATCGGTTTTAATCATTCAGCAAAAGTATTTGGATATCGATGCAACTTAGGATTTGTAGTAGAACGAATTTATGATATCTGTCAGCCTAGGCAATATTGATGACCTCATCAATCTGTGGTGCGTACTTTTTAATGGTCATTTCCACTCCACTTTTCAGCGTCATTTGGTTTACACTACAGCCAATACAATTGCCCTCTAGCTTCACTTTGACTAAACTATCATTATCAATGGAGATCAATGAAATATCGCCTCCATCACTTTGAAGAAAGGGTCTAATCTCATCTAGCGCCTTTTCCACGTTGCTTCTAATTTCTTCTGATGTCATGCTCATTTCTTTTTAACGGCAGCACAACCCGCCATTGTTGTAATTTTAATCGCTTCGGTAGGTGGTAGGTCTGTATTTCTTCGAACCAATTCTTGAACCACATTCTTAGTCAATTCCTCAAATGCTTCCTCCATTGGGGTTGCTGTTTGCATGGCAACTGGTCTACCGATATCACCTGCCTCTCGGATACTTTGTACCAGTGGAATTTCTCCCAAAAATGGCGTATCCAAATCCTCCGCCAAATTTTTGGCTCCATCTTTCCCAAAGATATGGTATTTGTTGTTAGGCAACTCCGCTGGGGTAAAGTAGGCCATATTTTCCACAATACCCAAAACCGGTACGCTTATGGAGTCTTGCTGGAACATGGCCACTCCTTTTCGAGCATCGGCCAAGGCAATTTCCTGTGGAGTACTAACAACCACTGCACCTGTTACCGGTAAGGATTGCATAATGCTTAAATGTATATCCCCAGTTCCTGGAGGAAGGTCTAAAAGCAGGAAATCCAGTTCGCCCCAATGGGCATCAAAAATCATTTGGTTCAACGCCTTGGATGCCATAGGTCCGCGCCAAATAACGGCTTGATTGGGTTGGGTAAAAAACCCAATGGACAACAATTTTACCCCATAATTTTCAACTGGCTTCATTTTGGCTTTGCCATCTACATTAACTGAGAGCGGTTTCTCTAAGGCCACATCAAACATTATGGGCATGGAAGGCCCATAGATGTCCGTATCCAAAAGCCCAACTTTAAAACCCATTTTCGCCAACGTTACCGCTAGGTTAGCTGTTACCGTAGATTTGCCCACACCTCCTTTTCCTGAAGCTATGGCAATAATGTTCTGGATTCCGGGAATGGGATTTCCCTTTATTTGGTTCACTTTAGGTTTTGTAGGGGCATCAACCTTTAGGTTGATTTTGATCTTTGCTTTTTGGTAAACCTCGCTATGAATGATCTTAAGTATCTCGACCTCTGTTTTTTTTCTGGCCTGCAGGCTTGGGTTCTTTATGGTTACATCCACTTCAACCTCATCACCAAACACCTGAATATTGGTCACTGCTCCGCTTTCTACCAAGTTCTGACCTTCTCCTGGTGCGGAAATGAGCTCCAACGCCTTAAGTATATCCGCTTTCTTCAACTTCATGTATCTTATTTTGTTTGCAGTCGCTTAAACTGATTCTAAATTACAAAGATACGCTATGGGGCCTAGATGGAGAAGTTTGGGTATTGAAATTGAAGATGGCGGGATAGGTATTCGCTATTTCCTAAAACACCTTGATTTTTGAAAAATTTATAAGAATTATACCTCAGCTGCACTTCTTAGGATACTTAACCAAGTTCCTTCCCAGGATCCCAAAAATGTTTTTGAAAATCTATTATTTGGTTGTCTTCCACCTTAATTCCTTCGTTTTCCAAAAGTTGTTGCATCAAATTAGTGCCGTCAAAATGTTGCTTCCCTGTTAGCATTCCCATTCGATTAACCACACGGTGCGCGGGAACATCCTTGGCTCCGGAATTGTTCATGGCCCAACCTACCATTCTGGCGCTTCGCGCAGCTCCCAAATATTTGGCAATGGCTCCATAGGAAGTTACCCTTCCCAATGGAATCTGTCGGGCTACCTGATAAA
The DNA here is from genome assembly GCA_965117065.1 of uncultured Allomuricauda sp. Classification (GTDB taxonomy): domain Bacteria; phylum Bacteroidota; class Bacteroidia; order Flavobacteriales; family Flavobacteriaceae; genus Flagellimonas. Next base: position 1,746,748 of record OZ220751.1, read on the forward strand.
CCTTGTCAAAAAAGTTCTCTTCTTTCATGTTAATTATAGAAAATGCGAAAAAGGGTGATGACCAACAAAACCAACATCAATGCGCTTAAAATATAATTGGAATTCTTGGAAAAGCGATTGGTTTTGGTTTCCAATTTATTGAAGTAGAAAGTATATAGATAGAGTACGGCGAATGTTCCCGTTCCGGCCGCTAAAACAAAGGTTAAGATATCCTTTGGTTCAAACTGGATCCATCCTGCCTCATTCCACATGGCATTGAGTCCACTATAATAAGGAATTGTCAATAGGTTCAGCGCCGCTAGCAATACTCCTTTAAAAAAGCTATTTTTTTTGCTAAAATTGTCGTCGGTTCCTTTTTTTACCTTTTTGCGCTTAGCGACAATAAAGAAGTAAATGGCAAAAAAAGCAAATACTACCAAGGCTATCTTAAGCAGCATATCAATGACCTCCGGGTTTCGATACAAAAACTTGGATATCAATACTGCGATGTACGCCTGTACCATAATCATGGAGGATACTCCCAAACTGAAAATCACCCCGTTTAGTTTTCCTTTCTCCACACTGGTTTTGGCCGCATTCATATTCAGCAAGCCAGGCGGTACCGTTGCCATGAAAGCAGCAGAAAAAGTAGCAAAGAAAAGTATAAGTATATGAGTCATTGGTTAGATGATTCTAAATTGGATGAAGGTTATCGGTTTTCCTTTCTCAAGATACTGATTTTCATAAAAAGTCTGGATTTCCAAAACTTCGGGAGGGCTCCCGGCATTTTTATAAATATCATGGTTTGCGTATAAAATTTCATGACCTAACCCTTGCAACAACCCTAGGGTATAACCATGCATAAATTCACTATCTGTTTTTAGATTTACCAATCCTTTTGGGTGTAGTACTTGACGGTATTTTTGAAGGAATTCTAGATTGGTCATCCGATGTTTGGTACGTTTGAATTTTATTTGGGGGTCTGGAAAGGTAATCCAAATTTCGTCCACCTCTCCATTTGCAAAAAGCTGGTCTATCAATTCAATTTGCGCACGAAGAAATGCCACATTGCCCATTTGACCTTCAAGCGCGGACTTGGCGCCTCTCCAAAACCGGGCTCCTTTAATATCTATTCCAATATAATTTTTATTTGGATTCATTTTGGCAAGCCCAACTGTATATTCGCCCTTACCACAACCCAGTTCCAACACTATTGGGTTATCATTTTTGAAGAAAGAAGCCCATTTTCCTTTAAGCTTAAATCCTTCCAAAACTTCGTCCCTTGTCGGTTGGATTACATTTTCGAAAGTCTCGTTCTCCCTGAATCTTTTTAATTTGTTTTTACTTCCCACTTTAGATGCGATTGAGCAATATTTAATGTTTTGGCAAAACTAAGGAAATCCAAAGGCAAAATGGATTTTGTTCCTTGCGGTTATGTAAAGTTCTAAACGTATTTTGGTTGCTCCTCTTAATTAAGGACTTGGTCACGCACTCGATGTATTCCCATTATCAAAGCGCTTTTATCCTGCGGACACCATCCTTATATAGCTTCAGACGGAGTGGCCCTTACTTTGTTACAAAAAGAATTTCCCACCCTCCCATGTCTTGTCTGGAAACATCATATGGATGAGCTCCAAGGTGCACCAGAAAATAATTAAAAAAAAGATGCCCACTGGGTTCTCGATGTTAAGGGTAAACCAAACCTTACGGGCAAGTTGCGCCATCTTAAAAAATCAAAAATGAATATTGCTTACCTAGGGCCCTTAAGCTGGTTTGAAAAATCGGACATCCCTCCCATTTATGCCCTAATGGTTTTACTTTCCGTGCCGGAGTCTTAAAGAACGCTACTGGAAGAAAAAAATTTAGCAGAAATAACAGATTTAATGGCAAAGTTTTAGTTATTAAGGGAAAGATAGAGCAAATCCAAACCAAGGAGGTGACCAATTTTGAAACTGGTATCGATTATGAAAGGCTCTTTGGGGTCTTTTCTAGCGTAAAAGAAAATTCGGAACCTACATCTACTTCACTTTCCACGTAAATTTTTTCGCCATGACCTTCAATAATGTGCTTAACTATTGAAAGCCCAAGTCCTGAGCCTCCCTCACTTCTGCTCCCACTTTGGTCTACTCTATAAAATCGTTCAAAAAGTCGGGGAATATGCTGTTTGGGAATCCCTTCACCGTTATCCGTTACCCGGATAATCACCTTATTTTTAATCAAATTTTCCACACTTACTTCCGTGGTTCCATTGCTATGTCCATATTTCACAGAGTTAACCAGAAGATTGGTCAATACCTGCTGAATTTTTTCCCTATCGGCATTAACATAAGTAGGTTGACTGTATTCCATATCAAAAGTAAGGGTGATGTCCTTTTGGGCCGCCTTCATCTCCAGAAGGTCAAAAACATTTTGTACCAATTCAATTACATCAAAGTCCTTACGTTCCAATTTCAAATCTCCTACCTCCAACTTGGTAATCAAATCAAGGTCTTTAACAATGTATATTAAACGTTCAACTCCTTTATTGGCACGGGTGAGATATTTTTCCCGAATCTTTTTATCGTTCATGGCACCATCCAATAGGGTAAGAATATAGCCTTGGACTGTAAAAAGTGGGGTTTTTAGTTCGTGTGAAACATTCCCCAAAAAATCCTTTCGGTACTCTTCCCTAATTTTTAAAGTGTCGATTTCTATTTTTTTGTCCTGGGCAAATTTCTCAATTTCCTGGGTGAGGGTTTTCATATCAGTGGTAACCGGTTTGGACGAAAAGGATGAAGATTCTAGCAGAGATACATCATCATATATTTTTTTTACGCGTCGGTAAATAAAGCGTTCAACCCTAATTTGGATAGTGGCAAAGCATACGCCAAAGCAAATAAGCCCAAAAAAAATGGAGAATAGCCATTCTGACTCTCCTTTATACCTGAGTATTGCAAAAAAGAATGCGGTAAGAACCAAGGTGATCAGCATGGATGACCTTAGCGCAAACTTAAAGGATTTCCTAAGTCGAAAGGCCATTACAATACAAACTTATACCCTACGCCCTTTACGGTTTTAAAGTGACTGTCCCCTATTTTTCCACGTAGTTTTCTAATGTGTACATCTATGGTTCGGCCACCAACAACAACCTCATTGCCCCAGACCTTGTCCAGTATCACTTCTCGCTTAAATACTTTGCTGGGTTTGGAAGTCAACAAAGCCAATAGTTCAAATTCCTTTCTGGGGAGCACAATCTCCTCTCCCTTGTTTATAATCTTATATTCTTCCCTGTTTATTACAATGTTGCCTACCTTCACAATATCCTCCGCTTCAGGTTTTTCTTCTTTTACCCTTCGCAACAGCGCTTTCACCTTGCTAACCAAGACTTTTGGCTTTATGGGCTTGGTGATATAGTCATCCGCTCCGGCATCAAAGCCAGCCACTTGGGAATAATCTTCACCTCTAGCGGTAAGAAACGTAATAATGGTATTTTCCAAACCTGGGGTACTGCGTATTATCTCGCATGCCTCTATGCCATCCATTTCTGGCATCATTACATCCAGAATAATCAAATGTGGGGTCTTCTTTTTTGCCTTGGCAACCCCCTCCTGCCCATTCTTGGCAGTAAACACTTCATATCCCTCGGCAGCTAGATTATAGCTTACAATTTCAAGGATATCTGGCTCATCATCAACAAGCAAGATCTTTATGTCCTTCGTTTTCATTGGATGGAAATTTATAGGTTGATCGCCCAAATGTAAAGATAATACTATAAGCCTATAAATGCTTAACATTCATTTAATGTGGTAACCTTATTGTAACAGTTTTCAAATAAACACTTAACACGTAGCTAACATCGCATTTACAACACAACTCTTTCTTTGCGCCATCTAGACTTGATACCTAATGAAGCATATTTTATTAATTTTCACACTATCTGTTGGAGTACAAATAAGTGCACAGGAAACCACGGGAAGTATCGTGGGGAAATTGAATGACAAAGAATTAAACAACGACCCACTTGCCTTTGCAAATGTTCTAATTAAGGGTACAACCCAAGGAACGACCTCAGATTTTGACGGACTTTATGAGATTGCTGGAATAGCACCGGGTGCTTACACTGTAGTGTTCAGCTATTTGGGTTACGAAACCATTGAGATTCCAAATGTTGAAGTACTGGCGGACAAAGTAACGAACATAGATGTTCCTATGAGTGCCGCTGTTGGGCTTGCCCTTGACGAGGTGGTTGTAACCACTGTTGCAAGAAAGGATTCTGAAACCGCGCTTCTTCTTGACCAAAAAAGAGCTGTCGAGATAAAGACTACCATTGGGGCGCAGGAATTATCCAGAAAAGGAGTAAGTGATGTGGCTACCGCTGTTTCAAAAGTTACCGGAGTCTCCAAACAAGAGGGTTCTGGCAACATATTTGTGCGTGGCTTGGGAGATCGTTACAACATAACTACATTAAATGGACTGCCGCTACCCTCCAACGATCCGTCAAAAAAGAACATTGATCTAGGAATTTTTGGGACGAGTATTGTACAATCCATAGGGATAGATAAAACCTACGGTGTAACAAACTATGGAGATTTTGCTGGAGCCAATATTGACATTATATCCAAGGACTACAACGGATCAGGTTTTTTAGAAATTGGCCTACAATCAGGAATCAACTCCGAAGCGGTAGGAGCGGATTTCTATTTGAATGCTGGACCCAACTATTCTGGCTTCTACGATCTTAATTCTCCTGAATTTCCTCTGAACAATTACAATTTTGATACCAGTTGGGATCGCGAAGAAGCGGGATCGCCAGTAAACATTGGAGGGTCTATAAAAGGCGGGGATAGCTTCAATTTTGGGGAGGACACCCGGTTAAATTTCTTTGCCACAGCATCCTTCAGCAATAAGTACCAATATCGCGAAGGGATAAACAATGGTGGGGTAAACATAGGTACGGCACTACCCAACTCCGAGTATGATTATATCGGGTACAGATACACTACCAACACCACTGCCATGGGTAATGTGGGTCTTAGACATAAGAACAACTCCATTAAGTATAATTACTTGTTCCTAAACACTTCTACCCAAAGACAGGATGAGTTTACCGGAATTATAGACCGAGAAGATGATGCCCCGCAAGGAGGTGGTTTTGTTCAACGGGGAACATTTGAAAGAAACACCTTGTTTGTACACCAATTGTTGGGTGAACATGGTTTGGGTTCCCGATTCGATGTAAACTGGGGAGCTTCCTATAACTTTTTGACCAACAAGGTTCCGGATAGAAGGCAGAATACGGTTTTGCCGGTAAACAACAATGATCCAAATGGCCCTAAATCATTTCGCTTAGTATCAGCTGCATCCAGTAACCACAGGTTTTTTCAAGACTTGGATGAAGAGGAACTTACAGGAAATCTTGCGTTCACCTATAAATTCAAGGTTAATGAAGATGATGGTTTTGATGGCAGGTTGACCTTAGGCTACAGTGGTAGGTTCAAGGAAGTTGATTTTGAAGCAGAACAATTCAATTTTCAAATTCTTTTAAGGGATTCCAATAACAATACGATTGATCAGCCGACAGTAGATCCAAGAAACATTGATGCTTATTTTAATCAGGAAAACTTAAGCAACGGTTTCTATCAAATTAGAACTTTTAGGGGCCCTCTTTCTTTTCCAGGCGCCTTGGAGCCTCAATTTTATAGCGGAAGTCAAGATATCCATGCCGGTTACCTAGATTTTGAATACACCCTAAATCCCAAGTTCACCATTTTAGCAGGTGTACGTGGAGAGCAGATTACCCAGTCTATCAATTGGAGCACTGTAATTCAAGGGGAGGGAAGTAATGAATTAGATCAGTTTGAGTTCTTGCCATCGTTATCCCTTAAATATGCTCTCAATGAAAAACAGAATCTAAGACTGGCAACAAGCAAAACATATACGTTGCCCCAGTTTAAGGAAAGAGCTCCTTTCTTATTTCAGGAAGAAGTAAACCAAGATTCTTTTGGTAACCCAAACCTTCAAAGTTCTTCGAACTATAACATCGATCTTCGTTGGGAACTTTTCCCGTCTTCAAGTGAGGTGATTTCCCTTACCGCATTTGGTAGATTCATCCAAGACCCCATTAACATGATTACCGTGGCTTCGGCCGCAAATGATGTAAGTTGGGCCAATACAGGTGACAACGCCACTGCTTTGGGTGCTGAATTGGAAATAAGAAAACAGCTTTTTGAAAATGAAAAAGAAACCTTGGACAACATCCTTACAGAAAATCTGAGCTTCGGACTTAATTTCTCTTATTTGAATACCACCCAGGAATTAGATCCGCAAAAAATTGCGGACGAGACAAGCTTTTCAGTAAGGCCAACCTTTACCGATACTGGGTTAAGCGGAGCTTCAGATTTCATTGTAAACGCAGATATCAGCTATTATACAGAGTTGAAGGAGGATAGCAATTTCCAAACCACCATGGCCTTCAATTATTTTTCTGAACGAATCTTTGCTTTGGGCTCTGAAGGAAGGGGTAACATTATTGACAAAGGTGTTCCAACCCTTGATTTGGTAACAAGATTTCAACTCAACAAACATTTGACACTAGGATTGAATGCTAAAAACCTTTTGAATCCCGCTGTTGAACGATACCAAGATAATGCCAGAGGAGACATAGACCCCATTTTCATAGATAGAGGGGTATTGGAAGAGGAAGTTGACCTACTTGCCTATAAAAAGGGAATTGATATGCGCTTCTCTCTTAACTACAGATTTTAAGAACGTATTTAATCATTTAACCAAATATCAAAATCTCAATTACTTACTTTTTAAAACTAAAACAATGAAAAAGACACTTTTAAAATTCATTTTTGGCTTAGCTACAATGACTATGGTAGTTTCTTGTAGCAGCGATGACAGCACCGGTGGATCTAGTGAAACCGCCACTTGTACGGATGGTGTTCAAAATGGGGATGAAACCGGCGTTGACTGTGGTGGATCTTCTTGTAACACATGTCCGCTAGAAGCAGTGGAACTTACAGGTGATGTTACTACAGATGTGGCTCTTAATGCTGGTACAGAATACAACTTAACCGGAGCTTACGTAATAAAAGCTGGAGCTTCTTTGACGATTCCTGCTGGCACAAGAATTGAAGCTGCTGGTGGTACTGCTGCTTTCATTGGTGTGGAAAGAGGTGCACAAATCTTCGTAAACGGCACATCTAGCAACCCCGTAATTATGACATCGGGTGCAGCTTCTCCTACAGCCGGTGACTGGGGCGGTTTGGTTATCGCTGGAGATGCCCCAACCAACAAGGGAATTGATATTACCACAGAGGTGGGTGACCTAACCTACGGTGGTAGTACTCCTGCAGATAACTCTGGTTCAATTCGATACCTTAGGGTGGAGTATACTGGAGCTACTTTTTCCAATGACAAAGAATTTAATGGTGTTTCCCTATTCGGTGTTGGATCAGGAACCACTTTCGAATATGTTCAATCTTTCAACGGAGGTGATGATGGTATCGAATTCTTTGGTGGTGCCGTTAATGGTAGTTTCTTGGTTTCTATTGGTAGTGGTGATGATTCCATCGACTTTGCTGACGGCTGGACTGGAAACGGAAACAATTGGTACATTGCTGAAGGTGCCAAAGCTGGTATCGAAGGTTCTAACAATGGTGACAATGGAGATGCCACTCTAGTTACTACAACTACTTTGAGCAACATTACTGTTGTTGGTCCTGTTACAGAAGGGGCCTTGTTCTTCAAAGAAGGTGGAGGAAACATTACAGTTACCAACTTCTTTACAAGTGGAGTAGATTTGGGAGTTAAAATTAAAGATACTGATACTGAAGCCGGAGTAAGAATTGAGGCGGATGCCTTGTCAATCAACCCAATGCAATTTGCTAATCCTACAGTTGGTTTTGCACAAACTGACTATGCTGGTGCAAACCAAGATTTTATCATTGTCGGTGATAATACTGGCGCAGGTAACGGTGCAGATCAACCTACTTGGGCAGACGGCTGGACAACTGGTTTCTAAGAATTTAGAAAATAACCACTCTATTTATAAAAGCCCCGCTGAGCGGGGCTTTTTCTGCACTTCATCGAAAAGTGTGGGTTTTTTCCGTAAGCCTTTCCAAATCAGCCATCAATTTATTTATATTTGTGGCATAGCCTTTGTAACCAATACTTTATGAAGCACCTTTACCTCGTCTTATTCTTTTTTGTTTGCTCCCTTGGATTCGCCCAAAGTTCCCAAGGAGGTGCAGATATAGACGGGTTTAAGTTGTATCCCAATCCGGTTACCCAAGGCAAGGTATTTATAGAGACTGCTATCAATGCACCCAAGAAAATTCTTATTTTTGATGTATTGGGAACTCAAGTACTGCAAACCACTATCTTGGGTAAAGAGCTCAACCTTTCCAACTTGGATAAAGGCGTATATATTCTAAGGGTTTTTGAGCATAATAGAGTAGCAACTAGAAAGCTCATCATTAAGTAAGCCTACCGTTTTTCGTTTTAATTACCTTCTAGACATCAAAAATCACCTCTTTACCTACACAATTCTTTGTTTCACAACATTTTATGCCTGTTTTTAACCTATTTGGTTACTTTTATATTGCTTATTCCCCAAATCAGCATGTATGAAGAAAATCTACTTTATTCTCATTATGGCTTTACCTCTTTTCACATTCGGTCAAGAATTGGTCAGTGTCAATACTGAGCAAGTACAAGAGCTTAAGGGTTTTAAAATGTACCCCAACCCCGTCTATGGAGACGAGGTATATTTGACTACGGCCACTAACGGCAGTAAGGCAATAAAAATCTATGATGTTTTTGGTGAGATTGTCCTAACCGATAGAATTTCCACCAATACTCTTAATGTATCCAGATTGGTTCCCGGAGTATATGTCCTACAAGTCACCGAAGATAAAAAAACCATGACCCGAAAACTGGTCATCAAATAAAAGCTTCAACAGCCCTTCTTTAGAAGGGCATTTTTTTGGGTATTTTTATGGCCTAATGGACAGCAATTTAATACCTCGGATTTTTTCCATTTCCACTCCTACGGAGTTTGAGCTTTTGACCTTGGAAATTTTTGAGTTCCAATATCAAAACAATTCAGTTTATCGGACTTATTGCGATTACTTGGGAAAATCTCCAAACAACATTTCCAGTAGCCAAGAAATTCCCTTTCTTCCCATCCAGTTCTTTAAAACACATAAAATTGTGTCATCCAATAAGAATCCTGAAATCGTTTTTGAGAGTAGCGGCACTACACAAATGACAACAAGCAAGCATTATGTTACAGATTTAGATTTGTACACCAAAAGCTATCTGAAAACTTTTCAAAACTGTTATGGTCCCATAGAAGGTTCTTGCATTTTGGCCTTGCTCCCTTCCTATCTGGAACGGGAAGGTTCTTCCTTGATTTATATGGCGAACGATTTAGTAGCAAAATCCAAACGTCCAAGCAGCGGTTTTTACCTGTATGAGCTGGAAAATTTGAAACAAAAGCTGCAAGAGCTGGAAAAATCAAAAACCAAAACCATATTGATCGGGGTATCCTTTGCCCTTCTGGATTTGGCAGAACAATTCCCTATGGCCTTGCATCACACTACAATCATGGAGACCGGTGGCATGAAGGGTAGGCGAAAAGAACTGATTCGAGAGGAACTTCATCAAACTTTAAAGAAAGCCTTTGGCGTTTCCACAATCCATTCGGAATATGGGATGACCGAACTTTTGTCTCAGGCCTATTCCGCAGGAAAAGGTATTTTTGAATCCCCACCTTGGATGAAAATCAGAACTCGTGATACTGAAGATCCGCTAACCATGCAATCCGATGGTAAAACCGGTGGCATTAATGTTATCGATTTAGCCAATATTTATTCTTGTTCATTTATAGCCACCCAAGATTTAGGAAAAACCTATGCCGATGACTCCTTTGAAGTATTAGGAAGATTTGACCACTCGGATGTTAGGGGTTGTAACTTAATGGCTCTTTAATTTTTAGTATAATAATAGGTAATTTCGTCGTCTGCAATTAAAGGTTCGTCCACATAAGTAAGAACCAAAGAATCTCCATCTATTTCATAGGTGTATTGGTTGTCGCCAATACCAATTACAGCACCATTGTCCGTATAGGGATAGGTTCCCGGAGCAGCTATAAAATGGGACTCAGCATTATTCCCAATAACCACCATCCCTGCTTCAGCATCAAACTGTAAGGTATGGGTGCTAAAATCGAAGTCTTCACCAAAACCACAAAAACAGATAACATTATTCAAAACCCATTGGTCATTCAGTTCTGGGTTCATGGAATCATCATCAGAGGTACAACCAATAATTAGTGGAAGCAATAATAGCAATAGAGCCTTCTTCATATCGTAGGGGTTTCATTTAAAGTAAAGACGTTGAAGGAGTCCAAACGTTGCGTACCTTATTCCACCACTAGTACAAAGTAGTTTTTCTTACCACGCTGGAGCAGCACAAACTTTTCATTGATTAAGTCCGAGTGGGAAATGAGATAATCCTCTTTTACTTTTTGCTTGTTAACGGAAATAGAATTTTGTTTCAATTCTCTCCTGGCCTCTCCATTGGAACCTAGAAATCCGGTTTTTGCAGCTAAAGCCCCAATCATGTCTAACCCTGAATCGAAATCCTTCTTGGCAACTTGAGCCTGAGGCACCCCTTCAAACACATCCAAAAAGGTTTTTTCATCCAACTCCTTCAAATCATCCGAAGTGGATTTCCCAAAAAGAATATTGCTTGCCTTGATGGCATTAGCCAAATCCTCTTTGGAATGGACCATAGTCGTAATCTCCTCTGCCAATCTCTTTTGCAGTGCCCTCAGATGAGGTTCTTCCTTATGGGTGGCCACTAAATCTTCTATCTCCTTTTGACTCAGAAAAGTAAATATCTTGATGTACTTCTCGGCATCCCCATCTGAAGTGTTCAACCAGTATTGATAAAATTTGTACGGGGAAGTCCTTTCTGCATCCAACCAGACATTACCTCCTTCGGTCTTTCCAAATTTAGTACCATCCGCCTTGGTAATCAACGGGCAAGTCAAAGCAAAGCCCTTGCCCCCTCCAATTCTTCTAATAAGTTCGGTGCCTGTAGTAATATTGCCCCATTGATCGCTTCCACCCATCTGCAGCGTGCAATTGTAGTTTTGATACAGATAAAGAAAATCGTACCCTTGAACCAATTGATAGGTAAACTCCGTAAAAGACATCCCCTCTTTGGCTTCCGAGGAAAGTCTTTTTTTTACGGAATCCTTCGCCATCATATAATTTACCGTAATATGTTTACCCACATCCCTGATAAAATCAAGAAATGAAAAATCCTTCATCCAGTCATAGTTGTTCACCAAGACTGCTGCATTGGCCTCATTGCTTTCAAAATCCAAAAAGCGACTTAACTGGGATTTTAAGGCATTTTGATTATGTCGAAGTGTGGCCTCATCCAGAAGATTACGTTCAGCAGATTTACCAGATGGGTCACCAATCATCCCTGTAGCTCCCCCAACCAAGGCAAACGGTTTGTGCCCAGCCAATTGGAAATGCCTTAACATCATTACACTAACCAAATGTCCTATATGTAAGGAATCTGCAGTTGGGTCAATTCCAACGTAAGCGGCCTGCATATCTTCCATAAGATGTTCCTCGGCCCCTGGCATAATGTCGTGCAACATTCCTCTCCATTGTAGTTCCGCCACAAAGTTCTTTTCCATTTCAAATACTTAGAATAGCTGCAAATATAAAATGAAGTTCTTACTTCCCTGAATAAATCCATCCCAAATAGGTATTTTTACGGAATGATTTTGGTTACCGGAGGTACGGGTTTAATAGGCTCCCATTTACTTTTTCACTTAACGAAAAGTGGAAAGAAGGTAAAGGCCAGTTACCGAAGTGAAAAATCCATTGACAAAGTTTCCCAGGTTTTTGGATACTATACGGAGAATCCCGAGAGTTTACTGGAGAAAATTAACTGGATTAAGGCAGATATCACGGATGTTGGTTCCTTAGAGCAGCTTTTTGATGAGGTTAACCAAGTATATCATTGTGCAGCACTTATATCATTTGACCCAAAACAACTTGATGCGCTATTAAAAGCCAACACGGAAGGTACAGCAAACCTCGTTAACTTATGTTTGACCCACAACGTTAAAAAATTGTGTTACGTAAGTTCTATTGCAGCCATAGGTCCTAGCCCAAAAGGAAAGATGGCAACGGAAGACAACGAATGGAGCGACACCAATATTTCGGTCTATGGGCTAACCAAACACGACGCAGAACTAGAGGTTTGGCGCGGGTCCCAAGAAGGATTATCAGTAGTTGTAGTCAATCCTGGTGTGGTATTGGGTCCAGGTTTTTGGAAATCAGGAAGCGGTACTTTTTTTACCTATGCCAACAAGGGCAAAAGACATTTTCTTCCGGGAGGAACGGGTTTTGTTACCGTTAATGATGTAACCACCGCTATGATTTCACTTATGGATTCCAACATTACCGGAGAGCGATTTATTTTGGTCAATGAAAACCTAGCCTATCAAGAAATTTTTGGAAGAATAGCCACCAGATTATCCGTTGCGGCACCATATAAAAAAACAGCCTTTTGGCTTTTGGAGTGTTTTTGGCGTTTGGATGGATTACGAAGTAAATTCCTGGGAAAAAGAAGAAGGCTTACCAAAAACATGGTTAAGGGATTATACCATCAAGAAATTTATGACAATAGCAAAATAAAGAGGTCCTTAAATTTTAATTTTGAGGATTTAAACACTACACTGGACTTTTGCTGCGCTCAATTTAAGAATCGGAATTAGAAACCTCTTCACTAACTTTTGTGTTTTTGATTGAATCGCGTTGTTTACGTCGAGACTCCCGAACACTATCATTTTTTTTCTTGCTGACTTGCTCCATGGCATCCTTTTTCCGTTCTAGAATCTTATGAACCTGTTCATAAATTGATTGGTATTCTAAAGGAACCGAGGCGTAGTACAAATCACTTTGAGCCAATTGGGTACTATCAATTTGGTGCTTTTGATAAAGGAACTCCATAACCGTAGTTTCTTTATGTTCCAGTATAGGTTTAATGTTTTTTTCCGCGGCGTTGAGCAAGGCCAAATCATAAAAGATATCCACCATTTTTTCCTTCGGAATAAGATTGTCCGGCTTCTTGATTATCTCTTCCCCACAAGACAGGAGTAACAATCCAAATAGGAATAGTAAGAACTTTCTCATTTGTTTATCTATTGAATGTGAGTCTCTTTGCATTGCGCTCTGTGGAAAAAATTCCTTGGTCATATGCCAAATGTCCATTCACAAAAGTGCGCATTACCCTAGATCCAAAAGTAACACCTTCAAATGGAGACCACCCACATTTATACAGAATATTGGATTTTTTAACCTCATTTTGGGAATCCCGATTGACATGGACTAAATCGGCAAAATATCCTTCCTTAATAAATCCCCTTCTATCAATATCAAATAGTTTTGCAGGGTTATGGCACATTTTCTCCACCAGTTTGGACAAATCAATCTTGCCCTCCTCTTCTTTTTGCAACATTGCCAGAAGCGCATGTTGCACCAAAGGACCTCCTGAAGGTGCCTTGGTGTATGGATTGTTCTTTTCTTCCAAAGTATGTGGCGCATGATCAGTGGCCACAACATCAATCCTATCATCCAAGAGCGCATCCCAAAGCTTTTCCTGATCTGTTTTTGTCTTCACAGCAGGATTCCACTTAATCAAAGTTCCCTTTTTGGCATAATCTTCATCCGAAAACCAAAGATGATGAATGCAAACCTCAGAAGTGATTTTTTTGTCTTCCAATGGAATAGAATTGGTGAATAAATCCGTTTCAATTCCGGTTGAAACATGAAAAACATGTAGTCTTGCCCCAGTTTTCTTGGCTAGAGCTATTGCTTTGGATGAACTTAAATAACAAGCCTCTTCACTTCGGATTAAAGGATGGAACCGAATTGGGATATCATCTCCGTATTCTTGTTGGTACTTGGCCATATTGGCCCTGATAGTTCCCTCATCCTCACAATGGGTAGAAATTACCATTTCAGTGCTCTTGAATATCTTTTCCAGTACCACTTCGTTATCTACCAACATATTTCCGGTAGAGGATCCCAAAAACAGCTTTACTCCAGAACATGCATTTTTGTCCAACCGCTTCAACTCTTCCAAGTTATCATTGGTACCCCCAAAAAGGAAGGAATAATTAGCAGAGGAATTTTTGGCTGCAATGCTAAACTTCTCCTCCAGTTTTTCCAGCGTAGTAGTTTGTGGATTGGTATTGGGTTGTTCCATAAAAGAAGTAATACCTCCTGCAATGGCAGCCCTACTTTCGGAGGCAATATTTCCCTTATGGGTTAAGCCTGGTTCTCTAAAGTGCACCTGATCATCAATAACCCCTGGAAGCAAATAATCCCCATTTAGGTCGATTGTTTTCGCGAGGCTATCTGAAATATTTTTATCTATTCGGGAGATAAGTTCCCCTTCTATCAGTACATCGGTCTCCAAAATCTTATGCTCATTAACGACCTTGGCATTTTTAATCAAATATTTTGACATCTTAAAAATTCTTTTTGGAAAATAGGCTTCTCAATTTCATGGAAATAACACCAAAAATAGCTTCCCTGACAATAGAGGAGTTCATTTTTGACTTTCCATTGACCCTATCTGTGAAAATAATGGAGACTTCCTCTATCTTAAACTTTTTGAGATAGGCTCGGTATTTCATTTCAATTTGAAAAGCGTAGCCAATAAACCTAACCCTATCCAAATCAATTTTTTCAAGAACGGTCCTTCTATAGCAAACAAAACCGGCTGTAGGATCATGTACCCTCATCCCAGTAATAAACTTAACATAGAAAGATGCGCCATAGGAAAGTAGTATTCTAAACAAGGGCCAATTGACCACATTCACTCCCTTTTTGTACCGGGAACCCACCGCAACATCGGCGCCGTTCAAACAAGCTCGGTGTAATCGGGAAAGATCTGCAGGACGGTGGGAAAAGTCGGCATCCATTTCAAAAATGAACTCATAGTCCTTTTCCAATGCCCACTTAAAGCCATGAATGTAAGCAGTTCCCAAACCAGATTTTTCCTTCCGTACTTCCAAAAACAAACGGTCGGGGAATTGCTCTTGTAACAATCTTACGTTTTCCGCCGTGCCATCGGGTGAATTGTCATCCACTACCAACACATGAAAGTTTTTCTTTAAATCAAAAACCGTCAATATGATAGCTTCTATGTTCTCAATTTCATTGAAAGTAGGAATGATGACTAAACCGTCTACCATGTGCGCACAATTAGAGTGCAAAAATAAGGTTTTCTAAATAGCGTTAATAGAATCTAATTCATAAGTGCCCGTGGGTAGTTGCCCATTATTTGTAACTTTGCGCCATCTAAATTTCAACGGATGACACAAAAGTTTCCCAAGCTTTTTCTCATACTTCTGGCCGTTCTTTTTGTTCTCAATCTTGTTCAGGGTTATTTTACAGAGCTTATTTATGACGAAGCGTATTACTGGTATTATGCGCAAAACCTGGATTGGGGATATTTTGACCATCCTCCTATGGTGGCCCTACTCATTAAAATAAGTAGTTTCTTTTTTGATGGGGAGCTTGGGGTCCGATTTATGAGCTGTGTGCTATCTGCAGGTACTTATGCGGTTTTGTGGCAGCTTGTTGACCATCCCAAGAAAAAGGATTACGTAATCCACTTTTTTCTTCTTTTGTTTTCCATGACCCTTATGAACGCCTATGGGTTCTTTACCTTACCAGACACCCCTTTGCTGTTTTTCACAGCATTATTTCTTTTGTTATATAAGCGTTTTTTGGACAACCCTACTTTTTGGGGTGCCACATTTTTGGGATTGGTCATGGCTGCATTAATGTATAGTAAATACCACGCGGTTTTGATCATTTTGTTTGTTTTCCTATCCAATATTAGGTTAATATCAAATGGGAAAGCTTGGTACGCAGTTATTCTAGCTCTACTTTGTTATGTTCCACATTTTTTATGGCTCTACGAATATGATTTTGTATCCATCAAGTATCATCTTTTCGAGCGTCCTAACCAAGCCTATTCGTTTGAAAAATTCACGTTGGGATATCTTTTAAACCTTATAGCCATTTTTGGATTGCTGTTTTATTGGGTGTATTTATCCCTGATCAAGAACAAGAAGACAGATAAATTTTCTAAGGCCTTAAGATATCTCACCTATGGAATCATTCTATTCTTTTTTGTATCGAGTTTTGGCCGAAGGGTACAAACGCAGTGGATAATCGTTATCTCTATACCCATGGCGATCATTGCTTTTAACCATTTGCTTGAAAATGCCAAGAGCAGAAAATGGATGTACAGAATGGGTATTGCAAGTTTGGTGTTGCTGCTATATGGCCGGGCATGGTTGGTACACCAACCTCTATTGCCCATTATTTATGAAGCTCACGGTAACAAGGCATGGGTAAATGAACTAAACACCAAGGTTGGGGATACCCTTGCTGTTTTTGAAAATTCTTATCGCCGTGCTCCGATGTACGAGTTTTACGCTGGACACCCCTCCTTTTCCTTAAACAATGCATTTTATCGAAAAAATCAATATTCCATTGACGGGTCGGAAGAAAGTGTGCGGGGCAAAAATATTGTGATGGTATCCCAATATCGAAAAAGTGGGGACGTATCGTACACGACACTGAAGGGAACTCAGTTTTTTGGTATCTATATGGATGATTTTAGTTCTTTTAGGAAACTGCAAGCCATTGTAGAAAAGGAAAAAAAGGAAGAAAGTTGGATCCTTAAGGTATATAATCCGTATCCCTTTGCCATTTCTTTAGATAGTTTGAGATATGCAGTAGCTTTCTCAAATAACTACAAGAAAGTAAAGGAAAATCTTCCTTTAAAAGTTCGTCCCTTAAACGCAAAACAGCAAATATTGAAGTCGAAGGATACCGTGTTTTTTCATTTTGAACTACCCAATCCCAGAAAAATGGAAAATCCTGGTTATTTTAGGGTTGGTATAAGCAAAAAGGGGCTATTGCCCGGACTCAACGGTACCCCTACAAAATTAGCGGAATGAATCCTGTTTACAAAGCTGTAGAATCATTGGATTGGATGACCCTGGTGCTCTTCTTTAGTATGGTTGTGCTCGCTCTGGGAAAATACCTCTTTCAGAATAAATTTCTGAATTTTATGATACTGCCATTTAATAACAAGTATGTGATGCTTTACCACAAAAAGGGTCGTCTTTTAAATTGGTTTCACCTCTTACTAACAGTATTCCAATTGGTTAATCTATCCCTGTTTATCTTTCTGGCGCACAAAGCGTTTTATGCCACATCGGAATCGAATCAATTATCGTTTTTCTTTATCATTATTGGGGGGCTGCTTCTTTTTCAAGTACTAAAACTATTGCTTCAGCTTGCAAAGGGTTTCGTGTTCAACACCTTTGATCTTGTCTCCGAACTTTTGTTCAACAAAACTTCGTATCTCAACCATAGTAGCTTGGTTATGTTTACGGCCAATGTGGTGCTGGTCTACATTTTTAAAGACTCCAAAATCATGATTTACATAGCATTCATCTTAATTGTTGCCATTAATGCCATTGGATTGGTGAAGCTGGTGAAGAACCATCAAAAAGCCATAATATCCAACTTTGTGTATTTTATTTTGTACCTTTGCACACTCGAAATTGCGCCCCTAATCATAGTTGGAAGCTATCTAAAAGATTGAAAGCTTATGAAAGTAAAAACAATTTTGGTTTCCCAACCAGAACCCAAAATCGAAAATTCTCCCTATTCGCGTCTCATTGAAAAAGAAAAAGTAAAGGTAGATTTTAGACCTTTCATTCATGTTGAGGGAGTACAGGCTAAAATTGTAAGACAGCAAAAAATTGACCTGAACAATTTTACCGCGATTATATTGACCAGTAGAAACTCGGTTGATCATTTCTTTAGAATTGCTGAGGAAATGCGTTTTAAAGTACCCGACACTATGAAGTATTTCTGTCAGTCGGAAGCTGTTGCCTATTACCTACAGAAGTATGTGGTTTATAGAAAGCGGAAAATTTATGTAGGAAAGCGAACCTTTAACGAATTGGTCCCGCTTATCAAAAAATACAAGGATGAGAAGTTTTTACTTCCTTCCTCTGACACACTTAAAGCCACCGTTCCAGTAGCTTTGGATGAATTAAGTGTTGATTGGAAACGTGGAATTTTCTACAAAACAGTAATTAGCGACCTATCCGATCTTAGGGAAGTTACCTATGATGTATTGGTTTTCTTTAGCCCATCTGGAATAGAATCGCTATTGAAAAACTTCCCCGATTTTGAGCAAAATGGAACCCGTATTGCTGTATTTGGGAACAGCACGGTAAAAGCTGCCACGGATGCCGGCTTACGAATTGACATTCAAGCACCTACCCCTGAAACACCATCTATGACCATGGCACTTCAGAAGTATATTACCAGTGTAAACAAATAAGTAGCTATTACAATATATAAAAAGGCCCGATTTGTTTAAATCGGGCCTTTTTCTTTAGAAAGTGTATCGCTGTGGACCTCCCCGCCTGATTTCCTCACTGGCATGGGCTTCAAACTTTTTAAAGTTCTCCCGAAAGGCGTTGGTCAACTTAAAGGCTGTTTTGTAATAAGCCTCATCATTGTTCCAGGTGGCCCTTGGACTTAATACTTTGGTAGGTACTCCTGGACATTCCCTAGGTTGTGCAACCCCAAAAACGGAATGAATATGATACTTATCGTAATTGTATAATCCCAATTCTCCACTTATGGCAGCACTGATCATGGCCCGCGTATATTTTAACTTCATACGGGTTCCTACCCCATAAGGGCCTCCCGTCCATCCTGTATTGATCAACCAAACATCCACGCCGGACTCCTGCATTTTTTTGCTTAGCATCTCTGCATACACTGCAGGATGTAATGGCATAAATGGAGCGCCAAAACAAGCCGAAAATGACGGCTGTGGTTCTACAACCCCTGCCTCGGTGCCCGCTACTTTTGCCGTATACCCAGAAATAAAGTGGTATGCAGCCTGTGCTGGGGTCAATTTAGAAATAGGAGGTAGTACACCAAAGGCATCCGCAGTTAAAAAGAAGATATTCTTCACATTCTTACCTATGGAAGGCTGTTGAATGTTCGCAATATGATCAATGGGATAACTCACCCGGGTATTTTGGGTTATAGACGTATTGTTAAAATCCACAACTCCGTTTTCATCCATAATCACATTCTCCAGAATCGCCCCCTTCTTTATGGCGCCATAAATTTCCGGTTCGTTTTCCTTGGAAAGGTCAATTACCTTCGCATAGCAACCTCCCTCAAAGTTGAACACTGAATTTTCGGCTGTCCATCCATGTTCATCATCACCAATTAGCTTTCTATTGGGGTCTGTGGAAAGGGTGGTCTTTCCGGTTCCAGAAAGGCCAAAGAAAATAGCAGTGTCCCCAGAATCTCCAATATTGGCAGAACAATGCATGGGTAAAGTATTTTTAAACACCGGAAGGATAAAATTCAAGGCTGAGAATATCCCTTTCTTAATTTCACCGGTATATCCTGTTCCCCCAATTAATGCAATCTTCCTAGAAAAGTTTAAAATGGCGAAATTGTGCTGCCGGGTTCCATCCTCCTTGGCATCAGCCAAAAATCCAGGCGCATTGATTACAGTCCATTCTGGGTCAAAGGTTTCCAGCTCCGCCTCAGTAGGCCGTAAAAACATGTTGTTGGCAAACATATTGGACCATGGATACTCATTAATCACCCTAATATTAAGCTTATACTCAGGATCTGCACAGGCGATGCAGTCTCGAACAAAAAGTTCCTTTTGGTTTAGGTATTCAATTACCTTGTTATGTAGTTTATCAAATTTTTCGCTTTCGAAGGGAATGTTGATGTTTCCCCACCAAATCTTGTCCTCCGTTATCTCATCCTTAACGATAAAGCGATCCATCGGGGATCTCCCTGTAAATTCACCAGTATTGACGGCCAAGGCTCCAGAAGAAGCCTCTTGCCCCATCTTCTTCTCAATGGTAGTTTGATGTAAGTCCCCAGCCGGAAGCTGATAATGTACATTGCTGTGATGAATTCCATACTGCTTTAACGAAATCGATTTCGTCATTGGGTTAGAAGCACTCATTTTTGCGTTTTTAAATTGGTACAAAACTAGAAAAATATAGTCTCCCCCAACCCTAAA
This sequence comes from uncultured Allomuricauda sp., assembly GCA_965117065.1. GTDB lineage: Bacteria > Bacteroidota > Bacteroidia > Flavobacteriales > Flavobacteriaceae > Flagellimonas. The sequence continues at coordinate 1,766,923 of OZ220751.1, forward strand.
TCCAGTTTATTTATTTCATTTTTTGGTTAAAATGTAAAACCCAAAGAAGGTCCATCCCAAGATTAAAATGCTCCCTCCGATTGGAGTAAGAAACGCAAGCTGTTTAAAGTCGAAAGAAACCAAACTGTTAACGGCCAACAAGTAAATTGAAAAAGAAAACAATAAGGTTCCCAACCCTATAAATCCAAAAATAATCTTCTTCTTTTTTATATCCAATCCGTCCCAAATACCCAAAATCAACAAGAAAAAAGCATGGTATATTTGATATCTTACTCCAGTTTCAAAACTGTCAACCGCTTCAGGTTCAACTAGTTTTTCAAGACCATGTGCTCCAAATGCCCCGAGCATTATTCCTAATAAACCAAATAGGGTTCCAGTCAATAAAATTGTTTTGTTCATAACTTTGAAAGCATATTTTTTTAGAAATATAACAATTTGATACCTTAGTGTCCGTTTTAATCAAAAGTAGCTAAAACCTATGGTTCGCAATATATTGGTTCTTGGAGCGGGAAAGTCAACCTCCTATCTATTGGATTACCTCATCAACAAGTCAATTGAGGAGCATCTTCATTTGACTATTGGGGACATAAGCCCTGAAAACATTCCGCAAAATATTGCTTCACATAGCAATTGTACGGTAATTGCCCTGGACATTTTTAATGAGGATGCCAGAAGAAAGGCGATTTCAGAGGCAACCATCGTTATTTCCATGCTCCCACCCAGATTGCATGTCAAAATCGCCGAGGATTGTATTTTATATAAAAAGCATCTGGTTACCGCATCCTATGTAAGCAAAGAAATAGCCGCTATGGATGCAGAGGTCAAAAAGAATGGGCTTGTTTTTATGAACGAAATTGGTCTTGATCCAGGAATTGACCATATGAGCGCCATGGAGGTAATTGATAGAATCCGTGATCAAGGTGGAAAAATGTTGCTGTTTGAGTCCTTTACTGGCGGACTGGTAGCCCCTAAACACGACACTAATCTATGGAGTTATAAATTTACCTGGAATCCACGCAATGTTGTAGTTGCTGCACAGGGAGGAGCGGCTAAGTTTATCCAGGAGGGCACCTACAAATACATTCCCTATCAGAAAATATTTAGACGCACTGAGTTGGTTGAAATTGAGGGTTATGGCTCGTTTGAAGTATATCCCAACCGGGACTCCCTAAAATATAGAGACGCTTATGGACTCCAGGATGCCTTAACCCTTTATAGGGGAACCATGAGGAGGGTTGGTTTTTCCAAGGCCTGGCACATTTTTGTTATGCTGGGCATGACAGATGACACCTATACCTTGGAAAACTCAGAAGGAATGTCGTATCGGGAATTCGTAAATCTATTTTTACCCTATTCGCCCACTGATTCCGTGGAACTCAAATTGCGTCATTACCTCAAAATTGACCAAGATGATATTAGATGGGGCAAGCTATTGGAGCTCAACCTATTTGACGATTCCAAAAAAATTCCTTTAAAGAATGCTACTCCAGCCAAAATGTTGCAGTATATTCTGGAGAACAGTTGGACCCTCCAGGCCAATGAAAAAGATATGATTGTCATGTATCATAAGTTTGGATACGAGATTGATGGCAAGAAAATGCAATTGGATGCCAATATGGTGGTACTTGGAGAAAACCAGTCTTATACTGCAATGGCTAAAACAGTTGGTCTACCCGTTGCTATGGCCACCCTTCAAATCCTGAATCAAAAAATTACCACTCCGGGTGTTCAAATACCTATAAAGAAAGAAGTTTATGCACCCATTCTTTCCGAATTAAAAACCTATGGCATCACGTTTAAAGAATATGAGGTGCCTTATTTAGGTTACAATCCGGATTCTATTGGCAATTAACATTTTTGTGTTTTTGGGTATCTTTAGCTTCAATTTAGAAGCTTTACCATGAAAAACTCAAACAGTTCGGTTAAAATTGATGGGATTGACAAGAAAATCCTAAGGTTCCTTATGGAGGATGCTCGACGGCCTATCTTAGAAATCGCTAGAAACATTGGCATCTCTGGTGCGGCCATACATCAACGTCTGAGGAAATTGGAAAGCTCCGGGTTATTGGCAGGTTCCAAATTTATTATCAACCCAAAAGTTTTGGGCTATACCACCATGGCCTATATCGGTATTTTTCTGGATAAAGCAATGGCCAATCCCCAAGCCGTAAAGGAGCTTGAAAAAATTCCTGAGGTATTGGAATGCCATTATACCACAGGCAACTGGTCTATCCTAATCAAAGTATTATGTAAAGACAACGAACATTTAATGGTAGTTCTCAATAAGAAAATCCAACAAATAGAGGGGATTTCCCGAACGGAAACCTTTATTTCCCTAAATCAGCAGATAGATCGTCAAATTACCATCTAAAAAAACCTGTTTGATTGATTCAAACAGGTTCTATGCTATCTGTTTTGGATTTCTTAATCCCTTCCACCAAACACTTGGAAAGCCCAATATACCAAAGATGCCAATGCACCCAAGGCAGCAACCAAATAGGTTCTTGCAGCCCATTTAAGCGCATCCTCAGCTCCTGCGTATTCCTGTTGGCCAAGCATATTTTTTTGCTTTAACCATGCTAGGGCACGATTACTGGCGTCATATTCCACAGGTAAGGTGATAAAACTAAAGAGTGTTGCCATTCCCATCATCACCAACCCGGCAACTGCAATGTAAAATCCCATTCCTCCTGCGGCTCCAGTAGCCGCCATAAGTGCAATTCCTCCAAACACAATCCATGTGGACATCCCTGAAGTTACGCTTACAACAGGAACCAATTTAGATCGCATGCTCAACCATTCATAGGCCTGTGCATGTTGTACAGCATGTCCGACTTCATGGGCAGCGACAGCTGCCGCTGCAGCATTTCTTTGACTGTAAACCGCTTCACTCAAATTCACGGTTTTATTCTTTGGGTTATAGTGATCCGTTAGCATACCAGCAGTGGAGATTACTTTTACGTCCATGATGCCGTGATCATCCAACATCTTTTGCGCTATCTCGGCCCCACTCATTCCGTTTCGGAGATGCACCTTGGAGTATTGTTTGAACTTGCTTTTTAATCGGCTGCTTACGATCCAACTGATCAAAGCAATTCCACCAATTAATATATAGTATGTCATCATAGTTTCCTGTTTTAGTCTTATAAAGATATCAACTCTAATGCAAAAATCCCGCCAAGGTGGGTAGATGACATTTTACTGACAAAATGTAAGTGGAATTTAAAAAGCCTTATTTATGGCGCAATTTCAGAACTAGCATGCATACCACCAAAATGGCCGTAATCACATTGGCCAAAATGATGGCTAAACTATTGTGATGTATACCATAATACAGCCAGAGCATTGTCCCAAAAAGAAATGCAGAATACATTGTAAATGAGATATCCCCAGTGGATTTGGTTTTCCAGGTCTTATACACTTGTGGCACAAAAGCGCTTGTGGTAAGGGTGGCCGCTATAAGGCCTATGATTTCTATTGTATCCATGGTTGGTTATATAGGTAGGGTGTATGCTATCCCACGATATTTACAATTTTTCCAGGCACCACTATTACCTTTTTTGGGGTGCGACCATTGAGCTGTGCCTGCGTTTTTTCATGAGCCATTACAGCTGCCTCAATCTCGTCCTTGCCCATATCCAATGGCAGCTCCAATGTAAACCTCATTTTTCCATTAAAGGAAATAGGGTACTCCTTGCTGTTCTCTATCAAGTATTGTGCTTCAAACTCGGGGAACATGGCGAATGAAACAGACTCTTTATTACCCAGTTTTTCCCAAAGCTCTTCTGCTACATGCGGAGCATAGGGCGAAACTAAAATGGCTAAAGGCTCCAAGATAGCTTTGCTAGTACACTTTTGTGCAGTGAGCTCATTCACACAGATCATAAAAGTGGACACAGAGGTATTGAAAGAGAAATTTTCAATATCTTCTTCTACCTTTTTTATGGTTTTGTGAAGGGTTTTTAGATTATCCGCTGAAGGTTCTACACCTTCCTCGATCGTGCCATAGAGTTTCCATAATTTTTTTAGGAAAGAATGCACCCCAGATATTCCGGCTGTATTCCAAGGTTTGGACTGCTCCAAGGGTCCCAAGAACATTTCGTAGAGACGCAAAGAGTCAGCTCCGTATTCTTCACAAATGTTATCTGGATTGACGACATTGTACCATCTTTTCGACATTTTTTCTACTTCCCGGCCCACAATATATTTACCTTCCTCCAAGACAAATTCCCCACCTCCAAATTCAGGTTGCCATGCCCTTAAATCCTCAACGTTTATTTCATTTGAGGTATTCACCAAGTTGACATCAACGCGTAATTCCTCAACATCATATTCGTCTTTTAACCCATACGAAACGAATTTATTAGTTCCAGAAACTCTGTAAACTATAGCACTCGTCCCCGTTATCATCCCTTGGTTAATCAGTTTTTTTGCAAACTCATCTTTTGGGGCAACACCTTTGTCAAATAAAAACTTTTGCCAAAAACGGGAATACAACAAATGCCCCGTAGCATGTTCGCTACCTCCAATATAAAGGTCCACATCTTGCCAGTAATCTTTTGCTTCCTGGGAATAAATTACTTCCTTATTCTTCGGATCCATATATCGATTAAAGTACTGGGAACTGCCTGCCCATCCTGGCATGGTGTTCAATTCCAATGGAAAAACCGCTTTCCCATCAATCAATTCGTTGGCAACTACAACGTTAGTTTCTGTATTCCATGCCCAAATAGTGGCATTCCCCAAAGGAGGTTCTCCTGTTTCCGTGGGTAAATATTTTTCAACCTTTGGGAGTTCCAAGGGCAAATGTTCATCGGCAATCATTTGCGGAAGTCCATCCACATAATAAACCGGGAAAGGTTCTCCCCAATATCGTTGACGACTAAACACAGCATCCCTAAGTCGGTAATTTACTTTTCCCTGGCCTTGTCCAATTTTTTCCAACTCCTCAATAAGTTTTTGGGTTGCCTCTTTATAGGAGAGCCCATTTAAAAAGTCAGAATTGGCTATAACGGTAGTCGCCTTATCTGCAAAAGCCTCTTCGGAAATATCCACTCCCTCAAAAATATTGGGAATGGGAATATTAAAATGTTTGGCAAAGTCGTAATCTCGCTGATCTCCACATGGCACGGCCATCACAGCACCGGTACCATAACTGGCCAACACATAATCGCCAATCCAAATTGGAATAGGTTCTTTGCTAAATGGATGCTCTGCATAGGCTCCGGTAAATACTCCTGAAATGGTCTTTACATCAGCCATTCTATCCCGTTCTGAGCGTTTTGCTGTCGCCTCCACATAGGCATCCACGGCTCCCTTTTGGTCCGCAGTGGTAATCTGAGCAACCAACTCATGTTCCGGGGCCAAGGTCATAAAACTTGTGCCAAAAATAGTATCGGGACGAGTAGTAAATACAGCAATTTTGGACTGCGAATTCTTGATTTTGAACTCAACATGCGCCCCTTCAGACCGACCAATCCAATTGGTCTGTGAATCTTTCAGCGGCTGTGGCCAATCAATGGTATCCAACCCATCCAATAGTCGCTGAGCGTAAGCGGTGATCCGCATGCTCCATTGGGTCATTTTTTTCCGGATTACCGGGTGGCCACCACGTTCTGAAACCCCATTGATGATTTCATCATTCGCTAAAACTGTTCCCAAAGCCGGACACCAATTTACTTCGGTATCCGCCAAATAGGTCAGTCTATATTTTAAAAGCATTTCCTGCTTGGTTCTATCTGAAAACCCTGCCCAATCCTGAGCACTAAAACTAGGGATATCATCATCGCAGGCTGCCTGAACATTTTCATTTCCTTCTTGTTCAAAAGTGGAGATCAATACAGAAATATCCTCAGCTTTATCCGAGTTTTTATTGTACCATGAATGAAACAATTGGGTAAAAACCCATTGAGTCCATTTATAATAGCTAGGGTTGGAGGTACGTACTTCCCTACTCCAATCAAAAGAAAAACCAAGTTGATCCAATTGCTCCCTATATCTATCTATATTGGTTGCGGTAGTAATTGCCGGGTGCTGTCCTGTTTGAATTGCGTATTGCTCGGCAGGTAAACCAAAAGAGTCATATCCCATGGGGTGCAACACATTGAATCCTTTGTGCCTTTTATAACGGGCATAAATATCACTGGCAATGTATCCAAGTGGGTGGCCTACGTGTAACCCGGCTCCAGAGGGATATGGAAACATATCCAAAACATAATATTTTGGCTTGTCTGAATCATTATGGGCTTTGAATGTTTGGTTTTCTGCCCAATACTTCTGCCATTTGGCCTCGATTTCCCTGAAATTGTAATTCATTTTATATCTTACTCCTTTGATTTGGCAAAAATAGGCTTAATCGCGCAAAGCGAAAAAGATAAAATACGCGGCTCTATCTTGCCTAAAACGAGACAACTATTGCAAAAAATTACCCGAGCACTTTCAACCCTATTTTTTTGCATTCTAGCATACCCATCCAATGCCCAATTGGGTTTTTGCGATGGTAATTCTGGTGACCCCATTTTTACAGAAACCTTTGGTTCGGGTACTACAAATGGACCCGCCCTACCGGCTGGGGCAACCACATATTCCTACATAAACGGACAACCGTATGATGGAAGCTATACTATTTCCAGTACCACCACCTATTTTGATTGGTTCAACACGAGCGATCATACCCCAGGAGATGCGAACGGGAAGGCCTTTATTGTAAATGCTAGTTATACTGCGGGGGAATTCTTTAGACGTACCATTGATGGGCTTTGTGAAAACACCACATATGAGTTCTCATCATGGTTGATGAACCTTCATCCCAAATCGGGTTGTAACGGCAATGGAATTCCGATAAATGTCAGATTTCAGATTTGGGACAATACGGACACCAACCTATTGGCATCGGGCAATACAGGGAGTATTTTTGACAAAACCTCACCTGTCTGGGAACAATATGGTTTGGTTTTTCAAACCTTACCTGGGCAAACTTCGGTTATCTTAAAAATGATCAATAATGGAGCCGGAGGGTGTGGCAACGATTTGGCTATTGATGATATAGTCTTCAAAACCTGTGGTGACCGAATTACCTTGACAGATGCTTCAAATAACACAAACATCCTTGGTGTATGCCAAGAAAATGCCCCTACCTCTGTTGAGCTCAATGCCAACCCTGATTTTTCCGTTTATGGAACGCATGCCTATCAATGGCAAGAAAGCACTGATGGCCAAAATTGGAATGATATTGCTGGAGAGACCAATCAATCCTATACTTCCCCATTGCTCTATGGAACAACTTTGTATCGAGTGAAGGTGGCAGAAGACCCTATTAATCTTTCCAATTCAAAATGCAATACGGTTTCCGATGTTTTTGAGGTTATCATTGAGGGAAAACCAACTGCACCCGTATACTTAGGGGATGTTTCACTTTGTGCGGATGCCATGGGTGGGGTATCTGTTTCAACTCCAAACGGCATAACCGCTAATTGGTACGATGCCCCCGTGGGAGGGAATCTTTTGCACGAGGGAAGCACATTTTATAGTACAGATATTAGTGGAACCTACTATGCAGAGGCGGTAACTGAAATTGCAGGTTGCTATTCTGATTCGAGGACTGCCGTATCCATTATTTATAACGATTTACCGGTGTTGGAAGATGAAGTATTGATCTTATGCGAAGGGGAGACCTTGGTTTTATCCGCTGATTTACCAAATGCCTCCTATCTCTGGAATACCGCAGAAAATACACGTGAAATAACGGTGGACAGTCCTGGAACCTATACGGTTAAGGTGACCAACGCGAATAATTGCCATGCCACAAAAACCATTGAAATTTCCCAAATTGATAAGCCTATTATTGATAATGTGGTTTCCAATCATAGGGATTTGACAATAACTATTCAAAATTCAGGGGATTTCGAATATTCCCTTAACGGTTTTATCTATCAAGACAGTCCAATTTTTGAAAACCTGGAAGGTGGGACATACACCGCTTATGTAAAAAATAGAAGTTATTGTGGCGTGGTTCAGTTTCCATTTGTCCATTTGGTTATTCCCAAGTTTTTTACTCCAAACGGAGATGGAATGAATGATAGCTTTAAACCAGAAGGGGTAAAGGCTCTTAATGACTTCGAAATACGCATATTTGACAGAACTTTAAGGCTTATTGCACAGTCCAACAACAAAGATTACTCATGGGACGGCACTTTCAACAACAAGCCGTTACCGGCATCCGATTATTGGTATACCTTGAAAGTTGATTATAAATTATACAAGGGTCATTTCACCTTAAAACGGTGATTCCAATTTACTGTACCATCAATAATTTGGCGCTATATAACACCCATATCATGGTTAAAATGGCTGTGACATTGATGCCATATCCAAAAACAATCATCTGTTGATGGGTGTAAGGTCGATCTTTGAAAACAAAAAAGGCATCCAAAAGCAACCAGATGGAAAAAAGCATTAAAAAGGAGGCTAAAACCCAATCTTGAAACCAATACACTAGCAAATAAGATTCCAAGACCAGCAGTAAAAGCATCAAAATTTTACTCCTCTTTCTTCCCAAAACAACAGCCGTGGTCCTTTTTCCAGCATGCCTATCCGGTTCAATATCCATAATCTCACCTGCAATGTGCGCCTGAAAGGCAAATAGCATCAAATAAATTGTCGTTTGCCATGGAAGATTGGGTACCCCGTTCAATTGAATACTAAAATATGCAGTGAGTACATAGCCTGACTGAATCAATATTTCAAATGGTGGTCTTTCCTTTATGCGAAATGGCTTAAAATTGTAGATAACGTTTACAAGCACCATTATAATTAACAGCAACAACATTTTAATCCCAGAAAGCAATGTGAAAACAATAACAAAAGGTAAAATCACCAAGACAATACGTCCTAATATTGGTGTCAGTTGTTCCTTTTTTGCCTTTGCTCCAAAAAGGTAGTTTCCTTTTCTGTCATTTATCGCATCAGCTTCAAAATCGTTATAATCATTTAATCCATACACCAGATAATTCAACGGAAAAGTGACGAATACCAATCCCAACCAAAATGCAAATGAGCTTAGAAAGCCTTGTTGGTTCACAAATGGGACTAGGTATATCCAGATGGTTGGAAACCATAAGCCCGGTCTTGAAATTTTTAGGTCTAATAAAAGTCTATCCATTTATGTAAACCACTAAAATAAGTTTAATACAAAGATTAGAATTTACTTTTCTATTTTTACGTACTGATTTTCCCTTATGAGCCAATATATTGAACGATATCAACGAAGAAGGCTAATTTCCTCTTATTTTTCTGTGGTTTTGAGTATTGCCCTTGTCCTCTTTTTGCTCGGAGTGCTTGGTCTTTTGGTCCTGAACACCAAAAAACTGGCCGATCATTTTAAGGAGCAAATCACCATTTCGGTATTTCTGAAGGACAATGCTAAACCAATTGAAATAGAGCAATTACAAAAGAGTTTGGCCATGGCCGATTATACCAAATCTGCGGATTATGTTTCCAAAGAGGACGCAGCAGAGCAATACAGCGAGGATATTGGGGAGAATTTTGTTGAATTCTTGGGTTATAACCCACTTAAAAATTCAATTGATGTAAATCTTAAGGCAGATTACGTTTCTCCTCAACAGGTAGAAGAAATTGCGGTAGGTATCAATTCCAAAACCTATGTGGAAGAGGTAAGTTACGATAAACCCCTAATTTCCCTCCTTAATGACAATGTGCGAAAAATTAGTTTTTGGATACTAGTAGCAAGCGCAGTTTTCACAGTTATTGCCGTACTATTGATTAATAGCTCCATTCGGCTATCCATTTACGCCAAACGATTTATAATCAAAACCATGCAAATGGTTGGCGCCACCAAAAAATTCATCCGTAGGCCATTCATTTGGACCAACATAAAGCTCGGAATGTTGGGAGCAACCCTGGCTCTGATTGCTCTTGGAGTAGTACTATATTATGTAAATATTAATTTTCCAGAACTAAACCTTTTTCAGGATTTGATTGTTCTGATATTGTTATTTGTTGGTGTTTTTGGGTTGGGTGTTGTAATCTCTTGGGCAAGCACACACTTTGCCACCCAACGTTTTCTTAATTTAAGGACTGATGATCTTTATTATTAACTTTACAGCATGAGTAAGAAAAATAAGCAGGTACAAAAAGTCAATAAGGAGTTTATCTTCCAAAAAAAGAATTACATCTTTTTGTTCATAGGTCTAGTCTTTATTGTTCTCGGGTTTATTTTAATGAGTGGCGGTGGAAGCGATGATCCCAATGTATTTAATCCCGATATCTACAGTTTTAGAAGAATACGGTTAGCACCTACTTTGGTGCTTATAGGTCTAGGTATTCAGGTCTATGCCATTTTGTTGAACCCTAGCAAAAACAAGAAATAATTTTGGAGCTAATTGATGCTATTATCCTTGGTATCATTCAAGGACTTACCGAGTTTTTACCTGTATCCTCAAGTGGGCATTTAGAATTGGGCAAAGCCATTTTAGGTGCAGATTCATTGCCAGAGGAAAGTCTGCTTTTTACAGTGATCCTCCACTTTGCAACTGCGCTAAGTACCCTAATAGTCTTTAGAAAAGATGTTTGGGAAATTATAAGAGGCCTGTTCCAATTTAAATGGAACGAGGAAACCCAGTTTTCCTTAAAGATTATTATCTCCATGATTCCCGCTGCCTTGATCGGTTTCTTTTTGGAGGATTTTTTAGAGGTGTTTTTTGATGGTGCCATTATCATTGTGGGCATTATGTTATTGATCACCGCTATTCTGTTATACTTGGCCGATCTAGCCAAAACCACGGACAAAGGAGTGTCTTACCGTAGCGCTTTTGTAATCGGTATAGCTCAGGCCGTGGCCATTTTACCTGGAATTTCCAGGAGTGGGGCCACTATTTCAGCTGCTGTGCTTCTAGGCGTTGATAAATCCAAGTCAGCACGATTTTCTTTTTTAATGGTGGTACCACTAATCTTAGGAAAGATGGCAAAAGATCTTTTAAGTGGTGAAGTCAATTTTGTGGGAGATCAAGCTGTTGCTATGGGTGCAGGCTTCATTGCTGCTTTTATTGCAGGCTTGGCTGCATGTACCTGGATGATCAAATTAGTGCGCCAAAGCAAACTTACTTATTTTGCTATCTATTGTTTAATCGTGGGACTTATTGCCATTGCTTGGAGTATTTGGGGGTAGCATTGCATAGTGATTCTTACCTTTGAACCCAAATTTTAAGGTAGTTGAAAACCAAGGAGGATTTTTTAAACGGGCAAATATTGTTGATTGACAAGCCATTGGAATGGAGTTCGTTTCAAGCAGTGAACGCACTGAAATGGGCCATCCGAAAGAAATTCAACATTAAAAAAATCAAAATAGGGCATGCCGGAACCTTAGACCCGTTGGCAACGGGGCTTTTAATCATTTGCACCGGAAAATTCACTAAAAAAATACCAGAACTTCAAGGGCAGGTAAAGGAATATACAGGCACTTTTACCTTGGGGGGAACTACCCCCTCTTACGATATGGAGACCGAGGTAAATCAAACCTTTCCTGCAGACCATATTTCTGAAGAGCAACTTCATTTAGCAACTCAGGAATTTTTGGGTGAAATTGACCAGATTCCTCCAGTTTTTTCGGCCTTAAAGAAAGATGGGAAACGTCTGTACGAATTTGCCCGAGAAGGGAAGGAAGTGGAAATAAAATCACGAAAAGTTGAAATTCACACCTTTGAAATTACCCAAATTTGTATGCCCAAGATTGATTTTAAGATTGTATGCAGCAAAGGGACCTACATTCGCTCCATAGCGCATGATTTTGGGAAATCATTACAGTCTGGAGCGTATTTATCAGCCCTCAGAAGAACCAAAATAGGTGATTTTAACGTAGATAATTCGGTCACACCTATGGTTTTTAAAGAAAATCTAGGCTTAGAAGGCTAGGGTCCCTTCTTAAGATCCTTGTATCAGCACTGGCTTTGATGTAAAATAATTTTGAAAAAAAGCGGTTATAATAGCACCATGAACCTAAACAGAAACCAGTTATCGTTTTTAATAACTTTTTTCTCCATGTCCTTAATTGTATTGTTGCTGTACAATATACATTTGGGAGGCACGAAGGAGGAAGAGTATGTTATTGAAATGAGCCTGGCGGATGAGGACATCGAGGAGTTATTGAAAGAGGAAGTCGAAAGATTGGAGGAGTTGATCAACAATGACCCTATTAAAAGTCATATAGCCTTAAACGAAACCGCAAAACCCTCCATAGGTAATCCAGAGCCGTTAAAAACTTTGGAAGAACTCTTGGAAGAACGCGAATTGAACAGTGAGGAGGGTGAATATTCCGATTCGGACAGTGAGTTTGAACAACAACTTAAAGAGTTGGCCGCTAAACGCCAGGAAAAAAAGGAACTTTTGGGAGAACGAGAAGCGCAAAAGGAAGAATTTACCAACAATCTAAAAGACCGGCGAACCTCTATTTCCTACTCTTTGGTTGAACGCAATGCATATGCACTACCACCTCCTATTTATACTTGCATTGAAGGAGGTAAAGTGGTTATCAATATAAAAGTGGATAGTAACGGATATGTAACGGAAGCGGATTTTAATGATAAAAGTTCTGGCACCAACAACTATTGTCTTATAGAAAATGCCATTACCTATGCCCTAAAGGCACGGTTTAGCCCAGACGCCAAAAACTCCCAGATTGGTACAATTACCTATTTATTCCAGCGGAAGTAATTCCAACAAATCACTTAGTGTATTCCGCCCTTTGTCCTTGTTGTACCAAACCTGAAGATCTTGTTTAAACTCAGAAGTTAGTGTTCCGTGCTCTTTTTTAAAGGTTTTCACCATTTCTGTAGCCGTGCTTGGTCTAGGACCCCATTCTCCCACAATCTCCTCCCTTTCTTTATCCAGAATAATGAGTTTTGGAATGGATTGCGAACCGTTGGTCAAGAATTGATTCATTAAGTCCAAATTCTCATCCCTGAGAACAATCTTAAATTCAATATTGGGATTCAATTCAGCAATTTTGTTCATTACTGGTAAACTTGGAGCAGCATCTCCACACCAACTTTCACTCAAAACCAGAAAAGTAAGTTTGGACTTTATACTGGCAATCCTACCTTGAATTTCTTCTGGTATTTTTACAGTTTTATCCCATCGGTTCATACGCCGATCATTGAGTTGGGTATAATTAATCAAGGTCTCCAATTGTTCGGGACCCGTGGTGTTTCCAGTTTTAGCCAAATGTTGAACCATCTCGCGATATTCCTTATAATCCATGCCGGATGATATTCCATTCTGCACAAACTCCAACTGCTCCTTTTGTATATTATTTGCTATTACTTCCATTACTAATTTTTTCAAATTTAGCGCACGTTAACGACTATAAATCTGACATTTGTCATTGGTTGTAAATTCCCTCTAAAACTTACAAGCTCCCAAATAATGGTTGAATGACGGCCTCTTAATTTACATTTTTACATAAGTTGATCTAACTTTGGATTTACAATTTTAGACAGATACTATTATAAAAAATGTTATTAATAAATCCAATATGAAAACTTCGTATGTACTCCTGATGATGGCTTTTACCTTATTTACCGGGCAAGCCCAAGAGAATCAAGCACAATTGGTCAAGGTGGGGGATGAACTGGTCCTAGGCGAACCCTCTGGGTCTTCATTTAAACACGTAGCTGTTCCACGTAAAAATTTTATCATAAAACGAGGAGGCTCTCCCAATGTATCTTCTTTGAAGAACGCTAGAGTTACCGTTACTCACATTTCGTATGGTAAAAAAACACAGATTACATTCAAAAAAACCAGTGGTAAAAAGTTCTTTAGAGTATATAATACCCTAACTGCTCATCTTGAAGACGCTGTTGAATCGGGAGAATTGAAAATCCCGAAAAAGGGATAAAAGCTAACTTGGTAACGACACCTAGAGAAGAGCATATTTTACATGCTGACCAACCCTTTTTGCAGTATCTTTAATGCAAAAGTTATTTTATGAGCAAACATCGTTGTGGATGGTGTGAAGGAGACTCACTCTATGAAGCATACCATGATGAAGAATGGGGAGTTCCAGTTAAGGATGATGAAACATTTTTTGAATTTTTGATTTTAGAAACTTTCCAAGCAGGACTTAGTTGGATTACCATACTGCGAAAGCGTGAAAATTTCCGAAACGCCTTTGACAATTTTGATTACCAAAAGATTGCCAAATACAATCAGGATAAAATAGACCTACTACTAACAGATGCCGGCATCATAAGAAATAAACTGAAGGTGAATTCCGCTATTTCCAATGCCCAATCCTTTATGAATATTCAAAAGGAGTTTGGCAGTTTTAGTGCCTACATTTGGGGGTTTTTAGACGGAAAATCTATTAAAAATACCCTTAAAAACTACAAAGAGGGACCTGCCACAACACCACTTTCCGACACAATTAGCAAGGACCTAAAAAAAAGAGGGTTCAAATTTGTGGGAAGTACAGTGGTATATGCCTTTATGCAGGCTACCGGGATGGTCAATGATCATGAGGTAAGTTGTTTTAGGTATACTGAAGTTTAAAACCTATTATTTTAAAAACTGTAAAAAGTCCGATCTGGAAATCAATTCGGCGCCAAGGCTTTCCAGATGTTGGGTATGCACCTGGCAATCTATAAGTCGATAGTTTTTATCCTGACATTCTTGAGCTAGTTTTATAAATGCGAATTTTGAAGCATTTGGACGGTTGCTGAACATACTTTCCCCGCAAAACACATGGCCTAGATCCACGCCGTAAAGTCCGCCAACCAGATTTTCACCTTCCCATACTTCAAAGGATTTGGCATAGCCTCTTTGAAAAAGCTCCATATAAGCCAATTTCATTTTTGGGGTTATCCAAGTACCTTCCTGTCCTTTCCGCTCTATTTGAGCGCAGTGGTCCAGCACTCGTTCAAAACAATTGTTCTGAGTAAAGGTAAATTGCTGGTTCCGTAGCACCTTACGCATGCTCTTGGAGACTTTTATCTCTTTGGGAAAGAGGACCATTCTAGGATCTGGACTCCACCATAGTATCAATGCATCTTCATTGAACCAAGGAAAAATTCCATTTTCATAGGCCAGCAAAAGACGCTCTGGCGACAAATCTCCCCCAACAGCCAGTAAACCATCCGCATTGGCCATTTCCACGGGAGGAAATTCCAATACATCTCCCAGAAAGAATAGGGGAAAATTTTTTCCATCCTTTTCCATACCGCTGTTTTCAATAAAATTAAGGAAAAAGTATCACCAAATCAGCAACCCTCCTATGTAGATTAAGCTTCCAACCAACATAAAAACCAAGGTATATGGTAAAATTTCCTTGGCCTTCAACTTCGTGATTCCCAATAGAGGCAATGCCCAGAAGGGCTGTAACATATTCGTTACTTGATCCCCATAGGCCAAAGCCATTATCGCCTTGGGCAAGGGGACACCCAATTGCAGTGCGGATTCAAGCACTAAGGGGCCTTGCACTGCCCATTGTCCTCCTCCGCTTGGCACAAAAATGTTTACTAAACCCGCACTGAGAAACGTGAAAATGGGTAGTGTAGCACTAGTACTAACCGAAACAAAGAAATCCGATATTCCATTAATCATCCCACTGCTACCCATAATTCCCATAATTCCAAAATACAATGGAAATTGAATGAGAATACCCGCAGTATCGCCAATTGCTTCTTCAACCGCTAACAAAAAACTCTTAAAGCTACCGTGTAGTATTATGGCAAGCCCCAACATAAAGAAATTGAGCATGTTGGGTGTTATGTTCAAACTTCTTACTGCCGGAAGATATTGTAACAGAAAAGTTGTCAAAACCATAGCGCCAAATAGCCAAGCTAAGCCCTTTGAATAATCTAGCTTTTCAGCACCTTTTAGGTTTTTCTTCTCTACGGATTGGAATTTGTATTCTTTCAAATCCATTTGGGTTGGAGTTGCCCGTTTACCCATCCGATACGCTAAAAAAGTAACGGCCAAAACGACCAAAACAAATAAGATAAGATTACCCGGGCTAAATACAGTTTGAGCGGTAGAAATGGTACCCGGTAATTGGGTCAGAACCTCAGAACTAGAAATATTTTTGAGTAGATCTTCAAGGTGACCGGGTTCCGAAACTTTAATCGGAGCCGACCCACTTATGCCCCCGTGCCAGACCATAAGTCCTACATAACCAGATGCCCCAACCAAAGGGTAGTTAATAGGAATGTTATTGACTTGTGCATATTCGCCCACTTTTCTTGCCAAAATAGCTCCAAAAATGAGCCCTAAGCCCCAATTGAAAAATGACACCAACATAGTTGGCAATGCCACCAGTACAGCCGCATTGGAAGTAGTTGTCACCAATTTGGTGATGCTCAGAATGAGCTTTTCCATAGGCTTGCTCAACACAAGCACATGACCCAATACCAAAATGAGCATCATTTGGTAGGCAAAAACCAAAAGACCGTTGTTCCATACCCCGGCTTCCCAATAAGACAAAATAGCTCCAATATGGGTCTCCTTCGTGGTATGCTCTGTAAAACACAATGCCAACACCATGGTAAGCACGGTGAGTACAATGGCAATAGTGAAAGGAGAGGGCAAATACCTCCTAAAAATACGCTCTATAACCTGGGTAAGCGCCAAAATAGGTTAGAATGGCAAATCGTCGTGGTCCTCCTCGTTTAGGTCCTCCGCAGGCTCAAATGCTTCCATAGGTGGTACAGGTGGGATGTTCTCCGCATTTTGTCCTTCAGCCAAATTCTCAATACGCCATCCTTGAATAGAGTTGAAATATTTGGTTTCTCCTTGGGGGTTAACCCATTCCCGACCTCTTAAATTGATGCTGATCTTTACCTGCTGACCTGCACTATAGCTGTTCAATAAATCACATTTATCCTGCACAAATTCAATCAAAATATGCTGTGGATATTGTTCTTCCGTGGTTACTACAATTTCTCTTTTCCTGAAACCGTTATTACCATAGGTTTTGGTTTCATCTATCATTTTAATTTGTCCCTGAACTTCCATAAATGCTATTTTCAATAAGCATCAAAAATACACAAAATGAACCCTAATAAAAATGGTCCGCACAATTGAACTATCAACATAATTTTACTTTTTCTCCTATCTTTAATCAGAATTCCACCAAAACATGAACTTCAACCCCAAAAAGAAGGCCTCCAATATAACTTTATTGTTTTCCGCTTTTGTGATTGTAAGTCTCATCTTGTGGAACACCAATAGTTTTTTTAAGAAATTCAAAGAGGAGGAGCGTTTAAAAATGGAAATATGGGCCACTGCCCAATTAGAGCTCATCCAATCATCCGTAGATCAGGAATTAGGGAATTTAACGCTTAAGGTAATGGGCAATAATACTTCCACACCTATGATTTTGGTGAACGAGGAAGGGTCTATTAAAACACACAATATTTCTGAGGAAAAAGCTTTGGACAGCAACTATATCCAAAGAAAAATTCGGCAATTCGCAAGCGAAAATGAACCCATCCATATGGTGCAAGAGGGGGAGCTTTTGGAGACTTTGTACTATGGCAATTCTGAGGTTTTGAACAAACTTAAGTTCTATCCCCTAGCCTTGCTTTTGATTATATTCCTCTTTGGAGCAGTCATTTTCTTTTTCTTTAGGACCAATAAGGCTTCGGAGCAAAACAAATTATGGGCGGGAATGGCCAAGGAAACGGCCCATCAGATTGGCACCCCGTTAACCTCACTTCTGGGTTGGAACGAATTACTGAAATCCGAGAATATAAACCCGGAAATAACAAAGGAAATTGCCAAGGATATAACCCGACTACAAACCATAACTGAACGCTTTTCCAAAATAGGCTCCATTCCAGAGCTACAGGTGCACGATATTGTTTCTGAGACCGAAAAGGCTTATCAATATTTGAAACGAAGGAGTTCCAAGCTCATTCATTTTAATTTCAGTTCAGATATCGATGAACTGCCCGTACTTTTAAACCCTCCTTTATTCAATTGGAGTATAGAAAATCTGGTAAAAAATGGGATTGATGCCATGAAAGGTAAGGGCCATATTAGTATTCAAATTGAACAGAAAGGACAAAATGTAAATATTTTGATCTCCGATACGGGTCATGGCATCCCAAAAAGTGATTTTCAGAATATTTTTAACCCCGGTGTGACTTCCAAAAAAAGAGGTTGGGGATTGGGGTTATCTTTAGTTAAAAGAATTGTAGAGGAATACCACAAAGGGAAAATTAAAGTACTTTCGTCAAGTAAAGAAGGAACAATCATGCAGATTTCCCTCAAAGCAAATGTTTAATTGGCCATGGCAAAAGAAAAACAAATTGCAATAAAGGAAGCTGAAATTACCAATAATTGCCCCGAATGCTTTAATCAGGAGCTTAAGCTCACCTTTTATCAGAAACATACTTTTAATCCACTTTACCATCGGACCACGGATATGGTAACCCATGAGATAAAATGTAAGAAGTGTTTTTCGATAATTTATCCGGTAAACTGGACAGATGATATTGAACGGGTGTTTGACTACTATAACAAGTTGGTTACACCGAACAAACCATCCATAAGGTTTACGATACTATTCTTTGTGATTCTGGTTCTAGTTATTGGATTAATAGCAGCCGGAATCTACATGCAACTGGAGGGGCTTATTTGAGCTTGCTTTGTATTCTTTCCGCTATTTCCTCAAATTCCTGTGGCTTCATGTTTTCTTTGTGCTGAAAAGTGGCGTTTTTCATGCTATGCAATGGGATTAGATGTACATGTACATGGGGAACTTCCAAACCAATTACTGTGAGTCCAACCCTTTCACAAACAACAGCTTCCTCTATAGCCTGCCCAACTTTTCTTGAAAAGGCCATAAGCTTTAAATAGGAAGCTTCGTCCAAGTCCAATAGTTTGTCGACTTCTTTTTTGGGCACACAAAGTGTATGCCCCTTGGAATTTGGATTAATGTCTAAAAAAGCAAAATTGTCCTCGTCCTCGGCTATTTTATAACAGGGAATATCCCCATTAATGATTTTGGTGAAAATACTGGGCATGTTGGTCTGGTTTGGTTTCGAATAAAAAATCCCGTCGTGGGACGGGATTAAATATATAAAATTTTGATGTCCACTATTCCCGGGTAATCTCCAAAATATCAAACTTTAACGTTCCATTAGGGACTTGAATTTCAGCCACATCGCCTACTGACTTACCCAATAGTCCTTTCCCGATGGGTGAGGTAACAGAAATTTTACCTGCCTTCAGGTCCGCCTCGCTTTCGGCCACCAGGGTATATTTCATCTCCATACCATTGGTCTGGTTCTTCAATTTCACTGTGGACAGCACCAAAACCTTGGAGGTATCCAACTGGGATTCATCTATCAACCGGGCATTGGACAGTGTTTCCTCCATTTTGGAGATTTTCATCTCTAAAAGCCCTTGGGCCTCCTTGGCTGCATCATATTCAGCATTTTCGGACAAATCGCCCTTATCCCTAGCCTCACCAATAGCTTGGGAAGCCTTAGGTCGCTCCACATCTTTTAGGTAGTTGAGTTCCTCCCTTAGTTTTTTTAATCCTTCAGGTGTATAATATGAAACCTTACTCATGTCGTCTATTTTTAATGCAAAAGAACATTGAAGAAAATGAAAATATTTTCCCAATATCCCTTTATTGCTACAAATACAAAAATCCTCAACTGCAACTATGTCCACCATAGTTTTTGCGAGGATTTAACGCAAATATAGGTAATTTTTGCTCAATTTTGCCGTTGTAACGCTTTGAAATCCGTGTAATGAAGTACTTCTGGAGTTGTGTTGTATTTGTACTATTGATAGGTTGTGAATCTGACCCCACCAACCGAAACCCTTACCTCCAAGAGGTTAATTTTCGGTTCGAGCTAAACCTCAATCTTCCCTTGTACAATGGACTAAATACTATTGGAAATCCTGTTTATGTAGGGAACAATGGAGTGGGTACTCGAGGTGCTTTTGTAATTCGTTCTGGACTGGACACTTTTTTTGCTTTTGAGGCTAGCTGTCCCAACCATGCCCCCAATAATTGCTCAACCATGACCTTGAACGGACAAAATGTTACCTGCACCTGCGAAGACTTTGAGTATAGTCTTTTTACTGGTCAGCAATTAAATCGCCCAGACGACGGAAATAGGTATTATGATCTGCTGTTTTATCAGGCAACGCAGAGTGGCAATGTGGTCACCATATTTAATTAATTTCCTAATATCTGATCCATAACCCAACTGGTATGCAGCCCAGAATCCACCAAAGAAGGATGGACTGACTGCCCATTAAGATGGGACCTCATATTTTCCACGTGAAATTGTTGGATGTGTTTGGGGTTCGGTATTTCCAAAATCTGTTTGCCAGACTCATTTTCCAAAACTAATTGTCCCTCGTCCAAAACCGGAAAGCTGATTTTTCCTGTTGACCCAAATATTTCTGCTTTATCCTCCCGGTGGTAGGTCCCAAAATTCCATAAGCCCGATCCGGTAATTCCATTTTCATGAAGCCAAACTCCAGTAACACTGTCATAAGCTGAATACAAACCCTGTTGATTCAGCGCGATCCCTTGCGCTTTCTTGATATTCCCTAAGAGATACGTGAACAAATTCAATCCATGGCTTGCCAAGTCATCAAAATACCCCCCAGGAGCCACTTTTGAATCTGTTCGCCAGTTGTATTTCCCACACAAGTCCAAATCATTGGGTGGTTTGGTTTTTTGCCAATTAATGTGTCTCAGCTTTCCAATACTATTTTCGTCCAACCATTTTTTTATCTGATTGAATCGGGGTAAAGAACGCCGATAATAGGCAATGAAGAGTGGCAATTCTTTTTCCTGAAAAGCACTGTAAATAACTAAGCTGTCTTGATAATTGGGAGCCATGGGCTTTTCTATGCAACAAGGTTTTCCAGCTTTAGCAACCAAAAGCGCATATTCTTTATGGGAATCAGGAGGAGTAGCAATGTATACCGCATCGATTTCAGGATGTTCAATAAGCTCGCGAGCATTGGTGGTCCATCTGGGAATATGGTGCCGGTTGGCATAATCTTGGGCTTTATCGGCGCTGCGTCCCATGACCATTGAAATCTCAAAACCTGAAGTCATTTGGTACGCAGGGACGCTCTTCTTTTCGGTCACACCCCCACAACCAATTACACCCCAACGAACAGGGTTTTTACCTAAAAAAAGGGATTCTGTCATGTGTATAAATGTACAGAATCCCTTTTTTAGCTATCCCTTTGAGGCTTTAAAAATTGATGGTAGCGCCCAGTAAAAAGTTGATTCCTGCTTGAGGATAGAATCCAGCCCCTTCAATGGTAGTAATTGTTCCTGGATTGGAAAAATCATCATCATAAGTGAAGAAATATCCATTGGACACGATATCCTTGTCAAAAATGTTGTTTACCAAACCTGAAAGGACAATGCTCTTTACAAATGAATTGGTTTCAATCACATATTGCACATTAAAATCGGTTTGGGAATAGCTGTCCAAAACCGAGGCCTCTGAGTCAATATTTCCCATATACTGTTTCCCAACGAATTTGGTAAGTAAAGAAACCTGTACATTCTCATTGGGCATAAAGGCAAGGATATTACCCGCTACTAGGTTAGGTGAATAGGCAATTTTGGTATTTCCCAAATCCTGAAGTTGCCCATCGCGCTGAAAAACAAAGTCCACGTTTCTGTTATCGCTTAGCGCAACATTGGGCTGAATAGCCCATTGATCTCCCAGCCTAATGGTGGCATCCAATTCCAAACCCAAACGATAACTGTCCCCTACATTCGCCCTCAGAGGGGCACCCACATCATTTAGCTCTCCAGTAAGCACTAATTGGTCCTTGTAACGCATGTAATAAGTGTTGGCATTCAACTGAAAATTAGGGGAAATATAACGCCAGCCCAATTCAAAATCATTCAATTTTTCAGGCTTGGGATTTCCATTTTCATAATCATTCCTATTGGGTTCCCTATTGGCCCGGGCATAGGATAAGTAGAAATTATGGTTGGTGTTTAAATCGAAGGTTATTCCCGCTTTAGGATTGAAAAAGTTAAAGGTATCATCAACCAATCCGGTGTCCGCTCCATTGGCCTCATATCCCACTCCCCTATATTGGACATCTCCGAATATGGACCATTTACCATCCAATTGATAATTGGCCTTTGCATAAACATTAAAGTCTGTTTTAGTAGAATTGTCATCGTAATACCTATCTCTAATATTACTGTTGCCTGCAAATCGAGCCCAGATTACCTCACCGAAGTGGTCTCCTTTATAAACATTATAACCTCCTCCAAATATCAGGTATAGGTCTTCTTTGCGGTGATGTATGGAAGCTACAGTTCCATAAAAGTCATTGTCCAACCATCTTCTTCGAATTAAATCTGTGGTGTCAACGTTCTCTCCGTTTACGGTAATTGGGTCCAAACCATAGGTCGCGAAATCATCATCTTCCCTAAACTGCTCAAAATAACCTCTTCCGCGGGTATAATGCAAGGCAATATTGGCATTCCACTCCGGGTTCAAGGCTTCATTCCAATGCAATTGAAAATGGTCTTGCTTGTAATTGTCTTCCTCCCTTTCATGAAACTGGGTTGTGCCATTTTCGTCGGTGTACATCCCTGCAGGGTTGAAAGTTCTATTGGAACCAAGCGTTGCTGCATCAATGCCAAACCAAGATTGGTAGGTGATTTCGTGACCTCCAAAAAGCAGGGCTTTGATCAGCGTATTATCATCCTTATAGGTTCCCTGGAGGAAATACGAATCGAGCTCCGAACTTGCCCGATCTATATAACCATCAGAAGTGATCCGTGAAAGTCTCCCGGAGAGTTCAAAGTGATCATTGATAAGTCCTGTACTAAACTTTACATTGTTTCTCAAGGTATTAAAACTCCCTATGGAGGAAGCTATTCTGCCGTATGCTTCTTCTGAAAAAGCATCGGTCAACAAATTTAAACTAGCTCCAAAAGCAGCAGCTCCATTAGTTGAAGTTCCTACACCGCGTTGTAACTGGAGACTTTCCGTAGAAGATGCAAAATCGGGCATATTTACCCAAAACGTACCTTGCGACTCTGCATCGTTATAGGGAATCCCATTAATGGTCACATTGACCCGGGTAGCATCACTTCCCCTAACCCGAATTCCAGTGTAACCTACTCCTGCTCCAGCATCGGAAGTAGTAACCACCGCTGGTAAATAATTCAATAAAATAGGAATGTCTTGACCTAAATTACGAGGAGCAATAGTTTCCTTGTCCAAATTTGAAAAAGTAATCGGAAACTCTTTGGTAACCCTGATTGCTTGTACCAATACCTCATCCAGTACAATTTTCTTGCCTTCGAGGGAATCCGTAGGATTTTGTTGTGCACTTATTGAAAGTGCAAGCCCAAAAAGGGCTACAGTTGTGAATAAAGATGTTTTCATTCGTAAAAAATGTTACGAATAAAAGGGGTTATTATTCTGGTTAAAAATTGATTTGTGTTTCTAAGGAAACATAGAAATTCCAAGATGCGCTTAGCGCAATCCCTTGGCAGCATTACCCGCCCAGGTTCATTGGGTATAATCTCAGCCTTTAAAAAGCACCCCTTTGAGATGGGACAAATGTAATGCGACAAAGTTATTTATCACAACAAAAAGTTGATGAAATAACATTTACCAATAGAAATAATTCAAATTCAACAAAAACTCCGCGCTAAATGGAAAAAGGCTGCCGAAGCAGCCTTTTAAATTGCCAATAATCAATCAAATTATGGAGAAATAGGATTGCAGCTACAATTGGCAATCATGGATAATGCATGGTTAGTGTTTGCATAGCATCATCCTTTTTTCTTTTGTTTATTATCTCGATATTCTTGTCTTAAAAAGGGCACCACCAGTACGATTGCAACAATAAATGATAGAATACTCACAGCCAGAATTATGGTAAATAGCATTTTAAGTGTTTCTTTTTTTAGGACACTTATTTTTAAAATAAGTCACAAAAAAAGGTCGTACTAAGTACGACCTTCTAACCAAATCAACCAACCAAAAAACTAAGCGTCCAAGCTTAGAGGTGTTTTATTATTTCCTACCGATAGTCTATTTTTTCTTGCAAGCATTTTTGTGTTGCCACTTATTTATGGGACACTGAATTTTTGACTTAGTCACATGGACCAAAAAAAAGCTCCCAAATCTATGGGAGCCTCAACTGTTATAAAGATTACTTTGTTATTATGCCTGATGGCTAGGCTTAAACAAGTCGTTCACCGTTTTTACCGGATTAAAGGTAACCAACGGCACTTCAACAAAAAGAGTGTTCCAAAAAGCCATGGCACCATTCCACAGTCCTGGGAGCTCTAATGCCTTAAGTTCTTTTCCTTCCTTGGTCTTTCCCGTGATAAAGCCTTGTTTCTCATCTACAAAATCCAAAAGATTGTACTTTTCACCTTCGTGGTTTTTAACCCCACAAATTAAATCTACTGGATTAAAATGGGTTGAATTTTTAAGGATTCCAGCCTGTTCTTTATTGGTTAAATCGATTTGGGCCGATTCAATAATTTGAAGCGAAATATTGCCTTGATCATCACTTATCCAAAAAGGCCCTCCTCCGGGTTCCCCTTCGTTTTTTACCATCCCACAAACACGAATCGGCCTATTAATTTTATTCCTTAATACGGCAAGCTGCCCATGATCATCCAAACTAGCATAGTTCTCTGAAAACCGAACATTGAGTTCTTTTTCCAAAAAGGACTTGATCTTGCTTTTAAGTGTTTCAGAAACATCACCCTCTCCGAGAACAGTTGCATATTCAAATGCTTGGTCTTGTACCTTTTTTAAAACTCCTGCCAACATTTTTTTACTGTTGGCCACTGCTTCCAAATTTTGGTCAATGACCACATTGTCAATATTCTTGATAAAAATGATATCGGCATCTTGGTCATTGAGGTTCTCAATCAATGCACCATGTCCACCAGGTCTAAACAAAATAGAGCCATCTCCATTTTTAAAAGGCTTGTTTTCCATATCCACGGCTATGGTATCTGTGGATGATTTTTGGTTGGAGTAAGAAATGCTGAATTCTGTGTTCGTAGCTTGGGAAACCTTTGGCCCTGTCGAAGCATGCTCCGCTCTGAACATGGCATTATGCTGTTCGGAAATAGTAAAGTGAAGATTGGCCTTACCTGCTGTTTTGGCATAAAGGGCAGCTTCCTTTAAATGTTCCTCAAAAGGTGTGGCAGTCGAGTTTTCATATTTATGAAATGGTAGTAAACCTTTAGGAAAGAAACCATAGTTTAAGCCTTCAGCCACTAACATTTCCTTTACGAAAAGATAGACTTTCTCGTCCTTGTTCTCTGTTTTTCCAGCTATCCTTTCCATGATTATCCTATAGAATGGAAAGTTCTCCATTTCTTCAACGAATTTTTCTATCTCGGAATCAGCGGTCCTGTCTAAATAAGTGGCAAGTGTTTCTTTGGTGGGATTGTAGGTTTCCAAGAAGTTGAAAGCAGCTTTGAACATCCTTGATGCTGCCCCCGAGGCTGGGACAAACTTTAATAACTGAAGCGTTCCGCGGGTATCCTCAAAATACTGAATCAGATCGTTTTGCTCCTTCTCAGAAAACCGTAGAATTCCATCACCCACCACAGCCGCCTTGTTTAGGCCAACAAATGGGATTCCCGCTTTGAAGGTGGCGATTTGATTTATTACTTTTTCTTGGGAAATACCTTTTTTCCCAAGTTGTTCGAGGTCTTTTTGACTTAGGTCAATCATGTTTATGGAGAAGTTTATCGATGTGTTCAACTGCGGTTTTGAGCCTTGCTTTTTTATCTCCTTTCAAGATAACGAAATTCCGATTATAATTTTTCAAGGTATTATGGAAATATGCAAACATCCGTTCTCTTTCATTGGGTTTATCCCTTAAATCATCGGCTTCCCAAGGCGTGTCTATATAAGTCAGAAAATATAGGTCATAGGTGTTCTCCAAGGCATATTTTTCCAGTAATGGGTCACAATAGCCCAAGTAATAGGCTTCGGAATAAACTTTGGTTTCCAATAAATCCGTGTCACAAATAAGCACATCGGTTGCTTTCTGGGTCAGATTGTTCTCCAATCCAATCTGTCCCTCTGCAATGGGCAACAAATCCTTGGGTTCACAGGTTTTGCGCTCGTTGTTCCATTTGTTCTGTAAATATTCACGCGCATACTCCGGTACCCATACCGTATTGTATTGTCTCGCTAGTTGCTGTGAAAGCGTGGTCTTTCCAGTAGATTCTGGTCCAAAAAGAACTACTTTAATAAGGTCTGAGGGCTCTTGCCCAAGTTTTTCTTCCATGCCTTATAGCCATAAATGGCAATTATGGTTAGTAAAAAATAGAGCAAAGAGCTAAAAATAAGTCCTTTGTACCAATACAAAGGTACTGTGATAATATCACCCACAATCCAATAGACCCAGTTTTCCAACTTCTTTTTTGCCATTAACCACATCCCAACAAAAAAGATAGCCGTTGTTATCGTATCAACGTAAGCTGTCCAAACATTGAATCGGTCTGCAAGAAAATATACAACAGAAACGAAAATGATAGTGCCCACAAATAATAGTAT
Organism: uncultured Allomuricauda sp.; assembly: GCA_965117065.1. Lineage (GTDB taxonomy): Bacteria > Bacteroidota > Bacteroidia > Flavobacteriales > Flavobacteriaceae > Flagellimonas. The sequence goes on from OZ220751.1 coordinate 1,793,499, forward strand.
GGACCATTTTTTCTCATTTTTAGTGGTTCTTGTAATTGGCACAAAGTGGGTTTCGTCTACTTTGCGAGTCCACAGATACCACCCAACAATACTCATAACAAAGTAGTAAGTATTGATAAGCATATCTCCCAGTAGCCCCCAGAAAAGCAAAATGTAGGCAGCTATCCCTGTCCCGATTATTCCGGTTGGATATACCAATATATTCTCCCGCATGGAATACCAAACACTTAGCAAGGCGAAGACAACGCTAATGAGTTCCAGCACCACGATATGTGTTGGAATACCCTCGTATTGCGAAAAAATCCAATCAAAAATGTGGCTCATACCCGCTTCGATCAGATTTCACAATCTTCATCCCCAATACAACATGTTCCAAGGATCCAAAAGCCTCCTTTATTTCTGTCTGAAGTAACTCCATCACCTCGTCATAATCCCCGTACACTTGGGTACTTAATGGGTTTTCCAAAACCTTAAGACCTGAGGCTCTTAGCTTTTTAATAAACTCGATGATTGGAGGCTCAAAATTATCCTGAAGAGGAGTCAAGGTCAATTCAACGGATATTCTCATGGGTTAAGATTCATTTTTAAGCAGCAAAGCTAGTAAAAAGACCTTATCAGTTCCCCATCATTTTAAAGGCAAAAACGCAGGTAAATCCTTCAAATTCTATAAATTCTATCTCGTAATGGGATTTTTTTCCTTTATATATAATCTTGGCCACGGTTCGTTTGTCGTCAAAGGCAAAGTCCATAACGTCAATATGTCTTAAAAAGCTAAGACCTTGCTCTGCGTATATTTTATATAGGGATTCCTTGGCGCCCCAAACTATGGTTAGCTTTCTTATTATGGCATCAGTATTGGCCAATGTGCGATATTCTTCCAAGGGAGTAAATTTATTGGCAATGCGCAAAATCTTTTCCCGCTGCATTTCAATATCAATCCCAACCTCATCGGTCTTACTCACAATAATGCCTGTAAAATTGTGTGAATGCGTAATGGATATATGGTTCCCATCTTGCAGGTGCGGCTTCCCAAAACTATCATAATAAAGGTCCTGGTCCACATAGCCAGCTTCAGCCATAAGATGCCTTATACTTAAAAAAGCGCGTCGATGAAATTCTGATTTCATCCCATCCATCCTATTTTGACAATGCGGCGTAAGTTCAATGCCCTTGGAAAGTTCATCTTCAGGTTCAGTGACCTTCCAGACATATAGGCTGGTTGTAGGGGAGACCGTAATGGTTTTGTATAAGGGCACGTCTAAATGTTAAGTGATTTCGTATCTTTGCTGACTGGTATAGCTAAGCTACATAAAGTTAATTAAAATAAGATATGAGCACAAAGACAATTCCTTATGTACCGTATAAGGTAAAAGATATTTCCCTTGCGGATTGGGGCCGAAAAGAGATTGAATTGGCTGAGGCTGAGATGCCCGGTTTAATGGCGTTGCGGGAAGAGTATAAGGATGAGCAACCTTTAAAGGGTTCGCGAATTGCCGGATGCTTGCATATGACCATCCAAACTGCAGTTTTAATCGAAACTTTAATTGAATTAGGTGCTGATGTTACCTGGAGTTCCTGCAATATTTTCTCAACCCAAGACCACGCCGCCGCCGCAATAGCTGCAGCTGGAATCCCTGTATATGCTTGGAAGGGAATGACTGAGGAAGAGTTTGATTGGTGTATTGAGCAAACTTTGTTCTTTGGAGAAGACAGACAGCCTTTGAATATGATTTTGGACGACGGTGGGGATTTAACCAATATGGTATTGGATCAGTTTCCTGAATTGGCCGCTGGAGTGAAAGGATTATCTGAAGAGACCACAACTGGGGTGCATCGTTTATATGATCGAGTGAAAAATGGGACCCTTCCTATGCCAGCCATCAACGTGAACGATTCTGTAACGAAGTCCAAATTTGATAATAAATACGGCTGCCGTGAGAGTGCTGTGGATGCGATAAGACGGGCCACAGATACTATGTTGGCCGGGAAACGTGTAGTTGTTGCCGGTTATGGCGATGTTGGAAAAGGTACCGCAGCTTCCTTTAGAGGAGCGGGAGCTATCGTTACAGTTACCGAAATAGACCCAATCTGTGCACTTCAGGCTTGTATGGATGGTTATGAAGTAAAGAAATTGGAAACTGTTGTGGGTAATGCCGATGTAGTAATTACTACTACCGGAAACAAAGACATTATTCGCGAGGAGCACTTCAGGGCGTTAAAGGATAAAGCCATTGTTTGTAACATTGGTCACTTTGACAACGAGATTGATATGGCCTGGTTAAACGGAACCTATGGCAGTACCAAAGACGAGATTAAACCTCAAGTTGACAAATATACCATTGATGGCAAGGATGTTATTATTTTGGCCGAGGGTAGATTGGTGAATTTGGGCTGTGCCACCGGTCACCCAAGTTTTGTGATGAGTAATTCCTTTACTAACCAAACATTGGCACAAATTGAGCTTTGGAACAATAGTGACAAGTATGAAAACGAGGTATATATGCTGCCCAAACATTTGGATGAAAAGGTGGCCAAATTGCACTTATCGCGATTAGGGGCTGAGTTAACCGAACTCAGGAAAGATCAAGCGGAGTATATTGGCGTTACCGTTCAAGGCCCTTTTAAGCCAGAGTACTACAGATACTAGAAATAGAAACTAGATGCTTCGCTCTTAGAAGTAAGAAAATAGACCCTTGCAGTTATGTGAGGGTTTTTGTTTACATATCCAGCCACTTTTTAAAATTGGTGGTGCGTTCCCTAGATACAATAATCTGTTCCTCTTCCTTTGGAAGTATCTTGAGCAACAAACGACTGTTAAAGTAACTATGGATTTCCACAACTGCTTTTACAGAGACCATAAATTTGCGATTGATTCGAAAAAAATGGATGGGATTCAAAATGTTCTCTAATTGATCAATAGTGTACTCAATGGGATAGGATTGCCCAGCATGGGTAAACAAGCAAATCATTCCTTCGTGTGACTTAAAAAAGGCAATGTCTTCTACATTAAAGGATCTAAACTGATTGCCAACCTTCACCATAAACCGATGCTTATACTCCTTATGGAATAGCTGTTTTAAGTGCTCCAAATCTTCTGTAGCGCCGCGCCCATTGCGAGTCACATTTTTTTTGAATTTTTCCAGCGCAGTCTTCAAATCTGTTTTGACGATAGGTTTGAGTAAATAATCCACTCCATTGTATTTAAATCCACGAATGGCAAACTCATTATAAGCTGTAGTAAATATTACAGGAGGATGTTCTTCCATTCCATCCAGAATATCAAATCCATAACCATCGTTGAGTTGGATATCCAAAAAAACGAGGTCTGGAAGGGCATTCGTCTTAAACCATTGTGTTCCGTTCTCTACCGAATTGATACTTGCCACAATATCAATTTCCGGCGCAAGCTCCCCCACCAACTGAGTTAACCTCTTGGAAGCAAATTCCTCATCCTCAACAATTACTGCTTTCATATTTAAGATATGGCTATCAAATTCATGTCTGTTATTTCCTTATCCAGAAGGGGAATAATCACTTCAAAAAAATTATCCTCTTCTCGTACCAAAACCTGCTTGTTGGTATAATAGGAATATCGCTTTTTTATATTTTTTAACCCTAATCGGGTAGTTTCCTCATTCAACTGCCTTTTTCGAAGATTGTTTTTTACCACTAAGGCCTCATCGCCAATTGTTGAAATCTGAACTTCCAAAGGCTTTTCTTTACTATAATAGTTGTGCTTGAGTGCATTTTCCACCAGCATTTGAACGGATAGGGTTGGAATTAGAAAATATTCTGTTGACACTTGGATGTCCGATTTAATCACCACAGCATCCTTATGCCGTACATTCATCATAAACACAAAAGAATCCAAAAACCCCAGTTCTTTTTTTAGCGTTACCAAGTCTTGCTCGCGATGGTCTAAAATGTAACGGTAACTTGATGCCAATCTGGTCACAAAATCTGAGGCCAAATCGCGATCCTCGTACATCAAAGACGTTAGGGTGTTTAGACTGTTAAACAAAAAATGAGGGCTTATCTGATTCTTTAATGAAGCATATTTAGAGGCCAGCATTTCCCGTTTCAAATCCTCCATTTGCTTGGTCAATTCATCCCTTTGGTTCATGGAAAAGTGGAACATATTAAAAAAAATGACGGTCAACCCAAGCAAAATGGCTCTGAAAAAATCGATTGTAAATTCTATAAGAGGTGGGTCATCACAAATAATACCCCAACTTTCCCTAAAAACAAACAGTCCCAAATAATACACCAAAGCAGTTGTTGGGGCCAAAATGGCAATATTCTTTCCTATAATCACAATGCTACTCTTAAAATAGAGACCTCCTTTTGGCCGTTGTTTTTTCAACAACCAATCATTGGTTTCCCAAGTAAGCATAAACAAAAAAAATGCGCTGACATAGTAGAATACGCTTGTCGCATTAAAAATGCCTTCAACCATATCATCATCCTGTTCCATTGTAATCTTGACCAGAAAAAAGACCACATTGATGACCAGTAATCTGAACAATACTTTATAAATCCCTTTCTTCTTCAACATAAAATCTGCTTGGCGTAAAGATACACATCGACAAGTTTCTCTTTTGTCATAGTCTACTTCAACTGTCAATATATGATTTGAGTTGTCACTTATGGACTTTGTTCGGATTTAAGCTGCAAATGTGTAAAAGTAGTGCCCTAAATGATGGTGCATCAGTTCAATAGACAAAAAAGCAATTCAGCTATTTCATAGCCTAACAAATTCATTATTTCCAAGATTTTCGGGGAAACAAAATATAAACCATTATGAAAAATACCTTTTTGGCCATTGTGCTTTTAATCTCTTCCATGGGATTTTCCCAAACGGGAATCATTAAAGGAATTGTTCTGGACAAACAATCGGAAAGTCCATTGGAGGGCGCCACCATAGAGCTTTTGAACATGGAAATTGCCACTGGTGTAATCACAGATTTTGACGGTCAATTTACCTTAAAGAATGTTCCAATTGGCAGGCAAAGTATCCGGATAAGCTATATAGGGTTCGAGGATACATTTGTTCCCAATATTGAGGTTACCACTGGAAAAGATGTGGTGCTCAACATTACTTTAAGGGAAAGTTTCAACGCGCTAAAGGAAGTCGTGGTTACTTCAAATTCCAATTTGGACAAACCGAGAAACAAAATGGCAACGGTTTCTGCACGGCAATTTGGGATAGAGGAAGTGGGCAGGTTTTCTGGAGGTCGGGGAGACATTGGAAGATTGGCTGCTAATTTTGCCGGCGTTTCAGCTCCTGATGACAGTAGAAACGATATCATTATTCGTGGAAATTCACCAACGGGCCTACTCTGGAGAATAGAAGGAATACCTGTACCCAATCCCAATCACTATTCCTCCGCAGGCACAACTGGTGGCCCTGTATCTGCCTTGAATCCAAACATGCTCAAAAATTCGGATTTCATTACCTCAGCATTTCCAGCCGAATATGGCAATGCCATAGGTGGAGTTTTCGATATTGGTTTGCGAAATGGAAATACAGATGACTACGAATTTGCAGCCCAAGTTGGTGCATTTTCAGGTGTGGAGGCCACAGGAGAAGGTCCTTTGGGCAGTAAAGGTTCTTTTTTGGTTGCTGGAAGGTATTCACTCGTGGGTTTAATTGGGTCTGCCGGGGCGGGAACCTCTGCTAACCCAAATTATGGAGACTTCTCTTTTAATCTCAACTTTGGTAAGGGAAAACTTGGCAGCCTATCCCTTTTTGGAATCGGTGGCACCTCCGATATTGACTTCTTGGGGGATAGCATCGAGGCGGATGATCTATTTGCTGCAGAAGATGAAGATGCTTATGTAGAATCTGGCTTTGGGGTTATCGGGGTTAAACATACACTTCCGTTTGGAAAAAAATCTTATTTGAGAACAGTGGTAGGTTATTCTACTTCATCCAGTAAGTATACCGCAGACCGCTATTTTGAAAAGGATACGCCGCAGGAAACCATTTTGTTATATACCAAGGATGATGAAACGGAAAATCGCCTTACATTCTCTACCTTGTTCAATACTAAAATCAACAACAAAATAACATTTAGGACAGGGTTACAGTACGAAAACTTGTCCTTGGATTATAGCAATCAAGATCGAGAAGAACAAGCTGATTTAGATGGTGACGGATTCTCAGACCTTGTCACCCTAATAGATATGGACGAAAGTCTAGCTCTTCTTCAACCCTTTGCCCAGGGCCAATTTAGACTATCTAAGAAACTCACACTAAATACGGGCGTACATGGATTGTATAGTAACTTAAACAAGCAATTTGTATTTGAACCACGAGCCGGACTCAGTTTTGAAGCCAATGACAACCATAGGTTCAGCTTGGGGTATGGCATTCACTCCCAAAATATTCCAACTCCCATTCTATTTCTAAACGAGGATATTAATGGCAATCCTGTGCAAACCAACAGGGATTTGGAGTTTGTTAAAAGCGCACATTACGTTTTTGGATATGATGTAAAACTGGGAGACAAGTGGCGGGCAAAACTAGAAGCTTATTACCAAGATATAGACAATGTCCCTGTTGATTCGTTTTCCTCAAGCTATTCAACCTTGACCGAAGGAGCCGATTTCGGATTTAGTACGGATGCAGTATCCTTGGTCAATCAGGGTACAGCATACAATCAAGGAGTTGAGCTAACTTTAGAGAAATTCTTTAGTCAAGATTATTACTTGTTGCTCACCTCCTCTTTTTATCAAAGTAAGTACACGGGTAGTGATACTATTGAACGGAACTCGCCATTTAACAATGGCCAAGTAATCAATCTACTTGCAGGTAAGGAATTTGCTATAGGAAAATCTAGGAAAAACAAGTTTTTTGTAGATACACGGGCCACCTATTCAGGCGGGAGATACTATACGCCAATAGATCTGGAAACTTCAAGGAATATGGGGTATGAAGTATTGTTTGATAATCTAGCCTATAGCCAACAATACGATAGCTATTTCAGGTGGGATGTGAAGTTAGGTCTTAAAATAAACAGTAAGGGTAAAAAACAATCGCATCAATTTTACGTGGACATGCAGAACCTAACTAATAAAAACAACATCTTTTCCAGAAGGTATAATAGACTAACCAACAACATTGATCGCGAAGACCAGATTGGTTTCTTTCCGGATTTTGGTTACCGATTTCAATTCTAGACAAGAATCAGCCCATTTTGCATGAAAAAAATAAGTCTTATTTTACTAGCTTTAGTTATTGTTATAATTACTGTTGTTCTAGTGCGAAATACAGAATCAGGCCCAAATTTTTTAGATGCTCAATTTTCGGAAATTGTGGATTACATCCCCCAACGTGGTCACAAAAACCAAAAAATTTCGAAAGGGGATGTGGCTTGGCACATAGATCATAGCCTTAAGGCTATAAATAGAATCTGCGAATCTCTGGAGCGCTCTGATCCCAATAAATTTAGCTCGAGTTTTAGTTTATCAAGAATTTTTGTGTTTACCTCGGGGATTATTCCCCGAGGTGTTGCACAATCCCCCAAATCCATAAGGCCGCCCAAGGATATAAATACGGACAGTCTGTACTTGCAGCTTGAAGAAGCCAGGAAAAACCTTAAAAAAATAGAAAGCTTGGATGCCAATGCACATTTTAGACATCCCTATTTTAAATTGATCAACAAAGAGCAAACCAAACGATTTTTAAAAATCCATACGGAGCATCATTTAAAAATCATAAGGGATATTCTAAAAAACTCAAGTTGATTCAAAAATTGAATAACCCCCTTGACATTGTTCCACAAATCCCTACATTGTTTTCAAATTAATACTATATGACTGGAATGTGGTATCAAATAAAAAACATTGAGACAGTTGACTCACCTTCTGTGGTTGTTTATAAGGAACATCTTCAATTTAATATTCGCGAAATGCTATCCAAAGTTGGGGGCAATTCCCAAAGACTGATGCCTCATGTAAAGACCAATAAAATGCCTAGGGTAATGCAATTGCTATTGGATGCCAGTATTACCAAATTTAAATCCTCCACCATTTCTGAAGCAGAAATTGCGGCAGAAGCTGGTGCAAAATCCGTTCTCATTGCGCATCAGCTGGTCGGCCCCAAGGTGGATCGCTTCCTTTCGTTGATTTCTCATTTTCCAAACACTTCCTTCTCCACAATTGTGGACTGCATGGACACTGCGGACTTTTTGAATGAAAAAGCGAGTTCCCTTGGCATGCAACTGAAAATTTACCTCGACATCAACAATGGCATGAATCGTTCCGGCATTTGTGTTGGAAACGACCTAAGCGAACTTGTAAAATTTGTCATCGATGCTAAAGCTTTGAATTTTAGTGGATTTCATGTGTACGATGGACATTTGCGCGATACAGATTTCTCCATAAGAAATGAAAAAATAGAAAATGGATTTCTTGAGGTATCCCAGCTTTTCGAAACCTTAAAAGAAGTGCATCCCAAAATCGAGATGATTTGTGGTGGCACCCCGTCATTCACCTCCCATTTACTGAAGAAGAGCAGAATTACCAGTCCGGGCACTTGTGTGTTCTGGGATTGGGGATATTCCGAAAAACTCCAGGAACAAAACTTCAAATATGCTGCCGTTTTGGTAACCCGAATTATCTCCAAACCAACTGAAGGAATAGTGACCGTAGACTTAGGACATAAATCCGTAGCGCCGGAAAATCCAATCGACAAAAGAGTAAGATTTCTCAATTTGGACAACTACGAACTGCTTTCCCAAAGCGAGGAACACGGCGTCATTAAAGTGGAAAACTGGAAAGAGTTAAAGGTAGGGGACATTCTATATGGCATTCCCTATCATATTTGTCCAACCATAAACCTTCACGATGAAGTCTCTGTTATTGAAAATGGGCAAAAAGTGGATGTCTGGGAAATCACTGCCAGAAAACGCAGGATTCAGTTCTAACTCCGTTGGAGGTTACCCATAAACCCTTTCAGATATAGGAATCAAAAAATCATGAGTTGACAATTAGGAAAAGTCCCTAATAAAAAAGCCCCACTAAAAAGTGGGGCTTTTTTATTTATAGCAATATTTTTTTATGCTTCGAAAGGATCAATGGAGACAAATGATTTCCCTCCAGCCTTCTTTTGAAACTTTACAATACCATCTATTTTGGCATGTAATGTATGGTCTTTACCGGCATAAACATTTTCGCCAGGATTGTGCTTGGTACCACGTTGTCTAACAATAATGTTACCAGCAACAGCAGCCTGTCCCCCGAATATCTTAACGCCAAGACGTTTCGATTCCGATTCTCTACCGTTTTTTGAACTACCTACACCTTTCTTATGTGCCATGATATATAAATTTTAGTTCTTTCCTATTTGTTTAGCGCTTCTATTAGATCTGCTTTCTTCATTGAAGAAATCCCAGCAATTCCTTTTGCCTTTGCCATTTCTTTCAGCTCAGCTACCGTTTTGGCACTTAAATCCTCTGTTGCCTTCTTAGCAGTCTCCTTCTTTGGAGCAGCTTTCTTAGGAGCTTCTACTTTTGCTGCCGCCTTTTTAGGGGCTGTAGCGGGCTTTTCAGCTTTTGCTTTCGCGGGGGCTGCTTTTTTAGCACCTTTGGCTACAATACCTTCAACAATAATTTCGGTCAAAGACTGTCTGTGTCCGTTTTTAACACGGTATCCTTTACGTCTTTTCTTTTTAAAGACTATTACTTTATCTCCTTTTAAGTGCTTTACTACTTTGGCCTCAACAGCCGCACCTTCTATGACTGGGGCGCCGATAGTTACGTTACCTCCGTCATCCAAAAGAAGTACTTTATCAAAAGTGACTTTTTTCCCTTCTTCTGTCTGTAAACGGTGAACGTACACTTTCTGGTCTTTTGCAACTTTAAATTGCTGCCCTGCCATCTCTACAATTGCGTACATAATGCGTTAATTTGATTTATTACTTGTGCTTTACTAAAATTAGCGGGTGCAAATATACTGCTAAATCCTTAATGTACAAGTATTATATGGGCTTTTGAAGATTATTTTTTTGGATTATTTGAAGTTTTAAAGAGCTGCATAAAAGACAGGGTCAAAACCAAGGTAGTTGCAAACCCCATAATAGCTACGGTAAAAAACACAATCCCTTCAAAATTACTATAATCCTTGGCCCAAACATCGGAAAGTTCATTCAAAAAAGAGCTGCTCAACTCTGTAGCATACAAAGCAAAAAAGGCCGTGAACAGCAGGGTAGCTATAAACCCAGTGGTAACTCCAGCTGTAAATCCCTTTCCATAACTAAATCCCTTTCCTTCACGCAATTTGGTGTATTTAATGGTTTCATATATCCCAAAACCAGTTATCACCCCATTAAAGAGACTATAGAAAACATTGGTATGTTTACCCATAAGGGACAAAATCAGAAAATAGGCCATCAAACAGGCACTGGTAACAATTCCAAATCGGATAGGGAGTGTGAGATTTTTCATTTTTGCCAAATTTTTGAGTGGATCCTTAATTTACTGAATGTTGGTGAATTATACCACAATTTCTTGTAAAAGACTTCAGCCTTTTCACTTATCTCTTTTAAATTTTATCCTATATTTAGTGTAACATCAAACCTAAACTCCTCACTAATCCTTTTTATATATTTAAACAAATTCCTTTACTATGAAGCGATTTCTACTATCTGGACTTTTCATGCTTATTGCGGGTAATTTTCTTGCGGCACAGGAGGTTTCCTTTGAAGAGTATGATCTGGACAATGGCCTGCACGTAATTTTGCATCAGGACAATAGCGCTCCCGTGGTAACCACAGCGGTTATGTACCATGTGGGCTCCAAAGATGAGGACCCTCAAAAAACGGGTTTTGCCCATTTTTTTGAACATTTGTTGTTTGAAGGCACCAAAAACATTGACCGTGGTGAATGGGGTAAAATAGTCTCCTCGAATGGTGGAAGCGGAAATGCAAACACTTTTTTGGACCGAACATATTACTACGAAACCTTCCCATCCAACAGTTTGGAAACAGGATTATGGTTAGAATCGGAACGCTTGATGCATCCCATCATTGGACAAGTAGGTGTAGACACCCAAAAAGAGGTGGTACAAGAAGAACGGAGATTACGGGTGGACAATTCACCATATGGTGCATTTTTTGAGGTGCTCCTAAAAAATCTGTATACTGAACATCCCTACAAATGGGCTGTAATTGGGTCTTTGGACCATTTGGCCAGCGCAACCTTGGATGATTTCAAAAATTTCAACCAAACCTATTATGTGCCCAACAATGCGGTTTTGGTGGTAGCAGGGGATATTGAGCCTCAAAAGACCAAAAAAATGATATCTGATTATTTTGGCCCCATTCCCAAGGGTGCGGAAATCCAACGAAGAACCGTGGTGGAAAGTCCTATTATAAATACTCGAAAAGCCACTTACCACGACCCAAATATTCAGATTCCGGCCATTTTGCTGGCCTATAGAACTCCGGGTCAGGCTGAGAGGGATGCCTATGTAATTGATATGATTTCCACTTACCTCAGTGATGGAGCAAGCTCTAAACTCTATAAAAAGTTGGTGGACGAGAAAAAGATGGCCCTTCAAATTTTTTCAGTGCCGATAAGTGCAGAAGATTATAGCTCTTATGTGGTAGGCGGGTTGCCTGTTGGTGAGAATTCAATCCAGGATATCAAAAATGAAATTGATGGCGAGATTCTTAAAATACAATCTGAGTTGATCTCCGAGAAAGACTACCAAAAGCTTCAAAACAAGTTTGAAAACAATTTTGTAAACGCCAATAGCGGAGTACAAGGGATTGCCAGTTCCCTTGCGACCAATTATATGTTGAAGGACAACACCAACTTGATTAACACGGAGATTGACATTTATCGCTCTATAACCCGGGAAGAAATCATGGAAGTGGCCAAAAAGTACTTAAAGGTGAACCAACGGGTTGAGTTGGAGTATTTACCAGAACAAAAAGAAGCCAATTAAGATGAAAAAGTATATCATTATTTCTGTACTATCCCTTTTTGTTGCAGTATCACATGCCCAAATTGATCGTAGTAAACAACCCAAACCCGGACCCGCTCCGGAAATTAATTTAAAGGAACCTGCCCGCTTTGAACTTAAGAACGGGCTTAAGGTCATGGTGGTGGAAAACCACAAGTTACCTAGAGTTTCAATGCAGCTAATGATTGACAACCCTCCTATTTTACAGGGGAATAAAGCCGGGGTTTCAGATTTAACTTCCAGCCTATTGGGAAAAGGGTCCAAAAATATGGCCAAGGAAGATTTTTATGAAGAAGTAGATTTTTTGGGGGCTTCCATTAATATTGGAGATCAAGGTGCATCAGCAAGCTGCTTGTCCAAATACTTCCCCAGAATCCTGGAGTTGATGGCAGATGCCGCCCTAAACCCCAACTTTACCCAAGAAGAGTTTGACAAGGAAAAAGATCGCATTCTAACGGGTATAAAATCTGAGGAAAAGGACGTCTCCGCCATTGCAACACGTGTACAACTGGCTTTGGCCTACGGTAAAAGCCACCCTTATGGTGAAATTACTTCCGAAACAACGGTAAACAATGTCACCTTGGCTGATGTAGAACAGCACTACCGCTCCTATTTTGTGCCGGCCAACGCTTATTTGGTCGTCATTGGCGACGTTGAGTTTGACAAAGTACAGGAATTGGTTACTACTCAATTTACACCGTGGTCCAAGGCCACTCCACCCTCCTATAGTTATTCCACCCCAACGGATGTGCAGTACAATCAGATAAATTTTGTCGACGTTCCCAACGCTGTACAGTCAGAAATTGCGGTGCAAAACATCACTAACCTAAAAATGAAGGATGGGGATTACTTGCCTGCTCTTCTGGCCAATAGAATTTTAGGCGGTGGTTCACAAGCAAGGCTATACATGAATCTCCGTGAAGACAAGGGGTACACCTATGGTTCTTATTCCGGAATACGGGCAAATAAGTATAGCCCTATGCGTTTTAATGCTTATGCCCAAGTAAGAAATATGGTCACAGACAGTTCGGTGGTCCAAATTCTAAAAGAGATTGATGGCATTGTGAACGAAGCTGTTACCGAAGAGGAATTAACCAATGCTAAAGCCAAGTATGCGGGTAGTTTTGTAATGGCATTGGAAAATCCAGAAACCGTGGCCAATTATGCCTTAAATATAGAAACTGAGGGTTTACCCAAGGACTTTTATAAAGCCTATTTAGAACGTATAGATGCTGTTACCATTGCAGACGTACAACAAGCGGCACAAAAGTACTTTTCAACCTCCAATGCCCGGGTGGTAGTTACGGGAAAAGGAAGCGAAGTCCTCGAAAACCTTGAAAAGGTGACTTTTAAGGATAGAAAAATCCCTGTTTTGTATTATGACAAACATGCTAGTAAAACAGAAAAACCAGATTACTCCGCACCAATCCCTGAAGGCGTTACTGTTCAATCCATTTTGGAGAACTATATGAGTGCCATAGGAGGAAAGGAAAAATTAGAAGGTGTGCTGTCTTATGCCATGACCGCTGAAGCAGAAATGCAGGGTATGAAGTTGGAGCTGGAAATGAAGAAAACAACCAAACACCAATTCATGCAAGACATTAAAGTGATGGGAAACTCTGTTCAAAAACAAGTATTGGATGGAGAAAAAGGCTATGCCACAGCCCAAGGTCAGCGTAAAGACCTTACTCCAGAAGAAATAGAACGAATAAAAGAGGAATCAGCGGCATTTCCAGAGCTAAACTATCTCCTAGCTGGTAATTTAGTCCTTGAAGGCATAGAAGCAATTGGAGACAAAAAAGCATACAAGCTCAAGGTTACCGAAAAAAAATCTTGTTTTTATGATGTTGAATCTGGGCTTAAACTCCAGGTTGTTAATATTGAAGATGTGCAGGGCCAACAAATGATCAACACCCTTGCCTTTGATGATTATCAGGAAGTATCCGGAATCAAATTTCCATTTAAAATGACCCAGACTATGGGGCCACAAAACTTTGAGTTTGTGGTAAAGGAAGTTAAAGTGAACGAAGGGGTTACAGCATCCGATTTTGAATGAAACTTATCAAACCAATTAATTGATAAAGGCGCTTCTTTTAAGGAGCGTCTTTTTTATTTTGATTTGCATTATCCTTAATTTTGCAACGCAAATCAACCAACACGTGAAACGGTTCGCCGCGCACATTTTTGTTCTCCTCTACCTCCTGGCAATGGTTAGGCCTGTTATCCCTTTGGCAGAGTACATTATCTATGAAGATTACATTGCGGAGTTTCTCTGTATCAACAAAGACAAAACAGAATTGCAGTGTAACGGAAAATGTTATTTAATGCAGCGTCTTTCCGAGCAAAATGAGGAGAAGAAGCAAAATCTTCCGAAAATTGCTTTAGAGGAGTACCCAATAGGTTTTGTGGAACTTGCATTCTTTTCTTCGGATACAATTGAACATCTTCCGTTTCAAAACGATTTTGACTATCACAACCATTACACTTATTTATTCTGCACTTACAATTTTCATCCACCCAGTAACCTTTCTTAGTTTTTACTGTTCTCAAATTTTTTTAAGGCGAAACTCATAAAATCGCCCAAACTTCAATTTAAAACCGGATGAAAAAATATATCCCGGCCCTATTTCTAGTGGCCACAATAGCATTTCATGCACAAGAAAATAATAATCAATCTCAAAAATGGTCTGCAGGAAGACCCGATGGTCATGCACCAATTTCTGTAATGGGAGACCACATGCACGGTAAAGGGGAATGGATGTTCTCTTACCGCTACATGTATATGAACATGGATGAACTTAAAATGGGAAGCAATAATGCAACCACGGCTGACGCTTTGGCCAACTATATGGTAACTCCCACTAGCATGCCCATGAACATGCATATGTTGGGTACCATGTTCGCCCCAAGTGATAAGATAACCCTAATGGTTATGCTCAACCATTTGAGTATGGAAATGGACCATCTCACTCGGATGAGTGGTACATTCACTACAAAAACTAGCGGTTTTGGAGATGTACAATTAGCACTTATGTACAAATTCTTCAATAAAAACCAACAGAGCTTACATGGTCAGATTGGGTTTTCAATTCCAACTGGAAGCATTACCCAAAGTGATGTTACACCGGCATCTGCTCCCAACGAAACGGAATTACCTTATCCAATGCAGCTGGGCAGCGGAACCTTTGACCCCAACATTGCCCTAACCTACCTAGGGCAAACAACCTCCATTTCTTGGGGAAGTCAGATAAAAGGCGTTTTTCGTCTAGGCGAAAATGATAGGGATTTCCGTTACGGAAACCGGTATAGTCTAAATAACTGGTTAGCCCTAAAAGCAGCCAAATGGATAAGCTTTTCGGCTCGACTGGAAGGTTTGATCATTGGAGAACTCGAGGGGGCCGACCCTAATTTGAACCCTATGATGGTCATAACTGCAGATACTGCTAACTCTGGTGGGACTTATATGAATGGCGGTCTGGGTTTCAACATTTATGTACCCAATGGGGCTTTGAAAAACCTTAGGTTGGGATTTGAGTTTGCCGCCCCCTTACATCAAGATCTTGATGGGGTTCAGCTCAAAACTAAGGAAACCCTGACTCTGGGAGCACAGTATTCATTCTAACATAACCCCCAGGGAGTTCTTCTCCCTGGGTAAATTTCTTCTTATGACCAAAAGACAATGGATTCAACGCAATAGAAAATGGCATCGTTATTTAGGGATCATTTTGGGTGTTCAGTTCTTTTTGTGGACCCTTGGGGGTCTATATTTTAGCTGGACCAGTATTGATGAAATTCGAGGAGATCACATCAAACAAAAGGACCCTCTACTTTCAGCAAAGCTTTCACTGGCCCCCCCGTCCATCTTTTTAAGTAAACTACATGGCCAGGACAGTATTGTTTCGCTGAAACTGTGTTCTATCTTGGGCAAGCCAACATACAGACTAGTTGTTCAGAATAACGGAAGTACTTCTGTAATGCTATTCAATGCAGAAAATGGGTCATTCAGACCTCCTCTGGGCAAGAAAGAGAGTATTGCAGTAGCTAAAGCAAAACTTGTTGGGTCAGCTCCCGTTACCGAAGCAGAATATTTAACAGAAACTGGAGAGCACCATGAATATAGGGGCAGACCCTTACCTGCCTACGCCATAACATTTAGTGAGCCCGTTAACACAACTGCATATGTATCCGTTGAACACGGCAACATACAAACCGTTAGAAGCAACCAATGGCGTGCGTTCGATTTTTTATGGATGCTGCACACTATGGATTACAAGGGCAGGGACAATTTTAATAATCTAGTCCTAAGAGCATTTGCACTTTTTGGACTGTTTACCATACTTTCGGGTTTTAGTTTGTATATTTTTACCTCTAAATTGTTTAGCAAAAAAGCATCAAAATGAGAAAAATTTTGTCTGTGTTATTCTTGGTATTGATTACCATCAGTTCTTGCAAGGAAAAAGAGAAAAAAGAGGAGGGGCCTACGCAAATGGAAACAGTTATGGAGATTCATGACGAAGTGATGCCCAAAATGGGTACTTTAGGCAAACTGGTAGGTGAACTCAAAAGTAAGGTGGACACCACAGAAATGGGGAAAAAATACGAAGCTTCCATGAAGGATTTGCAAGCGGCCAACAAATCCATGATGGATTGGATGATGAACTTTGGCAATCGCTTTGATTCTGACGAAATATTGGATGGCAAAGCCCTAAGTGAGGAGAAGCAAAAATGGCTGGATGAGGAAGAAATAAAGGTGAAGGATCTCAGGAATCAAATCAATTCCAGTATTGAAAAGGCAGAAGCCCTACTAGCCAAAGAATAGGGCTATTTTTTCCAGCGAAGTGTTTCCATAATCCTTCTAACGTCTGTTTGGAGATAGACCGCGGCAGGAAGAATGGAATCGTAATTGGGTTTGGCATAAAAATAGAGAGACCCGGTAACAAAGTGGTTTAAGCTATCGGTAACATAAAACTGGGATTGTGACGCTGCATTCCCACTTACCTCATAAAACATTCCATAAACACCATCTTTTGCATTGACAAAGGGTTGCTCCACAATATTATCCGCTTTGACCACATGCTCATAGGACAGCTTTTGGGCATCCGACAAAAGGGTGTTCAAATCATTATCTACCTGTTTGTATGTTAAGTAAATGGAAGCATTCATTTCTGGGTAGTCCAACGTCAAGGCATTTGCATTCTCCAATTTGGTTTTTGCCGTTTCGTTTATCTCAAATGCATAATTTTTTGTGCTTAATTTACCATAAGTTGATTTCGGATAATCTAACCGCAATTGAGCGTTGGGCTTGGGCAACACCTCATCCTTACATCCAAATAACAAACCAACTAATGCGATATATACCAAGCTTTTATGCTTCATGGGGCAATGTAATCTTTATTCGTTTTAGTCTTTTCTTATCCAAACTTTCCACTACAAACTGATAGTTCTTGAAGAGGACTTTTTCGCCCCTTTTTGGAAAACTCCCTGAAATTTCCAACACAAAGCCGGCAATGGTTTCCGACTCTCCTTTTTGACCCTCAAAATCCTCTTCATCCTCAATCTTAACCACTCTATAAAAATCCTTCAACGTGGTTTTTCCATCAAAAACATAATTGAAATCGTCCAATTTGGAGAAAACAAGGTCCTCATCGTCAAACTCATCACTAATATCCCCAACAATCTCCTCAATAATGTCCTCCAAGGTCACTATTCCCGATGTTCCACCGTATTCATCTACCACTACTGCCAAGTGATTCTTTTTTTCTTGAAATTCCAGTAAAAGATCATCCAGTTTTTTGTTTTCAGGGACAAAATAGGGTTCCCTGATCAAAGGCATCCAATTGAAACTCTTCCGGTCGATATAAGGCAACAGATCTTTCACATAAAGAACGCCAAGGACATTATCCATATTTTCTGAAAACACTGGAATCCTTGAATAACCATTTTTTTTAATCTCCTCCAACACTTCCAGAAATTTCATGTCCTCGTTTAGGGCAAAAATATCGATGCGTGGCCGCATGACCTGTTTGGTGTCTGTGTTCCCAAAAGTGACAATTCCCTCAAGGATTTTTTGCTCTTCCCTGGTGGTATCCCCTTCCGAAGCAAGCTCCAAAGCTTGAGATAGGTGGTCTACACTAAGATTGGATTTCTGTTTGCCTAACCTTTCATGCAAAAAGCCAGAAGCTGAACTCATAGGAGAACTCAAAGGGGTAAACATGGTGTTTAAAATCCGTATGGGAACAGACATAAACTGAGAAAACTGAACCCTGTTCCTATTAGCATATATTTTAGGCAGTATTTCACCAAACATTAATATCAAAAAAGTGGCCACAACTACCTCGAGTAAAAATCGCACGGAAACAACTCCAAATAGAACTTGATTAATCTCAGAGAATATTACATTGCCAATAGAACTGAACAAAAGTACTATGCCTATGTTAATGGTGTTATTAGCAATTAATATGGTTGCTAGGAGTTTTTTAGGCTTGTTCAAAAGCTGAACGATTAGTTTTCCTCTAGAGGTGTTTTCTTCCTCCATTTCATTCAAATCTGTTTGGGAAAGACCAAAAAGAGCTACTTCTGCTCCAGATATTAATGCTGAACAAACCAAAAGTAGCAGTAGCACAATGACTTTTGCGGTAAACCAACCGCTACTCGCAGTTAAAAAAAGTACCAAACTATGGGGTTCGGGATCCAATTTCTAGTGGTTATTTCTTGGTTTAGAATGGCAGGTCATCATCCTGTTCTGACTCATCCACAGTTGCGGGATCCACAGATTTTGCCTGCCCGCTTTGCGGTAATGTCTCGGCAGTTTGAGGAGCATTGGCATTGGCCATGCTCTCATTTTTAGTGGACAAAAAGGTAAAATCTTGTACATGTACCTCGGTGGTATATCGTGTGTTGCCATCTTCTCCTTGCCATTGTCTATTTTTTAACCGCCCCTCCAAATACACTTTATCTCCCTTACTAAGGTATTTTTCGCAGATTTCTGCAGCCTTGTTGCGTACTACAATGTTATGCCAATCCGTATTGGTAACCTTCTCCCCTGTTTGTTTACTGGTGTAGGTTTCGTTAGTGGCAATTGGGAACCGGGCAATGCATCCTCCACCCTCAAAATAGTGGATTTTAACCTCATCTCCCAAATGCCCGATCAGCATCACTTTATTTAATGTTCCGCTCATAATTCTTCAATTGGTCAAAAGTACTAAATTTTAAATGTCTTTATGAAATTGGCAACCAAAACAGGAACAGGAAACGTATGGATATTATTCCACGGGATTCCCCCTTCAGATACTTCATCCCCCTCCAAAATCCAGAACCTTGTATGCAACTGTTGGTGTGAGAGTTTGTGAACAACCGGTTCCTTATTATACAAGGTTATTGCTTTTATAGAATTAAACTTGACTTTACCATTCAAAGCTTGGGTCAGCTCTTCTGTTTCCAACAGCTTATCCGACTCTAATAAGGGAAATTGGTACAAGTTTTGCCAAATACCTTTGCCTTTTCGCTGCTCTAGGATAGTTTTTCCATTTGAATCCAAAACAACCAGGTAATTAAAATAGCGAGCCCTTACTTTGACTTTGTTTTGTTTAATAGGAAAACGCTCCACTTTATCTTCTTTTAAGGCTACACAACCAGTGCTTAACGGACAGGCTGGGCAGTTTGGACTTCTGGGTGAGCACTGAATAGCGCCAAATTCCATAATCCCCTGATTGTAATCCCTGATGTTCTCGATATCCATAACTTCACGGGCCAATTCTTTAAAATATTTGACCCCTTCGGTACTATTTATGGCTAGGTCCGCTCCAAAATATCTGGATAGCACCCGATATACATTACCATCCACCACAGGTTCTGGCAAATCAAAACATATGGAAGCGATAGCGCTGGCCGTATAATCCCCAATTCCTTTTAGTGCTTTCAAACCTTTATACGTATTGGGAAACTCTCCCCCATAATCATTCACCACTATTTTTGCTGTTGCATGAAGGTTTCTTGCCCGAGAATAGTAGCCTAGTCCTTGCCATAGCTTCAAGATTTTTTCCTCTTCTGCCTTAGCTAGATCGAACACCGTAGGAAATGCTTCCAAAAACTTGTGATAATAAGGCATTCCTTGAGCCACTCTGGTTTGTTGCAACATAATCTCGGAAAGCCAAATTTTGTACGGATCTTTGGTGGCTCTCCAGGGCAAATCCCTTTTGTGCAGACCGTACCACTTTAGAATTTTCAGGGAAAAAGACATCTAAGAAATTAATAAGAGTTAAATGTAGCAGTTTATATACTTAAAATTAAAGGCTTTAAACGAAAGATTAATTTTAATTTTTATATTTGCAAGCCTAAAAATTTAGAAAATAATAATACGAAATGACGAAAGCAGATATTGTAACTAGAATCTCAGAAAAACTAGGTATAGAAAAAGGAGACGTACAAGCAACGGTTGAATCTTTTATGGAAGAGGTAAAATCGTCCTTGGAAAATGGTGATAATGTTTATTTAAGAGGTTTCGGAAGCTTTATCATAAAGACGAGAGCGGAGAAAACAGGTAGAAACATTTCAAAGAATACAACAATTAAAATTCCTGCACATAATATTCCTGCATTTAAGCCGGCCAAAGTATTTGTGGAAGGAGTAAAAAGTAACGTACAAGTAAAATAAGATAACTAACACTAAAGGAATAGCCATATGCCGAGTGGTAAAAAAAGAAAAAGACATAAGGTAGCAACCCATAAGCGTAAAAAGCGCAGAAGAGCTAACCGACACAAGAAAAAGTAGTTGTTGCAACTACTTTTTCATTTTACACCTATACGTTCTTTGACATAGAGATTCAAAAGAGAATTTCAATCGGTAATAAACCGATTCTACATATTGTTTAATCATTTATCCCTATAAACAAATTGGGATAAATTAAAATCGATTCAGGTGAATAGAGAATTAATCGTTAGATCTAGTCCTGATGCAGTCGATTTTGCCTTACTAAAGGATGGAAAACTTATAGAATTACACAAAGACGAGGATGACAACAAATTTTCCGTAGGGGATATCTTCCTAGCCAAGATAAGAAAACCCGTTACCGGCCTAAATGCGGCTTTCGTAAATGTAGGTTATGAAAAAGATGCATTCCTGCACTATCATGACCTAGGTCCGCAACTGTCCTCCATGTTGAAATTCATTAAAAAAGTTAGAACGGGAAAGCTAAAAGACTTTTCCCTCAAGGATTTTCCATTTGAAAAAGATATAGACAAGAATGGCACTATTAACGAAGTTATTAAGGCCAATCAGTCATTATTGGTACAGATTGTAAAAGAACCCATTTCCACCAAAGGGCCAAGGATAAGCTCCGAGCTTTCCTTTGCGGGCCGATATTTGGTCATGGTTCCATTTTCTGATCGCGTTTCCGTTTCACAAAAAATAGGGAGCAAGGAAGAAAAGGATAGGCTAATACGACTTGTAAAAAGTATTAAGCCCAAAGGATTTGGGGTAATTATCCGTACCGTTGCAGAAGGCAAAAAAGTTGCAGAACTTGACAAGGATCTTCAAAACCTGTTGTCCAAATGGACAACAATGAGCAAGAAATTGCAAAGAGCGCCCCATCCATCAAAGGTGTTGGTAGAGCTTAATAGAGCTTCGTCCATACTCAGGGATGTGTTCAACGATTCCTTTACAGGAATCCATGTTGATGATGAAACGCTTTATAATCAAATCAAGGATTATTTGCATGAAATCGCACCTCAAAAGGAATCCATTGTAAAACACTACTCCGGATCCGCCCCAATTTTCGAAAAATTTGGGATTGAGCGTCAAATCAAAACCTCGTTTGGCCGTACCGCCTCCATGAGTAAAGGGGCCTATCTTGTTATAGAACATACCGAAGCACTTCATGTAATTGATGTGAACAGTGGTAACCGTTCCAACAAGGCCAAAAATCAAGAGGACACCGCTTTAGAGGTAAACCTATTGGCTGCTAGTGAAATTGCCAGACAATTAAGGTTGCGCGATATGGGAGGAATTATTGTGGTCGACTTCATTGACATGACCAAAGGTGATCACAGACGAAAACTGTTTGACCACCTAAGAGAAGAAATGAAAGACGACCGTGCAAAGCACAAAATTCTTCCTCCAAGTAAATTTGGATTGGTCCAGATTACACGCCAAAGAGTTCGCCCAGAAGTGAACATCAAGACCAGCGAGGTAAACCCGAATGGTTCTGGTGCAGAAGTTGAAGCACCTATCGTTTTGGTCGACAAGATTAATGTTGATCTTGAGCGAATCATGAAAGGCAACCACAAGGACAATGGCATTATTCTGAACATTCATCCTTTTATTGCGGCCTACCTTAACCAAGGATTTCCATCACCACGTTTTAAGTGGTTTTTGGAACATAAAAAATGGGTCAAGATTCAACCTAGGGATGCTTATACATACCTTGAATACCGTTTTAAAAACAAGGACGGTAAAACAATTAGATAATACAAAGCGACTTCAGCAATGGGGTCGCTTTTTTTGTTTTATTTATTTTAAGACAAAATGGTACTTTTAACCAAATACTTACTCCATCATAGCCATGAAGCCCATCAACACTCTTTTCATCGGACTTTTGTTTGTTGCATGCACCACCCAATCACCTCATGCTATTTCCGAAATATTGGAGGACTCTCCTAATATCCAAGGAAAACAAGATTATTTGGATTCGCCTTATGTTACCGCAGGAAATAGAGTGTATATGGTAGGGCATCAAAATGGGAGCTTTCCTTCCCTCGGCTGGCATATAAAAGGCGAAATGGGAGGTATTTGGAACCACCCCATCAAACTAATGGATGGGTTTGAAGGAGAACTTATTGTGGAGAATGACACATTTAGCCTGGACAAGGCAACCGAATTCACCAATTACCCCTTTGCTAACAAACACGCCTTTAACTGGACAACCAAGAACATTGATGTGGAACGTTGGCAGTTTGTTCCTGATGATTTGCAGGGTATTTTGATCCAATATGTTATCAAAAACAAAGGAAATAGTCCAAAGAAATCCACCTTTGGGTTTGTGGGGCATACGGATTTAAGACCGACATGGTTGGGAGAACGCACTCAAATGTTCGATGCCCAAGATAAGGACCAATATCAAAACGGAATATGGGTGGTGAAGGATGAGTCCAATTCTTGGTTTTCCATTTTTGGTTCAGACCAAAACCCCGTTGAATATCAATCGCTCCCCAAAAAGGTCAATAAAAATGGACAATCCAACAAGCTTACTTATAATTTTACTTTGGCATCCAATTCAGAATATGTCCTGAGCTTTGTCATAGCGGGATCCTATACTTCAAAAGGAGATGCTCTGGAAACCTTTAATACCATAAAAAAAGGGCACTTCGGTTTGGCAAAAGAAAAAAAGGAGCGCCTTATCGCTTTGGCTTCCCAGTCCAAATTAACCATTCCCAACAAAGAGCTGGAAAAAACATTTGAATGGCTCAAATACAATGCCGATTGGTTAAAACGTACAGTTCCCGAAATAGGAACAGGCATTGGAGCTGGTATCCCAGATTATCCCTGGTGGTTTGGCGTAGATAGTGAATATGCCTTAAAGGGTTACATGGCGGTAGGTCAGGACAAGATTGTGGAACAAACCATAAAGTTGCTGGACAGTGTTTCCATGGCTGTCAATTCAAATGGTAAAATCCTGCATGAAATGTCTACAAATGGGACTGTATTCAATGATGGAAACATCAATGAAACACCCCAGTTTGCCTCATTAATCTGGGAAATCTATAAATGGAATGGAGACAAAGAGTTTTTAGAAAAATACTTTCCTACCATACAATTAGGACTAGCATGGCTTTTACGGGAAAACGACAGTAACAAAAACCTGTTCCCAGATGGATTTGGAATGATGGAAATTCACGGTCTTGATAGTGAAATGATAGATGTTGCCGCATACACCCAAAGGGCATTCTCAGATGCTGCTAAAATGGCTGCCGAGTTGGACATGCTCGAGTTGGCAGAAGTTTATGACAAAAACGCAACCCATTTGAAACAAAAGATTAATGCTGAGCTTTGGTCTGAAGATTTTGGTTCCTACGCAGATTTTTTGGGGACCGATCAACAGGCCATCCATTTGATCGAGGACGCGATGGTAAGGGCAGACACCTTGAACAAACCTTGGGCTATTGAAGAATTGGAAGCGACAAAGCAACAAATCCTCAAAAACCCTTCCAGCACACTAAAACCATTTGTTCTGCACCACAATTGGGTAGTCAATACTCCCATGGAAATGGGAATTGCAGATTCTAGTAAAGCCATAAGGGCTTTGGATACCGCCAAAAAATTC
Organism: uncultured Allomuricauda sp.; assembly: GCA_965117065.1. Taxonomy (GTDB): domain Bacteria; phylum Bacteroidota; class Bacteroidia; order Flavobacteriales; family Flavobacteriaceae; genus Flagellimonas. The sequence continues at coordinate 1,817,785 of OZ220751.1, forward strand.
ACCAATCCATTCGGAGTTTTTGTAACCGGTATAGACCGGGACGATTCGGCCGGTAAAGATTTTGGTTCCTTTGAAGGTAGTAAGGTCTTTTCCTATACCGGGGCCGTTATGACCCTCCCAACCGGAGTGCAGGCCATTGCAGAAAACAACTACGGTAGACCTAACGAGGCCTTGGACTACCTAGAACGTATGACCCGAACCTTCAGCTATGCCTTTCCAGGAAGTATGTATGAAGTTTCGCCAGATTATGGGATGATGACCCAGGCTTGGAACATATATGCCTACGCCATTCCTATTGTGCAACAATTTTTTGGGATTCAACCCATGGCACACCGCAAAACAGTTATAATTAGGCCCCAAATGCCTAGCAACTGGGAGAAAGGAGCTTCTCTGGAAAATGTGAAGATTGCAGACAATTCGGTTTCCATTTTTTATGCCAAAGATGCCAATGGCCTACACATTGAAGTGCAACAAACAAATCCTGATTGGATTATCCACTTGGAACTCCCTCAAAACAAATACCATGTAATAGAAGGTAACACAACATCCTCTCCAAACCCAAATCGGTCGGTTTTCATTACGTCGGATAAAGTCCTTAGAATACAAGAAGAGTAAACTATATGTCCAACCCATATCCTACCCATAAACATATTTCTGTTCAGGAGGCTAAGAAAAAACTGGAGCATTATTGTGCCTATCAAGATCGTTGTCATAAGGAAGTAGTGGTAAAGCTGAAAGAAATGCGAATGATTCCCCAAGCAATCGATTCCATTGTAACTCATCTTATCCAAGAGAATTACCTAAATGAAGAACGTTTTGCCAAAAGTTTTGCCCGTGGGAAATTCAACATCAAAAAATGGGGGAGAAACAGAATTGTAAATGAGCTAAAACAACGACAAATTTCAAGATTCAACATTAAAACTGCCCTTGAAGAAATTAATGATGATGATTACTACGATACCTTAAATGAACTAGCCATCAAGCGATGGGAGCAGTTGCAGGAATCCAACCTCCAAAAGAAAAAGAAAAAAACTGCAGATTTTCTGCTGTACCGTGGTTGGGAGAGTGATTTGGTTTATCAAAAACTAAAGGAACTAAGTAGCCAATAGCTATAAAGTGATTTCCATCTTTTAGGCCATGGTCAATTACCTGTATTTTGAATCAAAAGATTGTGGGTCTTGACAATTGCTCTTTCATTTTTCCAGTCAATCCATTTTTGCCCCTTCAACCTGCGCATTACATTATCAAAATGACGCATAAAAAGAATGTTGTAGACTGCTTTGCTAAAATTCTTAGGTCTACGTGCAATGGCCCGCAAACTCATGGAAAATCCAGGGGTAATGTATTTCATATGGTGCCAGTACCCTTCCGGGATGTAGAGCACATTGCCATGTTCCAATTGGGCCACAAAGCCTTTGGCATTCCGTAAAGCTGGCCATTTATCCAAATCGGGGTTGGCAAAATCAATATCTTCCCTAGTAATCAAGGAATGCGGAATCTTGTACAGAAATTTGGTCTCTGATTGGGGAAACAGAATACACTGCTTCTTTCCTTCAAAATGAAAGTGGAAGATATTGGCCAAATCTATATCATAATGCATAAAGGTGTGGGAGTTACTACCCCCAAAAAATAACATGGGAAGCCCTTTCATCAGTCGCAATCCAAAATCCGGGTATTTATAATCTTCCTGAAGCTGTGGTACTTCCTTCAGCACATTCCACAAGAAAATTCGGTATTTGGTGGGTTCACTTTTTAGAAGGTCAATATAATCCCGCATTTTCATTTGGGCATGGGGTTCATTAAACCCCTCATCGTGCTTTACCGGTCGATCATCATATAGAGGAACTGTAATATCTCCGGCAATTTCCTTGATGTAATCCAAATTCCATTTGGAATGGGCAGGCCAGTCCTCAATAAAATGCTCAATAACCACAGGTTTTTGTGGTTTGAAGTATTTTTGGATAAACTCCCTTTTGGAAAGGGTTTTTTCCCGTGGAATTTGATCAAGGTTAAGCTCCAAAATTTTGGTTATTTTGAAACAACTAAATTAATAAAAGGTTTTTAAACGGTATTTTGTAGCCTTATTCCTTAGTAATCAGCTTCCCTTTGTGCTTGGCCTCCTCATTACGATCAATGGTGTGGCTTGGTCTGGACCATTTTGGTTTTTCGCCTTGGGCTTCTAATTGGGAATCTGAAGCTTCAACCGTTTTTGGTTGTGATATTTTGGTAAAGGGCTTTTGTGGATTCAATCCCAAGAGTTCGAACATTTCCATGTCCTCGTTCACATCCGGGTTTGGAGTGGTCAATAATTTATCCCCTGCAAAAATAGAGTTGGCCCCTACAAAAAAGCACATAGCCTGTCCTTCCCTACTCATCTCGGTTCTCCCAGCGGACAGTCTTACTTGTGTCTCTGGCATAACAATTCGTGTTGTGGCTACCATGCGCACCATATCCCAGATGGAAATGGGTTCAATATCTTCCATGGGAGTGCCTTCAACCGCCACCAACGCATTAATTGGGACCGATTCCGGTTGTGGGTTCAAAGAGGCCAAAGCAACCAACATGCCCGCTCTATCCTCCAGCTTTTCGCCCATGCCAATAATTCCACCGCTACAAACAGTAACGTTGCTTTTACGTACATTGTCTATGGTATCCAAACGATCCTGAAAGGCCCGGGTGGAGATTACATCTTTATAATAATCCTCTGAAGTATCCAGATTATGGTTGTAAGCATATAAGCCCGCTTCTGCCAGTCGATTGGCTTGGTTTTCGGTAAGCATACCTAAAGTACAGCACACCTCCATATCCAATTTGTTGATGGTACGTACCATTTCCAATACTTGATCAAACTCTGGGCCATCCTTCACATTTCTCCACGCCGCACCCATGCAGACACGAGAACTACCAGAAGCTTTGGCCCTAAGGGCCTGTGCTTTCACTTGCTGAACGGACATTAAATCATTCCCCTCAATATCCGTATGATATCTAGCAGCCTGTGGACAATAGCCACAATCCTCTGGACAACCACCGGTTTTGATGGATAGCAAGGTGGAAACCTGTACCGTATTGGGGTCATGATGTTGCCTATGCACGGAAGCGGCGTCATATAACAATTCCATTAAAGGTTTGTTGTAGATTTCCAGAATCTCTTCCTTGGTCCAGTTGTGTCTTGGTGCAATCATAGGTTGAATCTAAATCAAGGTCAAAAATAGTCCTTATTCCGAAAACACTGCAATGATATGCCGTTAAAAAGAAAAAGGCCAGGACATATGTCCTAGCCTTTGCTTTATGCAAAATAGCTATGATTATTCTGCTTTTTTATCTGATTTCGGCTTACTATCTCCTGTTTTTTGTTCGGAACCATCAGACACATCCTTTCCTTTTAGATATTCTGGCAGTTGCATTCCTGCCATATTGAACATCTCTTGTAATGGGGGTACGGATTTATACATTCCAGAGATAAAATTGGCCGTAGAATTTTTACCATCTTCAGATTTAGCTCCAGAATCCCAAACAGTGATCTTATCAATCTTAATGTTTTTGATGGCCTCGGCTTGCTTCTCTACTAATTCTGGCAGTTTGTCTGCAATCAATAATAACACCGCATCTTTGGGGTTATCTCCAGCAGCTTTTACAATCCGATCCAATCCTTCAGCTTGTTTGGTCAATACCTCAAAGATTCCTTTTGCCTCAGCTTCTGCCTTGAATAAAATTGCATCGGCCTCCCCTTTTGCTTTCCTACGAATCATTTCAGCCTCGGCTTCTGCATCAATCTCTACTTTTTTCTTATCTATTTCCGCTGGCACAACAATATCCGCCATTTGAGAACTTCTTTCCCGTTCCGCCCTTGCAATTTCAGCATCTTTCTCTGCGGCATAAGATTCCTCCAAAGCTTTTGCTGTTTGTACTTTTTCCGCTGCAATTGCAGTTCGCTCAGCTTCAGCTTCACGCTGTCTTCGTAAGGAATCTGAGTTTGCCACATCAATCTTCGCAACATTTTCCCCTTCTACAGCTTTTGCATTGGCAGCGGCAACCTGTGTCCTCTCATCTTGGACCGCGTTCGCCTCTCCAATGGAACCATCTCTGTTTTTTTCAGCAACAGATTTACGCGCGGCATTAATGGCGTGCGCAGCAGCCTCCTTACCTAAAGCCTCTATATAACCTGACTCGTCTACAATATCCGTGATGTTTACGTTGATGAGTTTGAGACCCACTTTTTTCAACTCGGATTCTACACTTTGGGAAATATTGGACAGAAATTTATCCCTGTCCGAATTGATTTCTTCAATATCCATGGAAGCAACAACCAGACGTAGCTGACCGAAAATAATTTCCTTGGCCAAATCCTGCACCTCCTGCATTCCCAAACCTAAAAGTCGTTCTGCAGCGTTTTGCATAATTCCAGGTTCGGTAGAAATACCAATGGTAAATCTTGAAGGCACGTTCACCCGAATATTCTGCCTACTTAGTGCATTGGTTAAGTCTACCTCTATGGAAATAGGGGTCAAATCCAGAAACTCATAGTCTTGGATTACCGGCCAAATAAAAGCCGCCCCGCCATGAATACATTTAGCAGAATTACCAGAACCAACTTTTCCATAAACCACCAGAATTCGGTCTGAAGGACATCTTTTGTATCTCCTAATAAAGGAAATGATAATGATAAAGGCAAAAAGAATGGCAAAGCCAATAGTTAAGAGCGAAGCTCCTCCGCCCAGTTGTAAGGGTATTAATAGCATATGGTTATTTATTTAGGAGTTTAACAATCAATATTCCGTTATCGGTAACTTCTTTTACTTGGATCACGTTACCTTGTTTAAGGTCCACATTCTCATCCGTCAAAGCCTCTAATTCGCGTAGGGTACCTTGCACCTTAATGCTCACTTTTCCAATACTAGATCTATTGGCTCCAATTGTGAGGTATACCTCCCCAATCTGATCGAGGGCATTTTTAAGTTTTAAAGTACCACTGCTTTGCATTTTGCTTAGGTAGTAAAACAGAGATGCCATGAGCAACATCATAAGTAATCCACAGACCACGGAGATAAGAATGGTCATACCATTGGATAGACCGTTTTCCATGCATGAAATACCTGACCACCCAAAAATTGTAAAAAAGCCCATTAAATTCTTAAAGGAAAGAAATTGAAATCCTATTCCGCCATCTCCTTCAACGTCTGCATCTATATCTCCGCTTACATCTTCGATATCTCCCCCAACAAAGGTCAAAACCATCAAAACAACAAGCACAATCGAGCCTGCGATTGCCGTAATCCAATAAACTTTTTCAAACAGCGTAAGTGTGGTATACCATTCTTCCATAATCCGTAGTATTTAGGTTGTTATTTTGATGAAAAAAGATAAGACTTTAAATGAAATATCTGTGTCTTATTTGGAAAGTAAAATGGAAACTGCATTCCCGCCAAAACCTACTGCGTTGACCATAATCTTTTGAATGGGTTTGGCTCCCATATCTTGCCTTAAAAAAGGAGTAGTAATGTAGGTTTGATGCTGTAACATAAGCAAGGCCATTTCAACACTTAATAGTCCCGAGGCACCAAAGGTGTGGCCTACTTTCCATTTATTGGTTGTTAAAAAGGGTTTTTTGTTACAAAAGATTTTTTCAATAGCATTAAATTCCGACAAATCTCCCTTAACCGTACCTGGTGAGTGCAGAACAATAGCATCTACCTGCGAAGGGTCTAAATCGCCCAGAGCCATCTTCATAGAAGCTTGGAAGCACCGGGCATCAGTTGAAATGGAAACATTGTGTTCCAAAGGTTCGGTGGCATATCCAATTCCCACAATAAAAGCCAAAGCATTTGCCTTTTCTCCTTTTTCCAAACATGCCATAGCGGCACCTTCCCCCAAGACCATTGAATTTTGCTTTTTGGTCAAGTCCAATGCTCGACAAGGAAATTCATTGACTTCTTTTGCATATATTTTCAATGCATGCATCTGCGCAATGGTAAAAGGGGTTAAGGGTGCTTCGCTCCCTCCTACCAAGAATTTATCGGTTAATCCGCTTTGAATCCAAGCCACCGCATTCAGCACCGCATGTAGGGCCGTGGAACAGGTGATTGAATGGGAAATTTCTGGTCCCTTCGATTTTAAATCATGGGCTACCCAGGAAGAGATATTGCCTAAAGTGGTTGTCGGTGAAGACAGGGTTGAAGATTTTCCTTCCTTTAGAAATTCCCCGTGATATTTTTCAAAAAGAGCCGTAGCTCCACGAGAAGACCCAATGTTGATTCCAAAATTGGCATCGCCCGTCCACTTTGCGCATTCAATAACCTTTCTGGCCGTACATAATGCGAAAAGCACAGAATCATCCAAATGATGGTATTTTGAGTCTGATTGCCTTAACGTATTAACTTGCAACTTTGTTGATGCCGGAAGATTAGAAGCCCATACCTCTTGATTCCCAATCTGGGTTTGGACTAAGTTATGCCCCTCCTTTTGATAGGATTCCCATACATCCTCAGGGGCACTCCCCAAGGCGGAAATAGACGATAAACTGGTAATGGAAACGGGTTCTTTCAGCATTTCTATATCATCTAAACAATTTCCAGTGCTGATTTTATAGCATTATAAATCTCCTTCATCTGCTCTTTGCTTGTAATGAATGGAGCCAATATATAAATGGTATTCCCCAATGGCCTAAGAAAGATTCCTTGGTCCATAAAATGCCTAAAAAGTTTATCTCTTAGGTTTCCATAGCGCTCCATTTGCACCTTTAAATCCAAAGCATAAATAACGCCCAATTGTCTTGTTGCACCTACTCTAGGGTGGTTTTTAATTTCTGCATCAAATTCTTGGTGCCATTGTATAATGTTTTGTATGTTTTTTTGAATCCCTTCTGTTTGCAAGAGTTCCAAAGCTGCCAAAGCGGCGGTGCAGGCCAGTGGATTTGCTGTATACGTGTGTCCATGAAACAGACCTTTTGCGATATCATCACTATAAAAAGCTTGATAAACATTCTGAGTGCAGGAGGTAAGGCCCATCGGAACAAGTCCAGCTGTCAAGGCCTTGGAAAGACATATGATATCCGGTTTTGTTTCCATATGATCAGAAGCAAAATACTTTCCTGTCTTGCCAAATCCTGTCATCACCTCATCTGCTATTGTTAGGACATGATGTTTTTTCAATAGCGACAGAATTTGATTAAGTCCATCCGCATCATGCATTTTCATCGCAGCGGCTCCTTGAACCAAAGGTTCATATATAAATCCGGCAACGTTTGCCTTTTGCAATCTAACTTCCAACTGATTCAACAGAATTGGCAAATTTTCCCGAGTTGGAACAGGAATACGTTCTACTTGAATAAAAAACTCCTCAAAGGGGCCATTGTAAACAGAAAGACCAGAAACAGACATCGCACCAAAAGTGTCTCCATGAAATCCCTCTTCAAAGGCCAATAGCACGTTGCGCTTTTCCCCTCGGTTAAAATGGTATTGCAAAGCCATTTTAATCCCAATTTCCGTTGCTGTGGAACCATTATCTGAAAAGAATAGCTTCTCCTGATTCTCAGGTAAAACTTTGACTAGTTCCTCTGAGAGTTTTACGGCTGGCTCATGGGTAAACCCACTAAAAACTACCTGATCCAGTTGTTGCATCTGTTCCCCTACTTTTTCCAAAATGTAAGGATGGCAATGTCCATACACACAAGTATACCAAGAGGATATGCCGTCAATATATTCTTTGCCATTTTCATCAAACAGCATAGCTCCTTTTGCCTTGGAAATGGCCAACATTTCAGGATGGGTCTTATGCTGGGTTAAGGGGTGCCAAAGGTGCTTTTTGTCCCTGTCCGATAAATTTTCCAATGTATGGGGATTAGCCAAATGTTACATTTTATCTATCTTGCAAAGATGGTGATTTAAACCTAAAAATACTCAACCTCAACCTCAACCTCAAAGTGCTTCTAAAAGCAAAAGGATTAGATTATTTTCGCAAGCTTCAGCTTCACTGGAAAACGGTATTTCTGGTTCTGCTTCTGCTAGCGCTCTTCATCCGATTCCCATTTTTCTTTAGGGATTATGTGGATCGGGACGAAAGTACTTTTATCATCATGGCCCAATCCTGGGTTGATGGCCATTTGCCATATACTCAATTGTGGGATCTAAAACCGCCTATTACCTTTTTCTGTTTTGCTGTGGTCATTTCCATTTTTGGTAAAAGTTTTATTGCCATCCGGTTGCTTGGGACTCTAATGGTTGCCCTTACTTCCCTTTTTACCTATGGAATTGCAATACGGACAACTTCCAAAAAAGTGGGGTTTTGGTGCGCCCTTTTTTGCGTTTTTTTTCAAAGTTTATTTGGCAGTCTGCAGGGGGTGATGTCTGAGCATATTTGCACCTTATTTTTTGTCATCGCAGTATATTTCCTGCTTTCTAAGCAAAATAGTTGGTGGCATTTAATTGCAGGCCTTCTCTTTGGACTCTCTGTAATGTCCAAGTTGAATATGGCCTATCCATTACTTTCCTTGGGAATTTATCTAATCTGGAGGGCGCTTAAGGACAACGATTTATGGAAAGAACTTCAAAAATTAGTCGGCCTTGGGGCTGGGTTTGTTTTGATGCTAATACTGACAGCGATTCCCTACTACCTTCAAGGGGAATTAGGCAACTGGTGGCAATCCATTTTTGAAGCCCCATTGGCCTATTCTCAGTCCAAATTCCATTCTGTGGGTAAAGCACTGCCCGTTGTCTTGGGCACACTACTCTTATTATCACTTGGAATTGCAACAAAGCTGATCAGCACAAAAACCAAGGAGGTGCAAATTTTACTAGTGGTTATAGTAGGAATACTCATTTCCTTTATGCAAACAGGAAAGGTAAATGGACATTATTTGATTCAGTTGTATCCTTTTTTCCTAATTCTGGTAGCTATGGCCGTAAGCAAGTTGCCCTCCCCAAAAAGGGCATTTCAAATCGTCATGGGGATTTTGATAGCACTAATCCCAATGGAAGCCTATCTTGAATATGCCAACATCTTTTCCAATAAAATGGAAAAGGGCTCTTTTTATAACGGGGAAGGTATTGATGTCCCTAACTACATTAAAGAGAACAAGCTTGAGACTGACAATATTTTCTTTACTGAATATCATATTGGTTATTGGTTACTAAGCGAAACCCCTCCCACTAAGGCTGCTACCCACCCTAGCAATATTACGCGCGACCAACTTTTTCCCTATATGAACAATCCTAGAAGAACGGGAATGGATGAGCTTCGTTTTATAATGGAGGTGGTGAAACCCAAGACTGTAGTGGCTAGAAATAAGAAAGCCATATTCGATAAAAAATTATTGGAGTTTAACTGGTATATAGATACCTATCTAGCTCAACATTATTTTTTAGAAGCCACAATAGATAGAGCCCTGATTTATCAACGTTTAGAATAATTCCAAAGCTCCCCTAAACTCTTCCGCGTACTTTTTTACCGTTACTTTATCAAAATTTTGCTCCTCATTGATTCTGCCAAGAAAAGAGACTTCTGTTTTCCTTAAAATGATACTTTCAGTGGTCGGATGTTCATTGCCACTAAATATAATTCCAACTTTTAGATTCTTTTCCTGAAGCTTTTCAATGGTAAGCAATGAATGGTTGATACTCCCCAAATAATGCCTTGAAACCACAATAACCTTGTCGCTAGGTTTAATTAGGTCGAACACTGTATCCTTATCGTTTAAAGGAACAAGTAACCCTCCCGCTCCCTCAATGATTAACTTGTTATCCGTTTTTGGAGGAACAATTTTATCCAACGCTATACTAATTCCGTCAATTTCCGCCGCGGCATGGGGGCTCATAGGTGTATTAAGGGCATAGCTGTTTTTGTGGATTTGGGTTCGTGGGTTGGAAATCAATGCTGCAATCGTATGACTATCGGAATGGGACAGGTCACCAGCTTGGACCGGTTTCCAATAATCTGCTTCCAAGGCCTCAACTACAATAGCCGAAGCTATGGTTTTTCCTACGTCAGTGGATATTCCAGTAACAAATACATTCATGATTGCGGTTTGGTAATAAAATTACAACGGGTACAACGGTATTTTTTTGGTTCAAAAAATGGAAACAATTTGTAAAAAACCCCCTTTCTGGAATAATATATTTCTGATCTGGTTGCCTTACAGTTGGGACAGACAATGGGGCTCCCATCCATGTCTGTAGCGTAGTTTCTAACCTCATCATAGATTTGCTTCGCCTTTTCCTTGTCCGTAGTGTATACCTGTAGTTTTACCCCGCCTATTGCACTACTAATAAGGGGGTCAGAATTAATGGTGTTCTCATCCCTTAAAAAAACTTGTATTCCTTCAGATTCAAGCTTTCCTTTTATGATTTGAACATCGGCCGGGAATTCAAAGCTACCCAATGTGTAAAATTCCTGTGTCATTACTTCATTCCATTCTTTATCAAGTGCAAAACTCGGGAAAATTCTTCTTTGGTATTAAATGCATGTAAGCAAAACCTCAGTCTTTCTTCCCCTGTCTTAATTGTTGGCGAAAGAATTGGCTTTACATCAAACCCTTCTTGGTACAATTCTTTGGAAAGCTTCTTTGCCTCTTGGTTGCCAGGAACCATCAAACAGTGTATGGCAGAATCGCTAGCCCTAAACCTCCTGTTCAGTCCTAAATGTTCAACTTCAGCTTTAAAATGTGAAATGTTTTGTTGAAGTGCCAATCTGTTATTCCTGCCGTGTTCCTGCAAATACTTATAAGCTACTATGATCGTGGCAACTGCATGCGGGGCAAGTGCGGTAGTGTAAATAAAGCTTCTTGCAAAATTGATGAGGTATGACTTCAAGGGTTCGCTTCCTAAAATTGCTGCCCCATGACACCCCATAGCTTTCCCAAAAGTTAGGATTCTGGCAAAGACCTTGTCTTGTAGTCCCAATTCAAAAATTAAATCCTTGCCATCACCAAAAATTCCGGTGGCATGAGCTTCATCCACCACTAAATTATATCCTTTTTCACTGCAAGATTTCGCTAAGGCTTTTAAATCAGGGGAGTCCCCATCCATTGAGAAAACCGACTCCGTTACCACATACACCTCAGCGTCTTGGCCAATGTCTAAGCTACGCTCGATAAGACCTAGTAAGTCATTTATGTTATTGTGTTTGAATTTATAGCTCCTAGCATTCCCCATTTTAATCCCATCCCGAATACTGGCATGAATCAACTCGTCATAAAAAACCAAATCCCCTCTTTGGGGAACAGCGGAGAAAAATCCAACATTGGCATCGTAGCCAGAATTGAAAACAAGTGCCGCATCGGCTTTATGGTAATCAGCCAACAAAGATTCCAATTGAGGGTATAGTTCATGGTTTCCGGTTAGTAAACGAGACCCTGTTGCACCATTGAGGTAAATCTGCTTTTCCTTCAGAAGTTTCAACACTCCATCCTGAATGCTTTTTGTTCTCGAAAATCCCAAATAGTCATTGGAAGAGAAATCAACCAAATTATTGGTGGTCGGGAAGTAGCGCATTGAATTATTGGCTGACCTTTCCGTCAATTTGGATTGCAGTTTTGGCGGTAATCTCTCCATTCCTCAAATTTAGTGTTTACTGTTCTTAAATGTTTAAATTAGTTGCATTCAAACATCAATCAAATGAAGATAATTTTTTCCCCTTTTGCCCTGTTGCTTTGCTTTATAATGACTGGGCAGACCAATACCTATGAAATAGCCTTCAAAGATGCAGTTCACCATGAGGCTACAGTTTCCGCCACCTTTACCAATTTGAAGACCGATGTGGTTTCCTTACGGATGAGCAGAACATCTCCCGGGCGTTATGCCCTGCATGAATTTGCTAAAAACGTTTATGACTTTAAAGCCATGGACAGCAAAGGAAATGAATTGAAGGTCTTTAGGCCAGATCCATATGTTTGGCAAGTCGCCGGACATGATGGCACTGTACGGATACGTTACACCCTTTTTGCAAATCGGGGTGATGGTACCTATTCGCAAATAGATGAAACCCATGCCCATTTGAACATTCCCGCAACCTTTATGTATGTTCCAGCATTGGCAGACCGCAATATTGAAGTGACTTTTAAGGTAAGGCAAGATCTTGGATGGAAAGTGGCTACTCAGTTACCATTGGTATCCGGCACAACCTATTCAGCTCCAAATCTGTATTATTTTATGGATAGTCCAACCGAGATCAGCAATTTTACGCTTAGGTCCTTTGAATTAGATGGGCAAACCATACAATTGGCATTGCACCACAACGGAACCGAAGCGGAAGCAGATACATATTTTGAAAGAGTTAAAAAGACCGTATTGGCTGAAAAAGAGGTGTATGGGGAACTTCCCAAATTTGATTTTGACACTTATACTTTTTTAGCCTGTTATATCCCAAATGCATCCGGTGATGGAATGGAGCACAGAAATTCCACCATTCTGACCAGCACACGAAGTTTGGCAAATGGGGGAATGGAACGAAATATTGGCACTGTCTCACATGAATTCTTTCATGCTTGGAATGTAGAACGCATTAGACCCAAATCTTTAGAGCCTTTTAGTTTTGAAACTACCAACATGAGCGGTGAATTATGGTTTGCGGAAGGCTTTACCAGTTATTACACCAATTTGATCTTGTGCAGAGCTGGCTTAATTTCACCCAAAGATTATGTGGAGGGTCTATCTGGTACTTTCAACTACGTTTGGAATTCTCCAGCTCGGCAATTTTTTAATCCAATTGAAATGAGTTACCAGGCGCCTTTTGTAGATGCCGCCAGATCTGTAGACCCTGTAAATAGGGAAAATACATTTATTTCCTATTATTCCTACGGAAGTGTTTTGGGGCTGGCCTTGGACCTTTCTTTACGTCAGGAAAGGCTTAACCTAGATGATTTTATGAAAAAGGTGTGGCAGAAATATGGTAAAAAGGAAGTTCCTTACACTGTTAAGGATTTACATGAAGCACTAAAAGAATATGCAGGAAACAAGTTTGGAGACACCTTCTTCCATACTTATATCTACCAAAGTGGAATGCCAGATTATAGTGCTCTCTTTGAATCTGTGGGAGTGAGTCTACAACAAAATGCAGACCAAGCTTATTTTGGTTCATTTGTTTCCATGGATGAAAACGGTGGAACCATTGCAAGAAATCCAGCTATTGGTAGCCCCGCACATGCATCCCATCTTGCCAAAGGGGATTTGATATTGGGCATCGATGAACTTCCATTTGTTGATGGACAGAATTTTGTTGAATATCTAGGGCAATTTAGCATAGGAGATACATTGAATATTAATTATTCCAGATATGGCAAAGACCAGCGCACCACTCTGATTTTGAAGCCTAGCCCTTCCTATTCCATTAATCTGCTGGAAGATGTTGACAAAGCACCTTCTGAGACGATGCTGGCTTTACGAAAATCCTGGCTCAAAATTGATTAAATGATTCAATACGGGCAAGCTTGCACATTAGATCAACTTCAGCAAATCCTGTTATTGCAACAACGGAACTTACCTAAAAATTTATCAACCAAAGAAATAGAAAGGGAAGGATTTTTAACTGTGGAACATTCTTTGGCGGTTTTAAAGGAGATGAATGACGAATGTGGTCATATCATTGCGCAGGAAAATGGTAAAGTTATTGCATACGCAATCTGTATGCACCCCAAGTTTGCCGATAGCATTGCTGTTCTTAGGCCTATGTTCCGTGAAATCAATAAGGTCGTAAAGCGAAAGTTAGATTATATGGTTATGGGTCAAATATGTGTTGCCAAAAGCCATAGGGGTAGGGGTGTTTTTAGACGGCTCTATAAAACAATGGGAGAAAGTCTACCTATAGGTTTTAACTCCATTATTACGGAAGTGGATGCCAAAAACCTACGTTCCCTTGATGCCCATAAGGCCATTGGTTTTACAGAACTTAAAAGGTATACTGCAGATGGCAAAGAATGGGTCTTGATTACCCTCAAATAAAAAGTCGCTCCTGGGAGCGACTTTTGAACATTTATTTGTTTCTTATATGATGCTAATCAGCCAAAACAATTACCTTATTCTCCTTCATTTCAATGGTGCCACTGGTAATAGACAAAACCGTCTCGCCATTGGCTCCTTTTGAAAATTTGGTTTGAAACTCTTCCTCAATGGTAATATCTCCTTGAACCTTAACATCGCCTTCCTGCAAAAGGGAAACTATAGGTGCATGGTTCTGCAGCATTTGAAATTCACCGTTGATTCCAGGAACAGTAACCGAGGATACCTCGCCTGCAAAAAGTGTAGCTTCTGGGGATACTATTTCTAAGTACATGTTTATACGTATTGAGAATTAAGCTTCAGCCAACATTTTCTCTCCAGCTTCAATAGCATCTTGGATGCTTCCTTTAAGGTTAAAGGCAGATTCTGGCAGGTGATCCAATTCACCATCCATAATCATATTGAATCCTTTAATTGTATCCTTAATATCTACCAGCACTCCTGGAATACCAGTAAACTGCTCAGCAACGTGGAAAGGTTGGGACAAGAAACGTTGTACCCTTCTTGCTCTACCTACGGCCAATTTATCTTCTTCGGATAATTCTTCCATTCCCAAGATAGCAATGATATCTTGAAGTTCTTTATAGCGTTGCAACAACTCTTTTACTCGTTGGGCACATGCGTAGTGTTCTTTTCCTAAAATCTCAGGGGTCAAAATCCTTGAGGTTGAGTCCAAGGGGTCCACCGCAGGATAAATACCCAACTCAGCAATCTTACGGGAAAGTACCGTAGTCGCATCCAAGTGAGCAAAAGTAGTTGCGGGAGCAGGATCCGTTAAATCATCCGCAGGAACGTAAACCGCCTGTACTGATGTAATGGAACCTCTTTTTGTAGATGTAATCCTTTCCTGCATAGCACCCATCTCTGTAGCCAAAGTTGGTTGGTAACCCACCGCAGATGGCATACGACCAAGAAGTGCGGATACCTCAGAACCAGCTTGTGTAAAACGGAAAATGTTATCTACGAAAAACAGTACGTCTTTCCCTTGTCCGTCTCCGGCACCATCACGGAAGTATTCTGCAATCGTTAAACCAGAAAGGGCTACCCTGGCACGAGCACCAGGAGGTTCGTTCATCTGTCCAAATACAAAAGTTGCCTTAGATTCTTTCATGGCTTTTTTGTCTACTTTAGACAAATCCCAACCACCTTCTTCCATTGAGTGCAAGAAATCATCTCCGTACTTGATAATTCCGGATTCCAACATTTCACGAAGTAAATCGTTTCCTTCACGCGTTCTCTCTCCAACACCAGCAAATACGGAAAGACCACCATGCCCTTTGGCAATGTTGTTGATCAATTCCTGAATCAATACGGTTTTACCTACACCCGCTCCACCAAACAAACCAATTTTACCACCTTTAGCATAAGGTTCAATAAGGTCGATTACCTTGATTCCAGTGAACAGAACCTCAGTAGAGGTTGATAAATCCTCGAATTTGGGGGCTTCTCTGTGAATTGGAAGTCCGTTGTCTCCAGTTTTAGGCAAGTTTTCCAGGCCATCTATAGCATCACCAATTACATTGAAAAGTCGACCATAAACGTCCTCCCCAATTGGCATTTGAATTGCATTTCCTGTGGCACGGGCCTCAACTCCACGGCTCAGTCCATCGGTTGAATCCATAGAAATGGTACGAACCGTATTTTCACCAATGTGTGATTGTACCTCCAACACCAACTTTGAACCATCGGCTTTATCGATTTCCAAGGAATCGTATATTTTTGGGATTTCTGTTCCTGATTCAAACTCAACGTCAATGACGGGGCCAATAATTTGGGCAACCTTACCTGTAACTTTAGACATTATTGTGTTTATTTTTAATTGAATACGATGGGAAAAACTGCTTTTTTTCCGGCTGCAAAGATATACTATTACATTTTAAAGAAAAACTTAAAAACCCCTTTTTTTGGCAACAAAAAAGGCACTGATTTTATCAGTGCCCTTGATTGTGATTTTCAATCCCTGTTTAAGGGTTTATGGTCCATGAAATATAATAAATGGAACCTATATTACCTGTACCAACTGCCTGAAAATATTCATCCCCCAGTAAGTTGGAGCCACCAGCCTTGAAAACAGATTTGATACTTGGAACGGAATAATTAATTTGTGCATCCAGTACGGTGTATGCTGGTACATCACCATCAGCAAAGGAGGCCTCCCAGAAGAAGGTATCGCTCCACCTATAGTTTACATTGAAACCAAAGTTTTCAAAAAGCGCAGTATTCCCAAAAGAAGCTTTAACCTTATGTTTTGGGGTGTTAAAATTGGTTCTAAAATCAGGGAATCTAGCCTTGTTGAAATCCAATTCCGAATACGTATAGTTAACCCCTAGATCAAAGTTTCCAAAAATCTTGGTGTCCACACCAACGGTTCCTCCGTATGAATTGATATCCACAGTGGAATTGGTATATGTCTGATAAGCTTGCCTGTCCCCATTTTGAAGCGCAAGCAATGAAAGTCCACCATCTCCAGCGGTACCGTAAAATGGAACCAATACGGTTACGTTGGCAATAAAGTCTTTATATCTATTGTAATAACCACTCAAGTCTACTGTAAACTTGCCAATTTGCCCTCTATATCCAGCTTCAAAAGCTGTGATTTCCTCAGGTTTGATAACAGCTGTATTTACCGCTTCCGGTGCTCCACTTAACACAGAGCTTAGGGAATACGCATTTTCATAGGCCGCTCGTCCCACAATGTTAACCGTTGACTGTCCAATTAAGTTCTGACCACTTGCGCTGACATCAAAAGTCCTGATATCCCGATCTAAATTGGATGGTGCAGAACCAACCAAAATGGCAGCCCCGGCATTTAATCCAATAAACAAATCTTGGGTAGTTGGGTTTCTAAAACCTTGCTGGGCAGAAACCCGGATATTGTGATTCCTATTTTCTCCTGCGGTATATGCCAAAGAAAGTCTTGGAGAAACAAAGCCATCGAAGAACTCATTTTTATCGTATCTGGCTGAGCCAGTAAACTTAAACCGGTCGTCAAACAATTTCTTTTGTAATTGGACATAGGCTCCATACTCATTGTATTCTATGGGACCATCCAAATCCGTAAATATGGTACCTCCTGAATTCAGTTCATATTCACGGTATGATCCTCCAACTTGGATATCGGCCCAATCATCAATTAAATGCGCCAAATTGTAATTCCCATTCGCATGCCTAAACTTGGTGTTATCAATAAATTTTGCCCCAGTTGTTAGGTCTCCATCATTAATAACGGTATTAAAAGCACTTTGAAATCCAGGAGTTCCAGGGACAAGTCTCCCAGTATCCGCTGCCTGTCTTGCTGCAGCATGTGCGGCAACGGAGGATTGCTCAGGTGTAAGACCTCCTTGCTGGATACCACCTAGGTAGGCAGGAATGTATGTTCCTGCATATTCGGTAAACCATTCGGTATCCCCTTTCCAACTTCTGTTAATATTGATTGCAGCAAAACGGGTGTCATATGAATCTCCCGAACTCTCCGTAGTGATATAACCCCTAAGGAAAAAGTTCTTATTTCTAAATTCTATTTTGTGCTGTTGTAGCACAAAGTTCTTTACTGAATAGCGGTTGGCCCCTTGATAAATGGTATTACCCCTACCTACTCTTCCGTTATAGATAATTTCAAAGTCATTGGCAAAGGGTCTATAGAAAACAGAAAAATCGGTTTTCACACTTTCAGCATTATAGTTTGCCAAATCCCTTTCGTCATAACCCGTTCTTGAAATTTGCGCAGAACCAACAGTGCCAGTTGGGAGGCCAGCAGCGGCATCAAAATTCAACAAGGTAGACACCTCATCACCATAAACATTTAGACCATTGTAGTTGGGGTTTGATCTATCTGCTCCTGGATTACCAAAATCCATGGTATTGTTCGCATGCCAGTCTTCACCACTTAAATAGGAAAGATTGGCTTTAATTGCCACTTTGTCGCTAAAGGCATGGGCGACTCTTATTCCAAAATCATAATAGTTATTATCCCCGGCAGCGTCTTGGGATGTAATACCGGTTTTGCCGTATGCGCTTATGCCTTGAAAATCGAAAGGACTTTTACTGTTCATGAATAAAATACCGTTAAAGGCACCAGCACCGTAAAGAGCAGATGATGCTCCTGGCAGAATCTCAACACTTTGCACTTCCAATTCCGACATCCCCACCAAGTTCCCCAAAACGAAGTTTAGTCCGGGAGCAGAGTTATCCATCCCATCCACCAACTGCAAAAATCGATTGTTGGCAAAAGTGGCAAAACCCCTTGTATTAATGGATTGAAAGGTTAAACTGTTGGTATTGATATCCACCCCTTTTAAATTTTGTAACCCTCCATAAAAGGATTCGGCAGTGGTATTTTTTATTTCCTTTAGACCGAAACGTTCCACAGAAACAGGAGATTCAAAAATACGCTCAGGGGTTCTGGACGCAGATATCACTATTTCATCCAAAAGAGTGGATGCTTCTGTTAAGGTTATGGAGAGCGTTTGGTTGTTTGAGCTAATTTCTGCAATAAAATCTGCAAATCCTATAGCTGTAAATCGAAGTGTAAAAGGAGGTTGTTCGGAGGTGTTAAATGTAAAGTTTCCGTCAAAATCGGTAGTAGTACCTTCCGCTTTTCCAACCAAGACCACATTGGCCCCTGGTATCGGCTCATTTTTTTCATCAACTACTTTCCCCTGAACTGTTGTTTGAGCATAAGATATGGTACTCAATAACAGGAGGGAAAGAACTATAAGTCTTTTCATCGGCTTTCAATTTGAGTTAAATTAGTTTAAAAATGCGTAAAGCATTGAAGGCGGAAGATACATTTTTTTTCATTTGATTTCGACAAAATCAAAAAAAATTATGCATGCATAATACTTTTTTGCTAAAAAATGGATCTTTTATCTGCCATTTTAACAAAAAAGATGCTAAAATTGAATGCTTTTTAAAGTATTCTTGATTTAGTTAGGTCACTCCACGGTAACCGATTTGGCCAAGTTTCTTGGTTGATCCACATTACATCCCCGCATAACGGCAATGTGATACGACAATAGCTGAAGTGGTATTGTAGTCAACAATGGGGTTAGGCTTTCCGAAGCTTCCGGAACCTCTACCACATGATCGGCCAATTCTTTTACTTGTTTATCACCTTCGGTGACAACAGCTATGATTCTTCCATTTCTGGATTTAATTTCTTGGATGTTGCTCACTACTTTTTCGTAGTGTCCCTTTTTGGTGGCAATGACCACAACGGGCATTTGCTCGTCGATTAAGGCGATGGGGCCATGTTTCATTTCCGCTGCGGGATATCCCTCGGCATGAATGTAACTGATCTCCTTTAACTTCAATGCCCCTTCCAAAGCCACTGGAAAATTGTAACCGCGACCTAAGTACAAGCAATTAGAAGAATCCTTATAGATATCCGAAATTTGTTCAACAAGGGCATTGGATTCCAATGTCTTTTCCACTTTGCCGGGAATACTTTCCAACTCCGCTAAAATCTCATGGTACCGTGATTCAGAAAAGACTCCTTTTTCATGGGCAAGTTTCAGCGCAATTAAGGTTAAAACGGTAATCTGTGTGGTAAATGCTTTGGTGGAAGCAACGCCAATTTCAGGTCCTGCATGGGTGTAGGCCCCTGCATGTGTTTCCCTGGCAATGGACGACCCAACCACATTACATACTCCAAAGACAAAAGCTCCTTTTTCTTTAGCCAATTTGATAGCCGCCAAAGTATCTGCAGTTTCCCCCGATTGCGAAATTGCAATCAAGACATCATTCTCGGTGATAACAGGGTTTCTATAACGGAACTCCGAAGCATATTCTACTTCTACTGGAATTCGTGCCAAATCCTCAAAAATGTATTCGGCCACCAACCCTGCGTGCCAAGAGGTTCCACAGGCCACAATAATAATCCTGTTCGCATTGAGGAATCTTTCCAGATTCTGGTCAATCCCAGACATTTTAATGATTCCTTGATCAGCTAACAAACGCCCCCTATACGTATCCAAAATGGCCCTAGGTTGCTCATAAATCTCCTTTAGCATAAAATGATCATACCCTCCCTTTTCTATTTCTTCAAGGTTGAGCTGAAGTTCTAAAATGTTGGGATAAGCTATGGCGTCATCCTTGATTCTACGCAATTTGATTTCCTTACCAATACGAATAATTGCCATTTCCTCATCTTCAAGGTATACAGCATTATTGGTGAACTCTATAAATGGCGATGCGTCGGAAGCGATAAAATATTCGTTTTCTCCCACACCAATTGCCAAGGGACTTCCTAACTTGGCTACCACAATCTCATCGGGTTTATTTTTATCAAAAACAGCAATGGCATAAGCTCCAACAACCTGATTTAAAGCAATTTGAACTGCTTGACCAAGTTTGACTCCTTCCTGTTTCTTGACTTCTTCAATAAGGTTAACCAAAACCTCTGTATCGGTATCTGACTCAAAGGAATAGCCCCTTTCTATAAGCGCTTTTTTAATGGACTCGTAATTTTCGATGATTCCATTATGAATAATAACCAAGTCCCCGGAATTTGAATAATGCGGATGGGAATTTGTGTCATTCGGGACTCCATGTGTTGCCCATCGGGTATGTCCCAAACCAAGTTTACCCTCAAGAGCTATGGTAGCCTTACTTTTTTGCTTAAGGTCCTCAACCTTTCCTTTTGTTTTGGATAGTTGGGTGTCTTCTCCATTGAACAATACTATTCCGGCACTGTCGTACCCTCTGTATTCCAAACGTTGTAGGCCCTTAATAATAATGGGATAAGCATCCCTATGACCAATATATCCTACAATTCCGCACATAAGACCGGTTTTAAAGTTATTTACTGAATGGTTTTGGTTACAAATTTAGTCCCAATTCTAGGAAAACTCGAAATCCTATACGCTATACAACGAAAAAAGTCTATGAATGGTATCCTTTAGTTAGCCTCAGTATAGTAAATCTCAAGTTTGAGCTTCTTATCAATATCAGAGGCATCAACATTACTGCCAAAAAGAACTGTCCCCAGGGGGTTAATGGTGGACATTAAAGGCATATCGATGATTTCCCCGTCATCACCCATTGATTCTGCAACATTAGGAACACCAATATTTGATGTTAGGGTCAATGCCAATCTAGCATTTGTAGAATCCCTAACAATAATATTATTTATGTAATCGGTAATCCTAAATTTATATTTGACCCCTGCTCCATTGTCTTTTTCCAAAATACCTCCATAATCCAAGAAAAGACCAAGGGGTTCATTGGTATCGCTAGTCTCTCTGGCGGTATTGTATATGGGCTGGTTGGTTTCGGCATTGTACAGGTATAATCTTGGTGGCTCTTCCACTCCTCCTGCTAAATCCAGGGAATTTCTATCAACATAAAATATCACATTGGCCTCATTGATAATCCAATTGTTTTGTTTTATTCCATTGATGATATCCGCACCCCCGTTTTCAGCCTCATCAAATAGTCTGATTTCGGTAAAGGTCCCTGGTCCTCCTTTTGAATAGATTCTTGCTGTATTTTCACCATTATCCAAAATATTGGCAATTTCTGCAGGATAATCCGCATCCTCCAAGATGTTGACAGCATTTCCTAAAATGATACCGTTGCTATTGATCAACAGATTCAATACAAAATCCCGTTCTACCGTTTCCACAGCTTCATCTGTGGTATTGTAGTCCTGAAATTCATAGGTGATGGTAATATTTGCTTGAGTTAAATCGAACAAAAACATGAGTTCTTCCATATCAGTTCCACCTTCCAAATGTATTCCTCGTACAAAATCTGCAAAGTTGTTTTGACTGATTAACTCCGATTGTCCTTCTTTATCCAAAATGTTTTGTTGAAAGTAGGTGTTGTCCAAGGGCACCCATATCCCAGGATTCAATCTTGTCTCTACTTGAAGTGATTCGTCTATATCAGCGGTTTCCGGGTCATCATCAAGAAAAAACAACATTTCCTCATTGACTATGGAAACTTCACCACTAAACAATTCCTGTCCAACAAACGCAGAAAAATCTTGATTGGAAAAATATTCCTGTGCTTCCTCAAAATTGGTGTTGGGATCCAAATCCCTCAAAAAGTATGTAGAGGTAGAGACTTTTAGATTAAAGGTTTGGGTCCTGTCTCCAAAAATACTATCCAAATCCAATCTTCTTGGGAATGTATTGGCCACAAAATCATCTCCGGTACCATCTTCGTTGGGATCAAATGGATTGGAGCCAATCACCCGCTCCGCATTGTCCGATACGCCATCGCCGTCTTCATCGGAATTTGGGTCACTGGAGTCGTTATCAAATTCATCTTCCACCCCATCACCATCGCTGTCCCTTAGTGAGCTCGGCGGCAATTGAAAGGGTATATACAAGTACACTTCCTTTACAGTTTCCTCTTCCGGAATGGTAATATCTGAATCGTCAGTGTCTGCATTATCTTCTGTTTCCTGCGAAGAATCGCCAAAAATCGGATTCCCTTGTCGTCCAGGTAAAGAAAGTTGGGACACAATACTGGCATTTCTTTGGCCATAAATTGGATCGTTGAAAGTCCCAAGCTGGTATAGGGGAAGGCGGTTAGTTTGAACCGTTTCTATTCCTTTGTTGAAGGCAAAAACATCAAATTCTGCTTTTCCAGTGGTAAAAGGTTCACCAGCAACAACTCCCTCTCCAATAGTTCCCAATTCCTCCTCGCAAGCGAGGGTGATTAAAAACAAAGTTCCAACCAAGGCTGAAACCTTTATAATCCTAAAAAATTTCATGCAATTTATTTTAAAACTTCTGTCTTATAGAAATTTGTGTACGCATCCTCCGCTTCTTGTAACGAAACGTAGGGCAGTACTGGTTTGGAAAGATTTGCAATGTGGTTTCTTAAGTCCTCTGACACTTCTTCCGAGGCTAAAATAATGGCATCGGAATAATCTACTGCAACTTTTAACAAATTATTATAGTCGGGAGCCGAAAGGGATGAAACACTCTCTGTATCAATCCCGTCAAATGCTATTTTGTTGATCATTTCACCATCCAGTTCCCCATCATATCCTTTTCCATAAACCGAAGTAACAATCTTGCTATCTGCAAACAAAGGCTCATCAGCATAGTACTTTCTTAGATATAACGGTAGTAATGAGGCCATCCAACCTTGAACATGGATAATATCAGGAGACCAGTTCAGCTTCTTCACGGTTTCTACCACCCCTTTAGCAAAGAAAATGGCACGCTCATCGTTATCTGGAAACAAATTACCATCGGCATCTGTAAAGGTTGCCTTTCTTTTAAAATATTCTTCATTATCAATAAAGTATACTTGTATCCTTTCTCTTGGAATGGAGGCAACTTTAATGATAAGGGGCATATCCATATCATTGATCACCAAATTCATCCCCGATAAACGAATTACCTCGTGCAATTGATGCCTTCTTTCATTTATATTTCCATACCTTGGCATAAATATGCGAATTTGGCCTCCATTGCTGTTGACCATTCGCGGCGCTTCGTATGACATTAAGGAAACTTGATTCTCTGGGAGGTAGGGTACTAATTCAGAAGATACAAACAATATCTTTTTACCATTCATAAACACTTTATTTTGCTTATCCGAAAAACGTAGCTGCAAAAGTACAAAAATTATGCTGATTAGCAGTATTTATAGTATTTTTGCACGCTTTTGGGCTTTGCTATGCACATATTTGACCACAAAAAGGAACTCATCTCCTATCTGCAAAAAGAAAGGAGCAAAAATCGTACCGTTGGTTTAGTACCTACCATGGGCGCTTTACATCAAGGACATCTATCGTTGGTAAAGATGGCTGCAGCCGAAAATGATGTGGTAGTGGTCAGTGTTTTTGTGAATCCCACGCAGTTCGACAAGCAACATGATTTGGAAAAATATCCACGAAACTTGGAGAACGATATAAATCTCTTACGAAGTGTTTCAAATGCAGTTGTGGTGTTCACCCCTACCGTTGATGAAATTTATGGAGAAGATGTAAGGTCCCAATCCTATGAATTTGATGGATTGGACAAGGTTATGGAGGGTGCATTTAGGGCAGGACATTTTGACGGTGTTGGCACTATTGTGGAACTGTTCCTCAAAACCGTAGCCCCTGACCGCGCCTATTTTGGTGAGAAAGATTACCAACAGCTTCAGATTATTAGGAAGATGGTGGATTTCAAGAAACTACCTTACCTAATTGTGGGTTGCCCCATAGAGAGGGAGCAGCATGGTTTAGCTATGAGTTCACGTAATGAACGACTGTCAAAAACGACAAGAAATGAAGCTGGTTTTATCTATAAAACCCTGCAGACTGCCAAAACCAAATTTGGCACGGAAAGTGCTAATAGAATAAAGAACTGGGTGCAATCCCAATTCGCTCAAAATGAGGTGTTGGAATTGGAGTATTTTGAGATTTCAGATGAAAATACGTTGACCCCAATGCTAAAAAAACAGGCAAATAAAAAATATAGGGCGTTTATAGCCGTTTACGCTGATAACGTTCGTTTAATAGACAATCTAAGACTGAATTAGTTAATTTTGCACCATGCAAGTTGAAGTAGTAAAATCTAAAATCCATAGAGTTAAAGTCACAGGCGCTGACCTTAATTACATAGGAAGCATCACCATTGATGAAGACCTAATGGATGCTGCAAACATTATCAGGGGTGAAAAGGTCCAAATTGTGAACAACAACAATGGGGAGCGATTAGAGACTTATGCCATTCCTGGTCCCAGAGGAACCGGAGAACTTACCCTGAACGGAGCTGCAGCCCGCAAAGTGGCGGTAGGCGATGTACTTATTTTGATCACCTATGCTTGGATGGATATAGAGGAAGCCAAATCCTTTAATCCCGCATTGGTCTTTCCCAATGAGGAAACCAATATGTTAAACTAGTTTTGAACGCTTCCCTTAAAAAGTTTCTCAAAATAGCCATTCCGATACTCATTGGAGCAGGCCTTGTCTTTTACTCTTTTTCCTCCACAACACCTGAAGATCGAAAAAAGATTTTGGAATCTATCCAGAATGCAAATTTGTTCTGGGTTTTTATGTCTATTGCAATAGGTATCCTAAGTCATATCTCAAGGGCAATCCGATGGAACTATCTATTAGCTCCTATGGGTTACAAGCCAAGGCTTGTTAACAATGTACTCATCATTCTTATAAGTTATTTTGCCAACACTTTGGTGCTTAGATCTGGAGAAGTATTGCGGGCAACTGCTTTAAACACCTACGAAAAGGTGCCTTTTGAAAAAGGATTTGGTACCATTGTTACCGAAAGAATTGTTGATGTCATAATGCTTTTGTTGGTCATAACAACCGCCCTTTTATTTCAAACCGATGTAATCTTGGGAATTCTTCAAGAAAATGGCATTGGACTTGCAGGTTCACTGGCCCTTTTACTGGTGGGCATACTGGGGTTGATTATCGCCATACGTTTGATTAAAAAGTCCTCTTCCAAATTTGCCTTAAAAATCAAAATATTCCTTAGCGGTCTGCTGGATGGTGTTCTCAGTATTTTTAAAATGAAACGCAAGGGGGCCTTTATCTTCCACACCTTTTTTATCTGGTTCTGCTACATTGCCATGTTCTGGGTCATCAAATTCACAGTACCGGAAACAACAGATCTCCCTATGGGAGCTTTTCTTGTAGCCTTTGTGGCCGGGGCATTTGCCATGGCGGCCACTAATGGAGGTCTGGGTCTTTTCCCAATAGTTGTTACAGCCGCTCTATCTGTTTATGGTGTGAGCAAAACTTCGGGAGATGCCTACGGTTGGATCATGTGGACAGCCCAAACCCTTATGGTCGTTGTTTTTGGAACAATATCCTTTATTGTGTTACCGTTATTGAATAGAAATCGGTAATCCCCTACCAACAAAATTTTAATCTAATGAAAAATTGGCTGTTTCTGTTAATAGGCCTGCTGTGCTTTACTATGGGAGCACAGGTGAAAAAAGAAATCTTCGAATCCTTCAAACTTCAGGAACGGAGAGGGGTATCCTACTATTTTCCAGAGGACTATTCTGAGGAGAAAAAGTATCCGCTTATTGTGGTTCTCGATGCAGAATACTTGTTCGACCTGGTTGTGGCCAATGCTAAATTTTATAGCGAACACCAAAGAATGCCAGAATCCATAATTGTTGCGGTGGATCAGGCAGAAAATGACTTGCGTTGGGAAGACTGCGATTTTGAGCAGACCACGGGTCTACCCACGGAAAAAGGAGCAAAGTTCTATGAGTTTTTAGGTACAGAATTGATTCCTTACTTGGAGACAAGCTACAACATTGCACCCTTTAAAATGTTTGTGGGGTATGACATTACGGCCAACTTTGGCAACTACTTTTTGTTTAAGGATCGATCTCTTTTTAATTCCTATTTGTCAATTTCTCCAGTATTGGCTACTGAAATGGAAAGTCGGGTTCCCTCACGCTTATCCGATTTAAATCAAGAGATTTTCTATAATGTTGTTCTGGAAAAAGAAAAAACAGAGGATAGACAGCGCATGCTTCAGATGAGCAACTCCATCAAATCCATTGACAAGGAAAATCTTCACTACTTTTTTGATGAATATGACAATGCTGACCATGTATCCATAGCCGCTTATGGCATCAGTAAAGCATTTGACAACGTGTTCAAAATATTTAGACCAATCAGTCCCAAAGAATACAAAACTGAAATTCTTACCTCTGAGGAACCAGTCTTTAAATATCTTAAGGACCGATATGATATGATTGAAAAACTCCTTGGTTTTAGAAAACCTGTGGAGCTCAATGATATCATGGCCATCTATGCTGCATGTCTAAAAAAGGAGGATTTTGAATCCTTAAAACCCCTTTCGGAAATCTGTAAAAAACAGTACCCAGAAACCATGATGGGCTTTTATTTTGAAGGAGAATACTACGAAGAACTCGGGGAGCCCAAAAAAGCATTTAAAACCTTTGAGAAAGCCTTCCAAATGGAAGAAATAGATTTCTTGACCAAAGATATGGCGCTGGATAAAATTGATGCCCTCAAAGCAGATTTTGGCTATTAGATGGTCAGAAAGTTTGAGAACTAACTCTCATGCATCAAAAATCCTGCAATCGAATAATCCAATAATCTAATTCGATATCTTTGGCAAAATCCTATTCAGGTTCATGCCCAAGACCAAAACTACTTTCTTTTGCCAAAACTGTGGTACACAATACCCTAAATGGATTGGACAATGCTCCTCTTGCAAACAATGGAACACCATTGTGGAAGAAGTAGTCCAAAAGGAAGAAAAAAGAAGTTGGAAAAATGATGCTGGCCCATCCAAAAAGGCATCCCGTTCCTTAAAACTAACCGAAATCTCCAATGAGAAAGAACTGCGCTTAGATTCCAAGGACCAGGAATTCAACCGTGTATTGGGCGGAGGTATAGTTCCAGGATCCCTAATTTTATTGGGAGGCGAGCCAGGGATTGGGAAAAGTACTCTTTTACTTCAAATTGCGCTCAAACTCAACTATAAAACCCTCTATGTTTCTGGAGAGGAAAGCCAAAAACAGATAAAAATGCGTGCAGATCGCATTCATCCCAATAGTGCAAACTGTTATATCCTTACCGAAACCAAAACGCAAAACATCTTTCAACAGATCAGTTTATTGCAACCAGATTTACTGGTCATTGATTCCATTCAAACCCTGCATACCGATTATATTGAATCCGCAGCCGGAAGTATTTCCCAAATTAGGGAATGTACCGCTGAGCTTATCAAATTTGCCAAGGAAAGTAACACCCCGGTTATCTTGGTAGGACATATTACCAAAGATGGCACAATTGCGGGGCCAAAAATTTTGGAGCATATGGTAGATACCGTACTCCAATTTGAAGGGGATCGCAACTACGTTTACCGCATTCTTCGCTCCTTAAAAAACAGGTTTGGCTCCACGGCCGAATTGGGCATTTATGAAATGCAAGGTAGCGGGCTTCGCGAGGTTAATAATCCTTCCGAAGTTTTGATTTCCAAAAATGAAGAAGACTTGAGTGGCACAGCAATAGCTGCAACGGTTGAAGGTATGCGACCCTTACTTATAGAAATCCAAGCCTTGGTGAGTACCGCGGTCTATGGTACTCCGCAACGTTCTGCTACCGGGTTCAATGCCAAACGCCTAAACATGCTCTTGGCTGTCCTTGAAAAAAGAGCCGGTTTTAAACTGGGCGCCAAAGATGTTTTTCTGAACATCACTGGGGGTATTTCCATAGATGACCCTGCTATTGACTTGGCAGTAATGGCGGCCATTTTATCTAGCAATGCAGACATTCCCATTGAAAAAGGTGTGTGTTTTGCCGCTGAAGTGGGATTGGCGGGAGAAATCCGACCCGTACAAAGGATTGATCAACGTATCCTTGAAGCTGAAAAATTGGGTTTCAATACAATCTACGTTTCCAAGAACAACAAAATTGGATTGAAAATAACTTCCATTCAGGTTAAACTGGTTTCAAAAATTGAAGATGTTGTGTCTTCACTATTTTAAAACTCAAAGTTGCCCAAAGAACAGGTTAGTTTCTAAATTTTTATATTTAGAAAAACCACATCGTGAAAGTCTTCAAACATCCGGTTCTTCTAATTTTTATTGTTTTCCTTTCATGCAATAAATCAAATACCGAATCATCCTCGGAAAATTATCATACAACTTGGCAGCATTATTTAGGTGACCCAGAAAGAACCCATTACTCCACACTTGATCAAATTGACAGTTCTAATGTGAAAAACCTTAAGGTTGCTTGGGTCTATAAAAGTGGGGGTTTAGAGGAAGGCAGGACCACACAGATTCAGACAAATCCTTTAATCATTGACACTGTCCTGTATGGGGTAAATGCGGCTATCGAACTCTTTGCCCTGAGTGCGAAAACAGGTGAGGAAATTTGGAAGTTTAATCCAACTTCCAAAGACAATTCTGGACTTGGTCTAAATCGTGGTTTAAGTTTCTGGAAATCCAATTCAGAGGAGAAAAGCCGGCTTTTCTTCTCTTCAGGGTCAAAACTCTACGCGGTAAATGTGGAGAATGGAAAAGTAATTTCATCCTTTGGCGAAAAAGGACATGTGGATTTAAGGGATGGTCTTGGAAGAAATCCTGAAAAATTATCAGTTGTGGCCAATACTCCCGGAGCTATATATAAGAACCTATTGATTATGGGGACTCGAGTTGGTGAAGGCCCAGGTTCTTCCCCTGGTCATATAAGAGCTTATAACGTTTTAACAGGTGCAATTGAATGGATTTTTCACACCATCCCGCAGCCCAATGAATTTGGGTACGACACTTGGCCCAAAGAAGCCTACCAAACTGTTGGCGGCGCAAATAGCTGGGCTGGAATTGCAATGGATAAAGAAAGGGGTATCGTGTATATTCCGACCGGATCTGCCGCTTTTGATTGGTATGGCGGTGACCGTACGGGAGAGAATTTATTTGCCAATTCCTTGTTGGCCTTGGATGCCAAGACTGGAAATCGCATATGGCATTTTCAAATGGTCCATCATGATATATGGGACAGGGACTTACCTGCACCCCCAAATCTTTTCGATTTTAATCAGAATGGACAAAAAATTCCGGCGGTGGCCCAAGTAACCAAAAGCGGACATATTTTTATTTTCAATCGACTTACGGGAGAACCTATTTTTCCTATTGAAGAAAGAACATATCCGGTTTCAAAACTTAAGGGAGAGCACGCCAACACCACTCAGCCGCTTCCCACAAAGCCCGCCCCTTTTGCCCGTCAAATATTGAGAAAGGAAGATTTGTATGATCCCTCCCGACCAGCATTTGTAGATGATTTTGTGGATAAGAATCAAAATATAGATCCTCCGACGGTGCTGCAAAAGTTTGAACAAATAACTTCGGAAGGGCAGTTTGTCCCTATTGATACGACTGGAGTTATTCTTTATCCCGGTGCAGATGGGGGTGCGGAATGGGGTGGTGCCGCCTTAGACCCAAACAATGGGATAATGTATGTGAATTCCAATGAAATGGCATGGATTGTACGAATGACCAATGTCAAAGCGAAAGATGGACAAAATGCAAATCGAAGTGCTTTGGCCACCAAAATCCATTGTGCCAGATGCCATGGTGGAGACTTACAAGGGCTAGGGGCTATCCCAAATTTGCAACATCTTGAAGATAAATTTTCGGTTGATTCCATATTCAGTATTATTAAAAATGGCAAGGGCGCCATGCCAGGAATGCCCAATCTCTCAGATCAAGAAATCAATGGAATTGCCAACTTTTTATCCGGAATAGAAGAAGAAATCGACCATAGAGCAGAACAAACGGATTTGGACGTTCCCTATGCAGTTGGTGGTTTTGGTCGATTTAAAGACAATAGGGGCTATCCCGTAGTAAAACCTCCCTGGGGAACGTTAAATGCTATTGACCTCAATACGGGCAATTATCTATGGAAAATTCCACTAGGGAATGAGGAGGAATTAAACGATCCCGATTATCCTATTTCTGGATTGGAGAATTATGGCGGCCCTGTTATCACCGCAGGAGGACTATTGTTTATAGCCGCAACCAAAGATGAAAAAATTCGGGCGTTCAGTATGAAAACAGGCAAAATACTTTGGGAAGATGACCTGCCAGCAGGTGGCTACGCAACACCTGCCACCTATGAGATTGAAGGCAAGCAATTTTTGGTCATTGCCTGTGGTGGTGGGAAAATGGGTACCCCATCTGGTGATGAATACAGAGCTTATGGCCTAGAATAAGATTGTTAGGGAGCAGGATTTGGAATGGTATTATGAATGTCCTCAATACCCTCCAAAATCTCATCGGAAAGGTCCACATCGATGCTTTCAATATTTTCTTTTAGCTGTTCCATGGTAGTAGCCCCAATGATATTACTGGTCACAAAAGGTCTTGTATTTACAAAGGCAAGTGCCATCTGTGTTAAGCTTAAACCATGATCTTTAGCCAGTTGCTGGTACTGTTCCGTAGCTGCTGTTGCTGTTTCCCCACTGTACCTATTGTAATTGGGAAAAAGGGTGACCCTTGCTTTTCGAGGTGGAATCTCCGTCAAATACTTCCCACTCAACACACCAAACCCTAGCGGAGAATACGCCAACAACCCAATATTTTCACGCATAGAAACTTCCGAAAGGCCTACTTCAAAAAGTCGGTTTAGTAAATTATACGGGTTTTGAATGGTTAACATACGAGGCAGGCTTTGATGCACCTTGCTCTCCTCCAAAAAGCGCATGGCTCCCCAGGGACTCTCATTGGATAACCCCACATGTCTAATCTTTCCTTCCGAAACCAAATCCCGAAGTGTTTCCAAAACCTGATGAATGTTGTCTTCCCACGGGTCAACGGAATGGGCGTTAAACCCACGTTGCCCAAAATAGTTGGTATTCCTTTCCGGCCAGTGAAGTTGGTACAAATCAATATAATCTGTCTGTAAACGTTGAAGACTGTCTTCTACAGCTTTAACCAATGAATCTTTACTAAATCCCGTACTTCGAATATGCTTGGTAAAGTCAGCCCTACCTGCAATCTTAGTAGCCAGCACCACCTTGTCGCGATTTCCTGTTTTCTTGAACCAGCTACCAATGAACTCTTCAGTAACTGCATAAAGTTCCTTCTTTGCGGGAACGGGATATAGCTCTGCGGTATCAAAAAAATTAATCCCATGATCTAGGGCATAATCCATTTGTTCATGACCTTCATCTTCGGTATTTTGTCTTCCCCAAGTCATGGTTCCCAAACAAATTTTACTTACTCTGATATTGGTATGCGGAAGTCTGGTATATTTCATCAAGCTAATTTATGAGAAAGCAAAAATAGGTAATCCTTAGTGCTGGATTTGTGGGTAGGGTTATTTTTCTACTTCAATAAGAATGGGACAATGATCGCTATGCTTTGCATCTGATAGAATCACGCACCGTTTTAACCTATCCTTTAATGATTCGTTCACCATGCCATAATCCAATCGCCACCCCTTATTATTGGCCCTGGCATTGGCCCGGTAGCTCCACCAAGTATAATTGTGTGGTTCTTTGTTGAAATGCCTAAAACTGTCAATAAACCCACTTTTCATAAAGTTGCCGATCCATTCCCGTTCTACCGGTAAAAATCCAGAGACATTCTTGTTGCGTACAGGATCATGGATGTCAATGGCTTCATGACAAATATTATAATCTCCGCATACAATAAGGTTAGGGCGTTCTTTTCGAAGTTGATCTGCATATTTTTGGAAATCTGCCATATACGTAAGCTTAAATTCCAAGCGATCCATGTTCGTGCCAGATGGAAGGTACATGCTCATCACGGAAATGTCTCCGAAATCAGCCCGTATATTACGTCCCTCAAAATCCATATAGTCAATTCCGGTACCATATTCCACATGGTCTGGTTCTTCCTTACACAACAAGGCAACACCGCTATATCCTTTTTTTTGGGCACTGAACCAATAATTATATTTATATCCAGCAGCCTCGAATAAGGAAACATCCACTTGTTCCTTCATGGCTTTGGTTTCCTGAAGGCAAATCACATCTGGTCCCACTGCTTGGAGCCAATCAACAAAGCCTTTGTTTAAAGCGGCTCTAATGCCATTCACGTTATAGGAAGCTATTTTCATTGGTATATTTTTGCTTAAAAATAACCAATGTCAACCGCCAAAAAAAAGAATGTCCAAAATTCCTTAAACACTAATAGGACAAGCCATGACCGAAAGGGTACAATGGATTTTCTGAGTCGTAGGGTACATCTTCCAATTGCTTTTCAACCGCCTCTTGGGAAGAGGGTAGCTCAAATGGTAATTTTGCCTTCGGATTTACCTCCCCAGAAAGGAGGCCTACCAATGCTTCGTCGCTGGTGCCAAAATCAACGAGCAAAGCATTGGCCTCCGCACTGACCTCTGTTAATATGGCTGGTCGTTCAAGAGTAGCTATTACTATTGAAGGTTTTTCGTTGATCAAATCCAGAATTTCTTTTTTCTCCTCATCAGAATAATACAACCTCCCTTGGTGAAAAAAGGATTCCAGAAAATAGTCTGTGCGCTCATCAAATGGGGTTTTAATTCTGGCAATTACCACATCGGCCTTATTTGGGTTGCTGACCAATTCGCCCAGGCTTTCATATGCCGATTTATCCTCAGCTCCATGAACATATAGTTTCACCGTTTTCTTTAATGGCAATAAATCTTCATTTTTAAGTAAAACCGTTGACTTTTGTTGAGCCAATAATCCCTTTTTTCTAAAATCCATATTTCCTGTGATCACAGTAGCAGCTTCTACATCCACATACGGATTGTCAAATAGACCCAACTTAAACTTATCGCGCAGAACGCGCCTTACCGAATTATCGATGCGCTCCTCGGATAGTTGCCCTTCGCTGACCAATTCGGTAATTACCTCAGGGATACTCTCACCTCCAAACTGATCACATCCAGCATCCAACACTTTTTTCACCCTTTGTTTAATAGTCAAATGTTCAACTCCCCAGGCGCGACCCTCACCCATTTTGGTGTCGGTAATTATATTCCAATCTGTACAGACCACCCCTTTAAAATTCAAAGAGTCCCTTAGCAATCCCGTAATAATATCCTTATTGAACCCAAAGGCTACATCCTCGCTGGTCTGGCCAACTGGAATTCCGTAATAAGGCATTATTTGGGCTGTGTTCGCCTCAAAAGCCCCTTTAATGAATGGTTTTACATGGTAATCAAAGTTATTACCAGGGTAAGCCTGATCTTTTCCATAAGGAAAATGGGGGTCCTCCCCATCTTTTTGCGGGCCGCCTCCAGAAAAATGCTTAGTCATGCAAGCAATGCTGTTTGTGCTTAACGAATCTCCTTGAAAACCTAAAACATAGGCCTTGGTCATAATGGCAGAAAGGTCTGCATCTTCGCCAAAAGTACCGTTGGTTCTTCCCCATCTGGGTTCCGTAGCTAAATCTGCCATTGGATGTAACGCCAACCTGATTCCTACAGCTAGATATTCTTGTCTGGCGATGTCAGCAAACTCCCTAACCATAAGGGTATCCCTTGAAGCCGCTAACCCCAAGGAACTGGGCCATTGTGAAAAGGCTGGGGTAAACAACGAGGCTCCTGGGTTATTGGAAGTTCCGTGTCTGGGATCGGTAGCAATTGTAATTGGAATGCCCAATCGGGTACGTTCCGCCATTTTTTGGACACTATTGTTATATTTTGCCATCAAATCAGCATCCAAAGAAGCTAAAATATTGAAACTGTTCATCTTCTTTTTGGCAATGAGCTCCGAATTGGATGGGAGCACAAAGGACATCATCACATTAATTGGATTTGTGGACAACAGTGGAGTCTCCATTGGTTCTCCTTTGGGGGTTGTCCCTATCATAGTTACAAACAAGGTTCCTGTCTTTTCCTCCAAAGTCATCTGATCCAGTAAATCGTTTACACGATCTTCAATGGGGGCATTTTTGTTTTCATAAACATCCAAATGGCCATTTTTGTTTAAATCTCTATAGGTAATTCCCTGTTCAACCAAAGTTGGAGCTTCCACACCCAGCAGGGCCATGTTGTCATTCGACTTTTTCTTCTTGGTAAAATAGAGTACCGCCCAACCTACTATCAACAAAGTGATTAGTGTTAGCAGTACGTACTTTAAAATTTTAAGGAATTTTTTCATCTTATTATATCATTTCGACACAATAATACGAAATTATTTTTAATGTGTCCTATTGACACAATAGAATTTTTGTATTTTTACAAATAATGACAGATATAGCTTTGCAGATTAAGTCCTTAAAGGACCTTATTCCCAAATATCTTCCCGGCCAGTCTGTGGATTGCGTCATCTTTGGATATGAGGAAAAGCAACTCAAGGTCCTTTTGTTAAAATGGAAGCAAACGGGTTTTTGGGCGCTTCCCGGCGGATTCATTTTTAAGGAAGAAAACATGGATGATGCTGCCCAAAGAGTTTTGGAAGAACGTACCAGCCTCACTTCCATTTTTCTAAAACAGTTCCACACTTTTGGAAAACTCCAACGGTCAGACCGAAGTCAGCAGGAACATCATAATAAAGTGATGGAACTGCTTAAATCCGAAACCAAGGACAGTCATATGGTCGTTGACTGGTTTAACAATCGCTTTGTTACCACGGGATATTTTGCACTGACAGATTTAAGCAAAGCCACTCCCAGACCTGATTTTTTGAGCGAAAAGTGCGAATGGAAAAATGTATCGGAACTTCCCAAATTAATAATTGATCATGCAGAAATTATTGAAAAAGCCATGCATCAACTTAAGATCCAGTTAAATTACCTTCCCCTCGGTATTTCATTGCTGCCAAAAAAATTTACCATGAACGAGCTGCAAAAATTGTACGAAGCTATTTTGGGAAGACCGCTGGAACGTAGCAACTTTCAACGGAAAATTTTGAAACTCGATGTGTTGGTTCGACAAGAAAAA
The DNA here is from genome assembly GCA_965117065.1 of uncultured Allomuricauda sp. Classification (GTDB taxonomy): domain Bacteria; phylum Bacteroidota; class Bacteroidia; order Flavobacteriales; family Flavobacteriaceae; genus Flagellimonas. The sequence goes on from OZ220751.1 coordinate 1,853,131, forward strand.
TTGATGTCCGGTGCTGCTAACAAGGCTCCGTACCTGTATTCGTTTGACCCGGTCAAATACAATAAGTTGCTAAAAGAAGGTATTGGCTTTAGATATTAAACCAAGCCTACCATGTTTTTGGAACACTAATTGATTATTCATGATGGAAATAAAAACTTACTCATGAAAAAGCTACTGTTTTTAGGCATCTTTCTTTCAGGTTATTTAGCCATGGCCCAAGCCTATCCCAGGTACAATAACAACCATGAATTAAAGTTCAATGCCGGACTTTTCCTAGCTACAGGATCGGTGGAAGGGTCTTATGAATATTACTTTACCGAAGACACAAGCTTTGGAGGAACTGTTTACTTTAATAATGACGCTACGGACTACAATGGAAATTTTGGCATTGGCCCCAATCTAAGAGCCTATTTTGGCTACCAACCCAGAACTGGTCTCTTTGTAGAAGCTTTTGGCCTATATTACACCTGGGAAGAAGAAGATTTGCAGGATACCATAAACTTTAGGAACAATGATTATAGCACCGTGGCTCTTGGTCTAGGCTTAGGTAATAAATGGGTTACTCCTAGCGATAACTTTACCTTGGAAATCTATGGCGGTGTCGGTCGAAATGTAAACCCAGAAGATTTCCAGGACACCTTTATGTTCCGTGGGGCACTGTCTATTGGTTTTCGATTTTAAGCTGTAATTTTAAGGCTTAATCTGCTCAGATGACAGCCTTACTTTTAATAGATGTCCAGCAAGGACTTCAAGAACTTGACTATTACGGAGGAGAACGTAACAATCCCCAAGCCGAAACCAATTGCGGTAAAATTTTAAGTGCATTTCGCGCAAAGGAACTTCCCGTGTTCCATGTACAGCATTGTTCAACAAATCCGGATTCACCATTACATCCTTCCAAACCCGGAAATGCTTTCCATCCTCAGGTTCAACCTAATAATGGAGAACCTATCTTCCAAAAAAATGTGAATAGCGCCTTTATAGGGACCACTTTGGAGGATCATCTTAAGGCCCAAAACATATCAGATTTAGTAATTGTTGGTCTCACCACGGAACATTGTGTTTCCACCTCTACTCGGATGGCGGCTAACCTCGGTTTCAACACCACTTTAATCTCCGATGCAACTGCTGCGTTCAACAAAACTGGAATTAATGGAGAACAGTATTCTGCTGAACTCGCACACAACATCGCCTTGGCCAATTTGAAAGATGAATTTGCCATCATCAAGGACACCCAAACTTTGTTGCAAGAACTTGGCTGATTCCTTCTTATTTTTATAAAATCTAAAGTTTAATATAGACTATGCTCCGTACCATAATCGTTTTCACTTGTTGTATTCTTCTCAATTTTCCACCCACATTCTCCCAGGACCAACCCTTAAGGGTTGGAATTGCAGGTCTTACCCACACCCATGTGCACTGGATTTTGGGGCGCCAGGATATGGGAGACATCAAAGTTGTAGGCATGGTGGAACCCAATCGAGACTTAGCTGAACGTTATTCCCAACAATATGGTTATTCCATGGATTTGGTGTTCAATACTTTAGATGAAATGATTGCCGCCACACAACCAGAGGCAGTAACCGCCTTCGGAACAATTTATAGCCATTTGGAAGTGGTACAGGCTTGCGCGCCCAAAGGCATTCATGTGATGGTGGAAAAACCCTTAGCTGTAAGCTTAGATCATGCTCAAAAAATGGCTGCGTTGGCCAAAAAACACAACATTCATCTGCTCACTAATTATGAAACCACATGGTACCCTACCAACCATAGGGCCAAAGAGCTTTTGAATCAGGGCAAGGTGGGTGATTTACGGAAAGTAATTGTGCGCGATGGCCACCGCGGTCCAGCCAAGTTGGGTATCAACCAAGAGTTTTTGGATTGGTTATTTGATCCCGTGGAAAATGGCGGAGGTGCCATCATGGATTTTGGATGCTATGGAGCTAATTTAATGACCTGGCTTCGTAACGGAGAACGACCCAATACGGTAACTGCGGTTACCCAACAGTTGCAAGCTGAAAACAATCCAAAAGTAGATGACGATGCCACCATTATCCTTACTTATGATGATGCCCAGGCCATTCTGGAGCCTTCCTGGAACTGGCCCATAGGCCGTAAGGATATGGAAATTTATGGCCTAACTGGCGCTATTTATGCCGATAATAGAAATACCCTTCGCATTCGCATAGCAGAAGGTTATGATGGCTATGATGAAGAACAACTCACACTTGAAGATCGACAAGCGCCGTATAACGACCCCTTTTCTTTGTTGGCCGCCGTGGTTAGAAACAGGATTAAATTACCCCCCAATAACCTTTCCTCAGTGGAAAACAATTTGGTGGTCATGGAGATTCTGGATGCCGCACGGGAAAGTGCCAAAAAAGGAAAGACAATCAAATTGAAAAAATAGTTTCATCAATCTCAATTATATCCATGGTTTATTTTAAGACCCCTTGCACTGTTACGTTGCTACTTTTTTCCTTATCAATTTTCGCACAAGAAGTCCAACAAGATTCCATTACGAAATTGGATGAAATTATCTTACTCGAAGATGTGGTCCCCAAAAGGGCTGTGGGAATTACCGCTTCCTCTACACTTGGTCCAACTACATTTGAAAAATTCAATCCTATTGATATTGCGTCGGCCATTAACCAAGTCTCAGGGGTTCACATCCTATCAGGAGCATTGAATACCAATCGAATCACCATTCGCGGGGTAGGTGCCCGTACGCTTTTTGGTACTGATAAACTTCGGTTGTACTTTAATGGGATTCCGGTGACCAACGGTACGGGTTCCTCTACCATTGAGGCCTTCGATTTTGAGAATCTGGGTTCTATGGAAGTCATCAAAGGTCCCAAAGGCACCTCTTTTGGAGCCAACTTGGGCGGAGCCATTTTGTTGGACACGAAATCAAATTTTGAAAATGAAACCCACTTGACCAACAGTTTTACCTTAGGGTCTTACGGCATGGTCAAGGACAATCTCACTTTTCAGCATTCAGATGATAATCTGGACCTTAGCTTTAGCTACAATCACTTTAAAACGGACGGTTACCGGCAGAACAACAATTTTGAGCGGGATGGTTTTTTGTTGACCTCGGAGATTGAACTTGGAAGTAAAAGCAGTCTTGGATTACTGATAAACCATATTGATTATTCAGCCCAGATTCCCAGCTCCATTAACCAAACCGATTTTGATGAAGACCCCACCCGTGCGGCTGGAAACTGGTTGGCTGCCCAAGGCTTTGAAGCCAATAAATACTCCTTAATAGGGCTTTCGTATACCCAAGAGTTCGGTGAAAACTTTAGGAACACTACCAGCATTTTTTATACCTATTTGGATCATTACGAACCCCGCCCCTTCAATATTTTGGATGAGTTTACCAATGGTTTTGGATTACGAAGTCAGTTTCAAGGCGGAAATTTGTTCACAGGTGAATACAGTTTTGGCATTGAATTGTACAAAGACGAATACAACTGGAGCACTTTTGAAAATCTATTCGGCGATAACAATGGGAATGGAAGTCTACAGGGTAATCGTTTAAGCCGTAACCAGGAATTTAGAGATCAACTAAACCTATTCGGAACCTTTACCTTTCCTTTGTCCAATGCGCTTTACGCCCAGGCTGGCCTTAATCTCAACAGCACCCACTACGATTTTAGAGACCTCTTTAACACCGGAGATGCGAACACCTCTGCCGAACGTGATTTTGATGCCATTTTGTTACCCAGTTTGGGGTTAAAATACCAACTGAAGAAAGGTTGGTTGTATGCCAATGTGAGCCGGGGTTTTTCTAATCCCAGTTTGGAGGAGACCCTGACCCCGGATGGGGTGATCAATCCGGACATTGCCCAAGAAACGGGAATGAGCTATGAATTGGGTGGAAAACTTACTTTTTTAAAGCCCAAGCTATTTTTCAACTTTGCGGTCTACCGGATGAACATCAACGATCTTTTGGTGGCCCAACGGGTAGGCGAAGATCAGTTTATTGGAAGAAACGCCGGGGAAACCCGCCATCAAGGTTTGGAGTTGGATGCTAAGTATGTGATACAGCTTTGTAATCAACTACAGCTGTCCCCTTATTTGAGTTATACCCTGAGTGATCATAGTTTTATGGATTTTGTGGACGAGGACAACGATTATTCGGGAAATCCTTTGACCGGGGTGCCCAAGCATAGAATCAGTTCTGGGCTGGATTTTCACCATGCGACCGGTCTGCAATTGAATTTGACCCATCAATTTGTGGATGAAATTCCGCTAAGGGACAACAACTCTCTCAACAGCGAATCCTTTAATGTGGTCCATGCCAAGCTTGGTTATCAGACCAGTCTGTCCAATAATTTTTCATTGGGGTTGAATGCTGGTATAAACAATCTATTCGATACCAATTATGCCCAAAGTGTGTTGATCAATGCCTCCAGTTTTGGCGGAGCCCCTCCCCGTTATTTCTATCCTGGAAACGGAAGAAATGTATACGGAGGTATACAATTGGGGTATCTTTTCTAAATTTGATGGAAGGCACTATCTTTTTGAAAATATATGCTTAGCCAATCTCTACATAGCATTGAAATCCTAAAAAAAGAAGATTATTTTCTGAAGCATGGGAAACTCTGTGTAAAAATTGGTAAGGTTGAAAAGGGGGTTTTGCGAGGGTTTGTTTATGACAACGATGGGGAGGAAATTACCACCCATTTTTATCAGGAAGGAGATATGGTTGTGGGGAGTTATCTTCCAAACACAAAAGTGACCATGTCCATTCAAGCCATGGAAGATTGTAAGGTTTCCATTGCCAACTATGCTGAAGTTATGTCCTATGTCAACAAGGATAAGGAGATAACCAAGATCATCACCTTCGAATTTCAGAAATTAAACAATCAACTGCAATCCCGGTTGGTATCGCTACTCAATTTAACTTCTCTGGAGAAATACAAACGCTTCTTAAAAGACTATCCTGGTTTACTCAACCGGATTCCACATTATTACATTGCTAATTATCTTGGCATTACTCCCACGCAATTAAGTAGGGCACGAAAACAGTTTTCTCAACAAATGTAAATGAGAAAGAGCTGACTTGTCTATTGCTTTGTATTCTAATTAAATAAAGCAACATGAATATTGAATTATCAGACAACGCCTTTGAAAGAGAATTCATGAATTGTACCCTCCCTTCTTCGTCATTTAGTCACGAAGCGCATCTACGCTTGGCATGGATACACATCAGTAAGTATGGGATTGATATGGCCATCGAAAATATCTGTAACCAACTGATGAACTATGTCGCCAAAGCCGGGGCAATGGACAAATACAACACCACCTTGACCATCGCTTCGGTAAAGATGGTCAACCATTTTGTCTCCAAGTCAGCTTCCGACAATTTCCCGGATTTTATCTTGGAATTTCCGCAACTAAAATCCAATTTTAGGGAATTGATCGATTCACACTATGACGTGGATATTTTTAATTCCAAACAGGCCAAGGAAAAATATATAGAGCCTGATCTTTTACCGTTTGAATAGGAGATTGAGGTGTCTTTTCTTTAAGGATATATGCCTTTTCCATCCAGTTTCCTTGAGTATAAGTGTAACACTGCATGAAATTGCACCTCCTTGATTTAAAATATCAACCAATGAAAACCTTCATAGTAACAAGTTGCACTTTATTGCTTCTTTCCTGTACAAACAAAACCTCGCTCAACGAAACAGCCCTAAAACCCGTTTCCGATTTCTTTCCCATCAATAAGACCAAAGTTCTGGTTGTGGGAACAGTGCATTTTAATTATCCAGGGTTAGATGCCCACAAAGCAAATGATGAGGATAAAATAGATGTATTGCGAGAGCCCAAAAAAGCCGAAGTGCTCGAACTTACGGAATACATCAAAAAATTCAAACCTACCAAAATTGCCATTGAAGCCACTAAAAAATGGAAAGCTACCGAAAAGTTAAGGACCTATAGGGCCGGCCAGAAAAAACTGGGCAGGGATGAGCGGGAACAACTGGGAATTAGGATAGCCTCGGACCTACAACTGGACACACTCTATGCCTTGGATGCTGCATCTTTTGCAGAAGATTTGGAGCAACGATTCTCCTCTTTTAGTGACACCCTTTGGCGGGATTACGACTGGAAAAGTGACGACCCCCTAGATAGCCTCTATAGTTCTTTGTACTCCTTTACGGATAAGGTTTTAAAAGATAACAGTCTTCTGGACGCCTTTAAATATTTGAACTCCAAGGAAAACCACACCTATGATTACGGTGCATACCTTATTGGGGATTTTAGACTAGATGAACACAGAGGTGCCGATATACTCTCCATATATTGGTACAACAGAAACCTCCGAATCTTTAGAAAGTTGCAAGACATAACTGAAAGTCATGAGGACCGAATCCTGCTAATCTTTGGAAACGGTCACGCCGCGCTGCTACGGCAGTTTTTGGAATGCTCCCCGGAATATGAATTCGTGGAATTCGACAGTCTTTAAAGGCCTTTTCCTCGATCTTCCTTGAAAAATGCATTTAATAAATCCGCTATATTTGAAGGTCCCCTCATTTGGGAAAATTATTAAAACCAACCAGATTTCGGTTTTTTAAGTGTCATGGATAAAAATGACCTCTCATTTTACGATACCTCAAGATACAAGCTCGGTCTAAACATTACCACCTGTGTTTTCTTCTACGGCTTCATCATTTTTTTTCTACCCTTTGGGGTGGATAATTACAATCCAACCCATGAATATACTTTCAGCTTCCTACTAGAGATTTTCTACTTTTTAATTCCCCTATTCTTGTTTTTGCTGTTGAATGAGTTCCTGCTTCGCCCCTTATTTTTCAAAAAAGCAAGCTTGAAAAAAGTGGCTTTATGGAGCCTCTGGACCTTGATTCTTTTGGCAACGGTCATCTTCTTTACCTATAATTTCCTGGGCAATTGGCATGACTTTCTGCTGAGCAGTTATCTGGGTTTTTTGCGTGATGTTTCCGTGGTATTGCTCTTCCCCATGATCGGCACTTTTTTCTTTTTTCGATTTCGGTCTTTGCAAAATCAAATGGAACATATCCTGACCACCAAGGAGGAATTTGTGGATACTGGGCAACTCGTTCAGTTTAAAGGAATGGGCAGCAAAGATCAGATTACGCTTTCAGCTTCCAGTTTTCTTTACGGTAAAGCACAGGACAACTATGTAGAACTCGTGTATCTGGAACAAGATCAGTTGAAGAAATTTTTGATGCGCTCCACCTTGGGCAATTTGGTTTCCTCCATCAATTCCATGGCCATTGTTCGATGTCATCGATCGTTCATGGTCAACTTACTGCATGTGAATTCCATCAAAGGCGGAAATCAGGATATCACCTTGTATTTGGCCCCTTTTGATTCTCCTGTTCCGGTATCTAAGTCCTTCAAAGGAGCGGTGCTCAAAAATCTACGTAGCCTTAAGAATTTTGGCTAGGCACTTCATTCACCACAAATAGGAAAATTTCACCACAATACGGGTCAACCCCAGTAACAAAAGGGCGTTCACAGCACTCTTCTGTTTGAACAACGAAAATGTACTAACTAAAAAATCAATCAAAATGAAAACAAGATTTCGTTTAAACAGCAGTGCAATGAAACTATTTTGCCTCTTGATCTTTACGGCCACAGGAATGCAGGCCCAAACCGAAAACACCCAAACCATGCTCCAAAGTTTTGTGGACAGTTACCAAACCGATCACATGGCGCATACCACAACTTTTGGAATCAAAGTGGGCGAAGATTGGTGGTATGTAACTTCAAAGAGAAAGCAGGAAGCTTATAAAGTTGGGAAAAAGAAACAGTACACCTTTCACAACTTTGGGCCGCATATGGTGACCCTGCACCAAGGACAACCCGATGAGCCCACTTGGTACTTCCATTTTGCCAACAAGGAGGTACTGAAGAACATTTATACTAAAAAGTGGACGGCCTCCACCGCCTCCGCCAAATCTTTTGGCTCGGATGTGGTCGGACTCAACATTCGGGATATGGAGGGACACCAAAGTGGCATCCAAAAAGACGCCTTGGGCTACGAGGTCATGGAACATTTCTGGAAAAAAGACCCAGTGGAAATCACCTATTTTACCCGGGATGCCTCACTGCCCACCCACGGGGCCGATCATGTGGGCCTGTATACCATGAAGGACAAACGCATAGGCTGGTTTACCATTGGGCCAGAGCAGGCAGCCAATACCGAACGTGGATTGGACAAGGGACAGGTGCCAAATCTCTTTATCATAACCAAAGGAAAAGGTCGTGCCGAATTGGGTGACGAGGTGGTGGAGCTCCGGCCCGGAATGAGCGTGTTTATCGCTCCTTATGTAAAGCATGTGATCTACAATCCCTACGATGAACCCATAGAAGGTATTCTGGTCCTGTTTGGGGACAACATAGACTACGCCCGTGGGAAATCCTATATGGATTTATTGGAGGACCAACATAAGTTTTATGGGGACTATGACCATAGTTTAAAACGGTAAGTTGTCTCAGATTGATGTGTGATGAAAGCCCCATTTCGGGGCTTTTTACTTTCAGATAGTGGCTCTTGCAACCCTAAAGTTGCGAATACGGCAATGGCTTTAGAAACACCCGGATAATATCGTTCATGGAATTGGCATATTCCTCCACTTTTATGATTCTTTGCCATTCTGGGTGCGCAATAAACTTGGACCAACCCTCGGCATGTGCCTCCATATCCTTAACAGCCAACATATAGGTAAGACAGGGCATCTGCTCTCCGGCCACATTTACGCCAAAAAATACCATGGGAAGTCCGGCATCCGCAAAAATGGGAAACTCGGCATCATTGAACATTTTCACCTTTCTTCGCAGTGCATCCTCATTAGCGCTTGTATAAATTCTCAATTCAAAAAGGTTAGACTCGTCATCGGGTTTCACCAAGTTCGGGAACCCTGTGGAGGATCGAATCAGGCTTGTGGAGATTTGTTTGTAGGGAATCACATCATCCCCGGCCACCAAATAATCATGGGCATCCTTTAGGTATTGTTCATCTTGGGCCAAGGCATCCTGACTATCCTGGAAAGCCTGGATGTTAGCATAGGTCACCAACAGATACACTTTTTTGGGCAGGGCATCTCCCGCCTCCTCGAAGGCACCAACGTTTTCAATTCCTTGTCTGTTTAAAGCAGGTATCAAGGCATCCTTAAAATAGTTGTGCAGCACATTCGCAGACCTAAAAAATTCCAGTTCATAGGTGCGGAACTCATATACCTCCTCTTGGGCAAAAGTGGTTTGGAAACAAAGAAATACGATGACAAAAGCGGAGAAAATTCGAGATTTCATAACTAAAAAGTTGATTGTGCTCAATAAAGTAATGATTTATGGCCAAATACTGAAATGTCTTTTGTGCCACCCACCAAAACTTGGTTGCATATCCTAGCTTTATTGGTTAGGTTTATATACCCATCAGAAACTAAAACAAGCATGAAAACTTACCTCACCCTTGGCCTTGCCTTACTTTGCTTGGCAAGCTGCAAAACCAATCCCGAACCTGCACCCCAACCCAAATTTGAGCATGATGTTAAAGAAGGCCCCACCCCTTGGACCAGCGATACATTTGAACTGGGGGAAAAAGATTTCACCTTTGGGATTATTTCGGACTTGAACGGGGGAGAGCGCGATGGCGTCTACAGCACCGCAGTGGCCCAATTGAACCGCTTGGACCCCACCTTTGTGCTCAGCGTGGGTGATTTAATTGATGGCGGCACCGAGGACACCGAACAACTCACCAAGGAATGGGATTCTTTTGATCAGCGCACTGCCAAACTGAACATGCCCTTCTTTTACCTGGGCGGTAACCACGATCTTACCAACCCCACCATGCGCCAGTTCTGGAAAAACCGACTAGGGCCACGCTACTACCATTTTGTATATGAGGATGTGCTGTTTTTAATGTTGGATTCCGAAGATTATGAAGAGGAGCGTATGCTGGAAATATATGAGGCCAGGGCCACCGCTATTCAGATCATCAATGGGGAGTTGGAGGGGAAATATGAGGACTCCGAGTATTTTCATATGCCCGAACGCCGAATAGGCGGAATGAGCGCCGACCAACTCAACTATTTTAAAGCAGTTTTGGAAAAAAAACCCAATGTCCGCTGGACATTTGTGCTCATGCACAAACCCCTATGGCTACGCGAAGATGATAAAGGTCTGGGGCAACTGGAGGCTGAGCTTGCCAATAGGCCCTATACGGTAATCAACGGACATTTTCACTCCTTCTCTTACCGGGAGCGCCATAGCCGCAATTATACCATTTTGGGTACCACGGGCGGAAGCCAACATCCTGGAGATTCTTTATCTTTTGATCATATTACTCTGGTACGTATGGCCAAAGAGCCGGTGATTACCCATTTAAAAATGGAAGGGATTTTGAATGAAATGGGGAAGATGCCTGTTGAATAGGCTACGATTATATCTAAAAACATATCTTGCTGGTTATGAAGTTTATACGCTATATTTGGATGTATAAGGGTGTGTAATACATCTATAACAACCTATAATTATAGCACATTAAATTTCTACTAAATGAAAAAAGTTATTCTATTCTATATTGTAGTTGCTGTTATTTTCAGCTGCGAAAAACCAAACACATATGACATTGTAATTCAAAATGTTAACTTATTTAATGGATATGAAGACCGTGGAAAGGTAAATATTGCCATCAATAAAGACACTGTAGCCGCAATTAGCACAGAAACGTTAGTTGGTGACTCATTAATTGATGCTACAGGAACATATGTAATTCCGGGTTTGGTAAATGCACATGTACATGCTTCTAATCTATCTGATTTGAAAGAAGGCTATCCATTAGGTATTCTCACCCTGCTAAACATGCATACCGGGTTAGAAAATCGAGAACTTGAATGGAAAAAAATAGCTGAAGATTCTTTAGGATACTCTGTTTTATATGGTGCTGGTCAGGCAGCTACTGTACCAAAGGGGCATCCAACTCAATTTAGTCAGGGGATGGAAACAATTAGTGATTCGCTAACCGTGGAGAGCTGGCTAGAAAATCGTATCAAAAATAAAGTGGACTTTATTAAAATAGTTCGAGATAATCATGAATGGATGGGGTATCCGGCCTTACCAACTTTGGAATATGATACCATCGCTAAACTTATTAAAGCTGCCCAACAAAAAGGATACAAAGCTGTTGTACACGCCAATACAACAGAAGAAATGATGGAAATTGCCAAATTCAAGCCAGATGGTTTTGTCCACATGCTTGAATTTAAAGAGGATTATCCTCTATCCGACACTTACTATAATGCAATTGCAAATAGTGGAGCATTTGTGGTCACGACAGGTGGAATTTCACTAAAAGCAATGGATGGTGCTCCTCCTTTTATGGTGGAATGGATTGCAAATAATTTATTGGACGCTCAAGAAAGAGCTGAAATAATTAAAGGATATCATCAAAACGGAATCATGATTGTTGCCGGAACAGATGCTCAACAAGGACAAATGAACTTTGGTAAAGATTATTTTCTCGAATTGGAGCTTTTTAAAATGGCAGGGTTATCAAATCTGGAAATTATGCAAGCTGCCACAGGAAATGCTGCCAAAGCTTTTGAATTACCAATTGGAGAAATAGTAGTTGGTGGAAAAGCCAATATGGTGCTTCTAAGAGCGAACCCTATTGATGATATTAACAATTTAAACGCTATTGAACAAGTATGGAAAAACGGTAAGACCAACTAGAATCTACTACTACAATACGTAAACGCAATTACATCGAAATTGCTTGAGCCAGTGATGACCCATTTAAAAATGGAAGGGGTTTTGGATGAAATGGCAAAGACCCCAAAAGAATTAGCCTGTATTATATCTAAAGATATATCCTATAGTTTATGGCGTTTATACGCTATATTTAGGAGTTTTAGCATTCCACTTACCAGAATAAAAAAGTACTACAGCTAACATTGGCTAAAACTCACCGCGGTTTAGTATAACTCCAAAACCTCCCCAAACCCCTTTAACAATTCAGCAGCACTTTGCACTTCTCTTTTGGTAAAAACTTCTTCTTCCAGATAATGCAACATAAAAATAAGCTCATCCAAACGTTGCGCCACACGTTCTGGAGTACCATATCCTTCTTTTATCAGATAATTTAATTGGTCTATTTGAGTTTGTTTCAACATGATGCTAATGTATCCATGTGAAAATTGCCATACCACTACTAATTAGTAGCTTTAACATTTAAATAAGCCTTTGACATGACCATCAAACTACTAACCCCAGCAGATTTGACCACCGATATGGAAAACCAAATGATTTATTTGTTCCGGCAGTTAAATCCTGATCTTAAACTAAACCCTTTGGCTAAAATCTTGGAAAAGAAAGATCAGTTGAGCTTGGTCTACTTTCAAGAGGATGGCAAAATCATAGGCATGGCTTCCATGGCAACTTACAGCGTACTTTCGGGCAGTAAGGGTATGGTAGAAGACGTGGTGGTGGATGCCAACGCCAGAGGAAAGGGCATTGGCCGCCAACTCATGGAAAAACTGCTCCACATTGCCGAGCAAAAAGGCCTCTCGGAAGTATTGCTCTTTACGGGGAACCACAGAGAAAGCGCCATCCGTTTATACCAAAAACTGGGATTTGTGGCCTCGCAGAGTGGTCTATATCGTTTTAGACTAAATCAGCACTAAGCATGAACTTAAATCAAATCACCGTTCCTTCTTTGGATCTTAGCAAAGCCATTCCCTTTTATGAAAAACTGGGGTTGCAGCTCATCGTAAAATCCCTTCCGCACTATGCACGCTTTGTATGCCCGGATGGCGCGGCAACATTTTCTATACATTTGGTAGAGCAACTGCCTAAGGGCGATGGCATTTATGTCTATTTTGAGTGCGACAACTTGGATGAACAGGTAGCCAAGCTTACGCAAAAAGGCATATCTTTTGACCTGCCGCCCACGGACCAAAGTTGGCTTTGGCGGGAGGCCCGCCTAAAGGATATGGATGGCAACCAGATTATCCTTTACCATGCCGGGGAAAACAGATTAAACCCGCCTTGGCGAATTTAACAAGACCGGAGCCCATGGAAACCTTACAATTACAGTCCAACCCAGAGGTAAAAGCAGTTTTTGACCAGTATCCTGACGAGGTGCGTGAACAAATGGAAACGCTTAGGCAATTGGTCTTGGAAGTTGCCGGAGAGGTGGAAGAAATCACCGCCTTGGAGGAGACCCTAAAATGGGGCGAGCCCAGCTACCTAACCAAAAAAGGCAGCACGCTACGGATGGACTGGAAGTCAAAGAGCCCGAATCAGTATGCCCTCTATTTTAAATGCACCAGTAAACTGGTGCCTTCTTTTAAGGCGGTGTACAAGGATGTGTTCAGCTATGAAAACAACCGGGCCATCTTGTTTAAACTGGATGATTCCCTGCCCAAAACCGAACTAAAAAATTGCATTAAGGCCACCCTGACCTATCATAGCGTAAAGCATTTGCCTTTTTTGGGATTGTGAGGGGTTCGTTAAAATAGCATCGTTTTTCCTCCCAGCTACTTATCTTAGTACAACACGTATGCCTTTTAGATTGTTCATAATTGCTTTAATGGCCTGCCAATCGTGCTGGTGCCAAACTTCGGTAAGGCCCAACAATTTGGTGGAGGCCGCCCTTGAGCTCACCCAGCAACAGGTGACCTACGATCCCAGCTATTTTTCCATACCCTACCCCAATGGCGATGTGCCTAGTGACAAAGGGGTTTGCACGGACGTAGTGATTCGCTCTTACCGAAAATTGGGGGTTGATCTACAAAAAAAAGTGCATGAAGATATGAAGGCCAACTTTGGGGTTTATCCCAATATCTGGGGCCTGCGAACAACCGATAAAAACATTGATCACCGAAGAGTTCCCAATTTAATGACCTATTTTAAACGGCAGGGAGCGGAAAAGCCCATTTCCAATGCGGCAAAAGATTACCTTCCCGGGGATGTTGTTTGTTGGAACCTGAGAGGCGCCATCACCCATATTGGTATTGTAGTGGATAAAAAATCAAGGGATGGGAAGCGAAATCTAATAGTCCACAATATTGGTCGAGGGCAGGTTTTGGAAGACATACTTTTTGACTTTAAGATCATTGGCCATTATGCCTATATCCCTATAAACACTACCAACTAGAAAACTGGATATCGATGTATCAAAAACTAGCAGAATTAGGGTCCAAGTTTGTTAAAAAGCACAAGCTCTTTAAATACGGGTTTAACCTATCGCCCATGTATCGGAGGAGCACCGGCAAAATCATCCATGTATCGGAAGATCTATTGCAGGTACGCATAAAACTTCCACTTACCTATAAAAATCGAAACTACGTCAACTCAATTTTTGGGGGCAGCATGTTCTCTGCCGTGGATCCCATTCCCATGGTGCAGTTGATCAATTTGTTGGGTCCGGATTATGTGGTCTGGGACAAATCTGCCGAGATTCGCTTTAAGCGTCCGGCCAGGGAACATCTCTATGCGGAGTTCCACTACAGCTTGGAGGAATTGGAGGAAATCAAAACAATCGTGGCTCAAGAAAATGAACTGGAAATCATAAAGACCACCGAGCTTACCAACCAGGACGGGACCAAAGTGTTCTGCCAGGTACACAAGACCATCTATGTTGCCGACAAGGTTTACTTTAAGCAGAAAAGGGCCAAAAAACGCAGCTAAAATCTCCCTCTATTATAGTATCTTGTAAGACGCAAAGTGGGACACTTTCCCATTTGCCCGACTAATTCAAAACAGCTACCTATGACCGATTTGGAAATCGCCAAAGGCGTAACCCTACAACCTATTTCAAACATTGCGGAAAAGTTTGGGGTGGACCCAAACTCCATAGAAATGTACGGCAAGCACAAAGCCAAGCTACCCTTATCGGCAATCAACAAACAAAATGGAGGCAAAAGTCATTTAATTTTGGTTTCCGCCATTTCGCCCACTCCGGCAGGCGAGGGAAAGACCACCATGTCCATAGGTCTTACCGAAGGGTTGAACCGCTTGGGCAAAAAAACTACAGTGGTGCTCCGGGAACCTTCCTTGGGGCCCGTCTTTGGGATAAAAGGGGGTGCCACAGGGGGAGGATACTCACAAGTTTTGCCCATGGAAGACATCAATCTGCATTTTACAGGTGATTTTGCAGCTATAGAAAAGGCTCATAACCTCTTGGCCGCTGTCATTGACAACAACATCCAAAGTAAGACGAGGTCTCTGCGCTTGGACCCCAGAACCATCGGCTGGAAACGGGTGATGGACATGAATGATCGTGCACTCAGGGATGTCATTGTGGGCCTAGGTGGGACCACCTCTGGGGTGCCTCGTGAAACCGGTTTTGACATTACCGCTGCATCTGAAATTATGGCTATTCTCTGTTTGGCAGAGAATTTGGCAGACCTTAAAAAACGATTGGGGAACATTTTTATAGGATATACCTATGACAAAGAGCCTATTTATGCCAAGAACCTAAAAGCCGAAGGCGCCATGACCGCCTTGCTCAAAGATGCGATAAAGCCCAATTTGGTACAGACCATAGAGGGAAATCCGGCTATTATTCATGGTGGCCCTTTTGCCAATATTGCACAAGGCACCAACTCTGTTATCGCTACACGAATGGGCATGTCTCATTCAGAGTACACAGTGACTGAAGCAGGCTTTGGTTTTGATTTAGGGGCCGAAAAATTCTTCGATATCAAATGCCAAAGTGCCGGGCTAAAACCCAAGGCGGTGGTGCTTACCGCTACCATTCGCGCCTTAAAGTATCATGGAGGAGCCGATTTAAAATCCTTAACAGAACCTAATGTGGAGGCCTTAAAAAGAGGATTGCCCAATCTGGAAAAGCATCTGGAGAACATTGCCAAATTCAATGTGGTTCCTGTCATTTCCATCAACAAATTTGTGACCGATACCGATGAGGAAATTGAAGTGATCAAGGAACTAGCTGCTTCCAAGGGTATCCGTGTGGCCCTTGCCGAAGTTTGGGCCAAAGGTGGTGAAGGCGCCGAAGAATTGGCACAACATATCATTGATGTGGTGGAGTCCAATGCTTCCAATTTTACGCCGCTTTACGATTGGAACTCCCCTGTCACGGACAAAATTGCCACCATTGCTACGGAAATTTATGGGGCCGTGCATGTAGACTACGCCTCTAGAGCCAAGGCGCATTTACGAAAAATCTCCAATTTGGGATTGGATCATTTGCCTGTTTGTATTGCAAAGACCCAAAAATCCTTATCGGACAATCCAAAATTGTTGGGTAGACCCAAGGACTTTATCATCACAGTTCGGGAGATTGAAATTGCGGTGGGAGCCGGTTTTTTAGTCCCCATTACAGGTGATATTATGCGTATGCCCGGACTGCCTGCAACTCCTTCTTCTGAAGGGATTGATGTGAACGAGGATGGGGAGATTACTGGGTTGTTTTAGATTTTCTGCAACCAATACCTCATATCCACCTCTTTGGAGATGATGTCTTTTACTTCGGATAGTTTTACGCGTTGTTGTTCCATGGTATCTCTGTGGCGGATGGTTACGGTATTATCCTCCAAGGTTTGGTGGTCCACGGTAACACAGAAGGGAGTGCCTGCTGCATCTTGTCTTCGGTAGCGGCGACCTACGGCATCCTTTTCGTCATAAATCACATTAAAGTCCCATTTAAGCTCGTCGATAAGTTTGTGGGCAACCTCTGGCAATCCGTCCCGCTTTAAAAGGGGCAATACCGCTGCTTTTGTAGGGGCCAGAACCGCCGGAATTTTGAGTACAGTCCGTGTTGTACCGTTTTCTAGCTCTTCCTCTTTAAGCGAATTGGAGAAAACAGCTAGAAACATACGATCTAGACCAATGGAGGTTTCCAATACGTAAGGCACATAGCTTTTGTTCTCCTCAGGGTCGAAATATTGCAGTTTTTTGCCAGAGTATTCTTCGTGCTGGCTCAAATCAAAATCGGTACGGGAATGGATACCTTCCAATTCCTTGAATCCGAATGGGAATTTAAACTCGATATCTGCCGCCGCATCAGCATAGTGGGCCAATTTTTCATGGTCATGGAAACGATAATTATCTTCACCCATGTCTAAGGACAAGTGCCATTTCATCCTTTTTTCCTTCCATTTTTCGTACCACTCTTGTTGAGTACCTGGTTTGATGAAGTATTGCATTTCCATCTGTTCAAACTCCCGCATACGGAATATGAATTGACGCGCCACAATCTCGTTTCTAAACGCTTTTCCAGTTTGGGCAATTCCAAACGGAATCTTCATCCGCCCCGTTTTTTGCACATTCAAAAAGTTGACGAAAATACCTTGAGCGGTCTCCGGTCTTAGGTACAAATCCATGGCAGAATCAGCTGAAGCACCTAATTTGGTCCCAAACATCAAATTGAACTGCTTTACATCCGTCCAGTTTTTCGAACCTGAAAGGGGACAGGCAATTCCCAACTCTTCGATCAAAGCTTTTACATCGGCCAAATCTTCATTCTCGAGGGATCTGCCCAAGCGTTTTAGAATGCCATCAGCCTTTGCCTGGTAATCCAAAACCCGCTGGTTGGTTTCCAAAAACTGCTTTTTATCAAAACTATCTCCAAAGCGCTTGGCCGCCTTGGTCACTTCTTTATCTATTTTGGCCTCAATCTTGGCAACATGGTCTTCGACCAAAACATCGGCGCGGTATCTTTTTTTGGAATCCTTGTTATCAATAAGGGGATCGTTGAAGGCGTCTACGTGGCCAGAGGCTTTCCAGGTAGTGGGATGCATAAAAATGGCCGTGTCAATACCCACAATATTATCATTGAGCTGTACCATGGCCTGCCACCAGTACTCCCGTATGTTCTTTTTGAGCTCAACTCCATTCTGCGCATAGTCATAAACCGCACTCAGTCCATCATAAATCTCACTGGATTGGAATACATAGCCGTACTCCTTTGCATGGGAGATTACCTTCTTAAAAACGTCTTCTTGATTTGCCATTCGGCAAAAATAGAATTTTACCCTAAAAGATGTGGTTTATTTCAACTGAAATTCGGTGGAAGCCAAGAGTCTTTCATCCTCAAAAACGTTTAGCGTATAAATTCCCTCTGCAAGGGAGGCTTCGGGAACGGTAATAGCGTCACAAATACTGATCTCTTTGCCAGTATAGACAATTTCCACTCGCTTGCTGTAGGTGTTGCCACTAACAGAAATGGTGTTTGCATTATCCTCAATTACCGCCATATTGGGATCTAAGAATTGTAGGTATAGAATCTTTACATCACCATCTTCATCGGCATCGGCCAAAACGGTGACACAACCTCTTAATTTTTCAATCGTGGATGCCTTGTTCGTCTTTAGGGGGCGACCTGCTCTTAATCTGAACCCACTACCCTCTGCATCCTGAAGTTTTAGGTAACTCTTGATCTTGAGTTCCCTGGCCAATTCTTTATTGGTCTCACGTAGTAAAGATTCCGCTTTTTCCATGTTACTGGCCCTACCCCGTACTTCTTCAAGCTGCTTACGAGTCTCTTCATATCGGCTGGCTAATAAACTATTGTTATAGCGCAGAAAATTGTTCTTCAGTTTTAGGCTATCAAACTTAACCTCCAACATACGTAATTCTTTGCGGGTCTCCTTTAATTTTACAATGCTGAAATTCAATCGCCCAACAGAATCCAATAATTGTTGTACCTTGAACCTGGAAGTCTGCAACTCAATCTCATTGACCTCGTTAAGACCAGACAACCGATCCACCTCAGCTTTCATTAATGTAAGATCTTTTACCAAAAGGGATTTCTCCTGTTCCAGAAAGTTCATCTGATTTTTGGACTGGGCATAGCTGTAATAAAAGGCTATAAGGATACCTACAATGACTGCAACAAGCGCAGCAAAGATAATCTTGTAGTTAAAGTTGTTGTCCTGGGCATCCATGAGGTTAATTGGCTACAGTAACACGTATAAGATTTGATTCCTAAAAGGTTGGCTAAGATAATAAACGAGATTCACAACATACTATTGCCATTGGTATGTTTTGGATGTAATGCCCAATTATCCAGAGGAGAAAGCATTTTGTGTACCGTTTGTCGACATGAACTACCACTCACCGATTACAACTTTATGGATGAAAACAATGTAGATCGCATATTTTATGGGAGGATTCCTATAAAAAAGGCGGCTTCTTTCTTGTTTTTTACCAAGAACGGGGCTGTTAAGAACCTTTTGCACCATTTAAAGTACAAGAATCAAGAGCAAATTGGAGGGTTTTTAGGGGATTGGTTTGGAGCTCTCCTGGAAAAGGAGCAGGAGTTACAAGATGTTGACGTAGTGATTCCCGTCCCCTTGCATCCAAAGAAACAGAAGAAAAGAGGATACAATCAAGTTACGCTATTTGCTCAAAAGATAGCTGTCTCCATCAATGCCCCATACCGAGATGATGTTTTGCTTAAAAAAATCAACACCAAAACACAGACGAAAAAGGACAGGCAATTACGTTGGGAGAACACCAAAGAGGTCTTTCAATTGAACCCTGTTGCACCTAAACAGTTTAAACATGTATTGCTCGTGGATGACGTAATCACCACCGGGGCAACCATAGAGGCTTGTGCTAGTATAATTTCCAAAGTGGGGGATGTTACGATTTCAGTCTTGAGTATAGCAGTAGTATCCTAGAGGTTAAATTTTATTAAGGCTTGTTTTCAATTTTCAAATTAGTTGTTTCTTTGCCCCACACTTGTTTTGCATGCGAATTCTAAAAAAACTGTTGAGCTTTTCTTTTCTTGTGCTAATGGGTTTGGCGCTTTGGCAGTGTGCCAAGCGAGGCACGCCGTCTGGCGGACCCAAAGATTTAACTCCGCCGAAGTTACTTAGAGCGGAACCGGAGAACCTTACAACAAATTTCAAAGCCGAAAAAATCAGATTGTACTTTGATGAGCTCATAAAACTAGAAGATGTACAGAACCAACTTATTGTTTCCCCTCCTTTAAAATATCCGCCAGATGTAAAACCACTAGGCGGGCCCAGCAAATATATTGAAGTGGTCATTAAGGACACACTGCGCGAAAACACCACTTATACTTTAAATTTTGGGCAAAGTATTGTAGACAACAACGAAAGAAACCCCAATAGCTTTTTAAGTTATGTATTCTCCACTGGGGACTATATAGATTCCCTAACCCTAACCGGGGCGGTAAAAGATGCCTTTAATCGAAAAGCAGATGAGTTCATAAGTGTTATGCTGTATGAACTGGACACCGCTTATACGGATTCCACCATCTATAAAAGTCCACCTAACTACATAACAAATACCTTGGACAGCCTTCCCATCTTTGAGTTGAAAAACCTAAAAGCTGGAAAGTATGCACTTTTTGCACTCAAGGATGTGAACAAAAACAACATGTTTAACCAGAGGCAGGACAAAATTGGGTTCTTGCAGGATACCATTACCATTCCCAGCGATTCGGTTTATTTGTTGAATCTCTTTCAGGAAAACCCAGATTATACGGTTTCTGTTCCAAGTTATGCGGCCAAAAACCATATCCTCTTTGGTTATCAGGGGAACCACAAGGACATAAAAATTGAGAGTTTGACTGAACTACCTGATTCTGTAAGGACGATGATCCTAAAAGATCGGGAAAAAGACACCTTGGATTATTGGTTGACGCCTACCGATGTTGATTCCATCATATTTACAATTAGTAATCAAAAATTGGAAGCAGTGGATACCTTTACTGTGAAAACTCGAAAATTACCTCTGGATTCACTACGATTAAGTTCAACGGCAGGTGGGCAGTTTAACTTTGAAGATACCTTTAGTCTTTTGGCCAACACGCCAATCGGTAAAATCGATTCCACTCAAATTGCCCTTTTTGTAAGTGATTCCATTAGTACCCCTTTTAGTTATAGCTTGGATTCCATTAAGAACAAAGTAGACTTTGAATTTGCCGTTGAGCCTTCCCAAAGCTATTCTTTTGAACTAATGCCTGGAGCCATCACAGATTTTTTTGGAATTCAAAGTGACACCTTGAATTATAGGTTTTCCACTGGGAGTTATGCAGACTATGGCAACCTTCGTTTAAATGTAGGTGGTGCTGTCCGGTATCCTTTAATCGTGCAATTGACAGACGAAAAAGGTGAGATTCAGCGAGAAGTTGTCGCGGACCGGTCCCAAGTTTTTGAGTTCAACAATCTTGACCCAGCACAATACAGGATTCGAGTTATTTTTGATACCAATGGGAATGGTATTTGGGATACTGGGAACTACCTTCAAAAAATTCAACCGGAAAAGGTTAGCTACTACCCAGATGTTATAGATGTACGTGCCAATTGGGAGCTGGAACAGATTTTTGTTATTTCAAACTAAATCCATCCCTGTCGTCTAGAAACTTCAACTTCTCCCGATTTGTTTTAATATGATCTTTGTCTAAAATGGCAAATAGTATCTCTTCTACTTCTGAATAAGCTATTTGCTTTCCCAGCACATCATAAACTCCAGAATGGCCAGAATATTCATAGTCCAAACCATCCAGCCCTATCCGATTTGTTCCAATACAATAGGCCATGTTTTCAATAGCTCTTGCTTTTAGTAACGTATCCCAAGCTTCAATACGAGGTTTTGGCCAATTGGCCACATAAACTATTATATCATAGTCCTCCGTATTTCTAGCCCAGACAGGAAAGCGAAGATCATAACATACCAAGGGGCAAAGTTTAAAGCCTTTATAAGTAAGTACTAGTCGGTCTTTTCCCGCTTTGTACACCTTGTCTTCGCCCGCAAGGGTGAAGGTGTGTTTTTTATTATAGGTTGCTACTGCCCCTGTGGGAAATACAAAGAAGAGGCGGTTGTAATATTTGCTATTCTCTTGAATTGCCAAACTCCCCATTATAGCTGTATTTTTTTCAGCGGCTAAGTTTTGCATCCATTCCACAGTTATTTTCCCCTCAGATGGGTCAATGTTTTGTGGATTCATTGTGAAGCCTGTAGTGAACATCTCAGGAAGAATAACCAAATCTACATCGGTGGGCATAGCTTTTATCTTTTCCTCCAATAGACTTCGGTTTGCCTGGGGGTTTTCCCAAATCAATTGGGACTGTACAAGTGCTACTTTTAGTTTAGACATTTGCTTTAATCAAAATAAACTTCTGATGGTGAGGATTTGGCCAACTGGAACAGATGTTTCAACTGGCTTTCCAAAATTCGTTCCTCTGAAAGCTCCGGAAGTTGATCCAGGGAGAAAAAATCGGCTCCCAACATGTCAAATCCAGCTTTAAGTTCTCCCCCTTTGATTCGGCACAAAAAAATCAATTTATAAATGTAATAGGGCTCGGGCGGATGTGGATGTACTTGTTTGTCATAGACCCCTAAAAATCGCACCACTTCGGTTTTGATTCCAGTTTCCTCCTCAATTTCCTTGACTGCTGTTTCGGAGGGAGTAATTCCAATATCTGCCCATCCCCCTGGAATGGTCCATTTGCCATCCACACTTTCTTTGGCCATTAGGATTTCATCTTTTTCGTTCAACACAAAGCCTCTCACATCCACTTTTGGAGTAGGATAATCATTCTGTGGCATAAAAAAATCTTGCATCACCTCAATGGATTCATCTGCCATATACGCCAACAGTCTTAGGCTTATTTTTTTAAGCTCGTCATAGCGCTCTTGATCATAGAGGTTCTCGGTATATACCAATCCAGTTTCGGCAAGAGCCTTAATGCGCTTAATGAGGTTAAGTTGTTCTTTTGAATCCATTCAGTAATGCTTATGTTTTGCTTTCCAGTAACTGTACAAGTTCCTGTAATTCCTGCATTTTTGCTTGATCTAAAGCTGTGTTGCCCCGAGCATCCTTTATTCCACCATCAGCATCGTGCTCTAAAAGTAATTTTGCAATCTCCATTCTATTAAAAGTGGCAGCATAAATTAGGCTGGTGGCACCCATGGAATTCATATGGTCTACGTTAGCTCCGGCTTTAATAAGTAGCTGTGCAAGGTCCAAATACCCCTTGAAACAAACGCCAAGTAAAGCGGTATTTCCTGAACCGTCCACAGCATCTATTTTGGCCCCTTTTTCTAGCAGTAGTTCTGTAATTTTTGCATGATTGTAATATGTGGCCAAAATCAATGGGGTTGACCCCCTTTCATCCGTAGTTTCCAAAAATGTGATTTGGGCCTCAAGCATACGCGAAACAGCTTTAACATCACCATCTCTAATTGCAGTAAAAAAGTCTTCCTTATTCCTCATTTTACGTTCTGAAAGTTATAAAAAAACTGCCACAACCTCTAGGGAAGTGACAGTCTTTTCTTGTTAATTCTCTTTTTCCAATTTATGGCCAATTTTAGGCCAAATCAAATCTATCTAGGTTCATTACTTTGTTCCAAGCCCTGATGAAATCTGCAACAAATTTTTCCTGGGCATCGTTACTGCCGTAAACCTCAGCAATAGCTCGTAATTCAGTGTTGGATCCGAAAATTAGATCTGCACGAGTTCCTGTCCATTTTAAGTCGCCGGTCATACGGTCACGGCCTTCAAATACCTCGTCGTCCTCTGAAGTAGCTGCCCATGCCGTGTTCAAATCCAGTAGGTTTACAAAGAAATCGTTCGTTAGTGTCTCCGTCCTATTAGTGAATACTCCATTATGAGACTTGTCAACATTGGTGTCCAGCACACGCATTCCCCCAACCAAAGCGGTCATTTCAGGGACCGTCAAAGTGAGTAATTGTGCTTTATCTATCAACAGTTCTTCAGCTTTAACGGAGAATTTCCCTTTTAGATAATTCCGGAAACCATCTGCCAACGGTTCTAGGACCTCAAAAGACTCTGCATCTGTTTGCTCGGCACTGGCATCCGTTCTGCCTGGCGTAAATGGAACTTCAACATCCAGACCTGCATTCTTCGCAGCTTGCTCCACCCCGGCACATCCGCCTAGTACAATCAAATCTGCTAGGGAAACTTTTTTGCCGAATCCTGCCTGAATACCTTCCAAAGTTTCAAGCACTTTGGCCAACTGGGTAGGGTTATTTACCTCCCAATTTTTTTGCGGTGCCAAGCGGATACGGGCACCATTGCCCCCTCCGCGGTAATCAGAACCACGGAATGTTGAAGCCGAGGCCCAAGCCGTAGAAACCAATTGTGATACCGATAAGCCCGAAGATAAAATCTGATTCTTTAGTTCCGTTACGTCTTTATCGTTTATTAACTCGTGATCAACTGCCGGAATTGGATCTTGCCAAACCAACTCTTCTTTGGGCACATCCGACCCCAAGTAACGGGAAGTTGGCCCCATATCTCGGTGGGTCAATTTAAACCAAGCCCGTGCATAGGCATCTGCAAATTCCACTGGATTCTCTAGAAAATGCTTGGAAATCTTTCCATATGCAGGGTCCATGCGCAACGAAAGGTCAGTTGTCAACATAAACGGAGCGTGTTTCTTTTCAGCATCATGAGCATCTGGAATGGTGTCAGCTCCAGCACCTCCCCTAGGTTTCCATTGATGTCCTCCCGCAGGACTCTGTGTCAGCTCCCATTCGTAGGCGTATAAATTTTCCAAAAACTTATGGCTCCATTTGGCAGGAGTATCTGTCCAAGCCCCTTCCAGTCCGCTGGTAATGGTATCAGTTCCTTTTCCAGAGCCAAAATTGTTCTTCCAACCCATACTTTGCATTTCGATGCCAGCTCCAGCAGGCTCAGCTTCCACAAACTCAGCATCGCTGGCCGCTCCGTGGGTCTTCCCAAAGGTATGCCCTCCTGCTATTAAAGCAACCGTTTCATAATCGTCCATAGCCATACGGCCAAAGGTTTCTCGAATGTCATGGGCAGCTGCCAACGGATCAGGATTTCCATTAGGCCCTTCCGGGTTTACATAAATCAAACCCATATGTGCGGCTCCCATCTGCTTTTCTAATTCTCCGTCCTCATTGTATCTGTCTTTATTGCCCAACCATTCGGTTTCTGAGCCCCAGTAAACATCTTCCTCTGGCTGCCAAATATCTTCTCTTCCACCACCAAATCCGAACATTTTTAGACCCATTGATTCATGAGCAACATGTCCAGCCAAAATAAGTAGATCTGCCCAGGATATTTTCTTTCCATACTTCTGTTTAATAGGCCAAAGCAACAATCGCGCTTTATCCAAATTGGCATTGTCTGGCCAACTGTTCAAGGGCGCAAAACGCTGGGAACCCGTACCCCCGCCTCCTCGGCCATCGGCAATCCTATATGTGCCAGCAGCGTGCCACGCCATGCGGATAAAAAATGGCCCATAATGTCCATAATCTGCCGGCCACCAGTCTTGGCTATCCGTCATTAAATCTGTAAGATCTTGTTTTACCACCTCTAAATCCAAGGATTTAAATTCTTTCGCATAGTTAAAGTCCTTATCCATAGGGTCAACCAGATTGGAATGTTGACGTAGAATATTCAAATTGAGTTGGTTTGGCCACCAATCCCTGTTTGATGTTCCCCCACCACCCACTTGGTTTAGGGATCCGTTCAGAAATGGGCACATGTTTTCATCCATGCCATTTCCTGCTGAATTTGCTAGTTCTTTGCTCATGATAGTATATTGTTTTAGTGTGATTTTTAACCCATATAAAGGTAAAAAAACTAAGAAGTGAATAATAGATAATTCATATTAAAATACTATGAAAACATAACTATTTTCTATATTTAATTTTTCTTTAAAACTTCCATTTATAGCGCATTCCATGCCATACTTTGGCAGATTTGACCCGTAAAATGGTGCTTTTTTGCCTTAACTTTGAATATTAACCCCCCATATCGTTTCGTAATTTATATTAAGACATGTCCAATTAAACTATCTTTAAACGTCTATCCACTAAAACACAATAAACCCAGAATTAATTTAATACCTATCACACATGAAAAAATTCGTTTTACCTATTGTAGCCCTACTATTATTTAGTTTCAGTACGGATACACTCAAATTATCGGACGATGATCGAAAAATGGCTGTAGACCATCTTAAGGAAACTCGGGATCATATGGCCAAAGTTCTTAAGGGACTTTCTGAAGAACAATTAAAATTTCAACCTGAAGAAGGTGCATGGTCCATTGCAGATTGTGTGGAACACCTGACCATTTCTGAAAATGCCTTTGGTGGTTTGATTCAAAAAACTGTCGCTGCTGGACCTAATCCTGCTTTAAAAGATTCTTTGAAACTAAATGATGAACAGCTTATGGGAATTATTTTGGACAGAAGCAATAAAGTAAAAACTGCCGAGCCCTTTGAACCTTCCGGTAAGTTTGGAACCCATGAAGAAACCATTAAAGCGTTTATGGGCAAAAGGGATGAACATATCGATTACCTGAAGTCCACAGAAGATGATTTAAGGAATCTGTACAATAGCGATTTACCTTTCGGCACTGTTGATGGCTTGCAATTGATTCTCTTCATGTCTGGACATACGGAACGTCATGTAAAACAAATGGAAGAAGTGATGGCCCACAAGCTGTTCCCAGCGAACGTGGATTAGTCATCGTTTAACACTTATTGGCAAACCCCTTCCAAATTGGAAGGGGTTTATTTTTTACCTTTGATTTAGAACACTTAGAAGTAATATCTATGAAATATTTTAAATCACTTACCCTGATTGTATTAGTACTTTTTACTGTCGGGTTAACCGCTCAAAATAAGAAAGACCGCAAAATTATGAACGATGCCAAAAAGGCCAAAAAAGCACTTTTAAAAGCGGATCGTGGGCTGGAGCGATTTTTTGAAAACTCAGCTGGGTATGCGCTTTTTCCCAATGTGGGCAAGGGAGGTTTTATTATTGGTGGCGCTTCTGGAAATGGTGTGCTTTATGAAGGAGGAGAAACTGTTGGAATGGCCGGACTTAAAAAACTCAATGTTGGTCTCCAAGCTGGGGGACAAGCTATTATTGAAGTTATCTTTTTTGAAACCTTGGTGGATTTGGAGCGGTTTAAGGAAGGAAAGTTTGCATTTGCAGCAGAAACCTCAGCTGTTGCCCTAAAATCTGGAATTGCCTTTAACGCAAAATATAAAGATGGTGTCGCAGTATTTGCCCTGCCCAAGGCAGGTTTAATGGCAGATGCCTCTGTTGGTGGACAAAAATTCAGTTACAGGCCTTTTTAACTGAATGTCTTATAACAAAAAAGGGCGGCTAATTCCGCCCTTTTTTTATTGTTTATTTCCTAAAACTGATAGCGTATTCCAAGCCCTAAATCAAAATCGAAACCATCTCCATAAAAACCATCATCCCCTAAACCAAACTCTGGCCTCAAATCCAAAGATAAAAGCAGGGGAATTCGAAAGTTGTATTCAATCCCGATATCTCCAGCCACTAAGGCAAAGGTATTGGAGCCGCCATTATCCACACTTACATTACCAAGTCCACCTCCAGCACCAACATACCAATGAAAAGAATTGTCCAAAGGCATTACACATTGAAAAAGGCCCACCACTTTAAAGGCATCGTACCCGTCTCCAGTCCTAATACCCAAATCAAACTCCAATCGTTTACTGTCTTGAAGACTTAATTGGTAACTTACCTCTGCGCCGAGGGAGTCAAACCCGTCATCATCGCCAGCCCGGATTCCCAAGGCGTGTTTGGAGATGCTTTGTGCCTCCATTTGGGTAAATGTTCCAAAAACCAATGCAAGAATAAATACTAGATTTTTCATAAGTTGTTTATTTAGTTTCTAATAAAAGGTACGATTATTTTGACCACATGGATCATTCTCTTGTACCCGGAGAGTAAGCCTCAGGGGCATTTTGGGCTTGATTTATCGTTCCGGCTTCCCCAGTATCATTATAAACAGTCCATTCGCTAAAAGTGTAGGTGGGATTACCCTGAAGTACCTCCGGATTTCGAAACGCACGACCATCCTCAAACTCATGGTTGGTTCCGGAGCCATCCTCGCCAACTACTCCAAAGACATCGATTACCTTCCCAAAAGGATCCACCAACTCCAAATTATCATCCCCATTGGAATCTGCCGGACTGTTGGTGGAAATACCAAGATCCGGAGGAAAACCATAGACCAATTCAAATTCCTCGGCATTAGGAGATATTACCAATGTCCGTTTGGAACCTAAAATGAACCCGGAGAGATCAATCTCGGAACCTACTTCTGTATTATCATTTGTATATCTACGCAAAATCCATTGGTTTAAATCCAAAGCTTCTGAGTTCGCATTGTACAACTCCACAAACCGGGCCCCGAGGTTATTGTTCGGATCAGCCAGTTCTGAAATAAAAATGTGGTTAGAAGTAAATTCGGTTATAATCTCCGGACACCGGTTATTAAATAAATCAATATCATCCAAATCACGGATGATCAGTTGAAATGCATCACCATCTTTTTGGAGGATGCCAGTAACGATTCCATTTCCCTCCGGAATTATACTTGCTTGGAAATCTGAAAAGCCGCTGGTAACCAAACTAATCTGGTTTTCATTACAATCCTGCAATGTACGTGCAGTTTCTTCTTCTGGAATGGCATAAGAACTTCCTAGCTCTTCATCAATTACCTCCAATCCATTTATACTCACCAAAGTATTAAGACCCAGTTGATCCAACTCTGGAATTGTAGCTATTGTTGGTCGCACGCTTTCCATTTCATCGCAAGCCAAAAAGATGTGTTCGCGGACTTTCAATGCCGGTAATCGACCTACGGAGAGATTTCCAAATGAAGTAAACGTTCCTCCAAGTTTCAGGGTTTGGTTGCTTTTGCCTAAATACAGTCCTTTCAACTTTATAAAAACTTTACTTCCTGTTGGAAAAAATAGATGTGCCTGACTTTGCTCAACCTCTAATTGAAGTCCAAAACTGGGATTGTTTGGCCGATCCTGTACATAAATAACATTATAAAAGTTTCCTGCTTTATCTGAAGAAATCACATACCCCGATGCTATCAAGTCCTCCTGTATTTGAATAGTTTCTTCCAAGTACATTAGCTCAATCTCTGCAAAACTGATATTCGATTCTGTTGCAGCATAGCAATTTGTAAGTGGCGATTCAAAACCTGTACTTTTTACGCAAGACAAGGCGAAGATTATCAATATTGAACAAGCTTTTTCTGCTATTTTTTTCATCTTTCTTTTAATTTAAGGTGTGGCAACTATTAGAAGCTAATAGCCAGGTTTAGAAAGTAAGTCCTCCCATAGCTATACCAATATTTAGGGCCGAATAAGGGCGTACCACTGATTATGTCTTGCTGCATTTGTCCAAAATTCCCATTTCTACTTTGTTCATATCCACCGGTCGGGAATACTGAATCAAATAGGTTATTCACGCTTAGGAAGGCACTGATGTATTTTTCGTTCACCAACCAAGATTTTCCTCCAATCAGATTTAGCAAGTAGATTTCATTCAATTTTTGTTGCTTTAAAATTTGGGACACGTTTTCTTGGTTTGCATCTGGAAAAGGTTCTCCGGTCTCCGGATCTAGAATAAAACTTTGAGTACGTGTAATGGTGGACATATTGACATAATTGTGATCCAAGTAATTGGTGGTAATACTCGTCCACCAGTACTTAGGACTTCTATAGGCCGCGCCAATTGCGAGGGCTGTTTGTGGGCCCTGCCCTAATCTTAGTCCTTTAAGCTGGGCAATACCTAAGTCTACTTTCCCTTCCAAATTAATTAGGTCTTCCTCTGTGCTAGCCGTGTCAAAATAAAGCTGAACATCTGGGTCGCTGGCGTAGGCATAGCTTCCCAGATTGCCCACTACCGATAATTTAACGTCATTGGAAACCTGATATTCCAACCCAAGCTCCAATCCTTTGTGCAAGCGATCCAGGCCCGTAATTACTTCCTGTACAAAATCGGATCCAAGACCAGAGTCTGTATAGAAGAAATTAATATCTGTAGTACTGTGAAATCGGGTATAGAAGGCACTCATTCGACCTGTAAGATCTGGCAAACGGATGAAGTAGTTTAAATCTATAGTGGAAATGGTTTCTTTCTCAATTTTTGGAACAACTATATTGTTTTCCCTTGGATTGATAAATGTGTTTTGAAGTGATGGTGGACGATGAATCAAAGCTCCGTTTACGGATAAACTATGTCTTCCGGTAAAATGAAAGGTCGCTCCTGATTTAAGCCCGGTACTGGAAAAGGACAGTTTTTCACTTTTGCCCATGGAACTTTCTAGGTATCGTTCATTTTGAAACAATCCATTCCTCTGCATGTTAAAATTGGAAAATGAAGCTGCTGCAAAACTATTCCAACCCTCTCCGTTGAATTCAATCTGCCCAAAACCATTGAGCTGTTTTGAATCCATGATAAAGTTGTAGCCAATCTTTTCTCCTTCCATTTTTGTTAGAGCTCCGTGCAGGTCATTTCTGGTATTGGAAAAAGAATCTTTGTCCTCCGAAAATAAAGCTCCCAACAGGTCCTTGATTTCTGCAAAACTTTCCGATGTACTGTTTCTAAATTGTACGCCCAAACCAAGCTTGAAATGCTTGCTTACTTGATAATCCAAACTGCTTGCCAACATAAATTGTTTTTCCTTGACCACATCTTCAGAAAGCAAGTAAGCCGCAGAAGTATCCTGAACGTTTGAATTGGCCACATAGAGCTGGTCCCATATTATCTGCGAATGTTTCAAAAAGCCAGTTTTTGCCATTTCCGCATTGGTGAAATTTGCACCTATACCGGAATTAATCTGATAACTGGGTAAGTGTTTATAGTATGTGGGGTCGGGATTTGGCGCATCAAAATAGTTCAATCGACTTTTGGCAGTAATTCCATTTTGATAGGCAATCCCGCTAGTCCAATTTAATTTTTGGGATTGTATAAAATGATTTAAGATGAATAACGGTTCAGAGATCATTCGTTCTCTCGAATTTCTCATTTCTCCGTTCTGATTTCCCCAGTATGGATTGTATTTATTTTTCATAAGGTCAAAAACCTCTTCAGTCATAGCGGCTGAACGACCTCTCCTATTTTTGGCCAAAACAGCACTGAGGACAAGGCTATTTTCATTGTTCAGTTTATATTCCACAGAACCGAAAAAGGAGTATGCGTCATATAGAGTTCCTTGTACATATCCAGATTTTGCCCATCTTCGCGATGAGGAAAATGAAAAGGACAGACCATTGCCCTGCAAACCAGAATTATAGGTGGTCATTAACCGACCCGTATACGTTCTATTGGATATTGAACTGGAAATACGAACACCTGGTCTCAATCCAGAAGGTCTTATATCAATATTGGTGTTTGCAAGGATATCGCCAAAGACATAGGGATTGGGATTTAGACCTCTGGTGAACTCTTGGTTCCGAACCACATCATTGAGGCCTCCCCAGTTGTTCCATTGGGGTCTTCCATCCCAAAGCTTATTCATTACGATACCATTGATCATTACTTTGCCCCGCTGCGAATCATATCCTCTTACTTTAAAAAACGCCTGACCAAAATCAAACGCAGCCCTAGTTAGGAAAATGTCCTTGGTGGATTGTAGTAATCCCATAGAGCTTGAAATCAGCCCCTCATCATCGGAAAATTCATCATCTGATAGCGAAATAAGATTATCTATCTTATCCCTAATTACTTTTTTTTCCAGAAAAACTTCACCCAAGTCAATTGGGTCTCTTTTTAAAAAAAGTTCAAAACGCTTGGGACTAAAATCCGGAGCATCAACTTGAAGTAGGTAATTCCCGGAAAATTCAACTGAGATAGAAAATTTCCCATTCCCATCTGTTAGAAATTCATTTGAAATTCCATTGAACCGAAGGATTGCATTTGTGATAGGCAATTGTGTAATCCTTTCTTTTATGGTTCCAGAAATGTTTGTGTGGTGCTGACCATATTGAAATGTGGTACAGCAAAGCACCACAAGGAACATGGCAGTTCTCATAGTATAGCCGTTGTAGGTTAATTAAATAAGTGTTGGGGTTATAATCAGGTGTTTTTGTAAGAAAAACGAACAATCTTACTTATTTTCGAGCTAAAATCAAAACCCAAATGAAATTTTTCACCTACATCCTACTCTTGATATCCATACCTATTTGTGGACAAAACCAAACAAACTATGAGCTAAGAACTATTGCATTTTACAATGTTGAAAATTTATTTGACACCGTAAATGACACTTTGATTTTTGATGATGAGCGGACTCCCAATGGCAACTACCATTGGACCCAGGAACGCTACAGAAAGAAAATTGAACACATCTCATTGGTCTTGTCAAAAATTGGTAGAGATAAATCTGGAAGCAGCCCAGATATTATTGGGCTATGTGAGGTAGAAAACAAAAAAGTAGTGGAGGACTTAATTCATCATCCAAATCTTAAGGATAAGAATTATGGTATTGTTCATTTTGATTCGCCGGATGCTCGCGGTATAGACGTTGCCCTGCTTTTTAATAAATCCGCCTACCTGCCTACTTCTTTTAAAAGCCATAGATTACTCCTTTTTGATGATATGGGAGAAAGGGTCTATACACGAGACCAACTTGTTGTAGGTGGAGATATGGATGGAGAAGAATTCTATTTTTTAGTTAATCACTGGCCTTCAAGAAGGGGCGGGGCCACCAAAAGTGGACCAAAACGGATTAAAGCTGCTTTGTTGAACAAGCGTATTATGGATTCTATTCACCAGCTTAATCCAGATGTCAAAATTATAAGCATGGGAGACCTGAACGATGACCCTAGGGACGATAGCCTAAAAAAGGTGCTGAAAACCCAAGACAAGACTTCCCAGTTGGATAGTATTTCCCTCTTTAATCCAATGACCCAAATGTTTAGGAAAGGCCTGGGCAGCTTGGCTTATAGGGATAAATGGAATCTTTTCGACCAATTTTTTATGACCCCCAATTTGGTGAGCGAAGGTAAAAACACCTATTCCTATTGGAAAGCGGGCATATTTGCTCCAGACTTTATAAGAACCACAAGGGGAAAGTATAAGGGTTATCCTTTCAGAACCTACTCTGGAAAAAATTACACCGGAGGGTTTAGCGACCATTTTCCGGTGTATTTGTTTTTAATCAAGGAGGCAGTTAACTAATTCCAACAAAAGCAAGAAAGATTAGTCTTCTAGATAGAAAACGTTGCGTTGTTTTCCTGTGCCATCATACCGTACCCGACTATTTTTATCATTACGAAAAGTCCGGAAAAACTGGCTTGTATAGGTGCCATCTGGCCATCTGCCAACTAAGGCAAAAATCACAGACTCTCCAACCTTTATTCCAGTGTACTTGTTTCTTCTATCATTGATGCTCGTAACCACTGCTTTTACATATTTTTCTTTCCACCCCTGGCTTCTGGCATAGTTTTGCATCAACTTTAGGCCTTCTTTTTCGAGTGCTCTGTCTGTAACAAAGGGTTCTGGAACACTATATTTAGGAATCTTGCTGATCCATTCTATCCCTTGATCAACATTGGTCAAGAGCAGCTGACCTGAAGCCATTTCCACGGCATTCTTTTTTTCCTTGCTTCCTGGTGAAGTACCATCCGCAACTGAAACTTTAAAGCCCAACAAAAGCGTTTTGTTCTCCTTTTCTCGGATGTACTTTTGGTTTTCCCATAAAATCTCGATCATTTTTTGTTGGGTCAAGCCCATCTCAACCTCCTCCTCGGCAGCTCCCGGAATTACACCTGCTTCAAAAACAGGGTTCCGTGATGATTCCCAGGTCATTTCCTCCTCAGATGGCTTATCCTTGTACCTTATTTTGGCATGGATGCTATCCAAATAATAGTCATAACGGAGATGGGCCTTCTTTTTAAGTTTTGGGTTTTTGGCAAAGGATTGGAAAATTTTGTCAGGCCTGGAATTTTGAACTCCAAACCATCTGGAGAATAGCCCTTTATCGTCCATTTTGGACATATCGTAAACGGTAATAAAATCTCCACCATCCTCCCATTCCCTGTCTATGGTCTCATTGGCAAAGACAAATTTGCCTAGATTATTTTTATGGATTTCGCTGAAAAAAGTATTGTTCATGAGTTTACTTTGATCTACCTCCTTTGGTGGCCAGTAAAAGGGAGATTTTGAAAGGTCCTTTTGGGAACCTCCAGAACAGCCCAAAATTAGTAGAAATGAAAAAATAGAAATGCATAAATAAAATACGGTTCTCATGGTTTTATGTTTAAGAATTATAAACTTCTCCTTGAGGTTGTTTCCAGTAAAACTTAGTGAGGCTGTGGTGTTGAGGCAGTTCTGCGTTTTGCGAACGTTCAAATTAAAAACAAAAAACCCTATGCGATATACGCAAAGGGCTATGCTTTAATAAAGAACAAGGTAGGTAAAATGGTGGGGCTACCCAAATAAAGGTTTTAGTTGAACCATTGTCCCCAAGGAATTCGGCTGAGGATGAACAATAGGCCTAGGCCATAGAATACAGCTATGCTCTTGAATTTGGCGTTGCTGGTCTCCTTTTTCTTATGGCGTGACCATCCGATGGTAATAAAAGCTATGGCCAGGATGTTAACAAAAGGATGCTCCACAGCCAGTAAGCGTGCAGCAGAGTTAAGTCCTCCCATACCCAATGCCTGAACAGCTTTGAGGCCATTATCTGAAACAAAGTAAACGGCCAGGCCGATCAGCAATTGAATATGACTTAAAATAAGCGCAAAAAGGCTTACTCTTAAATCTTTATGCATGGTGAACTCCTTTTTGCTCAATAGACCTAAAAGGGCGTTCGCAAATGCATATATTAAAACAGCCAGTACCACATAGGCCAAATAGGAGTGTACGTTTTTTAGAATTTCCATGAGTATTGTTTGTGAAATCTAAAAGTAAGGAATTTGGAAATAAAAAACCCCGCCTTAGGGCAGGGTTTCTTGTTATGTGAAATTCTATTTTTAGAAATCGTAACGCAAGGTTAGGTTCCATGTTCTTCCCCAACCAAAGTATCCTCTGTTAGAAACAGCCAACCCATCATAGGTCTCATCCCCGGCCTCTACAAAGTTAGCTGTGGACAATCTGGAGATATATTCCGTATCAAACACATTGTTCATATTGGCACGAACTTTAAGTTGATTCGTTTTGTCCACCCCAACAGGAAGGCTAAACGTCAATCCAGCATCTACAATACTGTAAGAAGGCAATTCCAAATTTTCCTTGATTGCACCAACATCGGCATATAGGTTGTCATAGTACCTAAAGTCGGTATCAAAAGCGAACCTATCGCAAAATCTAAAGTTAAGTCCAAGACCTCCAGAAAGCTGAGCCGCACCACCTACTTTACCACCATCAAAATCATTGGTTTCAGTACTGATCACATTACGGTCTTCATCGGTAACTTGGGTAACTGCTTCTCCTTGATATTTCCAATCACCTATGGAAGCAAAGGCATTAAATGAAATATCGTTGGTTGGTCTTACCTTGGCATCAAGCTCAATACCAGTATGCAATTGCTCTGTTCCAAAATTTGTAGTGAACTCGACAACATCGTCTACAACATCGGAACTGGAAACCACTCTGTCTTTCCACGAAGTTCTGTAAACATTGACGTTTGCAGAAAAGATGTTGGTACGGTATCCATAACCAGCCTCCAAACCTAGAATTTTTTCATTCTCGGTCAATGGATTTACTTGGTTGGTAAAATTCAAGTAGATGTTATCGTGGTAAGGCTGACGGTTGTAGTACCCTACATTGGCATAAAAACTATGCTCTGTGGTTGGCTTATAGCTAAATCCTGCTTTGGCATTGTATCCAAAGTTGTTCACTTTTTCAGAATCAACGCCATCAGTAATCCCTGCAGGTAAAGGCTCGTCTGTTCCTTGTGGAGACGTTCCGTCAATAAGTGCTTGATCAGCATATTGGTATAGATCAAATCTCTGGTGATACTGATTGGAAATAGATCCTTGGAAGAACGCAGAGAAAGTGTCAGTTGCATATTCCAACTGAGAAAATAATCCTCCGTAAGAAATTCTTTCCTCATTGTTATAGGCAATCTTTTCGGTTTCATCATAGCTATTGAAAGCAGCAGACCAACCAGAAGGTCTGAAACTCTCCATAGCATTCACAAATTTATAAGTTCCAAAGCTACCAAAGGTATCGTGGTTGCTGTTCTGATCTCTTAATCTAATGTTCTCTCTCCAAGAATTCAATCCATGAAAATTGGAAACAACCCTAAAGTGTTTACCATAGTATGTTCTAAGATCGAAACCTACATTCCATGTAAGGTTGTCAGAAAGTTGCTTTTCCAAGTTTGAAATCAATCCATACCAGCTGTGCAAGTTCATGGAGGCCCTTGTGATGTAGGCTGGATCAGCCCCAAAATACACGCCAGCACCGTTAGGAACCTGACCATTTTGTGCATAGATGGCATCATAGTCTATTCTACCTTCGGCAGTTCTGATCCTGTTTCCACGGTTACCTGTTCCACCACCATTCCCCCAAGAGGCATATAGTACGGTAGATAGATTGGTCGTAGAGTTGATGATCCAATCCCAGTTTAGATTGGATACCGGCTTATGGTAGAAGTTCCTTCTTTCGGTCATGTACGTCCCGTTGTAAGTTCCCCAGTTGTTGTTATAGTTCATTCCATATTCCAAATAATCGGAAATAGCTTTAGTGAAGTTTTGGTCATGGAATTGTGGAGCACCTGTAATCAAAAAGTTGAAGTTGTGCTTGTCATTCGGTCTGAAACCAACAGACAAGAAATAAGTTTGGCCTTCTCCAAAGTTTCCTTCGTTAAAGCCATCTCCTTGCCAGTGAGAGAACATCGTGCTCAAACCCCACCCTTTTTCTGAAACACCTGTGTTATATCCCACAGAAGTTTTAATATAGTTGTTGTTGGCAACTGTGGAATACCCAAATCCGCCTTCATTCATTTCAGTAGCTTTGGTAACAAAGTTTACCGTACCTCCTACCGAAGAAATGGCAAGCTTGGAGGAACCTAATCCTCGTTGAATTTGTACTCCAGATGCGATATCGTTCAGACCAGACCAGTTGGACCAGTACATTAGTCCGTCTTCCATACCATTGATGGGTTGGCCATTTAATAGGAATGCCGTGTTGTCTTGATCAAAACCTCTAACTCTCATATTGGTATCTCCAAAACCACCTGACTGACCTGAAACATAGACGGAAGGTGTATTTACCAGGGTCATCGTAACATCTTGTGTTCCAATTTTTTCTTGAATTACCTTAATCGGTACGGAAGAAACCGCAATAGGAGTCTGTCTATCATTGGCCAAGTCAATTATTCCTGTACCAACAATAACCACCCCTTCAAGCTCTTCCGCATCAGGGGCCAACGAGATAGTTCCAAGATCTCCTGTAGAGCTAAAAGAAACGCTCTTGGAAACAAATCCAATGTAAGTAATCACCAACGTACCTGAACTTTGGGAAACTTCAAGTGAAAAATTCCCATCAAAATTCGATGACGTACCATTTCCTGTGCCTTGCAGCACTACACTGGCTCCGGGAAGTGGACTTCCTAGTTCTCCGTCTACTACCTTACCAGTAATTGTTCCTTGTGAAAATGCCATTGCAGACACAAAAATTGCTGCAAAAGCCAAGTAAATTTTTCTCATTTTATAGTGTTTATTTAGTTCTATTAGCCCTGCAAATGTGATGCATTTTTAAATTTCCTTTATTAAGGGAAGGTTAAAAAAAAGCTAAATCGTTAATATAAAATTAACATTTAAAATGAGTTGACAAACAAGTATTTAAGTTTTTTCCCGAAGAATGGTAACCTACTAACTTACTTCTTAAAATATTGCAAAAGATTTAATGTGGAGCTATCATGCTTGCCAATCTTGGAATTTTCGATTTCGTCCAAAATGTTCTTGGCAAGCTGCTTGCCCAATTCCACTCCCCATTGGTCATAACTAAAGATATTCCAGACAGTTCCCTGAACAAAGATCTTGTGTTCGTACAGTGCAATCAAGGACCCTAAAGTCTTTGGTGTAAGCTTTTGTATAAGTATAGTATTGGTGGGTTTGTTCCCTTCAAACACCTTGAACGGAAGTAGGGCATTTAGTTGTTCCTCTGTTAAATTCTGCGACTGGAGTTCATTGTTGACTTCTTCTGGGGTCTTTCCGTTCATCAAAGCCTCTGTCTGGGCAAAGAAATTGGCCATTAACTTATTGTGATGGTCGTTGTCCCCATGCAATGACTCTTTAAATCCTATAAAGTCTGTTGGAATCAATTTGGTCCCCTGATGAATCAGTTGAAAAAATGCATGCTGCGAATTGGTGCCAGGTTCTCCCCAGATAATGGTGCCAGTTTCATACTTGGTCCTATTACCCCCACGGTCCATACTCTTGCCATTACTTTCCATGATTCCTTGCTGCAAGTAAGCAGAAAATCGACTTAAATATTGAGTATATGGAATGATAGCTTCAGTCTCGGCATCATAAAAATTGTTATACCAGACGCTCAACAAAGCTAAAACAACGGGTATGTTCTCTTGGAACGGAGTGTCCTTAAAATGAACATCCATTTCATTTGCACCGGTCAAAAGCTCATCAAAATTTTCAAAACCAACTGCTAATGCAATAGACAATCCAACAGCGCTCCAAAGTGAGAAACGACCACCCACCCAGTCCCACATGGGAAAGACATTTTTCTGGGCAATCCCAAATTCATCAATCTTTTGGGAATTAGTGGAAACAGCAGCAAAATGCTTGGCAATATCCTGCTCAGAGCCATAATTCAGAAACCATTTCTTAACGGTCAGGGCATTACTCAATGTTTCTTGGGTAGTAAATGTTTTGGAAACAACCACAAACAAGGTGGTTTCTGGGCTTAATCCCTTAAGCACTTCATTTACATGGTCTCCGTCCACATTACTCACAAAATGCATTTTCAAATGGTTCCCATAGAATTTCAAAGCCTCTACGACCATTGCCGGACCAAGATCGGAACCACCGATCCCAATGTTGACCACATCAGTAAAAGCCTTGTTGGTATATCCTTTTTTGCTTCCAGAAATTATAGCTTCTGAAAACGCTTTTATTTTCTCTTTTACCTGATATACCTCTGGAACAATGTTTTTGCCATCTACCAATACTTCATCACCTACTTTAGCCCTAAGGGCGGTATGTAACACGGCCCTACCTTCCGTTTGGTTAATCAAGTCTCCGCTGAAATAACTGGAAATAGCTGCTTTCAAGCCTACCTCATCTGCCAAATCAAATAGCAAGGACAAGGTTTCCTCTGTTACTCTATTTTTTGAATAGTCAACAAGGAAATCATTCCAAAATAAGGTTAGTTTTGGCCCGCGCTCCTGATCTGTGGCAAACAAACCCCTTAAGTGTTGATCTTTGGTTTCTTTATAGTGTTGCTGAAGTTTTTTCCAAGCTTTTGTAGTTGTAGGATCAATCTTGGGTAATGCCATTTTAAGGGTTAAGGGTTAGTTGGTTTTCTTCAGGTTCTGGTTCTGGGTTTGGCAGCATAAATTCAATACAGTCCAATTGTATTTTCAAGGGATCAATGTACTGCAAATACCCTGTTTTAAGGGAATCTGCGATAGGTTCTGCTGCCGGTAGTTTTTCTCTTAAGGGGTCCACTTGTCTCCCGTTTTTCCAGAATCTATAGCAGACATGTGGGCCACCGGTATTTCCAGTCATACCAACCCAACCGATAACATCACCCTGCCTAACAAATTCTCCTCGCTTCACCTTTTGCTTTTTCATATGGAGATATTGTGTGCTGTAGGTTCCATTATGCCGAATTTTCACATACCGCCCATTTCCCCCTCTTCGGGTAGACTCTGTAACAGTTCCATCTGCAGTGGCAATGATTGGCGTGCCAATTGGCGCAGCATAATCTGTTCCTTTATGAGCTCTTACCTTATATCCATAATAGGCTATTCTACGCTTTAGGTTATATCTGGAAGACAATCGATACCCAAATTTTATGGGCGCTCTCAAAAAAGTGCTCCTTAGATTATTGGCGTCATCATCAAAATAGTCTGTTATTTGCTTAAGAGAGTCGGCCACATAGGAAAAGGCATAGATGGGCTTGCCCTTATGCTCAAAATAAGCGGCTTCTATAGCTTCGGCACCAGCATAAATGGAATCGTTAATGTAGCGTTCCTTATAAATTACTTTAAACTTATCCCCCTTTTCCAGTCTAAAGAAGTCAATTGTCCAGGCATAAATTTCTGAAAGGTTCAAGGTTACATCATAATCAATACCTTGATCTAAAATGGCTTCGGATAACGAAGTTTCAATAATTCCCGAAGCTTCCCGCTCTACATACTTCACCTTCTTTTTGCTCTTGTAGGCAACCACAGAATCCCGAAGATCCACCACGGTATAGTTAATTCTATCATTCTCATAGATAAAAACCTCTGCAACCTCTGATGTGTCCTTGGATTTTAATATGTGATAGGGTTTTCCCGCTTTAATCCTGCGTACATCAAATGTATCCTTGAATTTCTGGGAAACCTCATAAATTTTGGGATAATCTACTTTATTTTGAAGCATAAGTTCTCCAAAACTGTCGCCATTCTTAATGGTATCATGTACCACATTAAACTCATCCAAATTGAATCCAAAGCGCATTACAATTGGTTTTTCAACCACTTTCTCTGGTCCAAGTTCTTCCACGAGAACTTTTTCTTCCTTGCATGACACCAACACTAACAATGCCAAAATTGCCCCAAAAAACTTTTGCATTTCCTTACTTTCTATTTGCGGGATTAAATATATGGTCTACCCACTGTTTTCCCCAGGTATCCAACTCGCTTTCTGAGTACAAAGTTGGGAAAAATATTATTTTCTGAAAACTGGGAGGCAGAAAGTCCTTCCAATTAGTACCTCCGGTAGCATCTACTTCCTTATTTTCTTTGGCTAAATACCTATAAGCTGAACCCATATGCATTAAAGGCCAATTTACGTTGGCATTCATGTCCATCTCCTTTAAAGCCTTGATCAAATCCGCATTCTTTCTTAAATCTTCAGGGAGTTGAAGGTATTTATGATAAATGGAACTCTGCTTAACTTGGTTTGAGATCCTTAACAATCTTGGGGTATAGCGAAACTCAAACTGTTTAAGGGTAAGGGTCTTCTCACCAGTGGCTAGGTCAGTGGCGCCCTTTTTCCAATAAATATGCTCATAGAGCTCCTCCACACTATGTTCGTTGGAAAATGAAGATCGCTCTGTATGGTGCACTAAATTTTCCAATGGGGTAGCATAAATTTCAATCATTCTGTACTGTGCCGATTGAAAACCGCTTGCGGGCAACAGAGCCATCCTATAGCGAAGGAATTGCTCGCGTTCCATTCCCTTGATCATTATACTAAAGGAAGAAATAAGTGCTTTAAAATAGCTATTGATCCTGTTGACCTTTTCAATAAAAAAACGAAGGTCTTGGGAGCCGTCGTCCACAAT
Source organism: uncultured Allomuricauda sp. (assembly GCA_965117065.1). Classification (GTDB taxonomy): domain Bacteria; phylum Bacteroidota; class Bacteroidia; order Flavobacteriales; family Flavobacteriaceae; genus Flagellimonas. The sequence continues at coordinate 1,894,378 of OZ220751.1, forward strand.
CTGTTTTTGCTCGTGCAAAATCAACTTAAAGTAGAGTTCGGTAATTTGGTGGTACATGATGAAGATTTCCTCATCGGGAAAATGTGTACGGGGCACTTGAATACTCAAAAGAGTATCTAGGTGTATGTAGTCCCAATAGGTTAGATACCGTTGGTAAAGCAATCCGTCAAGATAAGAACTTAGGTCTTGGCCAGAGTTTTTGTACTTCTCTTCAAGCTTATTGATTTGGGACTCAATTCGCTCATCATTCCTCATTAATACTATCTCATTATTATTTTAAACTGGTTTCTTAGTCCGTTGTAGCCATCCAAGTCCGCTTTTAAGGACCCAATAGCCAAATCTGCTTTAATCCTTACTGGAATCTTGTTGAGATCGTTGGAAACCCAAAGTGTTACGCTTTCTTGTTCCTTGAAAACACGGCCCGACTGAACCATGGGCCTAAATTTAAGACATTCTACTTTGCCAAACTTGGTGCGAATCACTTCTTTTCCCAAAAATTTCAACTTAAACTTATACACCCCATCATCATCAAAAAGCATATCCATGTATATAGATTCTCCCACCTCAAATTGGTCCAATTGGTATTTATTTCTTAAGTGGTAGGTTGCGGATAGTATATCTTGGATTTGATCATGCACAGGAATATCGAATTCCTTCCCATTTTTATTGTCCTTTAAAATAGCTTTGTCTTCATGGTGGTAAAAATCAATTTCAATATCCTTAGTATATCCTCCCTCATAAATTTTTCGGATAAAACGATAGGGTTTTCCATCATTTTTGCCAAAATAACTTTCATAGGTATCATCGACCTTAAAAAAAATGCTGGCAAAGCCTGTGGTTTTCCCCTTGCCCACCACATGATATACGGGGATGCTATCCAAAGTATCGGAACTTAGGTGCAAGGTGGCATAGCTGGCATTAAGTATTCCATAGTGAATACGGAATTTGAGCCATTCCCCACTTTTAAATGCAGGATAGTGTTTTTGTGCCGTTAAGGGCATTACAAGCAGCAAGGCGAATAAGGCAAATAACTTTTTCATAACAGTTTTGTCGGTATAAAATTACTAAAATCGTATCTTAAGGAGGTTAGTCTACAATTACTTAAACAAATCTTGTTCCAAAATATTATATACAAAAAAAGCCCAGTCTGTAAACTGGGCTTTTCCTAAATAACCAACCAAACTTTAAATTATGAAAAACCAATACTTAAAGTTATAAGGGAACCACCCCTTATTAATCACAAAGATACAACGCTGTTTTGTAGGAAAATAGGTTTTTAACGGACTTTAACTATCTTTTTTCCTATCTAGGCCAATTTGATAAATTATTAAGAAAAACCCACAGCTCTAGCTCCTTTGCGGGTCATTAAAACCAATACCCCACACTGAAGAAAACATTGCTGTTCCCAACTTCTGGAGTCCATGAATAATAGATTTGGATGGGGCCCAAAAAAGATTCAAATCCATAACCCACGCCAAAACCTGAAAAACTGGGTTCTGTAAACCAGTTTCCTGTTCTAAAAAGATCATCTTCCACATTGGCGAAGTTGGCCGAAAACAAAAGATGGTTTTTGGGTGCAAAGTTATAGTCCAATCTTCCGTAAGCTTTCACAAAACTATTTCCCGGCAAGTTTAGAAAATCATACCCAAAAAACGGGATGAAATTATTTACAAAGTCGTTCCCGTACCCGCCAAGGACAAAATCGAAGGAAGTCACTCCGGAGGTGCCCAACTTCACTCCTCCTTCGGTTTCCAAATTAATACTGAGATTGGGAAACAAAGGAAACGCAGTCCCTAATCTTGCTTTTCCTACAGAAAATTCCCTGAAATTGTCGTTAAAATCCGAGGAGAACAGGTACAAATGGAAGTCGCTGTCAAAGAACAGTCCTTTTGTTGGAAAGTATTTATCATTATAGGTGTCCAAGGTTATTTTGCCAAAGGCGCTATAGTAATTTGAATCATCAAAGTATGTCCTATCTTCTGGCTCTGGAGCAAAGGCATTGGCACTTTCGTCTGCAATTTGATTAAGTGTACGAGTACTGTAGCGCAAAAGTTTATGTTCCGCTCCCAGGGTAAAAGCAAACTCTTCTCTAAGGACAGTTTGGATATAAACTTGATTGGTAAGGTCCGTTACATCTAAATTGATTTCACGAATATTGGGATCGTTCGGCACATCAAAGTTGGTGCGGATAAATCCAAAATCAATTTCCTCATCAAAATCAGTGAACTTGGAGTTTATTCCAAAACTCCAGTAGTATCCTTTATCCAGATAGTATTGCATATTGTACCTTAAATGATCACCAAGGATAAAATCGAAGGAGGCCACATCATCCTTAAGAATAAAATTCTTTTTGGTCAAATTAATCAAGGCGGCACTTTTATAGAGATCATCATAATGGGCAGACATTTTGATGAACATCTTGGTAGGGTTTTCTTTGAGTTTTAAAACTAAATCTGTCCCCAGACCATTGGAGACCAATTCATACCTGATGGCTTTAAAGTTACCTGTGGCAGACAAATTGTTTATCCCCTGTTTTAGTTTTTCAAAGGACGTTTTTTCCGCTAAGTTAAACCTAAGTTTTCCTTTAATATAACCTCGGGTGTACCTATCATTACCCTCTAAAATCAAGCGGTTAATGGTCAAACTGTCCTTTATCTGTATCCTTTTCTTTGGTTTTGGGTTATAGCTTTGCATTTCGGCAATGTCCTCCAGTTCAACAATTCTGGAAAGGGCAGCAGCTTCTCCGCTGGCGACAATTTCCTTGCTACGATCAAAATCAATGACCGAGAAATCATCAATATCAGGCCTGATGTAAATATCAGTCTTTTCAGCTTTTACTTTCATGTCCCTAACCGTTCTGTAGTTGTTGATTTGGAGCAGAATCTCAGTTGCGGACCCCAAGGCTTCCCTAGTTACCAAACCGTGCTGCACATCCACTCCTATTATAACATCTGCACCCATGTCCAGAACCTCATCTATGGGATAATTATTAGCTACACCACCATCTATTAAAACTTCCCCCTCAATTTCGGAAGGTTCAAATAACGAAGGAAAAGTTCCACTGGCCATGATGGCCTCCGGGAGATACCCTCGGTCCAACAGTACTTCTTCCCCGGTTTCTACATTGGTGGCTACGCATAAAAAAGGAATGGGCAAACGCTTAAAATCCTGAATGTCCTTCACATGAAAGAGGAGGCGAACCAATTCGTTATAAATGTTCTGACCCCCCGAAATTGCCTGTGGGAAAGAAACATTGAAATTAGTAAATGGGAGTCCAAGGGCATAGCGCTCAGAGTCCTCCTTTTCATAAAAAGTTTTGGCTCCTCTAGGTACATTATCCTGAATGAGCTTTGAAAAATCCGTTACACGAAAAATGGAATCCAGTTCCTTGGCTGAGTAACCAGAGGCATATAACGCCCCAACAATGGCCCCCATACTGGTGCCTCCAATATAGTCTACCTTAATTCCGGCTTCATCAAATACCTTGAGCGCTCCAATATGAGCCAAGCCCTTTGCTCCACCACCACTTAGTACCAGACCAACTTTGGGCGTATCCAAATTGTTGGTGTCCTGGGACCATCCTGAAAATCCCATCAAAAGCAATAGTGTGACTGATAAGTTTATAATTTTCATTGCGCTCTAATGAAAGGATTTGTAAATTTTTTTCGCTTTTGCCATACCTATAGATTCCGCTAAGCTCTCAATGGTTGCTTCCTTAACGCGTTTAACTGATTTGAAATTTTTCAACAATTGCTCCGCGGTCTTCTTTCCGATGCCTTCAATATTTTCCAGTTCGGAGTCGATTGCCCCTTTACTCCTTTTGTTCCGATGATGGGTTATCCCAAATCTGTGCGCCTCATTCCTCAATTGCTGAATGATTTTTAGGCTCTCCGACTTTTTGTCCAGATACAGGGGAATAGGGTCATCTGGAAAGTAGATTTCCTCCAAGCGCTTGGCAATGCCGATAATGGCGATTGTGCCCCGTAGCCCCAAAATTTCCAAGCTTTTTAATGCTGAAGACAATTGTCCTTTGCCTCCATCAATAACGATGAGCTGCGGTAAGGATTCATCTTCGTAGACCAATCTTTTATAACGCCTAAAAACCACTTCTTCCATGCTGGCAAAATCATCTGGCCCTTCCACCGTTTTAATATTGAAATGCCTGTAGTCTTTTTTGGAAGGCTTCCCATTTTTAAACACAACGCAGGCGGCCACAGGATTACTCCCTTGAATATTTGAGTTGTCAAAACACTCTATATGGGTTGGTTCATCGGAAAGCCGAAGGTCTGCCTTCATTTGGGCCATGATGCGTTTGGTGTGTCTGTCGGGGTCGGTTATTTTAATCTGTTTGAATCGATCCTGTCTAAAGAAACGGGCATTGCGTTCGGATAATTCCAAGATTCTTCGTTTTTCACCTAATTTGGGCAAAGTAATCTTGATGTTCTCTTCCACCAGAACTGGAAATGGCAAGTAAACTTCCTTGGATTGGGAACTGAATCGCTGTCGTATTTCTATGATGGCCAATTGGAGTAATTCTTCATCGGTCTCCTCCAATTTTTTCTTGATTTCAAGGGTATGTGATCTAACAATGGAGCCATGTGAAATTTGTAAAAAGTTCACATATCCATGCGTTTCATCAGAAATGATGGTAAAAACGTCTACGTTGTTGATTTTGGGGTTAACTACCGTAGATCGGGCTTGATAATTTTCTAGAATCTCAATTTTGTCCTTGATTCGTTGAGCCTTCTCAAACTCCATATTTTCGGCCAACGTCTTCATCTGGGATTTAAAGAACTGCAAAGAGCTTTTAAGATTGCCCTTAATAATCTGGCGAATGTTTTCAATTTGCCCATGATATTCTTCCTCACTTTGGAGGCCCTCGCAGGGCCCCAAGCAATTTCCCAAATGATACTCTAAACAGACTTTATATTTCCCTGCGGCAATCTTTTCATTGGAGAGGTCATAGTTGCAGGTGCGAAGCGGATACAAGCTTTTTACCAATTCAAGCAATGTCCTTACCGTTTTCATGCTAGTATAGGGGCCGAAATATTCAGAACCATCCTTGATTAGCTTCCGAGTTGAAAACACTCTGGGAAAACGCTCTTTTTTGATACAAATCCATGGATAGGACTTATCATCTTTTAGCAAAACATTGTACCTGGGCAGTAGTTTTTTTATGAGATTATTCTCCAACAACAGCGCATCAGATTCGGTGGCAACCACAATGTGCTTAACGGAATGTATTTTTTTGACCAAAACCCTGGTCTTCCCATATTCCTGTTTTTTGTTGAAATAGGAAGACACCCTTTTTTTTAAGTTCTTGGCCTTACCCACATATAGAATTTTCCCATCCATATCATAGAATTGGTAGACTCCGGGGTTGTTCGGCAATACGCTAATCTGAACACTAATGGATGGTGGGTTGGACATATAACTTCCAAAAAATTGACTCCTTAACAAAAGTAGGTTTTAATAATAGTGTTTTTTTGTTAAAATTGATCAAAACCTTTGCTACTTTGACAGTTGGCGTTTCTCAATTGATGAATGCTACAGCCAACACCTCTATTGATTTTCTCAAAACGGGAAATTGCCATGGATTTAGCTTAATATACTTAAAATGAGAAGTTAAGCTAAACTTAAAAAATGGTTGAAAATTGAAATTAAATTTGTCAGAAAAGACATCGAAATAAATTGAACTTGTTAAACAGTTGCTAAAAATGATGCGGTTCATCGATAATAAGTGCATTTCATGGTGAATTTTTCAATTCTTTTACCTACATTTAACCGTATAAATACAATTCTATGGAGAACTATGTTATCGTTTTGGGAATGTATTTGATTTTGATGTTATTTTTCAAAATCTTTTTTTCGGTTTCAACCAGAGAATAAAATTAGGTCCCCAAAACACCTACCCCAAAAATTTTCAACACTAGATGTTGAAGCATGAACTAAGAAAAAAATATAAAACACTGAGAGCAGGAATTAATCCTGTAAAAGTCTCGGATTTAAGTCTTATTCTAGCAAATCATGCATTAGAAATCCCTATTTGGGATTTTTTTTATTTCCATATTTTTTTAAGCATTGAAACTCATAAGGAAGTGGACACACTTCCCCTTATTACCCTGCTCCAAGGGAGGGACAAACATGTTGTTGTTCCAAAGGTGGTTGGAGCATACACCATGGAAAACTACTTGTTGACAGATAGTACCGTCTTTCGAAAAAACAAATGGCATATTCCAGAACCTGTGGAAGGAATTACCATACCAGATAATAAAATAGATGTGGTGTTTTTACCCCTTTTAGCCTTTGACCACATAGGTAACCGTGTGGGATACGGTAAAGGGTTTTACGATACTTTTCTGAATAACTGTAATCCAGAGGTTGTGAAAATTGGTCTTTCGTTATTTGAAGCAGAGCAATCAATTGAGGATACACACGAAAATGATGTGTCACTCGATTATTGCATTACCCCTAGTAAAATCTATAAATTCTAAGCATTTACTTCCTCTGTTTTCTTTTTTGGAAATGCTTTTTTGTTGAAGACAATCAATATCCCTACGCCAGTGCTTATAGCAGTATCGGCAATATTAAAAACGGGTTCAAAAAAACGGAACCTACTACCGCCAATAGAAGGCACCCAATCTGGCCATGTAGTATCCACCAACGGGAAATAAAGCATATCAACCACTTTTCCATAAAAGAGTTTGCCATAGGGTTCTTCGGCAAAAAGGGTGGCCACCTGGTCCACACTATGGTCGAAAATCATCCCATAAAAAACAGAATCAATGATATTACCCAAAGCGCCCGCAAATATCAAAGACACTGCCAAGATCAAGGTCTTGGGGGATTGCTTTTTTATTATATCTAAAAGCCAATAACCAATTCCTATAATTGCAAACAGTCTGAAAATGGTTAAAACAAGCTTCCCAGCAGAATCTGAAATGGGTAACAAATCACTGAGCTTGGTGCCCCAAGCGGCACCTTCATTTTCAATAAAGAGGATTTTGAACCATCCAGAAATGGTATGGAAATCCCCCAACTCAAAATGGGTTTTTACGTATATTTTGCTGATTTGATCCACCAACAGGATCAATACTATAATTAAGAGGGACTTTTTTAAATTCATGCCTTTAAAAGAGATTGCGCAAAAGTAGGGATATTATTTTGTTTTCTTGAGTAGAATTGTGCCTTCCACAGTGTTCAGAATGTATTGGTTACGTCCTAGTGGTATATCCGCTTCATTAACTTTTCCATAGGTGCTTTTTGCTGAAATTGTCCCGTTTTGGGTGGCAAGCAAAATATCTCCTTTTTGAGTCTCCACATGTACTACTTCCTCCACATTTTTTAAAACACATCTCCCATCTGATAAACGCACCTCTAAATTTTTGTATTTGCCTTCGACTTCTACGTTGCAGTTGGTACCAAAAATTGATACCTCCTTATACGCTGGTACGGTTATCTTCAGGGCAATGGAAATTACCTTATGGGCGCTTAATTTGTCATTGGGGTTGGTGAAATTGGGATGAAAACCAGAACTAATCAACATGGTTGCTCCCTTTTCTTCAAGGTTAACCAACAAATCCTCTGCATATTCACCCTCAATATTTGCCTCCACTTTCACCTCATTGGTTTGGCCTGTATTGAGTGCTATATAGTAACAATTCTGGGAATCTATTTGAATGTAAGTGGTATGGGAATCCACTAGTGCTTTTTTGACCACCTTTTGACCCTGTAGGTGGCAACAGAACAGTAATCCACATAAAAAAGTCAAGGTCTTCATGAATTAAAGCTATAGCGAAAACGGGAAAGAAAAATGCTCGTTCAAGCGCTGCAAAGTACTTTTAGCAAGAAAGCCATGAATTATACTTTCCGACTGTTTCCCAAAGGACTCTGGTTTATTTTTGCATGTTCTTGGCCTCTATGCTCAGTGTGGCATGAGGTACAAGCTTAAGACGCTCCTTATTAATTAACTTGCCTGTTACGCGACAGATTCCATAGGTTTTGTTCTCTATGCGTAAAAGGGCATTTTTAAGGTCTCTGATAAACTTCTCCTGCCGAATGGCCAACTGGGTGTTTGCCTCTTTACTCATGGTCTCAGAACCTTCTTCAAAGGCCTTAAAAGTTGGTGAGGTATCATCAGTTCCATTATTTCCATCATTCATATAAGAACTTTTTAAAAGATCTAAATGCTTTTTGGCCTTTTCTATTTTTTCCTCAATCAACCCTCTAAATTCTTCAAGATCCTTATCCGAGTATCTTTCCTTTAAATCTTGTGCCATGTTTTAATGTTTTTGGATAAACAATTTTGTATTTATTTCATCAAAGGCAATTGCAATGCCTTCATCTAATTTTTCTTCAAAATTCAACTCTGCTGTCAAGGTTTCGGTTTTGATGTATTCTTCATTGCTTGAAACCGCATTTTCCACCAAACCGTCCTTCAGTATTTTAATGTCAATTTTGTCAGTTACCTCAAATCCAGACTCCTTACGAAGGTTCTGAATACGATTGACCAGTTCCCTGGCTATACCTTCTTTTCGCAGGTTGTCATCAATGGTAACGTCCAAAGCCACCGTTAATGCACCGGAGCTGGCAACCAACCAACCCTCAATGTCTTGCGAACTAATCTCTACATCCGTAAACTGTAAAATAATACTTTTATTTTCCAATTGTAGCATTAATTCGCCTTCCCGCTCAATTTTTTGGATATCTTCTTGCCCCAACTGGTTAACCTTGGCAGCAATGGCCTTCATATCCTTGCCAAATCTCGGTCCCAAAACCTTAAAATTAGGCTTTATTTGTTTAACCAAAATCCCCGAAGCGTCATCCAATAATTCAATTTCTTTGACATTAACTTCCGATTTAATCAGGTCAGCTACGGCCTCAATCTCTTCCTTCTGTCCTGAATCCAGAACCGGAATCATTATTTTTTGTAAAGGCTGACGAACCTTAATCTTTTCCTTTTGTCGAATGGACAAAACCAAGGAGGAAATTTTTTGGGCCAACTGCATTTTGCTTTCCAGTTTTTTGTTGACCATGGTTGCGTCATAAACAGGGAACGCTGCTAAATGAACACTCTCCACGCCTTCTTTTTGGGTATTGGCATCCAAATCCTTGTACAGTCGTTCCATATAAAATGGAGCTATGGGCGCTGATAATTTGGCAACGGTCAACAAACAGGTGTAGAGTGTTTGGTAAGCTGATATTTTATCTTGTTGGTAATCTCCTTTCCAAAAACGTCTTCTGCTTAAGCGCACATACCAGTTGCTCAAATTTTCCTGTACATAGTCCGATATCATTCTAGCCGCCTTGGTAGCCTCATAATCTGCATAGGCTTTGTCTACTTTCTTGATCAAGGAGTGCAGTTCAGATATAATCCACTGGTCTATCTCTGGCCTATCCTTCAATAAAATGTCTGCTTCCGAATATGTGAATCCATCAATGTTCGCATACAAAGTCATAAAGGAATAGGTGTTGTACAAGGTTCCAAAAAACTTGCGTTTCACCTCAACAATCCCATCGATATCAAACTTCAGGTTATCCCACGGATTTGCATTAGAGATCATGTACCATCTCGTAGCATCCGCCCCATGTTTTGGGAGTACCTCAAAGGGGTCAACCGCATTGCCCAGTCTTTTGGACATTTTTTTACCTTCCTTATCCAATACTAAGCCATTGGACACCACATTTTTATAGGACACCGTATCAAAAACCATAGTTGCAATGGCATGTAAGGTATAGAACCATCCCCTGGTTTGGTCTACTCCTTCTGCAATAAAGTTTGCCGGGAAGGCCACCCCATCATCAATCAAGTTCTTGTTTTCAAAAGGGTAATGCCATTGGGCGTAAGGCATAGAGCCACTATCGAACCAAACATCTATAAGGTCAGATTCCCTTTTCATGGGTTTCCCAGATGCAGACACCAAGGTAATTTGGTCCACAATATTTTTATGTAAATCGATTTTGTCGTAGTTGGACTCACTCATATCGCCAACAACAAAGTCTTCAAAAATATCCTTATCCAAAATCCCGGCTTTCACCGCTTTGGCCATGGCTTCCTTAAGTTCTGCCACAGACCCAATAATCATCTCCTCTTGTCCATCCTCAGTTCTCCAAATAGGCAATGGAATCCCCCAATACCGTGATCGCGATAGGTTCCAGTCGTTGGCATTGGCCAACCAGTTTCCAAATCGGCCTTCACCAGTAGCCTTGGGTTTCCAATTGATGGATTGGTTCAATTCAAACATACGGTCTTTAACGTCCGTAACTTTCACGAACCAAGAATCCAACGGGTAATAGAGTATAGGTTTATCCGTACGCCAACAATTAGGGTAACTGTGAACGTATTTCTCAACCTTAAATGCCTTATTTTCTTCTTTCAGTTTAATGGCTATTTCCACATCCACCGATTTCTCGGGCGCTTCACCATCTTCATAATATTCGTTTTTGACATACTTTCCGGCATATTCCTTCATTTCAGGCCTAAACCTTCCCTGAAGATCTACCAAAGGAACTGGGTTGCTATTTTCATCCAATACTAACATAGGTGGTACTGGAGGAGTAGCTTGTTTGGCCACCATGGCATCATCCGCACCAAAGGTGGGGGCTGTATGTACAATTCCCGTACCATCTTCCGTAGTTACAAAATCCCCGCTGATTACTCTAAAAGCATTTTCTGGGGTTTGATACGGCTGAGCATAATCTATCAGTTGCTCATATCGGATACCTAGCAAATCTTTTCCCTTAAAAGTTTGGCCTATTTGGTATGGAATCTTTTTATCCCCTGGCCGATACTTGGTATACTCTGCTTCATTTTCAGCTTCAAAAAACTTACCAGCGAATTGTTTTCCCACCAATCCCTTGGCGAGAACTACTTGAATAGGCTTAAAAGTGTATTGGTTGTAACTCTTGACCAGCACATACTCAATCTTAGGTCCCACCGTTAAAGCGGTGTTGGATGGCAAAGTCCACGGTGTTGTTGTCCATGCCATAAAATAAACGTCCTCTTCAACTGACTTTAAAAAATTGGGAAGCGAATCCCTTTTTGCTTTGAATTGGGCCGTTACCGTGGTATCTGTAACATCTTGGTAGGTTCCAGGTTGATTTAATTCATGGGAACTTAGTCCTGTCCCTGCTTTAGGTGAATAGGGCTGAATGGTATACCCCTTATAAAGCAGTCCTTTGGAATAAATCTGCTTTAGCAACCACCAAACCGATTCCATGTATTTGGGTTTGTAGGTAATATAAGGGTCATCCATATCCACCCAATACCCCACTTTCTCGGTCATCTCGTTCCAGACATCTGTATATCGCATGACAGCCTTTTTACATGCTGCGTTATATTCCTCAACAGATATTTTCTTGCCGATATCTTCCTTGGTAATTCCCAGCTCCTTTTCCACCCCAATTTCTATAGGTAAACCATGAGTGTCCCAACCAGCCTTCCTTTTCACCTGATAGCCTTTCATGGTCTTGTACCTTGGGAAAATATCCTTGATGGTGCGTGCCATTACATGGTGGATTCCAGGCATCCCATTGGCAGATGGAGGGCCTTCATAAAAAACATAGCTTTCCTTGCCTTCCCGTGTAGAAACACTTTTCTCAAAAATTTGATTGTTCTTCCAAAAATCCAAAACCTCATCAGACACTTTGGGCAAATCCAATCCTTTATATTCCGCAAACTTCATATGTACTGCTACTTCTTCTAGAATTCCAAGTTTGCAAAATTAAAAATTTAGCTGGAATAATAGCGCTCTAACCAGGCTATTTGGACCTTATAATGTGCTTAACCTAAACATAATATCCACTAAAAAAACCATTTTTTTCAAATTTCCTATCTTCAAACCTTTAACACTAAACCATTTTTATATGAAAAAAGTAGTAATTGCAGTATTTGTACTGACTTTGTCCTTGGGAACCTTTGTGTCCTGCAAGGAAGCCGCTGACAAGGCAAAAGAAACCACTGAAGAGGCGGAAAAATCGCTTGAGGAAGCTGGAGAGGATCTAAAAGAAGCTGCCAATGAAGCCATGGATGCAGTTAAGGAAGCTGGTGAAGATGCCAAAGAAGCTGGAGAGCAGGCTTTGGACAGTCTTAAAAAAGCTGGCGAAGAAACTTTGGATAAAGCCAAGGAGATGGGCGATGAACTTAAGGATGCTGCCAATCAAACTGCAGAGGATTTAAAAAAGGTGGCAGAGGACTCCAGGGATGATTTGGAAAAATAGCAACTATAAATCTAGAATAAAGAGCTCGGGAATCCGAGCTTTTTTATTTAAAAGTTGTACCCCAATCCCAGGATGAGATTAGTGCCTGGGGCTGCAATGCCGGAGGAATAGGTCCGATAACGTTGGTTAGTTAGGTTCTCAAGACTTAGGGTTGCTTTTAAGGCGTTGGATATCTGATACTGTGACCTAAAATTCAGGGTATACCAAGAAGGAGAGTATGGATTTCCTTCTTGGTCAACAGCATAAATGTAGTCTTTGCTCCTTTCTGACAATGCTAAATCAGCATATCCTATTTCACCATTATAGTTGAGAAACATATCAGCCTTTAGCTTTTGGTTTTGCCAAATTAAATGCACATCCCCAAAAGTTGGTGGCGCATGTCGGGCTGCAGATTCTGTACCATCGTCGTCTTCCTCGGTGCCTTCTGTAAGTGTCAAATTGGAGGAAACTGACCAGTTTTCATCCAAAAAAGCTTCCAATCCAATCTCAAATCCGTAAACATAGGCCTTGGCAGCATTTTGTATGGCTTGGACGGTACTTAACTCACCATTATAAATAATTTCGGATGCTCCGTTGAATTCAAAGTCCCGGCGTACCAGGGCATCTACCAAATACGTATAAAACGCAGCTCCCTTAAGCACCAGTTTGTCCTGAATATTTTTCCTTATCCCCAGCTCGGCATTGTACGCGTATTCAGGTTCTAAATTGGGGTTGGGCACCACAACAGCCCCTGGTTCCGAATCAAAAACCTTACCTATGTCATCAATATTGGGTGCTCTGAACCCTGTAGAGCCATTTAATGTAATTTGTAGATCGGCTCTAGGAAACCAACTAAATCCTACACTCCCCGTAAACGCACCCGTGATCAAATCCGCCTCATCAAAAGGAAAAGGATAGAAGGTTTTATCAAATTGGGCATCCACCCATACTTGGCTGTATCTTGCTCCTGATAGCAGCGTAAAATTGGGTTTTAGTTTGTATTCTCCATTAACATAGCCTGCAAAGGTTTGCCAAGTCGCTCCATCCGGATATCGAGAAGCAGCACTAGTTACCGCATGGGTTTCAATGTTGGTTTGACTTCCACTAGAATGTACCTTATTAAAGATATACTCTGCCCCATAGTATAACCTTAAGTCTCCAATTTTTTTGTTCTCAAAGTCGAGATTAATAGAAATTGCATCAACCTGTTCCTTGGTTGTAAATCGATCAACAGCTTGAAAATCCCTATTGATCCTACTTTCCTCAAAAAATTGATAGGCCGCAGTTAGCTTAACCCCATCATAAAATTTGTTCTTTCCTTTTTTGGTCAGTTGAAAATTTCCCATGAACCATTTTTGTGGGCCATAGAACCATTCCGCCGATCGCAGTCCATCCCCTTCACTGTTTGGACGAATCAATCGATCATATCTTGAAAAATCCGAAGTCTCCGAATAGTACAAGCCTAAATCGTAATTCCAGGTAGTATTGGGTTTATAGGTGAATTTTTGCAGAAAGCTTAGCTGATCATAGTTGGAGGGAACCTGTTTTCGTGGGTCGTCATTAGCCACTAGCATATCCTGACCGTTTTGACGAATTACAGCATTGTTCCTTAGATATGAATCCGGGCCGTGTTTTCCCATGACCAAATCACCAAAATTGGTATACGAAAAGCTGGTATACGAAGCCCATTTTTGCTGCCCAAGATTAAAATCCAAATGGGAAGTGCTTTCATTGTTGGCCGATGCAAACCTGTAGTTTATGTTTCCAGAAAAAGTAAGACTGTCCGTAAAAGAAAATCGAGGTTTATGGGTAAAAAAGTTCATGACTCCCCCCATGGCATCACTACCATAAATAACGGATCCGGGGCCAAAAATAACTTCGGTATTCTTGATGGTAAATGGATCAACAGAAATCACATTTTGAATATTTCCACCCCTAAAAATGGCATTGTTCATTCGAACCCCATCCACGGACAATAACAATCTGTTAGTGGCGAACCCTCTAATCATAGGGCTTCCTCCTCCTAGTTGACTTTTTTGCACAAATACTTTTCCGCTATTCTGCAATAAATCGGCAGAGGTCTGGGGGCTTGTAAAGGAGATGGTTCTAGCATCTACTGACTCAATTTTTTGAGGAACGTCCTTTTTTTGCTGCTCCCATTTAGACACGGACATGACTACCTCAGAAAGCTCTTCTGGTCTTAGCCCTAAGTAAACCCTATTTCCTTTTTTCTCAATTTTTGCCCTTGTAGTGGTAAACTCTTCGTAACTAATGTGCCTAAAGGTGATTCGTTCATTCTTGGAGAAAATGCCCATCTCGGCTTTTCCATTGAGGTTGGAAATAGCAGTTTTGGATTTATCCTTGTTATAGATGGCAATATTAGCCACAGGATTTCCTGTATCCACGTCCAAAACTGTGATTTCTTGAGCAAATACGTTTAGGGAGGTTATAAAGAAAAAGAGGACAAAACCAATGTTGCGCATACTATTCAAAAACTGCATTTAAAACGGCCAGGGACTTCGGTTTTCTGAATCCGTGCAAATGTAATTCAAAATACAGAATAACTTTTTTTAACAATTCCTGTCGTTGGAGCTTGTTCATATGTATTGACTGAAGTGCATCAAAATTTATGCCCAAAAGCTTCCTGAACCCAACTATCTGTTCATCCTGAATCAAAGGGTTCAAGGACGGTGTCTTACAAAAGCCCCCTTCCAAAAGATCAAAATAGGGTGCATGCATATAGGAAGTATCTGGGTAAAACCCTAAATATTTGGTTAGGTTCAGTAAAAAAAGTGAATGAAAGTTAGGAGGTGGGGCATGTTCATCCAGCCAATGCAATGCGTATTCCAAATAATTGAAAAGTCCAATGTCCTCCTCTTGTTCTTGAATGCTATTGGTCAGCATTTCCGCCAAAAAAAGCACCAGACTGTTCTTTACAATATCGGTATGCAAGGTTTTGGAGGCTTCGGCGACCTTAACATCCTTAATACTTTCCAGAGTTCCCTTGTTTTTATGATTGGCCACAATTTCCAATTGCATCAAGGGCAGAAAATAAGCCGCCTTAAGCTTTCCTTTTTTTGAGGTAAGTACGCCCTTTAACAGATATGTTTTCAACCCGTCGGATGCCGTGAAGGCCTTTACTATAAGACTGGTATCCCCATATTTTATGAAAGAAAGTACTATGGCCTTTGTCGTTACCTGCATTTGAATTTTGAGAATGTTCCAATATAAAAAAAGTGGGCGATTGACAAACAACCGCCCACTGCATATTTCGAAGTTTTATCTTTTTACCTAGATAACACCCTGAGCCAACATGGCATCAGCTACTTTAACGAAACCGGCAATATTTGCCCCTTTCACATAATTGCAATAGCCATCTTCTTCTTTTCCAAACTCGATACAAGAATCATGGATATCGCCCATAATCCCTTTTAATCTTTCGTCTACTTCCTCGCGTGTCCAACTAATTCTAAGTGAGTTTTGGGACATTTCCAAACCAGAAGTGGCCACACCTCCAGCATTGGAAGCCTTACCTGGTGCGAACAATACTTTGGATTCATGGAACGCATGAATAGCTTCTGGGGTAGAGGGCATATTGGCACCTTCGGCCACCGCAATACATCCATTTTTGATCAAGGTTGCAGCATCATCCCCATTAAGTTCATTTTGAGTAGCACAAGGCAATGCCACATCACAGGAAACTTCCCACGGGGTTTTGCCCTTATGATATTCTGCAGAAGCATACTTATCCGCATATTCCGAGATTCTGCCTCTTCGGTTATTTTTCAAATCCATTACAAAGGCAAGTTTTTCTTCATCAATGCCATCCTTGTCATAGATATAGCCACCTGAGTCTGAAAGGGTAAGTACGGTTCCTCCCAGGTGCATTACTTTTTCCGCCGCATATTGAGCCACATTTCCTGAACCTGAAATGACAACCTTTTTCCCACTAAAAGATTCCCCTTTGACTTTTAACATGCTGTCGGCAAAA
Organism: uncultured Allomuricauda sp.; assembly: GCA_965117065.1. Taxonomy (GTDB): domain Bacteria; phylum Bacteroidota; class Bacteroidia; order Flavobacteriales; family Flavobacteriaceae; genus Flagellimonas. The sequence goes on from OZ220751.1 coordinate 1,910,567, forward strand.
TAGACAGTACCATATCCAGTAGCCTCTGGACGAATCAAAGATCCACCCCAAGAACGCCCTTTACCAGTCAAAACTCCGGTGAACTCATTTCGAATCCTTTTGTACATACCAAAAAGAAATCCTATTTCACGGGATCCAACTCCAATATCCCCGGCAGGAACATCTGTATTAGGGCCTATATGTCTGTTCAATTCCAACATAAAGGCGTGGCAAAAACGCATTACTTCGTCATCTGATTTCCCTTTAGGGTCAAAATCCGAACCACCTTTTCCACCACCCATGGGTAGCGTTGTCAAACTATTCTTAAATACCTGCTCAAATGCCAAGAACTTAAGCACACTTGCATTTACTGTAGGATGAAATCTAAGGCCTCCTTTATAAGGTCCGATAGCAGAGTTCATTTGGATTCGATATCCACGATTCACATGAATCTCGCCCTCATCATCAACCCATGCCACTCTAAAGGAAATCAGGCGCTCTGGCTCCACCATTCTTAGAAGGATGTTTTTCCCGTGATAAATATCATTTTTAACAATGTAAGGGATAACGGTTTCCGCTACCTCTTGTACCGCTTGGATGAACTCGGGCTCGTGTCCATTTCGGAACCTTACCTCATCCATAAATGCTTTGATTTTTGCTTCCATAAAACGGATTACTGGTTTAATTTCCCCTGACCTTAGTCGAAGAGAATTTTAACAAATTATGAATTAGACGGCAAAATTATACTATTTGCATAATTTAAATGGCTGATTTTTAAAAATTTTTCAAAAACCGCTATCCAATGGCCTGTTCCAGGTCCGCTATTAAATCGTTGACATCCTCAATCCCCACGCTAAGTCGGATGAGGGCATCTACTACTCCGCTTTTTTCACGTTCGTGCTTTGGAATACTTGCATGGGTCATGCTAGCTGGATGACCCGCCAAACTCTCCACTCCACCCAAAGATTCTGCCAAGGTAAAAACTTGCAGTTTTTCCACAATTTTAATGGCATCTTCATAGTTGCTTCCTTTGGTAATGAAAGAAATCATTCCGCCAAAACCATCCATCTGATTTTTGGCCACTTCATGATTGGGATGGTCTTCAAAGCCAGGCCAGTACACTTTTTCAATTTTAGGGTGATTCATCAAATATTCGGCAATGGCCTTACCATTATCACAATGTCTTTGCATACGTACATGCAGGGTCTTAATTCCACGAAGGGTTAAAAAACTATCCATTGGGCCACATACGGCCCCGCTGGCATTTTGAATAAAATAAAGTTTGTCTGCCAGTTCCTTATCTTTTACCACCAAAGCACCCACAACTACATCACTATGACCTCCCAAATACTTGGTTGCCGAGTGCATTACAATATCCGCACCAAGGTCCAAGGGACGCTGCAAATATGGGGTTGCAAAAGTGTTATCTACCGCTAAAAGCAACTTGTGTTTTCTGGCTAATTCCGACACCGCTTTAACATCAATAATATTCATCATCGGGTTAGTTGGGGTCTCCACCCAAATCAATTTGGTTTTTTCATTGATATGCGCCTCAATGGCAGCAGAATCCTGCATTCCTATAAAATGGAAAGTGATTCCGTACTTTTCAAAAACCTGTTTGAACAAACGATAGCTGCCTCCATACAAATCGTTGGTAGAGACAACTTCGTCCCCAGGATTAAGTAGTTTAATTACCGCATCCATGGCTGAAAGTCCACTGGCAAAAGCCAATCCATGATTGCCATTTTCAATGCTCGCCAAAGCATTTTCCAGAGCCGTTCGGGTGGGGTTGGCACTTCTGGAATACTCATATCCCATATGCCCTCCAGGAGTAGATTGTGCATAGGTAGAGGTTTGATAAATAGGAGGCATAACCGCGCCATAGGCCTTATCTGGTTGTTGTCCTCCATGAATGGTCTTGCTATTGAATCTTAAGTCTTTATTGCTCATTTTCTTTGGATATGCCTACAAATGTATTGTTATCTTTTGGAGTAATCAATGAAGTCTTATTTTTGAAGACCCTAAACCCTTTGGCTATGAAAAACTCCTATTTCCTACTTCTGCTATTGTTGATGAGCATTGGTTGCGAAAATGAACATAAACTTACTTTTGCACCAACTCAACTTAAAGGTGAAAACTGTCCAAACTGCCCTAAAATTGAAATCAATACACTTCAAGCGTTGGATGGGACAGGCTTGGCCAATGCGATTAACAATGCTTTGGAGGAGGAGGTGATTACATCACTTGCTTTTGATGAGAAAGAAGAAATTGATAAAGTAGGCAAAGCCATTGCTTCTTTCAACAGAAGTTTTCAGGAGCTACAGACTAGATTTCCCGATGAATCAGTAGGATGGGAAGCCAAAATTGATGTTGATGTTGCCTATGAGGATGGTGATGTGCTAACATTGGTGCTAAACACTTATACCTTTACCGGTGGCGCCCATGGCTATAGCTCTATAACATTTTTGAATTTTGACAAGATTAAAGGTGAAGAAACCGAGAATTGGGAACTTTTTGGAGATGGGGAAAGCTTTAAAAAGTTTATAGAAACCAAATTCCGACTTCAAGAGGATATTCCGCAAGATGTAAATATCAATACCACAGGTTTTATGTTTGAAGGTGATGCTTTTCATCTGGCAGAGAATATTGGCTATACGGAGGACGGAATACAGCTAATCTATAACCAATATGAGATCGCCTCCTATGCAGACGGCCCTAAAATCTTAACAGTTCCATTTACAGAAGCCAATAAGTATCTGAAACGCCCAGTGCTACCTTAGCAACTAGACTTTAGTCGCTTTCTGAAGAGCCAAGATGGCTCCAAGATGAACTCCTTCATGGAAAGCCAAAAATGATATGGCATCCTCCACATTGTTCAATCCAATCTTTGGAGAGGTCATATAACTCTCAAATTCTTTGAACAAGCCTTCCGAATAATCCAACTGAAGTTGTTCAACAGTACTAATAAGATATGTTTTAACCTGTACGAATTCAGCTTCCGTTGGTTTTCCTTCTGGCACTGTTCCTTTTCTGTATTTGTTGACGAGATCCGCTTCAATTCTAAAATTAAGTCCACTACGCTTGTATACCAATAATTGCTGGGTAACCATGGCATGGGCAATATTCCACCAAATATTATTCTTGAAGCCCTCAGGAATCCGGAACAAATCTTCTTTGGATGTGCCCTCCAAAATACGTTTGAAAATAAGTCGGTTTTTCAAGATGATGTCGAGTTGCTTTTCCATAACAGTTGTAAATCATTATTTTAACATATCTATAAATGTAAATATGTAAATGTTTATTAGATTTGTGTCACAATTACAAAAGCAAGGTATTATTTTTTTGTTGTTAAATCGATATTTATGAATATCTAAATGTGAAATTTATGGAAAACTGCTTAGACTGCTACTACACTGAACAAGCTACTCCAATCAACTATTTCCGGGTTTTAGAGAAGCGAATCACTAAATTTCTAACTTCCTTTGTTTTGGAAGGAGCAGAACATCTGTCTAAAACCAAATAAAATAGAGCATGAAAACAGTGGGATTGATTGGGGGAATGAGTTGGGAATCCTCCAAAATTTATTATCAACATATTAATGAAATGGTCCGGGACTCTTTAGGGAGTTCCCACTCGGCAAAAAGTGTCCTTACTTCTGTTGATTTTGAGGAGATAGAGCGTTATTCTTTCACGGGTGAATGGGGTAAAATTGGGGAATTGATGGCAATTCAAGCTAAAAAGCTAGAAGCTTCCGGGGCCGACTTAGTGGTACTTTGCACCAATACCATTCACTTAGTTAGTGATGCTATCACCAATGCAGTTGCTATTCCTTTCCTTCATATAGCCGAAGCCACAGGGGAGGCCATTCAACAAAGGGGGTTGCAAAAAGTAGCTTTGTTGGGAACCAAATTTACCATGGAAAAAGATTTTTATACCAAAATTCTGAGAGACAAATTTGCATTGGAGATTTTAGTTCCCAATACTTCAGATATGGATGTACTCCAATCCATAATTTATAACGAGTTGGTTAAGGGAGTTTTTACAACCACTGCCAAACAAAAATGTCTGGAAATCATCAAAAAATTGGAAGCCCAGGGTGCTGAAGGTGTCATCCTGGGCTGTACTGAATTGCCCATCTTAATACCGTCCGAAGAGGTTGAAATTCCCACTTTTGACACCACTAAGATACATGCACAGAAAGCCGTGGATTTTGCACTTTCTTAGGGCCAGATCCACGACCTTTGACTTTATTTTGAATTTGGAAATTAACTTATGAAAAAAATATATCATTTGGGCAGTTGTTCCACTTGCCAGCGAATTTTAAAAGAATTAGAGCCCCTTGACGAGGTTCTGCTTCAAGAAATTAAATCAGAGGCAATGACCGCAGAACAAGTGGATGAAATGGCCTCTCTTTCTGGAAGTTATGAATCTCTTTTTAGTAGACGAGCCATGTTGTTCCGCCAAAGAGGATTACACGAACAGCAGCTTGCCGAAGAGGACTACAAAAACCTAATTTTGGAACATTATACCTTTTTGAAAAGGCCGGTGGTTCTTATTGATGATCAAATTTTTGTAGGCAATTCCAAAAAGGTTGTTGAAGCCTCCAAAGAAGCCTTGCATTTATGAGTAAAAGAACCTTGGCCCTCTTGGCTGCTCTTTTGGCTACCACTATTTACGGCATTAACCATACTGTTGCCAAAGGCGCAATGCCCAACTATGTGGGACCCTATGGGTTTATTATGTTGCGATTAGGCGGGGCCTCTATACTTTTTTGGGCTATATCCTTCTTGGGACCCAAACAGCGAATTGAAAAAAAAGATTGGCTCCGAATACTTGCTTGCTCCCTCTTGGGTATGGCCATAAACATGTTGGCTTTTTTCAAGGGACTTCAACTTTCAACTCCTATCAATAGTTCTGTATTGGTGACCATCACTCCAATTATTGTGGTGATATTGTCCGCTTTTTTTATTAAAGAAAAAATTACCTTGAACAAGGGACTTGGTATTTTTTTGGGATTCGTTGGTGCGCTGGGCCTGATCTTATTTGGAGCGGAAATACGTCAAGACGCTCCCAACATTCCATTGGGTAATATCTTATTTGTGGTTAACGCCACTGTTTATGGATCCTATTTGATATTGGTAAAAAAACTGATAGCAAAATACCATCCGCTCACCTTGATGAAATGGCTTTTTACCATTGGGTTCGTAATTGCCTTTCCGGTGACTTATCCAGAGTTTTCCGAAATCCAATGGACAACCTTGCCGCAGTGGGTGTATGCCGTAATTGCCTTTGTGGTCATTGGGACTACGTTTTTAACCTATTTGTTCAATGTGTTTGCCCTAACCCAATTAAGGGCTTCCACGGTAGGTGCTTTTGTTTACCTACAACCCCTAATAGGTATAGTTTTTGCTTTGTTTTCGGGAAAGGACCAATTGACCCCGATCAAAATTTTAGCCACTGTTTTGGTACTCTTGGGAGTGTATTTGGCAAGTAGAAAACCTAAAGCAAATCCTTAGGTACTTTAGCATATCTTCGGGTATCCTCTTTGGTTAATGTTCTAAAATTAGTGGCTTTTTCCATTTGATCAAAGACCTCCAGAATTTCCTTCGGCAGGCTCGTTAATTTTCTGGTTTTCATATGAATCCAGGAAAAGAACATTTCGCAATGTGCCAAATGTTTTCCGCTGCTATCATAGAAATTATGATGGAACTCAAAGAACTTCCCTTCTTCGCTCATGCCTTTGAACTCCAAGGAAACCTTGATGGGCTTTCCAGGAAAGACTTCCTTGAAATAATAGATATGCTCATAAAAAACGACTGGGCCAATCCCATGTTCCTCAAATTCCTTGTGGCCAAAACCAAGTTGTGTTAAATATGACATGCGGGTGTGGCTCATAAAATTGATGTATGCCGAATTGGCGAGATGCCGATTGGCATCCAAATCATTCCATCGTACTTCAAACTCCTTTAAAAACATAGGTTGAAAATTTGTTATGCATGCATAATATTTGTAAAATTACCATACTTTTCAGAAATGGGTCCCATCTGAAGACATAAATAACCTTAAATTTAAAACACCAATTATTTCCCATGAGTAACAAAGCTGAATTTATCCAGGATTTAAGTTTGCCAGCCATTGCTGCGCCCATGTTTCTAATTTCTGGGCCCCGATTGGTCATAGAATGTTGTAAAAATGGGATTGTGGGAACCTTTCCCGCCCTCAACCAACGAACCAGCGAAGGTTTTGAGGAGTGGCTCATCCAAATTAAAGCCGAATTAAAGGAATTTGAGGAGGAAACTGGAAAAAAACCAGCTCCTTTTGGGGTCAATCTCATTGTGCATCCTACTAACCCAAGACTGGAGGCCGATGTAAAACTTTGCATGAAGCATAAAGTCCCCCTAGTGATTACTTCACTAGGAGCGGTAAGCATGGTAGTGGATGCCATTCATAGTTATGGAGGTCTGGTTTTTCATGATATCATTAAAAAAAGACATGCTGAAAAAGCAGCGGAAGCAGGTGTAGATGGTCTCATTTTAGTATCTGCTGGCGCGGGTGGTCATGCTGGGAATATTAACCCCATGAGTTTGGTGGCCGAGGTGAAAAAGATATTCGATAAAACCATTATTCTTTCTGGATGCATCAGTACAGGAAGGGATATTGCCACAGCAATGCAGATGGGAGCCGATTTGGCCTATATGGGTACGCGGTTTATAAATACTGAAGAGAGCAAAGCTCCAGAAGAATACAGAAAAATGATCATAGAGGCGGGTGCCGGTGACGTTGTTTACACTGCTGCCATTTCAGGCGTCCATGCCAACTTTTTGGCGGCTAGCTTGAAAGCAGCCGGAATCTCCGAAGAGGACCTCAAAAAGAACCATAAAATTGACTTTGGAAAAGAATTGGATACTGAGGCCAAAGCTTGGAAAACAATTTGGTCCGCTGGTCAAGGGGTCACCACCATTGAAAACGTGCTATCAATAGCAACACTTGTGTCCAACTTAAAATCAGAATTCAAAACTGCAATTGAGAACCAACTAAGGTTATTGGAACACTTCCTAAAGGACTAGGTCACATCTTGCTTTTATTTGTATTTTGGGGTTAATTAATCAACTTTCACAACCATGTACATCAAAAGAAATATTAGCTGGTCACTGATTCTACGCTTTGCTTGGAAAAACCTCATCTTTTTCGCGGTCTATGCGGCGGCCGTCTTTTACTTGTATCATATTTGGGGTTGGACCCATATTGATATTCCCTTTGAGCCACTATCTGTAATTGGTATTGCCGTTGCTTTTTATATAGGATTTAAAAATAGCCAAAGCTATGATCGCTTTTGGGAGGCTCGAAAAATTTGGGGAGGAATTGTCAACTACTCACGAACTTGGGCCAACAATGTGTTGAGCCTTGTAGAAAATGACCGAGAGGCCCAGGTCAAACTAATCCACCGACATATCGCATGGATCAATGCCTTGCGGATACAGCTAAGGCAACCTAGCAGTTTTTCCTTAAGGGAAAATCGTGCTGTGGAAAGACTCTTTGATCGTCACGGAGAGCGGAACCCTGTCTGCAATGGCATGGACCTATTATTAGACCCGAAGGAAGTTGAAGCCTTGGAGAATAGAAAAAATGTTGCCACGCATCTTGTGAAAAAACAGGGGCAACACCTTAAAGAATTATTGGCCGAAGGGAAAATCACGGAATTCGACAAACAGATTTTTCATAACAATTTAGAGGAGTTTTATAACCTGCAGGGTAAATGTGAGCGAATCAAGAACACCCCTTTTCCAAGACAATATGCCTATTTCAGCACCGTTTTTACTTGGGTCTTTCTTTTGTTGCTTCCTTTTGGACTTTTAAATGTTTTTGAAACCCAACTCCTAGAATTGGAAGTGGGTCACAATTGGTGGTATATTGTTCTAATGATTTTCTTTTCCATCCTCATTTCCTGGATTTTTTCTACAATGGAAAAGGTAGGTAGCAATAGCGAGGATCCATTTGAAGGGCGTATCAATGACGTCCCTATGACTGCTTTGTGCAGAACCATAGAAATTGATTTAAGGGATATGTTGGATGAGGACAACCTTCCGCAAAAAATAAAACCACAGCACAACATTTTATATTAATGCCAATTATCCCCTCTTCTTACCGTACGTCAGCTTTTTTCAGGAATGGGCATTTGGCCACAATTTACAATGGTCTTTTTAGGAAGGTTAACGGGGTTAATCAAATGCGTGAACGCATAACCCTTTCTGATGGAGATTTTTTGGACCTGGATTGGAGTCACTCGCCAAACACCTCTCAAAAACTGGTTATTTTATTGCACGGGTTGGAGGGTGATGGGCAACGGCCTTACATCACCGGAAGCGCCAAATTATTCAACGCCAATGCATTTGATGTCTGCGCGGTCAACTACCGTGGTTGTAGTGGGGAGCCAAATATTAAATATCGATCTTACCACAGCGGAGCCACCTCCGATCTGGCGGAGGTTCTAGACCACATTCTAAAGAGCAAGGAATATTCCAAAATTTATCTGAAGGGTTTCAGTTTAGGTGCTAATTTGGCCCTCAAATACCTAGGCGAAGGAAATACCATTCCTAAAGAAATTATGGGGGCTGTTGCAGTCTCTGTACCCTGTAGCCTAAGTAGCTCGTGTGACCAACTCCTAACCTTTAAAAACATCTTGTATGCCAAAAGATTCAAAAAACATCTGATCGCAAAGCTTAGACAAAAACAGAAAATGTTTCCCCATTTAATTTCCAACTCCGATATTAAGGCAATTAAAACCTTAAAGGACTTTGACGACATATATACGAGTAGGGCACACAACTTTAAAGATGCTTTGGACTACTATTCCCAGTGCAGTTCCCTTCAATTTTTAACCCACATAAAGATTCCTAGTTTGATTGTCAACGCAGCGGATGATTCCTTTCTAGGTGAGGAATGCTATCCGTATGCTGAAGCGGAAGCCAATAAGAATATCCATCTAGAAATTCCCAAACATGGGGGCCATGTTGGCTTTTGGGGCAAAAACAACATCACCTATACAGAGAAAAGGGCATTGGAGTTTTTTACATCCTGCTAGCATGTTCTTCAAATTTCCAAAATGTTAGGGACATCAAAATATAGGGTCAAAAAGTTTTACCCTATTTGCCTATCTTAGTAGCTACGAATTCAACTAACTACAACACAATTTACTGAAATGAAGAAAATACTCCTGTTCTTAACATTAGCTGCCTTTGTAGCAAGCTGCGGTGGAAAGAAAGAAGAAAAGAAAGATGGTTTTGAAGTAAGCCGTTCCAAAACCGAGGACAAAAAGGCAGATGCTAATGAGGGGGTTCCTGTTGATTTAGACAATAAAGGTATCGGTCCGGTCAAAGACCTAACATTTCCTGCAGATATTGATCAAGAAATGGCTGCCCGCGGTGAGGCCCAATTCAATGCTATTTGTGTAGCATGCCATATGGTAGATCAGCGCATGATCGGCCCTGCTATGGAAGGGGTTTATGAAAGACGGAGCCCAGAATGGGTGATGAATATGATTTTAAACCCTGATGGAATGCTACGTGAAGATCCCATCGCCAAAGCGTTGTTAAAGGAATACAACAATGCTATCATGCTCAACCAAAATTTATCCGAAGAGGAGGCCCGTGATTTGGCCGAGTATTTGCGCACCCTTTAAATTCCTTTAAGGTTGGGAGCATACGGCAGGTAAGGATTCCCAAGAGGGTTTCTATTGAAATTCGGTTGACCGTTAATTAATCTTTAGCAAAATACCTGATGAAAAATCTATTCCTTGCTTTAGTTAGCTGTCTAGCTTTCAATTTACTGCATTGCCAAAGCTTAATTGGAGCTTGGGAAAGCACTTCCATAAATGGAGAAGGGCAAACCATAAAAAAAGTGGCTATTTTTTCCGAAGGATTTCAAGTGGCCACTTGGTACGACGTGGAAAATGGCGCCTTTTTAAGTACAAATGGAGGAGGTTGGAAGCTGAATGGGACCCATTTAACCGAAACCGTGGAATTTGATACCAAAGCCCCAGAGCGCGTGGGCACCCAGATTACCTTTGAAATAGAATTGGACCGCAACACCCTTAAAGCAAAGGGTCATGATGTGGTTTGGAACCGTGTGGATGATGGTTCCCCAGGTGCATTGGCCGGAGCATGGCTAATGTCCGGCAGAAAACGGAATGGTCAACTGCAGCATCGAGACACCAATCGTCCAAGAAAAACCATGAAAATCCTATCCGGAACCAGGTTTCAATGGATTGCTTACAATACCGAAACTAAGCAATTTATGGGTACTGGTGGGGGCACCTACACCACTATTGATGGCAAATACATGGAAAATATAAGGTTTTTTTCAAGGGATAACACTCGAGTTGGAGCCAATCTTGAGTTTGATTTCGACCTAAAGAATGGTGACTGGCATCATTCCGGTTTTAGCAGCAAAGGTGATCCTTTATATGAAATTTGGAGTTTACGAAAACAATGAGGGCATTACTACAAAAGAGCATTTTTGATTTCAGCAAACCGCCAAAAGCAATATTCCTTGGGCTATTGTTGCTTTTTTTACCCTTTCTTTCATTCTCACAAAATGAAGAAAAGACCGAATCCTATTTTATAGCTCTTTATACCCTTGGCGAAAACTGGGATACGGAAAAACAACCTCATGAACAATTGTATTTCAAAGAACATTCTTCCTTTTTATCCCAATTACGTACGCAAAAGAAAATCTCAATTGGTGCGCGTTATAGCGATACAGGAATGTTGATTATTAAGGGAAGTAGTAAGGAAGAGGTAGAAATTATGTTACATGAAGATGTGGCAATTCAACATAAACTCTTTAAGCTCGAAATTCATCCATTTGCCCCATTCTACAAAGGATGCGTAGATTGACCCTTAAGTCATAGGGTAATCAAATAGTCTTCCTTTATTCCAAGGATGCGATTTTTTGACCACATGAAAATTCAGTTTAAAAAAAGAAAAAACAAACTCAGTATTCTCAGCTGTCTTCGCGAAGACGGCAGTACTACATGGGCTAAAATTCATGCAGATTTTGAAGCCCATGACCTCGCCCATTATGCTGTGGAAACGGTTTTAGGTTTTGATAAAGCTTTTTATGGTTTGTTGGCCGATGGATTTAACATAGAGGATTTTGAATTACCCCGGGAGCAAAGACCAATAGCCCTTATTCCTTCGAACCTTCATGCTGAAGCCCTTCAAACAGAACATATGGTCAATCTTTTAATGACAGGATTACAAAAAGACGAAGCAGGTTTCGATTTTATCAGCACCCTAAAACAAATCCTAACCAACGAAGGATTACCATATCCTAAAGGTCTTACTCCGGAAAGCTTGCTTCAAATCCAATATTGCTTTGAAGGGCTAATGGCAAAATGGAACGCACTGGAAGAAGGAGGAACTTTGGATTTAACCTTCAACAGATAAGCCATATGCTAAATGTTTGTCAAAATGCTGGGAGGTCCAATCCAAAACGGTTAATTTGATTGCCTATTTATTCTGATATGATAACCAAGAAACCCGTTGCCAGCTCCATAATTCTGTTGCTTTCCTTATTTTTATTCAATCCAATGAATGCTCAAGAACAATTACCTTATTACCAAATACCAGATTATCCGGAGGATTATAGTCCGGGAAGCGTTGCTGCTAGAATGATTGATGGCCTTGGATTTAGATATTATTGGGCAACGGAGGGTTTAACCCAAAAGGACCTGGATTACAAGCCTTCAGAAGATGGAAGGGCATGCATAGAGACGCTACGGCATATTCATGGCATGTCCAAAATGATATTGAATGCGGCAGATGCCACACCAAACATTAGAGTGGAAAACCCGCCAACCTATTCTTATGCAGAATTGCGAAAGCAAACCTTGGAAAATTTGAAAGCAGCCAGCGCCAAAATGTTGGGAATGCAGGCCAATGACCTTGAAAAGGCTGGAGTTATTTTTCAAAGAGGTGATAAGCAATCCAAATTCCCGTATTGGAACCTGCTCAATGGCATGTTATCTGATTGTATATACCATGCAGGGCAAATTACCCTGATGCGCAGGGCTTCCGGTAATCCAATCAACCCAAACATCAGCGTATTCACTGGAGGACTTCGGCGTTAAACTTTGTCCGCTACCACTTTATAAGTAGGATCCTCAAGTACGTTGACTTCAATAATATCCTCTGCGTTTTTAAGTAGCCGAATACAGTCTTTGCTTAAATGTCTTAAATGCACCTTTTTGCCAGCTTTGGCATAACGCTCTGTAATTTTATTTAAGGCTTCAATACCCGACATATCCGCAACACGGCTTTCTTGAAAGTCAATGATAATTTCTGCAGGGTCACTTGCAACATCAAATTTTTCTGCGAACAAAGTGGTAGATCCAAAGAAAAGAGGGCCGTAAATTTCATAATGTTTTACCCCGTTCCCATCCACATGTTTTCTGGCACGGATACGCTTGGCATTTTCCCAAGAATAAGCCAATGCCGAAATAATAACCCCCAACAATACTGCGATGGCAAGGTTATGGGTTATGGCGGTGATCAAAGTCACCAAAACCATCACTATAACATCTGAGTTGGGCATTTTTCGAAAGGTTTTGAAACTGGCCCATTCAAAAGTTCCAATTGCAACCATAAACATTAGGCCTACCAAGGCGGCCATGGGCAATTGCTCAATTAAGCTACTTCCAAACATAATAAACACCAAAAGCATAACCGCGGCTGTAATACCTGAAAGTCTTGCCCTAGCACCAGATGAAGTGTTGATCAAACTCTGTCCGATCATGGCACAACCTCCCATTCCCGATAAGAATCCAGAGAGAATATTTGCCGTTCCCTGTGCTACGCATTCTTTGTTTCCACTACCTCTGGTTTCGGTAATTTCATCAATAATGTTCAAGGTTAACAAGCTTTCTATTAACCCTACCCCCGCAACAATGGCCGCGTAAGGGATAATGATTAGAAATGTATCCAAGGTCAGTGGGATATTGGGAATCGAAATCGGAGGGAAACCTCCTTTTATACTTTCCCCTTCCTGCATGGTGTCTGCAACCGTTAAGGTATCAATGCCAAGTCCGATAACAATGGCTGAAACAACAACTATCGCCAACAAGGATGAAGGAACTGCTTTGGTCAGTTTTGGAAAACCCCAGATAATAAGCATGGTCAGCAGTGTTAATCCCAGCATGGTGTAAAGCGCGGTACCAGACAGTAGATCGCCCGTTCCTTTTTCATAAAAGTTTGGAAACTGGGCCATAAATATGATGATGGCCAAACCGTTTACAAATCCAAACATTACTGGATGTGGCACCAAACGGATAAACTTTCCTAAACGTAACACCCCAGCTAATATCTGAATGACACCCGCAATAATGACCGTTGCGAAAACATAGTTTAAAATCGTGGTGGGTTCAATACCCGGGAAGGTTCGTTTGAGTTCCAAAATAAGTCCAACAAAAATTACCGCTACAGCACCTGTTGCTCCCGAAATCATCCCCGGGCGTCCTCCCAAAATAGAAGTCACCAATGCCAAAACGAATGCCGCGTACAATCCAGTCAACGGTGAAAACCCAGGAATCAATGCAAACGCAATGGCCTCCGGGACCAATGCCAAGGCGACCGTTAAACCAGATAGTACTTCGGTACGGTAATTTACCTTTTGTGAAAAGTCGAAAAGATTGAGGTACTTTTTCATGTCTTGTTACTTGAAGCCGGCAAAAATAGTACTATTCATTAGATCAAACGAATTCATACAAATAAATTCAGGCATTCCTAAAATACTCCCTTAGAAAATAACTATTTCAGAGGATAAAACGTTGATTTCTATAAAATTCCACTCGTGCTGCCACCATCCACCTTTATAACGGCCCCATTGGTAGCAGAGGACAAGGGGCTTGACAAATAGGTAAGTGTATTGGCCACTTCCTCAACAGTGGCAAATCGCTGAATGAGTGAAGACGTCCGTACTTCTTTAAAAAAATCAGCTTCAACCTGCTTCTTAGATCTGCCCGTTTTCTGTGCCTCCTCAGCAAGAAATTGCTCCGCCCCCTCTGAAAGCGTAGAACCAGGAAGTATTGAATTAACGGTCACCTGGGTTCCTTTGGTCATTTGAGCAAGGCCCTTAGAAATGGCCAATAATGCTGTTTTTGTGGTACTATAAGCAATCATGTCTGGAGGGACAAGGGTGGCGCATTCGCTGGAAACAAACAAAATCCGTCCCCAACTCTGTTTTAACATTGTGGGAAGGAAATGTCTTGACAACCGGACTCCGCTCATTACGTTCACCTCAAATTGTCGATACCAATACTCATCCAGCATCTCCAAAAATGGTTCTGCTTTATAAATACCTACATTGTTGATTAAAACATCAATAGCTGGAAGGGATTGTAACAAAGTGGCAATTTCCTCCTTGTTTTCAAAATCCGTGGCAAAACCTCCAATTTCAGCGGCAGGAAACTCTTGTCTAAGTTTCTCCAATGCATTTTGAACAGACTTTTGGGAACGTCCGTTGACTAGCACAGAGGCCCCTTCGTGCAATAATGCTCTTGCCGTTGCAAAACCTATCCCGGCCGTTGAACCAGAAATAAAAACACGTTTTCCCTTTAACTGTAAATCCATAACTATCTGCCTAAACCTATAGGGCTGAACACAGCCCACAAAATGAGCACTAGAATAACAAGTATAACGGTCAGAATCATATCTTTTGACCTTGGTCTAAACTCACGCTTCGACTTCCTTTGAAAGGTCACTAATTCTAGTTCTTTCTCAGTTTTTTGCTGTCCTAATTTGCTAGCAAAAACAAGCACGATGGCACAGAAAATAAATAGGAAAAGGGCAAAATGCAGAAAGTTGATGTCCAAAAAGTGCTGTAAAAATGACCCTTCGCTGAGATTAAGAATGCCTTCTTTGTTCATAAACTCGGTGACCAGGCGAAGAATCCCCAAGATAAACCCAGACCATAGGGCAATAATAGCGCCTTTGGCATTAATCCATCTATAAAATAACCCGAACAGAAATACCGCAGCAATTGGTGGGGAAATATAGGCTTGAACACTTTGTAAGTAATGAAAAATCCCCCCACCCATTAATGTTTTCATGAACGGTATCCAACCCAAACTAATGATAACCAATACGATTGTTGCCAGCTGCCCAAACCGCACTAAACTTTTATCGGAAGCCTTAGGTCTATATTGTTTGTAAAAATCGATGGTCAACAAAGTGGAACTTGAGTTAAATGCTGATGACAGTGAACTCATAAGTGCTGCCAAAAGTCCGGCTATTGCAAGTCCTTTTAATCCCATTGGTAAAAAATTGGTTATCATGGCCGGTAAAGCCTGATCCGCATTTTCCAAAGCAAAATTTATCTCCCCCTTTTGCATTAGCGCATATGCGATTACCCCGGGAATAAAAAAGATAAACACGGGTAATAGCTTTAGGTAGCCTGCAAATAGGGCTCCCTTGCGCGCATTTGAAACATCTTTTGCCGATAGGGTCCGTTGTACAATATATTGATCCGTACACCAATACCATACTCCTAAAATAGGTGCCCCAAAGAGCATGCCTGTCCAGGGATACTCTGTATCGGACATAGGACGCCATAAATTAAAAAAGCGTTCCGTAGGTGGATTCCCATCTACATTTGACGCCAAATCCAGCGTTGTGATTAAGCCATCCCATCCGCCCAGTTGATGAATCCCGAACAGGGTTACCGCAATGGTTCCCAAAAGCAGGATAACAGCTTGGACCATATCCGTATAAATAACGGCTTTGAGCCCCCCTAAAACTGTATAAAAACCGGTTGCCAATACGGTTACAATCGCTCCTGTCCAAAAAGGAACCCCAATAGTCTCAAAAACGAGGGCTCCTGCAAAAATGATCAGCGAAATCTTTGTAATCACATAAGCCAATATTGATACTACAGAAAGGTAATTTCTACATGCTTTGGAGTATCTTTTTTCCAAAAACTCGGGCATAGTATAAACCCCGGTCCTCAGATAAAAAGGCACGAAAACCCAGCCAAGGAGAATTAATACCAAGGCAGCAATAATCTCAAAATTGGCCATGGGCATATTGGCCCTTGCTCCGGCACCGGAAACTCCCAAGATAATTTCAGAGCCAATATTTGAAGCAAAAAGGGAGGCTCCCACGACCATCCATCCCTGATTTCGACCTGCCAAAAAATAATCGGCCGCAGCCCCAGAACTGCCTCTCCCTTTAGAGGCCCATTGGGCTATCCATAAAATAATTCCAAAATAAAATAGGATAATACAAATATCCCAGGTACTGATATTGGTTAACATAGGGGTTTAATTTGATTGGTTTAGGTTTTGAAACTACCATTTTTTTAAGCCAAGTAATCGCTCTCCCAGCTCACTTAATTTAGCAGTCTCATATTTATCTCGTTCCCAATTTCTAGGGTCACCAGGAAATGCATAACCCTCAGGGGCTACTCTATTCTTCCATGAATTGATGCGCCATTGTCGTAAGGTCTCGTTTTCTTCTTCCGCAGGCATCATGGAAATATATTGCGCTATTCGCACTTTATCTCCCGATTTGTTGGGTCGAATACCATGAGGCTCTGTACTGTTGAAAATAAGTAAATCCCCAGCTTTCATTTTCACTTTCACAATTTTGTCTTCCAATCCTTCCAAGCTAGGTTGAAAATGATCTCTATTCTCGGGTTGGGTCAATTTCCAGCTATCGTAATTTCGGTATAGCCATGGAATGCATTGGAACCCCCCCATGTTTTCATCGGCTTGATCAGCAAGAGCCAGTACTCCTTGCACATTTTGCGGACGGGTCTCTGGGTCGTAATCCCAATGGATAAATCCCTTTTTATCAACACCTGGTTTTAGTGGGAAATTTAAATTGGCCCTATCTATAGTAACCCAAAGCTTTTCCGTTCCCCAAACATCCACAAAAGCATCATAAACTTTTGGCATTTGCCTGTTGTTCCATAAATGCTGGTGATTATACACCTCCACCATTCCCGTGCCGGTCAATTCTTTCATTTTCATTTCCGCTCTTGGAGGTGCATACCAAGTAGTTGGATCGTTAGCATCCTTTTCATCAAACTCCCATAAAAAATCTGCTGTGGCTCTGGCCTGTTCTCTAGGAATGGCTTGCTTTATTACGATATAACCATTATGAACCCAAAAGGCCCAATCTTCCTCTGTGAGCACTCTAAGTGGTTGACCATTAGACCTGTCGTTTAATATTATTTTGCTGCTTGTTGCTGTGGACGGATTGCCTGGAATTTCTTCATGTGCCTTGTTGGCCATTTCCAGTTTTGTTTCTTTTTCCATAAGATCAGATTTAAATGACTTCTAATTTGTTGGAATAAAACTAGTACGCTCTCTAAGGTTTCTCAACCCTCATATTGATATATTTTTGCACTATATTGATTTTTTAAGCATTAATCCATATTTTAATGGATATTTAAGTGAAAATTGAAGATTCAACTAGAAACTATAGCGCCCAATACCAAGAGTCCTTTCCGGCTTTTGCACCTTCCGCGTTTGAACCATCTTTTTTATTGGCATTTTCATCCTGAATATGAATTGGTGTATATAGAGGGAGCAAGTGCAACCAGACATGTGGGCGATACTATTTCCAACTTTGTAGACACCGACTTGGTTTTTATTGGGTCCAACATTCCCCACTTGAATTTTGACTACGGTGTGCAAACGGATTACATTAAGGAAGTGCTACATATTAAACCAAGTTTTAAGGATCAGCTGCTGATCAACATTCCAGAACTCGAATCTATTGATGCTTTATTTGAAAAGTCGAAATATGGGATTGTGTTTACCGGACAAACCAAAAAACTGATTGGCGAAAGACTGAAAAAACTGCACTTACTTTCTTCCTTTGACTTTTTTATGGAGTCTATTCACTTGTTAAAGGAACTTGCCAGTAGTAAGGACTACTTTTTGTTACATGATTATCCTTTTGTGAACAGGTATCGAAAAAAAGAACAAGACCGGTTAAGGAGCATACATGAGTTCGTGGATAAAAATTATCAGCGCAAAATTGGAATTGAGGAAGTAGCCCAACTATGCAACTTGGGGAAAGAGGCTTTTTGCAGGTATTTTAAAAAAACCACAGGCAACACCTTTACCAATTTTTTAAACCAATACCGAATTAGTCAGGCCAAAAGACTGCTACTTATGGGTAAAAATGTAGGTGAAACCTGCTATGAATGTGGATTTGAAAGTCTCTCTTATTTCAATAGAACTTTTAAAAAAATAAGTGGGGGAAATCCTTCGGGTTTTAAAAAACAGTATTTAATCAACCTTAAAAGAAAGAGTTAATCCTGTTCGTACTTAATCTACAATGGTCATAAAAAAAGAACCGCCCCAAGCTGAGAACTTGAGGCGATTCTTAACTAAATAACCAACCAAAAAACTTGTATAAATAGTCGGACACTATAATTTGTCCTTACATTTTTCTTTGTCTAGAGACGTTCATTATGGAATTTTTAACTTTTGAACGCTTTTTCCCTACTTTGTCACCAGATTTTAAGAACTGGATATACTCTCTTCCCTGAAATTCATAAACAGTTCCACTGTCCACATGATACAGTTCTATGGTACTATCATCTATAACGTACAGTTCAAAATAGTCATTGCCCATGAAGTCATAATCCAGTGTTAAAGTTTTGAGTGATGGATCATTGGCCACATCAAAAACTTCATAATCTCCTTCGTAATCCCATTGTAGATTGCCAACAGGTGTTCCTGCTCCATCTACCGATGATCTAAAAAAATCTCCATTGGTTCCAGTTAAAAATTGCAAGAAATTTTCGTCGCCAAACTCGTTAATGACCCCCAACTCACTGGTATAGGTTTTTTCCCAGGCCTCATATTCTTGTAAAAAATAGTTGATGTTGTCATAAAAGACCTGATCATAATCAAAACTGTTGTGCTGATATCCTTTAATGATATAGGAGGTTTTGGATTGGGCATGGTAGAGTTCCAAGGTACTGTTGTTTACAGCAAACACTTCCAACAACCAAGTCCCATCTAAATCATGGTCAACCTCCACGGCACCAAATAAGGTCCCATAAGATCCCACACCAATACCTAAACCATTTCCGGTTTTACCTATGCCGACCAAGTTATTGTTTGCCCGCAAAAGGCCATGATCAAAAG
This sequence comes from uncultured Allomuricauda sp., assembly GCA_965117065.1. Lineage (GTDB taxonomy): Bacteria > Bacteroidota > Bacteroidia > Flavobacteriales > Flavobacteriaceae > Flagellimonas. The sequence goes on from OZ220751.1 coordinate 1,929,708, forward strand.
AGATGGTAAACGCAGTTTGCAAAAATGGAACTTCCCCATTGCCCTTAGTGGCATTGATGTCCACATACCATAAATCATAAGACTCCAATACCAAAGCGGTATTGACCGGAGATGCTTCAATAAAGTCATCTTCAATTACAACTTCCGTATAGCAAGAGCTCGCTAAAAGGCCTATTAATAAAATTCCGAATAGTAGTTTTCCATTTTTCATATTTCTGGTTCTTTGATTCACAACAAATAAACCAAGCACCATGCCAAAAAGGTTAAGTAGCTAATAATCAACACTTAACACCTCATCGGATATATTTTTTAGCTTTGCCTCTAAATTGGGTAAATGGAGAAAAATCTTCGATTTGGTGTTATTGGTGGTGGTAGTTGGGGAACTGCCATTGTAAAAATGCTTTCTGAGAATTTAGAGCAAGTAGCTTGGTACATGCGGAGCGAATCTGCTATTGGGCATATTGAAACGGAAAACCATAATCCCAATTATTTAAGTTCTGTTGAATTTGATGTCTCTAGACTGCAGCTTAGCAACAATATTAACACCATTGTTGATGCAAGTGATGTACTGATTTTTGCTATCCCATCCGCCTTTTTGGAAGGTGAATTGAAGAAGCTGTTTGCTTCTTTGACAGATAAAATTATTTTCTCTGCAATTAAAGGAATTGTCCCAGAAAGCGGATTGATCGTTGGTGAACACTTCCACGATATGTATCAAATTCCCTTTAAAAATATTGGCGTTCTAACGGGGCCATGTCATGCCGAGGAAGTTGCCTTGGAACGCTTATCCTACCTTACCATTGCATGTGCCGATGCCTCCAAGGCAGAACTGGTGGCCAAAGTACTGCAAAGTCATTACATCCGCACCAAGATTTCTGATGACATTATCGGAACTGAGTATGCCGCCATGTTGAAAAACATTTATGCCATTGCAGCTGGAATTGCACATGGTCTTGGCTATGGTGACAATTTCCAAAGTGTGTTGATGAGCAATGCCATCCGAGAGATGAAGCGATTCATAGACAAAGTCTATAAAATGAAGCGCAACATTAATAATTCGGCATATTTAGGCGATTTGTTAGTTACCGGTTATTCCACATTTAGTCGAAACCGCATGTTTGGGAATATGATTGGCAAAGGATATACCGTAAAAAGTGCCATGATGGAAATGAATATGGTTGCTGAAGGGTATTACGCCACCAAAAGCGCCCATCTGATGAACGAGAAGCGTTCGAAAAAGACCAAAACACCGATCATTAATGCAGTGTACCAAGTGCTTTACGAAAAGAAAAATCCAAAAAAGGTATTTCGAAAATTAACCGAAAAGTTGAACTAATCGCTTTTCGAGGAATACATGATTGCCAATACTATTCTATTTTGGATGAATTTCCCCCTCGTGTCCTAGAGATGTTGTTTTTAATCAAAGCCATATACTTATCAAGTTCTTCCCGGACTTTTGGAAACAAAAACAGAAGTCCAATCATGTTGGGAAACACCATGGCGAGAATCATTGCATCAGAAAATTTTATGACTGCACTCAAGGTTATGGCGGCTCCCAATATGGTAAACATTAGGAAAATGATTTTGTAGCTCAAATCTATCCACTTACCACGACCAAAAAGATATTTCCATGCCTGAAGGCCATAATAAGACCATGAAATAATTGTTGAGAACGCAAAGAGGATTACCGCAACGACCAACACATTTGACGATCCACTTATGGAGTTCTCAAAGGCTAAAGAAGTAAGGTTAATTCCTCCAATTCGGGATCCATCAGCCATTAAAGCCTTGCCATTCAAAACATCTCCATAGACAAACATTCCATCCATATTAAAAATAATCAACACTATAGCGGTCATAGTACAAATGAGTACCGTATCGATAAAAGGTTCCAAGAGACCAACCAATCCTTCTGAGGCTGCATAACGTGTATTTACAGCGGCATGTGCAATGGCCGAAGATCCTGCTCCAGCCTCATTGGAAAAAGCAGCCCGTCTAAACCCTTGAATCATTACTCCAATAAATCCTCCTGTTACCGTAGCTTTAGGGGTAAAAGCTTCTTTTACAATTAAGGTAAGTGCATCATCTACAAGGGTAATGTTGGAAAAAATGATAAATAGCGCGGCCAGAACATATAGCAGGGCCATAAAGGGAACCGTTTTTTCAGTCACCTTTGCAATTCGTTTAATCCCACCGATTATAACAATTCCAACGAAAATGGCAAAAACAACACCAATGATACTGCCAGATGATGGATGCTCTATTTGAAACTGCCCTATTATTTGTGCTGCAGCCTGATTCGTTTGAAAAGCGTTTCCCCCACCAAAAGAAGCTCCAACACACAAAATGGCAAAAGTAGTAGCCACAATTTTACCAAGAGTTTTAAATCCCTTTTCCTTTAATCCCTTGCTCAAGTAATACATGGGCCCACCAAACACGCTGCCATTTGCATCAATATCTCTATATACAACACCCAAAGTACATTCCACAAACTTTGTGGACATACCAAGGACCCCGGCCAAAATCATCCAAAAGGTTGCCCCTGGACCTCCAATGGATATGGCAACAGCTACCATGGAAATGTTTCCCAATCCCACAGTTCCCGAAACTGCAGTGGCCAATGCCTGAAAATGATTTACTTCCCCATGATTTCCATCATCCTGAGAGCGCTCCAACTTGTCATATTTGCCGCGAACTACCTTTAACGCAGTTGGAAAAAGGCGAATATTCACCATCCTGAAATAGATCGTAAAGAAAAGCGCTCCCAGAATAAGAAGAATCAAAACAATTGGGATTCTGGCTCCTCCAATGTTAATGGTACCCAGGATAAACCCTTCCCACCAAACTGCAAAAGGCATAAAGGAATCATTAATTTGTTTATCCAATCCTTGGGCAATTGAATTAAACGGAAGTATTCCCAACAGGAGAAGTAAAGAGGCTTTTGAAAGTTTCATGTGGTCTCTGTTTCAAATTTTGGGCAAATTCAAAAAAGACCGTTGAAAAAAACATCAATGTCAGAAAAGGATATTTTTTGTCAGTAAGTAAACAGGTAATTTTTTTGTATCTAAAATTCTGATTTACAAGAATATGTTCTCAGGAGGCAGTATCATTCGAATCTTTCGGTCCCTGTTTTCCGACATTTCAAATAATGTGTTCTTTAAGGGGATCAAATGCTGCTCCTTGCTCCAATTGCCCGCTCCAAAAAGTCCATCCAACAACGCAACCAGTAGTCTTTTAATTTGGTTGTAATCGTGGATATCATATTTTTTCTCCGAAGCAGAAAAGTTCTTTGGTTTAATCTCTAGCCACTGGTTTTTACCTCCTTTACATTTTTGGGCAAATTTTAAAAGCAATTCGTTTGAGCTTGGACCCAGAAATACTTTTCTTTCCTTGGTTCCTGGGAATCCATTTAAAACAATTGTGGGTGTCCATTTTCCAGACTCGGTTTTCTCTTTGGAAAAAACCAAGGTCATATTTGTGGATTTTGGAATAACATTCTCCGCCAGCTCTTTTACCCAACTAAAGGCCAAAGCAAAAAAGAGCATTATCAAACAGGTCTTGAAAATTGCTGAAAGTATCAGAAGATTTGAGGATGATCCTGATAACTTAAAGAATTGCGCAGTTAGTATAATCAAAATGCATAGTAACGAAAGCCAAGAAAGCGTTTTCAGTCTTCTTCGAGCAAAAGATTCCCATAGTACAGCTCCTAAAAAAATCAAAGTGAAAATAGCATAGTATACATCTGGTTCACGAACTAGACCATAGATTTTTCCCGCTATTAATTTATGAAGTGTTGGCCCTAAACAAAACAAGAAAGGAATGCCTACAATGTACTTCCAAAACCCTCCTTTAATAATAGGTTCTAGGAATTTAGGAAGGTAGCGAAACCAAGGTAGGGCTAAAAGGATAAAAAGGCTATTGGCCAGGGAGAAAATACTTCGCCATCCTTCAAGATAAAGAATATCATTGAGTGGTTTTCTGGAAAAATAAACCTCCAATAAGCCAGAAAAACACCAAGCAAGCACTGACAATGCCAACCATACCTGACCTAAATCTTTTTGTCTTCTTCCAAAATGCCACCAAATAGACATTAGAGCTAAAAAGGCAAAAACACATACAGTAAACTGCCACCACCCATAAAAAGAAAGAAGATCACAATCCATATGGGAACCAAGGATTTCTTTAAATCAAATATAGGGAAATCTCTGAGGTAAAGACTATGTCTTATGAGCCCCAGCTACGTTCCAAAGAAAAATTAGAATGGGAGTCCAATTCGGTCAAAAGGTTTTCCTTAAAAGATTGAATTTTATCGTCCTTGTAGTTGTAGGCCATTTTAAACTCTTCCAGTACAGCATCCATATAAATTCGAACACTTTCTATGTCAAAATACAATCTACCTGTTCGTCTAATAAAGAAGTCCATGGGACTTAATGCCATTTCATATGCTATGGTAAACTTGGCTTCGGCCCTTATCATGCGTTCGTAGCTGTCCAAAATGTCAAGTGTAGTATAGTTTTCTAGAATCACCTCCGTCTGATTTCCGTAAGTTGTGACCAAATACCAAGCATCATGTTGCGAAAGCCCATCTGTCTGGATTCGTGAATAGACTTCCCCAATGTACTTTTTTACTTGTTTATGTTTTTTAAATCCACTTCCGGAAAGTGGAATGTTAGCCGTATTGGACTCAGGGATTTTGGCATGATCATCCTCTTCCATATTTTGAGCAATCCGGTTAACAGCCCGCTCAGCCATTTTGCGATAACCTGTCAGTTTTCCACCCGCAATACTGATTAGTCCGGTATCCGAAGTGAAAATTTCATCCTTCCTTGAAAGCTCCGATGTAGATTTCCCTTCTTCATGGATTAGGGGCCGTAATCCTGCCCAGGAAGAAACTATATCTTCCATTTCCAGGTGAATTTCCGGGAACATGTTGTTGACAGCAGAAATTAGATAAATAGCATCCGCCAAATCCGTTTTAACATCATCCTTGTCCATGTTAAAATTAGTATCTGTGGTTCCCACATAGGTAACCTTTCCCCTTGGAATAGCAAAAATCATACGCCCATCCGGAACATCAAAATAAACAGATTGCCGTACGGGAAGTTTTTCTTTGGGAAAAACCAAATGCACTCCTTTGGTCAAATGCAACCGTTTTCCCTTTTTGGAATTGTTGACAATCCGTAATTCATCCACCCATGGACCGGTAGCGCTAATAACGTATTTGGATTTTACTGTAAATTGCTTGTCCAGGACTTCATCTTTCAACTTTACACCAGTCACCACACCATCCTTGTACAGAAATTCGGTAACCCGTGTATAATTAAATGCCTCCGCACCATAATTAAGGCTTGTCTTAATGTTCTCCAGGGTTAAACGGGCATCATCAGTTCTGTATTCGGCGTAATATCCAGCTCCGTTCAAAATCTTTTTGGGTAGTAGGGGTTCTAATTTTAGGGCTTGTTTTTTCTCTAACATTTGGCGTTTGTCATCCCCACTAACTTGGGCTAGAATATCGTACACTTTCAGTCCAATAGAGGTTAGCCATTTTCCATAGGATCCTCCCTCAATAAGGGGTAAAAGCATTTTCTCTGGGAGCACCAAGTGGGGGGCTAGCTTGTGAACAATAGCTCTTTCCGAACCTACTTCCTTTACTAACCAAAAATCAAATTGTTTTAGGTATCTCAATCCTCCATGGATCAATTTAGTTGATTTACTGCTGGTTCCTGAGGCAAAATCTCCCTTTTCCAACAAGAGCACCTTAAGTCCTCTGGAAGCCGCATCGAGTGCAATGCCACCACCGGTAATGCCCCCACCAATGACAATGAGGTCAAAAGTCTCCTTGGCAGCATTCTGAATCCGTTCCTTTCTGCTTACGTTAGAAAATGCTATCGGCTGCCCCATATGCTTTACCAAATTTTGATGTTTGATTCAAGTTTATTCAATGTACTTTTTTTCCAAAAAGTAGTTCACCAAGGCTTCCTTCATTAGCACTGCCTGCTCTCCTGCTTTTAACGGTGGTAGCTGCTCCTTAACAATATAGTGGGGCCAACCATCTTCGTCAAAAAAGTCAAAATCGTAGTATCCATATGGTTCCAACAGTCTGCAAATAGCAATATGCATCAGATTTACCTTCTCATCCTTCTTGAAATTCTTCTGAAAATTTCCTAGTTCCTGTACCCCTACAAGATAAATTATGCCATCTAAATCCAACGGATCACCATCGGAAAATTGCTGAGATAATTTTTCTACCAACAGCCCCCATCGTTCCTTCAGTATTTCATCTCTAGCCATATGCTTTTTTTGGGAAACCCAAAGGTAGTAATCAATATCCTATATTTGTTAAAATCCTATTGATGAACTTTCTGGATATTGTTATTGGGCTTCTTTTGGTATGGGGACTATACAAAGGGCTCAAAAATGGCCTCTTTGTTGAAATCGCTTCCCTTGTGGCACTAATTGCGGGTATTTATGGTGCTATCCACTTTTCTTACCTTACAGCAGATTATCTTTCTGAGCAGATGGGTTGGAATGGGCAATACTTGAAAATTTCCGCCTTTCTTATCACTTTTTTTGGCATTGTAATCTTAGTTCATTTCGCAGGTAAATTCCTTACCAAGATTGCGGATTTTGCTATGTTAGGGATTTTAAATAAAATCGCTGGTGGCATTTTTGGTATGTTAAAAGTGGCAATTATTGTTGGCGCCTTACTTATCTTCTTTGAACGCCTTACTTCGTCCTTAAATCTTGTCAACGAAGACACCAAAAATGAATCCATCTTTTACCATCCCGTAAAAGAAATTGGTGCTTTTGTCTTTTCCCTTGTATTGGAAAATGATGAGTTGGATCCTGAAGGCGATGGAATTCCAGTTCCCTCCCATTCGGATACTATTATATGAAAGGTGCTTTTTTTTCGATGAAATGAACGCGGGATTTATTTGGTTACAAGCTGAAAAGAAACTTTTTGACGGCTCATCGGATTATTTTGTATTCCCATGGAGATTTTATGGCGCGGGCGCTTTCCTCCATTAGTTTAGCTATTAGAACACTAGGGCTAATTAGAACAAGCCCAGAGGAGCACCCCCGAAAATGAAGAAAATATTTTATTCCCTGTGGATTATTGCCGCGATAATTTCATTGACCATGTGCAGCAAATCCGGAACCGTCCAAGACGAAACACGCCTCGTTGAATCTCTATTGGAAAATGAAAAGGCCGTCACAGACCCAGATAAGTTGGAAGGTGAATTGATTCAACTTGTAAACAATCATAGAGTGGCTATAGGGAAATCTACATTACTTCTGAGTCCTTCTTCTTACGTGCATGCCAAAGATCATAATGGTTATATGATTTCCAAAAACAAATTGAGCCATGATAATTTTGAATCTCGAGCATCCAAAATTGCTTTGGAAATAAATGCCGTTGAGATAGGTGAAAATGTGGCTCGGTACTATTCCTCGGCAGAAAAAACTTTTGATGGATGGCTAAACAGTTCTTCCCATAAAACCACTTTGGAGGGCAACTATACGCATACCACTTTGAGTGTACAGTTAGACAAGGAAGGTAGGGCATATTTCACCCAAATATTCATGAGGGTAGGGTCAGAATAAAAACATACTAACAAACAAATTCCCGACCCATGCTTTGCATGGGTCTTTGTGTTAAAGCCTATGTTCACAAAAAGGTTTTTTATACCTTTCAGGAAATCTTGAGCATGGCCATACAACCACCATTTAACCTCAATAAATGGATAGATGAAAATAGAGATGCCCTGAAACCACCTGTAGGTAATAGAAATTTGTACAAGGATGCAGGGGACTATATTGTTATGATCGTGGCCGGGCCTAATGCTCGTAAAGATTATCATTACAATGAAACAGAAGAACTTTTCTATCAACTGGAGGGTAATATAGAAATTCACATACAAGAGGATGGGCAAAAGAAAACCATGAAATTGGGTCCTGGGGATATGTACCTTCATCCAGCCAAAGTTCCGCACTCGCCAGTAAGGCACAAAGGATCTATTGGCTTGGTGGTTGAGCGAAAAAGAGACCATATGCATGTGGACGATGGCCTTTTGTGGTTTTGCGACCATTGCAACCATAAACTGTATGAAGCCTATTTTACCTTACATGATATTGAAAAGGATTTTCTATCCCACTTTAAACACTTTTATAGCTCAAAAGAGTTACGAAGCTGTGATAATTGCAAGACTATGATGCCCGTTGATGAACGATTTATTCCAAAAGATTGATTATGCTTATAACCGCTAAATTTTTTATATCCTTGGTTGCCCTACTGCACCTTTACTTCCTGTGGTTGGAGATGTTTGCGTGGACTACCAAGGCAAAAAAAGTATTTCGAAAATTTCCTGAAGACTTGTTCGAACCTACCAAGACACTGGCCGCAAACCAAGGTTTATACAATGGATTCCTAGCTGCAGGGCTTATTTGGTCATTACTGATTCAAGATGCGCAGTGGCAGATTTACGTGGCACTGTTCTTTTTGGGCTGTGTTGCGATAGCTGGTATTTATGGTTCCCTTACTGCATCCAAAAAAATATTTACGGTTCAAGCGCTACCTGCCTTAATAGGAATTGGGTTGTTGTTGGCCCATTATTTCCTTTAGGAAATCTTCATTAAGTTCATCAGGATTATTTGTAGTTTTGAAAAATATAACAATTCACATCTAAATAGTTGTAAATGTCAGAAAATGCTGTTGCTTTTGGAATAGACGAAGCACTAGAAAAACTTGGATTAAACCCAACCAATGATGGGACTTCAACAGGTTCTGTTAATTTTGGCTCCGGAGATACCATTTCCTCCTTTTCCCCAGTGGATGGAGCATTGATTGGAAAAGTAAAAACCACTACGCCGGAAGACTATGAAAAGGTCATGAAAACGGCCACGGAGGCTTTTACAGAATGGCGCGTGATTCCCGCTCCTCAGCGTGGTGAAATGGTAAGACAGTTTGGAGAGAAACTTAGGGAACTTAAAGAACCTTTGGGCAAACTGGTTTCTTATGAAATGGGAAAATCGTACCAAGAAGGTCTGGGAGAAGTGCAAGAAATGATTGACATCTGCGATTTTGCAGTGGGATTATCCCGTCAATTGCACGGGTTGACGATGCATTCTGAGCGCCCTGGGCACAGAATGTATGAGCAGTATCATCCGCTTGGAATTGTCGGAATTATTTCAGCCTTTAACTTTCCAGTAGCTGTATGGGCATGGAACACTGCCCTAGCATGGGTTTGTGGGGACGTATGCGTTTGGAAACCTTCAGAAAAAACACCTATGTGTGGTGTAGCCTGTCAAAACATAATCGCCCAAGTATTAAAAGAAAACAACCTTCCCGAAGGAATTTCTTGCCTCATCAATGGCGACTACAAGGTAGGTGAACTTATGACCAACGATAATAGAGTTCCTCTAGTGTCTGCAACAGGTTCCATCCGTATGGGAAAAATTGTGGCCCAAGCGGTAGCTGCTAGATTAGGAAAATCGCTATTGGAACTTGGTGGAAACAATGCAATTATCGTTACTCCAGATGCAGATGTTAAAATGACCGTAATTGGAGCTGTGTTCGGCGCTGTGGGAACAGCCGGTCAGCGGTGTACTTCTACCCGTAGATTGATTATCCACGAATCTATTTATGATCAGGTAAAAGATGCCATTACCGATGCCTACAAGCAACTTCGTATTGGTAACCCCTTGGATGAAAACAACCATGTGGGACCATTAATTGATACCGATGCCGTAAACATGTACCAAGCTGCTTTGGAAGAGGCCAAAAAAGAAGGTGGGACTGTTTTGGTTGAAGGTGGTGTTCTAAGTGGTGAAGGGTATGAAAGTGGGTGCTACGTAAAACCAGCTATTGTCGAGGCAAATAACGCCTTTACCATTGTGCAGGAAGAGACGTTTGCTCCTATATTATACATATTAAAGTATTCTGGTTCGGTTGAAGATGCCATCCAACAACAAAATGGAGTTGTTCAAGGCCTTTCATCGGCAATTATGACCAACAATCTAAGGGAAGCCGAACGCTTTTTATCTTCCTCAGGTAGCGACTGCGGGATTGCCAATGTAAATATTGGTACTTCGGGAGCGGAAATTGGAGGAGCATTTGGAGGTGAAAAAGAAACCGGTGGTGGTAGAGAAAGTGGTTCTGATGCATGGAAAGTGTACATGCGCAGACAAACAAATACCATTAATTACACCACAGAACTTCCGTTGGCTCAAGGTATCAAATTTGACCTATAATTAAAGAAGCCGATTCTGGATGAACACAGAATCGGCTGTCTTTAAAACCAACTTAACTAACTCAAACTTAAATTAAACCCTATTTCAATGCCGGAACTTGGTCGGGAGAAATAGGGTTCCTTGCCTAATATATCTCACTAAGTTCCACATATTTCCACAAGAAATTAATTGCCATGTTATCATTGGTCATAAAAACTGTATGATTGGTGTTTTTTAATACATCTGTTGCTCCCCATTCTTTGTTGGTCTCATATCCAAATAGTATAAACACCTCAGATTCTTTGAGTTAATGAGGTAGCGTTTAACATTTTTTTAATAATTTGTAGGGACGAACGCCAACATTTGTCCCAATGTCGAGAAAGAGCCTGTACATATTGGGTATCCTTGCAACCATAGTGGTTGGCACTTATCTGTACCTTAACCTTTGCAGTATATGCATGGGGGATTTAAACCAAGAGCGAAGCATTGAAATAGTTGGAGCTCAATCCAAGTTTCAAGCCCCTTCACCTTCCTACCCATTTACTCTTGACGAGGGTGAATTCTCTTTAAACGTAGACGATAATTTCAACTTCTATGTTTCCAGTCCATCTTTTTTGATGCCAATATCCCCAAAGTTAAAGGTTGGCTTGAAGGATTTGGAAAATCATTTGACCGACCACAAAGATCAAACGCTCACTATTATAGGTCATCACAGCTCAAAAGAAGAAAACAATACTCCCTATGAAAATCTTGGTTTGGCAAGAGCCAATTCTGTAAAGAACCAACTCGTTTTAGCAGGAATTTCTTCAGGTCAAATTGTTGTCTTGGGGAAATTGGATGACACAATGGTTCAAAAAGAAGAAATCGTTTTTGGACCCATATCATATTCCTTGACTAAAAAATTAGAAGAAAATCAACCTTAAAAGATGAACCTCTAAACTGTAAAAAAATGAATACTGAACATATAAATATCTGGTGTTGGATCATTCCTGGATTGGTTGGAGTTATTGCCGGAATCCTAGGATACCTTATAGGCAAGGGAAAAAATATTACCGTGCTTGATCACACTACGGACCTCCAAAATTTAGAGGAGGAAAAAAACAAATTGCAAGCAGAATTGGATGCCTGCAATAAAAAACTAGGGGCGCTCAAAACTCCGGTCAAGCCCAAACCTACATCATCTCCTCGTGCTTCAGGTTCCAAGGAGGCAAAAGGGTTTAACGCCCAAGCAGCTAAAGTAGGCTTTGGGAAAAGAGTAAAAGAGAATGACCTAAAAATTGTTGAGGGTATTGGACCCAAAATAGAAGGCCTGTTCCATAATTTCGGAATTAAGACTTGGAAAGATCTTTCAAAAGTTTCAACCAATAAATGCCAAGAGGTGCTTAATTCAGGAGGAAAGCGCTATAGAATACATGATCCCGCATCTTGGCCCATGCAAGCCAAAATGGCTTATGAAGGCCAATGGGTCGAATTGGCCAAATGGCAAGATAAGCACCGGGCTGGAAAATTCTAATTTCTTCCTCTTTCACCTGGATAAAAGGTATGAACGGGGTCACTTTGCCAAAACTCCTTGGTCTTAACATCCATAAGGGTCAACGCTCCCATGAATGCCGCTCCAGTGTCCACATTCCAAACATTGGCACCTTTTTGTGGGGTAACTACTCCATTTTTGGACAGTGGGGTATGTCCAATAAAAATCTCCTTGTAGTGCGTCAATCTTTTAGGGAAGTGTGGGTCATTTGCCCGTAGCTTGGGGTCCAATGCCTTCGCCAGTTCCCAAAGTGTTCGGTCCCAGTAAAATAATTGATCAAAATATTCAAATTCCACTCCTTTCAAGTTGGTATACCCAGCATGAAGATAAAGTCGATTGTCTTTATCCAAAAAATAATTTTTCAACCCGGTATAAAACTCCAAATGATTATCCCAATTTTCTCTACCGGCTTTTAAATAGGAATCACGTGTCGCAGTGCCTCCATGAGCCAGCCATTGTGGATTCTCTTTTTTGGAAGTTAACCATTCCCTACAAAGCTCATCATGATTTCCCCGAATAAATGTGCAATTAAAGTTCTTTCCCAAATCCATTAAAAAATCAATGGTTTCCACAGCTGTGCTCCATGCATCCACATAATCGCCTAAAAAAACAAGATGGTCGGCCTTAGTTACTTTAGCTCGGTCCAAAAGCTGTTCCAAAGCTCTTAATCCCGAATGGACATCCCCGATTACCAATGTTCTCATACGGTAAGTTTTGCGCAATGATACATCCAAAAAGATTGACTCACGAAAAATTGATGTGAAGATTTGAGTCCAAAGGCTGTCAATAAAACCTTTTCAATTTTTGGATACGGTCTGTTTTTCTATGTACATTGGGATATTGTATTGGAAAAAATGAAAAAGATATTTTGTGTTGGTGAACTATTGATTGATTTTGTTGCTGAAAATCAGGGCAGTGATCTTTCCAAAGCTACAACATTTGCCAAAAAAGCTGGAGGTGCTCCGGCCAATGTGGCTTGTGCAATTTCAAAGCTTGGTGGGAAGGGAGTTTTTATTGGTGCTGTTGGGGACGATCCCTTTGGAAACTTCTTGTTGCATACAATTAAAAAAGAAGGGGTAGATACTTCTTTGGTACAAATTTCAAAAACGTTTACCACGCTAGCCTTTGTTTCCTTGGCAGAAGATGGCGAAAGGGACTTTGTTTTTAGTCGTGGAGCCGACCGAGAATACGTATACAACCCCTCACACAGAAAAGACTTTCACGGAAACCTGTTACACCTTGGTGCAGCAACGGCATTGCTGGGCGGAACATTGGAGCAAGCCTATAGTAAATATTTGTTTGATGCGCTTACCAAAGACATGTTCATAAGTTTTGACCCCAATTTTAGGGCTGATCTTTGGAAGGAAAGTGAGCAACAGTTTATTAAAAAATGTATGCCTTTCATTCAAAAATCCCATTTATGCAAGTTTAGCTTGGAAGAAGCACAATTGCTTTCGGGAAAAACCGATATCAACGAAGCCTGTGATCTTTTACATGAGGTGGGCACCAAAATTATAGCCGTCACCCTTGGAAAGGACGGGACTCTATTAAGCATCAACAATACCAAAAAGGTGGTTCCAAGTATCAAGGTCAAACCTATAGATACCACAGGAGCAGGAGATGCCTTCATCGGTTGCCTATTGAAGCAAATTGCAGATCTAGATCATGTTAACCAAGTACTCGAATCCAATGAAACCTTGCTTAAAATGATTGAGGTGGCCAACAAAGCCGGCGCCATTACCACCACCAATTATGGTGCAATTCCATCCTTACCCACAGAATCCCAGTTGGAAGCCTAAATGAACCAAGCAGCTGTACATAGACTGATTGCTTCTAGGAGTCCCCAAAAAAATACTGATGCCCTTTTTGATCTTAGATTAGCGACAAACCTAGGTCTAATTCAGCAGCTATATTTTTCCTTGTATCCAGAAGAAAAGCATAGTGTAGATTATAAAAACCTCATCAATTCATTTTCCGAACTTTTTGCACTTCGCCCGGAGGAGCTTAAACAGCAAGATTTACAGCGATTGGAAGCTGGCAACTGGTACCAGAGCGAAAAAATGGTGGGCATGCAAATGTATGTGGAAAACTTTAGCGAAGATTTAAAAGGCTTACAAGAAAAAATCCCATATCTAAAAAGTCTTGGGATTAATTTTTTGCATTTGATGCCCTTAACTACACGTCCCAAAGGTGAAAATGATGGCGGGTATGCGGTAAACAGTTATCATCAAATCGAAAAAAAGTACGGCTCCAAGAATGATTTGTTGAACCTAACTGCTGAATTCCGAAAACAAGGGATATTCTTAATGCTTGATTTTGTTGTGAACCATACCTCCAACGAATTTCCCTGGGCGAAAAAAGCAAAACAGGGAGATATAAAATATCAGAGGTATTACTACACTTTCAAGGACAGGGTTATCCCTGATGAATTTGAAAAATCCTTGCCCGAAGTCTTTCCGGATACTTCACCCGGAAATTTTAGCCATATTCCTGAAATGGACCAATGGGTGATGACGGTTTTTAATAGTTATCAATGGGATCTAAACTATTCTAACCCTCAAGTTTTTATGGAAATGCTGACCCATTTGGTAAAACTGTGCAATTTGGGTGTGGACTTGGTTCGCTTTGATGCCTTAGCCTTTCTATGGAAAAAAATAGGAACCATATCCCAAAACCTGCCTGAAACCCATACCTTGATTTCCTTGTTCCGAATGTGCTTGCAGATAATTGCTCCAGGAACCATTTTTTTGGCAGAAGCTATTGTGGCTCCTACTGAGATTATCAAGTACTTTGGAGAAGGAGCAAAGCTTGGCAACGAATGCGAAGTGGCGTACAATGCCTCCCTAATGGCACTTTTGTGGAACTCAATTGCTACAAAAAAAACCGGCCTACTTTACAAAACGCTTACCAACATTCCGAACAAACCCAAGGACAGTACTTGGATCAACTACATTAGATGTCACGATGATATAGGCCTCGGCTATGATGATGACTTTATCAGGGAAATGGGGTGGAATCCGCAGCAGCATCGCAAATTTCTGCTTGAGTATTACTGTCAGGGACTGGATTGGTCTCCTGCTACTGGATTGCTTTTTATGTACAACCCAAAAACTGGAGATGGAAGGATCACCGGGAGTGCGGCATCACTATTGGGGCTGGAAAAGGCTGTGAAAACAAAAAGTGAAGTACTTTTAGAATCTGCTATATCAAAAATCATTTTACTTCACGGAATAATCCTTTCTTTTGGCGGAATTCCTATGATCTATGCCGGAGATGAAATTGGCACCTTGAACGATTATTCTTTTGGAGATGATGACACCAAGAAAGGAGACAGTAGATGGGTAAACCGACCCAAACAAGATTGGGAAATCATTTCAAAACTTAAGGATAAAAAACTCCCGCAATCTAGAATCTTCCATACGCTCAAAAAGTTGATTGCCATTCGCAAGTCCAGTGCTGTGTTTGCAGATGACAACAACCTCATATTGCATCATACGGGAAATGAGCATGTTTTATTGTTTGAAAGAATAGCTGCAAACCACCACAACCTGCTAGTCTTATGTAATTTTGATGAAAAACCACAAGTAATAGATACATCTTGGGTCATGAAATTGGGTTATTTCACCCAAGGAAACCCTTTAGATCTGGTTTCAGGAAAAAAAATTAAGATAAACAGTGGATTAATGGAGGTTTTGCCCTACCAGATTATTTGGCTTAAAAAAAACTAATTGTACCTCACTTTCCGAAGTATACGCAATGATTCCTTTAAGGATTGATAAATAGTAAGATTGAACAATTTTAATAGGGGCCTAGCCTTTTCCATTTGTTCTTTCGCCTCTTCAAATCCGTTGAGGTAGCAAATTAAATACGTTGCTGGCAAATGTTTTAAATCTTCTTCTTCTGCGCGATTTAGTGTAAGTTGTTTTTCTAGCTTTTGCAGTAACGCGTTATTAGTGTTCAACACATGGTGCAAGGTTTTTTTGTCAAATTGTGGTGGTTCAAAAACCAACTCACTTTGGATTGAGTACTTCCCATTTTCAGAAAATGTAATAATCATTTCCTCCAAGAGATAATAATTTTGCTGGGAACCCAATCCTAATTGTACATACTCCTTTGTGGTAAACGAATCTTCATTATAGGTAATCGTAATTTCATCCAAAGCGGAGTAAAACAACTTGACTTGCTCATTGATCAATTCAATATCAACCCGGGAATAGTAGATTTTATCCTTTACAATTTTCTTGTTCCCTGCCCAACAGACCACAAATTGTTCTTTAAAAACTTTATAATTACTGGTTAGATCCGCATGTCTGTTATTTATAAAGTTGATTACAGCATCTAAGGTAAGCTCAATGTTATTCCTGGCATGCTGTTCTATAGTTGCAACGGCCTCAGAATTTATATCCTTTAACTCGATGTCAAATGCCTTAGGCAAACTAATACTTCCTTCCCTAAAGAATACAGCACCTCCATAATATTTCCAGATGTTTTTCCTAAGCGCACTTACTTTTCCATTGGATCGAATAGTAACCAACCCTACCACCTTTCCTTCCGGTAAATGCGGGAAGGGAATGTTCTCGTAAGAAATTAATGGAGGGTTATTGATGTAGGCATTTACCAAATTTTGAATCTTGCTATCGTCAAAGAAATCGACCCCAACAATCTTGTTATCCTCATCCTCGACCCCAACCACGATAAAGGAATTGTTTTTGGGATTGCTGTTGGCCAGAGCACAGACATGTTTTAAAAATTTGGCTTTGCCTTCCTTTTCGCCTATAGATATAAAACGCTTCTTATCATAAAAACTATTTTCATCATTATGAGCAAGAAGGTTCTTAACCAATAAGCGCTTATTAATCATAGGTCTTTCTTCACAATAGTGCTACTCGCTTGCGCTGTGGGCATCACCACCAAATCTGCGATGTTAACATGGTATGGTCTTGTAATCACAAAATGAATTATGTCTGCAATGTCTTCCGGCAATAACGGCTGAAAACCTTGATAAACTTTGTTTGCCATCTCCGTATCGCCCTTAAAACGCACATCGCTGAACTCGGTTTCTACCAATCCTGGGTTTACAGCACCAACCCGAATTCCATGGGCGTTTAAATCCAATCGCATACCTTGATTAATGGCGTCAACGGCGTGCTTACTGGCGCAATACACATTTCCCTTTGGATACACTTCCTTCCCAGCCGTGGAACCTATATTGATAACATGCCCAGCTTTTCGTGCTACCATTTGGGGCAAAATAGCTTTGGACATGTACAGCAGTCCTTTTATGTTGATATCCAACATGGCGTCCCAATCATCCATATTTCCTTCATCAATAAAATTCAACCCATGGGCATTACCTGCATTATTGATAAGCACATCAATTTGGGTAAAAGATGCTGGCAAACTAGCTATTGCACTCTGTACTGCTTTTTTATCCCTTAAATCAAAATTTAGCGTACATACATTTGTTTGGGTTCCCAAATCTTCTTGAAGTTCTTTGAGTCGATCTTCCCTTCGGCCACAGACAACCAGATTGAACCTCTTATCTGCTAACAATATGGCCGTTGCTCTACCAATACCACTAGTGGCGCCGGTAATTAATACCGTTTTTTTTGTTTCCATTGTAATATTTTATGGCACCTCATGCCCGTTACTGGCCTCCAGTAGTGCAAACCAGTCCTGAAGTTCCAGGTCAATGTTGGCAGCACTTGCCGAGGATGTAATTCGGTCCTTGGTAGTGGTGCCAATTACAGGATGAGCTTTTACTGGTGGCTTCAACATCCAGGCTAGCAACAGCTGGCTCTCATCTGCACTGTATTTTTCACTCAAAGTCTTCAAGTTTTTTTTGATTCGTTTGCTCTTTTCACTTGCCTCCCTGAAAACGCTGCCCAGTGGACTCCATGCCATGGCCAACCTATTGTGCGCAATGCAGTCATCCCATGTACCGTCAAATAATGGCGACGTGTGAGTTAAAGAAAACTCAACCTGATTAGCAGAAACAGGGATTGCCGTTTCCAACATAGCGATTTGGGCAGGGGTAAAATTGGAAACTCCAAATTTTTTGATTTTACCACTATTCAACAAACTGAGTGCTGCCTTAGCAATCTCATCAGCTTCCATCAAAGGGCTTGGTCTATGTAACAGGAATAAATCCAAATACTCCGTGTTTAATTTTCTCAAGGACTCCTCGGCGGACCAAATAATGTACTCTTGACCGTATTCGTAATGTTTCAGCTGGTTGTTCCTGCCAGATGTCATTTGGATACCACATTTGCTGATCAGTTGTATGTCAGACCGTTGGACACCACTTTCTACAAAGGCCTTTCCAAAATCCGCCTCAGTGGAATAATCTCCATAAATATCGGCATGGTCAAAGGTTGTCAGTCCTTTTTGAATACAATGGTTCATTAAATCAGCCATCTCCATTTTGGAAAGTTGTTTGCCCCAACTTCCCCATGTCATGGTTCCAACGATAATTTTGGAATAGTATTCTGAATTTTGCATAAAGAGTGAAAGTATAAAATTAAACCCTTAAATCCTTCACAAAACTGGGGCCTCACGCATTTTTTTAACCATTAATTAACAGACGGATTTTAAATTAATTTTCATTTTGCACCTCTATACATTTATGATCATTAACACTTTACGATAAAAGTTTTATATGGAAGAAAACACTACTATTGATATTAGTGCTGTGAATGAAAAAATTGCTCAGGAAAGTGCTTTTATTGACTTGCTCATTCAAGAGATGAACAAAGCCATAGTGGGCCAAAAACATATGGTTGAACGCCTCTTGATCGGACTTTTGGGTCAAGGTCATATTCTGTTGGAAGGTGTTCCAGGGCTTGCAAAGACTTTGGCTATTAACACGTTGGCCAAGGCGGTTAAGGGTGACTTTAGCAGAATTCAGTTTACACCAGACCTATTGCCAGCGGATGTTGTGGGAACCATGATCTACAACATGAAGGAAAACGATTTTTCCATTAAAAAAGGGCCCATATTTGCCAATTTCGTATTGGCAGATGAAATTAACAGAGCTCCTGCAAAAGTGCAGTCAGCCTTGTTGGAGGCCATGCAGGAAAAACAAGTGACCATTGGCGATGAAACTTTTAAGTTGGATGCGCCTTTTTTGGTAATGGCCACTCAAAACCCTGTGGAGCAGGAAGGAACCTATCCGCTTCCAGAGGCTCAAGTGGACCGCTTTATGCTAAAAACGGTGATTGACTATCCTAAATTAAATGAAGAACAGTTGATTATACGGCAGAACTTAAACGGCACCAACGAACCCATTAAGCCGGTAGTTACACTTAAGCAAATACTTAGTGCTCAGAAGGCCGTTCGTGAGGTGTATATGGACGAGAAAATTGAGAAGTACATTTTGGATTTGGTATTTGCAACACGATACCCCGAGAAATACAATCTTGAAAATTTAAAACCTTTGATAAGTTTTGGTGCCTCCCCAAGGGGAAGTATCAATTTGGCCAACGCCTCCAAATGCTATGCATTTATTAAGAGAAGAGGTTACGTTATTCCCGAAGATGTAAGAGCGGTTGTACATGATGTGCTAAGGCATCGTATTGGAATTACTTATGAGGCTGAAGCTGAGAACATCACTTCAGAAGAAATCATAAACAAGATTGTCAACGAGGTAGAGGTGCCCTAAAATAAATCACTGTTGACGGTTGGGTTAGTGGCCTTCCCCAAGAACAACTTGCCATAACCAAATACTGAAAGCTAAACCCAGTTTGCTTACAGATGGATACAAAAGAACTACTAAAAAAAGTACGTAAAATTGAGATAAAGACCCGGCGTCTTTCCGACCATATTTTTGGTGGGGAATACCATTCTACCTTTAAAGGTAGGGGAATGACTTTCAGTGAAGTACGGCAATATCAGTTTGGGGATGATGTTAGGTCCATTGACTGGAACGTTACCGCTCGGTACAACGAACCTTACGTAAAGGTGTTTGAAGAAGAACGGGAATTGACCATGATGTTGATGGTGGATGTGAGTGGTTCAGAGCTTTTTGGAACCACCAATCAATTTAAAAAAGAGGTGATCACAGAAATTTCTGCAACCTTGGCCTTCTCGGCCCTTCAAAACAACGATAAGGTTGGTCTAATCCTATTTTCCGATGAGGTGGAATTGTTCATCCCACCAAAAAAAGGAAAAAGTCATGTGCTCAGAATTATCCGTGAATTGTTGGAGTTCACCCCTAAAAGTAGCGAAACCAACATTGCTGATGCCCTAAAATTCTTGACCAATGTGATGAAGAAAAAGGCTATCGTTTTTGTCCTTTCCGATTTCATTGCAGATGAATACGACAATACGCTGCGCATTGTGGGCAACAAACATGATGTAACAGGCATTAGGGTCTTCGATGCCCGTGAGGAATCTATCCCCAACGTAGGAATGGTGCAAATGCAGGATGCAGAAACAGGAATGCTTCAATTGGTGAACACAAGATCAAGAAGTGTTCGGAACGCCTATGGACAATTCCATATAGATAAGGTCAATTATTTTTTGGATTCCTTCACAAAATCGGGAAGTGGTGTCATTAATTGCCGCGTTGACGAAAGTTATGTGAAAAAATTGCTGGGTTATTTTAAACGTAGAGGATGATGGTGAAGTTTGTAAATACAAAGTCAGCAGTAAGTAATAGAACCTGCATATGCAAAGTTGCGGGTATCCTATTGATTCTGATGGTGCCTTTTTTTGGGTTTTCCCAGTCCACTTCAAAAGTCACTGCCCAGATTGATACGACAAACATTAAAATCGGAGAGCAAATCAGTTACACCATTACTGTGGAAACCGATTCCTTGAATGTAGTACATTTTCCAGAGGGGCAGACATTTTCCCCATTGGAAACGGTAGAGGCCATTATGCAAGATACCGTCAAAAACGAAAATCGGGTTCTGATACAACAGGTTTATGCCCTTACCCAATTTGACAGTGGCTCATATACCATTCCACCACAGCGCATTGCAATTAATGAACAGCCCTTTTTTACCGATTCCTTCCATATTAAGGTTGCGGACGTAGTGGTTGATACCACCAAACAAAAGATGTTTGATATAAAGCCGCTCATTGAGGTAGAAAAAAGTTATGCCGAAATCTGGAAGACCATTCTCTGGATTGTTTTGGGGTTACTTCTAATTGGTGGCCTGGTCTATTGGTTCTTTTTAAGAAAGAAACCACTTACCGAAGAAGAAAAAGAAGCTTTGCTCCCTCCTTATGATAGAGCCTTGTTGGAGTTAAAAAGATTGGAAAGCTCTAGGTACCTCATCCAAGATGAATATAAAAAATATTACTCCGAGCTTACAGACATTGTCCGGTCATATTTGGAGGAAGATGTACACGTATCAGCACTGGAAAGCACCACAGGCCAATTGATTGCTAAACTGGAAATGCTTAAAGACGCCGGTGAGCTCAACTTGGAGAATGAAACCATTGTCCAATTTCAAAAAATACTGCAAACAGCGGATTTAGTAAAGTTTGCCAAGTCCAAACCCTTAACATCCGTAGCTGAGCAGGACAGAAAGTTGGTCGAACAAATTGTGGTCAAAACCCATGATGCCCTGCCAGAACCAACCGAAGAGGAATTAATGCAAACTGAGGAATATCTTGAGGAGCTTGCCAAGAAAAAACAACGTAAAAGGATATATTTGGCCGCGGCCATATTTGCTGGACTCATTGTTTTGGGTGGTGCTTTTTCGGTGGCATACTATGGCTACAAAGAGGTAAAGGATACTGTATTTGGTCATCCTACCAAAGAGCTTTTGGAGGGTGAATGGGTAGTTAGCTCCTACGGATACCCCCCTATAGAAATAGAAACTCCGGATGTGCTTGTTCGACAAGAAGTTGATTTACCCGAACAAGCAGCGGAAGTCATAGAATCCCATCAGACCTTTATGAATGGAAAGGTGAAAGGGGTATTTTCAGTATCCACCAACTCAACCACCTATAAAGAAGCAGTTGATCCCAATTTTGAAGCAGTGGTGGAAGCAAATCTGACCAATTTTGAAA
The DNA here is from genome assembly GCA_965117065.1 of uncultured Allomuricauda sp. Classification (GTDB taxonomy): domain Bacteria; phylum Bacteroidota; class Bacteroidia; order Flavobacteriales; family Flavobacteriaceae; genus Flagellimonas. The sequence continues at coordinate 1,951,492 of OZ220751.1, forward strand.
GCATGGGGGTCAAAAACCTGCTCACAAAAACTGATGAGTTCACTACGGAATCCGGAGTGGCTGGTCTTAAGACTTTTGGAACGGGAACCTTTGATCACCCTTTGACCAAAAAATCGGTCAAAATTGAATATGTCATTCTCTGTTTTGGAGGAAAGGGATTTGTCCAACAAGTTATCATCTATCATGAAAAAGACGATAACTACGCGGAACAGATTGTAGAAAGAATGTTGAAAACCCTAGATGTAAAAACGCAGGTATAAATGCTTGATAATATAGAATTTGCAAACCCCCAGTTCTTTTGGTTGCTTGTGTTGCTTCCTGTGGCTTTGCTATGGTATATTTTCAAAAGGAAAGATCAAGTTGCTTCCTTGAAAATTTCTAGCATAAAGGGATTCTCCATTGGTAGTTTGGCTTCCAAGCTGAGACCGGTGCTCTTTGCACTGCGACTTCTGGCTTTGGCATCTATCATCACAGCTTTGGCCCGACCACAGATAGAGGATGTTTCCACAAGAACCAAAACCACCAAGGGTATTGATATTGTAATGGCCATTGATGTTTCTTCAAGTATGCTGGCCCGGGACCTAAAGCCTAATAGACTTTCCGCGCTTAAGAACGTGGCTGGGGATTTTATCAAACAACGCCCCAATGATCGCATCGGTCTTGTTGGCTACGCAGGAGAAAGTTATACCAAAACCCCCATCACCAGTGATAAATCCATAGTGTTGCGAGCCCTTAAGGAAATTACCTATGGGGAATTGGAAGATGGCACTGCAATTGGTATGGGGTTGGCTACTTCCGTAAACCGATTAAAGGAAAGCAAAGCCATTAGTAAAGTAATTATTCTATTGACAGACGGGGTTAACAACTCTGGTTTTATAGAGCCCAAAACTGCAGCGGACCTAGCCGTGGAATTTGGGATAAAAACCTATACCATTGGACTTGGAACCAACGGAAATGCACTTTCTCCAGTAGCTTACAATAGAGATGGCACCTTTAGGTATGGTATGAGGCAGGTGGAAATCGATGAAGAGCTTCTAGAGGAAATTGCCAAAGTAACAGGCGGCAAGTATTTTAGGGCAACAGACAATGAGAAATTGGAAGAAATTTATGACGAAATCAATAAACTGGAAAAAACCGAAATAGAAGAATTTAAATATTACAAGTACGAAGAAAAATACAGGCCATTAATTTTCTTGGCAGGTGTTTTGTTGTTGTTAGAATGGGGACTTCGCAATTCCATTTTTAAAAGTTTTATTTAGACCATGATTCAACTTGACGAAAAAGCATATTTCTACCTTTTGGCCATACTCCCTGTAATGGTCGTGGCCTTCTTTTTTCTTCAGGTTTGGAAAAAAAAGACGCAACGTAATTTTGCTGATGCCAAATTGCTTCGTAGGCTGGCTCCTAACCGTTCGAGTTTTAAGTCCGCCCTAAAACTGATTTTTCTTTTGCTGGGACTAACCTTCCTGATTTTGGGATTGGTCAACCCAAAAATTGGCACCAAACTAGAGACGGTAAAACGTGAAGGGGTGGATATTGTTTTCGCTGTGGATGTTTCCAAAAGTATGTTGGCCGAAGACATTGCACCCAATAGAATCGAGAAAGCAAAAAGGCTGGTTTCCGAGATTATCAACCAATTGGCCAGTGATCGTATAGGTATTATCGCTTATGCCGGCCAAGCATATCCGCAATTACCCATCACAACAGATTATGGCGCTGCCAAAATGTTCCTACAAAGCATGAACACCAATATGCTTTCATCCCAGGGCACAGCAATTAATGCCGCTATCGATTTGGCCAGCACTTATTACAACGATGCTGAACAAACCAATAGGGTATTGTTTATAGTTTCAGATGGAGAGGATCATTCAGAACGTTCCACCATAGATGCGGTGGACCTTGCCATTCAAAACGGTATCCGCATATTCACCATTGGTGTAGGAAAGCCAAAAGGAGCCCCCATTCCCCTCAAAAGAAATGGCGTAGTCGAGGGATTGAAAAAAGACAATAAGGGTGAAGTGGTCATCACCAAGCTCAATGAAGCCGTACTGTCAGAAATTGCGGACGAAGGCAATGGCGAATACATAGATGGTTCCAATACAGAAAATGCTGTAGAATATATTAAGGAACAGCTAAATCAAATGGATAAAAAGGAATTTGAGGACAAACAGTTTGCGGAGTACAAGGATCAGTTCCAATGGTTCTTGGGCATAGGTCTTTTCTTTTTATTTTTGGACGTTTTCCTTCTGGACAGAAAAACAAAATGGTTGAAAAAACTAAATCTTTTTAATGAACATGATGATGCTTAAGATAAGATTGCTGTTGAGTCTCTTGGTATTTGGCATGTTATCTGCCCATGCACAGGAAGATGATGCGGCCAAAGAGGCAGAGAGGGCACTTCAAACCTCAACAAACCTTACTTGGGAAGCCAACAAGGAACTTACCGCAAACGATTTTACCACTGCAGAATCCGATTATCGTAGAGCCATTTCCAAAAGCGAGGACAATGTCGTGGCTCCATTTAATTTGGGAACAGCCTACTATAACCGTGAAAGTTTTGGGGAGGCCTTTGGACGATTTAAACAAGCTGGGGAGAAAGCCGCTGAAAAACCAGGAAAACACAAAGCCTTCCACAATATGGGCAATGTGTTCATGAAGAACAAAGAATATCAAAAAGCGGTAGAAGCTTATAAAGAGGCCTTAAGAAACAATCCATCGGATGAAGAGACCCGATACAACTTGGCACTTGCCAAAAAAATGTTAGAGAAGGAACAGGACGAACAAAATAACGATCAAAACCAAGACGACAAAGACCAGCAAGATCAACAGGATCAAAAAGACCAGAATCAGGATCAGAACAACGAAGGAGAGAATGATAAGAAAGATGAAGGGGAGCAAAATGAAGATGAGAACAAAGACGAAGGGGATGACGGAGAAAATGGAGAAAACAAACCTGAGGAAAATTCGGAAGGCGATGGCGATAAAAAGAAGGAACAAGAACAAAAACCCAATGAAGGCGATCAACCTGAGGATCAAAAACAGCAACCAAGACCCAATCAGCTTTCCAAACAGCAAATTCAGAATTTGCTAGAGGCCATGCAAAACGAAGAAAAGAAAGTCCAGGAGAAAATGGAAGCGAGAAAGGTAAAAGGCAAGAAAATTAAAAACGAGAAAGATTGGTGATGAAAAATGTTTGGGGCATCATTATGGTTTTTCTTTGCATCCCTCTTTTTCTGGGTACTTCCTTGTATGCCCAAGAAGATGAGGTTTCCTTTGAGATGAAGCTCAGCAAGGAAAAATTGGGTATCAATGAACGGCTCAAAGTAGAATTTACCATGAACAAGGATGGGGATAACTTTAATCCCCCGCCCTTTGAAGGTTTTAAGGTAGTTATGGGACCCTCACAATCCATAAGCTCATCCTGGATCAATGGAAAACGAAGCTTCTCCAAAAGCTATTCCTATATTTTAGTGCCAACAGCAAGAGGAAGATTCAACATCAAACAGGCCACCATTGAGATTAGTGGGGAAACTTATAAGACCCTTCCCAAAACAGTAGAAGTAACCGCGGCCGTTGACAAGCCCAATGATCAAAAAACAGTGGATGATGTGGCCGATGAAAGCCTTCATTTAGTGGCGGAAGTATCCAAAAATAGCCCTTACCTTAATGAAGCGGTAACCGTTATCTACAAACTTTTTGTAAGCCCAAACATTAGTGTTACCAATTACCGACCGTTGGACAATCCCAAATACAACAATTTCTGGAGTCAAGATATTCCTGTTACCAAGCATACGGCCCAAAATGGCACCTACCAGGGAAAACCATACCGCTATGTAGTGCTGAAAAGAGTGGTGCTCTATCCACAAAAATCTGGAGATTTGGAAATTGAGCCCTTGTCCTTGGAAATCTTCGTGGATGTGCCCACCAACAGAAGGGATTTCTTTGGGGGTCGAATCTATACACAAGCTAGTAAAACAGTTTCGGCAGGAAAACGTACCCTTAATGTCAAGGTCCTTCCCGAAGCCGGAAAACCTGTCAATTTTGGAGGAGCTGTTGGCGATTTTGAGTTCTCCGTAAGCACAAGCAAAAAACAACTGAATGCTTCTGAATCCCTACAGGCCAAAGTGGAGGTGATTGGACAAGGTAATCTGAAACTTTTTCAACTACCAGAACCCGAACTTCCTAGTGCGCTGGAAGTGTATGAGCCGGAGTATGACGAAAAAGTTCGGACTGTAAGCTCAGGTATGGAAGGAAAGGTGGCCAACAATTACACCATTGTTCCTTCTTATAGAGGAAAATATCCCATTCCAAGTATTTCCTTTAGTTACTTTAATCCCAAGACGGGAAAATATGTTACACTTAATTCCGAGGAAATAAACATTGAAGTTTTGGAAGGGCCATTGGGATCATCTGATAATGCAGTTAGTGCAACTACCAACAAGCAGTTTGTAGTCCCTTCGGGAAAACAGTTCCATTTTATAAAGCTAAATCCCAACCTCACCAAAATAGGAGCCAATTATTTCTTTGGGTCCAATAAATTCTATCTGTTTTTGTTTGCTCCCTTGTTATTGATTCCCATAGCCGTGTTCTCCTTTAAGAAAAGAGAGGCCATTGCCAGTGATGTAGTGGGTAACCGAATCAAACAAGCCAATAAACTTGCTAAAAAATATCTTTCAACAGCAAAAAAGGAATTGGGCAATAAAGAGGCGTTTTATGTGGCTTTGGAAAAAGGATTGCACAATTACTTAAAGGCCAAATTAAAGATTGAGACCACAGAGTTCAGCAAGGAAAAAATCACAGCCATCCTAACAGAAAAAAATGTTTCCCAAGGTGATTTGGACGGTTTTATTGCTTTGTTGAAAAATTGTGAAATGGCAAGGTATAGCCCCTTTTCCGACGTGCAAATGCAGCATGATTATGATAAAGCCAGTGAAGTAATCTCTAAACTGGATAAACAACTATGAGTAAAAAATTGCTGATCATACTACTTTGCTTTCCCGCTTTCTTTTTTGGAACGGCCCAGAACAGCACACTCTTTAACCAAGCAACGGAGCTTTATAATAAGGGTGAATATTCCAAGGCCATTGGCAACTACGAACAGATTTTGCAGAATGGAGAGCATTCGGCCGAGCTTTATTTTAATTTGGCCAATTGTCACTACAAATTAAATGCCATAGGTCCAAGCATCCTTTACTATGAAAAAGCTTTGCTTTTAAAGCCTAACGATGGTGAAATATTAAACAATCTAGGTTACGCCCAAAACATGCGATTGGACGCGGTTGAGGAAATGCCCAAGACAGAAATTGCCCAATTGTATAAAGGTTTGGTTAACTTTTTCTCGTTTGACCAGTGGGCATACTTGGCCGTTTCTTTTATTATTTTGTTTGTTCTCTCCTATTTAGCCTATTTCTTTCTACGATTTGCCACACAAAAACGTATTGCATTCATAAGTAGTATGTTGTGTTTGATTCTGGGCTTTATGAGTATTATAATGGCCTATCTGCAATATCAGGAATTCAAAAACGATAATCCGGCCATCATCTATAGCAAGGAGGTCAAAATTACCTCAGAACCCAATACCAATAGTGAAGTGGTTTTTATGCTTCATGAGGGAACAAAGGTCAATGTTCTTGATCAGCTCAACGAATGGAAAAAGATAAGACTTGCCGATGGGCAGTCTGGATGGCTCAAAGAGGACAATCTAAAGCTGTTAAAAGATTTTTAAATAATATTTAACAGAAAAAGAAAGTCTGTAAGTTTATTTTTGCCTTAAATCGCCCAAATGCTTAAAACCATAGCGCATCCCTTTATTTGCTTTATGCTGATATTTTCCATATTGGCACCATCCATCGCACCTCTGGTGGATCAGGAATGCTCTATTGCCATTCATCTTGATTCCAGCGATGAGGAAAAAAAACAGGAAAAGGAGTCAGAGAAAAAATTTGGGGAGAAAAATTTGTTCCTTGGCCCTTTTTCTTCTGACAATAACTTTTTCGATCAAGGTGCTACTGTTCAAAGCACAGAAAACCAGTCTCTTCATTCGGATGTAATGACCGAAATCTTACTTCCTCCCCCTGAAAAATTGATATAATCCAGGATTTATATTTATCAATTTTTAACCGCCTCCAACTTAAAAACAATTGAGGAGGCAATAACTCTATATTTCATGTTTAAGCATATTAAAAGCGACTTGCCTGCAAGTATCGTTGTATTTTTTGTGGCATTACCGCTCTGTTTAGGTATTGCTCTTGCCAGTGGCGCGCCCCTATTTTCAGGCATTATTGCCGGAATAGTTGGGGGAATTGTAGTAGGCTCACTCAGTGGCTCCCAAACTGGGGTAAGTGGTCCTGCCGCAGGTTTGGCGGCCATCGTATTAACAGCTATAGGAACTTTGGGAGGTTATGAGAATTTTTTGGTTGCAGTAGTTCTTGGTGGCCTTATTCAAATTCTATTTAGTGTTCTAAAGGCCGGTGTTATAGCGTATTATTTCCCCTCTTCTGTTATCAAAGGAATGTTGACCGGAATTGGTGTCATCATAATTCTAAAGCAAATACCACATTTCTTTGGCTATAGTGAAAATACCGAAAGTAATTTTGCCTTTTTTCAGGTAGATGGGGAAAACACCTTCACTGAGATAATAAATTCCTTAAACTATATTAGTCCAGGAGCGACCATTGTTGCTCTTTTGGCCTTGGGAATACTCTTACTTTGGGATAAAGTGCTTAGTAAAAAATCTAAAATATTTCAGTTGGTACAGGGTCCCTTGGTTGCCGTTGTGGTCGGAATATTGTTTTACATTTTCACCAAGGACAACGCAACTTTTGCCATTTCAGACAAACTTTTGGTCAGCGTTCCTATCCCTGAAAGTGTGGAATCTTTAGGAACCTTATTGAGCTTTCCCAATTTTGGTGTTATTGGCAATTCCGAAGTTTGGATTACGGCCTTTACCATTGCCTTGGTTGCAAGTTTGGAGACCCTTTTGTGCGTAGAGGCAACAGATAAACTAGATCCCCAAAAAAGAACTACGCCCACCAACAAAGAACTTTTTGCACAAGGAGTGGGTAACAGTATCTCCGGCCTATTGGGAGGTTTACCAGTAACGCAGGTAATTGTAAGAAGTTCTGCTAACATCCAATCTGGAGGAAGAACCAAGGCTGCGGCAATCATCCATGGATTTTTCCTTTTGATCTCGATTATTTTGATTCCTCGGTTGTTGAATATGATTCCGCTATCCGTATTGGCAGCGATACTTTTCATTGTTGGTTATAAACTGGCCAAACCAGCTCTGTTTAAAAAAATGTATGTACTGGGTTGGAAACAGTTTGTCCCTTTTGTTGTTACCGTTTTCGGTATTGTATTTACCGATCTTTTGATCGGAATCGGATTGGGTCTTATGGTAGGTGTTGTAGTAATCTTGCTAAAAAGTTATCAAAACTCACATTTCCTCCATATTGAGGACAAAAGCAATGGGAAGCATAAAATTAAAATGACTTTGGCCGAAGAGGTGACATTCTTTAATAAAGGGGCCATTCTAAAGGAGTTGGATAGCCTTCCAAATGACACCTACTTGGAACTAAGCCTTTTAAACACGAGATATCTTGACAACGATATTATAGAAATTCTCGATGACTTCGCCTTCAAGGCCAAAGAGCGGAATATTGATATCAAATTAATCTCTAAACGTGGTGTGGAAGAAAACCCATCAAGTTTTGTTGAGTTCTTTAGAACTCGTCCAAAATCAAATCTAAGTTTAAGTTAAAACATTCATCATGACAAACAAGAATTACAAAATATTGGTCCTTGCAGACCTAAAGAAAAAGACCGATACCATTTTGAAAAACACCGCTGGTTTGGCCAAAATGATTGGTGGTGAAATTGCCTTTTTACATGTGAAACAACCTTTGGTTGTTGTAAAACAAGATAACCAGCTATCCGCTGTACGATCGATCAATAATGCCTATACAACCACAAAAAAGCAAATCAAGCAGTTGGTAAAGCCCGTAGAGGAAGAGTTTGGGCTTCATATTGATACAGCTTTCAAGATAGGAAACGTTAAGGAAGAAATAAATCGACAGATACAGGAATTGTGCCCAGACATTGTCGTGTTAGGGCAACGAAAGTCCATGCCGATTAAGTTCCTTGGAGATGGCATCACCAAACATGTTATGTCTTCTTTTGATGGCTTGGTAATGATTGCCTCGCATGAACAGGTCATCTCAAGCAACAATGAGCTCTCTTTAGGTGTGGTAAATGGAGCAAAAGATTTTAAGAATATGGATTTTATGGAGAAGTTGATGCAACAAAGTTCACAACCTCTAAAATCGTTTAAGATTGCCAACCGAGAGAATAGGGAAAACCAACAAGAGCAGGCTGACCTAAAAATGGTAGAATACGTTTTTGAGCCCCAGGACAGTGCCATAAACAACATGGCCACCTACTTGTCCAGAACAAATGTGGACCTACTATACTTGGATTTGGAGGATGCTTCCCAAGCTAATATCAATGTTAAGAATGTAATTGGTAAATTTAAAGTGCCATTCCTCTTAGCTGGAAAACGAAACACAAAATTTGCTAACACATTAAACTAAAGATAATACCACAAAAGTTATGATAACACAAACAAAAGAAACCCAGGCCGCTTTGACGCCTCAGGCCTCATGGGACCTATTAAAAGAAGGTAATAGTCGCTTTGTAGAAAAGAATCAGGCCGATCGCGACCTATTGGCCCAAGTGACCCAAACAGCATCGGGGCAATTTCCGTTTGCCACCATCTTGGGTTGCATAGATTCAAGAGTGTCAGCAGAATTAATTTTTGACCAAGGAGTAGGAGATATCTTTAGTGCCAGGGTAGCTGGTAACATTGTAAACGAAGATATCCTAGGCAGCATGGAATTTGCATGCAAACTGGCCGGAACCAAGATTATTGTAGTACTTGGCCATACTGCGTGTGGCGCAGTTAAAGGGGCTTGTGATGATGCAAAAATGGGAAATCTTACGGAACTGCTCAGTAAAATTAAACCTGCGGTCAATGCGATTTCAGAACCTTCAGAAGCTTCAGAACGAACCTCCAAGAACTTGGACTTTGTCAACAACGTAGCCGAGAAGAACGTACAATTAACCATGGAAAATATTAGAACCCAAAGCCCTGTTTTAAAAGAAATGGAAAACAATGGAGAGATTCTGATTGTGGGAGGCATGTACGATATCGCCAACGGAAAAGTGAGCTATATGTAGGGGCAACCTTTAACCTTAAAAACAAGAAGGCCAGTGTTTAACATTTCATTGGCCTTTTTTAACTTTCTAAAATTACTATCTTACAGTACAACTTATTTAACCAACTGTCAGGTATGTTCAAACATTTTAGAGGAGATTTATTTGGGGGAATTACAGCAGGAATTGTAGCTCTTCCGCTGGCTCTTGCATTCGGGGTAAGCTCCGGATTGGGCCCAAGTGCCGGATTGTACGGTGCAATATTCATTAGTTTTTTTGCCGCACTCTTTGGAGGTACCAATACCCAGATTTCTGGGCCAACGGCTCCAATGACAGCAGTTAGTATGGTGATTATTGCTGGGATTCTAGCCGTTCATGATGGAGAGGTGAGCAAAGCGCTGCCAATTATCTTGGCCGTTTTTCTTTTAGCTGGATTAATGCAGATTGGCCTCGGTCTTATAGGGCTTGGCAAGTACATAAAGTATATTCCCTATCCTGTTGTTTCAGGATTTATGACTGCGATTGGTGTAATCATCTTGGTAACTCAAATTCTACCTGCTGTGGGCTACTACCCCAAGGAAGATGTTGAGTACGTAAGCCAATTTAATGCGGCAGCGGAGGAGGAAATCTTGGAAAATATTCTTAAAGAGGAGGCAGGAGAAGGAATTCTGGTGCTAGAAGACTTTGAAGAAACAATCAAAAGAGCTGGGAAAATCACCACTGAAGATATGCAGAAAGAGGCCAAGACCTTAGCTTCAAGCGATGCTTCCGGTGTGATTGGCACCATTAAGGTTCTACCAAGAGCGTTAAAAAATGTCAATTGGCTCGAATTGGCACTGGCACTGGCAACCATACTAATCATTTACGGCTTTAAGCGCATTACCACAGCTGTGCCAAGCACCTTGGTAGCCTTGATTGTTGTATCCGGGGTGGCGTTTGGTTTTGGATTGGACTATAGGCCCATAGAGCAAATCCCAAGCGGATTGCCTATTCCCAACCTGGAAATTTTCACCCAATTCAGCTTGGCATCCATAACACCATATGTGTTTACCGCACTTACATTGGCTTTACTGGGAGCAATTGATTCTTTATTAACATCGGTGGTTGCAGATAACATGACGCAAACCAAACACAAACCAAACAAAGAATTGGTAGGTCAAGGAATAGGGAACAGTATTGCTGCATTTTTTGGTGGTATTCCTGGAGCTGGAGCAACCATTAGAACCGTGGTGAACATTAATTCCGGAGGTAAAACAAGACTTTCCGGTATGGTTGCAGGAATTTTACTATTGGTTATCCTTTTAGCACTCGGCCCTGTAGCTTCCCAGATTCCAGCAGCCGTTTTAGCCGGTATTTTGGTTACTGTCGGAATTGGTGTAATGGATTACAAGGGTCTTAAAGCCATTCCTTATTTGCCAAAAGACATCAAAGTGGGACCAATTAAACTAAGCTCTGAAGTTATCGTTATGTTGGTGGTATTGGTCCTGTCCTCAGTTTGGAATTTGGTCTATGCTGTGGGCATTGGTTTGGTAATAGCCTCCTTGATGTTCATGAAGAAAATCGGAGATCTTACAGCCAAACGCTCCGATGTAAAACCTTTGAAAGAGCAAGCTTGGGCAGACGAAAAGAACTTTCCAAAGCACCTTAGGGAAGAAGTGTTTATCAAACACATTAAAGGTCCCTTGTTCTTTGGATCTACCAGCGATTTCCAGCAATTGGCAGAGCAAATCCCCAATACTGCATCTATAGTGGTTATTAGAATGGATCGCATGGCTTATATGGATCAATCCGGTCTGTATGCCATGGAGGATGTGCTTCAAGATTTAAAAAAGAGGAACATTGAAGTACTATTGGTGGGGATTCTAGATCAGCCTAAATACATGATGGAACGAATTGACATTATCCCAGACCTGATTCCTAGAGAAAGTGTTTTTGAAGATTTTAAGCCATGCATGGAATGGATCAAGGAAAATGTCGAGGATACACATGCAGCATAAGTAGCAGTAAGAAAAACACAATTGATGCTTTTTTTGAAATTCCCCAACGACTCAGGACCTATTTATCTGGAAACAGTCGAAGGGAGATTTCCAGTAGAGCCATTTAATACCTATAGCAACCTGATTTTTGTAGCCATACTGGTTTATTGGGGGTTGAAGGTATATAAAAGTCCGAAGAGGCATCAATTTTTGGCATGGGTACTGCCTGTTATAGCCATAAGCTATATCGGTGGCACCCTTTTTCATGCTACGCGTAGCCACGAATTTTGGTTGCGGTTGGATTGGATGCCCATCATGTTGCTTTGCCTGATGCTCGTTGTCTACTTTGTTTTCAAATTGGTGGACCGATGGTGGAAGCGACTGGTTTTAGTCACAATTTTCATTGGGGCTTCCTTTTTACTTCGGGTTTTGCCCATACCTTTAGGGTTACGAATCTCTTTAGGTTATGTTATCACGGCTACTACTATTTTGTTCCCCCTTGTGTGGTACTTGGTCAAGACCCAAGGTAACAATGCAGTTTTGGTGGCCCTTGCCTTCCTATTTTTTGGGATTGCAATTTATTTTAGGAGTATAGACTTAACACAAACTTCGTTAAGCATGGGAACACATTGGTTATGGCACTTTTTTGGCGGAGTGGCTGTTCATTTTCTTATTGCCTTTATATTCAAGGACAATTTGCTAAATTTGTCGGCCAATAGTGCCAACAACCATGATTGAGACCATAAAAGAACATCTGATTGAAGTTGAAAATTTCAACACCACGTCAAAAGATGAAATTGAAGCTTTCCGAATTAAATATTTAGGAAAAAAAGGCCTGCTAGGCACCTTCTACTCCGAGCTTAAGAATATTCCTAACGAACAAAAAAAGGAATTTGGCCAGGTCATCAATCAATTAAAGACCACTGCTACGAACAAGATAAATTCCCTAAAGGCCTCACTGGAAAACCATTTGGAAACTGTAGGCAAATATGGGGATTTAACCAGACCTGGAGAACCCGTTGAAATTGGAGCAAGACATCCTATTTCTCTTGTAAAAAATCAGATAATCGATATTTTTTCACGTATTGGTTTCAATGTTTCTGAAGGGCCTGAGATTGAGGACGATTGGCATAATTTTACCGCGTTGAATCTTCCGGAATATCATCCAGCACGTGATATGCAGGACACTTTCTTTATTCAAACAGATCCAGATATCCTACTTCGTACCCATACTTCATCTGTTCAGGTGCGGTATATGGAAAACAACAAACCTCCCATACGTACTATTTCTCCCGGAAGGGTTTATCGAAATGAGGCTATATCTGCTCGTTCCCATTGTTTCTTTCATCAGGTGGAAGGCTTGTATGTGGACAAGGATGTGTCTTTTGCAGACTTGAAACAAACTTTGCAATATTTCACCACAGAAATGTTCGGAAAATCCAAAATCAGGTTGCGTCCTTCCTATTTTCCTTTCACAGAGCCTAGTGCAGAGGTAGATGTATATTGGGGATTGGAAACAGAGACCGATTATAGGATGACCAAGGGTACTGGTTGGCTGGAGATTATGGGCTGTGGAATGGTAGACCCCAATGTATTGCAGAACTGTGGAATTGACCCAGAGGTGTACTCTGGCTTTGCCTTTGGTATGGGGATTGACCGTATTGCCCTATTGTTGCATCAGATTTCTGATATTCGATTGCTAAGCGAAAATGATATTAGGTTCTTGGAGCAATTTAAAAGCTCTCTCTAGCAGCTGTATGGAACCCCAAATAATCAAACTTCAAGAAAAGAAACTGGTAGGCATGCATCTTCCGATGAGTATTGCCGACAATAAGACCTTTAAGCTTTGGAGTACTTTTAAGTCCAGAGTTCATGAAATTGGGAACAGATGCTCTTCTGATTTTATTTCCATGCAACTTTATGAACCTTTCTATTTTACAAATTTTAATCCATCAACTCCATTTATAAAATGGGCAGCAGTTGAAGTATCAAATTGTGATAAAATCCCCAATGACCTAGAATGTTTTACCCTTGAAGGCGGAACCTATGCTGTCTTTTTTTACAAGGGATCTAGTGCCGACACATCTATATTCCAATATATTTTTGGTGAGTGGCTTCCCAATTCTGGATATCAACTAGGTGATAGACCTCATTTTGAAGTCTTGGGGAGTAAATACAAAAACAATGACCCCACCTCCGAGGAAGAGATTTGGATTCCGATAACGAAAAAGTAAAACTTCATCTTTTCCCCCATTTCAGTCAGTCCCAGACCTTCAGACGGTTTTATAACTATCTTTAGGTTGAATATCTTGTCCTTTTGTCTACTTCGGTGTAAAAAGGCAACAGCAATTTGAAAAATAAATCATGGAAACGCGTTTACTTCTCCTCTTAGTTTGTTTTGCATGTAGTATTGTATTGGCACAGGAAAAAAATCTAAGGGTAAACCAAGCCCGCCTTGAAACCCGAATTATAGAGCTCGCACAATATGGATTGAAAGCAAATGGGGAAACAGAACGTGTTGCCTTTAGTGATGCTGATATTAAGGCCAGAAAATGGGTGGTGACGTCCTTGGAAAACCTGGGTCTGGCTGTTTCCATTGATTATGCTGGAAACATAATTGGTCTGAGAAAAGGGAGGGATAAGGAGGCCAAACCCATCTCCTTTGGTTCCCATATTGACCGTGTGCCCAATGGTGGGAATTATGATGGTTGTGTAGGATCTATGGCTGCTTTGGAAGTTATTGAAATCCTAAACGAAAATAACATTAAAACCAAACACCCTTTGGAAGTCATAATTTTTTCCAATGAGGAGGGTGGTGTTATGGGCAGCCGGGCCATGTCAGGACACTTGGGTACTGGCGCCTTTAAAGTTGTGAATTCCACCGGCTACTCCATGGGTGAAGGCATTATGCGATTGGGTGGAGATACCTCAAGAATTAAAGAGGTTGTCCGCAAGAAAGGTGCCATGACCGCATTCTTGGAACTGCACATAGAACAAGGCGGAATCCTTGAAAAAGAAAATTTGGACATTGGCATTGTAGAGGGCATTGTGGGTCTTAAATGGTGGGATGTTGTTTTTACTGGATTTGCCAACCACGCCGGTACTACTCCAATGGATTCGCGACAGGATGCCCTGCTGGCAGCAGCTAAATTCATTGTGGCAGTGAATGAGATTACCAATAGTTTTAATGGCAGTCAGGTGGGAACTGTAGGCCGCATAAATACTGAACCTGGCGCTCCCAATGTCATTCCGGGAAAAGTAGTGGCCAGTTTGGAGATTAGAGACCTATCCTCAGAGGTTATTGAAAAGGTGTTCAGCGCTATTAAGGTAAAAAGTAGTGAGATTGCCAAATTGTCCAATGTAAGTATTGAATTCATTCCTTTGGATACCACAGCGGATCCAGCATTGACCGATCCTAAAATTCAGAAGGAAATAGCAACTGTCACGCAGTATTTGAACCTTACCTTTAGGTATATGCCCAGTGGTGCGGGTCACGATGCGCAAGATATGGCTACTATAGCCCCCACAGGGATGATATTTGTGCCTAGTAAAGGAGGGATTAGCCACTCCCCAAAAGAATTTACCTCTGCAGAAGATATAGCCAACGGTGCCAATGTGCTACTTCAAACCATTTTGGTTTTGGACAAAAAGTTGGATTGATCTTCTCCTTACTTTTCCTTCGCCTTGGCCATTATCAAATACGCGCCATTTGCAATCAAGGTTATGCTCAACCAATATGTGCTTAAAATAAGGGTGCCCGCCAGTTTAATCGGGGTTTTGAATTTGTTAATTGCTATGATTGTATCCGAGAACATAAACAACAGTACCGCGATAGCTATTAATGCATAAGCACTTCTTTGCTGTTTCAAAAAAAGTCCCATCCCCTGCCATGCCATAAAAACGATAACAATAACGTATAGGGTTACTGGCAATTCAAAATCTCCTAAATCTGGCCTTAGCCAAAACAAGATTATTGCGCCAAGTGCAAGAAAAGTTGTCAAAGAAATCCAATTGAAATGGAATCCTTCTAGCCGAATAAACCCGGTAGCAAAGAGCAAATGTCCCAGTAAAAAAGATCCCAAGCCAAAAACAAAATAATCGTCTTTAAGTAAAAGTATATCCCCCAGCAAACAGAAGATCAAGGCAATAATGATGGTGTACTTGAATTTGGCCAGGTTGGTGTTCTTCACAACGAATAACAGGGCAATTACGAAAATTGTGGTCAACGGCTTAAAAATGCTGTAAAGCAGTTCATTCCCTCTAAACTCGGTATAGATGGCTATACATGTCGAAATGAAAATCAACAAATTGATCACCTTACGAGCTTTAGAACTTTTCATTGCCAGTCTTTAAATGGATTTTTACTTAGTTGTGAATTGTAATATTTCACCTCTCCTGTTACTTCACGGCCTAACCAATTTGGTCTATGAAAACGCTCGTCCTCATGTTCCAATTCTATTTCTGCAACCACGAGTCCTTTGTTCTCTCCTAAAAACTCATCCACTTCAAAAACATGCTGCCCCGTGGGGACCTGATATCGAATTTTTTCCAAGATAATTTCCTCGCAGAGGTCAATAAGGTTAGTGGCTTCCGCTACAGTAATTTCCGTTTCCCATTCAAAACGAGTAGTCCCCGATTCATTACTCCCCCCTTTAATCGTCAAAAAGCCAGTTTCCCCTTTTATTCGAACACGAACCGTACGCTCAGGATGTGTATTCAGAAATCCTTGCGCAATTCGGACGTGTGATTTTGCACCGTGTTTGTATTCATCGGATTTGACTAAAAATTTACGTTCAATTTCCAAGTGTTCCATCAAACTAAATATACCCTAAATTTGGGTATGGCCATTGATTTTCCCCTTCGAAAAATCATTCATGTGGATATGGATGCTTTCTACGCTTCGGTAGAGCAACATGATCATCCAGAACTCAAAGGAAAGCCCATTGCGGTTGGCGGTGGGTCTAAGCGAGGGGTGGTTTCAGCAGCAAGTTATGAGGCTCGAAAATTTGGCGTTCGCAGTGCCATGGCCGGGTATATTGCCAAACGAAACTGCCCTGATTTAATTTTTGTGAAACCCCGATTTGACCGATACAAGGAAGTCTCCGATCAGATTAGATCCATTTTTTTTGAATTTACCGATTTGGTGGAACCCCTTTCCTTGGATGAGGCTTATTTGGATGTGACGGAAAATAAAAAGGGTAACCCATCTGCCACATTGATTGCCAAAGAAATCCGTCAAAAAATCTTGGACACAACAGGCCTAACCGCTTCGGCAGGTATCTCTATCAACAAGTTTATTGCCAAAATAGCCAGCGACTACAACAAACCCAACGGGCAAAAAACCGTAAATCCAGAAGAGGTCATCCAATTTTTGGAAGATTTGGACATTAGAAAATTTTATGGAGTGGGAAAGGTTACAGCTGAGAAAATGTATAAACTCGGAATTTTTACTGGGAAGGATCTTAAACAAAAACCATTGGAGTTTTTGGACCAACAATTTGGAAAAAGTGGCAAGTACTATTACCATGTGGTACGAGGTACCCATAATAGCGAAGTTAAACCTCATCGCGCTCCAAAATCGGTTGGCGCGGAACGCACCTTTATTGAAAATTTGAGCAGTGAGGTCTTTATGTTGGAAAAGCTGGAAAACATTGCCTCTGAATTGGAAAGAAGACTGCTAAAATCAAAAATAGCGGGCAAGACCATTACATTAAAGATCAAATACAGCGATTTTACGCTTCAAACCCGAAGCAAAACACTTCCTTACTTTATTGCCAAGAAGGAACTCATTTTAGAAACGGCGAAGGAACTATTGTATCAGTCCGAATTACAGAACTCAGTAAGGTTACTGGGCATTTCCTTGTCAAACCTCAATACAGAAAAGAAAAAAGAGGCTCCAACCAAGGAATTGGTCTTGGTTCAATTAAAATTTGATTTTTAATATTGGTCACCCCAAGAATTCTTGTTTTATTTGTAGCAGTGCAACGCCCTGAATTACACGAACATATCATAACCACTGCTGGTAATCTCTTTTACACCAATGGGTACAACTCCACAGGCATCAATGAGATTGTAGATAAATGTGGAATTGCCAAAGCAACCCTTTACAGCCATTTTAAGTCAAAGGAAGACATTTGCATGGCCTATCTAAAGCAACGACATGATGGCTTAATAGAGGCTCTGAAAAGCTTTGTTTCCAAAAGGAAAAAAGGAAAAAACCAATTGTTGGCCATTTTCGATTTTCTAAGGGATATGTACCGTGAGGAAGATTTTCATGGGTGTTGGGGCCTTAAGACCCTGGGTGAGTTATCGCCCAAGCAAAAGAAAATTCTTGGCGTAATTCAAAAGCAAAAAAAAGAACTCTTGCTTTATATGGGCGAAATAGTTGGAGACAATATTATCAATGTTTCCAGAGCAGAAATTGAGAAAATATCTGGAGGGCTCTATCTTTTGTATGAAAGTGCCATTACTGAAAGTTATCTCTTCAAAAATGACTGGCCCATCTATATGGCAAAGAACATGGCACCTGCTCTTTTTGCCCAGTCCGAAATAAAATAAAAGCCCCTTCCTTTCAGAAGAGGCCTTCAAAACAAAACACCAAAGTACCTACTTCACCGTCAACGTATTATCTGTTGCCGTTGGATTCAACGGACAGAAATACACATACTCACCCTTTGATAATTTAGTAGGTTGAGAGGATTGGGTAGCCCCTGTTTTTACCAGTTTGGTAACATAGGCGGTTTTAATATGATTTTCCTCTTTACTTACGTCTTGACCCTTTTTTACCAAAACAAACCCTACTTCATGTCCCACACCGGTATTGGTAATATCGAACACATAGGTGCCTGCAGGAACTGTTAATTGTTTTTGGGTAAACTCCCCAGTGGTTTGCTCCAAGGATAAGGTTTTTACTTTAGCCTGCTTTGACATCTTATCTTGTGCCTGAACAGCAAATGTACTTACCAGGGTTACTACTAAAATTGCTAACGTCTTTTTCATTTTTTTTATGTTTAATTGTTTTTAATTATACCGTTGCTGTTTCCAAGGGTTGGGCTACTGGGAAATCAATTGGAATCTCCGTAGTGTTGTTGATATAATTGGAAATGGTCTTGTCCCCTACCAAAACGATGGTGTCAATAAGGTTTTCCTTTGTCCATCCAGCTGTAAAGAAATTGTCCAAAACCGCAGCATCCGTTACTCCCCTATTTTCTGTGATGTTCTTTGCCAGTCGGGCCAAAGCATCCAATTTATTATCAAAAGAGGCTCTACCGGCTCTAAGCTCCAAGACTTGCTCGTCTGTAAACCCGTTCATTTTACTAATTGCCGTGTGGGCAGACAAACAATATTTACAACTATTTACTTCGCTTACCGCTAAGTTTACAACTTCCTTCTCCTTTGCTTTCAATGAGGTTTTGGCGTTGGACAGATTTAAATAATTGGCCAATGCGTTTTCTGAGTGGGCATAGGTTGCAAAAAGGTTGGGGACAAAGCCCACGGCTTTCTCCAGGTTATCAAATATGGCTTGATTTCCGCTACTAACTTCTTCTCTTTTAAGTACATTAAATGTGCTCATAATTCTAAATTTTAAAAATTGTTATACTGGATTAAAAATTCTCTATAAAGGGTTTTTCCGCATCACAATAAAAATCGTGATGGTATTTCTGATCGCAATGAGCAGACGGAATAACCGTATTGGCCACCGGTTTTTTGGTGGTCCTGAAAATCTCAATGAGATTAAAAATAGATTTGTTAAATGATTTCATCTTTTACCTTTCTTTAATTACAAGGCAAAGATGTTGCGAAAATGAAAGGGAGTGTTAGGAGCAATTTCCCGACCGCTTGCCCAAATTTCCCTTAGGTGGTGGTAAGCTGTGTTTCTCGGTATTCTGAAGGAGTCATTTCGGTCATTTTTTTAAAAAAACGGCTAAAATGGGCAGGGTCATTAAAACCTAGATCATAGGCAATTTCCTGGTTCTGTTTTTCTGTAAAATGGATAAGGCGCTTCGCTTCAAGCGAAAGTCGGTCCAGAATAATCTGTTGGGGTGATTTCTGGTTATATATGGAAAAGAGGTTGGATAGTGTTTTGGGGGACTTAAACAACATGTCTGCATAATCACTTACCTTTCTTTTGGATTTATAATGCAAATCCACCAAGTAATTGAACTTTCGTATGGTATCTATCTGATCATTGTCCAAGGCTTTTACAATAAGCTGTTCCTTGGCCAAACGAGTGCTCATGATGATGAGTCTTTTTAGGAGCATTTGTAACATATCCCCTTGAATATTGTCAGGGGTTGAGAATTCCTCCACAAAAATGTCATACCATAAATCAAATTTTCTTTGCTGCTCTTTTGGAATAGAAATTAAGGGCAGGTCTTGGGTTCCAAAAAACAAGATGCCGTTACAAGAAACTTCACTATCATGATCGGATATACAATAAAACTCCCGGTTGAAAAGTACCGCAGAAATGGGCAGATAAGTCTGCGAAAAGGAAACATGCTGCAAGTAGGTTACAGTAACCATTTGGTTGGGTAGAAGTTCTAACGCCATACCGTCTACTTCCAAAGTCAATGCTTCTCTATTTCTGTTCCATAGAAATTTAATGGTATTATCGGTTACAGAAAAGCGATAGTTATCCGATTTGATATCATCCGTTAGCCCTAGAACGGCTCCAAGCTTTGGATCCTTATATTCGTATTTCATCTATTAACCCTTCTTTATAAGAATTAGTCCCCTGTGGATTTCAGCAATTTAGTCCACGAGTGTTCTCCATACTTACAGCCCGTTAGCCTTTCGGTTGTATTTGTACAATAACAAGAACATCAGGACGCCCCGCGAGTTGGGTCAATAATGAATAAAATCCATGCGAATTACATTAAAATAGGTCCGCTCTTTAAAGGCTGAATCTAGGGTGCGCCCCTTTTTTACATACCCGGTTGGGCATCAATTTTAGTGCTAATGAAAAAAAGTGCTTTAGTTTGTTTCTAGAACCCTAAAAGTTACAGTTTTCTATTTCGGTAACACGCAGCGTATTTACCATCCCCTTATCTTTTATGGGCATGGCAGCTAGACTTATAAGCATATCCCCTACATCCAAAAATCCCTTTTTGCAGGCAATTTGGTTTACATCATCTATGGTTTCATCAGTAGACACATATCTGTCATAAAAGAATGCCTTTACCCCCCATAATAGGTTTAACTGGGTCAATATTCTTTTGTTGGACGTAAATACAAGGATATGCGCACTAGGCCTCCAAGCAGAAATCTGAAAGGCTGTATACCCACTATTGGTCAATGTAGAAATGGCCTTGGCCTCTATTTCATTGGCCATGGTGGCCGCATGGTAGCAAACGGATTTGGTGATATATCTTTTGGTACGGATGTGTGGTGGAGTTTGCGGAACGCTGATTAGGTTGGAGCTTTCCACACTCGTTAAAATGCTCGTCATTTTTTCGATGACCTGAACTGGATAGTTTCCAACAGATGTCTCCCCGGAGAGCATTACTGCATCAGCTCCATCCATCACAGAGTTGGCCACATCGTTCACTTCCGCTCGGGTAGGTGTTAGGCTGGTAATCATAGTTTCCATCATCTGTGTGGCGATGATTACAGGAATCCTTGCTTTTTTGGCCCGAAGAACCAATTGCTTCTGGATAAGTGGAACTTCTTGTGCCGGAATTTCAACACCCAAATCTCCACGAGCTACCATCAGGCCATCACAATAGGCCACAATTTTATCAATGTTCTCTACAGCCTCTGGTTTCTCAATCTTGGCAACAATTGGAATTTTGTGTTCCGAATGTTTATTGATTAAGTTTTGCAAATCCATTAAATCCTGACTATGGCGAACAAAGGAAAGTGCCATCCAATCCACTTCCTGCCCAATTGCAAAAATGGCGTCTTTGATGTCTTTTTCTGTAAGCGCCGGAAGTGAAATATCGGTGTTGGGCAAATTAACCCCTTTTTTAGACTTTAAAGGTCCCCCTTGTATCACCGTTGCGATAACCTCATCTTTCCCATTGGTTGACTTTACCTCAAAAATCAGCTTTCCATCGTCCAACAAAATACGTTCCCCTGCCTTAACATCTTGCGGGAAACTCTGGTAATTCATATAGACTCTTTTGGCGCTCCCTTCAAAAGGTTCTCCGGTAGCAAAGGTAATTTCATCACCAGGGGCCACAACTGCCTCACCTCCCATAACACCAACCCTTAGCTTTGGTCCTTGTAAATCTGCAAGAATAGCAGTGTTGATTTCCAGTTCTTCATTGAGTTCACGGATAAGTTTTATTCGCTCCGCTACGTCGTCATGTGACGCATGGGAGAAATTTATCCTGAAGACATCCACGCCTGCTTCCATCATTTTCTTAAGGACTTCCTTCTTACTGGTGGCAGGACCTAGAGTGGCTACTATTTTTGTTTTTTTTCCGGTTGGCATTGTTAAAAGATTAGGTTTCTTTTTGATTTTAAGGTTTGTGTTTCCAAGGGATAAGCTGTAACAACTTTTGGTATCCGATTGATAGACTTGACTTGCTCATTTATCATTGCTATTTCACCGCCATCAACCTTCAAAAGATAATCAACTTCTTTATGCTCTTTTATCAAGTAGTCCATTCTAGAAGAAGTTCGGTTTTCGAAAAGTCCATCCGAAGGAATTAGCGTTTCAACGGTACACTTATTGGAAATTAACGTCCAATACGTGTCACTCAGTTCATCATCCCATTCAAATACGGAAAAAGTGAGATCCTGATTAAACTTCAGGTCGTTTTCCATTCTTTTTAGCTGTAGTCCACAAATAGCATTTATGGCATATCCTACAGCATAATCTTCCAGTCCGCAATGAATTGCGATAAGCTGAAAATTGTCGTCATAAAAGTCCGCAGATATCTTATGGGTAGTCAACATGGCCTTGAAACGAACTGTAAATATAGTTCTAATACCTTTGCCAGCCTAGTTGAATGAACACAATAGGCTCTGAATCTCAACGAAAACGTTTGAGTTTGCCTTTTTTTAAAGTTACTGGTTTTCTATTCTGCTCTGTAAGGCAAAATAGGCTCTTCTTGATGCCTTTTCTTCCGCCTTCTTCTTGGATGTTGCCCTAGCTTTTGCCATAATCTTATCGCTAATAGTAAGTTTCACGGCAAAATGCTTGAGTTCATCCTTGCCTGTGTCCTCATAAACATCATAATGGAAGGTTTTCTTTTGTTTTTGGCACCATTCGATAACTAAACTTTTATAGCTGATGACCTTACCCTCCAGTTGTTCAATGTCCACATAAGGTCTGATTACGCGTTCGTTGATGAATTTTTCGCAGTACGGATATCCCCTATCCAAATAAATAGCTCCAACCAGAGCTTCAAATACATTCCCGTGGATGTTATCGCCAAAGTGAGTTTTGGGAATGCGACTCTCCACATAACGCAAAAGTTCCAAATCTTTTCCGAGTTCATTTAGGTGCTTTCTACTCACGATCTTGGAGCGCATTTTGGTAAGGTACCCCTCATCTCCTTCAGGGACCTCACTATAGAGGTGCTTGGAAATTATTGTCCCCAGCATGGCATCTCCCAGAAATTCGAGCCGCTCGTAATTCATGGGGTTACCGGCTTTATCCCGTTTGTTAACAGAGCGGTGAAGAAAGGCCTTTTTATAAATCTCAATGTCCTTGGGCTTGAATCCAAGAATTGTTTTAATCCCCAAAAAAAAATCCCCATCCGATTTGGGATGGGAATTGAATATTTTGGAAGTAAGTTTCATTGTATTACAAAACTACCCTATTTTTTTGAACAAAACACAAGCATTGTGCCCGCCAAAACCAAAGGTATTGCTCATTGCTACATTCACCTCTCGCTCTTGAGCTTTATTCAAGGTCAGATTCAATGAAGGGTCTATATTTTCATCCACAACACTATGGTTTATGGTTGGAGGTACCAGACTATGCTCCATTGCCAATATGGAAGAAATGGCCTCAATAGCTCCAGCGGCACCCAATAAATGTCCCGTCATGGATTTGGTGGAATTAATATTTATGTTGGGCGCGTGTGCACCAAACACTCTGGATATAGCTTTCAACTCGGCAACATCTCCCAAAGGAGTTGATGTTCCGTGTGTATTGATGGCATCAATATCTTCTGGGTTCAAACCTGCATTTTGCAAGCAGTTCTCCATTACTTTAACCACCCCAATTCCTTCTGGGTGAGGTGCTGTCATATGGTGGGCATCACTGGACAAGCCGCCACCCAATACTTCCGCATAGATCTTGGCTCCTCTCGCTTTGGCATGCTCGTATTCTTCAAGAATCAATGCTCCGGCGCCTTCTCCTAATACAAACCCATCACGGGTAGCATCAAATGGTCTAGAAGCGGATTCTGGACTATCGTTTCTTGTAGAGAGTGCATGCATAGCATTGAACCCACCCATACCAGCAATGGTTACTGCGGCCTCACTACCTCCTGTCACAATAACATCACAATGTCCCAACCTTATATAGTTGAGAGCATCAATCATTGCATTGGCAGAGGAAGCACAGGCAGAAACTGTGGTATAGTTAGGCCCCATAAATCCATGCTTAATGGAAATATTCCCGGGAGCAATATCTGCAATCATCTTAGGGATGAAAAACGGGTTAAACCGTGGTGTTCCATCTCCTCCGGCGTAGCCGATTACTTCATTTTGAAAAGTTTCCAGTCCGCCAATACCAGCACCCCAGACAACCCCAACCCTAAACTTATCAACCGTATCCAGATTGATTCCAGAGTTTGCAATAGCCTCATCTGATGAGACTAGGGCGTATTGAGCAAATCGATCGAGCTTTCTAGCTTCTTTTCTATCAAAAAAGTCTTCAGGTTTGTAGCCTTTAAGTTCGCAGGCAAATTTGGTCTTAAACTTTTCTGTATCAAAATACGTAATAGGCGCACAACCGCTCTTACCAGTTTTTAGTCCTTCCCAATAAGCCTCTAAATTGTTACCTATGGGAGTAAGCGCACCCATTCCAGTAACCACAACTCGCTTTAACTGCATTGAACTATTTTTTTACCCTTTAGAACCTAAATTAAAAAAAAATTATCCATGCGATGATCATCACATGGATAATTTAAAATCTTTAGTAAAATATCATATATATTACTTCGCTTCTTCTATATAGCTAATTGCTTGACCAACAGTTGCAATGTTCTCTGCTTGATCATCAGGAATTTGAATGTCAAATTCTTTTTCAAACTCCATGATAAGTTCAACAGTATCCAAGGAATCTGCACCCAAATCGTTGGTAAAGCTAGCTTCAGGAACTACTTCATTCTCATCTACACCTAGTTTATCAACGATGATAGCCTTTACTCTTGATGCAATGTCTGACATAATTATATCGGTTTTAAAAATTTAATCGGGGCAAAAATATAAAACTTTGGATTAAATACACCATTTGTCGATAAAATGTACCCTAAATTAAGCATCTTATGCCTAGGTACAGTACTTTAGCCTATAAATTGTATCAACAATACACAGCGAAGAAATCCCAAAATGAAACGATTTGTAATCCTGGCCTCCGGGAGTGGTTCCAATGCGGAGAACATTATTACCTACTTTGGAAACAACCCTAATATTGATGTGGTTGCAGTGTTTTCCAACAAAAAAACCGCCCATGTTCTGGAGCGCTGTGAGCGACTAAAGGTTCCTGCGTTTTATTTTAATAAAGAGGCTTTTTCAGGTAGTGGTAGCTTCATGGCAGCCGTCAAGGGGCTAAATCCCGATCTTATAGTGTTAGCTGGATTTTTATGGAAAATTCCGTCAAGCTTGGTTAAAGCCTTTCCCAAACAACTCATTAATATTCACCCTGCGCTCTTGCCTAAATATGGGGGAAAAGGTATGTATGGGGCAAAGGTCCACCAAGCTGTTAAGGAAAACAACGAGACCGAAACAGGTATCACCATTCATTACGTCAACGAAAACTATGATGAAGGTGCAATCATCTTTCAAGCGAAAACCGCATTAAACTCGGATGACACCCCAGATACCATTGCCAGCAAGGTGCATGAATTGGAATACGAACATTTTCCAAAAGTGATTGAAAAACTCTTGACCAACAATGGCGAATAAGAAAAAATTCTACGTGGTCTGGAAAGGGAAGCATCCGGGCATTTTTGAGACTTGGGACGATTGCAAGGCACAAATAGCAGGTTTCAAGGGTGCCCAATACAAGTCATTTTCATCATTTGCTGAGGCTAAAAAGGCTTACAATGGCAACTATTTGGAGTACAAGGGCACCTCCAAAGGGAAAAAGGAACTATCGCAAGAAGAGTTGCTAAAAATTGGAGACCCCAACTATAATTCCATATCTGTGGATGCTGCCTCCAGCGGTAATCCAGGTAAAATGGAATACCAAGGAGTAGATACCAAAACAAAAAAGCTCCTTTTTAAGCAGGGTCCCTTTGATCAAGGAACCAATAATATTGGTGAGTTTTTGGCCCTAGTCCATGGCTTGGCCTTTTTAAAGGAACGAAAAAGTGAACGTATCGTTTATTCAGATTCTAGAATTGCCATTGGATGGGTGCGGAAGAAAAAGTGTGGTACCAAGCTTACAAGAAATGCTAAAAACACCAAGCTTTTTGAACTTATTGAGCGAGCCGAAGATTGGTTGAAGAAAAATAGGTACAATACCCCAATTGTAAAATGGGAGACCAAGGCTTGGGGTGAAATTCCTGCAGATTTTGGAAGAAAATAGGTATTCCATCCACAAATTTTCAAGCATTCTCTTAATTGCTCGGCAAGTAATGGTAAATGGAATATCTAACCGTATATTTGCACCAAATTTTAGTAAATGGGCAAATTGCTGATTGTAGGCAGCGTGGCTTTCGACGATATTGAAACGCCATTTGGAAAAAGTGATAAAATCCTTGGTGGGGCCGGAACATTTATAGGTTTGGCCGCATCCCAATTCAATGTGGAGTCTGCAGTGGTCTCCGTTGTTGGAGAGGATTTTCCTCAGGAGTATCTAGACATTTTCACGGCAAACAACATTGACATTTCAGGTATTGAGGTAGTAAAGGGAGGTAAAACCTTCTATTGGAAGGGCAAATACCATAATGATCTAAATTCCCGTGATACCCTAATTACTGAATTGAACACTTTGGGTGATTTTAATCCCGTTGTTCCAGAAAATTTTAAGGATGCGGAAGTGGTCATGTTGGGGAACCTACATCCAAATACTCAACTGGGTGTAATTGCGCAAATGAAAGAGCGACCAAAACTTATTATAGCCGATACCATGAACTTTTGGATGGACAATACATGGGATGAGCTAATGGAGGTAATTGCTAAGATTGATGTAATTACCATAAATGATGAAGAGGCAAGACAGTTAACCAATGAATATTCTTTGGTAAAAGCTGCAGCAAAAATACAGGAAATGGGGCCTAAATACGTAGTGATCAAAAAAGGAGAGCACGGAGCGCTTTTGTTTCATAAGGAACATGTTTTCTTTGCACCTGCTTTACCTTTGGAAGAGGTTTTTGACCCCACTGGCGCCGGAGATACTTTTGCCGGAGGATTTGCAGGGTATTTGGCCGAGTCCAAAAATATTTCATTTGAGAGCTTGAAAAATGCTATTATACATGGGTCTAATTTGGCCTCATTCTGTGTAGAGCGGTTTGGTACGGAGCGAATGTTGAAGTTGGAGAAACAGGAGGTGGATAAACGCCTTATGCAATTTAAGGAGCTCACACAGTTCAATATTGAGTTAACATAAACAACTGCCCTGATACGTTTCGGGGCTTTTTTATTTTGGTTTGTTATGAGTGATGCAATTAAGCACGAATGTGGATTATCAATGATCCGTTTGCTTAAACCACTGGAGTACTATAAGGAAAAGTATGGTACTGCATTCTATGGGGTAAACAAAATGTACCTCATGATGGAAAAACAGCACAATAGAGGGCAGGACGGAGCTGGTTTTGCAAGTATTAAACTGGATATGAATCCTGGGGAGCGCTATATGAGCAGGGTACGTTCAGCGCAGCAACAGCCCATTCAGGATATTTTTGCCCAAATCAACGACCGTATCAACACCGCGCTGGAACAAAACCCCAGTCTGGAGAACAATGTTGAGCTTCAAAAAAAGAGCATTCCTTACATAGGAGAATTGTTGATGGGCCATGTACGGTATGGCACCTTTGGTAAAAACAGCATTGAGAGTGTTCATCCATTTTTAAGGCAGAACAATTGGATGCACCGTAACCTTATTGTGGCAGGCAACTTTAACATGACCAATGTTAACGAGTTGTTTGAGAACTTGGTGACCCTAGGTCAGCACCCCAAGGAAATGGCGGACACGGTAACGGTAATGGAAAAAATTGGACACTTTTTGGATGATGCTGTGGCCAAACTGTACAAGCAAATCAAGAAAGAAGGATACAACAAAAGGGAAGCTTCCCCGCTGATCGCAGAGCGATTGAATGTCGCCAAAATATTGAGAAAAGCTTCCAAGAACTGGGATGGTGGCTATACCATGGGCGGTTTGTTGGGGCATGGGGATGGATTTGTGGTACGTGATCCTGCTGGGATTCGTCCAGCATATTATTATCAGGATGAAGAAGTAGTGGTGGTTGCATCTGAAAGGCCTGCCATACAAACCGTATTCAATGTGGCTTATGATTCTGTTAAGGAATTGGACCCTGGGCATGCGCTGATCATCAAGAAGAATGCAACGGTACATTTGGAAGAAATTCAAAAGCCAACCGAAAGAAAGGCTTGCTCCTTTGAGCGTATTTATTTCTCTAGGGGAAGTGATAAAGAAATCTATCAGGAACGAAAAATGTTAGGGAAATTAGTTTTTCCACAAATTTTAAAGTCCATTGACAACGATTTGGTAAACACCGTTTTTTCCTATATCCCCAATACTGCAGAGACCTCCTTTTTTGGAATGGTCAAGGAAGCACAGAACTACCTCAACAAAAGAAAAGAAGAGCAAATTTTAGATTTGGGCCCAAATATGAAAGCGGATGAGCTCCATAAAATTTTGGATGTTCGGCCCCGTATAGAAAAAGTGGCCATCAAGGATGCCAAGTTAAGGACTTTTATTACCCAAGATAGTAGCCGGGACGATTTGGTGACCCACGTTTACGACATCTCCTATGGTTCCGTAAAGAAAGGGGACAATCTTGTAATTATTGATGATAGCATTGTACGTGGGACTACTTTAAAGAAGAGTATCCTTAAAATTTTGGACCGCTTGTCTCCTAAGAAAATTGTGGTAGTCTCCTCGGCACCACAAATTCGTTATCCCGATTGTTATGGGATTGATATGGCCAAGTTGGAAGATTTTGTAGCCTTTAAGGCGGCCCAGGCACTGCATGAGGATCACGGCACCACGGACAAAATCAAAGCTATTTACGAGAAGTGTCTTGCCCAGACGCAATCCAAGGATAAAGAGGTGATCAATTACGTAAAAGAGTTCTACGCTCCTTTTACTGCAGATCAGATATCCAAGAAAATAGCAGAAATATTGAGTCCTAAGGGCATCAATGCGGAAGTGGATATTATTTATCAGAGTATTGAAGGCTTACACCAGGCCTGTCCCAAGAATTTAGGGGACTGGTATTTTACGGGAGACTACCCTACACCCGGGGGTAATAGAGTGGTCAATAGGGCATTCATTAACTTTTATGAAGGGAAAAACCAGAGAGCTTACTAGCTTCTTATATGATTTAAAGTTTGGCAGTGCATTTCATCGATGAAACGAGTAGATGAACGGGTTTTTGCCCCTAGGGCAACGTACCAACCTACTTTAGTATTGCCATAGCATAAGTAGGTTAAGTTCATGGTAAGATTTGGGGCAAAAAAGGTGGAAGCTATTCCACCTTTTTTATTTTCTACGTAGTCCAAAACACCTTATTCGTAATCCTTTTCCTCACGAATAGTGCTTCCAAACAACAACTCTCGCATTTCAACCAAGCAACAGGGTTTTCATCTAAAACCTTTTTCCAGAGCTTACCCTCTGCCTTACTTTTGGAGGACCATAGCATAAGTAGGTTAAGTTCATGGTAAGATTTGGGGAAAGAGGCCGGAGTAAACTCCGGCCTCTTTATTTTTAGGCCGTTCCACAGTTTCTTCGCAATTCATTTTTAAGTTAAAAACATTCCCTAACCACAGTTTGGGTCGTTCACCCAATTAACTGGGGTTTCATCTAAAAGCTTTTTTTGCAACTCACCCTCTGCCTTACATTTGGGGGACCATAGCATAAGTAGGTTAAGTTCATGGTAAGATTTGGGGAAAGAAGGCGGACAATGTCCGCCTTCTTTATGTTTGAACCCCAAGGATTTACCAAAAATTCCCTTCAAAGTTCCCTTTGTTTTTTTGACTCGAAATCAAAAAATTCTCCAAAAACTTTTGTTATTTCTCACAATACCAGTAATTTAGTTTCGCCATAGCATAAGTAGGTTAAGTTTATGGTAAGATTTGGGACGAAAAGGGTGAGGGCTTCCTCACCCTTTTCTATTTGGGTAAATCTTAAAAGAAAAAACCTGTATTGTACTCCTCTTAAATCTCTATAGAGAGAAGTTCCTGATACATTTTCCAAATAACCCAAAGCACTCGAACCGACACTTCGGCGCAAAGCGCAAATAATGAGCTCTTATTGTGGTAAAAAATCTCTCATTTTTACATGGTATTAAATCACCTCCTCTTCCTCTCCCTAATGAATCCGCCAATATAGAAATCTGAATTCACAACAATCTCTATGCCTACATCAAGCCCCGTCAAACTTGCTCTGCAAAGACCTACCACAGTGCTATTATCCTTGTTTATGAAAGTGACTCTATCTATATCATCAAATACCTGAGCTATAGTCCTCACTTAACTTGATAGCTTTTTCATTCGTTGAATTATGATTCTAGGAAAAGCGAAGTCACATTCCAGATTTAGGTTGGTTAAATCAATTGTTGAAAGTATAAATCACGAATTCATCAGTGCTTATGGTGGATTTAGCACCCACTTTCACACTAATAAGTCCTGTTGTGGCACCTTCGGGAATCTCAATTACCAGCCTAGTGGTACTTGCGGTTCTAATGATTGCTGCCCGCCCATTAAACCTAACCTCGTTATCCTCTTTAGTGTCGCCAAAACCTGTTCCTTCCAGGATTATGGTAGTTCCCACTGGGCCACTTGTTGGACTAACCACATCAATTTTTGGTGAAGTTTGTTGGTCCTGAACATCCGGCCCATCTTCTTTACTGCAGGAAAGGACTAACAATGTCATGGACAATAAAACAATTCCTAAGTAGGTTATCTTTTTCATGGTTTAAACTTTTATTTGGTTAAACCCGCAAAGAAAGTAGAACAAGTGCTATTTGACGCCTGGGAATTGACGGATACCCCTTTTCAATTGATGGATGCGTGTTTTGACCTGTTCCACACTCCCAATTCCTCGCTAGAGCTGGTTCTCAATACAATTCGGATAAAGTGTGGGGAACTCCAACTATCATGTTGGAAAACAAGCATAAAAAAAGGGCGCTAAAAGCGCCCTTAGTCCATTTACTAAAGTAACCATTTCCTATTTCGATGCTGCATAATTCTCCGCAACCTTATCCCAATTGATTACGTTGAAAAAAGCAGCCACATAATCAGGTCTGCGGTTTTGGTAGTTTAGGTAGTAGGCATGCTCCCAAACATCCAATCCTAAAATTGGGTGCCCACCACAACCTGTTCCAGGCATAATGGGGTTGTCCTGGTTTGGTGTTGAGCATACTTCAACCCTGCCACCTTTGTGCACACAAAGCCAAGCCCATCCAGAGCCAAATCTCGTTCCGGCAGCTGCACTGAATTTTTCTTTAAAGGCATCAAAAGAGCCAAAGGCAGCATCAATGGCAGCAGCCAAATCTCCACTTGGAGCTCCTCCTCCATTGGGAGACATTACTTCCCAGAACAATGAGTGGTTATAATAACCACCTCCATTGTTGCGCACTGCTCCGTTACCCATATCCAAGTTGGAAAGGATGTCCATAATGTCTTTTCCTTCTAGGTCAGATCCGGCGATTGCACCATTTAATTTAGTGGTATATCCATTATGGTGCTTGGTATGGTGGATTTCCATAGTTCTGGCATCTATATGTGGCTCCAAGGCATCATAGGCGTACGGTAATTTTGGTAATTCAAAAGCCATAATTGTTTTGTTATTAAGTTATTATTGATTCTTGTAAAAATACGGCTTTATCAGATATATTTAATGCCCTGCCTCATTAACTTAAAGTTGGTAATCCGTAATTTGCAGAAAAATAGTTTTGGAGGTTTCCCACTTTAAAATATACAACGCTTCCGCTGGTTCTGGCAAGACCTATTCCTTGACCAAGGAATACCTCAAACTCTTGCTAACGGATGCCTCTCCTTCGAAGTTCAGGCAGATTTTGGCCATCACCTTTACCAACAAGGCGGTAGATGAAATGAAGACCCGAATCCTGGAAAGCCTCTATACTTTTGGAAACCAGGATGCAGAAAAACAAGGGTCGCTCTTCCATGAAATTTGTCAAGACCTTTCATTAAGGGGAGACCAGCTCCGTGAGCGGTCAAAATTGGTGCTCAAACGAATTTTACACAACTATTCCTTTTTTGAAATCTCGACCATAGATAAATTCAACCATAAAATCATTAAAACCTTCGCCCGGGACCTGCAACTTTCTCAAAACTTTGAGGTGGAACTGGACACCGAACTCTTGTTAAAAGAGGCAGTAGGGCGATTGTTAGCAAGGGCAGGTGTTGAAAATGAGCTTACACAAGTACTCATTGCATTTTCTTTGGAAAAGATAGATGGGGATAAAAGTTGGGACATTGGTTATGATCTTGTTGAAATTGGAAAGCTCCTTTTTCAGGAAAACCATACCCTGCACCTTGAAAAACTAAGAGCAAAGACGATTCCTGAGTTCAGAAACATCCAAAAGCAAATAGCCACACAAATAGCGGCCATTGAAAATGGTGTTTTGGAAAAAGCGAATGCCGTACTTCAGGAAATTAGTGACCAAGGATTTGAAGCGCCCAATTTTCCTAGACAAACCCTACCCAACCACTTTAAAAAAATCACGGGTAAGGATTTCAACACAAAAACCCTTTACGCCAACAAATTGGAGCAAAGCCTGTTGGAGGGAAACATACTTAAATCTACCGACAAAAGAGACGCATCCCATTTGGCAACTTTGGTTTTGGAACATTTTATGTCCATAAAAAAAGAACTGTTCCAAAGAAATTATCTCAAAAACATTTATGACAATACCGTACCCTTGACCCTGTTGTCTGAAATTGCCAAGGAAATCAAGAACATTGAGCTGGAAAAGGAAGTAATTCCCATTACTTATATGAATGAGGTATTGTCCAAAGAAATTAAGAACCAGCCCGTACCCTTTATTTATGAACGTCTGGGCGAAAAATACCGACATTATTTTATTGACGAGTTCCAAGACACTTCGCAAGTGCAATGGGAAAACCTGATTCCCCTAATCGGAAATGCATTGGAAAGCGTTAACGAAAAAAACGAACTGGGTTCTTTGTTTTTGGTCGGAGATGTAAAACAAGCCATTTATAGATGGCGTGGTGGAAAGGCCGAGCAGTTTCTGGATTTGATAAATCAAAAATCACACCCTTTTGGGGTTACACCCAACATTTTTAGTTTAGATACTAATTGGAGAAGTTCCAGTGAGCTCATCAAGTTCAACAATAGTTTTTTTACCGCTATTGCTCCCTTTTTAAAGGATCAAGCTTACCAAGACCTTTTTCTTCAGGGCTGCGTTCAAAAGCCCAACTCAAGGTTGGGAGGTTACGTGCAACTAAGTTTTTTGGATGAAGAGACACAGGACAAAACAGCGGTCTATTGCTCGGAGGTTCTTAAATCGGTTGAAGAGGTGCTTTCTAAAAATTACCACTATTCGGACATCTGTATTCTGGTCCGCAAGAATGACCATGGCATGTTGCTGGCCAATTTCCTTTCTGAAAACAACGTCCCCATTGTTTCTTCCGAATCTCTTTTGCTGAAAAACAACGAAAAGGTCATTTTCTTGATTTCCCTATTAAAGGTCATTGAAAATCAAAACGACAGGGAAGCGGTATACGAGATATTGCAGTATTTGTCCAAAGGACAAGCTGATATGCATGAGGTTATTTCTGTCCACTTGAACCAAATGGAGTACTTTCTTGCCGAAAATTATGACTTCCATGTGCCACAGCTAAAAGGACAATCTACATTGACCATCCTTGAAAAGGCCATTGTACAATTTGACCTTGCCGCAAATTCTGAAGCCTATCTTACCTTTCTTATGGACGAGCTGCTCTTAGTTGAAAAAAGAGATGGACCGGGTATTCGCCCTTTTTTAGGTCATTGGGAGCAGAAGCAAGCCTCACTTTCCATTGCTGCCCCAAATGATATCAATGCGGTAAAAATCATGACCATCCACAAGGCAAAGGGACTAGAATTCCCAATTGTTATATTCCCCTTTGCCAATTCGGTTATTGACGATAAGAGAAAGAGAAAAAAATCATGGGTGTCTGCTACAAAAGCAGAAGAAAATTTGGGATTGGATAAATTTCTAATTGATGCCAAGCAGGAAATGCAGCAGTACAATGCTATAGCTAAAGAGGCTTATCTGGAGGAGGTGAAAAAGACCCAGCTGGATGCTTTAAATGTTCTCTATGTGGCCCTGACCCGGGCTGAAGAAGGACTTTACATTATTTCGGAAACTGGAAAGCCCATTGCTTCATTGGAGCAATCCACTTCCTATTTTGATCTGTTCCAATATTATCTCAAAGAGAACAGGGTTTCAAAAAACGCACAGGGGCTATATGCCCTTGGTACTTTATCCGAAAGAAGCGAGGATATTGAACGTTCATCAGAGCAACATTCAACCATTCCATATATAAGCAGGAAAAAGGGAGATGGCGGTTTTGCCATTTCCACTAGATCTAGTCGGTTGTGGGATACCGAAAATAGGGAGGCCATTGAACTGGGCAATGTCATCCATTATGCGTTAAGCCAAATAGAAACTTTAAACGATTTGGGCAAGGTAATAAATGACCTTGCAACTTTGGGACATTTGGAAGGGAACGCAACCAATTATGTGACACAAAAAATAGAAGAGGTGGTTACCCATCCCTTGCTAACCGAATATTTTTCAGGAAACCGCCGCATATTAAACGAGCAGGATATCCTAACCACAAACGGTAAAACCCTTCGCCCAGACCGTATCATCATCGTGGGTAACGAAGCCACAATAATCGACTATAAAACTGGAAAACCATCCCCCTCACACAAAGAGCAGATTATGGAATATGGTGATGTGCTCAAAGCAATGAATTTTAAAATTAAGCATGCTATAATTGTTTATATTGATCAAGAAATAAATCCTGTTTTTCTTTAAATAAAAAACTATGTACGGTAAGATAAAAGAACACTTGGCCACGGAGCTGGAAAACATAAAAGACGCTGGTCTATTTAAAAAGGAGCGAATCATCACAACACCGCAGGATGCAATTATAAAAATTGCCTCGGGGGAAGAGGTCATCAATTTTTGCGCCAACAATTATTTGGGTCTTTCATCGCATCCAGATGTGATCCAGGCTGCCAAGGATACCATGGATACACACGGATTTGGAATGTCTTCGGTCCGGTTTATTTGTGGCACCCAGGATATCCATAAGCAACTGGAAGAAAAGATTGCCAATTTCTATAGTACGGAAGACACCATATTGTATGCAGCGGCCTTCGATGCCAATGGAGGGGTTTTTGAGCCTTTGTTGACCGCCGAGGATGCCATTATTTCGGATTCCCTCAACCATGCTTCCATTATTGATGGTGTTCGCCTTTGCAAAGCAAAAAGATATCGATATGCCAACAATGACATGACTGATCTGGAGGCTCAACTTAAGCAGAGTCATGAGGACGGTTCTCGATTTAGAATTATTGTAACAGACGGGGTCTTCTCTATGGATGGCTTGTTGGCGCCTTTGGATCAAATTTGTGATTTGGCAGACAAATACGACGCTCTTGTTATGATCGATGAATGCCATTCCGCCGGTTTCATAGGTGAAACTGGAAGGGGAACCTTGGAAGAGAAAGGTGTTTTGGATCGGATAGATATCATCACTGGAACCTTGGGTAAAGCCTTAGGCGGAGCCATGGGTGGGTATACCACCGGAAAGAAAGAAATCATAGAAATGCTGAGGCAGCGGTCGCGTCCCTATCTGTTTTCCAATTCCCTGGCGCCAGCTATAGTTGGTGCTTCCATCAAGGTTTTTGAAATGCTTGATTCAGATACTTCTTTGCGGGACAAACTTCAGTATAACACTGAGTACTTTAAAAAGGGGATGAAGCAAGCAGGTTTCGATATTATTGACGGGGATTCCGCAATAGTTCCCGTAATGCTATATGATGCTAAACTATCTCAACAAATGGCTGATATGCTGTTGGAGAAGGGAATTTATGTTATTGGGTTCTTTTTCCCTGTTGTTCCCAAAGGTAAGGCCCGTATTCGGGTACAGTTGTCTGCTGCCCATGAAAAGCAACACTTAGATCACGCCATAAACGCATTCATTGAGGTGGGGAAAGCACTGAATATCGTTGAAATGCGCTAAATGTTCTATGTAATGCACCAAAAAAAAAGAAAATTTGATTTTGTTAATAAGTCTTAACAACTTACATTTGCTGCTGATAAACACTTAAACTTAAAATTTTGAGCATGAAACATCTTAGCAAATTATTGGTTGTTGCCCTTGTCTTTTTGGGCGCTAACAACATACAAGCGCAAGACGAGAATAATCCATGGCAGATCAGTTTTGGGGTAAACGCAATTGATACTTACCCAACCAACGATGCGAATAATGCTTTTTCAAGTACAGCACTATTTGACGAGTATTTCAACGTTTCTGACCACTGGAATATCTTGCCTTCTGTTTCTTATGTATCTGTATCCAAGTATATAGGAGATGGTTTCTCTATTGGTGCTAGAGGTTCTTTGAACAGAATTGAACATAATGGCGATCAAGCAATTGATGATTTATCCCACTATGCAGTTGATGGTACCATTAAGTACAACTTCCTAAAAAACACAACCATTGATCCTTTTGCTGAAATTGGTGGTGGTTACACTTGGATTGATGAAATTGGTGCAGGTACTGTTAATGGTGGTATTGGTGTTAACGTTTGGTTTACTGAGAATATCGGTTTGACTGTACAGACACAATACAAGCACGCTTTCGAAGATTATTTGGTAAGACACTTCCAACACCTTGCAGGTCTTAGCATCAGATTTGGTGGTACTGACACTGATGGTGATGGAATCTATGACAAAGACGATGCTTGTCCAGAAGTTGCTGGATTGGAAGCTTTCAACGGTTGTCCAGATGCTGACGGTGACGGAATTGAGGATAGTAAAGATAGCTGCCCTAACGAAGCTGGCTCTAAAGAATTGAACGGTTGTCCAGATGCTGACGGTGATGGTATCGCTGATAAAGATGATGCTTGTCCTAGTGAAGCTGGTCTTGCTGCTTTAGCTGGTTGTCCAGATGCTGACGGTGACGGTGTTGCTGATAAAGATGATCAATGTCCTAACGAGGCAGGTCCAGCAGAAAACAACGGATGCCCTTGGCCAGATAGCGATGGTGATAGCGTTCTTGATAAAGACGATCAGTGTCCTCAAGTAGCTGGTACTGTTGCCAACAATGGTTGTCCAGAAGTAACTGAGGAAGTTCAAAAGCAATTGAACGACTATGCAAGAACTATCTTGTTTGATACAGGTAAATCTTCCATCAAGGCAGAATCTACTTCTGTAATGGTTGATATCATCCAAATTTTGAATGAGTATCCAAATGCTAAGTTCTCCGTTGAAGGACATACTGATAGCGTAGGTGGTGCCACAACCAACCAAAAACTTTCTGAGTCAAGAGCTAACTCTGTTAGAGATTTCTTGATTGACAAAGGAATTGGTGCAAGTAGATTAACTGCTGTTGGATATGGTGAAGACAAGCCAATCGCTACCAACAATACAAGAGCTGGTAGAGCACAAAACAGACGAGTTGAAATCAACTTGGTAAAATAATAAAACTAGAAACTCTAGTTTTCCTTAAAAAAGGCCCTGCAAATGCAGGGCCTTTTTTATTTTTAGTCCATGCATAACAGTTTTCTTGAATATGTTCTATCCGACCTTGAAAAAAGAAACATTCCCATTGCGGACTGTACTTTTATTCTTCCCAGTAAACGGTCCGGGACCTTTTTAAAAAAGCATATTTCCAAGGCCTTAAAGCGACATATTTTTAGCCCGGAAATTCTGTCCATCGAAGATTTTGTGATTCAAATTTCAGGACTGTCTCCCCTCCCAAATATCGAACAGGTTCTGTTGCTATTTGAAGTATATACAGATTCGGCTATAAAAAACCCTGACAATTTCAATGCATTCCTAAAGTGGGGACAGACTCTATTACAGGACTTTAACGAGATTGACAGATATCTGATTCCTGCCCAGGACATCCTTAATTATCTTTCTGCAATCAAAGAAATTAATCACTGGTCCTTAAAAATAGATAAGACGGAGCTTGTCCAAAACTATCTAGAACTTTGGCAACATCTTCATCCTTTGTATTTAGATTTCACTTCTAGATTGTTAAGTCAGAAAAAAGGTCACCAGGGTTTGATTTACAGGAGAGCTGTAGAAAATTTGGGCTCCTATACGACTCCTCAAAAGAACAAGACCACTGTTTTTGTTGGGTTCAATGCATTAAATACTGCCGAGTCCATTATAATCCAACATTTTCTTGAGCACACCTCCAGTCAAATCTATTGGGATATTGATACCCACTTTCTTACTGATCCCGTCCATGACGCTGGACTTTTCATACGAAACTATCAGCAAAACTGGTCCTACTACCAAAATAAAAAGCTTGATGGGCCACACAGTAGTTTCCAGTTGCCAAAAAAGATTTCAATTACTGGGGTTCCAAAAAGCATTTCCCAAGCTAAGTTCGTTGGAAACCTGATAAAGGATATTCAAGCCGAATCAGGCCAGGATCTTCAAAATGCTGCAATGGTGCTAGCGGATGAATCACTGCTCAACCCTATGCTCCAAGCAGTGCCTTCTTCAATCAAGGAAGTGAACATCACCATGGGAATGCCCTTGAATAAAACAGTGCTCTATTCCTTCTTTTTGTCTTTTTTGGAACTTCACTTAGATAAAACCCATAATGGTTGGTTCTATGAGGATGTTTTAAGATTTACTTCCAACCCCTATACCTCTGTGATTTCCTCCTTGGAAAAACAAAATACATTCTTGGATATAGCCAAGGATATCAAAAAACATAACTGGATTCACCTTAAATCAGATCAGATTTTAAAATACAAAGATCTCTCCAGTGTAATCGAAATCATCTTTCCTTCCAAACCCCTATCCCCTTTCCAGTGGGCGGAAAGTAGT
This sequence comes from uncultured Allomuricauda sp., assembly GCA_965117065.1. Taxonomy (GTDB): domain Bacteria; phylum Bacteroidota; class Bacteroidia; order Flavobacteriales; family Flavobacteriaceae; genus Flagellimonas. The sequence goes on from OZ220751.1 coordinate 1,990,103, forward strand.
TTAGACCTTATCCAAAGACTTAAAAGCCTTTACCAGGCTGAGAGCAACCATTTGGAGTTGGAATACCTATACCGATTTCATATGCTCTTTAACCAATTAAAAACGCAATTAAAATCTGTAGATTTTCTTACTGAGCTTAAATCAATACATAGTTTTTTTAAGCAACTTTCGTCCACAGAAACCTTGGACTTCATTGGTGAACCTTTATCAGGCTTACAGCTAATGGGTATGTTGGAAAGTAGGAACCTTGATTTTGAAACTGTCATCCTTACATCTGTCAACGAAGGCATTCTACCTTCAGGCAAGTCCAACAATTCGTTTATCCCTTTTGATGTTAAAAGGGAATATGGCCTTCCTACTTATAAGGAAAAGGATGCCATATATACCTATCATTTTTACCGATTGATACAGCGTGCCAAAAACATCCATATCATATATAATACCGAACCAGATGTATTGGAAGGAGGTGAAAAAAGCAGGTTAATATCCCAATTGATTACAGATGATTCAATTGCAAAATATGTTACTCATGCAATAGCATTTCCAGAGGTAACGATTACGCCTACCGGTTCTGCTCAAATTACCAAAAGTCAATTGTTGATCAAAGATATTGAGCGTTGTGCCGGAAAAGGTTTTTCTCCAACTTCCTTGACCAATTATATTAGAAATCCTTTGGATTTTTATAAAAGGAGCATTCTTAAAATCAATGATATTGACGAAGTAGAAGAGACCATTGCTGCCAACACATTTGGTATTATTGTTCATGATAGTCTCGAACAACTATACCATCCCTTAATTGGACAGTATCTTACAAATACCAATGTTAACGCTGTTGCGAAAGAAATTGTACCAACAGTCAAGGGACAATTTAATAAGTGTCTTCCTGGAATTGATATAACCAAAGGAAGATTTTTACTGGTTTATAATGTTATAATCAAATACCTCAAGAATTTTGTGGCTTTGGAGCTAGAACAGCTTAAAGAACATCAAATAAAAATTCTGGCGCTGGAAGAAAAATACGAGGTGTCACTTATCATCCAGGGTTTAGATTTTCCTATAAAACTAAAGGGAACCCTAGATCGGGTAGATGAAATAGATGGTTTAACCCGTATTGTGGACTACAAAACCGGAAGAGTTGAACCACGTCACGTAAAGCTCACAGATTGGGATGAGCTAATTTCCAACTATGATAAGAGCAAGGCCTTTCAGCTTTTGTGCTATGCCTATTTATATGCCCAAAAGAACGGTGACACAAATCTACAGGCTGGCATTTACTCCTTCAAAAATCTAGGGCGGGGCTTTTTGCCTTTTTCTACCCAGAACAAAATCATCTCCCCAGACACTTTAAAAATGTTTGAAGATTCCCTGCATAAACTTATTCTGGAAATTTGCAATTCAGCTATTCCCATTCTAGAAAAAACAACCTAGTTATTTTAAATCAGGGCGGGTAGGACGCACCTCTATTTTGCTGGGCAGGGTTCTTGGATGCATTTGCAGCAGATCAACCACCAATTTTCCAATATCCTCCGCTTGAATCTTCCAGGCATCCTTTTCCGTAGGTTCATTACCATTAAAATGCGTCGCCACAGAGCCAGGCATAATAGTGGTTACCTTAACATTATACTTCCTAAGATCTAGCATCGCGGCTTGCGTAAACCCAACAACTCCAAATTTTGTGGCATTATAGCCTGCACCTTGGGCAAAAAAATTGGTGCCGGCCAAACTGGCTAACGTCATATAATAGCCTTCCGTCTTTTTTAAGGCTCCCACAGAGGCTTTTAATGAGTAAAAAACTCCATTAAGATTGGTGTTCACCATCTGCAGCCATTCATCCTCTCCTAGTTCATCCACAAAAGCAAAATGACCTACTCCTGCATTGGCCAATACCAAATCCAAACGACCCCATTTTTCCAAAATAAATTGGACTGCTTCCATCTCATCAGCAAGTTTGGATACATCCGAAGTAATCCCAAAAACTACGTCATCTTTCCCTAAAGCTTTTACAGCCCTATTCACCCCTTCCTCGTTTCTTCCACTAATAGCAACCTTCATGCCCTGCTTTAAAAGACATTGGGCCACTCCGTATCCTATCCCCTTTGTTCCACCTGTGATGTACGCTACCTTACCTTTTAAATCCATGTTTTCTTTATTGCATTTGACGGTTCCAAATCTGGAAGCTAACAATTATAAATAACAAAAACCATCCAAATTCGGATGGCTTTGTGGAGAATACCGGATTCGAACCGGTGGCCTTTCTGAAAGTTTTCGGAACGCTCAGTCCAACTTTTCAGAAGTTATTAGAAATTCAATATATTTTCTACTCTTCTTTTTCTTAATCTCTCTTTCCAATCCCATGGCATCAGCGCGTGAGCAACAGTCTTTTGTCCACATCACTTTCCAGTCCTTGGCCATTTTAGTATATTTTGATCTACCCCCATTATGCCGGCTCATCCGTTCCGCTAAATTTTGGCAATGACCAATATAATAGCGATTGACATTCGCACTGTATATGATGTAAACAACAAACTCCATAAAAAAAGCACCTCTTTTTGAGGTGCTTTGTGGAGAATACCGGATTCGAACCGGTGGCCTCTTGCCTGCCAGGCAAGCGCTCTAGCCAACTGAGCTAATCCCCCAAGAGAGCGCAAAGGAAAGACTTTTTGGGAAAGTTTCAAAATGCAAATTCCTATCTCTACTCCTTTTTAACGCTTAGAACCAAAACTGGAATGGGAACAAAGAACTCAGACTTGCGAACTGTGTTCTTTTCCCATAATTTCTTAAAAAATCCTCGCTTCTTTCTAAAAACACAGAGCATGTCTGGATGCTGCTTTTGAAAATACTCCATAACCCCTAAATAGGTAGTGGCCTGGTCCGTAATTGTCAATTGACTACTTAAGTCCAAAAGTGCGGTATTTATCTGTAAATCCTCCTCGGAATATCCTGGTCTTTTAACCAACAACAATCCAATATTGGCCCTAAACTTATCCTTAATCGCCGCCAATGGATTAAGAACCCGGCTTCTTTTCAATATTCCAGAACCAAAGGCGGTCATGATATTTTCAATGGGTTTAAAGGCGGTTCCTTTTGGGATAAGCAATATTGGAATATTGGTTTGCTTCAGAATTCTTCCAGAAGTATTGCCCAAATAAAGTTCCTCTTTTATATCATTGCTCCTAGGCGCCATAATAATCAAATCAATGCCCAATTCCTTATTGATGCTTTTAAGTCCATCAACAATATCCCCGTTGTAGGTTGCAATTTTGATTTCAACTTTATTAGTATTGACTGCATCTATGATTTCCTTTAAGCGTTCCTTACTGCTTTGGGCTACTTTTTGCTCAACATTGGCCAAACTTCCCATACCAGATGTCACTGTAAAAACATCCATTACGAAAACCTTAGACCCAAAATTGGATGCAAAGTCAATGGCATATTGAAGTGTGTCTGATGAATTAGGGGAAGTTCCTATCGGTACCAGTATATTGTTCATTGTTTGGTGGTTATGATTATAGCTTAAATTTACAATTTAATTGAAACCCATCCATGATAAGACATGCAAAGATATCAGATATCAGGGATATCCTTAACATTACCAAGGCCTGTACTGCTAAAATGGAGAGTCTTGGAATACAGCAATGGAACGAATTCTATCCCTCAGAACAGGTGTTTGTGAACGACATAGATAGAAACGAACTTTATGTAAAAGTAAAGGGGAGCAAGATTATCGGTGCCATTGTCATTTCTACTCTTATGGACAAGGAATACATTCCAGTTAAATGGCTCACGCCAAATGGCAATAGCACCTACATACATCGAATCTGTGTAGAACCTGAACTTCAAGGGCATGGATTCGCACAAGAACTTATGGCTTTTGCAGAAGACTACTCCAGAACGAATAATTTCGTATCCGTGCGCTTGGATACCTTTTCACAAAACAAAAGGAACCAACGATTTTATGAACAACGAGGCTACCAGAAATTAGAAGAAATTTTCTTTCCCAAACAAAGTAGTCATCCTTTTCCTTGTTACGAACTAGTGCTGTAACTTGCATCAAGTTTGGCGACAAAAATCAATTTTAAAACCATAAATCAACTGGCCGTTCCGGCTACCATATCCGGTATTGCCGAACCCGTCCTTTCCATCACAGATACCGCAATTGTGGGGAATATCCCTGTAGATGGATTGGAATCTTTGGCCGCTGCCGGAATTGTGGGTTCTTTTTTATCTATGTTGATTTGGGTCCTTGGTCAAACCAGAAGTTCCATTTCGGCCATTATTTCACAATATCTTGGAGCTGGAAAATTGGAGGAAGTAAAAAACCTCCCTGCTCAGGCTATTTTTTTTAATATTCTTTTAAGCATTCTCATCCTAGTTTCCACAGTATTCATTGTTGAGGAGATTTTTGTCCTTTTTGAAGCCTCGGGAAAAATTCTTGAATACTGCATCTCATACTACTCCATTCGGGTATGGGGATTTCCCCTAACGCTGTTCACTTTCGCAATTTTTGGAATCTTTAGGGGGCTTCAAAACACCTTTTATCCTATGATAATTGCCTTAATAGGCGCTGCATTGAATATTGTTCTTGATTTTGCCTTCGTATATGGGATTGAAGGGTTCATTCCTGCCATGTATTTAGAAGGTGCGGCTTGGGCTAGTCTTATTTCCCAAGCAGTAATGGCAATTTTGGTGTTTATTTTGCTCTTGAAAAAAACACAGATAAGCTTAAAATTGGTCTTCCCATTGAACAAAGAACTAAAACGGCTGGTTATAATGAGCCTCAACTTATTTGTAAGGGCCTTGGCACTAAATGCTGCTTTAATTATAGCGGTTAGGGAAGCAACTGCCCTCGGCGATCGCTATATTGGTGCCCATACAATCGCTATAAACCTCTGGCTGTTTGCGGCCTTCTTTATTGATGGATATGGCGCCGCAGGTAACAGTATGGGCGGAAAACTCTTAGGGGCCAGTGATTACAGTGGGCTTTGGAAGCTTGCAAAAAAAATCATTGCATATGGGATGGTCGTGAGTCTTGTACTAATGCTCTTGGGGTTTGTATTTTACAAGCCTGTTGGGGGCATTTTCTCCAATGAGACCATTGTGTTGGACACTTTTTATAGCGTCTTTTTTATCGTGATTTTAGGGTTGCCCATGAATACTCTGGCCTTTGTGTTTGATGGATTGTTTAAGGGTTTGGGTGAAATGAAATATTTAAGGAACGTCTTGCTTTCTGCTACTTTCCTTGGTTTTATCCCCACTTTGTACCTAGGAAAACTTCTTGGGTGGGGCTTTTACGCCATCTGGATTGCCTTTGTGGTTTGGATGCTGATTCGCGGTTTGGCCCTTGTTTGGAAATTTCGAAGAAAATTCAGGCCGTTGATGCAAAACAACTAATTTAGTGTTCTCATGCTCTGATTACTGATTACTGAAAATTAAAAAATGCCAACAAGTAGGGACAACGGAAGTTTATACACCAAAATTGAAAACCGGATTGCAACCGTAGAATTTGGGCATCCTGCAAGTAACTCCTTTGTTGCTGAGTTGCTAGGACGGCTGACAAAAGAAATAGATAAACTATCAACCAATGATGCGGTTTCTTTGGTTGTCTTAAAATCGGAAGGGAAACGCGCCTTTTGTGCTGGTGCTTCATTTGACGAATTGGTCGCTATTTCCAATTTAGAGGAAGGAAAAGTATTCTTTAACGGCTTTGCCAATGTAATCAACGCCATGCGGAAATGCAAAAAGCCAATAACAGGCCGGATACAGGGCAAAGCAGTGGGCGGTGGAGTAGGATTGGCGGCGGCCTGCGATTATGTTTACGCCACGGAAGCTGCATCCATAAAATTATCCGAAATCTCTATTGGAATTGCTCCCCTGGTAATCGCTCCTGCTGTGGAACGAAAAATGGGAAAAGCTGCGCTTGCTGAACTTTCCCTGAATCCAACAACATGGAAAAATGCCTACTGGGCCAAAGAAAAGGGATTATATTCCCAAGTATTCGATACCATTGCAGAAATGGACAGGGAACTGGAATTCCATAGTCAAAAATTGGCTTCCTACAACCCGGAAGCTCTGATGGAAATGAAGCGCGTGCTTTGGGAGGGCACAGACCATTGGGGGCAACTATTGGGCGAAAGGGCAGAAGTTTCAGGAAAGTTGGCTTTATCCCCTAATACAAAAAATGCTTTGGAAAAGTTCAAAAAATAACAAACATGGATATTCTTTCTTTTTTAAACAGTGATATTGTTTTACCCCTATTGGCATTGCTGGTTATTGTGGTATACATTGTTACCCGGATTCGGAATAGAAGAAAATTCAAACGATAGCCAAAGATGGCAGCTAAAAAGTATTCTATGTGGATATTGTTATACGGTACTTTCTTTTTCATGGGGTTGGTATTGGCCTATGTAGCTGTACAACACTATCAAAAGACCCAAAAGCTGCTCATGGATGGGATTAAGACTACCGCTGTAGTTATCAATTTATCCACCAACCAAAGCAGTGATGGCGACACTTACACCCCTATTTTTGAGTTTAAAGACCGGTCCAACACCATACAAACCTATAAAAGTCCTATCAGCTCAAGTCCACCTGCATATCAAGTCGGCGATAAGGTTAAAATCATTTATGACAGAAATGATAGTGCTAATGTAAAGACCGTTACCTTTTGGGGGCTGTATAGAGTTAGTATTATTCTCATGATGATTGCTTCCCCCTTACTGGTCATTGGTGCAAGCTACCTGCTTTATGCCTTTAGGTAAAATCCATCCACATTCCTTCATTTGTTGGTTATCTTTGCCCTCTAGAACACTATTATGGGGAAAATCAGAATTACCAAGCAATTTACCTTCGAGGCGGGTCATGCGCTCTTTGGTTATGATGGCAAATGCCGTAATGTTCATGGGCATAGTTATAAGCTGTCGGTAACTGTTATTGGGTCACCCATAAGGGATAATGGGCATGTAAAATTAGGAATGGTCATCGATTTTGGAGATTTAAAGAAAATTGTTCGGGAAGAAATCATTGATAGGTTTGACCATGCAACCGTCTTCAACAAAAACACCCCACATATTGAACTTGCCAAGAACCTATCAGAACGCGGACACAATATAATATTGGCAGATTATCAACCCACAAGCGAAAACATGGTCATCGATTTTGCTGCCAAAATAAAAGCGAGGCTTCCTGACAGCATCCAATTACACTCACTCAAACTGCAAGAGACAGAAACTTCATTTGCTGAATGGTTCGCTACCGACAACTAAACAATTCCATATCCTCCATCAGCTAATTCTTATATTTACAAGGAAATGAAAACCATTACCGTACCATCAGGTAAAAAAGTATACTTTGCTAGTGACAACCATCTGGGAGCGCCCACGGCCAAGGAGAGTTTGCCACGCGAAAAGAGGTTTGTAGCCTGGTTGGATTCCATCAAGGATGATGCTGCTGCCCTATTTCTCATGGGGGATCTCTTCGACTTTTGGTTTGAATACAAAACCGTGGTCCCAAAAGGATTTACCCGTACTTTGGGCAAACTCGCAGAGCTTTCAGACATGGGCATTCAGATTACCTATTTTGTGGGCAACCACGATTTATGGATGAACGGGTATTTTGAAGAAGAACTTAACATCCCGGTCTACCACAAACCCCAACAATTTTTAATCAACAACATTTCTTTTTTTATTGGTCATGGTGATGGATTGGGTCCCGAAGACAAAGGGTTCAAACGGATGAAAAAAGTTTTTACAAATCCCGTTGCCAAATGGTTGTTTAGATGGTTGCACCCAGATTGGGGAGTTCGCTTGGGTCAACACCTATCCGTAAACAACAAAATTATCTCTGGTGATGCAGATGCCACTTTTTTAGGTGAGGACAAAGAGTGGTTGATTCTCTATGCAAAGCGTAAATTGGAATCACAACATTACGACCATTTCATTTTTGGGCATCGTCACCTTCCTATGGAAATTAAGTTGAATGAAAATTCGACCTATACCAACCTTGGGGATTGGATTAATTATTTTACCTACGCCGTTTTTGATGGAGAGAAATTATCGCTCCAAAAGCTTGCGGACTAATCTTTTTCATGCTCTTCAACATCCTTGGTCAAGTCCAATCTTCTAAAGCTTGGGGAAGCAATTGCTGTTGTTCCTGTGGTTAATAAGGTCATAACCCCTCCAAAGACCACTGCGGTCACAGTTCCCAAAAGCTTGGCTGCCAATCCACTTTCAAAGGCTCCCAACTCATTGGAGGACCCTACAAATATGGAATTGACCGAAGCAACCCTTCCCCTCATGTTGTCCGGTGTTTTTAACTGTAGTATAGTTTGGCGAATAATCATGGAAACTCCATCCACGGCACCACTTAAAAACAAGGCCGCAACGGACAACCAGAAAGAGGTGGAAATTCCAAATACAATAATACATACCCCAAAGGCAAATACCGCCCATAACAGTTTACTTCCGGCATTTTTGTGCAAAGGAAATCGGGTGGACCCAAGCATAGTAATAGAGGCCCCCACAGCAGGCGCTGCTCTTAAAATACCAAACCCTTCAGATCCCACGTGCAAAATGTCTTGCGCATATATGGGCAAAAGGGCCACTGCTCCACCAAACAGAACTGCGATCATATCCAAAGTCAATGCCCCAAAAATGGCTTTGCTGCTAAAAACAAATTTCAACCCATCTTTTAAACTTTGTATAACCGGCTCCCCTATTTTGGGGTTTAGAATAGGTTTTCTGGAAATCCTGAGCAGAAAAATGAGTGCCAACAAGGAAAAGCCGAATATCATACACATAGACCAATGAACCCCGATCCAGCCAATGCTAAAACCCGCCAAGGCAGGCCCTAATACGGAAGCCACTTGCCAGGTAGAACTACTCCAGGTAGCGGCATTAGGATAGATCTTCTTGGGAACAATCAGTGCTATCAATGAGAAAATTGTTGGACCAATAAACGCCCTAACCAACCCACCCAGAAAGACCAGAAAATAGATGGTAAACAAAATGGTGTTGGAGGACAGAGTGCTTTCCAAAGAAGGGTCACTGATAAAGAAAAGTCCAAGACTGATGACAGAAAACCCTAAAATACACTTGATCAATAAATTTCTTTTCTCTTTTTGGTCCACAATGTGGCCTGCAAAAAGCGCCATGCCTACCGCTGGAATAACCTCCATCAAACCAATTATCCCAAGGGATAGTGGGTCTTTAGTTAACGAATACACCTGCCATTCAATAACAATAAATTGCATGGACCATGCAAAGACCATGGCAAAACGGACTAATAAGAAAATATTGAATTCTTTGTAACGTAAGGCTGCGTATGGATCCATAAAGGTTTAGCGAATGTCCCTTAATTTCAATTGAAGGTTGATAGTTCCGTTCCATTCATTTTCGTCCAGCGAAAATACAGCATCAAAAGTAGCTTTGTTTTTGACCTTGTCCAATTTAGAGCCCAAGTTAAAACCTATGGCTCCATATGACTTCTCGATAGGGTTGGAGGAAATGGCTTGTTTTACATGCAGCTTCAAATGTTTTTCTCCTTCTCCAACACCTTTGGCATAACCAGTATCTATTAATTTTTCAGCCATAAAAACTGGGGTCATATTTCCTGGTCCAAAGGGCGCAAATTGTTTGAGGATACGCATCAATTTTGGGCTTACTTGATCTATTGATATTTGGGAATCTATAGCGATTTCAGGACTCAATAATTGAGGATTGATGGTTTGGGCCACCTCATTTTCAAATTGTTGTTTGAAACTCTCGTATTTCTCTTCCAATAGGGTTAACCCGGCGGCATATTTGTGCCCGCCAAACTGTTCCAAACAATCAGAACATGCTTCTAGTGCATTGTACACGTCAAACCCTTTTACTGATCTTGCTGAAGCAGCCAACTTAGCTCCACTTTTGGTAAAAACCAGTGTAGGCCTATAATAGGTCTCCGTTAGCCGTGATGCCACAATACCAATAACTCCCTTGTGCCAATTTTCATCATACACCACAGAGGTAAATCGATTTTCTTCGCCGTTAGTGCGAATTTGAGCTAGTGCTTCCTCTGTGATTTCCCTATCCAAGTTTTTCCGATCTGCATTGTACTTTTCTATTTCAGCAGCAAATTGACGGGCAGAATCCAGGTTGGTCTCCATCAGAAGATTAACTGCATGTTGTCCATGCTTTATTCGGCCTGCAGCATTGATGCGTGGTGCGATGATAAACACTACATCAGTAATTGTAAGGCTACTCTTTTTAATCTGCTCAATAATGGCTTTAAATCCGGTTCTAGGCTCACTGTTGATAACCTGAAGGCCATAAAAGGCCAACACCCTGTTTTCTCCTGTAATCGGAACTATGTCCGCACCAATGGCAGTAGCTACCAAATCCATATAAGGAACCAAATCTTCCGTGACCATTCCTTGTTTTGAGTCCAGTGCTTGAATCAGCTTAAATCCAACACCACAACCACATAGTTCCTTAAATGGATATTCACAATCTTCTCTTTTGGGGTCTAAAATTGCAATTGCATCAGGCAATTGATCTCCTGGTCGGTGATGGTCACAAATGATAAAATCCACTCCTTTTTCCTTCGCATAATCAACTTGATCAACCGCTTTTACCCCGCAGTCCAAGGCAATGATCAAAGAAATATCATTGTCAACTGCAAAATCCACTCCCTGAACAGAAACTCCATACCCTTCTGTATATCGATCCGGAATATAGGTAACTACGTTTGGGTGTATTTCCAAAAGATAAGAGGCCATGAGTGCAACTGCGGTAGTGCCATCTACATCATAATCGCCGTAGACCAAAATGTTTTCGCTGTTCGCCACAGCACTTTCAATTCGTGCCACGGCTTTGTCCATATCCTTCATAAGAAATGGGTCATGTAAGTGGGCTAATTCTGGGCGGAAAAATGCTTTTGCTTCGCCATAGGTGGTAATTCCTCTTTGAATTAATAATTGGGCGACCAGTGGATCCACTTTTAATTCTTTGGAAAGTTGTTCTATTTCTTCAGGGGCGTGTGTAGGTTTTAAAGTCCAGCGCATAATGAATTTGGATTTGGATCAACGTTAGTTCGAGTTTTTCAAGCTGGACTGAGGAAGAAGGTCAGCATGAAAAGTATCGAGAACAAGTTATTGAAAATTCTTTTTAGCGAGATCTGGCAGGAGATGATAATTCTCTTGGATTAACGTCTCTTTCTTTGCCCTTGACCATTTCTTGATTTGTTTTTCTTTTTCAATGGCCTTTTTGATACAGGTAAATTCTGCAAAAAAAGCCAAAGTTACTGGCCTTCTTGAAAATGTGTAGCTTCCAGGATATTTGCCTTCAGTGTGCTTTTGAATGCGGTTTTCAAGGTTGGACGTCACCCCAGTATAATAGGTTCCATCCGAACATCTTAAAATGTATAAATATGATTTTTTCACCTGCTGTCTCTTTGACTTCTCGATACATCCCGAAACAAGCTCGGGACACTCGAAGTGACGTTACACTAGTCTTGGGAAATTTGAATAAGAGGCTGAATTATGATCCTAAATGTAATAGAATTTACGGTACCCAAACTTGTATTGACACTTGAGCTTGGGTTTTGAACTTGAGTTTGAACTTGAACTTACTTATGATGAAAAATCGTTTTTATCTCTAATGCAGCAAATCTCCTGAACATTTCCATAACACCGCAGTATTTTTCAACCGATAAATCAATGGTCTTTTGTAATTTTTTTTCGTTCAAGTTAGCGCCATGAAAATGGTATTCGATAATAACCTTGTCGTAATATTTGGGATGCTCGTCCGTGAGATTGGCAATGGTCTCTATTTGAAAATCATCCACCTCCAACTTCATCTTTTTGATCAAGGAAGCAATGTCCAATCCTGAGCAACCTGCCAAAGACGACAACATCAGTGCTTTGGGTCTAAACCCTTCTCCTTTTCCTCCATCATCAGGGCCAGCATCAATTTTAAAACTGTGGCCAGACGGGTTGTTGCTTTCAAAGGCCATTTCGCCCAACCATTTGGTAGTAATATGATTTGTCATGAAGTCAAATTTTTGTTTCTTGTAGCTTTCAAAAATACGATTTAAAAATACACCTATGGCCTTAGTAAACCCACTTGACCCCAATCACGATGCTGAAACCAAACAACTTGCGGAGTTCTTTAATGAAACCCTTGGTTTCTGTCCAAACTCAGTATTGACTATGCAGCACAGGCCGGCTATTTCCAAGGCGTTTATCAACCTGAACAAGGCGGTAATGGCCAATGATGGTAGGGTAACCTCAGCGCTAAAGCGTATGATTGCCTGGGTAAGCAGCAATGCTACTGGATGTAGGTATTGCCAAGCCCATGCTATAAGGGCAGCGGAGCGCTATGGTGCTGAACAGGAACAACTGGACAATGTCTGGGAATATAAGACCCATCCTGCTTTTTCTGATGCAGAACGTGCAGCCTTGGATTTTTCCTTGGCGGCTTCCCAAGTGCCCAATGCCATTGACGCTGATATTAAATCTCGACTCTACGAGCACTGGAATGAAGGGGAAATTGTGGAAATGCTGGGCGTAATTTCCTTGTTTGGGTACCTCAACCGTTGGAACGATTCCATGGGTACTTCCATTGAAGATGGAGCTGTGGAGAGTGCCGAACAATATTTGGGGAAAACCGGTTGGGAAAAAGGAAAACACGATGGAAGTAGATATTAGACTTTAGCCTGTCTCGCTTTCAAACTTTTAATTTCTTGATTTGCATCAACATTTATTGGTGAGACAAGCCTGATCTTTGTCCTACTCAAAAGGCAAGCGGTTATGGCAAACTTAATTCTAACATCAGAAAATCAGATTCAACGGCTTAACGGCATTCTGATAAAAGCCCAGGCCCTTCAACAGCTCTCTTTGGATAAGCTTACCGCACCTCCCACAACGAAGTCTTGGTGCGTTGCAGAAGTGATTGCCCATCTTAATAAGGCATATGGATTTTATGTGGACAAAATTAACAGTGCTCTGGCCCGTATGGATTCCATTAATGAAGGACCTACGGATTTCAAGGCTCGAACATGGCAGAAAATTGTCATTGCAGGTCAACGACCCAAGAATGGGAAAAGAAAATGGAAAATGAAAACCCTAAAACGCTTCGAGCCACTCTTGGCCCCTCATGAGTTGGCTGAGGACAGTGTGAATTCCATTTTTGAGACCTTTTTATCCCTTCATAATCATCTGAAAGATTCAATTCTCCAAAGTAGGAGTAAAGATGTCTGCAAGATAAAAGTCACCTCCGCCATCGGTCCAATAGTGAATTTCTATCTTCCTGAATGCTTTGAATTTCTTATATGTCATCTGGAGCGACATATGGTTCAAATTGATGATATTCTGGTTTGATTTTAGCTCCTTTTTTTCAATAATGGCTACTTTTAAAGGGAATTGTTCTCGCCTTATGGAAGATAAAGTTTTTGTTCAGCTAAAAGGTTTTTTTCCTCAAGTACACTTTACTGCCAAAGACGAAGCTTATTTTAGGTCCTTATGGTCTGAAAAATCATTTAACCAGTACGACCTTATTACGGAAGCTGGAAGCGTAGAGCGTTTTTTCTATTTTGTTCTTGAGGGCGTTCAGGCCATTTATATTTTGAACGAGAAAGGTGAAAAGGTAGTCCTTGGATTTTCATATTCTGGAAGTCCATCCGGAGCGTTTGATTCATTCATTAAAAAACAACCTTCCGATACTTTTTTGGAAGCCTTGAAACCTTCTAAAATGTTGGCGATTTCCTATGAAGATTATCAAAGCTTGTTTGATAAACATCAGGAGTTTTATGTTTGGGGTCACGAATTTTTTCGGAACATCTTGTTTGGAAGATTGCATCGGGAAGTCGAGATTTTAACACTTACCGCCGAACAGCGGTATATTGCCTTTATGCAACGGTGCCCAGAGGAGCTTAAGATAATTCCCCAAAAGTACTTGGCATCTTACCTCAATATGAAACCAGAAACTTTCAGTAGACTACGTTCCTGCGTTTCCTATTAAGGTAATAGCAGTTGTGCAATCCTTTCGGTAAAACGGGGTACGACCTCTTGTGTAAACCACGGATTTTTACTCAGCCAAAATCGATTTCTGGGAGATGGGTGTGGTAATACAAAATATTGGGGCAAGTAGTTTTTAAAATTTCTAACGGTTTCGGTTAGATTCTTTTCCATTCGATTATCCAAATAATGCCGCTGTGAATATTGCCCAATTAAAATAGTCAGTTGAAGGTTAGGCAATTTATCTAAAAGGGAGCTATGCCATTTAGGAGCACATTCAGGTCGCGGAGGTAGGTCCCCTGATTTACCTTTTCCTGGATAACAAAAACCCATGGGCATCTGTGCTATTCGGGTTTCATCGTAAAAAATATCGTCGGTTACCCCCATCCATTTTCGCAATTGTTTGCCACTTGGGTCATCCCACGGAATTCCAGTCCGATGCACTTTGGTTCCTGGGGCATGACCAATAATGAGAATTTTAGCATTTGGGTGTGCGGCAACAATGGGTCTTGGACCCAAAGGAAGGTCTGCTTTGCACACTTCACAATTTCGAATTTCAACCAGAAGGTCCTTCATTTTAGTTCAGCACTTTATAAAAGAGAGATAAATTACCTAAAAACAAGAAATACCCCAACATAATGTCAGGGTATCTCAACACACAACCAATCATGAACTACTAGTTATAAGTGTTTTTCAGCTTACTCCAATGTTCATTGGCCTTTGCCATCAATTTTTTGTGGCTGTTCTCTGCCAACCACAGTTGTTGCGCATCCAACTCTAAGTTATACAGGTATAAAAAGTACTTTCCATCCTTAACAATAAATTTGTTGGGGTCTGGTCTAAATTTAGCCCCTGCATAAACTCCAAAAGCACAATACCCCCCGTATTGTGGTAAATATTTACCTGGGTTTTTGTCAAATTTGGTTTTCTGTTCGGCACTGGTAAAGTAATAGGCCACTTTGTGATGTTCAGATTTGAATTCTTTGAGGCCTTTTTGAGCTATTCCTAAATCCAAATAGGAAACCGGACTATACCCTTGAAGAGCAATATTGCTATTATCGATGTTGTTTGCTTTTTTATCCTGAGCAAAGGCAGTGTTAACAGTTACAACTGCAAGAAGTAATAATGATATGTTTTTTAAAGTTTTCATTGTTTTTGTTTTAAAATGTTTTTAATTATTTGCTCGCGCTTAACGAGACTACTAAAAAGACCACTGTGGCATTGAACCAATAGTAGGCCGCATCAATTCCTGTGAATCCAAGAGCGAATGGCAAGATCATAAAAGTTACAGCAACCAACAGATCAATTGCCAAATGGCCTTGGAACGGAATTACCCTAAGCAGACTTAACTTATAGTCTGTTAATAAGCTAGCTGCAAAAACCGCAATCCCCGTTATTACAGAAAACCAAATGGCCAAGTTTGACGATTCTCCCAAATTCAGAAGGAAAGGAGCTACCATTAAGCCCAAACCGGCGGTGTAATCTGCTACGCCATGAAGCGTTGGTGTTATAAACCTAAGTTTCATGATACTAGGCGTTAAAGTATTCCTCTTGAATCACTTGGCCTTTATCATTCCATATTCTTCTAATGATTTCGTGCCAGTAAATAGAGCTGTCATCCTTCATTAAAAAGTCGAAGGTAAATTCTGATGCTGTTACGTTTCCGTCAACAATGGTTCTATGCAATTCTATGCCATTCACTTTGGCAATAGCATCTGCAAAACCCTTCATTTTTTCAACCATTTGTGTTTTTCCGGTTGTGGTAACCTTGTTGTAATCTGAAGTATTTGCATCTTCCGCAAAGAACTTCTCCACAGCTTCTACGATTGCACCTTGTGCAACAATGCTGTCCATTTCTGTGGCTAAGGTTTTAATATCCATTTGCTTTGTTTTTAGTATTAAACAATAATTTTAGTTGTAATTACGTGGCAAATGTCCGACGATAAACGCCCCTAGCAGCTACAAAAAAGACGCAACAACTTGTACTTTTTATTTTTTGAATTCGGATGGACTTATTCCTGCGTGAAGCTTAAAGAATGAAGTAAAATGGTTGGACTCTTCAAAACCCAGTTGATAAGAAATTTCCTTGATTGATTCCCCCTCGCCTAATAGCCTTTTGGAACTAATAATCATTTCGTTCCTGATTAACCTACCCAAGGAATCGTTCATCTTATCTCGGGTTTTCTTGGAAAGGGCTTTTACAGAAAGGTGCATCCTATCCGCATAGAATCCCAATGCTCTTTCCTCCTTATGGTGCATTCGCACTAGCTGAGTAATATCTTCTACAAAAGGGTCGTTTCTTTCGAAATCAAAGTGCTCCCTAAACTCTGTAGGATTGTATCCTGTGTTCGTTTTAAAAACCCTATTGAAGTATGCTGGGTCCTTAAATCCCATATCATAGGATACTTCTTGGATGCTTTTATCTGTAAAAACGACCTCCTTTTTACTCTCGATAAGTCTTTTATTGGACAATAGGGACTTAATGGTTATTCCCAATTTATCTTTGACCAAAGTATGAGTGTTGTATCCATTATCCTGAATTAAAGCTGCAAGATCTTTGTTGGTCAAATTATTCTGAAACTCTTGATCTACAACTTCCTTGACATCAAAAATAATTTGATACTCTCTTTGGCTTGCATTAAATGGATTCTGCCAATGCCATTGTTTTAAGGAGACATCTATAATCTCCCTGGTTTTTTCGGCAAAAACGGTGTTGGAAAGGTACTTTTGGCACTCATCACATTCATCAAAATTGATGTAGCCCAAAGAAATCAAATGTTTAAACAGTACCCTTACCTCCCTATTTTCGAAAATATCCTGGCTAGGGAACTCAATGGTTCTGACTACAAAATCTCCCGAAAGGAACTTAATGTACTGGCCTTTTTCCAGATATATGGCCTTATCCTTCCAATCCTGGTAGTTTTTAAAATCAACCTGTATGCTCCCAGAACCTGACAAAATATGGAACAAGGTGTACTGATTGATAAAGTATACCTTATTAATTTTCGGGATTAGTTTTTGCACCATAGGGTTTGAATACTAAACACCCACATTTGGTCGGCCAACAACTAACATACTAACAGTTTACAAACTTTCTTCTACTCGCTTAACCCAAAGAAACATTCAACTCTTTAACCAAAGAGGTAAAAAGCTCTGCTGCTTTTTGATGTTGAAGTGAAGTGGTGGGTTGGCCTGCCCAATAGGCCATTAAATCATGGTTTCCCTCTTCCTCGAACTTGCTACGTAATGGAGCCAAGAAAGAACTTTGTAGTGGGTACGGAGCCAACTGTTTCACATCCTTAAATTCTTCTATAAAGGGGGTGTTGATTACTCTGCCGTACCTACCCGTAAATATTTTGGTCAATGTAGTTTGATAGCCTCTTTTCTCCAACAGTTTTTGCTTGTGATGATCGGATGCTCCGGATTCATCCGTAGCCAAAAAAACGGTGCCTAATTGGACCGCGCCAGCTCCCAGTTCCAACATTTTTGCAATATCTTCTGATGTGGTTATTCCTCCAGCAGCAACAACAGGGATTTTTACTTTTTGTAGCACTTCCTTGACTAAATCTTTCGTATCCATGAAGTTGGTGGTTGTTGTGTCCAAAAATGCAGCTCTATGCCCCCCTGCAGCATTTCCAGTTGCTACTACAATGTCTGCTCCTGCTTCCTCAATATACTGGGCTTCATCCACAGTGGTTGCAGTACCAATTATTTTGGCGCCCTTCTTTATTAACTCCCTGATGATTTCCTTTGATGGCATGCCGTATATAAAACTTGCCACAGACGGGGCACTTTTAAGTAACGCCTCTATCTGATTTTCAAAACGCGGGCCACTGTTCGTAAGATTATCTGGCACTTTCACATCTGCCCGCCCAAATAGGTGGGTAAACTCCTGCTTCAACATTTCAAAATCCCCAGGGGTATAGCTGTTGACTGGATCTTCCATAAGAGGAACCCACAGATTAAGTGCATATGGTTTGGATGTTAATTTTTGAATATCCAAACTCACCTGTTCTATTTCCTCAGCATGATAAGCATTTAGTCCGAAAGATCCCATCCCTCCTAAATTGGAAACCGTAGAAGCCAAGTTGGCGGTAGAAAACCTACCGCCAAATGGCCCTTGTATTATTGGGTAATCGATATTTAAAAGTGTAGTGACTTTGGTTTTACTCCACATGTGTAAATAATTTATTTACAATAGTCCAATTACCTTCCGAAAAATGCAAGGAAAGGGTGTCATAATAATTCAACCCCAACATAGGAACATGTGCTTTTACTACGGCCATATCCCCTAGGACCTCTATGGCCAAAATTTGCATTCTGAAGTCCTCTTTTTTATCATTTGGACTCTCTCTTTGAGCTACCCAATCCACAAATGGTCCTATGGGTTTAATGTAGGTCTCACCTTTAATATCCCCATACACAATTGCGTCTTCATGAAATGCTTGTTTCAACATACTGGTATCTCCATAGAACAGTCCGTCAAAGTAGTTTTTGATTACTCTTTCTATCTCCTCTGTTTTCGCTCTATACATTTCTCTTCTTTTAAATGGCATGACCAACAGTATGGCCTCCTGCAACATTGATTGTTTCCCCGGTTACAAATTCCGCTTGAGCTAAATAATAGGCTGTTTCTGCTATTTCATCAGTTTCACCAATTCTATTCAACAAATGAAGCCCTGCAAGGCTATCGGCATCATCAACTCCAATTTTGCCTTGCAATGGGCTTCTTATGATTCCCGGAGAAATTGTGTTCACCTTGATATTGTCCTTCCCATACTCAGCTGCCAGCTGTCTTGTAAAAGTATGTATGGCACCCTTACTTGAAACGGCTGCACTGGCTGGAAATCCAGCTATCGCATGATCCACCAACACGGTTCCCATATTAAGGATTGTTCCGCCCTGCTGTTTCTGCATTTGTGGTATTACCGCTTGGGCTGCAAAATAGGTTCCTTTGAAATTTATGGATAAGTAGTGGTCCAAATCACTTTCTTCAACATCGAGAAATGGCTTTGGACTAAATACTCCCGCATTATTGATCAACACGTCAACCGATCCAAATTTTTCCAAAGCAACTTTTACCAGTTCCTCCCCCGTTTCTTTTTGGGCAACATCTCCACTTACTATAATCGCATTGGCAGGCCTTCCCATTTCCTCATACGCCTTTTCCAATCGATCTTTGTTATTGGAATTCATGATTACATTACTTCCCTTGTCAATGAACAACTTGGCTATTGCGTTGCCAATACCCGTTGATGCTCCTGTTACAATAATTGTTTTTCCTTTCATTTTTCATTTTTTATTTTCATATTGTTTTCCCCCTACGCCCCAACTCTCAATGGCTATTTCTTCGATTACCACATGTGTTGTTTCCGGGTTTTTGTCCAAAACTTTGACCAATAAATTGGTCACTCCTTTAATGAGCTGCTTTTTCTGTTCTTTAGTGACTCCCTCATCAGTCACCTTAATGTTTACATAAGGCATTTTTTACGATTTAAAAACAAGTCAAAATTGAAAATATCGCTAGCCAATAAAAATGATGTGCCTCACTTTTATAAAGTGATGTAGCTCACATTTTAGGTGGATAAAAGGACGGAGGGACCAATCCTACGAATACAATCGGCTTAACGTTTCTCGGGAGACCCCAAGGTAAGAGGCAATCATTTTTTTGGAAACTCTTTGAACAAGGTTGGGATATAACGCGGACATAAGTTCATATCGCTCTTTGGCAGTATTTTTTAGTAACGAAAGCACCCTGTTCTGGGAAGCAATGTATCCATTTTTGGTTTTTTTGGCCCAAAACCGTTCCATTTTATGGGATTCGGAACTTAGTTTTTCCCGATCGGATTTGGAGATATATAGGAGTTCACAATCTTCTAAACAATCTATATAAATTTGGGCTTTTACTTTTTTCTCGAAGGCCTGATAATCCGTTATCCACCAATCCTCCATGGCAAATTGAACAATGTGTTCCTTGCCGCCCTTATCCAAAATATATGCTCTTAAACAACCTTTTACAACCCAATATTCTTTGTGCACAAATTCCCCTTCTTGAACCAAATACTGGTGTTTTCGCTTTTTTACTGGGGTAAAGTGACTCAGGATATGGTCAAATTCGGAATCCTCCAATGATAGTACCTCCTCAATATGTTTCCGCAATGGGTGCATACTATAAATTAAGGTTATTTCTTTCCGCCCACAACAATAACCAATTCTCCTTTAGGGGGTTTATTGGTGAAATGGGCCAATACTTCGGTTAAGGTTCCACGAACCGTTTCCTCGTATAATTTGGTGAGTTCGCGAGAAACGGAAGCTGGTCTGTCTTCACCAAAATACGCTACAAACTGACTCAAGGACTTAAGCAATTTATGTGGGGATTCATAAAAGACCATGGTTCTTGATTCCTCTGCAAGCTGTTTTAGCCTTGTTTGCCTGCCCTTTTTCACTGGTAGAAATCCTTCAAAAATAAATCGGTCGTTAGGCAAACCACTATTGACCAAAGCAGGAACAAAAGCGGTGGCACCTGGAAGGCACTCCACTTCAATACCATTTTCCACACAGGCACGGGTCAGTAAAAACCCTGGATCGGAAATAGCTGGAGTCCCCGCATCGGAAATCAACGCCATGCTGGTCTCCTCTTTTAGTTTCTGGACCAAATTCTCCACCTGCTTGTGCTCGTTATGCATATGGTGGCTTTGGAGTGGGGTGTTAATATCAAAGTGTTTTAGTAGTTTTCCACTGGTTCGTGTATCCTCAGCTAGGATTACATCTACCTCTTTCAACACCTGGATAGCCCTAAGGGTGATATCTTCAAGATTACCTATTGGTGTTGGAACCAAAAACAATTTTCCCATAGGCCAAAGTTAAGGCCTTACGTCCTTTCCAGTAAAATAAGATGTTAAAACAAAAATAAGTGCCAAGACCGCTCCCATTTGTTGCCCGTCACTTATCATATAATGGGCAAAAAAGGCAAGAATCGCATTGAAGAAGAACCCTGCATAGGCCCATTCCTTTAACCACTTTGAAAAGTTGCCCCAAATGGCAACCAATCCCAACAGCTTGGCAATAGCCAATGGATAAACTATGTAGGTAGGGTAGCCCATGCTTTCAAAGATGCCGGCGATAGCTTCGTGATTAAAAAAATAATTGTAAACGGAAAAGAACATCAAGGCTGTAAACAAGCCAGTTGACAACCAGAAGGCAATCTTTTTAAGTTTCATATGCTAAATATTTAGGATTGTAGTGCTCCTAAAAATATGAAAAAGTAAGTGGAAAAAAGGATTAAAGGAACCTCCGTTCGATCAAAGCTACAAATCGGGCTTCATAATCTTCCTTACCCTCCCAATTGTTATACTCGGGTTTTACCATATTATTGATAAAAGAAATGGAACGTTCCTCCGTGTCAATAGTGTTCAACTGTGAAAGTACCCTTTTATAGTCTTCCTGATTATCATCAAACAAGTGTTTGACAAAAGCGAGTTTGTCATTAAGCCCAATTTGAAGGTCTTTAATAAAGGTATCGTTCAAGGATTTTGATGTATTGTTCCCTTCATCTTCCGCAGGTGAAAGAATTTCTTTCTCATTTTTCATGTACTCCGGCTTGGCAACGAATTCGGCAAAAACATGTTCAACTGCCGTATCCGTAGGCATTTCTGAAACCATGTCCTTAATAGTGTCCATCCCGGGAATAATAATATCCTCATCATGAGGGTTGGTCTCGGGAACAGTAATATTTTCACTCAAAACCGCGTTTGCCATTTTTTCAAACCGGGAAGCAATTACATTTTTAGAAACATCTACTTCAATGTCACTCAGTTTTTCATCAATAAACTTGAGCACTGCCAGTTTTTCATAAATTTCCTTGGCCTTATCATAAAGTTCGGTCAACTCCCTATCTTCTCTTGAGGTAATAATATCCGTGGATAATTTTATCAGCTCCTCTCTTAATTTCCTAATCATCGCTATAATCTTTACTATAAATTTAAATTGATTTTGCTTATATCCCTAAGAACAAAAGGTTAAATTTTATTCCAAAGGCAAGGCATATTTTTTTAGTAGTTTTGTGTTTCTTATAATAAAACGGAAAAACTACCCAATTTCGTTTAAAAGTACAGTATGTTTCTTGAAAACACGGTAAACCCTAAAGAACAATTTGGATGGATAGAAGTTATCTGTGGTTCCATGTTTTCAGGTAAAACCGAGGAACTTATTAGACGATTAAGACGTGCCCAGTTCGCCAAACAAAAAGTAGAAATTTTTAAACCGATTGTGGATACCCGGTACCATGAAGATATGGTGGTATCCCATGATTCCAACGAAATAAGATCTACACCTGTTCCTGCCGCGGCCAATATTAGATTGTTGGCAGACGACTGCGATGTGGTAGGAATAGATGAAGCACAATTCTTTGACGACGAGATAGTTACCGTGTGCAATGATTTGGCTAATCGGGGAGTTCGTGTAGTAGTTGCCGGATTGGATATGGACTTCAAAGGCAATCCGTTTGGACCTATGCCCGCCCTAATGGCAACCGCAGAATATGTGACCAAAGTACATGCCGTTTGTACAAGAACTGGGAACTTAGCCAACTACAGCTTTAGAAAAACAAATGATGAAAATCTAGTCTTGCTTGGGGAGACTGGGGAATACGAGCCTTTGAGCAGAGCGGCATTCTACAAGGCCATGCTCAAGGAAAAAGTAAGTCAAATGGACGTAGAGGCCGAGGAAGTTGATGCCAAAAAGAAAACCGCCAATGGGTAAAATTGGCGAGACTACTTTGGAAATTGATCTGGCCGCGCTGGAACATAATTTCAGGTATTTCAAATCCAAAATTAATCCAGAAACCAAATTATTAGGTGTTGTAAAGGCTTTTGCCTACGGTAGTGACATGCTTACCATTGCCAAAAAGCTGGAAAGCCTGAGCGTAGATTATTTAGCCGTAGCCTATGCAAAGGAAGGTGTATTGCTCCGACAAGCAGGGATAAAATGTCCCATTTTAGTACTGCACCCCCTTCCTATCAATTTTGATGAATTAATCCGGCACTCCCTAGAGCCCAATATATATTCCCCCAATATCTTAAAGTACTTTCTCGAATTTATAAAGGAGCAGGGCCAATCAGCATACCCCATTCATCTCAAATTCAATACGGGGCTTAATCGATTGGGGTTTTGGGAAAGTGATGTGGACAATGTTGTGGGACAACTCAAAGGAAGAAAGGAAGTAAAAGTTACCTCTATTTTTTCCCATTTGGCAGCCTCAGAAGACGCAAATGAAGAAGAATTCAGTCAGACCCAAATCCGGACCTTCCAAAAAATATGTGAGAACCTCAACGGCAAACTAGGATATACTCCTTTTAGGCACATGCTCAATACCTCAGGAATTATAAACTTTCCAGAGGCCCAGTTTGAGATGGTCCGCAGTGGAATTGGGCTGTATGGTTATGGAAATGAAAAGGCGGTGGATCAAAACCTTAAACCCGTAGCCCGCCTAAAAACTGTTGTTTCCCAAATACATCAAATTGAACCCAATGAAAGTGTGGGGTACAATCGGGCATTTACATCCGATGGTCATAGAACAATCGCAACCTTACCGTTGGGTCATGCAGACGGAATTGGGAGGCACTATGGAAACGGGAAAACCCATGTGCTGATCAAAGGCAAGAAAGCACCTATCGTTGGTAATGTGTGTATGGATATGATTATGGTAGATATTTCCGGGATTGATTGCAAGGAAGGTGATGAGGTTTTGGTTTTTGGACAAAAGCAATCTGCTGAAGTTTTTGCTTCCTCTGCCCATACTATTTCCTATGAATTATTGACCGCCATCTCTCCAAGGGTTAAAAGGGTGATTATCAACCCATGAATGTTGGTAATGCTATTGGGACAAACCCCTTTTTTGGTTACATTGTAGCACTATTAACCTCAAAAACTATAAAATTATGTTGAAAGAATTTAAGAATTTCGCAATGAAAGGGAACCTCGTCGATATTGCCGTAGGTTTCGTTATGGGTGCCGCTTTTAACAAAGTGGTCGCTTCTTTTACTGGCGGAATTGTTTCTCCATTGATAGGTCTGCTATTTAATGCTGACTTTAAAGATGTAAAGTATATAATAAAAGAAGGTGCCATGAATGATGCTGGCGAAAAAGTAGGGGAAGTAGCCATCATGTATGGGCAGTTCTTGACCAATGTTATCGACTTTGTTATTGTTGCCTTTGTGATGTTCATGGTCGTAAAAGCTGTGAACAAGATGAAGAAAAAGGAGGAACCAGTTCCCGAAGCTCCAAAAGGTCCAAGTACCGAAGAATTGCTTGTTGAAATTCGAGATGCCTTAAAGAAATAGAAAATCGATTTTCCTGATTAGGGAAGCCGCTACACCACAAGTAGCAATCCAAAAGCCGTCAAGTTGTGTCGCTAACAGCTTGACGGTTGTTTTATTTATAACATTTTGTTATTTATTGATTATTGCTTGCCCAAATGCTTGTTTAGAACTGATTCTGTTCTAAATTTGTTCCCTCTAAACGAAATGAAATGAAAGTAGCGGTTATTGGTGCCACAGGAATGGTGGGTGAAGTAATGTTGAACGTACTGGCTGAGCGAAATTTTCCCATAACAGAACTATTGTTGGTAGCTTCAGAGCGTTCTGTTGGGAAAAAACTAAACTACAAGGGTGAAGAGCATATCATTATTGGTCTTGAAGATGCTGTGGCCGCGCAACCAGAGATCGCAATTTTTTCGGCAGGTGGAGACACTTCACTGGAATGGGCCCCAAAATTTGCCGGAGTAGGGACCACCGTTATAGATAATTCCTCGGCATGGCGAATGGACCCAGATAAGAAATTGGTGGTTCCGGAAATCAATGCTAACGCGTTAACTACTGAAGATAAAATCATTGCCAATCCAAACTGTTCCACCATCCAGATGGTAATGGCCTTGGACCCCTTGCATAAAAAGTATCAAATGAAAAGAGTTGTCGTTTCCACTTATCAATCCGTTTCTGGGACAGGGGTTAAGGCAGTACAGCAATTGGAAAATGAAATTGCAGGTGTGCAGGGCGAAATGGCCTATCCCTATCCCATTGGCAGAAATGCATTGCCCCATTGCGACGTGTTCTTGGAAAACGGATACACCAAAGAAGAAATGAAATTGGCCCGAGAGCCACAAAAAATATTGGATGACCGTACCTTTTCAGTTTCCGCAACTGCAGTACGGATTCCAACAGCAGGAGGCCATTCTGAATCCGTGAACGTGGAATTCCATAAAGATTTTGACTTAGCCGAAGTAAGAAAATTGCTTAGCGAAACCCCCGGAGTCACGGTGCAAGACAATCCGGACACCAACACCTATCCTATGCCTATTTATGCCCATGGAAAGGATGATGTTTTTGTGGGTCGAATCCGAAGGGATGAAACGCAACGCAATACGCTGAACATGTGGATTGTCTCCGATAACTTAAGAAAAGGAGCGGCTACCAATGCGGTCCAGATTGCGGAATATTTGGTGGAGAACAATTTGGCTGCAAATACTTCAGCAGCAATTTCCTAAACTTAGGCTGTTTTGGATTTCCCATTAAGGGAAATGCATATTTGCGTATTTTTATCGGCATCAATCTGATAAAAATGAAAAGATTCAGTCTATTAACTGTTGTAATCGCAATTACAGCTTGTCAAAATGTACCTCAAAGAGAACCTATTACGGTGAATTATCCCACTACCCAAAAAGTCGATACAGTCGACACCTATTTCGGAACCGAAGTCAAAGACCCCTATCGTTGGCTAGAAGATGACCGTAGTCCAGAAACCGAGGCCTGGGTGAAAGAACAAAACACTGCAACTTTTGGTTATTTGGACCAAATCCCTTTTCGGGAAGACCTTAAAAACCGATTGGAAAAGTTGTGGAACTATGAAAAACTGGGTTCTCCTTTTAAAGAGGGTGGCTATACCTATTTCTACAAAAACAATGGACTTCAGAACCAATACGTGGTCTATAGAAAAAAAGAGGGGGAGGAGGAAGAGGTCTTCCTGAATCCCAATAAATTTTCCGAGGATGGAACCACCTCTTTAATGTCATTGAATTTTACCAAAGATGGTTCCAAGGCCGCTTATTTAATCTCGGAAGGTGGAAGCGATTGGAGAAAAGGAATTGTTATTGATTCGGAGAGCCGGGAAATTGTGGAGGACACCCTGGTGGACATCAAATTTAGCGGTATCTCATGGAAGGGAAATGAAGGGTTTTTCTATTCGAGCTATGACAAACCCAAAGGAAGTGAACTATCTGCCAAAACCGACCAGCATAAGCTCTATTATCATAAACTGGGCACTCCCCAGTCTGAAGACTTGGTGATTTTTGGTGGAATTCCAGAAGAAAAGCATCGATACGTAGGAGGAAATGTATCCGAAGATGGCAAATACCTATTTATTTCCGCAGCGACTTCTACCTCCGGAAACAAACTCTTTTTAAAGGAACTTTCGTCCATGGATACTCCATTGGTTCCCATTTTGGATGATACAGAATCTGATACTAACGTCATTGAAACCGAAGGTTCCAAATTATATATGGTTACCAACCTAGATGCTCCCAATAAAAAGATTGTGGTAGCTGACGCTTCCAATCCTACCCCCGAACACTGGAAAGATATCATCCCAGAAACAGAAAATGTACTTACAACCGGCACGGGAGGCGGCTATTTCTTTGCCGAGTATATGGTAGATGCCATATCCAAGGTGCTTCAGTACGATTACGAGGGTAACCTAATCAGGGAGGTTGGCCTACCCGGCGTTGGGAGTGCCAATAGTTTTGGTGGCAAAAAAGAGGATACGGAGTTCTATTTTTCCTTTACCAACTACAATACACCAAGTTCATCTTATAAGTACAATGTAGAAACCGGGGAATACGAGCAATATTGGAAACCGGAAATAGATTTTAATCCAGAGGATTACGAATCCACCCAAGTTTTCTACAATTCAAAAGACGGCACAAAGGTGCCCATGATCATTACCTATAAAAAAGGCCTGGAGCTTAATGGGAAAAACCCAACCATCTTATATGGTTATGGGGGTTTCAATATAAGTCTTACTCCTTCATTCAGTATTACTAATGCCATTTGGATGGAACAAGGTGGTATCTACGCTGTCCCAAATCTTAGGGGAGGCGGTGAGTATGGTAAAAAATGGCATCTTGCTGGAACTAAACAGCAAAAGCAAAATGTTTTTGATGACTTTATCGCTGCTGCAGAGTACTTGATTGATAACCAATATACATCCAAAAGGTTTTTGGCCATTCGAGGGGGCTCCAATGGCGGACTATTGGTGGGAGCAACCATGACGCAGCGCCCTGATCTGATGCAAGTAGCACTTCCAGCTGTAGGTGTTTTGGATATGCTCCGTTACCACACTTTTACCGCTGGTGCTGGATGGGCCTATGACTATGGTACGGCGGAGGAAAGCGAGGAAATGTTCAACTATTTAAAAAACTATTCCCCGGTGCACAATGTCAAGGATGGTACAGCTTACCCGGCCACCTTGGTCACCACAGGTGATCATGACGATAGAGTGGTTCCCGCCCATAGTTTTAAGTTTACTGCGGCACTTCAAGAGAAACAAATAGGAGATAATCCAACGCTGATCAGGATTGAGACCAATGCTGGTCACGGTGCAGGCACTCCGGTGAGCAAAACCATTGAACAATATGCCGATATTTTCGGGTTTACCCTATTCAGTATGGGCTTTGATAAGCTTCCTAACCAAGCTGTATTAAAAGAATTTAAGGACTAACAATACCGTAGTACGCTTTAAATCCGTTTCTATAGAAACGGATTTCTATTTTTTGACCTCATGCTAAACATTCATATTGATTCTTTTTCTTATCAAGATGAAACCACTTTGAAGGACATTTCTTTTCAGGTGGAGAAAGGAGAACATATGGCCCTAATGGGAGAGAGTGGTTCTGGGAAAAGTACCTTGCTCAAAATTGTTTATGGCCTTTTGCATGTAGAAAATGGGAATATTCTTTGGGGGAATAAACAAGCATTGGGACCCAACTTCAACTTAGTCCCAGGTGAGTCTTACATGAAATATCTATCTCAGGATTTCGACTTAATGCCATTTACTACAGTTGTCGAGAACATTGGACAATATTTGTCTGTTTTTGAAAAGGAAAATCATGCTGCACGGATACAAGAACTCTTGTTGCTTATTGAGCTTGAGGACTTTGCCAAAACCAAGGTAAAAAACCTGAGTGGAGGGCAACAACAACGGGTGGCGTTGGCCAGAGTTTTGGCCCAAGAACCCGAGCTCCTCTTATTGGATGAGCCTTTTGGGCATATTGATAATTTTAAACGTAATTCACTCCGAAGAAATCTGTTTGCCTATTTAAAGGAAAAAGGAATCACTGTGCTTACGGCCAGTCATGACCCCAACGATGTATTGCCCTATGCGGACAAAACCGTAGTGCTTGAAAAAGGCAAAATCATTGCCAATCAAAAAACCAAAAAACTATATCGAAACCCTCCAAATTATTATACCGCTTCCTTGTTTGGAGAGGTGAATGAAGTACCCATTAGACTATTGAAATCTTATGCCGCAATAGACAAATCCGTTTTGGTTTATCCGCATGAGTTCCAGGTCTCCAAAAGTTCGGGCTTGAAAGTTTCAGTTACCAACTCTTTTTTTAAGGGAAGTCATTACCTCAATGAATGTGAAGAAGAAGAGGGTATTGTTTTGTATTTCAATTCCCCAAAAAGACTAAAACCAGGAGAAGCTGTTTTCCTTAATGTATCTTTGGAGACCATCAATAGCCGACTTCGCGTTGAACAAGGAACAGATTCAAAAAGAACTTCAGTTTAAAGCCATTCGAAGTAGTGGGGCCGGGGGACAACATGTCAACAAAGTTTCCTCCAAAGTCGAGCTTACCTTTTCTGTACAAGATTCTTTGGGCCTTTCAGATTTGGAAAAGGATCGGTTGCTCATAAAATTAGACTCCAAATTAACCAAGAGCGGTCTACTCATTCTTCAATGTGATGAAGCCCGAAGTCAACACAAAAACAAAACTTTGGTCATTAAACGGTTCAACGCACTCGTACATAAAGCTTTGGAGGTGCCAAAAAAGAGAAAGACTACAAAGCCTTCAAAAGCCTCCGTAGAAAAAAGGTTGAAGTCCAAGAAAATGGATTCTGCTAAAAAAACCAATCGCAAGCGACCTGATTTAGATTAGCTCCAAAATTTCATATACCCTCCCCCGGAAGTCAAATGTATCCCCCTCCTCCTTGCCAAGTAGTAGTTTGGCAATAGGGCTACTGATAGAAATACAAAATGTTGTGTCACTGCTATCGGCTATATATTCCCCACATGATATGGAAATAAAATAACTTTGGGCCGAGGTTTTCACCAAGCTTCCCAAACTTACTTTTGGGGAAGAACCTCCTCGTTCAACCTGTTTTAATGTCATCGCCATTTTGTCAAGCTCTAAAAGTTGTTTTGCCAACTTTTCCTGTTCCAACTGAACCATGGCGCGCCCTGTTTCGTGTTTGTCCCCTGCACTACTTTTGGTTTCGGAGTTTAAGGACTCTTGCAGAGAAGCACTTCTGTTTAACAACACCTCTTTTTTCTGGCTTAGATAGTCCCAACAAAACTTAATCAACCCTTTTTTAGTTTCCATAGGGCTGGTTAAGCAAATGTTAGTTTAAAGATGGTTTCCTGATTGGGAATGGAATGTACTTTTATACTGCCTCCGTGTAGTTGCATAACTCTTCGGGAAAGACTTAGCCCAATCCCAGTGCCCTCCGTTTTGGTGGTAAAAAAGGGCACGAAAATTTCATCAATTAGTTCCGGAGGAATACCCGGGCCGTTGTCCATTACCTCAATAAATTTACTTCCATCCCTATCCTCGCCAGCTATCAGCCTAACGTTGCCCTGCTCTTCTTGTTTAACGGATTGTAACGCATTTTTACAGAGGTTGATCAATACTTGGGAAATCTGTTTTTCATCAATAAAAAATTCTAGCTCATTTGGATGACAACTCACTTCAAAATCTGTTTGCTTTTCCAATTTAGAGGACATGAGCACATTGATTTTCTCTAAAAATCCTTTTCCTTGTACTATTGTCTTGTTAGGTTCAGGAACATTGAGCATGCTTCTGTACGACTGAACAAAATCCATCAGATTGCTACCTTGCTCCTTAATGACCTCTAATCCCTTTAGGGTGTTCCTTATTTGGGTTTGGTCTAGATCCTGCAATGAAACCTGTTTGCCCTGTTTTCGGTAATATTTGATAATTGAATCAGAAATAGAGGCAATAGGGGTTATGGTATTCATAATCTCATGAGTCAGTACCCTAATCAATCGCACCCAAGATTCTGTTTCCTTTTCGTCCAACTCCTCGTGGATATCTTGAACCACAACTAGTAACAAAGATTGCCCATCCAATAGCAAGGGGGTTGATTTCAAAGCCAACTGGTTTTGTTCCCGCTCATTGGTCAATTGGAACAATCGTCTTTCAAAAGGTTTAAAGGATCTGAAAACTTCATACAGGCCCTCGTCCACTTGGGCCAACTGTTTAATATGATTCAAGGGGGAATAGTTCAATAGTTTTTCCAAGGTTGGGTTGGAAAAAAGTATATGTCCCTTTTCGTTAAAGGTCATAATACCGATACTTGCCTGCTTTAGAATTTCTTGGTAATACTGCTCCCTAATTTGCAATTGTAGGTGTACCTCCTGAATAAGTCCATTAACCCTGTTTAAACTTTGGTTAAGTTCCTTGAATGACTTTATAGTAACCTTTTCAGGAAACCTAAGCGTGAAATCCTCGTTTCGGATTGCATCAAAGAAGTAAGCAATCTTACGATTGGTCCTATTTATGAACTTTATTAGAGCATAAACTTGAGATACTAATAGAATGAGGGAAAGCCCTAGTGAAAAATACCATTCCTTAACTACCGTAAGCGCAAGGGCTAAAGCCGTTAGGGTAATTAGAAGTACCCTTAAAATAAGCTGAGCATAAAAATTACGACTTGCCATTAACTGTTCTTTTTCTTCAATTTATTGTAAAGTGTTTGTCTAGAAATTCCTAGTTGGCCCGCAGCCGCGCTGTAATTACCATCGTGAAGCTCCAAAGCTTTGGCAATCATTTGTTTTTCCATTTCATCTAATGTTCCAGGACTATTATCAAACGACTGGGATGGCTTGGAGTGGAGTAAAAAATCCGTGGGCTTTAGTACATTTCCTTCGGAAAGAATCACTGCTCGTTCCATTGTATGTTGCAGTTCCCTAACATTTCCTGGCCAAGGGTATTCCATCAATTTTTCTTGTGCCAAATTATTGATTCTTAATCCTGGTTTATCATACTTCCCTGCGAATTTTTTTAAGAAAAAATCCGCCAAAATCAAAATATCCCCTTCCCGTTCTCTTAGTGGCGGCACTTCTATATTTATGGTATTAATCCTGTAGAGTAAGTCTTCCCTAAAGAGTCCATCTGCCACCATTTGTGGTAAATTACAATTAGTAGCGCTGATCAAGCGTATGTCGACCTCAATGTGTTTATTGGACCCTACCCGTACTACCGATTTGTTTTGGATAGCTGACAATAATTTGGCCTGCATCTGTAGGGAGAGATTTCCCATTTCATCTAAAAACAATGTGCCTTGGTGTGCCGCTTCAAATTTTCCTGCCCGGTCCTCCTTGGCATCGGTAAACGAGCCTTTCATGTGCCCAAAAAGCTCACTTTCAAATAAATTTTCCGCGATAGACCCCATATCAACCCCAATAAAGAGCTCATCTTTTCTAACAGACAATCGATGCAGTTCCCGGGCAATAAGTTCCTTTCCTGTACCATTCTCTCCTGTAATTAGCACATTTACATCCGTCTTGGCAACCTTGCGAACCAAATTCAAGACAGCGGTAAGTGCCTGTGAATTTCCAATTATAAAATTCTTATCCTCATTGATGACTTGTTTCAGCTCATTCTCCTTTTTCCTTAATTGGTGGATTTCTTGTTTGGATTTTCTTAGTTCAAAAGCTGATTTAACGGTGGTCAACAAACGTTCATTGTTCCAGGGTTTTAAAACGAAATCGGACGCACCCTGTTTTAACGCCTTTACCGCCAAGTCCACTGCACCGTAAGCCGTCATCATAATTACAGATGTGTTGGGTGACTTCTTTTTAATTTCGTTCAACCAATACAGCCCTTCATTACCTGTATTCACCCCAGCGGAAAAATTCATATCCAAAAGCACAATGTCTATTCGTTCCATATGTGGAAAGGACGAAATCTGGTTTGGATTAAAAAGTGTTTCCACACTTTTATATTCAAACTGCAACAAAATCTCCAGAGCGCTCAACACGCTCTTATTATCGTCAATCACTAAAATTTTGGCGTCCGTCATTGGGCTCTTGTTTCAACTTTGAAGCTAAAACTACAAATTGAGATGGATAATTTTATTCATGTGTAAAACATTTGGACAAATTTTGTATAAAAATTTTACACATTGACATGGGAATTTATTTCATATTTCCCGTTAGCATCTGATTAACAGCATATTGAATGTTTGGCACAGGAATAGCATCAAGTTTGGCACAGTATATAGAAAATGACCTTAAAACATTATATCTTCTTTTTTACCTTGATAATTTCAACGGCCGCTATAAGTCAAAAAACATGGTCTTTGGATGATTGTGTAGCCTACGCCATTACCCATAACCTTCAAGTTAAGAATACCTCTTATACCGAGGATTCAAATAAGGAAAGTTATCGACAGTCTGTTAGAGACCTATTACCCTCCGTCAATGGCTATTCTGATTATAGAATCCAGTTTGGTAGATCTGAAGACCCCAATACTAACGATTTTGTAAACACAGAATTCTTTAGAAACAATTATTCGCTTGGTGCCAATCTGGATGTGTTCCGTGGTTTTCAAAAATTGAATGCCATTAAAGCGTCAAAGTTCATCTTTAAGGCAGCACAAGAAGATGTGGTTCAGGAAAAATTCTTGTTGGCTTTTCGGGTCATGGGGGCGTTTTATGACATCAAGTTTTACGAGGGACTGGTTGCCAATTCCTTGGAGCAGCTGGAAATTTCACAGGCCAATTATGATCTAGTCCAAAAACAAGTTGAGCTTGGAATCATGGCTGGAGCGGATCTTTACGAAGCAGAATCCAATTTGCTTGGTGATAAATTACTGGTTACCCAAAACCAAAATTTATTGGCCAATGCCAAACTGGTGCTTTTCCAAGCAATGAACTATTCCGAAAATGAGGAAATTTCCTTGCAGACCGCTATTGAGTCCGTTGCTGATGAAATCACTTCCGGAACGGTTTCATTGGATTCCTTGTACCAAACCGCCCGGGGTTTTGTTCCCTTGGTAAAATCTCAAGAATTTCGCTTGAAAGCTGCAAAAAAGCAATTGCAATCTACCCGAGGTAATTTGTTCCCATCGTTAGCATTAATTGCGGGAATTGGGACCAGTTATTTTGAAACCAATGTGGATGATGAGGGTAACTTGATCCCTTTTAAGACCCAGTTCAAGGACAATACATCTAAATTCATTGGAGCGGAGCTCAATATCCCAATCAGCTTGGGTTGGTCCAATCGTTCAAGGGTAAAGCAACAGAAAATAGCCTATTTGCAGGCAAAGAACAATCTTGAAATTCAAGAGCAAGAGTTGTTCCAATTACTACAGCAATTGATTCAGACACAAAGAGCTCTGGTTGCCGAATATGGCCAGAGCAACAAACGAGTACAAGCTCAGGAACTGGCTTTTACCATAGCACAAAAACGCTACGAAAAAGGATTGATCAATGCCTTAGATCTTTTCCAAGCCAAGAATTTGTTTGGCGTTGCCCAAAACGAGAACTTACAAGTAGGACTTAGATTAAAAATCAATAAGAGCACTATAGATTTTTACAACGGTCTGCCAATTTTTAATATCAACTAAAAAGGAACATGGATATACAACTAGAAAAAAAGAAAGGACTTCGCCCAAAACATTATGGTTACATAGCCATAGGCTTATTGCTTTTGTTTGTGGGATGGAAACTGATTTTCTCCAATTCCGTGTCCACCTATAGAACCGAAAAGGAGCGGCTTTCCATTGCCCAAGTAAGTGCGGGTAAATTTGACGATTTCATTACCATAAACGGCAACGTGGCACCAATTGCCACAATTTATATGGATGCATATGAAGGCGGAAGGGTTTCCGAAAAACTGATTGAGGAAGGCACCATGGTCAAGAAAGGGGATATTATTCTGAAATTGGAGAACATTGGCCTGTACGAGCAAATCCTTGCTAGCGAAAGTAATTTGGCGTTAAAACAAAACGACCTTCGTTCCACAAAGCTCACCTTTGACTCCAGACAGGTAGAAGGAAGGCGCTCTTTGGCCACCGCTGAGTATGACCTACAGCGATTAAAGCGAAATTATGAGCAGAACGAAGCCTTATTTAAGGATGAGTTGATCTCCAAAGAGACCTACCTATTGTCCAAAGAAAACTATGAACTCTCCAAAAGACAATTTGATATTATAAAACTACAGACGGAGCAAGATGATGAATTGCGTAAAACATCATTGACCAGTCTTGATGGTGATTTACAGCGAATGCAACAAACCCTGTCCATGGTCTATGAGCGTTTGGACCACCTAAACGTTCGTGCGCCCGCAGATGGACAGTTGGGGTTTTTGGATGCTGAAATAGGTCAGAATATTTCACAAGGCCAGCGCATTGGGCAAATAAATGTCTTGACCGATTTTAAGATCGAAGCTGAAATTGATGAACATTACATTGATCGCGTTAAACGTGAGTTATCTGCAACCCTTGAAAGAAATGGAAAGGAATATGGCCTTCGGTTAAGAAAGGTTTATCCTGAAGTAAGAAACGGAAGGTTCCAAGTGGACTTGGTCTTTACCGACGCCAAACCGGAAACCATTAGGACTGGTCAGAGTTACAACATACGATTGCAGTTAGGGGCTTCCAATGAGGCCTTATTGCTACCCAAAGGCGGGTTCTTCCAAAGTACCGGAGGACAATGGGTCTTTGTGGTCAATGCCAATGAAAGTGAAGCTTTAAAACGCAATATCAGAATAGGAAAACAAAATTCCAGGTACTTTGAAGTGTTGGAAGGGCTCCAACCTGGAGAACAGGTAATTACTAGCAACTACGATAGTTTTGGAACCGCGGAAAGAATCGTATTAAAATAAAAATGAACTGTCACATCAAGCACAGTCGAGATGTCTTTAAGTATAAATGTCAAATAAGATAACAATCAAAAAATGATACAAATACAACAACTTAAAAAAAGTTTTAGAACGGAAGAAGTAGAGACCCTTGCCCTAAATGGGGTGGACCTTAACGTGGCCGAAGGGGAGTTTGTGGCCATCATGGGCCCATCGGGCTGTGGAAAATCCACCTTGCTCAATATTATTGGCATGTTGGACAATCCTACCGAAGGTAGTTATCAATTTGCTGGTCACCAAGTAGGCGGGCTCAAGGAAAGCCAGCGTACCCAATTGCGAAAAGGAAACCTTGGTTTTGTCTTCCAAAGTTTTAACCTAATCGATGAGCTTACCGTCTATGAAAATGTAGAACTGCCTCTCATTTATTTGAAAATGAACAAGAGTGAGCGTAGGGAGAAAGTAAAAAAGGTTTTGGAGCGAATGAAAATCGCTCACCGGGAAAAGCACTTTCCCCAGCAGCTTTCCGGAGGGCAGCAGCAAAGGGTAGCAATTGCCCGGGCGGTAGTAACTAATCCAAAATTGATCTTGGCAGATGAGCCTACGGGAAATCTTGATTCCAAAAATGGTATCGAGGTCATGAATCTGCTAACAGAATTGAACCAAGAAGGAACCACCATAGTTATGGTAACCCACTCCGACCGAGATTCGCACTATGCACACAAGGTCATCAACCTGTTCGATGGGCAAATCGTTACGCAGAGTCAAAACAAACCTATGGGTGCTTTGGTCTAAAAAGGGGGTTTATTCATCAATCATCAAAATCAAAAAACGAAGCCATGTTTAAGAATCATTTCCGAATTGCCTGGAGAAATTTAATCAAGAGAAAGGTATTTACCGCAATCAATATACTTGGACTTGCAGTTGGGTTTGGCAGCAGTATTCTCATCTATCTGTTCTTGACCTACCATCTTTCATTTGACAATTTTCACAAAGATTCGGACCGTATCTATAAGATGGTTACAGAGGAACACAGGGATGATATTGAATATGATCCAAGTGTTCCTCCTGCCTTCGCCAAGGCTTTCTTGAATGACTATGACTATGCGGAACAAGTGGCAAAAATAGTAGACTATGATGGTCTTGTTATAGATTCCGAAATAAACGGAGTTACTAGCAAGTTCAAAGAAGATGTCTACTTTGCTGAAGAAGAGTTTTTTAAAATTTTCAACTTCCCCCTTATTACAGGGAGCAATGATATTTCGTTGTCCGCGCCAAATACAGCTGTAATCACAGAGACAGCTGCTTTAAGGATGTTTGGCAAAACAGATATTGTTGGACAAACTTTTTTACTTGAAAACACAAAGACCATCCAAGTTACGGGGGTTTTAAAGGACCTCCCAAAGACTACTTTTATCAAATCCGAAGTTTTCATTTCCTTGGTCAATGTCAAAGATTTCTTTGAATTTGCCGCATCGGAGAGTTGGAATGGGATTACCACCAACTTACAATGTTATGCCCTCCTAAAACCCAACCAAAATATAAATGCCATTGAGACCGCGCTACTAGAACTCCCTCTAAAGCATAGAGCGGAAAGTAAAAACAAGCATATTTACAAATTGCAAGCCCTATCCGATGTCCATCTAAATCCAGTTTATGGAGGATTAGATCCAACATTATTATGGGTCTTTGGAGTAATTGGACTATTCCTGATTATAATTGCGTCTATCAATTTCATCAACATTTCAACCGCCCAGGCATTTTACAGATCAAAGGAAATTGGGGTTCGTAAGGTGCTGGGAAGCTTTAAGCAGCATCTGTTTTGGCAATTTCTTTCCGAAACCTTTGTAATAGGATTATTCGCTTTGTTGATCGGAGTTGGTCTTGCCATACTTTTTGTTCCCTCTTTTAATTCGCTCTTTCAGATTGAGTTATCTGCTTATGACCTCTTACATCCTCAGTTTATTGCCTTTTTGGCGTTGGTTTTGGTCATTGTTTCCTTTCTTTCTGGAAGCTATCCGGGCATACTCATGTCCCGCATTGTTCCCGTTCTTGCTCTTAAAGGTAAGCTTGATCATAACGACACTGGAGGAGCAACCACCCGTAAAGTACTTGTGGTTGCCCAATTTGCCATATCCATCACGCTTATCGCTGCCACCTTGATCATATCCAGGCAAATAGACTATGCCGTGAATACAGATCTGGGGTTCAACAAAGAATTTGTGGTAATGGTTGATATCCCAAGCGAAATAGAGTCCATTCCTTTAAAAGGATTAAAAGAACGATTAGGACAAATCCCTGGGGTTGAAAGTGTGTCCGCCTGCTTAAGTAGCCCCGGAGCAGCTACCAGTAATTGGGGAACAAGTGTAAAGTATCACAACAAAGCGGAACAAGAAGAATTTAGCATTGAAATAAAGGCAGGGGACATTAATTATCTCAACACTTTTGACATTTCTCTTGTTGCCGGCAGAAATTTCTTCGAGAATGACTCCCTATCCGAAGTTTTGGTCAATGAAAGGTTAGGTGAAAAATTAGGCCTGGACTCGCCCGAGGAAATGCTTGGGAAAAAGTTCGAGGCCAGTGGCGGCAATGTACGAGCAACCATTGTAGGGGTGGTTCGTGATTTTCACGATACTGATTTTACCCATGCGATCAACCCCGTCTTTATTGGTTCCAAAAACTCATGGTTTTCTGAACTTGCCATCAAAATAAATAACACAAACACCGCGCTAACCTTAGAACAAATTGGAGAAGAATGGTCAAAAGCCTTTTCAGGTTATATCTATGAATATCGCTTTTTGGATGAAAGGGTAGCAGAGCAATACGAAACCGAGCAGCGTTATCTTTCTCTCTCCAAAGTTTTCTCCGCATTGGCTATTTTAATTGGGTGCCTGGGCTTATATGGCCTCATCCTGTTTTATGTTGGGCAACGCACCAAGGAAATTGGAATCCGCAAAGTTTTAGGAAGCAATGTTGCCAATATTTTGGCTCTTTTTTCCATAGACTTTTTTAAGCTCATCCTTATAGCCGGTCTCTTTGCCACCCCCATTGCTTGGTACTTAATGGAGCAATGGCTCCAGGGATATACCTACAGAACAGAGATTCACTGGTGGGTCTTTGCCTTGGCCATATTTTCTATCATGGCCATAACCCTGCTCACCATTAGTTACCAAACCTTGAAAGCAGCCATAGCCAATCCAATTAAGAGTTTACGCACAGAATAATCATCAATCAAAAAACGGACAGCCATGTTTAAGAATCACCTAAAAATAGCCTGGAGAACCTTAATGAAGAACAAGGTTTACTTTTTGATCAATGCCGTTGGGTTATCGGTAGCCATTACAGTTTCCTTGCTTATGCTGCTTTGGGTATTTGATGAGTATGGCATGGACAAGTTCCATGAAAAAGATGAGCAAATCTATTTGGCCAAAAGGACTATTCCTCTTGAAGAAGGTATTCTTGATGTCTATAACGGCATTTCCTATCCTTTGCTGAGAACCGCTAAGGAACAATTACCGGAAATAGAAGAATACGTTACACTTGGGCGCTCGTACGAGGACAATCTACGATTTGAAGACACCAATTTTAGAGCCAACGGAACTTTTACAAACGCTGCTTTTTTCAGGACCTTTTCATTTCCCATAATTCTTGGGGATATTAATGACCTGGACAACAAACCCGAAGCACTTGCCATTTCTGAAAGTTTGGCAAAGAGACTTTGGGGCGAAGATTGGACCTCTAAGGCATTGGGAAGCCCTATCCATATTTATGATAATGGGGATTATGCCGTCACTGCAGTATACAAGGATTTTCCAACTCACTCTTCAATCCAAAATGACTTCTACTATGGGTTTGAAAGACATCTTAGCCAGAATGATTGGATAGAAGAGTGGGGGAATAATGGAATGCAAGGTGCTTTTCTAGTTAAAAAGAATACTGATGTAGCTCAGTTGTCCAAAAAGATTGAGGTTCTTTTCCAAGAGAACATTACAGGGGACTTGAAGGAAGGCTTATTTATTCAAAAGTTCTCAGACAATTATCTATACAACCAATTTGATGAAAATGCCCAGGTTTCTGGTGGTCGAATAGAATATGTGCGCATTTTTACCATAGCGGCCATATTTCTTTTGGTGATTTCCTGTATCAACTTTATCAATTTATCTACAGCATATGCGACCAAAAGAGCCAACGAAATAGGTGTTCGCAAGGCAATTGGAGCCCAAAAAAACACTCTTATGAACCAGTTTTTCTTGGAAACCTCCTTAATTACCTCTATCGCATTTACACTTGGTTTCTTAATTACGGCCCTGCTTTTACCTTATGTAAACACCCTTACTGGAAAGCAACTGTCCCTTGATTTTTCCCAGCCTTATTTGATGTTTACCTTTTTTATGGTCTTTGTCTTTACCACCCTTTTGTCCGGGGCGTATCCTTCATTTATTATATCCTCATTCAAACCGGTTGCTGCCTTAAAAGGTATAGGAAAAGAAAAGAAAAGTAACACCTCTTTACGAAAAGGCTTGGTTGTCCTACAGTTCTCATTGTCCTTATTATTGATTATTTCGGCCTTAGTCATTCAAAAACAAGTGGATTATGTAAACAAAAAAGATCTTGGAATAGCCAAGGATCATATCATCTCCATTCACCAAGACCAGGTCCTCACCCAAAAATACGAAGCTATAAAAAATGAGCTTCTGGCATCTGAAGGGATAGAGAGCGTAACCTTAGCAGGGCCTTCGCCCTTGGCTACTCCGGCATCTAGTAGTGGGGTAAGCTGGCCAGGTAAATTACAGGAGCAGGAGAACATTGAGTTTGCCCTTTTATGGACTGCTCACAATTTTCCGGAGGCTTTTGATATTCCTTTACATCAAGGTGATTATTACCAAGAGGGTGCGCAGGACACCTTAAATCTTGTGGTTAACCAAACTGCATCACAACTCATGGGGTTGGGTGAAAATCCCGTGGGGAAAACCATCCAGCTTTGGGGAAGTCAACGACAAATAATTGGGGTGCTAAAGGATTTCCATAACCGCTCCTTATACGAATCTATTCAGCCTACTATTTTCTTGTTGGACCCCAATGATGCAGGGTCGCTCTTCGTTAAATTGGACGGTGCTGAAATGGAACAGGCCATTGCTTCCGTACATACGGTTTTCGAGAAAATTTTGCCAGACAATCCTTTGCATTATGATTTTTTGGATGAACAATATGCCGCCAATTACAGATCAGAGACCCTTACCGGGATTTTTGCCCGTTATTTTGCGGTAATCTCTATTCTCCTGTCTTGCCTAGGGTTATTTGGGCTGGCCACTTTTACCGCCAAACAACGCAAAAAAGAAATAGGTATACGAAAAGTACTTGGGGCCACAGTAAATAATATTACCCTCCTTGTATCCAAAGAATTTTTCAAACTGGTTGCAATAGCGATATTGGCAGCCTCCCCGTTGGCCTACTATTTCATGAGCCAATGGCTCAGTGATTTTGCTTATCGCATCAACATACCATTAGGGTCTTTTGCCCTTGCAGGAATATTAACCTTATTGACTACTTTTTTAACTATAGGTTTTCAGGCTATAAAATCAGCCATGGCAAACCCAGTAAATAGTCTTAGAACAGAATAACAAAACCCATGCTGATTTTTCAGCATCAAAAAACGAACAATCATGTTTAAAAACCATATCAAAATAGCCTGGAGGAGTCTAAAAAAGCAGCCGTTTTTTACTTTTCTAAACCTCTTCGGTCTTTCCATAGGTATTGCGGGAGGATTACTCATCTCCCTGTACATATACGATGAGTTGAGCTATGATGCCATGTTCGCCGATGCCAGTCGGATACATCGGGTAAACGCCGACATTAAGTTTGGAGGAGAAAATCGCGAATTTGCAGTAACTCCTGCGCCTATGGCCGAAACCATTGACAATGATTTTTCGGAGGTGGAATTGACCACAAGATTTCGGACAAGGGGAAGTGTTTTGATGAGACCGACCGGAACGGAGGTTAACGTTAAGGAATTGCAGGCGACTTTCGTGGATTCGACCTTCCTCAAAATGTTTGGGCTCAAATTATTGGCGGGTGATGAAAAAACAGCCTTAACTGCGCCCAACACTCTAATCTTGACCAGAAAAGCAGCGGAAAAACACTTTGGAATCAACAATGCATTGGGACAAAACCTCATCCTTAATAATACCCTAACATTTACAGTAAGTGGAGTTGTGGAAAATATGCCCAAAAATTCATTTCTAAGGGATCACTCCGTTTTTATGGCCATGGCCGGTTATGAGGATTCCCGAGTAGTGAATTGGGGTAGCAATAATTACCAAACATTCATTAAACTCATCCCCACTGCAAAAGCTAGTGATATTCAAGAGCCATTGCGTGACTTTTTGGGGAAATATGTCATCCCAGGAGTCCAACAATTTATGCCGGGTATTACCGAGGAACAGTTTAAGGCTGCGGGTAACCATTTAATATATAGCACCATGCCTTTGACGGATATACACTTAAACTCCGATCGAGTGGCAGAAATAAGTCCCAATAATAACATCCAAAGCATTTATATCCTCACCTTTATTGCGCTGTTCCTTCTTATTCTTGCCTGTGTTAATTTTATGAATCTTTCAACAGCCCATTCCCTAAAGAGGGCCAAAGAGGTGGGTGTTCGTAAAACCTTGGGGTCCAATAAAGGAGAGCTTATCAGGCAGTTTTTAGTGGAGTCTGGACTAGTTTCTTTTGGCGCCCTCTTGTTTGCAATTTTAATTGCCATAATTGCCCTGCCGTCTTTCAACCATTTAGCAGACAAAGACATTTCCATGCCTTACGGGAATCCAATTTTCTGGGCCATTTTGTTGCTTTCCGGTATTGCCCTAGGGCTTTTTTCTGGAAGTTACCCCGCATTTTTTATGTCAAAATTTATTCCGGTAAAAGTCCTCAAGGGTTCCAGCAGTAATAGTTTGGGTGGGAGCAAAGTGAGAAACGGTTTGGTCATTTTTCAGTTTGCTATTTCAGTCTTTCTGATTATTGGCACTCTAGTAGTCTACCAGCAACTGAAATACATTCAAAACAAAGATTTGGGCTTTTCAAAAGATCAGGTGCTGATTGTAAATGATGTATATACGGTAGGAGATAAGGCCGCCTCTTTTAAGGAAGAAGTTAAAAAACTGGGCTATGTTAAAAATGCCACTCTAAGTAGTTTCTTTCCAACTCCTTCCTCTCGTGGCGACAGTACGTTTGCTCCAGAAGAGGGGGAAACAAACCAAGAGACCGCATTAAGTATGCAGACTTGGGGTGTGGATCATGAATATGTGTCCGCCATGGGCTTCGAAATAATTGCTGGAAGGGATTTTGACAAAACGTTTAAAAACGACTATGCCAGTATCATCATCAATGAGTCTGCTGTTGCTACCATAGGCCTTTCCCCTGAAGAAGTTCTAGGGAAACGCTATACCCCGGACATGGGCTCTGACGACGCAAAATATTTCACCATCATTGGAGTAGTTAAAGACTTTCATTTTTCACCCTTTAGGGAGAACATAGAATCCTTGAGTCTTCGACTGGAAGATGATGGTGGTGCCTTGGCCGTAAAATTGCAAACTTCAGATTTTCAACAAGCCATTGCAGGAATAGAAAGTGTATGGAGCCAGGTAGCACCAGGGCAACCTTTTGACTATTATTTTATGGAGGATTCTTTTAATAATACCTACCGCGCTGAACAACGATTGGGGCGGATTTTCTTCATATTTACCACCCTCTCCATATTAATTGCCTGCTTAGGTCTGTTTGGCTTAGCTGCTTTCAACGCTGAAAAACGAACCAAGGAGATTGGGGTGCGAAAGGTGTTGGGTGCCAGCGTTGGGCAAATTACCTATAAACTT
The DNA here is from genome assembly GCA_965117065.1 of uncultured Allomuricauda sp. Classification (GTDB taxonomy): domain Bacteria; phylum Bacteroidota; class Bacteroidia; order Flavobacteriales; family Flavobacteriaceae; genus Flagellimonas. Next base: position 2,033,118 of record OZ220751.1, read on the forward strand.
TCCGCAGATTTTCTAAAACTAGTTGCGGTTTCCATTCTTATTTCCCTACCAGTTGGTTGGTATGCTATGAACAAATGGCTCGAAGATTTTTCCTATCGGATAGAGGTAAAATGGTGGGTCCTTTTACTTGCAGCTTTTTTAGCCGTTTTGGTCTCGCTACTCACAGTTAGCTATCAGAGCATAAAAGCCGCTATCGTAAATCCTGTTAAAAGTCTACGGACCGAATAAATCAATCAATCAATGCTGAATATATATCAGTCTAAAAAACAACCATCATGATAAAGAATTATTTAAAAATAGCATGGAGGAACCTCACAAAGAATAAGGGATATACCGCAATTAATGTGGGCGGGCTTGCGTTGGGAATGGCCGTGACCTTAATCATAGGTCTTTGGATAAATGATGAGCTTTCCCATGACGATTATTTTTCTAAACGCGATCGGATTGCGCAAATAATGCAATCCCAAACATTTAATGGTAAGATAGGAACTGGTCCAGCTATTCCAAGACCTTTGGAAAAAGCGCTACGAGATGGCTACATGGATAATTTTGAATACCTAATCATGTCTTCTTGGACCAACGACCTCTATTTAAAATATAATGAAACCAGTATTTCAAGGCCTGGGAATTATATGCAGCGTGAAGCTCCAGAATTCCTAGAGCTGGATATCCTAAAGGGAGAAAAAGATGGACTTCGCGAAATCAATTCTATAATGCTTTCCGAATCTACGGCCAAAGCGCTATTTGGCGAGGAAGATCCGATTGGTAAGGTTGTAAAAGCAAGTAATCAACATGATTTGATGGTAACCAGTGTTTACAAAGACCTACCCTATAGCAATTCGTTTGCTGATACCGATTATCTCATTCCATGGGATCATTACTTATCTATACGTGAATGGGTCCGGGAAGCCGAAGATAATTGGGGGAATAATTCCTTTCAACTTTTTGTGCAATTGGCAGAGAACGTTAATATGGCTGAAGTCACAACCATCATAAAAGACGTAAAAAAAGACCTGAATGAAGATACTGCGGAATTCAATCCCCAAATTTTTCTTTTACCCATGAAGGATTGGTATTTGCGAAGCAATTTTGAAAATGGCAAACAGGTAGGTGGTCGTATCAAGTATGTTTGGTTGTTTGGTATTATTGGCGCTTTTGTATTGTTGCTGGCCTGTATCAATTTTATGAACCTGAGTACGGCTCGGTCCGAAAAACGAGCTAAAGAAGTGGGGATCAGAAAATCTATTGGATCACAAAGGAAACAGCTCATAAATCAATTTTTGAGCGAGTCCTTTTTAGTTGTTCTTTTTGCATTTTTAATGGCTTTGGTAATTGTGCTTTTATCATTAGCTGGATTCAATGAATTGGCAAGGAAAGAAATAGAGTTTCCTTGGGGGTCTCCCAACTTTTGGTTGATTTCATTGGTTTTTATTTTCTTCACCTCGTTATTGGCTGGCAGTTATCCAGCCCTGTATCTATCTTCCTTTAAGCCCGTGGACGTGCTAAAAGGAACGCATCAGGCAGGAAAGTACTCCGGCTTGCCAAGAAAAATTCTAGTGGTACTTCAGTTTACAGTTTCTGTGGCATTCATTATCGGAACCGTTATTGTAATGCAGCAAATCAACTTTGCTAAAAATAGGCCTGTTGGCTATGACAAGGAAGGACTAATTCAAATACCAACCTTTAGTCAAGATTTTGCTGGTAAAACCGATTTGATGCGCAGTGAGTTTTTAAACTCCGGAGCAGTGGTTGAAATGTCCACATCTAGCAGTCCAACCACAAGAATATGGTCTAACAGGGGCGGGTATACTTGGGAAGGTAAGCCCGAAGGTTTCCAAGAAGATTTGGCTTGGACAGAAGTGTCTCCCGAGTATGCAAAATCCCTCAACTTAAAGATAGTGGAAGGAAGGGATTTCTCAAGGGAGTTCGCTTCGGATTCATTGGGAGTTCTCATCAACGAAACTGCAAAAAAGTACTTGGGAATGGAAAATCCCGTGGGTAAACTATTAAAAGACGATGATGAGGAAGATCCAGCCCCGCCATTAAAAATAATTGGGGTAGTTGAAGACATCATCGCCCAATCACCCTATGAGCCTGTTAAACAGGGGTTATACGTCTTTGATAGATTTAATAATTCCAGTTATTACAATTTGAGATTAAATCCAAACCAAAGTGCAAGCCAAAACATTGCAATTATAGAGGGTGTCTTTAAACAACACTTTCCAGATATCCCCTTTCAATATGATTTCGTTGACGCTGAATATGCAGAGAAATTTGCAGCCGAAGAGCGAGTGGGAACTTTATCTGGTGTGTTTACGGCATTGGCAATTTTAATAAGCTGCCTTGGGCTATTTGGCCTAACTTCTTTCGTCGCCGAACAGCGAACCAAAGAAATTGGGGTAAGAAAAGTGTTGGGCGCTACGGTTTTCAATGTGTGGAACATGCTATCCAAGGACTTTCTGAAATTAGTGATCATCTCTTGTTTCATTGCAGTCCCCATTGCCTATTACGTAATGAATGGTTGGCTGCAAGAATATCCATATAGGGTTATCTTAAAATGGTGGATCTTTGCCCTTGCCATGCTGGGAGCCATGTTCGTGACTGTTGTTACTGTAAGTTTTCAGGCCATTAGGGCAGCTAGATCCAATCCTATAAAAAGTTTACGGACGGAATAATTCAGGTGTTAACTAAAGAACATCAACATGATTAAGAACTATTTAAAAATCGCTTGGCGAAACCTCTCAAAAAACAAGTCGTTTGCAATCATCAATATTGGGGGGCTGGCTTTGGGGTTGGCATTGGCCCTTTTGATCGCCCTTTGGGTTATAGATGAACTTTCCTATAACGACTATTTTGAAAATTCGGATAGGATTGCCCTGGTGTTGGCTAATAGGACACACAATGGCCAAACCGATACCAACCTAACTATGGCTAGGCCATTGGAATTTGTTTTAAGAGAACAATACTCCGATTATTTTGATCATATTGTTATGTCTAAAAACTGGATCCCCCAGTATTTGGAATACAATGGTAAGAAAATTTCCAAAACGGGAAATTTCATGCAAATCGGAGCCCCAGAAATGCTAGGTCTCAAAATGATTAGCGGAGTAAAAGATGGGCTAGATGACATGAATTCCATAATGCTCGATCAGTCCACAGCCGATGCCCTTTTCGGGTCTGAAAACCCCATTGGCAAATCCATTGAGATCAACGGGGAGTTTAGTGTTATTGTTTCTGGCATCTATGAGGATATGCCATTCAATAATTCTTTTTACGGCATGCGTTTTTTGATGCCTTTGGAGAGGTATATAGCTTCTAGGGAGTGGGCTCGCAATGTAATCAGTGATTGGGGAAATCATTCTTTCAATCTTTACGTACAAATAACGGATAATACAATAATGTCCGAGGTGTCGTCCAAGATAAAGAATATCGAAAAAGACCAGCCCTCAGAAGCCCAATTCAATCCCGAACTTTTCTTATTTCCCATGAAAGATTGGCATCTACGCAGTCAATTTAAGGAAGGGAAGCAGATTGGTGGTAGGATAACCTATGTCTGGCTTTTTGGAACCATTGGGGTTTTTGTACTGTTCTTGGCTTGTATTAATTTTATGAACCTCAGCACGGCAAGGTCCGAAAAGCGATCTAAAGAAGTGGGGGTCAGAAAATCCATTGGTTCACGACGAAGCCAGCTTATCAAACAATTCTTGGGTGAGTCCTTTATAGTGGTTGTGTTCGGTTTTATCTGTGCCCTATTGATTGTTCATCTTTCCTTGGATAGTTTTAACGATTTGGCCCTCAAGAAAATTTTGTTTCCATGGGACAAACTAAATTTTTGGGTTGCCTCTTTATTATTTGTTTTGCTCACCTCCTTGTTGGCCGGCAGCTATCCTGCCATGTATTTATCTTCGTTTAGACCCGTTGAGGTCTTAAAAGGGACACTCAATGGTAGAAGGCATGGTAGTACTCCAAGAAAGATTCTTGTTGTATTTCAGTTTACAGTTTCCGTGGCATTTATTATTGGAACAGTCATAGTCGCCCAACAAATAAGCCATGCTAAAAATAGACCCGCTGGATATGACAAGAAAGGGTTGGTACAGCTACCTGTAATGAGTAAGGAATTTCTTGGAAAACAAGATCTACTTCGTAACGAATTTTTGTCTTCCGGAGCAATCACGGAGATGTCAACATCAAGTAGTCCCACTACTGGCGTTTGGTCCACATGGGGAGGCTTTCTTTGGGAAGGTCAACCAGACAATTTTCAAGTAGATATGGCTTGGACTTGGGTTTCTCCGGAATATGTAGAATCTCTGAATCTGGACATCATCCAAGGAAGGGATTTTTCCAGGACTATGGCCACGGATTCTATGACAGTCTTAATTAATAGGACAGCCATGGATTATATGGGACTCTCCAATCCTGTGGGCAAGCATATTTGGTTTCCCACTGAAAACGGTCCTCGGTTCAAAATGGAAATCATAGGGGTGGTAGAGGATGTAATTTCCCAGTCTCCTTATGAGCCTGTTAAACAAAGCATTTACGCGTTCGATCGGGACAACAACGCCAGTTTTTATAATCTGCGATTGAATCCAGCCAATGGTACGGGAGTGAATTTGGCCAGTTTGGAAAAGGTGTTCAAACAACATTTTCCACAATTGCCATTTGAATATCAGTTTGTGGATGAAGAATATGGTAAAAAGTTTGCTTCAGAAGAACGTATCGGAATCCTTTCCGGGATTTTTACCGCATTGGCCATTCTGATCAGCTGTCTTGGGTTATTTGGCTTAACTTCTTTTGTTGCCGAACAACGCACAAAGGAAATCGGGGTCAGAAAAGTATTGGGGGCGTCAGTATTCAGTGTTTGGAACATGCTTTCCAAGGACTTTTTAAAGCTGGTCATCTTGTCCTGCATTATAGCGGTACCGGTTTCATACTATTTTATGAATGGATGGCTACAGGGATTTTCCTATAGGATAATCCTCAAATGGTGGATCTTTGCCCTAGCCATGCTAGGGGCCATGTTAGTGACAGTGGTTACGGTAAGTTTTCAGGCCATTAGGGCAGCTAGGTCAAACCCTATTAATAGTTTACGAACGGAATAAAAAAATACTATGTTATTACAACTCAACAACATTTTCAAGTGGGTAAACTCTGGTGGCCAACGAATTTTTCTTCTTAAAGACATCAACCTAAGTGTAGAAGAGGGTGAGTTTATTTCTATAATGGGGCCATCGGGTTCTGGTAAATCTACCCTACTCAACGTTATTGGGATGCTGGACGGATTTGATGAAGGCGAGTATTCTTTTTTGGATGAATCTGTTCACTCCCTAAAGGAAAAGCACAGAGCCAATTTGTATAAGGAATACATTGGTTTTGTATTTCAACAGTACCATTTATTGGATGATTTAACCGTAAGTGAAAATCTAGAAATGCCCCTATTGTATAAAAAGTTCAGGGGGGCCGAGCGAAAAGCCATGGTCGCCGATATGTTGGACCGATTTAATATCGTTGGGAAAAAAGACCTTTTCCCTGCACAGTTGAGTGGGGGCCAGCAGCAATTGGTGGGCATAGCCCGAGCGCTGATTTCCAGTCCCAAATTAATCCTGGCAGATGAGCCTACAGGGAATTTAAATTCCAAACAAGGAGAGGAAATCATGGCGCTTTTCAAACAGTTGAATGAAGAAGGGGTCACCATTGTACAAGTAACGCATTCAGAGAAAAACGCGGCCTACGGTTCCCGAATCATCAATTTATTGGATGGTAGGATGGTTTAGACCGCTAGTTCGGCCAGCTCTCTCCCGACCAAACTGCCTAAAGCAACACCCATACCACCTAGACGAACCCCGCAGGATACATTGTTGGACAGTTGTTTTACAATGGGGGATTTTTGATTGCCAATGCCCATAATTCCACTCCATCTGCGGTCAATTTCAAACTGCTGATTAGGCAAGATGACCTGGGCCAGGAGTCTTTCAAGCTCATCTTGGACCCTTTGTGTCTGCCCAAACTCTGGAGTTTCCTCCGTTTTAGTGTCCAGATTTCGCCCTCCGCCAAAAAGAATGCAATCATCAATGTTCCGAAAGTAATAGTACCCCTCATCAAAGTGAAAGGTGCCTTTGATTGTTAAATCCTTGATGGGTTTTGTAACCAGCACCTGGGCCCTAGCAGGAAGTACTAATTCAGATTCTAGTAATGTGGAGGCAAACCCATTGGTGGCCACACATAATTTTTTAGTGTTGAACTCAAAATTCGCCGTTTTGACTAGTGCCATTTCGCCAACATCTGAAATGGCATCAACCGTAGTACCATTCAAAATATGGATGCCTTTTTTTAAACATTTTTGAAGCAACGCTAGCATCATTTTACCTGTGTCCAATTGACCCTCAAAAACATGGGTGATATACTTTCCTTGTATTTCACCAAAACCGAATACATTGTCATTTATTATGAAGGGTTCTTGTCCAAAAACAGGTGTAAGCAATTTGTTCATGGCCTCAATACCTGCGGAACATTCCTCATAGAGACTTGGATTGCTTTTTAGAAACAGTTCATGGCCACCATTTTGTTGAAACTCAATAGTATCGTCACCCAAAAGTTTCCGCATAAGTTGAATCCCCTGCCAACGACGTTGTACTAAGTGATAAACTTCCTCCTCTGTGTGTGACTTTAAGTCGGAAAGGAGCTCTGAGATGCTTCCAAAACAAGCAAATCCCGCATTCTTGGTGCTTGCTCCCTCAGGCAAGGTGCCTTTTTCCAACACCAAAATTTTACTGGTGGGGTATTCCTCTCTTAAACGAAGTGCACAATTAAGCCCTACAATCCCACTTCCAACGATAGTGAAGTCCACATTGGAAAACCATGTTTTGTATTCCCAATAACTTAAATTCATTGCACTTTGTTTATTCCCGTCAAAAAACAAGGGATAAAAAACCCCGATACAAATCGGGGTTAGGTTTAATCTTGATATTTAGGATCCATCTCAAAATCCTCCATAAACTTGGTGGTGTAATTCCCAGCCAAATAATCAGGATGTTCCATGAGCTGTCTATGGAACGGGATGGTTGTTTTAACGCCTTCAATAACGAATTCATCCAACGCTCTGCGCATCTTATTAATCGCCTCTTCCCTCGTTTGAGCCGTAGTAATCAGCTTGGCTATCATGGAATCATAGTTTGGTGGTATCATATATCCACTATACACATGAGTGTCCAATCTAATTCCATGCCCGCCTGGAGTATGTAGCGTTGTAATCTTTCCAGGAGACGGTCTAAATTCATTATAAGGGTCTTCTGCGTTGATTCTACATTCAATGGAGTGCAATTTTGGAAAGTAGTTCTTTCCTGAAATAGGAACACCCCCAGCAACCAAAATCTGCTCCCGAATCAAATCATAGTCAACCACCTGTTCTGTAATCGGGTGCTCTACCTGTATACGGGTGTTCATTTCCATAAAGTAGAAGTTTCGGTGTTTGTCTACCAAAAACTCCACAGTTCCAGCGCCTTCATATTTAATAAACTCGGCGGCTTTTACTGCTGCTTTTCCCATCTCTTCCCGAAGGGAATCTGTCATAAATGGTGATGGGGTTTCTTCGGTAAGCTTTTGATGTCTTCTTTGCACGGAACAATCCCTTTCGGATAAATGGCACGCTTTTCCGTATTGGTCTCCCACAATTTGAATCTCAATATGCCGCGGTTCCTCGATGAGCTTTTCCATGTACATTCCGCCATTGCCAAAAGCGGCCGTAGCTTCTTGAACTGCACTTTCAAAGTTGGGTTCCATTTCCTCAGCGGACCATATGGCGCGCATTCCTTTGCCTCCACCACCTGCAGTCGCTTTAATCATAACGGGATAGCCCATTTCCTTAGCTAATTTCTTAGCCTCCGCTACATCTTTCAACAAGCCTTTTGAGCCAGGAATTGTTGGCACTCCTGCTTTTTTCATGGTTTCCTTAGCAGTGGCCTTATCACCCATACGGTCTATCTGATTACCGGATGCTCCAATGAATTTAATCTCGTGCTCAGCACAGATTTTGGAAAACTTGGAATTTTCAGAGAGAAATCCATAGCCTGGATGGATGGCATCCGCGTTGGTAATTTCAGCGGCGGCTATAATATTTGGAATTTTCAAATAGGATTCGTGGCTCGGGGCTGGACCTATGCATACCGCTTCATCTGCAAATCGTACATGAAGACTTTCCTCATCGGCTTTAGAGTAAACTGCAACCGTTTTAATGCCCATTTCTTTGCAGGTTCGTATAATACGAAGTGCAATCTCTCCCCTGTTTGCAATCAATACTTTTTTAAACATAACCTTAAATGTTAAAAATTCAAACTTCAAATGCCAAACTTCAAATTGAGGTTTGGAGATTGGTTATTGGAATTTCAATTAGGAAGGGTCAACCAAAAACAAAGGCTGATCAAACTCTACAGGTGAAGAATCTTCCACTAACACCTTAACAATTTTACCTGATACCTCAGACTCAATATCGTTAAAGAGTTTCATTGCCTCAATTACGCAAAGTACGTCTCCTTGGTTAATGGTGCTGCCCACCTCAACAAATACGGGTTTGTCTGGTGCTGGTTTTCTGTAAAAAGTACCAATGATTGGGGATTTTATGGTAATATATTTTGAATCATCCGCTGCTGCTTCTGGCTTCTGGGCCGCTGGGGCTGCCGCCTCAGCTACAGGGACCGGCGCGGCAGGTATTGCCGGCGCTGGGGCCATTGGGATTTGTTGTACAATAGTTGTTTCCGGTGTAGACGGAGCGCTTCCAGTACGAATGGTGATTTTTACGTCTTCCATCTCCAACTTCACCTCGCTGGCACCCGACTTGGCTACGAACTTGATTAAACTTTGAATTTCCTTAATGTCCATGGAATATGATTTAGTTAGTTGTGCTAGTTTATGAATTATATGCCCATTTTAAATAAATGGATCCCCAGGTAAAACCGCCTCCAAAGGCAGCAAATACCAGATTATCTCCCTTTTTTAACTGCTTTTCGTAATCGTGCAGCAATAGTGGCAATGTTGCAGAAGTGGTATTTCCATATCTGTGTATGTTTATCATCACTTTTTCCGCATCCAAGCCCATTCTTTTGGCTGTGGCATCAATGATCCGTTTATTGGCCTGATGGGGAACCAACCAATGAACCTCCTCATGGGTTAGTCCATTGCGCTCCATAATCAAGGCTGAAACATCGGCCATGTTGGAAACTGCAAATTTAAATACAGATTTCCCATCTTGGTACACGTAGTGCTGTTTGTTCTTTACAGTTTCTTCGGACGCAGGCAAAATAGAACCTCCGGCATCAATTTTCAAAAACTGGCGTCCAACACCATCTGTGCGTAAATATTCATCTTGTAATCCCAATCCGTCCTCATTGGGCTCAAAAAGTACTGCACCAGCACCATCACCGAATATGATACAGGTAGTCCGATCCGTGTAATCTATTATAGAGGACATTTTATCTGCACCAATCAACAGTATTTTTTTATACTTGCCAGATTCAATATAGCTGGCCGCGGTAGACATCCCGAACAAAAAACTGGAACAGGCTGCTTGCAAATCATATGAAAACGCATTGGTCGCACCAATTGTTGAGGCCACATAAGCCGCGGTTGCCGCCACTGGAAGATCCGGTGTAGCCGTAGCCACCAAAACGAAGTCTATTTCCAAGGGATCCACACCGCTTTTTGCAATCAAATCCTCAGCTGCTTTTATCGCCAAAAAAGAGGTTCCCTGGTTTTCTTCCTTTAAAATCCTTCGTTCCTTAATTCCAGTTCTGGTGGTAATCCATTCATCATTGGTATCCACCATGGTTTCCAGTACTTTGTTAGATAAAACAAACTCTGGAACATATCCTCCCACAGCCGTAATGGCTGCTGTTGTTTTCTTCATATTAGTGTCTTTTTTTGTCAAAAACGTTCAAATTTGACCCAAAAGCTGTGAAAATTAGTCATTTTATATGACTTTTTAACCAAAACAGCATTGTTTTTGAGATTCACCTAGGCCCATAAAAAAACTCCCGTTGTTAAGCAACGGGAGTTGTGTTTTGATGTAAAGAGTCTGCCATTAAGCAGCGGTCTCCTCTTCAGTTTTGTCTATCAATACTTGGCCTCGGTAATACAATTTACCTTCATGCCAATGTGCCCTGTGATACAAGTGCATTTCTCCTGTCACAGAATCTTTTGCAATTGTAGGCACAGTGGCCTTATAGTGGGTTCTTCTTTTGTCCCTTCTGGTTTTTGATATTTTTCTTTTAGGATGTGCCATTATAAAACCTATTTATCCGTTAGTAACTTCTTTAAGTCGTCCCATCTGGGATCTGTATTATCTGATTCTTCTTTGACTTCTTTTGGCTGTAATTCTTCCAGCTTATCCAAGATTTCCGATTTCAAAGTGCCGTCCAACACACCTGGATGAATCCTTTTTTGAGGAACGGCCAATGCCAACATTTCATAAATATATTGGGCTATATTGATTTGATATTCGCTGTGGGGAATAATCAAAATCTCATCATTCTCATCGTTGTACTCCTCCCCAAACTTAATCACAAGATGTAAACTGGAAGTAATGGGCAGTTCAAAAGGCTCCCCTGTTAAATCACAATCTACATTTACTGTACCGTTGGCGCTCATCTCCAGCTCCATCATATTGTTCATTTTGTCCAATATGGTAGTGAGTTGTAGCGAAGCTTCATTAAATTCTTGGTAATCAAAAGATTCAAAGAACGTATTATTAATCTCATGCCCAAACTCGTGCTTCCCCAACTTTAATCCCGAAAAAGGAATAAAAAACTCCTTTAGCTTCATCATTTCTACACTTAATGTTTGTGTACCAGCCCTTAAAGGCGGGGGCAAAGATACTACTTATTTAGAAAATCGCAATCTGTTTGCAATAAATATGGTGTTAAGGCCATAAATTTTAACTTGCCTTTTTAGTCTTCTGTTTTTGCAATGGATTTTTATTCAAGGTTGTATGCTCTTCCCTATTCCTAAAAACCTGGATAGCCGCAAAAACCGCTTCCTTAAATGAACTTTCATCCGCTTGTCCCTTTCCTGCTATTTCGTAGGCCGTTCCATGATCCGGAGAGGTACGTACTTTATGCAATCCCGCAGTATAGTTTACACCCTTACCAAAGGAAAGCGTTTTAAAAGGAATCAATCCTTGATCATGGTAAGCCGCCAGGATGGCATCAAAATTTTTATGCGAATTGGATCCGAAAAAGCTATCAGCAGAATAGGGTCCATAGGCCAAAATGCCTTGGTTGAACAGCTCCTGAACGGCTGGCTTAAGAATTTTATCGTCCTCTTCCCCAATGGTGCCGTTGTCTCCACTGTGCGGGTTAATCCCCAACAATGCAACCTTGGGTCTTCTGATCCTAAAATCCATTTGAAGTGATTTAACCATGGTTGACACCTTGTCCCTAATCAGTTTGGGGGTAATCGCCTCGGCCACCTCCTTCACTGCGATGTGATCCGTAAGCAAGCCTACCCGAAGGGAATCTGCCACCATGAACATAAGGCTTTCCCCATTAAGTTCCTGCGCGAGAAAATCCGTATGTCCAGGGAACTTAAAATCCTCGGCTTGTATGTTGTTTTTATTTATCGGAGCCGTTACCAAAACGTCAATCTTATCCTTCTTTAAGGCATCTACTGCAGCGCGTAATGACTTGATTGCGTATTTGCCTCCTTCTTCGGTGGCTTGACCAAACTCAATCTTGGGAACCTCCTTCCAAACATTTACTATGTTGATTTTACCCTCCACAACTTGAGAAGCGTCCCGGACCCCATTGAAACTTAAATTAAGCCCTAAGTCCGTTTTTTGCTGGGATATGGTTTTGTTGGACGCAAAAATCACTGGAGTGCAAAAATCCATCATTCTTGGGTCCATAAAGGTCTTTAAGGCAACTTCACATCCTATTCCGTTTAAATCCCCTACGGATATCCCCAATTTTATTTTTCCCTTTTCCTTCATAAAATCTATGCCGATATGGCTACTTTTACACTACAAAACTACTCAATTAAAAAGATACATGTTTACAGGAATTATTGAGACATTGGGAAGGGTGGAAAAGCTGGAAAAAGAGGGGGATAATCTCCATATTACCCTTGTTTCTGAAATGGCATCTGAACTTAAAATAGACCAAAGTGTAGCCCATAACGGGGTGTGCCTTACTGTAGTTTCTACTAATTCCGATACCTATACGGTTACCGCCATTGAGGAGACTTTGAACAAAACCAACTTAGGCGAATTGAAAGTTGGTGATACGGTAAACCTAGAACGGGCCATGGTTTTAGGAGCTCGTTTAGATGGCCATATTGTTCAGGGCCATGTAGACCAAACAGCAACCTGTATCGCCAAAGAGGAAAAAGATGGAAGTTGGGTGTTTGGCTTTCAGTATGACGCCGGTTTAAATAATGTGACCATTGAAAAAGGCTCTATTACCGTTGATGGTGTGAGCTTAACTGTGGTAGATTCCAAAAAAGATGGCTTTAGTGTGGCTATAATTCCATATACCCACGAACACACTCGCTTTCATTCCTACGAAAGTGGAACTACGGTTAATCTGGAATTTGATGTGATTGGGAAATACGTTGCGCGTTTAATGGGCAAGTAGGTTTTGTTTGTTAGTGTTTGTGCTGTTAAACCTTGACAAAAATCTTGCGTTTATACATAACATAGGCCAATAGGCAGTAAAACGCCACAACAGTCAACCCATATAAGAGCGATGAAAGTTCCATCGGCATAAAGTCGTGCACATAGATAGTATTGAAAAGCCAGCCGTGCAATGTGGTCTCCCCATCGACTGTAATCGAATAAAACAGTTTTGTGACAAAGCTGGACAAGAAATAAACTACAATGGCATTGGCTCCAGCATAACGGAATATGCTTCCAAACTTGATTTGTTTGACATCCGTTAGGAAATAAATCAAGGCCAAGAAAAGATTGGCCCATCCTGCAGTTACCAAAACAAAACTACTGGTCCAAAGGGCTTTGTTAATGGGAAATGCCAAATCCCAAAGGTGGCCCAAAGCCAAAAATGAAGCTCCCAAAATCAACATGGGCTTAATTTTATCCTCTCTTTTGGAAGCTAAAACAAGTCCGGTAAAAATGCCTAAAAGTGAACTCACAATAGCCGGCAGGGTGCTTAATAGCCCTTCCGGGTCATAATCTGGCTTATAATTATGGGTGCCAAAAACTTTTACATCCAAATAATTGGCCAAATTGTTCGGTGCTCTTTCTAAAGTAGATACTACCCCTTCAACAGGGATAAGTGTCATGAGTAACCAATAACCAACAAGCAAGACAAAAGATACGGCCACTAATTTTTTCCAATTTAGATTCAAGAACAAAATAGCAGCAAAAAAGAAAACCACCCCTATTCTTTGCAATACGCCAGGAAACCGAATGGCTGCAAACTCCTTTATAAAAGGAAAGCTAATGGTAAAGGCGCCAAGAAAAAGACCAAGTCCAATGAGTTTAAGGGTCCGAATGGAAATTTTCCGATAAGTGCGTCCGCTCGCTTCTTTGTTTTGATAAGCAAACACAATGGAGGTTCCAACAATAAAAAGAAAAAATGGAAATACTAAGTCTGTGGGGGTGTATCCATGCCATTTAGCATGTAAAAAGGGAGCATACACCTTGGACCACGTTCCTGGGGTATTGACCAATATCATTAAAACAATGGTAAGTCCTCGAAAAATGTCTACTGCTATAATCCGGTTCTTCATAGTCAAATTATAAGAGATTGTCCTTCATTTTGCCCCAAGCCCTAATCAATAAAATTCCTGAAACCAAAACCACACCGGTAAGTATCAGTGCTAAATTTGTTTCGCCATAAATCCAATAACCTGTCGCAAACATAACAGAGTAAATAAGAACAACCCCCAGCAACATGGCAGCAATCCCAGATGGAACACTCCATTTTTCATTGGCTTTGACAATTTCAACATTATCGGCTGTAGCTTCGGAAACAACCTTTGCCCAGCCTGGACCTCCAGGTTGGATTTTTTGATAAAAGCTTCTAAGTACTTCTTTAGTTTCTGCTTGGGTTACAAAAGTGGCCGTTAACCAGATAATCGAGGTCACCAGCATAATAAAAGGAAGCTCTCCCCACTCCGGGAAGACCCCTGTTTCTGGGTTGAAAAGAATGTGTTTTAAAGAGGTGGTTTCCATAAGAATGGCCAAAATCCCGGAGGAAAACATTGCCGTGATTTCACTCCATGCATTGATTCTCCACCAAAACCATCGAAGAATAAAAATAAGTCCGGTACCTGCACCAAAGGACAATAATAAATTGAACACCCCCATTGCATTTTGGAGGGCCAAGGCCAAAAATGCACTTAATACCATCAAAATGACGGTTGACAACCTTCCTACATTAACCATTTGCTTTTCGGTTGCGTTTGGATTGATTTGCTGTTTGTAAAAGTCATAAACAACATAGGAAGATCCCCAGTTCAATTGTGTGGAAATTGTACTCATATATGCTGCAACCAAGGAGGCCAATACGATTCCCAACAACCCACTCGGTAATTTGGTCAACATTGCGGAATATGCCAAATCCTGACCCAATTTACTTTCTGCAACATTAGGGAAAGCTTCTTGAATGCTTGCCACGTCAGGATAAACTACCAAAGATGCCAAGGCTACCAAAATCCATGGCCAGGGTCGCAATGCATAGTGCATAATGTTGAAGAAAAAGGTAGCTCCAATTGCGTGGTTCTCATTCTTAGCTGCCAACATTCGCTGGGCAATGTACCCTCCACCACCGGGTTCCCCTCCAGGGTACCAGGAACTCCACCATTGTACAGCTAGAGGAATAACCAAAACGGTAATCAAGGCTTTTGTGTCGCTAAAATCTGGTAAAATACTGAGTTTATCCTGTACGTTCTTGTTTTCTAGCACGGCTTGAAGACCTCCTACTTCAGGGATGTTCACCAAATAGACGGCTGCACCAATTGCCCCGGCCATAGCTACAAAAAATAACAAAAAGTCACTATAGACTACCCCTTTAAATCCACCAAGGGCACTAAAAATCACTGTAATCAATCCTGCAGCTACTACTGTCTCCCAAGGTTCCAGGCCAAGCATGACCCCTCCAATCTTGATAGCCGCCAAAGTAACGGAGGCCATTGTAATCACATTAAAAAGAACCCCCAAATAAATGGCTCTAAATTTCCTTAAAAAACTTGCGGCTTTACCCCCATACCGAAGTTCATAAAACTCCAAATCTGTTTTAACATTGGATTTACGCCATAGTTTGGCATATACAAAAACAGTAAGCATTCCTGTTAATAGAAAACACCACCAACCCCAGTTGGCAGACACTCCATTGGTCCTAACCAAGTCAGTCACCAAATTTGGCGTGTCCGTTGAGAAAGTAGTTGCTACCATGGACAACCCCAATAACCACCAAGGCATAGTTCTACCAGATAAAAAATACTCGGAAGAACTTTTTCCTGATTTCTTGGAAACGTAAATTCCTATGCCTAAAACAATGCTAAAAAAACCTATGATCAAGGTGTAGTCGAGGGTACTGAGTTCCATTTTTTTGCTGGTTTGGTCAATCACTAAAATATGATTTTTTAGGATACCTTTGCGCTTTGTTCGCTAAACACCTAATTTGACGCTATCGACAACATTGAATCCTTCTTTAATGGCATGGGCCTTGGCCGCCACTGCAACATTTTTGATGGGGACCTCCAAAGCAGGGCTTAAGGGACTTGCAACTTTCAATGTTACACTCTTGGCATTGGCTTTTGGGGCAAGGCAATCTACAGGCTTGATCATCCCTTTGCTCATTGTTGGGGACATTTTTGCCGTAATCTATTATAACCGGCATTGCCAATGGAAATACATCCTCAGGTTTTTACCTTGGATGTTGGCCGGAATTCTAATTGGTGTTATCGCCGGAAAGGATCTTCCCGAACATGAGTTTAAGTTAGGAATGGTAGTGGTAATTTTCATTAGTTTGGCCCTGCTGATCTGGTGGGATAAACGAAAATCCAGTCAAATTCCCACACATTGGCTATTTGCTGGACCGATAGGAATTATGGCGGGTATTTGTACAATGATCGGCAACTTGGCTGGAGCTTTTACCAATATTTTCTTCTTGGCCATGAAGCTTCCAAAAAATGAGTTTGTAGGTACAGCCGCATGGTTGTTTTTTATCACCAATTTATTTAAGCTTCCCTTTCACATTTTTGTGTGGAAAACAATTACTTGGCAAACTTTACTTATTAACGTGAAACTGCTCCCGGCTATTTTCCTTGGCCTTATTTCTGGGGTAGCTATAGTAAAAATGATTAATGACCGAAACTATAAAAGATTCATTTTAGTAGTGACTGGTATTGGGGCGGTTGTTATGCTTTTTAAGTAGCGCTGTTTTGTTCTTTGTTTAGACCTTTCTCTAATTTAGCCAAATCCGCTTCATTAAGTGGCTTGGTTATATATCCATCTATAAAGGAATAATGCTTAGAAAGATTAAGGTCTTCTGGAGCTATTGAAGAGGTAAGTATATGAATCTGAACATTGGTTTTGATTACATTGGGCCCTTCCTTTAATTCTTCCAGCAGTTCCCAGCCATTCATTACCGGCATATTAATATCCAGCAACAAAAGCTCCGGTAAAAGTTCGGGGCTTTCTGCTAGTTTTATTAATTCCTCATACACTTGAAGTCCATTTTCAAAATGGGTAATCTGATCCGTAAACCCAAAAGACCTGAGTAAAACTTCAGCTACTTCCCTAAAAACAAAATCGTCATCCACTACATATACTTTTGGATTCTTCATGAGTTGCTTTTTTTATTATTTGGGAAAAGCAAGGAAAATGTAGCTCCTCGCCCCTCCTTGCTATCTACCTTTATTTCGCCATTCATGACATCCATTTGATTTTTGGAGATAAAAAGGCCAACCCCTTTGGCGTCTTTATTGCCATGAAATGTCTTGTACATTCCAAATAGTTTGGCTCCATGTTTTTCAAGATTGATTCCAATACCATTATCTTGGAATGAAATGGTGGTAGTGGCCTTATTGCTTTCCGCCTTAATTTTTATGATCAACTTCTTCTTGGTATTCCTATACTTTAGACCGTTGGTAAGCAAGTTCAAAAAAATGCTGGACAGGTATGCTTTAATCCCATACACCTTAAGGTCCTTTGGTATGTCTATTTCTATTCTTGGAACTATTTCTTCTATATGGGCATTTATACTTTCCAGAACACTATCTAAGGTTGCCCTAACAGGAACCCATTGCTGTTTTCGGTGGTGATCTGTTTGTATCTTGATTACCTCGTTTAGTTGCACCACGGTTTCATCCAGTCGCTCAGAAGATATCCGTATCATTTCAAGAAACCGTTGTTGCTTGGACGGGTCCGTTTTGTCTAATAGCATCCCTGTAAGCATGGAAAGATTGCTGGAATTTGATCTTAGGTTATGGGAGACAATATGGGCAAAATTCAACAGGCTTTTGTTCTGTCTTTCAGTAGTGTTCAACAATTGCCTCAAACGGTTATCGGCCTTTTTAATCCTGGAGACGTCGGTGTTCGCACCTATCATTCTGATTGGGGTCCCCTTCTCGTCTCTAAATACTGTGCCTTGACTGTGAATATGTCTTACGGCTCCGCTTCCAGTTATAATTCGAAATTCTGTGTTGAACTCCTTTTTTCCGGCTATAGCCATATCAACGGCCTTTAAACTCCTTTCCTTGTCTTCTGGATGAACCGTGCTTTCCCAAGCGGCCACGTCTCCGCTAAAATCTTTTGGATCTACCTGGTACAAGCCGTACATATTCTCGTCCCATACTAAAATGTCATTTACAATATCATAGTCCCAAATCCCAATATTGGAACTTTCAACTGCTACTCGCATCCGGTCAGTTAGTACCTTGATCTTATCGCTTCCCCTTTTGGATTTGTCAATATCCTTGAATACCCCAAAAAGTCGAGCTGCTTTCCCATTTATCATTTCCGCATTACCGATAGCCCTAACCCATTTCTCATTTCCTTTGGCTGTAACTATCAGCAGTTCTACATCATAGGATGTGCCATTTTCAATGGCTTCGGAAACCACTTCAATAATTTTGTCACGATGCTCCCCTTCTTTGTAAAAATTTATTCCTGTTTCTAGATCAGGAACAAAATCCATAGAAACTTCATGAATCTCTTTGGTCATATTTGACCAAAATAAATTGTTGTTCACCAAATCAACCTCCCAGCTTCCAATTCTTGCTATTTTTTCAGCTTGCAAAGAAAGGTCTAAGGCAATCTTCTTTTGGGTAACATCATCAAAATAAATGTAGTATTGGGAAGTTTCACTAGATGCGTTCAGCACCATCTTGTACCACCTTAATTCGTTTTTTCTTGTAATGTGGGTGATAAACTCATTAACTGGAGCTTTTAGAAAGCCTTTGCTTCTTTTAATATTTAGCAGGGATTTGGGCAAAGGACCAATAGCCTCCTCCAAATTCAAGATCCCATCCTTGGGTCGGTCAATTTCGAAAAAACCATAAAAACTATTGGAACAGTCTTGTATCACCATTTTTTTGTCCACCAAGACAATGGGAAATGGCAAGTTTTGGATAGCTGAAAGCGGTTTTTTAGTGATTTTCATTGGGTTTGGAAAAACCTTCAGAAATCAAACGTAGGAAAATTCCTAATATTGTGTTTGTATAAATGTAACACACTTTGCACAATTAAAATGCCCCGATACGATAGACGCATCGGGGCATTTAGTGGTCCCACCTGGGCTCGAACCAGGGACCCCCTGATTATGAGTCAGGTGCTCTAACCAACTGAGCTATAGGACCGCAATTTTGCGGATGCAATATTACTACTTATTTTACTACATCGCAAGGTTTTAACGCCACTACCCTCCTTTTATTTCTTGGCAGAGCTCAATCAAAACCCCATTGGTGCCCTTGGGGTGTAAAAATGCCACAAGCTTGTTATCCGCCCCTTTTTTGGGAACTTCATTCAATACTTTAAACCCTTTTGACTTTAGTCTGTCAATTTCCATTTCTATATCATCGACGGCAAAGGCAATATGATGAATCCCCTCCCCTCGTTTTTTCAGAAACTTGGCGATTGGGCTGTCTGGGCTTGAAGCCTCCAACAATTCTATTTTATTGGGTCCAGATTGAAAAAAAGATGTTTTCACGCCTTCGGATTGTACTTCCTCAATCTTATAATGTGATGTGCCAAGCAGTTTGGCAAAAAGCTTATTGGATGCTTCCAAATTCTCTACCGCAATACCTATATGTTCTATTTTGTTCATCATTTTCGCCCTATGGTCTTTGTTTCCTTTCTTCAAAATTACACACTGTCTTCTTACAAACTCATGAGGTTCGTCATTTATTCCGTTATTTTGCACTTATGGAAACACAACGGCAGAAGAAAATTGCAGGTATCATCCAAAAGGATATCGCTGATATTTTGCAGCGGGCCGCAACAGATGGGGGATTGAAAGGTACATTGATTTCAGTTTCCAAGGTATATGTCACCACAGATTTGTCTATCGCCAAAATATATGTGAGCATTTTTCCCAATAAAAGTGCTGCTGAGCTTTTGGAGGGCATGAAGTCCAATCAAAACCTGGTCAAACACGAATTGGCACAACGCACAAAGAACCAATTGCGGAGAGTGCCAGAGCTCAATTTTTATTTGGATGATTCACTAGAGTACATCGATAATATTGAAAAGTCGCTCAAAGGCGAAGAGAATCCCATAGAAAACAGGGACTTGCTGGACAAACGTAAGAAATCCTGATTTTGAATTTTCCATTTTATATCGCAAAGCGTTATTTACGGTCTAAAAGCAGTCAAAATGCAGTTAATATTATCAATTTCATCACCTTTTTGGTGATTGTTATTGGGTCTGCAGCACTTTTTATCGTACTATCGGCTTTTGCTGGACTCAAAACTTTTAGTCTTTCGTTCACCAACACCTTTGACCCTGACCTAAAGGCTACGCCCGCCATCGGGAAGCATTTCTCCATTTCTGAAACAGAGGAAAGGGCTTTGGAAAATGTAGCGGGTCTTGCCAACTATTCCAAGGAATTGGAAGAACGGGCCTACCTTACTTTTAGGGAACGAAGTTGCATTGCCTATATAAAAGGTATAGATGGCAACTACCGTTCTGTTACAGGTGTGGATAGCACCTTGTATTTTGGTAATTGGGGAATTACGGAATATAACGGCGTGGTTGGAATAGGAATCTATAATTTGCTTGGGGTTCCCTTGGACAATTACCAAAACCCCATGACCATCTTGGTGCCCAAACCCGGAAAAGGGTCTATATCGCAACAAGGGTTAAATGCCAAACCCTACAATGAGTTGCCCATTGTTGTAAGTGGAGTGTACGCGGTAGAAGAAAATCTGGACAAAAAATACGTGTTTACCCAACTTCCTTTGATACAAAAACTATTGCAAAAGGACAGCACACAAATATCAGGTGTCAATTTTAAATTGAATGCCGAAGCCTCATTGGACCAAGTTAGAAATGACATAAAGGCCATTTTGGGCGACAAGGTTTTGGTCTTGACACGGCAAGAACAAAACAGCACCTTATATAGAATGCTGAATACGGAGAACCTGGCAACCTATCTCATCTTTACCTTGGTTTTGATCATTGCACTTTTTAATGTAGTAGGTGCAATTATCATGATGATTTTGGACAAGCAACAAAACTCCAAAACACTGTTTAGTTTAGGTACCACTATTAAGGAACTACGCACCATTTACTTTACACAGGGGCTTTTAGTCACCTCTTTGGGCGGATTTATTGGAGTGCTGATCGGTTCACTTCTCATCCTTTCCCAACTGGTATTTGGGTGGTTAAAAATCACCCCTTCCTTGGCCTATCCGGTAGAGTTTAATATTATGAATGTTTTAGTGGTTCTTACCACCATTATAGTGTTGGGTATTGTCTCCTCTAAAATTGCGAGCAGCAGAATCAACCACAGATTGGTTGCTTCCTAAACAAATTGAAAATCGCCAAACTTTTCCAGCACCTCATCAAAAGCAGCGAAGACATCCGAGGCTTCATCACTGGTCACCATTTTCATTCGGTACTCCTTAAAGTGGGGAATACCCTTAAAGTAGTTGGTATAATGTCTTCGTGTTTCAAAAACACCAAGCTTTTCTCCCTTCCAATCAATAGCCATCTGTAAATGTCTTCGGGCAGCAGTTACCCGTTCTTCCATTGTTGGGGGGTCTAAATTTTCTCCCGTTCTGAAAAAGTGTTTCACTTCTTTAAAAAACCATGGATTGCCAATACTGGCACGTCCAATCATGGCACCATCCAAACCAAAGTCATCCCGCATACGTACTGCGGCCTCGGGGGTGTCCACATCCCCATTTCCAAAAACCGGAATATGCATTCGAGAGTTGTTCTTTACCTCAGCTATTGGCTTCCAGTTGGCCTCTCCCTTATACATCTGTACACGTGTTCTCCCATGTATCGCTATCGCCTGAATACCCACATCCTGCAGGCGCTCCGCCACCTCAACAATTTTGATAGAATCTGTGTCCCACCCCAATCGAGTCTTTACGGTAACAGGTAAGTTGGTTCTTTTTACAATTTCCTCGGTGAGCTTTACCATAAGTGGAATGTCCCGAAGGATTCCAGCTCCGGCATTTTTACTGACCACTTTCTTAACGGGACAGCCAAAATTGATGTCGATAATGTCCGGATTTGATTTCTCCACAATATCCACAGCATGCAACATGGAGTCCAACTCCGCACCAAATATTTGGATGCCCACAGGTCGCTCCTTTTCATAAATATCCAATTTGATGACGCTTTTGGCGGCATCCCTTATCAGGCCTTCAGAAGAAATGAATTCTGTGTACACGACGTCCGCCCCTTGTTCCTTGCAAAGTGCACGAAAGGGTGGGTCGCTTACATCTTCCATTGGGGCAAGAAGTAGCGGAAATTCTGGGAGCTCTATGTTTCCAATTTTTGGCAAACTTTCGTTTTTCGGATTGCAAAAATACGAAATACCTTAAAATCAATGGCTAATTACCACTAAGGCGGTCCCGTTCCTTTTTCTCAATGGCCCGTTCATTGTCTTCCAGCCTAAAGTTTCCAAAGTTATAGGTAAAGCCAACTCGTATAAACTGGGTCTCGAGACGTGTTTTGTAGAAGTTATCTTGATTGAGATAGCGAGAGGTATAGGTTGGATTGTTTCGCTCCAGTAAATCCTCCGCAGCAATGGAAAAAATGGCCCTATTGTTGAAACAAGATTTTCGCAATCCTACTGTTAGATTTATTTGTTCATCAGAAGTAAAGGACCCAAACAAGAACTTGGAGATATAGGTTGCCGTGAGCTCGCCCGTAAAAGTTCCATCTTTTGAAAGGGTAAGATAATTGGCCAAATAGCCATACACCCCATCCACTTCGGCAGTATAGGGCTGATTGTTGCTCTCAACGGCCAAAAATGTTTCCTCCTCATGAAAAAGGGAAGTATATGCATATACAAACCAAAAAGGCATAAGCCCCTTACTTACTGTAAAGTCCAATCCGTAGGATTTGCTATCCAACACATTCTGTTGCAGATCCACTAAGGTTTGATTGTCATTATCCTGAAAAACCAATCCTGCAATATTGCTCCCGTTGTCCCTATAATAAATATCAAAGAAAAACTCACTATTAAGCGTATAGTTAAGGTTGAAATTGTTGCTAAAACTTGGTGTTAACCTAGGGTTGCCTTCCACAAAATCGCTTTCATTGAAGAATAGGCGAAAGGGGTTTAGGTCATTATATCTGGGCCTATCAACATTTCTTCCGTAGTCAAATGCAAAACTGTGATTGTCGGATGGGGAGTATAACAAATACACAGAAGGGAATACTTCAAAAAAATCTTGGTTTATGGTTTCATTTAAGGTTATTGAAGTTCCTTTCGCTTCAGTATGTTCTCCTCTCAAACCCAATTTCATGGACCATTTGTCCCAGTTTTTCACTAAGCTGAAATACCCAGCATATACATTTTCATCATAATTATACCTGTCAGACAAAGCGGCATTGATCGCGTCGTCTGTTCCCATAAAATTTGAAAACCCAATAGTGCTTTCAGATGTTATGGAAGATAGCTTCAATCCACTCTCAAAAGAGGCATTACCTATAGGTGTTGAATAGTCTGCCTGTCCCGTGAAAATTTGAATGTCTTGATTGGAGTTTGTATCAAATCCAAAATTTCTTAGAAACCCGCCATTGTTGTCAAAATAATTGGAATTTAAGTTCTGAAGTGACTTTGAATCGTAATGCGTGAAGTGACCGTTGAACGACAACCTTGCTCCCGGTTTTTCCATTTTATGCACATAGGTCAAATCAAATGCAAGATTTGTATTATCCGTATCCGCAATATTGCGGGTAACGAATGTGGAGTCTAACTGATTCTGTCCATTTCTAATCTCCGCGCTTAAATTAACGTCTCTTTCTTGGCTTGGGTTGAATGCTAAATTGGAACTCAGGTTTAAACTGTTCCTGTCGTCAAAATCATAGTCTAAAATAAAACTGGCATTTTGCGCCTGGGAGTGGACTATTTGGTTATAATTTGAAGTCCATCTCGAAAAAACCAAATTGTCATCCATAAAGTTGATTCCCTTGTTGGTTTTCCTTATTTCTTTTTTGGGGTTGATGGTATAATTGGCGAACAAATTCAACTTATCCGTTTTGAAATAGTGGCTCATACCCCCACTAAATTTAGCGAATGTGGCTTGAGTGTAACTGCCATTGATGCTGCCTTTATATCCAGGAACTATATTTTTGCTCGTTACTATATTAAGAATGGGCCCACCCTCGGCATCATATCTAGCAGGGGGGTTGGCCATTACTTCCACAGATTTTATGTTGACTCCAGATAAGCCCTCCAACAAATCTTTCACCTCTTGGCCAGAGAGTTGAATCTTCCTGTCATTGAGGTACACCGTCGCATTTTGACCCCTAATCTGTAACTCTTCTTGGTTGACAATAACCCCAGGCGTGCTTTTAAGAATATCCCACGAACTTCCTTGGGAAACTACCGTATTTTCAACAGAAAAGACCAGTCTGTCCGCCAGCCTTTGCAAAGTGGGCCTCTTTGCAGTCACCACCACCTCATCCAGGTTGTTGGCATCGAGTGGAATGATCAACGCACCAAGAGATACATTATTGGCAATATCCAATGCCCTTGGCTCCGATCCCCTTCCCACATAACTGGCCTGTAATAAATACAAATTGGGTTCCACTTCCGTTAAAGAAAAGAATCCATTGTCATTAGCCGAAGTGCCCTTAACAAAGGTTGAATCTGAAGCTTGTAGCAATAAAATGTTGGCATAAGGAATGGTGTTATTTTGTTGGTCTACCACCTTTCCCGTTATCTGGAAAGTCTGCCCAAATATGACATGTGAGGTCAAAAAAGCCAATAAAAAAATAGAGGCAAATTGTTTCATTTAGTCTTGGGGTTGAATATCAAATCTAAGAAATTATTTTAGAGCGATGGTCTTGCCCAGATACTCATATTTCCAAAAAACCCATAGCTAGGCAACTAAAAGAGCTATATTTGCAGATGCTTAAGCGCCCTTGTTTTTACGGGTATTTATTGATATGAAGAAGATTAGAAATTTTTGCATAATTGCACATATAGACCATGGTAAAAGTACCTTGGCGGATCGTTTGTTGGATTTCACGGGTTCTGTTACCGATCGTGAAAAGCAAGATCAGCTTTTGGACAATATGGATTTGGAACGCGAACGGGGAATTACCATAAAAAGTCATGCGATTCAAATGGAGTATGTCCACCAGGGCGAAACCTATATCCTTAACTTGATTGACACTCCCGGCCATGTGGATTTTTCGTATGAAGTTTCCCGATCCATTGCGGCATGTGAAGGTGCCCTCTTGGTTGTTGATGCTGCGCAAAGTATTCAGGCACAGACCATTTCTAACTTATACCTTGCCCTGGAAAATGATTTGGAAATCATTCCAGTACTCAATAAGGTGGACTTGCCGAGTGCAAGCCCCGAAGAGGTAACAGATGACATAGTTGATTTATTGGGATGTGCTCCAGAAGAAGTAATCCCTGCAAGTGCTAAAACTGGTATTGGGATAGAAGATATTTTAACGGCTATTATAGACCGGGTGCCTGCTCCAGTTGGAAATCCAAAAGAATCCTTACAGGCTTTGGTGTTCGATTCTGTTTACAATCCTTTCAGAGGTGTTGAAACCTATTTTAGGGTTATTAACGGTGAAATAAAAAAAGGACAGAAAATTAAGTTTGTTGCCACCAACAAGGATTATTTCGCAGATGAAATAGGCACCTTAAAGCTCACACAAGTTCCCAAAACCAGTATTTCGTCCGGAGATGTAGGCTACCTGATCACTGGAATAAAAGATGCTCGTGAAGTTAAAGTTGGGGACACAATTACAGATGCCAATAATCCAACTCAAAATGCCATTGAGGGTTTTGAAGATGTTAAACCTATGGTTTTTGCTGGGATATATCCGGTGGACACCGAAGATTTTGAAGAACTGCGTTCCTCTATGGAAAAATTGCAGTTGAACGATGCTTCTTTGGTATTTACTCCAGAAAGTAGCGTTGCCTTGGGCTTTGGGTTTAGGTGCGGGTTTTTGGGGATGCTGCATATGGAAATCATCCAAGAACGATTGGAGCGTGAGTTTAACATGACCGTAATTACCACGGTTCCCAACGTGAGCTATTATGCGTATTCCACAAAGGATAGGGAAACCGCAATTATTGTTAACAATCCTACAGATTTACCCGACCCTTCGACTGTAGATCGCGTAGAGGAGCCTTACATTAAGGCCACAATCATTACCAAGTCTGATTTTGTGGGCAACGTAATGTCTTTGTGTATTGAAAAGCGCGGACAAATTACTAACCAGACCTATCTGACCACCGAACGGGTAGAGCTTAATTTTGATATGCCTTTGGCCGAAATCGTCTTCGATTTTTACGACCGATTGAAAACCGTTTCAAAAGGCTACGCCTCTTTCGATTATACCCCAATAGGGATGCGAACCTCCAAATTGGTCCGCGTGGATATCCTTTTGAACGCTCAGCCAGTGGACGCCTTATCTGCATTGGTTCATTTTGATAATGCCCATCATATTGGGAAAAAAATGTGTGAAAAACTGAAAGAACTCATTCCAAGACAACAATTTGATATCCCCATTCAGGCGGCTATTGGTTCAAAGATTATTTCTAGAGAGACCATAAAAGCCTTGCGTAAAGATGTTACAGCCAAATGTTATGGAGGTGATATTTCGCGTAAACGAAAGCTGTTGGAAAAACAGAAAAAAGGGAAAAAGCGCATGCGACAAGTCGGGAATGTTGAAATTCCACAGCAAGCATTTATGGCTGTTCTTAAGTTGAATGACTAAGCAGTTTTAGCCTCCCAACTCCAGTGTATCCAACTGGCAGCCTATTTCAACGAATTTTTTTGGGGAGTGCCCCTCCATATCTTCTGTGATGAGCGAATAGGTGTTATCCCCATGTTTCAAACTGTAGGTGTCATTCATGAAATCACAGATTTGTAGTTCCAGACCGTCCTTTGCCACACAGGAAAAGCATTCCGAGGTCTTAGTTACCTCAGGAATCTGTTCAGCAGCTTCTTGATTCTTCGCTGTCCTTTCCGCATCTATGGAACATCCAACGAGCCCCATGGCTCCCAGCAACATAATAAGTAAGGTTATCTTCATTTTGTAAAATTTAAGTGGGTTCAAATTAAATAAGGAACGCTCAAATTGAAGCCAGAATTGACGAATGCCCCTTTTCAATTGACGGATAGTGGACTTTTTACTGAAAATGAAGATTTCGATTGGATTTCTGAATTGGATACTACTAATCAGCAGCGAACATCTTACCCATATACACCAGTTTGTAACCTTCCCCACTAGGTGAAAAGTCTTTGCTGTTGGCCGGAATAATATCAATTACTCCTGTTGGGGCTTTTGTGAAAACCGGTATAATGTCACTATCTTTTTTGGCAAGATCGATGAGGTCATCATAATGCTGTTTATCCTTAAGATCAACTTCTTGTATGGCAGGATATTTCCTAACCACTTCCATAAGCTTGATAAAATCATCGGTGTGCGAGAATAACCCTTCTTTTGGGTTGTTGTTGGGATTATTCATTTCATCAGAATTTACCAGTCTGAATGCTCCGTTTTCCCCAAATTGTTTCTGGAATTTTCCAATGGCAAATTCGTTGATATCTGAGTTCCCGGTTAAGGCCAAAAGAAAACCCATATCGTTCAACTCAATATTGTCAGCTAAGGTATCTGAAAAAATATCTGCGGTCCTGGCCTCCAATCCCAATCCCTGGGCCTTTTCAATATTGGCCTGGTTGTTATCAATCAAAACCACATGGCGATTATTCTTTTTCAGGTAATTGGCAATCAGACGAGAAAATTTTGAGGCGCCAATAATTAAAACCCCCTCAGATTTGGTCAGGAACACCCCTACCATTTTTGCCACAAACCGGGCTGTAGTGGCGTTCAACAATACTGTGCCCAGAACGATCATAAAAACCAAAGGGGTTATATATTCCGCTCCAGGTTCTCCTTTAATGAGCAATTTGGAGCCGAACAGTGAAGCAATTCCTGCTGCCACAATACCCCGGGGGCCTACCCAACCCACAAACAATTTTTCATTGAGTTTTAAATCGGAACCCATCGAACTTAAAAAGACACCCAAAGGCCGAATCACAAAAACGACCACTGCGAAAAGAATGGCTGTGTCCCAATTGAAGATAAGCTCCATGTCGCCAATATTGATGTTGGCCGCCAACAGAATAAAAAGAATGGATATCAACAGTACGCTAAGCGATTCTTTAAAATAGAGCAGTTCTTTCAAATTGGGAAGGTTCATATTGCCCATAACCATGCCCATAACCACAACCGCCAACAATCCTGATTCGTGGGCAAAGACATCAGATTGAACATACACCAACAACACCACTGAAAGCGAAACCACATTAAGAAGGTAATGCGGAACTAAGTTTCTTTTGATCACAAACCCCAAGGCATGGGCAAAAGTGAAACCAAAAGTGGTGCCGAACAATAGAATTTTTCCAAACTCAATCAATGCTGTTTTGGTAAATGCCTGTCCCTCTCCAACGCTAATGAATTCAAAGACCAATACCGCTACCAAAGCGCCAATTGGGTCTATTAAAATACCCTCCCATTTCAATACTGTGGAAACATCCTTTTTTAAGGGGATGTTTCTAAGGATTGGTGTAATCACGGTTGGGCCGGTAACGATAATAAGGGCCGAAAACAGAAAGGAAATTTGCCAAGAAAGCTCAAAGATATAGTGGGCAGCAACTCCGGCGCCAAAAAAAGTAACTACGGTTCCCACGGTTATCAGTTTGGTGATTACCGGGCCCACGTTTTTGATTTCGGCGCGTTTCAGTGTCAATCCCCCTTCAAATAGGATAATGCTAATGGCCAAGGACACAAAGTAGTAGAGTCCCTCACCAGGAAAAAGTCCTTTTTCACCATTCCAAACAGGCTCAATAAGCTTGCTTCCATCCTCGGTATACAAAGTGGCAATAGGGCCTACCAATAGTCCAATCAAAATCAACGGTAAAATAGCGGGGAGTTTAAAGCGCCACGCCACCCACTGCGCAATAATGCCCAAAATTATGATGCCCGCAAGCTCTACCATGAGTTAGTTTTTTTGAAATTTAACGTTTTTCTTTTAGAATTTTGTCAAACTTCTGACATTGAGTGCATCTTTCTACATATTGTGTTATATTGAAGCCCCATTCTTAAAAAAGCTTCATTGAACACACCTTTTAAAACCGTTTTGTTCGGGTTTGCTTTCTCTCCAACTTTGAGGACCAACATTCTGGAAACTTCCAGGATAGCCCATTTCTTTGGGGCAAGGTTGATTTTACTGCATGTTGGGGAAAAGACGCCCAAAAAAGAGGCGATGATTCAAGAAATACTTGCCAATGTGGAGCACAAGAATCTTGAAATCTCTGTACAATGGAAAGCGGGGAAACCAGAGCAGGTTTTATTGCATACCTGTCAGGAATCCAAGATAGATTTGCTCATTCTCGGGGCCATGCAGCATGAAAATCTTTATCAATTTTATGTGGGCTCCATTGCTCGAAAGCTGACTCGAAAGGTGTGTTGCTCCGTTTTACTGTTAATCAAGCCATCCGAGGAACGCGTACCGTGCAAACATGTTGTGGTCAATGGGCTGGAGGACAAGGACACCCCTTTGGCTATATCAAACGCTTGCTATGTTTCACATGTTTTAGGGGCAAAACAACTTACTATTGTTGAAGAAATTAGGCAAAGGGAGGTGGCTGTTGAAATTACGGATGACAAGTCCTTGAAAAAGGCAACCATTCAGAAAGAACGATTGAAGCACCGTGAAGATTCCCGGGTTCGCAAAATTCTAAAATCCGTTCCGGTTGAACATCTAAAAAGCCTGAAAGTGAAAACGCAGAGCATTTTTGGAAAACGGGGATACTCCATAGGGCATTATGCCGAAGTGGTTCGCGCTGATCTTTTGGTCATGAATGCACCCAAAAAAATAGGCCTGTGGGACCGTATTTTTCCCCACGACATTGAATATATCTTATCTGATTTACCAACCGATCTTCTAATTATTCGAAAAACAGCTTGACACCCAAAACCAATCATACCCAACGCTTTGTCAAAGATCTTCCAAAAAACTTGTTCTCAGGTTTTGTGGTGTCCTTGATTGCCCTTCCTCTGGGTCTTGGGTTGGCAATTGCCAGTGATGCACCCCCTATTTCAGGAATCATAGCTGCCATAGTGGGCGGAACGGTAGTTGCGTTATTGGGAGGGTCCAATGTAACCATCACCGGGCCCGGAAACGGTTTGGTCATTGTATTGTTGGGAGCCATAACCACTCTTGGAGCTGGAGACCTTTATCAGGGGTATTTATTCACTTTAGCGGCCATTGTGGTTTCTGGTATTTTAATGTTGTTGTTGGGCTTCCTAAAAATGGGCCGTTTGGCTGATTTTTTTCCGGCTTCCGCCATTGAAGGGATGCTGGCAGCTATAGGTTGGGGGATTTTTGCAAAGCAGTTCCATATTATGATCGGTCATAACAATGAACATGGCAGTATCGTCAAACTTCTTGCGCAAATTCCGGCCGGGCTTACTGATTTGGTTCAAAACTCAACAATAGAAGAAATGGTGGCCGCCGGAATTGGACTTGTCAGCCTTCTGATCATGGTGTTCTATTCCAAGATCAGGAATCGGATTTTTCAATTGATTCCTGCCCCCATGTGGGTGCTAATTCTGTCGGTTGGGTTTAGTTATTCCTTCGGTTGGTTGGATTTGCCCTTTCCCTTGGATCCATCGTACCTTATATCCATTCCTGAAAATGTAATGTCCAATCTGGCTTTCCCGGATTTTTCGAAAATTTATCACCAGGAGTTTATCGTCAGTGTTTTTGCCATTACACTTATCGCAAGTATTGAGTCCTTGCTTAGCATTAAAGCTGTGGACAAGTTGGATCCCCTAAGCCGAAGGTCCAATGTAAATAAAGATTTAAAGGCCCTTGGATTGGCCACTTCCTTAAGTGGATTGGTGGGCGGACTCAATGTTGTTACAGTAATTGCCCGTAGTTCAGTAAATGTGAATAATAACGCTACCAATCGATCGGCCAATTTTTTCCATGCTACCTTCCTGCTCGTTTTTATTCTGCTTTTTCAAGAGCAGTTGAAAAAAATTCCTTTGGCGGCATTAGCCGCTATATTAGTCTACACGGGATACAAACTGGCTACCCCAAAAACATTTAGAAAGGTTGCCAAAATAGGAAAGGAGCAGATTGTAATTTTCCTAACGACCTTGTTGACAACCCTTTTCACCAATCTAATTACCGGAATAGGCATAGGTATATTAATCACACTGGTCCTACATATTATCATCAACAAAAGTGCTTTGCTATTTATCACCAATGTTTTTAAGCCCAATGTACTGATGTTTCAAGAGCCAGAGGACAAAAACTATTATGTTAGTGTCAAGTATTTTTGCAGTTTCCTCAACTTCTACAAGCTCAAAAACAAGTTGGATGCCATCCCTGAAGATCAACATGTGGTTGTTGATTTTTCAATGTGTGCATTTGTGGACCATACAGCTATGGAAGGCCTAGAAACCTATTTGGATACCTTCTCCAAAAAAGGGGGGAGTATAGAAATTGTTGGTTTGGACAAACATGGAACTGATTCTAAACATCCATTCGCCATTCGGAAAATTCTACCCTTGGATACCCTTAAGCCTATTGAAAAATACTTTACCAAAAGACAATCCCACTTAAAGGAAACTGCCAAGGAATTTGGTTGGACATACGAGGCCCAAAAGAATATTAAAACCCGGTTTCTGAGCAACTTTATCTTTTTTAAATCGAGGGAAATCAGTTACCTGTACAATAAGTTGATCGACGAAAAAGGAAATTGCTCCGTTTTTGATGTGGAATTCACAGAAGGCGCGTTTGTAGCCAAAGAAGTGATCAAATCTACCATTATGCACATTACCCTACCTCAGGAGATGCCTATTTTTTCGTTGGATAAAGAAGGCCTTTTGGAACGAATTTATAAACTAGCTGGCTTTAAGGATATTGCTATTCAAAATCATCCCGACTTTAATCGCCGTTTCTTTTTAAGTGGCGAAAGAACCAAGGAAATTCAGGCTATGTTCCATCATGACCTTATCCTTTTCTTGGAGAGCAACCCATATTATCATGTGGAATCCAATGGACATTCGCTTTTGATACTTAAGAAAGAACGCCTGCTGAGTGTCCAGGAAACTAAAGCTATGATTTACTTTGGGCAGCAACTCACCAAACTACTAAAGCAATCGGTGCCTGCTTGATTTTTGTTAAAATAGGGATAATAAAGCCATGTTTATTAACCTTTTAAGGTTGGCTTTTCTTATTTTGCATGCCATTTGATTTTCTGAATGACAATTTATCCCATTGAGACCGGAAATTTTAAGTTGGACGGGGGTGCCATGTTTGGAGTGGTCCCCAAATCCATTTGGAGTAGAACTAATCCGGCAGACACTAGTAATATGATTGATCTTGCCGCGCGCTGTCTTTTGGTAGAAGACGGAAATCGGTTAATCCTAGTAGATAACGGTCTGGGAAACAAACAGTCTGAAAAATTCTTTAGTTATTATTATCAATGGGGTAACCATACCTTGGACGGTTCATTAAACGCTTTGGGGTTTCACCGGGATGATATTACAGATGTATTTTTGACCCACCTTCATTTTGACCATTGCGGGGGAAGCATCCAATGGAACAAAGATAGGACTGGGTATGAACCAGCCTTCAAGAATGCTCAGTTTTGGTCTAATGAAGCCCATTGGGAATGGGCGACCAAGCCTAATGCAAGGGAAAAAGCGTCCTTTCTAAAGGAAAATCTATTACCAATGCAAGAGTGTGGACAACTCCAATTTGTTGACAGAAAAGACAGTGCCTATTTAGAGACTTCTGAATTGGGTTTTGGTATTCTTTTTGCAGATGGACATACAGAGAAACAAATGTTGCCACAGATAAACTACAAGGGGAAGACACTCGTTTTTGTAGCAGATTTGATTCCCACTGTTGGGCATATTCCACTGCCTTATATTATGGGGTACGATACAAGGCCTTTGTTAACCTTACAAGAAAAAGCAAAATTTTTGAATACCATTGCTGAAAATGATTATTTGCTCTTTTTTGAGCATGATGCACACAACCAGCTTTGTTCCTTAAAACAAACAGAAAAAGGGGTGCGCTTGAACGAATTGTTTTCATTCGATGAAATATTCAAATCACAATAAAGTTTTACATTTCAATTAAAATCATACATATGAATCGCAGTTATTTCAAACCTTCCTTCACTTTGGCTACTGTTTCCATTTTTCTAATGGGGTGCGGTGCCACCACTTTGGTTTCAACACCAGTTGAAAACATTGATGCCGTTCCGTTAAAAATATCGGAGCTTACAGAATCCCAGAAAAAAGCCTGGGGCCATGCAGATTTGATTATGGACACTATCCCCGGCATGAGTGTGAATAAAGCCTACAAGGAAATCATTAAAAACAAGAATGGAAAAACCGTTATTGTAGCAGTGGTGGACTCTGGAATCGATATAGAGCATGAAGATTTGGATGATGTGCTCTGGACCAACAAAGGGGAGCGACCCAACAACGGGAGAGATGATGACGGTAACGGATATATCGATGATATCCATGGCTATAATTTTTTAGGTGAAGCCTACAATGAACAACTGGAATATGTGCGTATGCTACGTTTGGGAGTTGGTGATGGCTCCGCAAGGGCAAAGGCTAGATTGAAATTGGATGAAGCCTACCCAAAAGCACTACAAAACAAGCAGCAGTACGAGCAAATTTTTCAAGTGGTAAAAAATGCTGATGCAGCTATCAAAAAGGAACTTGGAAAAAGCACTTACACCAAAAAGGAATTGTTGGCTATTGAGTCCAATTCCGAAGAAATGAAACAAAATATTGCTGTACTCACCCAAATGTTCACCTATGGTGATAGCATTACGGAGGTAATGGAAGAACTCAATGAAGGGATTACCTATTTCACGGATCAAGTGAATTATAATCTTAACAAGGATTTTGATGGAAGACAGACCGTTGGGGATGACCCATACAATCTAGGAGATAAAACCTACGGAAATGGAAACCCAAAAAACAGGGTAGATACTGAAAGTCATGGTACGCATGTAGCTGGTATTATTGCAGCGGAGCGCAACAATGGAAAAGGTGTCAATGGTGTAGCCAAAAACGTAAAAATCATGAGTGTTCGGGCGGTGCCAAATGGAGACGAATACGATAAGGACATTGCCCTTGCTATTAGATATGCGACCGATAATGGGGCAAAAATCATCAATTGTAGCTTTGGAAAATCATTCTCCCCAAACGCACAATGGGTTTATGATGCCATAAAATATGCTGCCTCCAAAGACGTGTTAATTGTGCATGCTGCCGGAAATGATGGAGATGACCTAGACAATCCAGAAAACCCCAATTACCCTAACGACCACAAATTTGGCACCATGGAAATTGCCAATAATGTCATTACTGTTGGCGCCTTAACAAGTAGCTATGGCTCTAAAATGGTGGCTACGTTTTCCAATTATGGGCAGCAAAACGTTGATGTATTTGCTCCTGGGGATGCCATTTATTCAACTTTGCCCAATAACGACTATGATTTTATGGGAGGCACCTCCATGGCAGCTCCAGCTGTTGCAGGTGTTGCTGCCTTGATCAGGTCATATTACCCACAATTGTCCGCAGTACAGGTGAAACAAATTCTAATTGAATCTGGTTTGAGCTCCAAAGCTTCCGTAATTGTGGCAGGGGATCCAGCCAATGCATCTACTTTTGATAAAATTTCAAAATCCGGAAAAATGGTAAACGCTTATAATGCCCTCCTTTTAGCAGACAGTATTACCAAAGGCAAGGCTACGCTAACCAATAACACCAAATAACATGGGCAAGGCATTACTATTTTTTCTTTTTAGTGGGTTATTATCACTATCGGGACAAAACACCTCATCCTATTGGCAACAACATGTGGATTATACCATGGATGTGCAAATGGATGTAAAGACTTTTCAATATACTGGAACACAGAAATTGGTCTATACGAACAATTCACCCGATGTTTTGAATAGAGTATATTATCACCTCTATTTCAATGCCTTTCAACCTGGTAGTGAAATGGACATTAGATTACGGAGCATCAAAGACCCTGATGGCAGGATGATGGCAAACGGGAAAAGCAGGATAGCTTCCCTTTCGGATTCTGAAATGGGGTATTTGCATGTACAATCCCTATCACAAGATGGACAAGCGGTTTCCTTTAAGGAAGAAGGCACTATCCTCGTGGTTGACTTGGCCGAGCCAATTCCTTCTGGTGGAAAAACCACTTTGAACATGGAGTTCAAGGGTCAAGTACCTTTACAGATAAGAAGGTCTGGAAGAAATAGCAATGAAGGTGTAGCCCTTTCCATGAGCCAGTGGTATCCAAAACTTTCTGAATACGATTTTGAAGGCTGGCATGCCAATTCCTATATAGCTCGTGAATTTCACGGTGTTTGGGGTGATTTTGACGTAAGGTTAACCTTGGACAGGGATTATGTAGTGGGTGGTTCAGGGTACCTGCAAAACCCCCAGGAAATTGGCCATGGGTATGAGACTCCCGGAACTAAGGTTAAAACCAAGGGTAAAACTTTGACATGGCATTTTAAAGCACCCAACGTTCACGATTTTATGTGGGCCGCAGATCCCGATTATATCCATGACACCTTGCAAATGGAGAATGGTCCGACCCTTCATTTTTACTATAAAAACGAATCTGAAATTATTGATAACTGGAAGAATTTGCAGTCCAAAACGGCAGATGCAATGGAATTTTTCAGTAAAAACATTGGTAAATACCCCTATGATCAATATTCTGTGGTACAAGGTGGTGACGGAGGAATGGAATACGCCATGAGTACATTAATTACTGGAAAACGCTCCTTTGGGAGTTTGGTTGGGGTAATGGTTCATGAGATGGCCCACTCTTGGTTCCAACATGTGCTGGCCACAAATGAATCCAAGCACGAATGGATGGACGAAGGTTTTACTTCGTTCATCAGTAGCCTTTGTATGAACGAAATCATGGAAGAAGGAAAGGCCAACCCTTTCGAAGGATCCTATAAAGGTTATTATGCCTTAGTCAATTCTGGAATGGAGCTGCCACAAGGAACTCACGCAGACCGATATACTACCAATTTTGCTTATGGCATTGCAGCTTATAGCAAGGGGTCTATTTTCCTTTCTCAATTGGGATATGTAATTGGGCAGGACAAACTCATGGAAACCATAAGAAGGTATTATGAGGAGTTCAAGTTTAAACATCCCGTACCCAACGATGTAAAAAGAACCGCGGAGAAAGTATCAGGAATGGAACTGGAATGGTATCTGACGGATTGGACCCGAACCACCAACACTATTGATTATGCCATTAAAAGTGTTGAAGCCGAAGGCAATAAAACCAAAGTGGTGGTAGAGCGCTTGGGGGAAATGCCCATGCCAATAGATATTTTAGTGGCCAGTTCAGATGGCTCCCAAGAAACCATCTATATTCCCTTACAAATGATGCGTGGCGAAAAAGCGAATCCCTACGCAAATCTAAAAAGAACAGTGTTAGCTGATTGGGCCTGGGCGCATCCTACCTATGAATTGATCATTGACAAACCATTGAGTGCAATACAAGCATTGGTTATTGATCCTTCCCAGCTTATGGCAGACATTGATGCTGAAAACAATATTTATCAACCCAAACCTTAAAAAGGCTATTTTATTGATATCTTAAGGATTGTGGTTGTTTCGTCAAAAAAACCACTCTAGCCAAATCTATGGAAAAGCAAGAGCGCTTTCTTCTTCCGATGAAAGAAAAGCTTAAAAGCAAAGTGCTTTTTGAGCAGCTCTTCAATGAAGGGGTGCATCTAAAACAATTCCCTCTCAAATTGCTATACATTAAGACCACTTTTGATGATAGTGCCCTACTCAAATTAGGGGTTGTTGCTCCAAAGAAAAAGTTTAAAAGCGCCATTAAGCGCAATCGCATTAAGCGTCTTTTACGCGAAGCCTACCGACTTAACAAACACCTTGTTTTTAACAATGTGGAGGGAAACTTTGCGTTTCTATTTTTATACCTTGGTAATAAGATGCCTAATTATAAAGAAGTGGATAAGGCAATGGTTCAGCTTTTGGAAGCTTTCTTAAAAAAAGAGTCCCATGAAAAGATTGATGAATAAAAGACTTTTGGTTCCGGTTTTGGCCATTACTGTTTTAGTGGCTTCCACAGGGTTTAAAAGCGATTTTTTTGAGATTGCAAAGCAAATTGAGATTTTCACCACATTGTTTAAGGAACTTAATATGAACTATGTGGACGAAACCAATCCTGCCGAGTTAATGGATTCTGCCATTAAGAATATGCTGGAAGAACTAGACCCATATACCCGCTTTTTAAACGAACAGGATGTTGAGGCCTACAAAATTAACAATGCGGGGGAATACTCAGGAATTGGTGCTTTGGTGAGGTCTTACGAGAGCAAATTGCTCATTGTAGAGCCCTATAAAGGATATCCTGCGGATAAGGCTGGGCTAAAGGCCGGTGATGAGATTATTAAAATTGGTGAAATAAAAGTTTCCGATTTCGATGATAATGCCAGTGAATTGCTCAAGGGAGCCAACAATACCAGTGTCAATATCACCTTTGTAAGACAAGGAGAAACCAAAACAGCCACACTTACTCGGGAAGGAGTTGAAGTGGATGCCGTTCCGTTTTCTGATATGATTGATGACAAAACAGGGTACATCGTGCTCTCAAGGTTCAACAGGAAGGCTTCGAGTCAGACTAAATCCGCAATGCAAGATCTCAAAGGAAAAGGGGCGGAAAGATTGGTGTTGGATCTAAGGGGCAACCCTGGAGGCTTGCTATCAGAGGCCATAAATGTTACAAATTTATTTGTGCCCAAAGGCGAATTGATCGTAACCACAAAATCCAAGGTTAAAAAGTTCAATCAGGAATATAAAACCAAGAACCAAGCTGAAGATTTGAATATTCCTTTGGTGGTATTGGTGGACGGAAAAAGTGCTTCGGCGAGCGAAATAGTTTCGGGCGGCTTACAAGATTTAGACCGAGCCGTAATCATGGGCGCAAGAAGTTTTGGCAAAGGGTTGGTTCAGCGACCCCTAAAGCTTACCTATGGCACCCAACTAAAAGTTACCATTTCAAGATACTACACGCCTTCGGGGCGCTGCATCCAATCTTTGGACTATTGGAACAGGGATGAAGAGGGTAATGCCGTAAGGAATACCCGCTTTAAGGAATTCACTACAAGAAATGGGCGCAAAGTCCAAGATGGAGGCGGTGTCATGCCGGATGTAGAGATTGCATCCATTCAATCCAACAGCCTGATAGATGCCCTAAGGCAAAACAACATTCTTTTCGATTTTGCTACGGATTTTTATTATAATCATTCTTTTAATTCGGTAAACGATTTTACTTTCTCCAATTCTGATTTTGGAGCATTTAAGCGTTATGCCCAAACCCAGGATTTTTCATTTCAAACCCAAACTGAGGAATTGTTGGAGCAGTCCATGAATGCGGAAGAACATCTTTTGGGGCCCGAAGTACAAGAAAAGTACAAGGACTTATTGCTAGCCGTCAACAAAGGGAAGATTTCTTCCCTGAGCACTTTTGAAAAGGAAATCAAGAAAAATTTGGAAGACGAAATTATCAAGCGCTATTTCTATCGCGAAGGACTGTATCAATATTATTTGAAACAAGATGACGCTATTTTGGCAGCTTCGGCCTTGCTTAAGGATCAATCAAAATATAACAGTCTTCTAAAATAAGCCATGCCCCTTAAACCCTTCTTATTTTTCTTTTTGGGGATTTTAGGGTTCACGCTCGGCGCTCAAAACACCTATCAAAAAGCTACTGTAATTGACTCCATTCCTGTTGCCAAAACCAGTAATGAGTCGTTTGCGCTTTATTTGCCCAAATCCTTCTCCCAAGACAAACCAAGTTCCATAGTTTTCATTTTTGAGCCTGCGGCTAGGTCAGCACTCGGTATTCGTCAATTTATCCCCGTTTCGGAAAAATATGGACACATTTTGGTCTGTTCCAACAACTCTAGAAATGCTCCTTATGAAAGAAACTTTTCGATTGCAAACCACCTTTTTGGTCATATTTTTTCCCAATTCAACATTAAGGAAGATGAAATGTACATCTCGGGTTTTTCTGGAGGCTCTAGGCTTGCCGCTGCCATTGCATCCTTAACCAATCAGTTTGCCGGGGTGGTAGGTTGTGGGGCCGGATTCTCTGGATTGCAAGAACACACACCCTCTGCCCACGCTTATAACTATGTGGGTCTCTGCGGGGATCGAGATATGAACTATAAAGAAATGTTGGAAAACAAATCTTATCTGAACCTTGTCAATTTCAATAGTACCTTGATCACTTTTGACGGAGAACACAGTTGGCCCCCACAAGAACAGTTGTTACGGGCCTTTGACTGGCTATATCTTCAAAAATTAAAACATCTAAACCCCGCTCCCACTAAAACAATTGTGAATCATTATAATTCAGACTACGAAGTTTTACGTGAGTTTAGAAAAAATGGAGGCTTGCTGTTTGAAGCAGAACAACTTGAGCGCATGATCAAGGATTACAAAGGGGTTCTGAAAATAGATAGTCTAATCCAGCAGTACCGTTCATTGGTCCAATCCAAACAATTAAAAAAGCAGCTTTCTGCAGTTGAGAACGCCTTAAAAATTGAGCGGAAATGGATGGAAAAACTAGATGCACAATTAACAGTCGATTTTAAGAATCCTGAACGCGTGAATTGGAAGTGGTGGAAAAAGGAGCTGGACAAGTTGGATAAACTGAGCCAAAGTGAAGATGCCGAAACCCAAAAAATGTTGTTTCGTATCAGGTTTGATCTATTTGCGCGTATTTTTTCAAGAAGAAACACCCTTATTCACCAACAATCAGAGGCCCAAACTAAACTAATCGATGGGTTCTCGGAACTACTGAATCCAGTTTCAAACTAAATGGCATGATTTTAGTTCCAAAAGGTATAAATCATTTTCATGAAATTTCGATACATTTTGTTTATGCTTCTTTTAAGCCCTAGTTTTTCTATGGCCCAAAAAGTTTTTGAAGTGGATGCGGACTACAAAGCGGATATTAGGGTCTTTGCCGTAGATAGGGATTATAAGGCCGACCTTTTGGTCTACAAAGTAGATCGAGATTACAAGGCCCATGGCAACAATGGTTTGTGGTTTTTTACGGATGCCGACTACAGGGCGGATATCAAGGTTTTCTTTACCGATAGGGATTACAAGGCAGATTTAAAGGTCTATTTTGTAGATGCGAGCTACAAAGCTGGGTGGAAAAACGATAAAAGGTTCTGTCTTTCCGGAGGGTAGTCCTAACTGTTTTCATTTGCCCTTCTTTTTGATAAGATTCCAACAAATGTCTTATTTTCATCCAATCAATTACCTAAAACCTTTGAATTGTGGAGGATAACAACCAAACCTTGGAAAATCAACGTACAGCATTCGCTCAAAGAAAATTTCTGGCAACTCCCCTTGCCGGAGCCATCATGTGGGCTCTAGTAGGAATTTCGGCTTTGATACTACCGGTTAGAACAACTGTTTGGGTCCTCTTCATTGGAACCGGTAGCATTGTGTATCTGGCGCTTTTTATTTCCCGCTTTACCGGAGAAAATTTCCTGGACAAAAACAAACCAAAAAACGAATTTGACAATCTTTTTTATTTCACTGTTGGCCAAGCTGTTTTGGTTTATGCCATTGCCATACCTTTTTTTCTGGTCGATTTTACCTCATTACCCATGACCGTAGGAATCCTTCTGGGCGGTATGTGGATTCCTTTTTCTTGGATTATTAAGCACTGGGTGGGGCTTTTTCATGCGATAACCAGAACTCTTTTAGTCCTTGGGCTTTGGTACGCCCTTCCAGAGCACCGGTTTGTGGCCATTCCCTTTGCTGTTGTGTTGGTGTATCTGGTTACACTTATAATTCTAAGGAACAGGAATGCAGCCAATTAAAGGGGTTATGTAGCATTCGTGAACCCAAAAGAGCCAACTATCAATTGGTTGTACAAATAATAGGGTTATTTCACTATATTTCTATATGGAAAATATGGAGCGGGAAGACATCCAGATTATAGCCAAATACAGCAATTGGTCCAAAAAAGGGGTGGCGCAATCCCTTAATAATCGGGTATATAATACCGCCGCTGCTTGGCAGAAATTCTTGCAGTTGCTTTTTCTTGGTTTGGGGGTTTCATTCATGGCTGCTGGAGTTATTTTCTTTTTTGCCTATAACTGGGCCGACCTTCATAAGTTCATTAAACTTTCCTTAATCGGTAGTTTGCTCTTTTCCTGTTCTTTGCTGGCCATTTTCTCTAAACTCAATACACTGCTCAAAAAAGCGCTGCTAACTTCAGCTGCAATTCTTGTTGGGGTGCTTCTGGCTGTTTTTGGTCAGGTTTACCAAACAGGTGCCAACGCCTATGATTTATTTCTCAATTGGACTCTTTTTGTTGCCCTTTGGGCAATAATTGCCAATTTCGCTCCACTTTGGACCCTCCTAATTACCCTCTTGAATATAACGGTAATCCTATACTCGGAACAGATTGCCCACCATTGGTCTGAAGTGTTTTTCTATACCATACTATTTGCTATGAACGCCGTGATATTGACGATGTTTATAGTGGGGTCTAAAGTTTTCGAAGTCCTTAAAGCTCCTAAATGGTTTACAGGCCTCTTGGTTTTGGCTACACTTACTTATAGTACCATAGGTCTCTGTCTTGGGGTTTTTACGGAACTCGAAAACCCGTTCTTAGTACTTTTATCGGTTGCATTTCTTCTTTATGGGGCTGGGTTATGGTACGGTTTAAAGACCAAAAGCACACTTTATTTGTCTGTTATTCCTTTTAGTGTGATAATGGTTGTCTCCGCCTTTCTTTTAAGGCTATCGGAAAGCGCTGGAATGCTTTTGATTATTAGCCTATTCATTATCGCAAGTGTCACCATACTTATCATGGCCTTGCTAAACTTACATCGCAAATGGAACAAGCAAACCGTATAAAAACCCTGCTGCAAAACATAGCAGATTCGGAAGAAAGTCAGTTTCAATGGGATAACGAAGCCCTACTAAAGGCCTATAATCAAAGGACAAATGAAAAATCCAGTTTGGCCATAAAGATATTATCTGTATTTGGAGGGTTTTTGGCCTCTTTTGCATTTTTGGGGTTTTTGTTCATTTTGGGCATCTATGATTCTGAAGTGGGCATGTTAATTTTGGGTGCTATTTTTGTGGGTGGCTCCTTACTCTTAAATCGGAAATTCCACCGACTTATAATTGATACCTTCAGTATATCCATCTATCTAATTGGTGTCGCACTACTCATTTTTGGAATGGCAGATATGAGTGTCCATGAAGATTTAATCACCGTACTCATTTTGATAATAGGCTTGGTTAGTTTGCTTATTTCGCAAGCATATGTACTATCATTTATTGCCGTAATGATGGTCAATACTTGTTTTATGGTGCTCATTGTTTCCAATGACCTATATAATTTAATCCATATATATGTTGCTTCATGTGCTATTTTGCTTACCCTTTGTTTCCTCAATGAAGCCAAGTTTCTATCCTCCGGCATTAGATGGTCAAATCTTTACGACCCGCTTCGGATTGGACTGGTTTTTTCTTTTTTGATGGGTTTAATTGTTTTGGGCAAACGGGATTTAATTCCTTTAAATCCGGAGTATATTTGGCTATCATCCATTGCAATTTGTGGTGCCATACTTTACTGGGTATATGAGTTGATACAAATGGTTGGTGTTCAAGCTCTAAAAAAGAAAAGCTTAATCTACCTGTTGAGCATTTCAGTCCTTCTTCCGGTGGTTTTTGCCCCTGCCATTTCCGGAGCCATCTTAATTATATTGTTAAGTTTTAAGGTTAATCACAAAACAGGCCTTGCAATAGGAATCATTGCGCTAATCTGTTTTGTTTCCCAGTTTTATTATGATCTTGATTTCACTCTCTTAATAAAATCTATCATTTTGTTTTCCTCGGGAATTGTGTTTCTTCTCTTTTATTTGTTCACTCAAAAAATGGGCAAGTCATGAATAAAATTCAAAAAATCGTGGTTTTGGTCAACCTAATTTTAATCATCGGGTTGTTTGCCAATTCCGTAATCCAAAAAGAGAAGCTTTTGTCCAATGGAAAATTGATTTTGTTGGAGTTAGCTCCGGTTGATCCCCGCTCGTTGATTCAAGGGGATTATATGCGATTGAACTATGCCGTTTCGATGGACATTGACTACGATAGCATCTCCAAAAATGGGTTCTGCGTGGTTCAAATCAATCCAAATGGAACCATAAAAGACTTCCGGGTCCAAAGTGAAAAAATTCCGTTAAATGCCGACGAATACCTCATCAATTACACTAAAAGGAAATGGAACAACATCAACATTGGAGCGGAATCCTATTTCTTTCAAGAGGGAGAGGCCGAAAAGTATGAAAATGCCAAGTACGGAGGTGTTAAAGTAGACGGTAATGGGAACAGTCTTTTGATTGGATTGTATGATGAGCATTTAAATCGGTTAGAATGAACAATTCCAGTGAAAAGGCCTTTTTTCAGTATCTGGCTCAATATATTTCTTTATCCAATTCTGAAATGGAATTGCTAGTCCCGTATCTAATTAGCAGAATCTATTTAAAAGGACAATATATTGTGCAGCAGGGTAATGTTTGCCAATACGATAGTTTTGT
Source organism: uncultured Allomuricauda sp. (assembly GCA_965117065.1). Classification (GTDB taxonomy): domain Bacteria; phylum Bacteroidota; class Bacteroidia; order Flavobacteriales; family Flavobacteriaceae; genus Flagellimonas. Next base: position 2,076,486 of record OZ220751.1, read on the forward strand.
TATAAAAGGATGTTGCCGAACATTTCATTTGGACCAACAAGGACAGGAACATGTGATCCGCTTCGCAACAGAAAACTGGTGGACAGCGGATATGGGAAGCTTCCTTAATGGTAGCCCAGCAGTTTACAACGTGCAATGCTTGGAAAAAACCGAGGTCTTTCAGTTTACTTATGAAAATTTTCAGGAAATTTTCAGCTTGGTTCCACAATTTGAACGGTTCTTTAGAATTATTGTTCAAAACGCTTTTGTGGCTTCAGAAAAGCGAATAGTTAGAAATTTTAGTCTCGATGCCAAACATCGTTATCTTCTGTTCTCCAAGTCCTATCCTCAGTTGGAGAACCGTGTTCCACAATATATGATTGCTTCTTACCTAGGAATTACCAAACAATATTTGAGCGAAATCCGAAAGGAACTTGCTTTGAAATAGCAACGTTTATTCAACTAGTTGAATCAAATTTTTTCAACTATCTGATTTTTATCCCCGTTAACCTGGTGCATTTTTGTCTTGAATTTTAACGATAAATAGACGCTAATGTCAAATTCAATTTCTTTATTCAACTTTACCAAATCTTCCTCCGCATTAAAGACTGTTTTATGGTCTGGATTGGTAGCTGGGGTTCTGGATTCAATTGCCGGGGTAATCGTATATTATATTTATTTTGGACTGAACCCTTTGCAGGTATTACAGTTCATTGCAAGTGGGATTTATGGGCCAAGCGCAATAAATGGCGGTGTAGGTATGATCGTAATTGGCACTTTCTTTCACTTTCTAATTGCTTATGTATGTGCCCTAGCTTACTTTTTTCTGTATCCAAAAATTACTGTTTTAAGAAAGTACAAAGTGGTTTCTGGTCTTGTTTTTGGCCTAGGGATTTGGTTGGTCATGAATCTTTTAATCTTACCATATACCCATATTCCAAAAAGCCCATTTGATCTAAGTTTGGCCATTGTGGGTATCATTTGGCATATGATTTTGGTGGGGGTGCCCATTGCTTTAATTACTTCCAATTATTATGACATGAGAAAATCGACAAAATAAACCGCGGGTCCAATACTGAATGAGCCTTCTTTTAAATTAAGCTTAAAGCCCCCAGTGTGGGGCTTTCTCTTTTCAAAAAACTCAATCATATATCGACATATCTCGATATTTACTATATTTGGAACATGAACCTCATTGAAGTGAATAAAGTCCTTTCCAACAAAACCCGAATGGACATTCTAAAGTGGCTGAAGGAGCCTGCCAAGGAATTTCCTCCCCACAAAGAATTGGGCCATTTTGATTTTGGGGTTTGTGGACAGTATATTTTTGAGAAATCCGGTCTTTCACAGTCCACCATTTCAAATTATTTATCGCAGTTGCAGAATGTTGGGCTCATCACCCCCACCCGTATAGGAAAGTGGACCTATTTCAAAAGAAATGAAGAAAATATTGGTGCCTATTTGGCCCATATAAGTAAAGAGCTCTAATTTTTTTGTTACCATAAATCGATAATTTTCAATATATAAATATGAAAAATCTTCAACAGCAGATGTTTCACGAATTGGAAACTAAATCCGACCTAGAAAATGCGCACTCCTATGCCAAAGCATATATTGACAACGTCTTCGACAGAAATGTTTACCCATCAGAAGAAGCCTTAAGTAATTTGGTCAATTTTGAGGAAGATATGCCGGCACAAAAGGGAACATCAGAAGCTGTTCTGGAGTTGTTAAACACCCAAGGCGGACCCGCAACCGTGGCTACCCTGGGCGGACGCTACTTTGGCTTTGTAAATGGCAGCTCCCTCCCCATAACCTTGGCGGCCAAAACACTTTCCACGGTTTGGGACCAAGCGCCAGCTATGCAGGTGCTCTCTCCAATTGGCAGTAAACTGGAGTCTGTGGTGGAAAATTGGTCAAGACAGCTTTTTGGTCTTCCAAAACAAACAGTAGCGGGTTTTGTTAGCGGTACTTCCTTGGCTAATTTTTGCGGACTCGCGGCGGGAAGGTTTCATCAGTTAAACAAGCAAAATTGGAATGTCAATGAACAAGGGCTTAATGGAAGCCCAAAGCTGCGTATCATTACCGGTAGGCAAGCCCATTCCACGGTAATTAAGGCAATTTCCCTACTCGGTTTTGGCTATAAAAACATTGAATGGGTAGATACGGATAATCAAGGCCGAATAATTCCTTCCCAGATCCCAAAACTTGATGACAGCTGTATTCTAATTCTACAGGCGGGGAATGTAAATACAGGTTCCTTTGACGATTTTGATACCATTTGCAAAACTGCTGCAGAAAACGGAGCGTGGGTGCATATCGATGGTGCTTTCGGTTTATGGTCAAGAGCAACTAAACACCTAACTCATTTAACAAAGGGAATGGAAAATGCCGATTCCTGGGCAGTGGATGCGCACAAAACCCTGAACACCCCCTATGACAGCGGGATAATCCTTTGCAAACATCCCGAAGCATTAAAATCTGCCTTACACATGACGGGAAGCTATATCATTAAGGGTACGGAAAGAGATGGTATGTATTTCACACCAGAAATGTCAAGGCGCGCACGAATCATAGAGCTATGGGCCGCTTTAAAGTATTTGGGCAAAGAGGGTGTTAACGAATTGGTGGAAACCATGCACCACAGAGCTGTACAATTTAAGAATGAAATCCTCAAGGAGGGTGGTTTCAAACTGCTAAATGATGTAGTTTTCAACCAGGTGCTGCTACAGTGTGAAACGGATGAACTTACCCAATCCACCCTGCTCAACATTCAACAAGACCGGGAGTGTTGGGTAGGAGGCTCCCAATGGGAAAACCGAAAAGCAATCCGTGTGAGCATTTGTTCCTGGGCAACCACGGAGCAGGATGTTTCTAGGTCGGTCGCGTCCTTTAAACAATCATTGGCTAAAGCAAAAAAACAATTGTCATGAACTTCGAATTGGATAAATCAATAAAAATATTGGAGCGGACTCCAGCGGTTTTTAAAGCCCTTTTTTATGAGTTGGATGATGATTGGGCAACTATTAATGAAGGTCCGCGCACATGGAGCGCCTATGACATCCTGGGCCACCTCATACACGGGGAACAAACGGATTGGATTTCCCGCGCCGAGATTATTTTGGGTGATGGCCCGGATAAAACCTTTGAGCCCTTTGACCGTTTTGCCCAAGAAAAGCTTTCCAAAGGAAAAACCACGGAAGACTTACTGGAAGAATTTGCCAGCCTCAGGAAATCATCAATAAATCAACTTAACTCCTGGAAATTAAGTGAGGAAGACTTAAACAAAAAGGGGGTGCACCCAGATTTGGGAGAAGTGAGCTTAAGGCAGCTCCTTTCCACATGGACCGTTCACGATTTGGCGCACATTAATCAAATGAGCAGGGTAATGGTGAAGCACTACGCCAAAGATGTAGGCCCATGGAAAAAATACATCAGAATCCTGAAGGACTTATAGAAAACCCTATTTTTGGGCATGCAGTTGAAAGTATGTGAGCTTTTTGCCGGTGTGGGCGGTTTTCGATTGGGATTAGAGGACACTGAACATTTTAAGGTGGTATGGAGCAACCAATGGGAACCTTCCACAAAGTTGCAGCATGCCTCCTTGGTTTATGAAAAGCGGTTTGGTCCTGAAAATCATTCCAATCAGAACATTGAGGAAGTGCCAACACAGGAAATCCCTGACCACGATATTTTGGTGGGCGGATTTCCGTGCCAAGACTATTCTGTGGCTACTACGCTTAAAAATTCCAAGGGGCTTATTGGAAAAAAAGGGGTGCTCTGGTGGTCCATTCATCGCATTTTGTTCGAAAAGAAAAGCAAGCCTAAATACCTATTTTTTGAAAATGTAGATCGTTTGTTAAAATCCCCTTCTTCGCAACGGGGGCGGGATTTTGCGGTAATGTTGAAAAGCCTCAATGATTTGGGCTATGCCGTAGAGTGGCGCGTAGTCAATGCCGCCGAATACGGAATGCCACAGCGCCGAAGGCGCGTTTTTTTTCTGGGTTATCACAATTCAACTGGAGTATTTAAATCCATGGAGAAGGCTTCCGCTAAGGACTGGATTTTGGAACAAGGCTCCATCCCTTCAGCCTTCCCCGTGAAAGAAAATGCAAACAAGCCCTACCGTTTTTCCATTGACCAAAATTTAGTGGAGCTGTCGGAGGACTTCAATGCAGAAAAAGGGCTTTCCCCTTTCTTAAATTCTGGTATTTGCATTAACGGCCGGGTATCCACTTTAAAAACAGAGCCTTTTCCTACGAAAGACAGGCGAATGCTTTCCGAAATTCTCGAAAACGGCAGTGCTAATGAAAGTTTGTTCATTTCCGAACAGGATCTGCCCAAATGGGAATACTTAAAAGGAGCCAAAAAAGAAGTAAGAAGAACCAAAGCTGGTTTTGAATACAATTATAGTGAGGGTAGTATGGTTTTCCCGGACGCCCTTGATCAACCTTCCAGAACCATAATTACCGGAGAGGGCGGTAAATCCCCTTCCCGGTTTAAACATGTGGTGCAAACACCTAAGGGGTTGCGTAGGCTTTCCCCAGTTGAATTGGAACGGCTGAACATGTTTCCGGACAATCACACCCAGATGGAGGGCATTTCTGATGCCAAGCGTGCCTTTTTTATGGGCAACGCCCTAGTTGTGGGTGTGGTCAAAGAAATTGGCGCTGCCCTGTTCCGGAAAATCCAAGAATTTGAAGAGTAATTTTCAGTCCGACCTGTCCAAAGAGCGTTTGTTGTCTCAATTTCTGGACGAGCAATATCAAAAGTATTTGAAACATTATTCCTTTGAGCGGGTCTCTAATCTTCAGGAGCAGTTTTTGGGGGTGGATTTGGTTTTTACCCATAAACAAAAAGGCACTTTTTACCATATTGATGAAAAGGCTCAGTTGGATTACCTCAACGAAAACTTGCCCACCTTTGCTTTTGAGGTTTTCTACGAAAGGAACAGCGAACAGAAAGGAGGCTGGTTCTTGGATAGCAAGAAAAAAACCGATTTCTACTCACTGGTTACCGGAATTTATAGAGATGAAAAAGACAAATTCACTTCGTGCAACATCATTTTTGTAAATCGTAAAAAATTGTTGGATTTTTTAATGTCCCGTGGGTTATCCCAAGAAAGGATAGTACAATTGGCACGCTCCCAACCTAATTATCATGGGAAAATGGAATTGCAGAGCCTGAGCCCGCATTCAGAAGGCTATCTTTTTTTCTCTAGGAAAAACAAAGCTGAAAAACCGGTGAACCTTGTTTTGAAATTGGGGTTTTTAATCCGAATAGGGGTTGGGAAGCGATTAGTTTAGTCATAATAAACCGCAACTTCGGCCAGTCCTTTCCTTTGAATGTCCGGTACATAAGCCGGAACCTTTGGATAACCCACCGGCAGCAATAAAAAGGCTCTTTCATTGCTTGGTCGGTCCAATATTTTGGTTAGAAAATTCATTGGGCTTGGCGTATGCGTTAGGGTGACCAAACCCGCATTGTGAATAGCGGATATCAACATACCGCAAGCAATACCAATCGACTCATTTACATAGTAATTGTTGTATTTACTCCCATCTTCATCAAACTCGTATACTTTCTTGAAAGCAATGATTAACCAGGGTGCTATTTCCAAAAATGGTTTGTGCATGTCTGTTCCCAAGGGTTCCAAATCCTTTTTCCAGCGTTCGCTCATCCGGTGTTCGTAGCTTTCTTTTTCTTCGGCTTCCGCAGCTTTCCGAATTTCTGTTTTTAAGGCTGGATTAGATATCGCGCAAAAAGTCCAAGGCTGCTTATGTGCCCCGGATGGGGCTGTGGATGCGCTTTTAATCAAATTATCAATGATTTCTTTGGGCACGTCTAAATCCGAAAACTCACGAACAGACCTCCGTTTATCTAGCCATTCGTGAAATGCCCTGCTCTTTTCTATGGATTCGGTGGTTGAATAGGTCTCCGCTTCATAAAAGCCGTGTTTGTAGCCGTTGAGCATGATGTGGTCTGGTGTTGTCATTGTTCCTGGTTTAGTCGCTAATCAAATCTCAATTTACTAGATCCATTTGACCTAACAGCTCTTCTTTTAACAAACCGAAATCTATCCACATGATATCACCGCTTTCTTCCTCGTCCTCAATATAGACGCCCCTGTGGAAAAACAAATACTTTCCATCTGGGGATACGCTGGGGCACATTTCGGTTTTCTCCGTGTTGACTTTCGGTCCCATATTAATGGCCTTGGCCCATTGGCCGTTTTGTTTGAAGCTGATAAACAAATCACTTTCACCATGTCCAGAATCGTTTTCCCCATCAAAAATGATATAGCTTTCATCAGGGGCTATGTACGGATGCGCAATCCATTTGCCGTCAAAGTTGATGACTGTTCCCATTCTTTGGACGCTATTATATCGCCCCTCTTGACTCATGGATTTATAAATACCGCCATCCCTGGGCTCAGCTCCTTCATCCCGTGATGTGAAATACAAATTCCCGTCCTCTGAAGAGGTTAGATACATGACAAACCTGTCCTTAAAGGGTGAATCCAAGGGCAGCGGATCACTCCAACCATTTGGAATTTTTTTACTCATCCATTGATTTAAACCAGAGGAATTGGTGGAATCGGGCAACGGTCTTAAACTGCCAAAATACAGTTTGTCACCATTTGGGCTAATGTGCGGTTCAAAATCCCAACCTTTTTCCGGTTTAAAAAATGCCAGTTCTGGAGCCGACCATTCACCTTCGGTGAATTTCATATTAAAAATTTCGTTGTCGGCTTCCGGTTTTCTACGGGTAAAGAACATCTCGTCCATTTCCGGACTGAACGTGATGGCAAACTCAAAGTTATCCGTGGAAACAACCCCTTCACCAAACACCAATGCGGTATCCGTGGGGATTTGCTCACTAAATAGGGTCAGATTAGATTTTTGCTCTTCATTACAGGACGAAACAAGAATGAGAAGAAACGTCAGAAGGATTATGCTTTTTGTTGGTTTCATACTAGGGGTTTTAAGGAAGGGGATATGGGTCATTCAAAAATTATTGGCCATTCTTAAAATATGTTGCTTTAAGCGTATCAATGACCACCGCACTTACCCAATAGATGTTGGACATGCCGTTTGCCTCGTTATAGCGGCTAAAAAACAAATACTTGCCGTCTGGGGTGATGCTGGGGCAGGTTTCGCCAAAATCTGAATTTACCGAAGGTCCCATGTTTATGGGTTGCGACCAAGTGCCGTCTTCCTCTTTAAAACAAATATGGATGTCGCGGTCCTTGTCTTTGTCGTTTTCTTTTTTGGCATCTACCAGAATAAAGTCCTGGGACGGGGAAATAAAGCCATGGGCGCCATAAGCAATATCCAGCTCGTGTACTTCGGGGTAGTTACCATTTTTATAGGGAGCATAGAACATTTTCCATTTGGAGATACTGGTGTAATACAGGTCTCCGTTAGCCGCTGTGTTGGGATAAAAAACAAGGTCGTCATTTACCGGTGAATCCAAGAGCTTGGGCTCGCTCCACCCATTATCCATGCGGTTTGCATGCCAAATTTTCTCGTCCGAAAATATGGAATCATAGGCGGCGAAAAAGAGTTTGTCGCCCCTAGGGTCCACAAAGGCCTCGAACTCGTTTTTTTTGTTGCCTTTGGTAAAATTTGCTTTTTGGATAGGGGTCCATTGGTTGTCCTGTAGTTTGGAGGTAAACACATATTGAATCCCATCTTCCCACTCGCCTGAAAAATAGAGTTCCTCCATATTGGGAGAAAACGAAACTGCATATTCATAGCGTCCATTTTCCGATACCGTTCCGGGGGCAAACAATTCTGCGGTATTACCGGGCAGTGTTTGTCCAAAATAAGAGGCGTCTTTTATGGGCACTTCTTTGGCTCTTGGCTGCTGTTTTTTGGAGTTGCAGGCGGTTATCAACAACGCTAGTATGAGTGTTGAAAATAGAAAGGTGTTAGTTTTCATTTTTTGATTTGATGAATTAGCGAAATCAAGATAGCCCCTTTAGGTAGCCTTGGCTAGTTGTTTAACCTTTTGTTGGGAATTGGTTTTGGCTATGATTCTCATGGGCACCAAGCCACTATGGATTAGAGCATAGTTACAGGTTGTTTTTCATCATCCTCACATGAGGAACCCCATCTTCCAAATATTCCTCACCTAGGGTGACAAAACCCGGTTCCATCCAAAACTTTAATAGATAGGTTTAGGTAGCTGGTTCACAAACGCAAAGCAAGGAATTATCTAAGTTGGCGGATTCTTGTAGGGTATTTTTAGATTTCCTCCACCAATTGAATGTTATTCCCGCAGGTATCGTTAAAAACCGCAACTTTTACCATACCCATTGCCGCGGGTTTTACACTAAATTCCACACCCAGGCCCACAAGTCGGTCGTATTCTTTTTGTACATCATCCACATCGAACTGGGTATAGGGAATACCGGCTTCCATTAATGCCTCTTGATAAACTTTTGAAGGTTCAAAATGAAGGGGTGCCGGCTCTAACAAGATTTCTGGTCCTTCTTGAGCTTCTTTGGACACCAAGGTCAGCCATCTGTTACCGCCATCCAGAGGGATGTCTTTTTTTGTAATGAAGCCCAGCTTTTCGGTGTAGAATTTTTGCGCTTTTTCCTGTTCAAGAACGGGTATACTTATGATTGTTACTCTCATGGTGATTCTGTATGTTGCCGTATACCAAAAGTAAAATCTGGTGTTTTACGGCACTGTGGATTATAAAGTTAACAGGAATAAGCATTAATTGATGTGGCGGCGTCATTAAAGCATCCCAATTAGGTCCGTTCTTCGCCTTTTTTGGTCAATTGGGAGAGTGCAACCCCATTTTATTCCCTTCGGAGTCTAAAAAAAGTGCAAAAAAGCCACTTTCGTCGGCATGGGGGGTTTTGGGCATTAAAATTTGCCCTCCTTTGGGTACTACCTTGTCCAGAACAGGCTGCAAGTCGTTTCCAGCGTTCAAATATATAGTAATGCCAGTAGCTGACGGTTCATAACCATCTCCTTTCATGATTACCCCGGTTACCATCTGATTTTCGTAAGGCAAGAGACCCATTTCCATCCCTGGGAATTCTATTTTTTCGATGGCAGTGCCCAAAATGGCTTGGTAAAACTCTATGGCGCGGTCAATATCCAAGGCTGGAATTTCAAAAATAGAGACATAGCTTTTCATTGCGGTTGTGTTTTGTGTTTCAGATAAAGTGATGGTCTGTGGCTTCGGCTCGGCTTGTTTTTTGGAATGGCAAGCAAGGAAAACCAAGAGTGCAAACAGCAGGCATAGCCCAAGGTTGGTTCTTTTCATGTTTTTGGATTAAAAGATTACCTAAAACTACTGCCGTTTATTGTCGTGGAATTGTAAGAATGCGACACCGGATATCATTTGTAAAATGCGGATGAAAGTTCCATGTTTTTATGGCCCAAGAAATCCTTTGGGCTAATGCCTGTGAACTCTCTGAAATCTTTAATAAAATGAGACTGGTCGTAATAATTGCTTTCGTAGGCGATGTTGGTAAGGTGTCCACTTTCCTGATTCAACAGCATTTTTAGCGCACTTTGCAATCGAATTACCTTGCCCAACTGTTTGGGGCTGAGGCCTATTTGTTCCGCGAATCTTCGTTCCAATTGCCGTCTTTTAGAGGAATCATTCTTAAGAATGTTGCTTATAGACGTATTGCCTTCCGTGGCCAAAAGCGCTTCTACAGTGGATTTTACAATGGTGTCCTTTAAAGAGAATTTGCCAAGTCTGTCCAATAGGAATTGTTCTGCGATTGCGATGCGCTTTTGGGTATCGGTAGCCTGAATAATTTGCTGTTCCAGGCTATTGGCGGCCTCCTCACCAAACAAGTCTGAAATGGGTGTTTCCGTATTGGCCAAGGTTTTTAAGGGTACGTCTACAAAATTGGCAAACCCATATGGATAAAAACTAATGGAAAAGCTGTTGACATTTCCTGTGGGTTCTACGTAAAATGGTTCCAGTGTTTGTCCCAATACAAAAGCACGGGGCTGTAAGATAAAATCATGCTCGGCGGTGTAGCGCTTGATATCGTCCCCTAATACAAAGGCCATTTCAATTTTACCATCAGGAATGATTCGTTGCCGTTCTGAATCCTCAGCGGAGGGCACTTCCAAGGTCCAATAACAGCTGATCAATGAAGCTAAATCCGGGTGCGGTTGGAAGGTTTGGTAGTTCATTTTACCATCCTCACATGCGGAATCCCATCTTCCAAGTATTCCTCGCCGGTTTCCTTAAAACCCAAACTATTGTAGAATTTAAGTAGGTATGTTTGGGCGGAAAGTTCTAGAGTTTCTTCTGGAAATCGGGTTTTTAAATCTGCAATGGAAGCTTCCATAATCACCTTACCATATCCAAACTGCCTTTGGTCTTTTTCTACCACTACCCGGCCAATGCTGGGGTTATCAAAATAATCCCCTGGCTTAAACATTCGGGTGTATGCCGCTATTTTACCTTCTTTTTTACCCAACACATGGATGGCTTTTTGGTCCTTGCCGTCCACATCTTGGTACACACAATCCTGCTCTACCACAAAAACGGCACTTCGCAGTTCCAAAAGTTGGTACAGCTCTTGGGTGGTTAGTTCTTCAAATGTTTTAATGTGTATTTTCATCAATCTTGAACTATTACGCTTTTGGAGTCACATTTATCAAACTCCGGTTGGATATTAACATGGTTGATGCCATGTTTATGGTACACATGTTCTTCAATATCCACCAAAATCTTATCAAACTCGGACAGTTTGATGTCATTTTTAAAATCAATGTGGGCTTCCAAATGGATTTCCTCTTCGTTCAATTGCCAAATATGAACATGGTGTACATTTTTAATGGGTTCCAACGTACAAATGGATTCCACAATTTCCTTTACTTCTATGGATCTTGGGGTAAAAAGCATCAATACTTTGGTGGATTCCTTTAACAAATCATATCCCATGTAGATCAGATATACCCCTATTGCCATGGTCAGGACGGCATCGACCCAAAAAAGTTGGAAAAATTTCATCAGCAAGCCGCCAACTAAGACAGCTACCGAAGCCATCATATCTGTGAGTAAATGCAAATAGGCCGATTTCATGTTCATATTGTCCTCGGAATCCTTTTTCAGCAAAAGCACGCTAAATCCGTTTCCTAAAATAGCAATCAACGAAAGCCAGATGACTAGATTGGACTCTATTTCTTGAGGTTCAAAAAAACGTTCGACGGCCTCAATCATCAAAATAACTGCTACCACCATCAAGGTTGCGGCATTGATAAAGGCAGCCAAGATTTCAGCTCGTTTATAGCCAAATGTTTTGTTTTTTGATGCTTTTTTGCGGCCCAACAGAGTGGCCACATAACTGATAATCAAGGAGAGCACATCACTAAAATTGTGCAATGCATCGGACAACAAGGCAAGACTGCCCGAAATGATACCGCCAATTACTTGCGCAACGGTGATAACAATATTTAGAACTATGGATATAAGAAGGTTTCTTCCCTTTAGATCATTATGGGAATGCGAATGTGCATGATGGTGGTGGTGTCCCATTAGTCCATCTTATCTACAAGGAATTTTTTCTACTCGTCGTTCATGACGCCCGCCTTCAAACTCTGTGTTTAAGAAGGTTTCCACCATTTCTAAAGCTTGCGGCAATGCAATGAAACGTGCTGGAAGACTTAGGATGTTGGCATCGTTATGTTCTCTTGCTAAAGCGGTAATTTCTTTGCTCCAGCATAGGGCGCCCCTTATGTTCTGATGTTTGTTTATGGTCATGCTTGCACCATTTCCGCTTCCACAAACCACAATTCCCATATCAACTTTACCTTCTTCCACATCGGTTGCTACCGGGTGTACAAAGTCGGGATAATCAACACTATCTGTGCCATCTGTGCCATAATTGACAACTTCTACGCCTTTAGATTTCAAAAGACCCATAATCGCCAATTTATAGTCGGTTCCGGCGTGGTCGTTTCCAATTGCTATTTTCATATTTGGTGTTTTAGTTTGGTGCTTTGCAAAGGTACAATTCTTTTAGTGGTGCCCTGTTGATAAATACTACTAAATCTTTCCATTCATTTAGTAATCAGTATTTTACAAAATCTATGTTTTTGTTCATGTTTTAAAGAAAACTATGGGCAACTATATTTTTATTTATCAAAAAATAATATCAATACATATAATTTTTTAGAGATGCATTGATATTCCATTATAATTTAATCAACCACAAAACAACAAGAAATTGGATTAGTTAACATTAAATTACTTATTAGTTTTCAATAAAACCTTGTTGAAAACACTTATCAAATTACGTTTATAAAAAATCTAACTTATTGATTTCTAATTTTATCTCTAATTAACAAATTGTGGACAAAGTTCTTTATCTGTTCACAGCAATTTTACTACTTATAATTTATTGCACATTTCAACAAACCATCATTATCATCATTTTTATAATATTTAAAAGAAAGAAAAATAGAATATTTAATAATTGTTAATAAAGTAGTCTTGGATTGTCCATTAGTTATGGGTTCTTAGGTATGTCTCTAATTTTAATTTGTAATTTTCGAAAAATTAAACTGTAAATGTCAAAGAAAAAGAAAAGAGCAAGAAGTCAGCGGAAGAATGAGATTACCAAAGGCATTTTTACAGTTTTGGAAAAAGAACCTTCTAAAAGCTTCAATTACAAGCAAATAGCATCCAAACTGGGGATAACTGATACTCAGGATAGGAATGAACTTATTAGGAGGTTGGGGCTGCTAAAGTCCAGCGATAGAATTTTAGAAGTAGAAAGAGGGAAATTCAAGAAAAAGCCTTCTTTACATACCTATTATACTGGAAAGGTTGATTTGACCACAAGTGGGAATGCCTACATTGTGTCAGATGATATGGAGAATGATGTTTTTGTGCCCTACAATAAGTTGAACAAGGCTTTTCATGGAGATATTGTTGAGATTTTTCTAAGACCAAGACGGAATGGGAAAAAGCCCGAAGGGGAAATTTCCAAAGTGTTGGAACGGAAAAAAAGCTCTTATGTTGGTATTGTGGACAAGCAAAAGACCTTCGCTTTTGTAAGGCCGACCGATCCCAAAATGTACACGGATATTTTTGTTTCCCTTGAAAAACTTAAAAAAGCTAAAAACGGGGATAAGGTTGTGGTAAGTCTTAAGGATTGGCCCACTGATGCTGATTCACCCTATGGGGAGGTTCTGGAAGTTTTAGGTAAACCTGGTGAGCATAATACAGAAATACATTCCATTTTGGCTGAATATGGGCTTCCATACGAGTTCCCCCATGAAGTGGAACAGTATGCAAAAACGCTGGATACTTCAATTAAAGCATCGGAAATAGCCAAGCGTAGGGATATGAGAGAGGTACTCACCTTTACTATTGACCCTAAAGATGCCAAGGATTTTGATGATGCGCTCTCCTTTCAAAAATTGGAAAATGGAAACTTTGAAATAGGGGTACATATTGCGGATGTTTCTCATTACGTGCAACTCGATACTGTTTTGGAAGATGAGGCATACCAAAGAGCTACTTCGGTGTATTTGGTAGACCGGGTAGTACCTATGCTTCCTGAAGTTTTATCGAATATGGCTTGTTCACTACGCCCGAATGAGGAAAAATATACATTTTCGGCTATTTTTGAAATGGATGAAAAGGCCAATTTAGTCAATCAATGGTTTGGCAGAACTGTTATTAATTCCAATGAGCGATTTGCCTATGAGGAAGCCCAGCATATTATTGAGACCAAACAAGCGGGGGTTCCAAATGAAATTTCTATCCGAGGTAAAGCGTATACAGTTTCTGATGAGATTGTTGAGGCAACCTTAACCTTTGATAAGTTGGCAAAAATTATGCGCCAACAACGGATGGATGATGGAGCGATTTCCTTTGATAAAATTGAAGTGAGATTTAATCTCACTGAAAACAATGAACCCGAGAGCGTTTATTTTAAAGAGGCGAAGGATGCCAATAAATTGATAGAGGAATTTATGCTCTTGGCCAATAGAAAGGTGGCTGAATTTATTGGCAAACAAAAGAAAACCTTTATCTATCGAATACATGATGAACCTGACGAAGAGAAGTTGTTAGCTTTGAATGGGGTGATTTCACGTTTTGGACATTCCATTAACTTAAGGGATAAAAAAAGCTTAAATAATTCGCTAAATCAATTGCTTAGGGATGTAAAGGGAAAAAAAGAGCAAAATCTTGTGGATACGTTGACCATCCGGAGTATGAGCAAGGCTATTTACACCACGGAAAATATTGGACATTATGGTTTGGGTTTTGAATATTACACGCATTTTACCTCTCCAATAAGAAGGTATCCAGATGTTATGGTGCACCGACTTTTACAACATTATTTGGATGGTGGCAAACCACCCAAACCACCTATATATGAAGAAAAATGCAAACATTCTTCGGATATGGAATTATTGGCCTCCAGCGCAGAAAGGGATTCTGTAAAGTATATGCAGATTAAGTTTATGGAGGACCATAAAGATCAAAAGTTCTTGGGAGTTATTTCAGGAGTAACGGAATGGGGGATCTACGTTGAGATAATAGAGAACAAATGTGAGGGCATGGTTCGCATTAGGGATATTAAGGATGATTATTATCTTTTTGATGAAAAGCAATTCGCTATTGTTGGGGAACGCACCAAGCGCATGTACCAACTTGGTGATGAAGTTTATGTAATGGTCAAGGATTCGGATTTGATTAAGCGCCATTTGGATTTTTCACTGGTTGGCAGAAAGAAGTAATTATAGGTTTGGAATGAAGTTTGTTAACTATTGACAATCAAGTTTTGACACATGAGAACTTTACTTTTTTTGATTTTGTTCCTTTCTTTTCAAGTGCCTTATGCACAAGATGAAGAACGGACACAAGAACTACAAGAATTTACTCAGGTTAAGGTTTTTGACGGTCTTTCCGTCAACCTCATCAAGTCAGATGAAAACAGAGCTGTTATAAAAGGTTCCAACACAAAAAAAGTAGCCGTGGTCAACAACAACGGAGTTTTGAAACTTCGGATGGAGATTGATAAAATGTTTAGTGGTTATCGGACGTTTGTAGAGTTGTATTATAAGCAAGAACTTAAGGTAATTGATGTTAACGAAGATGCTAGAATAACAGCTGCGGAAACCTTTGTTCAGAGCATTTTAGACTTGAGGGCGCAAGAAGGAGGAGAAATGGAAATCAACTGTCAAACAGAACAATTATTGATTAGGTCGATAAGCGGAGGCGAAATTAAAACCAAAGGTTTTTCAGACAATCAGGATGTGATCATCAATACTGGCGGTATTTACTATGGAAAGGAGTTTAAAACAAAGTTCTCTACCATTACGGTAAATGCTGGAGGAAATGCAGAAATATACGCCACTGATTATGTAAAGGCCAATGTAAAGGCTGGCGGAGAGGTTTTGATTTACGGTGATCCGTTGAAGATGGATGAAAAATCTGTTTTTGGTGGAAAAATTATTCGAATGGATTGATATGGTAGATGATATTCAAGCGGCGGTTCCATTGGGCTTACTACTGAGCTTTTTAATTGGCCCAGTATTCTTTGTGCTGTTGGAAACAAGTGCCACTAAAGGTTTTAGGGCGGGCGTTAGCTTTAACTTTGGTGTTATCATTGCCGATATTGTTTTCTTGCTTCTTGCCTACTTCAGTAGTTTTCAGCTGCTGGAAAATTTGAGCAACCAACCAGGACTTTTTGTTTTTGGAGGAATGATTCTTTTGGTTTATGGTATTGTCATATTTGTGAAGAAACCCTCTAAAAAGGAAAATGTAAAGGCCTCTAAAGGGAATTATCTTGGACTCATGGTAAAAGGATTCTTGCTTAATTTTATAAACATTGGCGTACTGGCTTTTTGGCTGGGCCTAATTGTAATTGTGGGTCCAAGCCTTAACAACAACCCTAACCGCATTTTGCTATTTTTTAGTACGGTTATCATTGTTTACTTCGTTACCGATTTAGTAAAAATCCTGTTGGCGAAGCAATTAAAAAGGTATTTGACCAGGGAGCGTATTGTGTTGATTAAAAAGGGATTGGGGCTGGTACTTATTGTTTGTGCTCTAGTGTTGATTACCAAAGGATTTTTACCCAAGGAAAAATTTGACATTAAAGAGGGTATAGAGCGGATAAGCGAATAAAAAAACCCAACAAATTTGTTGGGTTCTTGAGGCATCGAGCGGATTCGAACCGCTGTACAAGCTTTTGCAGAGCTGTGCCTAGCCACTCGGCCACGATGCCATTTTAGTGGTGCAAAGGTACTACTTTTTTTAGCTTACCCAAACCCTTACCCGGGTCTTTCAGCTGTTAAAACAACCGCCACACTTTCAACATCACCACCTATGGGCGGGTTGATTTTTGCTACCTCTATTTCCGCTTTTCGAACTTCAGATAGTTCAAGAAAAATACGGTTCAATATGCGTTTGGCAACATGTTCCAAAAGATTGGAACGAACCGCCATTTCTTCCTTTACAATATCATTAAGGTGAACATAATCGACTGTATCACTGAGTTTGTCAGAACCTGAAGGCTTGGAAAGATTGGTGTAGACCTCTAAATCTACCCTATAATCACTACCAATAAGCATCTCTTCCTTTAAACACCCATGATTGGAATGCACCCTAATGTTGTTGAGTCTAATTTTCCCCACACCTATCCATTTAGTGTGACAAAAATAAGTCAAACCCAGTAATTAGTACATACATCTACAATTACTGATGCCTTGGAAAAGGTCCATTCCAACAGTAACCACATGGGTTCCGGTACTATATCCTAAAATTTCATTGGTAATGACCTGATATGAATAGCCAAAATAGAAGTTGTTTTTCTTTAATCCCGCAATAGGAGCAATATAAAGCGGCTTACCTAATTGATCATTCAAAAAACGATAAGTAAGACCAACATAGTAGTAATCTTCAAAATCATGGAAACGGAACTTGGCATTCAAATCTGTTACAGAACGCCCATCACTCTCAAAATATTGATAGAAAACAGAGGGTTCAACCTCCAATTTACTGTTCTTGTTTTTTGAAATACTATATCCTGCATAGGCATAGTAGTTTCTCAATGTGTTGGGCTCAAAAACGGGATTAAATTGTGCCAAATCCTTGTTTAAGACGTTGGATGCATTTGCGCTTATGTAAAACTTTTTAAAACGATAGAGCACCCCAAGATCAAAGTTATGGTTGGTAGTTGCCTTATCATCCGTTGGCCTTTGACCATTAAAATCCGTAAAGTTCTCTACATCAATCCTAAACTGGTTAAAATTGTAGGAGATACCGAAGGATAGAAAGATATCCTCGTAGCGATCCAAGGTAAGGTGGTGGGCAAAGGAAACTCTAGCACCTCTCTGTTTGGTTTCACCATTACTATCGTTGTACATGAGCATTCCCAACCCTGACCGGTTACCAATTCTTGCATCGGCAGCCAAAGTTTGCGTGTCAGGTGCATCTTCAATACCAACCCATTGGGTTAACCCATTAAGCCGCACCTTAATATGATCTCCAATACCAGCATAGGTAGGAGACATTAAAAAGGGATTGTCCGCTATATATTGAGATAGCTGCGGAATGGTCAATTCCTGGGCTACTGCTCCCACAGAGAGCAGCATTATGAAAATGGAGGTTATGCTTTTTTTCAACATTATGCTGTAGGTTAAACTATCATTGTCGATAAAGGGTAAAATGTCCAACTAGCTCACGGTCATCATTTTCGCCTTGAAGCTTGATGATGTACCAGTAATCTCCGGTTGGCAGCTCACTGTTATTGTAGATTCCGTTCCATCCGGCATCACCATATTCCATACGATAGAGCTCTCTACCATAACGATCAAAAATGATCATTAGTACGTTGGGGAAGGCCTCCAAGTTGTCGGGCAGCCAATTATCGTTAAGGCCGTCACCATCAGGAGTAAAGAAGTCGGGAACCTCAATATCGATAAACTCCAAAAAGATCTCCATGGTAACCTCACATCCGTTTTGGTCAATAACGGTAACCGGATAAGTATCTGTTCGGTTAATGATATAGGTATTGTCAGTTCCATTGTCCACACCATCAAAGTAGAAGGTATAATCCTCCAGTCCTCCAGTGGCAACCGCAGTAATTTCATTGATGTTGTTGTTTTCCAACACCAAAGTCAATGGTTCAAATCCAACGACGGTAAAGTCTATGGTATTGATACACCCATTGGAGTGCGCTATGGTCAAGAAATGATTACCTGCGGCAATGTTTGTAAAGTCGGATGTCAACTGCAAATCAGCTGGGTCTGTTGAATCTATAGCGTACATCACATTTGCACTGACGGTAGGGTCTTCAAAAACAATATCCAATCGGTTTGTTGGTAAGTTTCCATCACACTCGTAAACCGGTGTTACCTCTGCTGCTAGATTGACCCCTGGGTTGATTGCAACAATAACGTTGGTTTCACATCCTTGGGCATCCCTTACAAAAGCCACGTGTGTGCCAGCCGGCAAGTTTTGGAACAGCACTTGATCTTGAACAAAGTCTGTATCTGCATTGGAATTAAGACTAGAAAAATAGGGTGCGGTACCACCAGTAATGTCCAATTCAAAGGAACCATCGGCACTGTTGAAACAAACTTCATGCATAACATTAATGGCCTGTGCCTGGATGGCTGGAGGTTGTAAAATTTCGAACTGGAATGTCTCAAAACAACCATTTCTATCTTGGGCGATTACATCATAGATGCCTGGAGCCAAATCTGTAAAGGCTCCAACAGTATCAAATTGATCAAGGTTGGGTGTTATGGCATAGAATATTTCTCCGGTTCCACCAGATACCTCTACGGTGATTGTACCATCTTCCAATCCAGAGCAAGTCACATTTGTGGACTCTTGTCGGTCAATTTGTAATGGAGTTGGGTCTACAATATCAATTGCTGTACTGGTTGCCTGACAATCCATGCTAATAACATTCACGTAGTACGTTCCGGCGATTAGGCCGCTGAAGTCTCCTGTGGTTTGGGGGCCAGCGACAGAATTAGTAAGACCAGGATCTGTGAACAACTCATAGGAGTAGTTACCTAGCCCGCCTATGGCGGTAGCCAAAATGGTTGCTGAAGCTTCTCCAGTACAGTTTATCGTTGCTGCCGAATCATCAATAATTATATCTAATGGAATGATTGGATCAACAGTTACCTGATTAGATATCATGGCTTCGCATCCAAAGGCATCCCTTACATAATATTGGTATGCTCCAGCTGGAACGGTAAACGTATGGGTGTTTCCTCCAGACATGTTGGCGTACACCACATTGTCCGCGCTAAACTCATAAGGCCCTGTTCCACCAGAGGCAGTAAGCTGAATTTGTGCTTGTGTGGTACAGGTCAACTGGGAAAGTTCCACCAAACTGGCCATCACCTCAACAGGTTCGGATATGGTCACTTGTATGGTTTCCACGTCGCAGCTCCATCCATCCGAAACGGTAATGCTGTAGATTCCTGCACCAAGATTGTTGAAAGCAGGATTGGATTGAGCCCCAGAGGTAGAAACAATGGTGGTCCCTGTTGGGTCGTACACGTTCAGCACATATTGATAAACACCTCTACCATTCAACACATTGATGGCGGTTACAGTGGCATTCGTGTCACCATAGCAAACCAAGTTGGTTGGTGTTGCATCAATGTCAGCTGTTATCGGTGTCGGCTGGGTAAGCGTAATAGGTTCATTAATTGTACAACCCGCACTATCTGTAATTTCCACATCGAACAATCCGGAAGACAACCCTTGGAATACAAAGCTTACCATATTGGACACGTTGTAGACCTGAGCCGTAGTGGTATTGGTCAATTGAATATCGTATGGGGCAAAACCTCCAGTTGGTGAAACTTCAATTTCCCCTAAATTATTGGCACAGGTTACATTGGCCACCTCGATAGGAGTTGCGGTTAAGGCCATATCTGGGGAAGCTATTGTTATTGTGTTGGAGTCTTCAACACACAATGGGTTTGCCGTTTGGGTTATTCTAACAAAGTAGTTTCCACCCGGGAATCCTGCTATAGAGAGCGGATTAGTACTGGTGTTTGCTGAGCCAGTTGTTCCTGTAGTGGTTCCATCTGCATTGAACACTTCATAATCATAAGCGCCAGTGTAGCCATTTATGTTAATCTCTAGAGCACCATTGGTATCCCCAAAACAAATTGCTGGCGCCGTTGGTGTAGCCACTACGTCAATTAAATCGTAAGGCGCAATATCGTAAGGTGCTGTGTCGACATAGCAACCAGTTACGTTATCCGTAATTCTGAACGTATAGCTTCCAGGCTGGGTCAACTCAAAAGTTGCCGTTACATTGGTTGGGTTTGCGGTTAGGCTTCCTGACGGATTTCCAACTGGCAACAATTCAAAAGTATACGTGTTGACAGGATTGCCGTCATCAGTAATGGTTACTAAAACTTCTTCTGGATTAACGCAGCTTATCCCAGTATTTTGAGTTACTACTGCAGTGAATACATTTATAGGTTGAATAGGCGCAACAATAGCAGTTTGCGCACAAGAGTTTGCATCTGTCACATAAGCGGTGATATTCTGGACGGCACCGGTATCAACTACATCAAATGTATTTGAAGTTTGGAAATTAACGTTGTCGATGCTGTACAAATATGGCCCTGTTCCTCCTGAGGCGGTTACCGTAATAGTTGAGATATTTACGGCGTTACCTGCATTGCATACGAAAGCGGTTGCGGCAGCTGATGCAAGCAAAGGTGTTGGTTCAGTTACGGTTTGGTCAAAGAAATCTTCGCAAGACCTTCCTGAAATAACCCTTACCCTATAATCTCCCTGTGGCAGATTGTCAAAAACATTGCTGGTTTGAGCCGTCCTGTAAGGAGTCACCAGATTGGCCATCTCATATAGCTCATAGGTGTATATTGGATTCACAGCGGAAACAGGATTCAACTCTACGGTTAGACTTCCATCTGACCCACCGTTGCAATTGACAGGATCCATGACCACGTTGTTGATTACAGGATCAACCCTGTCATCTAGGTCTTGGGTTAACACCACAATACATGGGGTAACGGTATCCCCGTCAGTTACTGTAAATGTGTAGGTTCCAGCTTGTGTTAATCCCGTAAAGACTCCTGTAGCATTATTGGCCGTGGTAAGTGCGTCTGGGAACAATACATCATAGGTAAGGTTCGCAGAACCACCGCTTACATTAATAGTAATATGCCCGCCTGGATCTACTGTGCAATCTATAGGTTTAACTACAGTTGCCGTTGCTGTCATGGCATCCAACAATACTTCTGGACCGATTGTGGTGGTACAGGACCATTGATCTGCGATAAGCACTTCATAAGATCCCTCTCCCAAACCAGAGAATACGGTACTAGTCTGAGGTGAACCCAGATTAACTCCGTTTCTGATGAGTTGATAGGTGTAATTGTTACCTTGACCACCGGCGGTTCCCACAACTTCTATTTCACCTTGTAGCGCAGTACAATTTTCTTGATTGATTTGTAGGGTTGCGGAGATAGCAGTGGGATCAACCAAATTCACATTTGGCAATTGGAATTCACATCCGTTGATATCGGCTACCCACACTTGATAATCCGTACCCGCTCCAGCACCACCAGCAAGACCAGCGAACTGTGGGGAAGCTTGATAGCTACCCGGGAAGGTTGGTGCAGGATTTGATGCCAAATCCACAAAGTAAGTGTACCCTCCCCAGCCTCCGGCAGGATTAATAACCTCAATAACACCATCATTCAACACACAGGTAACAGCGGTTACTTGAGTATTGGCCGAGATACCTACACTTGGCCCGGGAATAGTGAAAACTTCGGAATATGTACAGGCCGAACCTGGAGGGTTTGTGTCCGTAACTTCAATATAATAATTTCCAGCGGCTAACCCGGCAATGTTGAAATTACCATCTGCATCTCCACCTGCGGTAACAACGTCATCTGCCAAGTTACCTGGCGTGTTGTTTATGTCGTAGTATAAGGTGTAAGTTGTGGCACTTGGATAAGTGACACTTCCTGCATCTTGTAGGTCAAAATCAACAGCTCCATTGGTGTCTCCAAAACAAGTGATGTTGGTAGTGTTTACCACGATTAGGTCCAATACTTCTGGATCAGCAACAGTATGTGAAGTAGCAAGAACGCATCCAGTAACCACATTTCTCACTTCAAAATTATGGGTGCCTACCGCCAAACCAGTGAAACTTCCAGAAGCTTGGAAAATACCAGCTGGCAGCAATCTAAATTCGTAGTTGGCTGGGGTGGTACCAGAATTTGTAATAGACCCGTTGGCGGTGATGGTAATATCTTCACCAACAATACAGGTTGCCGCTGCATCTATGGCAATACCTGCGGACAATAACTCATCAAATGGAGCAATGGTCTCTGATACGGCGCCAACACACCCATTATCATCATAGACATTAATGATATAACTTCCGCCTGCCGTGTTGGTTTCATTATAGATGTTACTTGGACCAATTTGAACCACCACATCATCTCCCGTTGGAACTGTTCCCTGATCGTTTATGAATTCGTAGATAACATAATTTCCGCTACCCCCAGTAATGGAAGCTGTGTCAACTGTAATGCTTGAATTGTCCATATTATTCCCGGTAGTACATCCAAATTCCACGACTGTGGTATTGATGTTGGCCAAAACGTCTGGTTGGGTTATGGTCTGCGTTTGTGTTGAGGTACAGCCATTGGCAGCAGTGATTTCAATTGTATAGATTATTCCCGCAGCTGTTCCTTCAAGACCCGTGAAAGAAGCTGTAGTAGTAGTATTGCCGGTTGGAGCAATTGGGAAAACAGCAGAGCTTCCTGGCCCAGAAATAATTTCGAAGGTAAAAGGCCCAGTACCGTTGTCCACCGCGGCAACATCAATTGTTCCGTCATCATTCCCATTACAGGTCACGTCAGAAGTGGAGGTAATGTTGAATGCGGGCATAACAACTGGAGGAACCGTGATATTAAACACCCGGGAACAAGTTGGGTTTGTAAAATTGTCAAAAACTGTTATAGTATAGTCTTCAGGAGTGGAAGTAGTGAAAACAAATGGGTTACTTGGCATTACTGTTCTGCTCACTATAACACCACCGGTATCCGAAACCTCATAGTGGAAACTACCTGACCCGGACAATGCCTCAATGGTAATTTCAGCGTCGGGGGAAACGGAACAATCCAATAATTTTGTAAGTGAAACATCAGCTTCAAGAAACGGATGTACGGTAACCGCACTTGCATCGGTACAGCCATTACTGTCTCTAATGGAAACAGAGTAAATTCCGGGCGACACATTCGTGAATACCCCCCCGTTGTCATAGTAATTGGCCCCTCCATCTAGGGAGTAAAATATTTGAGCCGCTCCACTAGTGGCAGTTATAGTAACTGTAGCAGGGTTACTACAATTGTCTATGCTCAAACCTGTAATGTTTGGATTGGGTGTCAAGGTCAAGGCTACAGTGCCCAAAGGCGTTGAACACCCATACTGATCTTCAATGGTAACGTCGTAGTTCCCTGCAGGAGAATTTGCTGGAATCTCAACAGGATTGTCCGAAGTAGAGGTAATGGTTACAAACGGCGCTGGTCCGGTTACGGTATAGGTGTAAGTTCCACCTCCACCTAGAGGGCTCTGGACCTGTATCAACCCGGGGTTGTCACAGCTAATATTCTGTAGGACAACTGGGGTTCCTGTTAAGGGGTCCAATTCGTCCAGAAATTCGTTTTCAGTAGCACCAACACAGCTGTCAACACCACCATCAACTTCAACGACTTCAATGAAGTAGTTTCCAGATGCAAGGCTATTTACGGTTACATCCTGAGGAGAGGTGTAAGGCACATTTCCTCCGCTATTGGCAACAGCAACTGGGACACCGGTGCTCATATCATAAACCGTCCATCTGAACTCCGTTCCGAAGGGAGCCTGGTTGTCGGTAACTGTATAGGTAATACTTCCATTGCTTGCGCCATCACATGATGGTGTAATTGCAGAGGTAATTTCTAAAGGAATCGCTATTAAGTCGTTTACATTGACGCTACTTTCCCTAACACATCCCGCAAAATCCCTAACGTAGAAGGTGTATGTTCTACCTGGTACCAAGCCAACAAACGTGTGGGTGATGCCCAGAGCTAGTGGGGCAGTCCACGCTGCCGTGGCTGGGTTAAAGTTGGCCGGGTCATCCGAGTAGGCATATTCATAGGGTGCAGTACCGTTTTGTCCTCTTACAGTTACCTGAAGTTCGTTACAATTGACCACAATGGGCAAAATGGTAATATCCAAGTCATCCAAAGGATAGGGAATGATAAATGGAGGGAAATCTGTTTGACACACCGTATTTCCAAAACCGTCCACAGTTCTCATGGATGGGTTTACAACATTACCAGAGGCATATCCTGTAAAGCGATCTGTAGTTCCGGGAATACTATTGTCTCCGGTCCATGTGGCACCACCATCTGCACTAAATTCAATGGTTCCCAAAGTACCGGGATAAGCGGTAAATTCAAATCCGAAATCATTGGGATCTCCAGTACAAGTAGCAGGTGTAACTCCAAGAATGGTTGCTGTTAGTTCATCAGGGTTGGCAATGTTTATAGGGGTATCCGTTACGGCACAACCAGTCGCATCTATAACGTTGACTGTGTAGTTACCCGGCATTAAGTTGAAATAGGACCTGCTAGATACTAACACGTTAGTATCTGTTTGGTTGCCAGCCCCCCCATTATCTAAATCAACAATCTGAATGATATATGGACTGATACCTGAAGTAATATCCACCTGAATTGAACCCAATCCATCATGACACAACGGGTCAGTTGGGGTATTGGTAATGGTCAACGGTGTGGCTGGATTAACAGTTACAGTTTCCATAAACTCGCAGAAAGGCACAGTTGCTGAGTTGTCTCGAACGTAAACGTCGTAGTCTCCATCATTTCCAGCAGTAACCGTGAAGGTGCTTGTGGTTGAGAACAGGCCAGTTGGACTTGTTGTTGTTGGCACAAAAGCATATTCCAAGTTGGGTACTCCGCCAGATGCCGTTACCGCAATACTTCCGTCTGCGCAAGTACTGATGTCAACAACATCAACAGTAGCTACCAAAGCAGTGTTAATAGTTACGTTTTGCAAGGTTCCAGTACAGCCAAAACCGTCCCTAACATTAATAGTGTAGTTTCCTGCGGCCAAGCCCGAAAAGGTATGTGTTGTGGAAGTGGCTGGTGAAGGAGTAATCCAAGGACCACCATCCAAACTAAACTGATAATCACTATTTCCAGTAGTTACGTCCACTTGAATGGTTCCGTCGTTATTTCCACTGTAACAAGCTGTTGGAGTAGAAGTAAACACTATTGGAGTTGGGGTGACCACAGTAAGGGCCACATCAATAGGGTCTTCACATAAGTTAGTATCTCTTGCTCTAACAATATAATCTCCGGCAGTAAGTCCCGTAAAGGCATTTGAGTTTTGGTAGGCCGTTAATATTGTTCCAATGTTATCTTCCAACTGATATTCATAAGCTGGTGTTCCTCCTGTTGCTGTAGCCGTTATGGTGGCTCCGCCATTAGTACAGGTCAAAACATTGGTAATCGATGCTGATGTTACCACAACGGCGGGTTCCGATAAATTTTGATTGAGAGTAGTGGTACATGTATTGTCTAAAACATCTCGAATTTCAATGGAATGAGCACCAGCCGAAAGGGTATTTATGGTTACTGGGCTGGTCATAGAAACAGTAAATGGACCTATAGCACCAAGACGGTATTCAAAACCGTTTACAACATCAAAGTTGTCCACTTCAAAGGTAATGGACCCATCGGCACCAGCATTACAGCTGATATCTGAGAATGCTATGATATTAGCGCCAAGTGCATTGCCCGGCTCTACGGTAACTGTAGTTTGTGTAACACAATCACTGCCGTAATCCACGTCTATGGTATGTGTGCCAACAGTTACGTTACTAAAGAGGTTGCTTGCCTGAGCTGCCCCCCCATTTAGGCTGTATGTGTAGCTTGGGTCGTTTGGAAGCACCGTAATTTCTCCTGTTCCGTCACAATTATAAATGACGGTAGTGGTTAAAGTTGGTTCAACGGGCAGCGGAGCTATAATTACATCAAGAAGCGTAATAAAGCATCCAATTTCATTGGCATCCCTAACTTGAATGGTATACGTTCCGTCCGTTAACCCTGTGAATACAGTTCCTCCTGTTGTGGCTACAGTCCAAGGCCCACCATTAATATTGTATTGGTAATCTCCCGACCCACCTGTGGTTGGTGTTACACTTCCAACAGTAATTTCACCCAATTGTAAACAGGTATAACTTTGAGTCTGTTGGGCTTCAGCCACTAATTGATTTGGCTCAGTAACGGTTACTGTTCCTGTTGTTTCACAATTATTGGCATCCCTGATTCTTAGGTTATATGTTCCTTGGCTGAGGTTGATAAAGTTTCCGGATACCTGATAATTTGTGCCGTTGTCAATACTGAATTGATATGGAGCCTCTCCGCCTGAAGCCACCAAAGTGATGGTTCCATCGGACCCCCCAAAACAGCTTACAGGGGTAAAACTTGGGGTAATAACCAATGGAGCATCTTGTACAATAGTAATATCAAATGAAGCTTCACAGAAACCAGCCCCTCCATTATTATCCCGGATATACACATCATAATCTCCGGCTCCGGTTGCGGTCACAGGGTTTGTGGCAGCAAAGTCTCCTCCGGTTGGAGCAACACCATCTGCAACGACTGCGTATACATAATTTCCATCTCCACCAGCTCCTACAATATCAATAGCCGTGTCGGTGCCACAGGCTGTTATATTGGCTGCTGTTGCAGACACACTTAGTTCAGGATTTATGGTTATGGATGCAGAATCCGTACAGTTGTTTCCATCTCTTGCATCAATGGTGTAGCTGCCCGATGTTAATCCTGCAAAAACATTTGTGGCACCATATGCACCACCGTTAAGACTATACTCATAATTTCCATCACCTCCTGAAGTAACATTGGCAGTTAAGGTCAAACCAACAGCATCATCAAAACAAGTGTCATTTGGAACGATAGCAAGCACTGGAGGTACTGCTGCATTCAAAGTAAAAGAGGCGTTGACCACACAACCATTGGCGTCGGTTACCGTGGCATTATAAGTTCCGATTTGAGTAAGGTTATTAAAAACTCCAGTACTATTTGTTCCGAACAGAGAGGCATCTGGATTGGTCAGTGTAAATGAATTACCGCCCCATCCTCCGGTAGAGGAAAGTGTTACATTTCCATCGGCTATACATGTTGGTTGTGTTTCTGACGCACTCAAAGTTAATGCTGCTGCTGGAGCATTAACTGTAACATCTGTAGTGGCGGTACAATTGGTCAAGTTGTCAGTGACCACAATGGTATAAGTTCCATCATCCAACCCGGTCAATGAAATTGTGTTATTGGTTTGGTTATTGGCAGAAAAATTGGCTGGTCCGGTTACATTGTAATTATAATCGGTATTGAAGTCAGCAACATTGAAATTGACTTCGCCATCAGTATCGGTAAAACAGGTGATATTGCTTACTAAATTTCCACTTACATTGATTTGCGAAACAGGGTCAATGGTGAAGGATTCGTCATACACACAACCTTTGTTGTCGGTTACCCTGTAAGTGTAGGTTCCGGGCGCCAGCCCATCAAAATCCGCGGAGTTCCCTGTTATTGAAGTTGCTGCAATAGGGGCAGGTGCCGTAATTTCAAAAACGAAAGGTGTGTTTCCATCAACTACAGTCACTGTTACATCAGAGGTAAGTGCCGGACAATTTGGTGTTGTAGCTAAAAAGGTTAAATCAGAGGGTGGATTTAGGGGATCAAATGTTATTGCGTTGGTGACAAAGGTACAGTTGTTGGCATCACGTATGGTGATGGCGTAGTTACCGTTGGTCAGGTTGGAAAATCGCTCGGATCCAACACCGCTGAAAAAGTTAACCCCATCAATACTATATTCATAGGGGGCCGTGCCTCCAATTACATTTTGAGCTTCAACAATTCCATCTTGCAAACAGGTGTAGTCTTGAATCAGTACGGCATTACCCGTTATGCCAGAAGTTGGTCCGCTAATGGTAAAAGTTTCTGTAAAATCACAGGAAACAGATCCTTGGGTTTGGGTTATGTCCAAGGAATAGGCGCCTTGAGGCAAGCCCGTAAAGGATCCTGAAGCGTTTGTTACTGTTGAGGTATCTGGATAAGTTAATGTATAGGACAAAGTATAACCATTAGAGTTGGTTACATTCACCGCGAAAGTACCATCTGCAATACCAAAACAAGTTTCGTCTGTAAAGGAGGTTGTATAAACCACAGAAGGCGCAACGACTATGGAGACGCTGTTGGAAATAAAGGAACAATTATTACCATCAACCACTACAAACTCATAATCACCTTCTTCGCCATTTGTAAATGAAAAATCGTTGGCTACCTGATACGCTCCAGCAGGAATGTCTCCTACACTGGCATATAGGTCAGCACCATTATAACTCCAGATGGCATAGGCGTAATCGGGGTTGGGAAAACCACCTGAGCCTGTTACCGTAATTATACCATCTGTACAATCAATATTTTTTGTTGTGATGGCGGTTACTGCCAAATCGGTAACGTCGTTTATGGTTACTTGCTCTGTGTAAACACAGCCATCATCAGTGGATACATCTACATCGTAGACGCCATCATTGAGGTTTAAAAATGTGTAGTTATTATCTGCAGAAGGGCCAAAGGTGTCCACTGTTGTCCCTCCTTGGGAGATTTCATAATAATATTGTGGCTCTACATTTAGAACAGAGATTGAAATTTCGCCCAAACCATTACAGTCTGTGTCCCTGGTGGTAACATCCACTTGGAAATCCCTGTCCAAAATTCCAATGTTATCCAAAACAAATACACAACCATCGGTCACCCCTTGTTGTCGCATCTCAACAGTGTATGCTCCATTGACAGTAATGTCAAAGCTTGGATTGGAATTATAAGGGACCAACACTGTACTTGTAGCCTGATCTATTAATCTAAACTCATAATCAACAGGCATGTTTGTTACTGTGATGTTCCCATCAGTGTTACAAATAATGTCTCTTGAAGTATATTGAGGATCTAATGGATTTTTAAAAATGTTGAAATAGAATCGGCTAAAACAACCATTTTGATAGTTGATCACCATTCTGTATTGACCTGCATCTGAGGCCAAGAAATCGTTTCCAGTATCCACAACGTTCCAGGTACAAGAACTGTTTGTGTTGGCACAATCTGCGGTGGCAGCTGCACAACTTGCCTCATCAAGTTGCTCCCATTCAATACTATCGGCATCTGGGATGTTTACTTGGACCAGTTCAGTATCGTTAAGACCACATAAGAATATTTGGGGCAATTCGCTACCATCATTTGGGCAAACAACAATTTCTCCATCCACCGTATTTGTGGTGTCATTGATCAATGCCGTTATAGGATTGGATTGGGTAGTACCAAAGAGCTCAACAATTATGATTTCTGTAAAATCCTTACAAGGGTCGGCCACCTGTTTGTCTACCATAAAGGTGCCTGTTTCACTTACCAAAAGAGTACTTGGGTCGCTGTCTGGGTCACCATCATTCAAAACAGTATCAGATCCATCGATTAGATTGTTTCCATTTTCGTCACGGTACCATACATAAGCATCAAAGTTATCTCCGGCATCCAGCACAACATCATCTCCACAGAGCTGAACAGTACGGGTGAAATTACAGGCAGATAGATCGTCCAAAAGGAAGTTTGTAGCCCCAGGAGTTGTGAATCCGCAGGAATCAAAATCAGACACACTGGGGTCATCACTAATTTGATTGGTGTTTATAATTCCTTCATAGGTGGAGTAAGCCAGGTTTTGAATAACATCTGTACATGCATCAATAAAGTCGAAACAGTTTTGGGCTACTTGTACACGCATTCTAATTTCAGAGACAGGATCCCCTTCCTCTACCAAGTTATCGGGAATGGTGAAGACAACTTCTCGTGTTACGGAATCGTAAGTATATGTGACTCCCGCAGGCACCGTTATTGTGGCTTCATCTAAAGTTACATTTGAAGGCAATACATCCCGAATGGTGTAATTTGTGGCATCATCGTTACCTGTGTTTGTAAAAGAAAGCACATAATCCAAATGCTGGCCCAGGTTTACCCCAAGACCAGTGATATCATTACCTCCAATGTCCTCTACTTTCTTTTCCAACACCATGGAAGGTTCTATAATTTCAATTCCAAAGGTCACCAAGAAAGATGCAAACCAGTCACCACTGGTACCTAATCTTAAAGTTGCACTAGTGTCGCCATTATCAAGGATACTATTACCTGGGTTGTTCAAGTCAAAGACATCGGAATCAAACCCAATGGCATTGGTACTGTTGACGTTTCTTGAAGTTACATTGGCTCCGTCTTCTGTAATGGTGGAGTTGAAGAAGTTGTTGTTTGGATTGGCGGCATTTGTAATGTCCGTAAATGAAGAGCTACTGTTGGAAACAATTCCAAAAGTATCTCCAGATAAAGAGGTTTCACCCTCCAATGTACTTACCCCAATCCTTGCATTTACCGGACCAACAGGAATGGTATTAAATCCAGACATGGTAATATCTGCAGTGCTGTTACCAGACTGCGTAGTGATTCCTTCGTATCCATCAAAAACAGAAATGTATTTGCCGGGGAGGGTAGGATTTTCATAGATAACCACAAGGGTCCATCCGGCACAACCATAAGTTGTTGCCCCACGGGTTCCCCTTACGTTACCAACAAAATAATCGCCAGTTGGGTCTGCAAGAGCAGACATAATATTGGTCACATTCTTATAACAGACATAAGGGTCATTAGGCAAAATATTGTATCCATTTACAATTATGTCATCTTCTTCCCCTACCGGGTCTGCTGCGGTGTCCGCTTGAAGGTCAATATAGGTTGCACTTCCGGGAACTCTAAACTTTACTTGGGTTACATCATAATGGTTGGGATCATCCGTATACCCACTTTCATACCTGCTTCGGTGGTCTCCATCCCGTTCCACATCGTAGTTACCTGCCCAATACAGTCCTGCCCAATAGATTTGGGAACAACTGGGAAGGCTAAGGGTGGAACTACTGGAATTAAACGTGGTGGGGTCAGAATCTATATCCACATACTCCACATGAAGACTGTTATTACTGCCATTTCCGTTATATGGAGTGTTTACATCATGCCCATTGGACACGCTGTTCATTACACTGTTGGAGAGAAACGTGTAATCTCCCTTTATATTGATATAGGCATTTCCAGCATCATTCAGTCTAGCTGAAAAAGGCACTTCCTGAGCTTGCCCGGTAAGGCCTACAAGCCATAGCCCAAAAAGGCACAATGCGGTTTTAAGAAAATGATTGGTCATCTTAACTGTTGGAGTTTGGTTTTACCCGCATAATCCACATTTCGTCGTCATACGAGGCATTTAGTTTAGAATAGTATGAGGTGAGCGCATTGGTCCAGTTTTCATGTTTTTTCAGGTATACATACCTGAAATTATTTTCTGGATTTATAAAATAGCTCGCATTTAATCCTTTGGCATTAAGTTGTTTCACGAACCGCTTGGCATTGGAGGGTTTTTCAAAGACATTGGCAATGATGTAAAAACCGGAACCCAATCCATTGACATTATAGGTGCGATAGGTGACTTGTGGGCTGTTTTTGGAGGTGTTGGTCACATTTTTATGAAGGGCATTATCTCCATATCTGGAGGTTGGTTTAGCTTTTGCAATTGAGAAACCACCAGATGCCTCCACACCATTTACGTTCATGACCCAAGCATCTCCTTGATAGGTGCCATTTAGCTGAGTTTGATAGGCTTGAACAGCCTCTGTTTTGTTGTTATATCCCTCTAAATAGACATAGTTGAGCCCATTCTTTGGGTTTTCAAAGTAACCCGCATCAATACCTTGTGATTGAAGTTCGGCAACAAAGGCATCTACATTATTTGGGTTCTTGAAGACATTAGCTATCAAATAATGACCGCTTTCTACATTGGGTATCCTAAAGGACTTGAAACGGCCTGTATTTCTTTTTCTTGATCTAGTTGTTTTGTCTCTTTTAACTAAAGAAGTTCTGGTTACGGACTTGTTTTTTGATTCATTTAGGCGAATGACCTTTTTGGCTGCAGTGGTGTTTGAAAGGCCGTGGTTGGCCAAAGGCTGAACAGGATGTTTCTTAGAGATAATGTCTATACTGTCCACATTAGCAAAGTAGACCTCTTTAGCTTTTTCTTCTATTTGGGGCATTTCTCCTTTGGTTTCACGACGGACCATTTTCATGACAGTTTCAAAGCGTCTTTCCAAATCTTTTTCCCTGGCTTGCTCAATGGAGTCCTGACGTAGCAGTAGTTCGTCCAAGATGGCATCGTTTTCAGCCAGTTTGTTTTTTAATCGTGCAATCTCTAAGTCCTTTTCGGAGATATCGAGGGTTTCTTCAGGCACCACATCTGCCTCTACAAGATCTTCGTTCTCTTTTTCCAACATTACCCTGTCTTCAGTTAGATTGGGTGTGAAGGAATAGGCCAGAGATATTTCATGGCTAACTCCAAAGTTTTCGAAGTTGCTGGACAGACCTTTTTCCACGGTATATCCGATAGATAGATTTTTGTTCAAGTTGAACCCTAGTCCCGCTGAAGCTCCGTAAAAATCATCATAACCGGCTTGAAGCCAACCCAATTTGGGTAAGTCTAAAATGAGGTTACCACCCAAGGTAAGATCATTTTCTCCCGTTTTACGAACCCTTGCCAAAGGCAGTAAACGCCCTTGTTCCAGAATACCCGCAGCATTTTTGAACTGGTGGGTATACTGAAGGTGACCTGAATAGGTCTTTTCATTGAACTCTGTAACCGACTCACTGGATTTCAGGTTATAATCGAACAAGTTCTCCGCATATCCACCAAAATCGAAGTTTCCATAGGAAATATTGAAACCTGGTTGAAATAGAACCAAAGAACTGCTTTCCAAGGTGTTTAAGAAGGGATCGTTTTCTAAAGCGTTGGCCCTGTCTTGATTAAAAGAACTTTGATAGTAGGAAACATTGGCCCCGAAGGTGAAATTACTTTTCGGGCTCAATCGAATGCCATAGGCATAGTTGGCGTGCACCCCAAAGTTGTTAAAAAGGCCTTCCCTATTCGTAAATAAACTTAGTCCAACACCGCTTCTATCACTTACTCTACCACTATAACTTAGAAAGTAGACCTGGTTATTATCATTAAAAGATACCGATTGGTTTCTATGAAAAAGATTGACATAAGACTTGTCTTCCCGTACAGTTGAAAAGGTAGGGTTGATCAAGAACCTATTAAACTTTAAAAGGTTTTGGGATGGCACATCGTACACCACAAAAGGATTCTCTTCCTGGGCGCGTACTCCAGCAAGAGAAAAAAGCAAAAAGGTTAGTAAAAGTAGAGGTTTGTTGGTGTGCATTCCTTTTATCTAATGACTGTTATGGTTCCTTGTTTAAGACTTTCTCCTCCTCGGGTTACCTTGTAGTAGAAAATCATGTTTAGTTTGTTGAATTGAGTTGTTGATTGAGGCCAGTTATTTTCGTAGTTGGTCTGACTAAAGACCTGCTTACCTCTTTCGTTAAAAATGGTTACAAGAACATCGTCTTGTCTAGAGAAGGTATTGGGCAAAACCCAAAGGTCATTGATGCCATCCCCATTCGCGGTAATCACATTTGGAATTGCAAATAGATCCCTATAAACCACGGTTATTACCCTGTTTACGGTACAGTTGCCAAAATTGGCCACAAGCAAAAACTCTCCTTCTTCTTGAAAGCTATAGAAGTCCTGAGCTCCCAAAAGGTTATTACTGGAATCAAACCACTGATAGGATTCAGCTCCGCTAGCGGTCACTGTTTCGGTTTCACCTTCCACAATGATAATTTCATCTGACTGATCTATACTCAACAAGGACTCATCAAAGGCCTGGATTGTTAGTTCATTGGAAACAATGGGGCAATCATGAGTTAGGATTCTTAATTGATACACACCAATCTCTGTTGCCGTAAGACTTTCTGTTGAGCTGTCAATTACTACCCCGTCTTTTAACCACTCAAAAGTTTCGTCGCCTAAACTTTCAGTGCTATCAAACATGATTGGATCAGCACCTTCGCATAGTACTGTCCCGTTTGAGGTAATGTTTAGAGAGATGTTTGTCGACATTGTTACTTGCAAGGTGTTGGAAGCGGCATTAAAGCTGTCCACAGACCCTTCAAGTAGATAGGCCCCGTTATTTTCAAAATCAGATATTGTTATTGTCCTTGATGTTTCGCCAGAAATGACGCTACCATCATGCATCCATTGATAGGTGAATGACGATTGTAAGTCCGAAGTAACGTCTGTTCTTGCTCCGGTTCCGCTTACTGCGTTGATTCTGGATAAATTCAGGGTCACGTCAGAGTTTTGGCAAGAAGAATAACTACCCACATATTCCACAACAAACTCAAAGGAATCTGGAGATTCCACAGTTGTCATTTCCGAATCAATTGGAGAAGAAGCACAGCCACCGCCATTTTCGATTACACGCACAAAGTAGTCCCCCGTGGCACTAATTTCTAGGTTACTACTTGTGGCATCTGTTATCGAAGCTCCATCCTTATACCATTGATAGGTTGGAGTTATTGCAGTTGAAGTAGCTGAAAGCGTTGTGGTTTGCGATGGTAACAGTACTATATTGGCCTCGTTTTGTCTAGTAACCTCAAAGTCACCTAGATTTTGGACCGTTACCGATGTGGACCGCTCCAAACAAGATGATGGGCCATCTATTTCCACTTCATATGAGCCCTCAAAACCTGCTGCTCCCGTATTTAGGCTGAAAGTACTTCCCTCCAAAGTTGGCCCAGATACAATGGCTCCGTCTTTAAACCAAGTATAGGTAAGTCCCATACCGTTGATATTGGCTTCAAGTTGATGAGTATCACCAACACATAGACCGATAGTGTCCGGTCCATTAATGGCGATACCGGAACTTGAACCTGTTGTGATTTCAATAGTATTGGATAATGTATTGGCTGATCCAGAGCATACGGAACCATAATCCAGTTCCACATAGTACATACCAGGTGTTGAAACGGTAATGCTCGCGCCTTTTTCTGCAAGTAAGGTGCCGCTTCGGTACCAGTTGTAGATGTAGGTGTCTGGGTTAGGTATATTGTGTGGCGCCAAAGTGATGTCGCCTCCGCCACAGAGCTGAATAGTTCCTCCAGGGGGAATGGCGCCGCCCGCATCTTCACTTATAAGTAGAGGTGAACTGTAGTCCACATAGTGCATGGGGTAGGCATCAGAAGGAGGGCTTGTTTTTACTGGACTGGTACTTCGCACCCTCATTTTATAGCTTTCTCCACGGACATCCGTGGGTACGGCAAACTGAAATTCAAAGTCAAAAACGGTGTTTTTGTCATCAACCCTGGCAAGCTCCCGTGGAGAACCAAAGTTTCCGTTAGCATCGGAAAGCTCTAGTACAAACTCATTGTTGGAATCTACCATAGGCGGATTCCATGAGAAGTTGACAAAGTATTCGTTAAAGCTATCGGAAGCGCAGGCAGCTGTCCAAGCTGAGTTTCCTGCTAAATTTGGATTGTCCGCTGCAACTGGTTTGTTTAGTACTTGGGCTTTTAGACTGCTTGCGCCAAGAAGCATTAATGCAAAAACAATCACAAAAATGCAGTTATATGAACTAGTTTTCCTCATCAGCGTTAGTTTTAAGAGGGTTACGGCAATAATGCCCAGTTTGTGCCCCTTAATGTTGTTTAGTTCTGCGAGGCGCTCAAAACGCCTACTAATTCATATAATGTTCTAATAACAAATATGGTTTTATTTTCGTCGAAGGGAAAGATATTGTTGTAGGGGATACTAAAAGTGTTGTGAAATGGCTTTCTTTGTATACACCAAACCGTTTGGAATAGCTATAAACCCTGCATTTTACTACATTTGCGCTTCAATTTTAGCACATGTCAGAAGAAGAGAAATCCCTGAACTTTATTGAACATATTATCGAGGATGATTTGAAGGATGGTTATGGAATGGACGAGCTTCGTTTCCGCTTTCCGCCAGAACCAAATGGATACCTCCATATTGGCCATGCCAGCTCTATTTGTCTGAACTTTGGATTGGGCCGTAGATATAACGCCCCGGTCAACTTAAGGTTTGACGACACCAATCCTGCGAAAGAGGAAAAAGAGTACGTTGAGGCCATTAAGAGGGATGTTACTTGGATGGGATACGAATGGGACACTGAATGTTATGCTTCGGATTATTTTGGTCAGCTTTATGCATGGGCCGTTGCTCTTATTGAGCAAGGAAAGGCTTATGTAGATAGCCAAACTTCTGAGGAAATAGCGAAGCAGAAAGGGACACCAACTGAAGCTGGTGAAGAAAGTCCGTATAGAAATCGTAGTGTGTCGGAGAATTTGGAACTATTTGAGGCCATGAAACAAGGTGAATTCAAAGAGGGAGAACACGTTTTGCGGGCAAAGATTGATATGGCCGCTTCTAATATGCTTATGCGGGACCCGATTATGTATCGAATATTACACAAGGCACATCACCGGACAAATACCGATTGGTGTATTTACCCGATGTATGATTGGACGCACGGAGAAAGCGATTATATCGAACAAGTGTCTCACTCCCTGTGTACATTGGAATTTTTGCCACATAGAGAGCTTTATAATTGGTTTTTGGACCAATTGGTTGATTCTACTAAATTGAGGCCGAAGCAGCGCGAATTTGCCAGAAGAAACCTTAGTCATACGGTTGTAAGTAAACGTAAATTGCTTCAGCTAGTGGAGAATAATGTGGTTGAGGGATGGAATGATCCAAGGATGCCAACCATTTCCGGCTTAAGAAGAAGGGGCTATACGCCAGAATCCATCAGAAATTTTGCGGATACTATTGGGATTGCCAAACGTGAAAACGTAGTGGATGTTTCTTTGCTGGAGTTTCATGTTAGGGAACATTTGAACAAGATTTCACCACGGGTTATGGCTGTGCTAAATCCGCTAAAATTGGTTATTACAAATTATGAGGAGGGCAAAGAGGAATGGTTGGATATTGAGAATAATCCAGAGGATGAATCGGCAGGTAGCCGACAGATTCCTTTTTCACGGGAGCTTTATATTGAACAGGAGGATTTTAGAGAAGAAGCCAACAGGAAGTTTTTTAGGCTTAAGCTAGGAGGAGAAGTTAGGTTGAAAAGCGGATATATTATAAAAGCGGAGAGCTGTAGCAAGGATGCCCAGGGTAATATCACGGAGGTGCAATGTACTTATGATCCTAAAAGTAGGAGCGGTAGTGGTACGGAGGAGAGTTTGCGCAAAGTGAAGGGAACATTACACTGGGTTTCTATTACACACGCTTTTCCTGCTGAAATAAGAATGTATGATCGGCTTTTTACTGACCCTACACCTGATGGACACAAGGATAAGGATTTCATGGATTTTGTAAATCCTGATTCTCTGCAAAAGATTACTGGGTATTTGGAGCCGAGTTTAAAGGATGCAAAAATTGGAGATAGATTCCAGTTCCAGCGCTTGGGATATTTTAATGTGGATACTGATTCAGAAGATGGGAATCTTGTTTTTAATAGAACAGTCACCTTAAGGGATACCTGGGCCAAGTTGGAGCAAAAAGGCTAGTATAAGGATTGGCTATTGAAATGCTTTGCAAGTATTGTTTTTGGTTATTTACACCGATTGATTTTAAGTCCATTTGCTGAAGTTTTTAAATCAACTAAACTATCGGTATATTTTAGTAGTAAATGGGATGATATAAGCGCTTATATGAAGTTTTTGGGTGTTCCAAAATAAAAACCCCGGTACAGACAACTGTATCGGGGTTTTTGATTAGAATACCCTTGAGAAAAGATATAGCTAAGAATCTTTTTTGGGATTCGTTTTTTTCATTTGTTCCCCTATCATGTTACTGGCCGTAAAAGAGGCAACCATATTATTTAGCATATCACTTCCAGCTTGTGGGGAATTGGGAAGCAGTATTAAATTGGTGTTGGTCTCTTCTCCAATAGATTGTAAAGTGTCATAATGCTGGGTTACCACAATCAAGGCTGATGCCTCTTGGGAATTTATTCCAACTTTGTTCAAAACCTCAACGGATTCTTCAAGACCCCGGGCTATTTCCCTTCGCTGATCCGCAATACCCTGTCCTTGCAGTCTTTTACTTTCCGCTTCGGCTTTTGCTTTTTCGACGATAAGAATTCTGGCAGCATCACCTTCAAACTGTGCCGCTATCTTTTCCCTTTCGGACGCATTGATGCGATTCATTGCTTCTTTCACCTGGGCATCAGGATCAATATCGGTCACCAATGTTTTAATGATGTCATATCCGTATTCCAACATGGCATCCTGCAATTCGGATTTAACTGCAATTGCTATGTCATCCTTTTTTACGAATACATCATCCAATTTCATTTTGGGAACCTCTGCGCGCACCACATCAAAAACGTATGAGGTAATCTGATCATGAGGATATTCCAATTTATAAAAAGCTTCATAAACTTTTTCCCGGATTACAACATATTGTACAGACACTTTCAACTTGACAAAGACATCATCAAGAGTCTTGGTTTCTACAATAACATCCAATTGCTGGATTTTCAAACTAACCCTACCTGCAATTCTTTGCATAAACGGAATTTTGAATTGGATGCCAGAGTGCCTTACACTGGTAAACCTTCCAAAAGTTTCAATTAAGACCGCGGTTTGTTGTTTTACGATAAATACAAGGGAAATAAAGAAAAGGAGCCCTACGATTATTAAAAGTGGATAAAGGAAGAAATTACTCATGAATAGAATGTTTTGGTTAAAAGCTTAAGGTACAAAACCCTTTGGTATCATTGGTATGTAAATTGACGGAATTGTTACACTACTTGATACTCATTTATGGAGGTGTATTGAAAGAGCGCTTTGGAAATGGTCGGAGCTACAAATTAGCTTAGGGAATTAGTGCTATAAGGGTATTTAAGTTGAACTTGGCAATTGAAGAGAGATTATGATAATTTCTCGATCGCCCCATTAATGCGTTGTAGACTTTGCTCCTTACCCAGTAAAGTTATAATATCAAACAGGTGAGGCCCTTTCATATCTCCAACAATGATAAGGCGTAGGGGCCCCATTACTTTGCCAAAAGAAAGTTCGCTTTGCGTTATCCAATTTTTAATCTTGATTTCAACATTGGATGAGCTGAAATCTTCGACCTCTTTTAAAATTTGGGCAACGGAACTCATTAACCCAGGGGTTTCTTCACGCCATTGTTTTTTAACCGCTTTTTCATTGTATTCAGCAGGCGGTATGAAGAAATATGCACCTAAAGACCATAGGTCCGAAATAAAATTTGCCCTTTCTTTGATCAGGGACATTACCTGTTCAACATACCCGGGCTCCGGAGCAGACTTGATTTGATTGGTGACAAGAAAAGGTTCAAAAAGTTGGGCCAATTCGACATTGCTTTTTGTCTGGAGATACTGATGGTTGTACCACTTGGTTTTCTCGGGATCAAATCTTGCTCCCGATTTATTAACACGCTCCAAGCTAAAGGAACTAACAAGCTGATTAAGGGAGAAGATTTCTTGTTCCGTTCCCGGATTCCACCCTAATAGCGCCAAGAAGTTTATTACGGCTTCAGGGAAGTACCCTGCTTCCTTATAACCTAAGGAGTCATTCCAGGAAAGCGGAAAAATTGGGAAGCCTCCTTTTTCACCATCACGTTTACTCAATTTTCCCTTACCAACGGGCTTCATGATTAAGGGCAAATGAGCGAACTCAGGAGCTTGCCAACCCAAAGCATTGTATAGTTGTTGGTGCAATGCTAGAGATGGAAGCCATTCTTCTCCACGAATTACATGTGTAATCTGCATTAAATGATCATCTACAATATTAGCCAGATGATAGGTGGGCATGCCGTCACTCTTAAATAGAATTTTATCATCCAAAATGTTGGTATCTATGACAATTTCTCCTCTTACGATGTCTTTAAGTGTTAATATTTGGTCCTTTGGGGATTTAAAACGAATAACATAGTCTTCTTTTCTGGCCAGCTTCTGTTGAACCTCACCTTCGGAAAGGGAGAGGGAGTTACTTAGCCTTAACCGATTATGCCAGTTATAGATAAAAGTTTTCCCTTTTGATTCATGATCTTTTCTATGAAAATCTAACTGCTCCGTGGTGTCAAAAGCATAGTAAGCTTTTCCTTCGGACACAAGTTGGAGTGCATAATCTTTATATAGATTTTTTCTTTCACTTTGCCTGTAAGGCCCAAATGAACCTTCTTTTCCTGGACCTTCGTCGAATGAGATGCCGCACCAATTTAACGCATCAATAATGTACTGTTCTGCACCAGCAACATAACGGCTTTGATCGGTGTCTTCTATTCGTAAAATAAAATCACCTCCGTTTTTCTTGGCAAAAAGATAGTTGAATAACGCCGTTCGAACACCTCCAATATGAAGTGGACCTGTTGGACTTGGCGCGAAGCGAACCCTTACTTTGTTCATCATGTATACCCTTGTTAAAGTGCAAAGATACAGTGGCTACCCCTAGGATAAAAGGACTTTTTTGGTGAGATTTTCACCCGAGGTTGTTCCTGTGGACCAGATGAAAATTTCCACATCAGTGCTGATTTAACATAAAATTTTCAAATGAATTATTTGGTATCGGGTATCTTGGTAGTAAATAGTTGTGTTTTGAACAGTTATGATAAGATAGTTGGCAAACTTAAAGAGTTTACCAAAAAGTACTATTCCAAGCAATTGATTAAAGGGTTTTTGCTTTTTTTAACTTTTGGATTACTTTTTTGGATCGCTGTATTGTACTTGGAACATTTGCTTTGGCTTGAGGAAGACTGGCGCCTTGGACTTTTTGTTGTTTTCTTGGTAATCGAGGGCTTGTTGATTTTCAAGTTTGTTGTTGTGCCGACAGTTTTTCTTATTGGACTTAAAAAGGGAATCTCGGCGAAGGACGCATCGCGTATCATAGAGCGACATTTTCCTAAGGTGAACGATCAGCTGTATAACCTTCTGGAACTAGCGGATAACCAAAAAAAATCTGAGCTCCTATTGGCGAGTATAGAGCAAAGAGCCCGAACATTAAGTGTTGTCCCCTTTACTGAAGCGGTTAAACTTAGTGAGGTCTATAAGTATGTTAGGTATATTGGAGTTCCTTTGGGTATTTTGGGTTTGATCTGGTTTTCTGGAAATATAGGCACCCTTTTTGGCTCTCATGAAAGGCTGGTTAACTATGATGTTGCCTACACCAAGCCTGCGCCTTTTACTTTTGAGGTTCTTAATAAGAGTCTTGTTGTGTTGGATAATGAACCGTTGGTTGTAAAGGTGGCTGTGAGAGGAGAGGTGATTCCTGATGAAGTGTTTATGGTGTTACATAATGATGAAATACTATTAAGGAAGGAAAAGGGGACTTACAACTACACTTTTGAGGCCCCGGTTAAAGAGAGTTCTTTCCATTTGACGGCGCAGGGTTGGAGTTCAGGCAGGTATACTGTTCGAGGTTTAAGCACACCTTTCTTACTTGATTATAGTTTGAGGTTTAGATATCCGGCTTATTTGAAAAGGGCCCCTCAAGAAATCAAAGGAACTGGAAATGCCATTGTTCCTGAGGGCACTAAGGTTGAATGGAATATTGAGGGCAGAAATGTTGAAAGAATTGATTTGATTGCTACGGATACCTCCGTTGTTCTTAGTAGGGACGGGAATGAATTTCATTATTCAGCTCATATTTTTAAGGATTTGGAGTATGAACTTAGCACTTCAAATAGTAATGTAAAGGGCTTTGAAAAGCTTGGATATCGTTTGGAGGTTATTAAGGATGAATATCCGGTAATTGGGGTCCAGCAATTTTTGGATTCCGTTAATGTCAATCAATCTTTTTTCTCTGGACAGGTTAGTGACGACCATGGGGTAAGAAGTATAGCCGTGGTTTGTTACCCTGTCAATGATGATGATGACATTCAGCGTATTATATTATCTAAGCCCAATGGAAATGTGGAGCAATTTTATTATACGTTTCCTTCAGGATTTAGAATTACGGAAGGGGAGGGGTATAGACTGTTTTTTGAAGTTGTTGATAATGATGGGCTTAGGAAAGGAAAGGTGAGCAGAAGTAGGGTGTTCGAGCAATCTGTTATGAACGCTAAAGAACTGAAAAACAAACAGTTAGAACGTCAAAGTATCATGCTTAATGAGTTGAATAGGTCCGTGGATAAGTATAAAAAGCAGGCGGTGGAGTTGGATAAAATCAACAAATTTCAAAAGGAGGTTAGTTCTTTGAGTTTTGAGAGCAAAAATCGAATTAGAGATTTTTTACAGAATCAAGAAAGACAGGAGCAACTGATGGAAAAGTTTAGCAAGGAGTTTGGTGAAACCTTGAACAAGGATGATGGTGATAACGAATTAAAAAAAATGTTGAAAGAAAGGTTGGAGCGTCAAGAATTGCAAGCCAAGAAGAATAGAAAATTGTTAAAGGAGCTAAATCAACTTACAGATAAAATTGAAAGGGAAGAACTAAAAAAAGAACTAGAAGAGTTCGGTAAAAGACAAAACTCTAACGCAAGAAGTTTGGAACAAATATTAGAATTGACCAAGCGCTACTACATCACTGAGAAAACAAGGCAGCTTTCGAGTGAGCTTAAAAATCTCTCTGAGGAACAAATGAAGTTATCAGAAAGCAAGAAGGCTTCAGATTACGAGTCTCAGGAGGGGGTTAATGAGAAGTTTAATCAGCTTTCTAAGGAATTGGACGAATTAAGAAGGGATGGCGAAGCGCTTAAGAAGCCAATAAAGATTGATGTTGAGAAAAGGGATCAGGAGGCTGTAGAACAGGACCAGAAGGATGCCTTGGAAGAAATGGAGAAGGAGGAAAATGGAAAGGATGCTGGGGATAAATTGGAAGGGGAATCTAATAGAAAGGTTATCCAAAAGCAGAAGTCTGCTGGCCAAAAGATGGAGGATATGAGCAAAAAACTGCAGCAAAATGCTATGGCTGGAGGAGGGTCTTCTGTGACCGAGGATGCGGAGATGCTACGGCAAATTTTGGATAATTTAATTACATTTTCGGTTAAACAAGAAAGTTTGTTCGAGGGATTGGACGGGACCAAAATGGAGACGGGGCAATTTTCTAGTAGAGTTAAGGATCAAAAAGAGCTTAGGAGGCTTTTTGAGCATGTTGACGATAGTTTGTTTTCGTTGTCCTTACGGAGAGCTGAATTATCTGAGTTTGTTAATGAGCAAATTACAGAGGTGTATTATAATATTGATAAGTCTCTTGAGAGTGCTGCAGAAAGTCAGTTCTTTCAGGCGGCCTCGTACCAGCAATATGTCGTAAATGCTACAAACACATTAGCTGATTTTCTTGCTAATATTTTGGATAACATGCAAGAAAGCATGAAGCCTGGGAAGGGTAGTGGGAAAAGCGGGGCAGATTTTCAGTTACCGGATATTATAAAGGGGCAGGAAAGCATACAGCAAAAGATTGGGAGTTCTGGGAAGCAGGGCCAGAAACAAGATGGTGAACAAGGAGAGAATGGAAAAAAGGGAAATGGATTGGGCCAAAAAGGCAAAGGTAAGAATGAGGAACTGAGGGATGGTGGTAAAGATAGG
Source organism: uncultured Allomuricauda sp. (assembly GCA_965117065.1). GTDB lineage: Bacteria > Bacteroidota > Bacteroidia > Flavobacteriales > Flavobacteriaceae > Flagellimonas. The sequence goes on from OZ220751.1 coordinate 2,120,089, forward strand.
AATGGTGAACGGGGTGGCGAAAATGGAGGAGAAAAGGAAGGTAGCGGTAGTAATGAGATGGGGTTGAATGAGGTTTATGAGATTTATAAGGAGCAACAATTTCTTAGGAACCAGCTTGAGAGGCAACTGAAAAATATGATTGACAATTCTGATAGAAATTTAGCTAAAAAGCTGCTGAGACAGATGGAGGATTTTGAGAATGATTTATTGGAAAATGGAATTACGGAAAGGACAAGGAATAAGGTTAATGTTATCCAACATGAATTACTTAAGTTGGAAGATGCAGCTTTAAAGCAGGGTAAGAAAAAGGAGAGGGAAAGCAATAGTAATCACTTGGAATATAGTGCACCTAACACCACTAAGCCTGAGGTGCTCAATAAGCGCGCAAGGGATGTTGAGATATTAAATAGACAAGCCTTACCTTTGCGCCAAAATTACGAAAAGAAGGTTAAGGTGTATTTTAAGAATGATAGCATTCCATTTTGAATCTGACTTTGTTTTAAAGAGTCAACCCAAGTATATCGATTGGATTAATAGATTAATTGTTTCCGAAGGCGGTGTACTGGGCGGTTTAGATTATATATTTTGCTCAGATGAGTATCTGCTCAGTATGAACAAGGAGTACCTTGATCATGAAACTTATACCGACATTATAACCTTTGATTATTCCAAGGGTAAGACGATTTCTGGAGATATTTTTATATCTATTGAAAGGGTAATTGACAACGCTAAAAGCTTTGCAGTTGATTTTGATGATGAACTACGTCGGGTGATGTGTCATGGTATTTTGCATCTTATTGGATATAAGGATAAGAAGGAAGGTGATGTTGTGTTGATGCGTCAGAAGGAGGAGGAGAAAATGAAAATGTTCCACGTGGAACCTTGATTATGTTTGAAAAGGAATATGATGTTATAATTGTCGGTGGTGGTCATGCAGGTGCAGAGGCGGCCGCTGCGGCGGCCAATATGGGTTCAAGGACTCTTTTGATTACCATGAATCTGCAGAACATTGGACAAATGTCCTGTAATCCGGCTATGGGTGGCATAGCAAAGGGACAGATTGTTAGGGAGATTGATGCACTTGGTGGCTATAGTGGTATCGTTACTGATAAGTCCGCTATTCAGTTTAAAATGCTGAACAAGTCCAAAGGCCCGGCCATGTGGAGCCCTAGGGCTCAGAATGACCGCATGCGTTTTGCAGAAGAATGGAGATTGGCTTTGGAGGAAACCCCAAATGTTGATTTTTATCAAGAAATGGTTTCTGGACTATTGGAAGATAATGGCAGGATTGTGGGTGTAAGAACTTCTCTTGGAATTGATGTTCGCTCTAAGGCCGTGGTGTTGACCAATGGAACCTTTTTGAATGGCCTTATTCATATAGGGGAAAAGCAGTTTGGCGGAGGAAGAGCCGGGGAGAAAGCAGCAACAGGAATTACCGAGCAGCTTGTTGATTTTGGTTTTGATAGTGGTAGAATGAAGACGGGAACTCCCCCCAGGGTGGACGGAAGATCTTTGGATTATTCCAAGATGATCCCCCAACCTGGAGACGATAAGCCTGAGAAATTTTCATATCTAAACACACCTCGTTTGAGCAAGCAGCGTGATTGTTTTATGACACATACAAGTGCGCTGGTTCACGATGTTCTTCGGGAGGGATTCAACCGATCTCCAATGTTTAACGGAAGAATTAAGAGTATAGGTCCAAGGTATTGTCCTTCTATTGAAGACAAGATTAATCGATTTTCGGAAAAGGACTCACACCAAATTTTTGTAGAACCGGAGGGTTGGCAAACGGTTGAAGTGTATGTAAATGGCTTTTCAACTTCTTTACCAGAAGACATTCAATATAAGGCGTTGAAGTCGGTTAAAGGATTTGAAGATGTCAAGTTTTTTAGGCCTGGTTATGCGATTGAATATGATTATTTTCCTCCAACACAGCTGAAGCACACGCTTGAAACCAAATTGGTGGACAATCTGTATTTTGCTGGGCAGATTAATGGGACTACAGGATATGAAGAAGCTGCTTCGCAGGGGCTGATGGCCGGGATAAATGCGCATCTAAAGATTAATGAGAACGATCCATTTATTCTAAAGCGCGATGAGGCGTATATAGGAGTTCTTATTGATGATTTGATAACTAAGGGAACGGAAGAACCGTATAGAATGTTCACATCCCGTGCGGAGTATAGAACGCTATTGAGACAGGATAATGCCGATTTGAGGTTAACACCAAAAAGCTTTGATCTGGGTCTAGCAAGCATAGACCGGATGAAGCGGATGGAGAAAAAGCAAAGAATGTCTAATGCCTTTGTTCATTTTTTTAAGAAAACCAGTTTTACTCCGGAGGAAATCAACCCTATTTTGGAATCGGTGGAATCTTCTCCCGTAAAACAGGCCGACAAGTTATTTAAGGTGTTTTCTAGACCAAGGGTTACAATGGACCATATGCTGCAGTTGGATGCTGTAAATTCATTTGTTTCAACAAATGAATTGGATTCTGAGGTGCTGGAGCAGACGGAGGTTCAAGTAAAGTATTCTGGATATATTGAAAAGGAAAAGAACAACGCTGATAAACTACATAGGTTGGAAAACGTAAGGATTCCAGATAACTTCGATTATTCTAAGCTAAAATCCCTTTCCTATGAAGCTAGAGAGAAACTTGAGGCTATAAAGCCAATAACTATTTCTCAGGCTTCGCGCATTAGTGGCGTTTCTCCAGCGGATATTAGTGTTTTGTTAGTGTTTTTAGGGAGGTAGTCCAAACATGTTCCACGTGGAACAAAAAATACTAATAGTTATTTTCCTAAGCTTGCTGTTACTAATACCCAAAATAGGTTGGCTCTAGAGGAATGGGATGTAGCCTTCCAGTATTTTGACAATGAAATAGTACTTTGGCGTATCTTCGAACCCTTAAACAGTATTATTTGCACTTGGAATTACAATGAGTTTGTTTTTAAAGACTAAGGATTTTTCTGTTTCGAACGAAAGCTTTGAACTCCATCTCGATTCGGAGTTGGAGATGCTTAAAACCCACCCGCAACCTGATGAGCTACTACCTTATTATGATAGTAAAGTCTATATTTCGCACACTGATTCCAAAACCTCTTTTGTAGATAGACTTTATCACTACATCAAGAGACTGAATCTTCGAAAAAAAGTGCAACTCATTGAAAATCAAGGACATAAATCAAGGGTGTTGCTAGATTATGGCGCAGGCACAGGCGATTTTTTGGCAATGACCTGCAAAAGAGGATTTTATGGAGAAGGAGTAGAGCCTAATGAGAAAGCAAGGATTAAAGCGAAAAGCAAGAAGATAAATCTGCTCCCGGATTTAGCCAGCTTAACACATAAGAAGTTCGATGTAATTACACTGTGGCATGTGCTGGAGCACCTACCAAGTTTGGATACCCATATAGAGCAGTTGAAAGATTTACTGAATGAGGATGGCCTTTTGGTGGTTGCTGTTCCCAATTTCAAATCCTTTGATGCAGGACATTACGGAGCCCATTGGGCCGCCTATGATGTACCAAGACATTTATGGCATTTTTCAAGAAAATCAATCTCAAAGATATTTGGGAAACATCATATGGAAGTGTTCGCTACTAAACCTATGGTTTTTGATGCTTTTTATGTTTCCATGCTTTCAGAAAAATATAAAGAAAATAGACTGTACCTATTTCGCGCATTTTTCGTTGGAATGTGGTCCAATATCAAGGCGGTTTTTACTGGAGAGTATTCTTCCATCATTTACTTAATTAAAAAGCGGGAATAGCCATTTTAAGCCTGTCTAAGCTAGCTCTGTAGCCAAGTATATGGAAGACACCAAATTTATGAAGATCTGCTAGCAGAAGGAGCTTTTGAATGCGTAAAAAATAAACAATATCTATTGATATTAAATTCTACAATAGAATTTTTTTATTCTTATATGTTTGCTCATTCATGTGTTCCTTAAAAGATTGTGATGGTCATTCAAAAAGCTTTTCTATTTTTGCGCATCCTTAAAAGAGAAACATGAGAAAATTTATGGTACTGGCCCTTGCCCTTATTGCAATGGCTTGTCAGCAAAACAAAATTGGATACGTAGATAACGTAAAGTTGATGGATGGTTACCAAGAGAAGTTGGACATTGAGGCCAAGTTCAAAACCAAAGCTGATGCGTTGGGCAAAAAAAGAGACAGTATATCCCAAGCGTTTCAATTGGAACTCCAGGCATTTCAGACCAAGGCGCAAAAGATGTCACAAAAAAACGCACAGGAGGAATACGGGTTGTTGCAACAGAAAGGTCAATTTGTGGGCCAGCAACTACAACAAGAGGAACAACAATTACAGCAAAATAGCCAAACGGAGATGGACACCTTGGTAAACAAGGTTAAAAAGGAAATAAAAGCATATGGGGAAACCAATGGTTTTACGTATATCCTTGGAGGCGGAGATGGTGGAGCTGTTCTTTACGGAAAGGACGGCCAAAATCTTACGGATGCCATTGTAAAAATCTTAAACGACAAGTATAAGAAATAGGAAATCACTTTTCCAAGGTCTTCTAAGGTCCATTCAACTGAATGGACTTTTTTATTTGTAATGCTTAATGCCCAGGGCTTCGTATAGCTTTTTTGGATTAAAAACTTTCCCATCCTTAATGGTGAGCTCCACCTTTCTAATGGCACTGATGTCGTCTACTGGGTTTCCATCAACTAAAATTAAATCTGCCAACTTCCCTTTTTCCACAGACCCCATTCGATTATCTGTCCCTGTTACTTTAGCGGAAGTAATGGTAGCCAATTGCAAAACCTCACTGGCAGGAATACCCGCGCGCACATAATTTTCCAATTCCTTGTGCAAGGCAAACCCGGGCATGGCATCTGTTCCTGGTAGCAGGGTAACACCATTGGAATGCAGCTCAAATAGAATAGCCAATAATTTATCAAAAGAATCCTTGTATTGTTGTTCTTTTCCTAGCGGAATAGGAAGGCCCCCTGAATAGTACCCGCGCTGAATTTGAATGGGCAAACGATTCAATATAACTTCAAACTGCGGATCGGGTTCGCCTGCCCGAGTAGTGAACATACCCTCAAAAATGGAAACCGTGGGGTCAATTTCTATTTCCTTCTTCTTTAAAAAGGCAACAAATTTTTGAAACGCTTCACCCTTTAAATCCAACTTATGCGTATGCTCGGCCACAGCCGAAAACCGAAGCGGGGTTCTGGTGTCAATGGTATCTGAAAGGAAATTTAGAGCTACCATATTCACGTGCTGAATTTCGTCAAAGCCATCCTTAATAGCATTCTTGGCAAGCATATGAGCAGGAATATGTCCGCTCAATTTAAGACCTAGGTCATGTGCTTTTTGCGCAAGAGGCTTGACCCAAGAAGGATCTATAGAACTATATAGTTTTATTTGATGATATCCCTTGTCCTTATAATTCTGAATGGCCTCCAAACCCTCATCAACATTGGTAATGGTCAACCCTGGCCCGGCAAATGGCCCTTTTTGATCTATAAATCCAGACATGGTTACCACGCGTGGACCAATATTTTCATTAGCATCAAACTGCCGTTTTATTTCCAAAAGCTCCATAGAGTTGGCCATATCTCTTACAGAAGTAACCCCAGCAGCCAGATGCAATATGCCATCTTCTTTTTGTACATGACAGTGGTTATCAAACAATCCTGGAAGTAGGGTTTTTCCGGACCCATCAATGACTTGGGCATTTTCGGGAATCTCAGTTTCACCCATAGCAACAGATTCAATAATGTTTCCATTAACAACCACTGTTCGGTTGGGCAATACCTCGGCGGTTTGGGAGTTAAACAGGTTGACATTTCTAACCACAAGTTTCCCTTTTGGGGTTTCAGTTAGTTCTTTGGCAAGAGAGCTAAAAAAGGCATCTTCCTTTTCATTTTGAACCTCCAAAAGCTGCTCTATCAACCCAGCATTTTTTTCTTCAATAATGGTCAACCAAGAAGACACGGAAGCAAAGACCCGATTTTGCTTATCTACCCAAACATAGGACGGTACAAAACCAAAGCCGGTAATTTCCAAAAGACGAAGCGGGATATCTGCTATGTCCATACTGTCAATATTTACAAGTTGAACCGAACCGCTGGGCAATAGTTCTGCCGTATGGTTTGGATTTTTCAATAACTTCCTGACCAATAATTCGGTGTCACCCAAAGTGCCATTTACGCTAGCATAAAACTTGGCTCCATCTGTAGTGGTTTCCCCTTCCTCAGAGGTGCTTTTCCAACGGGCCAAGTTGCTGGAAGCGATAAATATTTCGGAAATAGTGTCTTTTAAATAATTGACTCCTGAAATTTCAAGGGACGTAATACTGCCTTCATCATTCAATTGTATTTTTTCTTCTAATTCGGGACCCCTACCCCTATCGTTGTAATGGAAGGAATAAACATAGTTCCCATGCTGATCCATAGTGCTGGTATGTTTTCCAGCTAGTTTCCCCCGCATATAAACATTGTAGTCTTTTGGACTGTATTCCTGGATTGGGTTTGATGAATCACAAGAAATCAATATCAAGAAAATAAAAAGTAAGCAGATGTTTTTCATGGTACTAGGTTTTGTGCTGTTGGTCAAAAAGGTGTTTTAAAACCAAGCTAAATACTTATTTAATATGTGGGGAACCTTATAGGCACTATTGCAACAAATAAACTAAGAACACAGCTAGAATTAGGTAGACAACAATGGTCTTGGCGCCTTCATAATCTTTGGCTAGACGCTGCCCAAATAGTAATAAAAGCAAAGTGACCGCAGATAAAACCGCACCACGAAATGCAAAAGTGCTTTTCCCTGTATAGAGCAATTCGTAAAGGCCAATGGCGCTCAAGACTCCAGAAGCCATTTCTGCAAACAATACAATTCCCAAGAGCACAGGAACGGCACCTTTAAAAAATGTTTTCGAAAAATGCCCTGTAAGCCAACCTAAATTTCCCTTCCAGTCCAGAATCTTGTCTAGCCCGCTTTGCAAAAAAGTAATGACTAGAAATCCCAGTATTAAAATTTGGGCTGCATTTGAGTAAAAGTGTTCCATATGATGTTGGTTTTAAGCTGCTTTGACATGCAATAGGCGGGTTAACTTGATAGAAAGATCGGTGAAGATTATTTTGGAATTGCCGTTCCGTTCCACGTGAAAAATGGCCCTTTCCAATTCTTCAACAATGTCCTGAATGTTGTTTTCATGGACAAAGGGAGCAAATTTGTTCAAATCAAAACCTTCCATATGCATTTTTACATATACCAGACTATCCGCTTTATAGTTTAACAACAATGCCTGTCGCATTAAGGTAAGACAATAATGTAAAAATTGCTTTTGTACTTCCCTTCCTGTTTTGGCGACCTCATCGCTCCACATGATTAGTTCTTGTATTGCCGTCTTATTTCCTTTGGCCTTAAAGGCACTACGCACCCATTGCACGAACCAGCGTTCAAAGACCAAATCTTCGGAGTCCTTGTTTAGAAGATCCAAGGCTTTGTTGAAGTTGCCATTGGCCTCTTGGGAAATGGAATGGGCTTCGCTTTCTTGAACTCCTTTGCTCCGTAATTCTTGGGCAATTGCATTTTCTGCCAATGGCGGGAAATGCAAGATCTGGCAACGGGATCTAATGGTATTGATGATTTGTTCTTCCTCCTCCGCAATCAAAAGCAAGACTGTTTTGTCAGGGGGCTCTTCAATTAATTTTAAAAGCTTATTGGAAGCAGAAATGTTCATCTTTTCAGCCATCCAAATAACCAAAATCTTAAATCCTCCTTCATAGGATTTCAAGGACAGTTTCTTTACAACGTCGTGGGCCTCATCTACTCCAATTTGACCCTGTTTTTTTTCAATGCCTATAAGGCGGTACCAATCAAACAGATTTCCATAGGGCTGTTCAGCAACAAACTGCCTCCACTCTTCCAAGTAGTGATCGCTAACGGCATGGGACTTTACCTTGTCTGAGTTGGAAACTGGAAATGCAAAATGAAGATCGGGATGGGTAAGCGAATCGCATTTTGAGTTACACATTGCATTTCCCCCATTATTTTCTCCACCACTATTTCCACAAATCAAATACTGAGAGTAGGCAATGGCAACGGGCAAGGTCCCAGAACCTTCAGGCCCAACAAAAAGTTGGGCATGGGCAACCCTGCCAGATTCGGCAGTGGTCATCAAATGTTTTTTGATGTGTTCTAGGCCCAAAATGTCTTTAAACAGCATATTCCAAAGATACATTTTTTAGGTTCCACAAGGATTGGCAGTTTTTTGTTGGAACTCTAAAATTATTGTCTCGCTCAGCCATTAAGAATAATGGAAATTTTTACATTTGGACTTACCTAAAATGAATTCGGATGAAGACTATTGATGATTATAACTTTGAAGACAAAAAAGCATTGATCCGAGTGGATTTTAATGTGCCATTGGATAGGGATTTTAATGTAACGGACACCAGTAGAATTGAAGCCGCCAAACCAAGTGTCCTAAAGGTATTGGAAGATGGGGGAGCTGCGGTTCTAATGAGTCATTTAGGGAGACCAAAGGGAGCGGTTAATCCGGATATGTCATTGTCCCACATTTGTGAAAAGGTGTCTGAAATTATTGGAGTTCAAATCAAGTTTGTGGAGGATTGTATTGGGACCACAGTGGAGACTGCAGTTTCCGAGTTGCAAAATGGGGAGGTCCTCCTATTGGAAAACCTTAGGTTTTATGGGGAAGAGGAAAAAGGTGATGAAGCATTTGCGCAAGCCCTTTCCAAAAACGGTGATATTTATGTAAATGATGCATTTGGAACAGCCCATAGAGCGCATGCCTCCACTACTATAGTGGCCAATTATTTTTCAGAAAACAAATGTTTTGGTTATTTGTTGGCCAGGGAAATCAAGGCCATTGACAAGGTGATGCAAACAGGGGAAAAACCGGTGACTGCTATATTGGGAGGCGCAAAGGTTTCATCAAAAATCACCATTATAGAAAATATCTTGGACAAAGTAGACCATCTGATCATAGGTGGAGGGATGACCTATACCTTTATAAAGGCACAAGGAGGACGGGTTGGGGATTCCATTTGTGAGGATGATAAGATGGCATTGGCCTTGAACATTCTAAAACAAGCAGACGAAAAGGGAGTGAAAATACATTTGCCCGTAGATGTTTTGGCCGCCGATGCTTTTGACAACAATGCCAAAACCCAATTTGTGGACGTAGCCGAAATACCAGACGGATGGCAAGGATTGGATGCGGGCCCACAGACACTGGAAAACTTCAAAAAGGTAATTTTAAATTCCAAGACCATACTTTGGAATGGCCCTGTTGGCGTATTTGAAATGGAAAGTTTTGCCAAAGGCACAATTGCCGTTGGAAATGCGATTGATGAAGCTACTCAAAGTGGAGCTTTTTCACTCGTTGGAGGAGGAGATTCTGTTGCTGCGGTGAAGCAGTTCGGATTTAAGGAAAAGGTAAGTTATGTCTCCACAGGAGGAGGTGCCATGCTGGAAAGTTTGGAAGGCAGAACCCTGCCAGGAATAGCCGCAATAATGGGCTAACATCCACGTTATGAATTAATAGGAGAAATCCTATGCTAAGAGACGTTTTGACCCGAAAACTTTATTATTTCGGAAAAAAACACCATTTTCGCTTGCCCCAAAATCAAACCGAGTGCAGCATGAACCAAAAATTTAAATCAGCTGCTGTTGCAGCAATTCTTTCGTTTACCGTGTTTCTTCAGGCACAAGAGACAAATTCGAGCCCTGAGGTTGATTCACTTACCACGGATTCCATTAAGACCTTAAACCTAAAAGCTTCCAAACCATTGATGGCAATCTAGTTTTGGAAACGGGCGATAAGGGTTTCTTGTTAAAGGACATGGAAGAGGCAAGAAATTACGATAGTCTTTGGCTAAGGGAGTTGCACCAAAGCGCACAGCTGTTCAGCGAGATGTTGCTCGAAGTACAAAATCAAGGGACAGAGGAAGTGACCATGGTGGATTTGCCTACTGATACGCTCAAGGCCCGTTTGGCCCTTTTGGATGAAAAGACACCGTTCAATATTTCTTACAATGCATCACTTGAGTCCGTAATCAAGTCTTTTTTGGTCCGGAAAAAAGGTCTGATGCAACGTATGTTGACGGCGAGCCAATTTTACTTCCCACTTTTTGAACAAGAATTGGACAACCAGGATATACCACTTGAGATTAAATATTTAGCCATTGTTGAATCTGCACTGAATCCACGAGCAAGATCAAGGGTGGGCGCAAAGGGGCTATGGCAATTTATGTATGGCACTGGAAAAATGTATGGGTTGGAGGTGAGCAGTTATGTGGATGAGCGAAACGACCCCATTTTTGCCACCAAAGCAGCTTCGAAGTATTTATCCAAACTACATGATATTTTTAATGACTGGGATTTGGCACTTGCCGCCTATAACTCAGGGCCAGGGAATGTGAACAAAGCCATAAGACGATCTGGTGGGTATAAGAATTACTGGAATATAAGAAGAAATCTTCCCCGGGAAACGGCGGGCTATTTGCCGGCATTTTTGGCCACAATGTACATTTTTGAATATGCAGAGGAGCATGGCCTTCAATATAAAAAAGCGGAACGCCCTTATTTTGAGACGGACACAGTACATGTTAAAAACTTGATTACGTTTGACCAGATTTCCAAGCTTGTGGATATTAGCACTGAGGAACTGGAAATGTTGAACCCGGCCTACAAGCTCAACATAATTCCAAAAATAAAGGGCAAAACATACGCATTGAGATTACCTGTCACCAAAATTGGCAAGTTTGTAAGCAATGAGGAAGCTATTTATGATTATGCCAAAAAAGAATTGGATTCAATGGAAAAACCTTTACCACAATTGGTAGAGACCAAAAATCAAATTAGGTACAAAGTAAGGAGCGGAGATTATCTGGGCAAGATTGCAGAAAGATATGGTGTTGGTGTGAGTCAGATTAAAAGATGGAACGGTTTGCGAAGCAACAATTTAAGAGTTGGTCAGCGCCTAACTATTTTTCCAAGAAAGCCCTATACCCCAAAACAGCGAGTTGCCAAAACAAGAGCCACCAAATCAGCATCTGGGCCACTTGCTGGTGACTCCAAGGTTCATACTGTTCAAGAAGGCGATTCGCTTTGGACGATATCTAGAAAATATCCTGGAGTTTCTATTGAGAATTTACGAGAATGGAACGGTCTTAGCAGTAACAATCTAAAACCGGGCACAAAGCTTAAATTGTGTGATTGTTCTTCGTAAATTTAGATCAAGATGAAAAAAATAGGAACACTTTACATCACCCTAATTACTTTGGTGGTGGTATCATGTACGGATTCGGGGACAAAAAAGAGGTTTCTTCCACCGTCTACAGGAGGGATAAACACCTTAATGGTGGTAATGGATACCGACCTTTGGAAAGGTGGAGTTGGGGATAAAATAAGGGAGCATTTTGCTGCTCCTGTTTTGGGACTGCCACAAGGCGAGCCCAAGTTTACGATTACACAAATCCCACCTCAAGTATTTAAAGGGGCCACGGCTTATTCTCGGTCTGTATTGTTTGTGGAACAAGATTCGGTTTCTTTGGCGCACATTAAGACCGATGTATATGCGAAACCACAAAAAGTAGCTGTAGTAACAGGAGAAACTTACAACGACTTGGCTGGAAATCTTGACTCTATTTCAGGTATGGCGATTGCCGCCTTTAAAAAAGTGGAAATTTCCGAAGCCCAAAAACGGTTTACCCGCTCCCTAACCAAAGAAAAAGCTTTTGAAGAGGAATTTGGCATTAGCCTTAAGGTACCTTCTTTGTACAAAATTGGAAAACACGAAAAGAACTTTGTGTGGATGGACATTCAGATTCCTAAAGGAACTATGAACATTCTTGCCTATCAAATGCCTTGGGACAGTTTTTCGGTGGATTCTACTTTTGTGATGGATATTGTAAAGATGAGGGACTCAATAGGTAAAAAGTATGTTCCAGGACCCTATGAGGGGACATATATGAAGACTGAAATGGCTTTTTCTCCCTACATATTTCCAGCACAGATAGGTGGGAAGAAGGCCGCTGAGGCTAGAGGTATATGGGAAATAAACGGATATCCCATGGCGGGACCATTTTTAACCTATATTATTAATGACAAGGATAATAATAGGAAGCTGATTTTGGAAGGATTTACTTTTGCGCCATCTCAGGAAAAAAGGGATTATATGTTTGAACTCGAGGCGATATTAAAAACCATTGAGTTTAAACAAGGTTCTTGACCGCGCAATATGAGAATACAGAAAAGCCCAGAATGCCAGAGCAAACTGGGCTTTTTTGTTCTTCAAATACTTAAAAAGTATTTTTAATCAAAGGCAAAGCCCGTAGCAATTCTGTAGATAAAGGCGTAAAGCACAATAAAGAACATTACAAAGCTAAACCAAGCAAATATTTTGAAATACCTTTCCAAAATAAAGTGACCAAGATTTCTGAAACCTTCCAGATAAATTTCTTTTACGAGTAATAGTTTTTTCATAAGTCAAGTTTTAAGATTTAAAGACAAAACAAAGATTGGGCAATGGTTGACCAAATGGAAAATAATGGGTCAAAAGGCAAGTAATTATTGATAAAAGCCCGGTGAATCTTTAAAGATCACGGTTTTATCGACCAAATGCATTGGGTTGATTTTTTGTTCATCGAGCAAAAAATCGATGAAATGCAGTTCCGAAATTGTGGAATAAAAAAGGCCCCGATTTCGGGGCCCTTACTTGGGTTATTTAGTTGCTACATATTAACTATTATAAATTCTGATCGTCGGTTTTCGCTGTGCTTTGCCCTGGAGCATCTTGTGCCGTCGGAGCAGTTGTTTAACAAACGCTCCTCTCCGAAGCCCGTTGCACTTTGTATCCTGCCGGGATCTATTCCGTGTGCAATAATATAGTCCCTTGTAGATTTTGCCCGCTTGCCAGACAGGAATTTGTTGTAAACCTTGGAACCGATTGCATCGGTATGGGATTCAATCTTAATGATCATTTTTGGATATTCCGTCATCACCGCTACAAGTTTGTCCAGTTCATGGGCAGCTTGCTGCTTTATGGTGAACTTGTCAAAGTCGAAATAGATGGTTTCAACCTCTAACTTTAACACGCCTTTCTCTTCAGCAATGATTTCTTTTAATTGTTTTAACGATTGTGTTATCGCAACATTTTCGTTGTTTTTGGTAACCACATTGGAGCTTTCATCAAAATAACCTTGTTTGACGGTTTTAATGGTATACCTAGATGTGGGCTTAAGGTTCTTAAAGATGAAGCTGCCGTCTGGTTGGGATTTTACATCTGCAACACGCACATTGTCTTTATCAAACAAGCTTATTTCTGCATCTGGGATGTGTTCGCCGGTTGCAGCGTCCTCAATAATTCCAGAGATGGCATTAAGGTTAAGGATATGTCTGAACGAATAAATATCATCATCTCCTTTGCCCCCTTTTCTATTGGAAGCAAAATAGCCCTTTTCACCTTTTTCTTCAATGATATATGAGAAATCGTCCCTTCTACTGTTGATAGGTTCACCCAAATTGATACCCACACTAAAAAATCCATCTTCGTGATCAGATTTGTAAATGTCTAAACCACCTAGACCCATATTCCGATCTGATGAAAAGTACAAAGCGTTTTCCGTTATAAATGGAAACATTTCTTTTTTACTTGTATTGACCGTTCTACCTAGATTTTCCGGTTTCGAGAATTTTCCACCTTCCAAAATATCGGCCACATAAATATCTGTTCCACCAAAACCTCCCGGCCTGTCTGATACAAAATATAGTTTTTTCCCATCACGGCTTACAGAGGGATGTCCGTTGGAGTAATCTTCACTGTTAAAAGGCAGCTCTATAGCTTTGGTCCATTCACCATCCACCAATTTAGATTGATAGATTTTTAGGTGGTTAACACCATTTTTCCCTCTTTTTAATTTTTTACCATAGTTATTTCTGGTAAAGTATATCGTTTTTTGATCTGGGGCAAAAGCAACGGAAGCCTCATGATACTTGGTGTTGATTTTGTTAGAAAACTTTTTAGGGCTTTTCAAGTCTTTGTTCTCACTATCCGCTTTGGCCACATAAAGATCCAGATAGGGTTGATTGTTCCAACGGTATCTGCGGGTGGTTAAAAAGGAGGAATCATGTGCAGAAGCAAAAACAACATCAGTTTCGTTGTGGAACATGGGTGAAAAATCAGAATACTTCGAATTAATGGCCATGTTCTTAATTTCCACCAGAGCAGGACTATCCCAGCTTGCATTGTCCTTTGCAAGTTCTCTTTGAGGCTCACCTCTTTTTTGCCTAAATAACTTGGTGAGCTTGGCGGCCCTGCGATAGCGCCCAGTTCCCTTTAGGGAGTGGGCGTACTTAAAAAGCTTTTCTTCAGTAATTTGTTCTTTGAAAGTTTCGTACAGCTCGTGATACCATTTATAGGATTTTTCCAAATTCCCAGAATAGTAGTGGGAATCTCCAGCGTTGGATAATAATTTGAAAGTGTGCTTGGCTTCACTCTTTTCCAGAACGATGTCATAGACTCGAGCCGCTTCAGCATACCACATTTTATCGAAGAATTCGTTGGCTTGCTTTATGAGTTTTTCCGTAACCCCTTTTTTGCTAATGAACTTGGCAAGTTGTCTGTTGTTAAGCGCAGAAAGTTGATTAACAAATTCGGATTGGGAAGAGGTAATACCTTGAGAAGTTTCCACATCCCTAAATAGCTCTTCATCCTCAAATTGCAGAAAGGACACAGATTGGGCATTAAGCCCAAGAGCAAACATTAGGAATAAAGGTAAAAACAGTCTCTTCATAATTCCTCCTTCAGAACAAAATCCGATCAGGTAATCGATCATTGGGTTGTACACACAGGAACAACCACAGTTTCATACGCTAAAATAAAGTATGGCGATAGCGTGGATAATTTTTTGTTGTGAATGGGGGAAATAATGGCGTGAACACACCAAAAATGTTGTTATTTATCGACAAACCCTTTAAATATAAGGAATTCACGAGTAGGAAAAAACTGCCTAAAACAATCGAATTAAGCGTCAGAATCTTTACCGCTCTCCAGTTTTTCTTCTTCTTTGGAAGCGTCTTTAAATTCTTTGATGCCACTGCCCAGACCCCTCATTAGTTCAGGAATCTTTTTGCCTCCAAAAAGCAAAAGAACAACCAGTACAATAAGTACAATTTGCCATGGACCAAGCATACCGAGAAAAATAGTTTGAGCAATCATAACATCTATGCCTTTAAATGAAAGGTAAAATTACTAAAAAGAACTGTAAGGCCGTAGCGCATTAACGAAAATTAGCGTTTCCAAGCTATTTCTAGAGGCCATTCACTGATTAAAAGCATTTTAAAAAGCTTAACATCTATATAAAAATCTAAAGTTATCTTTGTTCATTATGGCAAAGGACAAGAAGAAAAGAAAGGAGATTAAGCGAAAGCTGCTGCACAAGTACCGGTTGGTCATCCTAAACGAAAATACTTTTGAGGAAAAGATATCCTTTAAGCTAAACCGACTTAATGTATTTGTAACCGGAACGCTTTTTATCATTGTGTTAATTGGCCTTACCACCCTTATCATAGCTTTTACCCCATTACGGGAATATATCCCCGGATATTCGTCCACCCGATTGAAAAGACAGGCCACAGAGCTTACATACAAGACTGATTCATTGGTGACCGTTCTAAATTATACCAATAGGTATCTAGATAATGTGCGATTGGTTCTGAGAGGAGACATAGAAAATAATGAAGTCAACAGGGACTCTTTGTTCGAAAAGTATAAGTTGGACCCTTCAACTGTGGACCTTACCCCGATACGAGAGGATTTACTGCTACGGGAGGAAGTTGAGTTGGAAGACAAATACAATCTTTTTGAACGAAACGTACGCAATGTGGGAACCTTATTGTTTTCACCTCTTAACGGAACCTTGTCCCAAGACTTTGATCCAGAGACCAAGCACTATGCTGTAGATGTGGTAGCTCCAAAGGATACGCCGGTGAAATCCATTTCTGATGGCACCGTGTTATTTGCCGAATGGACTTCGGAAACAGGATATGTCATTATTGTAGAACACCAAGATGGACTTACTTCGGTGTACAAGCACAATGGTTCTTTGAGCAAAGCCCAAGGTGATTTGGTACAGGCGGGAGAGGTGATTGCCACCATTGGAAATACTGGTGAGTTAACTACTGGCCCTCATCTCCATTTTGAACTATGGAAAAACGGGAAACCGGAAAACCCCCTAAATTATATTGACTTCAAGTAAATGTCGCTAAAAATAGTTGCAGCAAAACTTTTTGCCCGTAAAATTGCCCGTAGGACTGCAAAATGGGCAAAGAATCCTATTCAAACACAGCAGCAAGTCTTTCAGGATCTGGTGATGTCAGCCAGGAACACCCAATTTGGAAAGGATCATGCGTTTCACCAAATCAAAACACATGCTGACTTTGTGAAGCACGTTCCTGTTAGGGACTATGAGGAATTGAAAGACTATGTACAGCAAATCATTGATGGTGAAAATGATATATTGTGGCCTCAAAAGCCTATCTACTTTGCAAAAACCTCCGGGACAACTTCTGGCGCCAAATACATTCCAATCACCAAGGAGTCTATAAAGCATCAGGTTGAGGCATCCCGCAACGCCATATTAAACTATATCCATGAAACGGGGAATGCCAATTTTGTGGACGGCCGGATGATTTTTCTTCAAGGAAGCCCGATTTTGGAAGAAAAAGGAGGCATAAAATTGGGGAGGCTTTCAGGAATTTCAGCCCATTATGTGCCCAACTATTTGCAAAAGAACAGATTACCCAGTTGGGAGACCAATTGTATCGAGGATTGGGAAACCAAGGTGGATAAAATTATTGAGGAAACGGAACATGAAAATATGACCGTGATTGCCGGAATACCATCTTGGGTGCAAATGTATTTTGAAAAACTCAACGCAAAAACGGGAAAAAAGGTAGGCGAACTGTTTAAGAACTTTGAATTGTTTATTTACGGCGGAGTCAATTATGAACCGTACCGGGCTAAATTTGAAGAGCTTATGGGTAGAAAGGTGGATAGCATAGAGTTGTTTCCAGCAAGTGAAGGCTTTTTTGCTTATCAAGATTCCCAAAAAGAAGAAGGAATGCTCCTATTGTTGAATTCGGGCATTTTCTATGAGTTTGTTAAAGCTGATGAATTCTTCGATGATAACCCCAAAAGACTTACTATTGAGGATGTGGAACTCGGAGAGGACTATGCCTTGATTGTTTCCACCAATGCGGGCTTATGGGCCTACAATATAGGAGATACCGTTCGGTTTGTTTCGCTGGGCCCGTACAAAGTGGTAGTATCCGGTAGAATAAAGCATTTTATCTCAGCCTTTGGAGAGCATGTTATTGCCAAAGAGGTGGAAGAGGCATTAAAATCCGCAATTTCCCAAACTGATGCGGTGGTCAATGAATTTACCGTAGCGCCTCAGACTGCCCCTAAAAATGGTGACCTTCCTTATCATGAGTGGTTTATTGAATTTGACAGAGTACCATCAGACCTTTCCAAGTTTTTGAGTTATGTCGAGGAAAGTATGAACAAACAGAACAGTTACTATTTTGACTTAATCGATGGTAACATTCTTCAACCGCTAAAAATAACGCCGGTGAGAACCAAGGGATTTCAAGACTATATGAAAACCATTGGCAAATTGGGCGGGCAAAACAAAATACAGCGGCTTTCCAACGACCGCAAGCTTGCTGACGGATTGCAACCCTTTCTGGTCTAGATTGCAAATAAACACTAGGCGTTCGTAGGAATTCATGTATTTTTGTCCCTAAATTATGATGACCACCAAAGTAAAACAGGCAACTAGGGCCCAAGAATCCACAAATGCAATTGAGCGTTTGTACATTACAATGCGCCACCTACTTAATCGTGGGTTTTACAAACCTTCAGGAGTTTCCGGAAATGCACTTCGTACAGCTTTATTGTCATTGAGACCAGAAATTTATGGTTCTGTCGCGGAAGATAAGGCCGAGCTCAGCGGGCTTATATACGTGCTGGAAAGACTGCCCGAGGGTATTGAGGAGTGCAGATACATCAACCTAACCTCGGATGAAGGATTCTCAAAATCGCATCTAAAAGCCATAATACCACCTAAACGGAGAAGGGATTGTTATCGGATTGATGACGAGCAAATGAATATTGAGATTACTAGGGGACGAAGTGATATTTACGACATCCTTACCCACCTTACTTTTTTGTTCATCGAATCTGGAAAGATTTGTAAGCGAGTCTTGCTGGAGGACAACAATACGATAAGGGATTGGGATAAATTGGCGGAGTTTATTCAAAGTGAGGAAAAGGACAAGGCGCAAAGAGAGATCGCCATGATTCATGCGGCCAATATTTTGGGTAGGACCTTTGATGAGGTGGTTGAGATTCAGGATAATCTAAAAAACAAGGAGAATCCAGACCGTTTTTTGGACGTAATCTTTTGGTTGGGAAAGTTGGCTATAGAGGAGGAAACCACAGGGCTCAAAAGAACGATTACCTTCAGTCCCTTGCTTCGTGAAAGGTTGGGACATCACATCCATGGAGAACGATGGTCTGATATGATCAAACAAACCTTGGCTAAAAAGAAATTGTTGCATAGGCCTATTCATATTATTAGCGCCAATATGCACAGTGTTATGAATTCTTTGTTTGCAAAAAAGGCTTTGGCTAAGGAGCTTCCGGACTCACAATCTTTGGATATTTACGAGGAATTGAGTTCCTCAAATAACAAAGAACTCAGGGGAAAAGTAGAGGGGATTGCCGAAAAGAATGGAATGGTATTTATTGATGATCAGTCCGGAGCCAACATAGATGTGCAAATTTTTGACACCGCTAAATTTGACAGAGATGCTTGTTGTTATGATATTCCCGCAGACATTTCAGCAGATGAAAAACCCGTTATATTTGTGATGGATTATGCTTTTGGCGAACAGGCCTATGAAACGATTGATGAGCTTCTAAAACCTATTGAGACAAACGGGCAAAAGCAATTTTTGAACGTAGACTCCATATCTATTATGGGCAAAGCAGGCATTTTGGAAGGAGGCAAAGGCGATTTAATGATTCCATCCGCACATATCTTTGAGGGTACTGCGGATAATTATCCTTTTACCAATGAGCTTTGCTCTGCTGATTTTGAAGGGCAGGGTTTGAAAGTGTTGGAGGGCACTATGGTAACTGTATTGGGCACATCCTTGCAGAATAAGGACATTTTGAAGTTTTTTCATGAATCTACATGGAATGTTATAGGTCTAGAAATGGAAGGAGTTCATTACCAAAAGGCCATACAGTCTGCCTCAAAAATCAGGAAAAGCATAAAGAAAGATGTCAAAGTTAGATATGCCTATTATGCCTCAGATAATCCTTTGGAGACAGGAAGCACCCTTGCTTCTGGGGGCCTAGGAACTACTGGGGTAAAACCCACATATTTAATTACGGATCGAATTTTAAAACAAATATTCAGTTCATAAGATGGCAGAGCAACCAACAAACAACAACACTTCGGACGAAATAGATTTGGGACAGTTGTTTCAGATGATTGGAAGGGCATTTGAAAAATTCTTCAATTTTATCGACAGCATTTTTAAAGGAATTTTCCACGTGGTTATCCTATTACTTCTATTTATCCAGAAGCACTTTATTATTCTAACAACAGCTGTAATTATTGGTGCGGTAGGGGGGTATTTTTTGGACAAAACCTTACCCGAAAAGTATGTTTCAAAAATGGTGGTGGAGCCCAACTTCAATAGTGTTCAGCAATTATATAACAATATTGATTTCTACAATGATTTGGCAAAGGCCCAAGACTCTACTACCCTGGCTACGGCACTTAACATCACTGAACACGAAGCGGGGAGTATTAAGAAGATTTTTGTGGATTCCTACTCTGATGAAAACCAAAAAATTAAGTTGTTTGACAAGTTTATTAGTGAATTGGATACCACCACTATCAAAACTATAGATTTTGACAACTACCTTAAAAACTTCAACTCCCTGGATGCAAGGTTCCATCAGATTTCACTGGTAAGCACCGATAACAAAGTGGCTAAAAAGTTACAACCTGCAATTATTGGTTCAATTTCTGTCAATGATTACTTTAAACTTCAAAAGAGAATCAATGACGAAAATTTGGATTTGCAAAATAGAATCTACAGGCAGCAGCTAACGGAAATTGATTCGCTTCAAAGTTTATACCGAACCGTGTTAGTAAAAGAAGCCGATAAACCTATGCAAGGAACAAACATCAACTTGGCTGAAAATGGGGAATCACAAAACAAGGAGTTGGCATTGGTTCAGGAACGTGAGGTTATCAAGGAAAAATTGGTTGAGTTAAATGAAGAGCGAGCTAACAAATCTTCGATCATCAATGTTATTTCAGATTTTCCTACTAGAGGGGTAGAGCAAAAAGGAATTTGGAAGAGCTATAAGTTTGTTATGCCTCTAATTTTAATGGGCAGTATTTCCATCTTTCTGGGTATATTGGCATTAAATGGATTTTTAAAACGGTATCGGGAAAAGTAGTTTTAGTTACATTGTTTATTTCAAAATGAATGTCTTTAATCCAAAAGAACTAATTTCTTTAAAAAAGGTTTAACTAGCTCTATTGGAATCAAGATCATTTTATTTGATACTTTCTTTTTAAAATCTTTGAGCAGTTTTTTAGAGGATTTTATCCACACTCTAGAATACAGGAATCAACTTTTTAATTGATATGAAAAAAGTTAAATGGGAAGTGTGAAAAAGTTGCTCGGAGTGCTTTTGAAATCTGAATTTTCAAAGAATGTAACTTCGCAAATTATTGGGACAGGTTTGGCTCAAGCCCTTCCCTTTTTAGTCACTCCTCTTTTGACTAGACTATATTCCGAAGAGGAGTTTGCACTTTACACCACATTTTTTGCCATGGCTTCAATTTTTGCTGTTGTTGTTGGAGGGAAATATCACACAGCAATTGTGCTTCCTAGATTAAAAAAAAGGGCAATTGACATTTTTTGGTTGAGTATTCTTTTAACAGCTGCATATACAGCGATATTATTTCTAGCTTTTTACCTTTTCTATGATCAATTGGCTAAGGAACTTAATGTCCTGATATACTTTATTCCTTTTTTTGTTTTGTTCTATGGTTGCTGGATGTCTTTTGTGAATCTATCCATAAGAGAGAAAAAATTCAAGACAAACGCCTTCGCAAAAGTGTTTCAGTCCATAGCATATTTGGTTGTTGCCATAGGTATTGGGTTTAGCAAATTAACTTACTTTGGCTTAGTATTAGCAAGAGTGGCTGGGGTAGCGTTTTCTTCGTTTTTTCTGTTTGTCAAATCTGGGATACAGTTCAAATTATCAAGTCTAATTAGACTAAAATACGTAGCCAGAAAATACATAGACTATCCCAAATTTGGTCTGATACCAGCCCTTCTTAACACAATTTCTTCACAGGCCCTGATTTTGGTGATAGACCGCTATTATACCAGAGGGGATTTAGGAAATTTTGGACTTACATATATGGTGTTAGCTGCCCCGTTAGCACTTATTGGCAACTCTTTTAGAGATGTGTTCTATCAAAAGATAGCTGCTTTACTGATTCAAGGTCGAACAAAAAAAGCAATTTCATTTTTTTTAAATTGTGCCCTTGTACTTTTAGTAATAGGCCTTCCAATATGTTTGACTTTGGTTTTTTTTGGAAGTGAGATATTTAAGGTGATTTTTGGATTAAAGTGGGAAAGAGGTGGAACTTTTGCTGCTATTTTGGCATTTGCTTTCTATATCAAACTTGTTGTGAGTCCGTTGTCTTCTTTGTTTAATGCATCCAATACCTTGAGAATAGCGTCAATTTGGCAAACATTGTATTTCTTTTCAACCTTTTTGACGCTAGGTCTGTGTGCAGTTCTATTTCAAATGAAGATTACAGATTTAATGTTTGTCTATGTCATTCATGAAATAATACTTTATAGTCTTTATTTTCTTTTACAATATTTAACCCTATCAAGAACATTATACAAAAAAAACATATCATCTTGAGACCTGAGATTTTGGTCAAAGCATATAAAGAAAAGCATTTGTATTCATGGGCAGCTTGTGTTTTTGCCTTTTCAATCCCCTTTTATCAAATGTTGTCTACTATTGTGCTTGTATTGTGGCTTTTTGTGTCCCTGACAAATTTGACAAATTCCAATCTATCCAAGAAACGGGGTTTACTTTTGTTGCCGGCATTATTTTTAAGTTATTTATTAGGATTTGCGCTAAATGCTGATTTTTCAGTTTCCATTTTGGAAAGGAAGTTGTCTTTACTTGTTTTTCCACTCATTTTTTGCTTGAATTCATTCTCAACGCAACAAATTCAGAAAATTTTTAAATGGTTTATTATCGGCCTTTTTTTCTCTTCCATTGTTTGTTTAGTAAAAGCCACTTACAATTCAATTCATATAATTCAAGGCGGGTTTTATTTTAGACCAAATGTGTTGGAGGGGAGAGCTTTTTTCGAATCAATAATGTACGGAGGGAATTATTTTTTTGGCAATCACCTTTCTCTTTTTCATCAGACTGTTTATTATGGACTTTTTTTGGTCTCGGGCATAGCCATATTACTTTATAATGCGGCTGGTTTCCAATCAAAGAGGATTAGATTTGGGCTTATCGTTCTTTTTTTGGTTTTAATTTTCTTATTATCAAACAAATCAACCTTTGTAGCAGTTTGGGCTCTGTTTCTTATCTGGACACTGTCTCAATTTAACAATTTGGAAAAGAAAGGAATGTTGGTTTTGGCTTTTTTAGCTTTCTCAACCATTATTGTTTTTTTTAACCCTAGGTCAAGAACTGCAATCTACAAAATAACGAATGAAAAACTAGAAATCAACAAAGAGGGAAGATATGGATTTGCAACCCGCCTGCTTTCTTGGGATGCCGCGGTTACCTTGATTAAAAAAAGGCCTTTACAGGGTTATGGGGCTTCCCGTGCCCAAACTGAATTAAATAGGTTGTATAAGGAAAAAGGATATATCTATCCTCTAAAAGACAAACTAAATTCACATAATTTATTTATGCAATTATGGATAGAAAATGGAGTTTTAGCAGCACTTGTCTTAATAGTCACATTTATTTCAATGGCAGTTAAGTCGTTGAAAATAAAATATAGAAAACTAAATCTATTAGGGATTACATTAGTTTGCATTTTGTTTATAACGGCACTTTTTGAAAGTATGTTTAGTAGATTTTCTGGAATATTCTTTTTTTCCTTTATGGTATGCATGATTCTGGGCATGTATAGAAATAATTTTATCAAACTGACGGGCTAACCAAAAAATGGACTTGAATTGAAATTGAACTTCTCTTTAAAGGCATATTTTATTTGGTACTATCTACTATTGATGGTTCTTTACACGTATAAAATAAAAACCTATTTTTATTGGAAGAACATCGCTGGAGCGCAGGACACATTTTTTGATTTTTCTCTTGGAAGGGTGACTGTCGCAACACTATTGTTTGCTGTTAACCTGCATTTTATTGGTAAGCTAAAGTATAAGAGGTTCAATTTTATCACCCTTTGTCTGTTTTTTTTGCTCTTGACCATTCCCTCCCTGATAAGCTTTACATCAAAGAACATGTATCCATTAAAGCTTGTATTCTATCACCAAATATTATTTTATGCTCTTTACTATATTCCAAAAATTAGGTTAAGCTTTGAAAAGGTGCCAAGACTTAATAAAAAACAAACACTTTTCTTTTTCTTTTTCTTGGTTACCATTGGCATTATCCCCTATTTGTACGTTTATGGGCCAGATATCAATTTAAAGAATTTGTTTTTGATTGATGTTTATAAAACAAGAACAAATATGGCCAAACTTTCCAACCCCTATTTTGGCTACACCTACTCGTTATTCACCAGGATTGTTATTCCATTGTTAATTGTTTATGCTGTTGAGCTTAAAAACAAACTATTGGTGCTTTTGGGCATTATCTATTTATTATTGTTTTACTTATTTGGGGCACACAAAACGGTCTATTTGGGGTTGATAGTGGTGCTAATTTTTTATAAATGGTCCTATTTACAGACGATAAATCGGGTTTTGAAGTACTCAATTCTTTTTATTCTATTGTGTGTTTTTCTTGCATTGTTATCATTCGATTACCCATGGATACTAACATTTAGAAGAATACACTTTCTTCCGGCTTTATTGGATATTTGTTACTTAGACTTTTTCGATGAGAATTATTTGTACTGGTCAGAATCTGTGTTAAAACGATTTATAGAATACCCTTATGAGATTAGTCATACAAAGGTCATTGGGAGGGAGTATTTCGGCAATGCCAATGTTGGGGCAAATAATGGACTTATATCAGACGGATACATGAATTATGGAACAATAGGTGTTGTTTTAAACATTCTTCTAGTATCTTTTTACTTCATGGTGTTGAATAACTTAAAAATTCCTTCAAAATACTTTGGCGTGTACCTATTGGTCGTGTTTTCATTTTTGAGTTCATCGACTTTAACGGTATTTCTGACCCATGGTGCAATTGCGCTGCTTTTGATTTCCATTTTTCTATTGAGTGAAAAAACTAAAAGGAAAATACCTGTTTAGCTGGGAGAAAGCGCAAGAACCTATGTGGAAGTTTAATTAGGCCGCAAGCTTCCATATTTCATGTTAAATTGTATTTTCGCGTTTTATTTTGTCCCCAAAAAATAATTTAAGAATAGACTTCACCTCAATTCCCATGTTTTTATGAAAGAAGAGCGCATAAAAATCTGTCATTTAACCTCCGTTCACAACCGATATGACAATCGGATATTTTTTAAACAATGTTGTTCACTTAACAAAGAGGGCTATGAAGTCCATCTTGTAGTTGCCGATGGTAAAGGAGACGAAGAAAAGAATGGTGTTTTTATTTGGGATGCAGGAATAAAGAAAGGCCGTTTTCATAGAATTTTTAAAACAACCAAAAAAGTATATCAAAAAGGATTGGACTTGGATGCTCAATTATACCAGTTCCATGATCCAGAACTTATTCCCTTTGGGTTGAAATTATTAAAAAAAGACAAAAAAGTAGTATACGATTCCCATGAAGATTATCGTCTTCAAATCAAGATCAAACCCTATATAAATCTGGTTGTAAGGCGAATATTATCTAAGTTTTTTGGAATTTATGAGGATTATGCCGTTAAGAGGTTCAGCGGTGTTTTAGTTCCCCAATTAAGTATGGTAGAACCATTTTATAAAATTAATAAGAATACCAAAATGGTAGCTAATACCGTTGATATTCGAGATAAATTTGAAATAGCAGAAAAAGACTATTCAAATTCGATTTGCTTTCACCCGGGAACTTTGACAAAAGAGAGGGGGTTGCTAAATATGATTAAAGCCTTTGAGCATTTGAAGAAGGATGAAAAATTGGTTATTGCAGGACCTTTTGAGAGTCAAGACTTAATGGATCAAGCCAAAGCTCTTCCAGGTTGGAAAAAAGTGGACTACATAGGCAAAAAGCCATATCCAGAAATTAGAGACCATCATAAAGAGGCTTCGATAGGACTAATTTTGTTTGAAAGAGTGGGGCAATATGATTTTGCATATACCGTTAAACTTTTTGAATTTATGTATTATGGGTCTCCAGTCATAATGCCAAACTTTGGAGACTGGGTGGAATTCAATGAGAGATACCAATGCGGAGTCAATGTTGACACTAGTAATGCAGAAGATGTTGCTAGGCAAATAGAGA
This sequence comes from uncultured Allomuricauda sp., assembly GCA_965117065.1. Lineage (GTDB taxonomy): Bacteria > Bacteroidota > Bacteroidia > Flavobacteriales > Flavobacteriaceae > Flagellimonas. The sequence continues at coordinate 2,145,827 of OZ220751.1, forward strand.
GACTTAACTCAGACCCATCACTTAAAAAGAAACTGGGGTCTAATGGGCACAATGCAATTCTTAAGGAGTTAAATTGGAATCATGATGAACAAAACTTATTTGTTTTTTACGATAACCTCTTAAAAATTAGGCAGTCCGGATAAGAAGCTGAACTTTTAAATTAACTAGATTTGACCTTATGGTAAGAAACAATAATTTTTTTTGCCAATTTCAAGGATAATACACTTAAGAGAATGAAAACAGTTGAAGAACGCCTTAAAGACGAACAAGATTTCCATAACCAGATTTTCGAAGATCAGACAAGATCCAAAGTCGGCAGATTTTATTCAATAAATGAGAGTATTCACAAAGCATACGAACGCTTTGTATTTAGCAACCCAAGCAACAAAACTTATTTGGAATATGGCTGTGGAATGGCCGAAGGAGATAGATTAGAGCGGCTTTCAAAAAAAGGAGCGCAGTGTCATGGAATTGACATTTCCGATTTTGCCATAAATGAATTGACGAAAAGAGCCAAAGCGGAAAACCTTGACATTAGCTATAAGGTTATGAATGCTGAAGAGATGACCTATAAGAATGCCAATTTTGATGTTATTTATGGCACGGGCATATTGCACCATTTGGATTTAGATAAAGCATATAGTAGCATATCGAAAAAGTTAAAACCAAATGGAACAGCAATCTTTATAGAACCCCTGGGGCATAATCCTTTAATTAATGGTTTTCGCAATAAAACTCCAGATATTAGAACAGAAGACGAACACCCAATGTTAATGAGGGATTTCAAAGATGCGCAAAAATATTTTGGCAACATAGAACTTGAGCATTATTATCTTACCACATTGGGGTTGCCAATTTTGTTTGGCAATAATTCTCCAAAGTTTTTAGTTGGTTTCTTTAACGGACTGGACAAGATTATTTTTAAAGTTTTCCCGTTTATGCGAAAACATTCATGGCAAGTATTATTAAAGATGTCAAATCCTAAAGAGGGCTGATCTTATCAATTTCCTAATTGATTTTTCATGGTTTAAATTGAAGGGATGCAAATTTTTTTGGATGAATGAGAAATAAAATTTGGCTGAAAGCCTTCAGCAATATTCTTGCCATAATAATTTAACTTTACCCAACACAAAAGAGTACTAATGAAAACACTACAATTTGCAATTATCGGCTGCGGCCGAATCGGTAACAGACATGCAAAACATATAAAAAATGTAGGCGTTCTAAAAGCTGTTTGTGATATAGACCCAGAAAAGGCTGGAGAAATAGCCGAACAACATCAAGCTAAGGCCTATAACAACATTGAAGACCTATTGGCCAACGAAGATGACATAGATCTGATAGCAATTTGTACACCCAACGGACTACATGCTGAGCAGTCAATTAAAGCTCTTAGAGCTGGGTTTCATGTGCTTTGTGAGAAACCAATGGCTATAAATGTATATGATTGCGGAGAGATGATAAAGGCAGCAGAAAACGCCAACAAGCGATTAATGATTGTAAAGCAAAATAGGTTCAATCCTCCAGTTCAAGCTGTAAAAAAACTCATTGACAATGGTAAGCTTGGCAAACTGTATTCAGTACAGTTAAATTGTTTTTGGAACCGAAATCCGGATTATTACCAGAACTCTTGGAAAGGAACATTGGAAATGGACGGAGGAACACTATATACACAGTTTAGCCATTTTATTGATTTACTCTATTGGTTAATAGGCGACGTTAAAAATGTAGAGGCCTTTGGAGGTAATTACAACCATCAGAACATAGCAGAATTTGATGACAATGGAGTAATATCAATGGAATTTTATAACGGAGCTTTAGGAACCATCAATTATACGGTAAACAGCTATGGAAAGAACATGGAAGGCTCACTTACAATATTTGGAGAAAAAGGCACCGTAAAGATTGGGGGACAGTATCTTAACGAATTGGAATATCAAAAAATAAATGGGGTAAGTATTGAAAATCTACCTGCGGGCAACACTGCCAATAATTATGGACAGTATCAGGGATCAATGTCTAACCATGATAAAGTTTATGAAAATGTAGTTGAGGTGTTAACAAATGATGGGGTCATATCTGCCAATGGTTTTGAAGGCCTTAAAACGGTGGAAATAATTGACAAGATTTATTCAAAAATGGCAAACCGGAACAACGCCCTATAGAATGAAGAATATTGTTTTTTTAGGGGCAAAAAAGATAGGGCTAGAGTGCCTAAAAGTACTTCATAGCCAATCTTCAAAATTAGAATATAACATTTTAGGAGTGCTTACTAACTCCAGAGGTAATGAGATAAAAGCATTTAGTCAATCTAAGAATATTCCTGTTATTGCCAGTTTGGACCAATATCTTGACCTTGAGACTCAAGTAGACATTGCTATTTCTGTGCAATATCACGAAATCCTAAGAAAGAAACATATAGAAAAAGCAAAACAAATTACTATCAACCTGCATATGGCACCTTTGCCGGAGTATAGGGGATGTAACCAGTTTTCTTTTGCAATATTAGATGGCAAGGATTATTTTGGAACAACAATTCATAGATTGGAAGAAGGAATAGACTCAGGGGATATACTTTTTGAAAGTAGGTTTTCAATACCCATGAATATTTGGGTTAAAGAACTTCATGAAATTACACAGAAGAAGTCCTTGAATTTATTTAAGAAAAGTTTGGGCAAACTAGTAAATGGTGATTATGAGTTGATACCCCAGAGCCAATTGGCAGAAGAAAGGGGGACCACAATACATTATAGAAAAGAGATAGACAACATTAAACAAATCGATCTGAGTTGGCCAGCGAAGCAAATTGAGAAACACATAAGGGCTACTTATTTTCCTGGATTCGAACCACCTTATACAAAGGTAAACTCTGAAAAAATATATTTTACAAAAGAAGAATGATTAAATTTCTTGATTTACCCCAACAATATCAAAAAATAAAAACCGAAATGGATGCGGCAATTGCAAATGTTATTAGCAAAAGCGCATTCATTGGAGGAGAGGAAATTAGAGGTTTTGAAAAATGCTTTGCAAATTTTCATAACAGTGAAAATTGTATCGCTGTAGCAAATGGAACGGACGCTCTGGAAATAGCAATTGAAGCATTAAACCTTCCCAAAAATTCTGATATAATAGTACCAGCGAATAGTTTCATTGCAAGTTCTGAAGCAGTGACACGAAGTGGGCATAATGTGGTTTTTTGTGATTGTGACCCAGAAAACTACACCATTAACGTCAAAAATCTCAAGAGTGTTTTGACCTCTAAAACCAGGGCTATAATCGCAGTTCATCTCTATGGACATCCATGTGCTATGGATGAGATCATGAAGTTGGCTCAAGAACGGAATGTTAAGGTTATAGAGGATTGTGCTCAATCACATATAGCAGAATATAAGGATGAAAAAGTTGGAGCCATTGGGGATATTGGGACGTTTAGCTTTTATCCTGGCAAGAACCTAGGAGCTTATGGTGATGGTGGAGCAATTCTGACTAACAAGGATGAATTAGCTAAAAAATGTAGAATGATTGCCAATCATGGGAGAATTGAAAAATACAACCATGAATTTGAGGGCAGAAACAGTAGATTGGATAACTTACAAGCAGCTGTTCTCAATGTTAAGCTTAAATATTTGGAAGAATGGACAAATCATCGCATAAGCATCGCTAATTATTATTTGGACGCTTTAAAAGAGTTGGATGAAATAATATTGCCAAAAAGGGAAAAATGGGCAAAGCAGGTATACCATCTTTTTGTAATAAGAACTGAAAGGAGAAGCGAACTTCAAAAACATCTGTCAGAAAATGGAGTTCAAACGGGTATTCATTACCCGATAGCGCTACCAAAATTAAAAGCCTATCAATATCTTGGAGAGGTTAATTATGAGTTTAATGCCAACCAATACGACAGTCAGTTGTTGAGCCTACCCATAGGAGAGCATTTGAGCCTTGATGAAGCCGAACAAGTTGTATCCGCAGTCAAGAGTTTTTTTAGGGCCCGATGAAATACGATGTAACTATTGTAGGGGCCGGCATTGTTGGTCTTTCCGTTGGATATAATCTAATTAAGGAAAGACCGGACTTGTCCATTGCCATAATAGACAAGGAAAATGAGGTTGCCAAACATCAAACGGGCAGGAATAGTGGGGTTATTCATTCTGGAATTTACTATAAACCAGGTAGTTCAAAGGCAATAAACTGCTCAAAAGGGTATCAGTTGATGCTTGATTTTTGCAAAGAGCACAATATAAAACATGATATCTGTGGTAAATTGATTGTAGCATGTGAAGAGCAGGAAATAGGAAAGCTAAAGGAGATATACCAAAGAGGGCAATCCAATGGATTGCAAGGACTTAAATTAGTTGATGCTAAGGAATTAAGAAAAATTGAGCCATATGTAAATGGCGTAATGGGAATCCATGTCCCTCAAGCAGGCATTGTTGATTATAAAGAGGTTGCGAACAGGTTGTATAGTTTATTAGTGGATTCAGGTGTAGAATTTTACTTAGGCGAACAGGTTACAACGATATCAAAATCCAAAAAGGGAACTTTTATATCCACAAAGGAGAGTGTAATAGAAAGTAAAGTTTTGGTTAACTGCGCGGGCTTGTATTCTGACAAAATTGCTAGAATGGATGGTGTTAAATTGAACGCCAAGATTATTCCGTTTAGGGGGGAGTACTATTTATTGAAGGAGAACAAAAAGCACCTTGTGTCAAATCTGATTTATCCGGTGCCTAATCCAGCTTTCCCATTTTTGGGTGTTCATTTTACACGCCGCATTAGTGGAGAAGTAGACGCGGGCCCTAATGCAGTATTGGCATTTAGCAGAGAAGGGTATAAAAAGAAAAATATAAATATTGGAGAAGTGCTTGAAAGTCTTTTTTACCGGGGGTTTGCAAAAGTGGCATTAAAATATTACAAGGTTGGAATGTATGAAGTGTATAGATCTTTTTCCAAAAAAGCTTTCACTCGGGCCCTACAAAAACTTGTTCCATCAGTAAAGGAAGCCGATTTAATATCTGGGACTTCTGGGGTTAGGGCACAGTTGTGTCATTCCAATGGAAAACTGGAAGATGATTTCTTAATAAAATATACAGACAATGGAGTGCACGTTATCAATGCACCTTCTCCTGCTGCCACCTCTTCCCTACAAATAGGAAAAGATGTTTGCCAAGCTGTCTTGCCTTTAGTTCGATGAAAAATGTTTGGATTATAAATCAATATATAACCAGCCCAGAGATTAATGGGGAGGGGTATAGACATTATTACATTGCAGATTACCTAAAAAAAAGCACAGATTTTAATCCTGTATTGGTAACGGGTTCCTTTGCTCATGCACCTTGCCGGCACAATCGTTTCCGAGGACTTTTCAAATTTGTGGACAAAGGAGTCCCAACGATAATTCTTAAGATTAACAAATACAAAGAATCGGGGGGATTGGGGAGAGTTTTTAATTGGCTATTGTTTAGTATTAACCTATTCATATTGCCTTTTTTGTCAAAAAAAAGAGCTCCTAGGCCAGATGTTATTATTCTTTCTTCCTTGCCTATTATACCTGTCATTAATCTGGCATTTTTTAAGATAATATACCCTAAGTGCAAACTGGTTTTTGAAATAAGGGATTTGTGGCCTCTGTCTGCTATTGAGTTTGGAGGGTATTCCAAGAGGAATCCATTCATTAAATTCTTATCCTTTCTTGAAAAGAGAGCATACTCAAGTTCGGATCTGATTATTTCTGTTCTTCCAAGGGCAGATATTCACATAGAAAAGATATTAGGACATAAGAACTTTAAGTATGAATGGATTTCAAATGGTTATTCTCTTTTGGAAGACAACCCCAATCAAGAGCTAAAGAACATATTAGATGTTCAGATTGAGGAAAACAATTTTAATATAGCCTATGCCGGCACACTGGTGGTAGCAAATCCATTGGATACGATAATCAAAGTGGTTAAAACATCCAAGCAAGACAATTTAAAACTATATATATTGGGAAGTGGACCGGAAAAAGAAAGACTGGAAAAGCTGTCTGCTGGGAGTTCCAAAATCATTTTTCTAAATAAAATTCACAAAAAATATGTTGCCTCTTTCTTAAAAAAGATGGACCTTTTGTTTATGGGCAAGGGAGGAAAGAACTCAGAGGTTTATAAGTACGGCACATCTCAATTAAAGACCTTTGATTATTTTAATGCTAAAAAACCGATTATTCAAGCATTGGATTCATTAGAAAACCCAGTGACCTATTCGGGGGCAGGATACGTTGTTGAACCAGACAATGAAAATGAACTTAAGGAAAAAATCAACTATTTTTACCATCTCAGCGATGTGCAATTGGAATGCTATGGGGAAAAAGGCTATAATTATTTAATTAACAATTGTACCTATACAATTATTAACAAGGAGTTTCATAAAGCTCTTGATTCTTTGTTCGATAAATAGTTGATCTTTGAAATTCTTATGAAAAGAAAGTATTCAAGAACCTCCATTTTAAATTCAATAGAGCGCAAATCCATTTTGCTTCTAGGAGATTTTCTTATAATTTTCGCTTCTTTAAATTTGCTGACGAACCATGCAATTGACAAAGAATTTGTTTCGTTTGGTTTAAAAGCTTTTGTGTTTGGTTTTGGAATTTCCACATATTTGATTCTGTCCTATATATTGGATTTTTACAATTTGGAAAAAGTTGCTCGCAAAAGATACATTCTGTCTCAGTCCGCTTATATAACTGGAGTTTTTGTCTTTTTAGTTTTTATTTTTACGGTACTTACATTCGATGTAAGCTTTTGGAGAATCCCACTTCTTTCCTTCCTAATATTGACTCCTATAGAAATTTGGCTTTGGAGACTATTATTCAGTAACGTATTTAGAATCCTTCCAACTGTTAAAAAAGTACTTTATATATATGATGCACAAACCAAGGAGAGTTTTCGAGAGAATTTAAACTGCATCAATGGAAATGGAGTCAACACTTTTCATAAAGTTAAGTTGACTTATGGAATTGAGGATAAGAATTCCTCAATGGATAAAAGAACTTTTCATGAGGCTATTGGTAAAGTGGACACGTGGATTTTAAATGTTAGGGATTATAATATAATCGATAAAGACCTTGAGGCTCTCTTGCTAGAATCAATTTTAAAAGGCAAGGAAATTCTTTCATATACCTCATTCTATGAAACAATCTATGAGGCACTGCCAATTCGGTCTCACTATCATAGTTTTTATGAGCTGTTGCAATTAAAAAACAAAAAAATCAGGTACTTACAGGTGGTTTTTAGTTTTATTGTAAATTTCGTTTTGTCTTTTTTTATAGGTGTAATCTTCTTTTTGGCTTGTCCAATAGTTTTATTCTTTAATCTTTTTTTTAATAGGGGACCCCTGTTTTATGTTCAAAGAAGAATAGGTCAGTTTGGTAAAGAGTTTAAGGTTTACAAATTTCGATCAATGATTGTGGATGCTGAAAAAGCGGGTGCTAAAATGGCTACAAAAAATGATTCACGCATTACCTCTTTTGGGAAGGTTCTTAGAATTTTTCGAATTGACGAACTTCCGCAAATCATCTCAGTTCTGCAAGGTAAAATGACCTTCATTGGTCCCCGACCAGAGCGAAAGGTTTTTGTTGATCAACTTGATGCCATGTCATCTTTTTATAGTATAAGACATTTGTACAAACCGGGTATTACTGGATGGGCACAGGTAAAGTATAAGTATGGCGAAGATTTAAGTGATTCTATCCGAAAACTGGAATACGACCTTTATTATATAAAGAACAAATCAATCACATTGGACTTGAGAATAATATTAAAGACGATTACTACGGTTCTATTCTCTCGAGGTGTATAAACTTTAAAAATGAAAAAAGCCCTCATTACTGGAGCAGCAGGCTTCTTGGGATCTCATCTTTGTGATCGGTTTATTGCCGAAGGACACCATGTTGTTGCCATGGACAACCTTATTACTGGCGATTTAAAGAATATAGAACACCTTTTTTCTTTAGAGCGATTCGAATTCCACCACCATGACGTCTCAACCTTTGTGCACTTGGGAGCGGACTTGGATTATATCCTTCACTTTGCCTCTCCAGCTAGCCCCATTGATTATTTGAAAATTCCAATCGAAACTCTCAAGGTTGGTTCGTTGGGAACCATGAATCTTTTAGGGCTCGCAAAAGAAAAAGATGCAAGAATCTTGGTAGCTTCCACTTCTGAAGTTTATGGTGACCCACTGGTACATCCCCAGAACGAGGACTATTATGGCAATGTAAGTCCCATTGGTCCACGCGGGGTTTATGACGAAGCCAAACGTTTTATGGAATCCATTACCATGGCCTATCACCGTCATCATGGTTTGGACACCCGAATTGTTAGAATTTTTAATACCTATGGATCGCGAATGCGATTAAATGATGGTCGTGTGGTCCCGGCTTTTATGGGTCAAGCGCTTCGAGGTGAGGATTTAACGGTTTTTGGAGATGGATCTCAAACTAGGTCCTTTACCTATATAGATGACCAAGTAGAAGGCATTTATCGATTATTGATGAGCAAATACCATTTTCCCGTGAATGTGGGTAATCCAGATGAAACCACCATCCTGGAATTTGCCGAGGAAATTATCAAGCTTACGGGGACTGATCAAAGAATCATTTTCAAACCGCTGCCTGTAGATGATCCGCTTCAGCGTCAGCCGGATATCTCAAGAGCCAAAGAAATTTTAGATTGGGAACCCAAAGTGCATCGCTCCGAAGGATTGAAAAAAGTCTACGAATATTTTAAATCCTTATCTCCGGTAGAACTGCACCAAAAGAAGCATCGCGATTTTTCACATTTGAATGGTAAATAAGTAAGGATATCACACATCAGATATTCGAATTGATTTATTTTTGCCAAAAATTATACCATGAATATTCTGGTCCTAGGCTCGGGAGGGCGTGAGCACGCTATCACCCATAAGATTTCTCAAAGTTCCAAAATTGACAAACTCTTTGTTGCTCCGGGCAATGCTGGCACTTGTGATATTGCCACCAATGTTGAGGTGGGAGTCAACGATTTTGATGGAATCAAAAAGTTGGTAATTACAGAACAAATCGACTTGGTGGTTGTGGGTCCAGAAGACCCATTGGTGAATGGGGTACATGATTTTTTCCTGAATGACCCAGAGCTTTGCAATGTATCTGTAATTGGTCCGCAAAAAGCGGCTGCGGAACTGGAAGGGAGTAAAGAATTTGCCAAGGAATTTATGATGAGGCATCACATTCCAACAGCTGCCTATGAAAGTTTTACTTCTGAAAACTTGGAAGACGGCTATGCCTTTTTGGAAACCTTAGCTCCTCCTTATGTGCTTAAAGCAGATGGGTTGGCTGCAGGAAAGGGTGTTTTGATTCTTCAGGATTTGGAGGAGGCCAAAAATGAACTGAAATCCATGTTGGTCGATTCCAAGTTTGGAGCTGCAAGCGCTACAGTGGTCATTGAGGAATTTTTGGATGGGATTGAATTGAGCTGTTTTGTGCTTACCGATGGTACAAATTATAAGATCCTGCCCACGGCAAAAGACTATAAACGTATCGGTGAAGGAGATACCGGACTCAATACGGGCGGAATGGGAGCCATTTCCCCTGTTCCTTTTGCAGATAAGGATTTTATGCAGACGATTGAGCATCAAATTGTAAAACCTACTGTAGAAGGGCTTAAAAGGGATAAGCTGCCCTACGTTGGATTTATATTTATTGGGTTGATCAAGGTTGGAGATCAACCTAAGGTTATTGAATACAATGTGCGGATGGGTGATCCCGAAACCGAAGTGGTCATTCCAAGGGTTCAGACGGATCTAGTGGAAATACTTACCGCCATGGCCAATGGGAATTTAGATCAAATCAACCTTCAAATTGATTCTAGGACAGCTACTACTGTTATGGCTGTATCAGGAGGTTACCCAGAGGCTTATGAAAAAGGGAAGGAGATTACAGGAATTGAGGAGATTAAGGATTCACTGGTATTCCATGCAGGAACCAAAACTACAGATAACAAAGTAGTAACAAATGGAGGAAGGGTGATTACGGTTACTTCCTTTGGCGAAGATTTTAAGCAGGCCCTCGACAAATCCTATCAAAATTTGGAAAAACTACATTTTGAGGGTATGTACTACAGAAAGGACCTTGGATTTGACCTATAAAGTTCAAGGCTACTCCGTCATGGGAATTTGACGTAAAAAAAGAGCTATTGGTAAGTTACAGATAGGAGTGCGAAGAAATACTTTTGTCTTCCTCTCCATTATCGTTGAAAATTTTGAGCTCCTTCATCCAATACACCAGGGCCACAAAACCAATAATGGCAAAAACCCAATTCACAGCGTTGGAGGCCCACCAACTTTCCATAAAGCGGAACATATCGTAAGGGGCAAAAAATACATTTACAAATAAGTCTTCGATTCCGTAAAAAAACTTGCTCATGTTGGCTATATTTACTTTGCAAAAGTAGTAAAACCTAAGATGATTTCAAGCTTTTTTGGAAAAACAAAACCAATAAACTATATAGTTTTATCCGTCTTTTTATTCTTGGTTTATTGCTTTTATTCTGGGCACCACCTTTTAAATACCGAGAGCACCATTGCTGTACCGTTGGAAATCTTGACAGTTGGAGCTTTACTTCTCATGCTTTTTGTGATTAATCAAGTTGTTAAGACTGAGAAGGTAACGGACTTTAGTTCCTATGCCATGTTGTTTTTTGTTTTGCTACTGCTCACTTTTTCAGACACCTTATTGGATAAGAATGCCATCTTTGCCAGTTTTTTTTTAATGATAGCGGTTTGGAGGTTACTGGCCATTAAATCCTCCAAAAACGTAAAGCACAAGATTTTTGACTCTTCCCTTTTAATAGGCCTGGCAAGCCTTTTTTATGAATGGGCCCTTATTTTTTTAGTACTGGTGTTTGTGGTCATCAATGTTTATGATAGAAAAACAGCAAAAAGTTGGATGGTACCAATGGCTGCATGTATCACTCTTTTTATATGTGCATTTACCATTTTAAAAGTCTACGGGGAACTGTCCTTTTTTGAGCAGCATTACCGTTTCCCCCTTGATTTTTTGTCTACCAGTCTTTTGGTCCAAAAGGGCATTGCAAAACTATTGATCTATACGGCGCTGATACTTGTAGTATCCTCTCTTGTTTTTTTAAAAGTGAGAAAGAAGGGAGGCGGAAAGTTGGTGCCCCTACGGATTGTGTTTTTGGCTTTTGTCCTCGGGATAATTCTCTGCATTTTCACTTTCAACGGGTCTTCCACTATTTTGATTACTTTTTTTCCGGCGGCCGTTTTCTTGACCAACTATTTGGAGAGTATTAAAAAAACACGTTTAAGGGAGTTGGTAATGGCGGTTTGTATACTGATTCCGTTTTTGCTTTTCGCTTTGGATCTCAATCGGTAAACCATAAAGCAATATCTTTGCGGGAAATTAATTTGCCTATGTTCAGCGCATTTGCCTTTAATATCTTTCAAGAAAGTATAGATACTTATCATATTAAGGACGAAGTAAATCAAGAATTTGTTAGCCCTTACTCAAAAGACAAGGTGGAGCACTTGTTATACCGAAAAAACTGGATAGATACCGTGCAGTGGCATTATGAGGATATCATTCGAGACCCTGACATTGATCCAGTAGCCGCGCTTGAGTTAAAACGTAAAATTGATGCCAGCAATCAGGACAGAACGGATTTAGTAGAATATATAGACAGCTATTTCTTGGAGAAATATAGGTCCATTAAGGTAAAGGAGGATGCAACCATCAATACAGAAAGTCCGGCATGGGCCTTTGATCGTCTTTCTATCCTGGCCCTAAAGATTTATCATATGCAGGAGGAGGTAAACCGTACCGATGCTTCTTCGGAACACATTGAAAATTGCCAAAAAAAATTGACTGTCCTATTAGAACAGAAGAAGGATTTGTCCTCTGCAATTGATCAATTATTGGCCGATATTGAATCTGGCGACAAGTACATGAAAGTCTATAAGCAGATGAAAATGTACAATGACGATGAACTAAACCCGGTTCTCCGTGGACAAAAAGGGTAAATCAACCCGCATTCTTGTTATTCGCCTATCTGCCATGGGAGATGTGGCCATGACCATTCCAGTCATAAAAACCGTACTGGACAAATACCCAAAGGTGGAGTTAACAGTGCTTACCAAAGGTCACTTTTCTCCCATTTTTTCCCAGTTAGATCGTGTTACGGTTTTTGAGGCCGATGTAGAAAACAAACACAGAGGCTTGGTGGGGTTGTGGCGTTTGTACAAAGAACTCCGCACATTCCAATTTACCGCAGTGGCAGACCTGCACAATGTGTTAAGAAGCGGAGTGTTAAAAAAGTACTTTGCCTTAGATGGTATTCCCGTCATCCAGTTGAACAAAGGGCGGTCTGATAAAAAGGCATTGACAAGAGCTAGTAATAAAAAGTTTCGGCAGCTCAAAACCACCCCTCAGCGTTATGCCGATGTTTTTGGAGAATTGGGGTATCCCATTAAGCTGGAAGAAACGATATTGCTTGAACGGCAACAATTGTCAGAAAATGTAGTTGAACTTGTTGGGCAGGACAGTAAAAAATGGATTGGAATTGCTCCTTTCGCGGCACACCAGGGCAAGATGTACCCCTTACACCTAATGAGAGAGGTGGTTGCGCTTCTATGTAAGACCGATAAGTATAAAATTTTGTTGTTTGGAGGCGGAGCACTAGAAATTCAGCAGTTGAATACGGTTGCATCCAGTTTTAAAAATACACTGAACATGGCTGGGAAACTCAATTTTTCCCAAGAACTACAACTGATTTCCAATTTGGATGTAATGTTGTCCATGGACAGTGGCAACGCGCATATGGCAGCCAACTTTGGAATTCCTGTGGTCACATTATGGGGAGTAACCCACCCTTTTGCAGGCTTCTACCCTTTTGATCAGCCCATAGAAAATGCCCTGATGGCCGATAGGGAACAGTACCCAAAGATTCCAACGTCAGTGTATGGAAACAAACTTCCGGGAGGATACCAGTCCGCAATGGAATCCATAGCTCCCCAAAAGGTAGTGGACAAACTTTTAGAAGTTTTAAAAGCTTAGGCAACAGCATGTCTAATGGCTAATGAATTAAAATATTGCTTCAACTGCTGCATATATTGATACTTTAACTGCCTATTGGTATTGCCCATAAAAAGGGTGCGCATACCTAGGTATGAAGCAATGGTATAGGAGGCAACTCCTTCACAATCCACATGACGGGCTATATGGCCATCAATTTTGCCTCTTTTAAGCAAGGAAACCAAATTTACCTCCCAGACCTTAATGATATCTTTCAGGTAAGTGCTTATTTCAGCATTTCGTTTGTTAAACTCTGTTAAAAAGTCGTTGAGCATAAAGCCATAGACCATTTCGTTTTGTTTGCCTGGTTCCAATGCTTGCTCTAAGCTATCCAGGATAACGGGGAGAGGGTTCTCTTGGGTGTTCAACGGCTCCACCAATAGCGCATAAACTTTTTGCACCACCAAGTTTTGTACAATGCTAATAAAATAGTCCTCTTTGGATTTAAAATGATGGTAAAAGGCACCCTTAGAAAGAGACAATTCTTTTAGTATATCATCCAAGCTAGTATTGTAATAGCCTTTTTCGTGGAACACTTCAAGGCCTTTGGCACACAAACGGTGCATGGTTTCCCGTTTTTTTAGGTTCTTGTCCATAAGATTTGGGTTTTGGGGTTATTAGACTATCAAGTCTGTTACAAAGTTCCCTCAGAATTGGGTTCACCTAAAGAATTACGGATGTAGCTGTAGGAAAAATCGGTGAAATGACAAAAATTGACCCAAAACGGAATGAAGGCAAAAGGCAAACCGACCCGTGGGTCGGTTTAAGTGTAAAATAACAAGGTTTAAATACGGATGGACTATCTACAGTTTACCCTAATTTAGGCCACAGTACCCTGGCAACTACTTCCGGCGCCTGCTGTACAACCATAACAGTGTTGTGATATAATGATGTTGCGGTGGTTTAAGACATCCTCATTGTAGTCCTTAATATGTTTCACCTTACTGGCTACCTTAAGGTCCAACATTTGGTTAAAGTCACAATCGTATAACCAACCATCCCAGCTTATGGAGATCGTATTGGTACACATTACATTGGAAACAGCCGTAGGGTTATAGGCCTCAACCAGGGCATACATATAGTCTTCATAGTTGTCAGAAGCAATCAAATAATCCAGAAAGCGCGAAATGGGCAAATTGGTAATGGCAAACAAATTGTGAAACTGAATGTCGAAATCTTCATCCAAGGCTTTTTTAAAGTCTTGCTCCAAGGCAGCCTGATCTCCGGGTAAAAATGCTCCAGATGGGTTGTAAACCAAATCCAAACGCAAATCGCTATTCGGCCTACCATATCCAACGGAATTCAACTCTTGTAAAGCTTTAATGGATTTATCAAAAACACCATCACCACGCTGCTTGTCCGTTTTGCCTCGGGTATAATGTGGCATAGACGAAACCACATGCACATTATGTTTTTTAAAGAACTCGGGGAGATCATAGTATTTTTTGTTGGCCCGGATTATGGTAAGATTAGAGCGGACTATGAAATCCTGAATGCCCGCTTTTGCCGCTTCCTCCACAAACCATCTGAAATTTGGGTTCATTTCAGGGGCACCCCCAGTAAGATCCAAAGTATGTGCACCCGTATTCTTAATTACTTCCAGACATTGCTCCATGGTCTGGCGAGTCATGATTTCCTTCCGGTCCGGTCCGGCATCCACATGACAATGTTCGCAAACCTGGTTACACATATAGCCCACATTGATTTGTAGAATCTCCAATTTGTTGGGGCGCAAGGGAAAATGGCCAATTTCAGCAATTTTATCTTTAAAATAGGGCAGCTCCCCCTCTGCAAAAATGCCTCCATTCAAGATATCCAACTGTTTGTTGGTTTCTGCAAGCTCATTTTCACGTGCCTTTAATGATTTTTTTGCCGCTTTTTTAATATCGGTCAATATACTTTGTTCCATTTCACTTAACTGAATTAATTGATCTTATTTCCGGCAACGCAGTAGTTTAACGTCCAACAGCGCAGCGGTACGTGATTACATAGATAGTTTATTGTACTTGTTCATCATCTGTACCCCATGTACAAGGGTAGCTCCACTTTCAATCGCAGCACCGGCATGTACAGCTTCCATCATTTCTTCTTTAGTGATTCCGCGTTGTAAGCCATCCTTCGTATAGGCATCAATGCAATAAGGACATTTGACTACATGGGCCACAGCTAGGGCGATCAAGGATTTTTCGCGGGCACTTAGAGCTCCTTCCTCAAAAACCTTTCCGTAATAATCAAAGAATTTGTTACCTAGTTCCTCGCTCCATTCAGTGATTTTTCCAAACTTTCGTAAGTCCGCTGGATCGTAATATGAGTTTGCCATGTGTTTTGCTTTTTTGGTTTGTGTACAGAAATAGCACTATAGGTGTATTTCTGAAAAATAATAGGAAAGAACCAGTTTATAGGTTCAAGAATTAATGTGATTAAGCAAAACAAATAGGTGAGCCTTTATTAAATGGGATTTGTCGACTATGTATTTCAGGAGATTTTTCGGTTACATGAAAAACCTGGTCGTGTCGCTGTAAAATTTTAGAAAATAGGGCAATCCAGAACCTTCCTAAACTGCGAATATAGCCGGAGAACCTTTCTATATCGGTCACGGTATCTATATCGGACAATCTTTCCAAAGCAACCATTTGGCAATGTTTTGACTCAAAATAAGCTTTGGTACTTTGGTATAAAGAGGTGGTTTGCCAAGGTAAGACCTTTAACTGTTGAGCATCAAAGTCGGCCTGAGGGATGCCAAAAAGATAAAACCCTCCATCCAAAGAGGGACCTAAGACCACCTTCTTTCGAGAAAGCTGCGCAGCGGCTTCAAGAATATGATGTTTTCCAAGATGGGGACTATCATTCCCTATGGCAATAACATTGCAATACCCCTGATCAAACACCTGTTGAATTGCATGGATAAAGCGTTCACCAAAGCTAAGCCCTGCTTGCTCCTTTTCTGTGAAATGAAAATAAGGGAGTCCACTTGCTTCAACTGTTTTTATGGATTGTTGGGTCAGTGATTTGAATAAGCCCTGATCAACATCCAATTTTTTGGCATGAACATCCTGTTCCGCCGAGTTGGCAAAGAGAAGAATGGCGGTATGTTTCAGATGATTTTTAATGAAATAAGGATATATGCTAGTAAACTTACAACAATCTATGCTTCAATTTAGGTCGAAAAAGCGGTTTTTAGTTTACAGTTAGGACGTGGTTTTTTAAAATTTAACATACCGACCAGGCAGTCGGTAAAGAATTAATCCAGTTCAAAAAAGTCCGGATTAAAACCGAAGGGGTTTCGACAAAGTGTAAACTAAAGCCAGAAATCCAAATACAATAGACTAGACAGTCGGTAATTGTCTCATAAAATTTGAATTAAAAACTGGATTTTTTGGCCAGAGAAGCTACTTTTATAGAGCCTAGAATCTTTTTTTGAATGACGACAACTATTTCAAACGCAAAATCCGTGGGACTGGTCCTCTCTGGTGGAGGAATTAGGGGAATGGCACACATTGGTTTGTTAAAAGCCATGCAGGAACAGGGAATGGAGGCCCAAGTGGTTGCGGGCTCCAGTGTTGGGGCCTTGGTAGGGGCGCTCTATGCCAATGGCAATTCTATTGATGAGATGCTACAGTTTTTTAGGGAAACTCCGTTGTTCAAATACGATTTCTTTGCCATCAACAAACCGGGATTTATTGATACCGAGCGGTACTTCAAGATTTTTAAGGGGTATTTTTCGGAGAATACTTTTGAAGCCTTGGAAAAACCCCTGTATGTGGTGGCCACAGATTTACTCAAGGGAGATGAAAGGGTGTTTTATAAGGGAGAGTTGATACGGCCTTTATTGGCCTCAGCGGCACTGCCTCCCGTTTTTAGCCCTATAGAAATCGATGAAACCCTTTATGCAGATGGCGGGGTCATGAACAATTTTCCAAAGGAATATGTGGATGACAAGGCGGACTTTATCATCGGAAGTAATGTGTCCATTGCTGGGGAAATAAATAAGAAGGCCATCCGAAACTCCATTCAACTGGCCGGAAGAGTAACCGGCTTAATGATTTATGCCTCTAGCCATAGAAAATTGTTGGAATGTGATGCTTACATTGAACCTCAGGAATTAGAGGGCATTGGTGTTTTGGATAAAAAAGGAATTGAGAAAGCGTTCAATATTGGTTACGAACACGGATGCAGAACTTTGGAAAATGTTCGAGTGACAAGGTAAATGAATGCCAATTGGATAAATATTGTTGGTTTTGCCAAGAAGAGTATCACTCGCCTTTGACCCTTTTCTTTTGACCTATTACCCTTTCTAAAACTTGTTAAACATCATCATAATCCACCTTCAAAGTTGGGGTTAATGGATGCGCCTGACAAGTTAAAATAAGCCCCTCGGCCACTTCCCCGTCCGTTAGGATTTGGTTTTTCACCATTTCTGCCTTTCCTGCTGTGATTCGCGCTATGCAACTACTGCAAACCCCACCTTGACAGGAGTAAGGAGCATCGATTTTTTCTTTTAACACCGCATCAAGTACTAGGCTCTTTTTGTCCATAGCAAATGAAAAGGTTTCATCATCCACCAGAACCTCTACTTGGGTTTTTCCATCCAAATTTTCTGCAAGGGTGTCTTCTGTTTCTGAAGTGGTGAACAGTTCAAACAGAATTTTATCCTCTGAAATTCCATTGTTTTTCAGTGTAGTGGATACGGTATTGATCATCTCTTCAGGACCACAAAGGTAAAAGGCGTCAAAAGAGGTTTCCCTGAACTTGTTCTTTACAACAAAATTGACCGTTGAGGTTTCAATTCGCCCGAAAAGGGCATTTTCTTCTTGAGCGCGACTATAGATGTGGTGCACAAAAAACCTATTGGTATATTGTTTCTGAAGCTCTTGCAAAGCGCTTAAATACATGGTTTCAGCTGCATTTTGATTTCCAAAAACCAATACAAATGTACTTTCCGAGTGGGATTCCAACACTGTTTGGGCAATGCTCATAATTGGAGTAATCCCACTTCCTGCAGCAAAGGCGGCAACATGTTTTGGCGTGGAATTGGGTTCAAAAACGAAACGTCCTTCAGGTGGCATTACATCCAACATATCTCCAGCTTTTAGCTGTTCATTGGCATAAACGGAAAATGTCCCGTTAGGCACTTTCTTTATTCCTACCGTAAGTTTCCCAGACGAGGGGGAGGAAGAGATGGAGTAAGCCCTTCGAATTTCCGCACTGTTCACCTCATGTTTTAGGGTGATATATTGTCCGGCAGCGAAGGAAAAGGCATCCTTGAGGTCAGGTGTTATTTCAAAAGTAAGGGCCACGGAATTTGGGGTTAACGCATCCACCGCGGCTATTTTTAAAGCATGAAAGTCGCTCATTATGTACAATTTTTGTGCAAAACTACGGATTCAGGTCATTTTGGACTCTTAAATTTGAAAAAAGAGTGCATTTTGTAACAAATGAAATAAAAGGACTACTAACCAATCGAAAAACACCCAACCATGTTTAGACGTTTCATTCAACTTCAATGGAAATCCTTTTTTAGATCCTCTTCCTTGGGGAAAGGATTGGCCCTTAAAATACTCATGGTGTTTTTTGGACTTTACTTATTGTCAGCCTTAGTGGGAATGGGTATTGCACTTTACTTCATCTTAAGAAAGATTTTCCCGGACCAAAACCCTATGTGGATGTTGAGTCAATTTATGGTCTACTGGATATTGATAGAACTCTTTTTCCGGTATTTTATGCAAAAGCTACCCGTCATGGACATTAAGCCACTATTGTCCATGCCGATTAAAAAAAGCTCAATTACCCACTATATTTTAGGAAGGTCTGGCGTTTCAGTATACAACCTCATGGCCTTTTTCCTATTTGCTCCTTATGGGATCGTACTCTTATACAAGGGCTATCCTGCCTTAAATGTGGGTCTTTGGTTAGTATCCATCATGGCATTGGTGCTGTGTATCAATTATGTAAACTTTATTGTAAACAAAAGCGACAAAGCTCTGATGGTCATAGGGGGTATTTTGTTGGCACTTTATGGAATGGATTATTTCCAATTGTTGCCTATTCGAGAATTTTTTGGTCCGGTGTTCCATGGACTGTACCAATATCCAATTACCGTTTTGATTCCTATTTCTTTGGCAGTTTTGGCGTATTTTATCAATTACAGATACTTAAAACATCGAATATTTTTGGATGCTTCGCTCAAGACCAAATCCAAAGAGGCCAAAACATCAGACTTGGCATGGACTAAACGCTTTGGGGATATGGGCCCATTTTTGCAGTTGGACCTTAAAATGATTTGGCGTAATAAGCGCACCAAGGCTCAGGTATTTATCTCTTTGCTCTTTGTTTTTTATGGACTGATTTTTTATACTCAGGAGGAATTTGCCAGTATGGTCCCAATGTTGGCGTTTCTGGGCATTTTTATGACTGGTATTTTCCTGACCAACTTTGGACAGTTTGTCCCTGCTTGGGACAGCACTTATTATGGTATGATGATGTCCCAGAACATTCCACTTCGTAAGTATTTGGAATCTAAGGCTAGTTTAATATCGGTAAGTGTGGTGGTCATGTTTTTGTTGACCATCCCCTATGTGTATTTTGGGTGGGACGCCTTGGCAATCAATTTTGGCAGTGCACTCTATAACTTGGGAGTCAACATTCCAGTTATCCTTTACTTTGGGTCATTCAATAAGAAAAGAATAGAACTTGACAAAAGTCCATTGGGCAATATGCAAGGTACCAGCGCAACCCAATTTTTGATTATTCTTCCCGTTTTGGGCCTCCCTATTCTGATTTTTACAGGAGTTTACTTCCTCATATCTATGGAAGCGGCAGTGATTACGCTATCAGTATTGGGAATTATAGGCTTTGCCTTGAAAAACAAACTTTTAAATCGGATTACGGAACAATATAGAAAAAAGAAATATGGCATGCTCGCCGGGTTCAAGGAAAAAGAAGGGTAACTGTTTGCCTTAACACTTGAGCTTGAATTTGATTTTTGAACTTGATACTTTAAACACATGATAACCACACAAAATCTAACCAAAAAATACGGTTCGCAAATCGTGTTGAATATTGAATCCTTGGAAATTCCCAAAGGGCAGAGCTTCGGCTTGGTCGGGAACAATGGAGCTGGAAAAACCACATTCTTTAGTTTGCTATTGGATTTGATCCAACCCACAACAGGTCATGTAGAGAACAACGGGATACAGATAAATACTAGCGAGGATTGGAAACCTTTTACCTCTGCCTTTATTGATGAATCGTTTTTGATCGGATATTTAACCCCTGAGGAATACTTTTATTTCATCGGTGATTTGCGGGGGAGGAATAAAGCGGATGTAGACAAACTCTTGGCTTCATTCGAAGACTTTTTCCATGGCGAGATTCTAGGCCAAAAAAAATACCTGCGGGACTTATCCAAAGGAAACCAGAAAAAAGCGGGGATTGTAGCTTCGTTCATTGGCAACCCAGAGGTGGTAATTTTGGATGAACCTTTTGCCAACTTGGACCCTACAACACAAATTCGTCTCAAGGGCATTATCAAAGAACTGGCGGCGAAGGAAGGCGTTACAGTTTTAATTTCCAGTCATGACCTTCTTCATGTCACAGAAGTGTGCGAACGCATCGTGGTTTTGAACAAAGGAGAGGTCGTCAAAGATATCCAAACCTCCACGGAAACATTGCAGGAATTGGAAACCTTTTTTGGAGGATAGACCTTCCTTCTTGACAGAGGTTTGGGAAAATATCAATGCGAGCGGAGCCAAGATGGCTTAAAAATGGAATTCTCAACTACGCTCGCAATGACATTAATCTTTTTAACCCATCACGGAGGGGTCATAAAAAAACTGGGACTTGGTTATTTTCCCATTTTCCACCTGATACATACAGAACTCTTCCATATTGATACGGCCACCTTGTTTAAAGGTAACATCACTGGTCATGGGCACAACAAAGTGGTTGCCCACAACTACAGGGTCACCCACAGTTCCTCCATGTGATTCTTGAATATTGCTGGCCCATTGGGCAAACCCTTGAAGAATGTTGTCCAATCCTTCCGTTCGTTCATTAGGCACGCCCGGCATCTCAACGCTCAAGGCATCTGGAGCGTATAGGCCATAGGCCTCTTCGTATTTACCTTCTCTACAAAGGCCTACTAATTTGTCTGCTACTTCTTGTGTTGTCATTTTGTTTCTGTTTTTATGATTGATAAATAAACTTACATTCAAACCAAGGCTTGACCCAGATAGGTGTTTAAAGGTTTAATGGCCTCAAAATGGAATAAAATCTCATCCTGTAATTGGCTGCTTCCATAAAAAGGTTCTAATGGAAACTCTGCCATGGCATAAAACTGTTTGTGATAGATCAAATCTGTTTTTTCTGTTGTGGGCAGCAAACTTTTGTCCAAGCGTTTTGCTTTTTCGCCCTTGAGCTTTCCAAAGTTTTGGGTAAAATTGATGTCATCAACAAGATGGGTCAATGCTTTAGGGCTTTTGGAAATATGCTCCCTTACCTTCTTCAGTTCGGGACCCCGAAGCATAAAAAGCCCGCCACCCACATGTATGTTTTCTTCATCAACGCCCAAATAGTAGCCAGGTAAAATTGACTTTTTGCCATTGGGTGAAAAACCAGCCTTTAAGAGGGTGAGGTAAGGTGTTTTGTCCTTGGAAAACCGCACATCTCTATTTATTCTGAATAATGCTTTTTTCGGGTCGGAGAGAATTCTGTGGTCCCATTCCGTTAAAGTGGGTAGCAAACCCTCTAACAGATTCAAAAACGGAGCTTTGACTTCGTTTTCATACCGTTGCTTGTTTGTATGAAACCAATCCCTATTGTTGTTTCTTGCCAATTCTTTGAAAAACTGTGTATGTGCTTTGGTGATCATTTGTTTTCCATTTGTATTTGGGTCAATGCCATTTCGGCAAGACTTTCCCAGTTCTCCCGCTGTTCAAAACCGGATTCAAACCAACCAGTGAGCGGTCCTTTGTTCCTAAAAGGATTAAATTCAGATAACACTTCTCCCGAATTATTTTTTGGATAATCCTTACCCAGCCGAAATACCATTTTATCATTTCGGGAATAGAACGCAAAAACCTTGTTTTTATAGTGGATCGCTGGAGAGCCCATCATTGTTCCTTCAGTAACTTCCGGATACTTCAAACAAAAGCCTTCACGAACGTTAGCAAATTTTTCAAACTCCATATTCCAAAGCTACAAAAGAGGTAAGCGCAGCAAAAAGGGGAAATATGACACTTTTAAGGGTTGATTGTGCCAAGTATTCCGATTACATTTATAGTTCTAAAATAGCTGGTAATGAAACATGTAAGCATTTTGGTGCCTAAGGGCAATGCCATTTTGAGCAGTGTAGTGGGGCCGTTTAAAATATTGATGGCCGCCAATCAGTTTTTGAAAAAAGCAGGAATTCGGGAAGACGATTTTTTTGAATTGCATTTGGTGGGCTTGGATCATGACTATTCATTGTACGATGGACTTTTCAGTATTCACTGCGATAGCACTATTAACGATATTAAGAAGACAGACTTGATTCTTATTCCGGCTTTAAGACCAGATAGGCTGAATGCCGATTTAGACCAAAACAGGGATTTTGTTCCTTGGATTTTGAACCAACGGCTCAAACATAATGCAGAAGTGGCCAGTATGTGTATGGGCGCTTTTTTGTTGGCACAAACAGGATTGGTGGATGGCAAGCAATGTTCTACTCATTGGGCAGGAATGGAAATCTTTAGAAAAATGTTTCCAAAAGTGAACTTGGTGTCCAATAAAATTGTGACCGAAGAAGACGGAATTTATACCAGCGGGGGAGCTTTTTCTTTTCTAAACTTGATGCTACATCTGGTGGAAAAATATTGTGGGCGACCTGCCGCTATTTACCTTTCCAAGTTTTTTGAAATTGATATGGACCGAGAGGACCAAAACCAGTTTGCCATTTTTCAAGGGCAAAAGGACCATGAGGATGCGGCCATAAAAGAGGCCCAAAAATACATTGAAAGCAATGTAACCGAAAAAATATCAGTGGAGCAATTGGCGAAAAAATATGCTATCAGCGGAAGAAATTTTGTGCGCCGGTTTAAAAAGGCCACTCAGAACACCCCATTGGAGTACATTCAAAGAGTGAAGATTGAAGCGGCAAAACGCAGCTTGGAATCTACCCAGCAAAATGTAAACGAGGTCATGTACCAAGTGGGGTATGCTGATCAGAAAGCCTTCAGGACAGTATTCAAAAAATATGTGGGACTTTCCCCTGTCGCATACAAGTCCAAATACAATAGAAGGAGCAGTAACTTTGAAAGGCCATCGGCTTGGTAAAGCTCCTTTTTTGTTAATGTTTCCCTCGGGCAAAAAAATTATTGCATTTTGCCGATGAGCCTTATAATAATCTGGATGTTTTTCAGTTAAGGTAAGACACGATTACCGATTATTTTGAAGCTTCAACATATATTTTTAGGTGCAATTGTATTTGGTGGGTTGACTTTTAACTCGTGTTCTACAAAAAAGGACAAGTTCGTCAATCGCAATTGGCATGCCCTAAACACCAAATATAATACCTTGTACAATGGCAATATTGCTTTTGAACAAGGTAGAGAAGAACTCAACTCCAATTACCGGGATGACTATTGGGAAATTTTACCAGTAGAACGCTTAGAGGTCACTGATGAGGTAAAGTTGGATTCCGAAAACAACAACCCCAACTTTATTATTGCCGAGGAAAAGGCTACCAAGGCCATCCAAAAGCACAGCATGGATATTAAGGATGAAGAGCGCAATCCACAAACCGATGAAGCTTTTCTGCTGTTGGGCAAAGCCCGATATTTTGACCAACGCTACATTCCAGCCTTGGAATCCTTCAATTATATTCTAAGAAAATACACGGAAAGCGATAAGCTGAACGAGGCTACCATCTGGCGTGAAAAGACGAATATGCGCTTGGACAATCCAGAGTTGGCCATCAAGAACTTGGAAAGGATGTTCAGGTTTGAGTCTTTAAAGGATCAGGAGTATGCGGATGCCAATGCGGTGCTTGCACAATGCTATATCAACCTAAAGGCAAAGGATACGGCCATTCAAAAACTAAAGATAGCCCAAGCGTACACCAAAAAGAACACGGAAAAAGGAAGGTATCTGTTCATCATCGGTCAACTATACAATAATTTAGGATTCAAGGACAGCGCCAATTATGCCTTCGATAAAGTTATTGCACTCAATAGAAGGTCGCCAAGGGTCTATATGATCAATGCTCACTTAAAGAAAATCCAAAACACTGAGATTTCAGAAACCAATCAAGAGGTCCTTTTGGAATACTTGACTGAGCTGGAAGAGAACAGGGAGAACCGACCTTTTTTGGATAAGATTTATAGAGAGATTGCACAGTTTCATCTGGCCACGCAATCAGATAGTTTAGCAATTGCCTATTATAACAAATCGTTGAGGGCCAATACAGGCGAACGGAAATTAAGCGCTCTAAATTATAGGGATTTGGGAGACTACTATTTTGATCAGGATGAATACAAAACCTCTGGGGCGTATTATGATAGTACACTCACCAATCTAACAGAAAATACCAAGGAACATCGCCGCATAAAGAAAAAGTTGGACAACCTTGAAGATGTTATCAAATACGAAGATGTTGCTCAATACGCAGATAGTGTGATTACATTATATGAAATGCCGGAAGCTGAGCGGAAGGCTTACTTTGAGGAAGTGATTACCGAACTAAAACGCAAAGATGAAGAAGCTGCGCAGCAAGAATTGGAGCGAACTACAGCAGGTTTTGCCACCTTCGCAGACTCTAAGGGCGGAAAAGAAAACAAAGGCAAATTTTATTTCTACAACATCACCAGTCTTGGGTATGGAAAAAATGACTTTAAGACTCGATGGGGAGAACGTGTTTTAGAAGACGATTGGCGTTGGAGCAATAAGGGTAGAACGTTGCCCTCTGAGGCTACGGGTCAAGAAGTTTTAGCCAACGGTCAGCCTGCCAATGAAATCTCGGATGATCAAAAGTATTCGTTGGACTTTTATCTAGGGCAAATTCCAACAGATGTAACAATCATTGACAGTCTTCGTGCTGAGCGAAATTTCGCCAATTATCAACTGGGGCTGATCTATAAGGAAAAATTCAAGGAAAACCTTTTGGCCGCTGGAAAATTGGAAAGGGTATTGGCCTTAAACCCAGAAGAACGATTGATACTTCCTTCAAAATACAACCTCTACAAAATATACGAAGAAACGGGAAGTCCTTTGGCCCAAAACATGAAACAGGACATTATTGCCAACCATCCTGATACCCGATACGCGGAAATTCTACTGAACCCACAAGCAATATTGGCTGGAAATACTGACAGCCCTGATGCCAGATATGCTTCCTTGTACAAATTGTATGAACAACAAGAATATCTTAGGGTAATTACACTTACCCAAGACTATATTAATAGGTTTACCGGAGACCCCATTGTTCCCAAGTTTGAAATGTTGAAGGCAAATGCCATAGGCCGTCTACAAGGATTTGAACCTTTTAAGGAAGCCCTAAACTTTGTGGCGCTAACGTATCCCAATAATCCTGAAGGAAAAAAAGCAGAGGAGATTGTGGCCAGTCAATTACCCAAGTTGGAAACTAAAGAATTTTCTCCTGAGACTGGATCAAGTGGAGCAGGGAATTGGAAGGTGGTCTTTCCATTTAAAATAAAGGACAACGAAAAGGCGTTGAAACTAAAGAAAAGATTGGAAGTGTCTATCAAGGACCTTAACTACAATAATGTGGTTTCCAAAGATATTTATACCCTAGAGGACCAATTTGTGGTTGTACATGGATTTAGGTCCAAGGACTTTGCCCTGGGTTATGCCGAACTCATAAAAAAGAATAGGGACTACCGCATCAACGATGAGAATTTTGTAGTTTTATCTAACAATTACAAAATCATTCAAGTACACAAAAATTTAGAAGCGTACAAAGCACAAATTTTAACCCCAAAACCTTAGAAAACAATGTTTTCAGACAACAAAAAACCTAGAACCATGAACGAGTTTGGAGGACAACCCAACAGAATTGAGAAGAACACCAAGATCAAAGGCGATATTACTTCCGAGGCCGATTTTAGAATCGATGGTAAACTCGAAGGCAACGTAAAGACGTCCGGAAAGGTGGTTATTGGAAAGGACGGCTATATCAAAGGAAAAGTAGAATGCGTAAATGCAGATATTGAAGGAAAGTTCAATGGCGAACTTCAGGTAAATGATCTACTTTCTTTAAAAGCATCCGCTATTATAGAAGGGACCGTAAGTGTTTCCAAATTGGCAGTTGAACCTGGCGCCACATTTAATGCTGCTTGTACTATGGGTAAAGGAGCTTCAGCACCTGCTGCTGCCTCTACACATAAGCTGCAGCCTACCAAAACAAATGAACCAGCAAAAGTCTCCTAAAAAGAAGAATAATTTTAAGAATGCAGCAATGCTATCTGGTATTGCTTTTGAAATGGGTGCTATTATTTTCCTTGCGGTAAAAGGCGGAAAATGGTTGGACGCATATTACGGGAACGAAAAAAATATTTTTACAGTAATTGCCACTTTGTTAGGAGTGGCAATTTCAATTTGGGTAGTTTTGCAACAGCTAAAACGGATCAAGTACTAATGCCCAAACTCAATTTACCCACACAATTTTTTGTGCTTCTTCTTATGTTGTTGCTCTTGGCATTTGGAGTGCACCTATGGATATTGTCCATAAGAGACCTTCCAATGTTTAACAACCTCATTGTACTTTCTTACCTAGTCAATGGGATTTTGGCAGCTGTCATTTTTTTCTTATTGTACAGGTTTCGAGAGAAATTAAAAAATCAGATTGGGTTTTTGTTCATGGGAGGAAGCCTTTTAAAGTTTGTTTTTTTCTTCCTTCTTTTTTATCCTGTCTATAAGAGCGACGGAGATATGTCTGGTTTGGAATTTGCAGCATTTTTTGTACCGTATGCCGTGTCCCTTTTTCTGGAGACATTTTTCACTTCTAAAATGCTCAAAAACGTATAGAGTTCCTTTTAAAATTAATCCATCCAAGGCACTCAAAAATAAAAGTTTGAAAGCTTTTTTCTTTTTGTAAGAATGACTTACATTTGCACCGATTTTGAGAGACCGATATTTTGAGCGAAATGCGAAAAACTTTTTTTACGAGATTTCTTCTTATTGCAGCACTATTTTTAGGTCAGTTTACTTTTGCAAGTGAACCCAAAGAAGATACTGATGAGCACGGAAAGGACCTTAAGACAGAAATTAAGGAATATATCTCCCATCACCTTCAGGATGCACATGATTTTTCATTGTTTTCTTATACCAAAGAAAACGGAGAGCACAAATATGTTGGATTTCCATTGCCCGTTATCTTATGGGATAATGGATTAAAGGTTTTTTCTTCCTCAAAGTTCCATCATGGAGAGACCTTGGCTGAAGCGGATGGAAACCACTACAAACTTTACCATAGCAAAATATACAAGACGGATGCGGAAGGCACGATCAATTACGATGAAGAGCATCATGCGACCAATGTAAAGCCATTGGATTTTTCCATCACCAAAAATGTGGTGATGATCATTGTGACTGGATTGCTCATGCTCTGGTTATTTACCAGTTTGGCAAGGTCTTATGCCAAGAACAACGGAGTGCCAACAGGAGCTGGCCGTTTCTTTGAACCTATTGTTTTATACATCCGTGACGACATTGCTAGACCGAACATCGGGGAAAAGCGGTACAGGAAATACATGCCCTTCTTGTTGACCATCTTTTTCTTCATCTGGTTTCTAAACATGTTTGGTTTGACACCTCTTGGGATTAATGTTACAGGGAACATAGCAATTACAGTTTCCTTGGCAATCATGACCTTTTTAATAACAAATTTCACGGGAACCAAAGATTACTGGTTGCACCAGTTTGACCCGTTGGGCAAATCATTGCCATGGTACGGTAAAATTCCGTTGTACATTATTTTGGTCCCTATAGAATTATTGGGATTGATTATTAAGCCTTTCTCTCTTTTGATTCGTTTGTATGCTAACATGCAAGCAGGGCACATAGTATTGATGAGCTTGATTGGACTAATGTTCATTTTTAAAAGTTGGCTGGGTAGTCCATTATCCTTTGGATTGGCATTCGCCATTTCCTTGATTGAGGTACTAGTGGCACTGCTACAAGCGTATATTTTCACCATGTTGTCTGCACTGTATTTCGGATTTGCTTCCGAAGAACATGAGCACGATCATGAACATGAGGCAGAGGTTGCCCATTAATTAAGATATCATTCTCGCGAAGGCGGGAATCTTATATATTGAATTTTTAATTTTAAACTAGATAGATATGGAAATTCCAGTAATGGTAGGTGCAGGTTTAGTAGTTATTGGTGTTGGTCTTGGTATTGGTAGAATCGGTGGTTCTGCAATGGAGGCTATTGCCCGTCAGCCTGAAGCTTACGGAAAAATCCAAACAGCGATGTTGATTGCAGCAGCGTTGATTGAAGGTATTGGTTTTGCTGCCCTATTTGCAGTATAATCAAATCAAATAAGTAAAGGCTGTAACGGTTGGTTGCAGCTTTTACTTCGTTTAAAAATTCAAGATATTTAAGCATAGATTATGGAAAAGTTATTGGAAGAGTTTTCGGTAGGACTGTTTTTCTGGCAGACTTTGTTGTTCGGTTTGTTGCTGTTTCTAATGTGGAAGTTTGCATGGAAACCAATTTTGAAAGCCGTAAACGATCGTGAAGATGGAATCAAGGACGCTCTGGCAGCTGCAGAAGATGCAAAAAAGGAAATGCAGAACGTTACAGCGGATAGCGAAAAATTACTGAAAGAGGCCAGATCAGAACGAGAAGCAATGTTGAAGGAAGCTCGCGAAATCAAGGATAAAATTGTGGCCGATGCCAAGGAGCAAGCGCAAGTTGAAGGAGATAAACTGGTAAAACAAGCCCAAGCAACCATAGAAAGTGAAAAGAAAGCTGCCGTGGCCGATATAAAGGCACAAGTAGCCAATCTTTCAGTAGATATTGCGGAGAAAGTAATCAAAGAAGAATTGTCCGACAAGAAGAAGCAACTAAAGCTGGTTGAGGATATGTTGGGTGATATCAAATTGAACTAGAAGCACATGAACGAGAGTAGGGCAGCCATACGCTACGCAAAAGCAACTTTGGATTTCGCTATCGAAAAGAAGGCGGCAGATGCCGTTGAAAAAGATATGCGAAATATTGCCTCCACAATTGGGGATAATACGGAGCTTCAAAACCTTTTGGAGAGTCCGGTAATCAAGGGTGAGATAAAGAAAAACACATTGCAGGAAGTCTTTAAGGGTTCCAGTGAGATTACCCAGGGAGTCATTAGCACTTTAACTGATAATAAAAGGATAGCCTTGTTGCAGGAGGTGGCCTTAAAATATATCATTCTTCATGAGCAGTTAAAAGGTGAAGATGTGGCCTTTGTGACCACAGCAGTTCCTTTGACCGCTGAATTAGAAAAAAAGGTATTGGCAGAAGTAGCCAAAATCACTGGAAATAAAGTAACTATCCAGAACAAAATCGACGAAAGTATTTTGGGTGGCTTTGTGTTACGTGTTGGTGATTTGCAGTACGATGCAAGCATTGCCAACAAATTGAACGGTTTAAAAAGAGAATTTACAAATAGTCTATAAATAAAAAGGCAGGAGATCTAGTATCTCATGTCTCATTTCTTATATCTAACAAAATGGCAGGAGTAAAAGCCGCTGAGGTATCAGCAATTTTGAAAAAACAATTATCAGGTTTCGAAGCTACCGCTTCTTTGGACGAAGTAGGTACCGTATTGCAAGTAGGGGATGGTATTGCCCGTGTCTACGGACTTTCCAACGCTCAATATGGTGAGCTTGTTGAGTTTGATGGTGGTATGGAAGGTATTGTTTTGAACCTAGAGGAAGATAACGTAGGTGTTGTATTGTTGGGCCCATCCAAGGAGATTATGGAAGGCGCAACGGTAAAAAGAACACAACGTATTGCTTCCATCAATGTAGGAGAAGGAATTGTTGGTCGAGTGGTAAATACCTTAGGTGCGCCAATAGATGGTAAGGGGCCAATTGCTGGCGAAACCTACGAAATGCCTTTGGAGCGTAAAGCGCCAGGGGTAATCTACCGTCAGCCAGTAAACGAGCCATTGCAAACAGGAGTTAAGGCAATTGATGCCATGATTCCAATTGGTAGAGGACAAAGAGAGTTGGTGATTGGTGACCGTCAGACTGGAAAGACCACGGTTTGTATCGATACCATCCTAAACCAAAAAGAGTTTTATGATGCCGGAGAGCCCGTATACTGTATCTATGTTGCAATAGGACAGAAAGCCTCAACAGTTGCGGCTATTGCAAAAACCTTGGAGGATAAGGGAGCTTTGGCGTATACAACAATTGTCGCAGCAAACGCCTCTGACCCTGCACCAATGCAGGTATATGCCCCTTTTGCGGGTGCTGCAATTGGAGAATATTTCAGAGATACAGGTCGTCCAGCTTTGATTATCTATGATGATTTATCAAAACAGGCAGTTGCGTACCGTGAGGTGTCCTTGTTATTGAGAAGACCTCCAGGACGTGAAGCATATCCTGGTGATGTATTTTACTTGCACTCAAGATTGTTAGAGCGTGCCGCAAAGGTTATTGCAGATGATGATATCGCAAAAAACATGAACGATTTGCCAGACTCCCTTAAGCCAATGGTAAAAGGTGGTGGGTCCCTAACGGCACTTCCTATTATTGAAACACAAGCAGGTGACGTATCGGCATATATCCCAACCAACGTGATTTCTATTACGGACGGACAGATATTCTTGGAACAAGATTTGTTCAACCAAGGTGTTCGCCCTGCGATTAACGTAGGTATCTCCGTATCCCGTGTTGGTGGTTCCGCTCAGATCAAGTCCATGAAAAAGGTGGCAGGTACATTGAAGCTGGATCAAGCACAGTTCCGTGAATTGGAGGCCTTTGCAAAGTTTGGTTCAGATTTGGATGCAGCGACCTTGAATGTAATTGAAAAAGGACGTAGGAACGTAGAGATTTTGAAACAGGCACAAAATGATCCGTTCACAGTTGAAGATCAGGTGGCCATTATTTTTGCAGGTTCCAAGAACTTGTTGAGAGACGTTCCTGTTGATAAGATAAAGGAATTTGAAAGAGACTTTATTGAGTTCATGAATGCCAAGCACAGAAATGTTTTAGATGCCTTGAAAGCTGGAAAGTTAACAGACGAGGTAACGGAAACATTAACAGCTGTTTGTAAAGATCTTTCAGGAAAGTATAGAGCATAGGTTCCAGTGTTGGGAAATGAGAATCCCATTACTTGATACTCAATACTAAATTCTAAAAAAGGAATGGCAAACTTAAAGGAAATACGAAATAGAATAGCATCGGTGTCATCAACCATGCAGATTACCAGTGCCATGAAAATGGTATCTGCTGCCAAGTTGAAAAAAGCTCAAGATGCTATCACAGCCATGCGGCCATACGCCAATAAACTTACCGAGTTGTTGCAAAGTTTAAGTGCAAGCTTGGATGGGGATGCAGGGAGTAAGTTTGCTGATAATAGATCAGTAAATAAAGTATTGGCAGTAGCCATTACATCTAACCGTGGTTTGTGTGGGGCTTTCAATTCCAATATCATTAAACAATCTACTGTACTAGTCAATGAAACCTATGCGGGAAAGCAAGTTGATTTCATCGCCATTGGCAAAAAAGGGAATGATATACTTGGAAAAAAGAACAATGTAATTGCCAATCGCAGCCAAGTTTTTGACGATTTGACTTTTGACAATGTTGCTGTAATTGCCCAAGAATTGATGGATTATTTCACTGAGGGTGATTATGACAAGATCGAACTGGTCTATAATAAATTCAAAAATGCGGCAACTCAAATAGTGATGTCCGAGCAGTTTTTGCCCATTGTTCCAGTAAAGGGAGATAATGCAGGAGCTGCTGATTATATTTTTGAGCCTTCAAAACCTGAAATAGTTGAACAATTGATTCCAAAATCGCTTAAGACTCAATTGTACAAAGCTATTCGCGATTCATTTGCTAGCGAACACGGCGCGCGAATGACAGCCATGCACAAGGCGACCGATAATGCTACAGAGCTTCGGGATCAATTGAAATTGACTTATAACAAAGCAAGACAAGCTGCTATTACTAATGAGATTTTGGAAATTGTTGGTGGTGCGGAAGCGCTGAACAATTAGGCGAAACAGAGTGAAGCCAAATACCTTAGCTACGGAAGCGCTGAACAATTAGGCTAGAAAAGATACTTTATAAAAAAGGGCCGCTTTTACAGAAGCGGCCCTTTTTTATTTCTTAGTTTTTTGAATTATGAAGATCAATATAGTGCTGATTAAGCTCATCTGAATCTTTATACTTTACACGAAGTTCTTCTAGTTTTTTATGGAGCTCTTTGACTACATCGGCATAAGCTGGATCTCCATAAACATTGTTCATCTCCTCAGGATCCTTTTTACGATCATACAATTCCCATTCGTCCACATCATAATAGAAATGGGCCAGTTTATAATCTGTGGTGACAATCCCATAATGCCTCATTACCTGATGTTCTGCAGGATATTCATAGTAGTGGTAATACACTGCATCCCGGGTCCATTCCTCTTCGTTCGAAGTCAAAAGAGGCATCAAACTCTCCCCTTGCATATCACCTGGAATTTCTATTTGTGCCGCCTCCAAAAAAGTTTGTGCAAAATCTAGATTTTGTACCATTTCCTCGTTAGTGATTCCCGGCTTTATTTTGTTCGGCCAGCGAATCAGCAAAGGGGTTTTAAAGGATTCATCATAAATAAAGCGCTTGTCAAACCATCCATGTTCTCCCAGATAAAACCCTTGGTCGGAGGTATATACCACCATAGTGTTTTCAGACAAATCATTTTTATCCATATAATCCAGTAAACGACCCACATTATCATCAACAGATGAAATACAAGCCAAATAATCTTGCATATAGCGCTGGTATTTCCAAATCATTTTCTCTTCCGAGGTCATTGACGGCCAGTTTTCTTCAAAATCCTTGCTTATGGCATCTAAAAATGGCTTGTATTGAGCTTTTTGTTCCACCGTAGCGCGGTTGTAAATATTAGTAAAGGCATTTACCAAATCGGGCACTTCAGGAGTCACACCATTCATATTAGCAATTGTTTCTGGCCAAACTTTGGTATCATAGACATATTTCATGTGGGTCAACAAATTCATTTCCGCAGTCCTTGCAGCAGAGCCTCTATTGCTATAATCATCGAAAAGGGAAGCTGGCAAAGGAAATTCTTTCCCATAAAACTCCTTGAATTTTTCAGAGGTGGGCCACCATGGCCTATGTGGGGCCTTATGCAGGTACATCAACATAAATGGCTTTAACGTATCCCGTTTTTTGTCTAACCAATTCAAGATCAGGTCTGTAATAATATCCGTCGCATAACCTTCAATTCTGGTAGTATCGCCATTTTTTGTAATAAAATCCGGATTGATGTAGTTTCCTTGACCAGGCAAAATCATAAAATCATCCACGCCTTTGGGATTGTTCCCAAAATGGAGTTTTCCGAACATAGCTGTTGCGTAACCCGCATTTTGAAACAATTGCGGAAAGGTTACTTGAGTAGTATCAAAAGGCATAAGATTATCCACTTTGCCATTGATATGGGTGTGTTTGCCAGTTAAAATTGTTGCCCTAGAAGGAGCACATATGGAATTGGTTACACAAGCATTGGTAAATACAATTCCTTCCTTGCCAATTCGGTCAATATTTGGGGTTTGCATCAAATGATCACTATAAGCACTAATAGCCTGGTAAGCATGATCATCTGACATAATGAATATGATATTGGGCCTTTCTTGAGTGTCTGCTTGGGTTTCTTTTCTCGTTTCAACACAGGCTAATGCAATCAGGGAAGTACTGATAAGAAATAGTGGTTTTAATAAATTTTTCATTGGGTGGATTGGTTTATTATCAAAAGGTACAAATTGTTAGCCGAAAGCCATACCTAAAGGGTTTTGTGTAACTTGCAGCAACCTTAGCAAAGGGTTTCTTAAAAAGTACAAAACCTATTGAATCCGTTAAAAAGACTTTTTAAACAAACTTTTATCTATGGCTTGGCCACGGTCTTGCCCAGGGTACTTTCCTTCTTCCTGCTGCCCCTATACACTTCAGTCTTTGAAAATGCCGCGGGTTACGGTCAGTACATCAATATCTATGCTTGGATAGCCATATTCAATGTCTTTTTGGCCTATGGCATGGAAACCGCCTTTTTTCGTTTCTATCATAAGCAAGCGGATAAAAGAGCAGTCATTTCAACCTCGTTGATTTCGTTAATGGGTTCTTCACTCTTGTTTTTGGTATTGGCCTTGTTGGTCAAGGAAAATCTGGCCAGTATCACTAACATTAATGTGGATTACATTAAGTTCACTACCTACATTTTAGTGCTGGATGCCCTGGTAATCATTCCATTTGCCTTGTTGAGGGCAAAGGAAAAACCCATGAAATATGCCCTGTTGAAAACTGTCAACGTAGCCATAAATTTGGGATTCAATGTTTTCTTTCTACTGGTTTTGCCCAATATGGTTGTGGAAAATGCCGATAGTTTTTGGAATAGAATCTATCATGAAGAATGGGAAATTCAATATATTTTCATCTCAAATATTATTGCAAGTGGGGTAACCCTTCTCTTAGTGTTACCTACATATTTTAAAGTTTCATACACCTTTAATTTTCCACTCTGGAAGGGAATGCTAAAATATGCAGGACCGATTATGATAGCTGGAGTGGCCTTTACCGTAAACGAGGTTTTTGATAAGATTTTGCTTACGGAACTGTTACCTGTAGATATTGCCGAAGCCGAGGTGGGGAAATACGGAGCTTGTTACAAATTGGCCCTTTTTATGACCTTGTTTGGAACGGCATTTAGAATGGGCGTGGAACCCTTCTTTTTTAGCCATGCCAAAACGGAAAAACCACAAAGGACCTATGCGCAAATCACCAACTATTTTGTGATTCTTGGGAGTGTAATTCTGTTGACTGTTGTTGTTTTTGTAGAGCCTTTGGGCAAATTACTAATTCGAAATTCTACCTATTGGGAAGCACTCGAAGTGGTTCCAATAATTTTGTTGGCCAGTTTTTGTTTGGGGATATATCACAACCTTTCCGTATGGTACAAGGTAACAGATCAAACCAAGTTTGGAGCTTACATTTCATCAATTGGCGCCTTAATGACGTTGATTATCAACATTGCCTTTATACCCAAAATTGGGTACATGGCTTCTGCCTTGGCAACCTTGGCAGCTTATGGAAGTATGATGCTCATGTCCTATTACTTTGGAAGGAAGTATTACCCAGTGCCCTATAACTTGCGCAAAATACTTTTCTACCTGTTGGTCTCACTTGGGTTTTCTGCCCTTTCCTTTTACGCTTTTAACCGAAATTTAATAGCTGGAGGCCTTTTACTTTTGTTATTTTTGATGTTAGTTTATAAAATGGAAGGGGATAAGTTAAAGACCATATTTCTACAGCGTGAAAGTTAAAATCATCAACAAGTCGAATCACCAATTGCCCCATTACGAGACCATAGCTTCGGCTGGAATGGACCTTAGGGCAAACATCAATCAACCAATCACACTAAAACCGTTGGAAAGGACCATAGTCCCAACTGGGCTTTATATGGAACTTCCCATAGGTTATGAAGCTCAAGTTAGGCCCAGAAGTGGCTTAGCCGCCAAAAAAGGAGTAACAGTGCTGAATGCTCCAGGCACAATAGACGCTGATTATCGAGGTGAAGTAGGGGTTATTTTGGTTAACCTTTCTAACGAAGATTTTACCATTGAAAATGGGGAGCGAGTAGCTCAAATGGTCATTGCCAAACATGAGCAGGCAGAATGGTTGGAAGTAAAGGAACTTTCGAGTACCGATCGAGGCGCTGGTGGTTTTGGTAGTACCGGAAGACAATAAACACACACTAACTACATTATACTTAAAAAAGAATGAAAATAATAGTACCCATGGCGGGCCGAGGGTCTCGTTTAAGACCACATACGTTAACTGTCCCCAAACCTTTAATACCTGTTGCAGGAAAGCCCATAGTGCACCGTTTGGTGACTGATATTGCCAAAGTGTTGGGAGAACAAATAGAAGAGGTAGCTTTTATTTTAGGAGATCCCGCTTTCTTTGGGGATGATGTGGTAAACAGCTTAATGGATTTGGCCGAAGAGCTTGGAGCCAAGGGATCCATTTACAGACAGGATGAACCTCTGGGCACCGGGCATGCCATTATGAGTGCCAAGGAATCACTTAGTGGCCCAGCGGTAATTGCCTATGCGGATACTTTGATTCGTGCGGATTTTGATTTGGACAAATCAGCAGATAGCGTTATTTGGGTGAAACAAGTGGACAAACCGGAAGCTTTTGGAGTCGTCAACCTTAATGGCAAAAATGAGATTGTTGAGCTAGTAGAAAAACCCAAAGAATTTGTCTCTGATCTAGCGGTTATTGGCATATATTATTTTAAAGACGTAGGGGTACTCAAAAAAGAACTGCAGTATGTGTTGGACAACAACATTGTGCATGGAGGGGAATACCAAATCAATGATGGGATTAAGCGGATGATGGAAAAAGGCATGAAGTTTGTTCCAGGGAAAGTGGATGAATGGATGGATTGTGGAAATAAAAATGTGACCGTGGAGACCAATCAACGGATGCTGGGCTTTTTAGAAAATGACGGGGAGAATTTAATTTCAAATTCGGTAAAACAAGAAAATGCCAACATCATAGAACCGTGTTTTATAGGTGAAAACGTAGTGCTAAAAAATGTGACCATTGGGCCGTTTGTGTCATTAGGCTCGGATACTACGGTAGAGAACTCGACCGTGAAAAACAGTCTGATTCAGAGCAACAGCAAGATTACCAATGCCAATCTGGATAATGCCATGATTGGCAATAACGTGATTTTTGATGGTAATTTTGAAACAATAAGTATTGGGGACTACTCCGTTTTAGTGTAAAAGAGTGGTTACAGTTTCCTCAAACGCAGGATTAGAAAAGGGAGGAAAGGCAAATGAACAAGGGATTAACTTTTTGGGCGTTCTTGGCACTATCAGTGTTGATGGGTTACCATAATTATGCGCAGGAAAGAGAGAGTGCAGAGGTCTTTTTAGAGGAATACACGGATGAGTTTCAGGAGCACTTTTTTGAAGCTCTAAAACAAAAAGGCATCCAAAATTATGACAAAGCCATTAACCTATTTTTGGCCTGTAAACAATTGGACCCCCTAAGTGATGTTATAGATTTTCAATTGGCCAAGACCTATTATTTAGATAAACAGTATATCCAGGCGCAAGAATATGGAATAGCAGCGTTAAATTCAAAACCAAACGACTTTTGGTATTTGGAATCCTTGATGGAAATAATGAGCAAGCAAGGAAGTCCACTGGAAACCATAAAGGACCGTATTCCTGCTGATCATGGCAAACTTAAAGAGAATTTGGCCTTGATTTATTTCAAAAACCAACAATATAAAGAAGCGCTTTTAGTGGTTGAGGCCATGGAGAATTCCAAATTTGCAGCCAGTCTCGCTCGCAAGATTCAAGATTCACTGAAGCATAAAAAAGGAAAGGAAAATGAGGTTCTTTCTAAACAGGAAATATCAAAAAAAGATGATCCCGTAGCAACATATAAATCCCAAATGAAAACCCTTATTGGTCAGGCGGATTACCCTGCCCTGGAAGTATTGACCCAAAAAGCCATGGACTCCTATCCGCTTCAACCGTATTTCCATTATGCATATGGTGTTGCTTTGAACGGCAAGTCCAACACTGTCAGAGCCATCGAAGTTCTGGAAGGTGCCTTGGACTATTTGTTTGATGATGATGCGCTTGCCAATAAAATTTATCGGGAACTTTCAGAAGCATATACAACGATAGGCAATAGGTCTAAAGCAAACGAATATCTGAACAAAATAAAGCCTGGTCTGTAATGAAGCCAATACACCCAAAAGTAAAAATGCAGTTTGTGCTAATAGCGCTGACCTTTTTGGTTTTAGCTAGCTGTAAGTCAACAAAAGAGGTTACAGGAGGTGAAATTGACGCGCGAATTTCTGCCAAACGTATAATAGAAAGCCATTATGCCAATCAGTTGGATTTTACAACCTTGAGCGGCAAAGTAAAAATTGACTACGCTGATGGTAAAAATGATCAAGGGGTAAATGTTAGCCTTCGAATGGAAAAAGATAAAGTGATTTGGATAAGTGCTCCTTTTGGTATGGTAAAGGCCCATATCACTCCTAATAAAGTGTCTTTTTATAACAAGCTTCAAGGGGAATATTTTGATGGTGATTTTGAGTACCTAAGTGACTTGTTGGGAACCGAATTGGACTTTTCCAAGGTTCAAAGCCTATTATTGGGCAATGCAGTTCTGGATTTGAGAAAAGACAAGTATGCTTCCGCAATAATTCAAGGGAATTATCAGTTAAAACCTAAGAAGGCCAGAGAATTGTTTAAAATCTTGTTTCAACTAGAACCAGGGAATTTTAAAATTGCTTCCCAAGAGATATCTCAACCAGAGGAAGATAGACAATTAAAGGCAAAATATACCTATCAGGATATATCAGGAAAGATTTTACCCAATGAAATCCAAATTGTCGCACTGGATGAAGACGACAAAACTACCATAGATCTTAATTTTAGAAACTTGGAATTAAACAAACCGCTTAATTTTCCCTACAAAATCCCAAGGGGTTTTGATGAAATTATATTAAAGTAATATGTTGGATAAAGTCTCATACGGTGTTTACCTACTGTTGTTTACTATACTGACATCTACAATTTCTAGTGCGCAAACAAGTGAACAAAAAGCACTGGAAGCCAAAAGGGAAAGATTACAACAGGAAATAAAGGAAATTAACAGATTGCTCTTTGCTGAAAAGGAGGAAAGAGGAAATGTTTTGGACCAAATGGAGGCTTTGGATCAACGAATAAATGTTAGGCAAGAGCTTATTAGAGTAACCAATCAACAATCCAATTTACTTAATAGACAGATCAACGTGAACATTCGGAGCATTAGTAAACTTCGAGAAGACTTGCAGATTTTGAAGGAAGACTATGCCAATCTCATCCAAAAATCCTATCAAAACAAAGCGCAAGGCAATCGGTTAATGTTTCTTTTGTCCGCAGAGGACTTCTTCCAAGCATTAAAAAGACTTCAATACATGGAGCAATATGCAAAGCACAGAAAGAAGCAAGGAGAAGAGATTACTACAAAGACAACTGAGCTTACACAATTAAACCAGGAACTGGTGTCACAAAGAAAGACAAAGGAACAATTGTTGGTGGAAAACAAACGAGTAAAGGATGGATTGTTTAAGGAAATTCAGACCCAAAAGGATTTGTTGAAAAGCATTCGTCAAAATGAGAGTAAATACACAAATGCCATTACGCAGAAGCAACGTGAAGCCAGAAAAATTGATAGGGAAATAGAAAGGCTCATTAAAAATGCTATTGCAAGTACGAACAGAAGAGCTGGAAACTCTGGTTCTAGAACCAAATTTGTGCTTACTCCAGAGGCAAAATTGGTAGCCACTAACTTTTCTGCCAATAAGGGAAAGTTGATATGGCCGGTAGAAAAAGGTATAAAAAGTCAAGGGTATGGGGTTTATAGCGACAAGCTCTATCCAGGAATAAAACATAGGAATAATGGAGTAACCATTGCCACGGACAAGGGCAGTAAGGCCCGGGCCATTTTCGAAGGGGAAGTTATTGCAATTTTAACCGTTCCGGGGGGTAATAGAGGGGTACAAGTAAAGCATGGAAATTACATCACTACCTATTACAATTTATCTAAATTATATGTAAAAAAAGGAGATAAAGTAGCTGTAAAAGAAGTGCTTGGCGACATTTATACCAATCGGTCCAACGGAACGACCAAATTGAAATTTTACCTTTATCAAGACACCAATCGTTTAAATCCTGAAGATTGGATTTATCAATTATAGTATGAGCTCAATAACTGATTTACAAGGCACATTTACATTGAACAACGGGGTAAAAATGCCCTATTTTGGATTGGGGGTCTATTTGTCCAAAGAAGGTAGTGAAGTTGTCAAAGCGGTCAAGGAAGCTTTGGACCATGGCTATAGGCATATTGATACCGCTGCTATTTATGATAACGAAAAAGGTGTTGGTCAAGGGATTGCTCAAAGCCATGTGGACCGAAATGAGGTTTTTGTGGTTAGTAAAGTTTGGAATAATGATCAAGGTTACGATGCTACGCTAAAGGCATTTGATGCCAGTTTGGAACGATTGGGGACGGATTATTTGGACCTTTATTTGATTCACTGGCCAAAAGGAGCGCGCTCCAAGGAAACTTGGAAGGCCATGGAACGTCTTTACCAAGAAAAAAGAGTACGGGCTATTGGGGTCAGTAACTTTTTGCAACACCATTTGGAGGATTTATTAGCTGAAGTTGAGGTTGTTCCTATGGTGAACCAAATGGAGTTTCATCCCTATTTGGTACAACAGGATTTGATAGATTTCTGCCATACGAATGGCATACAGTATGAAGCCTGGTCCCCAATGATGCAAGGGAATATTTTTGATATTGAAGAACTAAAGGAATTGGCGCGAAAACATAGCAAAACGGTAGCACAAATTGTATTGCGTTGGGATTTGCAGAAAGGAGTAATAACCATCCCAAAATCCTCAAAGAAAGAACGAATTATAGCGAACGCCTCCATTTTCGATTTTGAGTTGAGCAGCGCGGATGTTCAACTGTTGGACAATTTAAATAAGAACCAACGCTTTGGTCCTGATCCGGACAATTTTGACTTTTAGTCCTTCTAAGTTGCTTAGCAAAACTTTTTTATTCCTTTAAACCCATTATGCGTCAATTGAAATAGGGCATCCGTCAATTTAGGCCGTTGAAGATGACATAAATTCTTGAGTATTGCATTACAACGCTCAAAATATGTCTCGATTTTTATGGTGTGTGTTTTTGATGTTTCTCTATACCAGTTGTGAACTTGAATACAATGATAATCAGCGATTACTTTTCAAAGGCACGCTTGATAATATAGCGGATAAAAACTACCCAGATCTCCCTGTAGAAGCATACGCATCTGGCAACTTTCTGTCGTTTGCGCTCATTTTGCCAATTGCTCAATATAAAGATATCGATTTAATTGGTTCTTCCGTATTAGATGATAAGGGTTCATTTTTTATTACTACTATTTCACCAGCAAATGAAGACAGTCTCTTTATTATTGTAAATGACCCCAATAACTCTGTATTTAATCCCGCATATCCAACATTACTTATCCAAGGTATTGCTGCCTTGCCCTTCGAGAATTTTACTTACGCCATTCCCGAAGTGACGTCGGATGAGATTATCAATACTCAATTGAACATAAAGAGAATAGATAATCTCACAGACACCCTATCCCTTGAAATTAAGTACAATTCCACTCTTAAACTAGTTGATTTCAATTCGGATTCAGACACTTTTCAACTTCAAAAAACAATCGAATTAATCCCAGACCAGATTGAAGGCTTGATTATATTCGAAAACATCAAAAACGAACCGCTCCATATTGAGTATCAGCTTCGAAATGATGGTATTATCAAACAGCGAGAAATCGCACTTCCATTCACATCAGAAACTAATTCCTATGAATTTGAATTTTAAACTTTTGTTTAAACTAATCGTGTTTCTGATCTATGGGAATAACCTTTTCGCTCAATCTAGTGAAGGGGAATTGGATTCAGCAGTTCTTGGAGAAATTGGCATTGCTTATGCCTTGCCACAAACCTATGGTGCCAACTTTCTAGATAAGGGATATCAGGTGAAAAATGGATACAACATCGGCATACTTCTCAGAATTTCCCCGAAATTGCTTGTAGGCGCACAGCATAGCTCTTTTGACACAAAGATTATCGATCCAGCGACCATAGGACAAATTGATGCTACAAAAATAGCCCATTTACATGTGATCGGGGGCTATATCATTCCGCTAAAACAATCCAAAATATCATTAAAAACAGGGTTGGGAATAGGTTATGCCTGGTATACGCATAAACAAATGCGCACAAAATTTAAAGATGATGCATTCTCTATGGATGCTAATGTCTCATTTAATTATAGGATTAATAATTTTGTGGGATTGTATTTTAAAATTGATAATTATTTGGATTTCATGAATATAGATACCGCGCCGGAGCAGATAGGCTTATTCAGAAAAGCACAGCTGCTAATACCCTCCATTGGCTTCAATATTTTTACTTTTTAGTTTCCCAAGAATAATGCCTTGAGTTCTGTGGCATCCGAAGGTTTCATTTTCCCAGCTAGCACCAGACTTAGTTGTTTTCTACGTAGGGCAGCAGCAAAGCGTTCCTTTTCCAAATCGGTTTCAGGTTTTAAGGACGGAACTTCAGTTGGAATACCCGTATCATCCACAGCAACAAAGGTATATATGGCTTCATTTGCCTTGGCCCGCTCCCCGGTAAATCTGTCCTCCATCCAAACATCAATATAGATTTCCATAGAAGTTTTAAAGGCTCTGGACACCGCGGCTTCCACAGTAACAACACTTCCTAGAGGTACTGAACGGTTAAATGCAACATGGTTGACGGATGCAGTAACTGTAATTCTACGACTATGTCTTCGCGCTGCAATACTGGCAGCCCTATCCATTCGGGCCAAAAGTTCCCCACCAAACAGGTTGTTCAAAGGATTGGTTTCACTAGGCAAAACCATGTCGGTCATTACTGTTCTAGATTCATTGGGCGTTTTTGCGCGCATACCGTTCAATTTTGCGCAAAGATATTGAAGTGGAAACTGGTTTTAAAGAAAGAGCGACTATTTCTCGGACAATAGCCAAGCATCTGCAGACTCCGTATTTTTTACATGGCGCAAAAAGCGAAGTGCTTCTTTGGGATTTTCAAAACTATCATACGCCACTTGGTGTAGTCCAAACTTGTTCTCGCCCAAATAAAAGGCATCAAAGCCTTTTGCTTTCAGTTGAGCAACCTTTTTATCCGCATTTGCTTCAATTCGGAAAGCGCCGGCAATAACATGGTGTTTTCCCAACTGTTTTTTGTTGACCTCAATGCTGAGAGCCGGGAGCTCTAGAGGTGCACTTTCAAAAAAAGTAGCTTCTTGGATAAGGCGGGACACTTCTTTTTGCGCGTCCTGTTGTACAGCAACTTGATCCTGTTGCAATTGATTATAGGTGCGGTAAGAAGTAGTGCCCAGGGAAACGGCCAGTAGCAGAACAGCAGCATATTTAAGCCACGGTCTAAATGATGTTTGTGCCCGCTTTTCTGGGGTTATAATAAATGGAATTTTTTCTTCAAGTTCCTCAACCTCTTCTTTTAAAACTTCACGGTGAATAGGAGTGGCTGCAAAAGCGGACAAACCAAACGAAGAGGTAAGATAGTTGGTCTTGTTTTCTGGCTGGAACTGGATTTTTTGTTCCCCATTAAGCCATAGTTTGCCCAGCCCAAAAAGCTCAATATGTTCTCCATGCTCCAATCTTTTGTGCCATGACTCTGCTACTTCTTCAATTTCTTGAAGCAGCTCTTCGTAACCCAATT
The DNA here is from genome assembly GCA_965117065.1 of uncultured Allomuricauda sp. Lineage (GTDB taxonomy): Bacteria > Bacteroidota > Bacteroidia > Flavobacteriales > Flavobacteriaceae > Flagellimonas. The sequence continues at coordinate 2,189,529 of OZ220751.1, forward strand.
TTTTTTCCTTGGCAATATGGGAAATCAATAGCCCATCATTTTTTATCAATTGCGCATTAAAGGAAATCGCTTTGGTAGGAGGCAGCAATGCATTGGTTGCTGAATCCAACTCCGCGGATTTTCCATGGGCTAAAAAGGCTCCAAAACCGGGAACTACAACACAATTGTAATTAAAAAGTAAATTTTCTATGTAGGCATCAATCCGCATCATCACAAATATTGCAAAAAAAGCCTGAGGACAAAATAAGCCCGATAACTTTTTATTAACATTTGAAAAAATGTAATTTGTGGACAACTTAACCTACCCAATAAATGACTGAGGATGAAATTATTGCCTGTCTTCGATTGCAGGCAATCCCAAATATTGGAGACCTTACCGCCAAAAAGCTTATCGGTCACTGTGGTGGTCCAACTGCTATTTTTAAGGATAAACGACAGCATCTCCTAAAAATCGATGGAGTTGGACAAGTAACACTAAAAGGCTTACATGATGCTGTTTATCGAGAAGCGGCTGAAGCTGAATTCGATTTTATTAACAGAAATGGAATAGAGCTCACCTATTTCATGGAAGCCGATTACCCCGATTACTTACAACATTGCTTGGACGGGCCGGTTCTACTATTTCAAAAAGGTAATATTGATATTAAAGGCAAAAAAATTATCAGTGTCGTTGGTACTCGGAATATCACGAGTTATGGCACTGCATTTTGTCAAACATTTATTGAAGAAATAGCTCCGTTAAATCCAATTATTGTTAGTGGTTTTGCATACGGTGTGGATATTACCATCCAAAGGGCAGCCATGGAAATGGGTTTGCAGACCATTGGTTTCCTGGCTCATGGACTGAACCAAATCTATCCCAAGTCGCATAAAAAATATACTTCCAAAATTGAAGAAAATGGGGGCTTTCTAACAGAGTTTTGGAGCACAAGTAATCCTGATCGGGAAAATTTTCTTAAACGAAACCGGATTATTGCGGGAATGAGTGAAGCAACTATTGTAATAGAGTCTGCAGAAAAAGGGGGGAGTTTGGTCACTGCAGATTTGGCCAACGGATATAATCGGGAAGTCTTTGCCTTACCGGGAAGGCACTCGGACAAATATAGCAAGGGATGCAATAATCTAATAAAACAACAAAAGGCACATATGCTAACCTCTGCTGCCGAATTGGTATATCTCTTGGGGTGGGATGTTTCAGAAAAAGAAGCCAAACAACCAGTTCAAAAGCAGCTGTTTTTAGAGTTGGACGAAACAGAAAGGGCTATCTACTCCTACCTGCAGTTGAACGGAAAACAATTACTGGATACCGTTGCTTTAGCATGTAAATTGCCAGTCTTCCAAGTTTCATCTACACTTTTGACCATGGAGATGAAAGGGGTAATTCGTCCGTTGCCAGGTAAGCTTTTTGAAGCGATATAGTATGAATCTGCAAGGATGGCATACCTATTATGTTTATATCCTAACCAATAGGAATAAAACGGTTTTGTATACAGGGGTTACCAATAACATGGCCAGACGACTCATGGAGCATCAGGAAAATATCCTATCGAAGAAAAGAACCTTTGCAGCAAGATATAATTGTAGACATCTAATGTATTATGAGAAATTCACTTGGGTTCATAATGCCATAGCAAGGGAGAAAGAAATAAAAGGTTGGTTGCGGGTAAAAAAGTTGAATTTGATAAAAAGAATGAATCCTGAAATGGAGTTTTTAGAGCATTTGTTCCTATGAAATTTTTGTAATACGGCAGGAATAAGATTGGAGTAGTAGGAGTCTTCCTGTTATGTCATACTGAGCAAATCGAAGTATCTCATGCAACATCAAAAAAGCTGATTGAGATTCTTCATCTTCGCAAAGCTCAGGTTCAGAATGACAACATGAATAATTGTTGCAATTAGGTGTAAATTGGTAAAACAGGGTAATTCTAGTACCCCAATTTTTCCCGAACCCGCTCCAATACTTGATCAGCTACTTTTCTGGCTTTTTCTGCTCCAAAGGCCAAGGCCTCGTCCACCTCGTTCAGGTGATTCATGTAGTATTCAAACTTCTCCCGAGGTTCGGCAAATTTTTCTTGGATAACATCAAACAAGGCCTGCTTGGCATGGCCATAGCCATAATTACCCGCTAGATAATTGGCGCTCATTTCCTCAATTTGATTCGGTTGGGCCAAGATCTTGTACAATGCAAAAACATTGTCATTGGTAGGGTCTTTGGGATCCTCCATGGGAGTACTGTCCGTTACAATTCCCATAACCTGCTTACGTAACTTTTTATCTGTTTGAAACAGGTTGATTTGGTTCCCCTTACTCTTGCTCATTTTTTCTCCATCCGTGCCAGGTATGTACATGGTCTCTTCCTGTACTTTGGCTTCTGGAAGTACAAAAGTATCGCCAAACTGGTGGTGAAATCGTGAGGCCACATCCCTGGTCATTTCCAAATGCTGTAGTTGGTCTTTCCCAACAGGAACCACATGGGCATCGTACAACAAAATATCAGCGGCCATCAGCATAGGATAAGAAAACAATCCAGCGTTAATATCTTCCAATCGGTCTGCCTTATCCTTAAAAGAATGGGCCAAAGTAAGACGCTGGTATGGGAAGAAACAGCTTAGGTACCAAGCCAGTTCAGTTACTTGTGGCACGTCACTTTGTCTATAGAAAACGGTTTTTTTGATATCAAGGCCAAAAGCCAACCAGGTGGCTGCCGTTGCATAAGTGTTGTTACGCAATTCCTGCCCATTTTTTATTTGGGTAAGGGAATGCATGTCCGCAATAAAAAGAAACGATTCGTTTTTAGGATCTTCTGCCATTTGGATGGCAGGAATAATTGCTCCCAAAATGTTTCCCAAATGTGGAGTGCCCGTACTTTGGATTCCAGTTAAGATTCTGGCCATACCTGATTTTTGGGCGTAAAAGTAACAATCCGTATGCGATAAAAAAAGCTTGCGCGGATTGCTAACGATAAAAGAGCCTCAAAAGCTATTTTTTAAAGAGTCCGGCCACAAAAAGAATGACCACTGCTCCAATGACTCCGGTAATCAAATCACCAACAATTCCGGATCCAATGTGGATGCCCAGGGTACCAAAGAGCCAGTTCCCGACGGCACCACCTACAATACCCAAAATAATATTTATTAAAGCACCAAAACCGCCGCCTTTCATAATTTTACCGGCCAGCCAGCCAGCAGCGGCACCGATTAAAATGGCATACAAAATTCCCATAATCAAGTTTTTAAGGTTGTTTCCATAAAGATATTCAAAAATTCTACTTTTGGGGCATGCTTGGATTTTTGAAGAATATTGGGCACATCTTGTATCGAATTTGGTTTCATGTGTTGGTGGCCCTTCCCATTTTCCTCTTTTCCCCTTTTTTGTTGTTGACTGTCTTTTCTGAAAAGACCTATCCACAGTTCTTTTGGTTGGCTCGTAATATTTGGGCCAAACCCATTTTATATGGAATGGGTTGTATTCCCAAAATAGAACGGGAACAGTACATGGAAAGAGCGAAAAGTTATATGTTGGTGGCCAACCATACCAGTATGCTGGATATTATGCTCATGTTGGTAGTAAGCAAAAACCCTTTTGTATTTGTGGGCAAAAAGGAGCTAGTCAAGATTCCTGTGTTTGGGTTTTTCTATAAGCGTGTTTGTATTATGGTGGATCGGGACAGCGTCAAAAGCAGGACAGGAGTATACCTACGCGCCCAAAGAAGATTGGACCAAGGCCTGAGTATTTGCATTTTTCCCGAAGGGGGCGTCCCTGAAGAACATATTGTGTTGGATGAATTTAAGGACGGCGCTTTTAAGATGGCTATTGCCCATAAGATACCTGTGGTGCCGGTGACTTTTTACGACAACAAAAAACGATTCCCTTTCACCTTTTTTAGCGGTGAACCAGGCCGGATTAGGGCAAAGGTGCACCAATTTTTTGATACTGGAATTTTGGCTGAGGATGACAAATCTACTTTGCGGGAAGAGGTTAGGGAGGTTATCTTAAACGACTTAGTTTAGATTGGGAAGCGTTAGTACTATGGTGACAATCTCAGTGCCAGTTTCTTGAAATTCTTCTTTTGTTATGTTGTACCCCTTATTGGAATTGAGCAACCTAATTTGATCCAATAGTTGTGTGTTGCGTTCTTGATATTGGTGTGACGGCTCTGATAGGTATCCCGATTCCCCTTGTTTATGATGTACCTCCAAAACTACCTTTGTTTCTGAAAGTTTAAAATTAATATGCAATTGCTCTTTAGGGAGTGGGCTGGACATGGTGTTTTCAATAATGTTTTCTAGCAAGGTCTGAATAATGGAAGAGGGAATAACCGCATCCCATTTTCCATTTTCATCATCCACAGTTATGCTATATTCAAATTGATCATCATAACGTAGTTTTTGAAGCTTCAAGTACCAACCCAACATTTTGACTTCATCCATTAATTCTACCACATCTTCTTCCAGGTACTTTAAATTGAAACGAATCAACTTGCTAAAAGTGGACAAGCACTCTAAGGCGGACTGTTTGTCCTCCGAGGTTACATAATACTGAATTGCATTGAGCGCATTAAACACAAAATGAGGGTTGAGTTGGGAGTTAAGGGCCTTAAGTCTCAATTCTATGAGTTCTTCCTTAATTTGGAGCAATTTTTCTTGCTTTTCTCTCAGTGCTTTGTTGGCTCGAACACTCTTGATCTTTATGGCACAAATGGAGGCAATTACGGAAAGCGTCTTTAAATGGTGTTCGGTAAAAAACCCCTTTTCTGGATGTTCACAGTCTATAACCCCATAAATAATATCTTCATGTGCAATAGGTACACATATTTCGGAAAGCCTTTGATGGTCGTCCACAATATATCTGGAATCTACTGCGGTATTTGGAATAATTTCGGCCTGACCGGATAGGGCAACAGCACCTGTAATTCCTTGCCCGACGCCAATTTCCACCGGGTTGTACAAATTGTGGTCCTTTGGATTTTTGGGACCATAGGCGGCTTTTTGAATGAGAAGCTTATTATCATGATCAATAAGATAGACCACGCAATCCACAAAGCCCAATTTAGCAATGCAGTTTTTGGCCAAATCCCAAAGAATTTCCTCCTCGTTTTCCTTCCCTAAAAGGGATTTGGAAAAATAGATTACGATATCCTCAAATTGTTCGATTTTCAAGAGAATGGGACTTTGAAGGCGGGTTAAAATAAGAAATTTTTGATTAAGTGATGTTTTTTATCCCATAGTCGGAAGGAAAACTCTGATGGTAAAAGTTGAAAGGAGTAAAAAAACACCCCGCTGGAACGCGGGGTGCTTAATGATTGCCTAAAGGGGCAATCTTCCTAACCAACTTCTTATAAAGACCCTTTGTGCCAATGAAAATAAACCAGCCTAACACAACAAAACGGTAATTCTACCTTCTAAAACTTAAAACGGACACCGCTGTAAACACCGACAGAAAAAGGTCTAAATGAACCTGAAGTATCTGAAAAGGTATTCAGTTGATATTTGAAAACGGGTTCGACATTCAATTGTACTTTTGGCGAGAACTCGTAGTTGAACCCTACCCCCACGTTGGTACTGAAGTTCATGGAATTCGCATTATTGGCTTCACCAACTTCAGTAACTAATCCTTCCGATTCCAGCAACACGGAGTTGTCTACCAAAAACAGTGAACTGACACCCCCAATAAGATCTATCCCAAACTTTTTATCTATTAGGCTATAATTTAGTTCCAAAGGAATCTCTAGATATCCTAACTGTTGTACCATTTTTCCGTCTAAAACGGCATTTGCAGAGGCACCAACTTCAGCTTTATCATTGGCAAGGGCATTAGAATTGTTGTTGTCCTTACTTTCCAATACAATATTCTGGGAATCTCTACTGTAGTCAATGTTATCGAAAAGGCTCACAGAACCATCCAAAGAAGAGGTAAACACCACATCGTTGGTATCGTATCCGTAATTAACTCGATGAACACCCGTGCGAACCTTCAATTTCTTGCCAATCTCATAGGCTACGGTCAGTCCGTAGCTTAAATCCACATTCCCAGACTTGGAATTGGTAGCAAAGGAGGAATGTACCGGAGAGCCTTCTCCTGACGCACTAAAGTAAACCGGGGCTACTGAAGGTCCAATGGACCATTTACCACTGGAACTTTGAGCAATCACCTCCTCTTCTTGTTCGGCGATAGCATCAAATATGGATTGTTTTCCATCATCTAGATTTTCAGTATCGTTTTGAGCAATAGCTTCCTCTTCCTCAGCTTGATTTTCTATTTGATCGGCCAGGGAATCATTTTGTGGTTGCCGATTGTCGGAATTGTTTTCTGTTACCGCATCTTTTGCAATAACGGTTTCCAATAAATCTTGTTTTGTTTCAGTATCCTTTTGGATTCCCTGCTTCAAATCTGTTTGGGTCCTATCCTCGGATGCAACAATGGCGTCCGAAGCATGCTGCTGATTGTTCAGCGTATTTACGCTTTCAGCATTTTTATTGGACGCAGGGGCGTTCGTTTGTGGCGCATGCGTAGTTGCAAGCTGTTCTTTGGAATTCTGACTTTGATTATTGCCAACTGAACGTCCGTTATCTTTTTGAACGTCCGCAACAGCATTTTCACCCGGTTTGGGCTTGGAGTCATCTTGGCCATTTTGGCCATTGACTAATTGCTCATCTTCTGACACGTCTGACGACTTAAGTGTGTCATTTGAGTTTTGTTGTTGATCAGAAGCTTCGGTGCTTTCGGTTTCCGAAACAACGATTTGCCCTTCATTGTTGCCGAATGGATTGATAACATATACTAAAATGGCCAACACGGCCGCAGCTCCTCCAAGTCGCCACCATATAGGCACAACTCTTTTCCTTTGCTTCTTTTTGTCCAAAGAGCTTTCAATGGAATTCCAGACTTTTTCATCCGGAATCTCATGAAAGTCCCCTAACTTTTCTTTGAACAATTGCTCTAAATTCTTTTTCCCCATTTAAGCAATGTTTATGTTTTCCTTTTCTATTTTCTCCCTCAAAATCATCTTGGCTCTTGCCAGGTTCGACTTTGAAGTCCCCGTGGATGTCCCCAACATCTCACTTATTTCTTTATGGCTGTACCCATCCAAAACATATAAATTAAACGTTAACCTATATTTATTGGGTAACTCCTGAATGTAGGTGAGCAGTGTGGAAAGGCTGATCGCCGTTTCTTCGGCATCTACCTCAACCGCTTCACCAACGTTTTCTGAAACTACATCCATGTACTGCTCTTTTCTATATTTCTGCAGTACCGTGTTTACCGTGATCCGTTTAATCCAACCTTCAAAAGACCCATTAAACTTATATTGGTCTATTTTGCTGAAAATGGTCATAAAGCTGTCATGCAAATTGTCCTCGGCCTCTGTCTTGTTCCGGGAATATTTGAGACACATACCGAAAAGAATACCGGAATATTTCCGGTACAATTCGGCTTGCGCCCGTCTTTTGCCTTTTTTGCAATTATGTATCAGCTCTTCAAGATCCAAATGTTGGTCAATTTTGGATTGTTGCTATTTCTAATTTGTTGGCACCTCAACAACCGGAACAGTGAATTCTAAAAACATTGAATTATCGTTCTGGTCCTGCCCAGAGTAAAATCTAAAATGATATTCCCCCGTATACAGTACAACGAATTGAAGTGTGGCCGTAACTTCCTGAACCACCTGTGCACATGCTATTTCATCTGTAAGCACTGAACCTATAACAGCTACATCCCTATCCGTTTCTGCAGTTTTGGCCACATCGAACCCTTCAAAAAACGTACATTCATCTGGCCGCACATAGGTAACTTCTATGTTGTAGGTTTCGTTAAGTTCGAAAAAATCCGGCACATCGGCATCAACTATGGCCAAAGTTGTAAATCGGAAATTTTGTCCATCATCAATTTCGCATGCATTGAACAATGCCGCTACTCCAAAGAGAATGACCAGCACTATTGCCTTTTTCATCATAAAAATTTCTTTTTATTCCTAGATGAACAGCAATCCTAAGGGTTGCGTTAATTTTTACGGGCAGAAGGAGATTTGTAGAGAAAGGAGCAAAAATAGCTTATGCGCTTACTGCAGCAATAGCTTCCTTGATTTTGGCTTCAAGCTCCTCTGCTAGTTCTGGATTGTCTTGCAACAATGCTTTCACGGCATCCCTGCCTTGCCCCAACTTTGTCTCTCCATAGCTGAACCAAGAACCACTTTTCTTCACAATCTCATAGGCAACGCCTAGATCTAGGATTTCGCCAATTTTGGAAATGCCTTCTCCGTACATAATATCGAACTCTGCGGTTCTAAATGGAGGGGCCACCTTGTTCTTCACCACCTTAACCCGGGTCTTGTTTCCTTGAACACCCCCGTCCGTGTCCTTTATCTGTGTAGAGCGACGGATATCTAACCGAACCGAGGCATAAAACTTAAGGGCATTACCCCCTGTGGTGGTTTCTGGATTCCCAAACATTACCCCGATTTTTTCACGGAGCTGGTTGATAAATACCACGGTACAATTGGTCTTGCTGATCGTTGAGGTCAACTTTCGCAAAGCTTGCGACATTAATCTAGCGTGCAATCCCATTTTGGAATCACCCATTTCTCCCTCAATCTCACTTTTTGGAGTCAAAGCAGCAACAGAATCCACAATTACAATATCTATAGCACCAGAACGGATCAAGTTATCGGCAATCTCCAATGCCTGCTCCCCGTGATCAGGTTGCGAGATGATCAAGTTATCAATATCAACGCCTAATTTTTGGGCATAAAAACGGTCAAAAGCATGTTCTGCATCAATAAAAGCAGCAATACCCCCATTTTTTTGGGCTTCCGCAATAGCGTGCAGGGTCAAAGTGGTCTTACCCGAAGATTCAGGTCCATATATCTCAACGACCCTACCTCTAGGATAACCGCCAACACCCAAAGCAATGTCCAAACCTAAAGACCCAGATGGGATAACTTCCACATCCTCAACCACACTGTCCCCCAATTTCATGACAGCACCTTTTCCGTAGGTTTTGTCCAATTTGTCCAGGGTTAGTTTTAAGGCTTTTAACTTTGCTTCTTTTTCGTTGCTCATGGTATTTAATTATTTGGAAGGCTAAAAATACCATTTCTTTTTGCACGCAACAACAAGGGCACGCAACCTTTTTGAACAACCGTATCTACTCCATACTAACTCGTATTATCATAGCGGATCCATCTTGGGTTCGTTGCCTTATGGCAAAAGGGAAATTTTGCGCTATGAAAAAGGATTAATCGGTTGGGATAGGGTTTCTTTTTTAAGAAGCCCTTTTTCTTTTTGCAGGAAGAATTTTATCTTTGCTGCCATTTTATTTTAGTCTATTCTTTAACTTAACTATTGGTATAGCATGCAACTGTACAATACACTAAGTGCAAAGGAAAGGGAGCAACTTATTGAGGAGGCCGGCAAGGATCGGTTAACCATCTCTTTCTACAAATATGCACACATTGGAAATCCACAGATTTTAAGGAACCACTTATTTATTGCTTGGGACGAAATGGATGTTCTGGGCCGAATTTATGTGGCCTTCGAGGGCATTAATGCACAACTCTCCGTTCCGGCGGATAATTTTGATGCTTTTAAATCCCATCTGGACAGTATTTCCTTTTTGGAAAACGTTCGTTTGAACATTGCTGTGGAACAAGACAATAAATCTTTTCTAAAACTAAAAGTGAAGGTGCGCCATAAAATTGTCGCGGATGGCTTAAATGACAACACTTTTGATGTGACCGATAAGGGAGTACATGTGGGAGCCGAAAGGTTTAATACCCTTATCGAGGATCCGGACACCGTGCTGGTAGACATGCGCAACCACTACGAAAGCGAAATAGGCCATTTTAAGAATGCCGTTACCCCAGATGTGGACACCTTTAGGGATTCTTTAGATGTTATTGAAGAAGATTTAAAGGAGCACAAAGAGGATAAAAACTTGGTCATGTACTGTACCGGAGGTATCCGTTGCGAAAAAGCCAGTGCCTACTACAAACACAAAGGCTTTAAGAATGTGTTTCAATTGGAAGGTGGAATTATTGAGTACACACGCCAAGTAAAGGCCGAAGGTTTGGAAAACAAGTTCTTGGGCAAAAACTTTGTGTTTGACCACCGCAGAGGGGAGCGCATCTCCGAAGATGTAATCTCCAGTTGTCACCAATGTGGCAAGCCTTGCGACACCCATGTAAACTGTGCCAACGAAGCCTGCCATTTACTCTTTATCCAATGTGAGGAATGTGCAGAGGCCATGGACGAATGTTGCTCAACCAATTGCCAAGAAGTACATGCATTGCCTTTTGAAGAACAAAAAAGACGGCGTAAGGGCAAAGGAGCCAGCAACAAAATCTTTAAAAAGGGCCGCTCTGAGGTTTTGAAGTTTAAAAAATGACCTTGCTGTCAGTAAGAGTGATTTTTCGGATTCTTGGAAATAAAATAGTATCGAGAGCTTTTTGGTTGGGATGTTGCAAAACAAAAACACCGGAAAGCTTTGCTTTCCGGTGTTTTTTATAAATTATGGGATTAAAAAAATGCTTATAAACATTCAGAATCTCCAACTATAACCCAAAATTTGGCAAGCAGCGCATCCCTTCCAGCAATTCCATTCCCGCAATAAGTAAGCCCAGTTGCTCCGAAGATAATACCATTGGGAGTATTTGCATTCGTACCCCACCCTACTAGGGTTCCGCTATAATTTTCTGGAGAAAGCCCAGAATTATCTAGCATTCCTTCCATACCGAAAATACTGTTGAGATTCCAATCGCCAAGATTTTGATCAAATGCTATGGCAGAGGAGAACATATGGGTCATATCCGAAGCATTTTCCACATTCCATCCACTGATATCTCTGTTAAACATAGATGCCTCAAAGAACATGTAGGACATATTCGTAACCTCGCCCGTTTCCCATCCACTGATATCGCCATTAAAACTGGATGCGCCATCGAACATTTCGGACATATCGAGAACGTTGTCTACTTGCCATCCACTGAGGTCACCATTAAAACTGGATGCTCCATCGAACATGCTGGACATATCTGTAGCCTGTGAGAGATCGGGAACATCGGTGGCATTATAGACCATATTGGAACAATTTTCAAATGAATAATAAAAGCTCTTCCATTGTATTGTACCCCATTGTTCTATGCTCATAAGTTTTTCGTTAGAAGCGTTTTCTGGATCTACGCCAAAATGGGGAAAAGTCCCATTGATGGCCACGGTATAGGTTCCGGCAAATTCGTATTCATGGCTTATTTTATCTAAATCATTTGAGGATATTTGCTCTTCTGAACCATCACCCCAATCTATTGTAAAATCGAAGGAGTATCCTAGGTAGGACTCTATGGTTATGGTTTTCCCGTCGGCATCTGTTTTCCAAGTGGTCACAAAGGAGTTAGGGTCTTCAGCAAGAGACTCTATTACATTGGTTACCGTTATGGTCATTTGGGCTTCCACAGTATGCTCCCCGTCACTTATACCCACGGTAATGGTATGTTCCTCGCTTGTCTCAAAATCGAGGTTATTGCCTTCGGTCAAAGTCACTTCTGCGGTACTTGGATCAATTTCGAACAATCCACTATCATCGGTCGTTATATCAAAATCGAGCGGGTCCCCATCGGGGTCATTGGCCACAATGGTACCGATCAAAGCCTGGTCGGAAATATCCTCTGCAACTTCAAACTCCTGGGCCTCGATGATCGGGGCCTCATTGACATTGGCCACAGTGATTGTCACCTGCGACTCCGCAGATTCCTGTCCATCGCTGACACTAACGGTAATGGTATGTTCCTCGCTTGTCTCAAAGTCCAGGGTTTTATCCGCTGCCAAGCTTATTTCGCCGGTATCGGAGATTTCAAACAGTTCGCTTGCATCGGCGGTTATGGAAAATGTCAATGTGTTCCCATCGGTGTCGTTTGCCGATACCGTACCGATCAGGTCCTCATCGTCCACATTCTCGTCGGCCTCAAATTCCTGTGCATCGATCGTAGGGGCATTGTTTTCCGGATCCACGGCCGTAACGTTAATGGTAATGGTGGCGTTGGCCGAATCTGTGCCATCGGTAACCCCAACGGTAATGGAATGTGTTTTGGCAGTGGCAAAGTCCAGGGATTTCCCACTGGCCAGGCCAAGAGCACCGGCATTGGTTATTTCAAAAAGGTCATTGTCATTGGTGGTGATGGAAAAAGTGAGTCCATCGCCATCTTCGTCGTTGGCCTTTACGGTACCAATGGTAGCGGCATCGGAGATGCCCTCACTGGCGGTAAAGGTTTGCTCGGCAATGGTGGGCGCCGAGTTGGTGGCCGGTTCGGGGCCATCATCTTTTCCGCAAGAAATCACTGCCAGGGCAAGGATTGCGGCAAAAAGTAAGTTTTTCAATTTCATAATTGATTGTTTTAGGGATTGAACCTTTAAAAATGGTTTCAATTTTCCATTCTGCACCGGTCCAACCAACGGATACCCCTTTTGGGTTGACCGATGGCCGTTTTGGGTTGACGGATTTTTTGCAATGCTTCAGTTCGAGTGAAACCCTGAAAGAATTTGTGTCGAGACCGACATTTGCCTTGCCCATCTCCAGAGAGGAATCTTTATTGTCTTTTTCAGCAGGGAAGATTTAAACATCAACAAGGGCAATTTCCCCGCTGCCCCAATTTGTGCTATCTTTACCTCAAGATTATTTTATGAACCCTTTTTAGAGTAATGCCCCGGTATTGCTCTAAATCAAGATATTAAATATGGGATGTAGCAGTTGTTCAACCGGCAAGGATGGACAACCGCGGGGTTGCAAGAACAATGGTACTTGCGGCACGGATGGTTGTAACAAGCTTACAGTCTTTGACTGGCTTTCCAATATGTCGCTACCCACCGGTCAAAATCCTTTTGATTGTGTTGAGGTACGTTTCAAAAACAGCAGAAAAGAATTTTTTAGAAATCTGGACAACCTTCCTTTGTCCATTGGGGATGTTGTGGCTACCCAGGCCAAATCTGGACATGATGTTGGGATTGTGACACTTACCGGAGAACTGGTCAAAGTGCAAATGAAGCGGAAGAAGGTGCCGCAGGATGACAAGACCTTGCCCAAAATCTACAGAAAAGCTTCGCAACGAGATATAGACATTTGGCAAAAGTGCCGAGACAAAGAGGCAGAAATCCAGAAACGATCTCGAGAAATTGCCATTTCACTCAAATTGGAAATGAAACTGAGTGATGTGGAGTTCCAGGGCGATGGATCTAAAGCCACTTTTTATTACACTGCAGAAGAACGGGTCGATTTTAGACAATTGATCAAAGACATGGCCAAGGCCTTTGGTATTCGCATTGAAATGCGGCAGATTGGATATCGACAGGAGGCGCAACGTTTGGGGGGAATTGGTTCCTGTGGGCGTGAACTTTGCTGCTCCACCTGGTTGACCGATTTTAGATCCGTAAGCACAGCATCGGCCAGATACCAACAACTGGCGTTGAACCCACAAAAATTGGCTGGCCAGTGCGGCAAACTTAAATGTTGCCTCAATTATGAGCTGGACATGTATTTGGAGGCCTTAAAGGATTTTCCATCCCAAGACAGTAAACTACAAACCAAAAAAGGAGTTGCTTTTTGTCAAAAAGCGGACATTTTTAAGCAGACACTCTGGTTCTCCTACAAGGATGACCCTGCTACATGGCATGCTTTGGACAAGGACCATGTGCTGGAAATCTTGGAATTGAACAAGAAAAATGAAAAAATAGCCAGCTTGGAAGAGTATGCCCAGGACAATGTGAGTGATGAAAAGATGGTTTTTGAGAATGTAGTGGGCCAGGACAGCCTTACCCGATTTGATCGGCCCAAGAAGAAGAAAAGACACAAAAAAAGACGAAAGAATAAATCAAAAGCTTCCAACAATGCACAATAATTTCCGCCTTGCATTGGTTTTCTTCTTGTGTCTGGTTTCATGCAACAGTAATCTAGTTTTTTCGGATTACGAATCCATGAACAACGGAAAGTGGGAAATGGACGAAGTTTTGGACTTTGAGTTCTCCCAATTGGATTCCGTTCCAGCCCATAATATGTTCATCAATATTAGAAATGATAACACCTTCCAGTTTAGTAACCTCTTTTTGATTACGGAATTGGAATATCCGGACGGTAAAACAGTAAGAGATACCTTGGAGTACAAAATGGCAGAACCTACAGGGGAGTGGTTGGGCAAAGGCCTGGGAAGTATCAAAGAAAACAAGCTTTGGTATCGGGAAAACATCGTTTTTCCGGATTCTGGCGTATATAAATTACGAGTTACCCACGCCATGCGCAAAAATGGCGAAGTGGATGGAATTTATATCTTGGATGGTATTACGGATGTTGGTTTGGAAATAGAAAAAAGCACCCAATAATTACAATGGCAAAAGCTAATCAAAAGAAGCAAAAGAGCTTCTTTCCTTTCATCAAGTGGTTTTGGATCCTTTTTGGATCAGGCGCTCTCCTAATTGTTTTGATTTTTTTGTTAGCCTCTTGGGGTGCATTTGGCGAAATGCCAACATTTGAGCACCTGGAAAACCCTAGCACCAATTTGGCTACGGAACTTATTTCTTCAGATGGTAAAACATTAGGAAAATTTTATTTGGAAGATAATCGAACCGATGTTTCGTATGATGACCTACCGCAAAATTTGATTGATGCTTTAATAGCCAGTGAAGATATCCGTTTTCAGAATCATGCAGGAATAGATGCACGCGGAACCCTACGGGCAATGTTCTTTTTAGGAAAAAGGGGAGGGGCAAGTACCATTTCGCAACAGTTGGCCAGGCAACTTTTTGTTGGAGTGAGGTCAAGAAACAAATTTGAGACCATAAAACAAAAAGCGATGGAGTGGGTCATTGCTACCCGTCTAGAAAGAAGCTATACCAAGGAAGAAATCATAGGGATGTACCTGAACATCTATGATTTTGGAAACAATGCAGATGGTATCCGTTCAGCATCTAGAATTTATTTTGGAAAAGAACCCAAAGATTTGAAATTGGAAGAATCAGCTATGTTGGTTGGGATGCTGCAGAACTCATCACTTTATAATCCATTACGACGAGAAGAACTAACACAGAATAAAAGAAACACTGTGTTGGGGCAATTGGCAAGGTATGAGTACATCACCGAAGCAGAAAGAGATTCACTTCAGGCAATGGAAATTAACCTGAACTATAACCCAGAATCACACCGGGAAGGTTTAGCCACTTATTTTAGAATGTATATGCAACGCTGGCTAAATGGATGGGTAAAAGAAAATCCAAAACCGGATGGGGAGAAATACAATATATATTTAGACGGCCTAAAGATTTTTACCACCATCGATTCTCGAATGCAGAAAAATGCAGAGGACGCCGTTGAGGCCCATATGAAAAATCTGCAAGCAGAGTTTTTCCATCAAAATACACCCAAACGTAACCCAACAGCTCCCTTTTTGGATTTGACTAATGGCGCAATCGACACCATCATGCGACAGGCAATGAAACGATCGGATCGATGGAGAGTTCTTAAAGGTCAGGGGAAAACAGCAAAGGAAATTGAAAAGACATTTCACGAGAAAACAGAAATGACGGTCTTTGATTGGAACGGTGATTCTTATGAAAAAGATACTATAATGACACCGATGGACTCTATTCGGTATTACAAGACTTTTTTACGTACAGCCATGATGTCCATGGAGCCTCAAACGGGTCACGTAAAGGCGTGGGTTGGGGGAGTGGACTATAAGCACTTTCAATATGACAATGTGATTCAGGGCGCGCGTCAGGCAGGGTCCACATTTAAACCTTTTGTATATGCGGCAGCCATTGACCAATTAAGATATTCCCCTTGCGATTCACTACCAGACAATCAATATTGTATTGAGCCATTGAAACATGGGAATATGGAAGCATGGTGTCCAAAAAATTCGGATGGGAAATATTCTGGGAAAAACATGACGCTTAAACATGCACTGGCCAATTCGGTAAACACGGTAACGGCCCAATTGATGGACAAAGTAGGTCCAAAATCAGTGGCAATAATTGCAAAAAGTATGGGTATTTCACGGGAGATTCTAGAGGTGCCTTCTATTGCCTTGGGAACTCCAGATGCAAGTGTTTATGAAATGGTTGGAGCGTTTGGCACCTTTGCCAATCAAGGAGTATATGTAAAACCTGTAATGGTCACCCGTATCGAAGATAGAAATGGAACTGTGCTCTATGAGTATGTTCCAGAAACCAAAGATGTTTTGAGCAAGGATGTGGCCTATGCCATGGTTAATTTGATGGAAGGTGTTACTAGAGGAGGATCAGGGACAAGGTTGAGACATACTTTTGCTAAAAACGATAGGGTTTACAAAGATATTATCACTGGATACCCATATGAATTGAACAACCCTATCGCTGGAAAAACAGGAACCACACAGAATCAAAGTTATGGATGGTTTATGGGTATGGTGCCCAACTTGGTTACCGGGGTTTGGGTAGGTGGCGAAAATCGGGCTGTCCATTTTAAAAGACTGGCATACGGTCAAGGGGCATCCATGGCCTTACCTATTTGGGCCTTGTATATGAAGGAAAATTATAAAAATGAAGAACTAGGGGTATCTCAAGACGCCTTTGAAAAACCAGAAGACCTGTCCATTAATGTAGACTGTACCAAGGTATTGAAAGAACTCAAGGAAGAAACGGATACGGAAGACGATCTGGAAGATGATATTGGTTTTTAGCAAATCAACATAAATAAAATAATAGGCCCCAGAACGTAAATGTTCCTTGGGGCTTTTTTATTTATATCGTAATTTCAGACCCTAGAAAATGCGAATTTCATGATCAAGAAAACAGTTTCGAATGTGGAGGATGCCTTGGTTGGTGTTGCGGATGGAATGACCTTTATGTTGGGAGGCTTTGGCCTTTGCGGGATTCCGGAAAATGCAATTGGACAATTGGTTACATTGGGAATCAAGGATATCACCTGTATTTCCAACAATGCAGGGGTGGACGATTTTGGTTTGGGACTGCTGTTGCAAAACCACCAAATCAAAAAAATGATTTCTTCCTACGTTGGTGAGAATGACGAATTTGAACGTCAAATGCTTAGTGGAGAACTGGAAGTGGAACTCACCCCTCAAGGAACCTTAGCTGAAAAGTGCAGGGCTGCACAAGCGGGTTTTCCGGCCTTTTACACCCCAGCGGGGTTTGGTACCGAAGTGGCCGAAGGTAAGGAAACCAGAGAGTTTGATGGTAAAATGTATGTGCTGGAACCTGCGTACAAGGCTGATTTTGCATTTGTAAAGGCCTGGAAAGGTGATGAAGCAGGTAACCTGATTTTTAAAGGCACGGCCAGAAATTTCAATCCGTGTATGTGTGGGGCAGCCAAAATTACAGTAGCTGAAGTCGAGGAATTGCTTCCTGCCGGGAGCTTGGATCCAAATGAAATTCATATTCCAGGAATATTTGTACAGCGTATTTTTCAAGGGGCAGAATACGAGAAGAGAATTGAACAAAGGACAGTTCGCAGTAAGGATTAATGAGTTAATGTACTAATGGTTTAATGGGCCAATGCAGATGAAGGAAAATATTGTTGTGGTTAAATCAACGGAACTGGCCCTAGAAGTAATTGCCTTTTGCGACCAGTTGGAAGTCCAAAGAAAGTTTGTTGTTAGTAAGCAATTGTTAAAATCAGGAACAAGTGTTGGAGCCAATATTCGAGAAGCCCAAAATGCCGAAAGCAGGGCTGATTTCATTCATAAACTAAAAATTGCTGCAAAAGAACTAGAGGAAACTAAATATTGGTTGGAGCTATGTGAAAAGGCAGAAACCTATCCATTTGAACAGGATTTAGTCGATATTTCGGAAGAATTGAGCCTTATTTTAGGAAAAATAATTAGCACAAGTAAAAAGAATTTAAACAAATAACTAATGTCCAATGAGTTGCCCAATTGGTACATTAGTAATTAATCAAATAGCACATTAGTGATGTTGGATAAGAATGGGATAGCGAAAAGAATCGAAAAGGAAGTAAGGGATGGTTATTATGTAAACCTAGGGATAGGAATCCCCACCTTGGTGGCTAACTTTGTTAGGGAAGATATAAGTGTAGAATTTCAAAGCGAGAATGGCGTTTTGGGCATGGGCCCTTTCCCATTGGAAGGAGAGGAGGATGCAGATATCATCAACGCCGGAAAACAGACCATTACCACCTTGCCGGGAGCTTCTTTTTTTGACTCGGCCCTAAGTTTTGGGATGATTAGGGGACAACATGTGGACCTCACCATTTTAGGTGCAATGGAAGTCTCAGAGAATGGGGACATTGCCAATTGGAAAATTCCTGGGAAAATGGTTAAGGGAATGGGGGGTGCAATGGATTTGGTCGCTTCCGCCGAAAACATCATTGTGGCGATGATGCATACCAACAAAGCCGGAAAATCCAAGCTATTGAAAAAATGTAGCCTTCCCTTAACAGGAGTGGAATGCGTAAAAAAGATAGTGACCAATTTGGCCGTTTTGGAGGTCACCAAAGATGGGTTTAAGTTGTTGGAAAGAGCCCCAGGAGTTTCTGTGGAGGATGTAGTTAATGCTACTGAGGGGAAATTGCTTGTGGAAGGCGAGGTTCCAGAGATGGAAATTTAATCTCCATACCAACCAGTTTGTTTACAACACCATAGCGGATTTACACAACAATTTTTTTATTTGATATTTCTTTAATGGTATTTTGGTAATGTAGAATTTTTTTCCCAAATTAACCACCCTTAAAATCAACAGCATGGCACCCAAATTTATTCGCTCCTCCGTAGAGGACAATGTTCAAGTTTACAGAAACGATTTTTTCACAGGATTTATGCTATTGATCAAGAAGCTTTTTATGCTTTAAGATTCATAAACTGTGTATGATCTGAGAGCCAACAACTATGTTAGGCTCTTTTTTTATTCCCTATTTTTGAGGAATGAAAAGATTGCTACTTTCCTTAAGTTATCGTCCATGTGAAATAACTGATTTGGATGATTTGATTAGAATTTCCAAGGAAACTTTCATTGCCGCATTTGAAAAGGATAATGACCCTGCCGATTTCAATCGTTACATCAACTCGGCCTTCCATATAGAACAAATGGAAGCCCAATTAAATCACAGAGACTCTAATTTTTATTTTGTCTATAGTGATAAGGAGCTGATAGGCTACTTTAAAGTAAATCAAAAAGATGCCCAGACAGATTTGCATGACGGAAACGCCATGGAACTGGAACGTATTTACGTCATTGATACATATCAAAACAGGGGGATTGGAGCTTGGATGCTGGAGCAAATAGTAAATCTGGGTAGAAGCTTTGGGGTTGACTACGTTTGGCTTGGGGTTTGGGAACAGAATACTGCCGCCATTAAATTCTACCAAAAGCATGGCTTCAATAAATTTGGTACCCACCCCTATCTTATTGGATCGGACAAACAGACAGACTGGCTCCTCCGATTAGAACTTTAAGAGGTCGTTTAAAAAGAGGATATCACCTTCTGTACGCAGTTTATAGGCAATTGAGTTTTCAAAAGCAGCGTGTACCAATAAAGCAATGGCTACCGCATTGGATTTTGTTAGACTATTGGTTCTGTAAACCACATCCCTAATCGTGGAAAAGCTGATGTTGCTTCGTGTGGCAATGTCGGCAAATTGTGTTTTGGTCAAGTTTCTTCGGAGAATGGTGGATAGGTCTTCACTGATAGGTTTGCCAAAGTCTTGATTGCCAAACATTTTGTTAGTGTCCATAAGTAGGTCAGAGGATTTGAGTGTGCCCATAATTAATTATACTATTTGGTTTATAAAGGATGATGTAATTCTCTTTTTCTATATTTGATCGTAAGTGAATTACAGAGGAGAGGTTGGATTTTGCGTAATTTAACATGAATACGCAAAAATATTACACAAGATAGTAAATTTATGCAGATAATAAAAGAATTAAGACGAAAAATTGGAATAAGCCAAACCAAATTAGCACAAGAAATAGGTGTTAGCCTACGTACCATACAGCTATACGAGAGAAAAGGGGCCAATATTCCAATGAAAAATTTAACCAAACTTGCCCATTATTTCGATATGACCATTGGGGAACTGTTCATGCACGAGTCCAATGATCCTAGGGAGACTTATGCCAAGAAAGGACCCTTTACCAAACATGGAAGTGTATTTTATCCCTTGGAATACGGAAAATATTTGGCTATGTCGCCTTTGGTTTTAATGGAACAGCAAAAAGAATACATAGCTAAGGTAAAGGCAGGCAAAATTTCCAAAAACGCCTTTCAAACCGGATTTGTTGTGGATTTTGTGGATGAGGAACCGCATACTGCTTTTGAGATTACCGGTGACTCCATGAGCGACGGTAGTATAAATTCTATACCCAACAAAGCCATTGTGCTTGGTAAACAATTGGATGTCCAAACATTTGCAAAGGAAAATGCATCCCTGTTAAACAAGCCTTATATTTTGGTTTGTATGGACCGGATTATCTGTAAAATAATTATGGGATTTAATGCAGATAAGCAAACAATTCAATGCCATAACCTAAACAAGTCACCCGAGTATCAAAACTTTGACCTTCCTTTAAAAGACGTGTTGCAAATTCTTCGAATTGCCAAAAAGCAGTTGTAGTATTCCTAAATGCTGTTTAGGATTTCTGCCGCCTTATCCAACACATCTGTGGTTTTGCCAAAACAAAACCTAAGAAACTTTTGATTATAGTCCTTCTTGCAAAATACAGAAACCGGAATGCTGGCCAATTGGTAATCCTTAATCAACCGCTCTGCAAAATCAGTGTCTTTCTCATCGGTTATCTGGCTATAATCCAGCAATTGAAAATAAGTTCCGGAAGCTGGTGCCATCCCAAACCTAGAATTTTGGATAGCCTCTAAAAAATAATCCCGTTTTTCTTGGTAAAAGGTTCCTAGCTCAAGATAATGTTGAGGGGATTGTAAATATTCATTCAAAGCAATTTGATGCGCATGGTTTACCGAAAAGACATTGTATTGATGTACTTTTTGAAACTCCTCCATTAATGGTTTGGGAGCAACGCAATACCCAATCTTCCATCCGGTAACGTGAAAAGTCTTGCCAAATGAAGAACAAATGATGCTTCGGGAAGCAAGGTCTGGAAATTTGGAGACACTCTCATGAAGATGTCCATCAAAAACAATATGTTCGTAAACCTCGTCACTCAATAAAATGATATTAGTGTTTTTAAGAATGTCTTGGAGCTGTAACATATCTTTTTTAGACCAGATTGTCCCCGTTGGATTATGTGGGGTATTGATGATGACCATTTTAGTCTTTGGACTTATTGCCGATTTAAACTGGTTCCAATTCATGCTAAAATTAGGTCCCTCCAATTGAATTGGGACAACGACACCTCCAAATAGTTCTATCGCCGGCTCATAGCAATCGTAGGCCGGTTTTAAAATGATTACCTCATCACCCTGGGCCACAAAGGCGGAAATGGCGGTAAAAATGGCTTGGGTTGCACCGGCGGTTATGGTAATCTCAGATTCCGGATGGTATTCCTTACCGTACAGGCTTTCCGTTTTTTCTGAAATGGTTTCGCGCAAACGGAGCGCCCCTGGCATAGGCGCGTATTGATTATAATCTTCTTTCAACGCTTTGTCTACCAGCTGTAATAGTTTTGGGTCTGGACTAAAATTTGGAAAGCCCTGTGATAAGTTGATGGCATTATACCTATTGGCCATCTGCCCAATGACCGTAAATATCGTTGTACCTAAATTGGGTAGTTTAGAATTGATTGTAATCATGGTCAGTTAGCCTTTTTTAACGATACAATTACTTTTTCCAAGCAAGTATCCAATTCCTTTTTGATTTCACTTTCCCAAAACCGAAATACGGTGTAACCCATTTCTTCAAGTGTTTGATTAACCTCTTGGTCACGTTGGATGTTACGTTCTATTTTTGGAATCCAGAATTCTTTGTTGGTTTTAATTTTGAGCTTACGTTCCTTCCAATTATGACCATGCCAAAATTCACCGTCAATAAAAATTGCAGTCTTGTATTTTTTTAGGAGGATATCTGGCTTACCGATTAATTTTTTATAGTCAATACGATAGCGATAACCCGCAGCCCATAGCGCTTTCCGAAACGCTAGTTCTGGTTTGGTGTTCTTTCCTCGGATTTTTCCCATAATCTTGGAACGCTCCGGAGTGGTATAGAAACCGGACTCCTCATTAAAACGAGGGACTTTGATGCGCTCTTTGGGATAGTTTTTGGGCATGTTTCAAGATAGCAAAAACACAAGTTTAATTTCCATTCTGATATGATTTCTTGTATGGATTATTTATAGGATTTTTTGACAATTTCAAGCTTATATCCCACACCATGGACGTTAAGAAGGTTGATTTGATCCTCGTCCTTGAACTTCTTTCTGATTTTGGAGATGAAGGTATCCAAACTTCGGCCTACGAAAACACCTTTGTTTTCCCAAACCTCCTTGAGCAATTGATCTCGGCTTACCACTTGATTCAAATTGTCTGTAAATATTTTTAGCAGCTCTGTTTCTTTTGTGGTAAGCTTGATGTCCATTCCGTCCTTTACCAACTTGTTCAGGTCTTTATAAAAAACATAGTTCCCAATATGGGCGTAGGCCAGTGGGTCTTGAGGTTGATCCGTTTCCTTGTTCTTAACCCAGAAAAATAGACCAATGCCCAGTGTCCCAAATAAAACTAAGGTGTACCATGGCGCACTCATTTTGGATTCCGCCTCAACTGAAAGGTTAGGAAAAATCACATTGATGGTGTAGCACTTCATAGGGAGACTTCTACCCAAACAAGGTACGATATTGCTTTCCTCGTTATTGGATATGGAATAGCTATAGGATACCTCATGACTGCTGCAGTCCACAACTTCCACCAGATAATCATTCGGTAGATTTAAAGCCTTAAAATTTTTATCTACAGAAGCTACAAGGCTATCCGGAGTTATGGGTAATTCCATTTGAAAGGTCAATTGAAAACTATTGGGTCCATTTTCAACCACTGGCAGCACTAGGGAGGTGGAATCCTTGCTTTGCAACAATAAGTTATTTCCCGTACTCCTGAGTGCTACTTTAACCTTGCTGGAAAAAGTGTCACCTTCGTTTTTTGGTTTATTTTTTAGAGCTGCAAGTGAAAATGCGAACACAAAAAGAGTACTATATGTGTAGATTACAACCTTCATTTCCGTTTGGTTTCTGTCAATTCAAAAAATTGCAATTTTTTGCATTTCATTTACATTTTATTCACCTCCTGAGTGGCTCCCAAACCTAGTTTTGCCCAAAACAAAACAATGAAAAAATTCATCTTATTAGCAGTAGGTATTGGTTTTAGTGCTGTGGTGTATGGACAAGGTACCACAAAAATTAACGCGGCAAAAAGTGTCGTCAAATGGAGTGGGTCCAAACTATTCCAATTCAATGAGCATTATGGTACAGTAAAGTTTTCAAAAGGCACATTTTTTTGGTCAGGGGATATGGTAATGGGGGGATCTTTTGAGGTAGACATGAATTCCATCACTAACACGGATGGCAAGTACAATGAAATGCTGGTTTCGCATTTAAAAAATGAGGATTTCTTTGATGTGGAAAAACACCCCTTGGCCAAACTGAAAATTGTCCAAACCAATTACGGGGATGACCGGCAAATCCATATTGATGCTCTGTTGACCATAAAGGAAATTACCCGTCCTATAAAATTTAGGATGAGCAGTGAAGAGCGGGGTCAAATCCAAGTGTTTAAAACGAAGTTTGTAATTGATAGGACCCGCTGGGGAATCGAATATGAATCCAAGGGGATTATAGGAAGTGTAAAAGAAAGTATCATTTCTGATGCCATTGGGTTCGAGGTGGTTTTGGTTACCGAATAGTTTAGCAAATGCGAAGGCCCTTCGAATTATTGAATAAAAAACCCAAACTCCGATTGGAATTTGGGTTTTTTATTTGAGAATTTGAATTCCTATCCTTTTACGCTTGCACTAAGGTATTCGCGGTTCATTCGAGCAATGTTTTCCAAGGAAATCCCTTTTGGGCATTCTATTTCGCAGGCTCCAGTATTGGTGCAGTTTCCGAACCCTTCCAAGTCCATCTGGCGTACCATGTTCTGTACCCTGTCAACAGCCTCTACCTGTCCTTGTGGCAACAAAGCAAATTGGGAGACCTTGGCTGAGGTGAAAAGCATGGCGCTCGCATTTTTACAAGCAGCTACACAAGCACCGCAACCAATACAAGTAGCGGCATCCATAGCGGCATCCGCTGCATGCTTGTCAATGGGAATGGCGTTGGCATCTACGGTATTCCCAGAAGTGTTCACGGAGATATACCCGCCAGCTTGTTGAATACGATCAAAAGAACTTCGGTCTACGATCAAATCTTTGATTACAGGGAATGCTTTGGCTCTGAATGGTTCAATAACAATAGTATCGCCATCATTGAACATACGCATATGCAATTGACAAGTGGTTACCAATCTGTCTGGGCCATGTGGTTCCCCGTTAATTTGGAGCGAACAGGTTCCACAAATACCTTCCCTACAATCGTGATCAAACTCTACCGGCTCTTCTCCTTTTGAGATTAATTCTTCGTTGAGGATATCCAACATTTCCAAAAAAGACATATCGCCCTCAACTCCATCTAGGGTATAATCGACAATTTGACCCTTAGTGTCAGCATCCTTTTGTCTCCAAATTTTTAGATATAACTTCATAGCTTTTATTTGTAAGAACGTGTCTTTAGTTCAATGTTTTCGTAGGCCAAATCTTCTTTGTGCAAGGCTGCATCTTTGGGCTCTCCCTTAAACTCCCATGCAGCTACATATTTGAAATTTTCATCGTCGCGTAATGCTTCCCCTTCTTCCGTTTGGTATTCTTCTCTAAAGTGACCTCCGCAGGATTCTTTTCTGTGCAGCGCATCCTTGGCAAAGAGTTCGCCCAATTCCAAGAAGTCTGCAACCCTTCCGGCTTTTTCCAACTCCTGGTTTTTGGAACCTGCCTCACCTGGAATCTTTACATTTTCCCAAAAGTCCTTTCGTAAATCGGCAATTTCCCCGATAGCTTCCTTAAGTTCTTTTTCGTTTCTGGACATACCACATTTGTTCCACATGATTAGCCCAAGTTTTTTATGATAATAGTCCACAGAGTGGATTCCGGTTCCGGACATTAGCTTGTCCATGCGGTTCCGCACCTCATTTTCAGCTGCTTCAAATTCTGGGGAATCTGTGGAAATGGCTCCAGTCCTAATGTCGTTGGACAGATAATCACCAATGGTATATGGCAATACAAAATAACCATCTGCCAAACCTTGCATTAGGGCTGATGCTCCCAAACGGTTGGCACCATGGTCACTGAAGTTGGCCTCTCCGGCACAATAGCAACCTGGAATTGTGGTTTGCAAGTTATAGTCTACCCAAAGCCCACCCATGGTATAGTGTACCGCGGGATAAATCATCATTGGGGTTTTATATGGATTCTCATCCACAATCTTTTCGTACATCTGGAAAAGGTTACCGTACTTGGCCTCGATAATTTCTTCGCCCAACTTTCTAACGGTCTCCTTATCTGGATCCTTGATTCCGGAAGTTAACGCCTTTTCTTTTCCATATCGCTGAATGGCAGATGCAAAATCCAAGAATACGGCCTCTCCAGTTTTGTTTACTCCAAAGCCGGCATCACATCGTTCTTTTGCAGCTCTTGAAGCCACATCGCGGGGAACCAGGTTACCAAAAGCAGGATATCTTCGTTCCAAATAGTAATCACGTTCTTCCTCAGAGAGTTGGGTAGGTTTCATTTGACCTTCACGAATCGCTATGGCATCTTCCTTGCGTTTGGGCACCCAGATTCGACCATCATTTCTTAAGGATTCTGACATTAAGGTCAACTTGGATTGGTGCTCACCTGAAACTGGAATGCAAGTAGGGTGAATTTGCGTATAGCATGGATTAGCAAAAAAGGCTCCCTTTTTATGTGCTCGCCAAGCGGCCATCACATTACTCCCCATGGCATTTGTAGATAGGAAAAATACATTGCCATAACCTCCAGTGGCCAAAACAACAGCGTGTGCCGCGTGCCGTTGAACTTCTCCAGAGACCAAGTCTCTGGCAATGATACCTCGGGCTTTCCCGTCCACCAAAACCAAATCCATCATTTCATGACGGTTATAGGCTTGAATTTTACCACGGTTTATTTGTCGGTTCATGGCGGCATAAGCTCCCAATAATAATTGTTGTCCAGTCTGCCCTTTGGCATAAAAGGTTCTGGAAACCAATACCCCACCAAAGGAACGATTGTCCAAAAGCCCGCCATATTCACGGGCAAAGGGAACTCCCTGGGCTACACATTGATCTATAATATTAGCAGATTCTTCGGCCAAGCGATAAACGTTGCCTTCCCTAGAGCGGTAATCCCCACCTTTAATGGTATCATAAAACAACCGATACGGGCTATCTCCATCACCTTGATAGTTTTTGGCAGCATTGATTCCTCCCTGGGCAGCAATGGAATGCGCACGTCTTGGAGAATCTTGATAGCAAAAAGTCTTTACATTATAACCCAATTCGGCCAGTGTGGCGGCTGCAGCTCCACCCGCCAATCCAGTACCAACCACAATAACGTCTATGTTACGTTTGTTGGCAGGATTCACTAGGTTGATGTCATTTTTATGTTTGGTCCATTTATCGGCCAACGGACCAGATGGAATTTTAGAATCCAATATGCCCATATTTAATGTGTTATTGGGTTAAAGTGGTGATAGAGGGCGATGAAGACAAAGCCCAATGGAATGACCACTGAAAATAATTTTGTAAACGTTTTAATGGCTGGCGTGTACTTGTTGTTTACTCCCATGCTTTGAAAGGAAGAAGCGAAGCCATGCCAAAGGTGTAGACTCAAAAGACCAAAAGAGATAACATAAAGAATGGTTCTCCAGAAAGGCACAAACTTTTCAGCAGTTTCTGCATGATATCGAGTAGGGTCTTCAGGGGAAAATTCTACATATTTATAGACCATTTCATGTATCCAAAAATCGTAAAAATGCAATACTAGGAAGGCTAACACTACAAGACCGGAGTAAATCATGTTCCGGGATACCCAAGGAGCATTGGCACTACCTTTGTATTTTACATAACTGAAGCCTCGAGCTTTCTTGTTCTGGATTTCCAAAATAAAGCCCATAACAAAATGGATTATCACACCAGCTATTAAGATGGGCTGTAATACAAATTGAACCAAGGGGTTATATCCCATAAAATGGGACCAGGAGTTAAACGTTTCAGGATCTATCACCGAGGTGATGTTAATGACAAAATGTTGTGTAAGAAAAACAACCAAAAAAAGACCTGAAAGTGCCATCAATACCTTGCGGGCAATCGAAGATTTAATCAATCCACTCATTGAAGTTGGTTTTATGTGCAAATGTATAGTACGGCCCAGTTTTTAACAAACATTAAACCTTGTAAAGCAGCTTATTTAGACTGATTTTAACCTGCCATGTTTTCGAGGGGACCCAAAGCACGAAAAGATTTTCGTTTGCTCGTAGACCTTAGTCGGGCATATCCTTTAAAATTTCAATTATGTATTCACCTTTGGGAATTTTAACCGATATTAAGGTCGTTTTTGACTAAACCAACCGAAGTGGATATCGCCATTTTATCTGTTAGCCTAAATGTACACTCTACCCGAAGGATTGCTGAGGAAGCTGAGCATGCCGGGCATTATGTGGAGCTCATTGACCACACCAAATGTTCGGTAAAGTTAGGAGATGGCAAGCCCCAGATATTTTTTGGTGAAGACGATGTAACCAACGAATTTGATGCTGTGATTCCTCGGATTGGGGCAAAAGTAACTAGACATGGTGCTGCCATTGTTAAACAATTTGAGATGAACGATGTGTTTAGCACAGCACGATCCTTGGGCATTACAAGAGCCAGAAATAAGGTGCGTACGCTTCAAATAATGGCTAGAAAGGGCATTCCAATCCCAGAAACAGTCTTCTCCATTAACCCAGATAATATTGAAGAACAGATTAAATTGTTAGGAGGCCCACCAGTTATCATCAAGCTTCAGGAGGGCACCCATGGAATGGGAGTGATTTTGGCGGAAACGAAAAAGTCGGCCAAGTCTATTATAGATACTTTTTATAAAATGGACACTAGTATTTTGTTACAGCGATACATAGAGGAAGCCAAAGGGGAGGATATCAGAATTATTGTGGTAGGGAACAAAGTTGTGGCGAGCATGAAAAGGACAAGTGATATAGATGATTTTAGGTCCAATGTGCATAGGGGCGCAGATACTACCGCCATCAAGCCTACACCCAAAGAGCAATTTATTGCACTTAATGCCACAAAATATTTAGGTCTTGGTGTTGCTGGAGTGGATTTAATGCGTTCCAAAAATGGACCGGTGCTCATTGAGGTCAATGCATCCCCTGGTCTTCAGGGTATCGAGGCGGCCACTGGCGTAAATGTGGCCAAACAGATCATTCAATTTGTGGAAAAAAATGGGCGTAGATATAGAAAATAAGACCATAACCATTAATGGGGAAAGCATTATTCCAGGAGAAAGTAAGTTGGTGCAAATCAATATTGCAAGATTACCTACTGGAACCCTGATCCATATTCCGGTCCATGTGTTCAATGGCAAGAAAGCAGGCCCAACCGTTTTGGTACAGGCTGGATTACATGGCGACGAAATTAACGGGGTGGAAACCTTGAGGCGCATGCTTCAAGACAATCTGTTCAACATTAAAAAAGGAGCTGTAATTGTAGTCCCCATTCTAAATGTATTTGGTTTTATCCATTTTTCAAGGGATGTACCAGATGGCAAGGATGTCAATCGGAGTTTTCCCGGAAGAAGAACAGGATCTTTGGCCAGTAGAATTGCCTATACCTATACCTCACAAATTTTGCCCCAAGTGGATTATGGTATTGATTTGCATACCGGAGGTGGGCAACGCTACAATTTTCCTCAGGTAAGGTATTCCCAAGAAGACAAGGAAAGTAAGAAATTGGCAGAGGCGTTTAATGCACCATTTTATTTTGCTTCCCGATTAATCAACGGATCTTTCAGAAAGACTTCTCTTCAAATGGATGTTCCTACCATAGTGTTTGAGGCTGGGGAAAGTATGCGGTTTGATGAAAGTTGCATTAATCAAGGAATCCAAGGGATACGCAATGTCTTAGGTGCATTGGGAATGCTAACAAAAAAACAAACGGCAGGGAAAAAGAAGGCTATTGAGTTGCAGCGAACCCGATGGGTTAGAGCTTCCAGAGCGGGGATGTTTATTCCGCAGATGGAAAATGGAGGTCGAGTAGCCAAAGGTCAAATTTTAGGTTTGATTTCGGACACCTATGCCAAAAAGAATAAGAAGATTAAGGCGCCTTTGGACGGATATGTGTTTTGTATTAACCATCAGGCCGTGGTAAACCAAGGAGATGCCCTATTTCATCTAGGTTACTAGATTACCGGTCTGCTTGTTTTTCGCATCAAGCTTGGCCAAACTCCACTTAATAGCACTGTCCAAATCCGAAAATTGTCGAATGTTGTTCTTAAAGAACATCCGCTCCAAAATAAGACTGGCAAGCCCACTTTTATTGTTGGCGACAACAGAGTAAAACTCCAATTGGTTTCTATGGGTGTAGAACTTGATCCAATCCGTGGGTACAACAGAGTAAGGGTGGATTCGATTGGAAATGTAAGCAATCGGTTTATCCCTTCCGATAATTTCGTATGCAGCGTCAATAGCTTTTTTCCCCATGGCCCAATTAAAAACCACATCCTCTTTTATTTCAGAAATAACGAGTCCATCAAAAAAGTAAAAAATCCCGAATTCATATTCCCGAATCTCCCTGATATTGCTAAAGAACGCTATTTCCCTTACAGACTGCATACCCAAAAAATAAGATGGCCAAAAAAGTTAATAAGAATGGTTGGAAGTTATAAAAATATGAATTCTTTGGCTTACATCTCCAATGTTTTAAGGATTTTCCGCCTTGATTTTTAAGCAAATTGCCCATTTAGTTGATGATAATCTGTATAAATATTGAAAAAATACCCGCAAGCGACTGGGATTCTATCGTTCGCAGGTAATTTTGTTAATACTCATATTTTGCAACTTTTCGTTTTTCCCCCTGTTTCAGTTCCAATCTTACACGGTGTTGAACTTTCTTTCCTCGGATGTATTTAACGACAAACAAATTGGTGCCAAATGACCAACCGGGATACTCCGATGCGATTTCTTGCCGAAGCTTGGACGGCAACGCAAAATTTTGATACCGTTCTATGGTTTTGATAACCTTTCCTGTATGATCATACCAAGCATGTACAACGGAATTTTGATTTTCAAATACAACATAGTAACGAGAAGACTCATTTTCATAATACTCCTCTAAAGAATCCAGTTGAAGCGTTGCTACCTTCTGTTGTATTTGTTTTCCTTGATTCTCCATGCCACCTACAATCACTTTGGAAATATAGTGCCCATTTGGAGTGGCCAAATTTGGTGTTGGCGTGGCTGTTGGTATTTTAGATTCCCTACCACCGTTAAATGCCAATAGATCGGTTTCCTGTCCGTGGGCAACTGTGATAGCCATCAACGAACAAAGTGCTGTAATGAATAATGTTTTTTTCATGTTTTAAATTTTAGGATTATGGATTGATATTTTCCAGCAGCTGTTCACTGGTAAATTCGTATTGGCTCCACTTGGGTAGCGGATGGAACTGTGAGGCCTGAACATCCCTAAACAGACGTTCAAGGACATGTTTTTTATAGAAGCTTTGCCCGCCCACAATTTCCATGGCCGCACTCACGGTATCCCTGGCCAAGTCAGAAACATTGGTTTTATAGGCCAGTACATCGGAAGTGGTTAACGCAATTGGTTTGAAGTTGAGGTTGTTGGCCAGCAAACGCATCGCAAGCCATTGTGCCTTACATGCTAAAAAGGTGTTGTGGAGCTTCCCAAGACTAAAGGGAAGGTGGCTTTGTGATCTTTTTTGGGCCATGCTGATTGCCAATGTTTCGGCCTTTTGGGCAATGCCCACATAGGCAGACATGATCAAGGGCATGGCAACGGTCAACACTACATTCCAAACAGGATGGAATTCATTTCTTTCCCTTTTAAGGGCGATGCTATCCTCTGGCACAAACACCTTGTCAAAAACCAGGGTTTGGGAACCGGTAGCCCGCATGCCCAAAGTATCCCAGTCATCCAACAACGAAACTCCCTCTTGCACAATTGGAATGGAAAAATGCAACACATATTCCACACCGGCTGAATCAGTGAAAACGGAACTGGTAACCGCAATATCCCCTGCCACAGATTGACTAGCGAAATGTTTTTTAGCGGAAAATAGATAGCCGCCATTTACTTTTTTAAGTGTTCCATTGGAGTCTAACCAATCCTTGGCTCCCGTACTTACCAGGACCAATTGATTGGTGGCAATTTTTGTCAAGGTTTCAACGGCTTCATTTTTGTGTTTATACTTCCAAACCGCCGCAGCAACTAAATGTTGGTGCATGGAAAAAGCCAATGCCGTGGACCCACAATAATTACCGATAATCCGGATTATCCCACACATTTCGGAATAGGATATTCCTCCGCCACCCAGTTCCTCTGGAATAAGGGCAGAGAAGAACTTTTTGGCTTTCAATTCTTCGTAGTTTTCATGGACAAATGAGGCAGATTCGTCCTTCTCCATGGCCCGAGAGGCGAATATTTCACCCAATTGGTGGGCCTGTTGTGTCCAATTTTTTGTTTTGATAGTTGTTGTTTCCATGATTCTCTATTTGATTACCATGCAAAATTGGAACAACCCATTTAGGAAGGGTTTTCTTAAAAGCTCAAATAATTTGTACTGAAGTCCAAACTATTTCATTGAAATACAGACAAGTGCTTTTATTGGGCTTTTGTGCTAGACCTAAACTGGAGTGGTGGAAGGCCATATTTTTTCTTGAAGGCATTGTTGAAATGCGAAGTATTCTTAAAGCCACTTTCATAACAGATTTCGTTGATGGTCATGGAAGATTGATCCAATAGGGTTTTGGAGTATTCCAAGCGTTTGTTCTTGATCCAGCTGCCCGGAGTTTGATTAAAGTGGGATTTAAAATCACGTTTAAAAGCGGAAAGACTTCGACCGCAAAGTCGTGCAAATTCATCTAGGCCCAAATCGTATTGAAAATTCTTAAGCATGGTATATTCCATATCCGATTTTTGGGAATCCAATAAGGAGTAAAGGTAATGGGCCAACCTTCGATTTTTAGGATTGAGAAGAATATTGAACAACAATTCTCGAAACTTTATTTCAACCAAGCTTTTGGGAATTTCCCCTCCTTGTTTGAAATAATTGAAGATACTGAGGATAAGTGCCTCAAAAGAGTCGTTTACATTGATTTGAAATATCTGGTCGAAGTCCGTGTGGTCCGAGGAGAATTTTAGCTCGTTGTGGTCCTTGAAAAAATTAGCTATAAAATCATCCGTGATAAAAAAGAGGATTACACAGTAGTCCACTTCAAAGTGCTGTCGGGTGGTATACACTCCCTTTCGAACAAATAGCGCATCTCCCCCTTGAATTTCAAAGGATTGATTCGGGGCAAACCAATCTTTCTTGCCACTGATTACGTAATTAATGATGTGGGCATCTGTAAATAGTTGGAAATTTTCGACATTGATTGGACATTTGTATTCTACAAAAAGATAGTTGTCGCCTATTAGTTTGTTAAAACTAGGGTGCTTCCTAAAGTATTGCTGAACATCAACTATCATACTCTTAAAATTAGCAATTTAAAAATGACAATACCTAAAAGGAGCAGATTACAAATAGCTCAACCACCACTTTTCCCGGTTACTGGTTTTATATTGATTGTACCAACTACATAGGGGATAGAGGGCGATTAGTAGCACAATCCAAATAAGATAAACAACCCAAAGGTCAAAGCCATATCCTTGCAATTGGGGTTGGAGAGTAATCCATAAATCAATGACCATGTCGGAAAAATCAAATCCCGTCATTACTGCGGCGATAGCAGCAAAAGCATGGATGACATAAATATGTACAATGTAGAAAAACATGGGGACCCTACCAATGACCACAACTTTTTCAGTCCATTTGTTTTGCCAATTTTCAACGAGGGCCAGGAAGACCAAAGATGGGCCCAGAGTAAGTAATAAAAAATGAAGCGAAGGGGGGTATTTGGTGATATTGAAAAAGGATGCAATGGTGAGTCCAATGGTGTCCTGCGGCCCCCAATGATACGAATCGCCATAAATATTTATGGCACGGAATGCGAGAAACAACAGGGTCAATCCCAAACCAATTTGGTACAACCGAGCAATTCTCAGTTTTGGATCAAAGGAAGGTTTATAGAATTCTCCAAGGTAATAGCCAAGAGGCATTGCAAAAACCCAAGGAATTAGGGGATAGGAGATAAATACTTTAAATAGACCCAGGTCCACTAAATTAAACAGATGTAAAAAAGTCCAGACGCCGGAAGCAGTAGGGGTTGATGGCGCGACTGAATCCAGCAAGTTGTGGCCAAAGATGGCAACAAGGCACATGCAGACAACCAATTTTTTGGGTAAGTGAATGAATCCTGCCAAAAAGATCATACCTACGCCCAATACCCAGATAACTTGAAGTAAGACAATGGAATAATCCAGTTTAAACATCCAGGCCAATTTAATAATGGTCAACTCTGCAAGCACCAACCAAAGCCCTCGCTTCAAAAGCCAAATAGAGAGCGATTTTTTACCGCGTCGCTGTCCCACAAAAAATGCTGAGGTTCCGGCCAAGAAGACAAAAACCGGGGCGCAAAAGTGTGTTACAAAACGGGTCCAAAATAAGGGGACATTGGTTTGTGTCAAATCGGAAGGGTCAAAAAAGAAGGCATCTACATGGAAGTAGTCACGAACATGATCCAAAGCCATTATAACCATTACCAAACCACGTAACATATCAATGGACTTAATACGCTTACGGCTATCATTTTTCATGATTTTGGCGAGTTTGGGTTGATGTTTTTAGAGGCGATTCAACCAAATGCTCGGGGGAAATAACTGAGGGTCGACCGTGGATAACTATAAAAATAATGAAATTGTCTTTGCTTTTTTCTCGGAAACTAACAAAAGACCTCTATATGGTGCATGAGTTGGCAACTATGGAGTCAAATTAGGGCTCAGGAGTTTTCTATTTCAGCTCCAGTAGGATCGGAGATATAGTTGAACCAGCCACTAAACCTTCTGATTACTTCCTGTCCGCCAAAATCATCATTCTTGTCATAAACAAAGTAGTCTGTTCCACCGGCCCTTAAGGTCATCTTCCCATGCAAGGTTTCCCAAAAGGAGTAGGTGACAAACAAGTAATTATCATTGACCAAAAACCCAAGCATGTTGGGCATATGGTCGTAATGAAAAAGTTTCAATTCAGAACCCGGAACTGATACCTTGGGAATATGTTGGGCGGCGGTTTCAATTTGTTCCGAAATATCACCAACAGTTCCAAATCTTTTAAAATCTACATTGCTGTCTTGGGTGTTGGGGTTAAGCAGGCCAACCTGAACTTTAAATCTAGTTCTATTGGCGACCAGCGAGTCTGCGTCATTTTCGTTCAAGAGTTTAGCCAGCACATTGGTCCAGCCAATTCTTCCGGCCACGCCAATATATTTGATGGACACAGTTTTTTCGTTTAGAACGATGGCCAAAATAGAATTATAGAGATCTCCTGCTTCAATGATATTTAAAGTAGCCTTGTCTTCAATGGATTTTTCATAAATGGTAAATAGCATTTCCATCAAGATGAGGGCGAGCGCAAGAATCATCACCGTTATGGTGATGTCCTGTACTTGTTCGGGCATCAATTCCGTAGGTAGTGATTGTAACAAAATTGCCACGAACATTATAATATAGGCTATAGGCTTTTTGGCGGCCTCGTACCCTTCTTGCAGCCTTTGAAAAAAGGTTTTTTTCTCTTCATTTATTGCCATGGTTTATAGTATTTAAGGTTGTATTTAT
This sequence comes from uncultured Allomuricauda sp., assembly GCA_965117065.1. Classification (GTDB taxonomy): domain Bacteria; phylum Bacteroidota; class Bacteroidia; order Flavobacteriales; family Flavobacteriaceae; genus Flagellimonas. The sequence goes on from OZ220751.1 coordinate 2,224,509, forward strand.
TTTATCTGGAATTCAGTTTTTTCCGTTTGTCCATTCCCCGAAATTTCAACAACGTAATTCCCTTTGGGCAAATAGGTTTTCCCATTTTTAGCAGCAGTCAACTTCATTTTGTTCTTTTTAAGGAAGTTGCTCTTTCCTTTTTTGGAGAAAGCCAGGTCGTAGGACAAAATATTGAGACCCTTATTGGCATCAATTACGACAGAACTCACTTCTGTTCCATTGGCAGTCAAAATTTTGGCGTTGCAGGAACCGGCAGCAGAACAATAGAAGTTCACGTCCAGTCCTGGAGTATTAGGTTTTACCCAAGAGCTCCAAGCACTGCCCCAGTTCTTGCTATGTTTAATGGAATCTACATCAAAAATCGACAAAGCTTTGGAAAATACATCTGAACTCATTTGCTGAAGCGCATTAATATCCACTTGGTAAATGCTTCGTCCGTGGGTGCCTACAAGCAAATGTTTGGCTTCTGACTGAATCACCAGATCATGGACCGCGACATTGGGCATTCCATTTTGTAGAAGCTCCCAGGATGCACCTCGGTTAAATGAAACATACAGACCATTATCAGTGCCAACAAACAAAAGGTTTTCGTTTTTCGGGTCTTCCACTAGGGCATTTACAGGTGAAAGAGGGAGATTGCCAGCAATGTTTTTCCAGGTTTTTCCATAATCTTCACTTACATATATATAAGGAGTAAATTCGTCCCAGCGGTAACCATTCAAAGTGGTGTAAACCCGCTCTTTTTTATGTTGCGAAGCGGCAACTTCACTCACCCATAAATTACTAGGAAGGGAATTGGAGATTTTTTCCCAGCTTCCACCCCCAGTCTTTGAAAGTTGTACCAAGCCATCATCACTTCCGGTGTATAATAGTCCAAACTTAAATGGCGATTCGGAAATGGTTGTGAGGGTGCCAAAGGCCACGTTGCCCTTTTTACCGCCTTGGGTCAAATCATCTGAAATGGTTTCCCAATCATCCCCTTGATTTAGGGAGCGGTGTAATTTGTTGCCTCCCAAATACAGAATATCCTGATTATGTTTTGACAATAAAATAGGTGTTTGCCAATTGAACCGATATGGGGACTCTCCCAATTCATGCTTGGGTTGGATGTATTTTTGTTTCCCTGCGGCCAAATCCAATCGATAGTAATTGCCAAATTGATAACCGGTATACACGGTATTGGAATTTCGGTTGTCAATCTGCACTTGCATTCCGTCTCCGCCCATGATCATTTTCCAAGGGTTTGCCCCGGTCTGGTGCCAAGCGCGATCTTCCATGTTGTTGTGCGCGCCTTTCCAAACCCCATTATCCTGTAATCCACCATATACGTTATAAGGCTTTTCATAGTCCACATTAATGGCATAAAACTGGCCCACTTTTGGCGAATTGTTTTTCATCCAATTTGTTCCATCGTCATAGGTAATGTTGACTCCTCCATCATTTCCATTGATCAAATGCCCAGATTGTTTTGGATTGATCCATAGTGCATGATGATCAGCATGCACATTTTCCTTGCCAATAGAGATAAAGCTATTGCCCCCATCCTCGGACTTGATCAAGGGGACTCCTGCCAAATAAATATGATCTTTTTGGCTTGGGTCGATTCTAATTTGGGCAAAATAGTATCCATAGCTATAGAACAGATCATTAATATATTCAGTGTTCATTTTTTTCCAAGTAGTACCGGAGTCATCGCTTCGGTATACTTCAGCTCCTATCACAGGGGTGTCGAACAAAAGGGAATTGGCGTTCTCTAAGTATTTGGCAAGATCTACAGGTTGCAAGGAACCACTACGCACCAGCTGCTTTACATTTTCTGCCCGGTATTTTTCTTGGAAGCCATTGGTTTTGAGATAGTCGTTCAGCATTTTATCATCCAAGGCCAAAAAAGCATCAGCGCTCATGGATTTAAAATCCGCTTTGGTTAGCTCGTCTTTTTCTTCTTTGTCCTTACCCTCTCTCCTAAACTGGCTGTCGTGTATCGCATAAACTGTGTAGTCATCAAAAACGGCAAGTCCAATCCTGCCCACACCATCTCCAGTAGGAAAACCACTTCCTTCCCCGCTTATCAAGGTCCAATTGTTTCCGCCGTCCACACTTTTATAAATACCGGAGGCCGAACCATTTCCCGTAAAGTTCCAGGCTTTCCTATCTTTTTCCCAAGCGGCCGCATATTGGATATTAAAATTATTGGGGGCGAAGGCCATATCAATAATTCCAGTGGCATTATTTACAAAAAGGGTCTGCTTCCAAGTTTTTCCGCCGTCCAAGGTTTTGTAAACACCTCTTTCCTGGTTTGTGGAATAAAGGTGTCCAGTTACCCCCACAACAACATCATTGGGATTGTTGGGATTGATTAAAATTCTACCCACATGATGTGAATCGTGTAATCCCATATTTTGCCAGGTCTTTCCCTTATCTGTGGATTTTAATATTCCAATGCCGGCATAAGAAGATCTGGAGGAATTGTTTTCCCCAGTGCCTACCCAAAGTGTTCCATTTTGCCAATCAACAGCGATATCCCCAATATTTTGAGTGTCCGAAGTGTCCAAGACCGGGGTAAAAGAAATTCCGTTGGTATCGGTGTGCCACAATCCACCGGAGGCGTAGGCCACATAAAATTCAGTGGGATTATTTGGGTTGACATCCAAGTCGACCACCCTTCCACTCATGACGGATGGGCCAATGTTTTTTAAGGGTACGTTTTTAACCAAGGAAGTTTCGCCCATTTTGGCTTTTTGTGCCAAAGCCTGAATGACTTTATCCGCCGGAGTTGCTTTTTGTTGGGCATTTGCCATTAAAAGGAAAAGAAGAAATAATGGGAGAGGAAGTCGTTTCATGAAGCCAAGGTTTTGTTTCACTCCGGAAGGTATGAATTTGTCTTCGGTATCGCAATTACCTACATTTGGGCAAACCATTTTCTCAGTATGAAATACGACCAGATTAGCAATCAACTTTTTGAAAAAAACCGTAAAAAATTTATGGCGCAAATGCAGCCAAAAAGTATTGCGGTATTCAATTCCAACGACATTTATCCCATTAGTGCGGACAGCACCATGAAGTTTGAACAGCACAGGGATATCTTTTATTTGAGCGGAGCTGATCAGGAAGAAACCAGGTTGTTACTTTTTCCTGGGGCTTTGGACAAAAAGCATCGTGAAATTCTTTTTGTTAGGGAGACCAATGAGCATATTGCTGTTTGGGAAGGTGCAAAACTGACCAAGAAGCAAGCCACAGAGGTTTCCGGAATTGAAACCATTTATTGGTTAACCGATTTTGACAAGGTCTTTTTTGATTTGATGACGGAGGCAGACACCATCTATTTCAACACCAACGAACATTATAGACAGGCTGTCGTGACCCAAACTCGGGAAGATCGGTTTATTGAACAATGTAAAAAAGAATTTCCGGCACACTGTTGGGCCAAGAGCAATCCTATTTTGCAACAGATTCGAGGGGTAAAAGAACCCGAAGAAATTGCTTTGATGCAGCAGGCCTGTGATATTACCGAGAAAGGGTTCCGTAGGATTTTAGGGTTTACCAAGCCGGGTGTTTGGGAATACGAAATGGAGGCCGAATTTCTTCATGAATTTGTAAAAAACCGGTCCAAAGGCTTTGCGTATACCCCGATTATTGCGTCAGGAAACAACGCCAATGTGCTGCACTATGTTGAAAACAACCAACAGCTAAAGGAAGGGGACTTGATTTTGATGGATTTGGCAGCCGAGTATGCCAACTATGCGAGTGATATGACCAGGACCATTCCGGCCAACGGAAAATTTACAACACGGCAAAGAGCAGTTTACGAAGCTGTGCTTAACGTTAAAAATGAGGCTACAAAAATGTTGGTTCCAGGAACCATTTGGGCCGAATACCACAAAGAAGTGGGTAAGATTATGACTTCCGAGCTTTTAGGCTTGGGACTATTGGAAAAAGCTGACGTGCAAAACGAGGATAAAGATTGGCCGGCATATAAAAAGTATTTTATGCATGGGACCAGTCACCATATTGGATTGGACACTCATGACTATGGTGAGCTAAAAACTCCTATGAAAGCCAATATGGTATTTACGGTTGAACCAGGAATTTATATCCCAGATGAAGGATTTGGGGTGCGGTTGGAAGATGATGTAGTCATCCAAGAGAAAGGAGAACCCTTTAATTTAATGCAAAACATTCCTATTGAGGCCGAAGAGATTGAGGAGCTGATGAAAAGATGATAGACGCACAGAGTGTGTCATTTCGAACCGAAAATAATGAAAGTGAGAAATCTATAAAATGATAAAATCGCTATCCCTTTTACTGCAACAACCTGATATTGAAAAAAAGGTGGAGGAAGCACCTGACAGTTGGTATGAAATAGGCCTGGTGATTGGAAGCTATTTACCTTTTCTGGTGCTGATTGGGATTGCGTATGCAATTTATTATTACAATAAAAAGAGGAAGGGCAGGTAGATTCCGTTTTTCAGTTTTTTTTGGCTCCAAGATTGGCCCATAGAAAAACCACCAGAGCAGGCAATACCCAACCCATATGATCTTGACTCAAGGGAATCCATTGGGTTACTCCAGAAATGGATTCGCTCCAACCAATACTTCCTAAAAAGTCGGGTATACTAAATAGAATAGTAGCCGCCACTACCCATCGGAACACTTTGGGAGAAGCCCACCTTTCCGGCAGCACATTTAGGAGAATCAAAACGATGGTAATGGGATAAATAAACATAAGTGCCGGCAAGGCCACCGCAATTATATAACCTACATTAAATTGCCCCATCAATACGCCTAAGACACAACCTATCATCGCTGTAATTATATAAGCTCTTTGAGAATTGTTGAACCGTCCCTTTATAAAATCTGCTGTTCCCGTAATGATGCCTACGGCCGTGGTGAAACAAGCCAAGCTCACCAAAACACTGAGCAGCAAACTAGCCGTATTGCCCCATGTCTTTAAACTAATGCCGCTTAAAAGCGCCGTCCGCGATATATCACTGTCAAACGAATCGCCAAACAGCGCTCCGGTCAAGATCAGTCCTGCATAGACCAAAAATAATCCTAGTCCGGCAAACCATCCCGCCTTTTGAATAAGACTTTTCTTCACAGCATATGAAGCTTTGCTATCTTTGAGGTTAATAGAAATGATGATAACGCCCCCAACAACTACAGCACCTATGGCATCAAAAGTTTGATAGCCTTCCAAGATTCCTTCGGTGAAGGAATTATTGAATTGGGAAATGCCAAAATCAAAGTCCAGACCAAAGATGGCAGCCCCCATGATCAAAACTAACACGATCAGAATGCCGGGGGTTAAAAACTTGCCTACCACATCCAATATCTTAGAACGGTTCACCACAAAAACATAGACCAAGGCAAAATAGACGATACTGGTTAACAATGAGGAGGAATCCCATATTGGTTGTATGGCCATTTCATGGGTTACCGATGCCGTTCTAGGCGAAGGCAAAGCAATGGAGATAGCGTAAACGATGTAGCAGTATGCCAAGCTAAAGGTGGGGGACACTTTATGCGCAAAGTCGAACATGGTGCCCTGTAATTTGGCATGTGCCAAAATTCCCATAATAGGGATTAAAACTGCTGAGAGACAAAACCCCAAAGCGACCAACCACCACAAATTGCCCGATTTAAATCCCAATAGAGGAGGAAGAATTAGATTGCCAGCGCCAAAAAAAAGGGAGAAAAGAGCAAATGCGGTTACCGCTACGGTTTTTTTGTTCATAAAGTGTTAATAATTTTTTGTTAAAATAAATCAAATAATTATATTTCGGACAAGTATTTCAACGGTGTTAAGTTACTTTTTGACGATAAGCATGTATTTCATCGAAAAAAAACTTTTTCAGCTCGCTTAGCAAAATAAAAAGTTATCAACAGCCGTTGCTTAAATAAAGGTCTAATCTAATTATTCGCGCTATAAAATAAAATTACAGTAAAATGTTTCCGCATTTTTCGATCCCCAAATCGTTCGAATGCCCCAAACAACACCTAGCTTATGAAGACTTCCACTACCCACAACCATGGCAACAAATTCTCTTCTTTCTTCTGCAATTTATTCGGGCACCATTATGTAGTGTCCAAAAAAGTTACACAACACATTAAAGAGTACAAATGTTTGCATTGTCAAAAAGAAGTGACCACTGACGTTAGTGGTAAACTATCTGCTTTGACACCACAAATGCAGGACATCAATAGTACTTTGGAAGAAATGTATCGTAAAAGACGCAGCAGACAAGTTCCCCAGGTAGCATAATCCAAACTACACTTACAAAACAGTTTTCAAAGGTTATCCCGAAAATTGAGTAAGCAACTCGTTTAATTCAGTCAAGTGCCCCAAGACCGTCTTATGAGATTTGCCCTTGTTTTCGGGATTTTTATTTGGAATTGAACGAATTCCAACCTTGTGCAGTCAAAGCAATTTTGGTGTTAGCTCGGGTAATCAAATGTGCACCTTCTTCTTTTGAAGCCATATGACCAATAACAGTAAGGTTGGGATTGGCCTTGATTTTTGGAAAATCCTCTTGGTCAACTGTAAACAACAATTCGTAATCTTCCCCACCGCTCAAGGCAATGGTGGTGGAATCCATTTTAAATTCCTCCGCTGTGGAAATTACTGTCGGGTCCAACGGAATTTTGTCTTCAAAGAGATTGCAGCCAATTCCACTTTGTTCACACAAGTGTAAAATTTCCGAAGAAAGACCGTCGCTAATGTCGATCATCGCAGTTGGTTTCACATCCAGTTTTTCCAACAGCTCCACAATGTCCTTTCGAGCTTCTGGTTTTAGTTGTCGTTCCACGATATAGGAATAGGGACCTAGATCCGGTTGGCTATTTGGATTTACTTTGAATACTTCTTTTTCCCGTTCCAATACCTGAAGACCCAAATAGGCACCCCCCAAATCTCCAGTGACTACTAGTAAGTCGTTTTGTTTTGCTCCATTTCGGTAGACAATATTGTTCTCATCGGCAACACCTATGGCCGTTACACTTATTAACATTCCCTTGGTAGACGATGTAGTATCTCCCCCTACCAAATCCACTTGGTACATTTTACAAGCTTGGGCCACACCGGCATAAAATTCTTCTAAGGCCTCCAAAGGAAACCGGTTCGAAACGGCAAGGGAAACCGTTATCTGGGTTGCGGTCGCATTCATGGCATAGATGTCTGAAAGATTCACCATAACCGACTTGTAACCCAAATGCTTTAACGGCATATAGCTCAAATCAAAATGTACACCTTCCACCAATAAGTCGGTGGACACAATGGTTTTTTGAGTCTTAAAATCCAGCACAGCTGCATCATCACCTATACCCACCAGAGATGAAGGGTGGTTTAGTTCAAAATGTTGGGTCAGATGTTTGATCAAGCCAAATTCACCCAAATTTTCTAATGCTGTCCGCTGTGGATTCTTGTTTTCTAACATTTTGCAAAAGTAAACAGGATAATTATAAAATGGTATCTTTAGAAGAAACTTAAAAATTGCTTTGAAAATGATGAGGTTCCTCCTACTTGGGCTTATGACCATAGTCTTTTTGGGATGCTCAAGTGATAATAGTGCTAACCCAGACCCCAACAACAATGGGACGGGCGGAGGGAATGACCCCAATATTGGTACTGGTGACACGGTACTTGGTTTTACCCCTTGTCAAAGTGGTTCTGCAGCCAACTTTCCTTGTAATGGATATGATTTGCTTTTCCAGATGAACTTAAGCGCCTTTGCAGGAAATTCCGGCAATGACATTTGGGGCTGGACAGATACTGCAAACAATAGGGAATATGCTTTGGTGGGACTGGACAACGGGACTGCTTTTGTGGACATTACAGACACAAACAACCCCACTTATTTAGGCAAGCTTCCTACGGCTACCGCGGCAAGTTCTTGGCGCGATGTTAAGGTATACGGCAACTACGCCCTTATTGTTGCTGAAGCGGCCAATCATGGCATGCAAATATTTGATTTAACACGACTGCGAAGTGTGGCGGAGCCACCTGAGGTTTTTACTGCGGATACGAGGTATACAGGAATTGGTAATGCCCATAATATTGTTGTCAATGAGGAAATGGGCTTTGCCTATCCCGTAGGAACGGCCCGCAATGATGCATTCAATGGGGGAGTTCATTTTATTAATATTCAGAATCCAACGAACCCAACCGCCACGGGGGGATATGGCACAAATGGATACACCCATGATGCCCAAGTGGTCACCTATCAAGGACCAGATACTGCTTATACGGGAAGGGAGATTTTTATTGGCGCCAATGAAAATCAGATTGCCATTGCGGACCTCACAGACAAGTCCAATCCCACGGAAATATCGACCTTGACTTATTCGAATTTAGCATATACGCACCAAGGCTGGTTTACTGAAGACCATCGGTTTTTTATCTTGGGTGACGAACTGGATGAAACAGACTTTGGGTTTAATTCCCGGACCCTGTTTTTTGATTTGGCCGATTTGGACAATCCGGTTTTACATGCGACTTATTTAGGCCCCACAGCAGCAATAGACCATAACGGTTATGTGCTGGGAGACGAGTTTTTCTTGGCAAACTATACGGCGGGCATGCGTGTATTGGATATTTCGGATATTGAAAATCAGAACATTACCGAAAAAGCGTTTTTTGACACTTATCCATCCAACAACACCGCGGGGTTCAATGGTGTATGGAGCGTTTATCCTTTTTTTGAAAGCGGGAAGGTCATAATAAATGACATTAACTCCGGACTGTTTGTGGTTCAAAAATCAAATTAAAAAGCAGCTATGAAAAAGCTTTTTGGATGTTTGATCATTCTTGTGTTTTGGTCATGCTCAAATGACGATTCCCAATCCCCGCCCGATGAAAATAATTTTTTGGGAGAGGTGGACTGGATAAAAAATTATGGAGGAACCGGAGAGGACACCGCGCAATCCGTAATTCAAACCATGGATGAGGGCTACGCCATTTTGGGATACAGCAATAGTACCGATGGTGACCTAACTGGAAAGACTACAACGGTCAATGATTACTGGCTCTTAAAATTGGATGCCGAGGGCAATCTGTCTTGGAGTAAAACCTATGGTGGAACCAAGGATGATCGCGGACAATCCGTAATCCAAACTGCAGATGGCGGTTATGCCATTGTTGGCTATGCCATGAGCGACGATGGGGATGGAAGCAACAATGAAGGCTTTCATGACAATTGGATTCTGCGACTGGATGGTTCTGGAAATATTCTTTGGGAAAAAAGCTTTGGGTTTTCTGGACATGATCATTCCTACGATGTGGTTGAAACGGCAGATGCCGGCTTTTTCTTTGCCGGCTTTTTGGATGTAACCTCCTCTGGAGGAGCAGGCAATGAAGGCAAGGGCAGCTATCTAACCCGGCATGGTGTTGGCGAGTTTTGGGGAACCAAATTGGATGCTAGTGGCAACCTGGAATGGCGCCGGTATTTTGGGGGTACCAACAACGATCGCGCTTACGGGGTGGTTCAAGCAGATGATGGGGGTTTTGTTTTAGCAGGGGCATCGGAAAGTGATGATTTTGACATTACCAGCCCTAAGGGGAGTTACGACTTTTGGATGCTAAAAGTAAGTGATCAAGGCGAATTACTTTGGCAAAGATCTTTTGGGGGAACAGGAATAGATAAAGCTTACGATATTTCAAAAACTTTGGATGGAGGTTATGTGGTTGCTGGAAACACCTTTAGCACGGATACAGATATTTCCAAAAACAATGGAGAATCTGATGTATGGCTGATTAAGGTTAATGATAACGGTAATCTTGTCTGGGAAAAAACCTTTGGGGGTGCTGCTTTTGATGCCGCTCAGGGAATATCCACATCTCGGAATGGGGGTTTTATAATTGCTGGAAATTCGAAAAGTATTGATGGCGATTCCACAGAGAACCAAGGTGAAAACGACTTATGGATTATAAAGACAGATGCTTTGGGTAGCATAGAATACCAACAAACATTCGGCGGTTCTGGAATCGACTTCGGTTTTGATATTGTGGAAGGAACAGATGGCAGCTTGATCTTTGTGGGCGAAACAGCCAGTGATGACTTCCCAGGCCTTACATCCAAAGGGTTGACCGACCTTGTGGTCATCAAGATCAAATAGCCGCCTTGTTCCATAGATAACCCCTATTCAATCATTCGTTATTATAATGTTAGGAATTGAGGTAAAACCCCACTAATGACCTATATTTGTAAGCTATTTAGAATAAATCCAAGTAAGAATGATTAAAGTTTCAGAAACAGCCAAAAAAAGGGTGGTTAACCTGATGACGGAGGAGGGATTTGACGCTTCCACGGATTTTGTCCGTGTAGGTGTAAAAAGTGGAGGTTGTAGCGGATTATCCTATGAATTGAATTTTGACAAATCTGCTGCAGAAAACGACAAGGTTTTTGAAGACAACGCAGTACGTATTATCGTTGATAAAAAGAGCTTTCTATACCTTATTGGGACCACTTTGGAGTATTCCGGGGGACTCAACGGAAAAGGTTTTGTCTTCAACAACCCCAACGCGCAGAGAACATGTGGATGTGGGGAAAGCTTTTCACTCTAATTGAACATTGTTAATTGTCCATTGCTCATTGGCTAAATGTAAAGTATGGCTTATACAGAGGAAGAATTAAAAAAAGAATTGGAAACCAAGGAATATGAGTATGGTTTCTATACAGATATTGAATCCGACACCTTCCCCAAGGGACTGAGTGAGGATATTGTTATTGCCATTTCCCAGAAAAAACAGGAACCGGAATGGATGACCGAATGGCGTCTGGAAGCGTTCCGTGCTTGGAAGCAAATGGAAGAACCCGAATGGGCCAACGTGCAATACGAAAAGCCCAATTTTCAGGATATCTCCTATTATTCCGCTCCCAACAAAAAACCTAAGTACAATAGTCTGGATGAAGTGGACCCCGAGTTGCTGGATACGTTCAAACGCTTAGGAATTTCATTGGATGAGCAGAAAAAATTAGCCGGGGTTGCTGTAGATATTGTTATGGATTCTGTTTCAGTAGCCACTACTTTCAAAAAGACCTTGGCGGAAAAAGGCATTATCTTTTGTTCCATTTCGGAAGCAATTCAAGACCATCCGGAGTTAGTTAAAAAGTATATTGGAACTGTGGTTCCGCGAAAGGACAATTTTTATGCAGCGCTGAACTCTGCCGTATTTTCCGATGGCTCTTTCTGCTATATCCCAAAAGGCGTAAGATGTCCCATGGAACTGTCCACTTATTTCAGGATCAACCAAGCCGGGACAGGTCAGTTTGAAAGAACCTTGGTTATTGCCGATGAAGGCAGCTATGTGAGCTACTTGGAAGGTTGTACCGCTCCTTCTAGGGATGAAAATCAGTTGCATGCAGCTGTTGTAGAACTCATTGCGCTTGATGCTGCAGAGATTAAATATTCCACTGTCCAGAATTGGTACCCGGGTGATAAAAATGGAAAAGGTGGAGTTTTCAATTTTGTGACCAAGAGAGGAATTTGCGAGAAAAACGCAAAAATTTCCTGGACACAGGTTGAAACAGGATCTGCGGTTACCTGGAAATACCCCTCCTGCATATTGAAAGGCGATAATTCAATTGGGGAGTTCTATTCCATTGCCGTAACTAACAATTATCAACAAGCAGATACGGGGACTAAGATGATTCATTTGGGCAAGAACACCAAGAGTACCATTATTTCCAAGGGAATTTCTGCAGGACAATCCCAAAATAGCTATCGCGGTTTGGTGCAGGTGAACAGCAGGGCAGAAAATGCAAGGAACTTTTCACAATGTGATTCACTATTGATGGGTAATCGTTGCGGAGCTCATACTTTCCCATATATCGAAACAAAGAACAAAACAGCGCAAATAGAACACGAAGCTACTACCAGTAAAATTGGAGAAGACCAAATTTTCTATTGCAACCAAAGGGGAATAGACACAGAAAAGGCAATTGCCTTGATTGTAAATGGATTCAGCAAGGAGGTCTTGAACAAACTTCCCATGGAATTTGCCGTGGAGGCGCAAAAATTATTGGAAATAAGTCTAGAAGGCTCTGTCGGATAATTTCAAACTCAAAAAATGAAAAGAATAATTGCTGCATTATTGGTTATAGGCGCTGTTTCATGCAAACAGGCCAAAAAGGAAACTACGGCTACGGAAGAACAGGCAACCGAAGTGGCCAAACCAGAGGTAAAACTGTACACTTTTAGCGGCGGCATAGTAGTAGCTAATAAGCTTGAGTTTTTTTCTCAGGACACCACCTATACAGGCCAGTCCAAGGAATTTTCGGACCCTTTTTATGTGGTTAGCCATCCCAAGGGAAATTTAATGTGGGACGCCGGGCTACCAGAAGGCTTGGTGGGTCTACCGGACCCTTTCACAGACCCAAACGGCTCCTTTACCGTATCTAGAAAAGATTCCGTTGCCAATCAATTGGCAAGTATTGGACTAAAAGTTGAGGATATCAATTTTATCTCACTTTCCCACTCCCATTTTGATCATACAGGTCATGCCAATGTTTTTTCCAACTCCACCTGGTTAGTTCAAGAGACCGAGTATGACTTTATCACCAGTGAAGAAATGCAACAAAGCAATCCAGATAATTACAACGCGATCAAAGAACTTCAAAAAACCAAAAAGCTAAGCGGGGATTTTGATGTTTTTGGCGATGGAAGTGTTATCATAAAATCTATGCCTGGGCATACCCCTGGCCACCAAGTACTTTATTTGGATTTAGCAGAGCACGGACCGCTTTTACTTTCTGGGGATTTATACCATTTGTATGAAAATAGAGAACATAAACGTATACCCATTTTCAATACAGATGTAGAGCAAACCTTGCAAAGTATGGATGCCTTTGAGGCTTTCGCCAAAGAAAAAGGAGCAAAAGTTTATTTACAGCATGCCATGGGGGATTTTCAGAAATTTCCAAAGGCACCCAATTATTTAAAATAAAACTGAAGTAGAACGCATGTTAGGAATTAAGAATTTACACGCGAGTATAGAGGATAAGAAAATCCTAAAGGGGATTAACCTTGAGGTGAATGCAGGGGAGGTTCATGCCATTATGGGACCTAACGGCTCCGGAAAAAGCACCTTGGCCTCAGTAATTGCAGGAAAGGAAGAATTTGAAATCAAAAAAGGAAACATTTCATTGAACGGAGAGGATTTGGAAGAATTGGCTCCGGAGGAAAGGGCCCATAAAGGGATTTTCCTATCGTTCCAATACCCTGTTGAAATCCCTGGAGTGTCAGTGACGAACTTTATGAAGACGGCAATCAACGAATCCAGAAAGGCAAGAGGGCTGGAAGATATGCCGGCCAACCAAATGCTAAAACTTATTCGTGAGAAATCTGAACTGTTGGAAATAGACCGTAAATTTTTGTCTCGTTCCTTGAACGAAGGTTTTTCAGGAGGAGAGAAAAAGCGTAACGAGATTTTTCAAATGGCAATGATGGAACCCAAGTTGGCCATTTTGGATGAGACTGATTCTGGATTGGATATTGATGCATTGCGTATTGTGGCCAATGGGGTAAATAAATTACGCGGCAAGGAAAATGCCATTATTGTGATTACCCATTACCAACGTTTGTTGGAATACATCGTTCCGGATTTTGTACATGTATTACACGACGGTAAAATCGTCAAATCCGGCACCAAGGAATTGGCTTTGCAGTTGGAGGAAAAAGGGTACGACTGGTTAAAGCAAGAAACGGTTGTATAATATTGGATAAAAGACTTCATGCATCAGAAATCAGAAACTGACTAGCTGATAACGGGTAATTGACAATTGATAAAAATGGATTTAAAAGATAAGTTACTTTCTTCATTTATAGCTTTCGAGAACAACGTGGATTTGGACCATCCTGTACACGAAGTTCGTTCCGAAGCCATTAAAAATTTTGAAGCAAAGGGTTTTCCTTCCAAAAAAGAGGAGGCTTGGAAGTATACTTCGTTGAACAGCATGCAAAAGGTGGACTTCAGTATCTTTCCCAAACAGGAAAACACGCTGGAATACAAGGACATCAAAAAGTACTTTCTTCATGAGATAGATACCTACAAGATTGTTTTTATTGATGGGGTATATAGCTCCTACCTTTCAGAGACAACCCATGACGGGGTGGATGTGTGTTTGATGAGTGCGGCTTTGACCAAGCCACAATACAAACAGGTTATCGATGTGTACTTCAATAAGGTGGCTTCAAAGGACGAGTCTTTGACCACCCTGAACACGGCCTTTAGTAAAGAAGGTGCCTACATCTATATCCCTAAGAACAAGGTACCCAAGAAACCCATCCAGATTGTTCATTTTGCAACTGGGAATGAGGCGGCATTGTTATTGCAGCCTCGAAATTTGATCATTGCTGAAGAGAATGCAGAGGTTCAAGTGATAGAACGTCATCAAAGTTTGACCTCCAATGAGGTGTTTACCAATTCCGTGACTGAAATTTTTGCGGCCAAAGATGCCAATGTGGATTTCTACAAGGTTCAGAATGATGCAAAAACCGCTTCTTTGGTAGACAACACATACATCTCCCAAAAGGACAATAGCGTGGTTCGGGTGCATACCTTCTCTTTTGGAGGCAAGTTGATTCGAAACAACCTGAACTTTTATCAAAACGGGGAGCGTATAGACTCCACATTAAAGGGCGTAACCATTTTGGGTGAAAAGCAGCATGTAGACCATCATACCTTGGTACACCATGCACAACCCAATTGTGAAAGCCATCAAGATTATAAAGGGATTTTTGGTGAGAAATCCACTGGAGTTTTCAATGGGAAGATCATTGTGGATCAAATTGCACAAAAGACCAATGCCTTTCAGCAGAACAATAATATATTGCTTAGTGATAAAGCTACCATTAACACCAAACCCCAATTGGAAATTTTTGCGGATGACGTAAAATGCTCCCATGGATGTACTATTGGGCAGTTGGATGAAGATGCGCTGTTCTATCTACAATCAAGGGGAATACCAAAGAAAGAAGCTACCGCTTTGTTGATGTACGCCTTTGCCAACAATGTTTTGGAAAGTGTACGGATTCCGGAGCTAAAAAAAAGAATCAATAAAATTATAGCCAACACGCTTGGTGTTCGGGTTGGGTTTGATATGTAATCTATGATAGAAGTAGGGTTAGATATCCAAAAAATCCGAAAGGATTTTCCCATCCTTCAAAGAGAAGTGCACGGGAAACCTTTGGTATATTTGGACAATGCGGCCACCTCGCAAACACCCCAACAGGTGATTGATGTTATTGTGGATTACTACCATAGGTATAATGCCAATATCCATCGTGGGGTACATACCCTATCGCAAGAGGCCACGGATGCTTACGAAGCTGCACGGGGGACAATCCAAAAACATTTCAACATTGCACAACCGTATGAGATAATCCTAACTTCTGGGACTACGCACAGCATTAATTTGGTGGCCAACGGATTTGCTTCATTGTTGAAAGAGGGGGATGAGATTTTGGTTTCGGCCATGGAACACCATTCCAATATTGTGCCTTGGCAAATGTTATGCGAAAAAACCGGAGGGGTGTTGAAAGTCATTCCTATGGATGAAAATGGGGAGTTGGTAATGGAGGAATTCCACAAACTGCTTTCTGAAAAGACCAAATTGGTGTTTTGCAATCATGTTTCCAATGCGTTGGGAACTGTAAACCCCATTGCTAAGATTATTGAAGCTTCGCACAAAGTGGGTGCTGCCGTTTTAATTGATGGTGCCCAGGCCGCCGCCCATATCAAAGCCGATGTACAGGCCTTGGATGTAGATTTCTATACCGCATCCGCTCATAAAATGTGCGGTCCAACTGGGGTTGGAATGTTGTATGGGAAAGAGGAGTGGTTGAAAAAACTACCGCCTTATCAAGGTGGAGGGGAAATGATTGCCGAGGTGACCTTTGAAAAGACCACTTACGCCGAACTACCTCATAAGTTTGAAGCAGGAACGCCCAACATTTGCGGCGGAATTGCCTTTGGAGCTGCTCTGCACTATCTCAATGGTATTGGTATGGAGACCATTGCCCAATATGAAGACGAATTGTTGGCCTATGCCACCGAACAATTGTTGTCCATTGAGGGGTTGAAGATTTACGGGACTGCGAAGAACAAAACCTCCGTAATTTCATTCAATATTGAAGGCATCCACCCCTATGATATAGGAACCATCTTGGATAAACTGGGCATAGCCGTCCGTACCGGGCATCACTGTGCACAACCTATTATGGATTTTTATGGGATTCCGGGAACCGTAAGGGCCAGCTTTAGCTTTTACAATACCAAGGAAGAAGTAGATGTGCTGGTGGAAGGGGTTGTACGGGCCAAGAACATGCTACTTTAGCCTAAAGTTATCTTTATCTTAAAGGTTTGATAAGCAAGTGCCTGAATTGTACTTTTGAACAAAACGAATAAATGACCATAGCAGAAATACAGGAAGAGATTGTAGATGAGTTTGCCATGTTTGATGATTGGATGCAGCGGTATGAATACATGATTGAACTGGGCAAATCCCTCCCCCTGATTGAGGATCAATATAAAACTGAGGATAATATTATCAAAGGCTGCCAGAGCAAGGTATGGGTGCATGCAGAATTGGACGATAACAAATTGATTTTTACTGCGGACAGTGATGCCATAATCACCAAGGGAATTATCGCCATTTTGGTCCGAGCTTTTAGCAATCAAAGGCCGCAAGAAATTATAGACGCCAATACCGGATTCATTGATGAAATTGGATTGAAAGAGCATTTATCACCTACTCGTGCCAACGGCTTGGTAAGTATGGTAAAGCAATTGAAGCTATATGCGATTGCCTACCAAACACAATTGAATTAGAAAAAATGAGCGAAGAAATCACCATAAACACCCAAGATCTCGGCGAGAAAATCGTTGGGGTGCTAAAAACCATTTACGACCCAGAAATCCCGGTGGACATTTATGAACTGGGATTGATCTATGATGTGTTCGTAAATGAGGATAATGATGTAAAGATTCTGATGACTTTGACCACGCCTAATTGCCCGGTTGCCGAAACCTTGCCTGTTGAGGTGGAGGAGAAAGTAAAGTCTTTGGATGTTTTGAACGATGTGGAAGTGGAAATCACTTTTGATCCGCCTTGGACCCAGGATTTGATGAGCGAAGAAGCAAAGTTGGAGCTTGGTTTATTGTAGATGGTATTGAGAAGTGAGTATGGAGTCATGAGCAAATCTCATTTACTTTATCCCAACACCTCGGACTCAATACCCAATACTAAAAACTCATGACTGATATAAAGAACAGAGTAGCCGAAAGCAAACTGATTACTTTTGACCTTGAGGATCTCTACCAAGAAGGTCGCAGGGAAGTATTGGATATTAAGGATTGGCTGTATGAAGGGTTTATCCTCCGAGAAAAGGAGTTTAGAGCCCATTTGGAAAACGCAGATTGGGCACAATACCAAGATGCTTATGTGGCGTTGACTTGCTCCACTGACGCCATTGTACCTGGTTGGGCATTTATGCTTGTGACCTCCAAATTAACCCCTTTTACCAAAAAAGTGGTAATCGGGGATTTAGAAACTTTGGAAACTGCATTATATCAAGAACAACTTTCTCAATTGGATTTGGAACCCTTTACCAACAAACCTGTGATTATTAAAGGTTGCTCCAACAAGCCCGTGCCGGAAAATGCCTATATTTTGGCAATGACACAAATACAAAAAGTAGCCAAGAGTGTAATGTATGGCGAAGCCTGTTCTGCGGTGCCGCTGTATAAAAGGAAATAAAAACCCCGCTCATTTGAACGGGATTCCTTCAAACATTTATTCGCTTATTTCTGTTTTACAAAAATGGAATATGCGCGACCAAAATTATTGTTGCCGTCATTTAAATCGATGCGGGTTTCACCGTTTCTCCATACTTTGGCAATATTATCTTCATAGCCAACTGTATATACATCACTATCATAAACAAATACATCAAATGCTTCGGCCTCACTGTCTTCTGGTTTAGGAAATTCACTACTACTGCCCCAGACTCTTGCTTTATAAGTACCATTCTCTGTTTCTTCGCTTCCCGCGATATAAAATGAAAAGGTATCCATGTCTTCAAGAAAAATTGAGTATTTATAAGAATTCAATACCTCGGAAGTTCCAAGGAACGTGGCTGATGAACCATATCTCCATAGAACGGCTCTATCTACGTTGTCAAATTCTTGATTACCTACTACAGATATTACATCATTGCTACCAATTGCTAAGTCATAAGCCCTGCCACCAGTATTGGAAGATAAACCATTGAGATTAAAAGCTTCATTGTTTATCCATATTCTGGGAATATCTTTATTGTTATCTTGATCATACTCATATCCTACAGAATATACTACACCTTCAGAGACCGTAGTAGAATTTGCCTCGGCAGGTGGCGAACCATCGGTAAGTTCGAACAACACTTCACCATCTTGCCATACCATAGCTTTGGATATATTATTTTCTCCCACGCCCACAGTACCAGAAACATAATAGCTTCCGTTTTCAACAATGATTGAATTTGCCTCTGCATAACTGCTTCCATTGGTAAGATATTGTGGCACACCATCTATCCAAACTGTAGCTTTATCCTCTGTTGATTTTCCAGCAACATAAATAGTTTCACCATCAACATAGATGGCATTGGCAGAGCTGGAATTTTCCAAATCCTGTGGAATGCCATCAATCCATAGTTTAGGAACATCGTTTTGGCCATCTGACACATAACCTACCACATAGGTGGTTGGATTGGGAAAAATCTCCAAATCCCCTATGATTTTTGTTATACCTTGGGACTCTAATCTAATTTCACCAGAAATTGCACCTTCCGGAATCAGGACTCTTATGTAAGTTTCACTCACTTCAATAATGGTCCCTACGACATCTCCTGAAAAAGTGACCGTATAATCTCCTTCTAATTCAAAACCGCTCCCTAAAATTGCAACAAGATCTGTTGGTCTGAGATTTGCAGAACCATTATTTTCTGTATTTACTTTAGTAAAACGTTCAATGGTTGGAAAGCTAGATTCCTCATCTTCGGTCACTTCAAACTCACCACCGGTATAGGTTTCACCACTGGCCGTTACACTAATCTTTCCTGTGGTTGCCCCATCAGGCACAATTGCGAATATCTCTGTTTCTGATGTGGAACCATCAATGGCCATTATTGCATTACCTATTTTAACACTCGGAGAACTCCCAAAGTTTTTACCAGTTATCCAAACCGTTGTTCCTATTGGGCCATCTATTGGACTAAAACTGGTTATCTTCAACCCACTGTTAGCGCCATTTCCATCATCGCTACTACAGGCCGCAACTAACAGGCATATTGTCATTATGGTTGCAGCCAAGAAACTTAATCTTTTCATTTTTTTCTTCTTTAAGAATATTAATAGGGCAGTAAGAAACTGGAAAGCAGGTATTTTTAGGCAGCAAAATTGACGCATGCCTGTTTTGAGTTGACGGATGGGTGTTTTGGGTGGATGGTAGAGGGGTAAAAGGTGTAGGATGTGGAATTGAAAATGAAAAGTTGAAAACTGTGTACTGCCCATTGATTATTGAGCTTAGACTTGAGCTTGTTCTTTTTTAAGTGATAAGACCTGTTTCAAGGGGGAGATGGAAATAAAAAAACCGCCCTTATGGGCGGCTTTTTAAGTCGGCTGCGAACTTTTAGCTTGCTGATCTATACACTTTAAAACACATTGCAAACCTTAAACCGACAATTATTTAGCAATTAGTGATTGTACACAATCTTTTGTCCCGTTAAGAGATATTGTGCGAAGCTCCCCTTCTCCATTGATCCACCAAACCGTGGCAACTTCAGCTTCTTGACCACCAACCAATATATTGCCGTCTTTAACGTCAATAGTGTAGGCTTTTGCACTGTTCTGGCTTAGCAGGTTTTCTTCACCATTAATCAGCAGAAATGCAGAACCGGTAGCTGAATGACCAACTATATATTCATCATTTCCTACTACAAGTATTCCTTCTGCCGATGCGGGCTCTCCAAAAGGCAAGGTTTCTTCTTCATCATTTCTCCAAAGAGTTGCATTTAAGCCCTCATAGCCAACCGCCAAAACCTCTTCTCCATTATTGGCTACGGCATTTACCTCTGCATTACTGGAGCCATTGGATAAGGACTGTGCTTCACCATTTATCCATAAGGTTGCCACAAAGTGCTCAGTTTCCTCATTGTATTTGTATCCACCTAGGACAACGTCATCACCTCGCTTGGTTATATCATAAACATTTTCCTCAGTTAAGCCATCGCCGATTACCTCTTGAAACCCGTTGGTCCAAAGCACTGCTTCTAAAATTGATTCTTCATTGACCTGCATTCCAGCTACAAGTTGATCAGTTCCATCCATCATAATGGAAGTGGCAAATGCGCTCATCTCATCAGAGGGCAGAGCTTCCGCCTCACCATTGGTCCAAATAGCGGCAACTTCCGTGTCAAACCTATCTGCTCCTACAATTAGGGTATCATTTTCTGTTTTTACCATAGCGCTTCCTATTGAGTTGATACCATTGCCTTCCAATTCGCTAGCAGCTTTGTTATCCCAAAACATGGCAACCGAGGTATCATCTCCATTGTCTTTTGAACCGGTGGCCAAAAAACCGGGCAAAACAAGAATATCGCAGGAGGTTTTAAATTCTCCTATGGAAGCAGTAACGGTGGCTTCCCCTGCGCTTAGAATGGTTAAGTGGCCCTCTTCGTTCACCGTTATCGATTCTTCATTATCCGAGACAAATGTTACTTTTGGATTTATGAATTCATCAATATTTGTAATCACAAGGGTGTCTACTTCTTGAGGAAATAGGGTTAAAGCTATTTCATTGAGCGTTATGGAAGTTGTAACATTATAGGGCTCAGTGCTCGTGCCAAATTTATTGTCTACCGTTACCCTAATATTAAAACTAGTAGGTTCATCATCTGGTATTTCAGGGACCTCTACAACTAGTTGTGTTGAGGAAGCCTCCAGCACGGTTGCAAGTTCAGTACCGAACAAAACCAAGTTAGCTTCCGAAGTGGCTGAAAAATCTTCTCCAGTAATGGTCACCACGGTTCCAGCAGGTCCTGCTTTTGGAGTAAATTCACTGACTTTGGGAATGCCTTCTACAACAGGTTCCGGAGTTTCTTCCTCTTTACAGGCCATAATGGATAAGGCCATTGCTAATACGAGTGAGGTTACATAAACGATTTTTTTCATCTTTTGAATTTTATTGGGTTAAAAACCCGCAAGAAACTTGAAAACGAAGGATTTATAGGAGGGCAATTGACGCATGCCTGTTTTGAGTTGACGGATGGGTGTTTTGGGTGGATGGTAGAGCGGTAAAAGGTTAAAGGTGTAGGATGTGGAATTGAAAATGAAAAGTTGAAAATGGGAAATATAAATGGTAGATTCTTCGATTCTTTGAATGTGGTATTTAAATCTTGGAATTTATGAAACAGTTTAAATGTGACATTTTTTACTTTTACGGGTCTAAGCATAAAACTCCATACCATGAATAGATTCCTTGCCATTTTGGCTTTGTTTGCCATAACATTTACTCAAGCACAGACCGCTGATGAACTCAGGGTCCAGATGGCCCCTAAAAAAGATTCCATTGCAGCCATCCAAGGACGGGTAAATGCCCTCCAAGCCCAATTGGATGCCTTACCAGGTTGGAAGGTGGGTGCTTTTGGAACCATTGGAGGAAGCTTCTCAGGCTTTAACAATTGGTTTTCCCAAGGCATTCCGAACAACAGCTCGGGAACTATAGGGTTCACTGTGAATGCCTTTGCCAACCAACAAGAAGAAAAGTTTTTTTGGCGTAATGCGGCCACTATCAATTTAAACTGGGTAAAGTTGGACGACAAGGATGACCCTACCGATGATGATGGGTTTAGGGAGTCCACGGATGTCTTTAATATCTCATCACTCTATGGAATAAAATTGAGTGATAAATTTGCTGTTTCTGGAATGGGAGAATACCGGACCACACTATTGAGCAACTTTAATGATCCGGGATATTTAGACTTGGGTGTTGGAGGAACCTGGACGCCCGTCACAGACCTCGTGGTGGTGATTCATCCGCTCAATTACAATTTTGTGTTCAGTGATGCTGATACCATTTTTAACTCATCCTTGGGAGCAAAAATCCTAGTGGACTATACCAAGCAATTGGGAGCTGTCAATTTTAAAAGCAACCTTTCCCTTTTCCAGAGTTATGAAAGTGGGGATTTAAGCAACTGGACCTGGACGAATTCTTTTGCCTATACCTTGTGGAAAGTGATAGGGGTAGGTTTTGATTTTGGACTGCGAAACAACAAGCAAGAAACGCTGAACTATATCGTGAACAATGCGCCCACTCCGGACCCAACCGCCACTTTTGAAAGTATAGACAACGAGTTGCAAACCTATTGGACTTTGGGTTTGAGTTATTCGTTTTAGGTTACAAGGGGATTTGATAAAGTAAGTCAACATCAGTTCGAGTGTTTCAAATCTCGATATAATTTTTCTGGAGAAACTTCTGAAAAACCACTCGATTTGACAACTGCAAAAACTTTGAAGACACAAAAAAGCCCTCAATATTGAGGGCTTTTCTATGGGGTTATTTTACAAATTTGGGGTGTTTTGTGTACCAAGGTCTAAGTAGGTTAAGCTTATGGAAGACTAGGTTGTAACACTAACACTTAAAAACAATATGAAAGTAGTTTTTCTGTGGTTTGTGCCTAAACTTTTGTTGTGAACGACAGAAAAGTTGTGGTAGAAAAAGTTAAGGCTTACACTTCATCGAAGAAGATCGCAGCTTGTCCGAAACCCTCCTAGTATTGATCTAGATGTTCAGGGTATAAAAAATTATTGTAAGGGAAACGGGTTACATGAATATCTCTTACCTCATCGTACACCCGTTTTCTAAACTCGTCCAAGTTCTCTTTGTTCAAGGCAGAGATAAAAAGGGCTCGATCACCAATTTTACTAAACCAGGTTTTCTTCCATTCCTCGATGGTAAAATGAGCTTTGGTTTTTTCCGTGACCAAATCATCTTCTTCAATTACTTCAGCTTCGTACTGATCAATCTTGTTGAAGACCATGATGGTTTTTTTGTCAGCGCTCTTGATTTCGTCTAGGATTTGGTTTACGGAGTCAATATGCTCCTCAAAGTTGGGGTGACTTATATCCACCACGTGCAACAGCAAATCCGCTTCCCGAACTTCGTCCAAGGTGCTCTTAAAACTTTCCACCAGTTGGGTGGGCAGTTTACGGATAAATCCAACAGTATCCGACAGCAAAAATGGTAGGTTACCGATCACAACTTTGCGAACGGTAGTATCCAAGGTGGCAAACAGTTTATTTTCGGCAAATACATCACTCTTGCTGATTACGTTCATCAAGGTGGATTTCCCAACGTTGGTGTACCCAACAAGCGCTACCCGAACCAGGGCCCCTCGATTTCCCCTTTGGGTTTCCATTTGTCGGTCTATTTTGGAAAGCTTCTTTTTCAATAACGAGATACGATCACGTACGATTCGCCTATCCGTTTCTATCTCCGTTTCCCCGGGTCCACGCATGCCAATACCACCCTTTTGTCGTTCCAAGTGTGTCCATAACCCTGTTAATCTTGGCAGCAAGTATTCGTATTGGGCCAGTTCTACCTGTGTTCTTGCATAACTGGTTTGTGCCCTTTGAGCAAAAATATCCAGGATCAAACTTGTTCTGTCTATGATTTTGCAGCGCAGTTGCTTCTCAATATTTCGCTGTTGGGCGGGCGAAAGCTCATCATCAAAGATTACAGAGCCTATATCGTTTTGTTTCACATATTGCTCCACCTCTTCCATTTTTCCACTTCCTATTAGTGTTTTAGGATTGGGAATATCCATGCGCTGTGTAAATCTATGGGATACCTCGCCTCCAGCAGTATAGGTCAAAAACTCCAGTTCGTCCAAATATTCTGTGACCTTGGTTTCATCCTGAGCTTTATTAATTACCCCAACAAGCACCGCCTTTTCATAAGCTGTAGTCTTCTTTTCTAGCATTGAATCAATTAAAGTGCAAATCTAATCAATGTTTTGGAAGCTGTTTTGTACTTTGTGTTTTAGAAGTTTTACCGGCATAAATTCCACACCCATTGAAAAATCACGAAAATCAATTTACCATTGCATTTTATAATCTTGAAAATTTTTTCGACACCCATGATGATCCCCACACCCTGGATGATGATTTTACACCCGATGGGAAAAAGGCTTGGAGTGAATCCAAGTTTAGGCGAAAAGCCAAAAAATTGGGAAGGACCATTGCCTTGATCGGGGAAGAAGACAGTACAGTTCCACCTGTACTTGTGGGAGTTGCCGAGGTAGAAAACAAATTGGCTTTGGAGACCTTGCTTAAGACGAAGCACCTTAAGGAAGAAGACTATGACTATGTGCATTTTGACTCCCCGGATGAGCGGGGAATTGATACAGCACTCATTTATCATAAGGCACATTTTACCGTTCTGGACGCAGAAACCATTCCACTCCTAATTTCGAATGGCAACGGAGATCGGGATTATACCCGGGATATTTTATATGTACATGGAAAATTGCACCACGAAGAAATCCATGTGTTTGTGAATCATTGGCCATCGCGAAGAGATGGAGCGGATGAAACTCAATATAAACGGATAAAAGCAGCGGAAACGGTGTTGCGAAAAATAGAAAGTCTTGGTGGAAGTAACCCCAATTGCATTATAATGGGGGATTTTAATGATGACCCAAATTCTGAAAGTATTAAGATCCTAATGGAAAGTGGGCGGTTTGTCAACCCCATGCAGCAGTTGTTATCACCTGTTTCTGGAAGTGCCAATTATAAGGGGGAATGGAGTCTTTTCGACCAAATTCTTATCTCGCACAGTTTTTTAAACTACCAAGAGGGAACACACAGTTTTAAAAAGGCCAAGATATTTGCCCCTAAATTTCTCAAAGAGTGGAAGGGCAAATACAAAGGGAATCCTTTTCGAACTTTTGTGGGTAAAAAATACCTTGGTGGATATAGTGACCACTTCCCTGTCTATGTAATTCTTAAGGAAAATGGACAAATTCACTAAGAAGGAAAAATACTACACCACAACATTTTACGGTTTCACCACAGTCAATTTATAAAAGCTGTGTAGTTCATCGAAATAAAAGGGGTTTTTGTCGATGAATCTATATCTGAATCTATTTTTGTAGTCCAAATCTTACTTATCAAATATTATGGATGGCAAAAAACCTACTTGGGCAACGGGACTATTAACCTCCTTTTTATTTTCTCTTATTTGTGTTTTTTCAATTCATGGTCAGACAAATGACCAGAGGAAAAATATCCAATCCTCCTATAATCAAAGTGAGATAGCCTCTTTTGTTGAACAAATGGAGGCCGAACACCAATCTAAAACAGCTAAAATTGCACGGGAGCTAGCCAGTAAAGACTGGAAGCAATCAGAAAAAATGAAAGATGGCACCGTAGTGGCCCTTAAGGATTTTGGTACTGATGGCACCCCATTGTTTTACACCACTTTGAACGACCCTACCAGACAGGCTTCGCGAGCTCATACACTTTATACCAATGGGCTATTGAATTTGGATCTGGATGGAGCTGGAATGAATGTGGGTGTCTGGGATGCCGGCGTGGCGCTTAAAACACATCAAGAGTTTGATGCCCGAGTAAACAATGGTGATGATTCCGAAGAGGTTGACTCCCATGCTACGATGGTAACCGGGAATTTGATTTCCTCCGGGGTTAAGCCCAATGCAAAAGGGGTGGCCTTTAATGCAAATGCGATAACCCACGATTGGACACGGGACAAAATAGAGGTGGCTGAAGCAGCTGCCAATGGACTTTTACTGAGCAATCATTCCTACGGGATAATGTCAGACCGTGTGCCGGACTGGTATTTTGGCGCTTATATTAAAGTAGCCCAAGACTGGGATAAAATCATGTACAATGCACCCTACTATTTAATGGTTAGCGCTGCCGGAAATGCACAAAAGTCCAATGATAATGAAAGTCCAATTTCTGGGAAGACCGTAGATGGATTTGATTTGTTGCTGGGGTTTACAACAACTAAAAACGGCCTTACAGTGGCAGGGGCCAATACCAAAATAGGAAGTAAAGGAGAGTTAAAAGATGCCCAAGTAGCTGGGTACAGTAGTTTGGGCCCAGTGGATGATGGAAGGGTAAAGCCCGATTTGGCTGGAGACGGCTCATCCATCCTTTCTGCTTCTTCTGAAAGTAATAAAAGTTATGATACTTCTGTGGGAACGTCCTTGGCGGCCCCCGGGGTAACCGGTTCGTTATTGTTGTTACAGCAATACCATGAGGAATTATTTGGAAGCTTTATGAAAGCATCGACCCTTAAAGGTTTGGCATTGCATACTGCTGATGATGTGGATGCCAAAGGCCCAGATTACAAAATGGGATGGGGAGTTATGAATGCCAAAGCTGCGGCGGAATTGCTTCAAAACAAAGAATATACCAGCTTGGTTCAAGAAGAACGACTGGAAGAAGGAACTGTTTTTTCAATTACCTTAATGGCTAACGGAACCGAAAACATGATGGCCTCCATTTCTTGGACAGATCCAGAAGGGGAATACATTAACCGGGGGGAGCTTAATGCCAACACTCCTGCCTTGATGAATGATTTGGATATAAGAATCACCAAAGACGGCGTAACCTATTTGCCGTGGAAGTTGAATCCTTTGAAAGCTTCAGATGCTGCTACAAAAGGTGATAATTTGGTGGATCCTTTTGAGCGTATCGAGATTGAAAATGCCAAAGGTGAGTACACCATTACAGTTAGTCACAAAGGCGGATTGACTTATGGGGCTCAGGATTTTTCCTTAATTGTTTCTGGAGCCCAGGTTTCCCAATGTAGCACCGAAGCACCGGATAACATGGATTTGTTTTCTTCTGATGAGGAAGGAGTTACTCTTTCTTGGCCAGAAGTTGAGGATACATTATTTGAACTGCAGTATAAAGCATATAATGAATCGGAATGGCACAGTGAGTTACTTTGGGAAAGCAGCAAACGTATTGCTGGTTTGATTCAGGGGAACGTTTACGAAGCTAGGTTACGTTCCATATGCACGGAAAATGCAGTTTCTGATTTTTCTGAGGAAATCCAATTTGAGTTTAAGGGAACGGAAACAGCTCTTTTTGAATATGGTGCTTTGGGGGTTAATGAGGCGTTGGAAATAATGGTATATCCCAATCCCGCAATAGAAAGAATTACTGTGGATGCAAAACTTTCTGAAGATGCTGTGTATTCAATTGTTACCACAGCTGGGAATATTATAAAGAACGGCAAGGCCAGAGGACCAATCGATGTAAGTTGTTTGGCTACTGGACTTTATGTATTGATGGTTCAGGACCATGCAGGTATGCGCAGCACTAAATTTTACAAAAGTTAAGCTATGACACTTTTCAGTGGTCTTAGAACCGGAGGCGTAATAAAAGACGAAGGTAAAACTCCCAGTTACTGTGGGAGGTTCTCTTATACTTTTTTAATTTCTTGTTTCTCCAACAAGGCTTCATTCCTTAGGCGAAGAAAGACCTGAGCAGTGGTCTCTACATCCAACTCGCAATAGGAAACAATTCGATCTAGATCATGATCCTTATAATAGACTTCCCGCACCATACTACCATCCATATCCTCCTTAGGGGAGGGCACACCCAAAACATGGGCCATTAGTTTTAGGGAGGTGTAATGCTTATAATCGCCAAACTTCCAGAGCTCCATGGTGTCCAAATGAGGAACCTCCCATGGCTTTTTGCCAAACAAATCCAGTTTGTATGGGAGATTTAACCCATTGATGACCATTCTCCGAGCAATGTAGGGGAAGTCGAATTCCTTTCCGTTATGGGCGCACAACAAGTGCTTTGGTTGATTGAAATGTTCTTGCAGCAACTGTTTAAATTGTTTTAGCAGGGCCACTTCATCACCGGAAAAGGAGGTAACCCTTAGGTTTCTAGTTTTTCCTGTGAAAGTGAAATAGCCTACTGAAATGCAGACGATTTTTCCAAATTCTGCCCAAATTCCCGCCCGTTCATAGAATTCTTCAGCTGTAAACTCTTCTTTGCGTTGGTACTGCGATTTTTGTTCCCAAAGTTGTTGGACACTTTCATCCAAATCAAGAAAAGTCGGTTTTTGGGGTACGGTTTCGATGTCCAAAAAAAGGATGTGTTCCAGGTTAAGTTTATTAAGCATGATTAAGTATTAAAATAGAGCCATCTGCTTGGCAGGGCTCTCATGTTCCAAAAGCCATTTTTTACGATGCAATCCTCCTGCATATCCGGTAAGGTCTCCATTGCTTCCAATGACCCGGTGACAGGGTATTACAATCCAGAGTGGGTTTTTACCATTGGCAGCGGCTACTGCCCTAATGGCTTTGGGGTCGCCTAAGCGTTTAGAAAGCTCAAGATACGAAATTGTTTTGCCGTAAGGAATCTCTTGCAATGCTTCCCATACTTTTTTTTGGAATTCGGTTCCTTTTGGGTTTAATTTTAAGTCGAAATATTTACGCTTTCCTTCAAAGTATTCTTGGAATTGAGATGCTGCGTCTTCCAAAACTTTTGGAGTCATACCAATCGGTACGATATCATCTAAAACCGCAACTGAAGTCAATCCTTTTTCATCACCTTGAAGCATGGAAATTCCCATAGGTGTTTGTAAATAAGCAACTTCCATCAATTTACTTCATTTTTATCTTCAATAATTCCAAGCCGCTTGGCGCGAGTCTCCCAGTTCCTTCGTGCCAATACTTGAAGGTCCTCAACGTTGTCACTTTCGTCCATAATTTCCAAACCAAGCAAGGTTTCGATAACGTCTTCTTGTGTAACCAAACCACTTACTGAACCATATTCATCTACCACCAATGAAACGTGTTCTCTTTTTTCCACAAATTTTTCAAATAACTCAGGAATCGGCTTATTTCGGTTGGTGACCAAAATTTCTCTTTTAATGGTGTTTAAGGATTCATGCCCTTTCTTGTTGATTATGGCTTCCAAGAGTTCATCCTTTAGAAAGAACCCAGTAATGTTGTCCATTCGGTCTTTGTATAATGGAATTCTAGAAAACCGTAGCGGACGATTAGCTTCAAAAAAATCATGGATGGCAGTGTCTTCTGAAGCCACTTTCATCACCGTTCTGGGAGTCATTACGTCCTTGGCCAAAATTTCATCAAACTTTAAAAGATTTTTGATGACTTTGGATTCGGACTCTTGAAAGACACCTTCTTCATGGGCTATCTGTGTCATTGCGGTAAAATCCTCTCGACTCAACACACTTCCGTGATGCCCTTTTTTCCCAATTAGTTTAGTGAATAATTGGAGTAGCCATAGTAACCCTGTCCACTTTAGGATAAAAACCATAACCTTTAACGCTTTAGCGGTAAAATTGGATAGTTGCTTCCAATAAGTGGCGCCTATGGTCTTTGGTATAATTTCCGAGGCAACCAAAATAAGAATGGTCATTAGGGTGGAGACCACACCTACCATTAAATCTTCGGTAAACTCAAATCCAAGAAATGTTCTTGTGTTACTACCATAAAGGTTGGAATAGGCAACCTTGGCTTGTACCCCAACTAAAATCGCCCCCACCGTATGTGCAATCGTATTAAGGGTTAAAATTGCAATGAGGGGTTTGTCCACGTCTTTTTTTAGCTGCTCCAGCTCCACCGCGTATTCTTTGCCCTCCTGTTTTTTAAGGTTGATAAAGGTTGGGGTTATGCTCAACAGGACCGCTTCCAAAATAGAGCAGAGAAATGAAAAAAAAATAGAAACAAAAGCGTAGAAAAAGAGAAGACCCATAGGTTTTGACTAGTTGTACTAAGGTAAGGATTACGAATGAATTTTGAAGCGGCTAATTGTACATGGCTTTGTAAAAAGTATGGTGCAGAGCAGTTCTAATGTTAAGTTCATATAGTTTCCGATGCGTTCTATAGGGATAGACCCGATTAGACAGGAAAATAAATACCAACTGGTTTTCAGGATCGACCCACACGAAAGTCCCGGTAAAACCGGAGTGCCCAAAACTTTCAGAACTTGTTCTAGGTGATGGATAAGCCTCTGCTAAATTTAGGGTGTCATTGCCTAAAAGTGGTTTATCAAACCCCAAACCTCTGCGATTATCGTTTTGCGGGTATTGAACTTTGCGGAACTCCCTGATAGTTTGTTCGGAGATGAGTTGTTCCCCGCCAAAACGGCCATCGTTCTGATATAGTAACATGAGCTTAGCCAAATCTTCAGCTGTTCCAAAGAGGCCAGCATTGCCAGAAATACCACCGAGCAATGAAGCATTTTCATCATGTACCCATCTGTGCGTAAGTGCTTTTCTAAACAAAGTATCATTTTCTGTGGGAACAATTTTATTTGAAAAATTCTTTAGACTTGGATTGAAACCTAGCGTAGAGCTTCCCAAAGGGTTAAAGAAATTTTCTTTTAGATAGGTTTCATAGTTGGTATGGGTTAATTGCGAAATCAGTTCCGGGAAAATCAAAAAACTAAGACCGGAATATTTGTAAGTCTTGTCTGGAGAAACATTTGAGCGGTTAATAATCCGATATACTTTCTGTTGGAATCGATTTTTTATATACAACCCATTGTAAATCTGCCGTTGATATCTTTTGGTGGGTCTGGTTTTAACAAAACGTGTCTTGATCTTGCCATTTTTTAGCACCCTATTCAGAAAAACGACATAGGGTACCAAACCAGCTTGATGACTTAGTATCTGTCTTAAGGTCAGATTCTTTTTGTTCTTCCTTTTGGCCCAAGGTTTCCAATAAGTACTAAAAGGTGCATCCAAGTCGAGCTTTTTCTCATCGACCAACTTCATAAGAGCAGGTAGGGGCCCCGCTATTTTGGTTACAGAAGCCAAATCATAGATATCATCCAACCCTACAGGTTGAACACTATCGTAGGTATGAAAACCATATGCCTTATGAAAAACCACCTTGTTATTTTTGGCCACCAACAATTGCGCTCCGGGAAAGGCCTGTTCTTGTATACCCAAGGTCATTAGAGAATCTACCTGTTGGTTGATGAAGACTTCGTCCAAACCCATTTCTGTTGGGCTGCCATAGTCAAGAACGTTTTGAGCAAGGCCTAGGTAAAAGGATAGAAAGAAGAGAGTCAAAAACGGGATTAGATTTTTCATGGACCTATAAAATCCTAAAGTTAACCCATTACCCGAATAAAGTCTTTGGCAAAATAACTGGCAATTATGTTAGCACCCGCTCTTTTAATGGCAATAAGTTGTTCCATCATAACAGCATCATGATCTAACCACCCTTTTTCTGCTGCTGCTTTTAGCATGGCGTATTCTCCGGAAACTTGGTACACGGCAACCGGAACATCAACTTCGTTTTTTATTTCTCGTACAATATCTAAATAAGGTAACCCAGGTTTTACCATTACAATATCGGCGCCCTCGTCTACGTCCATTTGAGTTTCCCTTATGGCTTCGAATCTATTGGCAGAATCCATTTGATAGGACTTTTTATCCTTGGGAACATTGGCAATGTCCACTGGTGCGGAATCCAATGCATCTCGAAAAGGGCCATAGTACGCGCTAGCATATTTAGCTGAATAACTCATTATCCCAGTGTTTTGAAAACCCTCGTCTTCCAAGGCTTCCCTAATTGTCAAAATACGGCCATCCATCATATCACTTGGCGCCACAAAATCGGCCCCGGCCCCGGCATGTGAAACGCTCATTTCTGCCAGAACTTCGGCCGTTTCATCATTTAGAATTTGACCTTCTGCTACAATTCCATCATGACCATATGAAGAATAGGGGTCTAGGGCCACATCGGTCATAACCAATATCTGTGGACAAGCATTTTTGACCGTTTTAATGGCTCTTTGCATCAATCCTTTGGGGTTTAATGCTTCGGTCCCCTTGTTATCTTTTAATTCATCTGGAACCTTCACAAAAAGTAGGACAGCACAGAATCCCATTTGCCAGAGTTGCTTGACTTCTTTTTCCAGTTCATCCAAGCTCATTCGAAAGTAGTTGGGCATGGATGGAATTTCCTCTTTTATCCCCTTTCCTTCTACCACAAATAAGGGCACTAAAAAATCATCTGGTGTCACAGTGGTTTCGCGAACCAATCTTCTGACGGATTCAGTTGAGCGAAGTCTTCTATTTCTTATTAATGGAAACATTTGAGTAGTTGTTTAAAGCCAATTTTTAATTGTATTCTCTATTTCGTCATAGGTTTTGTGCCCAAACCAGTGCTCAAGAACGGTATGTTGGTCATCAAAAAGCACGAAGGTGGGCGTTCCCCGAAACTGATTCAATGTAAAAGTAACAGGGATAAAGGGATTCGCATTCAGATAATCCTTGATTTTATGGTCAAATTGCTGTTGCTCCATGGCCGAAGCCTGGCTGTAATTCGCAAACTGATTCCCAATGTATGCTATATTTTCTTGTGTAATGAATGCTTTATCACTCAATAAATCCATTGCAATGGGAAAATGAATATCCGAAAGCTGGAATTCATCGGGATGGGCTTCAAAAGCTTTTTTGGTTTCACCAACAATTTTTTTTTCATCCAACAGCAACTTGGTATTTTCCCTAGTATTGAAATCAAAATCTTCAAAGGCAGTGGATAAGCCCAAAAAGTTAAGCTGCTCGCTATATTTTTCAAAAAGGTTGTTGACTGTAGGAAAGCCATAGAAAAAACATCCAGGGCAATTCACCTGAAACACGAACAATAGGTTACGCTTTCCAGGAGAAAATTTACCTTGAAGAAGGGATGAATATTCTAGTCTCAGCTTTTTCATTTATACGAACCAATCATATCTCAATTTCGCCCACAAGATAAGGCACTGCTTTGCCAGATATTTTTACCCGCTCTCCCAAATATTCGCAAATCAAATTACCGCCACGTTGGGACAGCTGTTTAGCAGTCATTTTGGTTTTACCTAGGGTCATTGCCCAATAAGGCGTTAAGGTGGTATGGGCAGAACCTGTTACCGGATCTTCGGGAATACCACATTGAGGGAAAAAGGCCCTTGAAACAAAGTCAACCTGTTCTCCCGGAGCCGATACAATCACCCCCCGGCAATCCAATTGGTCCAACAAATGAAAATTAGGTGTAATGGCTTCAATTTCTTCTTGGGAATTATAGATCAACAAATAATCTGTTTTCCCTTTAATAGTTTTAAGAGGGGTTAAACCTATTGCATTGTTTATTTCGCTTATACCCCTAATAAACGCTGTATCGTCCGTAGGAAAATCTAGGGTCATGAATCCGTTGGATTGTCTTTCTACGCTGAGTTTTCCGCTTCTGGGAGAATAAAACTGAATGGTATTTTCAGTAACGCCATGGTAATTAAAAAGCACGTATGCGGTGGCCAGAGTAGCATGACCACATAGATCAACTTCAGTTTCTGGCGTAAACCATCGCAATTCAAAAACACTGTTTTTTTGTACCACAAAAGCCGTTTCGGCCAAGTTGTTTTCCTGCGCTATTTTTTGCATCAGTCCTGAATCCAACCAAGCATTCAAGATGCAAACGGCAGCCGGATTTCCTTTAAAAACCTGATCGGCAAAGGCGTCTATTTGATATAAGGTCAATTTCATAACATAAAACTAAGCATTAAACCCAGTCTTTGGGATTTTTGAGTACATCCAATAATTTTTCTTCTTCACTTCCTTCTTCAGGATGATGGTCGTATTTCCACTGCACATGTGGTGGAAGGCTCATCAAGATACTCTCAATTCGACCGTTGGTCCGTAAACCGAACAAAGTTCCTTTATCATGTACCAAATTGAATTCTACATAGCGACCTCTTCTAATCTCTTGCCAATCCCTTTGTTCTTGGCCATACCCAAGATCTTTTCTTCTTGAAACTATAGGGACATAGGCTTCCAAAAAACTATCACCAACTTCAGTGACGAAATTGTACCAGTCCTCCATCTGCATTGTATCCGTATTTTTGCAGTAGTCAAAAAACAATCCGCCAACACCCCTGGCCTCATTGCGATGCGTGTTCCAAAAGTACTCGTCGCAGCGGTTTTTGTAGGTGGGATAAAAGTCGGGTTGATGCGCGTCACAAGCCTTTTTGCAAACCGAATGAAAATGTTTCGCATCTGCTTCAAAAAGATAATAAGGAGTTAGATCCTGACCTCCACCAAACCACTGGTCCACAATGGCACCGTTCTTATCATACATTTCAAAATATCTCCAATTGGCGTGGACAGTAGGCACCATGGGACTCTTCGGATGCAAAACAAGACTTAACCCACAAGCAAAGAAATCGGCGTCCTTAACACCAAAATATTGCTGCATACTTTTCGGAAGTTCTCCATGAACCGCAGAAATATTCACCCCACCTTTTTCAAAAACAGCTCCATTTTCAATAACCCGGGTTCGTCCCCCACCACCTTCAGGGCGTTTCCACAAATCCTGCTGAAATTTAGCTTTACCGTCAACCTCTTCCAATTTTGAAGTAATGGCATCTTGCAATCGCTCTATGTAGGCGTAAAATTTATCTTTCATGATTCCTCGGTTATATGGACCAATTTGTTTTTAAAGCTTTCGAACTCTGAAATCAAGTCAATTTTTGCGGAAATTACGGTCATTTTCTTTAGCATTTCCACTGCTTGACTTTCAGTTTGAGGTCGTAGTTCCTGAAAAATAGATCGCCCCACTTGATTGTTGTGCAGATCCATCATTTTAGCTAAAGCTGTATTTGGAAATGCGTTCTCATGCCAATCCGTTATTTTTTCGGTCCAGATTAGGACTGTTTGCTCATTTTTTCTCCAATTGTGGCACCTTTGGGCAATCAGAAAATTCCAAAGGGCATGCCTAAATGCATTGGCTGGCCCATTTTTATAGTGCTGTTTACCATACTGCTGTGTTGAGATTTGCATACATCGTTTAGTTGCCGATATCGTGGGCCAAACGAAAATAGGATATCTAAAACACAACTTCATTAGTCGCCAAATGCTCTTTGAATCCAGTCGTTTTAAAACTTTAACCGGATTCATAATGTTACTTTGGCAGTTGCCGGGTTTTTGAGTTCGTACAATTCCATATCCATGATCTCGCCACTTCCTGAAACATGTTCTTTTGGCAAGGTCCGCTTCCAAACAAACCCACTTTTCCCCGCAACCTTTTTGCTTCCTAAATTGCTATCATGAACGATGATCTGGAGGGTTTGCAATTCCATTTCATCAAAACACCATTCAATTATTTTTTCAATGACTTTGGACATAATTCCTTTCCCTTCATACTGATACCCTATACAATAGGCCAATTCACCTTGTTCCGGAACCTTCTGTAACTCTTTTATGAATACCAATCCAATTACGGTTCTATTTGTATTTTCCTTCATGATAAAAAGGAACTCTTGCCCAGCATGGAATTCTTTTGCCTTTTTATTGACGAATATTTGGGCCAGAGTAGGAGTTAGGTTTTGCTCCAAGGTTTTTGGAAAATATGCCTTTAGTCTATCGGAATTTGATACTGCAAAATCGCACAAACGCCATGCATCCTTTTCATGAACGGGGTTTATGCTGTAGTTTTCAAATTCTATTTGCATTATGAGTACTAAAGGTTATTCCTTGTATTCTTTGACAGCATCAATAAATGCTTTGGCGTTTTCCAAGGGAATATGTGGGAGGATACCATGACCTAGATTCACTACATATTTGTCCTTTCCAAACTCCCTGATCATTTGGGTAACCATTTCCTTGATTTTTGTTGGCGGTGAAAGTAGCCGGGCAGGATCAAAGTTTCCTTGCAACGTTATATTTCCGCCTGTAAGGTAGCGGGCATTTTGAGCTGAACAAGTCCAATCCACACCAAGCGCGGAAGCCCCAGACTGTGCCATTTCCTTTAAAGCAAACCAACAGCCTTTTCCAAAAACAATTACGGGGGCAACATCTTTTAAGGCGTCCACAATCTGTTGGATATATTTCCACGAAAATTCCTGATAATCCACAGGAGAGAGCATCCCGCCCCAGGAATCAAATACTTGAACCGCATTAACTCCTGCTTTAACCTTTGCCCTTAGATAGGCGATGGTGGTATCGGTAATTTTTTGAAGTAATTGATGGGCTGCTTCAGGTTGCGTGAAGCAAAATCCACGTGCTTTATCAAAACTCTTACTGCCCTGCCCTTCAACACAATAACAAAGAATGGTCCAGGGTGATCCCGCAAAACCTATGAGGGGAATTTCGTCTTCAAGCTTTTCCTTCGTCATGGTGATGGCATCCAAAACGTAACCAAGTGATTCATCAATATTTGGTACAATGACTTTGTCCAAGTCTTTTTCTGAGCGAATAGGGTTAGGTAAGTAAGGTCCAAAATTGGGCTTCATTTGCACCTCAATATTCATGGCTTGGGGAATTACCAAAATGTCGCTAAACAAAATTGCAGCATCCATTCCGTATCTCCGGATGGGTTGCACGGTTATTTCCGAGGCCAATTCTGGGGTTTGGCAACGGGTAAAGAAATCGTATTTCTTGCGCAGCTCCATAAATTCGGGCAGATAACGTCCCGCTTGGCGCATCATCCATACTGGGGGTCGATCTACGGCTTCACCTTTTAGTGCCTTTAGGAACAAATCATTTTTAATCATGTTTTTTGAAGTAATTGATTGCCTGAACCAGCACATTCTCGACTGTGGGCTTGTTGGCAGTTATTGTTTTAACAGTGTGTTTTTTGGCTTCTTCCTCAGTAGTTTTGCCAATGCAGAAAAGCCAACTTTCTCCGATAGAATTCTCCTGAAGAAAACTTTTTATCCCGCTTGGACTAAAAAACAGAATACCATCAAAGGAGCGATTGAATTTTTTGCGAACCAAAAACGCTTGATAAATCTCAATTTCATCATACCGAATGTTATTTTTTGATAAAATTTTTGGCAGTTCTTCCCTCCTTCGATTTCCACAGATGAACAAAAAATGTTCGGTTTTGTGTTCTTTTTCGATAAAATGGGCTAATTCTGATGCATTTTCAGCCATTTTAATCACATTTAGCGCATTTTCCTCTAAAAGCGATTTAGTTTTCTCCCCAACACAAAAGATATGATATTTGGACGCTTGAAAGTTGTCGGATTGATCAAGAAATGCTTTTACTGCATTCTTGCTGGTAAAAATAAGATGGGTAAAATGCTGTGGAATAGTTACTTCCAAGAATTGAAATTTTAGCGCATTATATTCCACAAGGCCTATCCCAGAATTCAGGAATAATTCTTTTTGAGAATGTGAAAGTACCTTAGTGGAGAGCACTGTTTTCATTTCGTATCTCGTCCATTAATTTGTCCCCTCCTTTTCCAAGAATTTCCTCCGCATATTTTCTGCCAAGCTCTTGAGCTGATGACAGGGGAACTGTTTTCTCAATTTCAATTTTTTGTTGACCATCTAAGGAAAAAACCACACCTTTAAAATGGACATTTTTATGTTCAATTTGCACCAATGCACCAATTGGAGCGGTACATCCTCCCTCTAATGTCCTTAAAAAATCTCTTTCTATAGTTGTGGCAATTTCTGAATTATGATGATTCAGTTTTTGTAGAGCTTCCCTAGAAAAAGTGTCACTCTCCAACGCAACTACGAGCATTGCCCCTTGGGCAGGAGCTGGCACCATCCAATCCAAGGTAAGCGCATCTTTAGGCAAGAGTTTAATACGCTCCAAACCGGCCTTGGCGAAAATTGCCCCTTGCCAATCATTTTCAATTAACTTAATAAGTCTGGTATTCACATTGCCTCGCAGGTCCACCACCTTATCATTGGGATATCTGTTAAGCCATTGCGCCTTTCTTCGCAAGCTTCCGGTGGCAAGGGTGGCCGGAACATCATTTTTAAGAAAACCCAGCCCTTTGTGGACCAAAACATCTTGGGTGACTGCTCTTTCCAAAACCGCTGCCTGCACTATACCTTGTGGAAGTAATGTAGGCACATCTTTCATGGAGTGTACCGCAATATCCACCTGTCCCTTGAGCATAGCTACGTCCAATGTTTTCGTAAAAATTCCGGTAATTCCCAGCTCATAAAGGGGTTTGTCTAAAACCTGATCACCTGTAGATTTAATAGGAATCAAAGTACTGTCATAACCCAAATCTGCTAACAGATTCTGCACTGTGGTGGCTTGCCATAGAGCTAGCTCGCTATCACGAGTTCCGATTCTAATGATTTTGCTCATTTCGAATCGATTTCTAGTTGGAACACTTTTTGGATGAGTTCCAGACTATCAGCAGTGTCAACTTCGGCGCTCTTAAGATGGTTGGCAAACTGCTTAGTGATTTTTTGAATGATTCGCTCCGACAGAATTTCTGCCTGATCTTGATTGAAATCTGAAATTTTCTTGGAATGAAAATCGATTTCTTCAGCCTTCATGGTATTCAGCTTTGCTTTTAACGCATTAATTACAGGAGCAAATTTTCGAGTTTCCAACCATTTGATAAATTCTTTCTTAACCTCGTCAATGATGCCTTCCGCTTTAGGCACAAAAGCTTTTCTCTTGCTTAAGGTGTCATCGGTAATCCGTGAAAGTTGATCTAAGTGAACCAAAGAAACATTGTCTAGTTCTCGAACATCGTCGGAAACGTTTTTGGGCACGGAAAGATCGAGGATCAACAAAGGCTTTTTAGGATATATAAGTGCCTTGGAAACCGTAGGCAACTGAGCGCCAGTGGCGACAACCAGAATGTCTGTTTTCCTAATTTCTGTTTGTAGGTCGCCATAATCTTTGACCGTCAAATGGAATTTACCAGCAATGTCCTCAGCTTTTTCACGGGTGCGATTGATGAGGGTAATATGGGAATTATTGGAATGCTTGATTAGGTTTTCACAAGTATTTCTACCTATTTTTCCGGTTCCGAACAACAGAATGTTCTTGTTGGCAATATCTGAAACGTGATTAAGAATATACTTTACCGAAGCAAAAGCTACGGAAGTGGCTCCTGAGGAAAGCTCTGTTTCGTTTTTGATTCTCTTACTGGCTTGGATTACGGCATTGCACAAGCGTTCAATAAAGGGGTTGGCCATGTCGTGCTTTTTGGCACGATAAAACCCCTGTTTAATTTGACTAATGATTTCAAAGTCGCCCAAGATTTGACTATCCAAACCGGTACCAACCTTGAACATATGTGAAATAGCATCATGATTTTT
The DNA here is from genome assembly GCA_965117065.1 of uncultured Allomuricauda sp. Taxonomy (GTDB): domain Bacteria; phylum Bacteroidota; class Bacteroidia; order Flavobacteriales; family Flavobacteriaceae; genus Flagellimonas. The sequence goes on from OZ220751.1 coordinate 2,263,628, forward strand.
GAAGACATAAGCCACTTCCTGAAACTCCTCCACACTACCAGACGTTTGATCGCAAAGTGCTTTGATAAGTTGGAAAGGATGTTGGGCAAAGCCATATAATTCGGTACGATTACAGGTAGAAATGACTAAAAGACCATCAACACCCTGTTCTTTTGCCTGTGCCATAATACGATCTATGGCAGGAACATCTAAACTGAACTTTCCACGAACTTCGGCATCCGCTTTTTTATAGCTTAGGCCAATGGCATAAAAAGAATTATGTTTTGAAATATGGTAACTCCTCATAAAGGATATAAAATCGCTAACAAAAGTAAGTGCCCTATTCTACAAAAAATAACGCTAGCGGAACTATAAGTATCAGAGAAGAGTCCACATAATGTACTTTTAGCGATAATTTCCTAGAAACACTGTTTTTATTGGTAAATTTGAATGGACACGATACAATTTAGAGCCATTCTAAATAGATTGGTTTAAAAAAATTAGACTAGTAATAACATGAAAAATGTCGCCAAAGGTTCATATAGGGAAATATTGATAGAAGAGGGGTTTTATGTGCTTAAAATTCAGAACGATACGGAACAAACCAAAGTTGTTGAGCGCGAGATTGATAGCTCATTTATCCAATTTCACTTTTGTTTAAAAGGAGGAGGGAAATTCAATTTTAATCAAGGCAATTATCAATTGGCGGTATCAGAGGAGAATTCCCTGTTACTGTACAATACCCAGAAGGATTTACCCTTAAACCTTAGCGTTTTCCCTAATACCTGGTTACTCTCGGTGGTGATGACCATTAGAAAATTCCATTCCCTTTTTTCTAGCGAGGCCAGTTACATTCCATTTTTAAGCGAAGAGAACAGGGAAAAAAAATACTATTCCCAAGAAGTGGTATCACCTGCTATGGCGGTTGTTCTTAGTCAGTTGATGAATTATAACCTGCACCCATCGATCAAGACCTTATATGTGAAGGGAAAGGTTTATGAATTAATGTCACTTTATTTTAATAAGACCAAAGATGCCGATTTGGAGCAATGCCCTTTTTTAGCTGATGAAGACAATGTAAAAAGACTAAAAATGGCCAAGGAAATTATGATTTCAAGAATGGCGGAACCACCTACCTTGGCTGAACTTTCACAAGAAATTGGACTTAGTTTAAAGAAATTGAAAGAGGGGTTCAAGCAGATTTATGGTGATTCTGTCTATGGATTTTTGTTTGACTATAAGATGGAATATGCCCGTAAAATGTTGGAAGCAGGTGGCCATAATGTAAACGAGGTGGGGTTAAAGGTAGGATATAGCACGGCTAGTCATTTCATAACCTCATTTAAAAAGAAGTATGGCACAACACCCAAAAAATATTTAACTTCAAGCTCTTAAAGAATCATCATGAAATCCTACAAGCTATTTCTTTTGGCCCTCTGCATGGCCTTGTGTGCGAACGCGCAAGTCAAATCAAAATCAGAAGAGACCAAAAAACCAAAGACACCAGAATTGGTTCTTGTATTTAGCAAGACCAGTGGGTATCGGCATAAATCCATTGAAAAAGGGGCACAGACCCTAAAACAATTGGGTAGGTCCAACGGGTTTATTGTGCTACAAACGGAGACATCTGCCGATTTTAATCCAAAAAACCTCAAGAATTACAAGCTTGTGATTTTCTTAAGTACCACGATGGATGTGCTTAATGATCAAGAGCAAGATGCGTTCAAGTCTTATATAAACAATGGAGGAAATTATTTGGGAATTCATGCTGCAACAGATACCGAATACGATTGGCCTTGGTATGGAAAATTGGCTGGCGCCTATTTTGAAAACCACCCACAACAACAAAAGGCCAAAATTGATGTAGTGGACAGAACTCATCCAGCAACCGTGCACCTAAAGGAAGAATGGATTCATTTTGATGAATGGTACAACTTTATGAATTTGAACCCCAATGTACATGTGCTCATGAAATTGGATGAATCCAGTTATGATGGTGGAACCAATGGGGATAACCATCCCATAGCCTGGTATCATGAGTTTGATGGTGGAAGGGCATTTTATACAGGCTTAGGGCATACGAAGGAAGCCTTTGACGATTCCGATTTTAAGCAGCATCTACTTGGCGGGATTGAGTGGTGTTTAGGGAGAAAGTAAGGTAGGTCTCGCCACAATAATCCCAACATTGCTTTTAATTCTTTTTAGATAGTCCACTAGTGGTTCCTTAGTTATTCTCACGGAACCAGAACTGGAGGCATGTAAAAGGTGGATTCGTCCATTATGTCTTAGGGCAAAACCTGTATGGGTAACATCCAAACCTTTAATGGAAGTAGCCAAAGCAATAATATCTCCAGATTGCATCAAATGTTCACTCTTCTCAATTTGGTCTTGTGCCAAAATACAAAGGCTTTCTTGGGCCAATTCCTTTTCAACCTCTAACAGGGCTGTATAATTTTCATCACTTTTCAAAAAGGGGTAAAGTTCTCGGTGGCCCCCCATAAAATTGATAGGCTTTTGATGTTCCGTTCCACCCAATTTAGAAGTGATTTCTTTAACCAAACCCTTTTTCTCGTTGTTTCTTATCCAGTCTGTAAAGTAATGTAATCGAGAAGTATAGCCATCCAAATCCCCATTTCTATACCGAATGGTTTTCAAATTTTGGACAAATTTATCGAAAGAAACATGGTCTTTTTGAAGCATCAGACCGAAGGCCAAGGTATTTTCAACATAGGTAGTACAATCAAAACCTCTAAGGTTGATTACCAAAGTTTCGGTTTCACCTATTTCCAAAGTTTTTTCAACATAGGGAGTGTCCAAGAAAGTTTCTCCAATGGCTGCAATTAAGTTGCCATAAGATTTCCCACCCAATTCCTGGAGCTGTACCATTTTATTGGAAAACACTATGGAATCTTTTGGGGAACAACTGATTTGACTGTAGCTGCCAAAAAAACTAAGAAAAACAAAAATGAACTGGATCCTCAATAACATATAACCCTTTTGATTTATCATCTAAATTAAGATTATCTATGGAGTAATAGGAAACAAATTAATGGAAACAAATAGCAGATCAATCCCAAATAGTATTTTTGCCTTGCTATAGAATCAACCGCTATGAAAGGAGTACTACTTGTCAATTTAGGTTCACCCGATAGTCCTACTGCTAAAGATGTAAAACCGTATTTGGATGAATTCCTTATGGATGAAAGAGTAATTGATACCCCAAGATGGTTGCGCAGCATCATTGTTAGGGGAATCATATTGCAAACACGGCCCAAAAAATCCGCGGAGGCTTATTCCAAAATCTGGTGGGAAGAAGGGTCACCTTTGGTTGTTATCTCGGAACGATTTGCCCAAAAAGTTCGAGAACAAACCAACATGCCCATAGCATTGGGAATGCGCTATGGCTCCATGAGCATTAAAAATGGGTTGCAGGAGTTGAAGGATAAAAATGTTGATGAAGTTTTGCTTGTACCGCTATACCCACAATATGCCATGAGTTCTTTCGAGACGGTTGTGGTGAAGACCATGGAAATGAAGGGCCAGTATTTTCCAGAGATGAAAATCACGACCTTACCAGCTTTCTATAACAATTCCGATTATATAGAAGTGCTTTCAAAAAGTATAGCCAAGGGACTTCAGGGTTTTGACTATGACCATGTTTTATTTTCATACCATGGAATTCCTGAACGTCATATCAGAAAATCGGACCCAACAAAATTCCATTGTAAGATTGACAATAGTTGCTGTTCAACTAATTCGGTTGCCCACCATACCTGCTACAGACATCAATGTTTTTATACTACCGAGAAGGTAAAAGCGCTTTTGGGACTGGACGCTGATAAAACAAGCATTTCATTCCAATCTCGATTGCCTAATGATCCTTGGCTAAAACCCTTCACTGATTTTGAATTTGAACGATTGGCCAAAGAAGGAAAAACCAAACTGGCAGTTATCACTCCTGCATTTGTAGCGGATTGTTTGGAGACGTTGGAAGAGATTGCCATGGAAGGTAAACGGCAATTTGTAGAAGCCGGCGGGCAATCGTATATCCATATTCCTTGTTTGAATGAAGATGAAGACTGGGTGTCTCTAATGACCAAATGGGTCAACGAATGGGAGACGAAGAAAACCCTTCCTGTATAAAATATTAGGGCGAGCGGAGTCGAGACCTTATTCCGTAATAACACCCGTCAGTATCTCGACTATGCTGTACAGGATTTAAAATTATATGGCCAAAATCTCTTCGGATCAGTTGGGGACCGAACCTATCGGCAAATTGCTGATCAAGCAAGCTGTACCCGCTTCCATCGGAATTTTGGTGATGTCATTGAACGTATTGGTCGATTCCATTTTTGTAGGGAATTGGATTGGATCCATTGCTATTGCGGCCATCAATGTGGTACTTCCAGTTTCCTTTTTTATTGCCGCTTTGGGAATGGCCATTGGGGTAGGAGGTTCTAGCATAATTTCTAGGGCTTTGGGGTCTGGAGATAAGAAAAAAGCGCTTAAGACTTTTGGGAATCAGATTGCCCTTACTTTGTTGCTGACCGTTATCTTGGTGATATTGGGGCTATATTTTGTTAATGATCTTATTCCGGCTTTTGGCGGTAAAGGGAGCATTTTCCCCCTAGCAAAAGTGTATTATACCATTGTGCTTTATGGAGTTCCTTTCCTAGCACTTTGTATGATGGGGAATACGATAATCCGGGCAGAAGGCAAACCCAAATTTGCCATGACCGCCATGATTATCCCATCTGTCGGGAATCTGTTGATGGACTATATTTTTATCTATGTATTTGATTGGGGAATGCATGGCGCAGCTTGGGCCACAACCGCAGGATATCTTTTCTGCTTTGCCTACATCCTATACTTTTTCTTATCCAAGAATTCCGAATTAAAGATTGGACTTTTGCATTTTTGGCTGGACCTGCACATTTTAAAAGAGATGGGATCTTTAGGATTTGTAACCTTGGCCAGACAAGCCGTAACCAGCGTTACCTACTTGCTCATGAACAACATTTTGTTCAATTTGGGAGGGGAAGCCATGGTAGCGGTTTATGCCATTATTGGGCGTATGCTGATGTTTGCCTTTTTTCCAGTTTTTGGCGTAACCCAGGGATTTCTACCTATTGCCGGGTTCAATTATGGGGCACTCAAATATGATAGAGTTAAGGAGTCCATATATACAGCAATTAAATATGCGGCCTTGGTGGCGACCATTGTTTTTATTGGACTTATGGTTTTTCCCGACGCACTAGCGGCTTTGTTTTTGAGTGATAAGGGCAACCTGCCACCTGAGGAATTGGCAACTAACGCATTCGTATTGGACCATGCTCCCAGTGCTATGCGAATGGTCTTTGCTGCTACACCGATTATCGCCTTGCAATTGATCGGTGCGGCCTACTTCCAAGCCGTAGGAAAGGCCATTCCAGCCTTATTGTTGACCCTGACCCGTCAGGGATTCTTTTTTATACCTCTCATATTTATTTTGCCCACCTTTTGGGGAGAACTGGGAGTTTGGTTGTCTTTTCCCATTGCTGATTTTTTGGCCACTGTGGTCACAGGATTCTATTTGCGAAAGGAGATCAAGACGAAGTTAACCTCTGCTCCCTAAGCTTGGTTAATTACCTTTTAATGTGGCGGCCTTGCTGATAATTTTCCACTCCCCTTGAAGTTTCTTCAAAAGAAAAATGTCTATAAATGTCATGTTCCGTGATGGAATTTCAATGGAGGCTTTGGCAGAGGCAATATCGCTTGCCTGGTCTATGGCTAAGATTTTACCTATCCTTCCATTGAATTTCCCTTTTTCCCTATTCTTGAATAAATCAGCATACTCCTGTGGAGAGAGGATCCATAATTCCTGATCTTTTTTGGAGAGGAACAAATCTGCTTCTGCATAGAAAGCTGAGGTAATCTGTTCAGGATTACTATGGGAAGACCCGTCAAGGTATTTTTGTAAGGTTTCACGAATAGCAGTCTCTTCAGATTGGGCGCTCATGGAAAGAGAAGTAAGGAATACAAATACGATTAAAAATTGTTTGTGCATTATGAAGGGTTTTATCAATTTTAGTTTATTGAGGTGTTATTTGAATTAGCTTTCCGTTGTCTTCATCAGTTAAGATGTAGAGCTTTCCATCTGGACTTTGCCGAACCTTTCTGATGCGGACACGATCATCAATGAATAGTTCTTCAGCACTCTTTATGATTTCATTTTCTACTCTAAACCGCCATAGACTCCCTCTAGATAAACCTGGAACAAAAAGATTGTTTTTCCATTGTGGGAATTCATCCCCGGAATAAAAAGTAAGCCCCGTTGGCGCTACTGTATGAGGCCAAAACCAAACAGGAGGAGTAAAGATGACTCCCTTCTGTTCGGGAGGAGTATAATCTGAACTCCTGAGTTTTCCGGAGGTCACATTAGGCCACCCGTAATTGGCTTTAGCCTTTAAAATGTTTATTTCATCCCCTTGAATGGTGCCATGCTCACTGAACCATATTTTGTTTGTGTTGGGTTGCGCCGTTAGCCCTTGGGCGGCCCTTATTCCTAAGGCATAAATGCCTGGAACAGCATCAGGTCCCAAATCTGGGTTGTCCTTGGGAATGCTTCCATCTGGATTTATCCTATAGATTTTTCCCCGCTTATCAAATAGGTCTTGGGCAATAGGAGTTTCAGGTTCATCTCTTTCCCAGAACAATCTTTCTCCAATAGTCACATAGAGCTTCCCGTCTTGCCCAAACACCATTCCTCCTCCATAATGGAAGTACTCACGGGTATATGGTGCGGCCTCTATTAAAGTTTCGTGGTTGGTAAGTGAATCGTTTTTCAACTTGGCCCGTACCACTTTGGTGGTTGTTCCCAAGCCTTTCTTTTTGGCGGCATAGCTTAAATATACCCATGGTTCGGTCTTGAAGTTTGGGTCTGTCAGGACCTCAAAAATTCCAGAATTGTCACCAAAATGTATGGCCCGTATGCTATCCGTTAAGTCTCCCGGAAAATCTTTAATAATTCTTTTTTCTTTGGTTTTTAGGTCAACACGAAGCAGATTTCCATCTTTTTCCGATATCAAAGCCTCTGTTGGAGACAAAAAAGCAATACTCCATGGATGATTGAGTCCTTCAAGTATCATTTTCTTGGAAGGATGTATGGCAGTATCTCCAACCAATATTTTACCTCCTGGATTTTCGATACAGGCGGTCAACAGTATCATTAGTATGGGAATGAGTTTATTCATCAGCAAAAGCTTTGATGCAAATGAGATGAAATCTCAATTAGAAAACTTTAAAAATCATGATTTTTAAAACGAAAACCTCTTTAGAGTAGGTGTACTTGTTTTCGATAGGCTGATGGGGTCTTTTGGGTCTTGGCCTTAAAGGCCAGATTGAAGGAAGTGACATTTCCAAACCCACAATCATAGGCAATGGCCACAATTTTGTCCTTGCTGTGTTTTGGGTCTGAAAGCATTTGTTTGGCTTTTTCTATCCGGTATTCGTTGACAAAATCTGAGAAGTTTTTACGCTCATTTTCGTTAATGGCCTGAGACAATTTTCGTGGAGATACTTTCAGTCGCGTTGCTATAGATTCAAGCGAGACGTTGGCATCCAAAAAAAGTTCTTCTTTGATAAGAAGCTCTTTCACGTCTTTTACCAAGGCCCCAGAATCGGACTTGTCCAAAGTGGATTTATTGTATTTCCCTAATCGAAAAGCATGCTTTTGAAGGAATAGAAAGGAGAAAATATAAATCAAAAAGGAAAAGAATACGGCACCGCCAATATAAAATGGGAAAAGGCCCGCAAGATTTCCCATGTAGAAAAGCCATATAAGGCCAACCCCAATGATCAAGTTCCTGAACCAAGAAGCCCGCTGTGGATGCACCTTTTGTCGCCCTCTGAAATAAGTATGAGTAGAAAGCCCTAGATACAAAGCCAGATGGGTAAAGACTAGAACATAAATAATATAGGAAATAGGGCGACCATCATTGGGAATCCAAGCACAAAATAGCGCAAATAGCACAAAAGGGAATATATGAACATAATCTGTTGGTACGAGTTTCCTCATATTGGCCAGTAAGCCCTTCCCATAAAACCACAGAAAAGGTCCAGTCAATAAAATTCCTGAAATCCCTAAATTTCGTTGCCAGGGAAGCAACTCGAAATGCACATTGAGAACGGACTTACCAATTCGAATGGTAAGGCCCAAAATAACAAAAGCAAGAAATATGTGGTTTTTATCACTCGTTTTCCGGACTGTAACTAAGTAAATAACCAGAAAAAGAGCTTGTGCAATTCCTAAACAACTTAAAACCAACAAAATAATATCCTGCCTCATGATTCAAAAATAAAAAAGACCTTGCAAAAGAAAATTTGGAATCCATATTTAGTTGTTATTTTTAGCAAAACACTTTGATACAGATGCGATTATATACTTTAGTTTTTGCTGTGCTCCTTTTGTTTGGAACAGGATGCTCGGAAAATAAAAAAATGGAACAGAAACATCAATTGTTTGTAGGAACCTATACCGACGGGGATAGTAAAGGGATTTATAAATTAACTTTCAATTCTGGAACGGGAGACTTGACACATCAAGAATTGGTGGCTGAATTACAGAATCCTTCTTTTTTAAAGATTTCAGCGGATAGGACCAACCTTTATGCGGTTCAAGAAGTAGCTGATTTTGATAGCTTGGGAGGTGGAGTATCTGCCTTTAAAATTCAGGACGGACTTTTGGAACTTCGGAACAGCATGGGTACCGGAGGAAAGCATCCGTGCCATGTATCACTTTCAGTTGATGGATACTTAGCGGCCTCCAATTATTCAGGGGGCAATTTTTCGGTTTTTAAACTGCTTGAGGATGGATCCCTATCCCAAGACCCACAGATTATAGATCATAAAGCACTGGACACGACCAAAACTGCACATGCCCATATGGCCCAATTTGTTGGAAACGGCCTTTTAGTGGCGGATCTTGGATTGGATGCGGTAAAGCGTTATCAATTGAAGGACAATCTATTCACTCCTGCAAGCCAAACTTCCTTGGACATGCCTGAAGGTGCTGGACCGCGACATTTTACCTTTGGTAAAAGTGGAATTTTGTATGTGATTAATGAACTCAATTCCACCATTACTGTTTTTGAAAGGAACGAAAAAGGGGATTATCAAGAAATTCAAACCGTGGAGACCTTGGCCCCGGATTTCACCGGAGAGAGTTTTTGTGCGGATATTCATTTGTCCAAAGATGGTAAGTTTCTATATGGCTCCAACCGGGGGGAAAATACAATAGTAGTCTTTGCTGTTGATGAAAAGTCTGGAATGTTGCAGGTTACTGGTAGAACTTCTGTTCATGGAGATTGGCCCAGAAATTTTAGCCTGGACCCAACTGGAAAATTCCTATTGGTGGCCAACCAAAGAAGCAATAATATAGCTGTTTTTTCCCGTGACCAAAAGCAGGGTGCTTTGGAGTTTTTGAGTGATTTTCAACTGGGTAGTCCGGTCTGTCTCGAGTTTTTAGACTAATCTCGTAGGTGTTTGGCTTTCATGTTCTGAATAAAATCTGTGGACATGTAGTATAGGTTTAATTTGCCACTGTTATACGTGCTATTAATGTTTTGGATGGGGTCCAAAGCTTTGACACCCATTGGTTCCTCCAACCTTCCGCTGGCAAATACAAACAGCTTCCCATCCTGACTCACCCACGGGCACATTTCATGCTGATCTGAATTGATCGGCTCCCCCAAATTTTCTGGCTCCGTCCATTTGCCTTCAATATTAAAAGTGATGTAAAGATCACCTCGCCCAAGACTGTTATCGTACCCCCTAAAAATCAAATACTCCTCTTTGGGATCAACAAAGGGATCCCCTTTATCTTCTCCGGAATTGATTATTTCAGGCAGGATTTCAATGGTATAAGTAGAGTCCGTGGGAATAGCTTTGTAAATATCACCCCTAGACCAAATATTAAAATAGATAGCGCCATCTAGGGTTAAGGAACTGTAATATTCATTGTCTTCTTCACCTGTCAACACCACCCGTACAGGATTTCCCCAGCCCTCATCTTCTCGCTCCACATACCAAACCTTACTGTTTGCGTTATCCCCTTTGGGTCTACTGGAACTAAAATAAATCCGATTGCCATCTGGAGAAAAAAGAGGATCAAAATCGGAATAGGTTCCTGAAAAACTGGCAATTTTTGGTTCCCCCCAAGTGCTGTCCTCCCGCATTTTGGTGAAGGTGATGTAAGCATTGGTCGGCATATCGGTGGTGTAATAAAATTCCTTTCCATCGGGGGAAAAGGTTCCATTGTATTCCGTGGCAGGTGATGCCAAAAGCTCTGGCGCTAAAAGTTGTGGTGCCTCCGCTGGAGTAACACCAAAAAACACGCCGGTAATTTCACTGCCCTTAAGTTTTTCTGGTTGTGGCTGTTCTTTACATCCTACAATTAGAATGAAAAAGAGGCTTGAAAGGATTTTAAAACTATTCACAGGTATAGGTTTTGGTGTTGAATTCAAAGGTTGGATTGGAATTGGGGCGTAAGGCACCATGCCAAGAATCCTTGTACCATTTTTCTGGATCATCATCACTTCGATAATCCGCGGCAAAAAAGGAAAAATCTTCGTTAAACGTGAGGATGATATCTCCTTCACCATCCGCATCATGCCACCTACCGGTCATAACTTTGCCGTCTAACTTTCCCCATACACCACCCAATGCATTTTTGTGTTTCAATAGGTAGGCTCCAGCTACTTCGTCGACATCAAAAAGCAGGTCAAAGCGACCTATTTCCGTGCAATAACGCTTAGCGTGGACTTTTGGGTTTAAAGAGTTGATGATCAAGGTATAATCCTGCAATTTAGATTCGTCCAGAATGTTATTGGTTTCTTGATCCAAATTGTCCAATTGGGAATCAGAAATAAAATAAAGGGTCTCCTTTTCAATGGCAAAGGTGGTAGGAATGTCGGTTTGGTGTTTAAGCTCCCAGATTTTTTCTTCACCAATTACTTTCGTTTGATTCTTATTTAACCGAAATTGATACACCCCATTTTGTGTTGGATCTCGTTTGCTGTTTACAATGGCGATCAATCTATCTTTATAGAACTTCATGCCATCTATGCCTTTATAATTATTTGGGAGGTTCACCAATTGCTTGGTTGCAACCTCCAGAACACGCAGGCCACTGGTATACGAAGCAAAGTATAGGTGGTTGTCATCATCGGAAATAGCAATTCCATTGCAATGCTTAAGTTCAGCATGGGAATAAAAAACTTCCAGCTCGCTTTTCTCTTGGTTGATGGTGTAGATATTGCTGCTTTCTGAATCAGTAATATAGATTTCTCCTTTACTGCTAATGGCGAGGTCGTTGAGGTATACAAATCCAGCCTTGTCCAAAGAATAGGAATCAATAAACTCTCCAGTTTTGGTGTTCATTAGAAGTAAAATGGATTGGTTTTGAGGCTTGGGTAAGCTGTTGCCAAGCGCAAACAAGGTATCGCCCTTGATCGTCATCCCAAAACCCGAAAGATAACCATGCTCACCATTTTGAATGAAATCTTCAGGCTGGCTTCCATCCATATTACAGCGAACAATCTTATTGTGCCTAAGACTGTTTATAAAAACTTTTCGTTGCTTTTGATCTATGGCAATCCCTTCGGGAATAAGATCTTTTTCAAAATCCAGTTTTACCGATTTGGAAGTTGTTTGGGCACCAATGGCATATGAAATAAGGAACAGGCTCCAAAAAAGGAATCTCATAATTACTTCTGATTGAATGATTTATCCAAGGTTAAGAATTATTTTTTTAGAAGGTTTAAAATTTATGTTAAACCCCAGGCCTCATTCAACTTGTTTGATCCCAGACACATGCGAAGCAACGGCTTTCCACATTCCTTTTCGTTTGACCAAAATGTTGCTGCTTTGATAAATAGTTTCGATGGAGTCATTGATGATATGTCCGGTGCCGCAAATGAGGGCCGTTCCATTATCCAAGACATCCAATCTTTTTATTTCGTAATGGAATGAATCGTGCTGCATGGCATTTTCCTTAATCCACTCCAGCTCGCCAGCTTTATCCGACCAAGTTCCACCAGCATCAATCATTTGAAAGTCCTCCCCTAGAATTTTGTCCAGCAATAAGGTGTCTTGTTCCCGATACGCTTTTGGCCATTGTACTTCTTTGAGATTTGTTAGGATACCTACATCTTCCGCAGTCACAAAACTTGTTGGGCTGGGCTCTACCTGGGTTTGTTGGCAAGAAGAGAAAATGCAAAACAGAGAAATAATACTAATTGGTTTTTTCATGATTTAAAAGTTTAAACAAATAAAAACCTCTAAAATAGAAGTTAGTTAATACGGAACCAGATTGGTAGGGGCAAGCTGCGGAAAAAAAGGGGTTAGTTGCTGGATTAAATGTGCGCAATAGCTCCCAAATATGTTCTACTAAATTTAATGGAGTCGCCGGTTCTCAAATGAAGCTTACCATCTCCGCTATGGTTTTTTTGAATATGATCCACGAATTTAGAATTGACCAAATAGGATCTATGAACCCGCTTAAAAGTTTCGGGACACAGTATTTCGGAAAGCGATTTTAGACTTTGGTACTTTACAAATTTTCCTTTCTCTGTGTGCAGCACCACACAATTGTTGCTGGTTTCCACATAAATGATTTCCGTTGGATGCAGCTGAAATTGAAACCCTTTTTTAGAAACAGAAATTCGCATATAGCTTTGCTTTTGAACCTTAATTCTTTCTTTTTGAAGAAAATAAAAGAGGAGTGCGAAATAACAAAGCAGGTTCACAGCCACATTATTGGTTAAACTCGCATTGAGCACATTAAAGCTAGGAGAAGTACAATTGTAAATTGTGGTCATCAAAAACACTACTAAGACTTGACCAATAAAAATGTTCATCACAGAAGCGGACAATCCCAGACCTCCTTGAATCATTAGATTTTTGGGCGACGCGTTGATTGCCCATTTTCCTCCCCATTGTTTGATTTGCTTTGCCGAAAGGTTCCAGAAAAGGAAGCTGGAAATGGCCAAAATGGAGAGTTCGGAAAAGCAGCTGACCCCTAGGCTTTCTTGGAACATGCGACCCAGGCCCATATTTAGCAAAACAAAAATGCTGATATGCGAAATCCGTCTAGACATATGATAAATGTAATGGAAAAACAGATGGACTGGGAAGACTTTAACGGTCTTTAAACAGCTTTTTCAGCTTCCTTTTCCTAGGAAAACCAGTATGCCTACGATAGCAAGTCCGAAGATTACTGCAAAAAATATTTTCCAAAAGCTATAGGGTCTGGACCCGGAGATCTGTCCGTTTTCTCCATTGATAAAGAAGTGGTACTCCTTCCCTTTATAACGGTAAGCGCTCACATACACGGGAAGCAAAATGTGTTTAAAGGTTTCTTCCGACAGTTGCATATCCATGCTGGTTACCCTTTGGGTATCCCCGCCAATGTCTTGTCTGCACCAGCGATGAGCAATGTCCCTTGCCTTTTCCTTGGAATGCAGATGACCTTCCTTTAAGGGAATCGTATATTTTTCAGTAACAAAACCAGAAAGAAAACTACTGTTGAAGGGCTTCAATTTTTTTAAGTTCCATCGAGCTATTTTACGCGGGATTCTTCCAGACCGTTGTTTTGAGGCTTCAATTAGCGTGTCATCCACAAAACCGGACACATTTCCGGAGGCTGGATACCACCTCGTTTTCCGAACTTGTTGAGTAACCATCTTTCCATTGGCATCCCGTACCCTTCTGGTTTCATAATAATATTCCCCGCGTTGACCTGAATAGCGTGCCGATAGTTGCGCGTCAAACGTCCAGTAAGGCAGATACAACCCCTTGGTAAATTGTGGGTCCAAAGCCGCCTTTTTTAGTTTATTGGGAGCCCACCATAATCGGTCTACCCATTTTTTAAAAATGAGAAAAGACTTTCCTTTTTCGATTTGAAAAGGCAAGACAGCACCGGGTAAAATCCATTCTTCTTTATAGGCATCCTCAAGAATTAAGGGCATACTACAAAACACACAATGAAGCGACTTGTAGTTTTCTTCCACATGCTGGTTGGCACCACAATTTTTACAGTGCAGCATGGAAATTTCTTCACTGTGCTTTTGGGCACCCATTTCCTTCAAATAGGGGTAAAGCTCAAGCTCCTCAAACCCGTTTTCGTCAATTTGAATGGATTCTTGATGCCCACAGTACTCACAGCTTATGCTGGTGGTCCCAGGTTTATACTTGAGCTCCGCACCGCAGTTTATGCAAGGTTTTTTGAGCTCTGTTTTTTGGATTGATGGTCCCAAAGATTAATTATTTGGCAATGGTGGCGGCGTATTTCCACCTAAGAACGACTTTAATTCTTCAACATCTTTCAAAGCGGACCAATTGGCCATTCCTTGCTTCCAAACAAGGCTGTCTCGATTGATGGTTCGACCTGCAAAAAGAGCTTGCAACTGTTCAAAGGAAACAGGCCCTTGTTGGGTTCCATTTACCGCATAAAAATACTGAACTGCTGCTGGCATTGGTGGTGGCATTGGTGCTCCAGCCTGCGGTATTTGGGCATTACCTCCCATTTGCGGACTCATCAAGCCGCCCATTTGTTGCGCTAAAACAAAGCCCATTCCCATTCCCATTCCAGCTCCAGCGGTTCCGCCTTCGTTTTTGGCGGCCGCTTCAATGGCTTTGGCTGTTTTGAACTTGGTAAGTTTGTCCAAATCCAATTTGTCAATACGGCTGTACTCAAAGATTTCCTTTTTAAGATCTTCGGGCATGGAGACATTTTCGATGTAAAATTTCTCCAGTGAAATACCTACAGTTTGGAATTCTGGCGCCATGACCTCTTGGCAAGTTTCCGAAAGTTCCGAAGTGTTTGCGGCGTATAGCTCTATGGGTAGATTGGCCTCGCCAACGGTGTCTGTAAATCTAGTGGCGATGAGACTTTTTAGATGCTCATTGATTTCAAAATTGGTAAAGTTGTTATCTGTTCCAACAATATCCACAATAAATTTCCCAGCGTCGGAAATTTTAAAAGCATAGGTGCCAAAAGCTCGAATTTCCACTAAGCCAAAACGCTCATCGCTTAGGGTAATGGGACTCTTAGTGCCCCATTTTTCGTCTGTGAACAAATGGGTGTTCACAAAGTAAACCTCCGCTTTAAAAGGAGAGTTAAAACCGTACTTCCAGCCCTTAAGGGTTGCTAAAATGGGAAGGTTCTTGGTGGTGAGGTCGTAGGTTCCGGGTTCAAAGACATCGGCTAACTGTCCTTCGTTCACAAAAACGGCGGTCTGTCCTTCCCGAACAATAAGTTTGGCTCCGTTCTTTATTTCATTTTGGTAGCGTTCAAAACGATGGGCAATAGTGTCATCAGTAAAATCCAGCCATTCAATAATGTCAATAAACTCATGCGTGAGTTTCTCTTTGATTTTGCTAAAAATATCCATGGTATAGTGTTTTTAAAAATTGTTTTCTAAAACTAAGAAAAATGGACGATTGCATCTTCCAATGCATTAGTATAAAATTATCCACATTGTTACAAAGGTTTCTTGACTTAGATTATATAATCATGATAGACCAAGCCGAGCGAAATTTGGATTCCGAAGAATATGACCAAAAGAATACCGACTTTTTCCCTACATTTAATACCGACTAATTCAATCGTATAGAAAATGAAACTACAGCTTTCCAAAGCCGGCTTGCTCTTGCTGGTTTTTTGCCTTTTTGCAACAACAATTCAGTCCCAAAGAAGAAAATCGAATCAAACATCACCAGAATACCCCAAAGAATTGTACTCTAGTTTGGAGTATCGTTTGGTAGGACCCTTTAGGGGTGGCCGTTCCGCGGCTGTAACGGGAGTTCCAGGCGAACCCAATCTCTTTTATTTTGGAGCCACTGGTGGAGGTGTTTGGAAAACCACTGACGGAGGACGCTCTTGGGAAAATATTTCTGACGGCTATTTTGGAGGAAGCATTGGTGCGGTGGAAGTGGCCAAAAGTGATCCCAATGTAATCTATGTTGGAGGTGGTGAAAAAACACTTCGGGGAAATGTTTCCAGCGGGTATGGTATTTGGAAAACTGAGGATGCGGGAAAAACTTGGAAAAAAGCAGGCTTGGAAAAAAGCAGGCATGTGCCCCGAATTCGAATTCATCCGTCAGACTATAATACTGTATATGCAGCAGTTCTGGGCAATATTTATAAGCCCACAAAAGAAAGGGGAGTTTACAAAAGCACCGATGGCGGTAATACCTGGAAGCAGGTTTTGTTTGTCAATGATCAAGCGGGAGCCGTTGATCTTACCTTCGACCCAAATAACCCTAGAATTTTATACGCTTCTACCTGGAGAGCAAAGAGAACACCTTACAGCCTAAGCAGTGGTGGTGATGGTTCTGCACTTTGGAAAAGCACGGACAGTGGGGAATCTTGGACGGAGATTTCCAAGAATGAAGGTTTTCCAAAAGATACTTTAGGAATAATTGGGGTTACCGTATCCCCAAAAAACAGTGATCGTGTTTGGGCCATTGTGGAAAACAAGGAAAAGGGTGGATTGTATCGATCCGATGATGGTGGCAAAAAATGGACGCAAGTTAACAAGGAAAGAAAATTACGTCAGCGCGCATGGTATTACACTCGCGTATATGCGGATACGGAGGATGAAGATGTTGTCTATGTACTAAATGTAAGATATCATAAGTCCACTGACGGAGGGAAGACCTTTAACACCTTTAATGCTCCCCATGGTGATCATCATGACCTTTGGATTTCACCAGAAAATTCAAAAAGAATGATTATAGGGGATGATGGAGGAGCGCAGATAAGTTATGATGGAGGAACAACGTGGAGTACATATTACAATCAGCCCACTGCACAATTTTATAGGGTCACCACGGACAATGCATTTCCCTATCGAATTTACGTAGCCCAACAAGATAATTCCACAATCCGAATCAATCATCGAAGTGATGATGGCTCTATTGGAGAGGACGATTGGGAGCCTACAGCTGGGGGTGAATCTGCCCATATTGCGGTAGACCCAACCAACAATGATATTGTTTATGGCGGAAGTTACGGAGGTTTTCTGACGAGGGTAAACCATGACAAGGGAACCGTTCGTGGTATCAATGTCTGGCCAGACAACCCCATGGGATATGGTGCTGAAGGCATGAAATATAGATTTCAATGGAATTTCCCTATTGTCTTTAGCAAACACGACCCCAAAAAACTGTATACGTTTTCCAACCATGTGCATATGAGTACTGATGAAGGTCAAAGTTGGGAATTGCTTAGTGAAGATTTAACCCGTAATGACCCAGATAAATTGGTCAGTAGCGGTGGACCAATTACCCAAGATAATACAGGAGTAGAATATTACTGTACCATTTTTGCCGGCAATGAAAGTCCTTTAAAAGAGGGTCTACTTTGGGTGGGAAGTGATGATGGACTGGTGCATATTACACAGGATGGAGGTGCTACTTGGGAAAATGTTACTCCTCCTACTATGCCGGAATGGAGTATGATCAATAGTATTGAACCTTCGGCATTTGATGAGGGAACTTGTTATGTAGCTGCTACAAGATATAAGTTAGGTGATTTTCAACCTTACTTATACAAGACCACGGACTATGGAAAAACCTGGACAAAAATAACGAATGGTATAAACAATGAGCATTTTACCCGCGCGCTTCGGGAAGACCCTAAAAGAAAGGGATTGTTATATGCAGGGACAGAAACTGGAATGTATGTTTCCTTCAACGATGGGCAAAACTGGGAGAGTTTCCAATTGAATTTACCCATAGTTCCCATTACCGATTTGACTATAAAGGATAACAATTTGGTGGTAGCAACCCAAGGCAGAAGCGTATGGGTCATAGATGATTTAACGGTCTTGCATCAATTGGATAATTCCAAGAAAACGGTCAATTCCATTGTATACCAACCCAAAGATAGCTATCGTACGAAGGGAAGGGCCGCCAAAAAGCCTTCAAAGACCGAAGGCCAAAATCACCCTAACGGAGTTGTCACCCATTTTTATCTAAAAAATGTATCCGAAAAGGACAGCATCAGTTTAACCTATTCCAGTATGAACGGTGATACCCTTGCTAGTTACAGCTCTTTTTCAAAAGATGACAAAAAGAAGTTGAAAGTAAAAAAGGGAGGCAACACCCATGTTTGGGATACCCGAGGAAAAGGAGCTGAAAAATTGAAAGGAATGATTCTTTGGTGGGCCAATTTGGAAGGAGCAAAAGCGGTTCCGGGGAATTACCAGGTGCATTTAACCGCCAATGGTACTACCCAATCCCAAGAATTCAAAATCCTGCCTGATCCAAGGGCGGAGGTTTCTGTTGCAGATATGCAAAGGCAATATGATTTCATAACGGATATCAATACCACCGTGGACAGGGCACATCAGTCCATTAAAAAAATCAGGAAAATAACTGAGCGATTGGATGCTTTTAGCAACCAATACAAGGATGACGAACGGACCAAAGAGTTGGTGGAAAAGGCCAAAAAAATGAAGGAAGATTTTGGAGCCATTGAAAAAGCCCTTTACCAAACCAAAAACCGAAGCAATCAGGATCCTTTGAATTTCCCGATTCGCTTGACCAACAAATTAGGTCACTTGAACAGCTTGGTTTCCATTGATGATTTTCCGCCCACGGAACAGGATGTTGCTGTAAAGAATGAGCTTACCGCCAAAATCAACACCCAACTGGATGCCTTTGATGCTTTGGTGGACAAGGAGATGGAACAGTTCAATCGAGAATTCAACAGTTTAAACCTGAATTATTTATTTGTGCAGGAATAAGTTACCTACGGGCAGGAATTCGTCTAAATTTGCGCTTCTTGGTTAGAAGAAGAGTTCTAGGAAATATATGGACGATTTATGAGTACTGATCCCAAAGCGTTTTACGAAGCTCGATTACCAAAGTTTGCAGATGAATTAGGGGCCATTAGGAAAAAGCTAGATTTTTCCAGTGCCATTAGGCTATTGGTGGCCATAGCTGCCTTTTTGGGAATTTATTTCGCGTGGGGAACAATAGAGCTAGTTGTTTCCATATTCCTTGTTGGTGTGGGAGCTTTTGTTTTTTTGGTAATTCGACATGATCGGATAAAATATCAGCAACACCTTAAAAGGGAGCTCCTGGCAAGAAATCAAAAAGAGCTTCGAGTACTCCGGAGGGAATTCTCCGATTTACCGGAAGGAAAGGAGTTCCAGGACCCCAACCATTGGTATGGAGTAGATATCGATTTGTTCGGCAGCGGATCGTTTTACCAATACTTGAATAGAACCGCTTTGGAAAGTGGCTCCAAAAAATTGGCGGAATTGCTCCAGTCCAATGACATTGATAGGATTGAACAAAAACAAGATGCCATTCAAGAATTGGCTGCCAAGCCAGAATGGCGACAAGAATATGGTGCTACCGCCAATTTGATAAAAACACAGGTTCCAGCCCGTAGAATAATAACGTGGTTGTCCAACTATAAGCCATTTGTGCCAGCTTCCATGAAACTATGGGCCTATGCATTTTCAACCCTGTCTTTGGCAATTATGATGGGGTGTTTCATAGGGTGGATTTCTTGGGCTTGGATACTTTTGGTTTTTGTTGCTGGAATGGCAGTAACTGGAGGGTTTGTAAAAAAGGTTAATAGACTTTCAGTGCATGTAGTCGAGATACAGAATACGTTTACACAGTATTCACGTTTGTTGGCGCTTTTGGAAAACCAAGAATTTGACAGCGAACTGCTAGCCCAGAAACGGAAGGAGGTAATTGATGGGGACTGTTCAAGTTCAGGTGCTTTGCAACGCTTCTCTCGACTATTGGATAGATTGGATCAAAGAAATAACATTTTGGTTGGGTTCATTCTCAATGGGTTTTTCCTTAGGGACTTGATGATATGTGCCAACATAGAAGCTTGGATACATCAAAACAAGCATAAGGTTCCCCAATGGTTTGAAGCCATTGCATTTTTTGATGCGCATAACAGTATCGGCAATTACGCATTCAATCATCCAGACCATGGTTATCCTATTTTGGTAGATGAGGGAAAAACTTTGGAGTGCGTTGGGCTATACCATCCACTTCTAGATCCGAGTAAAGCTATCCGAAATGATGTTGCCATCGGCATTGATGACTTTTTTATTATCACCGGGGCAAATATGGCCGGTAAGAGCACCTTTTTAAGAACGGTAGCCCTTCATATGGTCATGGCCAATCTTGGACTCCCAGTTTGCGCGAAATCTTCAATGTACAGGCCAATAAAGCTGATTACCAGCATGCGCACCTCAGATAGCCTTAAAGACGATGAAAGTTACTTTTTCAATGAGCTGAAGAGATTGAAATTTATCATCGAACAAATAGATTCGGATAAATACTTCATTGTTCTGGATGAGATTTTAAAGGGAACAAATAGTAAGGACAAGTCTCAAGGATCTCAAAAGTTCATCAGTAAATTGGTTGGGATGGAAGGTACTGGAATTGTTGCCACCCATGATCTAAGCTTGTGCGAGATTGCTGAAAAACAAGATAATATTTCCAACTACTATTTTGATGCGCAAATCCTTAATGATGAGCTTTTCTTTGATTATCAACTAAAGAAAGGTATATGTCAAAATATGAATGCAAGTTTTTTGCTGAAAAAAATGGGTGTTGTTGAGTGATTTAAGGTGGGTTAACCCTTAAATTTATGACTGGAATTTTGCAATTAACGTATGGCCTTATGTTGTACCCTTATATAAAGTCCTTGCATCTGATTTTTGTGGTCACTTGGTTTGCAGGCCTGTTTTATATTCCCCGACTTTTCATTTATCATATTGAGGCTTGGCAAAAACCATCCCCAGACAAAGAGATTTTGTCTGCGCAACTCAAATTGATGTCCAAACGGTTGTGGTACATTATCACCTGGCCATCGGCTATTTTGTGCACTCTTTTTGCCATTTGGTTGCTCGTATTGATGCCTGAATGGCTGAATCAATCTTGGATGCAGATAAAACTGGGATTTGTAGGACTGCTGATTTTCTATCATTTAAAGTGTCATCAAATTTTCAAGCAATTGCAGCGGGATGAGGTCAATTATACTTCTAGATTTATGCGAATTTGGAATGAGCTGGCAACCCTGGTATTGTTTGCGGTGGTGTTTTTGGTAATCTTGAAAAATGCCTTCAATTGGATTTATGGAACCGTTGGAATCATTGTCCTTGCCATCTTGCTTATGTTGGGAATTCGATTGTACAAAAGAATCAGGGATAAAAAGCCGAATGCCTAAATAAAAGCCAAATACCAAGCTTTTGGATTTTGGATTTTTTTGGTTCGATTATTGCTAACTTTAATCCCAAACTTCAAAAGGGTTGTTCAAAAAACTATCGCTTCGTTCGCGTATTTTCTTCACCATGATCATGCTGGTGGTCATTGCTTCAGTTCTAATTGCCGGGGTAACCATTTATCAATACCGTGAGCAAAGTAAAGATTATCATGAAAACAGATTAGAGCGTAAAGAAGAGCAAATTCTTCAGAGCATTTCCTATGTGCTTAAGGAAACTACCTATCCTGTAATCACCGAAAACCTGGAAAACATCTTTAAAGATGAAATCTATAAGATAGCCGATGTTCAGAATGTACCGTTTAACATTTATGATTTAGAAGGCGGATTGATTAAAAGCTCCAGACCTGCATTTGAGGCCGATTCAATTTCCAATTGTCTGGACGCAGAGGTGTTGAACAATCTTAAAATGGAGCCTGAGAAGCGGTACGTGGAAAAGAAAAGGGCAGCAGGAGACAACTATCAAGCTTCGTATTCTTATATCAACGACGCTCAATTTAAACCAATTGGTATAGTCAATCTGCCCTATTTTGAAGACAACTCATTCAGCAACATGGAACTGAAAGAGTTTTTGTTCCGACTTGGAGGGGTGTATCTCCTTATGCTGTTATCGGCAATTATTTTGGCGTACTTCATTTCCAAATACATCACACGATCTCTGCAGACCATTTCAGATAAAATGGATCAGACCAATCTTACCCAAAGAAACGAGAAAATCTATATTGAAAGTTCCAGTGAAGAGATTGGAAAACTGGTAGATTCCTATAATGGAATGATTGATGAACTTGAAGAAAGTGCAGCCAAGTTAGCACGAAGTGAACGGGAACAGGCATGGAGGGAAATGGCTAAACAGGTGGCTCATGAAATCAAAAATCCATTAACGCCATTACGACTCACCATCCAAAGTTTTGAACGCAAGTTTAACCCTAATGACCCCAAGGCGGAGCAAAAGGTCCAGGAGTTTTCAAAAACCGTGATTCAGCAAATAGACACCTTGAGCAATATCGCCTCCGCATTTTCCAATTTCGCCAAAATGCCTGCGCAACAAAATGAAACCTTGAATGTGGTGAAAATTGTAAAGTTGGCTTTAGAGATTTTTACTGAAGATTATATTCATTTCATTTCTGATGAAAAGGAAATCATAGCCAAATTGGATCGCACCCAACTGATACGCGTAGTAACCAATTTGGTTAAAAATGCTATTCAGGCTGTACCCGATGTGGAATCCCCAAGAATTTTGGTTACCGTTGCCATTGATGGAGGGGAAATAAAAATCTCTGTTGCGGATAACGGTTTTGGGATATCGGATGAGTTTAAGGATAAGATTTTTGAGCCAAAGTTCACCACCAAATCCAGTGGTATGGGGCTTGGGCTTGGAATGGTGAAAAATATTGTTGAAAATTATAAGGGGAGCATCGACTTTACCTCCCAGGAGGGGAAAGGTACCGTGTTTACCGTTAAATTTCCAAAGGAATAAGCCTCTAGTAGCCATATTGGATGAATGATATTGGATGCTTAATTTTACATAACACCTAACACCTAACACCTAACACCTAACACCTAACACCTAACATTTGGACTACGAGAATATCTACATCGAAGAAGAAAATAATATTGCAACGATAACCATCAACAGGCCTAAAAAGCTGAACGCGCTTAACAAAAGAACAATTTCAGAGTTGCATACTGCATTTAAGGAACTTGATGGGGACAAGGAAACACAGGTAATCATTATAACAGGTAGTGGTGAGAAAGCCTTTGTCGCTGGGGCGGATATTTCTGAATTTGCCGACTTTTCTGTGGGAGAGGGAAGACAATTGGCTGCGGAAGGTCAGAATCTCCTGTTTGATTTTGTGGAAAACCTATCTACTCCGGTTATTGCCGCTGTAAACGGTTTTGCATTGGGAGGTGGACTGGAGCTGGCCATGTCGTGTCATTTCAGAATAGCCAGTGATAATGCAAAAATGGGATTACCGGAAGTTTCCCTTGGTGTTATCCCCGGCTATGGAGGTACGCAACGCTTGCCACAGCTTATTGGTAAGGGCAGAGCTATGGAAATTATCATGACCGCTGGCATGATCAATGCCGAGAAAGCGTTAGAATATGGTTTGGTCAATTATATGGTGCCCCAAGAAGAATTGTTGCCCCTAAGTCTTAAAATAGCAAGCAGGATATCGAATAACTCCCCTGTGGCCATTAAATACGCAATAAAAGCAGTAAATGCAGGTTTTAAGTATGATGTAAATGGTTATGCAGCGGAGATAGATGCTTTTGGTACCTGCTTCGGTACAAACGATTTCAAAGAAGGCACTTCGGCCTTTTTGGAGAAACGAAAAGCCGATTTCCCGGGATCATAGCCATGGTATAACCAAACCAGACTATGATGAAATATAAGATTCTATTTTTTTTCTTGCTTTTTATAGGCTTGTCAATCAATGCCCAAGAGAAGATGCCGGTCGCGTATGATTTTGGTGAAAAATTCAATGATAGATACCGATATTCCAACTTACTGACCATTTCTGACGATGGAGCAGGAGGGTATATTTTGGTAAGGGCATATTACCAAGGACTGATCCTTAAACCAAAAGGATATCTAATTGAGCGTTATAACGGCAACTTGGAATTGGTGTCAGAGTTCAATTATAAATTGAAAGGGTTGGATTTTGTGGATGGCTTTCTTCAAAATGGCCAATTGACCTTATTGTTTTTAAATTATAATTATGATCGGGGTCAATATGAATATTGGGTTCATAAGAGCCCTATAATTGCCTTCAACTTCACACAACAGAAATTGCTTTCTATTGCCTCCGAAGAAGTAAGGAACCCTGTAGACAAAAATTATTACAATAGAAATTTCTCTAGTGGATTTTCAACCTCCATCCTTTTTAACAGTGAGAAAACGGGCTTTGTAATCAGCACCCATCATAAAAGAGGGAAGAACAACAGACACATTATCCATTTGTACGATACAAGCTTAAACGAAAGGTTTGAGCACGATTTCTCCCACGAAATCGAAGAAAAAAACTATGCCTTTGAAAATGTGGCCATCTCGGCAGATCTGTCAACCGCATACATTGTGGGGAAAGCATACTTCAAAAGGAAACGTTTTAGGGTGGATGAACGCAAATTTCAGTATGAATTGATCAAAGTTTCCACAAATGGTAGCCAAACACAGTCTTTTGTAGATGAAGGGAAGTACCCTGAAGCTTTATATCCCATAATTCTTAAGAACAGACTAGTCTGTACAGGATTTTATGCTGACAGAAAGGACAATCGCTATAATGGCATTGCCTATTTTGATGTAAGTCCAATAAACTTGGGCATCAACTCTAAAAAATATAACCCTTTTTCCCTACAATTCATGGAGGACAAATTTGGCAGGGATGAAGACAAGGTAGTTAAGAACCTTGTTTTTAAGAGTGTTGAAATCACTGAGGCCAACGAGATATTTTTTAACGCCGAAGAGTACTTTGTAACCACAGGCATGGAAGTCACCGGTGCAGGTCAGCGCGTAAAGCTGGAACGGTTCCATTATAATGATATCGTTAGTGCCAAGCTGAAGGTTAATGGTGATTTGGCTTGGGCAAGAAACATTAACAAAGCTGAGGTAACCCAAGGCGATGGGGCCTATGCATCCTATAGTTCTTATTGCAAGGATGGGAAAACTTACTTTTTTATCTGTACCGCTTCCGAAAATCCGCAATTGATTAACAATGAACGCCTTATTTTTAAACAAGGATTGAGTAGAAATCGAAATGTGTTTATGATTTCATTGGATGAAAATGGAGTTATGGATTATGAAAAGATTATTGATAATCAAGAGGCCAGACTGCCTTTAATGGTATCAAAACCTTTAAAAGATGTTGACCAAAGCAAAATGTTGTTCTATGCCAAAAGAGGGAGCAAAAAGCAGTTGGTCAAAGTTTCTTTTCTATAGCATTTCAAGCAACGATTTTCCTTATGCGCATCTATTTCAATAAAAACCAAGGTTATGGGCGTAGGGCAAAAAGGTTTGGTAACGGTTTTATTTTGTTATCTGTTGCTATCCTGTACAAGTGATGATGTTTCTGGTAATAACCAAAAAGTCGTTGGGGAGTGGCATGTTGTTGCCATACATAATTCTAGTCCTACAGGACCAACCCTAGGACCAAATCCTGGAGAAGTGATCTCAATTATTTTTACACAAAATGGATCCTTCACTGGAACCACCTCAGCAAATAATTTTGGAGGGGATAATACTGTATCGGAAACCATCCTCACAATAGAAGAAATGATTACAACAGAGGTGGCTGACACCCTTTTTGGACAAGCCTTTTATGAATCCTTCAATGAAAGCAGGAATCCAGATACCGGGTTTTCAGAATTTGAACTTTCCTTTCAGAATGGAAACACACTCAACCTAGAGTATCAGGGCTTTAAATTTTTAAGCTTACAAAAGCAATAAGCTTAACATTATAAATTGGAATATATCCATATATTTGGATTAAATCCAATTATTGATGTCAAATGAATTGCACAAAGGAAGAGGTGCCCAAAAAAATCCACACAACAGATTTTTGCAAGACATTTATGAGGTAAGGGAAGACTTTTTGGAATTCTGCAGACTGGAAGGAGAAGAAGCTGAAAACAACAAAACCCAGTACATTCCCATTTTTCCCAAAACCATTGTCAACAAAGTGGATAGCCCAGATGTTGGAATGTTGTATTCCATGAACCCCTATCAAGGATGCGAGCATGGATGTGTATATTGCTATGCGCGAAACACGCATGAATATTGGGGGTATAGTGCTGGATTGGACTTTGAGCGCAAGATTTTGATCAAGAAAGCTGCTCCAGCATTACTGGAAGCCAAAATCAAGCATAAAAATTGGAAAGCGGAGACCATTGTTTTGTCTGGAAACACAGATTGTTATCAACCTGCAGAACAAAAATTTGGAATTACCCGAAAGTGCTTGGAAGTCTTTTTAAAATATCGGCACCCCGTGGGTATTATCACCAAGAATGCATTTATCCTACGTGACCTTGATATTCTAGCCGAGCTGGGGACTCATCAGTTGGTTGGGGTAAATATATCCGTTACCTCCTTATCCGAAAAAACCAGAAGAAAATTGGAACCCCGCACGGCTTCCATCCAAAAGAGACTGAAAACTATTCGAGTTTTGAGCGAGCATGGAATTCCTGTCAACGCCATGTTGGCACCCATTATTCCAGGTATAAACAGTCATGAAATATTAAAACTTGCCAAGGCAGTGGCGGACAACGGAGCGTTGTCCTTTGGATTCACAGTAGTGCATTTAAATGGGGCCATAGGACAGATTTTTACAGATTGGATTAAAAAAGCCATGCCTGATAAGGCGGAAAAAGTACTGCACCTTATTCAGGATTGTCACTCAGGTACCTTAAACGATAGCCGGTTCGGAATTAGAAGCCGAGGGGAAGGTAAAATTGCTGACCAAATCCATGATATGGCCAAACTTGCTCGTCTAAAGTATTTTAAGGGTAAAGTGTTTCCCAAATTGAACCGTGACTTACATGAATCCTACAAAACGGGTCAAATGAAATTATTTTAAATAAATTTATATGGATTGTCCAATGTATACTTTGGCCTTCGTCATTAAACCGAAACAAAGTATAAACCAGTCCTATTAGGAGGACATAAAATTAAACCAATGAGTAATTTTTTGTATTTATTTAGAGGAGGAGATGAGAATTTCAAAAGACTTTCACAAGAAGAAAAGCAAGCCCATATGCAAGTGTGGGGGGAGTGGATGGGAGGTCTAAAAGAAAAAGGCCAGCTTTTGGATGGGCTCCCATTGGCAGAGGATGGAAAAGTGGTACATAACAAAGGGGAATTGGTTACTAACGGGCCCCATGCTGAAGGAGCAGAAGTTGTTGGAGGCTACCTCATTGTTTCGGCAAATGATATTGACGAGGCCGTTGAAATGTCCAAAGGATGCCCCATTTTTGATTATGATGGCGCTTATGTGGAGGTAAGGGAAATTATGTCCATGGATCAACACTAAAGCTATGGCGAGTAATTTTTTGTATTTGTTCCGAGGGGGTTATGAAGCGCACAATGCGCTAACTCAAGAGGAGAAGGTCGCGAATATAAAGGAATGGGAAGCATGGTTGACCAGTTTGAAGGAAACAGGAAATCTTGTAGACGGATTACCTTTGTCCCCGGAAGGGAAAGTGATGCGAAAAAGTGGAACTTTAGCAACCAATGGACCGTTTGCCGAGGGGGCTGAACTAATTGGTGGATATACAATTGTCTCAGCTAAGGACTTGGAAGAAGCGGTAGCTTTAAGCGCTGGAAATCCCCACTTTAAGTTTAGCGACGGCTCCCTGGAAATCAGAGAAATAATGACAATGGAAGATATCGTTTAATCAAACAACACATAAGTAAAAAGCCTGATAAAATCGGGCTTTTTTAGTTTCGTAATGACCCAAAGCAAGTTAACCAGTACTATTGATCACCTATTCCGAAATGAGTATGGACGGGTAGTGGCGCTTTTGACCAATAAATTTGGCATTTCCTTTCTGGAACAAATTGAAGATGCAACACAAGATACCTTTCTAAAGGCCATGCAGGTATGGGGTTATAAATCAGTACCAGATAATCCAACCGCTTGGCTCTATAGGGTGGCCAACAATGCTTTGATAGATGTTTTGAGGAAGGATAGAAAAATGGATTTGGTTGGGGATAATGGTTTGCTGGAAAACAATGGACCTTCGGATCGCGTCAATCAAAATATGGATGATACCATTACAGACAGTCAGCTAAAAATGATTTTCGCTTGTTGTCATCCTTCTTTGTCCCAAGAACATCAGATTGTTTTAAGCCTAAAATTGATAGGAGGGTTTAGCAACAAGGAATTGGCGGAAGCTTTGATGAAAAAGGAAGAAACTGTAGCCAAGTCCTTTACCCGTGCAAAGAAAAAGTTTAGGGAGGAGGTTCAATTATTGCAAATTCCTGTACAGATGGGCCTGCAATCTCGATTGTTCAAAGTACTCCAAGTCATTTATTTGTTATTTACCGAAGGATATGCAGCGGCTACAGGGTCATTGGTGCTTAAAAGAGATATCTGCTATGAAGCGTTAAGGTTAGCCTTGTTGCTTAGGGAAAACAAATACTGTAAACACCCCAATTTGGACGCTCTGATTGCCTTAATGTGCTTTCATGCCTCCCGATTTGATGCGCGATTGGATGCGCATGGCGAGTTGGTTACTCTGGAATTTCAGGATCGCTCCAGGTATAGCAAGGAACTGATTAAAATAGGCATTCATCATTTGGAAGGTGCAGGTACCTTGGACAAAACTCCGTCAAACTACCATTTGGAAGCTGCACGTTCCTATTATCATTGTGCTGCCAAGAGTTTTAGCGAAACGGATTGGAAGAGTATACTGCACCTCTATGATCTGCAATTGAAACAACAATACTCTCCGATGGTAGCGCTAAATAGAGTTGTTCCTTTTGCAAAGATTTATGGGCCAGCCAAGGGATTGGAAGAACTCGAAAGTCTGGCATTAAAAACTGATTTTTCAAGCGCTGGATTATTTTACGCAATTAAAGCGGATGTGTTGCAGAAGCTAGGGCATTCAGAATTCAAAATAACACTTCAAAAGGCGATTGATTTTACAGAGAATAAACTCATCAAAAACCATCTTCGCAAAAAAATGAAATAGCATGCAGACTCTAACCCAGAAGTAAGAACTTAGAAGTCCATTGCAATTAGTTCTTTGTTCAGAATTGCACCTGCGCTAGCTCCGGAAGCTACAGCGTTCCCTACCGACCTCATTAAGATGGTACTGTCACCACAGGCATATACACCTTCAATCGAGGTTTTTTGAAAAGCATCAACTTGTAACAACCCATCCTCGGTCAGTTGACATCCCAATGCTTCGGGAATACGGCAATGTTGAACAAAAGGAACCCTTGCATAAATTGCCTTGAGAGCCACTTTGGAACCATCCTTGAAAACAATATGTTCCAATTGCCCATTAGTGTGCTCAAATCGCGCTATATTTTGATCTAGAATTGGAATGCCGTTCCGCTCAAGTTTAAGGGCCTGCTGCTGGGTTAAAGTAGACGCTCCATTGGTAAACAAGCTTAGATCCTTGGTCCAATTACTTATGAGTTTTGAAAACTCAAACCCATAATCTCCGTTTCCCAGCACCCCTGTTTTTTCATTATTCACCTCATATCCATGGCAATAGGGACAATGAATTACTGAAATACCCCAGCATTCTGAAAACCCTGGAATATCCGGCATGATATCAGTTACCCCAGTGGCAAAAATTAAGTTTTGAGCAGCAAAGACTTCCTTGGTGTGTGTTGTAATCTCAAAACCATGAGCCGTTTTGTTCCCATTTATTGCCTTTCCATTATAGAATTGAACTGTTTTATACTTTTCAACTTGTTGCTTGCCAAGATTTGAAATCTGCTTAGGCGATTTACCATCCTGAGTTAAAAAGTTATGTGATTTTGGGGTCTGAATATTGCATGGTTTTCCACTATCAATTACCAGTACACTTCTTAGGGATCTGCCAAGAGCCAATGCAGCAGATAAGCCCGCGTAACTACCTCCTATGATTATAATTTCAAATTCGTTGGTATCTTTCATGAAATGTTGAGTTAATATTTGTTGAGGAATAAAAGGATTTTTGGTTATTAGCTAACCAATTTTTTGTCAAAGATACTTATAATTTGTATTATTGCAACAATGTCGCATTAATGTTTTATGAAAAGAAGAAAAACCCAATCCAAAGAGGAAATTTTAAACTTGTTAGAAGGAGCAAACACGGCTTTAAATCATGAGATGATCAAGTCAAAATTAAACTCTATGATGGATAGGGCAACAATCTATAGAGTGCTAAATAGTTTCTGCGAAGATGGGATTGTGCACAGGATAGTGGGAGATGATGGCAAGCAATACTTTGCGCTTTGCATTAACTGCGGAGCGGATAAAAACGAGCATAGGCACAATCATTTTCATTTTAGATGTACCAAGTGTGGAACAGTAGAGTGTCTTAAAAGCGAAGTTGATGTTTCATTGCCGAAGGGATACACTTCTGAGTCCTTTAATGGTTTCATGTCGGGCCTGTGCAATGAATGTTCTTAATATTGCCTTGTCCGGCTAAATGCAAAATGGAGGTAATCCAAAATACTTTTTGGCACTTATTTCAAGGTAGCTGTCTTTGTAGGGAGAACTGTATTACCTTCCAATTTTGAATAAAAGAAAAGGGCAAACATTTGAACAATGTCTGCCCCTAAAAAGTATTGTAAATCTCTAAGAATTTAGGTCAATTCCCAACCTTTTCTGTATTCCCTACTTACCCATTCATTGGCCTTATCATAGTTGGTAATCTTCATATTATCACCGTCCCAAAGCAATTTTCTCCTACCTGGGTAATCATAAGGAGCCCAATCACCAGGTTTTTTGCCCTCCTGTAATACTTTGTATTGATAGGCTTTAACAGCAAGGTTACCCATTAAGACAGTTTCTGTCAATGGACCTGCCTTTGCAAAATTAGAAGAAGTAGTATCGCCTTTTATACAACCATCCACAAAATTGGCAATATGTCCACCCATGCTTTCTGGAATTCTAGGATATTTAACTTGTGGCGTTTTAAAGAGCCCCATCATTTCCGAAGGTAGCAAACGGGCATTTCTGGAATAGGTATCGCAGACCAAGATTCCCTTGTCGCCATACATTACCGTTCCACCACCACCGTCACCAAGTGTCTCATCATCCTTTAATTCGTCCGGAAGATTTGGTTTTAATCCACCGTCATACCAGTTCAGGGCAATGTCACCATGGTGCTCATGTTCAAATTTCAAATGAATTTTGGAAGAAGGAGGGCAAGATGGACTATAATCGGCCTCAACAAAATCGCCAACCCAAACGGAGGTGCAGCTAGCTTCTGCTTCGGTAGGATAACTCAAATCCAAAACACTGAATGGGGTTTCCATGATGTGGCAACCCATATCGCCTAATGCACCGGTACCAAAATCCCACCAACCTCTCCATTTAAATGGCAGGTAGGCATCATTGTAGTCTCGCATAGCGGCTGGACCCAACCAAAGATCCCAGTCCAACCCTTTAGGTACTCTTTGTTTTTCCACGGGAATTGCAACACCTTGTGGCCATACAGGTCTATTGGTCCAACAATCTATGGTATGGACTTTTCCAATAATCCCTGATTCAACCCATTCACGCGCAATCCGGCTATCATCACTGGATGCACCTTGGTTTCCCATTTGGGTTACAATGCCATTTTCCGCAGCCACCCGGGTCATCAAACGGGCTTCATGGATATTGTGCGTAAGAGGTTTTTCCACATAAGCGTGTTTTTTTTCACGCATAAAAGGAAGTGCTATGGTGGCATGTGTATGGTCTGGTGTGGCTACCATAACAGCATCTATATCTTTTAAGTGCTGATCGTATACTTTTCTAAAATCCTTAAATCGTTTTACATCTGGGAACGCCTCATAAGTAGCCTTGGCGCGTCTATCGTCAACATCACAAAAGGCCACAAACTTTACACGTCCCGTGTTGGCCAAGCCTTTGACTACTCCATTTCCACGACCACCAACACCGAAGGCCCCTACATACAGAGTGTCACTAGGTGGAACATGGTTTTTCCCCAAGACATGACTGGGAACAATTGAAAAAGCAGCGGAAGCCGCTGCTGCATTTTTTAAGAACTTTCTTCTTTGCATTTTGGCTTGTTTAGTTAAGCTCTTAAGATACGAAAAACAATAATAGTTTAATGCAGGTTGTTAGGTATCCCACTCTTTGTAAAAATGTGTCAAAAATTCTAACACATACCACTGTCCTTCTTTGTGGATTTTTTTCAAATTCGCGATTCAATCGACTATTTTATACCAGCTTTCCATAAAAACAGGGATAATTTGAGTGCTATGCTAAAAATTTAAAAACGGCATCCAAATTCGGGTTGACATCGTATAACTCTAAGACGCATTAATTAGACCTTATTGAAAATGGGAAATAGAACTTCCAAGAATACGGACAAAGCATTGGCAATCTCCACCAGTAAGCCGAAGACGGTAGATTCAAAAAACAAGATTCGCTATTTTTTTGAAACAGCAGATGCCTGGGGCATTTTTGTGTTGGGGAGCACGTTTGTACTGATGTTGGGTGCGGCTTATATGGTGTATATTTTGCAAACCGATTTTACCCAATTTAATACCGCACGCATGGAATCCAAAATCGGATTGGCTTTTATGATAATAGCTGGGGTTTTGTTTTTGTTCAAGGCGGGATTTTTCCTGTATACGTTGTATCGATTTTTTAAATATAAGCCAATCCCGTCTGTCAAGGATGACCAACTTCCAACCTGCACGGTAATTGTACCTGCTTACAATGAAGGAAAACAGGTTTGGCATACCCTAATGAGTTTGGCAGAGAGTGATTTTCCAAAGGAAAAACTACAATTGCTTGCCATTGACGACGGCAGCCAAGATGATACCTGGCATTGGATTCAAGAAGCAAAACATGAATTGGGGGATAGTCTGGCCATTTACAAACAGCCCAAAAATAAAGGAAAACGACATGCGTTGTATCGTGGCTTTAACGAGGGTACAGGAGAGATTTTTGTAACAGTAGATAGTGATTCCATTGTAAAAAAAGACACCTTGAGAAATTTGGTAAGTCCATTTGTTACCAATGAACAATGCGGTGCTGTTGCAGGAAATATTCGAGTTTTGAACAATACTCAAGCCTTACTGCCCAAAATGTTGGATGTTAGTTTTGTTTTGAGTTTTGAGTTTGTGCGTTCAGCGGAGAGTAGCCTTAATTCCGTGTTATGCACTCCAGGAGCTTTGGCCGCTTATCGTAGATCTGCTGTTTTTGCTTGCCTTCCGGAATGGATCAGTCAAACTTTTATGGGTAAGCCTTCTGATATTGGTGAAGATCGGGCCATGACCAATATGATCTTAAAGCAAGGGCATCATGTTTTATTCCAAAGGAACGCTTATGCATACACCAATGTGCCCGAGAAATATCAAGGATTGTATAAGATGTTTATAAGATGGGGCAGAAGCAATGTGCGCGAAAACATAGAGATGTCAAAGTATGTTTTTAAAAATTTCAGGAAAGGATCCAAAGCAGGAGCTCGACTTTTGTTTATGAGTCAGTCGTTGAAAATTGTAATGAGTTACCCATTTTTACTCTTCATGTTGTTCTTTGTTTTGTCGCACCCCTTATTATTTTTGAGTTCCACTCTTTTTAGCATTCTTGTTTTATCCACATTTCCGGTAATTTTTTATGCCAAGCGCTACAAACTTTCTGAGTCTTTCTGGGCTTATTCGTATAGTATTTTGTACACCTTCGGTTTATTTTGGATTACTCCTTACGCCATTGCTACGGCCCATAAAAGAGGTTGGTTAACTCGAAATCTTCCTCAGAAAAAATAGCAAGGAGGTTGTGGAATTGGGAATTAGGCCAAAACCTTGATTTTTTTGTTTTCCAAAAGTTAGTGGGTGTGATTTTGAGCTAATCCTTGTCTTTCATTGTTGTTCCATTCCACTCTGTATAGAAATGATCCAAGAAATCCAGCATGTATTGATGTCGCTGGGCAGCCATCTTTTTACCAGTTTTAGTATTCATCCTATCCTTAAGCAATAACAATTTTTCGTAAAAGTGGTTAATTGTTGGAGCATTGGAATTTTTGTATTCCTTCTTGGTCATATGAAGGTTAGGCGGGATATTGGGATTGTACATTTCCCTATTTTTAAATCCTCCATAATTAAAAGTACGGGCTATGCCAATGGCTCCAATGGCGTCCAAGCGATCCGCATCTTGAACAATTTCAAGCTCTTTTGAACTAAATGGTGTTCCGGTTGGGTCCAAGCTGTTTTTAAAAGACATGTGTTCAATGATTCTGACTACATGATTAGTAATTTTGGGAGCGATATCCTGGGATTCCAAGAAATTGTTAGCTGTCTGGGGACCAATTTTTTCATCCCCATTGTGAAATTTCGGATCTGCAATATCATGTAATAGTGCTGCCAGCTGTACCACTAAAGAATCCACATTTTCTTGTTCCGAAATCAATTTGGCCGTTTTAAAGACCCGTTCTGTATGGAACCAATCATGACCACCTTCTGCATTTTTAAGGGTCTTCTTTACAAATTTGATGGTGTTTTCAATGAGCTGGTCGTGTTTCATGCAATGTAACTTATTCCTTGGGTTATCTGTTCTTCAATTTTGGAGATAAGGGCATCAGGGTCACCATGGTTTTCTAATGGAGGATGAACCTTAAACTTGATGAAGGCACCTAAACCCATTGGAAATTGACCAAACCGTAACATTTTCCAAGAATTATTTATACTGATGGGAACAATCAACGCAGAAGGGGCTTGTTTCATTAACACCTTTAGACCTGTAGTATGGAATTTTTTGGGTACACCGGTTCTACTTCGGGTACCTTCCGGAAAAATAACAGCACTTCGGTTGTGCTTTTCAATATACTGGCCCAGTTCCTGCAATGCCTGAATAGATTGTTTGGGGTCTTTTCGGTTGATCAAGGCAGATCCGCCATGTCTTAAATTATACGAGACGCTTGGAATTCCCTTCCCCAATTCTATTTTACTCACAAACTTGGGATGATGTTTGCGCATATGCCAAATAATGGGGGGAATGTCGTACATGCTCTGATGATTGGTAACGATAATCAAGGGTTTATCTACAGGAATATCATTTGGGTTTTCAAAACGGTAGCGCGTTCCTAAAAGATTAGTGCATCGAATTAAGAACCAATTAAGTATGCTAACACTTTTCTTATGTGCATTATACCCAAAAACATTTAGGCACAACCATTGGATAGGATGGAAGACAACCAAGGTTAATCCGAAGAACACTAAAAAAACAACAGTAATTGGGTAAGAAAGCAACTTTTGCATGCTTACATTTTTTTATAAAGCCAATTTGGTAAAATCTTGGCAATAATGGCAATTCATTGCCATCTTTTTGTCATAAGCACAAAAATAAAAAACCACCCTTTAGGGTGGTCGTTTTATTTGCTGTTTAGGGAAGTTTAACAATGCTCGTTATAGGCTTCCATTAAATTTTCGGCAATCATTTCTGCCGGTCTTCCCTCAATATGATGTCTCTCAATCATATGTACCAACTCTCCATCCTTAAATAAGGCCATACTTGGAGAAGAGGGAGGAAAAGGAACCATATGGTTTCTCGCCGTGTCAACCGCTTCGGTGTCAACACCGGCAAACACAGTAACCAAATGGCTAGGTTTTTTATCGTTTTGTAAGCTTAATTTAGCAGCAGGTCTTGCGTTGGCCGCGGCACATCCACAGACTGAATTTACCACAACCAAAGTGGTTCCATCTTGTTTTAGGGCATTTTCAACAGCTTCGCTGGTATATAGTTCCTCGAATCCAGCAGTAGCTAGGTCGGCTCTCATGGGTTTCACCAATTCTTCAGGATACATAATTTTGTTTTTAATTAAGGTTCAAAGATACAGCTTTTGTCGCATTTTTTACGGTTGCCTTAACAAGGTAAAAGGGTTTCTTTCAGGGGCAAAAGCCTATATTTGGGCTTTTAAATTATTTAGGATGATCAAGTGGGCTGCAGCCTTCATTGGATTTTTTATTAGAGGTATAGCGGGAGCTATTATTGGGTTCTTTGTTGGTAGCGTGTTGGATGGTCTGGGAGGCCCCAGTTCTAAACGTGGAAGCACGGTGTTTTCCGACTTCACCAGACAGACCGTGTCCCCAGCAGATTTTGAGCTTAATTTATTATCTCTTTGTTCCATAGTCATTAAAGCGGATGGACAGGTAAGCCAACGTGAATTGGATTATGTGCGCCAGTACTTTTTAAGCACATACGGAAAGGAAAAGGCCAATGCTATTTTCAGAACTTTTAATGATGTCATTAAAAAAAGGGAGGTTTCGGCGCAGCGTATTTGCTCATACTTAGCACAACGCACCCGCTATGAAGTGCGGTTGCAATTGCTGCATTTTTTGTTTGGAATTGCCCAAGCGGATGGCCAGGTTAGCAAAGCGGAAGTCAATAAATTGAAAGAACTTGCAGGCTATCTACGGATAGGCCAACATGACTTTGAGAGTATCATGGCTATGTTCATTAAATCTGCGGACAATGCTTATAAGATTCTGGAGATAGAAAAAACTGCCACAGATGATCAGGTGAAAAAGGCGTACAGGACTATGGCAAAAAAGTACCATCCGGATAGGGTGGTAACGCAAAACGAAGCCATTAAAAAAGGAGCGGAGGAAAAGTTCAAGGAAGTCCAAAAAGCGTATGAGACTATTCAACAGGAAAGAGGGATGTCCTAGTTTGAATGCTAAGGTTTTTGGCCTTGAACTTAATTATAGTTCATCAAACATTAATTACCGACTAACAACAAAAAAATGCAAGAGTTTTGGTTCTACATCAAATTGGGATTTAACCACGTATTGGACTTGGGGGCTTACGACCATATCCTATTTTTATCTGCCTTGGCAATACCTTTTACCTTTAAAAACTGGAAACGCGTAGTGGTGTTGGCTACCATCTTCACCATTGCCCATTGTACTTCTTTGGCGCTGTCCGCTTTTGAGGTGGCGACTGTTGATGTAGGGCTTATCGAATTTTTGATTCCGATTACCATTTTGTTGACCGCTTTGTTCAATTTTACTTACGTGTTTGGTGAAGGAAAAAGCAAAGGGAAGTATGTACATGTACTGGCCACTGCTTTTTTTGGGTTGATACACGGATTTGGCTTTTCCAATTATTTTAAAATGCTCATGGCTGAAGAAGAGGATAAAGTAGTACCGCTCTTGGGTTTTGCAACAGGGATTGAGTTTTCTCAAATTGCTATAATTCTAGTCATTTTGGCAGTGGCTTTTGCAATTTTGGATCTCCTGAAGGTAAAAAGAAGGCTTTTCATCGGTTTGGCCTCTATTTTGGTCATTGCCATTACAATACCCTTGCTTATTGCAACGTTTCCCCAATAGGGCCTTCGTTAAATTTAATGAAATAAGGTTGTAAGGGTCTTACAAAGCCGGTATATTTAATTAATGGTCAGCCCATTTACAGAGGTATGAAGGAGCGCAAACAAGAAAAGTACGATAAAGCTTATTTGAGAATGGCCAAGGAATGGGGAAAACTCTCCTATTGCCAAAGAAAGCAAGTGGGTGCCATTATCGTTAAGGATCGTATGATCATATCCGATGGCTATAACGGCACGCCCACGGGTTTTGAGAATATATGTGAAGATGACGAAGGATATACAAAGTGGTATGTGCTACATGCTGAGGCTAATGCCATTTCCAAAGTAGCATCATCAACCCAATCATGTGAAGGCGCTACCTTGTACATTACCCTTTCCCCTTGCCGGGAATGCAGTAAACTAATCCACCAATCTGGCATAAGACGTGTCGTATATCAAACGGCTTATAAAGACGATTCGGGATTAAAGTTTTTGGAGCGGGCTGGAGTTACAACCCATCATTTGCCCATTTTGGAAGAAATGGTCTAACCCCACCATTTAAATTATGAAAAAGAAATATCAGTATATTTTACCAACCTTATTGGCACTTGCTGTGGCCATTGGGATTTTCATAGGCGGAAAACTTCATTTTGATGATTCCCCAGAGAAACTCTTTAGCACCAATTCCAAAAAAGATAAGCTTAACCGGCTTATTGATTATATCGACTATGAATATGTGGATGAAATCGATACGGATAGCATAGTTGACGTTACGGTAAACAATATTCTAGGCAAATTGGACCCCCACTCAGTCTACATTCCCAAAAGTGAGATGAAGGAAGTCTCCGAAAATATGAAGGGGGATTTTGTAGGGATAGGTATTAGTTTTTATATGTACAGGGATACAATTACGGTAATCCGAACCATAAAAAATGGGCCAAGCCATAAAAGCGGCATTAAAGCAGGCGATCGCATTTTGATTGCTGATCAAGATACGCTGTTTGGGAGGCGGATGCCCAATAACGAAGTGGTTTCCACTTTAAAAGGAAAAATAGGAACCAAGGTGGACCTCGAGGTATTCCGAAAACAGGAGAGCAAGACCATGAAGGTTACGGTTACAAGAGACAGGGTGCCAATCAAAAGTGTGGATGCCTATTATATGCTTTCCAGCGATATGGGTTATATTAAAATAAACCGTTTTGCAGAATCTACCTTTAGCGAGTTCAAGGATGCGATTAAAAAACTAAAAATACGTGGCGCGGAGAAATTGGTCTTGGATCTTAGAGACAACCCTGGGGGGTATCTGGGCATTGCTGAAAGATTGGCTGATGAATTTTTGGAAGATGATAAGTTGATTCTCTTTACTAAAAACAAAAAGGGAAGAATAAAGAAGGCCTTTGCTACTAAAAAAGGAGATTTTGAAGACAAACCCGTTTATGTTTTAATTAATGAGCGGTCCGCTTCCGCTAGCGAAATTATTGCAGGGGCACTTCAAGATAATGACATAGGAACTATTGTAGGACGTAGATCTTTTGGTAAGGGCCTTGTTCAACGGGAAATGGATTTAGGAGATGGTTCTGCCGTTAGGTTAACGGTTTCCAGGTATTATACACCAACAGGTCGTTCCATTCAGCGCTCCTATAAAAAAGGCCATAAGGATTATTACCAGACCTTTATGGAGCGATATAGAAATGGGGAATTAAGCTCGGTCGACAGTATCAAGGTAGCTGATTCCTTAAAATTCAGGACTCCCAAAGGGAAGATTGTATATGGAGGCGGTGGAATAATCCCAGACGTTTTTGTGCCCATTGGAAACAATGAAGAAGAGGCGGTTGAAAGCATGGATGGAGCTGAATTTTTCTCGCGTTTTGTCTTCGAGCATCTGGAAAAGGATAGAATACGCTATTCCCATATGACCAAGAATGAGTTCTTGGACGAGTACGGGGTGGATGATATCCTTTTTGATGAGTTTATTCAATTTGTCCTGAATAGGAAGATAAAATTGGATTTTTATGCCCAGGAGGAAAAAATCAAGGACTATTTAAAGGCCAATATTGCGGAGCAACTATTTTCGCCCAACCTTTCTGCCCAAATCAAAGGAGCTCACGATGCCATGTTGGATAAGGTAAAGGAGCTGGACCGAGCCATTTTTGAACAATCAGAAATAGAGACTGTGAAACTAAATGACTAGTCTTTCAGCTTTTTGTCAATCTTTTTGGAAGTGGTAAAAATCAGAAGCAAAACTATGGCACAGGAAGAAGCCAATATCCCTATAAGCGCAACAGTACTATCTCCTTGAAAAGGGTTGGCAAAATCTACTAGGGTAAAGTTATAGACAATAAGGCCCAGGGCCAAAAGAATCAAAATAATTACAAAAGTCCTGTTCATAATTTTCAATACTTGTTTTAGTGGGCCAAAAGTTGGTTGATGTTGGCCGCAAAGAGTTTTACTGCAATAGCCAACAGGATGACCCCAAATATTTTTCGAATCACATTAAGGCCGTTCTTCCCTAAAAACCATTCTATCTTGGCGCTGGATTTTAGCACTACGTACACAAAGATAATGTTTACTATTATGGCGACCACAATGTTCTCTACGTGATATTCTGCCCGTAAAGCCAAGATGGAAGTAAGCGTCCCCGCCCCAGCAATTAGGGGAAAGGCAATAGGAACTACAGAAGCGGTCTCCGCTTCATCATCCTTAAACAAGGTAATCCCCAACACCATTTCCAAGGCAAGAAAAAAGATGACAAAGGCACCGGCCACTGCAAAGGAATTGACATCGATACCGATAAGCTTGAGAATGCTCTCACCCACAAAGAGAAAAGCAATCATGATTATAGCGGCTACAATGGAGGCCTTTTCAGATTGTATGTGTCCCACCTTTTTTCTAAGGGAAAGGATAATGGGAATGCTGCCTAAAATATCTATGACCGCAAAGAGGACCATGCTTGCGGTAACAATTTGTTGAAAGCTAAAGTTCATCGCAATATATTTTGTTCGCAAATTTACGTGTAAAAAGTGCTTTTGGATCACACTGTATATATAGAAAACATCATTTTTTTGGTTTTAAGTTACCTTTGCCTCAAAAGCATAGATTTCCATGTTTCAAATAGGAAAAACCATAGTTTCTGAAGAAATCCTTGATAACGATTTTGTCTGCAATTTAAATGCCTGCAAAGGGGCTTGCTGCGTGGATGGGGAATACGGAGCTCCATTGGAGGATTCAGAAACGGAAATTTTGGTGGATATCTTCCAAAAGGTGAAGTCGTACCTAAGACCCGAAGGGATACAGGCAATTGAGGAACAGGGGGCTTTTGTAAAGGGAGAGGATGGTGAATGGGAAACCCCTTTGGTCAACAAAAGTGAATGTGCTTATGTCATTTTTGATCAAAAAGGCATTTCCAAATGTGGCATAGAAGCTGCTCATTTAGATGGAGTTGTGCCATGGAAAAAACCCGTTTCTTGTCATTTGTATCCTGTCAGAACACGTGAATATTCCGAGTTTACCGCAGTCAATTATCATAAATGGGAGATTTGTGACCCTGCCTGCCAGTTGGGGGAGGAACTCAAGGTGCCTATTTATAAATTTGTAAAAGAAGCTTTGATAAGAAAGTTTGGAGAAGCTTGGTATACAGAACTGGAAGAGGTGGCAGCAGAGAAAACTAAATTGTAGGAATATCCAAAACTACCTTTGTACCTTTTGAGATTCCGTTTTCGTCAAAAAGGTCAACAATATCTACATCAAAACTGTTTTCGTAATCCTTGGAAAAGTTGGCGAAACGTTCCTTGGTAATGCGTATTCCCACAGACTTCCTCTTTAGTACCCGGTTTTCCTTATTTACTTGGGCGGCACCCCTACCCACACCATTATCGGTAATTTCTATGGTTACATGTCCTGGTGTTTTCTTTTTCACATCAAGACAGATTTTCTTTTCCCCTTCTTTTGGGGAAAGTCCGTGCCAAAGAGAGTTTTCTAAAAATGGTTGTAGGGCCAAGGAAGGTATTTTTACATTATTGGGATTAATGTTTTCATGCACTTTTATTTTAAAATCAATTTCATGGGAAAAACGGATGTTTTCAATGTTCATATACAACTCCACGGTCTCCAGTTCCTCCGCTAAGGTTATTTCCTTTGAGGAAGAAGCCGTCAATATTTTTCGAATTAATTTGGAGAATTTGTTGAGGTAATGAACAGCATTTTTTTGCTCATTGTTGATAATGTAAAGTTTGATGGAGTTCAAGGAATTGAACAGAAAATGGGGATTCATCTGGCTGCGGAGCATGGTCTGTTCCAAAGAGAGTACCCGCTTTTCGTTTTTACTTTGGTATTGGCGATAGAGAATATAGAGAATGGAAGAAATAAGCCCCACAATCAAAGCGCTAACAAGCAAAGTCGTTTGGTTTTTTCTCAGTCTTAGCCGAACAATCTCGTTCTCCTTGGCCAATACTGATATTTGATTGTTCTTTTTATCCGCTTCATAGCGAACAATGACATCATTCATGTACCTAAAGTTGGTGGCACTTGATATTTCTTTATCGTATTGGTCCGCTTTTTTATAGTACTCGTATGCCTTTTTGTAATTACCTCTTTCCTCTTCTAAATCTGAAAGTTTTTGGTATGCATAGAGAATATTGCTTGGCATAGTATGGTTTTGGGCCATTTCAAGTCCATCACCTATAAATTTCGTTGCCTTGTCTAGATTGCCCAACTTGGTATGGGCCCAACCCGTATTTATAAAAACTGATGAGGTCACAAAAAAATCCCCAATAGTTTTTGATTGTTCATGAAGAGGTTCCAGGAGTACCAAAGCTGCATAGGGCATATCTTGTTTAAGGTAGATTTGAGCCAAGCTATTTT
The DNA here is from genome assembly GCA_965117065.1 of uncultured Allomuricauda sp. Taxonomy (GTDB): domain Bacteria; phylum Bacteroidota; class Bacteroidia; order Flavobacteriales; family Flavobacteriaceae; genus Flagellimonas. The sequence continues at coordinate 2,305,743 of OZ220751.1, forward strand.
TACAGATAATCTTCCCATAGGTAGAATTAATATCTTCATTGTAAGCTAGGGATTTTCTGTAATTTTCTAAGGCGCCTTCCAAATCACCTTTGTATTCCAAACAATCCCCAATGTTTTGATGGTTGATGGCCAAACCTAATTTATTGCCCAGTTCTTCCTCAAGATCCAAAGCTCTCCTAAATTGGAGAATTGCGAGGTCATATTGTTCCAAAGTTTGATAGAGGTTACCAATGCTGTTTAAGGAAATATTGATGCTTCTTTTGATATGGTAAGACGGACTCTCTACCTCCTCGGCCAGCTCTAGGGCCTTCTGATTGTAATCCAAAGCGGTCTTTATGGCGTCCGTTCTTCTATAGACCACACCAAGCATGTTTAGACACCGTACTCTTAGTTCAATATTGTTGGATTCCTCTGCCAACTGCAATGCTTCCTGATGCAGGTCTAAGGCTTTTTGGAATTTTGAAACATTACGATATTTGGCACCAATTTGGTCAAGTGCATAAGACTGCCCTTCCAAATAACCCGCTTTTTTACACAGATTTGCAAAGTACCGGAGCAATGTGGTGTCCCCGGTTTCAGATTTTAGTTCGGTGTTCAGGACCATATAAGTCCTAGGGCGCATTTCCACAAGGCGCTTTGTTTTTTCCTTAAAAGCCTGCGGAATTTCCTGGGCGGGAGTTGACCACACCATCAAAAAAACAAAAAAGCACAAAAGCGTGGCCTTTTGAATAGGAACTTGTTCTAAGGATTTTATTGGTCGTAAAATGAACACGTGTGCAATGGGGGATTACAGCATATCCAAAAAATCGGATTTTTTTTGCCGGGAGACGGGTATTTTGTGGTTCGATTCCAACACTACATAACCGTCGGTTTTTAAAAACTCTTTAATCTTATTTAGATTGATGATGTAGGAATTATGAATTCTAAAAAAACTGTTGTCTGGTAAAAGATTGTTTACCTCCTTGAGCTTTTTGGTAAGCAGAATTTTCTGGCCATCACTTAAAAAGATGGTGCTATAGTTGCCATCGGATTCTGCATAGAGGATGTCTTCACTGTTCAAGAACAATAATTTACCGTCAGTATTAATAGTGATTTTTTTGCTGTGAGACTCTGCATTGAAGTTCAACAGAATTTTTTCCAACTTTTCAGAAGTCAAATTCTTGGTGTTGTGTTTTTTTATTTTGGCGATGGTCACTTCAAGATCATCGGTATCAATAGGCTTCAATAGGTAGTCAATGGCCTCGTTCTTTAGTGCCTGAAGCGCATATTGGTTGTATGCTGTGGTAATGACCACTGGGAAATTCTTATTCTTAAGATTTTTGATGAATTGAAAACCGTCCATTGCTGGCATTTCAATATCCAAGAACAAGCAGTCAGGAGTATTTCGTTCCAGATAATCCAAAGCTTCGTGCGCATCGGTAAAGGATGCAACGATATCCACTTCATCAGACAGATTGGTTAATTCCCAACTAAGACTTTGTAATGCCTTTACCTCGTCATCAACAATTACTGCTTCTAACATGCTCTAAATTAATTCGTTCAAATTTAGGGTTATTCTATCTAAGGTATTTAAAATTATGTGCTAATGGACGTTTTGCACGTATAATTGGTAAAAAATGGTCAGATACCGATTTTTTCTGCAACTTTTCCTGCCACGGTTGGTTTTTTGTCCTTTTCAAACAGAAATTAAAAAAGTCGGAAACCATTCATACACAAAAAAAGACCGTTTATACATAGGACCACTAAACAGGGGGATTGTTTTATAATTTGGCTTTGTCAAAAATTAAGAGACAACCTAATCCTATTTAGTAATGAGAAAGTGTGTTGTGTTATTTATTGTTTTGATAGTAGCCCTTATTTGCGCGGCAGTGCTGGAGGGTAAGGATTTGAAGATTCAATCGGATTGGGACAAGGTGGTCCAAACAGACTAAGTTATTCCAACCAAAAAGTTCATATACATTACCAAAAACGCGTACGGCCGTGGCAACCAACCTCTAGATTTGGAAAGTGCTTGCAAAATTATATCCCAAGTTGATTTATGTTTTAGTTTGGTTTTGGGTTTCGGGGGAACTACCCATATCCCGACATTCCATGAATAGAACGGGGAGTGGCCGTACTGTTTGGTAGTGCAATCGTATAAATACTGACCTGAGCGTAACTTCCATTTATAATTAGACCAAAAAGTATACAAGTTTTATACTTTTTGGTCTTTTTTGTTTATGCCAGATCGCAATAAAAAATCTTTCTCAATGTGGTTTCTTCAAAAGGCTAGAGAACATCACTGGCCAACCTAGATTTCAACAGTTTGTGTTAAAAACTTTGCCCCTTATTTAATAAAACTTGCTTTACTATCTGGCGACATTTTTGAATCTTTGTTAGCCCTGTTCGCAAGGAAATTTTCTTCCATTTTATAATTTTTTTAACGCACACTTATGTCAGCAGCCATAGAACCTATATTACAAGAAAACAAAGATAGATTTGTAATTTTTCCAATTGAACATCATGACCTTTGGGAATGGTACAAGAAATGCGAGGCTTGTTTTTGGACTGCTGAGGAAATTGATTTACACCAAGATTTAACGGACTGGAACAACAAGCTAAATGATGATGAGCGTTATTTTGTTAAACATATCTTGGCGTTTTTCGCAGCTTCTGATGGCATTGTGAACGAAAATTTGGCAGAAAATTTTGTGAATGAGGTACAATATTCTGAAGCCAAATTCTTTTATGGATTCCAGATTATGATGGAAAATATCCATTCTGAGACCTACTCTCTTTTAATAGATACCTATGTGAAGGATGAAAAGGAGAAAGGAATTCTTTTTCAGGCCATAGAGAATTTTCCGGCGATTAAAAAGAAAGCGGATTGGGCACTAAAATGGATTGACTCTCCCAGCTTTGCAGAGCGTTTGATTGCCTTTGCAGCGGTGGAGGGAATTTTCTTTTCCGGAGCGTTCTGTTCCATTTTCTGGTTGAAAAAGAGAGGGCTTATGCCAGGATTGACATTTTCCAACGAGTTGATCTCTAGGGATGAGGGAATGCACTGCGACTACGCGGTACATCTGCATAACAACCACTTGGTGAACAAGGTTTCCAAAGAGCGCATTACAGATATCCTAGTGGATGCCTTGAATATTGAAAGAGAGTTCATTACGGAGTCTCTTCCCGTGAGTCTCATTGGAATGAATTCTAAATTGATGACCCAATACTTGGAGTTTGTAACGGATAGATTATTGGTGGAACTTCAATGCGAGAAGGTTTACAATGCAACCAATCCATTCGATTTTATGGATATGATCTCACTCCAGGGAAAGACCAATTTCTTTGAAAAGCGCGTGTCCGAATATCAAAAAGCAGGTGTTTTGAACAAAGAAAAGGATACAGATTCCCAAAAAATTAGCTTCGACGCGGACTTTTAACAAGCCCGACAATAATATACCCTCTTACCCCAGAGGATTTTGAGAACTTGACCCCAATTGGTTGTGGAGATATATCCGCAGCGTATGCAAATGCGATTGGTAGAACCAACAGCGTATCATTAAAAAATATTCGTAGCACATGTATGTACTAAAAAGAGATGGAAGAAAAGAGCCGATGATGTTCGACAAGATCACGGCAAGAGTAAGAAAACTTTGTTATGGCCTTAACGGTCTAGTGGACCCGGTTAAAGTGGCCATGAGGGTCATTGAGGGATTGTATGATGGGGTAACCACATCTGAACTGGATAATTTGGCAGCCGAAATTGCGGCCACCATGACCACGACCCATCCGGATTATGCTAAGCTGGCAGCGCGTATTTCGGTTTCCAACCTGCACAAAAACACCAAAAAATCCTTCTCGGAAACCATGAAGGACCTCTACGAATACGTCAATCCAAGAACAGGCAAAAAGGCACCTCTATTATCGGACGAAGTATATAAAGTGGTTTCTGAAAATGCGGAAAAATTGGACTCCACCATTATTTATAACCGAGATTTTGGCTACGATTATTTCGGATTTAAGACCTTGGAGCGTTCCTATTTGCTCAAGTTGAACGGTAAAATTGCCGAACGACCACAACACATGCTCATGCGGGTTGCTGTGGGAATTCATCTAAATGATTTGGATGCTGCCGTAGAGACGTATGAGTTGATGTCCAAAAAATATTTCACCCATGCAACGCCAACCTTGTTCAATTCTGGGACACCAAAACCACAAATGTCTTCTTGCTTCCTTTTGGCCATGAAGGATGATAGCATCGATGGGATATACGATACCTTAAAACAAACCGCAAAGATTTCCCAATCGGCAGGCGGGATAGGATTGTCTATTCATAATGTTCGTGCAACCGGATCATATATAGCCGGCACCAACGGAACCTCCAATGGAATTGTTCCTATGCTAAGGGTTTATAATGATACTGCTCGTTATGTAGATCAAGGTGGTGGAAAAAGAAAGGGAAGTTTTGCCATTTATGTAGAACCTTGGCATGCGGATATCTATGACTTTCTCGATCTGAAAAAGAACCATGGAAAAGAGGAAATGCGGGCACGCGACCTTTTCTACGCCATGTGGATTCCTGATTTATTCATGAAAAGGGTAGAAGCAGATGGCGAGTGGACTTTGATGTGTCCAAATGAATGTCCAGGATTGTTCAATACCCACAGCGAAGAATTTGAAGCACTGTACACTAAATACGAAGCCGAAGATAAGGGAAGAAAAAAAGTAAAGGCCAGAGAGTTGTGGGAGAAGATATTGGAATCCCAAATAGAAACGGGAACTCCATATATGTTGTACAAGGATGCGGCCAATAGAAAAAGCAACCAAAAAAACTTGGGAACCATTCGTTCGTCCAACCTATGTACGGAGATTATGGAGTACACCTCGCCAGATGAGGTAGCCGTTTGTAATTTGGCGTCCATTGCCTTACCCATGTTCGTAAAGAATGGTGAATTTGATCATAAGGAGCTTTTTAGAGTAACCAAACGTGTCACCAAGAACCTGAACCGGGTTATCGACCGAAACTACTACCCAGTAAAAGAGGCAGAAAACTCCAACATGAGGCATAGACCTGTTGGTTTGGGGGTACAGGGATTGGCAGATGCCTTCATCATGCTACGATTACCTTTTACCAGTGATGAAGCCAAACAATTAAACCAAGAAATTTTTGAGACCTTATATTTTGCAGCTGTAACCGCATCTGTGGAAGAGGCCAAAACAGATGGGGTATATTCCAGCTATGAAGGTTCTCCAATGGCCAATGGAGAATTTCAACATAATCTTTGGGGAGTTAAGGACGAAGAACTTTCCGGAAGATGGGATTGGACAAAACTTAGAAAGGATGTTAAAAAACACGGAGTACGAAACTCCTTGTTGGTGGCACCAATGCCAACTGCTTCAACCTCACAGATTTTGGGCAATAACGAATGTTTTGAACCCTACACTTCCAACATTTATACACGTAGAGTACTTTCTGGGGAATTCATTGTAGTGAACAAACACCTCTTGGAAGATTTGGTGAAACTAGGGTTATGGGACGAGAACTTGAAGCAAGAATTGATGCGTGCCAATGGATCTGTACAAGATATTGACACCATTCCGGATGATATTAAAGAGCTCTACAAAACGGTTTGGGAATTGAGCATGAAAGATATCATAGACATGAGTAGACACCGTGGTTATTTCATTGACCAAAGCCAGTCTTTAAACTTGTTTATGGAAAATGCCAATTATTCCAAGTTAACTTCTATGCACTTTTATGCCTGGAAAAGCGGACTTAAAACGGGAATGTATTACTTAAGGACAAAAGCAGCGGTTGATGCCATTAAGTTTACTTTGGACAACACCAAGAAGAAGGAAGTGCCAATAAGTATAGCTGCTGAGGCAGAGGTATTGGCAGCAGCATCACCTAAGGCAGCCGAAGAACTTAAGGTGGAAGCTACGCCCGCTGAACAGCAGGATGTGGACATTAAGCCTATGACTGCGGAAGAAATGAAGGAATTGATTGCACGGTCCAAAGAGGGCCAAGCGGACGATGACTGTTTAATGTGTGGGTCATAATCCAATACGGAACCTATCGTATGGGATTTAGATAGAATAGATGCCTCGGAATGTTCACCCCACTGCGAGCCTCTTCCGAGGTGTTTTCTTTGAATTGGAAAATTCAACTACAAAAAAGCCGCTTTTTTAAGCGGCTTTTTTATTTTGTAAGAGGCGGTTGTTTTACAAAGACCAAGCTTTACCTTGGGTCAAAGTTTCCAAATCCTCACAACCAATATACTCACCAGGTACTGGCAAATAGGCCAACACTTCCTCCCCAACAAATTCACTGGTCTTATAAGCCCAAATGGTAGAGTTGCGTATAGAAGTGGCAAACTGGTACTGTGCAATCTCGTCATCAAGTACGGCACTTCCATTTTCTTCCACTGCCATAAAATAGGCCTGTACAGCTTCCGCATGAGCCTCTTCCACCTCATCAGTCTGCTTTTTCAAATAGGTGGCAAAAACAGGCTCTAAATCTTCGGCATCCACATCTGCAAGGGTTTCTTTTTGGGAATCGGTCAAAACCTTATCGGTAAACTTGCCCATAGTCATTTTGAAGAAATCTTGTTGCTCCACAGGCATCACCTCGTGGGCAAACTTATCCAAGAACACATGCACATTCACATCCGAAGCGGATGGTGTATCTGTTTTGGGTAAAAGAATATCTACAAGTGTGTGAATTATGGTTCCTTCATCTTTGGAAAAGAAATCAGGAGTCCAATCGAGGACCTTCTTTCCTTGACAGCTTTGTACAATTCCCAATAGGGTTGGAGTTGCCACGGCATAGCCAAAAACAAGCCCCATATTTTTTAATGCTACTCTTCTTTCCATTATAAGTTTCCTTTTTTAAGTTCTTCTGCCGCATGATTGGCGGCTCTTGCAGTAAATGCCATATAGGTCAATGATGGGTTAACACAACTGGAGGAGGTCATAAAAGCCCCATCGGTAACATACACATTTTTGCAATCGTGTACCTGATTGTGCCCATTAAGAACAGAGGACTTTCTATCCCTTCCCATTCTGGCAGTTCCCATTTCGTGGATACCTAATCCGAGAGCGCCGGGTCGGTCAAAAGGTTGTACATCTCGCAGCCCTGCTTTTTCAAGCATGTCCACGGCTTGGTTTTTCATATCCTCACGCATGTTCCATTCGTTCTCCTTGAATTCAGCATCAAAGGTAACGGTTGGTAAGCCCCATTCATCCAATTTATCGTAATCCATGGTCATTCTGTTGTCCTCATAAGGTAAAACCTCTCCGAAGCCACCCATTCCAAAGGTCCAACCCCCTGGTTTTAGAATGGCATCCTTGAGTTCTTTCCCATGTGATACTTCAGCGATGATATCCTCCCAATTACCTCGTCCAGCTCCACCTTGATAGCCATAACCTCTGATAAACTTGTCTGTATTGGAATCACCTCCCAAATTTCTAAAGCGGGGCAGGTAAATGCCATTGGGTTTTCTACCCTTATAATATTTGTCTTCAAATCCATCAAACTTTCCTGAAGCACCTACACCTAAATGATGGTCCATAATGTTTCTACCCAGTTGGTCAGAATCATTTCCAAGGCCATTGGGGAATCTGTCAGATTTTGATTGCATTAAAATCGCGGTAGAGGCAATAGCAGAGGCACATAGGAAGATGACCTTGGCCTTAAATTCAAATTCCTCTTTGGTAACTCTATCAATAACTTTTACACCGGTTGCCTTTTTCGTATCTGGATCATAAATAACTTCATGGACAATCGAATCTGGACGGAGAGTCATGTTCCCAGTCCTTTCTGCGGCAGGCAATGTAGAAGAAACACTACTAAAATAGGCTCCAAAAGGACAACCGCGAATACAACGGTTACGGAATTGACACTTTGTTCTTCCGTCTCCCTCAAACTTTTTAGTACTATTAATGTGCGCTACCCTTCCGGCAGTTATTACCCTGCCATCAAAATGCTCCGATACTTGCTCGCGAACATGTTGCTCCACACAATTTAGTTCCATCATGGGTTCAAACTGTCCATCGGGAAGCTGTGGAAGTCCCAGCTTTTCTCCAGTAACACCAATATAGCTTTCAACTTTATCATACCAAGGGGCAATATCTTTATAGCGAACAGGCCAATCCACGGCGGTACCATCTTTTTTGTTAGCTCCAAAATCTAAGTCACTCCACCTATAACTATGACGGCCCCACATAATAGATCTACCACCAACATGGTATCCTCGCATCCAATCAAAGCGTTTGGTTTCATTATAAGGATGCTTTAAGTCATCTACAAACCAATGTTTGGAAGGTGCCTTTACCGTGTATCCGGTCCTACCTTGCTTTTCTTGTTTAGCGGCATCTTCTCGAGAAGGTTCCCCATTATTTGGAAAGTCCCAAGGGTCCAAATTTGCAGTTGGATAATCCTCACGGTGCTTTACCATTCTACCCCGTTCCAACACTAAGGTCTTCAGTCCATTTTCACATAGTTCTTTAGCAGCCCAACCACCACTAATGCCCGTTCCTACTACGATGGCATCATATGATTCCTGCTCTTCGTTATAATAAAATTTACTCATCTATTAGGATTGTTTATTTTCTAAATGTATTAATTATTAAATTAATTTTCTACATTTAATCCTTATGTTTATTGAGAATTCACTACTATAACGTTGTAGTTTTTAAATTCCATTTAATTTTAGTCAATCAACCAATTATGAAGAGAGAAAAATTTATTCGAAACAGTGTACAAATCGGAATTGCTCTATCCCTTTTGTTTATTTATTCCTGTAAGCAAAACAAAAAGGAACAAGCTACCGAAACGGAAACTGCTGAAGTAGTACAAGAAACTACGGAGCAAACTTTTAAAATATCCTTGGCGCAATGGTCCATGCACAAAATGGTCTTTGAGGAGGGGTCGGATCCCTATGATTTTGCAAAAAGGGCAAAAGAATGGGGTTTTGAAGGCTTGGAATATGTAAGTGGACTTTATTATTCCGAATTGCAGAAAGACAATTTTTCAGAAGCGGCTATGAAGAATTTCGTAGATAAGAGTAAGGCTGAAAGTGATAAATACGGGTTGGAGAACCTGATTATAATGATTGATCAGCAAGGAGATTTGGCGGCTGTGGATGAAGAGGTGCGAAATGCTGCAGTAGAGAACCATCACAAATGGGTAGATGCAGCCGCTGCTTTGGGATGCCACTCCATCCGTGTAAACTTGAACGGGAGCATGGAACAGAAGGAATGGACCGCAGCATCTGTAGACGGGTTGACCAAACTGGCAACATATGCCAAGGATCAGAACATTAATATTATTGTTGAGAACCATGGGGGACCTTCTTCCAATGCAGCTTGGTTGGCCAATGTTTTTAAAGAAGTAAATATGCCCAACTGTGGCGCCCTACCAGATTTTGGCAATTTCTGCATCAAAAGAGAAGACGGCTCTTATTATGCCTCCAAATGTTTAGAAGAGTATGATAGATATCTAGGGGTGGAAGAATTAATGCCTTATGCAAAGGCGGTTAGTGCCAAGTCCCACGATTTTGACGAGAATGGCAATGAGATTCATACCGATTACAAGCGCATGCTCAAAATAGTAAAGGATGCAGGATATTCTGGCTATATAGGAGTGGAATATGAGGGAAGTGAATTGAGTGAGGAAGAAGGCATTATTGCAACAAGGGACCTGTTGGCTAGGTTGAGGTCTGAATAAACAATGGGTTTATGAAGGGATTTCTACAGCAACTCTTTGACTACAATTTTTACTGCAACAAAAAGTTGATTGAACAATGCACTTCCTTGGATAAAGTTTCTGAGAAGAGCATACAATTGTTCAGTCATGTTTTGAATGCACATCATATCTGGAATCATAGAATTGTAGGAAAGCCAACTGAGTATACAGTATGGCAACTTCATGATATGAAGGACTGGGAGGACCTTCATTATAGCAATCAACGCGCTTCATTTGAGATCATAACCAACACGGAAGATTTCAATAAAAGGATAGATTATGAGAACAGTAAGGGTAGGACTTATGCCAATGACCTTAAGGATATCCTCTTTCATATTGTGAATCACTCCACCCATCATCGGGGTCAAATTTTAACTGATTTCCGCGCTTCTGGAATAACTCCAGAAGCGTTGGATTATATATTTTATAAAAGATAAATATTCAATCTATGAAGTTTGGAACTAGGTTTCAGCTCTCTTTCATGATGTTTTTGGAATTCTTCATTTGGGGGGGCTGGTTTGTTACGTTGGGTACTTTTTTAGGTAACAATTTAAATGCGACGGACGGGGAAATTGCCTTGGCATTTTCCACGCAGTCATGGGGCGCTATCATAGCACCATTTATTATTGGACTTGTAGCGGACAGATATTTCAACGCGGAACGAATTTTGGGTGCACTGCATCTAATTGGAGCTGTTCTGTTATACCTAATGTACCAGACTACTGATTTCTCGGCATTTTACCCATATGTTTTGGGGTACATGGTGCTTTACATGCCCACTTTGGCATTGGTAAACTCAATCTCGTTTAACCAAATGTCGGACCCCGCCAAGGAGTTCTCACCCATTCGGGTTTTTGGAACCATTGGTTGGATTGTTGCCGGACTTGTGATAAGTTATGTATTTGTCTGGGATTCATCAGATGGCATCCAATCCGGGCTGTTGAAAAACACCTTCCTTATGGTCGCAATAGCCTCGGCCATTCTTGGATTGTTCAGTTTTAGTCTTCCCAAAACGCCTCCAAGAGTCCAAAAAGACGAAAAAGTGAACATTTCCAGTTTACTAGGCCTAGATGCTTTGAAATTGTTAAAGGACAGGAATTTCCTAATATTTTTCATTTCGTCCGTTTTAATTTGCATTCCCTTGGCCTTCTATTACCAAAACGCCAATCCCTTTTTAGCAGAAATAGGAATGGACAATCCCACCGGGAAAATGACGATTGGGCAGGCTTCCGAAGTACTGTTTATGTTATTATTGCCCTATTTTTTCAAAAAGTTTGGCTTTAAGAGAACTATTTTGGTCGGTATGCTTGCATGGACCGCGCGTTACCTATTGTTCGCTTACGGCGATGCTGGGGAACTGACCTTTATGTTGTTGATAGGAATTGCACTGCACGGAATCTGTTATGATTTTTTCTTTGTCTCCGGGCAGATTTATACCGATTCCAAGGCCGGTGAAAAATACAAAAGTGCAGCTCAGGGACTTATTACTTTGGCCACCTATGGGGTAGGGATGCTAATAGGCTTTTGGATAGCAGGAAAGGTTGCCAATATGTACCTGCTTCCTGATAACCTACATGATTGGGAAAATGTTTGGATTATACCAGCTGCCTTTGCTTTTGTTGTATCAGTGTTATTTACCCTTTTCTTTAAGAATGAAGAGGTATCTTATAAACCTTAATTAACCAAACTTTAAAATTGAATATGGAGAATATCAATAAGAATAGGCTATTCTTGGCTTCTTGTGTATCATTAATAGTAACGGCCATGACATTTGCCCTTAGAGCTGGGATTATGGGCGAGCTTAATGTCGAATTTGGGTTTAATGATACCCAATTGGGGTGGATGAATTCCATGGCATTCTACGGATTTCCAGTCTCAATGATCATTGGCGGTCTCGTGTATCCTAAAATAGGTCCAAAACCCATATTATGGATTGCATTCATTTGTCACTTGTTGGGCTTAATTTTAACCATAACGTCCAAAAGTTTTGTTCCCTTGCTCGTTTCAACCTTCTTTATTGGGTTGGCCAATGGGGCAGTGGAAGCGGCGTGTAACCCACTTATTGCCGACATGTATACGACAAACAGAACCACCATGCTCAATAAGTTCCATGTTTGGTTTCCAGGAGGAATTGTAATTGGGGCCCTGTTGGGAGAATTGATGGGCAACATTGGTCTTTCATGGCAAATTCAAATTGCCATAATGATCGTTCCAACTTTGATTTATGGATATCTAATATTGGGACAGAAGTTTCCAAAAGCGGAGAACATCGAATCGGATATCAATAAGAATATTAAATCCATGGTTACTCCACTTTTTGTTTTCATGTTGATTTGCATGGGTCTAACGGCTACAACGGAATTAGGGACAGGTCAATTCATAGAAAGACTATTGGGCCAGGCTGGAGCGCCACCTCTGATTATTCTGGCCATTGTAACCGGATTAATGGCCGTAGGAAGATATTTTGCTGGGCCTATTGTACATAAACTGAACCCAGTTGGAGTACTATGGGGATCAGCCATAATCGCTTCAATCGCACTGTTATTATTGTCGAATGCCACTGGCGCAATGGTTTATGTGGCAGCCATCCTATTCTCATGTGGAGTGATGTATTTTTGGCCAACCATGATTGGTTTTGTGAGTGAGTATAGCCACAAAACCGGTGCTTTGGGAATGTCCATAATAGGAGGGTTTGGAATGCTGATTACAGGAATTTCCCTTCCCAAAATTGGTCAGATGTTGGATCGGGAACGAACCGAAGCGTTGGAATCTGGTGTTTCCACTGAGGCAGCTGATCTTGTGGCAGGACAGGCAACGTTAGGAAACATTATGTGGCTTCCAGTAATACTGATCGTGCTATTCGGGATATTGTTTCTAATGCGAAAGAAACTTGAAGAAAAAAGATTGAAACAAGGACACTAAATCATAAATATAATATCAATGCCGAAAAAAATTAGACTAGGAATTATTGGTGGGGGTGGAGATTCCCTGATAGGAGTGCTCCATAGGGTAGCTTCATTCATAAATGACAATTATGAAATTGTGGGTGCCGTTTTCAACCCTGACTTTGAGCAAAACATAAACTTTGCCAAAGAAATAGATGTGCCTACCAATAGAATCTATAAGGACTTTGATACCTTGATAGAGGAAGAGTTAAAACTTCCTGAGAGTGAACGTATCCAGGTCTGCTCAGTCTTAACGCCTAACTTTTTACATTTCCCGATGGCCAAGAAGTTGCTGGAAAATGGGTTTCATGTCATTTGCGAAAAACCAATGACCATGGACCATGAGGAAGCAAAAACCCTTGAAGAGGTTTATAAAAAATCTGGAAAGGTGTTTGCGCTTACCCATACCTATACAGGTTACCCTATGGTAAGGCAAATGAGGGAGATGATTAAGAATGGAGAGCTAGGTAAAATTCATAAAGTGGATGCCCGCTATTACCAGGGCTGGATAAATACCGTAATCCATGATAAAGAGAAACGTTCCACAGTCTGGCGTTTAGACCCTGCCAAGGCAGGTATTAGCTCTTGTATTGGTGATATAGGAGTGCATGCGTCCAATCTGATTGAATACACTACTGGATTACAGATTAAGTCTGTGTTGTGTGATTTTAATTATCTCTATGATGATAACCTGATGGATGTGGATGGAACCGTATTGATTCGTTTGGACAAGCATGTCAAAGGTGTTGTTCGGGCAAGTCAAGTGGCCACCGGTGAGGAAAATGGATTGGCCATCGCCATTTATGGCGAAAAAGGCGCTTTTAGATGGGAACAGGAAAAGCCCAACATCTTGTATAAAATGAGTGACACTGAACCGCTACAGGTATATAAACCAGGACATGCGTATAACTCAGAGCTATCTTTACAAGCATCAAAGATGCCTCCTGGGCACCCAGAAGGAATTTTTGATTCCATGGCAAATATTTACCTTGGAGCGGCAAGAGCCATTCGTGGTGAGAAATACAATGACGGTGAATTCCCAACCATGCAAGATGGTGTTAGAGGAATGAACTTTATTGAAAGTACTGTTGCCTCCCATAAACAAGGCAATGTGTGGGTGGATCTTGATTAAACAAAAACCCAACAATGAAAATACAATGGCCGCTACTAGCGGCCATTATCTTTGAAACACCTTTTCGAAGCGTTCAAAGACCACAATCATACTTTCTCTGGGTATTCTGTTGAATTCAGAAAGCTCTCGAGTGTAATAATCCCAATGTGTTTTTTGCCAATGCTCAAGACTTTTGTCGCCTTCTCCCTCCAAGCGGGCGTGCTCGGCATGGACGGCAAAATAGGGCACTAATTTAACTGAGGTAGTACGGATTACACATTTGGCTTTTCCAGACCAATCGGTAACCACGGCAAAATCCCCAATTTTGGGCAATTCCTCTTTGCGGTACTGGAGCCCTAACAGCGATTGTGAGGTGGCACGCTTAATATCCTTGCAGACCAAATTTGCACAAGTATTGGCATCTTTTTCATTGTCACAAAAGTGAATCACTCTTGGTGCATCCTCAGAGGCAAATTCTAGATGGGCGTCCAGAAAATCACCCCACATGTTTCTAGCAGAAGCATTTTCCATAGTAGGTATTTAAGAAAATTTATTTTGTTTAAACTGTTCAACCGCATGGTTGGCGGCTCTGGCCGTAAAGGCCATATAGGTCAATGATGGGTTAACACAACTTGATGAGGTCATGAATGAGCCATCTGTAACATAGACATTGGACACTTCATGCACTTGATTGTGTTTATTTAAAACTGAAGTTTTGGAATCATGGCCCATCCGGGCACCACCCATTTCGTGAATTCCCAATCCGGGGCCAGTTTCCCGGTCCCAAGCTGAGACATCCCTAAAACCTGCTGCCTTTAACATGGCCACGGCCTCTTCTTTTATAACCTCTCGCATTTTGATTTCATTTTCTTTGAACTCCACATCAAAATCCAATTGGGGAAGCCCCCATTGATCTTTTTTGTCCTTGCTTAAAGTAACTCTATTGTCTGTATGGGGTAACATCTCACCAAAACCGGTCATGCCAATTTCCCATCCACCAGGTTTTAAAATGGCATCTTTCAATGCTTTTCCGTAGCCTAGTTCGGCCACCATCTCGGACCAATTATTCCTGCTGGCACCTCCTTGATAGCCAAAACCGCGCAAAAAACCGTCACGCTTGGTTTGATCATCCAAGTTTACAAAACGAGGGATATAGAACCCATTGGGACGTCTTCCTTTATAGTATTTATCCAAATGACCATCTACTTTTGCCGAGGCTCCAAGTTGATAATGGTGGTCCATGATGTTTCTGCCCAATTCGTCATGATTGTTACCCAAGCCATTGGGAAAGGTTTTGGATTTGGATTGCAATAAAATTCCAACGGAGGCCATTGCGGAAGCGCATAGGAAGACTATTTTCCCTTTAAACTCAATTTTTTCATTGGTTTCCGCATCGATTATTTTAACCCCAGTGGCCTTTTTTTGTTGGTCGTCATAAATCACTTCATGAACAATGGAGTTGGGGCGCAAGGTCATGTTACCGGTGCGTTCTGCTGCTGGAAGTGTGGAGGAATTGCTACTAAAATAGCCTCCAAACGGGCAACCTCTCCAACATCTGTTTCGGTATTGACAAGTTCCTCTGCCCTCAAATTTTGTAGTCTTCTCCGTAATGTGGGCTGCACGTCCAATGGTCAATAACCTACCATCTTCAAAGCCCGATCGCATGGACTTCTGAAGTTCCTTTTCAACACAGTTCAGTTCCATTGGCGGTTGAAACTTTCCATCGGGCAATTGTTTAAGACCCAGATTTTCTCCACTAACCCCAATATAGGATTCTACCTTGTCATACCATGGAGAAATATCTTTGTAACGAACTGGCCAGTCCACACCGTTGCCGTCCTTTTTGTTCGCTTCAAAATCAATATCACTCCAACGGTAACTCTGTTTCCCCCAGGTTATGGATCGTCCACCTACATGATAACCCCGAATCCAATCAAATCTTTTGGTTTCTTGATAGGGATGTTCCAAATCGTTTACGAAAAAGTGCTTTACATCCTCCCTTGGGGCCCATCCCACACGTAATTGTTTGTGGTATTTATCTTTGTCGGCAGCAGATAGTTCTCCTTTGTACGGCATATCCCAAGGATCCCAATTCATTGTTTTATAATCCACAATGTGTTCAACCATAGGACCTCGTTCCAGAACCAGGGTCTTTAAGCCGTTTTCACATAGCTCTTTGGTTGCCCAACCTCCACTAATTCCGGTTCCTACTACGATGGCATCATAAACTACATTTTCCTCCACTATTGTGATATTTTAATTGTTGGCTTATCCCTATATTTATAACTTTCCGTAGGGAAGATAAAAACATCCTTTATTTTTTCTTAAATATAGGGGATAAATCATAATATTTTAACGAACTATCAATTCTTAGTAAATAGATTTAGATGAAAACAATTAAAGGGCCTGCTGTGTTTCTAGCACAATTTGTGGATGGTCAACCTCCTTTTAATTCTTTGGATGGACTATGCAAGTGGGCCTCGGATTTGGGATATAAGGGCATACAAATTCCAACTTGGGAGTCATTTTTGATAGATTTGGACAAGGCGGCTGAAAGTCAGGACTATTGCGATGAACTAAAAGGGAAGATAAACTCCTATGGGTTGGAAATTACCGAGCTGTCCACGCATCTTCAAGGGCAACTAGTGGCGGTACATCCGGCCTACGATATTATGTTCGACAATTTTGCTCCGGACGCTGTTAAGAATAACCCTAAGGCCCGAACAGAATGGGCTGTTGAAACGGTTAAAAAAGCTGCAACAGCTAGTAGAAGATTAGGAATTAGTGCCCATGCCACGTTTTCTGGGGCATTAATTTGGCATACATGGCACCCTTGGCCCCAGAGACCTCCCGGTTTGGTGGAAATGGGGTTTGAGGAATTGGCCAAAAGATGGATGCCCATTTTGAACCATTTTGATGAAGAAGGTGTAGATGTCTGCTATGAAATCCATCCGGGAGAAGATTTGCACGATGGTGACACCTTTGAACGCTTTTTGGAAGCCACAGGGAATCATAAAAGAGTGAACATCCTATATGACCCCAGCCATTTTGTATTGCAGCAACTGGATTACATCACCTACATTGACCATTACCATGAGTTTATAAAATCGTTCCATGTTAAAGATTCAGAGTTCAATCCAACAGGAAAGAAAGGGGCGTTTGGAGGATATAATGATTGGGGAGATCGAGCTGGAAGATATCGCTCTTTAGGAGATGGACAAATAGATTTCAAAACCATTTTTTCCAAGCTAACACAGTACGGCTGCGATGTTTGGGCCGTGATGGAATGGGAATGTTGTATAAAAAGCCCGGAGCAAGGTGCGCGTGAAGGCGCAAAATTTATTCAAGACCATATTATTGAAGCCACCACCAAAACCTTTGACGATTTTGCAGGGGCGGCAACAGATAAAGAAAAATTAAAAAGGATATTGGGATTATGAAAAAACTGACTTTATTGACCATTTTGGTCGTGCTATTTGCCTGTAAGGAAAAAGCTAAAGAAACCACAACCGAAGCTACGGAGCCGAAAGACGAGCAAATGGTAGAAAAAGAGGATCAAGAATGGACTGTATTGTTTGATGGCAGCTCGTTCAACGGATGGCATTTGTACAATGCGGGAGAAATAGATGAACCATGGAAGTTGGAAAACGGAGCTATGGTATTTTACCCCCCTGAGGACAGAGCCAAAGGGGAAAGCTATAACATCGTTACGGATAAGGAGTTCACCAATTTTGTCCTCTCCTTGGAATGGAAGGTATCTGAGGGGGGCAATAGTGGAATTTTTTGGGGTGTTTATGAGGGTAGTCAATTTGGACAACCCTACTTGACCGGACCTGAAATCCAAGTTCTGGATGATGAAAGACATCCCGATGCAAAAAATGGGACTACCCACCAAGCAGGATCGCTGTATGACATGATTGCTCCATCCCAGAAGACCGTTAAGCCAGCTGGAGAATGGAATGTGGTGGAGCTTATGATCAACCATGAGTCCAACCAAGGCCATGTTGTACTTAACGGCGAAAAAGTAGTAGTGTTTCCTGTGCATGGCGATGCATGGAATGAAATGGTCGCTAATTCCAAATTTGCCGACTGGGAAGGTTTTGGAGCTTATAAAACGGGTAAAATAGGATTGCAAGACCACGGAGATATCGTGTCCTATAGAAATATTAAAATCAAAGAGCTTTAGTATGCCCGTTAAATCCTATTTATGTACGTTGCCAATGTTATTGGTAGCCTCTTTAATATTTGGTCAAGAAAAAGGACCCACCCATCCGGAAGCCACAGAAATTTATAAACCGGTACCTCCAAAAGTTATACCTGGATCTAATGGTGCCCCACCAAGTGATGCGCTAGTACTTTTTAATGGGAAAAACTTTGATCATTGGATCAGTACTTCGGATAGTACAGAGGTAAAATGGCATTTGAATACGGATGGAGGTATGTCAGTCAAGGATAAGACAGGGAACATACAGACTAAACAAAATTTCGGAAGTGTGCAGCTCCATATTGAATGGAAATCTCCTGCTGAGACCCAGGGTAGTGGTCAAAGTAGGGCAAATAGTGGTGTCTTCTTGCAAGGTCTTTATGAAATCCAGGTTTTGGATAATAACAATAATGACACCTACGTAAACGGCCAAGTGGGTGCTGTTTACAAACAATCTGTTCCCTTGGCCAAGGCATCCAAGCCTTCAGGAGAGTGGAACGCTTATGATATCATTTATCATGCTCCGGAGTTCAGCAGGGGAGGAAATCTAGTAACCCCAGCCACGGTTACTGTTATACACAATGGTGTTTTGATTCAAGATCATTTTAAAATTGAAGGCCCATCGGAATATATTGGATGGCCAAAATACCAATCTCATGGCAAAGGACCTTTAATGCTTCAAGATCACAGGGACAACAGTAGGGTGAGCTATAGAAATATCTGGGTAAGGGAGTTGGATTAAGTTTGCACTTTCGCTATTTCTTTACTGTTCAGGATCCAAAGGGCAAACCCTATTTTGGTTACCTTTGCCAAAATTTAATCATTCCATATGATTCAATCCATGACTGGTTTTGGAAAGCACGTAGTGCAACTTCCTTCCAAAAAGATTACCATCGAAATCAAATCTCTCAACAGTAAAAATCTGGATATCAATGCCAGAATTCCGCAGTCCTATCGAGAGAAGGAGTTGGCATTACGCAAAATGATTGCCGACGTGTTGGTAAGGGGTAAAGTTGATTTTGGACTCTATGTGGAAATTACTGGTGAAGAAACCACAGCTGAGGTAAACTCTGGGGTTGTAAAAAAATATATGCAACAATTGGCCGGGATTGCCAAGGGAGATGATGTTAAACTACTTGAACTGGCCTTGCGCATGCCGGATACCATGAAGACGGATAAGAGCGATATTGATGAAGCCGAATATGGGGCCATTGTCGATGCGGTGAAGCAGGCGCTTACTGAAATTAAGAAGTTCCGAGATGAGGAAGGAAAAGTGCTGGAGCAAGAATTTTTGTTGCGCCTAAAAGGACTTAATGAATTATTGGACAAGGTTGAAACCATGGACCCTGAACGGTTAAATACCATTAGGGAGCGTTTGGACAAAGCAGTGGCTGACCTTAAAGTTGAAGTGGATGCCAACAGGTTTGAGCAAGA
This sequence comes from uncultured Allomuricauda sp., assembly GCA_965117065.1. Lineage (GTDB taxonomy): Bacteria > Bacteroidota > Bacteroidia > Flavobacteriales > Flavobacteriaceae > Flagellimonas. Next base: position 2,325,161 of record OZ220751.1, read on the forward strand.
ATTGATTTACTATTTGGAGAAGTATGATATCACTGAAGAAAAGGTGCGTCTATCCAATCATTTGAAGTACTTTGAATCGACTTTGATGTCCAAGGACTCCAATGGAAAAAAATTGGGTTTTATAGCCCAAGAAATTGGACGTGAAATCAATACCATAGGATCCAAGGCAAATTATGCACCCATGCAGCAATTGGTGGTTCAAATGAAGGACGAATTGGAAAAGATCAAGGAGCAAATGTTGAATGTGTTATGAAAAAAGGAGGGAAACTCATTATTTTTTCAGCGCCATCTGGTAGTGGAAAAACTACAATTGTTAAACACTTGCTGAAGCAACCGGAGCTGAACTTGGCTTTTTCAGTTTCAGCTACCTCGAGACCCAAAAGAGGAAAGGAGGAAGATGGGGTTAATTACTACTTCATATCGACAACGGAGTTTAAAAATCACATTAAAAAAGGTGATTTTTTGGAATGGGAAGAAGTGTATCGAGACAACTTTTATGGCACTTTGAGCAGTGAGGTTGAACGTTTGTGGGCTGAAGGAAAGAATGTCATTTTTGATATTGACGTGGTAGGCGGGCTCCGAATAAAAAGGAAATTCCCAGAGGAAACGCTAGCTGTTTTTGTAAAGCCACCAAGTGTGGATGAACTTAAGATTCGGCTTAAAAAAAGAAGCACCGAGAGCGATGATAAAATTAATATGAGAGTGGCTAAGGCCTCAGTAGAATTGGCGACGGCGCCTCAATTTGATCGGATTATCAAAAATTACGACCTTGATGTGGCGTTAAAGGAATCCTATGACCTAGTAGCTGAATTTGTAGGAACCACCGTTTCGGATTCTGGGGAAAACTAAAAGGATGAAACAGGTAGGACTTTTCTTTGGCACGTTCAACCCTATTCATATTGGCCATTTGGCCATTGCCAACCATATGGTGGAATTTTCCGAATTGGATGAGGTTTGGTTTGTGATTACACCACAGAGCCCTTTTAAGGTCAAACAATCTCTTTTGGATGATCATCATCGTTACCAAATGGTCTTTGAAGCAGTACAGGACTATCCCAAACTAAAACCCAGTAAGATAGAGTTCGATTTGCCCCAACCCAATTATACGGTAAATACCTTGGTGCATTTAGATGAAAAGCATGGAGAGGAATTTCAATTTTCCTTGATTATGGGCGAGGATAACTTAAAGAGTTTCCACAAATGGAAGAATTACGAGACTATTTTGGAAAACTACGCTATTTATGTGTATCCAAGAATTTCTGAGGGTAATGTGGAACCTCGGTTTGAGGGACATCCCAAAATTACCAAAGTGAAAGCTCCGGTTATGGAAATTTCATCCACATTTATACGAAAAGCACATAGGGAAGGGAAAAACATAAAGCCATTGTTGCCTACTCCGGTTTGGAAATATATGGATGAGATGAATTTTTACAGATAGGTTAACAACCGCTTCGGGAAAGGGCTATTGTTTTGCTTTTACCACTCCCACCATACTGTCTGCAGTTCCATAGTACAGATGCCATAGTCCATTGAACAAAACCAACCCTTCTAAAAAAGTAGTACCATCCTTATATTGACCAGATTTTTCAAAAGGTAGTTCCGGCTTAATGAACGGGGTTTGACAACGATCTAGGAGTTTCCAAGGTTCATTGGCATCAAAAAGTGCCTGTCCACCTGTATAGACCCTATTCCCCATTCCTTTTACTCCTATGTTTTGGGAATTACCAGCATTGTATAGAACTACAATTCCATTTTCTGTTAGTAATGGTGGAGGACCGGCCTCTACTAACCAGGAATCAAAATAACCTGGTCTTGGACTTAAGACAGCGGCCAAAGTACCCTCATAAGTTTCCACTGGGGTCCAGTCAATCAAATTTTCAGAACTGGCAAGCCAAACATGGGGGACCCCATAGTACATCCAATACTTTCCATTGATTTTGGCAGCAACTATTTTTCCATTTTTAAGCTTGGTGACAATGGCTCCGGATTTGGTTTCAAGATTTAGGTATTTACCTTTTTTGTGCCCTTTAAAGACGGGACCGTGCTTTTCCCATTGGATGAGGTCTTTGGATGTGGCTACCGCTAATCTGGGAACCTGTCGGTTCCACTGGGTATAGGTTAGGACATATAAACCTTCCTCAGTTTCAACCAAACGGGGATCTTCAGTGCCTCCCGGCCATTCGTTTGGCTTTTGGGCATCTTGATCAGGATAAAAAATGGGCCGTTTTTCTTTACTGTATGTGGTCCCATCTGTGGAAGTAGCCAAGCCTATCCTAGATGCGTGCCCGCCAATTTCTTTTTCGCCCAACTTTTCCTCTGCCCGATATAGGACATGAATTTTACCATCTTTTACTATGGCGGCTGGGTTAAAGGTGGCCATTGATTCCCAATGTGCGTTTTGACCAGATATGGGGTCTTCGAATGTTGATTCGGAGTTTTTTTGAATGATTGGTTTTGCCTCTTCCGAGCGTTCAAATGGTCCCATCATCCAAGGTTTTTCAAGCTCTTGGGAAAAAGTTGTTGTTACTGAAGACCAAAGAACAATAAATAAGACTAAGTGTTGTGATTTCATCTTGTAGAAATTTCTAGGATATCGGTTCCAAGATATTTGTCATCCTTGTTATAGTACCAAGCCCGGGTTTTGGGCATTTTAATTCCATTAATCTCTTCAAAACCATCCAAGACGATATACTCGCCATCTCCCTTGCTCTCGTCGTGGTAAAATTGGTAGACTTCCAAAGCAAAAGTTTGTGGGTCAAAATAAAAGTACCAAACATCATTGCCTACACCTTCTTCATAGGAGACTTTTAAAACTAGATACTCCTCACCCTTAAAAGTTTTGGTTATCACCTCTTCGCCAATTATGGCACCAGGATCTTTGATTTTCATGGGGAGTCCATATAGGTAGGTGTAGTAATTTTGCATTATTTTTCCGCGATCACAACTAAGTCTATGGGTCTTTCTATCCGCCTCCGAAATTTCTTTGGAACCGTTAAGTATGGTTGTGCATTCGTCTTTATCAAAAGCAAAGCTGTACCTATTTCCATCCTGTTCTACTTCCAAAGTAAATTGTTGTTTGGGTAGATTGAGCTGAATGAGGCTTGCGCGGTCACCGGAATTGGGCGTTTGCATACGAACTTCAAAGCTGTTGTTAAATGTGCTCCATTGCCCATTGGGATCATGGAATGCAATGGTTTTCTCTAACAATTCCTCAGAAGAAATATTTTGGGCGTGGAAGGTATTACCAATTAGCAATACCAAGATTAAAATAAGATTTTGCATATCGCAAGATAGTCAAAATCAATCTGGATTTACCACACGCGCTGGCTCAATGGTACTATCATGTTCCATAAAATACAGCTCTAAAAGTTCATAGATAACTTCGATGAGATCCTTGCTCTCCGTTAAAATCGAAAAGTACAAAGTTGTGTTTTTTGGGCTAGATTCTTCAGTACGTGTTCTGGCTATCTGTCGCTCAATTTTATCCGATAACAGCTTGAACAACTCCTCTTTTGTTTCCAAAACACGCTGGATGTCCTCAAAAGATTTATTGGCGAAAATTTGTTGCGCCTCGGTGAACAGCGCTTCTAATTTAAGGTCTAGCTCTTTAAGCTCCTTTATTTGGTTGTACTTTAATTTTTTGTGATTGTTATGTACGTGTGTGTGGCTAACTTTCCCAATATATTCCAGGGATTGGGCTATATCTGTAAGATGCGCCAAAGTACTGATGTAAAAATTACTTGCGCCAACATTTGCCTCATCCAGATTTTTAATAAAAAAGAAAAGATGATTCCTGAGATCCTCTATTTCTGATGAAAGTTTGGCTCCTTGTTTCTTATTTTTCTTTAATAGTTCCAAATCTTGTTTGGCCAACCCATTGATGGAATTGGTATAGATTTTATTGGTTCTTTTAATTACGTTGGCAATATTGCTAGCACTTTCCTCAATAACACCCTGAACAGAGCTACTCTCCGCTCTATTTAGACTGTCTTCTGCTTTTTGCTCTTTGGCTTTTTTATTATAAGCGCTATAGTTTCTTATTAACAGCAAGATGGCGCTAAACAATAGGATGGCAATTGCTGCTCCCTGTCCAAAGTTTATTAAAGTCAACACGGTTCCAGCGGCAATGAATGCAATTATTGCTGTGCCAAACCAACCACCAATTACGTTGAGGACACCGGCGACTCTGTATACTGCACTTTCTGCTCCCCAGGCCCTATCGGCCAAAGAGGTACCCATAGCGACCATAAAAGTTACATAAGTTGTGGACAAGGGAAGTTTATAGGAGGTAGCGATGGAAATTAAGATTCCTGCTACCATAAGGTTGACCGCGGCCCTAACCATATCAAAAGCAGGAAGCTTATGTGTTTTATCCTGAGACAAAGCGATGACAGGCTTTTCAAATCGTTTGTCCATTTTTGTCTTGAATTTTTTTGGCAACAAACTTCTGGTATACTGAGAAATATTGGATGACAATCTAACCACACCTCTAGATATAAAATTGGGTTGGAACCGTTCCTTGGCCTCACCCTCTCTAGAAAGGTTGATTTCTGTATCAGCAACATAACGGGCTTTTTTTGAAAGCCATAAAGTTGTCACCATAATAATTCCAGAAATAAAAAGTAGTAAGGTAGGCGTAGGGACTTTCTTTGAAAGCACGTCCATACTGAATTCTGTAGCAGGGATACCTGAGGCGACCCAAGCTTCATAACTCTGCCAAGCCGCAATGGGCACACCAATAAAGTTGACCAAGTCATTACCTGCAAAGGCTAAGGCTAGGGCAAATGTACCTACTCCAATGATTACTTTATAGATGTTTATTTTGGCGAGATAGATCATTACATAGGAAAGCAATGACCACAACACAAAATTTGCTATTACAATTGAAAGAACTTCAGCTTCAAGAAAATCCTTGATTTTCATGCCTCCCAGAATTTCAAAGGTTTCCCCTGCATATGGGGTCCCTTTTATCCCTTTCATTAAGATGAAATATACAATGGAGGACAAAGCGACTCCACCGAATAGCGTACCCGTCCATTTAGACTTTTTCTGAAAATCGTAGGATAACAACAAGCGGGATACCCATTGCACTATTGCCCCAATAGTGAAGGCAACAAATACCGAGAGCAGGATACCCGAAATAATTTGGATGGCTTTTGATGTATTTATGTAGTTGACCACATCAGAAAAATCCCCATTGGCGGCTCCAATTTTTAATAAGGACATAGCCACAGCGGCACCCAAGAGTTCAAAAACTATGGAAACGGTAGTTGAGGTTGGCATACCATGGCTATTGAAAAAATCTAACAATAAGATATCGGTTATCATTACAGCCATAAAAATGAACATGATTTCCTGAAAATAGAACTCTCCGGGGTTAAAGATTCCTTTACGGGCAACCTCCATCAGTCCACTTGAAAAAATAGCTCCACAAGCAATTCCAATACTTGCAATGATCATTATGGTCTTAAAGGAAATGGCCTTGGACCCAATAGCCGAATTCAAAAAGTTAACGGCATCATTACTTACACCCACAACCAAATCAGCAACTGCCAATACAGCCAGAGCGATAATCATTAGAAAATAAATATTATCCATAATAGCGTAAAAAAATAGTTTTCAAATGTCTATACTTTGCTGATTTACAATGTTATTTAAAGGTTATGTTTTACCTAAAAATGAACATCCATCTGCAATCTGAACATCAATTCGTCCGTTCCATTTTCTATAGAAAGATAACTTAAATCAGTTTGTACTTTCAATTTATGACCTACAAGATATTTGGAAAGCCCTAAAGTGTATTGTGTCTCCATGGCTCTTCCTGTGATATTATCCAAATCAATATTGGTATACCTGCCGGATACTTCCCAATCATTTTTGAACAAATAACCCGACTGTAGGTTTATGCCATTTCCCACAAGAACAATATCTCCAGTTTCTGTGCCATCTGAATTCTTGGCAACCGGATCCTTGGCATCCCTATGGGCATATTCTCCCATAAGTGAAAACCCATTGTATTTAAACATGGCATCTACAAATGTGGTGTTGATGGTTGTTTCATAGAAACCCAAATCATTGGTCATATAAGAACCCATGTTGCTTCTTGTTTTTACAGCATTTTGGTTACTATCATAAGTGGCCGCCAACATTAGTTTTGGAGTTGCCTCACGTTTTAAATCAGCGCCACTGTAATCCCCTTTGCTTTTAAACTTACCAAAAGGAAGGAATTCAATTCTAGCGGTGTATTGATGTCCGCCCAAGTTTCCAGTGGTTACATTTCTCCCTTCACCCTGGGAGATGGCCAACTTTTCCCGAACCAAAAATGTATCGGTTAAGTTAAAGTGATGTCTCAACTGTATTCCCATATCACGATCTATGTTAAACCTGCTGTTAACCAAGGAGCGATCTACCTGTTGTAGGTTTCCTGAAGAGATTACACGTTCTATATTACCAGGAAGTTTGGTCTGCCCTACCCAGAGTTCAAAATTCTCATGAAAATTCCACATGACAACCGCATCCAATATATATCGAGGGGCATTACTGGTAAATTCACTTGCTCCAGAAATATCACGGTTGGATAGCCCTAGTTCAAACTTGTATTTTAGTTTTGGTGAATAGACAAAACCATTAAATTTAAACCTTGCTCGGCGTACCAAAAAATTCTGTTCGGGGTTTGCAAATCCATTATCAGTGGTTTCATCCCACGTAGCTATGCCTAAGAATTGCATGCGCATTGCAAACTTCATGGTCCATGTACTGTCTTTGCCAACAATATTTAGGAGACCCTTACCAAATTTTGGTGCTTCAACTTGTGCGTAGGAAGAATGGCAGAAAAAGATGACCATGGCAATGGTCATGAACTTTAATTTCATTTGAGTATTAGTTTTTGTCGAGTGCAAAGAACCAATATCAATGTTAAATTAACGTTTGCTTTATGTTATGTTTAGTATGGCCACCCTGGCCAAGATGACCATACTTTAGATTTCAAAGTTCAGTCGACAAAAACTAATATCTCCTGAAATCCTAATTTGTCTTAAGACAGTAGCAAATGTGGGATAGAAAAACCAACTTAGTGTAATCTAAAGATTAACTTAAGTTTAAACTTAATTCCAAATTTGAGCGATTGGGACTGGTTTCAATCCATAATTTTATTGAGTTTAAAGTTCACATAAATGTATATTGCAGACTAATTTGTTGCTTATGAATTGGGAGCGGTTGCTTTCTCTTAAACGTCAGGGAGATACAAACAAAAGGCTTCGGAAAGAGCAAGATGAAACCCGATTGGGTTTTGAAGTAGATTATGACCGAATCATTTTCTCTTCTGCTTTTAGAAGTCTTCAGGATAAAACTCAAGTAGTTCCAATGCCAATCAGTGTTGGCTCCAAGAAGGCTTTTGTGCACACAAGACTTACACATAGTCTAGAGGTTTCAGTGGTGGGGAGAAGTCTTGGGCGTACGGCTGGAAAGCGAATCTTGCTCAAGTATCCCCATTTAAATGAGGTGCATGGATATCAATTCAATGATTTTGGCGCCATTGTAGCGGCAGCGGCTTTGGCACACGACATTGGGAACCCTCCTTTCGGGCACAGCGGGGAAAAATCCATTGGAAATTATTTTAAGCAGGGCAATGGAAAACTGTATAAAGACTTACTTACAGATGAGGAGTACCAAGATTTGGTCGACTTTGAAGGTAATGCCAACGGATTCAAATTGTTGACAGAATCCAGAGATGGGGTTCCTGGCGGACTTCGTTTGAGCTATGCCACCCTGGGTGCTTTTATGAAATACCCGAAAGCGTCCCTTCCCAAAAAGCCTTCCAAACATATTGCAGATAAAAAGTTTGGCTTTTTTCAATCGGAGAAGGAATTTTTTAAGGAAGTAGTGGCGGAAATTGGACTTGCAGACAACCTAAGTAATCCGGGTATTGGGTTTTTAAGGCATCCATTGACCTATTTGGTAGAAGCGGCCGATGATATTTGCTATACAATTATAGATTTTGAGGATGGGATCAACTTGGGGCTTATTCCGGAAGAATATGCTCTTGAATATCTCATTAATCTGGTGAAGGACAATATCAATACCAAGAAGTACAACTCTATGAGCCTTTCGAGCGATCGACTGAGTTATCTCCGAGCCTTGGCCATCAATACCCTGATCAAAGATGCGGCGGAAGTGTTCGATCAAAACGAATCCAAAATTCTGGATGGTGATTTTGATTCGGCTTTATTGGACAAAGGCAGATACAAGGCACAAATTGACGATATCATTAAGCTAAGTGTAGAAAAGATTTATCAATCTCCCGAAGTCATTGATAAAGAATTGGCTGGGTATAAAATTATCTCCGACATCCTTGATGTTTATACCACCGCCTTGATCAATTGCAAAAGCGGTAAGGAAACCAATTATGATAAATTGTTAATCAAAAGCCTTCCGGAAAACTATAGAAACACACAGACTTCCGTTTATAAAATTTTATTGGATACCAGTTGTTTTGTAGCTAGCCTTTCAGATAGTGCTGCTGTGCACATCCACAACAAACTAATGGGAAAACAAGTCTAGAAAGCGTATGTGAGGCCTACTCCCAACAGCTGCTTAAATTGGATCTTGGCAATACCGGGATCAATTATGGTTCCATCATCGGCGACCACCTCATCAAACTTAATGTCATCGTCATAAATTATATGGGTTCCAATATTGGTTTGGATATATTTATTGACTTTAAGGTTAAAATTGAGTTCCCAATCCACATCGATGTTTCCAAAACTCAAAAGATAATCTGTATACAGACTTATTCGATGATTCATGAGAATGTTCTTTAACACTTCTTTCTCCCAAGTATTGGTGACCAAAAAACCTAGTTCCATAAACAAGCGCTCCCCTTCTTTCACACCAAATGCCCCTTGATTGGATAGGTTGTCGTCTAAAACAAAAGTTGCTTTTTGAGTAATAGGAGAGATGTAAAGATTGAATTTTTCACCTTCTGGAATGTATGATGTTCCTGCTCCCAAAAACAAATATCCAGGAGACATGAACCGTGAGATGGGTGTATCCCTGTTCGGATATTTAAAACCATTGGAAAATTGGGTATTGAAATTGGCCTTTACGGAATAGTACCAGTTGGTAATAGTGTCCTTTCTAAAACCAATTGTGGATGCTATCCTAATTTGATCATCTGTTTTGCGCAGCTGTCTTCCCTCTTGGGCATTTAGTCCGTATCTAAGTCGCAATTCGTTTTTCCAGTTAAGGTATCTAAACTTGTAATTACGGGTAAATTGTGCATTGGCCATCGCTGAAATCGAGTTGTCTCCACCTGCATTCCAATTTACAAAGGCTACTTCATTGATGTTAAGGCCAAACTGGTTGGCTTTTTTCCAGAAGGACTGAGGGACAAAGCGTTTGTACCTTTTGAGTAGTGGTTTTACCCGGTTCAGTGGGGTCCTTGGATCCGTAAGTTTAGCACTCCGGGTAAGGTACTTTAGTTTAACATCCTTAATTTTTACTACTTGAAATCCGGGTTCAACGGAATCCCTTTCAAATACATTTAAGGGGTTTACCTGGGCACTGAGTGAAAAAAAAGCAGAAAGAAAAAGAACTAGAAAAAAGGTTAATCGCATTGGTTTAAGGTTGATTGGATATAAGTTAGTAACGCATCAAAATCTATACCAGCCATAGCTTGAGTCTCTTGAATTGTTCCGTGTTCAACAAAGTTATCAGGTATGCCAAAGATTTTAACAGGTTTTTGAAATTTTTCTTCGTTTGCAAACTCCAAGACCGCCGAACCAAAGCCACCCATTTTGCTTCCATCTTCAATCGTTATAATTTGGTCGTAGGTTTTGAAAATTCCCCTAAGCATAACTCGGTCCAAGGGTTTTACGAAACGCATATCATAATGTCCAATAGTTTGGGACTGATCCAATTTCTTTAATAATTGTGATACCTGGTTTCCAATATGCCCAAGGGATAAAACAGCAATTTTGGAACCTTGGTTTAAGCAACGTGCCGTTCCTATTTTGATGGTTTCAAACTCGTTTTTCCAATCCACATTGACTCCTCTTCCCCTAGGATATCTGATGGCAATAGGACCGTCATTGCCCAACTGAACGGTGAACATGATATTCCGAAGCTCCATTTCGTTCATGGGTGCAAAAATAGTGAGGTTGGGAATGCAACGTAAATAGGCCAAATCAAAAACTCCATGATGCGTGGGACCATCTTGTCCTACAAGACCTGCCCTATCCAAACAAAATATAACGTTAAGATTTTGCAAGGCAACATCATGAATGACTTGATCATAGGCGCGCTGTAAAAATGTGGAGTAGATGTTGCAAAAAGGAATGAGCCCCTGAGTTGCCATACCCGCTGCCAGGGTTACGGCATGTTGTTCGGCAATGCCCACATCAAAGGCTCTTTCCGGGATTTCATCCATCATAATTTTAAGAGAGCTTCCTGTAGGCATGGCTGGGGTTATCCCTACTACCTTTTCATTTCCACGAGCCAGTTCAACTAGGGTATGCCCAAAAACATCCTGGTATTTAGGTGGCTGGTCCAACCCTGTTTTTTTAATCCGTTCTCCGGTATGCTTATCAAACTTTCCTGGGGCATGGTAAACTACTTGGTTTTCTTCAGCCTTTTTAAGACCCTTGCCCTTTGTAGTGATAACATGCAGTAATTTGGGCCCGACCACAGTTTTAAGACGCTTCAACTCTTGGACAAGCTCCTGTACATCATGACCATCAATAGGACCTGAATAAGCCAGGTTAAGACATTCGAAAATGTTTTCATCCTTGGCGGTCCCTGCCTTTACATTGGTTAGGTATTTCTTCAGAGCGCCCACGCTGGGGTCAATTCCAATAGCATTATCATTCAATATGATTAGGGTATTGGTGTTGGACACCCCAAGATGGTTAAGGCCTTCAAAGGCCATGCCGCTGGCAATGGAAGCATCACCGACCACGGCGATATGTTGTTTGGAATTAGCTCCATTTAGTTGTGAGGCCATGGCCATTCCTAGAATTGCCGAAATAGCCGTAGAGCTGTGTCCAGTTCCGAAATCGTCATACTCGCTTTCACTTCGTTTTGGAAAACCACTTAAACCCCCCATTTGCCTGTTGGTATCAAAAATTTCCTTTCTACCGGTTAATATTTTATGACCATAAGCCTGATGGCCCACATCCCAAATAAGCTTGTCACTGGGGGTGTTAAAAACATAATGAAGTGCGATAGTGAGTTCCACAACCCCTAGACTTGCACCCAAATGGCCTTCTTTTGTAGCCACAATATCTATGATAAATTCCCTAAGTTCTTGGGCAAGTAAGGGCAACTCAGCTATAGACAATTTTTTGAGGTCTTTCGGGGAATTGATATGTGTTAAAAGTTTTTCCAATGAAACAAAAAACAAAAGTACCCATATTCCCCAAAATGATTTTATGCTTAGCTTAGCCATCTTATAAAAGACTTCAGGAAAATGGTGGAGAATCCGTTTGATGACAACTATTTTATGAAAAAGGCCTTGCAGGAAGCACAGATTGCTTTTGAAAGTGGTGAAGTGCCGGTAGGGGCCGTTGTGGCTGTGAACAATAGAATTATTGGGCGGGCGCATAACCTAACAGAACGGTTAAAGGATGTAACTGCGCATGCCGAGATGCAGGCCATTACTGCTGCTTCAAACTTTTTGGGAGGCAAATACCTCCATGGCTGTACTTTATATGTGACCCTGGAACCCTGCCAGATGTGTGCAGGGGCCTTATATTGGAGTCAGGTCTCAAGAGTAGTGTATGGTGCTCCGGATTTAGAGCGGGGATTTAAGGTAATGGGAGGCCATTTGCACCCCAAAACTGAGGTTGTTGAAGGGATTTTGGAGTATGAGGCTTCGGAATTATTGAAACGTTTCTTTATTCAAAGGAGGAATTTGAACTAAACAAAAAAACCCTGATGTTTTTATCAGGGTTCTGTCTTAATCAAAATAAAATATTGTTATCCCATTACCTGCACTTGTGCAGCAACCACTCCTTTTCTTCCTTCTTCTTCTTGGTATTCTACTTTGTCGCCTTCGTTCAATTCCACCCCGTTCAATGCAGTAACATGAACAAAAATGTCCTTTCCTGTGTCGTCGTTGGTAATGAACCCATAACCTTTGGATCCATTAAAAAATTTTACTGTGCCAGTCATTAAAAATAAATAATTGTTAAAGTACTAATGTAGTTTATTTTGAATTGCTTTGTATGAATTCAACTTTAAATCTTATGGAAGTTAGTGATTTTCAGCGTTTTTTTCTTCGTTGGATTGCATCTTTTTGATATTCTCTTTGGTCAACATATAATCTTTCATACGCTTTCCTTTGCCCGCTGTTATCAAAAAAAGAGGCATAGCTACAAAGAAAAGTCCTACAGTTCCTCCGCCAATAAACTTGTTTGCTGTCAATGGTGCCTCCTCTTTAATGGTAAATCCATAAATGATGGAGGCAAGGGAAGCAATTACCGCAATAACTATGATGTATTTTGATTTGAATTTCATCGAGTGTAGTTGATTAATTTTCTACGATAGGCCGTCAACAATTTCGATTTTGAAATGAAACCGATGTATTTTCCATCCTTGATCACAGGAAGGTTCCAAGCACCACTATCCTGAAATTTTCGCATCACCTGTTTCATGTTATCTGAGTGATAGAAAATATGTTCTGGAGGGGCATGCATCAAGGTTTTTACGTACACTGTGTCATAGAGTTCATTGTCGAACATGAATTCTCGGATGTCATCCAACACAATAATGCCCATTAACTTCTGCTCCTCATTCAAAACAGGAAAGATGTTTCGCTTGGATTTGGACACTGATTCATGCAGCATTTGCCCCAATGACATGTCGGGATGAACGGCTTTAAAATTCTTTTCTATAACGTCATCCATTTCCATCAAGCCCAATACCATTTGATCCTTATTATGGGTAAGTACGGCTCCAATTTTTGCCAATTCTTTGGTGTAAATGGTATAGTCTAGGGCATTTTTGGTGATGAGATAGGAAATAGAAGCTGTGATCATCAATGGAACAAAGAGTTGATAACCGCCAGTAATTTCAGCTATCAAGAAAATAGCAGTCAATGGAGCGTGGATAACCCCAGCAATCAATCCGGCCATGCCAATAAGGGTAAAATTGCTTTCAGAAACCTCTAATCCTAGCCCTAGATTGTTAATGACTTTGGCCACAACATTCCCAAGCGCACTCCCCATAACCATGGTAGGAATAAAAATACCACCAGCACCGCCAGCAGCAAAGGTGGTTGTCATAGCGATAGCCTTAAAAAGCGTAATTCCAAATAATAGGGTAATGACTACCCAAATATTATGGGTATAGTCATCAAATGGGGTTTTCCCTAAAGCTTTGATATGGTCCCCGTCCAATAAATTATTAATGAACCCAAAACCTTCTCCATATAGGGGAGGAATGGCGTATAGCATGATTCCTATGGCCATTCCGCCAACCAAGAGTTTGTATTTAGGGCTTTTAAAGCGTTTGAAAAAACCAAGAATTGCGAAATACATCTTGGTGAAATAGATAGATGCAAAAGCAGTTCCAACACCCAATAAAATATAGAAGAAGGTATCTCTAAGCTGAAATCCTTCGGACAAGGAAAAACTAAAAAGCACTTCGTTCCCCAAAAAAAAGTAAGAGGTAAGCACCCCCGAAATGGAAGCCAACAACAAGGGCAACATGGACATCATGGTCAAATCCAATGTAAAGACCTCCACCGCAAAAATGATAGCGGCAATGGGCGATTGAAAAATAGAGGAAATTGCTCCAGCTGAAGCACAAGCCACCAAAAGTGAACGGGTCTTGGCATCTATATGGAATAACCTACTTAGATTGGAACTTAGGGCAGCCCCTGATTTAACAGCTGGGCCCAGCAATCCAACAGAGCCTCCAAAACCTACCGTTAGCGGGGCAGCTATTAATGGGGTATAAATGTTCTTTACTTTTAATAACCCCCCCTTTTTGGATAGTGAAAAAATGATGGAAGAGACTGCATGTTGAATAGGCTTTTTATGTACAAATTTTACATAAAGAAAAACCAATGCCAGTCCAATAGTGGGAAGCACAAAGTATAGTTGGTTTTCTGAAATAACAATACCTCCTTCCAGCAACGACTGAATAAAATAAGTAATGTTCTTTAGGGTAACCGCTGCCAATCCTGCCGTAAAACCTACCACTACACTCATGATGTGTACAAAGGTTTTATTGGAGATATTTTTGTACCGCCACTTGAGAAATCGAGTAAGGAGATTTTTCTTTTTGCTGGGCATGAGGTTTTGTGTATTACAAGGTAAGAATTTAGCCTTTAATGGAATCACTGAGTAATTCTAAATCTTCCCAGTAAATCTGTTTGACTGCCTCAACATAATGGCTGTTATTATAAAACCCTAACCTAAAATCTTGCTTTGCCTCCTTTAGCAAAACTCTTGCCGAGTCTTTTTGGTCAAGTTCAGCCAAAATTTTGGCCATTTGATATTTGGCGTCCGCGGATTGTTTAAAATAATAAACAATTTTATTAAAATCGTCCATGGCTTCATTCAAATTTCCAGACTCCATTTTTGCAATACCCCGGTACAGAAAAGCATTGATTTCCACCCAATCTTCGCCAGTGTCTTCGGTTTCCATTTTAATGTGCTTGTCAAAATAGTATATACAGTTTTCATAATCATTAAGCCCTAAATAGGCAATTCCCCTCCAATAATCGAGACTATGTCCTCCTGTAAAGTCAACATGGTTTGGTGTTAAGGAATCCATTGCATCAAAATCAGAAATAGCTTTTTTGTAATCACGGTATACTTTTAAATAAGCGGTACCTCTTACTGGTTGCCATGTTTTTTGGTCGTGGTAAACTGCTTTGTCAATTAAAGGCTTCCATTTATGGGGCATTCCCCGTTTAAGATAGGCTACAGAGAGCTCTCTAATAGCTTCCGCATAGGTTGTATCCATCTGGATTGCCTTTTGGATAAGTTCCATACATTTTGGTGATCCTTGAGGGTGTTTTATTGCATGACTATATATTTTTTCTGCATTTGCACGCCTTTCGTCAGGGGTCATATACCCATCTTCATGGCTACATGAAAAAACGGAAAACAGTATCAATAGACTAAGGTAGTATCTCTTTAAGTTGTCCATTTTCAATACGGTAGGTTAAAAACATGTAGGAATCCCAATATTCTTC
The DNA here is from genome assembly GCA_965117065.1 of uncultured Allomuricauda sp. Taxonomy (GTDB): domain Bacteria; phylum Bacteroidota; class Bacteroidia; order Flavobacteriales; family Flavobacteriaceae; genus Flagellimonas. The sequence goes on from OZ220751.1 coordinate 2,340,363, forward strand.
ATTTATAAAGTTGGCATTCCATTTTTCCAGTTTTGTGGTAAGTTGAAATATTTGCTCGACTAAATTGGGATTGAATCGTTTTGGTTTTAAATCGAGATCGTTCTCATGAATAACATATCGGCCGGATTCACCCTTGCAGTTAATTACAAAACGAATCGTTAGATAACCCGAATCATCATAGCCCTTGTTAACATAATTTTCTAAGATAAACTGCCTTAATCCATTTTTACCTTGGCTATAAGTTGCTTTTTCAGGATTGTAATATTGAGCTATTCGCGATTCGTCGCAAATGTAAAATCCTTTATTATGTCTGGCTTTTGAGGAATCTATGTAACCAATGTTATGTGTGTATTCAACGGCATAGATTTTCAGCTTGGACGATTCAACTTTAAAAAACCTCAGCGCAATGAGCAGGCCAAATACAATGACACCGATAACTAACATTATCCATAGGGTCTGTTTTCTCATAAAATAAATTTTAGTATTCTGTGAGGTTAGCCGAATGATTTAATCACATAGAACTATTTGAGGTTGAGTTTTAAATGTAATTCACTTAACTGTTCTTTATCAATGGTTGCCGGAGCATCTATCATAACATCCCTGCCGCTATTGTTTTTGGGGAAAGCAATAAAGTCCCTGATGGTTTCCTGTCCACCTAATATGGCCACTAATCTGTCCAACCCAAAGGCAATACCACCATGTGGGGGCGCACCATACTGGAAGGCATCCATTAAAAATCCAAATTGTTTCTTGGCTTCGTCTGGGGTAAAGCCCAAATGTTTGAACATAGTTGCTTGTATGTCCTTATCATGGATACGGATGGAACCTCCTCCAATCTCGTTCCCGTTGAGCACCAAATCGTAGGCATTTGCCTTTACATCACTTGGATTTGTCTCTAACAATTCGAGTTGACCAGGTTTGGGTGAAGTAAAGGGGTGGTGCATAGCGTGGTAGGTGCCAGTTTCCTCGTCCAATTCCAATAAGGGAAAGTCGATGACCCAAAGCGGGGCGAATTCATCTGGTTTTCTTAGGCCCAACCGTTCCGCCAACTCCATACGAAGGGCACTTAATTGAGCTCTAGTTTGATTTATGTTGCCGGATAGGACACAAATAAGGTCACCTGCTTTGGCACCGGTTTCCTTTGCCCATTTGGCCAAATCACCTTGATCATAAAACTTATCAACGGAAGATTTGTAGGATCCATCTTCATTGCATTTAACATATACCATGCCCCTGGCACCTACTTGCGGACGCTTGACCCAATCTATAAGCTTGTCTATTTCTTTTCGAGTGTAGGACGCACCTCCGGGAACGGCAATTCCAACTACTAGTTCCGCGGAATTGAATACATTGAAATCTTTGTGTTGTGCAATGGCATTCAATTCGCCAAACTCCATTCCGAAACGAATGTCTGGTTTATCGTTACCATATTTTTGCATGGCTTCATCAAAGGTAATTCTAGGAAAATCCCCGGAATCAACTCCATGAATTTCTTTTAGCAAATATTTGGTCAGGCCTTCAAACGCATTAAGGATATCCTCTTGCTCCACAAAGGCCATTTCGCAGTCAATTTGGGTAAACTCAGGTTGGCGATCTGCACGCAAGTCTTCATCCCTAAAGCACTTTACAATTTGGAAGTACTTGTCCATTCCGCCCACCATAAGCAATTGCTTAAAGGTCTGCGGAGACTGGGGCAAAGCATAAAACTGCCCTTCGTTCATACGGCTTGGCACTATAAAGTCCCGCGCACCTTCGGGAGTGGATTTAATTAAATAGGGAGTCTCGACTTCTATAAAGCCTTCTTCCGAAAGGTATTTCCTAACCTCCATAGTCACTTTGTGCCTGAAGATCAAATTATTCTTTACCGGATTTCTTCGAATATCTAGATAACGGTACTTCATTCTTATATCTTCGCCCCCATCCGTATCGTCCTCAATGGTAAATGGTGGAAGTATGGATTCATTGAGAATATGAAGTTCATTGACCAAAACCTCGATATCACCGGTCGGAATGTTAGGGTTTTTGGAGGCTCTTTCAATCACTTGACCTTTAACCTGTATTACGGTTTCCCTTCCAAGTTCTTTGGCTTTGTCCAGAAGTTGAACGGAGGTTCGGTCTTGATCAAATACCAATTGGGTAATACCATATCTGTCCCTAAGATCTACCCATACTACAAAGCCTTTGTCCCTTACTTTGTGTACCCAACCACTTAATGCAACTTCCGAATTGATATCTGTGGCCCTTAGGGCACCACAAGTGTTACTTCTATACATGTTGTTTGCTATGGAGGGGCAAATTTAAGAGGAATGTCAATATTTATTGCTAGATAAGTGGATTTTCTGACTGATAATGAACTTTAGGGGATTAACACCAGAACCCCATCACTGAAGTTAGGTCCAAACCTGTGCGAAAATGTGTTCTAGATTTTTGGTGGAGATTACTCGATAAATAGGCAAAGCTTCAAATTATTATTTAATGCAAACATCTGACAGACAGTAAGATGAAAGCTTAATGTAAATTTAATGTTACGTAAACATGTATTTAATGTAAAATAATAATTACTTTTATGTCGTTAGGACTATTGATTAATTGTTTAAATCCCATATCATATGAAGAAAGCAATATTTATTTTGGTGGTGATGTTTTCAATTGGTATGTATTCACAAGATACTGAACCTGCTATGGAAAAAGTAGGTGACATGGTTAAGGCCACCTATTTTCACGAAAATGGGGAAATAGCCCAAACGGGGTATTTTTTAAAGAGCAAATTACATGGACAGTGGTTTATGTATAACGTAGAGGGCAAAAAAATCGCCTCTGGCAGGTATATCGATGGAAAAAAATCCGGCAAATGGTTTTTTTGGGAAGGGGAAATGTTAAAGGAAGTGGATTTTGTGGAAAACCGTATTATCCATGTAAAGAATTGGAACCAATCCGAGATTGTTTCTGTTGATATGTAATGCACCTTTGGTGAATAAAAAAGCCCCAACTTACCGTCGGGGCTTTTTTATTTTAATGCACTTTTTTAAGCTGCAATATCCAAGACTTCTTTTTTATTCTCTTCTTTTCTCACCCTCCTTTTATGGATTCTTACTTTGATTCGATATACCAAACTAAAGAGAATGGGCACCACGATCAAAGTTAAGAAGGTAGCCACAAACAGACCATAAATAACGGTCCAGGCCAAAGGCCCCCAGAAGATTACATTGTCCCCTCCAATATAAATATTAGGATTGAATTCACTAAACAAGGTAAAGAAGTTTATGTTGAAACCCGTAGCCAAGGGAATCAATCCTAAAATAGTGGTGATGGCGGTAAGCAATACTGGCCGCAACCTTGCCTTACCTCCTTTAACCACGGCTTCCATAAAGTTTTTGGAATCCAAAAGGTCGTCGTCTTCCAATTCCAACTCCACTTTCTTTCTATCGATCAGTAGTTGAGTATAGTCCAGAAGTACCACGCCATTGTTTACCACAATTCCTGCCAGCGAAATAATTCCCATCATGGTCATCATAATCACAAAGGCACTTCCGGTAGCAACAATTCCACCAAATACCCCTATTAAACTTAAGAAGATGGCCAACATTATTATTCCTGGCTTGGAAACAGAATTGAACTGGAATATCAGGATAAAGAAAATCAACCCTAATCCCGTAAAGAAGGCACCCATTAAAAATGCCATTTGTTTGTTCTGCTCTTCCAATTGTCCTGTATAATCAATTTTGATGTCAGCAGGAAGCTCGGCAAATGAATCCATTTCATCCTTGATTTTGCTTACCACGGCATTGGCATCAGTAAAGCCAGGGGCAAGCGCGGAATAAACAGTTACCACCCTTTCGGTTTCACGGTGTTTAATAGCACTAAATCCTGAAGTATTAACTTGTTTGGCCACCGCAGAAATAGGCACCTCTTTGGTCTGCCCGGAGTTCTGATCTTTAAAGGTGATCTTTTGGTTAAAGATGGCGCTGGTATTGTACCTATTTTCACTATTAAAGCGCACATAGATATCATAATCCTCCCCATCTTCCTTATAAATACCGGCCTTGGCGCCAAAGATGGAATTTCTAAGTTGTTGCCCAACTTGTCCTGTGGAAACTCCCAATTCACCTGCTTTCTTCCGATCCACATCTACCAACATGGCCGGTTTGGATTTGTTTACGTCCACCTTAAGCTCATCAATTCCAGGAATGTTTTTGGAATTGATATAATTCCTCATTTTTTCAGCGGTAGCAATCAGTTCGGAATAATCGTTTCCTTCCAATTCAATGTTGATGGGATATCCTGCTGGTGGACCAACGGCATCTTTTTCAACGGAAATGGCAACTCCGGGGTAAACGTCCTTAAGCGCTTCTTGAACTTTTTTCAGTAAATCATTACTATCCGTGCCCTCCCTAAATTTATATTCTCGCATGGTGGCCGTAATCTTTCCCCTATGTGGCATCTCGGCGGTAGAACCGCCATCAGTTTGCGGATTTCCCGCACCAGCACCCACTTGGGAAACAGCACTTTCCGTTAAAAAGTTATAATCGCCATGCAAATAAGCATCTTCATTGATAATGTTATAAACGCGTTGTTCAATTTCCGCGGTGATATCATTAGTCTTTTTAATATCGGTGCCCTCAGGATATTCTATGTAAACAATAATCTGGTTAGGGGTATTGTCTGGAAAGAACTCCACTTTGGTACGTTGGCTTCCAACCGAAGCTCCAAAGCCCATAAAGGCCAAGAACAGAATTACAAAGGTGCCAATGGCAATTAATATAGGTTTTCTACCGGTCAAAGCTCTGCGCAACATTCTTTCATAGAACTTTTCCCATTTGGGCAAAATGGTATTTTGGAATCCATTGGCCCAACCTCTTAAGAATAGTCTATAAACCCAAAGCATGATCGAAGTGAATACCATTAAGGTTCCCAAGGCGCGGTAGCTACCTCCGAAAATTAAAATCAATAACCCAATACCTGCAACAATAGAAGTAAGCTGAATAATTTGCTTTAAAGGCATTTCTTTATCCTCTGTGGTCATATAACGTGATACCAATACAGAGTTAAAGAAGATGGCCACAAAGAGCGACGACCCTAGAACAACGGACAGCGTTACCGGGAAATAAATCATAAACTGGCCCATAACCCCAGGCCATAAACCCAGAGGAACAAAGGCTGCAACGGTGGTCAAAGTTGATATAATAATGGGAAATGCAATCTCCCCAATTCCTTTTTTAGCCGCTTGCATACGTGACATACCTTCCTGATCAATCAGGCGATACGCATTTTCCACCACCACAATTCCATTATCCACTAGCATCCCTAGTCCCATAATCAAACCAAAGAGGATCATGGTGTTCATCGTATATCCTAAAAGACTAAGAATCATTAAGGACATAAACATGGACATGGGAATGGCAAATCCTACAAAGAGGGCATTCTTAAACCCTAAAAAGAACATCAATACCGTCACAACCAAAATAATCCCAAAGATGATATTGTTCACCAAATCATCTACTTGCCCAATGGTCTTGGAGGACTGATCGTTGGCAATACTGACTTCCAAATCTTGTGGAAAAACATTTTCGATTGCGTTGTCCACAATAACCTGAATTTGTTCTGCGGCAGCTACCATGTTTTTACCGGCACGTTTTTTTACATCCAACATAACTACTGGATGACCAAATTCCCGTGCGTAGGTGGTCTTGTCCTCCTCTTTAAAAGTCACCTCGGCAATATCCCTAAGATAAACGGGGTCATCGTTTTCAGATTTGACCACAAAATCGTCAAGATCTTTAGGCTCATCAATTTCCCCAACGATTCTGATGGTTCTTCGTTGTCCACTGGTAATCAAGTTACCCGCGGAGGTAGTCATATTTTCATTGCTAATGGCGGTGATCACATCATTGAAACTAACCTGCGCTGCCATCATTTTGTAAATGTCTACCGCAACTTCGACTTCTTTTTCCTGGGCGCCACGAATATCTACCTGTTTAATTTCTTGCAGACCCTCAATTTCGTCTTCCAAATACTCCCCGTACTCTTTCAATTTGTCTACTGGATAGTCTCCAGAAATGTTGATATTTAAAATGGGAATCTCCTCAGACATACTTAGGTCGAACACATTGGGTTCTACCTTAGCACTATTGAAGGTAGGCCAATCTTCGCCGGCAGTTTGGGAATCTACCTCGTCTTTTACTTTTTGTTTAGCGGCTTCAACCGATATGTTTTCATCAAATTCCACAATGATCATGGAGTAATCCTCTTGTGAAGTGGAAGTGATTTCAACTACATTGCTCACAGTCTTGAGTTCATCCTCAAGGGGATCCGTAATCAATTTTTCTATATCCTCTGCAGTATTTCCAGGATAAACAGAACTGATATATATCTTGGTTTCCTTTATTTCAGGAAAATTCTCCCGGGGCATACTAAAGTAGGCCGATGCTCCAAGAAAAAGGATTACCGCAATCAAAACATACATCGTTGTTTTGTTGTCAATGGCCCAAGAGGACAACTTAAATTCCTTATCTACTTTTTTCTTTTGTTTGCTCATTATGTATAAGTCTTAGTCTATGGTAGATAGACGTTAGTTTATAGTTTTTCAACAGCTTTGCGCTATCGACTAAGGTCCTATTCGCCGTTTTTGATTCTAACTTTTTGGCCTTCTTTTACACTACGTGCACCCTCATCTATTATTCCATCGCCATTATTGATTCCTACCAATACCTCAACATAATCTCCTTGGGTTTTGCCGGTTTCAATGATTACCTTTTTGGCTATAGCATCTGAAGAAACAGAATCTGCATCCACCAAGTAGACATATTGTTCTCCTTCGGCATTCTCTGAAACGATACTTTGCGGGATTAAAATGGCGCTTTCGTTGGTGTAATCATTGATCATTACCTTGGCCGTTAAGTTGGGTTTGATTTGCCCATTTTCACTTGGAACAGGAATTTCTGCAGTGAAGGAACGGTTGCTTGGGTTGATGAAGTTCCCTGTTTGTCTAACCTTGGTGGTAACGCTGTCACCAAGTACAGGGAAGTACACCTGAACGTTTTTCCCTGGGGTCACATTTGGTAAGTGACTTTCTGGAACTTCAACTTCAATATACATGTTGGAAAGGTTTACAATTCTAAACACTTCAGAGCCAGGCCCTGGGCTAACCACGGTTCCTTGATCCTTGATCACATCGTCGATAATTCCAGAGAATGGGGCCCTAATGCTGGATTTGGCTACTTGGCTTTGCATTTGTTTTACCACACTTTCCTGAGCTTCATAAGTGGTTTTGGCTTCCAGATATTGAATTTCGGAACCAATGTTCTGTTCCCAAAGTCTCTTTTGACGTTCAAATGTGGTTTTGGCCAAAGCGGCCTGTGTCTTCATTTGTGCGAGTTGACTGGACAGCCCACCGTCATCTATGGAAGCCAACAATTGTCCCTTACCTACTTTCTGACCTTCTTTGACATAAACACGGTTCAAGGTTCCTGCAATTTCTGGATAAACCAATACATTCTGTTTGGTCATTACGTCTCCCTGAAGCTCTAAATAATGATTAAATTTTTCAGTTTTGGCGGCAATCGTGGTTACCAAGGGCAACTTTGCATGGTCGTCCAACTGTGCAATGGCGGAATCCAAGGAATGCAATTGCTGTTCCAATGCTTTTTGCTGTGTTGAAATCTCCGCTCGCTTACCGCGTATAGCCTCCAAATTTTTACCGGCCAACACACTCTCAACAGTACCTTGGCTACCACCCCCACAAGAGGAAATAACTACTGCCGTAAGTATGATATATGTTATTTTTTTCATGATTGATATTGATTTGTTTATGAGTTTAAATGTTTATTTGTTTAGAATGGTTTCCAGTTCGGTTTTGTTGTTGATAACATCCACCATGGATTGAAGATATTCCTGCTGTGTAGAGTAGAGCTGGGTTTGTGCCTGCCTAAGTTCAAAACTGGTTGCCAGTCCTTCAGAGTATTTTATCTGGTTCTTATTTTCGATACGTTCTGCCAGCTCTAGATTTTGTTTGGAAGTACCATATTCCTCGATGGCCAAAATGTAATCACTTTTGGCACTTTCCAGTTGCAAACGTATTTGTTCTTCCGCTTCTGTAAGCTGAGTTTTGGCCTTTTCCAAAGCTATCTTGGCACGTTGCGTACCCGCACTTCGCTTTAAGGAGCTAAAAATGGGAATATTAAGATCAAACCCTAACACAGATGAACCAAACCATTCCTGTCCGCTGCTTAGAAAATTGAAGCTATCGCTAAAAGATGACCCACCATAGTTAACAAACGCATTTAAAGTGGGTAATGCTCTACTTTTGGCCAGTTTATGTTCAAAATAACGTTGCTCGTTTAAATTTAGAGCTAGTTTATAGTCCACATTGTTCTCAATACTGAAATCTGTGTCCACCAATCCAAAATCTATTTGCTTTTGGGTAAGGTCGTCCAAGTTTTCCGTTAAAACTGTAGGTGTTTGAATGGGAAGTCCCAGGACCAAATTCAACATTTGAAGCGTAATTTTCTCCAGTCGCTTGGCATTCTTGAGCTGGTTGTCTACAGAAGAGAGGGTAATCTGTAATTGATCCACACTTTCCTCATCCCCCAAACCGTTTTCAAAAATCTTCTTGGTTTCGTACAGGTTTTTCTCCAAGGTGGTCTTGTTGTTTTCAGAAATCAAAACACTTTCTTGGGCCAACAGTACATTTCCATAGGCTTCCACTACAGCTTTTCTCACATCCAAATCTGTCTTTTCTTTGTTATTCTGACTATAGCTCAAAAAAGCTTTTGTGGCTTGTACTCCAACAATATAGGATCCATCAAAAATTTGTTGACTCAAGGTAGCAGTAGCTCTGGCCGATTGTGCCTGTCCAAAGACAACCTCCTGAAATGTACCCGGTTCGCCGCCAAAAAATTCAGCTGGAATCTGGGAGACAGGTTGCTTTAACTGATTTTGGTAACTGATGTCCCCAGAAATTTGTGGAAGTCCACCTGCGATGGTCTCCCATTTTTGTTTCTGAGCATCCACTATATCCCTATCGGCATTGATGGAGCTATAATTATGCTGTAAAGCATGAGCAATGGCCTGATCCAGACTAAAACTGTACGGAGCAGTTTCTTGTGCCTGGGTAAGCAAGGGCAAGATTAAAAGTAAACTAATGAAGGTTGTTCGCATTTAGTACTAATTTGAATTGATGATTGAGTTTATAATTTCTCTTCCTTTAACTGTTGTAATTCCTCTTAGGTGGTACTCCAGATAATCGTCCATGAGTTGAGCCATGGAAAAAATCTGAAGCGGAAAAATATTGTTGTCCTTTATGCTGGTAACGCCGGAGAAGTAGATTCGTGAAATGAATTCCACATTTAAATTGTCCCGGTAAATACCCATTTCCATGCCGCGCTTTACATTGTCCTTGATGCAATCCTGCATCACTTCAAATTGTTTTCGCTTTAGCGCTTCGTGAATTTTTGGATAATATTTCTGCAATTGGTATTGAGGGGAGGATTTTTCATTTTTTAGGTGAACCATGACAAACTTCTTAATCTCATAAAGTTCCTCGATTGGATTTTTGGTCAATGCTATAATTTCATCAATACCATTGGAAATGAACCAAAACATGTCCATGGTACTTTCCTCTACCAACCTGGTTTTATTCTCAAAATGGGAGTAAATAGTCTTTTTAGAAATTCCCATTTCATTGGCCAAATCGTCCATGGTGACACTTTTGAAACCGAGGGTCAAAAACATTTCCGTCGCCTTATGTAAAATCTTTTCTCGCATAATGGGGGACAAAAATAGCTTTGGAAACTCAAAAAACAAAAAAAGTTTCCAAGGTTTTACATTTTTTTAACGAATGTTTAATCCTTTGGGTTAAATGTTGCTAATCAATATTATACTTACGAATATGGAAACCAGAGTTGGCCTGAGTTGTTGATTTAGGTGCTGAACGCCAGAAAAAAGCCCTGCGTCGGAAATTTTCAATCTTTTCAATGGCTTTAGTTTTCTTCCTTGGTGTCATCTGATGCTTCATTTTTATTGCGTTCCAAATAAGCGTTATAGGCCTCTTCTCCTTCTTCTTTCCAGAACTGATCGTAGTGTTGCCATTTGGAAAAGCTTTTTCTAGGTCGACAGTAGCGATCGTCCTTATGACGTTTTTTAGACTTGTGGTTGGACCCTTTTGAAGAATGATTTCCAAATCCAAAAATTATTTTAGCCATGAGCATAATACCCAATGCTTGCCAATAGCCTATAGTAGTTAGACCAAATAGGTCTGGCATTAACCAATTCCATAAACGCATGAGTACGTAGCCGGCAAGCAGCACCAATCCAGTAAAAATGATGACCACAAATACTATTTTAAAAGCCTTGGTCACATACTTCTCTACTTTCCTTTCGTAATATCTTTCTCTTGGTCCCATATTCTTAAATTTTATAAATTCATGTTTTTTTCAGTTTCTAAATATTTTGATAGCATGGACAAAGCTCTATGTCTTCTAGACATTAGCGTTCCCTGCGATATTCCTGTTTCTTCTGCAATTTCTTTATAAGAATACCCTTCAAAGTCCACGGCGATGAGTATATCTTGATAAGCTGGTTTCAGTGTTTTAATGGCTTTTTTTAGGGCTTGCTGCAAATTTTCTGGGTAAGCGTTGTCGGCATTCCCATAAAAGAGCTCGGCAAATTCTGCCCATTGTGACTCAAAACCGTCCTCTTCGTTTACCTTGTCTTTTTTTGTTCGCATTAGATCAATAATTCTGTTTCGAATGGAGTTGTAGACGAAACCACCAATGTTGTTTATAGGTGATAGGTCATCCGTTCTTGAAAAAATCCGCAAGGCCACATCTTGAACAATATCCTCGGCATCGCGTTCCGTGGTATCGTCAATTTTGGACTGTACATACCCTCGAAGTGAATTGTACTCTTCGTTAAAAAAGGCAGTAAGTCGGTTATAGTTCTCTTTATTGGCAGCCATTAAAAAAGCCTGTTAGCGGTCTTCATCTATAAAGACGAAGATTTTCAAATCTATTGCGTTTTTCGAAGAAACTTTTTTCTATTCTTGCTGAATTACTGTTTTTGACGGGATTGGGATACTGTTCAAATTGACCGTATTTTTGGCCCATGACCAATTCAGACGCCATTGAACGGTACCGAAATCTGTTCGTTTCCCATTTGGAAAGTAAACTGACATCCAAAGAACCCAAAAACCTTTATGAACCTATCACTTATATTTTAGGTTTGGGCGGGAAACGGATACGCCCGGTACTTACCTTAATGACTACTGAGTTGTTCGGAGGTAATCCAAACGAGGCGTTGGAGGCGGCCATGGCAATAGAAATATTCCACAATTTTTCTTTGGTCCATGATGATATTATGGACGATGCTCCCTTGCGTAGGGGCAAGAGTACAGTGCACGAGAAATGGGACATCAACACAGGAATCTTATCCGGTGATGCCATGCTAATTAATGCATACCAATGTTTGGAAAGTTATCCCCCAGAAATTTTTAAACAACTTACACTCCTGTTCAGCAAAACAGCCATTGAGGTTTGTGAGGGCCAACAATATGATGTTGACTTCGAGACTCGCGATGATGTGACCATTCCTGAGTACCTTAAAATGATTGCGTTTAAAACTGCGGTTCTGGTAGCTACAGCCATGAAAATGGGAGCCATTGTAGCTGGAGCTTCGGAAGATGATACCCAATCAATTTATGATTTTGGGCTCAGTTTGGGAATTGCCTTTCAGTTGCAAGACGATTATTTGGATGCTTTTGGTGACCCCAAAACTTTTGGGAAACAAGTAGGGGGGGATATCATTGAGAACAAAAAGACCTTCTTGTATTTAAAGGCGTTGGAATTTGCCTTAAAACAAGATCGGGCCGGCTTGTTGCACCTCTATTCCATTAAACCTGAAGATTCAAAATCCAAGGTGGATGCAGTGAAAACCATTTTTATTGAAAGTGGTGCCGTAGAGGCTGCAAAGCAGGAAATCGAGGACTATACCCAAAAGGCTTTTAAGACTTTGGAAAATCTCAATATTCCAACGGAAAACAAAAAATTGTTACAACAGTTTGGAGAAAGCCTAATGAAGAGAACCGTTTAAAAAAGTCGATTCCAAAGGGCCCTTAAAAATGGTTTTTTGGGACAAGCCCCAATAATCTGTAAATCTTCCCAAAGCGAAGTTTCTTCATCCAAGAACTTTAAGATCAGCTGTGACTTTCTTTTTTTAAAAAGTGACTCAAAAATAGACCTTCCAAAATGGTTGTGTTTATAAAGAATGTCCAACAATAACAGATCATAGAACCAAAAGCGATTTCTTTTATTTAATCTGTTGAGTGGTTTTTTCAACTTTAGTTGGTTCACCAAGCGCTTCACCTGCTTGTAGGTATTGTAAAAGGTAAATCCCGTGCTTGGTTTGGCCCAACCTCCAGCGATACCCATATGGAATATCCTATCGGAATTTTGTCGGTGAAAGGGGAGACACGTCATGGGAATGCTTCCCTGTTCAACTTCCATGATTTCATAGTCTGTCCCGTCCAGTTTTTCCAAGATATAGTCCGATATGGCATTTTCGTAGCCTTCTTTTTTCAACTGATGTTCTGAAAACAAGGTGTATTCCACCAAGGCTTCGGTCTTGGAAAATGGAAGCACGTACATAAAACGGGTATTCCCTTTTTGGGGGACGGAAAAGTCCATAAAGGTCGCTTCGTCAGGATTGAAAACTGGTTTTGTGGTCTTCACAAACCAACCTAAAAAATGCTGTTGCAGCACAGGGTATTTTTGCTGACTTTTGATTGTCTGGATATCAAAAATGCTGTTGAAAACCTTTGCGCCAGAGAACTTGCCATTTTGGGTTGAAATAATTACGGCATTCTCCCTCTCGTCAATTTGGGTTACAAGGTCTTTCACCCAAACAACATTGGAATGTTCCTGTATTTTGGTCAGATAGTGTTTGTAAAAATCAATCCCCTGTAGCATTTTATAATGGTAAGGATCAATAGAGGAGGATAAGCTGGTTTCTTTTCCAGCAAAATGGATGTTTGGCCAAGATTTGTGCAACATCGCGTCAAAATCACCTGCCCCCTTCTCCCAAAAACACCAGCTACGGTCGTTTAAGTTTTTATCATCCTTGTCAATAATCAAAATCGACTTTGATGAAAAATGTGGGTCTGCTCCCAAAGCATCTGCCAGTAAAAGGCCAGCGGCTCCGGCACCCAAAATGATAAAGTCAAAGTTTGACATGACCCAAAAATACGGAATGGCAAATTTAGTGCGTTGTTGTTCTTGAAATGCGGTTACCTGCGCTGAATTTAAGGTATCACAATTTGTGATACCATCTTTGTTTGGCTGTGAGGTTTAATCAGTCATCAAGAATAAGTACCAGCACCTTGTGTTCTTGAATAGGTTAGTATGAACTAAAAAACAGTATACCGTAACCCAAAGAAAGCCCTAATTCCTTGGTTGGGGCCATATACATAGCTGGGATCAAATGTGAGGGCGTAGGGGTTGTCCGCGGTGGCCACAACATTGCCTTGGGGGTCAAACTGCACATTTCTATCAAAAGGATCATCCGCCCTGGCTATGATAAAAGGATTACCACGGTTGGGCGTCCAATCCAATAGGTTTTTAACACCCCCGTAGAATTCAAACTGGTCCAGTCCCTTATACGTAAACTGAATATTTTGAATGCTCCAGGTAGGGGAATAATCCTGCCTTGGGTCCAACTCACCCAAGGTGGGCAAGCGCATAGGGCCATACAGGTTGCCGGTATAATCCACGGTTAGATCCAAACTTCTGAAAGTGTAGGAAGCATTCCAGGTTCCGGTGATGCTTTCGGTCAATATTTGGCGTTCGGTAACCCCATTTTCGGTATTGCTCACATCTTGCCAAGTAGCGCCCACCAAAAATTTAAGCCCATTGGGCAGCACCAAATCCACATTGGCACTCAACCCTTTAGACACCGATTTGCCATTGAGATTATCATAGATAATTTGGTTGGGATTGGTATCATAGTCTGGCAAAATGATGTTGGAAAAATGGGTGTAGAATGCAGAGGCTTCCACTCCTACAAAAGTGCCATTATCCGCGTAGATTTTCTTCAGATAATTGAGGTTAACGTTTACGGAACGTTCCGGTTTTAGTGCTTCTGCAATTACCACATCACGGGAACCTGTTAATGCTGCATGGTCTTCGGTAAATAGGTTCACAACCCGAAAGCCGGTGCCGGTATTGATCCTAAAAATATCATTGTCTGAAATTTTCCATTTGTATGCCGCCCTGGGTGTGAAAATATTGCCATGTCTTTGGTCATAGTCGTACCGTAGCCCTCCTAAAATGGAGTGTTTTTTGGCAATTTTCAACTCATCTTGAATAAATAAGCTGGGAATCCACACCTCATCTGCACTTGGGGTGGCGGGAGTATTGTCATCATAATAATTGTAACGAATGGCACTACCAAAAAGCAAATCGTGCTTGCCAATGGACTTATCCCATGTCATTTGTCCAAAACCAATTCTCTGATCAGCCAGGTAACTAACATCTCCATAAACCGAATTTTGATTATGGTCGTTATAAGACATGGAAAGCATCACCTTTTCATCAATGGGCAGTTGATATTTACCCAAAACCTCCCATCTTCGGGTATAAATACTTTCTCCGTAAATTTCATCTCCGCCCCTAAATTCGGGAGTCCATTGGAGTTCCCCGCCCCAGCGATCTTCGTAGAAAAATCTACCCGCAAGCGAAAACACTCTGGAATCTTCGCGTTTAAAATTCCATTTTTGAAAAACTGAGATGCGATCTTGCAAGGTCAAATCAGTAAAATTATCGCCGTTGTTGTCAATAATCTCGTCATAATTAAAATAGTTGACCCCCAGCAACAGATCGGTTTTCTTTCCTACTTCAATTTTGGTACCTACGTCTAAATTGTATTCCCCCCAACCGGTTAGGTAGGCATCCGCAAAAAATTCAGGGGCATTGGGTGCATGTTTGGTAATGATATTGATCAATCCGCCAACAGCTTCGCTGCCATAAAGGGTGGAGGCTGGACCTTTCACAATTTCAATTTGTTCTATTAAGGAGTTTGGGATTCCTGACAGTCCATAAACTGTTCCCAGTCCACTTACAATGGGCATGCCATCAATCAACACTAAGGTATAAGGACCCTCCAAGCCATTGATATGTATGTCTCCCGTATTACACACATTGCAATTGATTTGGGGACGAACGCCATTTACATTCTGGAGTGCCTCAAAAATGCTAGGAGTTGGGTTCTTTTTTAAAAATGTTGGGGTATATACTTCTACAGGCACTGGACTTTCCAGTCTACTTACTGCTTTTAGTGTACCGGTGACCACCATTTCATCCAAAGCCTCTGCTGACTGCGTTAATGCTATGTCCAAAGTAATGGTTTCGTCCTTGCCTATTAAAAATGACTTTCTGAAAGGCTCATACCCAATGGCCGAAGCAATGATAACATGATTTCCTGGGGACAGGTCGGTTATGGAATAATTTCCATCTGCATCCGTAGCGGTTCCACTTTGGGTTCCTTTAAGGTAAATGTTGACAAAGGGAACACTTTGTCCATTCTCGGAAACCGTCCCTTGAACGATACTGTTTTGGGACCATCCACAAAGACAAGAAGTTAAGGCTAGTACAAATAGGAGTTGTTTCAATTTTTTTTGGATGTTGAAATTAAAATTTAGACAAAACTAAAAATTTGTTTTTACAAATAAAAATGTATTTTTGGAAAAATTATTTTTCTGTGACTCGGTCCGAGGAAAACTATATCAAAACCATTTTTCATCTAGGCGGTAATTCTTCCGCCCTTATTGCCACAAATGCCATTGCCGAACAGATGGAAACCAAACCATCTTCGGTAACGGACATGGCAAAAAAGTTAGCAGAAAAGGGCTTGGTCAACTACAAAAAATATCAAGGGGTATCCTTGTCTGATTTTGGTATTAAAACTGCCCTTTCCATCATTAGAAAGCACCGGTTATGGGAGGTATTTTTAGTTGAAAAATTAGATTTTTCATGGGATGAGGTCCATGAAGTGGCAGAACAGTTGGAGCATATTAAAAGCGAAAAACTAATTGATAGTATAGATGCGCTACTGGACTTTCCAAAATATGACCCCCATGGCGACCCCATTCCAAGCAAGGATGGAAAGTTTATGGAGCGGGATAAACAATTATTAAGTGACCTTCCAATAAGCACCAAAGGGGTTTGCGTGGGGGTTAAGGATACTTCGTCCACTTTTTTGAAATTTTTGGATAAGAACAACATCGCTTTGGGAAATACAATTGAGATTCTTGAAAAAGAAGAGTTCGATCAATCGCTACATATTCAGATGAATGGAAAAGAACTCCATATTTCACATCAAATAGCATCAAATCTTTACGTAAAACAGAATGACTAATGGAACAGGTAATTCAATATTTTGAAAGTATAGACCCCATTTTGGCAGCTTTTTATGCCACCTTGTTCACTTGGGGGTTAACTGCTGCGGGTGCTGCACTTGTCTTTTTCTTTAAAGGCATGAACAGGGCCGTATTGGATGGCATGTTGGGCTTTACTGGTGGGGTTATGGTTGCTGCCAGTTTTTGGAGTTTATTAGCACCCGGTATTGAAATGAGCCAAGGAGAAGGTTTTGTAAAGGTGATTCCAGCAGCAATAGGATTTTTACTTGGAGCAGCATTTATTTTTGGATTGGACAAGGTACTTCCACACTTACATATCAATTTTAAGGAAAGTGAAGCCGAAGGGGTTAAAACCCCTTGGCACAGGACTACTTTATTGACCCTGGCCATTACAATGCACAACATTCCCGAAGGATTGGCCGTTGGCGTGCTTTTTGGTGGGGTAGCTGCAGGTTTTGATGGTGCTACCATTGGTGGAGCGGTTGCTTTGGCAATGGGAATTGGTCTTCAAAACTTCCCAGAAGGCTTTGCGGTGGCCATGCCATTGCGAAGACAAGGTTTGAGCAGAACCAAAAGCTTTATGTATGGTCAGGCCTCAGCCATAGTGGAGCCCATAGCTGCGGTTTTGGGGGCTTGGGCGGTGCTAACCTTTGAACCCATTTTGCCATATGCCCTTTCTTTTGCCGCGGGTGCTATGATTTTTGTGGTGGTGGAGGAGGTAATTCCTGAAACCCAAAGAGACAAATACACCGATATCGCGACAATGGGCTTTATCGGCGGATTTATCATTATGATGACCCTAGATGTTGGATTGGGTTAAAAGGCCTAGTTCCTAATCGTCCCATAGAGAAGTTTCGGTTTTCAACGCTTCGTTTTCAACTTTTTGCTGGACAAACCAGCTCAAACTATGTCCAAACAACCTTGGAGGATATTCTGCTATGGAATCTGTATGGTGCAATAGGTTTACACTACTTATGTACCCATTGGTGCCCAAAATCCAGTAGGAATGTATGGGCATGGCCGTAATGGTAAGATTTTCAGAATTTAAATCTGGACGTTGGGCCACAAAAGGAGGAATCTGGGCAAATACTTCTTTTTGATTAGCGATGGTTAAAAAAGTGGCTTCAACAACATGCTCCACAGATTTTGTGGAATCTGATTTACTCTTGGATGACCAGCCTACGCGAACGGGAACTCCATTTCGAATAGCATGCTTCAAGTCCTCAATAGTTCCGAAAGAGGGTTTTCCGTCCTTATCATTTTTGTAGACAAGATGCCATTTTGCTTCCGCTTTATCTGAGGAAGTTTGTGTGCAAGAAGTGATGAACAGAACGCTGCATAAAACTTGAAGTACAACGCGAATTTTGCAAAGGAGAGTAAGGGTCATGAAAACGGATTTTTCGACAAATTAGGGCAAAAAATCCGTTTAGAGGTTTAAGCTTTCATTTTTATCCCCATGATTAACAGCCATAGGCAGGTGCCCAGTTCACCGATGCTGGCCGGAATGGTGATATAGTCGGAAACCCAAAGTTCACCATAATTTGGGCAAAGGACCCTGGCAACGAAGTCTATAAAATACCCGCAACTACCAACCATTAAAAAGAGACCCAAAAGTTTTGGTAGAAATCCAGATTTAAAGACCAAATAGCCAAAAGGAAATAGCCATAAACCCCAGAATATTTGGGCCACCAGGATACCTCGGTAGTACGACTTAAAAGATAGCATTACTTGCGCTTGGATTTGATTTGGATCATACACATCTAGATACCCTGCTTCGCCCAATAAGGACAGCACATCAAACTTGTGAATAACACTGACCATTGAAATAGGAACACTGACAATGGCCAATACCGCCATCACTATTGCAACATTTTGATTGGTATTTTTGAACAATTGATACAGCACCAAAGGCAATAAAACAAAAAACAGATAGCATAGGAGTTCACTTAAAATTTCCAGCCGGAATAAAAATTCGGAGGATTTAATATTCTCAATGGTTTCTGCCGGATTGTCCCAAACTATGAGCTGAGATGGAACATACATTAGGCTAAATATACCGGTTATGGCTATTAAAAAGTACAAAAGCCCTGCCAGGTGGGCGGTTTTCTTATTTGCTCCCATTTTTTGATTTATAAAGGTTGTTTGGTAGAAGACGCAAAAAAGGAGGGGTAAGGTTGCCTGAGTCTATCTTAAATCTTCCAAGACTTGGCCAAAGTCGTATTGCAGGTCTTCATGTAGGGCATTTATCTTTTTTTCGATAAAGACCAACTGCCTGTCGTATAAATTGCTCAAAGCAATATTGTTTTTGATAGGTGGTTGAAACGATTTCAACTTCTGACAGAAATACAAAAGAAGTTCTACTTCTGTTTCTTTGTTCCCAGAGTATCGAATATACTTTTTTATGTTGCGAAGAATTTTTCGCACACTTTTTTTGATGTAGAAAAAACTATTGGTATTGATTTCCAAGAATTGCTCGTCTACTTCAGCTTTTACGGTTTCAATATAGCCCTCCTCGTGGTCAGCTTCAAAAAGCAAATAAGTGAGTAGTTCCTTGTTTTCCTTTTTAAATCGGGCCAAACGCAAACATAGGGTCAATAGTTCTTCCGGAGAACGATGTTTAAGCTCTTTTTTGAGTTGTGCAATGGTGGAGGCTTTCATGTTGGATTTCTTAGGTCATAAAGGAATGACTGCGCACAAAAATACCGTAATAAAATCAACTCCTTAAATAAGAAGCACCATTAACATCTATGATGGTCCCTGAGGAATATTCTGCTCCCTCAGATGCTAAAAATAAGATGGCATGTGCAACCTCTTCTGGTTGCGCCATGCGTTGAAAAGGGGATTCGCGCAAAAGGTTTTCTCTTTCTTTTGGGGTTAAGGTTTCTGCTGCCATTTCCGTTTCGGTAAACCCAGGGGCAACCACACCAATATAGATTTTATGTGGAGCCAAAGCTTTGGCCAATGACTGGCTCATGGCATTCAAGGCTGCCTTGCTGGCTCCATAGGCTGGTTTGGTGGGTTCACCTCTAAATGCCCCTCTGGACGACACATTGACAATCCGTCCCCCTCCGGTTTTCATCATGGACTTGGCACCCCAATAACAGAGATTGGAAACGGCAAAAAGATTGGTTTTAAAAGTTTCGTCCCATGCGTGAACCCAATAATCAAAATCAACCTCGGCAATTTTATGAAAAATGGAAATTCCGGCATTGTTGACCAAAACATCCAGTTGCCCATAATGATGAATAAATCTATTGATTAAGGATTCTGGACCATTTTTTTCTGAAATATCTTGTTGAAGGAGTATATGCCCATCTCCTGACAGCTCAGACAACGTTTTTTTAGCCTCCTCAGAGTTGTTGCGATAATTTATACCCACTTGGGCTCCGTTTTTGGCAAAGGTTATTGCCGTGGCTTTACCTATGCCACGAGATGCACCAGTAATCAGTACTTTTTTGTTGGTAAAGTCCATCCATCAACGTTTTGTCGTTGCCAAAGATAACAAGTAAACAACGGTTTTTGGTTTACCAATAGCTAGGCTCTTCTTGGCGATGCTTCATTCAACCTTTTGTATCAATAGAGCTAGGCCCACCACTAATCCTAGCCATGCAATGCCCACCAAAAGGAGGCCGAGAACATGCAAAAAAAGCATGAACTCCAAATATATCTTTTGCTTTTGGGATACATCTTTGGGTTTGATATAGTGTATGGTTTGATTTCTTCTCAACGTCACACTACAATTAACACCACGGTTGGCGGCAATTTTTTTAATCCGGACTTTGATAAATCGATATCCATTAGATAAAAGGTAGTATTCCCCAACCAAGACGCCCACTCCCAAAGCAGCTGAATAGAAACCTTCATACCAAGACTGGGCGGATGCAATAACAAATGGTACAAACATAAAATGGTTTAAATGATTTGTATACGGTCTCCGCGAGGTTGGAATAGGGAGCCGCCAGAATTAAAAAGCAATAAGAAGTGTAAGTCATTGCGAACACTTCTTTTTCGCTACCTTTAAAGCTACAAAATTTGAAAATATGCAACGATTTCTTTTGCTCCTTTTCACATTAGGAGCTTTACAGTTATCAACCTCCCAAAAACAGAATTTCACTTATTTAGATGTCTTTGATTTACAATATGCATCCGATCCACAGATTTCGCCCGATGGCGATTGGGTGGTTTATAGGAGGATGGGTTATGATATTATGAAAGATGGTTCAAAAGGGAATCTCTGGTTGATTAAGCTCGATGGAAACCAACACCAGAAACTAACTTCCAACGAAGTTAATGAGAGTAGTCCCAGGTGGTCTCCTTCCGGCGATCGGATTGCTTTTGTAAGTAGCACCAAGGAGGGTTCGGAAGTCTTTATGTATTGGATGGCATCTGGAAAAGTAGCCAAACTGACCCAACTACCTTTTAGTCCCTCATCTTTAACCTGGTCTCCAGATGGAAAGCAGTTGGCCTTTTCCATGAACGTGCCAAAATCTGCACCGATTATAGCCAAAATGCCCAAAAAACCAAAAGGAGCCAAATGGGCGGAAGCTCCAAGAATTACGGACCGAGTCTATCACGAAGCTGATGGTCGAGGCTATATCAAACCGGGGTTTAACCATATTTTTACGATTCCAGCGGATGGGGGTGCCCCAAGACAAATCACTTCAGGTAACTGGCACCATAGAGGGACGCTGTCTTGGGCTAAGAATGGGAGTAAAATCTATTTTTCGGCGAATAGGGTAGAAGATTGGGAATATCGTTTTCGCAATAGCGAAATCTATTCAGTGAACATAGAAAATGGGAAAATGGAAGCATTGACGGACAGAAATGGACCAGATTATAACCCAAAGGTTTCTCCAGACGGAAAGTACATTGCCTATTTAAGTTTTGAGGATAAGGTTCAAGCCTATCAAATTCGAAAGGTACATATCATGAATATGGATGGCAGTGGAAAAAGAGTCATTTCTGGAGGACTGGACAGAACCATATCAAACATTCAATGGAATGTAAAAGGTGACGGATTATATATCGCTTATGATGACAAAGGGAACGGAAAAGTTGGTCATATTTCTTTAGCTGGGAATGTATCAAAAATTGTGGATAATGTAGGAGGAACTACCTTGGGCCGACCCTATCCCAGCGGCTCTTTTTCTATTTCAAAAAGTGGAATAATAGCTTATACCCAATCCCGCCCAAATTACCCTGCGGAGCTGGCCATTCTTAAACCAAAGGCCAAGAATCCAGTGAAGATTACAAGTTTAAACAGAGCGCTACTTAATTATAGAACGTTAGGACGAGTGGAGGAAGTTTGGTATAAATCTTCTGTAGATGGTAGGGATATCCAAGGATGGGTGGTGTACCCGCCAAAGTATGATGCATCCAAAAAATACCCTTTTATGGTGGAGAATCACGGAGGGCCCATTTTGAACTACGGAGACCGTTTTTCAGTGGAAATGCAATTGTATGCATCAGCAGGTTATGTCGTTTTTTATCCTAATCCCAGAGGGAGTACCAGTTATGGAGAAGAATTTGGGAATCTGTTGTACAACAATTACCCTGGGGAAGATTATAACGACGTTATGGATGGGGTGGATCATTGTATTGGCTTGGGCATAGCCCATGAGGACCAGTTATTTGTTACCGGAGGTAGCGCTGGGGGAATTATGTCTGCTTGGATGATTGGAAAAAACAACCGTTTTGAAGCCGCGGTGGTAGCCAAACCGGTTATGAACTGGATCAGTAAAACTTTGGTGGCTGATAACTACTTCTATTATGCTGAGCACCGATACCCAGGTCAGCCCTGGGAAAATTTTGAAGGCTACTGGAAATTTTCGCCCATATCACTCGTTGGTAATATAGAGACGCCCACAATGGTGATGGTGGGGATGAACGATTTGCGGACCCCACCTAGTGAAGCCAAACAGCTTTATCACGCACTTAAACTGCGAAAAATTGAGACTGTACTGGTGGAAATCCCGGGAGCAAGTCATGGAATAGCAAGAAAACCTAGTAATTTGATAACCAAGATTGCGCATACCGTAGCTTGGTTTGATAAGTATAGAACGGATAAGGAAAATGAGTAGAAAGAAACGGCATTGGTTTTGGAATCTATTGATTGCCCTTACACTGATCGTTTGCTTTTTTGCCTTCTTGGCCCATTATAAAAATTGGTACAAGATTAAGGAGGGGGAGCTAAAAATCCTTTCGGGCATTTATTATCAGAGTGTCCCCTTGACAGAAATAGACAGTCTTAAATTGGTGGACCGTGTTCCAGAACTGGAGCGGTCCAGTGGATTTTCATGGATGGTTGCGGAAAAAGGGGTTTTTATTGATTCTATTACCATGTCTAAGGTGCATTTTTTTGTGGACGACCTATCCCAGCAAAAAATTAAATTGGTACATCACGATTCCTTGCAAATGTTCATCAATTTTAAGGATAGTATTCAAACCCAAGAGTTCTATCAGATTTTGCAGACGCAATTGAATCGCAATGTCGAGGAAGTCAAATGAGTTATTTTCACCACAACCAAAAAAACTACTTCGGTTACATCAAGTTCATTCCGCTTTGGATGTTATTAGTTCCTGTTGTATTATTTTCCCAAAACACAATTTTTGTACAAGTGAACAATGTATCGTCCGATAAAGGTCAAGTGAACGTTGCCGTTTACGATTCGGAAGATTTCTTTTTAAAATTTGATGGAGTTGTAAAAGCGAAGAGTGCCCCGGCTCAAATAGGAACGGTTAATTTGACCTTGGAGAATTTACCCGCCGGGGATTATGCGCTTGCCATTTTTCATGATAAAAACGGAAATGATATATTGGACACCAATTGGTTGGGGATACCTAAGGAAAAAGTAGCCTTTTCCAAATCGAAAATGAAGACTTTTGGCCCACCAAAATATGAGGAATGTCGATTTAAAGTGGAGGGCGATACGGAAATTAGTATTTCCTTTTAACACCTATTGCTAAATACATTAACAATGGAAACAATATTACTCGCGCAGTTCATGGGAGCCTTTTATGGGCTTTTGGCCGTTATCCTTGGCGCATTTGGCGCGCATGCCCTTAAAAAGAAATTGACCCCGGAACAACTTCATAGTTTTGAGACTGGGGTCAAATATCAAATGTACCACGCTTTGGTACTGTTGGTCCTTGGCTTTAATCTTGGGTTTGACAGGCCTTTGGACAGCTATATTGTGAATTGTTTTGTATTCGGAACTTTGTTGTTTTCCTTTAGTATTTATGGACTATGTATAAGTACTTCCAACGGAAAGAAACTTCGCTTTCTAGGTCCCATAACCCCCTTGGGAGGCCTACTTTTAGTAGCTGGCTGGGCTCTTTTGCTTTATTCCTTTGTCTCCGCGCTGTTTTAAGTACCTAATCAATCTGAACCGGGGTTATGTGATCATAGAACCAAGGAGTATGCTGATTCGTAACTGCCACCCATTTCCATGCTTCATTTTGTTTTTGGGCATTCAATGTCATTAATCCAATTTCCCGAAAAGTAGTGTCTGCAGGATTCTCTTTTTTGAACCAAAACATTTTCCAAGAATAATAGGCCAAGGCGTTGTTCCGATCCAATAGTCTAATTTTTGGCTCACTGATCTTGTAATAGTAATCCAGGGAATCATTATTAACGAACATAAGGTGAAACTTTTCCAATTCCTTTTTTCCTTGGAAGAAGTACCCCTGAGAGTTTATCCATGTGGCATCTTCCGAAAACTGGGGCATCACCAAGGCGACATCCTTTTTGATCATGGCTTCCTCTCTTAGGGCTATCATTTGAGCCAAAACCAAAGAATCCTTTTCAGTTTGATCAACTATTGCTATCGGTTGCATTTTATTTTGACAACCAACTAGAATTAGGATAGCTAGTACTAAAGAATAAAATAGTTTCATGTCTTAAAGCCGTAAATACATATTCCCATTAATAGTGTTTAACTTGAGTCGATGGGTGGCATTATCAAAACTTCCCTCTACTTTTTGGCCCACATGGCGGTCCGTGACCTTTAGGTTCAATTTTTCATCCGCATAAATTTGACCATGGATGGTCTCTGCGGTCAACCTTGAATTGGATAGGGTCAAGTCAATTTCCCCATTTATGGTCTTTAAATCCATATTGCCCTTATACTTGGCAATGTCAATGTTACCGTTAATCAAATCTGCTGTGAAATCCCCTTCGATCACATCAGCCTTAAGATGGCCATTGATGCTACTGACGGTAAAGTCGGCCTTCTTTGGCACATAAAGAACATAATCAAAGGTGTACATGTCGCTGGTGTGATAGTATCGATGCTCTCCTTCCGGGCGAGTTTTGTTCCATTCGTCATGAAAAGCTTTAAACACTGCCTCTGCATCAGATTCAATGCCAATATACCCTTGACCTTCATCAATATTCAATTTATAAAGGTCTAAGTACTTACTATCTTTTGTTCTTAGTGTTGCCTTGAAATATACGGTAGGGTTATCCCAGGTCTTGACTTCAATTTCTGAAGCAAATTTTACGTTCAGATCGATAACCTGATTCGTATAATTAATGTTCTTTTCTATGATTCTTTGTGCGCTTAGTGATAGACCCAACAGGCCTATCACTAGCATAGCTACTAAATTTTTCATGATTTTTGCTTTTTGAGATGAATAAACTTTGTGGAATCTATTGTTTCCTTAAATAGATGTTCCCGTTGGTGGATTTCAAGGAGATTTTGACCCCGCCCCTATTGATGGCCGCCCTTACCTTTCTGTCTGAGATTGATGTTAAACCATCTTTCTCTTCCTTTTTTAGTTCGAAGTTGGTATAAATATCACCGTTAACGGTGCCCAGCTGTAAATCTGCCGGAGTATTGGCCGGAAGGGTAACATCCACATCATCATTGGTGGTATAAATGGAAATAGGGGAATCTTGTTTCACCGTATTAAAATCCACAGTGATACCGCCGTTTAATGCATTTGCAGTAACTGGACCATTTACGTTGGAGATTTCGATACTTCCGTTCAATTGGGCATTGGCCTCCACCTCTCCAGAAAATCCATCGATTTCAATGTCCCCACTCCAAGTACTTTTTACTGAAACATTTTGACTTTTTGGAAGATAGATGATGGCTCCTTCGGATCTTCGTAGATTTTTAACGATCAACGTATTGCCATCCTGGACCACATAAAACCCTACTTCAGTATTATCCGAGCCTCCTTCACCAACCAACCGAAGACCTTTGGATTTTTCAGATACTTTAGTGCTTCCGCTACCCTTGATCCTAATTTCATTAGCAGTCTGGGTTCTTAGGGTAATGTCCGCTTTAGACTCAATTTTTACCCATTCCACACCGCTTAACGCTTTGCTGTAATCTGCTTGGGCATAGGCCAATGTACTTGTTACAAATGCTAGTACTAAAATTGATAATTTTCTCATGATTTTTCGTTTTTTGATGTTTATATAATTTTTGGCAACGCCATTTTGATTTCATTTTTGACAAAGGGTTGGGTGTCCTCTTGCTCCAACAATTTTTGCATGGGGGCCACCGCTTTCTTTTCATGGATTTTGACCAAGGCCTGGATGATACCAATCTGTATGCTTGGGTTTTTTTCATTTTCCAAGGCCTCAATAAAAACTGATTTGACCAATTCAGAGGTACTCAATCCGGATAGGGCTTCAAAGGCATTTAAACGCACATTATCGTTATCATCTTTGAGGAGGCGATTGGCCAAGGCCTTGACTATGGCCTCATCTGGATTTGGAAACTCCTGAATATAGTTGACCCCCTGTATCCGTTTACTTGCGGATTGGTTTTCCATTAGGGAAAGCATAGCCGTTTGCTTTACCTGTAAGCTTTCTTCCAGCAGCGCAGCTACATCATCATTGGATTTTTCCATTTGTAAAATTCTGCCAGTTTGAAACGAAGCAACAAGTAAGGCTACACTGGCGGCTATTTTCAACAGGTTGGACGCCCAATTGATTTTCTTTTTTTCTAAGGAAATCACCTTTGGGGAGTTCAGTTTTTCCTGCTCCAATATTTGTTCAAAAGTTGTACGCATCCTTTCTGAGGGCACGGAAGTATCTTCTTCCTTAAAGGCTTTAAAAAGAACTTTGAGTTCCTCGAGCTCTTTTTTGCATTCTGCACAGGCCTGCAAATGTTTTTCTACCTTGCCAGCCGTTGTTTTTGGCAAGACATTGTCCAAATATTCAGGCAGTAAATCTGAAACATGTTCCTTTTTCATAACTAAATACTTTCTAAATAAATTTCTTTCAGCTTTTTCAATATTCGACAGACTCTAGTTTTCATGGCGCCAGGAGTGCTTCCTACAATTTCTGCCAATTCCTCATACCGTATTTCTTGGTATCTGTTCAAAATAATCAGTTCCCTATCTTGAGGGTTGAGCTTGTTCAAAGCGTTTTGCAATTGACCAAAATCTTCCTGTTTGTCCACTTCATTTTCGATGGATTTGTAGTCCAACACATCTACTGATTCATGATATTTGTGGTTTCTTGAAAAATGGGTTTTCAAATTGTTTCTGGCAATGCTGAACAGCCAAGAAACAAAGGCACCATTTTTATAAGAACTTCTATACTTTATCAGCTTATAGAATACATCTTGCGTTAAATCCTCGCTCAGCATGGCATCGCCAGACATTTTGTACAAATAGTTATAGACATATTTATGATGTCTATCGAAAAGTACCTTTAGCAAATCAAGGTTGCCGTCAGCAACTTTTTGCATTATTATTTCATCTGAAAGCGCTTCCAAAATGATTTTTAGCTGATTAGTTACCCTATATAGTCAGGAAATTAAGAAAGGTTACACAAGAAGTGAAAAAAAATCTAAAAAAGAAGTATCAGCAAAAGCTGATATAGCAGAGGGGATTTTCTAAAATTTAAAAATAAAGGAAGTTAGTCACAACCGCACCCATCTTGCCCACAGGATTTGGAGTCCTTTTTTTGACCCGAAATCAAGGACTTGGGCAACAGAAATTTCCAAACTAAATACCCTAGGGCAAAGGCTAAGGTTAGATAGACCAATATGTGCTGTACTATGTCCATTAGTTAAGGATTTGATAGGCGGTCAGTGCTACAAGATACGCAAAAACGCTCATGAAAAGTAATTGGGATAAGGGCCATTTCCAGCTGTTGGTCTCCCTTTTTACTATAGCAAGGGTGCTCATGCACTGCATGGCAAAAGCGTAGAAGAGCATCAATGAAATTCCGGAAGCTAAGTTGAACAGTGGCTTTTTGCCAGATTCGTCCAGCTCAGCCGCCATTCTATTTTTTATGGTTTCTTCTTCGTCACTACCAACACTATATATAGTGGCAAGTGTGCCCACAAAAACCTCTCGTGCTGCAAATGAGGTCAAGACCGCAATGCCAATTTTCCAGTCGTACCCCAAAGGTTTTACTATCGGTTCTATAGCTTTCCCAGCATAACCAATATAGGAGTGCTCCAGTTTGTAGCTAGCTATTTCTTGGGCACGGGCACGCTCTTTTAAAACGGTTGTCATTATTTGGATAGAGTCCTGAAAAATTGTTGTGTTCAGTTCTTGGGTTTGATTTCTTTCATCCAGAACATAGGCATCTATATTATTCTGGATGTAATTCTTGCTATAAGGACTTAGCCCTTCAGTCTCTATTCTTTGGTTGACTATGCTTTCGGCATTTTTAAAATCTTCTGAAGAACCATTAGAACCCAAAAACCAAAGTACAATGGAAATGGCTAGAATGATTTTTCCAGCCCCAAACACAAAACTCTTGGTTTTTTCCAGTACTGTATAACCCACATTTTTGATTAGAGGCAATCTGTAGGTAGGCATTTCCACCATAAAAAGGGACCGGCTCTTTATTTTCAGAATTTTGTTCAGTACCATAGCAGAGAAAATTGCCATTCCGAAACCGATGAGGTACAACAACATTAAGGTCAATGCCTGATAACTTAATCCTAAAATTCGCCCCTCAGGAATTACTAGGGCAATGAGGATAAGATAAACGGGCAATCGTGCGGAGCAAGTTGTAAACGGAGTGACTAAAATAGTGATTAGCCGTTCCTTCCAATTTTCTATTGTGCGTGTGGCCATAACAGCAGGGATAGCACATGCCGTACCTGAAATAAGTGGGACTACACTTTTGCCACTTAATCCAAAAGGTCTCATTAATTTGTCCATTAAAAAAACCACCCGACTCATATAACCCGTTTCCTCCAAAAGGGAAATAAACAGGAACAAAAAGGCTATTTGAGGAATAAAAATGACAATACCACCGATTCCGGCTAGAATTCCTTCCGCCAACAAATCTGTGAAGACACCTGGGGGCAGGGTGTTTTTGATCCATTCTCCCGCATTGGCGAATTGCTCGTCAATAAAATCCATGGGATAGCTGCTCCAATCAAAAATTGCCTGGAAAATGGTGAGCAGGATCAAGAAGAAAATAGCATACCCAAAAACTTTATGGGTCAAAATTTTGTCCAATGAGGCCCGCAACCCCTTGGCGGCCATAAAATCTACCTTATAGGTTTCCTTTAAGGTTTGGTTGATAAATTGGTACCGGAGCACGGTCTCTTTATGCTGTAGTTTTTTAAGTTCAGTCTTGGTTTTGGTAGAAAAGGAAGTGGCGTCTTGAATGCGCTTCTTTTCTATGGGCATAAAGTTTACGTCCTGTGTGATGACCAACCAAAGCTTGTACAAATCTTCTTTTGGGAACGTTTTTTGCAATTTTTCAAAATACTCCGGAGCGATTCTTGAGGTATCCACATTGGGTGCTGTGGAAAGGGATTTAAAATCTGCAATAAGTTCTTTGATGTGATTGATTCCATTCCCTTTTCGAGTACTGACCAAAGCAATTTTAGTGTCCAATTTTTTCTCCATGGCTGGTATATCCATGGAAATACCCTTTCTGGACATCCGGTCGGCCATATTGATGACCAGGATTGTGGGGATGCCCAAATCCTTAATCTGGGTAAAAAGGAGCAGGTTTCTTTTAAGGTTTTCTACATCGGTTACCACTACGGCAACATCAGGATAGTCCTTGTCCGTTTTATTGAGCAAGAGTTCCACCACCACGCTCTCATCCAAGGAAGTAGTATTTAGGCTATAGGTGCCAGGAAGATCTAGGATATGGGCTTTGACACCTCTGGGAAGTTTGCACACCCCTTCTTTCTTTTCAACGGTGATACCGGGATAGTTCCCTACTTTTTGCTTAAGCCCAGTAAGTTGGTTGAAAACCGATGTTTTTCCGGTATTGGGATTGCCAATAAGTGCAACATTGATGCTTTTGCTCATATGGCCAATGGATCTTCAATAATATCAAGTTCTATTTGTTTGGCAAGAGTGCGCCTTATGGCAATATGGCTTCCATTCACATCAATGTACAAAGGATCCTTTAGGGGAGCAACCTGAATCAACTGTACCGTGTTGCCAGGCAAGCACCCCAGTTCCAAGAGTTTTATAGGGAGCGTATAATCCGAAAATTCTTTTATTATTCCTTTTTGCCCGTGTTGAAGGTCAAGTACGGTAGCCACAAAATCTTATTTAGATTAAATTTAAGTAAGGGCAAAAGTAAGTAAAAAAGGGAACATAAAAACTTAAATTTTCTTAAAGCAAGAACCTTATTGGATATAGCTCGCTTGCAATATTCGTAGGTCTTCAAGTAGCTTTTGAATTTCATCCTTGTTGGTGCCATCATAGAACCCCCTAATTCTACGTTCCTTGTCTACCAAAATAAAATTCTCCGTGTGAATCATATCGTAAGGTCCCCCATCGCCATCAGTTTTTACGGCTAGGTAGGATTTCCTGGCTAGTTCATAAATCTGTTTTTTATCTCCGGTCACTAAATTCCATTTGCTGTCCACAACCCCTTTTTCCAAAGCGTATTTTTTAAGTTGGGGCACAGAGTCTATAACTGGGGTAACCGAATGGGAAAGTAGTAGTACTTCGTTTTGGTGTAAAATGGAAGACTGAATTTCCGCCATGTTTTTGGTCATTATTGGACAAATACTAGGACAGGTAGTGAAAAAGAAATCGGCAATGTAGATTTTGTCTTTATAGTCATTTTGGGTAATTCTTACTCCATTTTGATTGGTCAGCTCAAAGTCCGCTATAGTATGGTACTTCTTTTTATAGTGCAAAGTACTATCCACTAATTCTTGGTCTACCATTGATGGTTGAAAAATGGGAAGCATTTTCTTGGGCTGTAGTGCATTATAGAACAAATAAATAATGATGGCCGAAAGTGCCAAGAGCACGTACCCAAAAAATTTGAATTTGGAAAAAAATCTCCGCATGCTACAAAATTAAGCTTGGTTAAAGGATTGTTCAAGTTAAATGACGTATTTGTTGCCAAAACTTTCTTAAATAAAATGATTGTCTAAAATCATCTTTTTTTGAAAAGTGTTAAAAGCGTACTTTTGTTGGCTTAAAATAAAGATATAGTAGCTGATGGATCTATTTACGCAGATCGTAATGTTTGTTTTGATTATCTCCATTTTGGTGATTTTGCACGAGTTGGGACATTTTATTCCTGCCAAATATTTTAAAACCAAAGTTGAGAAGTTCTACCTCTTTTTTGATGTAAAGTTTTCACTCTTTAAAAAGAAGATTGGGGAAACCGTTTACGGTATTGGATGGTTACCGCTTGGGGGCTATGTAAAAATAGCTGGAATGATTGACGAGAGTATGGATACTGACCAAATGAAGGAAGAACCCAAACCTTGGGAGTTTCGCAGTAAACCAGCTTGGCAGCGATTGATCATTATGTTGGGCGGTGTAACTGTAAACTTTTTGTTGGCCTGGGTCATATACACTTTTACCTTTTATAACAACGGCGAAACCTATATCCCTGTCAATAAAATTGAGCACGGATTGCATGTAGATCCAGTTAGCGAAAAAATTGGGTTAAGAACTGGGGACAAGATTCTTGAAGTTGATGGCAAAAAGGTGGAAAAACTGGACAGATACCTATCTATGGATATCCTGTTTGGGGACGAAATCAAAGTTTTAAGAGATGGTGAGGAGAAGTTAGTAGTCCTTAGTGATGAAGGTAAAAAGGCGGCACTAGAAAGTCGAGGCAGGCAGTTTATTATCCCTAGGTATACTTCCTTGGTAATAGGCCATGTGCAGGATAGTTCCAATGCAGAAAGTTCGGGCATCCAAGTTGGGGATAGGTTGGTAAAAATCAATGATGAGGAACTGGAGTTTTGGGATCAGGTGGTAACCCAAATCCAAAACAATAGGGGCAAAACAATTCGGGTGAACATTGAAAGAGAAGGGCAGTTGTTAAATTTAAATGTACCTGTACCAGATAGTTTGGCTGTTGGAGTTGTTCCCAACAGGACTTTGGCCGATCAAGAATTATCAATTACTAAGGAGTTTAGCCTTATTTCAGCTGTGCCCCGTGGTTTTATGGAAACCATAAATGTTTTGGTGAGACAGGTGAAACAATTTAAATTGATATTTAATCCCATTATTCAAGGATATAAACAGGTTAAAGGCCCTATTGGTATTGTGGAGATGATGCCGACCTCTTGGGATTGGGGATTTTTCTGGGGTTTTATGGCTATGTTTTCAGTATGGTTGGCCTTTATCAATGTATTGCCTATTCCGGCCTTGGACGGGGGTCACGTAATGTTTTTATTGTACGAAATGATCAGTGGGAGACCACCTAGTCAAAAGATATTGGAGCGCGGGCAAATTGTAGGCTTTGTAATTTTAATGGGGCTTATGCTGGTTATTTTCGGAAATGATATCTGGAATATTATCAAAAGGTTTATTTAGCACAATTTTGTTTGTAGCAAATTAAAGAAACTGCTATATTTGCACCCGCTTAAGGTAAAATATTCCTCCTTAGCTCAGTTGGTTAGAGCATCTGACTGTTAATCAGAGGGTCCTTGGTTCGAGTCCAAGAGGGGGAGCTTAACAACAAAGCAGTTACATTTATGTAACTGCTTTTTTTGTGCAGAAAATTTGAAAAATCATTTTAGGATTTTGCAGCCCAGGGAACTTAACAATGTTGCACAGAAGTCTATTTACTCCGCAAATTGCCTGGAAAAGTTATGTAGTTGTACATTTTTATGGTATTTCTCCCAAAAAGAAGTAAAAGCATGTCATTTAAGAAGGGCATATAGGCTAAATAGACAGCCCTACTGGGACACCCTTTTGTAAACCATTAGTATTACAAAGTTCCAATCCGAATTACGGACATCTTTCAGGTTTAATTGATCTTCGTCGATATTTTCCCAAGTAATTTCGAAAATATCGTCTGAGATTATATTTAAGATCAATCTATTTTTTTGATTCGTTCCATTTGTACCTTGATTATTGTAGGTGTTGGTCCCAGCGTTTGTTAATACCAATTTGTTTTCCACAAAGTTCCCTTCATAGATATCAGCCAACCCCATGATATTGTCAAGTGCCACATATCTATACATTGCATTGAACCTATCGTACGAAAAAATGCTGTTGTAAGACCAATATTTGAATCCTTCATGACCTTCATTTCCAAGTGGGAACCCAAGTGATTTTTCATGAAGAAACGTTCCGTCATAATAATCAGAAATGTTTGATTTGGACTTCCCTGCCGAAAGCCATTCTTCCCTCGGTAAGGTCGTATTATTGGTCCATTTCAGTTCGATTTCCCATTCTCCTTTTAAAAACAGCAGTTGATCCATTTCAATTGGTGTTCCAGCAGAGAATCCTGGTGAATAATCTGTCTGTGAAACCATGGTAAAGGGAAGCACCAAAACAATCATTAAAAAAGCGTACTTATACATAGATTAAAAGAAATAAATTGTTTGTAATACAAAACCCCACCACCCCAAAATCTTCTTCATCCTCAAATTAGTAATGGTAGGGTGCACAAAATATCTGGGCGACTTCATATACCATCAAAAAACTAAAACCAGATATTTTAAAAATGCTCACCTGAAAAATGAATATGTATCAGTTGGTTTTGCCCAATAATTCTCTGTTCAAAATAGAAAACAGCGGATCCCCGGCAAGCTCATCCAAAATATGCCCTCCTTTGGGGACTACTACCAGCTTATTGCGATAGTTTAGCTTATCCAATTCGGTTTTTGCTTTTTCTGCCCTATTTTTCCAATAGGTATCACGTGCTCCCACAATCATTAATATGTTCTGGCTTTTGTGCTTTTTAATATCACGGATATTTGGATTGCCCGGCATTCCAATCACTCCGTCAATTCTTTCAGAATAAATTGAGGCGATATTGAAGGCATCGACACTATTTGCGGAAAAACCCAAGATAAATTGTTCACCTATGCTATAATTTGATTCTAGATAGTCCAATAGTAGAACAATTGCCTTTCTATTTTCGATATGAATGGAACTTTCTACCAAAATCCAACCATGTCTTTCAGGGTTTGAACCAAAATATCGACACCCCATTTCAAGGTCTCCATTGTCCAGCCCTGGACCAATTAAAACAGGATAGTCTCTCTTGGAAGAATACTCTTTAGGCAGAATGACCCTAACAGGTATTTTTTTTCCTTCATAATCAAGTTTGATAATTTCACTTTGACCATGAACAAACATAGAAGCAAAAAAGAATAGTAAATAGGCGGTAAGTTTTGACGCTAAATTCATTTGAAATCTAGTTTTCCGTAATCTTGATTATTTCATTTGTGGACACTTTAAGCAAGTGTATCTCTGCGCCATCTTCAAAATCGGTGTTGTAAGCAACATATTCAAGATTTTCATCTATTGTGGTGAACATTATCTTTTTATATGGTACGCTGCCCAACTCCTTTATATCATTACCCTGAAGGTCTTCTAGGATAAAGGTTGTTGAATTTTCGTTTTCAATGGTTTTAACCGTATGCTTCCCAGTAATGAACTCACCTTCAAGTTCAGGAATGTCTTTAATTACTTTCTTGTTCTTTAGATCATACAACTGTTTTGTTGCCGAATAGTTCTCTAAATCATCTATTCTATTAATATAGAGTGTTCCATCCGCTGTCATATATGGTCTATTGGTTCTTCCGTTTTGTGTTAATCTTTCAACATTGTCCCCTTTTGCGTAGTATGCATCAGGTGTAAAACCGTCTTTTGGCCAATGAAAGAAGAAATACCCTTCTCCAGACAAATCCCAAGAGGTGAACATATGGTATCCATCGTCTGTTACTTTGGCCAATTCAGTAAGGCTCTTGCCGTTAACATCTACTGCCATAATTCGAGCACCTTCCTCCAAAAAATTGGTATACCCGATTTTCTTGCCATTTGGGGACCACACGGGTTCAGTGTGAAAACCGATGGAGTCCAAAGTGGATATTTCGCGAGTATTGCTCCCGTCAAAATTTGAAACAAAGATTCTCGCCACTGATTGCTCACTACCGACATAAGAGTAAAAGGCGATTTCTGAACTTATCGGACTAAAGTTCGGTCCCAGATCTGGCGTTCCTTTTTTAACCTCCTCTTGTTCAGAAGAATTATCATTTACTTCTGAAGTCTTCTGGACCTCGATAGTACTCTTTGGGCCTTGTTTACAACCCGCGATTGAAAGAGTGAGCAATAAAATACCCGCAAATTTGTGTGTGTTCATCTTACATACTTTTTATTCCCAGCGAAACTATATCGAAAAATAGCGGTAAATGTAAATGGTGTGATGAACTGTTTTTATTGTGACCAATTTTGAAACCATTCCCTACCGTCCACCCCAATATTCTTAATCTGTCACTTTATCGTTAGAGAAGCTTTTTTATCATTTTAGTTTTACCATAAACTAAGATTCAATCCATGAAGGAGACTAATTCTAACAGAACGACTATTTCCATACTAATAATTGTGGCAATGTCGCTTAACCAAATAAATTGCCAGTCAATCAAACAAAGTTCAACAGATGAAATTCTGTTTTTTCAATCTAACAAAGAAGGCTCCAAAGGAGAGCTTTTTGTCATGGATTCGAATGGCGCAAGACAAAAACAAATTGGCGATGCTGGGTCCAGGCCAGATTATTACCCCAACTGGTCCAAGGATGGAAAGAAAGTAACATTTGAATCATATCGTAGAGGAGGCTGGCGTATTTGGATAATGGATCCGGACGGCTCAAATGCTCGAAGATTGGTTAATACAGGTTATGAGTACGAATTTGACCCTACGTTCAATGCAGATGGCTCTAAAGTAATCTACAGTAAAAAGGGAGACCTTTTTCAAGTAGATGTAAAATCAGGGAAGACGGACCAATTAACGGTAACCAATGATTTGCATGAATCACAGCCCGATGTTTCCATAAATGGAGAAGTTATATATGTAGCTGGCAACAAGAGCGGTTCTCAAATCATAAAAAGAGATTTACAAGATGGCACTCAAGCGGTTTTGACAAGCAAGCAACACAGTGAACTTTCTCCCGTCTGGTCCCCTGACGGCAATGAGATTTTATTTTATTCTGATAGGGAAGGAGGCTTTGAATTATTTCTAATGAAAGCAGACGGATCCAATGTAAAACGGGTTATTTCAAATGAGGCCCTTGAAAATAAGGGTATTCTAAGGGGAAAATATTTAAGGTTGGCCGAGGGATGGAATCACTGTCTGCAATACAGGGCTTCTTTCTCAAAAGATGGAAAGTGGATTGTTTTTAGTGCTAACACCGAACTAAGTAGAGAAATATTCATTATTTCAAAAGATGGAAAGTCTGTAAAGCAATTGACCAAAAATAAACTTCATGATGGCTTTCCTACTTTTAATCCAGAAGGCAACTATTCTGAATAACCGAAAAAGAGGCACATCAAAAAGCAATATTTTTTAAGCGAGAGTTTTTGTCTTGATAAATGAATAAAGGCACTTCAGTTTTTTACTCCCAAGGTGGATACATAGTTCACAATAACCTATTAAACCAATAATGCAAAACCAGTTTGGGTAAACTAATCTTTGCTTATGAGCTTATTTTATCGGCATATATCCAGCAGAAAGCACTTTTCTATTGATGTCGTACTCCTTGCCATCATAACAAAATTTGTTGCGCCCTACAGGCAAAGTTTCTCCTGGTTTAATCAGATAAGTCATAGCCAATTCGTTGTTTGGGTTGTTTGGAAAGCTAAAAGTCGCCATAACTGCCACTTGGGCTGTTCTTTTACTTGCAGTACTCACCAACATCATCAAATCACCACACTCCGTTTTGGATTTTGTGGTTAAGGAAATTTTGTCTGAAGCTTCCTGTCCAAATGACTCTCCATGATAATCACTACCAAATTCATTTTCTTTGTAAAGCAGAAAAAGAATCTCTTGAAAAGTAAGTTCACTGATATTCTTAATTTCTTGGCTCTCAATAGCATTTTCCGCATCAATCTTGTCACTTTTGTTTTTGCAAGAACCCATAACAACAAATACAAGTACAAGACTTAGATAAAATTTAATGCTCATGGTGAAAATTCGTTGGTAAGACAAAAGAATACGTATTAATAAATTATTCGTCAAAAAAGGTATTTTTAGCTATGCTGAAATCAGTATTCCAAAGTTATAAAAATTTGCCCATTTCTGTAACCAAAATGGGCGTTGCACTTATTTTGGTATGTCTTTTTTTTATAGCCAAGGAGTACACCAATCACTTGATAAATCAATATAGTTATCCATTCAGTTGGTTCTTCATTAGTGCTAAAATCGTGTCCAACTATTTGATCTGGTTTTTGATGGCACCATTTGTACATTTTGTGGTAAGGAAACTGCAAATTAAAAGAAGGGTTTTTCTGCAAATAGCGCTACTTATAATAAGCGTACTTTTCTTAGCGGTTTTTCATAGTGCGGTAACTACCAAGCTTTATGATATAGTTTTCTACCTCAGCACTGGCTACATGAAAGATTTTTTTGGTCAAAATGGTATAGTCGTTCTTGTTGTGGGGAGTTTCTCAAGCCTAATGGAGCTGCTGGTCTTTATGGCCATATTTTTCGCGATTGACTACCAACGGAGGTATCTTAAAAACCAAAAAGAACTTATTGCTGCGCAATTAGATTCTCTGCAAATGCAGTTGCACCCCCATTTCTTGTTCAACACGCTTCATTCTATCTCATCAATGATAGATATTGACCCTAGAATTGCGCAAAAGATGTTGACCAAAATTGGAGACCTGATGAGAACTATGTTGGAAAATGATTTGGAGCAATTGATAACCATTGAACAGGAATTGGCTTTCATCGGAAGTTATTTGGATTTAGAGCAGATTAGATATTCAGATAAAATGACGGTCAAC
This sequence comes from uncultured Allomuricauda sp., assembly GCA_965117065.1. Classification (GTDB taxonomy): domain Bacteria; phylum Bacteroidota; class Bacteroidia; order Flavobacteriales; family Flavobacteriaceae; genus Flagellimonas. The sequence goes on from OZ220751.1 coordinate 2,377,932, forward strand.
TATGAGGTTTCAAAAAATGTTCTGAAAGAAAAGATTCCAAATATGCTATTACAACCTTTGGTTGAAAATGTAATCAAGTTTGGGGTCGCCAGTGCCATTAATATTTGCACAATCAATATTCGAATTGAACAAGAGGACTTTCAAAGCAAGCCAAACTTTATGACCTTGGAAGTCTCGAACACGACGGAAGACAGAAATGTATCGGAAAAAGCAAAAGGCACCGGAGTGGGTTTAAAGAACATCAAGAAGAAGTTACATGGTTATTATGGTACGGATTTTTCTTTTAGTTCCTCATACAACACCAATAATTTGTACATAACAAAGATTTGTTTGCCCCTAAAAAGCTGATTCAATGAAACTAAGCTGCATAATTATAGATGATGAATTTCTGGCTAGACAAAGAATTGTCAAATTGCTTGAGTGCCACAAAAATATTTTAGTGTTGGCAGAATGCCGAAATGGGAAAGAGGCAATTGAACAGATTAAACTTAGAAGCCCTGATTTTATATTCCTGGATATTGAGATGCCGGATAGGGATGGATTCTCAGTCCTTAAGAAACTTAATAAAATACCTTATATCATTTTCACTACTGCTTACGACAATTTTGCGCTAAAAGCTTTTGAAATAAATGCGGTTGATTACCTTTTAAAGCCTTTTGACCAAGAAAGAATGGATTTATCAATCGAGCGAATGCAAAATATTTTACAAAAAGAAGGGGCAGCAAGACTTAGCACTAAAATCAACGAAATCATTAATGCGCATAGCAAACTTGAAGAAGGGGAGCATGAAACAATCTTCGAAATAAAGAAGAATGGCAGAATACTAAAAATTCCGAATGAGGATATTGTGTCGATACATGCCGATGGCAATTATTTGGTTCTAAAAACGGTTGATCAACAATATCTTTATCGTTCCACCATGCAAAGCATTGCTTCCGAATTAGTGAATTCACCATTTGTAAGGATTCATAGATCCGTAATGGTAAACAAAAGATTCATAGATCGTGTTGTCTATAAGAAAAACTCAGAGTACAAGGTCATTTTAAAAACCGATGACTCCTTAATGTCGGGCAGATCCTACAAAGAGAACGTGGTGTCACTATTGGAATATTTGAACTATTAGTGCTCAGCATCAAGTCTTCCACCATTGGAACTTTAATTCTCATAATTCACTGCTTGTCACAAAGGACGAGACTTTCTATAGATAGTTTAGAAATTTTGGGTAAACATTATTTAAAAAGAATAGAAAATGAATCTACCTAAAAAAAGTTTGAGCAGGCACATAATCCCATACAGTTTTAGAAGCAACGTTTTACTATGGCTATTTTGCGTTTACTCGTGTACGGGCCAAAAAATTGAAAAGGGAACCATTGTGTTTGATTCATACCTGAACAACAGATCCAACAAAACTTTTGAGTTGTATGGGATTTCACCTGAAGGAAAGAGCTTGGCTCAATACACTTTTGATGCCGTTCCAAGAAGATCCAATTCGAATGGACAGCTTTCCCCGGATGCAAAAAATATCATTTTTGGCACCTATAATTACGGAGGATTCAAGATTGCAATAGCAAACAACGATTTTTCCAACCGAAGGAAGTTAACTCTAGGTCAACAATATACCTACCCCGGGTCTTGGTCGCCGGACAGTAAAAAAATTGTATACAACAAGATAGATGCAAAAAGCGCTCCTTATTTCCAAGGCGACATGGAGATTTTTGTTATGACAATTGATGGAAAATATGACAAAAACATCACCAATAAAGCAGGTCATGATTATGGTCCAAGATGGTCTTTGGATGGGAAGGCAATTGTATTTTCTTCAAATAGAACAGGCAATTATGAGATTTACACGATGAATCCAGACGGAGGTAATTTAAGAAACCTAACAAATACCAAAAATATTGACGAATTTGCTCCATCATGGTCTCCTGACTCAAGTATGATTGCTTATCACTCTATGTCCAAAAATGTAAGTAAAAGATATGTCGAATTAAACATCACTAATTTGGCGAATGGTGGCTCGCCCATTAATTTAACTAACAATGTAACTAAAGAAAGGAACCTTTTTGTGCCTTATTATGAAGGGGCGTCTCCTATTTTTTACCAATCGAGTTGGTCCCCAGATGGAACTCATATTGTTTACTCATCCAAAAGGAATTCTAAAAATTTTGAGCTTTACATTATATCCATTGGCGATGGACAGTTAAGACAGTTGACCAAAAATGGGGCGGACAACGTTTTCCCCAATTGGCATTGATCAATTATCGAAATTCTTGGATCTTTCGTAATCTTCCAATGACTTCAGAAACGGTTGGAGGTAGTAGGTTGACATAATCACAACAGAATTAATTGTCTACACAAATTCAAGTAGTAAGGGACATCTTTAAGATGTCCCTTACTTATTTGATTATAAATTATGCTATGTTAATCTGAAGCTTAGTTACAGATGTTCAAAACAATCTCACCAGGAGTTGGACCCGGACCATCGGATGCAGCGGTCTCACCTGTAGGAGCTTCCAACTCGTAAGTATGTTCTCCCTCAAAGTTGCCCGGAGTATATGTCCATACCAATTCGGTAGTGCCAGCAGGGACGTTGATTACTTCGGTGTTTGTGGTCGCTTGCGCGCCAGTTACCGTGTAATCCGTACTTGTACCATCAATGGTAACGGTAATAAAGGCTCCGTCCCATCCGTCTCCGAAGCTGTCGTCCATGGTCAATGTATAGTCGCCGGTCACTGGAGAGGTTGGTATACAAGCGATACCAGCCCTGTATGCATAAGGCGAGGAAAAGAAGGAACCACCGGAAACGTTACCGGTGGCATCAACATTTGTATATGATCTTCCATCGGTAAGGTTTAGCACCAAGCGGATGTTGATCTGGTCCCCACTAGTTACATTGGCAGGATCGTTGGTAATACCCAATGATGAGAGTGCATCACTCAGGGAGATCGAAAAACTGGTTCTTGGTAAGCCATTTGGCCCTGAACTAAACTCTGAAGCTGAAATGGTACTCACCAATATTTCGGTGGCAGTAGTGGTGCCATTAGATGTGGTATTGTCCACAAAGCCAACATAGATTTCAACGTTTGACAATAGGTCACCGTCCAAATGATCTTGTTCCTCCAGGGTCACACCAAATATGGAGGCAGGGTCAAGAACATTGAAAGTGGTACTCTCAAAAGAAACTGTTCTCAAAACAGCACCTCGGGCAACCGTTTCTTGAACGCCAACGGTAACCTTGTCGTCTTCGCTACAAGAAGCCACTAACGCAACTAATGCGAGTGTTATGTATAATTTTATATTTTTCATGAATTCTAATTTTGTTTTCATTGCATTTTTATTAGTTGGCAGCAGGAACTCCAGCGGTATCCCAGAAAACTGGTTGTTGCTGGTCTGGTTTCTGACTAATACTTGAGTTGTTGTTTACCGAATTAGTTGGGTAATACATAGATCGAATGAAAACATCCGGATTAGGCTCTAAGTTTGGCTGAAGGGTAGTTGGGAATCCAGTTCTTCTGTAGAAGTTGTATGGATCAACACCATTTCCAAAGCTTGCAATCCAAAATTGCTCGGCAAGAATGTTCCACTGCCCATTGGCATCTGCGGCATCCCAGTCACTGTCGATAGCATCCCTGTAATCGGAGATGTCGGTTGCAGAAGGCTCAAAAGAACCATCCGCACCGGCCAAACGGCTGGCAGAGAATGCCTGTACCTTGGCCACAGACTTGTCGTATGCGGACAATAAAGCGGCTTTAGCGGCGGCTGTGTTACCAGATGCCAAGGCTGCTTCGGCAATCATGAAATCAGAACCGAAAGCGGTCAACAAGTTGGTAATGCCAAGACCAGCTGCTCCGGCCACCAATCCGATTGCAGTAAAACTGTCATCATCGAATTTACCACCTGCTGGATAGGTCCCGTAAACGGTCCTAAGAAGGCCATCCGGCGGAATACCATCGGCATCCCCATGATCACGGCCCCAATATCCGTTGGGAAGGTTACAGAAGGTAGAACCAAAATCGGCGTAGTGTTGTGGTATAGGTTCCAAAGAGCAATTTAGGGTTTGTTCATCAGGAGGAGTCCCATTTTCTCCGGGAACAGTGGCATTCTGCCGGTAGAAGTAGTAACGGATTCTAGGGTCATCCGAGGTATCCATCAAATTCATCAACCAGTTGGACATGTATTCTCCGGCACCTGATACGGTATAGTTGATACCATAACGTGGATGTCTGTTATCAGGCTGTGAGGCACTGGTAGCTCCCCAGTTAAAAATAAGATCATCTGCAGTGTCGTCGATATAGTTTCCTCCTGCCACAATGGCGTTGAAACTTGCAATAGCACTAGCGTCTACCAACCTTCTCTGTAGGTAAATCTTCATTTTCAAAGTGTTACAGGCCCTAATCCATTGGCTTTCGTCTCCTCCGTAATAGAAATCGGTCGGCGGCTTGGCCGAGGGGGTACTGTTGAAGTTGGCAATTGCCTGATCCAATAGAACCAATGCTGCATCATAAATGGAAGCCCCTGAATCGGCTACTGGGTTAAAGTTATCATCCGCAATCGCGGCTTCAGAATAAGGTACATCACCAAAGAAATCTACCATAGTCACAAACAGATAGGCCTCGATGAACTGTCCTATTGCGATGTGATGGGTAAGGTCGGCATCCGTGGCCAAGGGTTCCATGGTCTTGATGTTGGCCAGAACCCTATAGGCATTGCTCCATTCATCTGTCATGTCAGAACCTTGGTAGGTACTCACATAGTTCCTTCCGCTCATGTTCACCATACGGGTAAGCTCCATCCCAAGTTCATTGAACCCATCACCGGTAGTGTTACCACCCGATACCCAGTTATCGTTGGAATCATTGTCCGCATCCCCTTCAAACTGTCTTACGAAGTCTTCCTGGATCGAGTTTAAAAGGAAGTCCGCACTTGCTAGATCCGGAGTTAGCGCGTTGGGGTTTTTGGTAAGATCCAACTCCGTTGTCTCACAGGAAACCAAAACCAGCGCCATTCCGAAAAATGCTGTTAAGATATTTTTATTTATTCGTTTCATTATTTAATAGTTTTTTGTTCTTAGAATGTTGCTTTTACACTCAAACCATATCTTCTTGCACTAGGTCCGTTGATGAAATCAAAACCAGCTCCGTTGGATACACCTAGACCGGCCGTGTTGGGGTCAAAGTTGGCTCCTTTGGGAGTGTTGATTGCCCTAAACCACAAGTTATTACCAGAAACAGTAAAGCTCAAAGCTCCAAATGGGGTTTTGTCCAAGAACTTGCTTGGAAGAGAGTAGCTAAAGGAAGCTTCTTGCAACCTTACAGTGGTAGCATCATAAACCTGTAGTTCACTGGGTCCGAAAAGGATGTTACTGAACCAGAACGTTGAGTTGTTGATCTGTAGGTTGTTTGTGTTTCCATTGGCGTCCACACCTGGAAGCACATAAGTATCTTCCCTGTCGATGGTCTCCGTGATCAAACCTCTGCCTAAAAGTGTGGAAATTGTACTGGAGTACACATCCCCTCCTTGGGTATAGTTCCACTGGAAGCCCAAAGTGAAATTCTTGTAAGAGATACTGTTTCTAACGTTGGCCACCCAGTCTGGGTTGGGATCTCCGATGATACCATCGTTTGGATCCTGTACATAGTTACCATCGGCACCTACCACAAAGTCACCATTGGCATCCCTAAGGATACGGCTACCGAAGAAAACCCCTAACGGTTCCCCTTCAAGTGCTGCGTTACCCAAGTTTGAGAATCCAGAGTAGACCACCTGATCGGTATCCAGACCAAGATCAAGAACCGTGGTCTCATAGGCTGTGAAGTTCAAGTTGGTACTCCAGCTAAAGCCACCTTCTTCTTGGGCCCTAAACCAGTGCACACCTAAATCTGCTTCAATACCTTCGGATTCTATTTCACCAATGTTTACGGCAACAATTCTTGTTCCCAAATCTGCAGCAGGATCTAAAGGTCTGTCCAAGATCAGGTCATTGGTATTCCTTTTGTAAATAGATGCATCCAAAGTGATACGGCCATCCCACCAGCGAGATTCAATACCCAATTCAATTTCTTCCAATGTTTCAGGTTTCAATCCTGGGTTACCAGTTCTAACACCGACCTCATTGGTCACAATGTTGGAGCCTGTACCATCCTGGGCATCTTGGGTATCCAGAATCAGCGTACTTGCAATTGGATAGGCAGAGGATTCAAAGTTTGCAGAAACCCCGATACCACCACGAATCTTCAAGTAGTTCAATATGTTTTCAGATTTTAGACCATCAATAGCGGCAGTAGGAATAAAAGAGACACTGGCACTAGGATAGAACTGAGATCTATTATCTCGTGAGAAGTTGGACACCCAGTCATTACGACCGGCCAAGGTAACATAGATAAATTTGTCATAATCAAAATCTACCTGTCCATAAACACCTACCAAGTTTCTTTCCACAAATGCCTGAATCTCGTTTTGGTTCAAGAAGTTGAAGTGTCTAAGTACATTGAAGACTTGTTGGCCATCACTGGCAACACCATTTTGGTCAAAGATCTCACGTCTTGAAGTGGCACCAACGTTGAATGTGGTCCCGATCTTCTCTGTGATATCAAAATCACCATTCAAAAGAATATTGTGATCCCAGATCGTGTTGGTGTTGTTCCATGTTTCATAGAAACCACTCACTGTTCTGGCACCACCGCCAACACCACCTTTGTTTTGGAAGTTGGTGTTGTTCTCACTATAGATATCGATACCGGCCCGATATACTAAGTTAAGGTTGTCGTTGATATCGTACTGGATAGAGGCTTGCCCAAATACCCTGTTGGTCTCTTGAAGTGAAGCAGCATTGTTCACCGTCCACAGTGGATGCTGAATAGAGTTGTTCTGTCTGTAATATACACTACTACCGTCAATTGGGTTTTGGAACGGTAACCCTACAACATCAATACTTCTAGGTGTAAACCATAAGTGACCGAACACAGAAGAACCTGTACCCGTAGAACCGTTACCCTGGCTCAATGCAACCGGAGGCGATGTAAACTTGGTTCTTGCGAAGTTCAATGTACCGCTAGCGGTGAACTTATTGCTCAATTGGGCTCTACCGCCCACGGATAGTGTATTACGTGTAACACTGTTGTTGGGTGTAAATCCGTTGTCCTTTAAGTAACCGTAGTTTACATTGTAACCAATTTTTCCGTCATCCGATGCGCCTCGCACGTTAATGGAAGTATTGGTAATCATACCTTGCTTGAAAAAGTTCTTCACACTGTCATAAGGTCTCCAGTCATATCGGGCACCCGCTAGCTCTGGGAAAGCCGCCAACGTAGATTGAACTTGTTGGGTAGGAGCGGTATATGGGTGTGGAAGTGTAGCATTATCATCAAAAATGGCTTGGCTTCCCCATCCTGCAGCACCTTCTCTTCTAAAGCTTGGTCCCCAGTTACTGAAGAACCATCCAAATGCTTGGTCAAAACCGTTACCATACTCGTTCTGGTAATCTGGAAGCGAAGCAATCTCGTTGATAAATACGGAAGAGTTTACAGTAACTTCGGTCTTTTTTGGACCGGCAGCCCCAGTAGAACCACCTTTGGTGGTTATAAGGATAACCCCGTTCCTACCTTGTGATCCGTACAGCGTGGCCGCAGCCAAACCCCTAAGTACGTTAACACTTTCGATACTGTTGGGGTCTAAATCCAAGAACCTACTGGATCCGTTGTTACCATTAATGAAATCCTGACGATCTCCTTGTCTACCTTGTGAGTTTGTGTCCGTACTGAACGGTACACCATCAACAATAAATAGTGCCTGGTTACTGGAGCTAAACGTGGAAAGTCCCCTAACAATAACGTTGGTACCTGAACCGGAAAGACCACTTTGGTTGGTGATCTGTACACCGGCAGCTTTTCCTTGAAGTACCCTGGCGACATCACCATCGGGACGTTGTTCTAGGTCATCTGCACCAACTTCGGTGACCGCATAACCCAATGCTTGTTTCTCTCTTTTGATACCAAGGGCCGTAACAACAACCTCTTCAAGAGCTTGGGCATCTTCCTGCATTTGTACGTTGATAACACTTTCCGGGCCTATTACCCTACTTGCGGGCCGTTGCCCTATATAGGTGAAAAGTAGTGTTTGACCTTGACTGGCACTAATGGAATAGTTTCCATCAAAATCTGTTTGAGTCCCTGTTGTGGTACCTTCAACGACAATGTTAACCCCAGGTAACGGAATTCCGGAGGAATCCGTAACGGTACCACTAATTGATTTCTCCTGGGCAAGGGAAGTGGTGCAGCAAAGCATAGTTAGCACCAGAACCCCGAACAGTTTTTTTACTTTCATAGAATTTGAGTTTCATTAAAAATTATGAGTTAGAGCAACTGAGAAAGGAAGGTGGCAGCAAAGCATTGATAGCTAATTCAAATAACTTCTAAAATGAGAACAAAACTCAATGTGGTTTCTTCTCTAGAAGTAAGGCTTCTCACCACCTTACCTTTACAATTGCGAGGTAAAACAAGTATTCAGGGGGCAGTTATTTCAAAATGCTTATAACTATTAAAGTAATTGCCGATAGTATTTAAAGCAAACAAGCATGTGCAAACAGCTTTTTGCCAGCAACTATGAAGTTTATCTTATTGGTTTAAAGATTGTGGTGAAGTGAAGGATGGATTTTAACTCTTGGCTAAGACGATAAGGGATACTGAAGAAAGACAAACAGGGATAATGAATAACTTAAAGGTGAAAACCCTAAGCTTGGCAAGAACGCCTGTATTCTGATGGGGTCATTCCTGTGTTTTTTTTGAATGAAAGGTTAAAGGAAACGGTATTGTTAAAACCGGAATCAAAACCAACTTCAGACAAATTGATTTTGTTCCCATTGCGCGCTATTATTTTTTTGGATTCTTCCACTCGGTAAGTATTTACAAAATCGAAGAAACTTTGATCAAAGTGTTCGTTTATTATCTGCGAGGTATGATGTCGGCTGATACCTATTAAATCAGCTAGGTCATCAAGGCGTAACTCTGGATTTAGATAGGGCCTGTCTTTTTTCATTAAAGACCCTAACTGTTTTTTTAGCTCAAGGGAATACTGATCTGTCAAACCAGTTTTTCTATACTTAATGAATGGGACGTATTTTTTAATCGCTGCTCCTCCTAAAACATTCGAATGATTATACGCGAAGTAAGATATTACCATAATGAATATGGCCAACACCAGAATTATCGGGTAATCCTCCCCAACACCTAAAACACCCATATAATACAAGAGGTAATATGTAAAAAAGCTTAACACGGAACCTGCAAAAGCCAATATTATTGCCCTAATCCATATCGTCATATTGAAGTTATTTGGATACCTGTTCCAATAGTTTTTGATAAGGACAACAGTATAGAAAACCATTAAACCTACAACGGCCAAGTCAAAATCCTTGTGAAAATATGGAAAGTGTTCTTGGGCTGAACCGATCTCCATCAATTTCATCTTAGATTCGCTGGAAAGAACAAAGTATGGGGTAAAGGAAGAAAGGACATAGCCAAGAGGAATAAAATGGAGAATGTCCCTTTTTGTTTTTCTGACTTTACGAGAACATATACTTCTTAGATAAAGATAGAATGACGGGGCAAAAACAGATAATGGGATATGAAATGTCCTATTGAAATGAACAAAATTACTCGTATATAAGAGGTTGGTCCAAAAAAGGATACTACTAATCAATAACCAGGCGCTGGAAATCAGAAAAATACCGAAGAAGACATTTGCAAAACCTACCTTGGATTTTCTTAAGAAAAAGAAAGCTGCTAGCAACAAAGATTGAAAAGCAAAAAATAAAATGACCAAATGAGACAAATCCATAATTCGAAAAAGCAAAAAACACAACTAATTTTCAGCAACCACAAGTCTCAATTTAGGGATGATTGATTTTACGAATTTGCAAATTGTGGTAAACTTCGAATTTTGTGATGAAATTCAAATTGGGAAGTTAATCTCATACATTTTTCACACTTTCCAAATCTTCATGTTTTTCATTTTGTGAATGATAATCAGCAACGCATTAAAGACAGTTGAAAAATGGAATTATTGCAACTCAAATATGCAGTTTTGGAACACACGGGTATGAGCTATGGCAATTGACACTTAACATGGCAATAAGGTGTTTCCATCTTGGTATTTGGAATAACAAGCATCTAAAAATGGAGTTAACGCCCTAGTCTTTTAACCCTCTGATTATTGCTAATGTGTCCGAAACTTTTTTTGTTAATCCTTGGTAATCGAACTCACCATCAGCGTTTTTCACAAAAAGTTTGGAGCCCATACCTACGCAGTGTACTCCGGCGTCAAACCAAGCTTTCAAATTTTCTTGGGTAGGCGCCACCCCTCCAGTGGGCATAATACTGGACCACGGGAAAGGGCCTCTAATGGCCTTTACAAATGCAGGGCCTCCAACTTGGGAGCCGGGAAAGATCTTCACGACCTCTGCACCCAATTCTTCAGCTTGGGAGATTTCTGTCAATGATCCACAGCCAGGCGACCATGCAATTTTTCTTCGGTTACAGACCTTCGCCATATCTGGATTTAGGATTGGCGAAACCACAAAATTGGCCCCGGATTGAATGTAAATAGAAGTGGTTCCGGCGTCAATCACAGAGCCAATACCCAAAATCATTTCTGGGGTTTCATCTATAGCAAATTTTATAAGTTGATTAAAAACCTCATGGGCAAAGTCACCACGATTTGTAAACTCAAACACTCTTGCACCCCCCTCATAACAAGCCTTCAATATTTTTTTACAAACTTCAATGTCCTTGTGATAGAAAACTGGTACCATACCCGTCTCCTTCATTTTAATTGCAACCTCTATTCGTGTAAATCTTGCCATATTGTGTTGTTTTCTATCGGGCAACCCTTCCAGATGCGTCGCCCCCCATTAACTTTTCTACTTCAGCTACGGTAACCAAATTTGCATCGCCCTTTATGGTGTGCTTCAAACAGGAAGCGGCCACGGCAAAGTCCAGCGCATTTTGGTTATCATTGGGATATTTGAGCAGGCCGTAAATGAGACCGCCCATAAAGGAATCTCCCCCTCCCACACGATCTACAATATGGGTAATTTGATACTGTCGGGTCTCGTACATTTGCTTGCCATCGTACATAACACCTGCCCAGGTATTATGAGAAGCTGATATAGAACCTCTAAGTGTAGTGATTACTTTCTGCGCCTTTGGGAATTTTTCCATCATTTGCTGACAGACAGAAAGAAAGGCTTCTGCCTTTACATTATGTCCTTCCGTTTGTACACTGATGCCTTCGGGCTTGATGCCAAAATGCATTTCGGCATCTTCCTCGTTGCCCAGGATGATATCGCAATAGGAGGTAAGTTCCGTCATAATCGCTTCACGGTTACCGCCGTACTTCCATAGCTTGGCGCGGTAATTTAGGTCCGTGGACACGGTTATGCCCATTTCGCTGGCCACTTTTACAGCTTCCAAGCAGGCATCGGCGGCCCCTTGGGATATAGCAGGGGTAATCCCTGTCCAATGAAACCAGGTTGCATCTTCAAATACTTTTTTCCAATCCACCATGCCGGGTTTTATTTCGGACATGGCCGAATGGGTACGATCATATACCACTTTACTGCCTCGATTTACCGCTCCAGTTTCTAAAAAATAGATGCCCAATCTGTCCCCGCCAAAAATGATGTTTTGGGTGTTTACACCACGCTTTCTTATTTCCATTAAAGCGCAATCACCAATATCGTTTTTAGGTAATCTGGTAACAAAGTCTACCGGAATTCCATAGTTGGCCAAAGAGACTGCTACATTGGATTCTCCACCGCCATATATCACATCAAATGAGTTGGCCTGTGAAAATCTTAAAAATTCTTGTGGAGCCAATCTTAGCATAATCTCTCCAAATGTGACCACCTTTTCCATGGAAGTAATAATTTTTATCGTTAACGTACACGACATTGTCTAAAAAATAACTCCATTATCAGGAGATTTATTTTCCGTGTACCTACACGGAACACCACAAATGTAGTATATTGCATTAAGTTTTTAAAATATTTTTTAGGGTTTAAGCCGTTGAAAAGGATAACAATAAAAGAAATAGCGAGAAAAGCAGGTGTTTCCATCGGGACCGTTGATCGGGTTTTGCATAATCGTGGTGAGGTGGCGTCAAAAACCAAAGAGCTCGTACTCAAAATTGCCAAGGAAGGCAATTACACAACCAATGTATATGCCAGAAGTCTTAAGCTCAACAAGTCCCATCAAATTGCTGTGTTGCTGCCGAATGACAATGAATACTGGGCAACCCAAAACCTAGCCATCGTGGAAGCTTCAGCCCATTATGCCTCCTTGGGAATCAGTCCCAACTTCTTTACGTTTGACAGAAACAGTGAAATTTCTCTCCAAAAACAGGCTTCAAAAGTCTTGAAATCTAATCCGGATGGGGTGATTCTTGCCCCATTAATTGAAGATGAAATATTAAGGTTGACCCATAAGTTGGACGAAAAAGATATTCCGTATGTTTTGGTGGATTCTAATTTATTGGAGTCAAACCCTCTTAGTTTTATAGGGCAAGATTCGTACAGGGCAGGATTCTTGGCCGCAAAACTACTTAACATTGGATTTTCCAAAGGTCATCAGGTTTATATTACCAGATTTTATGATTTCGATAGTTTAAACAAAACCATTGACGAGAGAATACATGGCTTTAAAGATTTTTATAAGACCAGCAAAATTGACCCAAAACTGATTATTGATGTGGATCTGTCCAATGGGGTATCTGATTTTCTAATGGAGATTGCCCGCAAAAAGAAAACGGAGGCGGCCCATATTTTTATACCAAATTCTAGAGCGCACCAATTGATTGGACAATTAAAAGATCTAAACATACAATTCAGAACCGTGGGGTTTGATTTAATTTCGGAAAACAAACAGAGCCTTCAGCGAGGGGAAATTGATTTTATAATAGACCAAAATCCACGCAAACAAGGGGAGCTGGCTGTTGAGTGTTTTTACAATCACTTAATTGCAAATGGTAATGTAAGGGACAATCAGTTGATGGCTCTTGAGATTTTCACCAAGGAAAACCTGATGTGAACCTAAGATTGGATGTATATGATTGCTTTTGATTCCGTAATTCCATCACAATTGACACAAAATCCGTCTAAGATTATTCCTTATCTTTTCAACTTGTGAAACAACCAACAAAACAAACCTCATGAAATTCAGATGTACTTTGGCATTACTATTTTGTGCCTTTTTGTCCTTTGGCCAAGGATTGAAAAATTATGAACCATCACCGGAAAATTTGGCTGCAAGGGAATGGTTTCAAGAGGCCAGGTTTGGGCTTTTTGTGCATTGGGGTGTTTATAGTATTTTGGGAGATGGTGAGTGGGTCATGAATAACCAAAATATCCCAATTGACGCCTATGAAAAACTCCCTTCTTTTTTTAACCCTATTGCTTTTGATGCTGAAGAATGGGTGAAAATGGTTAAAGATGCTGGGATGAAGTACATCACCATAACGAGTAGGCACCACGATGGATTTTCCATGTTTGGCACCAAGGCCAATTCTTATAATATTGTGGACAGTACACCTTATGGAAAGGATGTGCTGAAACAGTTGGCAGAAGCCTGTAGAAAGGAAGACATCAAGTTGTTTTTCTATTACTCCACCTTGGACTGGCATCATGACGATTATTTCCCAAGGGGAAGAACCGGAAAGGATATTCCTGGTAGAAAACAAGGTAACTGGGATAAGTATATCGAATTCATGAAAATACAGCTCACGGAACTATTAACCAATTATGGAGACATAGCTGGTATTTGGTTCGATGGGCACTGGGATCAAAAAAAGTGGGACGGAAAGAAATTTGGAGCCCTCCAGGTAGATTGGCACTATGAAGAAATCTACAAGTTGATCCACGAATTACAACCTCAATGCCTTATAGGCAACAACCATCATTTGGCTCCAATAAAGGGAGAAGATTTTCAAATGTTTGAAAAAGACCTTCCGGGAAAAAACACTACAGGTTGGGGCACCGATGCTTCCGACATTGGGCAACTGCCTTTTGAGGTCTGCGAGACCATCAATGGCTCATGGGGTTTTAATCTTCAGGATAAAAGACATAAATCTGAAAAAGAATTGATACAATATATTGTAAAAGCAGCCGGTTACGGAAGCAACCTATTGTTGAATGTAGGTCCTATGCCCAATGGACAAATTCAAGAGGAACATAAGGATTCGCTAAAAAAAATGGGGGAATGGATGCGGAAATATGGCGAAACCATTTATGGAACCAAAGCAGGTCCGTTTCAACCTACGGATCAAATGGCTTCCACTCGCAAAGGAAAAACAGTATACCTGCATTTATTGGACAAAACAGAAAACACGGTCTTTCTTAAAGATTTTGATCAAAAATTGGCAAACGTTAAGCTCTTTAGTGACAAATCTTCCCTAAAGTATCAAAAAACTACTTACGGACTGCTTATACAAGTTCCCAAGGAGAAAATGGAAAATGTAGATACCATTGTGGAAATTACCTTAAAATAAATGGCTTCATTTGATTACAATAATAAAACCGTGTTGGTTACTGGAGGTGCCAGCGGAATTGGTAAGGCCATTTGTGAAAAGTTTGCCTTGCAAGGGGCAAAGGTGCATGTCCTGGAATACAATGAGCAAGATGGGACGCGGACTGCCGATGGGATAACCCAGGCGGGCGGAATCGCAAAATGCCATTCTTGTGATGTGTCCAATCAACAGCAGGTAAAATCAGTTGTGGACAAAATAGCTGAAGAGACCCAAATTGATATCCTAATTAACAACGCAGGTGTTGCCCATGTTGGCCGTATTGAAAATACTTCTGAAGCGGATTTGGATAGGCTTTATCAGGTGAACATCAAAGGGGTTTACAATTGCATGCTGGCCTGTATTGGAAAAATGAAGGAACAAGGTTCTGGTGTGATACTAAACATGGCATCCATTGCTTCTCATGTGGGTATTGCGGATAGATTTGCATATTCCATGACCAAAGGAGCAGTGCTTACTATGACCTATTCAGTCGCTCGGGATTATATAAATTATGGTATCCGGTGCAATAGTATTTCACCTGCAAGGATACATACCCCATTTGTAGATGGGTTTTTGGCCGAAAACTATCCAGGAAAGGAAACAGAGATGTTTGAAAAATTATCAAAGACTCAGCCTATTGGTCGAATGGGAAGCCCTGAAGAAGTTGCCAATTTGGCTTTGTATTTATGCTCGGACGAGGCATCTTTTATAACGGGTACCGACTTTCCCATTGACGGAGGTTTTATAAAACTGAATGGGTGAGCGCAAACAAACAATACTTATGAAATTAATACGATTTGGAGCAATAGGGAATGAAAAACCCGGCGTTGCACTTGAAAATGGCAACCGTTTGGATGTAAGTGGTTTTGGAAAAGACTACGACGAAGCATTCTTGGGTGGCAACGGAATAGATGAACTAAAGGAGTGGTTGAAGAAAAATGGTAAACACTGCCCGCTGGTTGATCAGGGAGTTAGGTTGGCAGCGCCCTTGGTTCGTCCATCCAAAATTATCTGCGTTGGGCTTAACTATGCCAAACACGCTGCAGAAAGTGGGATGGAAATACCACAAGAACCCTTATTGTTCTTTAAGGCCACTTCTGCTATTATAGGGCCAAATGATGATGTGGTTATTCCCAAAGGAAGTAGTAAAACAGATTGGGAGGTTGAGTTGGCAGTGGTCATTGGTAAAAAGGCTGCTTATGTTTCAGAAGCTGATGCAATGGATTATGTTGTTGGCTATATGGTGCACAATGATTACAGCGAGCGGGAGTTTCAATTGGAGCGTGGCGGACAGTGGGTAAAGGGAAAAAGCTGTGATACCTTTGCTCCTATAGGGCCCTATTTGGTAACTAGGGATGAAGTAAAAGATCCACATAACTTGAATCTATGGTTGAAATTGAATGGGGAAACATTACAAGATGAAAGCACTTCCGATTTTGTGTTCAATATTCCCCAGTTGGTCAGCTACATTAGCTCCTTTATGACCTTGTTGCCCGGAGATATTATATCAACCGGGACACCAGCAGGAGTAGGATTGGGGTTAAAACCACCAAGATATCTTAAACCAGGTGATGTTGTAGAATTAGGAATAGATCAGTTGGGTGGCTCCAAGCAGCATATAAAAGCATTTCGAAACGATTGATAAGGCTGATATCTTAACCAAAGCTAGAAATAGTAGCTTAAACTATGCGAAATAAAAAGCAAATAGCATTCAATCCCAAATATCCGACGATAGAAGATTTAAGGAAAAAAGCGCGCAAGCGTATACCAAAGTTTGCCTTTGAATATTTGGATAGTGGCTGTAATGAAGAGGTCAACCTTCTAAAAAACACTAGGGAAATAAGGGAGGTGGAACTGATACCTCGTTATTTGGATGCTTACACTGAGGCCGAACTAAAAACAGAACTTTTTGGCCATGTTTATTCTGCTCCGTTTGGTATTGCCCCAATAGGACTTCAAGGATTAATGTGGCCCAACTCCGCCGAAATTCTGGCAAAGGCTGCTTTCGAACATAACATCCCATTTGTACTAAGTACAGTAAGTACGAGTAGTATTGAAAGGATAAGTGAAATAACAGAAGGTAGGGCTTGGTTCCAATTCTATCATCCCGCGGATGATTCTGTTAGGGATGACATTATTAAAAGGGCCCAAATTGCTGAATGCCCGGTTTTGGTGCTGCTGTGTGATACCCCAACCTTTGGTTTTAGACCCAAGGAAATAAAGAACGGACTTTCCATGCCCCCTAGAATGTCCTTGAACAATACGATTCAGATTATGGGGAAGCCTCGGTGGGCCGTGCATACCCTCCGATATGGTCAACCTAAATTTGAAACCTTGAAACCCTACATGCCATCCAGTCTTAATTTAAAGCAATTGGGACAGTTTATGGATCAAATGTTTAGCAAACGCATGGATATCGAAAAAATAAAGGCCATTAGGGATAAGTGGAAAGGAAAGTTGGTGTTAAAAGGGGTTGCTTGTGAACAGGATGCAGCACTTGCTGTGCAGCTGGGAATGGATGGCATTATTGTCTCTAATCATGGTGGTAGGCAACTGGATGCCGGTGAGTCCACCATACAACCCATGACCCGAATTGCTCATAAATATGGCGATGAAATTACAGTGATGATGGACAGTGGATTACGTTCAGGACCTGATATTGCAAGAACCTTGGCCAGTGGTGCACGTTTTGCTTTTATGGGACGGTCTTTTATGTATGGTACGGCAGCCTTGGGAGCTGCGGGAGGGGATCATACCATTTCACTTTTAAAGACCCAGCTAAAACAGGTTATGGAACAATTGGGCTGCACAGACGTTACCAAATTTCCCGCCTTCAGGAAAGAAGAACGGAAGTGAAATAACTCGATGGACGAATTAACTTTAAGCTGCGTCCTTGACTCTGGTGATAAACCCTTCTTTTAATGCAAGGAACATGTCTCTTGAGATATCCGTGATGTACCTTTTGTCTTTGCCAAAAACCTTTTGAACGTCGTTTGTATCCGGGTTGGGCTCCTCTATATAAATAATCTCTTTTTTATCACACATCTGTTGGCCAAGGGTAAATCTTTTTACCACCGTGTACTTTTTTATTTTTCGTATTACCATTATTAAGGGGGTCTTAATTCTTGGACACGATTTAAAATAAATGGTCACTCTCCCTATTAAGTTATAAAAAAAAGACCAATCTCTTGTATTGAGTGGCCTGTTTACTACATATACACTAAAATTTTAATCAGGTTTCTTTGACCTCGTAGAGCAAGGGCCCACCTTTAATACCCACTTTTTTCTCCCCTGTACTTTTAAGGATGTTCATCTGAAACATTTTCTTGCGGAAGTTGCGTTTGTCCAACTTTACATTTAAAATGTGTTCATACAGATTTTGAAGTTCGGGCAAGGTGAATTTGTTTGGCAGGAGTTCACCAACCACTAATCTGTCCCTTAGGTTGTTTTGAACAAATAAATAGGCGTCCTGTATTAGTTGGCCGTGGTCAAAACCAAGTTTTTCGGGAAGTTGATCCATATCAAACCATTGGATGCTTTGTACATTACTGCGTAAGGTTAAAGGATGGTTTTCTGGTTTCACCAGGGCATAGTAACAAACAGTGATAACCCTTTTTAATGGATGCCGTTCTGGGGAACTGTACGTTTTAACTTGTTCAAAATGAATGTCCCGAAAACCGGTAAGGGCAAAGAGTACTTTGGCAGCACAATCTTCAACTGTCTCATTGGCTTCCATTACCCCTCCTGGAATCATCCAATGATTTTTAAAATCGCCAACAGACTTGTTCAAAAGAAGCACTTTGAGTTTATCATCCACATATCCAAAGACAGCAATATCTGCTGTAATGGAGCACTCAAAAGAATCGGGCTTAACCTGTATGTTTTGCAGGTTTTCTTGTTTTGTCATAGATCAAGTACTAAAGTAGAATTTTTGTGCTTATAAAAAAATCCCTATATTTATCTGTGTAAAATATACACAGAAATAAATATTCATTGATGTCAACCCCAGAATACCAAGATTTAAAGGGAAAAACAGTAGTAATAACAGGAGGAGGTGGTGTTCTGTGCAGCACTCTGGCAAAATCCTTTGCTGGACAAGGAGCCAATGTGGCTATTCTGGACCTCAACAAAGAAGCTGCGGATGCAGTTGCCGACAAAATTGTTGAAAAAGGAGGTATTGCCTTTGGAATTGAAGCAAATGTACTGGACAAAGAAAGTTTGCTAGAGGCTCGATCCATGGTTAACGGAAAATTTGGAACCTGTGATATTTTAGTTAATGGTGCAGGAGGGAACCATCCAAAGGGAACAACAACAAAGACACATTTTGTTAAGGAGGACCTAAAAGCTACAGAAGACTTAACAACCTTTTTTAAGTTGGATCCTGAAGGTATTCAGTTTGTGTTCAATCTAAATTTTATCGGCACCCTACTGCCCACACAGGTTTTTACCTCGGACATGGTGGGAAAAAAGGGATGTTCAATACTGAATATTTCATCAATGAATGCACTTAGGCCCTTGACCAAGATACCTGCTTACAGTGGCGCCAAAGCGGCCGTAAGCAATTTTACACAATGGTTGGCGGTGCATTTTGCACCTGTAGATATTCGTGTTAATGCCCTGGCACCAGGGTTTTTTCTTACTGATCAAAACAGGGCACTGCTTACAGATGCTCAGGGCAATCATACCCCAAGGGCTCAAACCATTTTGGAGCACACTCCAATGAACCGGTTTGGGGAGCCTGAAGATTTGGTAGGGACAACTTTATGGTTAACAAGTAATCAATCAAAATTTGTAACCGGGATTACAGTTCCCATTGATGGTGGCTTCAGTGCATTTAGTGGTGTATAAGAAACAAATGAAATACGATGATAACAATAAAGTATGGGCTTAGAACAAACTTGGAGATGGTACGGGCCTAAGGACTCTGTTACTTTGGCTGATATTGCAATGGCTGGGGCGACCGGTATTGTTTCGGCGCTACACCATATTCCCAATGGAGATGTATGGTCCATTGTAGAAATCAATAGACGTAAAAAGGAGATTGAATCCAAAGGCCTTGCTTGGTCGGTTGTAGAAAGTATCCCTGTTCATGAAGACATAAAAAAAAGAACAGGAAACTATGAGACCTATATAAAGAATTATCAGGACAGCATCCGCAATTTGGGTAAGTGTGGAATAGATACGGTCTGTTACAATTTTATGCCTGTTTTGGATTGGACAAGAACGGATTTGGATTACCAATTACCAGATGGGTCTAAAGCGCTCCGATTTAATGCCGCTGAATTGGCAGCATTTGAACTTTTCATTCTAAAACGTCCAGGGGCCAACGAGGATTATTCAGCAAAAGAAAGGCACAGGGCAGAGAATGCTTTTCTCCAAATGGATGATGAAAAAAAGGCCAAATTAACCGAAAATATTATTGCGGGTCTACCTGGTGCAGAAGAGGGATATACCTTAGGTCAGTTCCAGGAGGGTTTGGATACCTACAAACATATTGGCGACACCCAACTACGAAAGAATTTGTACAAGTTTATTAAGGCAATTGTGCCAGTTGCAGAGGAATCAAGTGTCTTTTTGGCAATTCATCCAGATGACCCTCCGTTCCCCATTTTTGGATTGCCGAGAGTAGTGAGCACAGAGCAAGATGCTCTTCGCCTGCTGGAAGTCCACGATAGTCCGCATAACGGTTTGTGTTTTTGTACTGGTTCTTACGGCGTTCGGGTTGATAATGATCTTTCCGGAATGGTGGAACGGTTGGGGCACAAAATCAATTTCGTCCATTTGAGAAGTACCAAAAGGGATTTGGACGGAAACTTTTATGAGGCAAACCATTTGGATGGGGATGTGGACATGTTTGCTGTTGTGTCTTCACTTTTAAATGAACAGCGAAGTCGCATTAAATCAGGAAGAAGAGATCATCGTTTACCCATGCGACCAGATCATGGACATCAAATGTTGGATGATCTTAGTAAAAGAACCAATCCCGGATATTCAGCTATTGGCCGTCTGCGGGGCCTGGCGGAATTGCGAGGACTTATGCTGGGCATAGAAAAATCTTTAGCGTCATGACCTTTATTTCAGAAAACTTTTTGTTGGAAACACCACATGCTCAGGAGCTGTATCATAGCTATGCGAAGGACATGCCCATAATTGATTACCACAACCACTTGTCTCCAAAACAAATTGCTTCTGATCATCAGTTTGATAACATAACTGAAGTATGGTTGAAGGAGGACCATTATAAATGGAGGGCCATGCGAACAATGGGAATTGATGAGAAGTACATAACCGGTGTTGCTTCGAATCAAGAGAAATTCTTGAAATGGGCAGAAGTAGCACCTAGTACCATGAGAAACCCATTGTACCATTGGACACATCTCGAGCTGCAGCGCTATTTTGGGATTCATGAGTTGTTGTCTGGGACAAATGGTTTGAAAGTTTATCAAGAAACTTCCGAAAAGCTACGGCAAAAGGAAAACAGTACCCTAGGGTTGCTAAATCGAATGAACGTTGAGGTGGTCTGTACTACTGATGATCCCTGTGATGGATTGGAGCATCATTTAAGTTTCCAGGGGCAAGATTCAAAAACCAAAATGTTACCTGCTTTTAGACCAGATAGCGCCTATGCCATTGAAAAGGGTCAGGAATTTGTGGTTTATCTTGAAAAACTAGGAAGTTTGACGGGTGGACGCATTGCTAACTATCAGGATTATATAGAAGCGCTAAAAAACCGGATAACATTTTTTGACAATGCTGGTTGCCGATTGTCTGACCATGGCTTGGAACGATTGTACTTTTTTGATGAGAACACTTTTGATGCTGACACCATTCTTAAAAAGGTAATCAAGGGAAGGGATTTAGGCGAAGAGGAAATCCAATATTTCAAATTTCAGACCCTGCTTCATCTTTGCAAGGAATACAACAAGTTAGGTTGGGTACAGCAATTTCATTTAGGTGCCTTGAGGAATGTGAACCATCGAATGATGACCAAGCTGGGACCAGATACTGGATTCGATTCTGTTGGGGAGTTTCAGCAGGCACAGAACCTTGGTAAATTTTTAAATGAATTGGATAAATCCAATCAACTGGCCAAGACCCTTCTTTACAATCTTAACCCCTCCCAAAATGAGGTGTTTGCGACCATGGCCGGGAATTTCAATGACGGAACCATAAAGGGGAAGGTACAGTTTGGTTCCGCATGGTGGTATTTAGATCAATTGGATGGGATGGAAAGACAAATCAATACCTTATCCAATATGGGGCTCCTTAGCTGCTTTGTGGGAATGTTGACAGATTCACGCAGTTTTCTTTCTTTTCCCAGGCATGAATATTTTAGACGTCTGCTCTGCAACATTTTTGGGAACGACATACAACATGGGCTGTTGCCAAAAGACACCGCATTCATTGGGAGCCTAATTCAGGATATCTGCTACCGCAATGCCAAATCCTACTTCAATTTTAACTACAGCCATAGCAAATCCATGGTTGAAAATAATAACCATCTATCAAAATTAAAATAACGAAAATGGAGAAATTACAAACTAGTTTAATCGCACGTCTTTTCCTCTTCGCACTGTTATGCGTTGGGTGTTCAGAAAAGGAAAAGGACAGGGCACCCTGGACTTATCTGTTTGATGGGGAGACCCTAAATGGATGGAACCAAAAAGGAGGAGAGGCAAAGTATGAGGTGAGAGAAGGCACTATTGTAGGGGTCACGGTCCATGACACCCCAAATTCGTTTTTGTCTACCGATGAGTTTTATTCCGACTTTATCTTAGAGCTGGAGTACAAAGTGGACTCAACGATGAATTCAGGAATCCAGATTAGAAGCAATAGCCTTCCCTATTATAACAATGGCCTGGTCCACGGTTATCAAATAGAAATAGACCCATCAGAGCGCGCATGGAGTGCTGGGATTTATGACGAGGGAAGAAGGGGATGGCTCAATCCATTGAAAGATAACCCTAAGGCAGGTGCAGCTTTCAAGCAAAATGACTGGAACCACTATCGGATAGAGGCAATTGGGGATACCCTAAAAACATGGATAAACGGAGTGCCAGCAGCTCATTTAATCGATGATAAAACGGCAAGCGGTTTTATTGCACTCCAAGTTCATGGTATTGGGAAGGACCAAAAAGCTGGAACCGAGGTGATATGGCGAAATATCAAAATTATGACGGATAGTCTTTCAATATATACCAAACCAACAACCGTTAAGGCTATACGTACCAATAACCAACTGACCTACCAGGAAAGCCAAAGGGGTTGGGAGATGCTTTGGGACGGAAAGACAAGCAACGGCTGGAGAGGAGCTAGACTGGATGGTTTTCCAGATGAAGGTTGGAGCATGGAAAATGAAGAGCTTAACGTGTTGGCATCTGGAGGAGGAGAGTCTGAGGCTGGGGGCGATATTGTGACTACCGAGACCTATGGTGATTTTGAGTTAAAAGTGGATTTTAAATTAAGTGAAGGCGCCAACAGCGGGATTAAATACTATGTGGATACAGACCTAAAGAAAGGCCCTGGGTCTTCCATAGGTTTGGAGTATCAACTTTTAGACGATGTTAGGCACCCGGATGCCAAATTAGGGAACCATGAAGGGAGTCGAACCTTGGCTTCGCTTTATGATTTGATTCAGGCCGATGTGAGCAAACCTTCCAATCCAATAGGGAATTGGAATACGGCTCATATCATTTCAAAAGGCAATCATGTGGAGCATTGGCTTAACGGGGTAAAAGTTTTGGAATACGAAAGAAAAAGCGACGATTATCGCCAATTGGTAGCGGAAAGTAAATATGTGGATTGGCCCAATTTCGGTGAGGCCGATCAAGGGCATATATTGCTGCAAGACCACGGGGACTTAGTAAGCTTCAAGAACATTAAGATAAAAAAGATAATTCAAGATTAAGGCCATGGGTACAAGACGAAGTTTCATCAAAAAAACAACAGCTGGAACAGCAGCACTTACTATGGGGGGTATGATACTTCCCAAAATGGGATATTCCAGCATATTGGGTTCCAATGAACGCATCAATTGTGCGGTAATTGGGGTACGAAGTAGGGCTAAGGCCCATGTTACGGCTATCAATGCCTACCCTCATGCCAAAATCTTGTACAACTGCGATGTAGATGATCAAATTATTGAAGAGCATAACGTTTGGTGCGAAAGTAACATTGGTTATGTACCTAAGGTGGAGAAGGATTTTAGAAAGATTCTAGAGGATAAGGATGTGGATGCGGTTTTTATTGCGACACCTGAACACTGGCATGCTCCTATGTCCATTATGGCAATGCAGGCAGGAAAGCATGTGTATGTGGAGAAACCCTGCAGTCACAATGCACATGAAAACACCTTGCTTGTCGCGGCCCAAAAAAAGTACAACAAAAAGGTGCAGATGGGTAATCAGCAGCGCTCAGCCCGAACCTCACAATTGGCCATCAAAGAAATTAGGGAAGGAATTATAGGGGAAGTCTATAAAGGAGAGGCTTATTATTCTAATAATAGAGGCACCATTGGAAAGGGAAATATTGTTGATGTACCCAATACCTTGGATTGGGATCTTTGGCAAGGACCTGCACCTAGAACAGATTACAAGGATAATGTACATCCATATAATTGGCATTGGTTCCGAAGCTGGGGTACCGGGGAAATACATAACAACGGGACCCATGAAATTGATATCTGCAGATGGGCCTTGGGCGTAGATTTACCTGAAACTGTTACCTCTTTTGGTGGGAAATATACTTATGATGATGACTGGGAGTTTGTGGACAATCAGCAAGTTACCTATGGGTTTAATGATGGCAAGTTCATTACCTGGACAGGTCACAGTCGTGGAATAATGAAGCCAGAACGCCCTGGGCGCGGAATTACCATTTATGGGAGCAAAGGAAGTATTCAGTTAGATCGCAACTTTTATAAATTGTATGATCTGGCAGGAAACCCGATTAAATTTGAATTTGAAAAGTCGGTAAGTGCCACCACAAATACCCAAGGAATAGGCGGGCTTGACGTGGACCATGTTGGAAACTTTTTCGATGCCATTAGAGAAGACAGAAAAATGCACGCTCCAATTGCTGATGCAAGTATTTCTACCATGCTTTGTCATTTAGGGAATATGGCACAAGATGCCGGACACACCCTAAAAGTTGATACAACAACTGGGAAGGTGTTAAATAGTGATACCGCTATGAAGAATTGGGGCCGTGAATATGAAAAAGGTTGGGAACCAAAATTATAGGAGATGATGAAGCGAAGGGAATTTGTGGTTAAAAGTGGTTTGGCAGCTACGGCCATTACAAGTACAACGCCAATATGGAGTGCCAATCCATTTCATGCAAAGGAAAAGACCATCAATATTGGGGTAATAGGAACTGGCGATCGTGGTGGTGGATTAACACCGATTATACAGGAAATCCCAGGCTTGGAAGTTACCGCCTGTTGTGATATTATTCCATTTCGATTGGAAAATGGATTGAAAAAAGCTGGAGGCAAAGCCAAAGGATATCCGGACTACAGAAAAATATTGGACAATAAGCAGATTGATGCTGTACTTGTGGCTGTTCCTTTTAGTGAGCATGCTAAAATTGCATTGGATGCTCTTGATGCCGGAAAACATGTCTACTGCGAGAAAACGCTTGCTAAGGGATATAAGGGAATCCAAGAGTTGGTTCAAAAGGAAAGAGAAACAAAGACCATTCTCCAAACTGGACATCAATACCACAGTTCAAGACTATATACCCATGTGGTTGATTTGATTGCCCAAGGAAAAATAGGAAAGGTTATTGCCTTTGATTGCCAATGGAACAGAAACGGAGATTGGAAACGCCCCGTTCCTGATCCCAAATGGGAACGGATGATCAATTGGCGAATGTATAAGGAATACTCTGGTGGCTTACTGGCCGAACTTTGCTCTCATCAAATTGACTTTGTTAATTGGGTGCTCAAGACTACCCCACAGAAGGTTATGGGTGTTGGGGGAATCGACTATTGGAAGGATGGCAGGGAAACCTATGATAATATCCAACTTATATATAGTTACACCAATGGGGTTAAAGCCACCTTTACATGCCTAACCGGAAACGCCATGGGCGATTACCAAATTAAGGTGATGGGGGATAAGGGTACTATTGTACTGGACTATGTAAAAGCTTGGTTCTATCCAGAAGGGGAACATAAAAAAGAACTTGGAGAAGTAGACGGCGTTTCCGGTGCTACTATTAATTGGGAAGAGGGCAGGGGAGTACCGATTCAGGTTGAACATCTGGATCCCAGTAAACAGGCGCTTATAGATTTTAGGGATAGCATTGTAAAGAATGAGCAACCCATTTCAAACATTACTACGGGAGCCAATACCGCGGCATGTATCCAAATGGGATTGGATGCCATGTACCAAAATGAGATAGTAGAATGGAGTTTTGATGATAAACAAGTATATTAATGGTGTAATAGGCCTTACTATTTAGTAGGGTCTTTTTTTTGATAATTCACTACTTATTGTGTAGCTTTGCTATGAAAAATGTAGCAATAATATTATGACAATACCAATTCCAGGAAAACCAGTAAGAGGTTCAAAATCAGGAGCACCCGTTATGGCACTTTTAGACCTTTTGGGACGAAATTGGGCCATGGGAATAATTTGGCACCTATACAATGGACCAAGCACCTTTAGAAGACTTCAGGAATATTGTGAACGCATTTCACCAACAACTCTCAATAAAAGGCTTAAAGAACTAAGAGACTCTTATCTTATAGAAAGAACAGTAGAGGGTTATGCATTGACCGAGCAGGGTAAGGAGTTGTTTGAGCTTATAAAGCCTTTGGGGGTTTGGGCCAAAGGTTGGGCAGACAATTTCAAATGAAACAACACCGAATGAGAACAATTAAAAAACCCCTGCCAGAAGAATATCCGCAATATTCAAATATTTACATGGACTTGATGGATGATGATGGTCGTGTTCTGGAACACCTGTGGCATAATTTCGAAGAAATTAAAAAGTTTATCCATAAAATCCCGGAAAGGCAACTCTTATATAGATACGATACCGACAAATGGACCATCAAGGAAATCTTGGTGCATTTGATAGATGATGAACGAATATTCGCCTATAGAGCGTTGCGATATGCACGTAATGATACTACTCCGTTACATGGCTTTGATCAAGACGCCTATACGGTCCATTCCAATGCCAATGAAAGAACTTTGGACAGTATTTTTGAAGAATATGAGTCAGTAAGGAAAGCGACTATTACATTGTTTCAGAACTTGCCTGAAGACAGTTTTGTGAGAGGAGGGGAAGGAATCGATTTTAATGGAAGTAGAATGAACCTCAGAACGGTAAGAGCATTGGCCTACCATATTGCCGGTCATGAATTGAGGCATTTTAACATAATAAAGGAACGGTATCTTAAGCCTTAAAAAGAATTGTAGTGAAGAAGCTTTTAAACATGAGGTAAATCGACCTCCTATACGGTTATAAAATGGCTACCTTAGAGTGAATTTTTCACATATGAGGGATGAACTTTTAGCAACCTTTGGAAATACGTTTGAACAGCCCTTGGTAGAGGAAATCAGTACGCTTGGTATTTTGGTAGAAGTAAAATCGGGTGAAACTTTAATGGAAATTGGCAGGTACATCAGGCAAGTACCCTTGTTATTGTCCGGAGTCATCAAAATTTTACGCGAAGATGATGACGGAAATGAATTGTTACTCTACTATTTGGAAAAGGGGGAAACCTGCTCAGTTACCATGGCTTGCTGTCTGGGACAGACCAAAAGCGAAATCAGGGCCATTTCGGAAACGGATGCCAAAATGATTATGATTCCTATTCAAAATATGGAAAAATGGATGGGTAGTTACAGGAGTTGGCGAAGCTACGTGCTGGAAAGTTATCATTACCGTTTAAATGAACTCCTCAACACCGTGGACAGTATTGCATTTAAGAACTTAGATCAACGACTGGTTGGGTATCTTAAAAAAAAGTCTGAGGTCACCAATGACTATTGTATTAGAAGTACGCACCAAGAGATTGCTGATGATCTGCATACATCACGAGTGGTCGTTTCCAGACTGCTAAAAAAACTAGAAACCATGAAGAAATTGGAACTGCACAGAAATCATATACAAATCCTGAAACTATAAGTTTGTGTCTTTGGTTACCGAATTTCATATACAAGCACCTTATTTTTACATTAAATTGGCTGAATGCTAAAACGATACTTTCCAATTTTAACTTGGCTTGGCAAATACAACCGAACCCATTTTATAAGTGACTTGGTTTCGGGCACCACCTTGGGGGTAATGCTTATTCCTCAGGGAATGGCGTATGCCATGATAGCTGGCATGCCACCCATTTATGGCCTGTATGCCGCACTGATTCCACAACTGGTTTATGCAATCACGGGAACCTCCAGACAGTTGGCAGTGGGTCCCGTAGCAATGGACTCCCTTTTGGTAGCAGCGGGGATAGGAGCCTTGCAACTCTCATCCATTGATGATTATATTTCGGCGGTTCTTTTTTTGACACTGATCATAGGAGTTTTGCAGCTGCTCCTTGGGTTGTTTCGAATGGGATTCTTTGTTAACTTTTTATCCAAGCCGGTAATTAGCGGTTTTACATCGGCAGCGGCTATTTTAATCGGGTTAGGGCAGCTTAAGCATATTCTGGGTGCGGAGTTTACCTCATCCAGTAAAATACATAGCTTGCTCATAAACATATTTGGAAGTACAGGAGAAATAAATTTGTATGCTCTTGGAGTTGGTGTAGCAGCGGTAGTGGTCATTATGCTACTAAATAGGCAGAACAAGAAGATTCCTACGGCCCTTTTAGTGGTAGTCCTTGGTATTCTGGCCGTCGTTTTTCTGGAGTTAGAGCAGATGGGGCTTCCACTGGTTGGTAATATTCCCAAAGGACTGCCTGTGTTTCAGATTCCCAATTTTGAAGTTGTAGGGCTGGGACAATTACTCCCCATTGCCATAACTGTTGCACTGTTTGGGTTTATGGAGTCAATTTCCATAGCAAAGACGGTAGAGGAAAAACACTCTGAATATGAACTGGATGCCAATCAAGAACTTAGGGCGTTGGGCTTGTCCAATCTATTGGGTTCGTTTTTTCAATCATTCCCGGTTTCTGGAAGCTTTTCTAGAACCGCAGTGAATGACCAAGCGGGGGCAAAAACTGGAATGTCCCTAATTTTTAGCGCCCTGATTATAGCAGGCACTTTACTTTTTTTAACTCCACTTTTTTACAATTTACCAACAGCAGTTTTAGGAGCGATCATCATGGTTTCTGTTTTTGGACTGGTAGATTTAAAATACCCATTGGCTTTGTTAAAGCATAGAAAGGACGAATTTGTTCTCTTGCTCATAACATTTGTTATGACACTTTTTATAGGGCTTATCGAAGGGATTTTACTTGGTGTTTTGTTTTCCTTGCTACTATTGGTCTACAGAACATCACATCCACATGTGGCCATATTGGGTAGAATAAGAGACACGGATTATTTTAAAAATGTAGATCGCTTTTCTGACGAGGCCCAAGTGGAAAGTGACAAATTGATTTTAAGATTTGATGCACAGCTATATTTTGGTAACAAGGACTATTTTAAGAAAGAACTCTACCAGCAAGTCAAGTTAAAAGGAGCTCAACTAAAATATGTAGTCTTGAATGCTGAAGCTATTAACTATATAGATAGTAGCGGTGCGGCCACTCTGGAGCGAATCGTTAAGGACCTGAAAGGTAAGGGAATCCAATTTTTTATTACAGGCGCTATTGGCCCTACACGCGATATTTTTCATAGTAGTGGATTAATCCATGTCATAGGCAAAGAGAACCTTTTTGTGAAAACACATGAGGCAGTGGACTATTGTGCCAATCAAAAAGAACGAAGCAGTATCCAGGAAAAAATATCGCTGCAATCCAAAACAACGCATTTGTAACTTTGGTGACCGAAGCATACATAAATCGACCTTATCTTTGAACAAAATTTGAGCCCATGAAAATAGAACAGATATATACAGGATGTTTGGCACAAGGAGCCTATTACGTGGAAAGTGATGGGGAAGTGGCTATTATTGACCCACTAAGGGAGGTTGAACCCTATATCAAAAGAGCTGAAGAGGACAAGGCCCAAATCAAGTTCATCTTTGAAACCCATTTTCATGCAGATTTCGTAAGTGGCCATGTAACCTTGTCCAAGGAAACAGCAGCGCCGATAGTCTACGGTCCATTGGCCAACCCATCTTTTGAGGCCATTATAGCCGAGGATGGACAGGAATTTAAGTTGGGTAAAATAACCATTAAAGTATTGCATACGCCTGGTCATACCATGGAGAGCACCACTTTCCTTTTGAAAGACGAGACAGGAAGGGATCATGCCATTTTTAGCGGGGACACTCTGTTTTTGGGTGATGTGGGAAGACCTGATTTGGCGCAGAAAGCGGCTGACATGACCCAAGAGGAACTGGCTGGAATCCTTTTTGATAGCCTTCGAACTAAGATAATGCCCTTGGCAGATGACATTATTGTCTATCCTGCCCATGGTGCCGGTTCAGCCTGTGGAAAGAACATGATGAAGGAAACTGTGGACACTTTGGGCAATCAGAAAAAAATGAATTATGCCCTACGGGCCAACATGACCAGGGAGGAGTTCATCAAAGAAGTTACCGATGGTCTTTTGCCACCACCACAATACTTTCCATTGAACGTGAAAATGAACAAAGAAGGGTATGAGCACATTGATGTGGTTTTGGAAAGAGGGACCCGGGCTTTGACCCCAGAAGCCTTTGAAGCTGCAGCTAATGATACAGGAGCTGTGGTTTTGGATGTCCGTCATCAAGATGATTTTGCAAAAGGTCATGTGCCCCGCTCCATCTTTATTGGATTGGGGGGAAGTTTTGCCCCATGGGTGGGAGCCTTAATAGCCGATGTAGAACAACCGATTCTCCTAATTGCCCCTGAAGGCAAGGAAGAGGAAACCATTACGCGCTTATCCCGCGTAGGATTTGATGGAACATTGGGCTACCTACAGGGAGGGGTAGAAGCATGGCGCAAAGCAGGATTGGAAATTGATACCGTGGAAAGTATCAATGCAGAAACATTTAAACAACGATTAGAAGAAAAAATCCCAGTGTTTGATGTGCGCAAGGAGACCGAATTCGTTGCTGAACATATTGAAGAGGCCTCACTTACACCTTTGGATTTCTTAAATGACCATCTTGCTGAATTTCCATCCAAGGAAACTTTTTACATCCATTGCGCCGGAGGGTATAGGAGTATGATTGCAGCGTCCATCCTAAAGAGTAGGGGGGTCCATAATTTAGTTGATATAGCTGGTGGGTTTAAGGCTATCAAGGAAATGGGAATCCCTGTTACCGATTACATTTGTCCCACAACTTTGAAATAATGCTAAATATGGGCAAGTTCTTCTCTTTTGCTTTTGTGGCCATATGCTTTTTTACTTTTGATTCCTGCCAATCCCAACAGACAGAGGTGGTACAAAAGATTGATAAAGCGGCATTGAAAAAAAAGGTGGTAGGCAAGCAAGTTCAATTCGTGGATGTGAGAACCTCTAGAGAATATGAAGATGGACATATTGATGATGCAGTTAATATAGATGTTAATGACCCTAAGTTTAAGGATCAAATCTCAAAACTGGATAAGAACAGGCCAATATATCTTTACTGCAAAAAGGGCGGAAGGAGCAAGCGCGCAGCCAATATTCTAAAAGAGCTTGGGTTTAGGCAGATTTATGACTATTCCGGAGGCTATGATGATTGGAGTCTTATCAATTAACACCGCAAAAAACAGGAAAATGTCAATTTTAGAATTTTTGTTTGGAAAGAAACCAACACCGGACAATATAGTGGTGTTGGAAAAAAAAGAATATAAACAAGCCATGGCCAGCCAAGAAGTCCAGCCGGTTGATGTTAGAACCGCTAGGGAATTCAACTCAGGTCATATACCTGGAGCAATCAACGTTGATTTTTTTAAACCAAGCAGTTTTAAGAAAGTATTTTCCGACATAGACAAGGACAAACCGGTTTACCTCTATTGCCAATCTGGAAATAGAAGCCTTAAGGCTGCCAAAAAACTTGTGGACATGGGTTTTTCCATAGTATACGATCTTAAAGGAGGGTATAAAGATTGGAGCTGATTCCCAAGAGATTTGCCATGGGGATGATTTGGTTTACGCAAAACTTTACCCGCCGACAGGTGAACCAAAACCATTCGGGTTCATCCTAGTTTGTTAAATAGAATCTACCGGGATCTTTAAGGTTAACTATTCCTTTGTTTAGGTTTTCGGAAGCCGTAAATCAGCTGTTTCCAGAAACTTTTGGGCATTTGTTCGTCCCCAGGATACCCCAAAGCAATAGTACCCCCATCTTCAGGAATGTAATTCGTTTTAAAAATATAGTCCCACAAGCTTAAGCTTATCCCAAAATTGACTCCTGAGCTTCCTTGGGGTAGTGTATAGGAGTGGTGGTACAGATGCATTACCGGATTGTTGAAAATATACTTAAAAGGACCATAACTCAACTTGATGTTGGCATGGTTTAAGTGGCCAATGGCAATGGCTGCAAAATGCACTATATAGGCTTGCTCGGGTTCAAAACCACCCAATAGCATCACCCCAAAGGTCTTTAAAGGTTTGTACAGGATATTTTCCATCCAATGGTAACGTAAATGCGCCGCAAACCCCATTTCCTTCACACTGTGGTGCACCTGATGGAATCGCCAAAGAAATGGGAATCGATGCAAAAGAATATGGGTAAACCACTGCACAAAATCCAACAGGACAAAAAAGACCAACAATTGGGACCAAATAGGCCAGGAAGAGAGATTCAAGACCGCCAAACTTTTGGCAGTGATTCCAATATGGCTAAAAAGAACTTCGAGTACTTCGTATACTCCACTGATAACAATGGCAAAAATGAAAAAGTTGAAGAACATGTAGAAACCATCCAACCAAAAATCCTTTCTAAAAATCGATTGTTCCTTCCTCCATGGAAATAGGATTTCCAATGCCCAGACCAATCCGGAAATGGCAATTAGTCCCCAAAAATAATTGATATACCAGGGCACTTGGAACAAAATGGACTTCCAGGTCCACTGGGTCGTTCCCCAAAAACTGCTGTTAAAGGCTTCCATATATTCTATCATAACTTCCTATTCTATTTGATACCATTCAGTCTGATTCAGCTGCTGTCGCCTACCTTTGGATAGAGGAGCGTAGTTTTTGGACAAATAGGATAAAATAAGCTCCTGATTAGTCCCCAAATCCCATAAATTTTGGGTCTCTTGCATCCATTTTATTGTGGCTTCCCAACCTTCCCTGCTCATGCGGTTTTGCGTAACCAATTTAGCTGAATGGCAGTTGGTACAATTCTGTATGGTGACCAGCATTCCGTCATCATCTACAAATCCTGTGGACACATGGATTCCATTTTCAATGGCACCTTCCATTTCTACCTCTTCAATTGTTATTTCTGTCTCAACTTCTTGGTTTTCCTGACGATTGGCCAAATAAAACAGCCCACTGAACATAATCAAGAACAACAAAAAGAATAAAAAAAGAACCCTAGATAACCTCCTTACCTGATTTTCAAAACCATGTTTCATACTTAAACAATTTTTATGGCAATTCGGTGACACGCATTGTTCAAGTATCCTTTTGGGTTCCAACCGGGTAAAACCATAGGTTGACTTTTACCATTTTGATCGGTTGCTTTAGCCCATAATTCATAATACCCTCTTTTGGGAAAAGTCAGAGAAGCTTTAAAATGTTGCCAAGCCAATCGATTTACGGGTGCCTCAAGGTGGCATTGTTTCCACGTACTTCCAAAATCTATAGAGTACTCTACCTTGGACACCTCTAGTTCACCTGCCCAGGCATGGCCATTTATTTCCAGGGTTCGCCCCAATTTTAGAAGTGCTCCACTTTTTGGGAAGGTAATCAGGGATTTTACGGGCATGGACTCAATTATGCACATGTCGGACTCTTCTACTTTACTGCCAGGGGCGACACTTTCACAGGGCACACGGTAAGAAGTTCCGCCCATTTTTGCGCCATCGTGTACCTTGTTCCGAATACTTAATCGGTTGATCCATTTACCTGAGGTTGAGGCTGGCCAACCTCCACACACCATACGTAAGGGAAATCCATGCGCAAGAGGAATGTCCTTCCCGTTCATTTGAAAGGCCAGCAGCGTTTCTTCGAGCATAGCTTTGGATATGGGAACTCCTCTAGAAATAGGTTCCTTGTTTGGGTCTCCACTAAGATGGGTATCCGCAGCATGATAACCCACATAAACTGCATCGGATTTTATGCCCACATCCTCCAACACATCTCTAAGGCGAACCCCAGTCCAATTGGCACATGAAACGGCTCCTACTGTCCATTGATTTCCTTTCGCTGGTGGGTCAAATTCGCTACGACCGTTGCCACCACATTCAAGGGTTAGTTGGTAGGTATGATGAGGAAATTTCCCTTTTAGTTCATTTAGGGTGTATGTTTTGGAATTTAATATTGACTCTCCATCAATCGTAAGCTTCCACTTTTCCGCATCAATGTGCTCTGGGATTTTGCCATTGTTGCGAATAAACATAAACTTGTTGGGAGTAACCCTATCATTTAATAAATGGGCTTTGGCCTCCATGTTCCAAGGCCTGTCGTTCAGCACCACCATTTCGTCGTCCTTTTGAAAAAGCTTAAACGGGTCTGGGTCTTGTAGAAAGAGGGGGATATAATCTTTAGGAAGTTGATTTGCAAAAACAACTTCGAAACCAATGACATTAGCCAATATTCCCAAGGCACTTTTGCCAATAAATTTTCGTCTTTCCATACAATGTATTCGTTGTTGCTACAAGCAACAAAAGATACGGATAATCGATTTACAGGGCATCGAAATAAATAACAATTCACCACGCCAGAATGAAATCATGTATCAATCCTTGAGAACATATTGACCTCTTATAAAATGTATTACGTCAGAAGAATATTGGTGTAAAGAGATGCTACAATGTTCTTCGTCTACATTTTTTGGTTGAATGAGGTTTATAATTATACCTTAAAAGGGTTTTGAGTGTGATTTCTCAATTACCAAATGCTATTCCAAAAACTAGAATGTGTAAAAGACTTTTTCTCGGTTTAAAGATTATGCTAATCTGTGTGGTAATAAGCACAGTATTGGTTGGATGTGAAAAAAATACGGACCCTCCTAATGGAGGCTTGTTTCTCCCCGAAGGCTTTAAAGCCACTGTAATGATTGATAGTATTTCTGAAAGGGTTCGGCATTTGGCTGTTGGGAAAGAGGGACAGCTCTATGCAAAGCTCAGAAACTCTCATGAAAATGCTGCCATTGCGGTATTAAAGGACACGGACCAGGATGGAGAAGCTGATATCATAAAAAAATTTGGAGGCTATGGCAAAAAGCGTAAATGGAGTTATGCGACGGCCATGCATGTTTATAATGATTACCTGTATTTCAGTTCCGAACTTGTGGTCTATCGGTATAAGTTAAAACCGGGAACTCTTGTGCCGGATGGAGAGGCAGAGGTAGTTTTGACAGATGATCATGCGCATGGCAAACATGAGCATATTGGCAAGCCACTGGCTTTTGATGATCAAGGTTATATGTATGTTCCGTTCGGAGCTCCCTCAAATGCATGTCAGTTTCCCAAAAGAACACCGGGAGCACAAGGCCAAGACCCATGTCCCGACTTGGAAAAACATGGTGGAATTTGGCGATTTGACGCTAACACTTTAGGCCAGACACAGGAAGACGGCTACAAATTTGCAACAGGAATAAGGAGTGTTGTGGCCATGGATTGGAACCCAGAAGATAAAAACCTTTATGTGGTGGTTCACGGCCGGGATGATCTACTACGACTGTTTCCTAAACTATATTCTGGATGGCAGAGTGCCTTACTGCCTTCTGAAGAGTTCATAAAAGTGGAGGAGGGAACCAATTTTGGGTGGCCCTATTGTTATTATGACCAACTTCAAAACACAAAAGTACTTGCACCAGAATATGGAGGTGATGGAACTATTATTGGACGCTGTAGCGAATTTGAAGATCCGATTTTAGGCTTTCCAGGGCACTGGGCTCCAAATGATTTGGTATTTTACCAAGGAAATCAATTTCCTAAGCGATATAAAAATGGCGCTTTTATTGCCTTTCATGGCTCAACAAATAGGGCACCTTATCCCCAATCGGGGTATTTTGTAGGCTTTGTGCCTTTTTCTGACGGAAAACCCTCTGG
This sequence comes from uncultured Allomuricauda sp., assembly GCA_965117065.1. Taxonomy (GTDB): domain Bacteria; phylum Bacteroidota; class Bacteroidia; order Flavobacteriales; family Flavobacteriaceae; genus Flagellimonas. The sequence goes on from OZ220751.1 coordinate 2,413,756, forward strand.
CGATTGGGAGGTATTTGTGGACGGTTTTGCAGGGGTAGACCCCATTGTTAGTGTAAAAGATGCGAAGTTTCGCCCAATGGGGATTGCTTTTGCTCCTGATGGATCAATGTACCTGTCAGATTCCGTGAAGGGAAAAATATGGAAGATTGTTTTTGATGGAGACAAGGAAAGTTTTGATGAAAGTGACCTCGCAGTTATGCAGGAACGAAAAAAACTTTCCCATATCCGAACTCCAGATCTAGTAAATGATGATCTGTCAAGAGGGCAACAGGTATCAGGTGGTGCACAAACATATTATACCTATTGTAGTGCTTGTCATCAGTTAAATGGAAAAGGAGCTACAGGCAGATTTCCTCCCTTGACAAATACCGATTGGGTAACTGGGGATAAGAATCGACTTATAGATATTACACTTAATGGGATGGATGGAAGTATCGAAATAAATGGAACGGTGTACAACGGGGTGATGCCTCAGCACAGTTTTTTGAGCGATTCGGAAATTGCGGATGTGCTTACCTACATACGATCAAGTTTTGGAAATTCGGCTAGTGCAGTTACTGAATCCGAAGTACAAAGCTTGCGGAACAAGGCAAAAAACCAAACGGACAGTAGTAATACTGAAGTAATAACCAACTAAACCAAACTATCTATGAAAGTGAAAACCATTACTCTTCTTGCAACGCTTTGTTTCTTTTGGTGCACTTCGACCAACGTTATGGCGCAAGAGTATGATTTATTGCTAAAAGGAGGGCATGTGATTGACTCAAGAAACAACATTGACCAATTAATGGATGTGGCTATTGCAGACGGAAAAATTGCAAAAGTGGCCGCCAACATATCCAAAAACACAGCTAAAACTGTAGTTGATGCCAAAGGATTGATAGTGGCACCCGGCTTCATAGATATTCATAGCCACAATTTTCATGGAACCGAACCGGGAGCTTATCTGAGCAACAGCTTTTCAGCATTGCCCCCTGATGGATTTTCATTCAGAAGTGGGGTAACCACTGTGGTGGATGTGGGAGGTTCGGGATGGAGAAACTTCAAACTATTCAAGGAGCAAACCATAGATCGCTCGAAAACTAGAGTGTTAGCTTTTCTGAATATAATAGGCTCTGGAATGAAAGGTGGCGCCATAGAGCAAAATCTTATAGACATGGATTCAAAATTAACGGCAGTAGTAGCCAAGCAGTACCCAAATACCATTGTTGGCGTGAAATTGGCACATTACGAAGGTTTTGATTGGACTCCAACGGAACGTGCCGTTGAAGCGGGTCGTTTGGCAAATATTCCCGTAATGATTGATTTTGGCGGGAGTGAACCAGAATTGTCCTTAAAGACACTTTTGCTTGAAAAATTGAGAGCTGGAGATATCTTTACCCATGCCTATGCCAATGTAAAAGGACGAACTCCGGTTGTAGCAGCCAATGGCAAAGTCAGGGATTTTGTGTTTGAAGCACAAAAAAAAGGAGTAATTTTCGATGTGGGACATGGCGGGGGAAGCTTCGTATTCGGTCAGGCCGTTCCAGCTATAAAGCAGGGGTTTAAGCCAAATTCCATAAGTACCGACCTACACACAGGGAGCATGAACGCAGGAATGAAAGATATAACCAATATCATGTCTAAGTTTCTGGCCATGGAAATGTCAATAAAGGAAATTGTTGATTGCGTAACGAACAATTCTGCCAGCATCATTCAAAGACCCGATTTAGGAAGTCTTTCGGAAGGGGCTGTTGCAGATGTTACGGTTATTCGAGTAAGAAATGGAGAGTTTGGCTTTGTGGATGTTAAGGGCCAAAAGATAAAGGGCTCAAAAAGGGTTGAGTGCGAACTAACGCTTAGAGAGGGCAAGGTAGTTTGGGATCTAAACGGAATTTCCAAACAAGTATGGAAAGAAAAATAGGATATAAAGTATGAAAAAAAGATATAAATCCTTGCTTGTAGTTTCTTTGGTCTGTCTTCTGGCTGGTCTAATATTTATGGCAACCGGAAACAGCCAACTTTCAGGGCCCTTTTTGGTCCTCTTTTTTCTATTCTTGGCCTTGGCATTTAGGGGGCATTCCTTTTTAAAAGGATTTTCCTATACCATATTGATTTTTGCAGCGGTAACCCTTGCCTTGTATTATCCTGCCTATTTTCAAGAAATTGGTGGATTTCAGTTCAAAAAGCTAATAGTGCCGTTGCTTCAAATAATTATGTTTGGTATGGGTACTGCCATGAGTCTAAAAGATTTTATGGGAGTTGTAAAAATGCCCAAAGGAGTGTTGGTTGGACTGGTGTGTCAGTTTACCATAATGCCAATTCTAGGTTTTGCCATTGCTTCCTTCTTTGCCTTTCCTCCAGAGATAGCAGCGGGGATTGTATTGGTTGGATCATCGCCAAGTGGATTGGCATCCAATGTAATGGCCTATTTGGCAAAAGCCAATTTGGCCCTTTCTGTAACCCTAACCGCAGTGTCCACTTTGTTGGCCCCTTTGATGACACCTTTATTGATGGAGCTTTTTGCCGGGGAATTTGTTCCTATTGATTTTTGGGCGATGATGCTGAGTATTGTAAAGATTGTGATTCTTCCAGTTGCTCTAGGGCTTCTTTTTAACCACTTTTTTCACGGTAAGGCAAAATGGTTGGACAAAGCAATGCCTATTGTGTCCATGGCTGGTATTGCTTTCATCATTGTGATAATTACAGCTGCCGGTAGGGACAGCTTACTTTCCATAGGTATTTTTCTTGTAGTTGCGGCTATAATACACAATATGGTGGGTTACTTTTTAGGCTATTGGGGGTGCAGGGCCTTGAAAATGAAAGAACAGGATTGCAGAACAATTGCTTTGGAAGTTGGAATGCAAAACGCAGGACTTGCATCCGGTATTGCCCTTGAAATGGGCAAGGTAGCTACAATAGGATTGGCACCAGCTGTTTTTGGCCCATGGATGAATATTTCAGGGTCTTCCTTGGCTACTTGGTGGCGAGAAAAGAATCCACATAAAAAGAATAAAATAGAGAAGACTTAAAAATGAAAATGATACAAACACTATTTCAGTTCGGCAGAGTTGCCTCTTTATTGGTTCTCTTTTTGGGGCATGGAATACTGCATGGGCAGGCCACTCCAAAAGAACACATACTTTTTCTAACCCCAGAATGGACGGGTGAACGCTTTGATGATGGTCGCCCCAAGGTTGCGGACAATGTCTTGGATCGCATGAAGAATGTTACCATAGAAGAAGCGTGGGGCGTACTTAGGAATGAAGGGTACCACAACCAGTTTGAAGGAGGTTGGCAACCTTTGCATGATGATGTGGTCGTTGTGGGTAGGGCCCTTACGGTACAATATATGCCCAACCGACCAGATGTGTCCACAGTTATCAAAGAAAATGGGAAAAAGGAAGGCCGTATAGGCAATACCAATTCATGGCCCATAGATATGCTGACGGAAGGGGATGTTTACGTGGCCGATGCTTTTGGAAAAATTGTGGATGGCACCTTGATTGGCGACAATTTAGGCAATTCCATTTACGCAAAATCAAAAAACGGAGTGGTATTCAATGCCTCCAGTAGGGACATGGAAGGTCTTTCGGAGATTGATGGCTTTAATGCTTTTGTTCGTGGGTGGCATCCTTCGTTTTTAACCGAAGTAATGTTATTGGGCATCAATCAGCCAATCCGCATGGGAGCTGCTACGGTATTGCCAGGAGATGTGGTATTGGCTAAAAAAGAAGGAGTGGTTTTTATTCCCTCCCATTTGGCTGAAAAAGTAGTGGTTACTTCAGAAGTGGTGAGGTTAAGGGACTTATTTGGGATAACCCGGTTAAAGGAAGGCAAATATACGCCGGGGCAAATAGATAATAAATGGTCTGATATAATTGAAAAGGATTTTTCCCAATGGCTAAAAGACCATATGGAAGAATTGCCAGTGCCAAAGGAGCAAATTCGAGCGTTGCTTAAGAAAAGGATGTGGTAAAATCAATATAGAACACAAATCAAAAACATAAAAAATGAAAAAAATAACAGATAGAAGGTCTACCCTAAAAAAGATAGGAGTGGGCATGGCTGCCTTCTTTGGGGCAGGTACGGTATCCGCAATTGCAAAAGACAAAAAAGTGGTTAAAGAAGTGGTTGGAGCCATTGTGAACGATCAGGATGCACCCTTGTTCTCAGGATCAGTAAAGCATGGAAATACACTTTATGTGGCCGGAAAAGGAGCTCATTTCGATGGAGATATCAAGGCCCATACCGACCATGTACTCAAGGAATTGGAAAAGGAATTGGTGAAGAATGGATCCTCAATGGACAAGGTGCTAAAGGTGAATGTTTATTTGGCAGATTTGGCAGATTATCATAAGATGAACGAAGTATATCGTGGACGATTTGGTAAGAACCCACCTGTACGGACCACCGTCGCAACCTATGGTGGAGTACCTGGAAATTCCTTGGTTGAGATGGATTGTATAGCTGCATTGGATTAAGTAAACACAACAATAGGATGATCAGTAGAAGAAAACTAATAAAAACATTATCCAGTATTCCCGTATTGGGAGGTCTGGCAGGAACTGGATTGTTAACGCCACAAATCGTTGGGGCACAAACAGCAAAACCCCTTGCAAGAAACCTGTTTAAGGAATTAGGTCTTCGGACCTTTATCAATGCCGCTGGCACTTATACTTCTATGACGGGTTCAATGATGTTGCCGGAGGTTGTTGAAGCTATTAAATATGGTGCATCTGAGTATGTAGATCTTGATGATTTGCACGATAAAGTTGGGGAGCGTATTGCAGAATTACTGGATTGCGAATATGCCACAGTCTCCTCGGGTGCATTTGGGGCAATGACCATTGGATTGGCGGGAGTAATTTGTGGAATGGACGAAAAAAAGGTAGCTCAATTGCCAGACACTTCTGGGCTTAAAAATGAGGTGATATTCCAAGAGGCCCATGATATTGGGTATACTCACGCTTTGTTGAACACAGGAGCCAAGTTGGTAAAAGTGAAAACCGCAAAAGAACTAGAGAAGAATATCAACGACAGAACAGCAATGCTCTGGTTTTTAAATGCCAATACCGATCAAGGTGAAATAGGGCATGAGGAATTTGTGGCTATAGGCAAAAAGCACGGTATTCCAACTTTCATTGACTGTGCGGCGGATGTGCCTCCTGTAGAAAACCTTTTCAAGTTTACCAAAATAGGGTTTGACTTGGTAGCGTTTTCTGGAGGAAAAGGAATTAGAGGCCCACAAAGTGCTGGTTTGTTACTTGGTAACAGAGATTATATCAAAGCCGCAAGACTACACACTCCACCTAGGGGAACTACCATTGCTAGGGGAATGAAGGTGAATAAAGAAGAGGTATTAGGGATGTTGGTTGCTCTTGAGCTTTACCTTCAGAGAAACCACAAAGAAGAATGGGAGCTATGGGAGAATCAAATCCAGCTAATCAGTGATAGTGCCACCTCGGTTGACGGAGTGGAATCTGAAATTCATGTCCCCCCCCATGCTAATCATGTTCCTTCCCTTAGATTAAGATGGGATCATGACAAGGTTAAAATCACACCCGAGGAGGCCAGAAAAAAGCTGAAGGAGGGCCATCCTTCCATTGCCACAGTGGGTAATAAAGAAATGATAGGGATAACAACTTGGATGATGGTGCCAGGACAAGAAAGAATTGTGGCACAAAGGGTTAAGGAAGTTTTGACCAATGCTTAAATTTGGGGATTACCTAACCCAAAAATGGATACAAAGATGAAAAAACTTTTAATTTTCTTGGTTTTCCCAGCTTTCTTGGCCTGTAAGGGAAGCCCGGAACAACAAAACCAGAATCAACCCGAACCAAAAAGTACCATGGAAAACGAATATGATCCAGAAGCCAATTTGGCGGCAATGAACATTACGCTTAATCCTCCCTCATCCCCAGTAGCCAATTATGTTAATGTGGTTCGTACTGGAAACCTGCTTTTTTTGGCCGGAAAAGGACCTACACAAGCCAATGGTGAGCTGATTACTGGCAAGCTTGGTGGGGATTTAACCATTGAACAGGGGTATGAAGCGGCACGCATTACCGGAATAAATCAATTAGCTGTCTTGAAGGCTGAATTGGGAAATTTAAACAAGGTCAAACGTGTGGTAAAGGTGTTGGGAATGGTAAACGCCGCTCCTGATTTCACTGATCATCCAGAAGTGGTCAATGGCTTTTCAGATTTAATGGTAGGTGTTTTTGGAGAACGCGGCAAACACGCACGCGCTGCGGTTGGTATGGGTTCACTTCCCCGCAATATAGCTGTAGAAGTAGAAATGATTGTTGAGGTTGTAGAGGAATAAAGGTTTATTCCATATCCTGCTAGCTATGTAACTTTAGTTACCCGCTTTTTACCTCCAAGTTGTTTTCTTTGGATAAATTTTTTATATGGATTTGATTCTGGAACCTTGGCCCTGGTATGTTTCTGGCCCATTGATTGCATTGGTTATGACAATCCTCATTTTAATGGGGAAGCGCTTTGGAATGTCCTCTAATCTTGAAACGCTTTGCTCACTAAGTGGTGCGGGAAAGATATCTGATTATTTCAAGATTAATGTAAAGTCGAAAAGATGGAACCTTTTGGTGGTTCTTGGTGTGGTGATTGGAGGGTTTCTTGGGGCCACATTATTAAGCCCTCAGAAAAGTGTTGCTATTTCCTCCAACACTATAAAAACCTTACAAGGAATTGGGTTTGAAAGCGCGGGCAATTCGTACCTCCCCTCAGAACTTTTTTCCAATCAGGCACTTTCGGACCCTATGACTTTGGGTATTTTGTTGTTAGCAGGGTTTTTAGTGGGCTTTGGAGCGCGCTATGCCGGTGGATGTACTTCTGGACATGCCATTTCGGGCTTGAGTGATCTTCAATTACCATCTTTGGTTGCCGTAATGGCGTTCTTTGTTGGAGGCTTGGTCATGATACATTTTTTATTTCCCTTAATTTTTGGCGCATGAAGAATTTAGGTTACTTCCTAGTGGGTGTCTTTTTTGGAATTGTACTCTATAAGTCAGAAGCTGCTTCTTGGTTTCGGATTTATGAAATGTTTCAATTTGATTCATTTCACATGTATGGGATTATTGGTTCCGCCGTGATTCTAGGGGCAGCCTTTTTTAAATGGGTGAAATTCAAAGAGACAAAGTCCATATATGGAGAAAAAATTACAATATCCGGGAAGAAAAAAACTTTGGTTGCCAATGCCATAGGAGGGGTATTGTTTGGACTGGGTTGGGCGCTTGCTGGAGCCTGTCCAGGACCTATGTATACTTTATTAGGGGCAGGGTTTTTACCTATTCTGGTGGTCATTCTTGGAGCACTGATCGGGACCTTGGCTTATGGACTAGTAAAAAGCAAGCTACCCCATTAGGCTTTGATTCGCAAAAAAACATATTTTTGCAATCCATTTTTGGATGGCCCCGTAGTTCAATGGATAGAATAGAAGTTTCCTAAACTTTAGATGCAAGTTCGATTCTTGCCGGGGCTACTTTTTTAGACTGATCGGACGGTTGGTTTAGATAAAACTATTATTTTCCAATTAGACCATCTTTTTCATTTAATAGATAACGTCAATACGTAGCTCATCATTCTTTTGGGTTCCAATAAATATATTCCAAACCATTAGCCGCAGCTTGAGCTCGATCTTCCCCAAGAATTTTTGACATTAAGTAAAAAGAAGCATCAATGCCAGCTGATACCCCTCCAGAGGTTATCACTTTGCCGTTGTCAACGTAGCGTGTATGACGATGTACTTTTTTAATCTTGGTAAATTTTTGCTCCAAACGGTTAAGCCCAGAGGCGTGACAAGTGGCTTCCAATCCATCCAAGAGTCCAAGCTCGGCGATTAAAAAAGCTCCATTGCAAACAGATAGAATATAGGTGGCCTTTTCTGCACTTTCTACGATCCATTCTCTGGTTTCTTGATTGACCGTGTTATTCAGCCCTGCCGGGATAATAATGATATCCGGATTTGGCGCATTGTGGATACTATACTGTGGATTTATACTTAGATTGGGATAAGTAATTATGGGGTCTTGAGTGGCTCCAACGGTGTAGACGTTAAAACTACTTCCCCCTGCAACAAATGCATCATAGGGCCCGGCAAAATCCAAAACCTGATTTTGCGCATACAAAAATATAGCCACGTTCATTGGAGTTTCAGACGTTTTTAATGGAGTGAAGATTCCAACGTTTGGGATCTCAGCTGCTGTTTTTTGAACAAGGGGCATACTACAGCTTGGGCAGTCTCCGGGGGAAAGGGAAATTTTTCCATCATCTGCACATCCGCAAGGACTACATTCGTAATACGTTTTGTCTTTTTCTTGGGAGAAACCAATCCCTGGTGAGCTAAGTAAAAGGGTGGCTACTAAAATTAGCTTTAGTCTTTGTGTGAATTTAAAACCTGATTCCATTGCGTTGCTTGTTGAATTTTGATATCAACAAACTTAAGACTGCAACCAGTTGGTAAAAAGGACATTAATACACAGTATTCGGACAATATGGAGTTGAACAAATGCAATTAACCTTCACAAGGAAGGTGATTGGAAAAGAGACGGACTTCATTCTGTATTCAAAATGTGATACCAGGAGCTGTTCCAAAAACATAGAACAGAAACATGAAAATTGAACAGATCAACAAGGAAAATGATGCTTGATTTCCCGAAGAAATATCTTTTGTTTTCAACTTCTTTATACAAATTGTGAGATGGATGGTCTTCTTTTTAAAGAACTTCTGGCCATCTCGTTCCTGCTGATTGAAATATAATGACTACTTCATCATTTGACCTTGCGGTCATACGCTACTGCTAATACATTTGCTACGCGTCTTAAAGCTTCTTCAGAACTTGATTTTGGATTCGATAGAACCACAATTGCTGTTTTGCTCATGATTCTTTGTTTTAAATTGATATTTAATTAATGTTATCAAGCGTTTAGTGATTTGCACATTTCTTATACTGCATTAGCAATAGACTTTATTTGCTTATGGCTATCCTAAACTGGTTTTATTGCCATAGGTTTTAGATGTGAAGGATTTGTGGATTATTTTCCATTCTCCTTTAATTTTGACTTCTTTTTCAGAAAGCCCAAATGAAACTCCCAAGTTTGTAAAACCAATAATCCATTTTGAAATGGATTTTTTGAGTTGTTTTCCAAATAATTCTAAATTGTTGTCCTGAGGCTACTTTGATCCAAAAGTTCTTGGATATAGCGAGTGTCAATACTGTTTTCCTACAAATGAGTTACAAAACTATGGTGGAGCGTGTGGTGCTGTTGATTCTTGATTTTACCGTCTTTTCGCTTTTCTTGGTTACCTTAGCAAAAAACATTTCTGCATGGAAAAGAAAATCAAGAGCGTATTTGTTCAAGGCGCTATTAACCCCCAATTTATTGCAGATTCCATTGCAAAGCACCAGTCCAAAACGGATATTGGTGCCCATGATATTTTTTTGGGCCAGGTGAGGGCAGATGTGATAGCGGGAAAGACGGTAAGTGCAATTGAATACTCCGCCTATGAGGAGATGGCAAACCTTAAATTTCATGAAATAAGGGAAGCTGCTTTTTCCAAGCACGAGCTTAGCTGCATGCATATATACCATAGTCTTGGGCGTGTTGGGATTGGAGAACTCTGCCTCTTTGTTTTTGTTTCTTCTCCGCATAGGAAAGTGGCTTTTGATGCGATTCGTTTTGTGGTAGAGGAGATAAAAGCCCAGGTTCCTGTATTTGGCAAAGAGCTTTTTGAGGACGATTCATACCAATGGAAAGTAAACACGTAGAATGGTAGATATTACTCAAAAACAGTCCACACACAGAACCGCCGTTGCCCAAGCTGTTGTAAAAGTAAGTTCAGCGGAAACCATTAGGGCTATAGAAGAAAATATAGTGCCCAAGGGTGATGTTTTCTCTATGAGTAGGGCGGCTGGGTTTCTCGGTGTAAAGAAAACAGCAGATCTTCTACCCGATTGTCACCCGTTACCCGTTGAACACTGTGTTATTGATTACGCCATAGACCATTTGGAAATCACCGTAACCATTACGGTCAAAACTTTTTACAAAACCGGGGTAGAAGTGGAAGCTATGCATGGTGCCAGTGTCGTTGCACTGAACATGTATGATATGCTCAAACCCATCGATAAAGGAGTGGAAATCCATCACATAAAACTTCTGAAAAAGACAGGTGGTAAATCCGACATTGGATCCAACTAGTTTTCCCCCAAATTGTGAAGCATTTCCTGGGTAGTACTGTCCAAATTAAATTTGGGTTTCCAATCCCAGTCATCAGAAGCCCTGCTATCATCAATACTACTAGGCCAAGAATCTGCAATGGATTGTCTAAAATCCGGCACATAATTTATCTTGAAACCTGAAATGTGTTTTTGGATACTTTGTGCAATCTCGTTAGGGGTAAAGCTCATACTGCCTAAATTGTAGGACGATCGTATACTTATTTTATCTGCTTCACATTCCATTAGGTTTATGGTGGCTCTTATGGCATCATCCATATACATCATGGGCAGCTTAGTGTCCTCCTTTAAAAAGCACTGATACTTCCCAGTTTCCAACGCTTTGTGGTATATTTCCACCGCATAATCCGTTGTACCTCCACCAGGCATAGTCTTCCAACTGATAAGTCCGGGGTACCTAACACTTCGAACGTCAACACCATACTTATTGAAGTAATATTCACACCAGCGTTCCCCAGCTTGCTTGCTGATTCCATATACCGTGCTCGGCTCCATTATTGTGTTTTGAGGAGTTTTCTCCTTCGGCGTATTTGGACCGAAAACGGCAATACTGCTTGGCCAAAAAATCTTACTTATTTTACGGTCCTTAGCCAGATTTAGCACATTAAAAAGTGAATTCATATTAAGGTTCCAGGCCCGCATAGGGAACTTTTCGGCCGTAGCGCTTAGCATAGCTGCCATTAAATACACTTCATCAATCTCATAATGCATTACCACATCCTCTATAGCTTCGTAATTTGTGGCATCCAACAACTCAAATGGACCAGAGTTCATCAGGGTTTCATTACCTTCCCTAATATCACTGGCTACTACAACATCTGCACCATATTTGGCTCTTAGCTCCATGGTTAGTTCAGTGCCTATTTGGCCACATGCGCCAAGAATAAGTATGTGTTTTTGCATTTAAAATGAAGTTAATTGCGTTTGCCGGTAAAGATAGCCTTTATTAAAATTTGTACATTCGCCTATGCGAAAATTGTCATGCATAGTTTTTGTTTTTATAACCCTCGTAGGTTGTAAAAAAAAGGAGGCCAACGATTTGGGTAGCGAGTTTGAGGAATTGGTTTTTAACTATCAAAAAATACCCAAAAGGGCAGCAATCAACCCTAAAGCAACAGCTATTACAGATGATTGGCCAGCATTCCGTGCGCTTTCCGGAAGTTTTGACGTGCTGTACAAGGCTACCAATAATGAGGATTTGATTTTGGCCATTGATGATTTGATTGATAAGGAAAACCTGTTGGCAAAATCGGAATACCCGGAAGAATTCAATGAACTTCAAGTAAAAGGCAGGCAAAGAGTGCTCAAAACATATTTGCTGAAGGTGAAGGCTAGCATTTTGAACAATGCTGAAACTACACAACCCACCATAGAAATGATTCAGGCTTATAATGCCCTCCGGACCCAGTTGAATGTGATTGTAAACAGCCAGTTGGACAAAACCCTAATTTTGAATGAAGAATAAATTAACAGGCCTCTTGTTCCTTTTTTTGACTTTGGGCGCAAACGCTCAAAATAGTGAGCATGAACAGATTAATCAGCTTTTGGATGCATGGCATTTAGCGGCGGCCAATGCCGATTTTGAGGCTTATTTTGATAAAATGACGGATGAAGGGGTGTTTATTGGCACCGATGCTACTGAAAATTGGCAAAATGAGGCTTTTAAGGCGTTTTCCAAGCCTTATTTTGATCGTGGCAAAGCATGGAGTTTTACTGCTGTGGAACGCAATATTTATGTGAATGAAGAAGCCAATTTTGCTTGGTTTGACGAATTATTGGATACCCAAATGAAACTTTGCAGAGGTTCTGGGGTTCTCAAAAAAGAAAATGGGCAATGGAGAATTGCCCATTATGTACTTTCAATTGCTGTCCCCAACGAAAATGTTGGAGAACTGATCCAAATCAAAAAAGAGAAAGATAGTCTGCTCTTGCTTCAGCTTAAAAAGCAATAAGCTCTAGTTTTCGCCTTCGGGTTTTTCCTTTCTAGATTCCAAGGCTTGTTTGCTCAAGCTTGCCAAATTAAAATTGGGGTCAAGTTTAAGCGCCTCATCTATAGCAGCAATGGCATCGTCAATCTTGTTTTTATCCTTATTATAAATAATCAACCCTTTAAGGTGATAAAATGCCGCCTTTAATGGCACCTCATAAGGTTGTTGTCGTTCATAAAAGGCATACTTCATATCGTCCTTTGCATTGGTAATTCCATACTCAATGTTCGAAGACGCACCGTCATTGTCCCCAGTCTGGATTTTAAGATCGGCCAATTCATAAGCCAAATAAGCAGATGGGTTTCGGGTATACAGGGTTTCAAATTGCTCCAATGCCCTTTTAGGTTGGTTTAGGGCTTTTAAGGAAACGGCTTTAACCTGCACGGCCAAATCTGAATCGTTGTCCTTTTTCTCTATCCCAATAGTGTTCAAGGCTTGCATATGCTGACCATTGTTCATATAAACAAAGGCCAAGGTGTCTCTTCGCTCGGTGGAGGGAGCTAGGACATTTAGATGCGTAAGCGCGCCAATTACCCCGTTGATATCGCCTTGGAGGCGCATTTCCTTATAAAATGCTTCATAGTGCTCCAAGAGACTGTTGTTCGTTTGTGCAATACCATTGATGCCCATGAACAAAAGCAACAACAAAACAAATTTTTTCATTTATCTAGAATTTGGTGCGCCAAAACTAAAAAAATTATTGGTATAATGCTGTTAAAGAATACTATATACCTAAAAAACAAAAAGATGCTCAATGGGCATCTTTTTCTATAGCAATGAATTCCTTTCTATAGGACAATCATGGCAATATCCTTATCCGTATGTTGTTTCAATAGGCTTGCATAGAAGGCAAGACTTTTTACATCTTTTGTTAAACAGGTATTTAAAAACGCACCCAAATCCTTATAAAATAAATTTACAGGCATAGTGGATACGACCATATTTATGGTTTTAGGGTCGTATTCCCGGTCGTCGAGCACAACATCCATTTTTATACGGTGATTATGATAATCTATTTCCACATCAGCAGCGTTGTAGTGCTTTCTTAGGATGGACTTGTGCAGGTCCTGAAATCTTGAGGTTATGTTTTCTAGTGTACTACTCCTTGTAATCAAATTCTCCATCTCCATCAAGATCTTTGTTGTTAATCTTGAATTTCCCATGTCATTGTATTTATGCTTATATAAATATAACGTCGAAGGGGGTAACATATTCAAAATCAAGAATTTAATTAACTTAATTTTATCTTAATTGTTGTGAAAGCATGCCCTGGGGTGGTTAACTAGGAGACAATGGGTGTGTGAAAGTCGTGTAATTTATCAAGAAAATTCTGACTTAACACAATTTTACCGGCAGTTGCCTGGGAGTCAGTATCATAATCCGGTGTTGGAATGTTTCTCTTTAGGGCTTCTTGAGTGTAATACTCCTTTTTGGAGGGATGATTCGGATACACCCCGTTGAAAAGCTCATTCCAAAGCTCATTCTTCAGTATGGTGCTGATCATATGGATGCAATCATCCAAATGGATAAGATTTATTGGGTCGTTACCATTCTTAAGATTTGTTCTGCCGGAGAGCATGGTAATAGGATGTCTGTTGGGGCCAATTAGACCACCAAATCGGATAACAGTGGTATGGAGTTTATCATCCGTAATAAAGAGTTGTTCGGATTCCAATAACTGTTTTCCGGATGCAGTGATGGGATTTGGTTCTGTTTTTTCAGTGACTTCCCCCTGTATCGCTCCATAAACCACGGTACTGCTAGTGAATATGACATTTTTGACTGCACAATCCTTGATTGCCGAATGCAACCTTCTTATTTTATCTACAAAACTTTCTTCGGTGCCACTTCTAAGTTTTGGCGGTATATTGATAATCAAAATGTCAATATTCGATAAGAAATCATGGATGTTTCCTGCTATCCCTGAAGCTGAAATTGAAATTGGAAAGGCAATTATACCTTCCTTTTGTAACAAGGCCAGTTTCTCCGTAGAGGTTGTTGTACCGTATACTGAATATGATTGACGGACAAGGGCTTTGGCCAAGGGCAATCCGAGCCAACCGCAGCCAAGTACTCCAATTTTTTTACTCAAATGTTATTGTTTTGGTGACCAAGATAGCATCGTTCAATACAAAAGGCATGGGAATACTGTTTTTAGGTCGTTGCGGCACCGTAAATTCACTATGGGATAACAAATCGTTGGAGGATTCATAAAAAGTAAGCTCCAAAATGGAATCCTTAGGGAAACTCAATTCCAATTCTGTATAATCATTATTGCTTATGTAATGGGTAACTAATCTACTTTGTCTTTTTTTCATAAACTCGTCCGATAGTGGGATGCCATTCACCTTAGCCTCTTTTAACTCGATGGAATTGGAATACACATCCAACCTATTGACCTTCCTTTTAGGGGTCACACAGAGTTCCAAAATACGCTCATTTCCAATTACGGTATCCAACACGGTATCTATCCAAGGTGTGGCAATATCTTTTTTGGGAGCATCTTGGATATGTGTAAACGCTGTGCCGTACTTACTTGCCACTACCTTGTGCTCTCCTAGGTCGGGGGCTCTTTTTTCATCACCCAAGAATTGGTTGTTCCAACCAATTGGATTGTGGTCATATGTGGCCCAAATAGCCGAATCGGTATCGACATTATAAACATAGAGCAGGCTGCTTGGTTTGGGGCGATTTTCATTGAAACTTGAACGAATATGTGCGAATATACCAAAGGCAGCAAAAAGAAAAAGAGCCAAGTAAGCCAATCGTTCCTTGTTTTTGAGCTGACCGAAAAAAGGCAATGCCAATAAAAAAAGTAAGGTGGTAAATAGGGTAGCAGCAACCATCATTTTTAGACCAAGGCCAACTGGAAACATTTTTATGAAGGGCGAATGGATTAGAATGGCAGGTAAGGCCAAAAAGACCAATAAGTAGGGACTGGGCTCTTCTTGATTTATAAGCACTATAAAGGCTACCAAAACACCAAATAACGGTACAATGAAAAAGCTTGCGCCGGGGAGGTAAATAGCCACCAGTCCACAAATGGTTAACCAAATAGTTAGAGGTGCTACCAGCAAATTGGCAGTACTTATTTTCCTGAATTTGTGGTATAGCCAGAAGCACACCGCCAAAGACAGCATTGCATAGACCACAATATAGGCGTGACCGTTGTACGTAAATCCATGGCGAAGATCTTTAAAGTCATCATACCACCAGGCTATCATACCCCAGGCAAAATACCCAAATAACCCATTTATTATTAAAGCAGACAAAGCTGGAACGAACCCTTTTAAGGTATCCTTTGTATTCAATTTGTTTTTTCTATATCCTGAAATCAGAAGGAGAATAAAAGCAAGCAAAGCTATTCCGAACATGGGCCAGATCCATTGAAAGGGATAGGACACCAATCTAAAAACGGGGAGATTAAAATAGATATAATCCTCCGAACTCTTGAGAGCGCCAAGATTAGCTTCGCTAAAATAGTGTAACAATGGCATGAGGTAACTGCCTTGGTGGGCCATGGTATTTTTGTCCAACCGTTCGTAGGAGTCCATTACCGTATGATAGTCGAAATGATCATCTATAAAGGCAAAATTAAAACCTTCAATATCACCATCTTCCCTAAAAACGGTAAGATCAGTGTCGTTTGGAAGCATTTTATAAATGCTATAGGCCAAGGAATTGGCAACTGGGTATTTGGGATTGGCTTCGGTAAATTCTCTGATGAGGTTTCCATTTCCTTGATTCGTCTCAATTAACATATAGCTTGGGCCTCCACTGCCCCGTGCTTCAAAATTTAGGACAAGTCCAACATCCTTGGCCCACGGATGCTTATTTACAAATAGGTCAGCTCCGTTTAATCCCAATTCTTCTGCATCCGAAATAAGAATGATAATGTCATTTTTTGGGGGAATCTTTTCTGATAAAAATGCCCTTGCCCCTTCCAGGATAGTAGCGACACCACTGCCGGCATCACTGGCCCCTAAAGACGAATGCGGACTGCTATCATAATGGGATAACAACAACAAGGCTTTTCCATCCGTTGAACCTTCAATTCTGGCCAGAATATTGGTAGCCTTGCTCAGATTGGCCCAATCTCCCGTGGTATACCCTTCTTGGGTAGTGGTTCCCAACCCCATTTTATTGAGTTCGGAGATGATATAACTCCTAGCCTTCTCATGACCAGGAAAGCCCACGGCATGGGGTTCTTTGGACAGGTTCTTGACATGTTCAAGGGCCCGGTCGGTAGAAAAAGATTGGGGATTGGCATTAGCATCGCTCTTGTATTGGGGCAAAAGTGATCGATAGCTCCAATACACGGCAAAAATGAGGATAAGTAGCGCTATAGTTTTAGAAAATTTCATAGTTCGATTAAGTTGGCTTTCAAAAATATGAAATTATGAAAGGTTCGCATATTCATTGCCAATTATTTAAATAATTCGTTAAAAAAGCCTATATTTATTAATCAACCCAAAAAGTAATGATATGGCAATCAAGAGTTTTCAGGGTGTGCGATCCAAAGAGGCTTCAAAGAAGGAATATAACGCACCTATATTGGTGGAAGACTATATGACCAAGAAGTTAGTCACTTTTTCACCAGAACAGTCCATTTTACAAGTTATGGAGGCATTTGCCAAATATCATATTTCTGGAGGGCCTGTTATGGATAAAAACGGATTTTTGGTTGGAATTATCTCCGAGGCGGATTGTATGAAACAAATCTCAGAAAGTAGGTACTTTAATCAGCCTATTTTGGATAAAAGTGTGGAGCGATTTATGACCAAAAATGTGCAGACCATACCTCATGACATGAGCATTTTTGATGCAGCAGGAGTGTTTGATAAGCATAACAGACGAAGGCTGCCAGTGATGAAAAATGATATTTTGGTAGGTCAAATTAGCAGAAAGGACATCGTTATAGCTGCACTTAAACTAAGCGCCCAAAATTGGAAGTAGGGATCGCACAATACAATTATTCGCGTTTTACGATCATATAGTAGTCGTTGTCCAAGGGTAGGTACCCAAGGTCATACACAAAATAATATGTGCTTCCCTTTTTAGTGGTGTACAGGTTGGTGATGTACTCAAAATCGAAACCTTTGTCCATCAGTCGCATTTTAGTGGTTCTCGTTTTTCCCTCTTTCAATGGGAAACTATTCAATATGCGATAGTTTTTGCGAAGTTTGTTGTTAATGTTTCGAAGGAGATTTTTGCTATCCTTGTTCAGTCGGTTGTTGTAGGCATTTCTACAATGATCAGAACAGTACTTTTTATCAACTCTTCCAATCAAGGTATCACCACATTCCAAACATTGTTTTTCCAACATAACCGTTGCATTTATGCAATAACAATATCGTATTTTTTCAATAAACCGATAAGATTATCCTTTCCAAAACGGGTTTTCTTTAACTGGTTATGTTCTGGGTTAATATCGAATTCTATTGCTGTGGATAGATCGGCCCCATGGAGGTTGGTCTGGTGAAATATGGCTTTCTGCATTTTACAACCCGAAAAAACACCTTGGGTAAGGTCAGCCTCGGTATAGTCTGTTTCAACTAGTATACAGTTGTTGAAAATAGTTCCTTTTAACGAAAGGCCATAGAAGGAAGCTAAGGTCAAATTACAGTCTTCGAAAGCTACACTTAACAAAAGGTCGTTGCAATCTTCAAAACGTACACCAACCAGTTTGGAACCTTTAAAGGAAGTTTCTTTAAAGATGGAATGCTTGATATTGGCATTGGTCAAATCGCAATCCACAAATTCACATTCCATAAAATTCTGATTATCCAGATAGCCATTTGAAAAGTTGCAATTTATGAACGTACAATTTTCAAACTCTCCTTTTTCTAGCCGATTTGCCGAAAAATCCTGATTTTCATAGGTCTTGTCCAGTACAAAGGCACCACTCATACGTAAAGATTTAGGGTCTAAATATAAACAAATGTTAAATCTCATTTTATTTTGGAACGAACATTCTGAAATGGATTAAATTTGTACCGGAACAATCATTCCAATATAAAAACAATAAAATCATGAAAAAATTAGAAAGCAAAGTAGCAATAGTGACTGGTGCTACAAGTGGAATTGGACTGGAAACAGCCAAAAAATATCTTGCAGAAGGTGCCAAGGTCGTATTGACCGGCAGGAGCCAAGAAAAATTGGAAGCCCTTAAAGGTGAACTTACCGGAGATTTTCATCTGATAAAGGCCGAAGCTTCGAGCATAGCTGACAGTGAAAATTTGATCAATAAAACGGTGGAACAGTTTGGAAAAATTGATGTTTTATTTCTAAACGCTGGCGTCTTTAGGTTGGAAGGTATTAGTGATTTGACCGAGGAAATTTTTGATGAGGTGCATGCGGTGAACGTTAGAGGGCCCTTATTCACGGTAAAGGCGGCATACGAACATTTAAACGAAGGGGCGAGTATTATATTTAACACTTCTATCGTAAATGTAAAAGGGTTTGCAGGCATGGCGGCCTACGCGTCCAGCAAAGCCGCATTAAGATCACTGACCAGGACTTTGGCGGCCGAATTTGGACCAAAGGGGATTCGCGTAAATGCTATTGCCCCAGGTCCCATAGATACCCCAATTTACGGTAAGCATAACGTTCCTCAGGAGAATATTGACGAAATGGCCTCATCTTTTCCATCACTAGTATCTCTTGGAAGGTTTGGAAATGCAACCGAGGTCGCTGCGACCGCTCTGTTTTTAGCTTCCTCGGATAGTAGCTACATTAACGGCGCTGAAATCCCAGTTGATGGCGGTCTGGCCCAAGTGTAGATTTTTGGATACATTTGGAATAGATATTCCAGAACAATGCCCAGGGCCAAACAATTTAAGGAAAGTGAAATTTTAGAGAAGGCAATGGAACTCTTTTGGGAAAAAGGGTTCCATGCTACCTCCATGCAGAACTTGGTGACTCACCTGGGTATAAATAGGGCAAGTTTGTATGATACATTTGGTGGGAAGGAGGAGCTTTTTAATAAGGCCTTTGGTGAATATAGAAAGACAACCCAAGAAATGCTCAAAAAGCTTTTCGAACAAGAGGAATCTGTTCGGCAGGGATTTACAATGCTGTTTGATAAGGCAATAGACGAATCGATAACCGACGAGGCAAGAAAAGGTTGTTTTGTAGTCAACACAACCACAGAGCTCATTCCTGGGGATGAGACAATCCGTCAAGTGCTGAATACCAACAAATCTGAGGTTGAGAACCTTTTTGTTTCATATATCCAAAAAGGAATTGACAAGGGTGAATTTAGCCCATCCAAGGATGCCCAGAGCATTGGTCACATGTTGTATACCCTATACAGTGGATTAAGAGTTGTGGCAAAAGTAGACTCGAATCCGAACAAATTGAAAGCTTTGGTTAATGTCGCCTTGTCTGTATTAGATTGATTTATTCCGATATTTTAAACTTCACGTTCACCGAGGTTTCCACTTTAATTTTTTCAAAATCGATGTCCAAGGGCTGGGCTGCGGCATCCATGGCCATAGTCTTCATTTCCATTCTGGGTGCTTGATTGTATCTTGGATAATAAGGGGTGGAAGTGTCCAAAATATGAATCGCAGTACCCACTTTTTGCCCTAACGGAGCAGTTAAAGCATCTGCTTTTTTCTTGGCCTTGGCCACCGCCTTGGATTTTAACTCTAACTCCAAATCATCCATTTTGGAATATTCCGTTTTTTCCAAATAGGTGTTGGCTATACCTAGTTTTTCCAAAGCCATGAGTACTTCCCCTGCTTTTTTACCTGAATGGACTAACAACGCATATTGCTTGCTTTTTAGCACATCCTTTTGTCGTAAAAAGTACTTTTTAAAGTTGCTGCTGAGATCTTTGATTACCAATTGTTTCTCCAAATCGATTCCAAGATTCCTTAGGCTATTGGCCATTCTGTTTTCCTGTTCTTCTACAGACTTTCGCCCTTTAGAATCTTTTTCCTGAATAGTAATGCTGAGATAGATTTTATCAGGTGTCACCAAGGTGTCCACTTTCGCCGAAGTTTCCAAATAAGGGATATCCAAGAAATTTTTGGATTGTGAAAATGCGGATGTGCTAACCGCAATTAATAGAAGAAGAGTGAGCTTTCTTTTCATGATATAGTGTTTTTCTGAGTTGATACAACTTCCATTCCAAAGTTACAGGTAAAAAGGAGAATCTTGCTTTATGAATTTGACCTAAGTTTAAGCACTGCTCGTGTTTGCTGTTTTTGGGATTCCTATATTTCATCGTAATATTGGATTTAGGTTTAGTCTATTGTTCAATCATTATTTTTTTTGGATGAAATTCGTTGTTGCCCCAGATAAATATAAAGGTTCTCTAACCGGGGCCCAGTTCTGTAATGCCGTTGAGCAGGGAATTCTAAAAGCTTTCCCAAAAGCCAAAGTGGTAAAGAAGCCTTTGGCTGATGGCGGGGACGGAACCTTGGAAGTAGTCCAAGATTATTTAAATGCCTCCCAGGAGACCATTGATGTCAAAGATCCTCTCTTTAGGGATATTAGGGCTAGTTATCTGTTATCCCATGATAAGCAAACGGCCTATATTGAAATGTCTGAAGCTTCTGGATACAAGTTGTTGGGCAAGAATGAAATGAATTGCATGCACACTTCCTCCTTTGGAACAGGTGAAATGATTGCAGACGCAATGGATAAAGGAGCCAAGGAAATTGTATTGGGAATTGGAGGCAGCGCCACTAACGATGGAGGTATTGGAATGGCCGCAGCTTTGGGGTACAAATTTCTGGATAGGGAAGGTGCCTTGCTATCTCCTGTAGGAAAAAATCTTGGAGAGCTCAATCAAATTGTAGCTACCGAAGTTCTCAAAGGACTTGAAGCTGCCATTATTAAGGTGGCTTGTGACGTAAACAACCCGTTATATGGGAAAAACGGCGCAGCCTATGTATATGGGCCCCAAAAAGGAGCATCAAATCAGGAAGTTGAATTTTTGGACAGAGGCCTTAAAAACTTAGCTAAGGTAATACAATCAAGTTTTGGTAAGGAGGTTCATAATATTCCTGGGGCAGGAGCTGCTGGCGGGATGGGAGCAGGTGCTATTGCCTTTTTGAATGCATCATTGACATCAGGGATTGACTTGATCATGGAAATGGCCAATTTTAATATTAGCATTCAAAATGCGGATTGGATTATTACAGGAGAGGGCCAGTTGGACCTTCAAACTTCCGCTGGAAAAACAATTGCCGGGATAATCAATGCGGCCAAAGCAAATAATATACCCGTTGCAGCCCTATGTGGTTCGGTAAATATCTCGATGGATGAAATTGAGGAAATGGGATTGGACTATGCGGTGTCCATTCTCAACCAAATTGGTAGTTTGGAAGAGGCAAAAGCGCAAAGCGCAGCAAACTTGGAACAGGCCAGCTTTAATTTTGCCAGATTAATTGGGCGTAATCTTCGCTAGTAAGACTTGTTCATTCGATATTCCAAGGAAGATTTCACCGTTTTCCACTCACTTTCCAAAATGGAATAAACAACGGTATCCCGATAATTCCCATGTTCATCAATTCTGTGGTTTCTTAAAATACCTTCCTGTTTTGCACCTAGTCTTAAAATGGCATTGCGGGAGGCCTGATTGTGAAAATGGGTTCTAAACTCCACAGCTATTGCCTTCAAGTTCTCAAAAGCATGCTGCAAAAGCAAGTGTTTGCACTCAGTATTAATGCCAGAGCGCTGCACTTTTTTAGCATACCAGGTAGCTCCTATTTCCAATCGTTTATGCTCAGCCTCCACATTAAGATATCTAGTGGACCCCACAATTTGCCCCGTTACCTTATCAATAGCTACAAATGGTAATGCAGTTCCAGTTTTTTGGGCATGTAATGCCTTTTCAATATAGGAATCAACAGTCTTTTCAGAAGGAACAGTGGTAAACCATAATTCCCATAATTTGCCATCAGATGCGGCTTCAACCAAATCATTTTTATGAGATGTTTGAAGTGGAATAAGTCGCACCAAATTACCTTCAAGTGTCGTAGGTTTTAACCAGGTTTCCATGTGTTGTGGCATTTAGGTTCAAAGATAAGTCTAAGCTTTGTTTTGACGAACTCGTTTTTTATTGGATTAAAGTGAATCAAGGTTTTTTTGATGCTAAAATTGCTTCAGAAAACTGATTTTAATTATTGCCTGTCGTTCAAATAAAGTGTCGTTTCCTACCCTGCTCTGATTCGAATTAAACACCAGATACACATAGGATAGGGGATTGTATTCCCAGGCAAAACGGATATTATAAAAATCCGAGCTGTTTTGGGTGTTTTTTTGATACAGTCCACTAAGACTTACCCTTGGATTTAGGAAAACTTGACTTTCTAGCGTAAATAAATCAACTGTTTGGGAAGCTTGCTCAGTCCCCAGCGAGCTAAATTTGTTGCTGTTGATGCTTCCTTTTAAAAAAATATGTGGAATGGGAATCGTGGTAAGGGAAGCATTCCAACGTTTAAGGCTCCCGTTGTAGAAATTACCAAAATCGTAGTTGATTTCAGCAGAAACTTTACTAGAGGGGTCTGTGCCTGCCCCAAAGTTATGCAGAGTATAATTATAGCTGCCCGTAGCTATTTCTTCATTGAGCAAAGAAAACGAGTCCGTTACATTTTGTTCCACAAAGGTGGTTGTATAGCTCAAGTAGCCTCCGTTTTGGGCTTCTAGCCAAAAAGGACTTACAGAGATTTCTCTTTCAACAAGGGTTCCGGAAGAGGCTTCGTGGAACCAGTTCCCCATAATTCTGGGCCTATAAGACCTTATTACTTTTTTGAAGGGAAGTTTTTCGTTTCTGTAATTTGCGATAATACCAGGGGAAGTGGCAATGACATTTGTTCGCGATATAAATCCAAGTTTGGGATTAAATTGTTCTCCAATAAACGATTGGGTCCACCAAGCATTTACGGAATTGGTGTCGTATCGATATTGGGCGTACCCCCCAAGCCCTAAATTTTCACTTTCAGTTTCTAAGGAGGTCAGAGCCATAAATCCAATGCTATGGGCGTTACTGATTCTAAAGAACCCATCAAGGCCAGCAACAATATTGTTATTGCCATCGTGGATTTTAGTGGTGATCAGTGTTCCAAGTCGATTTTGCTTCCCGAAATTTTTGACATAGCGTCCCACAAAATTGTACGCCTCCTGTTCCTTGATTCCCATAACACCAATACTTTGCTTTAAGGATTGATGTACCAATCGCACCCCTGCTTCTATAGTTTGGGGAGAGCCGTTTTCATCCAATCCAACCCTTCTGCTGAAAAAAGGAATAATACTTAAGTTTCCCGACGCACCGGTCCCGCTATACAGACCGGCACCAAATAAGGATGCATTTTCCAGGAAAAATTGTCTTCTTTCTGGGAAGAACACAGAAAATCTACTGATGTTATTTACCTGTCTATCTGCTTCGGCCTGGGCAAAATCTGTATTCGCTGTGATGTCCAACAGGGTATTGGTGTTTAGCGCCCATTTAACCTCCCCGCCAAAGGTGTGTTTGTTGGTTGATTTTTGATGCTGGCCATTAACTCCGGATTCCTTGTACTCTGATAACAGGTATGGATTTACCTGGATGTTGGTACTTGGTTTGGGAACTTTTATATGCGTCAGCCTCCCAAAATATTCAGACCGATTAAAACCATAAGCCCTCGGGTAGGGAGACCAGGCTGAAATCTCATTGCTTTTTCTTCTTTGGCGAACAAAATTGATTCCCCATTGGGTTTTTTTGTCATCGCTTTTATTGTATCTCAACGTTTTCCATGGAATTTGGAATTCGGCGTACCATCCTTGATTGCTGATGGTAGTTCTAACGCTCCACAGACCATTCCATTTGGTATCAAAATAAGTGTCATCAAAAGAGAGGTAGTCCTTTTGGGTTCCATAGGGATTTGTTGCTAACGTGATGCTATTGCGTTCGTCCAAGAAGCCATCTATCCCAATGGCAAAAGTGTCGTTGGACAGGAATGAAAAGTCACGTGCTAAATCAGGAACGCGGATCCCTTTTTTTCCATCAAAATCTTGACAAAAGGCACCGATGTACAAATAATCCTTATTGTAAAGTACACGTACAAAAGTTGGTAAAGATGATGGCTTCCCTTGATTGGGTTCTATTTGCACAAAATCTGAAAGAATTTTTGCCTGCTTCCATACCTCTTCGTTAAGTTTTCCATCAATCTTAAGGTTGTCTTCTATTTGGATAGCAGCAACTGATAATTTGTCAATTGGAGGCTCAAAAACAGCTTGGGCTTTGACGGAAATAGTGGTTAGTAAAATAATGATGGTGATTAAATTTTTCATTGACTTGCATTTAAATTATGAAGCAAATGAAGTGCAAGTGCTGGCATTGGAAAACCCGATTCTTGCTAACTCTCCTAGATTAATTCTCCAAATAGAGAAGGGTACTAGATGTTACTTTTTTTGACAACTGCATCTTAAGGATTTAGTTTTTTCCAGTGGAGATATGCCTTGCGCATACAATGCCCACAAGGTCTGTAACCTGCGTTTATGGCCTCGCTTTCCGAAGTAAAGAAAACCCGATTGACCGGGTTCATCCGCCTACCGGATTTGCAATTCAGAGTGCCGTAGATTTTAAGTTTACGATTTCCTCCCCATTGAATTTCCTTGCTTTTGAGAGCCCTAAACAGCGTAGACGACGTGCATTCAATATGACGAATAGTCTTACTTGGCGGCATCGTGAAAAATAATGCCCATAGTATATCGGGTGCCAGAATGCAATTCGCTAACCCCATGCCTCATGGTTACTCGGTAATGTCCTTTTTTCCCTTGCATGGGGCGATAATTTGTTGGAAAAATAAGCAAGCTTCCTTTTTTTGGGTGTAACACTATAGCTTTGGATTGGGCTCTAGGAATCTGTTGAGTAAGCACAAACTCCCCACCGGTGTAATCCTTGCCATATTCATTTAAAAACAATACGGCCTGCATGGGAAAGTATACCTCGCCGTACAGATCTTGATGCAGGGTGTTATACCCTCCTTTTTCATATTTTAAAATAAGAGGCGTCGCTAAGTTTTGGTTATGTTTAGCACACAATTGCTTTAGTCCGACCAGTCGTTCTGGGTAGGCTAGATTTATTTTTAAATCGTTCATCCATTGGTTGGCAATCGGCGCCAGTTTTGGGTAAACCTCCCGTCTTAGTTGGGATATCAGTTTTGGCAGCGGATACTTAAAGTATTTGTATGTGCCTGCACCAAAACGATAACGTTCCATGTCCACCGTTTTTCTGTACAATTGATGATCATCAAATCCTGCAATGAGTTGCGAGCATTGGTCGTCGGATAGGACATTATCTATATGGGCATATCCCTTTTCAAGCATATCAGAGGCAACTCGCTCCCAATCCCTATGTGCTAATGGTTCTATCATGTATTCCTTAGTGAACTTGAGCAGATTCCCATCCAATGATGGCGGTTTTTCGGGTAGGGCTCCAGCGGTAACCCCCTAAATGGCCAGAAGATTGTATCACTCGATGACATGGAATCAGATACGCTACAGGGTTGCTCCCAATTGCTGTGCCTACGGCACGGGATGCGTTAGGTTTGTCAATGAGATTGGCAATTTTTCCGTAAGTGGCCAGTTGACCCTTGGGAATTGTAAGAAGGGATTCCCAAACCTTCAATTGAAAATCGGTGCCCTTTAAATGAAGTTTAATCTGTGAAATTTGACTCCAGTCATTGGCGAAGATCATAAGTGCATTCACTTGGGTTTGATCCACTCTTTGGTGGTATTGAGCCTTCGGAAACTGCTTTTTGAGGTCGTAAAGTCCTTTTTCCTCATCGTCAATGAAAGCGACATGGCATAAACCCTTTGTGGTAGAGGCAATAGTCACTAATCCAAATGGACTTTGAGCATAGCTGTAGTTGATCACCAGGCTTTCACCATCGTTTTTATACTCGCCCGGAGTCATACCCTCAATAGAAACAAACAAATCATGTAATCTGCTTGTGCCGGAGAGTCCGGTTTCCATGGCGGTGTCAAAAAGTGTTGCGCTATCATCTTTTAGTAGGGATTTGGCATGCTGAACGCTAGTATATTGCAAGAATTTTTTGGGACTTACACCAGCCCACTCTTTAAAGATTCGCTGAAAGTGATAAGGGCTTAGGTGTACCTGTTCAGCAATTTCGTCCAGGGAGGGTTGTTCCTTAAAATTGGTTCTAATATGGTTGATGGCCTTCGCTATGCGATCGTAATTCAAGTTTTGTTGTTCGCTCATGATATACCCGTTTTTGTTTGACCCAAAAGTATAGGTGTATTGAAAGATTGAAAACCCGATTCTTGCGGACTTGTTCCTTTGCCTTGTAAATTTAACAAGGGTTTCTCCAAAAGCTGCTTAAATGGTTGAAAACTGATTGGGATGGTTTAGTAACTTTATGGAATATAGAAACAACTATCAAAATTAGTAGGTCCACTATAATGAAGATTAAGAACTTTGTTGCGCTTATTGCCTTTATCGCCATTACATTGGGCACTCTAATTTATTGGCGGGAATACGCTACTCGCGATCAAGTTGTTTTTTATCAGGTGCTGCTATGGCAAATTGGAATATGGGCACCATGGGTACTTGGACTTGTTTTGCTGGAAAAAATCAAGAAGAGCAAGGGCAAGTATAAAGTGGGGACACTGCTCTTAGTTGGTGCTGGATTTATACTAGTTTGCCTTCATTTCGGATGGTTTTTCCTGCTAAGCTCAACATTTAGCCCTTACCTGAATTTGGAAGGCTCCAAGTTTGGAGTGTATCGTTATTTCTTTATTTTTTGGACACTTATAGATATTGGACTTGTATGGTTTGTTATTGACAAGCTAAAATCCGTTCAAGAGGAGGAGATTACATCACAGCCGCTTATGTTCGAGTTGACCCGTGGCAGCAACAAGTACTTTTGTGAGCCATCCCAAATTCAATTGTTGGCAGCAGAGAATTATTACACCAAGCTTTTTACTACCGAAGGTGTCTTTGTAATGCGCAAGCCCTTAAAGTCATTTTTAGATGTACTTCCAAAGGATATGTTTCGAAAAATACACAGATCAACCATTATCAACGTAAATTATGTATCCGAGTTGGCTAGGGGAACGGGTAGCACTCTGGAAGTAATCATGAAAGATGGAACCCGAAGAAGGGTCAGCAAAAGTTTTGTCAAAGAGGTTACTGGCTTTTTTAAGGACAGGACCCATTAACGCCATTCGCTACCAAAATCCAGTTTGTTTACTGCAGTAAACCCTTTGCTCCATTGCTATTGGGTAAGTTTAACTATCAAATTCAAGGAATCTAAAGATTCCAAGGATATTCATCAAGCTCTCTTCATAAATCACATAATCAAAATGAAAAACACTTTGAACCGAAGGAACTTTATTAAACTTACGGTTTCGGCAAGTGGAGCACTAGTGGTTGGGGTGCAGTTGCAATCATGCCTAACCGAAAAAGCCTCTGCGGAAGCCTATCAGTTTTCTCCACTTATTAAGATTGATACTGATGGGTGGATTACCTTGATTGCCAAAAACCCTGAAATAGGACAGGGTGTAAAAACGGCACTACCTATGATTCTAGCTGAAGAATTAGGTGCAGATTGGAACAAGGTAAAGGTGGAACAGGCCGATTATAACGAGATTTATGATGAGCAATGGGCAGGTGGCAGTTATGCCATTATTCTAAACTGGGATTTGATGCGGACTGCCGGAGCCAAGGTGAGACATACACTTATAAGAGCAGCATCAAAGCGCATGAATGTACCATCTGAGGAACTTGATGCCAAAAACAGCGAGATAGTTCATCAAAAATCTGGCAATTCACTTTCTTTTGAATCCTTGCTCAAGGAGGCTGTCAAAATTTCACTGCCGGATGAAATTGAGTTTAAACCTTTGAGCGACTTTGAGCTTGTGGGCAAAAGTGTCCCCCAGATAGATTTGGGTGAAATTGTGGATGGTTCGGCAACCTTTAGTATAGATGTAAAGTTGCCTGGAATGGTTTATGCAACAGTACGAAAGAATCCTGTTTTTGAAGGCGGAATTAAAAACTTTGATGACACCAGAACAAAATCCATTGAGGGTGTTTTGGATGTTTTTGAGCTTAACAACAAGGAGTATGGGGGTCGACTTCTAGCAGCTAACAGTCCCAATTTTGTCAATGGTATTGGAGTAGTTGCCAACTCTACTTGGGCAGCCTTCAAGGGAGCGGAGCAATTGAAGGTTATCTGGGATAATACAGGCTGTAAGCTTGAGAACTCAGGAGAACTATTTCAGCGCTTTTACGCCCAACTTGACGATACTACTATTGAGCGAAAAGATGGGGACATCGATTTGGCCAAAAGAAATTCGGTTTCAACTTATGAAGCACTTTATGAAGTCCCGTTTTTGGCCCATGCGACTATGGAACCAATGAATTGCACTGTTGATTTCAGAGCAGAAATGTGCGAGGTATGGGCGCCCACTCAGAATCCAGAGGCTTTGCAGGCAGGCTTGATCAAATTATTTGGACTGGAATCCAATCAAATAAAAATTCATATGCCACGAATAGGTGGCGGGTTTGGACGAAGATACTATGTGGATTACGCCATGGATGCTGCTATTCTCTCCAGGAAAATGGGAAAACCTGTTAAACTTACCTGGACCCGAGAGGAGGATATTAAACACGATTGGTACAGACCTGCAAGTGTACACCGATTATCCGCTTCGTTGGACAAGGAGGGGATGGTGAAAGGTTGGCGACATGTTCTAGCCAATGCATCCCGTATGACCTCCCTTGCGCGGGAAGGAAGAGCAGCAGGCACGGAAATAGATGAATACGAATTTCCGGCCGGATTTGTGCCTCATTTGCAATTGGAGTATGGGCATGTATTGAGCGATGTCCCTTTGGGACAATGGCGGGCTGTATCGGCTTCGGCCAACGCCTTTGTCATAAGTTGTTTTTTGGATGAACTGGCGTTTAAGAACCACATGGACCCTATTGACTACTTTCTAAAATTTTTGGGGCCTGCCAGAATGGTTCCTGTAGTGGGAGATTATGAGTTTGATACTGGCCGCTTGATCACCGTGGTTGAGAAAGTACGACAAATGTGCAATTGGGACATTCCATTACCCAAAGGGCAGGGCAGGGGATTTGCAGCCCGGAAAGGGGCTGGATCCTTTATTGCTGAGGTGGTAACCGTGGAGGTGGACGCTAACGGAAAACTCCAGATTTTGAAGGTGGACGCTGCCGTCGATTGTGGTATTGTGGTCAACCGCTCTGGGGCGGAGGCACAAGTTGAGGGGGGTATCCTTGAAGGGCTTTGTGCGGCAATGTATGGTGAAATAACCATTAGAGGGGGAGCAACAGAGCAATCTAATTTTCATGATTACCCTTGGATACGCTTGGGAGAGGTACCCGAAATGAATATCGAGTTTATTAAAAATGATTTACCTCCCAGAGGTTTAGGGGAACCTCCCTTACCGCCGGCAATTCCGGCTTTGGCCAATGCCATTTTTGCTGCTACAGGAAAGCGGATAAGAAAATTGCCAATTGCTAAACATTTTTGATCTAAAGCCTAATCATAGACGGCATCTGTATACAACATGAGACAGGATTGAATAATTCCTTAGATTTAGGGTAAATATCCAACCATGAAAAAACAATGTGGAAACTGCAAATATCTACAACCTGATTCTGATACACGTTTTGGGACTAAGCATGACAATTCAGAAGTATATGTGGGTATCTGTAGAAGATACCCTCCCTCAGTTTTTAGAGAGGACAAACACCAAAGTGATTTCCCATGGGTATTTATAGCGCAATGGTGTGGAGAATACCAACCTGCCAAACAATAGCCAAAAACCATCCTGAACCAGAAAAAGAATCTAGGGATTCGGTAATTAATTGGGCATCCATACGGCATCTTTATACAAAGTAGGACAAACACTGAATTAGTTTTTTTGAATGACTGAATTCGAAACGATTTTGTCTAAATTGCCCAAGCTTAGAATGAAAAATCTTATTTATGAAAAATCTTATTCTTGTTATGTTCTCTGGCTTGGTTTTAATGGGCTGCAAATCAGTTAAAACATTATATGTTGATGAGGAGAATAATACAGAATATATCCAGAGAAATGGCAACGGAGTTGAAGTAATTGATAGCGCTTATAAAGCTGAGAACAAAGACGCGGGGAAACTAAATCGAGATGGGATCGAATTGGCAAGGAAAGGAAAGTTAGTACAAGCAGTAGCATTATTTGTGGAAGCCATAGAAATCGAAGACACAAATGTAGCCTATTATACAAATTTAGGAAATGCTGAGATGTTGTTAGAAAATTACGCCGCAGCAGAAAGCGCCCATTTAAAGGCAATTCAGTTAGACTCTTTGGATCCGAATTCTCGTATTGGACTGGGGGCCACCTACAACAATTGGGGTAAATATCATAAAGCAGACACTGCTTACAATTGGTTCTTGGAGAATAAAGAGGAATATAAAGATGAAATGGGGTTGGTATACATAGGTTTGGCCGACAATAGGTTTTTACAGGACAAATGCATCGAAGCAAATAAGTTTCTGGAGAAAGCCAAAATTGAACTTGGGTATGAAACGGAGGCGCAGAAATCTATATTCAAATCTCTGGAAAGCGACATTCGAAAATGCCTAAAATAGACTGAACCAGAAAAAGAATCTAGGGATTCGGTAATTAATTGGGCATTCATACCAGAGTCATAAACGTTTATAAACGACTACATCCGTTTACAAACGAAAACAAACGTTTAAGAACCGTTTCCTGTTTTTTCTACTTCTAAGTTTGCCCTGTCGAAACATTAGAACTCGATAGTATTAACTGTTTAACACCTAAATTTTAAATCATGAATTCACTAAGAAACAAAGTACAGTTGATTGGAAACCTTGGAAATGACCCAGAAATCGTATTGATGGAAAGCGGGAGCAAACTGGCCAAATTTTCATTGGCCACGAATGAAACCTACAAGAATGCGGAGGGCGAGAAGGTAACGGACACCCAATGGCACAATATTGTGGCTTGGGGCAAGACGGCTGAAATAGCAGAGAACTATTTGGTAAAAGGCAAGGAAATTGTCATAGAAGGAAAGCTCATATCTCGCTCTTACGAGACCAAGGAAGGCGAAAAGCGCTATGTGACCGAGGTAAAATGTAACGAATTGTTAATGCTGGGCAAATAGAGCCGGCCTACAGATAATCGAAAAAAGGGGGCACTTGCCCCCTTTCTTTGTTTTTGCCCAGTTTTAACAATAACTTAATGATAGACTGCGTAACAATGAGGGGTGGTTGTACGTCTAATACAACAGATGATGGTGCTATGAAAACGGTCAAATTCCTTATGGTGTTTTTTGCTAGTGGTTTAAGCGTTGCAGCTTGGTCACAAGGGGATACACGTGTTCAGGGATTACGTTTTTATGAAAATCTGGCCCAGCGAGATGCCCTGTATGAGCAGGAGCTTATGGTCATAAGCGACCAAGATGAAGTTGATTATTGGACGGACCAACGCACCTATGAAAGACATTTGGGCAAGGTGAATTTCCCAGCTTATTTGGCCTATATGAAAGCCAAAAAGGAGGCTTATCGTGGCCATTTGGAACAATGTGCCCACCTTAACTCCCACAGTCAGCTATATTTCGAAAACGCAAGGGAATATCTATCACTTTCAGAATCGGAATACCTGTTTGGTCAAAACATGAACAAAGTGGTACAACACCAACCCAGGAAAAAGAAATTATAAATAAAAAAACCGCCAATTGGCGGTTTTTTTATGCTACCTTTTTCAGCAGGTCATAACATGGGCATCGCTTACAGCGTTTATTTTCAGCCTTCTTGAACTTTTTGCAACATTTGGTCTTGCAATTGGTTACAGGCAATTCCCTTAATAAGGCCTTTTGTTTTTTCTTTAAATCCTTTGTCTTTTTCCCCATCGCTCGGAATAGATGGGCCAAAAATAGTTATTTTAAATTAATCTAAATAAAAGACTTATCAACAATTATTCTCCTGCTGTATCAGATGCTGCACTTTCTACTGTAATTTGCTGTACATCGCGGTCAAAAAGATAAAGTCCGCCTTTATCATTACCAATCAGATTGATTTTATCCAGGATGGTTCTAGCCAAGGCCTCTTCTTCGATTTGCTCGGCCACATACCATTGCAAAAAGTTATGGGTGGCATAATCTTTTTCTTCCAAGGTCACATGCACTAGATCATTTATACTTTGGGAAACAAATATTTCGTGATCATACAATTCCTGAAACATCTTTTGTAATGTGCCAAAGTCAGTTTTTGGCGCTTTTAAATCAGAAATATGGGCATGTCCACCCCGTTCATTTACGTATTTCACCAATTTAAGCATATGCATTCGTTCCTCATCTGAATGACCATACATAAATCCGGCCACACCTTCCAGTCCTTTTACCTCGGCCCAAGAAGCCATGGAAAGATAGACCTGGGAAGATTCAGCTTCTATGCGTATTTGGTTGTTGAGTGCCTTTTCTAGTTTTTTAGATAACATGGTTTTTCCTTTAAGTGGTATAAAAGTACAAAATGGACCTGATTTGGATTTGCTGGAGCAGTAGTATATTTAAAACCGAAGTGCCACACCCATAGTCCCGGGACCAAAGCTGAGGTTCCAACTCACCAACTTTCTTTGATCATTGTACTTCTCATTGTATTTGGAATCTAGATATCTATCAATGGATTCCACAATAAAAATACTCAGCACGGTACTAAAGGCTACATCGGAAACCCAATGAAAATCATCTACAATCCTGGCAAAACCTGGAACAAAACCAACGGTATAAATCCCGGCCTTCACCCAAGGGTTCTTAAATTGTTTGGCTATGGCATAGGCATTGGAAAAGGCCAACATAGCATGACCTGACGGGAACGAATCGAAATCAAAAACACGGTTTAAGTGGAATGGGTCGTAAACATCTGAACTCTTACCACTTTTTGGTCTTGCCCGTCCAATAATCCGCTTACTTACTTGCTGTAAAAATCCACCAGCGGTTGCTGATGAAATTAGCAAGACCCCAGTACGTCTGAGTTTTTCATTTTTGGTAAAAAGTCCAGCAAGATATACACCCCCTGTAAGCATATAATTGTTTTCGGGACTGCCATATTCATTGCCATAGTCAATCAATAAGTCGGGCACATCTTCACTAAAACCGTTGGTCCAATTGTTCAATTCGTCATCAACGGTAAACAAAATTGCGGTTCCCGCCACCAGATACCCCAGATTGGCCCAATCATTTCCTTCCCAATGGAAGGGGCGGGAATACGAATGGCCAATGCCACCAAAAACGTTGCCCATATCATAGGTGAAATTCTGCCAGGTATTGTCTTTTGCGGAATGAATCTGCTCTTGACCCTGTAGTTGAAATCCAAAGAACAGCAGTAAACAAATGCAGAATGGTTTCATAATTAGGAAGGTTGAAGTTTGATATTAAAGTTAATTATATTTTTTCTTTGCAGATTAGCGCCTGAAAGTGTACCTGTGCTATTGTTTCAATGCTAATTGAATACGCTTTCTGACCACATCAACGTCTAAAACCCGCACTACTACTTGTTGATGAAGACTAACATGTTCGTTGACATCCTTTACAAAGGAATCAGAAAGGTTGGAAATATGAATCAATCCGCTTTCCTTGATCCCAATGTCTACAAAGCACCCAAAATTGGTAATGTTATTGACAATACCAGGGAGTAATTGATCTTTGCGTAAGTCTGTTATCTGCTTTATATTTTGATTAAAGGTGAATACTTTGGCCTTTTCTCTTCGATCTAGCCCTGGTTTTTCCAATTCCTCTAGAATATCTTCCAAAGTTGGCATTCCAATGCTGTCGGTGCAATACCGTTTGAGGTCAATTTGTTGTAAAACCGGTTTATTTCTTACAATTCCCGACAAGGAAATCCCTTGATCCTTGGCCATTTGCTCAATAATAGGGTAGCTTTCCGGATGCACAGCAGAATCATCTAAAGGATTTTTACCATCCTTGATACGCAAAAAACCTGCACCTTGCTCAAAGGCCTTTCCTCCAAGCCGAGGCACTTTTTTGATTTCCATTCGGCTTTTAAAGGCTCCTTTCTCATTTCGGTATGCAACAATGTTCTCGGCAAGTTTAGGTCCAACCCCTGAGACGTAACTAAGCAAAGGAACACTGGCTGTATTGATGTTGACCCCAACGGAATTAACACAGCTCTCAACCACCATATCCAATGAAGATTTTAGTTTGCCCTGGTCCACGTCATGCTGGTATTGACCCACACCTATCGATTTGGCATCAATCTTTACCAACTCTGCCAGAGGATCTGCCAAGCGACGACCAATGGATACCGCACCTCTTACAGTTACATCATAATTTGGAAACTCTTCTCTTGCAATTTTGGATGCAGAGT
This sequence comes from uncultured Allomuricauda sp., assembly GCA_965117065.1. Lineage (GTDB taxonomy): Bacteria > Bacteroidota > Bacteroidia > Flavobacteriales > Flavobacteriaceae > Flagellimonas. The sequence continues at coordinate 2,448,352 of OZ220751.1, forward strand.
AGATAGAAGCTCCCGCCTCACTCACCACAAAAACCTCGATGGGATTCTTAAATGTAATACGTTTGACCAAGTATTCGGTTTCCCGCGAAGCTGTTCCATTGCCAATGGCTATAGCTTCTATTTTGTATGCGTCCACAAGCGAGCTTATTTTTTTGATAGCCCCGGAACTATCATTTTGTGGTGCATGTGGATAAATAGTCTCATTGTGCTTTAGTTCACCTTGGGCATCCAAGCAAACTAATTTGCATCCGGTTCTAAAGCCTGGATCTATGGCCAATATGCGTTTTTCGCCTAGAGGTGCTCCCAAAAGCAGTTGTTTTAGGTTTTTGGAGAATACTTGAATTGCAGCCGTATCCGCTTTTTCTTTGGCGCTTTTTAAAAGCTCATTGGATAGCGAGGGGAACAGCAATCGTTTGTAGGCATCTGCAATCGCCATCTCTATATGTTCCGTGCAGGAATTATTGGATTTGATGAGACGATGCTCTATGTTCTGAAGTGCTCGCTCATCATCAATTTCAATTTTCACCCGGATAAACCCTTCTTTTTCTGCTCTTTGGATTGCTAAAAATCGATGGGATGGACAGCGGGCCAGAAGTTCGCTCCAGTCAAAATAATCTCTGAACTTTTGCGCTTTTTCATCATCCTTTTTTGTTTTGATAACTTTGGTGGTGATTTGGGCATGGCGCTCTAATTGATTGCGAAGTTGATTTCGGATATCACCTCGTTCATTAACCCATTCCGCAATAATGTGCCGCGCCCCTTCCAAGGCATCATCCTCATTTCCGACTTGATTGTTGAGGTATTGGGAGGCGGTAAATTCGATTTCATCACTTCGCTGCGCCATTATGATTTTGGCCAAGGGCTCCAATCCATTTTTACGGGCTGTCTCGGCCTTAGTCTTTCTGCTCTTTTTAAATGGGAGGTATAAATCCTCCAAAAGGGAAAGGGCTACACAACTTTGAAACTTGGATTGCAATTCTGGACTAAGAAGCCCTTGCTCTTCAACCGCTTTTATGATTGCAGCTTTTCTTTTTTCCAGGGCCTCAAAGGCCGTTTTGTATTGTACGATGGAACCAATCTGGACTTCATCCAGGTTTCCAGTCCACTCTTTTCTATAACGCGAAATAAACGGAATGGTGCAGTCTTCATTTAAAAGGGCAACCGTATTGGCCACACTTTTTTCTGGAAGCTGTGAATGCTGAACTATATAGGGTATGAGTTGCATATGAGTTGTGCTGATTTCGTAAAATATGGAAACCGGATTTGGAGGTACTTTGTAGGGATGTTGGCAATGTTGCCGACACCAAACAATAAGCTTTGGGAGGAACTAACTTATGCCCTCTCCATTTCCAACACCATCTTCGTCCGGATTCAAAAACACAAGTTTGCCCTCTTGGTTTTCTGTCATCAGAATCATGCCCTCGCTTTCTACACCACGGAGTTTCCTTGGGGCCAGATTTACCAAAACAGTGACTTTTTTACCAACAATTTCTTCTGGAGTGAAACTTTCGGCGATTCCTGAAACAATTGTTCGAGTGTCCAGTCCCGTATCTACTTTTAAAACTAGAAGTTTATTGGCTTTCGGCATTTTTTCGGCTTCTACAATGGTGCCCACTCGCATGTCCAATTTGGTGAAATCATCAAAAGAGATGGTTTCTTTTTGAACTACTACTTCTTTATCCATTTGTTCGTTGGCTTTTTTGGTGGCTTCCAGTTTAGCAAGCTGTGCTTCAATTTCTTTGTCTTCCACTTTGCGAAACAACAGTTCACTCTTATTGATTTGATGATTGGATGGAAGTAATGTTTCCGTTTCTCCAACAGCATTCCATGAGATTGCTACTGGGCTCGACTTGACATTGAGGATTTTCTTGAGTTTATCCGAAGTAAAGGGTAAAAAAGGTTCACTTAGGACGGCCAGTCCTGTTGCGATTTGCAAGGCGACAAACATCACGGTCTTTACCCTATCCTCATCTGTTTTGATGAGTTTCCAAGGCTCCTCATCAGCCAAATACTTGTTTCCTAATCTTGCCAAGTTCATCAATTCTTGACTAGCTTCTCTAAACCGATATCGGTCCAAAGAGCCGGTAATTTTTTTTGGAAAGCTTCTAAGGGATTCTAAAGTTTGATTATCAATCTCTTTAAACTCGGACGGTTTTGGGACGATACCATCATAATATTTATGGGTCAGGACAGCGACCCGATTGATAAAATTTCCAAAAATGGCCACAAGTTCATTGTTGTTTCTGGCTTGGAAATCTTTCCATGTGAAATCATTATCCTTGGTTTCTGGAGCATTGGCTGTTAGCGCATAGCGGAGTACATCCTGCATATCTGGAAACTCCTCCAAATATTCATGCAACCAAACCGCCCAATTTTTAGAGGTGGACAGTTTGTTGCCTTCCAAATTCAAAAATTCGTTGGCAGGCACATTTTCCGGTAACACATAATCACCATGAGCCTTCAGCATGCTGGGGAAGATGATGCAGTGGAAAACAATATTGTCTTTCCCAATAAAATGCAGGAGTTTGGTATCCTTGTCCTTCCAATAGGGTTCCCAGTCTTTTCCTTCGCGCTCTGCCCATTCCTTGGTAGAAGATATGTAGCCAATTGGAGCATCAAACCAGACATAAAGCACTTTGCCTTCGCCCCCTTCAACGGGAACTGGAATGCCCCAATCCAAATCACGGGTTACAGCACGTGGTTTTAGTCCATCGTCAATCCAAGATTTGCACTGTCCATAAACATTGGGTTTCCAATCACTTTTATGATCTTCCAAAATCCATTGTTTTAGGAAACTTTCATAACGGTCCAAAGGCAAAAACCAGTGCTTGGTTTTCTTTAAGGATGGAACACCACCTGTAATCGTTGATTTTGGATTGATTAAATCCGTGGCGTTCAAAGAAGAGCCGCAGTTTTCACATTGATCCCCATAAGCTTCTTCATTACCGCATCTAGGACAAGTGCCCATTACAAAACGGTCGGCTAAAAATTGTTGGGCTTCTTCATCATACAGTTGCTCCGTAACTTCCTCTATAAAGTCACCTTGATTGTATAGTTTTTCAAAAAACTCGGAAGCCGTTTTATGGTGTACCTCTGCTGAGGTGCGGGAATAATTGTTGAAGGAGATACCAAAATCCACAAAGGATTTTTTGATGATTCCGTGATACTTATCAATAATTTCTTTGGGTGAAACGCCTTCTTTTTTTGCCTTCATGGGGATAGCCACACCATGTTCATCGCTACCACAAATGAAAGCTACATCGTGCCCTTGTAATCGTAAATATCTGGAATATATATCTGCAGGAACATATACCCCCGCCAGATGCCCAATATGGATTGGCCCATTGGTGTAGGGCAGGGCTGCTGTAATGGTATATCTAGTGGGTGTTTTATTCTGAGGCATGTAATTTTTCAATTAAGCCTCAAAAATACTGATTTAGGTAATGACAGAACAGTTTGGAGGTAAAAAAGGAATCCTCCGAATGTGCAACCAGATTGGGGTGAGGATTGCACTAACGAAGGATCCTGGAATTTAAATGTTAAATCGTATTACATAATCATTACTGATTTGCTCATTCTTTCTTCTCCCACACGGATTTGATAAATGTATTTTCCGGTGGCCAAACTATCTCGCATGCGTTCGCGAATGTTAATTTCTGCGGAACCTTCCAACATCATCTCGTTGAAAACGGTACCTACGTTCTGACCAAGAATGTTGTACAATTGGATATCCACATGGGCAGCCACAGGCATTTCCAAATAAATATGTGGTGTACGTTCTGTAGGATAATATGGCTTGTGAACAATTGTGGCCAATGCATCTGGATCAGGGTCTGAACCATCTGGACTTGGCGGTGTATCGGGCAAGGTTGGCGGATCATCGTTATAAACAATATCCGGAAACTCTATACCGCTGCAATTGAACCCAAGGTTGATTGGATTATAGGGATGGTCCAATAAATGTTGTTCCACCAATGGAATTGGGACACATAGCCATTCTGCCAAAACCGTTGCGTACAAATCTCTAAAATCCATAGTGTACTCCAAGTTTCCTCGGCTATTTGGACTATCCAAAGCTGGGTGATCTCCAACAAAGGCACTACCGTTCAATCCCGAACCAAAGAATAGGGTTGGGGCTGCTTTACCGTGATCTGTACCGTTGGACCCATTTTCAAAAATCCTACGGCCAAATTCTGAGAAGGTCATACTCAAAACGTTGCTATCTTGCTCGGTAAAAGCCAAATCTTCATAGAAATTATTGACTGCGATAGACAAATTGGTCATTAGCCTTTCATGGGCCAATGGCTGGTTTCCGTGAGTGTCAAAACCACCCATTGAAATCATATAAACCTTGGTGCCCAAGTTTCCTTTGATCAATCTGGCTAACAAGGCCAGTTGTCTAGCAAAGCCATTGTCTTGATATTGCACTTGGTTCTGTCCTCTTTCGTAAGCTTCATGTATTTTTCCGGCGTATTCATAAGTGGTGTTTGCCACACCTCTTAGGAATCTCAACTGATCACCGTACATACAACTATCAAAAGGAGCATTTTCGATATCGTAGAAAAAGCCTGTTTGTGCAATTTCTTCTAATTGATCAATGTTGTTGGTTACAAAAGCATAATTGGTTTCTTCTCCCTGGAAGACCAGGTTGGATAAGTTTCCAATCTGAATAGCAGCAGGAGCTGGAGGCGGGTCAATTAAATAGTTGGGGTAACATTGTTCAAAATGTCTGCCCATCCAACCTGTGTTCAAGCCTGAAAATCCTGTGGTGGTCAAATCCGTGTTGGCATAAATATCCGAGCCTGTAAAATGGGATAGACTTTGGTTTTCGTAACCCACGCCGTGTACGGCTTTGAACTGCCCATCTCCCCACATGGGTTCTAGGGCATTCATGTAAGTGGGTACTCCAAAATCATCGGTAAGTTTTAGGACCTTACTTTCTGGGATGTAAATGTTAGGTCTTGCGTTAGCATAAGTATCATATTGTTGAATGGGAATCACAGTACTTAACCCATCATTTCCTCCGGACAGTCTGATTAAAATAAGAATATTGTCTGTCTCGGCATCTGCAATGGCAGAAGTTAAGGGAGATGGGGCTGAAGCGGATAATAGGTTGCTTCCCAAAAACATGGATCCAGAGCCGGCTATACCCAAGGCTTGGATGAAGGAACGTCTGCTCCATGCTTTATGTTCTTCGTTGTGGCCATCATGTTCTAGGCCTTTATGTGGTGTTGTATCGTGGGTATGATGAGTATCGCACATGGTGTAGGGGTTATTTTAGTTGAAATTCGGGTTCTCTTGACAAATGACGTAATAGAACGTATACTTGTGTTGGCACTTCCATGCTCACAGCAAGCATCCAAAGGCTCAATCCACCTGGAATATAGTCGGGGGAATAATAATTCTCTGGTACGTCATCAATTTTGAAAGCATCCATGGCCTTTTCAAAATCGGCATCTGTCAATAAACCTTTTGGGGTGAACTTGTTCACCAAGGCGCGTACCACTATTTCTGGGTTACTGGTATTGCTATCTGCGGCACCTACGGCATCCATTGCCAAGGTTCGGAACTGTTCTGGGTCAGCTTGGAAAAATCGTTCCAAAAATACTTCGGAAGTCAACCAACGCCCAATGATAAAATTGGTGTTGATCCATTGTCTATCCCGTTGCCATCCGGCCACATCGAAAGGATCAAACATAGTTTGACCAATAAGTCCGGATGCATCAATTACGTTGATCACCGTACTATCGTCATAGGTAAACCCTGTCTCTTTAAGTAGGTTCATATACAAATCGAACGGACTTTTGATAATGACACCAATGGCGTTTTCATCAAAAAAGTGTTGACTTTTAAATAGTTGACGCAGTACTGGAGCCAATTCAAAATTGTTAGCGGTAAAAGTGGCGGCCATACCGGTTATAATAGTCTGTGCATTGCCGGTAGCATCGTCAGAATCTGGATGCACAAAGAACTCATATAACTTTTTACAAATGAACCAAGCAATCTCACTGGATCGTTCTGTAAACAGAATATTAATTACATCGTCATAATTCCAGTTTCCTGTTTGGCCAAAAATGGTCTTGTTCTCTGTATTAAAATCCGCAGCATCAAAAGTCACCTGTGTACAACCTTCATCACCGGTGTTGGTGTATCCAGAAATTGCCTTAGCAGTTTCTATGATATCCTGCTCCGTATAGTTGTTCCCTTCACCTAAGGTGAAAAGCTCGTAAAGTTCACGGGCATAATTTTCATTGGGGTTGTTACCTCGGTTTCTTACGCCATCCAAATAGTAGAGCATGGCTGAGGTAAGTCCAATTTCACTTACAAAGGTTCTAAAATTGCCCAAGGCATTTCGTTGCAGGTTGTTTATATAGTAATACAGGAAAGAATTACAGTTATAAACATCAATTTCGGTTACAAAATGATTGCTCCAAAAGAAGCTTAGCCTATCCCTTAGGTTGTTATCTAGTAGCGCATTGCCATAAGCAGTAGCAAACTCTTCTTGCTGCGCTCTTCGTATTTGCCCGGCAAGATCATCATCTTCAGGATAGTCCGCATTGGTCCAGTCTGCCCATGTTGGTGCAGGAATGGGTGGGGTGGCAAGGGCTTGATCTACTAAATTGTCAACTAGGGTATCAGCTGTTTGTCCAACAGCTGCATTAATGGTCTGTACTGAGGCACTAAAGCCTAGCCTTCGGTACAAATGGGCCGCACGTAACTCATCCAATGGAGTTGTATACGGCGCCAAAGTTGAGGAATTACAATTGATAAAGTACTCCATAGCAATGTCTGGCGTTAAATAGGTCCATAGTTTTGGGGCAACTATATGTTTAGCTAACGTTGGGTGTGGTTCAGTTGAGCCAACAAATTACAATCTAAACGCTGTTTTTGCTGTGAACTACCATTTTTTTCGATGAACTGCACATATTTTTTGATATTTTTCAAATTCGATGGGAAAACATAATGAATTTGGAAAGCTTGGGGAGCAGATGGCCGTTGATTTTTTACAAAAGAACGGGTACATAATTTATGAAAGAAACTATCGCTACCTGAAAGCGGAGATTGATATAATTGCCAGAAAAGGAGATATGTTGACAATCATTGAAGTGAAGTCCAGAACTGAAGGTTTTGTTCAGGACATCTCTGAAGTAATCAGTAAAAAAAAGATTAAGCTATTGGTCATGGCCGCAGATCATTATGTGCAGAAAACTGGGGCAAAAGAGGAGGTTCGGTTCGATTTGATCACCATAATCAAAAAAAATGGGGGGTTAAATTTGGAACATGTTAAAAATGCCTTCTATTTTTTCTAACCATTTGTGTCATATATAACAATATGTTATTTTTGATTAAAATCATGTAGCATGAAGACCATATCCGCCGTAGTTGAACATTATATTAAAAAGAAACCCTTTTTACAGAGTGCGCTGGCACAGGGTATCATTAACCTCACTTCCTTGTCAAGACAGATCAAACCAGAAATATCTGATGCTTTAGGCAAAGATGTAAAGGACGGTGCCATAGTAATGGCTTTGAAACGACTTTCTGATGATTTGGAATTTAGGGCTACTCATAGAATTGTGAAGGTTTTAAAGAATATTGGTGAGATTACGGTAAGGTCTTCCTTAACGGATTACACGTTTTTAGCTTCGGAGACTATTTTGGGGCAGCAAGCCAAATTGCTTGAGGAAGTGAATGCCAATCAAGACGTATTTTATACTTCATCCAGAGGGGTTAATGAAATCAATATTGTGATAAGCAGTTTGATGGATGGCATCGTAGAAAAATATTTTAAACACGAACGTTGTACCCAAAAAGCGGAAAACCTCTCCTCCATTACGGTAAAACTTCCGGCCGAGAATGTTTCTGTCCCCGGAATCTATTATTTTATCTTTCAACGATTGGCGTGGGAAGGGATAATATTATATGAGGTGATTTCCACTACCAATGAATTTACCATATTGGTCAACGAAGAACAGGTGGATGTTGCCTTCAAGACCATAAAGGATTTAAAAGGACTATAGGAATCCACAAAATAAACTAAACGATTGGCTTTTTCGTTGTTAGAAAAGACACTTCTGTTCTAATGACCAAAAAAAGAGTGCTTTTCGGCTTATTGGCCCTATTGGTATTGTACTTATGCTACCTGGCTTATATTTTTATCCTCTCTCCCAAGAACAATCTGCAGTCTATTTATTTGATTCCAAAGAATGCTATTTTTGTCATTGAGTCCGAAAGGCCAGTTGACAGTTGGAAAAAAATCAGTGAAAGTGACGCATGGAGTCATTTACGGAAAAATGGCTATTTCTCCGAATTGACAGAGAACATCCAGAAAGTGGATACCGTCTTTAACAACAACCACAAGTTATTTGAATTTTTTGATGGTAGGTCATTGTTCATATCCATTCATATGGTGAGCAAGAAGGATTACGGTATTTTTTATGTACTGGACCTTAAAAAAATTGCTAAACTCAATCTGCTAAAGACCTATTTGAACAGTTTGCTCAACGAAAATTATTCCATGAGCAAGCGTACTTACCATAACCATGAAATCGTGGAAGTCTACGATCGCAACAACAAAGAAACCATGTCCCTGGCTTTTATAAAAAACCAGTTGGTGGCTTCTTATACCCATACTTTGGTTGAAGCATCTATTGATCAATATCAAGAACCCAGTTTGGGTCGAGATTTGGATTTTTTAGAGATTAATAAGAAAGTGGGTTATGAAGATTTGTTCCGCTTGTATCTTCAGTATGATTTTTTGGATGACTACTACGGTCGATTTTCGGATCAACCCAGTGATTGGATGAACAGGGTGAGTGGGAATTTTTTATTCTCTGGTTTTCATTTTGACCTGGATGAGAATAGTGGCATCACTGCGAATGGGTTTACCAATATCAGCCCAACCAATCATAATTATTTGGAGGCGCTTCAAAAATCAGGTACAGCGGAGCGAACCATCCCAAGTATTGCTCCAAAACGTACCGCTCTTTACATGAGCTACGGTTTTGACAGCTTTTCAGAATTCTATGGGAATTTTGAAGCTGTTCAGCAGGAGAATCCAGAGCAATTTGAAAATTATCAAACTGGTTTACAAAAAGTGGAGAAGTTCCTTAAGATTAATATCAAGGATAATTTTGTGAGTTGGATTGGAAAGGAAATTGCCCTGTTGCAAATACAAAGCAGTATTTCAACCGCTAAAAATGATATGGCCCTAGTACTAAAAACCAATAATGCTGAAAATGCCAAAACCCATCTGGATTTTGTATTGAAACAAGTTAAAAAGAAGTCTCCGGTCAAGTTTAAAGCTGTGGATTATAAAGGATATGAAATTAATTTTTTGTCCATAAAAGGCTTCTTTAAAATCTTGTTGGGAAATCGGTTTAATGCCTTTGACAAACCATATTTTTCCCAAATTGAGGATTATGTGATATTTAGTAATAGTCCCAACACCTTGAAAGCAATTATTGACGATTTTAAATCTGGGGAAACCTTATCTTCATCTGAGGATTTCCAGAAATTTGATCAAAAGTTTGAAAAGGAATCAAGTCTTTTTATCTACAGCCATATTCCATTGCTCTATGATACCATGAATGCCCTTGCCGATATAAAAACCCGAACCCAATTACGTAAGAACAAAGATTTTATTATCTGCTTTCCCCAAGTTGGATTTCAGCTGACACCGGAGGATGACCTTTTCCAAAGTCGATTGGTGGCCAACTACCAAGATGTGGAGGAAGTGATGAAAAAAAGCAAAGAACCAAAACCTAAAATCCAAACCCAACCAAAACCGGCATTAACGGATGCCGTTTTTGAATTAAAGCCTATTTATCCAAATGACCTGAATGCCAAAGTGTTCACAAAGAATTACGCCAACGGAAGGATTAAGTTTGAAGTGGAACTAAAAGATGGACTAAAACATGGAAAATACAAAGCCTATTATCCGGATGGTGAGGTACAAATCACTGGACGTTTTAGAAATGATGTTCAAGTAGGAACATGGCGGTATTACAATCAGAAAGGAGATCAAAAGATTAAAAAGAAATTCTAATATAAAGGTTGATGCTTTTCAACAACCAAATTCTCCTGGGTCCTAGCTTTGTAGCCCCATTTTCATAACTGATCTAACACGGGTATCGAGTCATTGCCCAAATCCGTTAGATAGTATTCTACATGAGGAGGTACAGTTTGAAAATCTTTTCTAATAATAAGGCCATCTTCTTCCGATACCAGCAGCTAGTCAGCAACCTGTTCTAACTTGATAAATTTCCTACAGAAGTTTCTTGATTCAATACCCAATCACTAACTTGATTGCCTAAACTAAAGGCAATGTTCAAGAAAAAAATCAGTTGCATAGCTGTCCTTTTAATTTTTCAATTTCCAAGTTTTGGTCAAGAGGTTTACTTCCCCAAACAAAATGAAGTTTGGCGTAGTGCAGCGCCATCACAATTTACATACGATCAAAACAAATTACGGACAGCTGTTGAGTTTGCCAATGAAAATGAATATTCTGGTTCGCAAGATCTTCGTCAGGCCATTCTTAAAGGCTTTCAGCGAGAACCCTTTCACGAAATTCTGGGACCAACCAAAAAGAGGGGTGGCCCCGCGGGGATGATTCTTAAGAACGGCTACTTGCTTGCTTCGTGGGGAGATATTCAACGAGTGGATATGACCTTTAGTGTAACCAAAAGTTTTCTCTCTACCATGGCTGGGCTGGCATTGGACCGTGGCTTGATTCCCAATGTAACTGAAAAAGTGGGCAACCGTATTTGGGATGGCACTTTTGATGGGGAGCACAATGGCAAAATCAATTGGGAACATCTATTGCAACAAAACTCGGATTGGTCCGGAGAGCTATGGGGCCTTAAAGACTGGGCAGATAGGCCTCCACAGGAAGGAAGTTTGGATGACTGGAAGTTTAGGCAGCTTAATGAGCCCGGTACTGTGATGGAGTATAATGATGTTAGGGTAAACGTATTATCCTATTCCCTTACCCATGTTTGGCGTAAACCCCTACCCGTGGTGCTAAAGGAGAACCTTATGGATAAAATAGGGGCATCTACCACCTGGAGATGGTATGGTTATGACCATGCTTGGACAGAAATAGATGGCATTCAAATGAAATCTGTAACAGGTGGAGGGCATTCTGGTGCTGGACTCTTTATTAGTACGGAGGACATGGCAAGGTTTGGACTCGTATTTTTAAATAATGGGAAATGGGAAAACCAACAATTGATAAGTGAAGATTGGATTTCCAAAGCAACCCAGCCTTCAGTTCCTAATATAAATTATGGATATATGTGGTGGTTAAACAAGAAAGGGTCTAGGCACTGGGAAGGAGTGCCTGAACATCTTTTTTATGCGGCAGGTTTTGGAGGTAACTTTATTATTGTTGATCAACAAAGTGGATTGCTTCTAGTTACCAGATGGCTGGAGCCCCAAAAAATTGGGGCATTTGTTAAGCTGGTCTACGAATCATTTTAGCAGAATATCGCAAAACCCAAACCGAATGCTATTTTCTTTATCTGAAGGATCATCGTAGGTACGAAACACACTATCCCCAATTTCAAAATCAATGGGATAATCAAAAATGGGCCCATCAAAACAAAAGGTATGAAACTCCCCATTCTCCCCACAAGGATCAACATCTGCAGGTAGTTTGTTTAAAAGTGCCTCGTTTAGTTCAGCTCCCAAAAAAGATTCGTCCAGTTTGGAGTTGTTTATACATACGATAACGGTTTTGAAGCCCAATTCAAGAAATTCCATGAACAACTCGCGAGTATCCCTTTTCCAAATGGGGAAAATGCATTGAATATTATGGGTTGCGAGCATCTTCTCACGATATTGTTTAAGGTCCTCCAAGAAAATATCCCCAAATGCGGCATGGGTATATCCTTCAGATACCAATTCCTTCGTTTTTGTTTCCATCAAACTATTATAGGCTTCCATGGAAGGCTTTTCGGGAACCTCAATTACATCTAAAGGAATGCCAATAGAGGCAGTCTGCGCTTCCAAAACCTCTCTTCTTAAACCATGCATGGAAACTCTATTGTAGTGCTGGTTCATCGTGGTGAGTAATCGATCTATATGGTGATGCCCTCTTTGTTGCAACTGGTAGAGAGCAAGTGCCGAATCCTTTCCGGAACTCCAGTTGAAATAGGTTTTTGGTTTTTGAGACATATATCGAAGATATACTATTCAAGTTGTAAATTGTAGAACTGTGTTTACGAAACTATTACCTAATCACAAAGCCCAAAAACTGAATGTCGGGTAAATGTCGGGGCAAATCCAGCACTTGTCCTTGGAGGCATATGACTTTTGAGTGTAACATTGTTTCAAGTTTTTAAAATACTATGCGATGAAACAGCCAGAACTAGGATTAAAAATCAGTGAATTACGCAAGCAAAAAGGCTTTACACAAGAAGAATTGGTGGAAAGGTGCAATATTAATGTGCGAACCTTACAACGTATAGAAGGAGGCGAGGTATCTCCAAGAAGTTATACCATAAAGACCATTCTATCCGCCTTGGATTACGAATATGAATATCTTCAGGATAGCAATACTATACAATCATCCTCCAAATTAGGTCCCATTTCACAGAAGGAAGCCAAATCGGTTCATTTTCTATTGACCCTGGCTTGGGTAGCTGGAATCTTCTTTTTGATGGCAGCCGTTTTTGAGGGTATTGCTGACTTTGTTCGGGTGGAGGAGAATGAACTAATATATGGGCAATGGGGACATGTAACGGTAAAGATTTTTGTTTTGGTATTCAACCTCCTGTTTTTATACGGTTTTTTGATTTCAGGCAGATTGTTGAACAACTACCTAATGAAAATTGCTACCGTACTTTACATGGTTGTTTTGATGGTTTTCTATGCATATGATATTATATCTGTGTTTAATGAATTTTTGGAAATTGAGGCTGTTTTTATGGCAGAAGCCCTGGTTTTTGGTGTTGTAGGGATGCTGTTCGGTGCAGCAATCCTTAAATCTGGAAAAACACTACGGACCGTTGCCTTTGCAGCTGGAGGAAGTGAGTTGCTAATGTCTTTGTGCATGCTTACCATTGTGTTGTTGCCCTTGGCCTTATTTCTCTTTTTTCCAACAGTGATTTTGGAAATGGTAGTACTTTTTAAGGTTGCCACTTTGGTGAAAGATAAGATGTAAGTTCATGCACCTAGGCCAAATCATTCTTGGCTGCTTAAAAGAGGATTTAATTGCAACGGTTGTAAAACCTTAAGCGCAGTTTGCACAGATTTAATTCCATCAAAAACCAAAAGCAACCTGAGTCCGTTTCGGGTTTGCTTTTCTTTGAGTTGGCATTTATCTGGATTGTGCTGTACGTATTGCAGCACTCGGGTGAAGGCTGAACTTTGATAAAAGTTGGATTCTTGATCCGCGATGAAATAACCCAAGAGTTTTCCTTTTTTCAATACCACTTTTTCCAGACCAATACCGTTGGCGATCCATTTAATTCGGACAGAGTTCAAAAGATTAACTGCTTGGGTAGGTAGTTCCCCAAAACGGTCCACCAATTCCCCTTCATATTTTTGCAACCCATCCTCATCTTGGACTGTATTGAGTTGGGTGTATAAATTTAAGCGCTCTGTTATGTTGTTGATATAGTCATCAGGGAAGAGTAGTTCAAAATCTGTGTCCAATTGGGTGTCCTTCACAAAGGTCTTAGGTTTATCCCCTTCAACTTCCTCATAGAGTTCCTTAAACTCATTTTCCTTAAGTTCTTCAATAGCTTCGACCAATATTTTTTGATAGGTTTCGAAACCTATTTCGTTGATAAATCCACTTTGTTCTCCACCCAGCAAATCTCCTGCACCACGTATTTCCAAATCCTTCATGGCAATATTGAAACCGCTTCCCAACTCGGTAAATTGTTCCAAGGCCTCAATACGTTTGCGGGCATCCGGAGTCATGACCTCATAGGGTGGGGTAATAAAAAAACAAAAGGCTTTTTTATTGCTTCGGCCTACACGACCCCGCATCTGATGCAAGTCACTTAAGCCAAAGTTGTTCGCATTGTGAATAAAAATAGTGTTGGCATTGGTAACATCCAATCCACTTTCTACAATGGTGGTGGAAACGAGAACATCAAACTCGCCATTCATAAAGGCCAACATCAATTGCTCCAATTTTTTGCCTTCCATCTGTCCGTGCCCAATACCAATTTTGGCATCAGGCACCAAACGTTGGATCATGCCAGCGACTTCTTTAATGTTTTCAATACGATTATGAATGAAGAACACCTGTCCCCCTCGCTGAATTTCATATGAAACAGCATCCCGGATAATTTCTTCATTAAATCGAATCACCCTGCTATCAATCGGATATCGGTTAGGGGGCGGGGTATTGATCACCGAAAGGTCGCGGGCCGCCATCAAGCTAAATTGCAAGGTTCGGGGAATGGGTGTTGCTGTTAATGTAAGGACATCCACATTTTCTTTGATGGATTTGAGCTTGTCTTTTACCCCAACTCCAAACTTTTGTTCTTCGTCCACAATCAGCAATCCTAAATCCTTGAATTGCACATTTTTGTTAACCAGTTGGTGGGTTCCAATAATGATGTCGATTTTACCTTGGGCCAATCGCTCCAAGATTTCACGTTTTTCCTTTGCAGACCTAAAACGGTTAAGATAATCTACAGTTACGGGAAGATCCCCAAGTCGTTTTTTGAAGGTATTGTTGTGTTGAAAGGCTAGAATGGTAGTTGGGACTAAAATCGCAACTTGTTTGCCGTTGTCCACGGCCTTAAAGGCGGCCCTTATCGCTACTTCGGTCTTCCCAAAGCCTACATCTCCGCAAATGAGTCGGTCCATTGGGCGTTCGCTTTCCATGTCCTTTTTTACATCTTGCGTCGATTTTTCCTGATCAGGCGTGTCTTCGTATAAAAAGGAAGCTTCAAGCTCATGCTGCAAATAACTGTCCGGAGCATATTGGAACCCTTTTTCCAATCGTCGTTTTGCATACACCTTGATGAGGTCAAAGGCAATTTTTTTAACTCGACTCTTCGTTTTTTGCTTCAGTTTTTTCCACGCAGCCGATCCTAATTTGTAAATTTTGGGTGGAGCCCCATCCTTGCCATTGAATTTGGATATTTTATGGAGTGAATGGATACTCACGTATAAAATATCCCGGTCACCGTAAACCAATTTGATTGCTTCCTGCTTTTTACCTTCTACATCAATCTTCTGCAGGCCGCCAAATTTGCCAATACCATGATCAATATGGGTAACATAATCCCCAATTTCCAGTTTGTTGAGTTCTTTCAGGGTGATGGCTTGCTTTTTGGCATAGCCATTTTTTAAATGGAATTTGTGGTAGCGCTCAAAGATTTGGTGGTCGGTGTAGCAGGCCAACTTCAGGTTATGATCTAAGAAGCCCTGGTACAAAGGAAAAACCACCGTTTTATAGTGGACTTCCTGTTCAATATCCTGAAAAATGTCATTAAACCGTTTAGCCTGTTGCTCCGTGGAGCAGAAAATGTAGTTGGTATACCCAGCATTATGATTCTCATTGAGGTTATCAATAAGGAGATCAAATTTTTTGTTGAATGCCGGTTGAGGTTTGATATTAAACTCGATGGTCTGAAGAGACTTCTCGACGGCATTCGAAGTAACAGATGAATCCAACTCCAAAACGGTAAAATTGCAAAGTTGGTTTTTCAACAAGGTTGAATTTGCAAACAATTCCTCCGGTTTGGCATGATTAATTTCGCCACTTAGTTTTGAGAAACTTTCCTGGGCTTTTTCAAAAAAAGAGTCGATACGGGCATAGACCAAATCCAAATTCTTGGAAAAAATGACAGTCTTGGGCGAAATATATTTTAAGAAACTTTCCCGAGTTTCCTGAAGGAATTTGTTTTCTACGTTTGGAATAATCGTAATCCGTTTCACTTTATCCGTAGATAGCTGGGTCTCTACATCAAAGGTTCTAATGCTATCAACTTCATCTCCGAAAAACTCAATACGATAGGGTTCGTCATGGGAAAAAGAAAATACGTCCACAATACCCCCACGAACCGAAAATTCTCCAGGTTCAGTTACAAAATCTACTCGTTTAAATTGATATTCAAAAAGTACTTCATTCAAAAAATCGAGGGAAAGAGTATCCTCCAATTTTATCTTTAGCGTGTTTTTGTCCAGCTCTTTGCGAGTCACTACTTTTTCAAAAAGAGCATCGGGATAAGTAACTATAACCGCCGGTTTCTTTCGTGAATTGATACGGTTGAGTACCTCTGCCCTGAGCAGCACATTGGCATTGTCCGTTTCTTCAATTTGATAGGGTCTACGGTAACTTCCCGGGTAGAACAACACTTCATTTTCACCAATAAGCTGTTCCAGGTCATTAAGATAGTATGCGGCCTCTTCTTTATCGCTCAGAAGGATTAAAAAAGGCGTTTCTGCCTGTCTGAAAGAGGAAGTTATTGCAAATGAAAGTGCAGAACCAGTAAGGCCTTTTAGATTTGTTTTATTGCTATCGTCTTGAGAGTAGGCAATAACATCCCGCAGTTTCCCGAGAGGGGGAGACTGTTCAAAAAGTTGGGAAATGGACGATTTGGTCAATCCAAGGAATTTGCTGCAAATATAGATTGCCAAAAGCTTCTGCACAAAGTCACAAGAAGGATTCTCACCTTTTTTGATAAATTACAGACTTTGTCTTCGATTATCTAGAGAAGCCCAGAGCTGAGAAATCTAAACTTGTACAACCTCATCCTCCACAATTGCATACACCTCATCTCCCTTTTTAGGTTTTAAGGTATGGGTTCCTGTAAATGCACCAAAGGCAGGAAAAATGAGCTGGTTTTTCGACTTAAAAAAACAGGCCAATCGAAGATTCTGCCTGCCAAACCCTCTAAGTTTTATAGCGGGATGAATATGTCCACAGAAATTAAAAAAGCCTAAGCGTTCTTCTGGGTGGTGCGTTAATAAAAATTCTTCCATTATCAGTTCCTGAAAAATTGGAATATCCAATGCTTCAAACTTGTGGGGTTCAATAATATCGTGGTTCCCGGAGACTAGGATAATTTCTGATGGGATTTTGGCCACCCAATTTTCAAAGAGTCCCCATTCTTGGTTCAAACTGGAATGAAATAAATCCCCCAGAAAACAGATTTGAAAGGGGTCAAAATCTGCAACAATTTTATCAAGTAGCAGATAATTTTCATGAATCGCTTTACGGGGAATCGCTGCCCCAAATTTTCTGAAATGGGTCACTTTACCCAAATGCACATCGCTAATGAGCAATAGAGATTTTTTAACCCAAAATATACCGCCCAAGGGATGGAGTATGAATTCCTGATTGTTGATGGAAATTTTCAAGGTCATCTTGTCAATAGCTTGGTCATCCGTTTAATGCGATCAGCCAGTTTTTCATTGGAGAGCTTTTCGCGAAGTCTATCCGTAATAATAGGGAAGGAAAATGGGGTGGGGTTGTTGCATTTTTTCCAAACAATTTCTTGTTGGGCGATACGCTCCAGAGCCATTCGTAATCTTCCTTCTTCCAATTGGTGTTCAAATGTTTCGGTAAAGGCCTGTTGAAAAAGCAAATTGTCTTCCTCAAAATCCTTGAAGACATCGAACAACAGTTGGGAGCTGCTTTGCAGGTGCTTCATTTTTACTCCTTTTTCCGGATATCCGGTAAACACCATGCCACTAATAACCGCTACATCTCTAAACTTACGTCTAGCCATTTCATTACTGTTCAAACTTTTTTGAAGGTCGGAGAGCATATAGTCCGGGGAGAACAAGTTGTTATCCAAAACTTCTTGAATGTCAATTTCCTTATCGGACAGCAATTCAAAACCGTAATCGTTAAAGGCTAAGGAACAGGTAATAGGGGAAAGCAAGCTAATCCGATAGGCCAGCAGGCTGCTCATGCCCTCATGGATGGCCCGGCCCTCAAAGGGATAAAAAATATGGTGATAGCCATCATTGGATTTGAAAGTTTCTATTAAAAATTGGGATGGTCGGGGCACTATGCTTTCTTCCCGCTGTTTGGCAAACATTGGCCTTAGGGATTTAATCTCTATGGATTGACCTTTTGATTGTTGCTCTGCGGTGTACAATTCTTGCCGCAGCAATTCCGACATTTTTGCCGAAAAACTTAAACGGCCACCCATCCATGAGGGAATTTTGTTGCTTCGTTTAGGTGAATTGCGTACTTGGGCAGTCATCCCTTTAATTCTAATAAACTCCAAGTTTCTCCCAGCAAAAGTAAAGACATCCCCAGCGGTCATTTTAGAGATGAACGACTCTTCAATAGTGCCAATATACCCCCCTTTTTGGTATCGCACAGATAAGCTAGCATCACCTACAATGGTTCCGATTTGAAAGCGATGTCTACGAGCTATGGTCAGGTTATTTACTTTGAATCTTCCATTGGCTTCCACCTCCACTTTTTTGTATTCGTCATAAGTTTTGAGGCTTTGGCTCCCCATGACCAAAAAGTTGAGTAACCATTGCCATATTTCCTCGGTCAAGGCTTGATAGCAGAAAGTTTGTTTGATTTCGGAGTAGATTTCATCTGGGTAAAATCCATCGGAAACTGCCAATGTGGTCAGGTATTGGATCAATACATCGTAACTGTTCAAATAAGGAATCCGATCTTCCACGGCAGCGTTCATCACTGCCTTTTGCATGGCGGAAGCTTCTATGAGTTCCATGGCATGGGTGGGCAAGAAGTAGATGACGCTTTCTTTACCAGGCCGGTGTCCGCTACGGCCGGCCCGTTGGAGAAATCGGGCCACTCCTTTGGGGCCTCCAATTTGGATTACGGTTTCCACAGGTGCGAAATCTACCCCCAAATCCAGGCTTGAGGTGCAAACTACAGCTTTCAAACTTTCGTTTCGGATAGCTTGTTCTACCCAAAGCCGGGTATCTTTGTTGATGCTTCCGTGGTGCATCGCTATCTCTCCAGCGTATTCGGGATGCTTTTCCAAGATTTTTTGAAACCAGATTTCACATTGCCCACGGGTGTTGGTAAACAGAAGCGTGGTTTTACTTTTGTTAATGATAGGGACCACCTCTTCCAACAAATGGAGCCCTAAGTGTCCTCGCCAGGGAAACGTCTCCATTTGTTTGGGAATAATACTTTTTACAGTGATCTTTTTGTTGAGATTGGACTTGATCAACACAGAGTTGGTCAAAGCTTGGCTTGTTGGTCCAAGTAAGACTTCACGAGCTTGTTCTAAATTTCCAATGGTTGCTGAAATTCCCCAAATCCTTAAATCTTTAGAAATGGTTTTAAGTCGGGAAAGCCCTAATTCCATCTGCACCCCTCTTTTGGAGCCCAAAAGCTCATGCCATTCATCGACGACTATTGCGGAACAGTTCTTAAAAACCTTGTAGTACCCTTTGGAAGACAATAATAGCTGTAAGCTCTCAGGGGTGGTGATCAATAAGTCAGGCATGCTTTTTTTCTGTTGGGCCCTTTCACGGGACGAGGTGTCTCCCGTTCTAATGCCCACCGTCATTTGAGTGCCTAGATCTTGGGTAATGCGTTCTGCAGATTGTTTTATTTCTTGGGACAAGGCTCTCAAAGGGGTGATCCAAATTGCTTTTAAGCCCTTTTTGTGCCTGGTTCTATAGTCCGGATTTTTGTTGAGATAGTTCAACACAATAGGAAACCACAAAGCATAAGTTTTACCACTGCCCGTAGGTGCATTGAGCAAGCCATGTTTGCCATCTAAAAAGGCACCCCATGATTGCTTTTGAAATGGAAAGGGTTTCCAGCCTTGTTGGTGGAACCAATTTTCTGCAATATGGAAAAGCTCGGATTTTTTCAGTGCAATTGGATAAAACGTTGATAAGCGGAAAGAAAATTACGAATTTCTTTCGGGGATAATTTTATCGTCCTTGGTTTAAGATTTATATTTGCCGAACAAATTTTAGCATATGCCCATTTTAGATTTATACGAGCACGGAGAGCAGCGAAGAAACTTGGCCCATTTTGCCACCTTGGCAAGTTTAGCGGCTGTTGATGGTGAAATCAACGAGCAGGAAAAAGCTGTTTTGGACAAATTTGCATTCCGATTGAACATCACGGAAGCCGAATACAAGGAGGTGATGAAAAAGGAAAACAAATACACAATAGAAACTCCACATAGCTCGGAAAGAAGGTTGATGCGACTTTTCGATTTCTTTGGAATGGCTTTAGCTGATCAAAAATTGGATGCTGCGCAAAAAGCGTTGATTGCCAAATATGCTATCGGATTGGGTTATGCACCTAAAAAGGCCAAAGAACTTGTAGAAAAATCTGTGGCCATCTTCACAGGAAAAATAGCTTTTGAGGATTTTTTGTACCTCATGGAAAAATAGTTAAGAATTGGCCATAAATGCTTCGGCCTTTTCCACCATTTTTTTACTTCCACAGAAAAACGGAACCCGTTCATGCAGTTCGGTTGGCTGTAGGTCCATGATGCGTTGATGACCATCACTGGCCTTTCCATCAGCTTGTTCGGCCAAAAAAGCCATGGGATTGCATTCATACAACAAGCGAAGCTTACCCTTTTGGGCTTTGCTGCTCTTGGGGTACAAATAAATGCCTCCCTTAATCATGTTGCGGTGAAAGTCAGATACTAAAGAACCAATATATCTAGAGGTGTAAGGTCTATCTCCCTCCTCCTTTTGACAGTATTTAATATAGTCTTTTACTCCTTGTGGAAAATGAATGTAGTTTCCTTCATTGACGGAATAAATTTTCCCGGTTTCTGGAAATTGCATATTGGGGTGTGAAAGATAGAAGGTTCCTATGGCTGGATTGAGGGTAAAACCATTGACTCCATGCCCTGTAGTATAAACCAACATGGTAGAAGTTCCATAAATAATATAACCTGCGGCAACCTGGTTTTTCCCAGGTTGTAGAAAGTCTTCCAAGGTTACAGGCGTTCCCACTGGGGTAATCCTTCTGTAAATGGAAAATATTGTCCCTACGGAAACATTGACATCAATATTGGAGGATCCGTCCAATGGGTCGATCAGTACTACATATTTGTTTTGGTGATTTTCATCCTGACTGTTTATGCTGATGAAGTCATCTTCCTCCTCTGATGCAATTCCACATACAATCTCCCTGTTTTTTAGGGTTTGAATGAATTTTTCATTGGCAAGTACATCTAGCTTTTGTTGACTTTCTCCTTGAATGTTGGTGTCACCAGATGTTCCTAAAACATCAACTAATCCAGCCTTGTTCACTTCGTGATTTACTACCTTGGCAGCAAGTCTTATAGCGTTGATCAATTTGGAAAGTTCCCCTGTGGAATACTGGAATTCTGTTTGGTTCTCAATAATGAATTCTCCAAGGGTTTTGTTCTTATTAGACATAAAAGCAGCACTGTTTTATTTGAGGGCAAATATCGTGTATTTTGTTATACTATATCGTTTTCGTTATGATAAAGATTTAGATATTTATAACTTCGAGTTTTATTTATAACAATATGGATTATTTGATTCGAGAGGCTAGGGTGGAGGACATGGAGCAAGCACTGACCCTTATCCATGAATTGGCATTATTTGAGAAGGAAGCCAATGCCGTAGAAGTTACGCTTCAAGATTTGGAGAATGACGGTTTTGGTGAAAACAAGTTGTTCCATTGTTTTGTGGCCGAAAAGGAAAGTGTAATTGTAGGGATTGCACTTGTATACCCAAGATATTCTACTTGGAAAGGTCCCGTAATCCACCTAGAAGATTTAATTGTTGCCCAAGAAATGAGAGGGAGCGGTCTGGGTACGGCATTGTTGGATGAAGTGGTAAAATATGGGCACAGCCTTGGTGTGAAACGTATCAGCTGGGAGGTACTGGACTGGAACGAGCCTGCCATCAAGTTCTATGAGAAAAAGGGGGCAAAAGTGATGAGAGATTGGGACGTGGTGCAATTGAATGCGGACGGAATCAAGAATTATTTAAAAAATCTGGAAGTGTCTTCCATCAATAGATAGAAAAAATAGATGAGAGTATTCAAATTCGGAGGTGCATCCGTAAAAGATGCTGACGGAGTAAGAAATGTTGTCAAAGTTTTAGAAAAGGTAGGTCATGAAGATACCCTAGTGGTTATCTCCGCCATGGGTAAGATGACCAACGCCATGGAAAAGGTAGTGGCAGCCTATTTTAAAGATAAAAAGTCCCTAAACGCCCAAATTCAAGAGGTGTGGGAATACCATGAGACCATCTTGCAGGAATTATTTGAAAACAATGGACACCCTGTTTATGATAAAGTAAAAACACTTTTTGAAGAGGTAAAGGGGTTCCTGGCTTGGAACAAATCTCCAAAAAATGCTTTTGTTTATGATCAAGTGGTCGGATATGGGGAATTGGTTTCCACTACTATAATTTCTGGATATTTAAATGAAGTTGGTCTTAGCAATCAATGGCAAGATATTCGCAACCTAATTAAAACAGATAATAGTTATAGAGACGCTACCGTAAACTGGGAGCGCACCCAAAATGAAGTGTCCAAGTTGGATAGAACCAAACTTCACATTACTCAAGGGTTTTTGGGGAGTGATGACAATAATTTTACCACCACTTTAGGTAGGGAAGGTTCAGATTACACAGCGGCTATTCTAGCGTATTGCCTCAATGCAGATTCTGTGACCATATGGAAAGATGTGCCAGGGGTATTGAATGCGGACCCTCGAAATTTTGAAGAAACCCAGCTATTAAATCAAATATCGTATAGGGAGGCCATAGAATTGGCATTTTATGGAGCCTCTGTGATCCACCCTAAGACCCTTCAGCCCTTACAGAGAAAAGAAATACCACTCCATGTAAAATCCTTTGTGAATCCAATGGACAATGGAACTACGGTAGGCAAGGGAGTGGGGATATCCCCAAAGGTTCCCTGTTTTATTGTGAAGAAGAATCAGGTGTTGATCAAACTATCTTCCTTGGATTTTTCATTCATTGTGGAGAACAATATCAGCGATATTTTCAAGCTACTACACGATCATCGAATGAAAGTGGATCTTATCCAGAATTCCGCGATTAGTTTTTCGGTATGCCTGGACAACAAATTTAATGGACTTCAATCCATGTTGGATGTACTAAAAAGTAAGTTCAAAGTGGTCTGTCATGAGGATGTTTCGCTCTATACGATCCGTCATTTTGATGACAATGCTGTTAAATCACTACAAAACGGAAGGTCTGTACTGGTGGAACAACGTGGAAAAGAGACAGTTCAGCTTGTTGTGAAATAATGTTGGCTTGGCAATAAGGAAGCCAAAATCCAGTAACGGTATTTTTCTATCTTTACGCTTACCTAATATGTACTTTTATGGGGTTGGTTTCGGCGAAAGAGGTAGCAAAGGTCATTAATCTGGACAAATATGGCTTTTTGGGCACCTTTGTGGGGTGGCTTTTAATGGCAGCCACCAAGATTACAACCATAAACCGCTTTTATAACAAAAACAAGGAATTACCCGGGTCCGATTTTTTAGATGCTATCCTAGAGCATTATGAGATTGATTTTGAAATCCCTGAAGAAGACCTCAAACGTTTACCCAAAGAAGGACCCTATATCACCATTAGCAATCATCCTTTAGGTGGAATTGACGGCGTACTACTATTAAAATTGATGTTGCAGGAACGCGAAGATTTTAAAATCATCGCCAATTTTTTGTTACATCGGATAGAACCGTTAAAGCCATTTATTATGCCAGTGAATCCCTTTGAAAACCATAAAGATGCCAAAAGCAGTATTATGGGGTTCAAAAGTGCACTCAAGCATTTACAGGAAGGACATCCCTTGGGCATTTTTCCTGCTGGCGAGGTATCAACATATCGCGATGGAAAATTGGTAGTGGACAAACCTTGGGAAGAAGCTGCTCTTAAATTAATTCGTAAGGCTGAGGTTCCAGTAGTACCTATCTATTTCCACGCGCGCAATAGCCGACTTTTTTACAAGTTATCCAAGATGAATGATGTGTTCCGGACGGCCAAATTACCATCCGAAGTAACCTCACAGAGTAGAAGGCCCATCAAGGTTCGTATAGGACAACCCATAACTGTAAAGGCCCAGAAAGAAGAGTCAACCCTGGAATCATTTACAGAACTATTACGAAAAAAGACGTATCTACTGGCCAATGTTTTTGAAAAGGAACGACTGATAGATAAGGTGCCTACCACCTTGAAGATTCCAAAACCGCCAAAGAAGATTGCTACACCAGTTGGTACTGAAGTGTTGGAAGGTGAGATTGAAAAATTAAGGGAGAAGGATTGCCGTATGCTTCAAAGCAAAAACTACGAAGTGTATCTGGCCCAACAAAAGGATATGCCCTTTATCTTGAACGAGATTGGACGTCAACGGGAGATTACGTTTAGAGCGGTTGGGGAAGGAACCAACAATGCGATTGATTTGGATGAGTTTGACACCTACTACCATCACCTTTTTTTGTGGGACGATGAGGATAAGTGTATTGTGGGAGCATACCGCATGGGGTTAGGTTCTGAAATATTCAAAACGCATGGAATAGATGGCTTTTACCTCCAAGACCTTTTTCGATTTGAACCAGAACTCTACGGAATGATGGAAAAGTCCATAGAAATGGGACGGGCTTATATAGTTAAGGAATATCAGCAAAAACCGATGCCCTTGTTTCTGTTATGGAAAGGAATAGTACATACCACGCTTAGACATCCAGAGCATAAATATTTAATTGGAGGGGTAAGCATTAGCAATCAGTTCTCTAATTTTTCCAAATCATTAATGATTGAATTTATGAAGTCTAACTATTGGGACCCCTATGTAGCGCAGTACATTAGACCCAAAAAGGAGTTCAAGGTTCAATTAAAGGATGCGGATAAGGAGTTTGTTTTTGATGAGACTCAGGCTGATTTAAATAAATTTGACAAACTGATAGGTGAAGTGGAGCCTGGAAGTCTTCGCCTTCCCGTATTGATCAAGAAATACATCAAACAGAATGCAAAAGTGGTAGCTTTTAATGTAGATCCCTTATTCAACAATTCTGTGGATGGATTGATGTACATTAAGATTGCCGACTTGCCGGAGAGTACAGTGAAGCCGGTTATGGAAGAGTTTCAAGCTGAATTGGAACGAAAGCTTACACTTTGAACAAACGGATAGTTGTACTGCCCTTCTTGCTGTTTTATGACTATTGTCTGGAGTTTTTGTGTGTTTTAACAGCATCTGAAAAGAAATGGCAGTTGGGAACAACCCAGCTACCATCCATTAACTAAGGTCATCTGAGTCTAGTTAACGAGCTCTTCCTTCACAAAGTTGCTACAGAATTCTTTAATTTCATTTCTAGCTTTTAAGAAGGCTGCATGTTTCACTTCTTCCGTCCCAGTTACTTTTGAAGGGTCAAAAAAATTGTGGTGAAGCCGTTCTGCGTTTGGGGCAGGAATAAATGGACAGTTTTCTTTGGCATGATCACATACAGTAATAATGTAGTCCCATTCAATCCCTTCGTATTCATCCACATGGTTGGAGGTATGATGGGTTATATTAATACCGTCCTCATCCATAATCGATACCGCACCAGGGTTAAGGCCGTGGGTTTCAATTCCTGCACTATAAATATTTGCAAGCGAATCCTGAAAGTAATTCAAATATCCATGTGCCATCTGGCTTCTACATGAGTTTCCGGTGCAAAGCACCAATACGTTTTTCATTAGTAGTTTTTATTGATTAGTTTATTCCTATGGTTTTACTTCTTTTTTCGAATAATAGGTTGTCTTTCCATGCCCCTTCCAATTTACCTACATGCTCCCGTTTACCAATGTAGCGAAAACCCACTTTTTTATGCAGATGGATGCTAGCTTCGTTTTCAGGGAAAATCCCTGATTGAAGGGTCCAATAACCGGCGTTTTCACTTTCGATAATCAGTTGTTCCAAAAGCATTTTCCCCACACCTTTGCCACGACTTTGGGAACCAACATAAACACTTACCTCCCCGACACCGCCATAAACGCATCTACTGGAGACAGGGGATAGGGCTGCCCACCCGTAGATTTTGCCACCCTGCTCAGCAACCAATCTGCATTCGGCTACATGCGCCTGGTCCCAGTTTTTATAATTTGGGATAGTTTGTTCAAAGGTGGCGAAGCCTGTGGTTATTCCCTCGGCATAAATTTGGGAAACTTGTTCCCAATCGGCCAGTGTCATTTCCCGGATGTGCATGCAATGTGGATTTAATTAACAACAGCCACTTCCTGGTTCACAACCAGCGGCCGCTTCCTCCAAACCATTTTCGGTTGTTACCGCAACACCACAAGTTTCCTTGGCTTTGCAATCTGTTTTTTCAACAGATAATTTGATGATTAAAGATTTTTCATCCAGGGTATAATCATCCACAAAAAGTTGCGCTGTATGGAAATCGGAATTGCTGTACTCAAACTTAATTTCGGCATCCTGAACCATAGGTTTGATTCGGTCCACCTTATTTAGAATGGCCAAGGCCTTGTAGGCCGACATGAATTCGGTTTTGTCCTTTTCTTTAGGACTTTCCCATAGCTGAACTATGGTCTCCTTCCAGAAATCAGTTTGGGCACCGCAGTCCACAGAGTCCACAATAATGTTCTTGACCTCGGTGATATGGTAATTGGCCCCAACAAACTTATTGGGAGTGTACTCAAAGAGTAAACTTTTGTCTTGATGTTGCTTTAATAAGGAAATAAGCTCTGATGTATTCATAACTAACAGCAGTTTTGATTAATATTTGAAAAAAACGCATTGAAGGAATATTGCAATTCCTCCCATCGTTCTTGATTGATACAGTAGCAAAGATTTTTGCCTTCAAAGGTTCCATTGAGGAGCCCAATTTTTTTTATCTCGTTAAGATGTTGTGAGATAGTAGGTTGTGAAAGCCCAATGACATCTACGAGATCATTGCAGATACAGTTTTCTTGTTTGCTTATATAATCCAAAATGGCAATACGAGCTGGATGTGCCAGAACCTTGGCGGCTTGAGCCAGTTCGTTTTGCGTTATAGAAAACATATGTGTTTTGGAAGCTCCCAATGGCTTTGTTCTTTAAATTCAATATTTTATATTGCAATATTACGATAAAGATAGTAAACAAAAAAGCCAGAGTGCTATTTTCTGACTTTTTTAATGTTTCTACAATCCTTTAAACCAGCTTTGGAACATTTCTCCAACCAAGAAAACTGGTTTTTGTGATCCGCTGATGGCATTGATTAAACTAACAATCCAAAGAACAAAACAGAATAAGCCAACTAAAATGCCCAAAATGGGTATTGCAGATAAAATCCCTATCAAGAAAATACCCAAAGTTTGCCGCACATAAAAAGAACCTAACTCGGTTTTGTTACTGCTGTTCATGATAATGGCAATAATCCATCCAATTAATGTGATATGTGCAAGGATCGCCACGGTTTTTCCACTTTCTGGATTGTTGGCATCAAATGCTTCTTTTACATCTTCAGCAGCTTCTTTTGCGGTCTCCTTGGCTTTATCAAAAGCTTCTTCCGCCTTATCTCCTAAATCTTTGTTCTCTTCAGACATTGTTTTAATTTGTTGGTTAAACGTGTTTTAAATGTAACAAATAATTCAATACCTATAGAAATGCTTTATCAACAGGTTCCCAGAGTTCTAGCTTGTTGCCTTCAGGATCCATGATCCACCCAAATTTGCCATATTCATATTCTTCAATCTCCCCAACAACTGTTACCCCTTCTTTTTTTAAAGTTTCTAAAAGCTCCACAAGATTTTCCACCCTAAAATTCATCATGAATTGCTTTTCGCAGGGGGTAAAGTAGGTAGTGTCCTCCTTGAACGGACTCCATTGAGTAGAGCAATCATTACCCTCTTGATCTTTCCACCAAAAGGTGCAACCGTATTGATCGGTATTCAGCCCTAGATGATTTTTATACCAGTTTTTTATATTGTCGGGATCCTTCGTCTTAAAGAAAAAACCGCCCAGTCCAGTTACTCTTTTTGTCATGATTTTTGTCTTTTAATGTTCTTTTCATATAGTGCAATCCATGCTTCCACACTCATTTTACGGCATAATTCTGCAATGAGTTCGAAGGGAATGCGCTCCATTTTCTTAAATCGTATGCAGCTTTTGCCCATGTCCAATTTAGTGCTGACATATTTTGGGTATTCTCCCACAAACCATTTCAGTAGTTTTTTATCAGCATAGATTCCGGCATGGTAAAGTGCCACAAAGTGTTTTTGTGAAGCAATATTGATGAAAGGGAGTGGTAGTTTCGGATCACAGTGATAACCACCAGGATATAACGAATGTGGAACCACATATCCTATCATTTTGTAATTTATACACTCTTCAAATCCCTTGGGAAGGTTAACTTTTACTGTTTCCCGCAATTTGGATACGGCAGCCTTACGTTCCTCGGGTATTTTACTGATATACTCGTCTGGAGTTTTGGCGTCAATTGTCATAGCATTACTTTTAACGTAGTTGTTATTTCCTTTGTAAAATCAATGCCGAAATCAAGGTAATGATAAACCCTATGACGAATACTGTCATTGACATTAGTGCAAATGAAAAAAGCGGATTGGAAAACATGGCTTTTTGGGACTCTATTTCTGCTAATTTTACATCAAATTCCTCCGGAGGAAGGGAATCTCTCATGTCTTTTACCGTTGCCGCATAATATTCCTCCATGAACTCAGGATTTAAAACTTCGGTGAATAAAACATCCAAAAGACCAAATGCGATGGCAGTTATCAAGCTGATAAGGATTCCAATGACTATGGCCTTTTTGAAACTTAGTTTTCCCTCGTTCTCTTGATCCCTAAAATGTTTTATTCCGAAATAGACAAAGCCTAGGGATATAACCATGGAAGCATATCCAATAACTTCTTGAGCGGAAAAGGATAAATCGTTTAGAAGATACCAACTCGCGAGAAACAGCAAACAAATAGTAATGGCACTGTAGATTCCGTACCGTAATATTGTTTTTTTCATAATTGATGATTTTAAATGGTTGATACAAAAGTATATAGGAAAGGCAGCCCTAGACTCATACTAAAGTACCAAAACCATGGCACTTAAGTAGGAAGTTGATTAAAACATCAAAACTTGGAGATCCTTGGCCCGTTGAACGGCCTGGGTTCTTCGCTTGGCATTCAGTTTTAGAAGCAGGTTGGAAACATGTGTTTTAACAGTACTTTCAGAGACGAATAACTTTTCGCCAATTTCTTTGTTGGAAAGCCCTTTGGAAATACACACCAATACTTCGTATTCCCTTTTGCTGATACCTAGCTGTTCGATTTTTTTTACATCAACATTGGCCGGTGGGGCAGCGCTCCGCTTGTTGATATAGATTCCAATACAAAAAAAAACAAGTGCAATGGCGGCAATGGCAATTTCAATGGAAATGTTCCCAGAAATATAGGCGTACTTGCTCAACTGGAAAAGTATGAGCAGGGCAACTATCAATGCAGAAAAAACAAAAACGGTTTTCTTCACTCACTAAATTTAACAAAATCTGATTTGGATTTTGTCAACTATAGTTTGCGCCAGTTTCTCTTTACTTTCCACGGTCCAGCCCGCCACATGAGGAGTCAATAGTACATTTTTGGACTTGCGAAGAAATTTAAACGCTTTCGATTTTTTAGCAAATATGTTTTCGAAGGACTTTTTTTCATACTCCAGCACATCCAATCCGGCCCCCAGGATTTTTTTGGATTTTAACCCACTTACCAAATCTTTGGTAACCACGCATTTTCCGCGTGCTGTGTTCAACAACCAAAAAGGCTTGTGAAACTTGTTGATGAAATCTACGTTGATCATCCCTTCGGTAAGTGTTGTTTGGGGGACATGTAAACTCACCACATCAACTTTTTGTTGGAACTCCATTATACCCACCTGTCTTGCGTTATCATCACCTACACCTCCTATAATATCATAGCAGATGACCTCTACATCAAAACCTTGTAGCTTTTTAGCAAACGCCTTGCCCATATTTCCATATCCGATGATACCAATGGTTTTTCCTTCCAACTCTACTCCACGGTTACCTTCACGATCCCATTTTCCCTTTTTAACTTCCTTATTAGCTTTGGTCATTTTATTTAAAAGGGATAACAACATTCCCAAATTGTGCTCTCCAACTGCGTTTCGATTACCCTCTGGGGCTGAAGCTAAAAAAACACCTTTTTGTTTGGCATGGACAGTATCTATATTTTCTAGTCCGGCTCCGACACGTCCAATAAATTTTAGGTTGTTGGTCTTGTCTAAAAACTGTTGGTCTATGGTAAACCTACTTCGAATAACAATCCCGTCGTATAAATGGATTTTGGCTTCTACCTCTTCCTTGGAAGAAGTATAATCTTCGTCATTTTCAAAACCCAACTGGGTAAATTGTTCCAATAGCAGGGGGTGATTGGTGTCAAGGTGGAGAACTTTCATCGGCTAAATATACAACTCCTAGATTTTGGGATAAATGGCCTGCGTTTTCTCGTGCTGTACAGTTCCTGTGTGTGCTGTGGTCAACTTTTCAAACAAGAGTACATGAACTTCTTCGCCGTCTTTGGTCTTGGGATTATGTTCCACGCCTTTAGGAACAACAATAAGTTCACCTTCTTTAACTACTTCAGTTCGGTCCCTGAATTGCATGTACAAGGTTCCTTTAATAACTTGAAACAGTTCATCCTCATCCTTATGCGAATGCCAAACAAATTCCCCCTGTAGTTTGGCAAGCAGTACTTGCATATCATCCACAATTGCAATTTGGTGTGGATGCCATTGTTGGGTGAATTCGGCGTGCTTTTGTTTAAGATTGATAGATTTCATTGGAGTGCTAGTTAGATTCCTAGAATCAGTTTGGCAATCCAAAAGTAAATAAGGATGCCAAAAATATCATTGCTTGTTGTAATAAATGGGCCGGTGGCAATGGCAGGATCAATACCGCGTTGATCCAAAAACAAAGGGATGAAAGTGCCTATAATTCCTGCTACAATAATTACGACCACCAAAGAAATGGAGAGGGCCAATGCCGTTAGGAAATCACCCTTCCAGATCCATGTAAAAACCAAAAGCAGGATGGCGAGAATAAGACCATTCAACAGGGCCAGTAACATTTCCTTAACCAAGCGATTGCTAATGCTCCCTTTTAGGTCATCATTGGCAAGTCCTTGTACAATAATAGCGCTAGATTGCACCCCTACATTACCCGCCATGGCAGCAATTAAGGGAGTGAAGAAAAATAGAATGGCGTGCTTGGCAATCATTTCCTCAAAGCCACCCATGATTCCTGCCGCTCCCAATCCACCAATTAACCCTAGAATTAACCACGGAAGTCTTGCTCGGGTTAGCTCCCAAATACTATCATCAGCTTCTACACCTTGTGAAATACCCGCAGCCAATTGGTAATCTTTGTCAGCTTCCTCCTTGATCACATCTACAATATCGTCAATGGTGATACGACCTACCAATCTTCCAATTTCATCCACAACGGGGATGGCCTCAAGGTCATATTTGGACATGATCTTAGCCACTTCTTCAGATTTTTCACTGACCGTAACGTAGTCCACTTTTGGGATGTACACATCTTTGATGTGAGTCTTTGTAGAGGTGGTTAAAAGATCTTTTAGGGAAAGCCGCCCTTTTAATTTTTCTTCGTCATCCACAACATAAATAGAGTGTACCCGGGTAACATTTTCTGCTTGGGAACGCATTTCCTTTACACAAGTAAGCACATTCCAGTTTTCGTTGACCTTCACCAATTCCTTGGCCATAAGTCCGCCCGCAGAATCTTCATCATATCTCAATAGATCAACAATGTCAGCTGCATGTTCCTTATCCTCTATCTCAGAAATAACATCTTGGATAATTTCTTTTGGAAGTTCACCAACAATATCCGCTGCATCATCAGTATCCAGTTCTTCCAATTCCCCGGCAATCTCTTTTACGGACAGATTATTCAGGACTGCTTCCCGAATATCTTCATCCATTTCGGCAAGAATATCGGAAGTCTTCTGACTGTCAAGTAACTTAATGAGATAGGTTGCCTCATCCACCGTAAGTTCATCCGCTATTTCAGCAATATCCGCATAATGGAACTCCTTCATCATCAGTCTCAAAGCGGCATTTTTTTTATCCGCAATCAGCTGTTGGATTTCGGCAAGAAGCTCGTCTGTGAGTTTAAAAGGGGTCATTGGCTATCTTCTGTGTTAACCCAATAAAATCAGCTACACCTAGCTGTTCTGGGCGTTGGTCAAAGATAGTATCTTCTTTTAGATTATCAGATAGGTTGAAGGTTTTAAGGCTATTACGGATCGTCTTGCGTCTTTGGTTGAAGGCTGTCTTGACCACCTTGAAGAATAAGTGCTCATCGCACGGTAATTTAATATCTTCCTTTCTTGTTAAACGAAGCACTCCTGACTGTACCTTGGGCGGTGGGTCAAATACTTGTGGAGAAACTGTAAATAAATATTCTGCTGTATAAAACGCTTGTACCAAAACTGATAAAATGCCATAGGTTTTACTCCCAGGTTTTTCACAGATGCGCTGAGCTACCTCTTTTTGGAACATTCCGGAAAATTCTGGAATCTGTTGCCGCATTTCCAGCATTTTAAAAACGATTTGACTAGAAATATTATAGGGAAAATTACCCGTTATAGCGAACTGTTCGTTGCCAAACAGCTCGTAGAGATTAAACTTTAAAAAGTCCGCCTCGATGATGGTAAACTGGCTATTTTTTTGAAATGCATTGGCGTGCTCCAAACGAAAACTATGGTTAAGATACACAATGGACTCCTCGTCTAGGTCCATAGCCACCAAGTCTACTTCACGTAGTAAAAGATATTTGGTGAGCACACCCATTCCGGGACCTATTTCCAGGACATTGGAATATCCGTCAAGCGCTAAAGTTTGCGCAATCTTTTGAGCGATGGATTCGTCTTTAAGAAAATGCTGTCCTAAGTGTTTTTTGGCCTTTACCAAGCTCGAGTCGTGTCCGTTCTTATGTTTGTTGGAATTACCTTTTTTAGGCTTCTTTTTGGATTTTTTGGACACGGGACATTTTTGTTACAAGTTAATCGGAATTTTTGACATACAACCATGCTTCCAAACCCGATTCCAAGGTCACCATTTGGCGTTGGTAAGCGCTGGTTTCATAGACATCGGCCAAGGCCAAATCCGAATTGGAAACCTCATAAACCATTCCTGCAACTTTATGCTGTGGGTCATTCGTTTGCACAACTAAGGGATATCTTCCGTATACGGCGTTTTTATGCCATTGGAACCCTTTTAGAAAGTCGGACTTTCCGATAAGAATTCGACCAAAAATATACTGTTGAACCTGTTCGTCCTTCAAAGTACCGTAAGTAAAAAGGTGTTCCAAAGCTTTAAGGGATTTGTTGGCTGATTACCTCCAGTTCGGTTCTGAAAGCCACAAATTTGTTGGAAAACAATTTAAGTCCATCCGCTCGAAGACGTTCTGCATCCTCCTGATAATATGACTCCAGAGTACTTCGGTCTTTTGTGGTGTACTGCACAGCATACGTAATCCCTCCCATATCTTCATCTACCAATACCTTGGCCATTTTTGCATGTGAAAATTTCCCTGTGGCCAACATATCTGGAACATGTTTATCGC
This sequence comes from uncultured Allomuricauda sp., assembly GCA_965117065.1. Classification (GTDB taxonomy): domain Bacteria; phylum Bacteroidota; class Bacteroidia; order Flavobacteriales; family Flavobacteriaceae; genus Flagellimonas. The sequence continues at coordinate 2,481,906 of OZ220751.1, forward strand.
GCATCCAAGATAACCACTCGTCATGCACACTCTCGTCTATATTTATAGTAACATTATATATCAGCATTGCACTTATTTGTGGGTCAAAAGTAGGGAAGAATCAGTTAATGGCATCACCTCTCAGTTGCCTAAAATACTTTCTGGCCTTTGGGAAATAATAACTGTCTTGATAGTTGTATATAATCTTTTCATAATGGGCCATTGCTTTTTCACGCTCGTGCAAATGGGTTCGATAAAGCTCTCCCAAAGCAAAATTGGCATCATCGGCCAAAATACCGCCGGCATAAAACTCCACAATCTTTTTATAGTTGAATTCTGCAGCTTCGAAGGCTTTTTGGGTTTCTAAAAGTTGACCTTGTTTGAGCAGGGCCTCATCCTCAATTTTTTCGCCTTTGTGTTGCTGCAAGATTTCCTCTAAGGCATCAATGGCTTGCTGTTTTTTGTTTTGATAGGCCAACAAATCGGCTCGCGCATATTTTTTAAGCGCGGTTTGCGTAGAATCTTCCAGAGAATTATCGGAAATCAAGAGACTCAATTGCATGGCATCATTGGCTATTAATTGGGAGGTAGAACTCCTAAGCACTTTCAATTGGGTCAACGCCCAATCAAAATCCCCTTTGTAGAAACTTGTTTGAGCTACTTTAAAACGGGCATCCTGGCCCAGCACATCATTTTTAAGGCTCTTTTGGATTTGAGTGAAGTAGATCAGGGCCTGATTAAATTTTCGGTCATACACCAAAATATCACCCAAGGCCATTTTTACATAGGCTACACCCATGCGGCTCAATGGCAGTTCCAAACTCTCTTTGAGCATAGCAATGGCAGGAGAGGGGTTCTCCTTTCTGAAAGTTAGGAAATTGGCGTAAGCAATCTGTAATTGAAGTGTGCGACTTTCATTTCCATATTCGGATACAAGGGCCTGAAATTTCTTTTCCACAGCTTCCATGGTTTTTCTATCCGTATTCTCCAATTTAATGTCAATGAGGTGCAATTCGGCATTGAGTTTGACCAATGGGTTTGCACTATTGTCTACGATATAATCAAAGATGATGGTAGCATTTTCAAAATCCTTATCCTCCAGAGAGATTTGACCTAGGTTTTGCAATCGATCCACCGAAACCTCATCTGTTCGTTTGTAAATGGCTTTTTCTTGGTTAAAGGCGCTCTTGTATTCCTTTTGTTGAATGAAAAGCCAACTCAGCAGTTCGTTCCACAAAATGTCTGGGTTCTTTTGTGCGTTCTTCAGCAAGACCTTTCGGAGCAATACATTGTTGGCGTTGCTTGGGTTCTCGGAAATAAAGTCATCAATGTTTCGCAAGACATTGGATCGCGAAGTCCTTCCCTCTTGAATCAGGTTTAAATAGGACTGGTACATTTTTTCGATTTGACCTTGTTCCCCATAAATACGCGCTAATTGAAAATCATAATTGAGCTCCGGTTTAAGTATCATGGCACGGGAATAGGACTCAATGGCCTGGTCCAATAAGGCATACTTTTGAAACCTGTATCCTATGCTGTATCCAAAATTTGGGTTTTCATCAATTTTTTGAATGGCTTTTTTATAGTGTTCCTGAGCTTTTTCAGGTTGGTTTTGGAGGGTGTAATTGTAACCCAATTCTATAAAAAAGGTAGGGAAGGCATAAGTATCCTCAATTTTTTTAAGCAAAAAAAGCTCTGCATCGACATAGCGCTCCAATTGCTGGTAACAAGCTACCAAACCTTCGCCATAGTCTGTACGTCGAGGATTTTTCTGAACCAATTTTTCGTAAAAAACAACAGCTTTGTCATAATCCCCGTCGCTAAAATATTGCTTGGCCAAAAAGTCTTCTTGGGCAAAGGAAAAGGACTGGAGTACGAAGTATGAAATAAGAAATAAGGTGTATCGCAATAGCTTGTTTTATTTCAAATATAACGTAGAAATGTACCGAATCCTGTTAAGTGATTCTAAATAAATAACGGAAACCTACCTAGTTGATGACCTCAAATCCACAGTAGGGGACCAGTACCTCAGGAATTTTGATTCCATCTGCTGTCTGATAGTTTTCCAAAATTCCCGCCAAAACCCTAGGTAAGGCCAAAGAACTACCATTCAAGGTGTGTGCCAATTGACGCTTCCCGTTTTCATCCTTAAAACGAAGTTTAAGTCGGTTAGCTTGAAAGGTCTCAAAATTGGATACAGAACTAATTTCCAGCCAGCGGTCCTGAGCAGTCGAAAATACTTCAAAATCGAAAGTAAGGGCAGATGTAAAGCCCAAATCCCCACCGCATAGGCGAAGGATACGATATGGCAATTTCAACTCTTTGAGTATATTTTTTACATGTTCTACCATCTCGTCCAAGGCTCTGTACGAGTCGTTGGGTCGTTCAATACGAACTAATTCCACCTTGTCAAATTGATGCAAGCGGTTGAGTCCACGTACATGGGCTCCATAACTCCCCGCTTCTCTTCTAAAACATGGGGTGTACCCTGTATATTTAATTGGAAAAGCTTCTGGAGCGAGGATGTCATCCCTATGGAGATTGGTAATGGGGACTTCAGCAGTTGGTATTAGGTACAGATCATCTGCCTGGACATGGTACATTTGGCCCTCTTTATCTGGTAATTGGCCAGTTCCATATCCAGAGGCCTCGTTCACCATCAGTGGAGGTTGGACCTCAGTATAGCCTGCGGCGGTATTCTTGTCCAAGAAATAAGAAATCAAGGCGCGTTGCAAGCGTGCCCCTTTGCCTTTGTAGACTGGAAACCCTGCACCCGTTACCTTAACACCCAGTTCAAAATCAATGATGCCGTATTTTTTAGCTAATTCCCAATGGGGCAATGCGCCTTCAACAAGTTCTGGAATACTGCCTTCCCTGAAAATTTCCACATTGTCTTCATCTGTATTCCCGGCAGGAACGGATTCGTGAGGAATATTGGGAATCAGATACAATTGTTCTTGCAAGGCCGTCGCCGTGGCGGTCAATTCCTCTCCCAATTGTTTGGAAGCGTCTTTTAAACCAGCTGTTTGCTCTTTTAAAGTATTGGCTTCTTGCGCCTTTCCAGATTTGAAAAGCATACCAATTTCCTTGGAAAGTTTGTTGGATTCGGCCAGTGTGGCATCCAGTTCGGTCTGGATGGAGCGTCTTTTTTCGTCCAAGTCAAGAATAGCGGACAAGATGGGCTCCGCGTCAAGGTTCCGCTTTTTTAATGCGGTTATTATTTTGTCCTTGTTTTCCCTTATGGTCTGTAATTGAAGCATGGCCTTGTTTTGAGCCGCAAATTTAAGTCAATCTGGATTGCTGCCCAACTATTCTTCTGCTTGGGAGGGCATGATCCATTCATTATGCTCAAAGTGCTCCCATGGGATATTGGCCAAATCAACATTTGGGTCTATAAACTCATGGTATTTTCCCTGATTGACCTTTACGCTGTTCTTTACGAAAATTTGGATATCCTCTCCTTTACGGGCGTAATCTTTTTTGAGATATTGAGCAAATTGCCACGTAAAATCTGGGTAGCAGGCTACTTTTCTGCGCTGTTTTTTGGTGAGGTAATCGTCCAATTTAACAAAGTAAGTCTTCCCAGTTTTTTTACTGACTGCCTTAAAACGGATTGTTCCTGATCGACTTCTCAGCATCATACGCCAGCTCAGTCTATGTCCTTCTTCGGTCCACAGTACATCACCTGGGATAGTATGATGCCTTAATGGTAAGGTTAGTTGTGCAAGAAAGTATACTCCCAAAACACCCAACACTAAATTCCGATTTTTGGGAACAATCAAATCTTTATCCGTCGGAACACTTCTCCTTTTAAGAAAGATATTTCGAATGGTCTGTGGTGGAAAAAAGAACACAATAAAAGCTAAGGACAGATAGGGGAAGATACCAATCTGAAAAACGATGCTGTTGAATAAATGAAAGAATATGGATAAGACGAGGGCCGCTTTACGGGTAGGCTTCCAAAGGAGGGCAGGAACTACCAGCAAGTCGTAAAAAATGCCAAAAAAGGCTACAATTTTATGTACCCACTTTTGCTGCAAGAATTCACCAATCAAGAAATAATCATCCTTGGATTTTAATAAGAGTTCAATAATGCTAAAATCCAACCAATCCCCATACAATTTTGCCACAGATGCATAAGTGTACACAATGAATAACTGGAGAATAATCGTCCACCTCACCCAATTGGGCATACTAAGGGAGCGGAGTTTCGGATTGAATTTGGCATCCAAGGAAAAATCCCGGTTGGCCGGGAAAAAGGCCATGATGTAAGCTAGCAACATCAATAAATAATAGTGATTGTTGTAGGAGGTTTTTTGCATCAAATAGACCCCTGTCCATAGTACGGCAAAGGCAAAAGCGCTGAAACGATAACGATAGCCAAGGGTGATCAATATCCCTAAAGTGCCCATGAGGGCAAAATAGATGTACATACCGTTACCTGGAAGAGGCTGCAGCCATTCAAACCCAATAAAGGTAAAAGTGAATTTGGGTTCAACCAATGTTCTTCTAACCCATCCTGTGGCTATGGCCCCATAACACTCCGCACTAACCAACAAGCCATAAAAAATCCTGAAAACGATAAGTTGGGCATTGTCTATTTGTTTGAAGAGAAACCTATCCACCTTTATTTTGAAATAAGCGTTAACGAGGTTATTTTATCCTTTTTTAATTGTTCTTGAAGTTCTTGAACAGAGTTAAATTTATGTTCATCCCTGATACGGTGCAAAAGATTTACTTGAATTTTTTTATTGTAGAGATTGCCCTCAAATTCAAAGAAATTTACTTCAATACTTTGTTCTGTACCGGAAACGGTGGGGTTATATCCGATATTCATCATTCCAAAATGTTCTTTTTCATCCAATTTGCTCTTCACCACGTACACCCCATTTTTGGGGATAAGCTTGTATTCCTCGGCTATATGCAAGTTGGCTGTGGGAAAGCCAAATTGTTTGCCAAGTCCCTTCCCTTTTTTAATGGTTCCAGTGAGCATATAGGGATAGTGTAGATAGTTGTTGGCCGTTTCAATGTCCCCTTTGATGAGCGCATTTCTAATTTTTGTTGAACTCACGGATACATCATCAATTTCTTGGGCTGGGATTTCCTCCACATCAAAATCCAAAGTATTGCCAAACGCAATAAGGTCTTGGATGTTGGCATTGCGGTTGCGTCCAAATCTATGGTCGTATCCAATAATAATCTTTTTTGTTCGTAGGCTATTGACCAGAATATCTCGAACAAATTCAGTGGCCGAAAGTCTGGAAAAGTCTTTGGTGAAGGGATGAATGATCAAATAATCCAGACCAATGGCATCCAAAATTTGCACTTTTTCATCAATTGTATTGAGCAATTTGATGTCGGTGTCTTTTTGCAGAACCATCCTGGGATGAGGGAAAAAAGTGAGTACTGCGGACTTCAATCCGGAATTTTTGGCACTATTTATGAGGCGTTCGAGTATTTTGCCATGACCAATATGCACGCCATCAAAGGTGCCGATAGTCACCGCTGTTTGATATGACGAACCTGTAAACTGAGAAATACCTTGGATTGTTTCCACCTAATCAAGAAATAAAAAAGGTTTATTTTTGAAATTGACCGACGCCCCTCTATGTATGAAAGCTAAATTACATCTTGTTTTTTCAATAGCCATGGTTTTTGTCTGCTTTTCCATACATGGGCAGCAAGGGTATTGGAAGTCCATTCCGGCTAGGGCCTCCTTCAAAAGTGCTTCCATAGAAAATATGGATCAGGCCAAAGGGGTTTTTACTTTGGATAAAGACAAAATGATGAAGGAGCTACTTCCTTCTAAAGTTTCAAAAAAGCAGAACAACAGAGTTTATCTCCCAGGCGAGGATGGTAAGGTCATTGCCTATACCCTTAAAGAAACTCCGGTACTTCACCCGGATCTGGCCAAAAAATATCCAACGATTAAGTCCTTTACGGGGCTTAGCGAAAATGGGAAATACAAGGTAAAGTTGAGTAGTTCTCACAAAGGCTTGGAGGGAATGTTGGTGAACTTGAACAACCAAAAGACCACATTTATAGAACAGATCAGCAATAGAAAAGACACCTATGTGGTGTATGAAAAGGGGAGTGGAGCTTCCGCTAAAAGCAGTTTTGTCTGCAAAACCGGAGATTTACAAAAAACTATTGCCAAAACCATTACCCCTTTAGTGGATGATCAGTTGTTGCGTAAATTTCGAATAGCAGTTTCCACTAGTGGAGAGTATACGGACTTTCATGGTGGGACTGTGGCGGATGCCCTGGCAGCTATTAATGCCACACTTACCCGAATAAACGAAGTATTTGAAACGGATTTAGGGGTGACACTGGAATTAATCCCGAACAACGATTTAATCATATTCACGGACCCCAACACGGACCCCTATAATGGAAACTTAAATTCGGAAGTACAGAACACGCTTACTTCAACAATTGGTGAAGCGAATTATGATGTAGGGCACCTTTTCCACAAAGTTGGGGCGGGCCAAGACAACGGTAATGCGGGATTTATTGGGGCTGTTTGTACCGATAACAATAAAGGAAGTGCGTTTTCATCAGCTTTTAATCCTCAAGGAGATGTTTTTGACCTGGATTTTGTATCTCATGAATTGGGCCATCAATTTGGGGCCAACCATACATGGTCCTTTGAAAGTGAAGGAACCGGGGTGCAAGCAGAACCGGCCAGCGGAACTACTATAATGGGTTATGCTGGAATTGTACCCGGTAACAACGTAGCACCTAACGGCAGTGATTATTTTCATTTCTATAGTATACAACAGATATCTACTTATTTGCAATCCGTTTCCTGCGCACAAACCACAGGCCTGGTTAATAACCCACCAGTTCTAACCCCGGTGGGGGATTATGTTATACCCAAAGGGACTGCCTTTGTTTTAGAAGGGATTGCCACGGATAGCGATGTAGGGGATGTGCTAACTTTTACCTGGGAGCAAATTGATGATGGTGTTGTTACCACAAGTACATTTGGCCCGGAAAATCCGAATGGCGCAAACTTTAGGTCACTACCTCCAACTACGGACCCAAAGAGGTATTTTCCAAAATTGTCAAGAGTGATTCAAGGAGAGCTGACCCAGACCGAGCCTCAAATCAATGATGATTGGGAAACGGTTTCCAACGTAGAGCGGAATTTAGGTTTTGCGTTTACAGTTCGTGACAATGCTTCTGGTGGTGGACAGGTGGTTTCCGATGTGCTGGATGTTCAGGTAGTGAATTCGGCAGGGCCGTTTGTAGTGACATCGCAAACCTCAAACCTTATATATGAGGGGGGATCTACACAAGAAGTTACTTGGGACGTTGCCAATACAAATCAGTTACCTGTTGATGCAAAGACTGTGGATATAATGCTTTCAATGGATGGAGGACTTAGTTTTCCAATACTGCTGGCTGATGATACGCTTAATGATGGAAGTGAGGAGATTTTGGTGCCAGGAAACGCCACAACGCAGGCACGGATTATGGTCAAGGCAAGTGATAACGTTTTTTTTGCTGTCAATCCATCGGATTTTACCATACAAGAATCGCAGGTGGTGTTGAGTTTTCAGGAGTTGTCTTTTGAGGTATGCCAACCCAATGATATTGTCATTCCCTTTACGTATCAGACGTACGCAGGATTTAGCGAGACTTCCACCTTTTCAGTGGATTTGCCTGTTGGCTTAACAGGAGCATTTGTACCAACACAAGCCTCAGCCAACGATACGGCTGTTGATCTTACTATTTCCAATACGATTGGGGTCACCCCCGGTGAATATGCCATTACCGTAACATCTACTTCGGCTTCAGTGACCAAAAATATTCCGCTGACACTTACGGTCATGGATGCTAATTTTTCGGATGTCGTTTTGTTATCTCCTGTTGATGCCGAAGCTAACACTTCCTTGAATGCGCAGTTAAGCTGGCAGGCTAATCCAATTTATACTGATTACGATATTGAGATTGCCACGGACGTTGGGTTTACAACCGTTGTTGAGTCGGCAACAGTGCCCTTTAGTTTTTACCAGACCACGAGCTTGTTGGCGCAAACGGAATATTTTTGGAGGGTAAGACCTTCCAACAATTGTGGAACAGGCACTTTTGGGACTCCTTTTAGCTTTACAACCATTCAGGTGGATTGTAAATCATTGGAAGCTAGTGAATTGCCTTTGGAAATTGCCGCGTCAGGAACATCAACAGTTACAACTTCTGTCCAGTTATTTGAAAATCTACCGGTGTCAGATATTAATGTAAACATTGAACTGAACCACACCTATTTGGAGGATTTAATCATAAGCCTAATTTCTCCAGCAGGTACTCGTGTAACGCTAATTTCCAATAGCTGTGGTGCCGCCAATAATATCAATGCGGTGTTTGATGATGATGGTACGGCAATTACCTGTGTGGACAACCCAGCCATTTCAGGGACAGTTAAACCTATTGGTTCTTTATCCTCTCTAAACGGTGAATCGGCACTTGGGCAATGGACTCTGGAGATTCAGGATATTGCTACTGGGGATGGCGGTTCATTGATTGCCTTTTCCTTGGAGATATGTGCAGAAGGAACTTTTAGACCGGATGAAGACGAGGATGGGGTTTTTGACGATGGAGATGATTTGTGCTTGGGAACACCCAAGGGAGTTGAAGTGGATACCAGTGGTTGTCCAGTGAATCGTTTTCCTGTGGATAATTTTAGCATTGAGATCAATAGTGAAACCTGTAGAAGTAACAATGATGGTTCCGTAACCATAACGGCGGCTGACACTTCCATTTCTTATACCGCTGTGTTAGATGGAGGAGGCACTCCGCTGAACATGAACTTTATGGATTCACATTCGTTTCAGAATTTGGTGGCAGGTAATTACACACTGTGTATTACTGGCACCAATGGCCCCATTACTTATAGAGAAATTTGTTTTGACCTTATAATCACCGAACCTGAATTGCTATCAGTTTTGGCAGCTTTAAATGCACAGGTTTTGGATTTGACCTTGGAAGGAGGCAATTTCTATAATATAGAACTTAATGGGTTGGTGACTCAAACGGAGCAAAATAAGCTCCAGTTAAATTTAAAGGAAGGGCGTAATACGCTTAGGGTGTATACCAATATACCTTGTCAGGGAATGTATGAGGAAACGTTTTTTATTTCTTCAAAACCGATTCTTTATCCCAATGCAGTAAGAGGAAATGCCAAGATTTTCCTTAATGGTTTTAGTGGTAATGTTAAGATTGAGATATATTCCGTGAATGGGCAGTTGGTTTTGACGGATCAGCAAACTGTTAATGGCAATGAATTGGAAGTAGATTGCTCATCGTTGTCCAAAGGGGCTTACTATATGAGCATAGGTACCATGGAGGTAAGGGAGGTAATTAAAATGATAAAGGAATGAAACGGTTTGTGCTAAGTTTATCTATATTGATATGGCTCGTTTCTTGTGGAGGCAATGACGACCAGCCACCGGTTCCCGAAGGGGCCAATTTGGTTTTTCCAAATGAAAATTCTGAATGCACCACTGGCATAAGTATCAATGAAGTATTAAGCCAAGTGACTTTTCAGTGGCAGGCTTCAGCCAATACAGATAGTTATACACTTAATGTTGTGAATCTGGATACGAATATCCCGCAAACAATTTCTACAGCAGCAACTTCCGCGAGTTTATCCATTGAAAAGGGAACTCCTTATTCTTGGTCGGTTAATTCATTGAATTCAAATACCGACCAGATTGCTACCAGCGATACATGGCTGTTTTATAATTCTGGAGCCCAAACAACCTACGCTCCATTTCCAGCGCAATTGGTGCGTCCTGCCTCAGGTTCAACGGTTCAAAAAAGTTTGGCCAATGAGGTGGTTTTGGAATGGTTGGGGGCAGATGTTGAAAATGATATTGCCAGCTTTGAAGTTTTCTTCTCAGATCAAAATCCACCTGTAACATCTATAGGAACCAACGATGCAACAACCATGGAATTCACTGTGGGTGTTTTGTCTGACACCGTTTATTATTGGAGCATCATTACTACCGATTTGGAAGGAAACACTTCGAATTCCGGAATTTTTGAATTTAGGGTGTTTTAGTTAAGTGCCGTTAAATTGGTTCATAGTGTTTTTCATGCCGGCAAAAATATAGGAGCGAATAAGATCTGTGGATTTTTTTAGTCGCTCTGGTAACTCATTAGTTTCAGCTTCTCCCCATTTTCCCAGCACATATTCTACCTGTCTGCCTTTGCCAAATTCGGAGCCAACTCCAAACCTAAATCGATTATACTGGGCAGTTTGCAAAGTGTTTTGAACATCCTTTAGGCCATTATGGCCTCCATCACTGCCTTTGGTTTTTAGACGAAGGGAGCCAAAAGGCAAATTGATGTCATCAGTTATCACAAGGACATTATCGAGGGGAATTTTCTCTTTTTCCATCCAATATTTCACTGCCTTACCACTTAGGTTCATATAGGTGGCTGGTTTAAGGCAAAGAATGCTTCGTCCTTTGTACTTAAAAGAACCTATAGCTCCAAGCTTGGCACTTTCAAAGACAAAACTTTCTTGGATGGACAGAAAATCTAAAACTTTAAAACCGATATTATGTCGAGTTTCTTCGTATTCCGCTCCAATATTTCCGAGCCCAACAATTAGGAATTTTTTCATGGAATCCAGCTCATGTAATACCCCCTTTTGGGAGCTGAAAAGTGCTTTGATAAATGAGAGCATCTACTAGTCAACATTTACCCAAAAATACAAAAGCATCCCAAACTTAATGTATACAAAAAGTAGGGATGCCCTAATTATTTAATAAATACTACTCGGTAGCCTCAGCTGCTGGAGCTTCAGCGCCTTCGGCACCTTCGGCAGCGGCTTCTGCGCCTTCAGTTTCTTCTTCCTCTTCTTCTTCATCAACAGAAGTTCTGGAAGCTTTCACCTGAACCACAGCGGTACTGTCAGGGTGCAAAATGGTAAAATCATCACTTAACAATGTTTCCACTGCTATAGTTCCTCCAATCCTCAGCTTAGAGATGTCCACGGTAATAAAATCAGGAAGTAGGTCTGGTAAAGCTTTAATGGACAGCTTTCTTTTTCTAAAAAGCAAACGTCCACCATTTCTAACACCAGGAGAGTTTCCTTCCAAACGTACCGGAATATTCATGGTAATAAGCTTGTCCTTGAATAATTGGTAAAAATCGATGTGCAAAATTTTGTCGGTTACAGGATGGAATTGAATATCCTGCAATACTGCCTCCAACTTTTGGCCATCTTCCAATTCAATCACAGCTGTGTGCGCATTGGGAGTATACACCAAGTGTCTGAACGCAAGTTCATCTGCTGAAAAGTGCAATGGTTTATCCCCTCCGTACAGCACGCAAGGGACCTTTCCAGCATTACGTAAGGCTTTGGTAGATACCTTGCCCACGCTTTCTCTTTGGGATCCTTTGATAGTAATTGACTTCATTCTATATTAAAATTGATTTACATTAAAAATTTTGAGGATATGGATGTATTATGGTGAACCCTGTGCATTACATCTGCAAACAGCTCCGCGCAACCCAATACCTTTATTTTTTTCTTGTCATTTTTGACGGGGATGGAATCGGTAACGATAAGTTCCGTCAATTTCGACTTTTCTATTTTTTCATATGCAGTTCCAGATAGCAAACCATGAGTGGTAATGGCTCTAACACTTAAGGCTCCTCTTTCTATCATCAAATCTGCTGCTTTTGTCAAGGTGCCTGCGGTATCCACCATATCGTCCACTAATACCACATTTTTTCCGTTTACATCACCTATAAGCTCCATATGGGAGATTACATTGGCTTTGGCCCTTTGCTTGTAACAAATAACCACATCACTTTCCAAAGCTTTGGAATAGGCATATGCTCTTTTGGATCCTCCCATATCTGGTGAAGCAATGCAAAGATTATCGAGATTTAATTCTCTTAAATAGGGCAAAAACAAGGTAGAGGCAAAAAGGTGGTCAACCGGTTTTTCAAAAAAGCCTTGGATTTGATCTGCATGCAGGTCCATGGTAATGATACGTGTGGCCCCTGCTGTTTCAAGCATTTTCGCAATCAACTTTGCGGCAATGGGAACTCGTGGCTTGTCCTTTCTATCTTGTCTAGCCCAACCAAAGTATGGCATAACAGCTGTTATATGTCTTGCGGAAGCCCTTTTGGCAGCATCCAGCATCAACAACATTTCCATAAGGTGTTCCGAACCAGGATTGGTAGAACCAATAATAAAAATTCGTGCTCCTCTTATGGATTCTTCAAAAGAAGGTTGGAATTCACCATCGCTATATCTCGAAAAAAGAACCTTCCCAAGATTGGCTCCATAGGAAGCTGCTATTCGCTCACCTAGTGCTGTACTTTGGGTACAAGCAAAAATTTTTGGTTCTGGAACTTGATATGCCATCGTAATCTCTTGTCGACTAGATTATTAAAAGTTCTTTTTCGCAAAAGAGGTGCAAATTTATAAATTAATTCGGGTTGCTAAAGGATAATTCAAGGTATTTTTGGTGGTAAATGAAATTATTTTTTAGCTTTGCAATCCCATTTGAAAAAATGGGACGATTTATGCCTTGGTGGCGGAATTGGTAGACGCGCTGGATTCAAAATCCAGTTCTTTCGGGAGTGTGGGTTCGATTCCCACCCAAGGTACTTTAAAACCGAGACATTTGTCTCGGTTTTTTGTTTGCAGAAAATTTGAATCCAATTTTTGTGCCTTATTTAACCCCGCGGAATAATCTCTTATACAAATAGTACCATAAAGTAGGTGTATGCCAAAGGTTACTTTCGGTTGTTTTTGGCAAGGTTTCGGTTAATTTGTTCTCATTAAAGTCGGTTATCACCTGCCTCATCAACTTTATTCCTTCCCCTACCAAAAGATAAGCATAGGTTACCGTATTATCTTTTGCAACAATATTGATACTGTTCTGATAAAGTACCGCCCCAGTGTCAATTCCACTATCTACGATATGTAAGGTTACTCCAAAATTTTCTGGGTCTTTATTAGCGATTGCCCAATAACCCCCATAAACACCTCTGTATTTAGGGGTTATTCCGCCATGAGTGTTTACAAAGGTTGCATCTATAGTGTTTAGCACTTTTTTAGAAATAATTCGAGTCCCATTGACAATAATTAAATCAGGTTTTTCTTTTTTTAAAAACGCTATACATTCAACAGAGTTTACTGAACTCACATTTTTTATGACGGAATTGGGGATAGGAGTATGATCAAGATTATATATCGATTTTATCTGGTCTATTCGTTTGGTGGATAGATACCTGAGGGCTTTGGGGATAGTTAGCTGAAAAAGCACCTGACCAAAAACTTTAAAATACCCTAATCTTTTAATTCGTCTTTTTAGGAAGGCCTTTTTATTGGTCTTTTCCTCCACGATGACACTGGAAATTGTGAATCCATCAGCCAAGCCATTATACATATAGGTTAACAGCTCACTTTGCCTTGTAAGCATGATTATCTTCATACCCATGATATTTTATTGAATGGTTTACAATTTACCGTTTGTTGAACTTTTATATCTCTTTTTCGTTGTGAAAACATAATGATGGAGTTTTTTTACAGAAAGCCAAGCTTTTTTTCGTTGAAATGCGTTTTTAGCGGATTTTAAGGTGCTCAATCCCGGGGGCATAAATTTTTAGTTTCTTCAATGCATCGTACAAGATAGGTGTGTTGAGTTAATTTTTTTTAACACACATATCGGTTAGTGCCCCATTTTTTGTCTGTTGTTTTTGTAAGGATTTTACCGTTTTAAAGGCTAAGCAACAGTTATGGAGAAATTTGCTGAGCTAATGACGCGATGTGAAGAACTTGCCAGTCAAGCTGCTTCCAAAGGAAACAGTGCCGTTGGCGGTCTTCTTATTATCAACGATGAAGTTGTCGCTGAAGCAGAAGAGACCGTGGCCACTAAAAAAGATGTTAGCTGCCATGCTGAAATGGAAGTCATAAGAAAGGCAAGAGAGAAGGTAGGGCAAGATATGTCCGGGGCAATATTGATCACCACCAAAGAACCCTGTGTGATGTGCAGCTACGCCATAAGATTTCATAAGATAAGTACAGTAGTTTATAAAGACAAATCAGTACAACTGGGGGGAGTCAATAGTTCTTTCAACCTTTTAATTTCGGAAAAAGTTCCTCAAACTTGGGGGCCTCCAGTGCAGTGTATTCAATTGGTAAAAGAATAGGATGAATTATTCAAGATTAGCGTTTACAAATACCATCAAAGAGATTCAGAAAGAAAAGGGAAGTAGACATGCCTATGAGCGCATGGAGCGGATGGAGCTACCTGATGGGTTGTCCTTTAGAGAAATGAGCTTTATCCAAGAAAGGGATAGCTTTTATGTGGCTTCCTTGGGAGAAAATGGCTTCCCTTATATACAGCATAGGGGCGGACCCAAAGGTTTTTTAAAGTTGATAGATGTAAAAACATTGGCATTTCTAGACTTCACTGGGAACAAACAATATATAACCACGGGGAATGTTAAAACCCACGAAAAAGTTTCGTTGATTCTCATGGATTACGCCAACAGAACCCGACTTAAAATCTATGCTGAGGCGGAAGTGGTTTCTTTAGATGAAAATACCGAGCTTTTGGATCAATTGGAGCTAACGGATTACAAATATGTGCCAGAAAGAATCTTCGTGTTTCATATTAAGGCCTTTGATTGGAATTGCCCTCAGCATATTACACCCAGGTATACTGCGGAAGATATAACCCAAATGGCCAAGGAACGCGAGGATTATATTAAAAATCTGGAGAAAGAAATAGGGGCCTTAAAAAAGCAGTTGGCCAATTAATGCGATAGCATTTCCTTGGTGACAGGTTTAAGCTCTTTCTCATCGGATTTCCGGTACTTGAGTTCCACATTGTTCCAATCTGACGCCCATCCTTTGATGACATTGTTCAGATAGATAATTTTCAGCTTGTGCTTTCCTTTTTCCAAAGCGATACTGCCATCTTTGGGGTGCTTTTTAATGGGGTATTTGTAATCAATAAGTAGTTGGTTTGCAATCCATACCTGATCTTGATTACTTGAGAACGTGTAGATGCCATCATCTGGAATGTCGATGTAGCCTTCAATAGCCATAGCTCTAAAATTGTCCTCCTTAACAAAATGGCCCCAATAGTAGGTTTGGTTGGCAGCTTCGATGGAATCTATTTGGGACCTGGTAGATTTTATTGAAAAATCAACATCTTGAAGGTTTTTGAAATGCCCTTTAACGGTTGTTACCAAGAGACCCGGCCGGGTTTGTTGAGGGTAATCTGCCTTTATTTTTTCTTTTTTGACAATTTCGATTACGCGATCATGGCCCATTTTTCCATTTTCCAGGATGGCGGCAATTTTAAGGGTGGTGTTCCCATAAAAGGTTAGGGGAGCCTTATAGGTTTCAGCGTTTTTATCAAGAGCACTACCATCAATGGAATAAATGATTTTAGCGGGACGGGTGGTTTTAAAAGAAAGCGACACACTATCTCTGAAGACAACCCTATCCGATGAAGGGCCTTCAGGAATTGGGATATGATAATTGATATGATGCTTGTCAAGGCGTGTATATTGACCTTCTAAGCGTCTGAGAAAATCGTTATAACTTTTATTTTCGTTTTTGGTCCATGTCAACTCAGCCATAGCAAGAACACGTGGATATAAAAGATATTCAATGATTGGGGTAGTTGACGCATATTCTGTCCAAATACTGGCTTGGGAGCCTAAGATGTGTTTTCGTTTGTCCTCGGCTATTTGGGAAGGAATAGGGTCATAATTGTAGATGTCTTCTAGGGAAATAAAACTTCCAAAAGCCATAGGTTCTACTTTATGATCGCCTTGATAAAAGTTCAAATAAGTATATGCTGAAGGGTTCATGACCACGTTGTGTCCGGCATTGGCCGCTGCGATTCCCCCTTCCTCACCTGTCCAAGATGTGATATTGGCCGTTTCGGATATGCCTCCTTCTAGAATTTCGTCCCACCCAAATATCTTTTTATCGTGCCTTTTTAAGATATTTTCGGTTCTGGCCATAAAATAACTTTGCAGATGGGCTTCATCTGTCAAATTCTCATCGGCAATTCTTTTTTGACAATGCGGACATTTTTCCCATTTTTCTTTGGGAACTTCATCCCCTCCAATATGAACATATGCAAATGGAAATAAAGGGACGACTTCTTCGAATACATCCTCCAGGAATGAAAACGTCCTTTCTTTTCCCGCACAAAGAATGTTGGAGTCCACCCCCCATAAAGTTCTTGTTTCTAAATGTTCTGTTGTACAGGAGAGCTCGGGATATCCAGCCAAAACGGACACTACATGCCCGGGCACATCTATTTCAGGAATCACATCAATAAAACGTTCCTGGGCATATGCAACCACTTCCTTTATGTCTTCTTGTGTGTAGTATCCATCATATATACTACCATCATCATTCCTTCTTTTGGCGCCAATCTCTGTTAGTTTTGGGTATTTTTTGATTTCGATTCGCCAGCCTTGGTCATCTGTTAGATGCCAGTGAAACTTGTTTATTTTGTAAAGGGACAGGACGTCCAGTTGTTTTTTAATGGAGTCTACCGGAACAAAGTGCCGGGATACATCTAGATTCAGTCCCCTCCAAGCAAATGTCGGTTCATCAACTATTTGAACAGCAGGAATAGCCCACTCTTTTCCAGAAACTTGGGTTTGGCTTTCTATTTCAGAAGGGAGTAACTGCATTAGGGTTTGCATGGCATAAAAAAAGCCGTTGTTGTTTTTTGCCTTAATCAATATCTGGTCACCGTCGACTTTTAGAAAATATCCTTCATCATTTATGTCCATGGATTTATCCAGTTGAAAAACAAGGGCATTTCGATTCGGCTTTTGAGACGAACTTTTCAAGCTCAAACCAGTGGATTTTTCTATTTTTTTCAGGAATAATGAGGCGACTTTTAGTTGCTCCTCATTTTCGGTATAAATGAGGGTATTTGGATTTAACTCAAATTGCCCATCTTTCATGGTTACAGTTTGCGGTTTGGGGATAATACTATGCCCGCGCTCCGCAATGGAAGTTGATGTTCCCTTAGACTGATTATTACATGAAAAGAGGGATAAGGCCGCCAACAGCCATATGGCCAGGAATGAAATTTTTGTCATGATAGAATGAGGTTAAACTAATTGATAGAAATAGCAAGTAGGTACCAGGTGGCATGGGGAAGCCATTGTTCTGCCCATCGCCAATCGTTATCGGCCCCTGTTTCATTGTAGCCCCTATTGAGGTCTATATCGTTTTCATCATAAAGTCCTGCGGTTATGCCATTGCAGATACCACCAGGAGCGTTGGTATACTCATAGGAATTAAAAAACAAATACTGCACATTGTTTCTCCCATGGCCTTCCAGCATGCAGGCGTCAAAGGGATTTAATCCCAAAATCCAGTTCAATTGATTCCAGGCATGGGTGCGTAATTGCTTTTGAAAAACAACATCTTCTTTAAAGTGCTTGACGGCCATCCGTGCCGCGGTTGCCAAGGAGCCTAATCGCGCATTTTCTCCCTGCCACCATGGAGCAGTTTCTGCATCATGGGGATAGAAAAAGGAAGTTTTTCTTGTTCCGCCCTTCTTTTGAACATACTGTCTGGCATATCCAAAAGGGTTGTTTACCGCATTGGTGAGAGTCAATTCTGATTGAAGCACTTTTTTGACGCTTTCTAAAATACCCTTCTTGTTTGTTTCATCAGCTATCTCTACATATTTTAATAAGGCAACGATAGGTAACCCGGCATCTGCAGCATGAAAAAATGGACGGGTTTTATCGTCTGCCCTCCAGTAGTAGTGAGCATCGTCATTTTTTGTAAGCCTATTGTTCAAGGATTTTGCCCTTCTATCAGCTGCAATCTTGTATTGCGATTTATTTGTGGCTTTATAGAGTTCAGTTGCGGCCATAAGGGCACAATAATCGTCAACAATGTTCTCTTTTCCATCATTGGTCAATTCAGCATTGTGCTTTTCCAAAAAGTGGAAAGCATCCTCAGCCGCTTTGAGGTAATCTATGTTGTCGAAATCTCCAGAGACTTCATAGGTGCTGGCTTTGGCTAGAGCTGCAATGGATAAACCAGCCCCAGCTCTGTAGCCTATCTCATATAAATTCGTAGCTGAACGTTTCTTGACTGGGCCATCTATCCCATCTGTGGACTTTTTGGTGAGAGTAAAACCCTTCATTGTAGGGGTAATTTTTCTATCCTCTGGTTTTTTCTCCGGTCCGCTTCCAGAAATGGTAATGTAGAAAGATCCTTCCGGGACTTTCATGCGTGTTAGGAAATCAGCACCATACATGGCTTCGTCCAATATTCTTTTTTTGTATTGCTTGAAATTTGGGTCAGCTCTTTTTTCAAGTGCTTGATACACCTCAAACAACCCCCAAACGGTTAAGTTGGTCTGTTGCGGGTTGAAATAAGTAGAAAATGATAGGTGTGAAATGTGTTTGCCATAATCACCGGTAGCATCATACCAACCTCCATGGACATCCACCACTTTTCCTTCATTCCCCTTGGCGAATGTCATAGCCCGGTCTGCTTTGTCTAAAAGTCCAGAAGATCGTTGTCCTTTAAAATAATAAAGGACATCAGATAGGGTGTTTCGTTCAAGAATAGCTGTTTGAATGACAAAAGGGAATGATTGAATTTTTTGATCGTTTACAACACATTCGAGGACATAATCCCCTTCATCGGTTACAGTATCAAAGTCAAAAGTCCAAAAGTGCCAGTTCTTCCACTGATCAACAGTACCGATATATTTGGGTGTGCCTGATAGCATTTCCTTCCCTGATTTTTGATTTTTTACCGAAAAGGAAGAAACTTTATCTTCTGCTTTTGTAAGGATAACTGCTTTTTTTTGAGCTGATGGCTCATAACCCAAATGATTGTAGAGAATTTTGGCATTTTGGGCATGGCTTTCAAAGGAGAGTGACGTCAAGAGAACTACAAGTAGTATTAAAGTTCCTTGACTCCCAATAACGACTTGAAATATGGATGATATCTTATTTTTCATTTTAAATTTATTGATTAGCGTTTGGTGCAAAAAGAAATGGGCTATATGTGTATTCATTAGTTGGTCAAAGTTTAAGCTTGTACCCTTTTTTCTCCAGCCAACCTGTTAGGGCCACTACCAATAGTGCAAAAACAAAAGAGCCCAAAAGGCCAATTACGGAGGTGTTCAAAAAATCAGGTAGCCTAATATTTGTCAAATTTCTTATAGGATAAATGAGGTAAGGAAGTAGGTAACAGGTCAATGTTGCGGTACCTGCTGGGGCTATAAGTTTGGCCCAGTTGGTTGTTTTCTTTACGTCAGCTATATAGTGTAACGCAGGAAACAGTATAAATCCAATTCCAGTGCAAATGCCAAGCCAAGATGGGGTGCCCTGAATCTTGGAAATACCCCATATGGGGCGAGTGCCTAGTCCATAAATAATACAGATGATACCAAGTAATAACAGAACCGTATAGCCCAGCTTCAAATTGGATTCTGATATTTTTTTAAATAGCATGGTAGCTACAATTCCAGCTGTGGTAAATGCTGGAACAGTTCCAGTAAAAATGGTAGAAAAATAACTGGCAAAACCATCAATTTCCAAAGACATTTCCGTATGGGGCAATACAGCCAAAGCATTAAATGCTAGCCATAGTAGAATCATGAAGATAATATTACCCTTGGAAAGAAGAAAAGCCAAAGCGTTGGAAAGGTAAGCCCAGCCTATAAGCCCTAAAATACCCCACCATTGGGTCCGCATCCAGTATTCTCCGGTTTCTCCACCTTTATAAATAAATGCAAGAATTAAGAACACGACGAATCCTAAAATTTGTAATGGCAGGTGCCATCTGGCCGGAATTGGGCTTTTTTTCCAGTGCGTCCAAATAAAAAACACACCAATTGCCATGAGGATGCCCCACAGGTTTTTGCCAATGAGGATACTTTCGTCATGGGCGGTTTCGTAATTTACCATGAAGACCCCAATCAATAACAACGATACTGACCTGATAATAATATGTTTGGCAATAGGCCAAGCGGCATGCCCTTTGTTCAGTCGATTTTGAATGGCAAATGGGATGCTCAACCCTACGATGAATAAGAATAAGGGAAAAATAATATCGGAAAACCCCATATAATCTTCACTGGCTTGTGCATGGGAAAGCCATTTAGGCACGTCTGTAAGGGTCCAGAAATCATTTACCCATATCATAAAAACCATGGTCAAAGCTCTAAGGATATCAATGGAAGCAAGTCTCAAAACAGTTTAGGTTTATCGGTTATTATTATTGATTCAATTAAAGTACCATATCAAAGAGTGAAAAAAATAATTTTTATCTGAACTACAAGTTTTTCGCCACCAATTACATCCCATAAATGATGTTGGTTTTTAGATGGTTAACCGAGAATGTCTTTATAGCGCCATAATTTTGTTGATCCGATAAAATCCGCTACTTTTTCCAGTAATTAAATAGCACGCACCATAAGATATGAAACATATCAACAGGGATACTCGGTCCGTACGGACTACCATACCAATAAGATACCACATCATATTTTGGATAGCTTATTTTTTGTTCAATTCCATACGCTGGGGAAGCTATTTTGGGGATTATTGGTACTCGTTCAAGTCAAATTTCGTGGAATTCCCCTTGCATATTATCATGGCTTATTTTAATATTTATTACCTAGTCCCTCAATTTATTATCAATAGAAAATATAGAGCGTATATCTTTTATTTAGGACTGGGTCTAGCGGTTATTTATCTTGCGCGAACCGGACTGATGTATTGGCTAATTACGAAAAACGTATGGCCTGAAGCTGAAGGATTTCATGAGGCTTTTGGGTTTAATCATGTGGTTACGGTTGTTCTTGGGGAAATATATGTGGTGGGATTAGTGACCGCCATAAAATTTACCGTTGACTACGTCATAGAATTGAACAAAAACAACCAACTGTTAAAACTTCAGTCAGATACTGAGTTAAAATATCTAAAAGCACAGATACAGCCACATTTTTTCTTTAATGTATTGAATAGCTTGTATGCATTGACCCTTAAAAGGTCAGAAAAGGCCGCGGAAGTGGTGCTCAAGTTGTCGGAAATAATGGAATATGTTATTTATGATGTGAACAAGAAAAAGATTCCGTTGTCCAAAGAAATCAACTATATCCAAAACTATATAGAATTGGAAAGGATAAGGCGAGGAGATTTGGTTGAAAGCACAATTGAAATTTCGGGAAAGATTGATGATGTGAGGCTCCCTCCATTTTTATTTCTTCCCTTTATCGAAAATTGTTTTAAACATGGTCAATTAAAAGATGGGAACATCCAATTGGAAATGAACTTTATAAGGAAAGAAGATCAACTGGTGTTCGAGTTAAAAAATAGTTTGGACCCAGACCGGATAACAACCACCAAATCTGGTATAGGAGCTTCAAATACCAACCGCAGGTTGGAGCTGTTGTACGGAAATAATTATGAGTTAAGCATGCACCCCAACAAGGCTCAATATTTGGTCATCTTAAAAATACCACTGAAATGAAGATAAACTGCATAATTGTTGATGATGAACCTCTTGCCATAGGTATTTTGGAATCGTATTTGGCAAAGTTGGATCATATGCGAATAGTGAGCACCCACACCAATGTAATGGATGCACTTCCAAATATTAAGGAAAAACAGGTGGATGTGGTTTTCCTGGATATTGATATGCCCCGCTTGAACGGATTGGAATTTCTAAGAAGTTTAAAGCAATATCCCCATATCATTATCACCACGGCCTATAGAGAATATGCACTTGAAAGTTATGAGTTGGATATCTTGGACTATTTGGTCAAACCTATTCCATTTCACCGATTTTTAAAGTCCATCAATAAACTTTCCAATAGGCTTAAAGACGGAGCAAAAGAAAAGGACAAAGAGGAAAATGTAGGGGTGCCAATGGAACCTCACATTTTTCTAAAAATAGGCAAGAAGATGATAAAGATTTTACTAAGTGAGATTCTTTATATTGAAAGTCTAAAGGATTATGTGAAGGTCTGTACAGAGACAGGCAATCACATCGCCTATAAGTCCCTGTCAGGTATTATTAGTGAACTACCTTCCAAGAATTTTGCAAGAGTACATAAATCTTATGCAGTTGCCATAGATAAAGTGGATTCGGTTAGCGGTGATAGTATTGAAATAGGAACAAAGAATATCCCAATAGGAAGAATTTATTTGAAGCAAGTTAAAGAGCAAATTATAGCCGGCAATCTGATTCTTCCCAAGAACCAAAAAAGAGATTAATCTGTGCTATTATCTCCTCAGTTCATTAATCTTTTTTAATTGAAAAAGTAAGAAAATACACCTTAATAAGTAAGTTAATTAGCTTGCTCAAATTCTTATTCCAATAAAGAGGAGGGGTCCTTCGTAAACCCCTTTGTTCAAAGCGCTTTGCTAAGTATAAACCTCTTTGAATCAGCCGATATGCTCGCTTAAAAACCCTAGCTGATTTGCAGTAATTAGGTGCAAATCCTCGCAAAATGACATGGATAGTTAAAAACAGTCATCGTTTATCCGATGTTTCACAACAAATGATCGGTGAAATACAACATATATTCCTTTTAACCGATGCTAGTGGATATGTTTGAATATTCTTACACGTTAAGAACAACCTCATTTTTTTGATTATGAAAAGACCGCTAACCCCCGGAAAAAAAGGAACTTCTTTCTTATTTTTTTTGTTTTTGCTCGTCTCATTACAATGGAGCTATGCCCAAAACTGTTCCGTGAATGCGGGGATTCCTGAAACCATATGCGAAAATGTGGGAACCTATAATTTATCAGGATCGTCTTCTGGTCTGGTTTTAACTGGACCAATATGGTCTCAAGTGGGTGGTCCTTCCGTAATCATTGCCGACCCTTCCAATCTAACAACTGGAGTATCAGGACTAGTTGGAGGTAACACCTATACTTTCAGATTGAGTGCGGTGTGTACCGATGGCACACCCCAGTTTCAAGATGTGGATATCACCGTGCAGCCGATAACGGTTTCCATTGCAGGAAACGATATAGCCTCCTGTCCGGATAACACGGGAAGTATCAGCACAAATGCAAACACTCCATTAAATGCTGGCGAAACAGGTTTGTGGAGCATTGTTGGCGCCAACAATGCTGGGGTTACCATTAATACTCCCAGTTCGCCCACAACAACATTGACTCTGGCTGAAACCAATGCCGGAACCACCACTTTACAATGGACCATTACCGGCCCTGATTATGCGCCCGGCCAATTTTGTGAATCAAATTCAACCATTATCGTAACCAATTACGGAGGAGAGACTGTTGTGGATGCGGGACCGGACCAGAATCTAGATAACTGCTATACCCTTACCCAAACTACTAATATGGGGAGTAGTTTTGGAGGTAACAATATCAATGGTCAAGTAGGAACCTGGTCTTTTGTGAGCGGACCCAATACTCCGATAATAGCGAATGTGAATGCTAACAACACAGGGATATCCAACCTGATAGAGGGCGTTTATACCTTCCGATGGTCTGTAAATGGACCTTGTGTAAATGGTGAGGATACAATGACGATAACCGTGGCCGAGGCCACACAAGACATATCAACAGCATCCATACAAGATGATAACATACGCTTTTGCGATGCAAGTATTACAACGGTCACCTTAGTAGGATCACTGCCACTTTTTACGGATGAAACAGGAACTTGGACACAGACTTCAGGGCCTGTAGCCGGCGTGAATATTCTAAACCCGAACTCAAGTACCACACAGATTTCTGGTTTAGACGGAAGTAGTACCTATCAATTCACGTACACTATAGCAAATGCTACAACACTCTGTAGCGATTCAGCCACAGCTACTATTAATTATTCAACGGCCCCAGTTACCATTATAGCAAATGGGGGTAGTGATATAATAGCAGCTTGTGGGGCAACCAGTGTGGACATTCCATTTGTGACCACCGGTAATGGAACCAATACTTATAGTATTGTAAGCGGGCCAAGTGGATCTACCTTAATAGATCCATCAACATTTGCCAATACGGGGAGTACTCCTGTCACAATTAACTTTGATGTTGAAGGCACATACACTATTCTTTTTAGACGAGCACTTAGCGGATCAATTCAAACAGGCTGTGATGTGGCAACGGATGCCATAAATGTAACCATTGCTATGACGCCCACAGCGGCCAATGCCGGAACGGACCAAACCTTGGCCTGTAATGTGACGGATACCGATATTACGGGAAATGTGGTTACCACAGGCAATTCATTATGGTCACAAATAAGTGGACCAAACGCTGCAACCATTGCTGCACCTTACGCTAGAACAACAAACGTTTCAAATTTGATTCCCGGAACCTATAGATTTCAATATGCAATTTCAGGAGGAAATGCCTGCGCGCCATCGGCCGAAGACACTGTGGAAATTACCGTATCCTCAGACGCTCCGATTCCTACGGATGCTGGATTGGATCAAACCATATGTTTTGGTGCTCCAACGCTACTTGCTGGGAATACCCCACCATCATCTAATTTAGTTGGACTATGGACGGTAGATACTGCACCTATAGGTGCAACAATCGTATTTGAAGATGAAAATGACCCTAACACCTTGGTCTCTGGATTAGATGACCCCAATGAAACCTATGTTTTACGTTGGACCATTTCCAATCCCGCTGATGCTACCTGCCCAAACCCAGGGACGGACACCGTCACCATTTTCACCAATGCTACTCAGGGACCTACCTTGGCTAATGCCGGTCCGGATCAATGCTTGGGAACGGGAATAACAAATGTAACCTTGGCAGGAAATCAACCAGCTGTGGATGAAATAGGCACATGGACTGCCGTTCCTGCAACAGGAATTGCTTTTGATGATGCAAATCAGTTTGATACAGATGCAACAATCTCTGTGGAACAAAGTTATGTGCTCACATGGACGATTTCCAAAATTGCTCCTGGATGTCAATCGACTACAGATGAGGTGGAAATTACTGTAGGGCCTGCTGCGGTGGCCAATGCTGGACTCGATCAGACTGAATGTCAATCCGTGTTTACAATGGATGCAACAGCCTCTGTGGGAAGTAGCGGATTTTGGACCCAAATCTCAGGTCCTGGAGGATTTTCGTTTGATGATAATACGAGCTTAAGTGCCCAGATTACATTTACCTTTTCGGGACAATATATTTTTGAATGGACAGCCAACAATGGGAGCTGCTCGTCCGATACTGATCAGGTTACCCTAAATGTTGGGATTCCACCAACAACAGCAATCGTAACAAATCCAACGGAGACCATTTGTTCGTCAACCACAGTTATTTTGGATGGAAACACATTCAACCCCGATATCGAAAATGGGTATTGGACCCTGCTATCTGGAGCGCCCAATACGCCTACTTTTTCTGACATCAATGACCCAAATGCAACCGTGACCGGAATGGTTTCGGGATCATATACATTTAGATGGACGATTGCTGGTGATAGCAATTGTCCAACCAGTTTTGCTGATAAAACTGTGGATGTTTACGTTCCTGCCAATGCTGGTCCAGATATGGAGCTATGCAATGTTCAGAACTTTTTGCTGGAAGCAACCTTTGGTTCTACAGGAACCTGGACCCAGACTTTTGGGCCTGGCGTTGGAGGAGCACCGGGAGCACCGGCAACCATTACACAAAATCCGGTGGATAGTAATGTTGCTGAAGTGAGTAACATTATTTTGGGAAGTTTTTACATTTTTGAATTTACCACAAATTATCCCGGAGCAACAGGCTGCGGAAATACATCGGATCAGGTACAAGTGGAATCCAGCGGATTGCCTTCTGTTTTACCAGATGCAGGTCCCGATCAGTTGCTGTGTTTAGGGGATTTGGTTGTTCCCAATCAAACAACTTTGGCTGGAAATACGCCGCCAGATGATGTTGATGAGGCCGTATGGCGATTTACAGAACAACCAGCTGGAAGTACATCTGTAATTACCAATCCAAATGACCCCACTTCTACATTAACAGGCCTAACTGTACCCGGAGTTTATATTCTTGAATGGAATTTTGAAGCCGGGTTTTGTTTTAATACCTCCGATGTAGTTCGAATTGAAGTTTATGAGGCTCCTTCTGTCGCAGATGCAGGCCTGGACCAAACCAATGCTTGTCAATTGGATGCTCAATTGAATGCCATTCCACCTACGGTTGGAACTGGAACTTGGACTTTGACCACGGATCCATCCGGTGGAGCAGCGGTAATTGATAACCCCAATTCTCCCACATCAACCTTGTCTAATATTACCACAACGGGAACCTACGTACTAACCTGGACGGTAGCTCATAATGGGGTAAGCTTTGTAGACAGCCCATCAGCATGTGACGCCACAACAGATACGGTAGATATAACTTTTCCGGCGAATGCGCCATCAACTGCTGATGCCGGCCCGGATCAAGAATTCTGCGCTGCAACCCAAACCAATATGGCAGCAACTCTGTTAGCAATAGGAACCGGAACCTGGACACAAACTGCCGGGCCCGGAGTTGGCGGAACGCCAGGAACACCTGCAAACATTGTGACTCCCAACAGCGAAACCACCTTGATAGACACCTTGGAGGCTGGAACTTATGAATTTACGTGGACCGTAGTTAACGGTGGATGTACGTTTGTGGATACCATGGAGGTTGTTAATTATGCAGACCCTGTAAGCACCAATGCTGGTCCTGATCAATCCTTGGATCAATTTTCATCAGTACTGATGGCCGCGGATGCGCCTATTGCAGGTATTGGAACTTGGACTCAAGTATCTGGGCCTACTACGGTTGGTTTTGTAAACGAAAATGACCCTAATACTGAAGTATTTGGAGCTACCTCTGGCACCTATGTTTTTGAATGGACCATAACCAATGGAATTTGTGCCCCTATTTCGGATACCGTGGAAATTTCCTTATTGGGCGTTGACTTGGAATTGACTAAGTCAGTTTCCCCGACTAATGTGGTTCCCGGGGACACGGTAACATTTACAATTGATGTTTTTAACGATAATGCCTCAAGTGCTTCAGACGCTACCGGCGTTACTGTTCGTGATGTAATCCCCTCTGGATATGCTTTGGTTCCAGGGACTGTGAACAATGGAGGAGTATATAATATTGGTGACCTTTCCATTACCTGGTCCAATCTTACTATTACCAATGGGGCAACACTAAGTCTAACTTTTGATGCGACTGTCAATGCTACGGGATCCTATGAGAATACAGCTGAAATTACGGCCAACGACATTTTTGATATCGACTCTACCGAGGATAATGGTATCCCTGGAGAAGACGATCAAGACTCCGCTCAAATTACGATTGTAACGTCAGACTTAAGTCTATCCAAAGATATAAGTGCGGCTTCAAGCGCTACCCCAAATGTTGGAGATACGGTTGTTTTTGAATTAACTGTGACCAATACCGGTCCAGATACAGCAACCAATGTTTCAGTGGAAGATATTGTCCCTTCGGGGTATGCTATTGGAACCATAAACAATGGGGGAGCAGCGGTTGCAGGAACCATAAGTTGGACAATAGCCAACCTGGCTGTTGGCTCCACAACTCTAAGTTATGAAACCACTGTAAATGCACCTACTGGAGCGCTAGATGAATATAGAAATAGTACACAAATAACCGCATCTGATCAATATGATCCAGACAGCTCACCAGCCAATGATGATGGCGATCAGGGTGAGGATGACGAAGACTTTTTTGTGACAACACCCCAAGTAGTTGATCTTGAAATCACAATCCTTGCAAGTAATTCAACCCCGGATGTGGGAGACGTAGTTGCCTTTACTGTGAATGTAAGTAATATTGGGGATGTTGCGGCATCTGGAGTGTCCATAGAAAATTTGGTGCCAGCCGGTTTTGGAACTATAACCGGAATCAGCAATGGAGGTACATTTAATTTTGGGTCAGGAATTATAACCTGGACGGGCCTTAATGTTCCATTGGGGATTAACACAACCGTGCTTAGTTTTAATGCAACGGTGCAGACACCAACTGGGACCACGGGAGAGTTTACCCATATAGCCGAAGTGACCTTCGCAGATCAATTTGATCTGGATAGTACACCCAACAACGATGATGGCGATCAGAGCGAGGATGATGAAACGGCGATTACCGTAGCTCCAGAGCAATCGGATTTATCCTTGACCAAAATTGTTGTGGATAACGACATTACGCCTAATGTTGGTGACGAAATAAGTTTTGAAATTACGGTTTCCAATAGTGGACCTAATGACGCTACCAATGTTGTAGTACAAGATTTACTGCCAACGGGCTTCGATTTTGTACTGTATAGTTCAACTTCTGGCACATATGATGATGTTACCGGATTGTGGCAGGTAGGGACTGTAACCAATGGATCTAGTGAAACCTTGATCATAGACGTTTTGGTCAATTCCGCTGGTGATTATACCAATGTTGCCCAAATTATTGCTTCGGATGGTTTTGATATAGATTCGACCCCTAGCAATGGTGTTTTGGCAGAGGATGATCAAGACGAGGTAGTTATTGCTCCAGTAGCGGTAGCGGACCTGTCCTTGACCAAGAATGTGGATAACGCAAACCCTGTTGTAAATACCAATGTGGTTTTTACTTTAACAGTCACTAATTCAGGTCCAAGTGATGCCACCAATATTGTGGTGACAGATCAATTGCCTTCTGGGTATACTTATGTTTCTGATGATGGAGGAGGAAACTACACAGATGCCACAGGTATTTGGAATATTGGTGGATTGACCAATGGAAGTTCTGCAATCCTAAATATAACAGCGGAGTTAATCCAACTGGAGTTTATTCCAATGTGGCCGAGGTAACTGCTGTTGACCAACCTGATAGCGATTCCACTCCAAATAATGGACTCGCTGCAGAAGATGATCAGGATGATGCTGGAACCACTCCAAGTCCTTTGGTAGATATTTCGGTAACCAAAACGGCCGATGATTTGACACCTAACGTAGGGGATCAAATTGTATTCACCGTCTCTGTCTTCAATGATGGTCCAAACGATGCTACCAATGTAGTGGTAACCGACTTTTTGGCTTCTGGCTATGAATTTGTTAGTGCCGTTCCTTCAACGGGAGTTTATCAACCTTTGAATGGTTCCTGGACCATTGGTAATTTAGCCAATGGAGCAGCAGAAACAATCATAATAACGGCCAATGTCTTGGCCAATGGTGATTACACCAATACAGCAGAACTAACAGATTTAACAGAAACTGATGTAGATTCCGTACCGGCCAATAATGACGATACTGAGGATGATCAACAAACTGTGGAACCGATTCCTGTGTTGGTTTCCGATTTGGTCCTACGGAAATCAGTGAACATACTAAGTCCACTTGTGGGTGAGGAGGTGATTTTTAATATCAGCATTTCCAATAACGGCCCAAGCGATGTTACGGGAGTTGAGGTTTTGGATTTGTTGCCCACAGGATACATCTATGTTTCCAACAATAGAACAGCTGGTGTTTATACCCCGGCAACCGGAATTTGGGAACTCAATGGGGTTCTCCCCAATGGAACAACGGAAACATTGAACATTGTGGCAACCGTGAATGCAACTGGTGATTATTTTAATGTGACCGAAGTGTTCTCATCAAACAATTTGGACCCGAATTCTACCCCAAACAACAATAATGTTTTTGAAAACGATCAAGATAGTGCAGGGACTACACCTATACCAAGTTCAGATTTAAGCCTGACCAAAACCGTGGATAATGGTACCCCTGATGTAGGGTCCAATGTAACTTTTACCATAACCTTGAACAATGATGGCTTAAGTGATGCTACAGGAATTGTGGTTTCCGATGCTTTGCCTTCAGGATATACCTATGTTTCGGATGATTCTGGAGGAACGTATAGTTCGGCCAGTGGACTTTGGAATGTTGGGGTATTGGCGGCTGGAACCAGTACTTCCTTAAATGTTGCAGCACAGGTAAATGCTTCCGGGGATTACATGAATGTAGCTGAAGTAATTGCAGTAATTCAACTGGATCCTGATTCCACTCCTGGAAACAATGACCCAACTGAGGATGATCTCGCAGAACAATCCACAACACCAAGAACAGTCACGGATATTTCGGTAAGCAAGACAGCGGATAGTTTAAGCCCTTCTGTCGGTGATCAGATAGTTTTTACCATTACAGTGAATAATGCAGGACCTAATGACGCTTCTGGATTGGTAGTTGAGGATTTATTGGCTTCTGGCTATAGCTTTGTTTCCGCAACCCCTTCTTCTGGTACTTATGATGAAATTACTGGATCTTGGAATCTAGGAAATATAATTAACGGAGCTGCAGAAACCCTTCATATTACGGCACAGGTATTGGCCAGTGGAGATTACCGCAACACAGCCGAGCTAATTGCCCTAGATACTTTTGACCCTGATTCTACTCCAAATAACAACCTAAGTGCTGAAGATGATCAAGATACGGTGGTGGCTGTGCCAGATGGTTTGGCGGATCTTGAGCTGACAAAGACAGTGGACGACCCAACTCCAAATGTGGGAGATGTAGTTGAGTTTACAGTGAACTTAACCAATAATGGGTTTAGTGATGCCACTGGAGTTGTAGTAACAGATTTGTTGCCTATTGGTTATACCTATCAGTCACATATAACAACTGCTGGGATTTATAGTTCGGGAACCGGACTTTGGACCATCAACGGCGCAGTTTTTAGTCTGAGTACAGAAACTCTGGTTGTTCTTGCTACCGTAAACACTCCTACAGGAGATCGAGACGAATATCTGAATATAGCTGAAATCACGGCTAGTGATTTTGCGGACCCGGACAGTAGCCCGAATCAAGGGATCGATGTGGATGACTTTTCAGACGGTAATGGAGACGACGACGAGGCCATTGCTTTGGTGACTCCGCAAACAACAGATATTGCTATCAGTAAAACAGTAGACAACTCTTCACCAAATATTGGAGATCAAGTGGTGTTTACCATAACAGTTTCTAACCAGGGTAGTGTGGATGCTACCAATGTGGGTATAGAGGAAGTACTGCCTTCGGGATATCGTTTGATAACTGTACAGGCTTCCGATGGAGTCTATGATGAAATCGCAGGCTTTTGGGAGTTAAGTCAAGTGGCTGCTTTAGGCACGGCCAATCTCCAACTCACGGTAGAGGTTTTGGATGTAAACGATTATGTAAACACAGCGAGCTTGGCATATGTCGATCAACTGGATACCAATAATACTAACGATTCTGGTCAGGCTGAGGTTTCTCCCTCCTGTTTGACGATTTACAACGAGTTCTCACCGAATGGAGACGGAGTCAACGAATTCTTTAAAATTGATTGCATTTCTAGATACCCTAACAATGTGCTTCAGGTGTACAATCGCTGGGGCAATATTGTATATGAACAACGTTCCTACAATAATGATTGGGACGGCACCTCCAATGGACGAGCCACTGTTCAAGAAGGAGATTTGCTGCCAGTAGGCACATATTATTATGTGCTTGATTTGGGAGACGGCTCAGCACCAAGAACAGATTGGTTATACATAAACAGATAGGAAAATGGGTATCATAAAAATCAAAAACACACAACGAATGAAAAGGCAATTCCGAACAAGCTGTTTTGTAGCCCTTCTAATGGGAACTATGACGGTCTCTGCCCAGCAAGACCCTCAGTTTACCCAATATATGTACAATACTCTAAATGTAAACCCAGCTTATGCAGGATCGCGAGGACATTTGACCGCGCTTTTGTTACATCGTTCTCAGTGGGTGGGTGTAAATGGAGCACCAACCACACAAGTTTTAGCTGTAGATGGACCCATGGGAAACAATGTGGGGCTTGGATTGGTACTTTCACATGATGCTTTAGGTCCTGCTTCCGAGGTATTTGTGGATGCCAACTTTTCCTATACGGTAAAGTTGGATGAAAATAACAAGCGACTTTCTTTTGGTCTTAAAGGGGGCGGAAGAATGTTCAATGTGGACTTCTCCAAAGGTTTGGTGGAGAATCCAGATGTGGCCTTTCAGAACAATATTAAGAATAAATTTTTCCCCACCATAGGTGCTGGTATTTACTATCATTCAAACAGTAGTTATTTGGGACTGGCTGTTCCTAACTTTTTTGCACAGGACCACTATGATGGGGAGGAACAGGAAATAGCAGCGGAACGGTTGCACTATTATTTGATTGGGGGTAAAATCATTGATCTAACTCCAGACATTAAATTTAAGCCAGCCTTTTTTGTTAAATGGGTTCCTGGAGCACCGGTGATTGCAGATATTTCTGCCAATGCCATGCTCATGGAAACTTTTATAGCTGGTTTGGCATACCGATGGGACGATTCCTTTTCGGCTCTCTTGGGACTGCAAATATCTCCCGACCTAAGCATGGGCTACTCCTATGATTTAACCACTTCGGATTTGAGAAGTTATACGAGCGGAACGCATGAGGTGTTCCTACGATATGAGTTTAAGACTGTGGAAAAACGACTTAAATCCCCAAGATTTTACTAAGATGAAGAAATCTAAAATAAAAATATCCATTCTTTTTTTGCTTGTGGGATGCTTGATGCAGGCACAGTTAAAGTACAACGATGCCGATATCAACTTTGACAATTTACTTTATGTGAAGGCAGCCAAGCAGTATGAAAGTATGGTGCAGAAAGGAGATGATTCCCAACATGTGTTGCAACGCTTGGGGGATGCTTATTTTTTCAATACCGATATGGAAAATGCTTCCAAATGGTACAGTGTTTTGTTTTCTAAGTACGAAAATGTGCTGGAACCCAAATATGCTTTCCGGTATGTTCATGCCCTAAAAGGTGTCGGTAACTATAAATTGGCGAAAGGGATTATGAAGATATACACCCAAAAGTTGGACCTGTCTGATTTTCAGGTGGAACAACTGCAAAACAACGATGAAGCCCTAGATGAAATTTTGAATAGACAACCCCAATTTTATATTTCCAATTTGGCCATTAATACGTCTTTGGCAGATTTTGGGCCCATGTATTACAAGGACAAAATTGTGTTTTCCTCCAGCCGTGATTCCTTAAGGTTTGAGACCCGTGTATACGAATGGAACAAACAACCCTATTTGGACTTTTTTATGGCAGATACTATTGATTTAGGCTCAGATTTGGCGGTTGTAACTTCATTTTCCCCAATTCTAAACACAAGATACCACGAGGCCGTGGCAACGTTTATTCCCGAAGGGAACAAGATATATTTTACACGGAATAACTATACCAACCAAAACCTCGGAAGGGATGGGGAAGGCACCAATCACTTAAAAATGTATACCGCCGAGCTAAAGGGCGGCGAGTGGACCCATGCTCAAGAGGTATCTTTCAATAGTGAGGATTATTCGGTAGGTCAACCAGCATTAAGCCCTGATGGGCGACAACTTTATTTTGTTTCAGACATGCCAGGTAGCATTGGAGGAACAGACATTTTTGTGGTGGATGTTTTACGGGACGGTAGTTTTTCACAACCTAGAAATTTGGGACCAACAATTAACACCAGTGGCAGGGAAATGTTCCCATACATTACGGATGAAAAACTCTATTTTGCTTCAGATGGGCATTTAGGACTTGGAGGTTTGGATGTTTTTGAAAGTGAGCTCGGGAATACTGGATTTGGAAAACCCAATAACCTGGGAAAACCGCTTAATAGTAATCGGGATGACTTTGGTTACATTGTGAATGAATACACCCAGAGAGGTTATTTTTCCTCGAATAGGGAAGGGGGCAAAGGGGATGATGATATTTATTCTTTCCAACGGTTGGAAGAAACCTGTGAACAGACCGTGAAGGGCAGTGTAGTAAGAAAATCGAATGCGCAGCCTATTGTGAACGTCGTGGTAGAACTCCTAACAGCCGATGGAATCTTGGTTGGAAAAACGGGCACTGATCCGTACGGAGCGTTTGCTTTTGAAACTGTTTTGGAATGTGAAACGGCCTATCAAGTTAAGATAAGTAAGCAGGGCTTTTTGCCTAATGAAGCCAATTTTAGTACATCCAACCAAAAGGATTTTGTAAACGATGTGCCCTTGGAGATCACTAAAGAGCTCAATAAACTTATTGTGAGGGAGAATGGGGTGCTTAAAATTAAAATCGACAATATTTATTTCGATTTGAACAAGGCCGATATTCGCCAAGATGCTGCGCAGGAATTGAACAAAATTGTGGAAGTGATGAAGGAATATCCTAAAATGGTCATTAAAATTGAGGCCCATACAGATTCTAGAGGAAGTGACCGATATAATGAAAGTCTATCCGATAAAAGAGCAAAATCTACGGGCAATTACATTGTTTCACAGGGAATAGAGACCCATCGGATTGAAAGTGCAATTGGTTACGGCGAAAAAACATTGTTAAATCAATGCAGCAATGGCGTAAAATGCACCAACGAAGAGCATGATGTCAACCGCCGTTCCGAATTTATAATTGTTAGATTGGAATAAGACATATAAAAAGAAAACATTGAATAGAACCTTCAACTTAAGTTGAAGGTTTTTTTATTTAAACAGAATTAGGTGCAACCCTTGAATTTTTAATCTGTCTTTGGGTTAGATGAATAAGGATTATTTTTAGCCATCATTGAATAATCGTCCAGGATTTTTGGAAGCAAACGTACGTTTTACACACCAATTGTTGGTGGAACAGAGCAAGGCAGGAGACCGGAACGCCCAATACCAGTTGTATGGGCTGTACGTGGATGCGATGTTCAATGTGGCCATGCGGTTGTTGACCATTAGGGAAGATGCTGAGGATGTGTTGCAGGAAAGTTTTGTGGAAGCTTTTAGAAAGTTGGACACCTTTAGGTTTGATAGCACTTTTGGAGCTTGGTTAAAACGCATTGTGATCAACCGAAGCATCAACCATTTAAAAACTAAACGGTTGTTGTTGTCTTCTTTGGAAAATGAAGGTGACCCTATGGAAGAAGATAAAAACCAAGGTGTTGATCAACTGGAAATTGAAAAGGTGAAAATGGGCTTGGGCCAGTTACCAGAAGGATACAGACAAATTATAACCCTATATCTGATTGAAGGATATGATCACGTGGAAATTGGAGAGATCTTGGGAATATCCACCTCTACCTCCAAATCGCAATATCATAGGGCAAAAAAGAAATTGATTCAAATTGTAAACGAATTGTGATGGACAATTTTGAAAAATATATACAGGAAAATAAAGAGGCGTTTAACGTCCACAAAGTGGACAAGGACAAACTTTGGCAGGGAATAGCTGGCGCTTTGGATGAAAAGGAAACTCCTAAGGTTATTCCACTTTGGAGGTCTGGGAAATTCAGGGTAGCAGCATCTGTTGTCTTTTTAGTTGGTTTGTCCTTGATGGCTTTCCTAATGATTGGTAACCCGCCTACCCAAGAAATGGAAGGATATGCAAGTGAGGAACTTTTTGAAATAGACCTACACTACAAAAACTTGGTTTTTCAACAAGTGCAATTGGTAAAAAATCACCCAAAACTGTCTACAGCGGACAAGAGGGAGTTTTTATCCTTTATGGACGAATTGGATCAGGAATATGAGCAATTAAAACTGGAAATGCAGAGCAACTTTGACAATGAGTTAGTATTGGAGGCCATTGTAAACAACTATAAAAAGCGCATTGAACTTATAGAGAATTTGTTGAAGCAAATCAATGCATCTAAAAATGAAATGGATTATGAAGGGTATATTTTATAAACATATTGTACTTACTGCGTTTTGCTGCTTTATTGGTGCTATGGTCATGGCGCAAAGTGAGCGAAACAAATCTTGGTCCAAAAGTTATGACCTTCCTGCAACCGGATCGGTTCAAATAGAGAACAAGTATGGTAATGTGGTTGTTAATGGTTGGGACCGGGAAGAATTAAAAGTGTCCATTGATATCAAAGTGGTACACCGAAAGGATGAAAATGCCAAGAAGCTCATAGACCGAATTCAACCCAAAGTAACCCAAGCTGGTGATTATGTGCGAATAACTTCAGAGATAGTTGACAAGAGTTCCAGTCTTTTCAGTAGGTATTTCAACAAGGCCAACCCTTTCGACTTTGATAAATCCAACATACAAATCGATTTTGAGGTGTATATGCCGGTAAATGCCGAACTAAATGTGACCAATAAATTTGGGGATTTGATTGTAGGGGCTTGGAACGGAGATTTAGATGCCGATATACAGCATGGGGATGTCTGGGTCAATGATGAGATTTCTACGGCCAAAATAGACATGCGATTTGGCAAACTTAATTTGGGCAATATAGATTACGGAAGTATAAAAATGAGCAACGGTGCCATAGATGTTGAAAATGCCCAAAAATTGAAAATAATCAGTAGTGGGAGTGCTATTAAACTGGACGAGGTTGCGAACCTTGAATTATATTCCAGCAAAGATGAGGTGAGCCTAGAAGGCATCGGAAACCTACGGGGCGATTTTAAGTTTTCCAACGTGGACATTATCAGTGTGGATTCGGAAATGTTCTTGACCCTACGGATTGCGGAAGTGGAAATCCATCGAATCCTGTCTCCCAACCCTGAGATTGACATAGTTCAAGAATCTTCGGAAATAAAATTGGACGTTTCTGGACTTTCATTTGACTTTAGAGCCACTTTGGAACAAGGTTTGTTACGTGTACCAAAGTCCTTTACCAATATTAAGACCAACGTGACCAATGCCGGTAAAAAGATTCGGGATATCACTGCTGAATACGGGACAGGAGCACACGGTGACTTTTCAATCAATGGGATAAAAGGAGCCATTTTAATTACGGATTAGAGCTTTCAATTCAACGATCAAAAAAAATCAAAAAAAAAATCAACAAACATGCAACCTTCCAAAAAACGCATTGTCTTTAGAGCAACAACCAAAACAACACAAATGATAAAAAGTAGGATATGGCTTCTGATGCTACTCTTGGGATGTGCCGTTTGGGGACAAGATAAAGATGATGGAGATTATATTGAGTTCAATGACCGAAAGAACGTGGTGCATGGGGTTTATCTTGGGCTTACGACGTATTTCGGTGAAATTGACAATAAAGACACCTATATAGGTGGAATAAAGGTGGCCTATGTGGCCAACAGGAAGTTTGAAGTTGGCTTTGTAGGTAACTTTCTGTATTCTGAGCAGGACAATCCCCGGACCATCAATGAAGATTTGATTGCTGCTTATGGGGGACTACATTTAGAACCTATTCTTTTTAGTAAATCTTTAGTGAATCTATCCTTCCCAGTACTTATTGGAGCAGGAGGTGTAGGTTATTTCGGAAACAACTTTGACGACCCCATAGATGAGGATATTAATGAAGATGAGATAGATGCCATTTTTGTTCTCGAACCTGGAATGAGTGTTTTGTTCAATGTGTCTAGATATGTGCAGTTGGAGGCTGGAGTCAAATACCGTTTTTCCAGCAAACTTGACTTGGATTTAAACTCGTTGAACAGAATCAACGGTTTTTCTGGAGGTATTGGGGTCAAGATTGGGGTTTTCAATATGGGAAGAAATCGATACAAAAAATATTTGGACGATGAACAGCAATAAATCAAAAAACGGACGGTCAATCAACCAAGGCTTAATAGCCAAGCATGTATTTTCAGAAAACGGGTCTGTCTTTGTAAGGAGTTCGCAACCGGTGCATGCGGACGAATGGTCTCTCATCAACTTTTATTGGATGCCCGTTTTGGAACTGGAACGGGAACTTCGCTAGCAACCTAAACATCAACATGAAAAAAACCAAAATCACCCATTCGTTGTTCTTGGGCTTACTTTTTACTGCCTTAATTTCTGGAAATGCCCAAGACTTAAATCAGACCGTAAAAGGAAAAGTGACCGATATCGTTACTGGAAGCCCATTAATGGGAGCCACAGTTGTACTTCTCAATGTAGAACCACAGCAAGGTGTGATCACAGATATGCAAGGATTCTTTTCCATGGAGAATGTTCCTGTGGGCAGGCAATCTTTTAGCTGTAGTTATTTGGGCTACGAAGATGGATTGGTTTCTGAAGTGCTGGTGGGGTCAGCAAAAGAAATTAACCTAAGCATCAGACTGACGGAATCCCTAAATCAATTGGGTGAGGTGGTAGTATCCGCGCGAAAAGATCAGATAAAACCCAACAATAAATTAGCCACTGTGAGTGCACGATCGTTTGGTGTTGAAGAAACCAAACGCTTTCCTGCAAGCATCAGTGATCCAGGAAGAATGGCCCTTTCCTTTGCAGGGGTGACCAATACAGACGATACTACAAATGAGATTGTAATCAGAGGGAATGCTCCAAACCAGTTGCTGTGGAAAATTGAAGGGGTAGAAGTGCCTGAACCCAATCACTTCTCTGAGGAAGGTTACTCTCCGGGAGCAATAAGTTTGTTGAGCACCAATATGCTGGGAAATTCCGATTTTTTTACCGGCGCGTTTCCTGCAGAATATGGGAATGCCACTTCTGGAGTTTTTGACATTAAATTACGCAATGGGAATGCCGAAAATACAGAATACGCTTTTCAGTTTGGGGTATTGGGAACCGACTTGGCCGTTGAAGGACCTTTCTCTAAAAATTACAAAGGCTCCTATTTGGTTAACTATAGGTATTCAACTCTTACCATTCTTAACCATATTATCGAAGTATCTGATGGTTCTGTCCCCACATTTCAGGACCTTTCCTTTAAGGTGAATCTGCCTTTGGGAGATAAAACCAATCTTTCGGCATGGGGAATAGGTGGTGTTAGTGAAGACAATCAAGATAATGCGGAGCAGATTAATCCCAACGTATTTGAAGATGAACAGTTTGATTCCAAGACTTATATGGGAGGAATCAACATCAAACATTTTTTTAGTCCAAATACTTCTTTGGATGGCGTTCTTTCCTATTCTGGAAATAGGAGTGATTATGATTTTTCAGTAGACAATAGAAACAACGGTAATTTTTTTAGGGAAAGGGATGTTTTAAGAAACAGCGCTTTTAGGCTTAGTGCCAATCTTAATCAAAAGTTTAATGCGAAGACTACCCTTAAAACTGGGATGGTTTACAGCAGAATGGCGTATGATGTACTTTCGGATGAAACTCAAGACACGGATACACAGACACTTGTAAATGCCGATGGAAACGGCACCTTTCTTCAATTTTTCTCCCAAGCAAAATATAGATTTACTGAAAAACTTTCCTCCACCTTTGGGTTGCATGCTTCCTCTTTTTCAGTAAATGAGGACTTTGTACTGGAACCACGGGCAGGATTTGAGTTTCAAGTAGCTCCCAAACACCGGTTAAGTGGAGGGGTTGGACTGCATTCTAGGCGCATGCCACTTAACCAGTACTTTATTGAAGTGGAGGATGGGCAAGGTAATGTAAGCACCCCTAACAAGGATTTAGACCTTATGCGCGCCGCGCACTATGTGCTGGGGTATGACTGGAGAGTTATTAAAAATGGACATTTAAAGGTAGAAGTCTATTATCAGGACCTGAAGAAAGTGGCTGTTTCGACGGACCCCAATAACACGGACTCATTTTTAAATGGGCAATTCATTAGCTCCGGACTTGTGGATTCGGGAAAGGCCAGAAATTATGGTTTGGAACTTACCTTGGAAAAGTTTTTTTCCAATCAGTACTATTTTTTGGTGACCAGTTCACTTTTTGATTCTCAATATAGAGCGGCAGATGGAAATTGGTATGATAGTCGCTACAATGCCAACTATACTTTTAATGTTGTTGGCGGAAAGGAATTTAAGGCTGGAAAAAAAGGAAATAACATTTTTGGCATCAACGCCAAAATTCTCTGGAATGGTGGAAAGAGAGGAAATCCCGTGGATTTGGACTTTTTTGACCAGACGGGTAATGTGCGAATAATACAAAATCAACGAAATACGCTGAATTTGGACGATTACTGGCGAATTGATACTAGTTTCTCTTACCGAATCAACAGGCCCAAGGTGGCCCATATCATCTCTTTGGATATCCAAAATTTAACCAATCGGCAAAATATCGATGAGATGTTTTTCAACACCAACACACGTTTGATGCAAGCGGAGTACCAATTAGAGCTTTTGCCCTTATTGAATTACAGAATAGAATTTTAATCAAAAACGAATAGTATGGGAATAATCAAAAACGGGATAATGGCCATTATCTTTGGCCTTGCCCTATCTGCATGTAATTACGAAACCATAAAGGTTTCCGATACGGTGTCCACCAGGGAGTACGACTTTACGGATGTTACCGCACTTTCAGTTGCAACGGATTTTAAGGCCTATGTAAGTTTTTCCGATATCGATGAAAAAGTGAGGATACGGGCCAATGATAATTTGTTTGAAAAAATTAAAATCTATCAAGAAGGGGGAAGACTTACGGTAAAACTTCAAAACAACATCAACATCAAAGGGAAGGAAACCCTGCAATTGTACATTACTATGCCGGAAATAAGAGACTATAGAGCTTCCTCGGATGCTGCTATCTATTTGGACGATGCGTTAAGCACTTCGGACGTATCTGTGGACTTAAGTTCCGATGCCTATTTTGAGGGCGATATTACCGCTGACGTATTTAATTTTAAAGCTTCTTCTGATAGCAATGCAGATGTATTTGTAGATGCTAACAAGGCCCACTTGAATCTCTCTTCCAATGCAGATTTAAACGGGGAATTCCAAGTTGATGAGGTAAGCGCAGGACTTTCGTCAGATAGTGATGTAGCGCTAGTTGGAAAAATAGGAACATTGGAAGCCACGCTCACTTCGGATAGCCAGTTTAAGGATTATGGGCTTGTTCTGGACGATTTGGAGATTTCTTTATCCTCAGATAGTGATGCCTATCTAACGGTGATCAATACTATTGACGTAGAGGCAAACTCGGACAGTCGTTTATTCTACAAAGGAGATGCGGAGATTATTCGTCAAGTGCTTTCAAGTGATGGACGGGTCATAAAAAAATAGATTTTACAATTATAATCGTATCCTTTCTATACCAGATTGCCCCTCTTCTTTTATAGGTTTTTGAAAGAAAATGTGGTTAGAATGATAAAAAAACAACCTTACAACTAAGGTTGTCACCCGATACCCTTTAAATTACGGAACAGGCAATTGCTTCGTAAAGCCTAATTTTGTCAATAAGGTTTTAGATGAAAGGGAACGAATTAATCAAAGAAATAGAAATGGATAAGGAACGGAATGAGTTATATCCGGTTTTTCTAAAAGTTAGTAATCTAAATGTGCTAATTGTTGGCGGCGGTAATGTCGGGTTGGAAAAGCTCACATTTTTACTTAAATCCAGCCCTAATGCCCAAGTGCAAATGGTGGCTCCTCAATTTTTGGAAGAAACCAGACAGCTTGCCAAAAAACATAAGGTAACGCTAACTCAAGAATCCTATGATGCTAAATTTTTGGATGGAAAGCATATGGTTGTGGCCTGTACGGATACCCCGGAGGTGAACAAACAAATATATTATGATTGTAGGGCAAATAGCATTTTAGTGAATGTGGCCGACAATCCACCTTTTTGCGATTTTTATATGGGGGGAATTGTAACCAAAGGTAACGTTAAAGTCGCTATTTCTACCAATGGAAAATCGCCCACCACCGCCAAAAGATTACGTCAGTTTTTTGAAGAAGTGATTCCTGATAACATAGATGACCTGGTGAAGAACCTGAACAAGTATCGAGAGACCCTAAAAGGTGATTTTGAGGAAAAAGTGGAAGCTTTGAACGAGTTTACCAAAAGCCTCGTGGGTAAAAAAGCAAAAAAGGATTAAGCGAAATTTGGGGTGAAATACAATATTGTAGAAATGGTATCATAAGCTAGTAGGTTTCGCTGACACTTTCCATTGAAAGATTGAGACATTAATGCATTATAAAAGAAATGAATCTGATTGAGATATCAGGCTCCCAATTAACCAATGCCCCTTCTCAATTGACGAATGAGGTAGTTGAACCAACGAATGCTAATATTGAACGGATGAACTATCAGATTTGAAATTGTACTGGAACAAGTACAAAAAAATAGCCGTCAAAGATTATCCTTTGACGGCTTAACCATCACTGCTTAAGAACATACATATTACACCAAATCCTATATTCTTAGGATACCATATACATGGTTGCAGGACAGCTATTTGGATGACCTTATGGGGTGTTTTAATCCTTGGAAACCTTTTTAAAAGAAAAAAACCGCTCGAATCCGGTTCTTTTATTAAACTTGTATAAAAAGTAAAGGGGCAGGTCTCAAATTATCCATTACAATCAGGGAATTTTTAAATTCCCTGATGCAATGGAAACCTCAACTAAACTAAACACTTTATGACCAATAGCCTAAAAGTGAATTACTATGTATTGTCGCTAAAGTTAATTAGGTACGAACGCCTAACTCGATTAACTAGAATACTTATACTTCAAACGTAAACTAATTTTCCTATTAAAATGCCTCCCAATTAACGGATGGGGCTTTTCACTTTACGAATGCCCGTTTTGATCTAACGGATGAGACTAAAAGATTAACTTTTTTAGGTTAAAGTTCAGGGAGATTGTCCTTAACACCCTTCCAAAAGTGCTGGTTAAATACACGAGTGCAACCCATTATGGCACCTTTTTCCATGTGATGTGATATGCGAATGGGCAATGAAACCCCATTTTTGTTAAGGCTTCCTTGTAAAGCTTGTCCAAAACAGAAATAAGCTTTGGATATATTTCCGCCCAGTACTAATGCATCTGTTTGGAATTTTTTTAACCAAGGGGCTAAAAAATCCCCTAAATCTTGACCAAAAGTTACAAACATGTTTTTGGCCTGGTCATCTGTCTCGTATCTAATGGCCAATTCTTTTACACCTTTTACTGTTATACCTGTAAGCTCATAGTAGGTATTTATGCATCCACGAGTGGAGAAATAGTCGTCGGCAATGCCATCTTTATAGGGAATATTCCAAAGACACCCATTTTTGGGGACAGAATTTCCTGAAACCACAGGAATTCCATTTGCAATAAATCCTGCTCCCAAACCCGTTCCTAGGGTGATGCACAATTGGTGGTTAAATCCTTCTTCCTCGGACAGCCATGCTTCGCCCACGGCAAAGGATGTGGCATCATTTAAGAACCGCAAAGGCAGGGTGTGTTCATGTGCCAAGAGAGGGTGTAGGTTTTTCTCAATATCCATTTCAAAGAGGGCCCCATATTTAAACCCTTCGGGATACATAGCTATTCCATCCTTATAGTTAAAAGGCCCTGGAATGGCAAAGGCTATACCTGACAATGGCAGGTTTTTTGCGGCATTTATGGTTTGGTTCAAAGTGTTGGCCCAGGTCTCCATAATTACATCGTATGGCTCCAAGTTTGCCACATGACTAGTGGCATAGGTGTCTTCCAGCATTTGCTTCTTTTCTACATCTACCACGGCAGAAGAAATATGCGTGCCGCCAATGTCAACCCCAATAATAAAATTTTCCTTGGTTGCCATAATCAATCCTTAATGGGTTTTACTTGATATCCCTTTAATCCATAGAAAATAAGATATGCGTAACAGAAGATGGGAACTATGAATGATAGTTGAATCCCAATTTGGTCTGCCACGGCACCTTGAACAATGGGGACTATGGCCCCACCCACAATCATCATGACGAGTAAGGAAGATGCCTGACTGGTATATTTCCCCAAATCCTTTATGGCCAGGGTAAAAATGTTGGACCAAAGGATAGAGTTAAAGGCTCCTATGGCGATAGCACTCCAAAATGCAATTGTCCCATTTGTAATGATCATTACACTCAACAATACAATGACAACAGTTGCAAATAAGGTTAATACGCGTGATGGTTTGGACCCCCCAATTAGAAAAGCCATGTAATTGATTACCAAAAAGAAGATAAAGAACTGTATTTGGGCAAATGGAATCAATTCCAATGAGAACTCTCCATCATTGTTTTGAACTCCAGTAATAAAATAAATCACCAAAAAGGAAATGATGGATAAGCAAGCCATCAGTAAATATTTTCGAACTTTATCTGTCATGCTACCCATAGCAATGGAGCCCAAAAACCTTCCGATCATGGCACCACCCCAGTAATAGGAAAGAAACACACCACCTTGTGATTCATCCATTCCGGCTATACTATCCAGTTTAAAGAAATTAATAAGGAAACTTCCTATGGAAACTTCACCCCCAACATAAACGAAAATGGCAATCATGCCCAACACTACATGCCTAAACTTGAGCACATAAAGCCCTTTTTCCAAAGTCTCCGGGTTTTTAAAAGACGGGAGGTTAATAAATCTGATGACAATGGCCAACAAAAAGAACATTCCGCCATAGATCAGATAGGGTATTTTAAGGGAGTCTACGGTGATTTCCCCATTGGAAAAGACTTTGTACAATAATATAGCTCCAACCAATGGTGCCAAGGTGGCTCCGAAGGAATTGAAACCCTGTGCCAAATTTAGTCGACTCGATGCTGTTTCCGGTTTTCCCAGTATGGCGGCATAGGGATTTGCTGCAATCTGAAGTAGGGTAACTCCAGAGGCCAACACAAAAAGGGCACTTAAAAATACCCCATAACGTTGGAAGATGGTTGCTGGGTAAAATAGGCAGCAACCCAAGCCACATATGAGCAATCCAATGATGATTCCATTTTTATATCCAATTTTGGATATAGGATCACCTTTGCTGACAGAAACGATGAAATAAACCAAGGATACAATAAAGAAAGCACCAAAAAAGGCAAACTGAATCAAAGCGGCCTGAAAATAACTAAGTTCAAAAACTTCCTTCAGGTGAGGAATAAGGACATCGTTCATTACGGTGATGAACCCCCACATAAAAAACAAAAAGGTAATGGTAAGGAAGGGTTTGCGGTAATTCATTGAGCCAGCAGATGATGCGGGTGTACTACTAGGGATGATTGCCATAGTTATGTT
The DNA here is from genome assembly GCA_965117065.1 of uncultured Allomuricauda sp. Taxonomy (GTDB): domain Bacteria; phylum Bacteroidota; class Bacteroidia; order Flavobacteriales; family Flavobacteriaceae; genus Flagellimonas. Next base: position 2,526,744 of record OZ220751.1, read on the forward strand.
AAGTTTAGTTGGTCTTTTTCCTTATGGAGAAAGATTGTAGAATATCATTGTTGTTAGCTACCAAAATCTTTTTTTGGCCAAGGTGTTCCAAGACGGTCATCTGTTTGGCATCGCCTTTGGTAAAGAAGCCACTTTCCATATTGTTTTGGGGAACAAAGGACCCTTGCCCATTTCCGAGCAACAACAGTCCGGTACCAGCATCATTTCGTGGGGTTTCAACCTCAGAAACAAATAAGTTGCCTATGAGCAATACATCCAGGTTGCCGTCTAAATCGAAATCGTCCACTAACATGTCATTAATATTGGAAAACTGTGCCGCTCTGGGCAATTCCGAGATTTTAAACTCCCCATTACCCAAATTCTCAATATAGGATGAGGCAAAAGTGTTGGCTTTATAGTGTAGGGAACTTGCTAGGTTCTGGGACCCGTAAACGGATTCGAGTTCCAAAGAAGCGAACTTATCATACTTCTGAATCTTATTTTTGAGGGCAGGAACCTGTTCTGACGAACATGAAAAACCACGAAGAGGGAAATGCTTGTCGTTGTTGTAATACCCTAGAACAATATCATAGGAATCGTTGCCATCAAAATCATTGTAATAAACATCGAAGGGTTCTTCTGGAGAAGTTTTGTATTTATAGTTTAACCCAAGGTTACCTGCTATAAAATCTTCATCGCCATCATGGTCAAAGTCCCCCTTGGCAATACTAAACCACCACCCTGTACTTTCCGTCAAATCTGGTAAGTCGGTTTTGGTGAATTGGCCTTTGTCATTGTTAAAAATGGTAATGGGCATCCATTCTCCTGATAGGACCAAATCTTTATCCCCATCCGCATCATAATCGGACCAAATTGCATCGGTGACCAGTCCAATATTCAATAGTTGCGGAGCCACATTTTCCGTAATATTGATGAGTTGCCCATTGTCATTTTCCAGAATACAGCTAGTTGCCGGTATAGGATATTGGTGGGGGACATGTCTACTACCAATAAACAAGTCCATATCCCCATCTTGATCATAATCTTCGGACACCACTTTGGATCCGCTGGTTCTGTAGGCATTGAGTATAGCGCCCTTGGTAAAATTCCCTTGACCATCATTTAGGTACAATCTATCCATATAATGGGGGTCGTTGGCGGGATATTCGTTTCCACCGCTAACCACGTACAGGTCCTTATGCCCATCCCCATTAATGTCTACAAAGGTGGCATCTACATCCTCGTAAGGTGCTTCTTTCTGTAATAATGCTTCATTGGAAGCCACAAAATTACCGGCTGCAGTTTGCAGATAAATGGCTCCCGAGTATCCGGTTGCCCCACCAACAAAAACGTCCTCAAGGCCATCATTATTGATGTCTTCTGTAGCTAGCGCAGGTCCAAATTGTGAAAGTTTATGGGGTAGCAATACCTGTTTATCATAATCGTCAAACTCATTTTCCACATGCTCATGTGTAATACCAAAACCGTTGGACTCCTCTTGAAAAAGGGTGTTCTTGGACTTGCTTGGTAGCTTGAAGGGGACTCCCTCATTCATTGAGAGGGTAAGCGTGGTATTTGCGTTGATGTTTTTCTGAACTGTTTTGGTGTTGTTGGGCCATTCTACCACCAAACTATCTATTTCTTGCATATCACCTAGACCAAAATGCACATCAGGGCCCGATGTGGAATAAATGCCTCTTACATTTGTGGTCTCGACAAGCTGAATTTCGTTATTGCTGTATAATTTGATTTTAGCCCCAAAAACAGGTCTGTTTTTAACGTCGCCCAACTGTACCTTGATGAAATTGGTGTTTGCTGTTTTATCCGAATTGTTCCTATAGACAAATGCTTCTTGATTGATATTGTTGACCACAAGGTCCAAGTCTCCGTCATTGTCCAAATCTGCATAAGCAGCACCATTGGAAAATGATTTTTCGGTCAGGCCCCATGCGTCCATAGTTTGTTCGAAAGCTAAACTACCCTTGTTTTTGAAGGCATAATTTTGAAGCGGTTGTGAAGGAACGGGAGCTAATGCATCATCTAAATCAATAATGTCAAAAATGGACTTAAGATTTCCGCCGTCAGGATTGTTTTTTATCCAGTCGAGCCTAGTTTTGTTAATGTATTCCGCTACTTTTTTATCTGAATCTGTGTTTCTTATATCTTTTAAAAGACCGTTGGTGACATAGACATCTTTTAAACCGTCGTTGTCAAAATCAGCAACCAAATTGGACCAACTCCAGTCGGTGGCTGCCATGCCGGTTAATTGGGCAACATCGCTAAATGTTGAATTTCCATTGTTTAGTTGCATGGTATTGTACATGTACTGATAATGCCCTCCATCATTGAATACTTTCCAGAAGGAATTTCTGTCCATGCCGCTCATGTTGGATTTTAGCCGAAAATTATCCTCGGGAACCATATCCAAAACAAAAATGTCCAATAACGCATCGTTGTTGATGTCAGCAACATCTACTCCCATGCTGAAATAAGAGATATGGTTAAATGCATCATCAACGGTATTGGTAAAAGTTCCATCCTGATTGTTTATGAATAGAAAATCTGGAGCATAGAAATCGTTGGCTACATAAAGATCCGTCCAGCCGTCGTTATTAATGTCACTTGCGGAGACTCCATTGGGAAATCCTGTCAAATTAAGACCAGCCATTTCTGTTACATCTTCAAAATGGGCTCCTAAATTTTTATATAATTTTAAATTGTATTCTGGTTTGAGTAGGGGAGTGCCCTTGAATTCGGACAAACTACCTGGGTTTGGAGGTTGAGTCAATAGAAAGAGATCCAGAGACCCATTTTTATCATAGTCCAAGAAGGTGGCGTGACGGGTACGTTGATTATTGGCAATCCCTAATTTTTTGGCAGATTCGATAAAAGTGCCATCACCCTGATTGAGATAGAGAAGGTTGGTGCGCCATTCGGGTTTGTCGTCATAGAGTTCACGGCTTACGTAAATATCTATATGGCCATCGTTATTGATATCCGCTACGGTAACTCCAGTGGACCAACCGCCATCATTAAGAATTCCGGCCTCTAGTGTGACGTCTTTGAATTTAAGATCACCTTGGTTGATGTACAGTTTGTCTGCGACTAAGTTTCCTGCAAAATAGAGGTCTTGAAGGCCATCATTGTTGAAATCACCAACTCCAACACCTGCGCCGCCGTAGTAGTTGGCATAGCGTAAAATATTGTGTTCTTTCTGATCTTTGAGTGTATTGGAAAATGTAATTCCTGTATGCTTGGAATCCATTAAGGTAAATCGCAGTACGTTTTCCGCTTCCTGCGAACAGGCAAACCAAATGGGTATGGCCATTAAGGCTGCAACAAGTAGTTTGGAAATGCGATATTTTACCATTGATTAAAGTGAATTAGATGATTAAAAATAGAGCAAAAATAAAGGGAAGTTTCCTCCCCTTTATTTAAACTACTAACTCTACTTAAAATTAATGAAATATAAACTTAATGATTATGAAGGATTACATATTTATATTTAATTCACATCCCACCATACACGGGTGGTTAGTTCATCCGGACCTTGCCTAGAAATTGCCTCGGCATAGTTGGTCGGATTGTTCGTCTGCTCACTTTCAGAATAAGACAGTCTTCTTGGAATAGTACCATTGGTAACGTTCCCTGGATAATTTACAGGCACCAACACTGGGAAACCTGATCTTCTCCAGTTAGAGAATGTTTCGTAATTGTTCAAGAAAGTTGCAGCCCAATATTGGGTATTTATTTGCTCAATTGCATTCGGTGCATCATATGGATTGTTGGTCAAGTACGTATCGATGTCTGCAGAGTCAATAACTCCACCATCGCCGTAAAGAGACAACATTTCCATTGCGGCTCTAACACCATTGTTGTAATGCGTCTCGGCATCACCCGCTAGACCCCATCGAACATTAGCCTCGGCCAACATAAACTCAACTTCGGCATAGGTTTGGAAGAACATAGGTGCATCCATTCCTGTAATGACACTTCTGTTGGGTTCTGCATAGTTATCCGTGTTTTCCTCACCGGTGTCATCCAACAACAATTGGGCATCCAATCCATTTGGAAGTCCGATCAAATCGGCTGGAGCTGTACTACCATCACCTCTTCTGGCTCCCAAAATGGGTAATCTAGGATCATTACCTGCTTGTAAGAAATCCACAAAGGTCTTACTCAATCTAGGGTTCCCATCAACTAGGAATACTTCTCCATTTCCATTTCGGTTAATACCTTCTGGGCCATCGGTGTGAGGCACATAAAAGATATCATCATTGGATTGCATTACTCCACCAGCGATTGCTTGCGTTACCCATGATTGTGCTCCGGAAGGATCTACCTTGATCAAACGGAACCCTAATCGTAACATTAGAGAGTAGGCAAGTCGCTGCCATTGTGCCTGATCTCCTTGGTAAATGATATCCGCATCACCAAAGGCTGAAGTACCGGTACCTAAACCGGCTGCAGCTTCTGCCAATTCATTCAACATATCAGCATAAACCTCACTTTGAGGATCGTATCTTGGCGTTAGGATTTCACCTAAAACCGCTTGTCCCGCTTCACTATAAGGAATGTCTCCATAAAGATCTGTTAACCTTGAGTAAGCAAATACGCGAAGAATTCTTGTAATTGACTTCATTTCCTCTGGAGCTTCTTCGGCATCCAATTGGGCCAACATGTCTTCTACTTGCTTAATAACACCACCGTAGTAACGATCAATCAAAGAAGAAGCATAGCCTCGGTTCCATGTGTATTTATCCCCAGTCCAGTCCCCAGCTGTTGTAGCAATATGCTGCATCATGGTAGACTGATAAATTAAATTTGCTCTCCAGTTATCATAGCGCTCACTTGAGGCCAATAACTGTGCTGCGGTCAGTTTTGTTGAAACATCTACTTGAACCGGCTTTGTGGGATTTACGTTCAAATCTTCAAATCCCTCATCGCATGCGCCAAGGATGAACACAAACAATAGAATATAAATCGATTTTTTCATAATAATTTTTTTTTAAAACTTAACGTTACAACTGATACCATAACTTCTTGTGGAAGGCACACCGAAATATTCCAATCCTTGAGAATTTCCAGCATTGTATGCACTTTCAGGATCTACGTTATCAATACTTCTTTTGATATAGAATAGGTTTTGCCCAATTAAATTAACGGTTACACTCTGTAAGAAAGTCTTATCTAGAATGCTACTAGGCAATGTATACCCCAGACTAATCTGTCTGAACTTGATATAATCAGAATCCTCAACAAAATGCTCTGCAATGTCATTTACCCTTCCGTAATAGGTCTGTAGATTTTCTGGAGCTACAGTGGTTGTGAAAGAAGTTCCTGTACCTGCATCGGCATCAAAGGTTGAACCATCAACACCAGTAACGGATAAGCCACTTTCCCTACCTTCCAAGGTAGCTTTGTGTAAACCTGTTCCATAAGCGATACTGTTGGTACCTGAGAATAGTTGTCCTCCAAACTTACCATCAATCAAGAAGTTAAGGTTAAAGTTCTTGTATCTAATAGTATTGGTGAAACCTAAAGTCCATGGAGGTACACCCTCACCCAATATTTTGCGCTCCCCTTGACGTGGAATTGGCACACCGTCACCATCAATGTCATATACGATATTACCAGAGTTATCACGCACAAAGGACGTACCGAAGATAACACCATAAGGTTCTCCTACAATGTGCTGAATTCTAACGTTTCTTGTACGAGGCTCATCCAAGCTGATGGATCCATCTTCAGGGTTGGTTGCAGTTACCAGACCTTCATTGAAAGATGCATTGATAGAAGTTGTCCACTCAAAATTGGCATTTCTTATAGGAGTTCCAGTAAGCAATACTTCCACACCTTTGTTTTCAATCTTACCAAGGTTTGCAATTGCATTATTAAAACCTGAAGCTACAGAAGTGGTCACATTTACAATGTCATTGGTAGTTTCGTTGGTGTAGTAAGCAAAATCCAATGATAATCTATTTCCAAACAATCTCGCATCAACACCTACTTCTACTTCACTCTTGTTCCAAGGAACCAAGTTGGCATTTGGAACAGTACCACCAGAAATTCTACCTAGCGGTTGTCCAAGATGTCCTTGTCCGAAGATTTCGTAGTTCAAAGCAAGTTGGTAAGCTTCATCTGCACCACCTGCCGTTTGAGCATAGCCACCACGTAATTTCAAGAAATCTATAGAGGAAGGCAACTCAAATATATCTGATAAAATAAAACTAGCGTTTATCGAAGAATAAAAGTCGTTGTTTGGTGTTGTTTTACCAGGGAAAGAAAGTGTGGAGAACCAGTCGTTTCTTCCGGTAAATGTCAAATAAGCGTAGTTGTTATAAGATACTTCAACAGACCCATACAAAGATCCAATTTCCCTTTCGTTAAAATCCCTACTTCTGTTTTGATTCTCTAGGTTGGCAATATCTTCCAATCCGGGAACAATGAAGTTACCTCCACCAAGCTCCAATCTTTCAAATTCGATTTTGTTTCTGTTGGCACCAAAGAAAGCTGAAACTGCGAATTCCTCGGTAATGTCTCTGTCAAGTCCCAAGATAATATCAGAATCAATTTGAGAATATCTTCTTTCCTGCTCATTCATAGAACCTAATGGCTGGTAAGCTGTACCCCAAGGTGTAACGGAGGTAGATTTTCTGGTATAATGGTCAATACCGACCCTACCGGTAAGGTACAACCAATCCAAGATTTCATAGCGTAAAGATGTAGAAGCAATTATCCTGTTTCGAACATCCTCATTTCTAAAGTTGAATGAAGCCCAATATGGGTTTTGTGAAAATACATTGTTAGAATATCCACGCTCTGTTCCATCTTCATTGGCTCCAGGCTGCATATTTCTCACATCAACGTTAGGTGATAGCAACGCAACAGTATAGTTGGCATTACCTGGGGCATCTGACAATCTTGGTCTGTTTTGAGTGTCTTCAATGATATATTTGGCATTTACCTGAGCGGTCAACTTGCTTGCCAACACTGCACCTGCATTTAAGGAGAATGTCTTTCTGTTCAATCCTGCATTAGGTAGAATATCATCATTGGTCAAATCGGAAGCTGAAAATCTAAAATTAGAAGTTTCAGAACCATTGGATAAAGCCACAGTATTAATGAATGTGGTACCTGTTCTATAAAAATGGTCTAGATTATTACCTACATAAGAATATGGTCTTGAAACACCATCCCATTGTACCACGGAAGATCCATCCAATCTTGGTCCCCAAGAACTAAGTCCTAAATCAAAGGCTTCAGCTTCGTTGGCAGGAACCCTTGCTTGGGTACCTTGTCCGTATTGTGTCTGAAAATCAAGAATATCGGTATTTACCTGGTCAAAGTTTACAGTAGTGCTGTACTCAACGCCAAAACCTTCTTGCTCACTACCATTTTTGGTGGTAATCAAAATAACACCGTTACCACCTCTAGATCCATAAAGTGCAGTTGCAGAACCACCTTTTAGAACAGAAACGGATTCAATATCATCAGGAGTAATACTAGAGATACCATCACCTCCATCATTTCCACCCCATAAACCGGCAGCACCATTGTTGTCGTTACCAATAGGAATACCATCAACAACATAAAGTGGTTGGTTGTTACCTGTCAATGTACTGTTACCTCTAATGATTACCCTACTTGAACCAGCAGCACCAGTTGAGTTTTGGGTAATGTTAACACCAGCAATCTTACCTTGCAGGGCATTAATGGCATTGGTTGTTTTAACGGTCGAAAGTTCTTCGCCACCCACCTCGGTCAAGGAATATCCCAATGCTTTGGTTTCCTTTTTAATACCAAGGGCAGTAACAAAAACTTCGCCCAGTAGTTCAACATCTTCCGTCAATGAGATGTTAATTGTTGATTGACCACTCACAGACATTTCCCTGGTGGTAAATCCAATAGCAGAGAATACAATGGTGGAAGAGTCTCCGGCTACCGAGATGGTATAGTTACCATCAAAATCTGTGGAAGTACCATTTCTGGTGCCTTTTTCCACAACGTTTATTCCTGGAAGCGGATCTCCCGTATCCGCGTCCGTAACGGTTCCTGTAATTCTTTTTTCCTGCGCCGTTATTGCCTGTAGGCATAAAAAAGACACAAGTAGTAGAAAGTAATGAAGTTTTTTGTTCATACTATTTGAGTTAGGTTATTAGTTTCCAAAGCTTAATTAAAGCTTAAAGTTCGCTTCATAAAAGTTCGAATTCCTTATATATATAGAAAAAAATTTCGACTAATAACGGTGCTGAAAGGCTAAAGGACATGGAAACGAAAACGTTTGAAATCAGCACTTGCCTAAAAAATGGGGTAAATTCTTGGGACGAAGCTTATATGGACCCCTTATAACTCTGGACTTTTACAGTACTGTGGTTAATACAATTTAGATAAAATGCAGCAAGGTTAAACCGGTTTTTAAAGTCAGGCTTTTATTTTTCTACAAACTCTACCATTTTGGATTTGGTGAGTTTCTGATGGGAAATGAAATAGCTATTGTGCTTTTTCCCGTCAATTAAGATGCTTCCAATGTATCCTTTGTCGTTCACGGATTTTACGCTGATGGTTAACTGTTGATTAGGATAATACAAAGCATCCAAATGAATGGTAATTTTATCAAATTTGGGCTTGGTAATAGCATAAATGGGCTCAGCAGGACTCACAGGGTATATCCCCATCATGGAATACACCGCCCAGGCACTCATAGTCCCGGTGTCATCATTGCCAGGAAGACCATCCGGGCTGTTTTTGAAGTAATTTTGAAGCAACTCCGAGACCTTTTCCTGGGTACGCCATTCCTCTCCCTTTACATGATTGAATAAATAGGGGTAAGCAATATCAGGTTCATTGGCCATATCAAACTGGTTCTTTTCAAAAACTTTTTGAAGCTGCCTGGAAAAAGATTTTGGCCCACCTATTAATTTCATAAGACCTTTGGCATCATGGGATACCATAAAGGTATACTGCCAGGCATTCCCTTCAATAAAACCAAGGTTTTTTACGAAGTTGGCTCCGGTTTCTGGATTGTAAGGTGTTAGCCAACTCCCGTCGTCATTCTTAGGTCTCAATAAGTTGAATTCCGTATCAAACAGCTTTCTATAAGTAGTACTCCGTTTAGAAAAACGCCTATAATCTTCTTTTTTGCCCAATTCCTTAGCTAGTTGGGCAATGGCAAAATCAGTAATGTTGTATTCTTGAGTAGTGGAGACTGAGCCGCTGTTAGTGGTCTTGGTGGTCAAGTATCCTTTTTCTAGGTAGTCCTTAATACCCGGCCTAAGAGGATTGTTATCCAATTGTTCTGCGCTTTTAAGCATGGCTTCATAAGCCTTTTCCACATCAAAATCTTGAATACCCCTTAAGTAAGTGTCGGCAATAATAATCCCTGCGGGGTCACCAACCATGGTGGTGGTTTCTGTGGCGTTCAATTCCCATTTGGGTAACCAACCAGATTCATCATATATCTGCAACATGCTCTTTACCATGTTGGATTGCTGTTTTGGATAAACCAAACTCATTAATTGGTGCAGGTTTCTATAGGTGTCCCAAAGTGAAAAAACAGTATATCTGGTACCTAGGGTGGTCAAAGTTTGGCGAGTGCGCATTTTTGGATATTCGCCATTGGCATCATTCAAGGTGTTTGGATGCACCAAAGTATGGTAGAGTGCGGTATAAAAAATCGTTTTATCATCCTCTGTTCCTCCTTCAACTTCAATTCTCGAAAGGTATTGGTTCCATTCTTTTTGTGTACTTGCCACCAATTGGTCAAAAGTTTTCCCAGCAGTTTCCTTCTCCAAATTTTTTCTAGCATTGTCAATACTGACATATGAAATTCCAATCTTCATCTCAACTTGAGTAGGTTGCTTAAAATCATATCGCATATAGGCCCCGATGCTATCTCCAACCACCTCTTTGGTATAGCCTTCCATTAAGCGGGTCTTTGTATTGTAGCCCATCCATTGCGCCTCTACTCCTTTATATGTTGCTGGCTTTTTCCAAACCCCGAAGGATTTTGCGGGCACCGAAAATTGAGCTACAAAATACACAGGATAGGCTTCTTCCGGTTTATAGTAGCAAAAGGATCCTACGTTGCGTATCCCTTCAATTTCGGTGGGAGAAACCACTTTCACCTGGGCACCCTGCTCATTAGTAAGCCCCAACCCCAAGTTCAATAAGATGTTTGCCTCACCAGCAGGAAAGGTATAGTTACTGATACCAGCCCTTATTGTGGCGGTAGCTTCTACATCGATAGCATATTTATCAAGGGTTGCGGTATAGTATCCTACTTTGGAATTTTCATTGGAATAAGTTGATCCATACTTTAGGTAATCTGTTTCTACGGCTCCTGTGGTGGGCATTGCTAGAATAACACCAAGTTCCGGGCATCCAACCCCACTAAGATTCACATGACTAAATCCTGTAAGAAACTTATTTTCATGTATGTACGGAGTGGACAACCACCGACTATCTTTTTCCAAGGGAAGATTTTGAGGCCCTGCAACATTAAATGGGGATACATTGGCCATACCTCTTACAGCTATAGGTCCGGGGTTGGTGGTTCCAAAATTGGAAGTGCCGATAAATGGGTTGACATAGTCCACTACATTTTGCTGGGAAAAGCCAAGTTGTACCCATAAACATAGAATTAAGGTACTCTTTATTTTCATGATCAAAGGTTGTTTCATGCTTCTGTCAATCGTTTAATTCTACTGCATTCCCATGGCCACGGTATAGTTCAAGCTCCGTTTCGAGGGAAACCTCTATAACCGTTACATATTCATCCAGATTTTCATTTTTGGGAATTGAAATACGCAAAATACCCGGAATATTATTCCAAGATGCGCCCCCATTTCTTTCAAAAGTAAGTTCTTCATCAGTACCCAAAACCCTGATTTTGGAGACCTTGTTCTGTAACCCTTTCAATTGGATAAAATTCTTGGGATTATCAAATAAGCAGAGGTATATCTTCTTTTTGTCTTTGGATACCATTGTGGGGCCATAAAAATGGCCATAAGGCAGGCCAGCGGTAGACTCGAAAACGGCCTCACGGTGTTTGTTTATCCATGCTCCCAAGGTTTCAAGTCGCTCCCTTTGTGCAGGGGCTATGGTTCCATCTGGTTTTGGACCAATGTTCAATAGTAAGTTGCCCCCTTTTGAAATCACTTCAACAAAAGTCCTGATGATTTGGGAAATTGGTTTATAGTTTTTATCCGAAGGATAATAGCCCCAATTGTCGTTCATGGTCATACAGAACTCCCAAGGCCCATCTGGTCTAACAACTGGGATGCCCTGTTCCGGTGTTTTATAATCCCCATATTGGTTCAATCTGGAGTTTACAATGACGCTTGGGTTCCATTTTAAAAGGGAATCTTTCAACGCTTTTGACCGCCATTGTTCAGCAGACTTTTCCCAGTCCCCATCAAACCAGTATAAATCCGGATTGAATTGTGAACTCAATTCCTTCAATTGACCCTGGTAAAAAAGAACAAACCGTTCCCAGGCCTCTATTTCTTTTTGACCCCGCTGCGGATAATCTTTTTCTGTATTTGGTCTGGGGAAGACCACTTCATAATCAGGATGGGACCAATCGCATAGTGAATAATACAATCCCACTTTAAGTTCTTTGTCTCTTAGTGCAGCAACATACGGAGCAACCAAATCTTGTTTTGCAGGTGTTTTATCAGTTACATTCAAGTGACTTAGCTTTGTGTTCCAAAGGGCAATGCCATCATGATGCTTGGTGGTCATGACCACATATCTAGCCCCAATTTTTTTGAACAGCTCCGCCCAGACATTTGGATCATAATTTACTGCTGTGAACTTCTTGCCCTGAAGCATATAATCTTCATAGGTGATTTTTTTATGATAGAGAGACCAAGATTCAGTAATGCCGTTAACGGCATAATAACCCCAGTGAATAAAAATGCCCAACTTGGCATCCTTAAACCATTCCAACCTTTGGTCATCACTCCCTTGGGCGTGTAAAGTTGTTTTTCCTAAAAGTGCAAACAGCAGTAATATTAGAACTTTGGTTTTCATAAATAGTTATTGTTTGGATAGGGAGTACGGTGCCGACTCTTTTGACGTGGCCCAATTTGTATTCGGTTGGGTACCCATTTCAAATTTTAACTCACCTCCCTGTTGAATAGTTTCTGTTGCAATCCAAGTTTTGTCAAAGGGCCTCCCATTTAAACTAGCATTTTGGATGAATGGACTGTCTTCTCCATTTTTACTGGCAGAAATGGTAAAGGTGTTTCCATTTTGGAGGTGCAATTTAGCTTCATCAAATAAGGGACTTCCCATAACATATTGGTTGGTTGCCGGTGCCACAGGATAGAATCCCAATGCACTGAAAACATACCAGGCGGAAGTCTGTCCATTATCCTCATCCCCACAATAACCGTCAGGAGCTGGGGTATACAATTTAGTCAAAACCTCTCTTACCTTTTGTTGGGTTTTCCAGGGTTGCTTGGCATAATTATAGAGATAGATCATATGCTGGATAGGCTGGTTGCCGTGGGCATAATTTCCCATGTTCATGATTTGCATTTCCCGGATTTCATGAATGGTAAATCCATAATAGGAATCATCATACTCAGGAGGCATGTTGAAAACGCCATCCAGCATACCTGCAAATTCCTCATCCCCGCCCATTAAATCCATTAGGCCTTGTACATCATGAAAAACACTCCATGTATAATGCAAGCTATTGCCTTCGGTAAAAGCATCTCCCCACTTTAGGGGATTAAAAGGGGTTTGAAAGGTCCCATCCTTATTTTTCCCACGCATTAGCTTGGTAGTGGGGTCAAATAGTTTTTTGTAGTTAAGGGATTTCTGGTAATAGGTGTTCGCCAGTTCATCATTTCCGAGAGACTTTGCCATTTGGGCAATGGTAAAATCTGCATATGCATATTCGAGGGTTCTTGCAGCATTTTCGTGGATGCCCACGTCATAGGGTACATAGCCCAATTCGTTGTAGTAATCCAAACCGGCTCTTCCAACACTATTTACTGGGCGACCGTCTGGTTCTGTGGCATTTTTTAAAATAGCTTCCAATAGAATTTCCTTATCAAAACCGTCTACCCCACTTAAGTGGGCATCCGCAATAATAGGAGCGGAGTTGGAGCCGATCATACAATCCCTATGACCTGGACTGGCCCATTCGGGTAACCAACCAGATTCTTTATAGGTGTTGACCAAACCTTCCATAATATTTCCATTCAATTCTGGATACATCATGTTGAAAAAAGGAAAAACTGCCCGGAAGGTGTCCCAAAAACCATTATCCGTGAACATATAGCCGGGCAGGACCTGCCCATTATAAGGACTGTAATGCACCACTTTATTATTGGCATCCAGTTCGTAGAATTTTCGTGGGAAGAGTAACACCCTGTACAAGCAGGAATAAAATGTGCGTAAATGGTCTATGTTTGCAGTGTTTACCTCTATTCGCCCTAGCTCTTTTTCCCAAGCTTCGGACGCCGCCTGTCTTGTTTCCTTGAAGCGTTTATTGCCAATTTCCCGATCCAAATTACGTTGCGCCTGCTCTGGACTGATAAAGGAGGAAGCCACCTTTACATGAACGGCTTCGCCTCGTTTGGTTTTAAATCCAATGATGGCCCCCACGTGCTCCCCTTTGTTCTCGGTAGTATTTTCTTGAAGACTCCAATCATCTCCCCAAGTATGGGAGATTTCAAAATCCTTATCAAATTCCGCTACAAAATAATTATGGAAATTGTCTGGTACCCCGCCACTGTTGTTTCGGCAATACCCAATAATTTTTCGTTGTTCTGGTAAAATTTTGACCATAGACCCCTTGAAAAATGCGTCCAGCATTATATAGGCTTGATCTGTTTCAGGAAATGTGAATCTAAAATGCGCCGCTCTTTCCGTAGGAGTTACTTCGGCAACTATGTCATAATCTGCTAGGTATACACTGTAGTAGTCTGGCCTAACGGTTTCGGCTTTGTGGGAAAAGTGTGAAGCACGTTCTTCCTCCTTGTATTTTAAATCGCCCGTAACGGCCATAAGTGAGAATGCTGCATAATCGTTGATCCACGGGCTGGGTTGATGGGTCTGCTTGATACCTCTAATAGTCTTTTCATCGTATTTGTAGGTCCATCCATCTCCCATTTTGGAAGTCATGGGAGTCCAAAAATTCATTCCCCAGGGAGTGGCAATGGCTGGATAGGTGTTTCCGTTGGACAAGCTAAAATCGGAATCGGTCCCCATCAAAGGGTTCACGTAGGAAAGCAAGTCGATTTTGTCCTTGGACTGTTTGTCGCTTTTTAAAGCAGTCTCGTTTTTACAGGAAATAGCGGCGATTAGTATAACGCAAAGAGCAATGCCTTTTCCAATTGGGGTCAATTTCATCTTTTTCATACTAGTGGTATATTTTGTTGATTTCTGGAGTGTCTCGGAGATTATTATCTGCCAATTTTGGATCGTTGGTTAAGATAAACACCAAGGTTCCTCCTGAAATAATTTCATTATGGGTGATATAGCTTCTGTTCAAGTCCTTTCCATTTAGGGAAACTCGGCTTACGAACTTACCATCCTCCACGCCTTCTGTTTTTACGGTAAAGGTTTTGTTGTTCCCTACTTTAATTGCGACTTCTGAGAATAAAGGAACGCCCAAATCGTATACGCCTTGTGCTGGGTTGACGGGATAGAATCCCATAGCACTAAAAATGTACCAGGAGGACATTTGTCCGCAATCCTCATTTCCACAATGTCCGTTAGGGTTGTTTTTATATTGATTGGATAAAATGTCCCCAATCAACTGCTGTGCTTTGGAAGGTTGGTCTATGTAATTATAAAGATAGGCAACATGGTGACTTGGTTCATTCCCGTGCGCATACTGCCCAATCATTCCTGTACTAAATAATGGCAGTTTGTCCTCTGGTTCTGGCGCGTAGGTGAACATGGAATCCAACTTTTGTGTAAAACGTTCCTTTCCTCCTGTTTTAGTGATGAGGCCATCAATATTTTGGGGAACAAACCAATAGTAGTGCCATGCATTGCTTTCACAGAAGTAGGGTGAATATTCCTTGGGAATAAAGGGTTCAATAAATTGACCACTGGTATTCTTGGGTTGAATCCAGGAATTTTTTTCGTTATAGAGGTTTTTCCAGTTTTCGGACCGAGCAAGAAAATACTCGTAATCTTTTTGTTTGCCCAAATCTTTGGCAAACATGGCAATACACCAATCATCATAAGCATACTCCATGGTTTTGGAAACTGACCAATTTTCATGTGCTTCATCCACAGGAATGTACCCCTTTTCTTTGTACAGATCAATTTGACGCTCGTCGACCATGGCACTTTCCTTGCAAGCTTGGTACGCCAATTCAGCATCAAATTGAAAACCTTTAAAATAAGCATCCACAACAACTGGAACTGCATGGTAGCCGATCATCATATTGGTTTCACTTCCTTGCATGGACCATACCGGGAGGATACCGGTTTCTTGATAATGCGCCAACAGGGATTTCACGATATCCGGTACGCGTTCTTGTTGTATGATGGTGTATAGTGGATGCGCTGCTCTAAAGGTGTCCCAAAGTGAAAAAGTGTCGTACCGATTGAATCCGGATGCATAGGCGATGGTGTCCATTCCAGGTTTATGTTCGCCTTGGGCATTATTGGCAGCTTTGTACTCTCCCAGACTATCGCTATAAAGAGTTGGAGCCAACATAGACTGATAAAGCATGGTGTAGAACACGGACATTTGTTCTATATCCAAGGATTCGACCTTTATTTTCTGGAGTTCATTTTCCCAGACCGTTTGGGCATGCTGCTTAATGGCATCAAAACCTGCATTGGCCTCCATTTGAATAGCCATACCTGCTGCCTTACTACTGACTGATGATAAGCCAGTTTTGATTACGAGCTTTTCACCATCTTGGGTACTGTAATTTAGACTGATTTTTGCGTTGGTGCTATCTCCTTCTATTTTGTGGGATGTAAAGGGTTTGGAGAATTGCATCTCAAAAAACAACTGCTGATTTCTTGCCCAACCTGTGGACATCCGATAGCCCTGCAGGGTAGAATCGTTAACTACTTCGATATGTGTATGGGTTGGACTATCCCAGTTAAGTGAGTAACCCAAATCTACGTGAATTTTTGTGTCGTTATCTTGGGGGAATGTATAGCGATGGACTCCAACGCGCTCCGTGGCCGTCATCTCCGCCTTGATCTCATAGTCCAGAAGGTCTACCCAATAATAACCTGGAGATGCGCCTTCATTTGTATGGATAAAACTAGAGAAGGGCTTGTAATTGTTTTCCTGGATTCTGCCGGAAAACTTACTATTGGTAGGCATTACCAAAATATCGTACAAATCGCCAGCCCCAGTCCCTGTGAGGTGCGTATGGGAAAACCCTGAAATAATGGAATCTTGATAATAATATCCTGCAATTCTGTCCCAACCGGGTATACCAATATCGGGGCTTAGTTGCACCATGCCAAAGGGAACTGTTGCGCCCGGATAGGTATTTCCTGGACCATCTGTTCCTATAAAAGGGTTGACATAATCGGTTAAATTTTTGGTTGTTGTTGCTTTTTCAGGTTGTGGGGAACAACTTATGGCAAACAGTGTTAATCCTATGTACAACAGTCCCAACCTCATGGTAGTTAAACATTTTTAGATGGTTACAGGGTGTAACGCTTGGTGTTAATTCTTATAGGCCTGAAATTTTCCATCTGAGCTGATGGTCAAAGTATCTCCGGTAAAAGGGCTTTTGGTCCAAAGGGTAAATCCCTTGAGGTGTTTTTCCAGCATTGGCTCAACCAAGTTTCCAAGGATTTTCTTGGAAGGACCATACGTTTTACCATCCTTGTTTTCCCATTTCACCACTTTTTGTTCTTCATTGATCAAATCTCTAAACAGTTCATAGAGATACCATTTGATATGATCATCTTTTGGAATTTCAAAATCGACGGTTTCAGTGCCAACTGTGTTTTTGGAGAAATAAACATAGCCCCATCTTTCAGGTTCATGCATATTGATTACTTGTTGTGGTGACCAAACCCAATTGTTTTCTGGTAAATATTTTCCTGTTTTTTGATCCTTTTTCCGAGAATAAGTGCCGTTAGATATTTCATGTTGCCAGTTGACCCGGGAAAAATTGACTCTCCAAAATTGGTTTTCCGGTGCTTCCGCCCGCCCTCCTGGGGAAGTATCTATGGACCACGGGATAGCTATTTCAAGAGACCATCCTTCATCAACATCTGATGGATTGTTCAAGGTTCCTTTGACCTGTACCGCGGATTGTAGGTCTTTTATATCCCAATCCCCAAGAATTTTACCATGGTTGCGATAGGGTTTGGAAAGATATAAATCCCAAATGGTATTCAAGACATTCATTTCATATTCATAATAATCGTGGGTGTCTCCATCCGGGTCAATGAAAATTTCAAAATCGTTATTGTAAAAGATAACGGTATCTCTTTGCTTTAGGTTGCCCCAAACATGCGGTTCTTTCAGTTCGGCAAAAAAGTAAATATGCTGTTTGTCCCATAGCATTTTCATCCGGGTGTCATAGGTTGGCTTTTTATCACCTTCTATATCAATGAACAAATTCGACCATGGGGCTTTCTGCCAAGAAGCTTCGTCCGGTTTTCCATCAATTACCAAAGCATCCGCAGCCTTATAAGCAACATAGCGTTTGGGTGTTTCTTGGGCGCTTAGCAATATGCAACCTATATAAAGAAAGAATAGGATTAGGCTAATAAGCTTTTTATGTTTTTCTGCATAGTTTTTCATGTCTCTTACAAACTGTTTTCTTTGGTATACTGTATAATTTCTGAAATACGGCCAAAAGCCATGGCCGTTACGGTATCTGCTGCACCATAGTAAATGGCCACCTTATCCTCTTCCATGGAATGGAGGGTAGCGCATGGGAAGACAACATTTGGAACATCGCCTATACATTCATAAGGTGTTTGGGGGGATAGCAAATAGGGTTGGGTTCTGTATTTTACCTGATCGGGACGATTTTTGTCCAAAATAGCGGCACCCATAGAATATCTAAATCCATTACAGGTGTTAATTACCCCATGGTAGAACATGAGCCATCCTTCGTCTACTAAAATGGGGACGGAGCCTGCGCCTATTTTGGTGCATTGCCAGGCACTATCTTCAAAAGGAGATGCTTTCATAACAGATCGGTGTTCACCCCAATATTTCATATCAGGACTGTAACTGATGTAGATGTCTCCAAAGGGTGTATGGCCATTATCGCTGGGCCTGCTGAGCATAGCATATTTCCCATCAATTTTTTCTGGGAAAAGCACGCCATTTCTATTGAATGGTAAAAATGCATTTTCACACTGAAAAAACTCCTTAAAATCAAAGGTGTACCCTATGCCAATGGTGGGGCCATGATAGCCATTGCACCACGTAATCCAATAGCGGTCTTCTATAAAAGTGACTCTGGGATCATATTTGTAATCTGACTCGATCATTGCTGTATTGCCGGCTTCAAACGCTATGGGCTCATGATTAATTTCCCAATGCAGTCCATCTTTACTAAATCCGGCAAAAATATTCATTTGAACCGCTTTGTTGTCACAACGGAAAACCCCAGCAAACCCGTCTTCAAATGGAACTACGGCACTGTTGAAAATACTGTTGGAAGTGGGAATCGCATCCCGCCTTATAATAGGATTTTCGGTATACCTCCAGATGATATCCATGTCGCCTTCTGTTCTCTCTTGCCAAGGAATTGTATTCACTTTCTCTAAAATTTGGTTTGCCACGGGCTTAAATATATTATTGTAGGTTTTAATTCGGTATTTTTCGAACTCTGTTCAGCCAAGTAAATTTTAAAATAACAGAAGTTATCAAAAATATAACTAGTGCTACCCATGTTTTTGGGTAGTCCCTGATTAATAAATAAATGGGTAATAAAATCATACTGGATTGCCATACGATTCCGATAGTACAGTTAAGCATATCCAGCCAAAAGTCGTTGTTCTTTTCAAAAGAACTATCCTCTTTTTTTAATTGTTTATGGACTGGTTTCCACCACCCCCAAGGTTTTACCTCCCGATAGAAAGATTTTAGAACTTCAGCATCCGTCGGTTTGGTCAAATAGGTTCCCAGATAGGATCCCAGCAATGAAACCCCAAAAATTATAGGGAATAAATAAATGGCATGAACGTGAGATATTTCATATAGGTAAGTTCCCTCATCAAAACTTGTCTTGTTTTGATCCAATACAAATTGCAGACTGGCCACAATAAGACCACCCACCATTCCCCAAAAATAACCCCAGCCGTTAAATCTCCACCAAATCCATTTGAGGAAATTTGCAGCTACGTAGCCCCCATATAGTGCACTGGTGATCCAAAGCGTAAGTGAATTAATGGAATCGGCAAAGAAGCCCATGCACACCCCTAAACCAACCACACCAAAAGAAGCAAGGTGACTTGCCTTGATGTAGTGTTTGTTGGAAGCTTCTGGCTTAAAATACTTTTTATAGATATCATTGACAATATAGGCTGGTCCTGAGTTCACAAAAGCTGAAAACGTGGACATAAAAGCAGCAAGTAGCCCTGCAAGAAGCAATCCTTTGATTCCGACAGGGATGTGATTATTAATGACTTTGGGTAGAATAATTTCCAGATCGCCCCCATTTAGTCCAGGATTTGAACTCATCTCCGGCACAAGGGTTACCAAAGCAATAACAACAATAGCGGCAATCAATAAATAGCGGGGGATATACAGTACAAGGCTGGTAAACCCGCTCATATAGGCCGATTCTTTTACCGTTCTAGTGGACAAAATCCGTTGAAAATCAAAACCAGGGACGGGTCCTGCTATACTGGCAAAGAACCCCTTGAACAAGGTCATGCCAATGAATGCTCCGAACATTTTGTAACCTTCGCTATCAATTAGGTTGTTGAATGCCTGGAATTTGGAACTCCAATGAGCCCCTAATTCATTATTGAAAAGGATGCTTCGCCATTCTGGAGATATTACGGCATTGATATCCGCATCGCTAACCACAAAAAAGGTGTATCCAGCAATAAGGACTCCAGCTATGACCATGATTATATACTGTAAAACTTCTGTGGCCACAACAGAAAACATCCCCCCTTTTATGGTGTAAATCGTTGTTAAAACAATGATGGTGAGGGCATAGGATTGTTCTGAGGTTAGCAAAAGTGTTTGGCCTAACTGCAAGGATAGGTCCCAAGGTAAAAGAACCGTCAAGAATTTACCAACACCTTCAAAGAAATAGGCAATGAATCCAACGGTAGAAATGATGGCAAAAACAGCAATAATAAAATGGGAAGCTCTACCTGCTTTACCATCACCAAAACGGGTCAAGATCCATTCGGAACCGGTCATAATGTTGGACCTACGTATCCAAACGGCAAGGAACATCATTACAAAAATTTGGTTCCAAACCGGCCATAACCACATGAACATGAAACTTTTTGCACCGTATAGGAACAAAATCCCAACCATCCAAGCTGTTCCAGAAACATCAAACATTCCAGAGCCGTTACTGAGCCCCAAGTAATACCACTTAATGTTGTTTCCTCCCAAAAAATAGGATTCAAGCCCCTTGGAGGCTTTCTTGGAAACCCATATTCCAATGAACAGGGTCAACAATACGTAGACTATTATGATTGAAATGTCGATTACATCCATATACTTGTATAAGTCTGGTTTATACACCCCAATTTTTGTTGGGATCAGGGCCCATATCAAATTCCAACATACCTCCGCCCATAAGTTCCTCGTGGGTGATGTAAGTACGCTGCAATGGTTTTCCGTTTAGTTTAACTGATTGAATGTATTTGTTGACTGATGAGGTGTTATTTGCTGTGATTACAAATTCCTTTGTTTCTGAAACTGCAATGCTCGCTTTTTCAAATAGGGGACTTCCCAATTCATATTGACCTGATGCCGGATTCATGGGATAAAACCCCAAGGCGCTAAAAACATACCATGCGGACATTTGTCCACAATCTTCATTTCCGCTTAGCCCATCAGGTTGGGTGCTGTATTGGGTATTCAAAATTTCCCTGACCCACTCTTGGGTCTTCCATGGGCTTTTGGCCTTATTGAACATGTATGCGATATGGTGGCTTGGTTCGTTGCCATGTGCATACTGCCCAACCAGTCCGGAAATGTCTGCGGAAACGTTATCTCCCGAAATCTCAGAACTTTCTGTGAATAGCTGTTCCAATTTGGAAGTAAAGGCATCGGCCCCTCCATGTAGTGCAATAAAATTGGGTACGTCGTGAAGCACAAACCAGCTATGCTGCCATGCATTTCCTTCGGTATAGTCTGTATGCTCTCTATGACTGGAATATTTGGGGTCAAAAGGTTCATTCCAGTGCATACCATCATCCGATTTGCCCCGCATAAAGCCAGTTTCCTTGTCAAACATGTGTTCATATGCTTTGGAACGATTGCTGAAGTAGTTAAAATCTTCTGTTTTGTCCAATGCCTTTGCCATTTGCGCAACACACCAATCGTTATAGGCAAATTCCAGACTTTTGGTTACTGATTCATCTTCTGAGGTATATGGGATATAGCCAAATTCCTTATAAGGACCTAATCCACGGATATCCCCCATCATAGTTTTTTTAACGGCATCGTATGCCTTTTCAACGTCATACCCGCGTATTCCTTTTAGGTATGCTTCAGCAATTACCGAAACACCATGGTTGCCCGTCATCGTATTGGTTTCGTTGCCGTAAAGCGTCCATACCGGAAGTCGGCCCTGCTCATCGTAATAGGTTAACATGGATTGGATGATGTCTGTTGATCGTTGTGGTTGTATAATATTCAACAGAGGATTTTCTGCTCTGAATGTATCCCAGAGAGAGAGCGTTGAGTATGCATTCCAACCTGATGTTTTAACAATGCTGTCATTTTGCAATCGAAACTCTCCATTCACATCGCTAAACAGCACGGGGGCAATTTGAGTGTGATATAGAGCAGTATAAAAAATGGTTTTTAAAGAATCTTGAGGGGTTTCAACCCTTATTTTGGAAAGTAATTCTTCCCATTGTCCATTGGTCGCTTTCTTAACCTGGTCAAATGCCAAGTCCTTGCCATATTGTACCAAGTTTGCTTTAGCATTGGCTATGCTAACTGACGAGACAGCAATTTTAAGCTCTACCACATTTGTCTCAGGGGTAAAAAAGAATTGTCCACCGGTTTTGTTTCCTTGAACTTTTTTGGCGTTTTCGATGGGTGATCCATCGAGCATTAAGGTCGCTTCGGAAATGGGAGTGGAAGTTTCTATGGCAAAAAACAACTTTTGATTTTTGGCCCATCCTGTACTATGTCTATATCCAGTCAGATTGCTGTCATCATCCCAATAAATTGCACTCTCCGTAAGTTTGTCCCAGTTTACCTGATATCCAGGATCTAAAATAAAGGAAGGTTCTTGTTCCTTGGTGTAGGTATATTTATGGAAGGAAACATAATCATTGGCGGTAAGTTCCACCTGAATGTTTGGATCTTCCAGCTGCACTTTATAGTAACCCGGAGAAGCCAGTTCTGTTGCATGTGAAAAGTGTGAAGGGTAGGGAAGGCTGTCTCTAGTTTTCCCGAAAAGTGAAACATCCAATTTCGCATTAGTGGGCATAAGAATAAGATCCGCTAAATCACCAATTCCCGTACCGCTAAGATGTAACTGCCCAAATCCGGATATAATGGAATCCGAAATATGATAGCCGGAACACCAGTCCCATCCACCTGTTCCATTATCAGGACTTGGTTGCACCATGCCAAATGGTGAGGTTGCACCTGGATAGGTATGTCCATGACCGCCGGTGCCGATAAAGGGATCTACAAAATCAACGAGATTTTCCCTTTGATCAGTCGTGTTTTGTTCATTGCACGATAGGCATAAAAGAAGTCCGGTTATGAATAGAATTAATGAGACCCTCTTCATTACCTTGTTGGATTATTATTGATATTTTTTATACTTTCCCCCAAATTATATTTGATTTTCTTATAATTATTTAGGAATTGTTGGGTTGGTTTCAATGGTTGTGCTGGGTTAAAAAATTGTAATTCTAAATATTTATAATTTTATCCTCTAGTCGAATAAAATTAGACCAACAACAAGCCCCAAAAGCTAAACAACAGAAAATCCGTACAATCAAAATTCACCTCGATCCATGTATATAAATAATAAATTGGAGGAACTTTTAAAAGTAGAATCCCCCCAACCATACAAGGTCACGTACAAGCACCATATCATTTTTTGGGTAATCTATTTTGTGCTAAATACCTTACGTTGGGGCAGTATCCATAACGACTTTGTACTGTCGTTAAAAACCAATTTGATAGGTTTTCCAATCCATATTGCTCTTTCTTATTTCAACATCTATTTTCTAATGCCCAAGTATCTCTATGCCAGAAAATATGTTACCTATGCTTTTATGGTGCTTGCTTGCCTGTTTATCATGCTTTTGGTGAAATTTAATCTTACCTACTATTTGGTGAGTACCAATGTGATGCCAGAGGGACCTGAACATGTGGATAGTTTAACCCTTAATTATGCAATTATTACCATGTTTGGTGAACTTTATGTGGTGGCATTTGCAACGGCGATAAAGGTCACTGTGGATTGGTTAAGGGAACACAGCAAGCTGCACGATTTGGAAAAAAGACAATTGACCACAGAACTGAAATTTTTAAGATCACAGGTCTCTCCACATTTTTTCTTTAATACACTGAACAACATCTATTCGTTGACGCTGGAAAAATCAGATAAGGCTCCAGAAGTAATTCTTAAACTTTCGGGTCTTATGCGTTACCTACTTTACGCAACCAAAAAACGAAAACAAGACCTTAAAAGCGAAATCGACTGTATTCAGAATTACATAGACTTAGAACGGATCCGATTTAACGATACACTGGATATTGATATTGGTATTTCTGGGGATTTGGAGAATAAGGAAATAGCGCCTATGTTGTTGGTGCCATTAATTGAAAACTGCTTTAAACATGGTGCAAGCAAGAACATTGGTGAAATGAATATCGCCATAGATATCAATGTTGATGATGATTTTTTGTACTTTAATGTGTCCAATACTATACCTCAAAACAATGGGCAAAGTAAAGTGGCGACCAGAGGAGGAGGTATTGGACTATCCAATGTTAAGAAACGTCTGGAGTTAGGGTATGATCCAAATGACTATAAGCTTTCAATTTTTGAGAAGGATAAAATGTTTCATGTTGACCTAAAATTAAAAGTATGATGGCCTTGAGAGTAATAATTATTGATGACGAGCCTTTGGCGATCAACGTGTTGAAGAATTATGTGGTGCAAATAAGCCAACTGGAACTGGTTGAGACTTTTTCCAATGCCGTTGATGCCAATTTGTTTTTACAGGAAAATGAAGTAGATATCATCTTTTTGGATATCAACATGCCCATTTTGGATGGTCTTAATTTTTTGGAGTCCCTTCAAGTGGCCCCTATGATTGTCATCACAACTGCCCATGAGGAGTATGCCCTTAAAAGTTTTGAATTGGAGGTCATCGACTATTTGGTGAAACCTATTCCATTTCCACGTTTTTTAAAGGCCATAAACCGAATTATAAGTTTAAAACAGGGGGCAACCAACACGGGTCAAGGAGGTAGCGAGAAACCAAGCATATTTGTAAAAGTGGATAAAAAGAAACTTCAAAAGATTTTTCTTGACGAAATAGTGGTGGTGGAAAGCCTAAAAGACTATATCCGGATAAAAACCACTTCCGCTAAATACATAATCCATAAGACCCTTGGAAGTTTTACCGAGGAGCTTCCTTCAGATAAATTTCTTCGGATACATAGATCGTATACCATTGCCATAGACAAGGTTGAGGCTATTGAAGGAAACAGCCTGGAAGTGGATGGTATTAGGTACACCATTGGCAGAAGTTATTTGAACGAAGCCAAGAGCCGCATTCTCAATGACACTATTACCTAAACCCCATGTGGCTGATTAACAAGCAGTTTTATTTGCCGGCTAGTGTAATCTAGGTATTAGTCTTTTCAGTAACGCTATTGGTCGAAATTTTTTAATGGGTCTCGGCTTAACTGGCTAGTTTAAGGACAAATTGGTATAAATCCTTTTCATATGCCCTTCATTTTAACTACAAAAAGGAAAATTTTTCTGTTGATACCAAGCTGTGTCTTTCTCATTTTTATGACCAGTTGTCAACAAAAGAAAAGTGAATATGCTTCCATTCCTGGGAATCAAGCCACAAGACAACTTCCGGACAGCATTGACTTTTCATTTCACATTAAACCCATCTTGTCCGATAGGTGTTTTGCCTGTCATGGTCCAGACAAGAATGCGGTGGAAGGGGGACTTTCCCTAAACAAAGCAGAAGATGCTTATGCAGCCATTGGCGAAAACAAGGACCGCTATGCCATTGTCCCGGGCAATTTAGAGAAAAGTGAATTGGTGCATAGGATTTTTAATGAAGACCCCAATTTGATGATGCCGCCTTCAGATTCCAACCTTTCCCTTTCAGCTTATGAAAAGGAATTGCTTAAGAAATGGGTGCAACAGGGAGCTGTTTATAAAAAGCACTGGGCATTTGTAGCGCCAACAAATCAAGTGGTTCCGATAATAGAAAACGATAGTTGGAGTCAGAATGAAATAGATAAATTTATTTTGGATGAATTAAATTCACAAGGATTTTCACCTTCCAAAAAAGCGAAGAATGAACAGCTGATTCGCCGGGTCTATTTTAGTATTACTGGCTTACCTCCAAGTGTTGAACAAGTGAATGCATTCTTAAATGACACTTCCCCTGAGGCTTACGAAACTATAGTAGATTCCCTGTTAACTACCACGGATTATGCGGAATATATGGCTGCAGATTGGATGGATGTGGCTAGATATGCGGACACTCATGGCTATCAAGACGATTTTGAACGAATCATGTGGCCTTGGCGGGATTGGGTTATACATGCTTTCAAAAAGAACATGCCCTATGATCAATTTGTGACCTACCAGTTGGCGGGAGATATGATCCCAAATACTACCAAGGAATCCATATTGGCGACTGGGTTTAACAGAAATCACAAGATTACTGCAGAAGGCGGGGTAATTCCAGAGGAGTATAGAATTGAATACGTGGAAGACCGGACCAACACCTTTGGAACCGCTTTTTTGGGAATGACTTTGGAATGTTCTCGTTGCCATGATCACAAATATGACCCCCTGAGCCAACAAGAGCATTTTCAGTTGTTCAGCTTTTTTAACAATGTGGACGAGGACGGTCTCATGCCTAATGCCCAGGTAATACCCAAACCCTATATCACCATTACCGAAGAAGAAGCCAATGGGGTATTGAATTTCGTGAATTTGAGCAACAATGACCAAACCAAGGTTGAGGTTATGGTTATGAAAGATATGTCCAAATCCAGGGAGACCTTTGTTTTGAACCGAGGTGTTTATGACCAACCGACTGATCAGGTTTTTCCAAGTACCCCAGAGGCAATTTTGCCCTTTCCGGAAGAACTTCCAAAGAACAGACTGGGATTGTCTAAATGGTTGTTTCATAAAGATAATCCACTCACCGCCCGTGTGGCGGTAAACCGACTTTGGCAGCGAATGTTTGGAAAAGGTTTGGTGGAGAGTTCGTACGATTTCGGCAACCAAGGAGCATTACCATCCCATCCAGAATTATTGGATTTTTTAGCTGTCAAATTCCAAAATGAAGGCTGGGATTTAAAGCAGATGATAAAATATATGGCCCTTTCCAAAACCTACCAACAGAGTAGCGAAATAGTAGAGGAGATGAAGGAAAGGGATCCAGAAAACAGATATTTGGCACGGGCATCAAGGCTTAGATTGGGTGCAGAAATGATTCGGGACCAAGCACTTAAGATAAGTGGTTTGCTGAATTCAGAGGTAGGCGGTCCAAGTGTGAAACCATATCAACCCGAAGGTATTTGGGAAGAGACTACCGGGGGAGGTGGAGGTAGTACCGCCACCTATGTGCAAAGTGAAGGGAAAGATCTTTACAGGAAAAGTCTTTATACCTTTTGGAAGCGAACAGTTCCCCCGCCTAGTATGATGACTTTTGATGCTTCGTCTAGGGATTTGTGCACGGTAAAACGGCAAGAAACGAATACACCCTTGCAAGCATTGGTTTTGTTGAATGACCCGCAGCTTATTGAGGCAGCAAGGGCAGTTGCCGTTAAAGCGCTTGGAAAGAAAGGTCAAGATACGAGTGAACAAATTGGCTATATCTTCCAAAATGCCACCTCAAGAACTCCCGATGCTGAAGAGCTGGAGATTTTACAGAAGTTCTATTCAGATGCTTTGGAAAAAATTAAGACGGGAGCTATTGTCCCTGAGGAGTATCTTTCCATTGGAGAATTTACTGAGTTTCCAGATACCTCAAAGGAGACGCTTACTGCCTTGGCTTTAACAGCTCAGACCATTATGAATTTAGACGAAACCATCACCAGAGGATAGTTATGAGTGAGAAAAAAATAATTGCCGATAACGCCATCAACTTAAATAGAAGGGCATTTTTGGGAAAATCCGCCCTTGGAGTTGGTGGATTGGCCTTAGGGTCACTTTTAGGCTGTAATTTTTACAGAAAAGAAGGCGAACTCCTTACAAAAGCAGATAATCCAATGGGGATTAAGGGAATCCTTAGTTCCCCACATCACGCTGCAAAAATAAAACGGGTTATTTATCTGTTTCAAAGTGGAGGTCCCTCTCAATTGGAACTTTTTGATTACAAACCTTTACTCAATCAAAGAAGGGGAGAGGATTTACCAGAATCCATCCGCAATGGGCAACGTTTAACAGGAATGACCTCTGGTCAAGATAGTTTTCCTTTGGTAGGTTCCAACTTTGGATTCCAGCAGCACGGCAAAAATGGAACATGGATCAGTGATTTGCTACCCTATACCGCCAAAATGGTAGATGATTTGTGTATCGTTAAATCGATGTATACCGAAGCCATTAACCATGACCCAGCGGTTACTTTCTTCCAGACGGGCTCCCAGCAACCCGGAAGACCTAGCATTGGATCTTGGTTGAGCTATGGTTTGGGCAGTGAAAATGAAAATTTGCCAGCATTTACCGTACTCTTGTCCAGGGGTAGTGGAAGACCGAATGGCCAACCACTTTATACCCGTTTATGGGGTAATGGTTTTCTCCATTCCCTGCATCAAGGGGTGCAATTTAGGGCAGCCAAGGACCCTGTACTCTATTTGAATGACCCCAAAGGGATTTCTAAAGAAACCAAAAGGGCTATATTGGATAATCTTGCCGAACTCAATGAAAAGCAATATCAAGAATTTGGAGATAATGAAATCCAAAGTCGAATTGCCCAATATGAAATGGCGTATCGCATGCAAACCTCAGTTCCCGAGGTAATCAATACAGAAAACGAACCGGACTATATTTATAAAATGTATGGTGCCGACGCAAAAATACCGGGCACCTATGCCGCCAACTGTCTGCTGGCAAGAAGGTTGGCTGAACAAGATGTGCGATTCATCCAATTGTACCATATGGGATGGGATCAACACGACAACTTACCTGATGCCATTGAAAAACAGGCCAAAGATGTGGACCAAGCATCCGCTGCACTCGTAGCTGATTTGAAGCAACGGGGGATGTTGGATGATACCTTGGTTATTTGGGGAGGAGAATTTGGCAGGACCAATTATTCCCAAGGCCTACTAACCGATACCAACTACGGTAGGGATCATCACCCAAGGTGTTTTAGCATGTGGATGGCAGGTGGAGGAATCAAACCAGGGATAGTGTATGGGGAAACTGACGATTTTGGATACAATATTGTGGAAAATCCGGTGCATGTGCATGATTTTCAGGCCACCTTGTTGCATCTTTTGGGAATTGATCATGAGCGACTAACCTATAAATACCAGGGAAGAAGATTTAGGCTTACCGATGTGGAAGGTCATGTAGTAAAAGATATTTTGACATGATGAAGCGGAGGCAATTCATGGAAAAAAGCGGAATGGGGGCCTTAGGTTTGGCTGCCATGGGATCAATGTCTTTTTCCGATAAAATATTGAAAGATGCCATAATCGGTCATGGAACCCATCGCTATAAAGTAGATTTAAATTGGGGAAAACTCAATAGTAAAAACTTTCCGGTAAAAGATTGCCATGAAATGGTTCAGGATGCCAAGGGCAGAATCATTTTACTGACCAACCACACTAAAAATAATGTGCTTATCTACGATAAATCAGGAAAGCTTTTGGATTCCTGGGGAAAGGAATATCCCGGGGCCCATGGGCTTACGTTGCATGATGAAAATGGAACTGAATTCCTTTATATTTCGGATAATGAAAGGCACGAAGTCATAAAGACAACCCTGGATGGAAAAATAATACAGGTTTTTCCTTATCCCAAGGAAAGCGGGAAATATCAGAAAAAAGAGGAGTATATCCCAACGGAAACTGCAATTGCTGAAAATGGGGACATCTATGTCTCGGATGGTTACGGAGCTCAGTATATTACACATTATGACTCCAAAGGCAACATTAAGAATGTGTTTGGGGGAAGGGGAGAAGAAGACCATTTATTCAACAATGCCCATGGCATTTGCATAGATAACCGTGATGCTGCTAATCCTGTGTTATTGATTACGGCGCGACAACAAAATAAACTCAAGCGCTTTTCTTTAAGTGGAGAGTATTTAGATTCCGTTGATTTACCTGGCGCCTACATTTGTAGACCAGTAATACATAAAACTCATGTATATCTGGCTACTATTTGGTCTGGAGATGGTTCCGAGGGGACAGGGTTTGTTTCCATTTTAGATGAAAACAATAAATTGATTTCCGCGCCCGGAGGTAGTGCCCCGGTCTATGAGCAAGAGCAGTTGAATCATATGCACCAAACTTTAAGAATATTTAGGCATCCGCATGATGTGTGTATTGACGAAGATGAGAATGTCTATGTAGCCCAATGGAATTCATGGGGAACCTACCCTATAAAATTGTATCGCATATGACAGAGTTAGGGAGGATTCTATGGGTGCTGCTCGAACTTTTTACCGACAGACGAACCTTGTTCTTACACATTTTTCTTTGTGGAGTGGTGGTTTCCTGTCAATCCAAAAAAGTTTCATACTTGGCTTCAGAATCCATTCAGTTGGCAACTCCCATAATTCTGGCAGATTCCATGCTTTTCAGCAATTCCGCATCCTTGTCCATGGAATTGGCGCAGGATGATGCTATAATTAGATATACCTTGGATGGGCAAGATGTTACAGCAAATTCCAGCAGTTATTTGGAACCATTGGAATTAGCCTCCACAACCGAGGTTAAAGTCAGGGCATTCCACTCCGAGTTTAAACCTAGTGAGTCTCAAAGTTTGGTGGTTCGAAAGCTGGAAAAGAACATTTCATCGGCATCGGTTAAAATACTTCCGCAGCCCAATTCCAATTATCCCGGGGATGGAGCTGTGACTCTAATCGATACCCAAAAGGGGTCTCTAAACTTTAGGAAGGGAAAGTTTTGGTTGGGATTTCAAGAAAACCAAATCACTGCAGATTTGAAGTTTTCGGAAAGCACTGTCATCAATAGTCTAATTGTAAGTGTGCTTCAAGACCATGATTCGTGGATTTTTGCGCCCAAAACCATAAAGGCATCTACCAATGGAAGACAAATAGGTGCCATTGTTATAGAGAAGCCGGATTCACCTAAAAAAAAGAAGTTACTCTTTATAGAAGTTCCCGTTCAAAAAGGGAGCTATCAAGATCTGACCATAACCATTACACCATTACCTCAAATCCCCGAGTGGCACCAAGGAAAGGGAACATTGCCTTGGGTATTTATGGATGAAATTATGGTGGAATAACTAAACATGATGCAACTAGGAAATTTACATCCACTATTTGTTCACCTACCTATTGGAATCCTGCTCTTGGCATTCCTTATGGAGCTCTATTATCGTAAAAAACCGGAGCCAAAGGATAATGGAACAATTCTATTTACATTAGGTATAGGAGCTGTCAGCGCCTTGTTTTCCATTTTATCTGGCTGGTTCTTAGGAGAAAATGATGCCTATGATGAAGCACTACTTTTTAAGCATAGATGGATAGCCGTGGCTTTTGCCTTGGGAGCTGTCGCTCTTTTTTTTCTTAAAAAATCGAACAGAAAACAGCTGCAAAAGACCTACTTGCCAGTATTTGTGCTTGTACTTATCCTCCTGACCTTTACCGGTCATTATGGGGGAAGTTTAACGCATGGCGAGGATTTTTTGTTTGCAGAAAAATATGAAGACCCTATCATAGAGAATGTGGACAAAGCCATGGTTTTTTCTGAAATTGTGCAACCAATTCTTCGCAAGAAATGTGTGAGTTGTCACAATAGTGGAAAAGCAGAAGGTGGATTGCTGATGACCTCGCAAAGCGAGATACTCGCTGGAGGAGATTCAGGTTCTCCATTGAATTCATTAGAAAAAGAGGGCGCACCTTTGATGATGCATCGGATTTACCTTCCGCTGGTAGAGAAGGAACATATGCCCCCAAAAGGAAAAGTACAACTGACTTCCGAAGAGATTATGCTATTGGAATGGTGGTTGGAAAATAACCATTGTTTTGATTGTCTAGTTCAAGATCTACACTATGATGGAAAGTTGGAATCGGTGCTTGCTTCCTTGGAAAAGGACACATCGTCCCAGGCCCAGATAGCAGAAAAGGTGGATGATGTGCCTTTGGATTTTATTGCTTCCTTGACACAAAACAACATCTCCGCCCAATTGATTTCTGAAGAAATGCCGTTGTTGTCCGTAAATTTTTTGCAGCGTAAAGATTTGACCGAACAGGATTTTGAACTACTCAAAGGATACAAGGACAACGTAGTGGAGATAAATCTGGGATATACCAACCTAAACGATGAATTGGCAAAACAACTCAAACCCTTCAAAAACTTGATCAAGCTGCAGTTGCAGCATACCGAGATTAGCAATGAGGGGACTAGAATGTTGAAGGGGTTTAAGTTTTTGGAAACCCTAAACCTTTTTGGTACCAACTTGGATGATGCTGCCTTGGCACGAATTTCCAATTTGGACCACCTAAAGAAACTATATGTTTGGCAAACCCAAATGACGCAGAAAGGGCTTTCAAATTTTCAGGAGGGTCATACCACGGTGGAAATTCAGGGTCAGATTGCAGACAGTGTTTTTGCTGCCAGTAATTTGGGGCCTCCAACCATAATTGCAGCGCAAGAGATTTTCAAAGATTCTGTAGAAGTTTCCTTGGAGCAATATTTTGAAGGAGCCAAAATTTTATATGTTTTGGAAGATTTTACCAACGATACCCTTCCCAAAGAGTATACTGAACCTTTTTATATTAGGGAAACAAGCAAGTTAAGGGCATATACCTCATTAGATAACTGGGAACCTAGTTCGGAAAGCACTGCGGATTTTCTTAAAAACAAAGTTGAGGTAAGTGCCGTTTCTTTAGCCAAGACTCCACATCCCAAATACACGGCCAAAGGAGGAAAGACCCTTGCTGATTACAAAAGAGGTACTACCAATTTTGTGGATGGTAATTGGTTGGGTTATGAAGCTGAGCATATGACAGCAACGGTAGAATTTAAAGAGCAGACTACTATATCTAATATTTCTGTGGGAATTTTGTCCCATCCTGTCAATTGGATTTTTCGTCCAGTAGGATACACGGTTTGGGGTTCTACTGATGGGAGCGGTTTTTCAAAGATCAAAAGTATAAAACTGCCAAAGCTTCCCCCATCCAATGATATAGAACGAATAGTGTACAATATTGATATTGAACCTACATCTTTAAAAAAAGTAAGGCTTTTGGTGGAAAGTCCTTTAAAGAATCCGGAGTGGCATACGGTTCCCGGAGGGAACAGTTTTATTTTCGTGGACGAATTGGTCTTTAATTAAAGGCTTATTTACTTGGCTGTGCATCCATAACGGTGCGAAAACCCAAGTGTTCCATGGAAGAATCCAAAGATGTGGCCATTCTTGCAGAAACCCTATAACTGGCACAGTAAGATGCACTGCATAAAAATGACCCCCCCTTTATAACACGTTCCACGGCATACGGATTTCCGCTATTAAAAGCGCTGGTTGCTCCTTGTGGATTTCGGTGCACCTGTCCTTTGGAAGCCTGTTCTTTGTAGTAATTACTATGATACCAATCACTGGTCCACTCCCATACATTCCCAGCCATATCGTAGAGTTCAAAGGCATTGGGAGGATAGGATTTAACTGGAGCCCGGTGTTCAAAACCATCTATTTTGTCATTGCTGGAGGGGAATTGCCCTGTCCAAGTGTTGGCATTTTTGTTCAAGTCTTGAATCTCATCGCCCCAAAAGTGAACTCCAGTTTGGTTTCCCCCCCTGGCAGCATATTCCCACTCTGCTTCTGTGGGTAATCGCCTTCCGGCCCATTCACAGTAGGCTACGGCATCTTCATAAGCAATATGTACTACGGGTTCGGTGTCTTTGCCTTTAATTGAGCTCCCGGGACCATAGGGGTGTTTCCAATTTGCGCCAATGGTCCATTTCCACCATTGCGAGTAATCCTGCAAGTTGGTAACCTCTCCTTTCCTAAAAATCAGCGACCCTGGTTGCATGATAGAGTCATGGGGTTTGGGCGTTCCCACAGGCAATTGTTTTTTCATTTCCTCCCAATCTATTTCCCGTTCCGCCATAGTTATATATCCAGTCTTTGCAACAAATTTGGCATATTGCCCATTGGTTACCTCGGAAACGTCCATAAAAAAGCCGTCTATTGCAACAGTGTAGCTTGGTTTTTCATGTCCCATAGCCATGTTGTCATGTGGTACAGCACCTTGATCAAATGTTCCACCTGGAATCCAGACCATGCCATTCGGAATGGACATGCCTTCTGGCATGTTGGTAATCAAATAATTTAGGGGCTGTTTTTGGGCTTTGTTTGATACCGGTGAAGCCTCTTGGAGCTTCTGATTTTTCTTGCAACTAAAACACAGGACCATTACGCATAATAACGTTATAACTTGTGAGCTAGAAATTTTTCTAATTTTCATATTTCTTATGCTTGGGAATGAACAGCGTATTGCAATCAAAAATATGGTATAACAAAACGAATACCTTCAATTGGGCACAAAAAAACAGCCTCTTAAGGGCTGTTTAATTTATTCTGGGTTTTTTATGTAAAAGTCCCTTTGACTATGAATTGTCCTCAATATCTGCACCCGGTGCATTACTCTTTATGGAGGCAATACCGTTTTCCATTGCCGAAGTACTTGAATACATTTCACTAGCTCCTATGACTTGACCGTTAGAAGCCTTTAGGTTAAAGTATGGACTGCCGTCTTTGGCTGTTTTTCTTTCGTAACGATTATCGTCTTGTGAGTTTGTCTGTACGGACTCAATTCCATTTTCACAGGCCGCTTTTGTGGTGTAAGCTTCGCTGCTCAGTATTACCTGGCCATTACCTGCCTTCAAATTGAACCTGAATTGTCCTGATTTGTCTGTTTTAATTTCAAATTTACCCATGGTGTAGTATTTATTTTTTTCTAAATCTAGCTATTTTATTGAAAAGTTACTAGCACAGAGATGAATTGCTGATTTCGATTGGTAAAATGGGCACCAAGATAAGTGTCAGAAACGACCTGAATATCAACTTGAAATAAGATTGCAACCTTAGCTGGGTTGCAAGAAGTGTTACGGGTTTTGTTTAAAAAACCTGAAAATCATGAACATCTTTTAAAAATCTACAATTAAGGTGGTCGATTGAGTATTTTAAGCTAATTTAAGAGAAGTTTACAAGTCACATAAATTGAGCCAATTGAGCTAAATAGGTAAGTTCGAATTTAGATTGTTGGCGACCAAATTCATTGATTACATAATAATGAAATACATTGTTTGTGAAGAACCGGGGACCTTAAGACTTCTTGAGAAAGCAATGCCCGTAAGAAATGAAGGTGAGGCACTTTTAAAGGTGCACAAAATAGGAGTTTGTGGAACCGATATCCATGCATTTGGGGGTAACCAGGCCTTCTTCAAGTATCCAAGGATACTGGGACATGAACTAGCATGCGAGATTATCGAAATCGATAAAAATGAAAGGTCTCTTACCATAGGGGACAAGGTTGTAGTTATACCATATATAAGTTGCGGAAACTGTATAGCCTGTAAAAAAGGCAAGACCAATTGTTGTGCAAATATTAAGGTGGTTGGGGTACATACAGATGGGGGTATGCAGGAGTTCATTACTGTGCGAACGGACCTTTTGCTTAAAACGAACCATTTATCCCTTGATCAAATGGCCATTGTTGAACCATTGGCCATTGGAGCACATGCCATCAGAAGAGCAAAGTTGGAAAATGGAGAGTACATTGTGGTTATGGGTTGTGGCCCCATTGGTATTGGAATCTTAAAATTGGCACAACTGGCTGGAGTCAACCCAATAGCGTTAGATTTAAACCAAAATCGACTGGATTTTGTCAAAGAACAAATTGGGATAGAACACACTGTGAATATTGCTAACAACCCGGTTGAAAAAGTGAATGAAATTACGGGAGGAGATATGGCAACTGCAGTTTTTGATGCAACTGGAAACCAAAAGGCACTAGAGGTTGGGCCAGATTATATGGCATATGGTGGAAGGTATGTATTGGTGGGACTGTCCAAAGCAAATCTGACTTTCAACCACCCTAAGATTCATGCCAAGGAAAGTACAATTCTTTGCAGCAGAAATGCCACCCTATTGGACTTTGAGCATGTGCTAGAGCAAATTGATAATTTCCCAACAGCATCCTTTATTACTCATAAAATGGCCTTTGACGGAATTATTGATCAATTCGATAATTGGACAAAGCCCGAAACAGGAGTCATCAAAGGGATGATTCATTTATAACCACTTTGAATACCGAATCAAATCAGTCAAAATGACCAAGCATAAAACTTATGTCCAGATTGACCCAAAAGACAATATAATTGTCGCCATTACCGATTTGCAAAGCGGACTTCCGGTTCATGTGGCCGGTAAGTCCTTTCGTCTTGCGGAGGACATCAGGTCAAAACATAAATTTGCCTTAGATGATTTTGTAATTGGCGATGAGATTTATATGTACGGAGTTTTAGTTGGGAAAGCCACCAAAACGATTCTAAAAGGTGGTGCCATTACTACGGAAAACTTGAAGCATGCCTCATCGAGTTATGAAAACAGAACAGAAAATTTCCAATGGTCTGGTCCGGATGTATCAAAATATAAAAAGATCACATTTAAAGGGTATCATCGGGCAGATGGAAAGGTGGGGACTCGAAACAATTGGTTGGTCATTCCGTTGGTTTTTTGTGAGAATAGAAATGTTGATGTACTGGAAAGTGCGCTTACCGAAGCACTAGGCTATCATTCCAAGAGGGATTTTGTGGTTAATACCCAAGCCTTGATAGACCAATATAAAAATGGGGCCACAGAAGAAGAGCTTTTTAAAATTCCATTAGATGGTTCACATAAAGAGGCAACTAAGAACAGAGTGTTTCCCAATGTAGATGGAATCAAGTTTTTGAGGCACGATGGTGGTTGTGGTGGTACTCGGGAGGATGCAGAAATGCTCTGTAAGTTGTTGGCGGGCTATATTACCAATCCCAATACGGCAGGGGCTACCATTTTGAGTCTAGGGTGCCAGCATGCCCAAATTCAATTATTGCAAAAGTACATTGACAAAATAAACCCCAATTTTTCACGCCCATTAATTTATTTGGAACAACAAGGAGGTGGAAGTGAACGTCAATTCATAGAAACAGCAGTCAAGAAAACCTTTGTGGGTCTAACCAGAGCCAACAAAATCTCCCGAAGTGCAGCTCCTTTAAGTAAGTTGGTGTTAGGGCTAGAATGTGGGGGGTCTGATGGATTCTCTGGTATTTCTGCAAATCCGGTATTGGGCTATACCTCTGACCTTTTGGTTAGTTTGGGAGGTTCGGCGGTACTAGCAGAATTTCCAGAGCTAAACGGGGTGGAACAGGAGTTGATCAATAGATGTGAAACAGAAGCTGATGCTCTTAAATTTACTGCATTGATGCAATCCTATTCCCAAGCAGCAAAAGCCGTTGGATCTGGTTTTGAAAACAATCCTTCTCCCGGTAATATTAAAGATGGGTTAATCACCGATGCCATTAAATCAGCCGGAGCTGCCAAAAAAGGAGGCACCTCTCCTGTGGTGGCGGTACTGGATTATGCCGAAACGGTCACCCAGCCTGGACTGAATCTTTTATGCACACCAGGAAACGATGTAGAAAGCACTACTGGACTTACGGGATCAGGGTGTAACATGATTGTATTTACAACAGGGTTGGGCACTCCCACTGGTAATCCTTTGTCTCCTGTTATAAAATTATCGAGCAATACCAAGTTATATGAAAAAATGGGGGATTTTATTGACGTCAATGCTGGAACGGTTATCAGTGGGGAGCATAGCATAGAGGAAATGGGGGGACAGCTTTTGGAACACATTATAAAAATAGCCAGCGGGGATACCCAGGCAAAAGCAGAAATCAATGGCCAAAACGATTTTATCCCTTGGAAAAGAGGAATATCCCTATGAGTAGTCAACCAACAAAACTCAATAGAAGTTCATTCAGATCAAGAGCTTACCCCAATAGAGTTCTGCAATTTGGCGAGGGTAACTTTTTGCGCGCTTTTGCCGATTGGATGATTCATGAAATGAATCAAAAAGCCAATTTTAATGCTGGGGTTACGGTGGTTCAACCCATTGAGAAAGGCCTTATAGAATTATTGAATGAACAGGAGGGGCTTTATACGCTTTACTTAAATGGAATAAAAGATGGGAAGGCGCTCAGTGAACATCTAGTTATCGACTGCATTCAACAGGGCGTCAATCCATATTCCAATTACCGAGCGTACCTGGATCAGGCCTTGAACCCCGATTTGAGGTTTGTACTTTCAAATACTACTGAAGCGGGAATTTCATATGACCCTGATGATGCTTTGGAGGATATGCCCCAAAAAAGCTTCCCCGCTAAACTTACTTCTCTGCTGTTTAAAAGATATCGGTTTTTTAAGGGAGCCAAAGAAAAAGGGTTGATTCTAATCCCCTGCGAATTAATAGACCGGAATGGTGACCAATTGAAAGGAATAATCTTGAAATATGCCCAACAATGGAATCTTGAAAAAGGCTTTGTTGACTGGATTGATGAGCACAACATATTTTGCAACACCCTGGTAGATCGTATTGTGCCTGGATATCCCAAAGCGCGGATAGATACGATTATAAAAGAGTTGGGATATGTAGACAATCTGGTGGTAGAAGGTGAGCTGTTCCATCTGTGGGTAATTGAGGGACCAGAATCTATTAAGGAGGAATTTCCAACGGAAGCTTCAGGACTCAATGTCGTTTTCACGGACAATTTGAAGCCTTTCCGAACCAGAAAAGTGCGAATTTTAAATGGAGCACATACCTGTTTGGTCCCAGTGGGATATCTCTACGGCATAGACAACGTTAGGGAGTCTATAGAGAATGAAACCGTTGGAAAATTTATAAAAGATGTAATTTTTGAAGAAATTTGCCCAACCTTGGAACTGCCCAAGGAAGATCTTCATGCCTTTGCCAACGATGTGCTGGATAGGTTCCGAAATCCATATCTGGATCATGAATTGATTGCTATTTCATTGAACTCTGTCTCCAAATTCAAGACTCGGGTTTTGCCCTCCATGTTGGAGTTTATTAAAATCGAACAAGAACCACCAAAAGGACTCTTGTTTTCCTTAGCTTCATTAATAGCATTTTACAAAGGGGAGGTCAACGGCATACGTATTCCCTTAAATGATGATCAGGATGTTTTGGATTTTTTTGAGGAACAATGGAATAACAACGCTCATGATCTGGAAAAGCTGGTAACCAATGTCCTTTCCCAGGAGCAATTTTGGGGGATGGACTTAACACCAATAGCCAATCTTCAAGCTGAGGTGCTGAACAACCTACAACGGATTACCAAAGCCGGGATGAAAACTGCCCTAAAGGAATTTCTTTTGACCAATAACCAATACAATGCTTATGAAACCTTTTAAAAAGTACCAGTCATTAATCCTCATAGCTCTGTTTGTGGGCTGTGTTCCTAACAATAAGGAAATTGCTCAATCCAGGGAAATGGAATTGGATACTTATCAGACGGACTGGGCATCACTTGGCAAACATGAAGCATCACCTCAATGGTTTAAAGACTCCAAATTGGGAATCTATTTTCACTGGGGATTGTATTCTGTTCCAGCATATGGCAGCGAATGGTATCCCAGATGGATGCATTTTAAAGACCATGACGTTTATGCACATCACATAAAGAAATACGGAGACCCTTCAGAGTTTGGTTATCACGATTTTGCCCCTATGTTTAAGGCGGAAAAATTCAATGCAGAAGAATGGGCAAGACTTTTTAAAGATGCCGGAGCAAAATTTGCTGGCCCCGTAGCAGAACATCACGATGGTTATGCCATGTGGGACAGTGCTATTACCCCATGGGATGTTATGGACATAGGTCCTAAAAAAGACATTACAGGATTGTTGGAAAAGGCCATTAAGGAGGAGGATATGAAGTTTATTACCACCTTCCACCATTCCAAGAATCTCCAACGCAGCAATACGTTGGGAAAGGAAAATGGCTTAAGCCACTTTCCATATTTTGAAAATATGCCAC
This sequence comes from uncultured Allomuricauda sp., assembly GCA_965117065.1. Classification (GTDB taxonomy): domain Bacteria; phylum Bacteroidota; class Bacteroidia; order Flavobacteriales; family Flavobacteriaceae; genus Flagellimonas. The sequence continues at coordinate 2,566,375 of OZ220751.1, forward strand.
CAAGTTCAGATGACCCCAACTTACAATTAATGTATGGCAATATGGAACCTGATAAATGGTATGAGGAAGTGTGGTTGGGAAAGCTTAATGAGGTTGTTGACAAGTATAATCCCGATATCATCTGGTTCGATTATGTCTTGGGAGACATTCCAGAGAAGTATAGAAAGGAATTTACCACCCATTATCTAAATCAAGCAGAAAAAAAGAACCAAGAGGTGGTGGTGATTAGGAAGCAGCACGATCTTCCTTTGTCCATGAGTGTCGAAGACTTGGAGCAAGCACGTAAAAAGGACATAGGCATAAAAACTTGGATGACAGATGCCACCATTAGCGATGGCAGTTGGGGCTATACAGAAGATTTGGGAGTAAAAAAAGCCGTCGATATTTTACATATGCTAATAGATGTTGTAAGCAAAAATGGGGTGTTATTGTTGAATGTATCCCCTATGGCTGACGGCACCATCCCACAAAATCAAAAAGATGGTCTTCTAGAAATGGGTGCTTGGTTAAAAAAATATGGTGAAGCTATTTACGGTACAGAAACATGGTACACCTTTGGCGAAGGGCCTACTGTGCAGCCAGAAGGGCACTTTCAAAACCACGAAGCCTTTCATAAATTAAAGTACTCCAATAAAGATATTAGATACACTACCAAAGATTATTATATCTATGCCATTGTTATGGGATCCACCAAGCCTAACTCCGAATTACTTTTGGAATCTTTTGCGAAGGAAAAAATAAAGGACATGGTAGCCGTTAAGAGAATTTCAATTCTTGGAAGCGATTCTAATGTAAAATGGGAAATGACGGAGGAAGGCCTCAAAGTAAGTACCCCCGCAAGAATAGTTGATACAATGGCAACTGTGATCAAAATTGAAATCGAGCAATAATGACTATTGATTCGCACCAACATTTTTGGCAATATAACCTCAAAAAGCACAGCTGGATTAATGAAGATATGGCTAGTATTCGTCGTGATTTCATGCCAGAAGATTTAAAAAAAGTCTATTCGGAAAATGCTATTGATGGTTGTGTTGCGGTGCAGGCTAACCAAACGTGGTCGGAAACCGAATTTTTGTTGAATTTGGCCCATTCCAATGATTTTATCAAAGGAGTGGTTGGTTGGGTGGATTTAAGAAGTGCCAACTTGGAAAGAGATTTGGAAAAACACTATGGAAACAACTCTCTAAAAGGTTGGCGTCATATTGTGCAAGGGGAGTCGGATCATAACTTTTTGTTGCGCCCCAAGTTTTGCAAAGGCATATCTCTTTTGGAAAAATACGGATATACTTATGATATTTTGATATTCCCCCATCAATTGGGGGCGGTCTTGGAATTCGTAAAAGAGTTTCCCAAGCAAAAATTTGTTATTGATCATATCGCAAAACCGTATATTAAGGATGGATTTTACCATGGATGGGCCACCTTGATACAGAAAATAGCAGAGCATGAAAATGTCTATTGCAAACTTTCAGGTATGGTTACGGAAGCTAATTATGTGAATTGGGCTCCTAATCAATTTGATGTTTACATTAATTTGGTTTTGGAGGCTTTTGGTCCTAACCGACTCATGTTTGGTTCGGATTGGCCTGTATGTCTGGTAGCCGCAAATTATCAGCAGGTCAAACAACTGGTGACTGATTCCATAGCTGGGTTAAGCCTGCAAGAACAAGAATTAATCATGGGGAAAACGGCCATGGAGTTTTATAATTTATAGAACAATGGATTTAGAATTAAAAGACAAAATTGTGGTGGTCACAGGAGCTGCCGGAATACGAGGAAGCATTGGGCACACTATTGTGGAATCTTTGGCTAGGGAGGGTGCTGTTCCAGTACTTGTAGACCGGAATAATAGAGGTTTTGAATACGAAAAAGAGTTGCGGGGCCAAGGAATTGATTCTCTTTTTATACAAGCAGACCTTTCCAAAGTCTCACAAATAGAGACTGCAGCAATCAGTATTGGTAAAAAATATGGTCAAATTGATGCCCTGATCAACAATGTGGGTGTAAATGACGGTGTTGGCCTTGATGCCTCCATTGCAGATTTTATGAGTTCTTTACAATTGAATTTGGTCAGTTTTTATGCGATGACCAAATACAGTTTGCCCTATATCAAAAAAGCAAAAGGCAACATCCTAAATATTGGGTCAAAAGTAGCACTCACGGGACAAGGAAGGACCTCAGGATACGCAGCTGCCAAGGGAGGTGTATTGGGATTAACAAGAGAATGGGCAGTTGATTTAATCAAAGAGGGCATTCGATGTAATGCAATAATAATATCGGAAAGTTGGACTCCCGCCTATGAAAAATGGATCGATACCTTGGAGAATGGGCAAGAAAAACTAAAATCAATTATCAGCAAGGTTCCTTTGGAAAATAGGATGACCACACCTCAGGAAATTGCGGATGCTTGCCTTTTTACTATCTCCAATAGATCGGCTCACACTACAGGACAATTTATAACAGTAGATGGCGGGTATGTGCATTTAGATCGTTCCCTACTCACCGAAAGCTAAACCAAATTAACCTCCAAACCACTAAATTATGGAAACCAAAAAAGCACCTGTAGTATCAAAAGCGGTGCTACTTCCGTTTGTCCTTATTACCTCTCTCTTTGCGCTCTGGGGCCTTGCCAATGATATGACAAATCCAATGGTAAGAGGGTTTCAAAAAGTGATGGAGTTATCCAACAAGCAGGCTTCCTTGGTACAATTGGCCTTCTATGGAGGCTATTTTACCATGGCTATTCCCGCTGCACTTTTTGTCAATAAATTCTCATATAAAAAAGGGGTACTGCTTGGTCTGGTACTTTATGCTGTGGGAGCGCTACTTTTTTGGCCGGCTGCTTCATATGAAAGCTACGCTTTCTTTTTGGCAGCTCTGTATATCTTGACCTTTGGCTTGGCTTTTTTGGAGACTACCGCAAATCCCTACATACTATCGATGGGAGCAGAAGAAACCGCAACACGCAGGTTGAATCTTGCGCAAATGTTTAACCCCATGGGCTCAATAGCTGGATTGTTAATAGCACAGAACTTTATTCTAGGTGCTCTCCAAGCGGATGATTTGGACAGTAGCGGCACACCCATTTTTGATACGCTCTCTGAAACTGCCAAAGCAGCCATAAGATCTTCCGATTTGGCCATTATTAGAAATCCTTATGTGATTTTGGGGACAGTGGTTCTGGGATTTCTCATTTTGATGAGTATCATAAAGATGCCAGAAAATAATCACCAAAGAACGCAGGTGAAATTCTTGGATTCGGTTAAGCGCCTCTGGAAACAACCTAAGTTTTCTTTTGGAGTGGTTTCCCAAGCGTTTTATGTTGGCGCGCAGATCATGTGTTGGACCTATGTCTATCAATATGCGGAAACCTTGGGTGTGGACAGCAAATCTGCCGTTTGGTTTGGTCTTGCAGGATATATTGTTTTTTTGGTTGGAAGAACCACGGGAACGGCGCTGTTGGCCAAAATTGATTCTGGCAAACTGTTGAAGTACTTTGCTTTGGGTTGCATGACAACTATTTTGGGGGCCATTTTTTTTCCAGGGTTTTTAGGTATTTATGCCTTGGTGGCCACTTCTTTTTTTATGTCCATCATGTTTCCTACCATTTATGGAATCGCTTTGGAAGGACAAGGAGAAGATGCCAAATTTGGGGCGGCTTTTTTGGTAATGGCCATCGTAGGTGGAGCATTGATGCCCCTGGGCCAAGGGCATATTCTGGACTTTGGCGGGGTAGGTTATCAGGATGTCTCTTTTTTAGGCGTATCGGAGATGCGATTTTCATTTGTACTTTGTTTAATCTGCTTTATCGTTATCGCGATTTATGGGCATAGGGTATATAAGATTTATAACAGAAAATAATTCGAAATAAACTACGTGATGAGAATTAAGAGGTATTGTTATTCATGCGACCTAAAAGATGATCCACAGCTCATCGAGGAATATAAACGTTATCATCAAACAGGGAATACTTGGCCCGAGATAAATAAGAGTATAAGAGATGCCGGAATTGTGGACATGCAAATTTACCTTACCGGAAACCGAATGTTCATGATTATGGAGGTGGATGAAACCTTTGACCCCCAAAAAAAGGAAATGATGGATGCTGGCAATCCTAAGGTTCGGGAATGGGAGCAGCTTATGTGGAAATATCAGCAAGGTCTTCCGTGGGCCAAGAAGGGAGAAAAATGGACTCCTCTGGAAAAGATTTTTCAGCTTTGAACTAAAATGTCAGACAAATAGGTAACCTAAATTCCTTTATGACAAAAGTCATATTAATATTGGGTCTAATAGTACAATTTTTGCATATCAATTAAAATCATTCAGATGACCAATAAAAATTTTACCGTAATCCTGTTTGTCTTTAGTGTGCTTTCTATGTTTCAACTTAAAGCTCAGCTTACTTTGGATGCTGATTTAAGAGCTCGTTTTGAATATCGTCATGGCTTTAATAACCTTTTCCCCAACAATGCCGATCCTGCTGCTTTTGTTGTGCAACGTTCCCGTCTAAACTTAGGCTATAAAAACGAGATGCTTAAGCTATATGTGAGCGTTCAAGATGTAAGCACCTGGGGAGACACACGTCAACTCCAAATTGGCGATGACAATAATTCTTTTGCATTGTTTCAAGCTTGGGGGCAGCTGTTTTTGGATGAAAATTGGTCCTTAAAAACAGGGCGGCAAGCTATTTCATATGACGATCAACGCATTTTTGGAGAAGTAGATTGGACCATGCAGGGACGTTTTCATGATGCAGCTTTATTGAAATACAAAGATGACGATTGGAATGCAGACTTGGGTGTTGCATTCAGTCAAGAAGGCCAATCCAACGAAGGAACTGGGTTTTTTATTCAAGGGTTTTTTACTTATAAGGCCATGCAATACGCTCATATAAAGAAATCATGGAAAAAAAGCGCAATAAGTTTCTTGGCACTGAATACAGGTTTCCAGAATTTCACAGGTATCGATAATGACCAACCTGATGGAACTTTTTACAGACATACGGTGGGTTCACACTTTAGTTTCCCTGTAGACAAAGTTAAGTTTGACGGGAATTTGTACTATCAATTTGGGAAAGCAAATGCCGAAACAGACCTTGGTGCTTATCTACTAGCTCTTGAGGTAAATTACAAGCCTAGTAAAACACTTTTTGCTTTGGGATTTGAAATGATAAGTGGGACAGATCAAAATGGGGGCGACAAGAATAACTCATTTTTTCCATTATATGGAACCAATCACAAATTCAATGGTTTCATGGACTATTTTTATGTAGGCAATCATGCCAATAGCGTAGGTCTTAATGATTTGTACGCAAAAGTAGTTTTATCCACGAGTGAAAAAAGCAACCTGTTGGTCAAAGGACATTATTTTTCAGCCAATGCTGATTTTACAAATGGTGAAGACAACTATTTAGGAACAGAGATTGACATCGTATTCAATCAAAAGTTAATGAAATATGCCAAAATCAATCTGGGGTATTCCCATATGTTCGCTTCTGAAAGTATGAGCCTTATCAAAGGAGGAAGACCTCACGACAATACCAACAATTGGGCTTGGGTACAACTGGTGATCAGGCCAGAGCTTTTTAAGGCTGATTTCCCAAAAAAATAAGATATTCTTAAAATTCACTACTATTTCCTAGGAAAAACATGACAAAAGTCATAAAAATGAAGTAGAAATATGCTCATTTTTGAGTAAATTGAAAAAGATGGGCCCTACTCCCTGTTTACCGGGGACAATTATTCACATCTTGTTCAGAACAATCAACAATGAAAGTAGCATGGTAAGGATTACCACTAATTTCTATTCCATACAGTTATGCCAATTAAAAGCTATTTAGTCCACCCCCATGATGGCAAGAAAAAAGAACTCTTGAGTGAGCTGTCCGCAATCACTTCGTGTGAAGTGATTCCCGCTCAGAATCGGGATATCATCGCTTTAGTCACGGAAACGGATACGAAACAAGAAGAAGATGAACTAAAAACACGACTGGAAGCCATTAAAAGCCTAAAACTATTGGCAATGGTTTCTGGGTTTAATACACCGCAATAGAATCACGTATGCATACTACACTCACCGACCGGAGAAGCTTTTTAAAAAAAATGGCGATGGCCTCGGCCATGGCTGCAGCTGCATCGATGTTTCCTGGGATAATGTTTGCTGCTGAGCAGGAAAGAGGAATCCCCAAAAATACCAATCTAGATTGGAAAAAGGCTCCGTGCCGATTCTGTGGTGTGGGCTGTGGCGTACTTGTGGGAACGGAAAACGGGAAAGCCGTTGCCGTAAAGGGAGATCCCAACTCGTCTGTGAATAAGGGTCTTTGTTGTGTGAAAGGCTATCATTCTATTATGGCTCTGTATGGTAAGGACCGATTGACCCATCCGTTAGTCAAAAAAAATGGTCGCTATGTGAAAACCTCCATGAGTGAGGCCCTAGACCTGATTGCCTCAAAAATGAAGGAAACCATCAAGGAGCATGGTAAAGATGCAGTGTCCATTTATGGGTCGGGACAATGGACCATTCCAGATGGCTATGCGGCTTCTAAGTTGTTCAAGGGGTGTATAGGCACCAATAATGTGGAGGCAAATGCCCGCTTGTGTATGGCCAGTGCGGTAACTGGGTTTTTAACTTCCTTTGGTTTGGATGAACCCATGGGATGTTATGAGGATATTGACCATGCAGATGTCTTCTTTCTATGGGGAAACAATATGGCCGAAATGCACCCAGTGCTGTTTTCTCGTCTGTTGGACCAACGCTTGAAAAGAGGGGTCAAGATTATCGATTTTGCTACAAGAACCACGCGTACCAGTACAGCAGCGGATAAATCCATTTTATTTAGACCGCAAACGGATCTTGCAGTTGCCAATGCCATTTGCTACGAAATCATAAAAAACGGATGGGTCAATACTTCCTTTGTGAAAAAACACTGCAGTTTCAGCAAAGGACTTACCAATATGGGATATGGTTTGGAGGACAACTATAGTTTCACAGATAAGCCTGAGAAAATCTCTTTTGATGACTTTAAAAGTTTTTTGGAGGATTATACCCCGGAAAAAGTCTCCAAACTATCAGGGGTTTCCGTTAGGGATATCAAATACATGGCTTCGTACTACGGCGACCCCAATAAAAAAATAATGTCGCTTTGGTGTATGGGAATGAACCAACATACGCGAGGCACATGGATCAACAACTTGGTATATAACATCCATTTGTTGACGGGTAAGATTTCGCAACCAGGAAACAGCCCTTTTTCATTGACAGGGCAACCTAGTGCTTGTGGTACGGTTCGGGAGGTAGGCACACTGACCCATAAACTTCCACATGGAGTTGTCATGAACAAGGAACACCGTGAGTTCGCTGCTAAGATATGGGGTGTTCCGGCCGAAAACATTCCATCCAAACCCACCTACCACACCGTGGAAATGTTTCGGGCATTGGATCGCGGAGATATTCGTTTTATGTGGATTCAAGTGACCAATCCTATGGTGACCATGCCCAAACTAAAACGCTATAGGGATGGAGCCCAAAAAGAAGGTCGATTTATTGTGGTGTCCGATATATATCCAACTCCAACCACGGATATCGCCGATGTTATATTGCCCTCGGCGATGTGGATTGAACGCGAGGGAATGTATGGAAATTCGGAACGTAGAACCCAGTATTTTGAACAAATGGTTGAACCACCCGGTGAGGCCATAAGCGATACTTGGCAACTCATTGAGGTGGCCAAACGCCTTGGATTCGAGAAGCAATTTCCCTATAAAGAGGAAACGCATATTGAAGAAATCTATTCGGAATATCGAAAACACCACGATAACAAAAAACACAATATGGCCCCCTTGGAAGTGTTGAAATCCCAGTCAGGAGCTATGTGGCCTTACGTGGATGGGAAATCAACCAAATGGAGATTCAATGCAAAATATGACCCGGCTTGTTCCAATGGTGAAGATTTTCATTTCTATGGAAAACCTGATGGAAAGGCCATTATTTGGCAACGCCCCTACGAACCTGCAGCCGAAGAGCCAGATAATGACTATCCCTATTGGCTCAATACGGGTAGAGTGGTGGAACATTGGCATACAGGTTCCATGACCCGAAGGATTCCCGTACTGCATCAAGCCATGCCGCATGCTTATGTGGAGTTGCACCCTGATGATGCGGAACGGATGCAGATAAGAACTGGGGACGGGGTTAAATTGACCACAAGACGCGGCGAAATTACACTTCCCGCATCCATTAACGAAAGGGGTGTTCCTGCACCTATGCAGGTTTTTGTGCCATTCTTTGATGAAAATATGCTTATCAATGATATTACCCTTGATTCTTTCTGTCCCATATCAAAGGAGCCAGATTATAAAAAGTGTGCGGTTAGGGTGGAAAAGGCGTAGGTTATGAAAAAAAGACTAGGAATCTTATCGTTGTTTGCCTTGTTGTTCATTGCCTTTGTTGTCATTTGGAACTACAGCTACCAACAGGGTTTGGAAGGACCTTATATTCCAATCGAATCTAATTCTTCCAGAACATTGATTCCTTCGGAAAGCGGTGTTTTCAGACAATCTGATAATGCATTGGATTATAACAGAATGCCCATAGATGAAACCCATCAACGCAGCTTGGATGCCTATTATAACAACCGGGCTTACCCCGGTGCCCCTCCAAGTATTCCTCATCCGGTTCAAAAGGAAAGGGATTTAGGGGGCAATGTTTGTTTGCAATGTCACCAAAATGGAGGTTTTGTTCAAAAGTTTAATGCCTATGCACCCATATCTCCCCATCCCGAAATGATCAATTGCCGACAATGCCATGTTGCCCAAACTACAGACAGGCTCTTTGTAGAGACCACTTTTACTAAGATTTCACCCCCGGAAGTTGGTGTAAATAATGCACTCCCAGGAAGTCCGCCAATGATTCCACACCAAATAGCTATGCGGGAAAGTTGTTTGTCTTGTCATGCAGGGCCAAGTGCCCCAAAAGAAATTAGGGTGACCCACCCCGAGCGGATCAATTGCCGACAATGTCATGTTCCCAATACTGTTGAACATGATCAAATTGAAGTTTTTACAAGAAATCAGGACGAGAATTATGAGTAACAATCGCATTACATATATAGTGAGTTGCTTGGTTTTGGCCTTGTCTTTTTCCATTTCTTGCAAACACAAGGAAACCGAATATCATAGCCTTACAGATAAGATTGAAGAACAAAGCAAAAACTTTGAAAGCACCGGGATTACTTCAGAAACCTTACTTGAAGAAATGAAACTATTGGAAATTCATGAGGGGGAGCATACTTTTTTAATTCCAGAGCGCAAAGGACAACTTAAATCCTATGCCTGCACAGAATGTCACTCAAAACCATTGAGTTTAATGTCGTCTCCAGAAGATGGAAAAAAGGCACATTGGAACGTTAAATTGGTTCACGCAGATGATGTTACCATGAATTGTACTACCTGTCATAGCGAAAACAATCTGGATGTTTTGAGCAGTTTGACTGGCTCGGAAATAGACTTCGATTTGAGCTATAAATTATGTAGTCAATGTCATACAGCCCAATTTAAGGATTGGACAGGAGGTGCGCATGGCAAGAAAATAGCAGGTTGGGCTCCGCCTAGAGCTTCCATGACTTGTGTAAATTGTCATAATCCTCATAGTCCAAGTTTTGATAGCAGGTGGCCAGCACGATTTAATACCCAAATGGAAAAAGAAAGAAAAGATGGATTGTCTCACTAACACTATTGCGGTATGAGCGAAAATAACAGAAAATGGTTTTCATTAAACCTTTCCAATACCAAGCAAAAACTGGAAGGTTCGTCTTGTGGTTGTGGCAAACCCTCAGGAGGATGCGGCGGGCATCAGCAAGAAATCCAAGGGAACGCTATAGGAGAGGAAAAATATAAGGACGGCTTTGAGCAAGTTTTTGATGTGCAGATGGACCGTCGTACCGCATTTAAAAAATTAACCTCCAGTTTGCTCATTGGAGCGGGTGCTGTTACAACTTCATGCAGCGTTGTAGCCGATGATAAATCCAAGGAAAAGGCGCAAATAGATTGGGAAGAACAGTTCAAAGGGAACTACAAGTTGATGAGTGATGATGAAAAGAAGGCAACAGTAGACCGATTGGTGCGTTCGTATGAACTCCGTACCAATAAAACGATTTCAATGACTTCGGAAAATGCCAAGGAAAATGTGCTTTTCGGATATGCCTTCAATATTTCCAAATGTCAAGGATATATGGATTGTGTTAGTGCTTGCGTGGAAGAGAACAATCAAGATAGAAATTCCCAGATGCAGTATATCCGAATTCATGAAATGAAGGATGGTAAAGGATTGAAATTTGACGAGGCAGATGATAATTATTACCATGAAGTTCCTGCAGAAGGTCATTTTTACCTTGGCACCCAATGTTTTCATTGCGATAACCCGCCCTGCGTGGATGTTTGCCCTGTGCAAGCTACTTGGAGGGAGGAAGACGGTCTGGTTGTAGTCGATTATGATTGGTGTGTAGGTTGTCGTTATTGTATGGCTGCGTGCCCTTACGATGGGAGAAGGTTTAATTGGAGCAAACCGGAAGTGCCGGAGGAAGAAATCAATAAAAACCAGCACTATCTTGGAAATCGGATGCGTAAAAAAGGGGTTATGGAAAAATGTACGTTTTGTGTGCAGCGCTCCCGAAAAGGAAAAAATCCTGCCTGTGTGGAGGCTTGTCCTACTGGCGCAAGAATATTTGGAAACCTGCTGGACCCCAATAGCACCATAAGATGGGTGCTGGCAAACAAGAAAGTATTTAGGTTAAAGGAGGATTTGGGGACAGAGCCCAAGTTCTGGTACTTTATGGATTGATAGTCAAAGTATAAATTCAATGAGAAGACTCAGAGTTTTTAAAAGTTTATTGATCGACAGCTTAGATGTTATTACCCACGGGTCTAGAAAATACCATCTTTGGATGGGGTTTCTGACCTTTGTAATGTTAGTTGGCATGTATTGCTATTCCTTGCAACTGGATCAAGGATTAAGCGTTACAGGAATGACAGATAGGGTAAGCTGGGGACTGTATATTTCCAATTTCACCTTTTTGGTGGGCGTAGCGGCAGCTGCAGTAATGCTTGTGATGCCAACCTATGTGCTGAAGGATATTGATTTTAAGCAAGCGGTACTCATAGGGGAGGGGCTGGCGGTAGCCGCCTTGATCATGTGTTTGGCATTTGTGGTAGCAGATATGGGCGGGCCTTCCGTATTGTGGCATATGATACCTGGAATAGGAGTTTTTAATTTTCCAAGCTCCATGCTTACTTGGGATGTAATTGTGCTAAACGGATACCTGTTTCTTAACATCAGTATTCCCTATTACATTCTTTTCAGGCATTATCAAGGTAAAGAAGCCAATCCAAAAATATATGTTCCTGGAGCACTAATTTCTGTGTTTTGGGCGGTAAGCATACATTTGGTCACCGCATTTCTGTATCAAGGATTGCAGGCAAGACCTTTTTGGAACAATGCGCTATTGGGACCTCGTTTCTTGGCATCAGCCTTTGCAGCGGGGCCTGCTCTTATAATTATGGTACTTGCAATTATTCGAAATTTTACCGCTTTTAAAATTGAAAATAAAACAATCAAGAAATTAGCGATGATTGTGACCGTGGCGGCGCAAATCAACCTTATTATGCTGGTTTCAGAATTGTTTAAGGAGTTTTATGCGCCAACACACCATAGCGAAAGCGCTTACTATTTGTTTTTTGGGCTGCATGGTAAAAATGCGCTATTGCCATGGATATGGACCTCTATTCCTTTGAATGTCTTAGCTACCGTACTACTTACCTTTGGTAAGCTTCGGAATAACTTTAAAGTGCTTTATTTTTGCTGTTTTATCTTGTTTGTCGCCATTTGGATTGAGAAAGGCTTTGGATTGATAGTTCCGGGGTTTATTCCCGGACCTTATGGAAAGATAGCCGAATACACTCCAACCGGTGTGGAAATAGGAGTAACCATGGGAATTTGGGCCTTGGGGGCTTTTGTGTTTACCATATTGGCAAAAACTGCCATTAAAATAGAAACGGGAAAACTTAGATATAAAAGGAAAGCACCCTAAGTTTTTAAAGGACATTATTGGATACATTTTTTAGTTTAGAAGAATCAAAAAGTGCTGTGAAATTTTAAGCAAATGAACCCATGAAAATTAGAATTAAAGGGAATTCGGTTCGGTATAGATTGACTAAGACGGAGGTGGAGACTTTCTGTAAAACCGGATATTTTGAAGAACGAACGGAGTTCAACTCCAGAACATTTATCTATGCATTGAAGGCTGTAAGCGCAGATGAACTTCAGGCTGAATTTAGTGATGATACCATTACCCTATTGGTGCCTAAAAAATACAGTGCAGATTGGTTTGAAAATGATAGGGTGGGTTTCGAAAACACTATGATTTTAGACAACGAAAGCGAACTCTTTCTGCTTTTGGAAAAGGATTTTGCTTGCTTGGATAATACTACGGAAGATCAATCGGATAATTACCCCAATCCTTTGGCATGTTGAGCGGGTTGACGGCTTAAATATGAAAGGGCATCAACTATCCTTGAGGAAATAAAAATAAAAAAAGCTCCACAATTGTGAAGCTTCTTTTTTGCGGTCTGGACGGGACTCGAACCCGCGACCCCCTGCGTGACAGGCAGGTATTCTAACCAACTGAACTACCAGACCAATGATTTTATCTTTTCAGACCCAGACAACAGTCAGGTTCAAATCTTGTTCATGCTTTTTGCAAAGCGATTGCAAATATACATTGTCATTTCCGATTCAACAAAAGAAATTTTAAAAATTAGGACTAAGCAAATTTTTGCCGCGCTATCATAAAGGTGTTTAGAACTTGGGCAAAGTTAGAACGCACATCTACGCCCATATACTTGATTTTGTATTGGGCACATTTCTGCTGTAAGCTTTCTTGGTATTGCTCCACTTTTTCTTGGTAGGCACTTTTTATATTATCAGCATACAAATCTATATGTTCACCAGTTTCAACATCCACAAAACGTTTGGGGCCATTTTCAAAGTCGAAGTCAAGCTCATACTGATAATCCAAGAGGTGAAAAAGAACCACAGCGTGTTTGTTGTATTTTAAATGCCGAAGTGCCTCAAAAAGTTGATTTTCTTCGGTTTCGGTTTGAAACATATCTGAAAACAAAAAAATTAGACTTCGTCTATGGATTTTTTCTGCAATTTGATGTAGGTAGGTGTAGGTTTTTGTAGGTGCTGAAGCACTTTCAGTTTGGACCAGCTCATTCAACTTGGAATACAACATCTGAAAATGTCGTTCACTACTTTTTTCTGAAGCATGGAAGTTATAGGTATCGGAATATATGCTTAATCCAACCGCATCGCGTTGTCTTTTTAATATTTGCATTAGAGCAGCTATGGCCAGTACTCCGAATCCAATTTTATTGAGGTTGTCCAAACCCAACTTGTTTACTTCTGGATAGTACATAGATGTGGAATTATCCAAAATCATATGACACCTTAGGTTGGTTTCGTCCTCATAGCGCTTGGTATACAGTCGATCTGTTTTGGCGTAAAGTTTCCAATCAATATGTTTGGTGCTTTCACCAAGGTTGTAAATCTTGTGCTCTGCAAATTCAGCAGAAAAACCATGGAAAGGACTTTTGTGGATACCACTAATAAAACCTTCTACAATTTGATTGGCCAAAAGTTCCAAATTTTGGAATAACTGGGCTTTATGTAGTTCCGATCTTATGTCCATGGGTAGATTATGGGGTCAATATAAAACAAAAAAGGCTTGGCATTTGCCAAACCTCTTTTAAAATCCAATAAGGAATAATTTTATAATACGGCCTCAATGGCGTCGGTATATACTTTTTTTGGAGATACGCCAACCTGACGGTTAACAATTTCACCATTCTTGAAAACCAAAACGGTGGGAATGTTACGAACTCCATATTTAGCGGCAAATTGCTGGTTGGCGTCAACATCCACTTTGCCTACAACTGCCTTACCTTCATACTCCTGACTTACTTCTTCAATGATTGGGCCAACCATTCTACAGGGGCCACACCAAGCAGCCCAAAAATCCACAACAACGGGTTTGTCGCTTTTAAGTACTACTTCATCAAAGGTTGCATCTGTTATTTCTAGTGCCATTTTATTTGTTTTAATATTCGCAAATTTAGTCAAATATTGTCCAGTTTCCTTACCTGTATTACATTCGTTTTAATTATTGTGCCATCAACAATCGTTATGGGGCCCTTAATTCAATTTGTAGTGTATTTCATTCTCTTCCAAGGCGGAAAGGAGTTCACTATTAATTTTTACTTTCTGTTTTCTGCTGGATAGGCTGAGCTTTATTTCGTCCTGCATTTCATAGACAACAAAGTTCAATGGTTGATCCCCTTTGTAGGATCGAAGGGTGTCTTTTAATGCTTGAATTCTTTTTTCCTGTAAGCGACCTATATCCAGTTTAATGGTCAGTTTTTTGGCATAGGAGTCCATTACATCCTGAAGCTGTTTAAAATCGTTGAATTGTAATCGCGGATCTCCTTTTTTTCCAGTCTCCCGATTCACCCAACCTTCTCGAACAAAAGCTTTGACATGAACAAAGGAATTGATCATTAAAAAATGGCGAAATCTTAAATACTCTTCCCCAAAAATTCGAAATTCATGGGAATCCGTGTAATCTTCCAAGGTAAAAAGTCCCCATCCTTTTCCATTTTTGGATATTCGGTGCTGTACATCGGTAATCACTCCGGCAACTGTTAACTCCCTATTTACATATAGGTCTAAATCTGAAAATGCCGAAACATTGCTATTGCAAAAGGCGGTGATTTCTTTTTTGAAGTCATCCAAGGGATGTCCAGAAATGTAGATGCCTACCACTTCTTTCTCACGGCGTAACTTTTCCATGGTGCCCCAATCCGCACAGGGCGGAACCACTGGCTCCGGAATTTGCACCTCGCTGGCCTCGCCAAACAGGCTTACCTGTGATGAGTTTTCATTCTCCTGAAATTTGGCACCATACTTAATTGCCTTTTCCAGAAAGGTTATGCCGTCTCCTTCATTATGAAAATATTGCGCTCGATGGGTCTCTCCAAAAGAATCAAACCCGCCTGCTAATGCCAGATTTTCGAACGACTTTTTATTAGCAGCCCTCAGTTCAACTCGTTTGGCCAAATCAAAAACGGATTTATAAGGGCCGTCTTTTTTCCGGTTTTCTACTATGGTCTCTACC
This sequence comes from uncultured Allomuricauda sp., assembly GCA_965117065.1. Lineage (GTDB taxonomy): Bacteria > Bacteroidota > Bacteroidia > Flavobacteriales > Flavobacteriaceae > Flagellimonas. The sequence goes on from OZ220751.1 coordinate 2,581,604, forward strand.
GCAGATCTTCCTACTCCTTTTATAGCGCCCATTCCAAAACGGACTGCGTTGTTTTGGTTTACGGCGAATTTGTAATAGGATTCATTAACGTCTGGTCCCAGTACTTCCAAGCCCATACGCCTGCATTCCTCCATAAAGAAAGTAACCTGCTTAATGTCGTTCATGTTATTGGATAACACGGCGGCCATGTACTCTGCAGGGTAATGGGCTTTTAAATATGCAGTTTGGTAGGCAATGTATGCGTAGCAGGTGGAATGACTTTTGTTAAAGGCATAAGAGGCAAAGGCTTCCCAATCTTTCCAGATTTTCTCAAGAATGTCCCTAGGGTGCCCATTCTTCTCACCACCATCCAAAAACTGGGGTTTCAATTTTTGAAGCAAAGCAAAAATCTTTTTTCCCATGGCTTTCCGTAAAACATCCGCATCACCCTTGGAGAAACCCGCCAATTTTTGGGACAACAACATCACCTGCTCTTGGTAGACTGTAATACCGTAAGTTTCCTTGAGGTATTCCTCCATGTCCGGCAGGTCATAGGTAATTTCCTCTTCTCCATGCTTTCTTGAGATAAAGCTGGGGATGTATTCCATGGGCCCAGGTCTGTACAAGGCATTCATGGCAATGAGGTCATCAAAAACCGTAGGTTTTAGGTTTTTCATGTGTTTTTGCATTCCAGGAGATTCATATTGGAATATCCCAACCGTATCACCACGTTGAAAAAGCTCATAGGTTTTCTCATCATCCAAGGGAAATTCATCTGGAACCAATTCCACTCCAGTACGTGCTTTGACAATTTTGACTGTATCCTTGATCAGCGTTAAGGTTTTCAGTCCCAAAAAATCCATTTTCAGAAGTCCGGCACTTTCAACCACGGAGTTGTCAAACTGGGTGACATACAAATCGGAATCTTTAGCGGTGGCCACTGGGACAAAGTTGGTAATATCGTCTGGGGTGATAATGACGCCGCAGGCGTGGATTCCTGTATTTCTTAGAGAGCCTTCCAACACTCTTGCCATTTTAACTGTTTGGCCTTCCAGATCATCCCCTTCGGAAATATTGAGGAGTTCATGGACCTTTTCCAATTCGTCCGAGCGAAATTTTTTCTTCAAATCGGATTCTTCCACCCCGAAGATTTTGTTCAGTTTGGACATGTTTGGGATGAGCTTGGCAATTCTATCCGCGTCATTCAAAGGCAAGTCTAAAACCCGCGCTGTATCCCGAATGGAGGATTTGGCCGCCATGGTTCCATAGGTAATAATTTGGGCCACCTGATTGGCTCCATACTTATTGATGACATAATCCATGACCCTACCGCGGCCTTCATCATCAAAATCAATATCGATATCTGGCATGGAGACCCTATCCGGATTTAGGAAACGCTCAAAAAGAAGATCATATTTTAAAGGGTCAATGTTCGTTATCCCAAGGCAATAGGCAACCACGGACCCGGCAGCGGAGCCACGTCCTGGTCCAACGGAGACATTCATGTTCCGTGCTTCACGAATAAAGTCTTCAACAATTAAGAAGTAGCCTGGGTATCCAGAGTTTTCTATGGTTTTTAATTCAAAATCTATCCGTTCTGTGATTTCATCGGTGATTTCGCCATATCGTTTTTCTGCGCCCTTGTAAGTGATGTGCTTCAAATAGGCATTTTCACCTCGTTTTCCGCCATCAGCGCCATCTTGTTCAACTTTGAATGCTGAAGGAATATCAAATTTGGGCAGTAATACATCTCTGGCAAGGTCAAAGGATTCTACCTTGTCCACTATTTCCTGGATGTTCAAAATGGCCTGCGGCATATCCTTGAACAAGGTTTTCATCTCATCTGATGACTTGAAATAATATTCCTGATTGGGTAATCCATAGCGATAACCCCTGCCTCTTCCAATAGGGGTAGTCTGTTTTTCCCCATCTTTTACGCATAGCAAGATGTCATGGGCCTCAGCATCCTTTTTATCGCAATAATAAGTGTTGTTGGTGGCGATTAATTTTACCTGATGTTTTTTGGCGAACTGTACCAAGACCTGATTAACCCGATCTTCATCTTCTTGGTTGTGCCGCATCATTTCTATATAAAGATCGTCACCAAATTGCTCCTTCCACCAAAGCAGGGCTTCTTCAGCTTGTTTTTCACCAATATTTAGGATTTTATTGGGTATTTCACCGTATAGGTTTCCGGTTAGGGCAATGACATCTTCCTTGTACTGCTCCACAACTTTCCGATCGATTCTTGGCACGTAATAAAAGCCATCGGTATAAGCGATAGAGGACATTTTGGCTAGATTGTGATAGCCATTTTTATTCTTGGCCAATAAAACAATCTGATAACCATGGTCCTTTATGTTTTTATTGGTGTGGTCATCGCACACATGGAACTCGCACCCTATGATTGGGGTTATTTCCTTTTCGGGTTCTAATTCGCCATTTGCTGCTAACTCAGTATTACGCTCCCGAACATTTTTATTATGGGCTTTTATTTCTTTGACAAAATGAAAGGCGCCCATCATGTTGGCATGGTCGGTAAGGGCTACGGCGGGCATAGCGTTTTCAGCTGCTGCCTTGACCAAACTTTTTATATTGATGGTAGATTGCAATACTGAAAACTGGGAATGATTGTGAAGGTGCGCAAAGGGAGCTTCCGCTAAACTTTCAACATTTTCTTTTATTTCATCTTCCGAAATGTCTTCGGTATCCTTGGCCCAAAGAGCATCCGAAATAGCTTTGGATGCCTTTTTAAGGTTAATGTGCTTTAACCCAATGAGTTGTATTTCTTGGGGATTGGCTTTGGAAAAACGTTCAAAATAATCCGGTTGTACATCCAGCTCGGCTATAGGAAAGTGCTTTTGGCGTACCAATTCCAGAAAACAGCGGGTGGTTGCCTCAACATCGGCAGTAGCATTGTGTGCTTCAGCAAAAGGTGCTCCGAAAAGAAATTGATGTAATTCGGTAAGAGTGGGCAACTTGAATTTTCCACCCCTACCACCAGGTATTTTGCATAGTTCTGCCGTGGCTTCGGTACAGGTGTCCAAAACTGGGAATTTGGTCAATTCACTTGCTATACCCATCCTATGGAATTCGCATCCCATAATGTTGATGTCGAAGTCCACATTTTGTCCCACCACAAACTTGGCTTTGGACAAAGCTTCATTGAAAGCTTCCAAGGTTTCTTGCAAACCGAGACCTTTCTGTTCTGCCAGGGCGGTTGAAATGCCGTGAACCTGTTCGGATTCATACGGAATGTTAAATCCATCCGGACGAACCAACATGTCTTGGTGTTCCACCAGATTACCCATTTCATCATGTAACTGCCAAGCAATCTGTACACATCTTGGCCAATTATCAGTATCGGTTATTGGTGCGTTCCAGCGTTTGGGCAATCCCGTGGTTTCGGTATCAAAGATTAAATACATAAATAGTCTCCCGTTTGCAGATGAAATCCCAAAAATGGAATGCCAAAAAATAGGCTTGGTCCTTTGGAATTCAATTCAAAAAAATAAGCCTTTAAAAATAGACAAACATGTACGCTTAATAAAAAGTAGTTTTAAGGAGTTATTAACTTCCTGTTTGTTCCATTGGCGTGAATCCTAAGGTTGTGGACATTCGCTATATTTAAAGGAAAATCAATGTAAAATGAAAAAACCAATCAACTCGCCAAGTCTATCTCTTTTGATAGCGTTGGTCATCCTGTTGGGGAATACATCGTGTTCTGATGCACCTGTTAAAAAAGAGCGCACCCCAAACTTCATCATCATTTTTGCCGATGATTTGGGTTATGGTGATTTAAGTTGCTACGGAAACCCGACCATTAACACTCCTAATTTGGACCGAATGGCCCATGAAGGTCAAAAGTGGACCAATTTTTATGTTGGAGCAAGTGTTTGCACGCCTAGTAGGGCGGCTTTGCTGACCGGAAGATTACCCGTTAGAAGTGGAATGGCCAGCAATATGAATCGAGTTCTTTTTCCTGATTCCAAAAACGGATTGCCAACACGTGAAATCACTTTGGCGGAGCAATTAAAGAAGGCTGGATATGCTACCGCAGCAATTGCCAAATGGCATTTGGGGCACAAAGAGCAATATCTACCCACTAACAATGGCTTTGATTATTATTTTGGAATACCGTATTCCAATGATATGGATAGGGTCGCCGAATATCCAGAAGGGGGTTATTGGAGTCAACAGAACGATGAAGTTAAAACAGAACATTTTAATGTGCCCTTGCTTCGCAATACTGAAATTGTTGAAAGACCTGCCAACCAGAATACCATAACTAAACGTTACAGTGAGGAAACCATTTCTTTTATAAAAAACAACAAAGAAGCGCCATTCTTTATTTATTTGGCACACAACCTACCCCATATTCCGTTGTTTGCTTCAGAGGAAGCGACAGGTAAAAGTAAGAGAGGGTTATATGGTGATGTGGTAGAGGAGATTGACCATGGTGTTGGAAAAATATTGGAAGTGCTTAAAACAGAGGGATTGGCGGAAAATACCATTGTGGTCTTTACTTCTGATAATGGGCCATGGTTGCCTTTTAAGACCAACGGGGGAAGTGCGGGACTTTTAAAAGCAGGAAAGGGAACTACTTGGGATGGCGGAATGCGGGAACCCGCTATATTTTGGGGACCAGGACACGTTAAACCTGGTCTTGTTTCGGATTTGGGCTCAACTATGGATTTGTTCACCACTTTTAGTGGTATGGCTGGAGTTGAAATTCCGGAAGACCGGATTGTGGATGGAGTTGATCTAAGTGGAACCTTGAGACAACAAAACCCAAGTCCTAGAAAAAGTATCTTGTATTACAGAGGGACGGATTTGTATGCGGCACGGTTAGGGGATTACAAAGCGCATTTTATTACGCAAGGAGCATACGGGCAATTTGGTGAGCGAACCGAACATCAAACCCCTTTATTGTTCAACCTGAACCACGATGCATCGGAACAATTCAACATAGCCGATGGGAATGATGAAATTATTCAACAAATCCAAGAGCTGGTCCAAGAGCACCAATCCAAATTAATTAAGGGTGAAGACCAGTTGGCAGATAGGGAATAGAATGTGCATAAACACATTGTGGATTAAAAGAAATCAAGTATATTTGCACCCGCTTTAAGAGAAAGCGAATTAAAATAGAATTAATAACCAGGGTCGGGCACCCTACAAATTAATGTGATATGCCAGTAAAAATTAGACTTCAAAGACACGGTAAAAAAGGTAAACCTTTCTACTGGGTTGTAGCCGCAGATTCAAGATCAAAAAGAGATGGTAAATTTTTGGAAAAATTGGGAACTTATAACCCCAATACCAATCCTGCTACCATTAACCTAGATGTAGATGGTTCCGTTAAGTGGTTAAACAATGGAGCTCAACCTACAGATACGGCTAGAGCTATTCTATCCTACAAGGGTGTTTTGTTGAAACACCACTTATTGGGAGGTGTTCGTAAAGGAGCATTGACCGAAGAACAAGCTGAAGAAAAATTTAAAGCTTGGGTTGAAGAAAAGGAAAATTCAGTTGCTGCAAAAGTGGATGGTTTGGATAAAGCCAAAGCAGATGCAAGAGCCAAAGCATTGGAAGCAGAGAAGGAAGTTAGTGATAAAAGAGCTGCTGCTGCTTTGCCAGAAGTAGAAGAAGAGGTTGTTGAGGAAGTTGCAGAAGAAGTAGCCGAAACTACTGAGGCGGTTGCGGAAGAAACTGCAGCTGTGGAAGAGCCGGCGAAAGAAGAAGCTGCCGCACCAGAAGCTAAAGCTGAAGAGGCCGCTGCTCCTGAAGAAGCAAGCAAAGAAGAAGAGTAAGCTTACAGACGATGCGAAAGGAAGATTGCTTCTACCTGGGCAAAGTCGTTTCAAAATATAGTTTTAAGGGGGAATTGTTGGTAAAACTTGATACCGATGAACCCGAAATCTACGAAAACATGGAATCAGTGTTTGTTTCAATTGGGAACAACCTGATTCCATTTTTTATTGACCGTTGCCGATTGCATAAATCAGCCCTACTTCGCATCGATTTTGAAGAAGTAAAGGACGAACCTACTGCCGATAAAATGATTGGGGCACAATTGTATTTGCCATTGAATATGCTTCCCCCACTTACTGGCAATAAATTTTATTTTCACGAAGTAATCGGATTCACCTTATTGGATGAGGTTCATGGGGATATTGGTACTATCAAAGCTGTGAACGACAGTGCGTCACAAGAACTTTTTGAAGCTGAAAAAGACGGTAAGGAATTATTGATTCCGGTTAGCGACGACATTATTACCAAAGTGGATAGGGAATCCAAGACCATTCATGTGCAAACTCCCGAAGGGTTGGTTGCTCTCTATCTGGGAGACTAAGGAATTCCTCTTTGCAAAAGGGTATATAGAAAAAAGGAAGCCAAAACGGCTTCCTTTTTTATTCTGTTTTGGAGTAACTTATTTTTTCCATTTGCCACCTCCTACATAGAAACCTAAGGAGATTCCGATATATGAGTTTTTTGATTCAACACCTTCTCCAAAATCGGTTTTCCCAATCAGGTTGTAAGCCGCTGTCAATCTTAATTTTCCTAGTTCAAAACCAGCACGGATAAGCCCGCCAAATTTTCCGTCAACCTCTAACTCACCACTTGAAAATTCATCGCCTATAGATATCTCCGCATTGGCCAAAGTACTATATCCTACGCCTGCACCGAGGAATGGGGCAAAAGGCGAACTTCCGGAATTGAAATAGTAGTCGAAAGTACCTGAGTAAGTAGAACTGCTGGCTAAATCTGCTTCTAATGAAATACCACCTTCACTGACATTCTTAGCCATGACAGCTGATTCAAAGCGCAACCCAATGTTCATATTATCTGCAATATTATGTTTGGCTTCCAGGGCAGTCAATAACCCGCCACCTCCATCAGGAATGGCATATCCGAGATCAAGCCCGACTCGAAATTTGTTTTGCTCTTGAGCGCTGGCCCATTGGACCATGGAAGCCATAATGATAATAGCATAAAAAATTTGTTTCATAACATACTTAAATTAATGGTTAGTTATAGATTTTGAGTCAGTAAAAGTAAATTTTTGGTGAGGAGATTCAGGTCTTAAATTGATGGATGCCCCATTTGACTTGATCAAACCCTGTTTTGAGGCAATGGATGAATAAAGATTGTAGATTAAAATGTGATGAGGCTCTTTTCTGGCAAAACTTAGGTATAGTTTTTAGAACTATATTTATGCTCACCATTTACTTTAAAATATGTTTCGTTGTTATTTTTTTGCAATCGTTTTTTGTTTCTTTTCCTGTGGAGAAAAAACAGAGAAAAAGGAAAAACCCAATTCCTCGCCCAACGTTGTTCTCATTTTTACCGATGATCAAGGGTATCAAGACGTAGGTGTTTTTGGTTCACCGGACATTAAAACGCCATATTTAGATCAAATGGCTGCTGATGGAGTAAAATTGACCAGTTACTATGCTGCCCAAGCGGTTTGTTCCGCTTCTAGAGCGGGGATTTTAACGGGCTGCTATCCAAACCGTATTGGTATTCACAATGCATTGGGCCCTGATAATACCCATGGCATAAATACATCGGAGATAACCATCGCAGAAATGTTAAAGGAAAAAGGGTATACAACCGCCATCCATGGGAAATGGCATTTGGGGCATCACGACCAATTTTTACCAACAAGACATGGATTTGATGAATGGTTTGGCATCCCTTATTCCAATGATATGTGGCCCTATCACCCGCAACAGGGACCTATTTTTAATTTTCCCGATCTCCCTTTGTATGAAAATGAAACGGTGATTGATACTTTGACCGAGCAGTCCCAACTTACCACCCAGATTACCGAAAGAAGCGTGGATTTTATCAATCGAAATAAGGACAGACCTTTCTTTTTATATGTGCCACATCCCCAGCCACACGTTCCTTTGTTCGTTTCCGATAAGTTTAAAGGGAAATCTAAAAGAGGGTTGTATGGTGATGTAATTATGGAAATTGATTGGTCCGTTGGGCAGATTCTAGAGGCACTTAAAGCCAATGGATTGGAAGAAAATACCATTGTAATTTTCACATCAGACAATGGTCCATGGCTGTCCTACGGAAACCATGCAGGAAGTGCTTTGCCATTTCGTGAAGGGAAGGGAACAGCATGGGAAGGCGGGCAACGCGAACCGTTTATAATGAAGTATCCAGCTAAGCTTAAGGCCGGCCAAGAAATTGACGTGCCAGTAATGGCCATCGATATTTTACCCACAATAGCAGAGTTAACAGATTCGAGATTGCCTGAAAAAATCATTGATGGCAAAAGTGCTTGGAAGGTGCTGACTGGAGAGAGCGAAGAACCTGCCCAAGAAGCTTATTTCTTTTATTATCGTGTGAACGAGTTGTTTGGCGTACGTTATGGAAAATGGAAATTGTATTTTCCACATCGTTATAGAACTATGGAAGGACAAGAGCCAGGTAAAGATGGTCAACCAGGCGAGTACAGGATGGTGGATCTTGAGGAAATTGAATTGTATGATATGGAAAGTGATATTAGTGAGACCAAAAATGTGGCGGCCCAGCATCCCGAAGTGGTAGCCGAAATAAAATTTTTGGCAAACACGATGAGGGCCAGACTTGGTGATTCTTTATTGGAGTTGGAAGGAACAGAAACAAGGGAGCCTGGTAGGATTAATGAGTGATCTCTTTAAGTTTAAGCAGTTTGAAATTCATCAGGATCGCTGTGCAATGAAAGTCGGTACAGATGGGGTTTTACTCGGAGCCTGGACTGCCATAGACAATAATCCACAATCTATTTTGGATATCGGAGCAGGAACTGGTTTAATTGCCTTGCAATTGGCGCAACGAAGTAGTGCAGAATTGATAGATGCCATTGAGTTGGATGAAAACTCCTATGAGCAATGTGTTGGGAATTTTGAATTGTCCCCATGGAGTGATAGACTATTTTGCTATCATGCCGGGTTGGATGAATTTGTTGATGAAATGGAAGAGCAGTATGACTTAATTGTTTCCAACCCTCCATTTTATTCGGAAGAAATGGGTAGCGGAGATGCAGCAAGGGATAGAGCCCGGCAAAACAATTCGTTGCCTTTTGATGAATTGGTGTTGGGAGTATCCAAATTACTTTCCGACGATGGTATTTTTACTGTGATAATTCCTTTTAAAGAAGAGCAAGCATTTATTGAGCTGGCCAAAGAAGTTGGGATGTATCCAAAGCGATTAACTCATGTGAAGGGCAATCCAACTTCAAAAATCAAGAGAAGTTTGATAGCATTTGGATGGGAGAGAATAGCACCAGCAATGGATGAATTGATTATTGAACAGCAACGTCACGAGTACACGGCGGAGTATATTCAGTTGACCAACGAGTTCTATTTAAAAATGTAACATTAACCTAATGGAATGTTATATATGCTTAGTACATTTGATAAAATTTTTCTGAATGAAGCCTGATTTATTTGAAGCCCCGGATTATTACAATTTAGATGATTTACTTTCCGAAGAACACAAATTAGTTCGTGATGCAGCGAGACAATGGGTGAAGCGCGATATTTCACCGATCATAGAGGAGTATGCCCAAAAGGCTGAATTTCCAAAGGAAATTATTGGAGGTTTAGCAGAAATTGGTGCTTTTGGCCCGTACATTCCGGAAGAATATGGTGGAGCAGGCTTAGATCAAATAAGTTATGGCTTGATTATGCAGGAAATTGAAAGAGGGGATAGCGGAGTTAGATCTACCGCTTCGGTTCAGTCATCTTTGGTGATGTACCCCATCTTTGCTTATGGAACAGAAGAACAACGTAAAAAATACCTTCCAAAACTAGCAACTGGGGAGTGGATGGGCTGCTTTGGTCTCACGGAACCCAACCATGGTTCCAATCCTAGTGGAATGGAAACCAAATATAAAGATATGGGCGACCATTATCTATTGAATGGTGCCAAGCTTTGGATTTCCAATTCGCCCTTTGCGGATGTTGCGGTAGTATGGGCTAAAAATGAAGAAGGAAGAATCCATGGACTTATTGTGGAGCGGGGAATGGAAGGGTTTTCTACCCCAGAGACCCATAATAAATGGTCCTTGCGAGCTTCCGCCACTGGCGAGCTCATTTTCGATAATGTTAAAGTTCCAAAGGAAAATCTATTGCCAGGTAAAAGTGGTTTGGGTGCACCATTGGGTTGTTTGGATTCAGCCCGTTACGGTATTGCTTGGGGTGCTATTGGTGCCGCCATGGATTGTTATGACACTGCATTGCGGTATGCAAAGGAGCGCGTACAATTTGGAAAACCCATTGCCGCCACCCAACTTCAGCAAAAGAAATTGGCCGAAATGATTACGGAAATCACAAAAGCACAATTGTTGGCATTTAGATTAGGTCAATTGAAAAACGAAGGAAGAGCCACTACAGCCCAAATATCCATGGCCAAACGTAACAATGTGGATATGGCTATTAAGATAGCCCGTGAAGCAAGACAGGTGTTGGGTGGAATGGGAATTACTGGCGAGTACAGCATTATGCGCCATATGATGAACTTGGAAAGTGTAATTACCTACGAAGGCACGCATGACATCCACTTGTTGATCACTGGGGCTGATATTACGGGTTTTCCTGCTTTTAAATAGTATTATTCTTTTACAGTTTTAGGCTTCAATAATTTTTTGCTCGTTTTCATATCCGCATATCTTGGATCTGGGATATAATCCTGTTTCTGCATTTTAACGACCTCAATGCTCAAAAAACCAAACTCGCTCACCACCTTGCCGTAAAAACGATAGATACCTCTACCCCTAAAATGATATTTGGCTGCTACAGGGGGAAAGAGAACAGTGTCAAACACCTCTCCATGTTGATCGACTAGGGTTGCAAAATGCATTTGTTTACCGTTATGGGTATTGGTGTTTTTTACGGTGATCATGTATCCGTAAATGTCGATATGTTTGTTTAAATAACGATGCAGATCCCGTTGGCCATGCATGTTTTTGGGAGACTCTGCAAGCAGTTCAAAAGGGCTGGATAAGCAGAAACCCAAGAGTTCCAATTGATCAAAAGCCGCTTCCATATTTGTGGTATATAGTTTGGGAATCTTAAATTTTTGATGTCTTGGGGGGAAAAGTTTGGGGTGTTCCAAGCGGTCATTTTTGGAGAGCATCAAATGGGCTTTCCAAAGTAACTTGTGCTTATTAATTCCTGTAAATCGGAATGCATCAATACGGATAAGAATGGTTAATTGTTCTATGGAAATAATCATCCTGTCGAGAAAATCTTCCAAGGAATTGAAGCTTCCATTTAGAGTTCGTTCCTTGATGATGCGTTCCATGACCCGACTTTCAAGGTCACGGAGGTACATCATTCCTAGATAAATATGCGTTCCATGAATCCGATTGGCTGTATCACTATTGTTGATGCAAGGAGCGTGAATGGTGGCGCCCATCATTCGAGCATCGTGGATGTAAAATTCTGAACGGTAAAATCCGCCCCCATTGTTAAGGACGGCCACCATATATTCCAACGGAAAATAGGCCCGTAAAAAAAGACTTTGGTAGCTCTCCACAGCATAGGAAGCTGAGTGTCCTTTGGCAAAAGCATAGCCTGCAAAACTGGCCACTTGGTTCCAAATTTCAAAAATAAGGGTGTCTGCATAACCTTTTTTTCTACAATTGGAAATGAACTTATCCTTCACTTTCTGGAACTCCTCCCGGGAGCGAAATTTTCCACTCATCCCCCTACGAAGCACATCGGCCTCGCCCAAATCTAAACCAGCAAAATGATGGGCCACCTTAATCACATCTTCTTGATAGACCATCACTCCATAAGTATCGGGCATTATGTCCAGCATTACCGGGTGAGCTTTTTCTTCTGCTCTTCCCTTATGGCGATGTCTAAGAATATATTCCCGCATCATTCCACTTTTGGCCACTCCGGGCCGGATGATGGAACTGGCGGCGACCAATCCCAGATAGTTGTCCACTTCCAATTTTCGGAGCAACATGCGCATGGCCGGAGATTCCACATAAAAACACCCCATGCACTGTGCAGTTTTGATCAGGTTGTTTATAGTATCATCCATTTTAAAGCCTTGGATGTCATGAATATCAATGTCCTTGTGTTTTTCAGGCTGATTATAGGCCACAATTTCTAAGGCCTCCTTAATCTTGCCCAATCCGCGTTGACCTAAAATATCGAATTTGTAGAGCCCTACATCTTCCGCAATGACCATATCGTACTGGGTGGTAGCAAATCCTTTGGGGGGCAAATGGGTAGCTGAAAACCAATGTAAGGGCTTTTCGCTGATCAAAATACCTCCAGCATGAATGCTTAGATAATTGGGTTTGCCCTTTAAGAGTTTCCCATATTTAAGGACAAGTTTGGACATACTATCCAATTTATTGGAACTATACCTGCCGGTGACCAAGAAGTCGATTTCCTGTTTAGGCAGCCCGAAGACCTTTCCCAATTCCCGAATAACACCACGCTCCTTAAAAGTGACATAGGTGCCTAAAAGTGCAACATGGTCAAAGCGATTAAAAATGTATTGGGTCATAGCCGGTCTGTCCCGCCAAGAAAAATCGATGTCAAAATCTGGAGGGTTGGCGCGATATAGGTTGATGAAACGCTCAAAATAAAGGTCCAGTTCCATAGGGTCCACATCGGTGATGCGAAGCAGATAGGCCACAATACTGTTGGCACCACTACCCCTACCTACATAATAAAATCCCCTTCGATGTGCTTCGGAAACAATATCCCAGTTGATTAGGAAATAGGAAACAAATCCCATTTTTTTGATGAGGTTGAGCTCTTTGTCCAACCGATTTTGAATAGCTGCGTCTACTTTTTTATAGCGATAAGGAAGACCTTCGTAGCATAATTTTTCAATGAGTTGTTCATCCTCTTCAATACTCCCCAAATAGCTATTGAGGTTTTGGGGTTTTCGCCCTTTTGAAAAATCAAAATGGATGTTACAAGCATTGAGCAATTTTTCGGTATTTTCCAAAATAAAAGGGTATTCGGAAAAGGCCGCCGCCAAATTTTGCATAGGAAACATTTTTTCCCCTTCATGAGCTTCTTCCTCTTGGGGGAGTTTGCTCAAGAGTACATTGTTGTCAATGGCGCGGAGTAGGCGATGGGCATTAAAGTCAGATTTGTTCCGAAAAGTGACTGGTTGTTGGACCACTAATTTATCTTTGAGCTTCACCAAGCTGGAAAAAGGTAATCGCCTTAAATCATGGATGGAAATTCCAATGAATTCATGGTCCAAAAAACCTTCTAGTTCGTTTAGCAGTACCTGCTCAAAGGGATATATAACAAATGCATTTTTAAAAGAAGGTGCCCTAGGAGGGATTTCAAGTTCTTTGTGAAGGTGATGGGATAGGAAATTGTTGAGTTCCAAATAACCTTTATTATTTTGGGCAATTCCCAAAAAGCAGGGTTGTGCCCCATTTCTAAAATCAATTCCCAAAATGGGCGTGATTCCAAATTCCGGAGCTTTTCTCACAAAATTGAGACCTGCAGAAGTGTTGTTGATATCTGTTAGCACCAGCTTGGTTACATGGTTTTGTTGAGCCAATTCCAATAACTCCAACTCAGAGAAGGTGCCGTAGCGTATACTGTAATATGTGTGGCAGTTTAGGTACACTTGTTAGGTGTTAGGTGTTAGGTGTTAGGTGTTAGGTGTTAGGTCAATTACTCATTGTTTATTGTCCATTGTCCATTGTCCATTGTTCATTGTTTCCGATGTGCCAATACCACTGGGGGTTGCCCGTTAAACGGATTATGCATACTGCCAATAGTCTTGGCTCCCATGGCGGAGGCTCTTATAACACTGCGGCCACCAAATCTATTTCGGACATAATCCATGGCTTGATATAGGTTCAAGGCTTCTTCAGTATCCTCAAAAAGATTGATTTGATAATTGCCCGATACCAAATGGCTAAATCGAATCCCAATCAAACGTACCAACATTCGTTTGCTATATAGTGTATTGAATAGTTCCAAAATCTTTGGGATGAGAATATGGTCGGCGCTAGTGTAGGGAATACGTAATTGTTTGGAGTAGGTGTTGAAATCGGAATAGCGAATCTTCACGGCAATGCAAGCGGTCAACTTATCGCCCCGGCGTAATTGATAGGCTAAATTTTCGGTCATGGCAAGTAATATGCCCTTGAGTTTGGTGACATCAATGGTGTCGCGGTCAAAAGTACGTTCGGTTGAAATGGACTTGCGATCATGGAAGGGGATTACGGGAGTATTGTCCATACCGTTGGCGCGTTTCCAAATCACTCTGCCATTGGCTCCCAGTACCCGTTGCATAATGTCCATGGGCATTTCCTGTACGGTCTGTACTTTACGGATACCTAGATTTCTAAGAGTTTGATAGGTTTTATCGCCTACCATAGGAATTTTTTTAATGGACAAAGGGGCCAAAAAAGGTTTTTCAAGCCCAAAATCTATTTTAAGCTGATTATTGGGTTTGGCCTCGTTGGTAGCAACTTTGGAAACCACTTTGTTCACGGAAAGTCCAAATGAAATAGGCAATCCGGTTTCCTTTATAATTCTTTGCCGCATTTCTGAGGCGTATTTGTAACAACCAAAAAAGCGGTCCATGCCAGAAAGGTCTGCATAGAATTCATCGATGCTCGATTTTTCAAAAAGGGGCACATGCTCCTTGATGATTTCCGTTACCACATCGGAATACTTGCTGTAAGTGCCTGCATTGCCCCGAATCACTACCGCTTCCGGACAAAGCTCTTTGGCCATTTTCATGGGCATGCCCGAGTGTACCCCAAATCCCCTGGTCTCATAACTGCATGCAGCCACTACGCCACGATCACTGGTGCCACCAACCAGCAAAGGCTTTTTTTTGAGCTCTGTATTGATAATGCGCTCTACGGATACATAAAATGTATCCAGATCCATGTGTAAAATGGTCTTTTTCATTGCTTAGTTTAGGAGGACAGCTAATTTATGGAATAAATCCCAAAAAATGGATATAATCCATTAAAAGAAATGGAGAGCCAGAAATCTGTTATTTATCAAAAATCATTTATATCTTTGAGGCGTTGTGTTGGATTTCAATCGTATTACAGATTGAAATCAGGTTGAAGCATCAAAAACGATGCTCGCCAATGAAAGGCTTTCCATTTGGAAGGCTTTTTTTGTGAGTGAAACCCAATTTTGGAGGACTGTCGACCTAATGACGAAATCTTACGCTGATCTAAGAAAATTATGTGTGTATAATGTAGTGTAGGAGTGAAGCGGCCAGTTTTGCGGTCTGCCCATCCTGATCGAACTTGGGGTTCATTTCAGCAATATCCAAGCTTATCAATTTCCTTGTACTTATGATAGTTTTTAGGCATTCCAAAACTATATGTGGGGTAAAACCCATAGGAGAAGGAGCACTTACTCCAGGGGCATAGGCAGATGAAAATCCGTCCAGGTCAATGGTTACGTAGACCTTGTCCACGGTTTTGACAAAGGCATTGATCCACGTATTGATTTCATCCAAGAATTGAATTTGAAACGTATCGGAAAGTACATATGTGACATTCAAATCCTTTGCCGTTTGAAATAGGTTGCGATCATTGGCATCCTTTCGGATACCTAGGCAGAGATAGTTGAAATCGATGCCCTCCTTCTTGCATTCTTCAGCAATTTGATAGAAAGGAGTTCCTGAATTGTTGCTTTGGGAGTTTTGACGAAGATCGAAATGAGCGTCAAAATTTATGATACCTATTGTCTGTCCGCTTTTTTTGGAATCCAAATAGTTTTTGATGCCATGATAATGACCATAGGCCATATCGTGTCCTCCGCCCATGACAAGCGGAAACTGTTTTTTTTCCAAAAGAGTGTTGACCGCCATAGACAAGTTTTCTTGGGCAACCTCCATGTTCCCGTCAGGGCAGGTAATGCTGCCAGCATCGAACAATTGTATGGAACTGGCTAAATGATTGGGTAACCTTCCAAAACTACTCTTAATGACTTCCGAACCTGCTACTGCCCCAATTCTTCCTTGATTCCGCTTTACTCCTTCGTCACAAGCATAACCCAATAGGGCAAAAGATTTTTTTGGAGCCTCAGGAATTTCTGTCAGGGGAACACACTTCACTTTTTCATGAAGATACAAGCTTTTATTGCTGGCTCTTCCCTGCCAAATATCCTTGTTGGGAGTGCTGTAGTGTTTCATTAGGTGTCAAAAAGTTGGTCCAAAATATCGGTTTCTACCAAGTTAGGCAAAGTTACCTTCAAATCTGGTGTCCTGGCCATTTCCCGTTTGATGGCAAAAAGAGCTTCTTCATTTCTGGCCCAACTTCTGCGGGATATGCCATTGTTCACATCATAAAACAACATACTTTTTAATCGGCGTGAGGCCTCATCAGTGCCGTCGAGAACCATACCGAAACCTCCATTCATCACTTCGCCCCAGCCTACACCACCGCCATTGTGGATAGATACCCAGGTAGCTCCTCGGAAGCTATCGCCAATAACATTATGAATGGCCATATCGGCAGTGAACTTACTGCCATCGTAAATATTGCTGGTCTCTCTAAAAGGAGAATCGGTACCGCTTACATCATGATGGTCCCTGCCCAGAACAACAGCTGCGGAAATGTCCCCATGGGAAACAGCTTGGTTAAAAGCTTCCGCAATTTTGGCTCGTCCCTCGGCATCAGCATATAAGATTCGGGCTTGCGACCCTACTACCAATTTGTTCTGTTCCGCTTCCTCAATCCATCTGATGTTGTCTTGCATTTGTTGTTGGATTTCTTCTGGAGCTTCTGCTTTAATAGCCTTCATGATTTCTAGCGCGATGGCATCTGTTTTTCGAAGATCGGAGGGATTTCCCGAAGTGCACACCCATCTAAAGGGACCAAAGCCATAATCAAAACACATGGGCCCCAAAATATCCTGCACGTAGGAGGGGTATTTAAAGTCGATATTGTTTTCGGCCATCACTTCTCCGCCTGCTCTGGATACCTCAAGTAAGAAGGCGTTGCCATAGTCAAAGAAATAAGTGCCTTTGGCCGTGTGTTTGTTAATGGCATTGATTTGTCTCCGCAGCGATTCCTGTACTTTTTCTTTAAATAACGATGGATTTTCAGCCATCATTTCATTAGCTTCATTAAAAGACAGGTCCACTGGATAGTAGCCTCCTGCCCACGGATTGTGTAGCGATGTTTGGTCAGAACCAAGGTGGACGAAAATAGCCTCTTTGTAGAACTCCTCCCAGACTTCCACAATATTACCAATGAAGGCCAAGGATATTACCTCATTCTGGGCGATGGCTTTTTTAGTTCTTTGGACAAGTTCCGATATATCAGTCCACAATTCATCCACCCAACCTTGCTCATGTCTTTTCTTGGCTGCTTCGGGATTTACTTCAGCACAAACAGTGATGCATCCTGCAATATTTCCTGCCTTGGGCTGAGCGCCGCTCATCCCCCCTAAGCCTGCAGTTAAAAATACTTTGCCCTTGGAAGATTCTCCTTTATCCAAAACTTTTCTAAAGGCATTCATCACGGTAATGGCGGTTCCATGTACAATACCTTGAGGGCCAATGTACATATAAGAGCCTGCTGTCATTTGCCCGTATTGGGTTACCCCTAAGGCGTTGAATTTTTCCCAATCATCGGGTTGAGAGTAGTTGGGAATCATCATTCCGTTGGTCACTACTACACGGGGTGCCTCTTTGGATGAAGGAAATAATCCCATGGGATGTCCCGAATACATATGTAGGGTCTGTTCCTCGGTCATTTCGGCCAAATATTTCATGGTCAAGAGGTATTGTGCCCAATTTTGAAATACAGCCCCGTTTCCCCCATAAGTAATGAGTTCTTCCGGATGTTGCGCTACGGCTGGATCCAAGTTGTTCTGAATCATTAGCATAATGGCCGCAGCTTGCCCGGATTGGGCCGGATACTCAGAAATGGGTCTAGCATATATCCTATAGTCGGGTTTAAATCGATGCATATAGATCCTACCAAAAGTTTTTAGTTCTTCGGCAAATTCCGGAGCCAATTCTTGATGCCATGCTTTTGGGAAATAGCGCAAGGCATTTTGCACTGCCAATTTTTTCTCTTCCTTGGTTAGAATGTCTTTTCGTTTGGGGGCAGGATTTCCATTTTTTGGATATGGTCTTGATGCAGGAAGCTGCTCTGGGATTCCTTGTAGTATACTTGCTTGAAATTCTGTCAATGTTGTGATCATGTCAATCTTTTTAATGGACCTGTTTCCCATTTTTCCAGACAGCAATTGGTTTTAACTGCCCTTGATGGTAGGTAATTTCTTGATAGTTATTGGTTGGGAAAACCACAAAATCTGCCAATTTCCCCGATTGCAAAACACCTCTATCCGATAAATTTAAAGCGGCACTTGCTCTAAAGGTGATTCCTGCCAAAACTTCAGTATTGGAGAGGTTTTCAAAAGTCCCCAAAATGCTGGCTTGGGTGAGGAGGTCTCCCATGGGTGCGGATCCGGGATTATGGTCGCTGGCAATAGCAAGCGTTCCACCGGCATCCAATATTTTACGAGCTGGGGTGTAGGCGCATCCCAACCCAAGAGAGGCTCCGGGTAGGGCAGTAGCTATTACATTGCTTTGTGCCAATAGTTGAATTTCTTTTTCAGTGCTAGCCTCCAGATGATCTGCACTTAGGGCGTCAAATTTTACGGCTATCTCACTACCTCCAGTGGTAAATTGGTCCGCATGTACCGTAATATCAAAGCCCATTTCCTTGGCTTTATGGAAGTAAGGCCCAATTTCTTCTGGGGAAAAAGCACTCTCCTCAACAAAGGCATCCACCCGATTGGTTAGGTTTTCAGCTTTTAAAGCAGGAAATAACTTTGTAATAATTTCATCTAAATAAGCAACTTCCCCATTCCAATCCTTGGGTTTCATATGCGCTGCCAAACAGGTGGCAATTAAATCAGCATTTGTTTTTTTGTTGGCATTTTTAATGGCTCGTAGCATTTTTAGTTCCTCTTCAACCGAAAGCCCATAACCGCTTTTTACCTCAATGGTGGTGGTGCCATTTTGCAAATGGGTTTTACTCCTGTGAACGATTCCTGCTTCCAACTCCTCTTGGGAAGCTTTTCGGGTTTGGGTAACGGTGTCCCAGATACCACCTCCCGCCTTGGCAATTTCAAGATAGGTTTTACCTGCGTTGCGCATGGCATAATCTTTTGCTCGGGTACCGCCAAAGCAAATATGCGTATGGGCATCCACAAAGCCAGGTAGGCAAACACTTTTTCCAACAATAGGATGGATGTCCACATTTTCTGATTTTAGATGCTCAAAGTTGCCAATTGCAGTAATTTTTCCTTCGGAAACAAGGATTCCTGCATTTTCTATAATGGGTAATTGCTCATCTGAAAGCGCTCCTTTTAGCGGCAAGTCAGACATTGGGAGCAATTGAGTAAAGGGACCAATTAACAAGGGTTTGTTCATCTTTAATAGGTTTCAAATTCTTCCTGATGCGGTGTATTCCACTCCAGGTTGTTGGTTGCCATTACGTTTTCTACCAAACCGATAATTTCACCATTTTGGATAAGTTGTATTCCTTTTTCAATATCGTTTGCAAAAACACGGTCGCTATCTGCAAAAGGAACTTTGGTTCGAATGAATTTATGGATTTCATCCAATAGAATTCCAGATTTTAACGGTTTTCTGAATTCAAACGCCTGTGCAGCTGTTAGTAATTCAATAGCTAGGATTTTTTCAACATTTTCTATGATTTGTAATGCTTTTCTACCACTTATGGACCCCATGCTTACATGGTCTTCTTGGCCAAGGGAGGTAGGAATGCTATCTGCGCTAGCTGGAAAACACAAACTTTTATTCTCACTTGCCAAAGCTGCTGTGGTGTATTGCAAGATCATATAACCTGAATTGATGCCAGTGTCCTGCATCAACAATTTAGGCACGCCTGGACTATTGCCTTCAAGGGCCAAATAAATCCTTCTATCTGATATATTTCCTAATTCCGATGCTGCCAATGCTGCATAATCCAAAGCCATGGCTAGAGGTTGTCCGTGGAAGTTGCCTCCACTTATAGTCAATTCATCATCAATGATGACCGGGTTATCGGTAACAGAATTCAACTCAATTTCCAAGAGTTCCTTTAAGTGCAACCATGCATTTCTGGATGCTCCATGAACTTGCGGAATGCATCGAAGTGAATAAGGGTCTTGCACCCGCTCACATTCAATATGATCTTCTAAAATTTCAGAACCTTGGAGCAAGGTTCTTATTCTACCGGCCACATGTTGGTTTCCTTTGAACGGTCGCAAAGCATGTAATTCTTTGAAAAACGGTTTCATGGAACCTTGTAGTCCCTCTAGCATCATGGCCCCAATGATATCAGCATGCCTTAGACTGTATTGTAGTTTTTGCAGCACGAGGACACCGTGGGCAGCAATGAATTGAGTGCCGTTGATCAAGGCCAATCCTTCTTTGGGTCCAAGCTCCAGGGACTTTATTCCTGTCTTGATAAAAAGCTTGGAAGTGGAAATGGTTTCCCCCTCAAAATCTACCTTACCCAATCCTATTAATGGAAGAAAAAGGTGGGAAAGCGGTGCTAAATCCCCAGATGCTCCTACAGAGCCTTGAGAAGGGACTACAGGGATAGCATCATGCTCCAAATGCCATAACATACGTTGAATAGTGGTTACTGCTATTCCAGAATACCCTTTGGCCAAGGCATGGATTTTTAGGATGAGCATCAGTTTGGACAATTCTGTGCTAATGGGCTTACCGACACCTACACTGTGACTTTGCAGAATGTTGGATTGGAGTATTTTGGTGTCTTCCTTGGAAATTTTAGTATTGCACAAAGGACCAAAACCTGTATTGATTCCATAGACGGTATCTCCTTTTGCAACAATGTTCTGAACCCGAAGATTGCTTTTTTTTACATTTTCCAGACATTCTGGAGATAAAACCCCTTTGATAGAGCCATCTGCTATGCCTAAGGCTATGCTGGCAGTTAAATGGTGTTCGCCAAAATGAAATGTTGTGGGTAGCTGCATATTAAAAAAATTGAGAATTTAAAAGTACTATGCTTTATTAATAATTACCAATACTTATTTTTGTAATATTTAATAAGTATGAATTATCAAATTGAGTTAAGGCATTTTGTTTATTTCCTAGCTGTGGCTGAAGAACTACATTTTAGGAAAGCCGCAGAAAAACTGTATATATCCCAACCTGGTCTCAGCACCCAGATTAGACAAATGGAAGGAATATTACAGACCCAACTTTTTGAAAGGGATAAAAAGAAGGTTAGATTAACCCCAGCCGGCGAATTCCTAAAAGGCGAAGTAGAGTTTGTACTCAATCATTTGGAGCAGACCAAAAAGCAATTGAAATTGATAGGTGAGGGGCATTCTGGAGAAGTTCGGATAGGCTTTTTAGGCTCTGCAATGCAAAATGTGGTACCCAATCTACTATTGGATCTACAGCAAAAATTCCCGTTTATACATACCAGTTTGGAAGAACTATCGAACAAAGCCCAAATTGCTGCGATTTTACGGGACAGATTAGATCTTGGCTTTGTCCGCTTGTCAAGAGTCCCCAAGGGATTGCAGCTAAAGCCGGTTTTTGAGGATACCTTTTCATTGGTTTTGCCAATCGATCATCCTTTGAACGCTGATGATTTTAGAAGCATAAAACAAGTAGCGGGAGACGACTTTATCCTATTTTCCCAAGACTATAGCCCGCTTTATTATGATACTATTTTGAGTATTTGTGAGGATGGAGGGTTTACTCCTAAGGTTTCGCACAAATCCGTGCATGCACAAACCATTTTTAAGTTGGTGGAAAACAAATTGGGTATTGCTATTGTGCCAACAGCTTTGCAATATGGATTTCAAATGGAGGTAAAATTTATCGAGTTGAAGCGCATTAAGCAGCGAGCAGTTTTGTCTATGGTCTGGAAGGAGGACAACCGGAATCCAGCTTTGCGTAACTGTATGGATTTATTGTTGAGATTGTAAGATACCAATGAGCTAGGAATTATCTTTGAAGCTTTTATAACGCCATCATGATATTCGATTTAATAAAAAACAGACGAAGTGTTTTCCCAGCTCAATACAATGAGCAACCTATTGCCAAGGAAACTATCCAGAAGATTCTGGAGGCGGCTAATTGGGCTCCAACCCACAAAAAGACAGAGCCCTGGCGGTTTAAGGTAATGATGGGGGGTAAAAAAAGGGAACTTGGGAAGTTTTTATCGGATAAATACCAGGAAGTGGATGCCAAACCCAAGCAAATCAAAATAAAGAAACTGCAGGAAAACCCTATGCGCGCAGCTGCGGTCATCGCTATTTGTATGCAGCGGGACCCTAACGAGTGCTTACCTGAGTGGGAGGAAATAGCCGCTACCGCTATGGCGGTTCAAAATATGTGGCTTGGATGTACGGAATTGGGCATTGGCTGTTATTGGAGTTCACCGGAGCTTATTAAATATTTGGGTGAGTTTCTGGATTTGCAAGAGGGTGAAAAATGTTTAGGCTTTTTTTATATGGGCTATTATGATGCCGAGGTAGAGGCATGGGAACGAGGACCTATTGAAGAAAAAGTGGAATGGTTAGAATGAGAAGATTTCACTTGAATATTTGACTGCTACGATAATAAAAAAGACGAAAAAACCTGCGGTAATCACAAATTTCAGGAACGTACCGGTCAGAAAACCAATAAAAGACCCAAAGGCAGCTTTTACAGCGGTTTTTTGATCCGCCTTGTTCATCAATTCTCCTACCAAAGCACCCACAAATGGCCATATGATAATTCCGAAGGGGCCAAAAATTGGGAAGAATATAGCAACCAGCAAACCAATAATGCTGCCCCACATTCCTGCTTTACTGCCTCCAAACTTTTTCGTGCCTGCAGCCGGAATCACATAATCCAAAACGGTTATGCCCAGTGCAAGAACTAAAGTACCTCCCAGAATCCACCAATTGTCGGGTACCGCTTTGGTCATATAGAGCAACAACAATCCCGCCCAGCTTACAGGTGGGCCTGGCAGTACAGGGAGAAAACTGCCCAAAATGCCTACAAGCATCAAAATAAAACCTAAAATGAGAAGCGCGATGTCCATTTACCTTTTGGATATGAGACAAATATAAGTTGTAATTGTTACAGGTTGATTGACTATTTTAGTGAAAAGGACCTTAAAGGATATCCTCAAAAAATCGTAATTTCAGCCAAATTAAAGGGGGCCATATGCGTAAGTGTTTAGTGGTATTGTGTTTGACTTTGCTCGCCTCTTGCGAATTGTTTATGTCCAACGAGGACAAGACCAAAAAAAAAGTCAACGAGGAGTTATTGGGCATCGATTGGAATGATGTGGACAATTACCCCCTTTTTGTGGATGAATGCGACGAAACTGCTCCAAAACAGATTCAAAAAGAGTGTTTTCAATCCGTTATGTTGGCCTCTTTTGCAGAAGCCCTTGGTGATTTGCAGTTTCAAGTAAAAAATGACCTTAATGATACCATGTATGTTGATTTTGAGATTGACGAGCACGGTTTTATCCTAGTTTCCAATATGGAGGAAAATGTGGATATCTTAAATGAAATCAAGGATTTCAATACCCTTTTATCGGAACGGCTCAACGATTTAACAACTGTGAAACCTGCTCATAAACGGGGAATTCCGGTAAGTTTACGATTTAGGCTCCCCATTGTATTAAAAACCCAATAATAAATTGGCAACAGAGAAAATTATTTTAGGAATTGATCCGGGGACAACGGTCATGGGCTTTGGAATTATCAAGGTTATCCGTAAGGAAATGCACTTTGTACAGATGAATGAGCTATTGCTTAAAAAATATAGCGACCCTTATACCAAGCTCAAGCTCATTTTTGAACGTACCTTGGAGTTGATTGATACCTACCACCCTGATGAAATAGCCATTGAAGCCCCCTTTTTTGGTAAAAATGTACAGTCTATGCTCAAATTGGGTAGAGCACAGGGAGTGGCCATGGCTGCTGGACTTTCCCGCCAAGTTCCTATTACGGAATACATGCCAAAGAAAATTAAAATGGCCATAACCGGAAATGGAAATGCGAGTAAGGAGCAGGTGGCCAGAATGCTTCAAAGTGTACTTAAATTAAAGACGCTCCCTAAAAATTTGGATAGTACAGACGGACTAGCTGCAGCTGTTTGTCATTTTTACAATCAAGGTCGAGTTGAAGTTGGTAAAAACTATACGGGCTGGGAAGCATTTGTAAAACAGAACCCGAAAAAAATCAATAATTAATAATTTTAAATTATTAATGTACAAATTGGAGGCTTCTTAACCATATGTCTGGTATTTATATCCACATCCCTTTTTGCAAGCAAGCTTGTCACTATTGTGACTTTCATTTTTCGACCCAGTTGGGAAAGAAGGAGCAAATGCTGCAAGCACTTCATAAGGAAATAGCCCTACGTAAAGTTGAATGGGACCATGAAATTGTGGAGACCATTTACTTTGGAGGAGGAACCCCTTCAGTCCTGGAAAATCATGAAATTGAGAAATTGATAAGCGTAGTCCACAACAACTTTAAGGTGGGCCAAAATCCAGAAATAACCTTGGAGGCCAATCCCGATGACTTATCTAGTAGTCGAATAGCCCAATTAGCAAAAGGCCCGATCAATCGCTTAAGTATTGGTATCCAATCTTTTTATGACGAGGATTTGATATTGATGAACCGCGCCCATGATTCCAAAGAGGCCATAAAATGCATCACCGAAGCTAGGGCATACTTCACTAATATTTCTATCGATTTGATCTATGGAATTCCTGGAATGAGTAATGACCGATGGAAATCCAACATTGAAAAGGCACTGGCTTTTGAATTGCCACATATTTCCAGCTATGCTTTAACCGTTGAACCCAAAACAGCACTTAAGAAGTTCATTGAGAGAGGTGAAGTGGAAGACGTGGATGATAGACAGGCCCAAGAGCAGTTCCATATATTAGTGGACACTTTAGAGGCCAACGGTTTCATGAACTATGAGATTTCCAACTTTGGAAAACCTGGGTTCTTTTCAAAAAACAACACCTCATATTGGCAAGGAAAGAAATACATCGGTATAGGTCCTTCTGCACATTCCTTTGATGGGAAAAACCGAAGCTGGAACATAAGAAACAATATTAAGTATATGAAGTCGATTCAAGCGGGAGAACTCCCCTTGGAAATGGAGACTTTAACCTCAAGAGATAGATACAACGAATATGTCATGACCGGTTTGCGTACCATTTGGGGGATTTCCTTGGAAAAAGTAGAAATGGATTATGGATCCGATTATTTGAGCCATATAAATAGGTGTAGCCAAAAATTTCTTGACTCTGGACTACTCACATTGACGGATGGGAAACTGACAGTAACCAAAAAAGGAAAGTTTTTGGTGGACGGGATGGCGTCAGACCTATTTATGGTTAACTTGGAATCATGATTGCTACCATTAAGCTCAATTCAAAAAACTATAAAATTGACCTGTCCAAGCCCATGGACATTTCCGTTCCCTTACGCGGGGATAGGGACAACATAAATGCGTGGTATTTAGACCCTCCCCGGATAGCTCCCCATCAAGATGGGGAATTTGTAGGAAAGGTTTCGGAAGGTGCTTCAACCAATTTTAATAATATTTGGTTCAATCCGCATTCCCATGTGACCCATACGGAGTGCTTGGGTCATATTACCAAAGCGTTTCATTCAGTCAACCAAAATGTAAAACGATACTTTTTTTTGGCCGAGGTAATTACTGTGGCCCCCGAAAAGCAAGGGGAGGATTTTGTCATTTCAGAGAAACAGTTACGCTATGCGCTAGGCAACAAGAAAAGAGAGGCCGTTGTGATCAGAACGATTCCAAACTTAGAGAATAAGCGTTCCAAAAAGTACTCCAATACCAATCCGCCTTATTTATTGAAGGAGGCTGTAGCGTTTTTAGCGTCCAAAGAAGTTATGCATTTGCTGGTAGACCTTCCCTCGGTGGATAAAGAAAAAGATGGAGGGGCACTTATGGCTCATAACGCTTTTTGGAGGACTGAGGGTGAGCCTAGGCTGGATGCGACAATTACTGAGTTTATTTATGTGGATAATAACATTGGAGACGGTTGTTATTTTTTGAATCTTCAAATTGCCCCTTTCGAAAATGACGCCAGCCCAAGTAGGCCAGTTTTGTATAAAATTGAGAACTTATGAAAACAATTTTAAAGTTAGAAGAGGGTATGCTTTTCCTACTTGGACTCTATCTGTTCCTGTGGATGGATTTACCTTGGTGGTGGTTTTTTGCCTTGCTTTTGACTCCAGATGTAGGAATGGTTGGTTATTTGGCCGGAAACAAGGTAGGTGCGTTTACCTACAATTTGTTTCATCATAGGGGACTTGCAATCTTTTTATTTTTGCTAGGAAATAGTTTCGTAGACCTTCCCATAATTGAACTAATTGGAATTATAATGTTTTCCCATATAGCAATGGACAGGGCCTTGGGCTATGGATTAAAATATAACAAAGGATTTAAGTATACCCATTTGGGAGAAGTAGGAAAAAGAAATGGATGATATTCTTGAAGTAATACTGGGTCTGGTTCTTGGTGCCATATTGATGTATTGGCTGTTCTCCCTGTTTCGGAAAAAGAAGAACAAGGATTTAACTAAACAGCAGTCCACCGTATTGCTGGACAAGATAAGGAGCGTGTGCAAGTTGGTCTCTGTGGAAGGAGATTTTGCTGAAATTTATCATTATGAAAATTCAAAGGGAGGGTTATTTAGTTTATTGAGCAGTAAAAAAAAGGCCTTGATCATTGTTAAGGCCAAGGCACAAATCGGATACGACTTAGGCAAACTAAAACTTAAGGCGGACAATCGAAAGAAAAAGATTATCCTGGATAATTTTCCAGAACCGGAGATTTTGTCCATCGAACCTGAGCTGCAGTACTATGATATTAAGAATGGATTGTTCAATAGCTTTTCGTCAGACGATCTCACCAATTTGAATCAAGAGGCCAAGGATCATATTAAACAGAAAATACCGGAAAGTGGTTTAATGGACACCGCTAGGAAAGAAGCTTTACAGGCTGTACTTTTGGTAGAAAAGATAGTAGAAACCATTGGTTGGACCATGGATTATTCTGCTCTGGACATAACAAACCAGGAAAAACCTTTATTGGAAAATTAGAGATACGATGAGAACCTTTTTTATAACCTTAATATTAATTGGTGTGGTGAGCACCACTTTTGCACAAACCAAAGACTCCATGAAAAACTTTGACCCGGCCTTTGCCCATACCGTTTATTTTTGGTTTAAGGATCCAAACAATCAAGCGGACAGAGTAAAGTTTGAAGCCTCTCTTACAACCTTTTTAAAAAATTCAGAGTTTGCGAAGACCAATTTTATAGGAAGGCCGCCCGTGGCTACAAGAGATGTTGTAGATGGTTCGTTTACCTATGCTCTAATTGTAACCTTTGAATCTGCCCAAGCTCAAGAAGGGTATCAGAATGAGGAACCACATCTAGCGTTCATTGAAGAATGCAAACATATGTGGGAAAAAGTAATTGTGTATGATTCCTTTGGAGTAAGCGAATGAATGTAGAAACACTTAGACAGGCCTGTTTGGCAAAACGGGGAGTTACAGAGGAGTTCCCGTTTGATGCCGACACCTTGGTATTCAAGGTTATGGGAAAAATGTTTGCGTTAGTGGCCTTGGAACGATTGCCCCCTCAATGTAATTTAAAATGTGAGCCGGAAAGAGCTATCGAACTTCGGGAGGCGTATGATGGTAATATCATTCCAGGATATCATATGAGCAAGAAACACTGGAACACGATTTTCTTAGAAAGTGTGCCCCCAAATTTAATTGGGGAATTGATAGATCATTCGTATGATTTGGTGGTTTCCGGATTGACCAAAAAATTAAAGGAGGAACTATCTGCGTTGGACTAAAAGAGTGGTGAATGATTGAAATTCCACCGATACATTTCTACAGTTCGTCGATAGTTTTTTTATCTTTAACTGGTTTGTAGTCTTTTTCTGATTATGATTATGGACTTTTGACATATAAATCGAAATAGATCATGAATGTGCTGTTCATAGAAGACGATATGATAGAAACAATGAAGTTGCAACGCGCTACTTCCAAGTTTCAAACCAAGCACAGAATTATTGAAGCTAAAAATGGTGAAGAGGCTTTGGAAATTCTGAAAGGAGAAAGCCTGCCCGATATTGTTCTTTTGGATTTGAATATGCCCAGAATGAGTGGTATCGAATTTCTTTCCCAAATAAAGGCAGATGAAAAACTTAAATACCTGCCAATCATTATTTTGACCACATCTGAGAATCGAGTGGATTTATTAAAATGTTTCGAAATTGGCATCGCAGGGTACATCATAAAGCCTTTAAAATACGAGGATTACGAGTCCAAACTAAAAAAGATTTTTGATTACTGGGAAATCAGTGAATTGATCAGAGGCTAACAAAAATCCCGTTTTCACAACATTATTTTCATAATAAGGTAGTACTATTCCTACTTTTAATTCATAATATTCTGTATTGTGAAAGGAATTGTATTCACTGAGTTTTTAGAAATGGTAGCATCCAATTACGGATTGGAGACTGTTGATATCATAATAGAAAACTGCAACCTCCCCTCTGGAGGAGCATATACATCCGTAGGCACATATGAGTTCAATGAGATGGTAAGTCTCATATCTGAACTTAGCAAAGAAACAGGTTTGACTCAGGAAAAACTACTGTTTTCTTTTGGGCATTATTTGTTTGGAGGTTTGATCTCTGCACATCCTGAAGTTGTTGCGAGCTACAGAAACCCCATGGGTCTTTTGTATGGTATTGAAGACCATATACATGTGCACGTTAGGAAACTTTATCCTGATGCAGAGCTCCCTCGTTTCAAAATACTTTCCAAAACCGAAAATTCCTTGGAGATGATCTACATATCCTCTAGGGGATTGTACGCATTGGCCCATGGCTTGATTGAAAAAACTTTTGAACACTTTGGGAAAAAAGTAAAAGTGGATTATAAACTACTAAAAGAGAACGGTACAGAAGTCAAGTTTACAATTGTTCAAGATGGCTAACTCCGAGGTTTCCATATTAAAGCGGGCTTTGGACCGGGAAAAAAAGGCCCGAAAGACTGCCGAAAGCCTATTGGAAACAAAGGCCAAAGAGCTGTATGATGCCTCACTCCACCTTAAGGAAGCCAATGGCAAGTTAGAATCCCTACTTAACAAAAAGGGCAACCGAATTGATAGTGCCTTTGTGAATATCATAGATCCTTATGTGGTCATGGATATGATGACCAATGTCATTAATATGAATGCCTCTGCAAAAGAATTTTTGGGGTACGACCATACCAAGGAAGAAGTAAATCTATCGTCCATTGTACATCCAGATTATTTAGAATATACAGCGGAATCCTTTCAGACCTTATTGCAGGTTGGTATCCTAAAAAATTATTCTGCAAAAATAATTACCAAAAATTCCGAGGAAAAATATGTCAATATCAATGCAAGCTTAATCTATAATAAGTCTGGACGACCTATTGCCGCCCAAGGAGTAATTAGGGACATTACAAAAGAGGTGGAGATCAGAAAACTCTTAGAGGATCAAAAAAAGCAACAAGATATAATTGTGGAGAATTCCTCTCTGGGAATCTTATTGATAGTGAAAGATAAAATAATAAAGGCCAATAAGTCCTTTGTTGACCTTTTGGGCTATTCGGAATTGGCACTTAAAAAGCGCTCAATTGATGATATTTCGTCCTTGGAAGACAGCAATCTGTATGATAATTTGCTGCAAAAGAGCCTTGAAGACGACACCAAAAAATTCTCCATTGTTAGAAAATTTTATAAGAAAAATGGAGGGACACTTTACGGAAAGACCTCAATGAGCTCCGTTTTGGACGCCAAAGGTAACATAGAATATAGTGTGGCCATGATTGAGGATATTACCCGTGAAAAAAGAGCAGAAGAAAAAATAAGGGCATCAGAAGAACGGATGGCAACATTGGTCAAAAACCTTCAGACCGGAATTTTGTTGGAAGACCAGAATAGGAAGATTGTCTTGGCTAACCAAAAGTTTTGCGATCTATTTGGCATTCCCGTTTCACCAGATGTGGTTAAGGGAGTAAACGGTAAAAAATCCATTCATAAATACAAGAACATGTTCTTGGAACCAGAAAACGCCTTGAAACGAATAGACCAGGTCGTTACCAAGAAGCAAGTGGTAACTGCAGATGAGATGGAGCTGTTGGATGGTAGAACCTTTGAGCGAGATTACATTCCGCTATTCAACAACGGCGAATACCAAGGCCACTTATGGAGTTATAACGATGTCACCCTACGCAAAAACTACCGAAAGAACTTAGAGGTCCAAAAAGAAAAATATGGAAGTATAATCGCCAATATGAACTTAGGATTGGTTGAGGTAGATAACCACGAGAACATTCTTATGGTCAACCAAAGCTTTAGCGATATGATTGGATTGCCCACAGATGAATTGATTGGTAAAAATACCGAAGAGGTAATTCCCTTATATGAAGAAGATCGTGAAAAAATAAAGCGACATAACAAAAAAAGAAGAAAAGGGATTTCGGACTCTTATGAAGTGGCTGTTAAAATTGCCAGTGGAGAAAAGAGGTTTTGGTTGCTCAGTGGAGCACCGAGGTATGATGATGCGGGGAATGTGATAGGGTCTATTGGGATTCATTTAGATATTACGGCACAAAAGAATTTGGAACTTCAAAAGGAAAATCTGCTCCATGAATTGGAGAACAGCAACAAGGGACTACAGGAGTATGCACATATTGTATCACACGACCTAAAATCCCCTTTAAGGAGTATAAGTGCACTAGCTACTTGGCTTTATGATGATTACAAAGATAGTTTGGATGAAAGTGGCCGGTACAACCTTAGAATGATGCAGGAAAAAATCGAGGGCATGGACAAGTTGATCAGTGGAATTCTAAAATACTCCACAGTCAATAATGATGTTATGGACAGGACCAAAGTGGATGTGAATGAGGTAATCCAAGAAATAAAGGAGATTATTTACATTCCAGAACATGTGAGTATCAAGGCAAAAAAGAGTTTACCCATTATTAAGGCCGATAAAACCAAAATTCACCAACTCTTCCAGAATTTCTTGAGCAATGCCGTGGTGAATATTGATAAAAAGAAGGGGTTGGTAGAAATCGATTATAAGGAACATGCAGCCTATTGGGAATTCAGTATCAAGGACAACGGAGTAGGAATTCCAGAGGAATACCATGAGAAAATATTTCAAATTTTTCAATCCATTGGCAATAAGGAACGTTCCACGGGAATAGGCCTTTCCATAGTTAAAAAAATTATTGACCGGTATCAAGGAAAAGTATGGTTACAGAGTGAAATTGGTAAAGGAACCACCTTTTTCTTCACCTTAAAAAAATGAAATTAAAAACTAGAAATCATGAAAGTAAATCAAGCGAAAAGATTAAAAGGAGGAACATGGGAATTTATGCAAGACCAACCTTTAAAGGAGCCATTGGTGTTGATTTTTGGGGATAGATTTTTGCTAGAATCCAAAGATTTGTACCAAGAAATCAAAGAATTGTACCCAGACGGGCATCTCGTTTTTGGGTCAACATCTGGAGAGATTATGGAAACAAGTGTTTATGAGGAAAGTATAACCCTCACGGCCATTGAATTTGAGCGGACACGTTTCGAGATTGTTAGTGAAAACATTAAGGATTTTGTGGATATAGAAAAAATGGGTTCCACTATTTCCAGCCAGTTCCAGATGAAGGAGCTTAACCATTTATTCATAGTTTCTGATGGAAGCTTTGTAAATGGTAGCGGTCTCATTGAAGGATTGGAATCAGCGGAAGGGTTTAAAGCCTCTATTACCGGAGGACTTTGTGGGGATGGCGCGCGTTTTGAAAAAACCTTGACCTCCTATAACGAAAGCCCTAAACAAGGAGAAGTGGTAGCCATTGCATTTTACGGAGAAGAGTTGGAAGTTAGCTATGCTAATTTTGGAGGCTGGACCCCTTTTGGTCCAGAGCGGACCATTACCAAATCTGATGGAAATGTACTGTATGAGATTGATGGCAAACCTGCTTTGGACCTGTATAAAAAATACTTGGGGGAGAAAGCAGATGAGCTTCCCAAGGCCGCATTGCTATACCCACTTACTGTACAACAGACAATTGACTCTGAACCTTTGGTGCGAACCATTCTTAATATTGATGAGGCAGAAAATTCTATGATTTTGGCAGGCGATGTACCGCTGAACTCTAAAGTTCAGTTGATGATGTCTACTATGGATGATATTGCCGAGGGAGCATCCAATGCGGCAGAATTGGCTATGCGAAACAGGAAGAAAAAACCAGAATTGGCCATTTTGGTCAGTTGTGTGGGACGAAAACTGGTCCTGGATCAACGTACCGAAGATGAAATTGAAGAGGTGGCCGATGTTATTGGGGACCAAGCCAAGATCACGGGTTTCTATTCTTATGGTGAAATGGCACCTTTTGCAGGTAAAAATGAGTGCCAATTGCACAACCAAACCATGACCCTAACCCTATTGAGTGAGTAAATGCATTCCCTGCTTAAAAGACAATTAAAGAAATTTTTGCCCAAGGAATTGGCAGAGCATCCAGAAATGGAGACTTTCCTGGATTCTGTGGATAAATCATATTCAGATTTTGATGAAAAACTGAAAATGATTCAACGGGCTACGTCTTTAAGCTCAGAGGAACTGTATTTGGCAAATCAGAGGTTGAACAAAGAGGCAGATAGCCAGCGGAAGGTATTGGAAGCTTTAAGCAAAGCCGTAGTATCCATGCAGGACAAAACCAATGACAGAATCAATGGCTCGTTGAACTTTAGCCCCCAACAATTAGTGGAGGATATTGAAAAGCAGGCACTCAAACTAGTGAAGATGACTGCAGAAAAGGACATGCTTCTTAAAAACTTGGAGCAGCAAAACGAGTCATTGAACAATTATGCACACATGGTTTCGCATGACCTAAAATCCCCAATCCGTAATGTGCATTCCCTAGTTAGTTGGGTATTTGAAGACGGACAGGATGGGTTTAAGGAACAAAGCAGGAAAAATGTGCAGCTCATCTTTCAGAACCTAGCCAAGATGGATAGTCTAATAGATGGTATTTTAAGACATTCCACTATAGATTCCATTCAAGAAGGCGCGGGGGTAATAGATTTGCATTCACTTATTGGCGAAATCGAAAAAACCATCTATGTTCCGGAAAATATAACCATTAAAAAGAGCAAAAATTTACCCAAACTATATACAGGGAAGTACAGATTGGAGCAATTGTTCAAAAACTTGATTACCAATGCAA
This sequence comes from uncultured Allomuricauda sp., assembly GCA_965117065.1. GTDB lineage: Bacteria > Bacteroidota > Bacteroidia > Flavobacteriales > Flavobacteriaceae > Flagellimonas. The sequence goes on from OZ220751.1 coordinate 2,614,913, forward strand.
TTACCGCCACGGAGCATAATTCCCAGGGCCGTGTAATGATAGATGTCAAGGAAGAAGAAACGGGTTGGTTGTTTAGTGTTTCGGATAATGGTAAGGGGATACCCAAACACCTTCAAGATGGGATTTTTGGGATGTTCAAAAAATTGGAGAACAATTCTGGGGCAACAGGAATTGGTCTAGCATTGGTAAAGAAAATCATTAACTATTATAAAGGGGATATCTGGTTGTCTTCCGAAGAGGACAAGGGAACCACCTTCTTTTTTACAATTAAAAATAAACGTGATGACTGAAGTAGCAAATCTGGATTATATAAAGGAAATTTCAGGAGGAAATGAGGATTTTGAAAAGAAGTTCCTGAACATTATCCAGACAGAATTTCCAAAGGAAAGGAAGGATTATATTGAATTCTTGAAAGGTGATAATTTGGAAGAAGCGGCAAAGATTGTGCACAAAATCAAACATAAACTGGGAATTCTTGGACTTACAGGGGGCTACAAGCTAGCGGTTCAGTACGAGGAAGATCTCAAGTACGGAAATACAAAACTCAAAGGTGAGTTTCAGCAAATTTTACAATCTGTTGAAGAATTTATTTTAAAAATTATATAAAGTGAGGTGTATAATTGTAGATGATGAGGAGAGCGCTAGAGCCATAATAAGGGAGCTGTGTCAGACCATTCCGGAAATGGAAGTGGTAGCAGAATTCCCAAATGCTCTTGAGGCGTTAAAATATTTGAACCACACTCAGGTGGATCTTATCTTTTTGGATATTCATATGCCCAAATTGACGGGAGTCGACTTTATTGAGACAGTAAATGACCCTCCTAGGATAGTACTGACCACTTCGGATAAAGATTTTGCCATTGCCGCTTATGGATATGAGTTTATTGTGGATTATTTGGTTAAGCCCATCACCCCAGAACGGTTCCAAAAGTGCGCCGTTAAACTGCGAAATACTTTTCAAAAAACCAGTAATGGTACAGCAGAAGGGGATATGGACCAAAGTGAGGATGAGGATTTGTACATCAATATAGACCGAAGATTGATCAAACTTAAATTTGGAGACATCCAGCTTATAGAAGCCAAGGGTGATTATATAGAGATCCAAACCAAAGATGAGCGCTATCGGGTACACTCCACACTCAAAAAGATAAAAGAAAAGCTTCCTGAATCAAAATTCTTACAGATACACCGCTCTTTTATCATCAATTTTGCGCAGATTGTAGACATTCAGGACAACAGTGTTTTAATAGAACGTAGTGTAATTCCAATTAGCAGGTCCAACCGACCAGAATTGATGCAACGATTGAATCTTTTATAAAAAGAAGGAAAAATACTACAATATTTGATTTCTTTTACGTTAGTATAGTTAGACACTTTTTGAAAATGTTAAAGAGATAAGGAATACTTAATTAAATCATTTAACATATGTCATTAGAAATACGTGAAAACCGAGGAATTTTTGAGATTTTGGGTAAAGTTACCACCCAACAGATTGGAGCTTTAAACTCATACTTTAATGTGGTAATGGAGCGCGAGGACAGCATTGTGGTGAGCCTTGAAAAAGTGACTCATCTTGATCATTCTGCTGCCCGTTTTTTTGAAAAATTATATCAAAACTCTGCAAGACAGAACAAAGTGGTTTCCTTAATTGGAAGGCAGAACAGGATTCTTACTGAAATTTTCAATACCACCAAGACCAATTACATCCTTAGCTCTGATCGTATTTAAAATTAATTTTCAAAAGGTACAGCATGAAAGTTACAGCCTACCAACCTTACTTTGAGGCAACTCCACAAAGCCTTGATAACGAAGACTTTAATCGTCTAATTACCTATTTTGAACTATTAGATGAGGTGCAAAAGCCAGTGGTAAGCCTTATCACCCCTGTTTATCGTGCTAAGGAAACTTTGGTGGCGCATATATTGTCTCTTGCCAACCTAAAAACAATTATTCCTTACGAGGTAATTTTTGTGGAAAACAATGCAGATGAGACAACTTTATCCATTCTAAAACAGCTGGGCGCCAAAGTAGTGAGTGAGCCACAACAAGGTATAACCCATGCCCGACAAAGAGGATTGGAAGAAGCCAGGGGGCAGATAATATGTACGATGGATCCAGATTCTATCTATGATCCATATTATATAGATAAAATGGCTCTTCCTTTTTTCGTCGACAAAGAGTTAGTTCTATGTTATTCAGTTTCCCAGAGCTATGAATGGGACTTTCAACTTTCGTCAAGAATGAAATTTCGTAACAGATTGAAGGTCGCCTATTTTAGGTGGAAACTGTCCCAAAAGTTTACCACCAAAATCAAGCACATCCGTGCGGTTTCCATGGCCATTCGTAAAGAGGCGCTTCTTCCCATTGGTTACGATACGGACCTTAGAGTAGTATCTGGCTGCGATGATGGTATGTTGGCCATGCATCTGCACAACATTGGTGGCTTCAAATATGTAGGAGTAGATGTATTTACGGCACTTCCACCAAAACGCGAGCCCGGCAAACCATTTCCCTTCTGCAATGAGCGGTTCCGAACGCCAAAAAAAGCCTTGGAAGAAACCTTCGAGGCCCTGGAAATTTCCAAAGCTTCTAACTAAACAATATCCAATACATATTTCAATTTTGGCGAGATCATACACTCGCAAGTGCGTGGGTGGGTCAAACTCGCCCAACCCCCGTAAATTGGGCTAAGGTTATACACCGATAAGCTGGCTGATGACCTTACCTCCGATAATTACCTGCTTACAACATCCTTCCTTGGTTTTACAACATAGAATTACTAGAAAGTAATATAAATCCTACTTTTCCATTGTGTTTAGTACTACAAACGTAAAAATCGATATTATGAAAATTTTAGTTGTTGATGACAAGCAATCCCTTAGCGAACTGGTATCGCAATTTTTAGGGCAATCCTACAAGGTGACCACAATGGAAGACGGATTGGCGGCCTTGACCTGGATGCAAGAGGGGAATATACCAGATTTGGTAATAACAGATTTGGAAATGCCCAATATGGATGGTTTTGAGTTAATTCAAAAGATTAAGGAGAGCGGGTACTTCGCCAATATACCCATTATAGTGCTCAGTTGTAGGGATAGTAGTTCTGATAGAATCCAGTGCCTAAAATTGGGAGCAGATGATTATTTAGTAAAACCCTTTAATCCAGAAGAGCTGTTGATAAGGGTTGAAAAATTACTTATACGAGCATAAAAATGGAAGTAGTATCGGACAAAAAAGTATGCCTTCTTTATGTGGGGATGGATCAGATTGTGATGAATCAGTTTGAAGCACAATCTGAAAAAGTGGATTTCCATATAGCCAAGAATTCTGTGTTGGCCATTAAATGGCTGGAAGAACATAAACATGTGGACGCCATTTTATGTGAAAAGCAGATTCCAGGTCAAACGGGTATAGAGTTTCATAAAATTGTAAGGGAACGGTTTGCAAACAACAATTCCATCCCTTTTATTTTAGTGGCCAAAAGTCGAGACAAAAACGATCTGTCCGAAGCTGTAAAAAGTGGCATTGATGACTTCTATGTGCAACCGTTATCTACTGCTAGGATATTGGATAGGGTTCAGTTTCTAAAAGAACTAAAAGCCAATCTAAAAAGAGAGAAAATTGCACTCCCACGCGGGGATCAGAAGGAATACAAAATAGGATTTTGGAAGCGAACATTCGACATTACTGTTGCTGGCTTGGCCTTGCTCTTTGCCGCCCCTTTTCTACTTCTGTTCATCATAGCTATTCGGTTAGAATCCAAAGGCAAGGTCTACTACATTTCCAAAAGAGTGGGCACCAGCTATAAGATTTTTGATTTCTACAAACTTCGCTCCATGTACCCAGATGCGGACAAACGCTTAAAGGAGTTTGAACATTTGAACCAATATGCACATGATGATGTAACAAATACGGAAAAAGAACACAATACTGATGAATCAAAAAAGGCAACTGGAACAATACTTATAGGGGACGACACTCAAGTTGATGAAATTCAACATAACAGTAAGCGAAAGGAAAGTGCCAAAAGTGCTTTTGTGAAATTCGACAACGATCCAAGAATTACCAAAGTGGGTAAGGTTATAAGAAAATTGAGTATTGATGAACTTCCACAGTTGATCAATGTCTTAAAAGGAGATATGTCCATTGTCGGGAATAGACCGCTTCCCTTGTATGAAGCTGAAGTATTGACCACCGACGAGTGGACCGACAGATTCAATGGGCCGGCCGGAATTACCGGATTGTGGCAAGTTGAGGCAAGGGGGAGGAGCTCAAAAATGTCTCCAGAAGAACGGAAATCCTTGGATATAAAATATGTGGAATACGCTAATGGCAAACATGCTTTTTTGATTGATATGTGGATAGTACTCAGGACTTTCAAAGCAGTTTTTCAAAAAGAGAATGTATAATGAAGAAAAATCAGCTTAGTTTTTTGTTTCTGCTGCTTTTGTTCAATTTTTCATTTGGTCAATCCATCAATGATTTTATAGAAAAAAGTCTTAAAGAGAACGATATAACCCAAAAACTTCCCCCAATAGATACCCTTGTGGCCATGGCCAAAGGATATTCCCCATTTGTTAAGGTTACCATGTCTGAACAACAATATAGGGACGGAGTGGTTTCCGCCGAACAAAGGGCATGGTTGGAGTATATTAATTTGGAGGCCGGTTACAACTATGGCATTTTTGATAACCTGAGTAATTCACAAATTTCAGGAGATCCTCAAAGTCAGGCCTTGTTCTCCAGCGAACAAAGCAGGTATAACGTTGGAGTTTCAGTGCGTCTACCCCTATCTGCCATTATCAATAGAAGGGCTCGGATAAAGAGCGCAAAGGGAGAAGCCGAAAAAGCACGTTTTGAAACCCAAGTAGCAGAAGTGGAACTGGAACAAAAGGTTGTTGAATTATACAATAACCTCCTTAAATCCCACAGGCTCTTTTTTATTTCTGGTTCCATAGTGGACAATTTTAGGGTGCAATCTATCCGGGCGGAAAAAGACTTTGCCAATGGAGTCATCAATATTTCGGAATACACCCGTTTGCAGCAAATGATGAACCAGGCGACCATGGGTTTTGAATTACAACGATCTGAATTTATTTCTTCCGTAATGGCTTTGGAGAGCATTATTGGAGCTGATTTGAATATTTAAGAATGAAGTTTAATCTGTTATTTTTTGTTCGTCTTTTAGTAAGACATATAGGTCTTCTTGTGACCATGCCAATTATTTTGGCCTCATTGGTATTTCATATGACCAGGGACGAACCCAAAATTTATAATTCAAAGGCTAGGGTATACACAGGAATTGCTACCGGTTCCAACATTGAACTTGAGAACACCAAGATTGATTTTAGAGCTACCAATACTGCCTATGACAACCTGCTTAATCTTATCAAAGCAAGAACTACCATTGAAATTGTTGGACTTAAACTGTTCACTCAGCATATGGTTTTGGATAGTGCGGATATTAAAATAATTTCCAGAGAGAAATACCGAAATTTAATGGAATCGGTTCCAGATGAGGTAAAACAGCTGGTCGTCAAGGGAGATTTGGAAAAGACCTATGATAACTTTGTGAAGCATAAGGAATCCAATCATACCAACTACCTATACCAGTTAATCAATCTGGACCATCCAGACTATAGTATTGAAAAGATTTTGGGACGCGTTGGCTTAAGACGGATTTCCAATAGTGATTTTGTGGATATTCAATTTGAATCTGAAGATCCCGCCATTTGCCAAAATACACTGTTGATCCTTTGTGAGGTATTTGTACAACTAAATGCAGATATCAAGGTGAACCAGTCAGATGCGGTGGTAAAATATTTTCGAGGACAATTGAATAAATCCACTGATGATCTCCACGATGCGGAAGATGAGTTGCTAGACTTTAATCGCACCAACAATATTATCAACTATTACGAGCAGACCAAGCACATTGCTGCTGAAAAGGAAGAATTTGAAATAAAATATTTTGAGGTGTTGCGAAAGTTTCATGCTTCAAAAGCAGTTTTGAGTACCCTGGAATCCAAGCTGGAAACCCATGAAAGAAAGCGTATTTCCAGTCAAAATATAATGGAAGTCCGTAAAGAGCTTTCTACCTTAAATTTTGAGGTTTCCATGAAGACATTGGGCATGGAGAAAGATTCTGCCCAAAGACAGAATGATGCTAAGGAAGTGGCCAAGAAAATGCGCCGAATTGAGGCTTTGGAAGAACGACTTACTTCCCATATTGACACGCTGTACACCACTGATTACAGTACAAAAAGTGTTGCATCAACAAGTGTACTTGCAGATTGGTTGCAAAATACTATTGAATATGAGGGCTATAACGCCCAACTCAAAGTAATGGAGGAAAAACGATTGGAATTTGAGGAATTGTACCAAGAATTTTCTCCACTGGGCGCCACCATGAAACGTTTGGAAAGAAAAATAGATATTGCTGAACGCGAGTATTTAAGTCTGCTACATAGTCTGGGCCTGGCCAAATTGAGACAGCAGAATGTTGAATTAAAGTCCAACATAAAACTAACTGAAGTCCCATTTTACCCGATTAGCCCAAAACCAAGTAAGCGGATGCTTTTGGTTGTGGTGGCTGGCATCGTTGGTTTTGTTTTGGTAGCGGCAACTATTCTGTTATTAGAACTTTTGGATGGAAACCTAAACACCTCCAAAAGGGCAGAAGATAAGATTGAGTTAAAAGTATCTTCCATTTTCCCCGTTATCGGCAGAAAGAAGGACAAGCTCGATTACCAATACCTCCAGAACAAAGCGGTAAATGCTATTTCAAGAAATGTAATACTCAACCAATTCAAAAAAGAAAAGGAGCATGAACCAGTGGTCAATATGCTTTTTTCAACACAAGAGAATGAAGGCAAAACCTTTATTTGTAGGCATTTGATCGCTAAACTTTGCGAGCTGGATTATAACATTCTCCATATTACCTATGACGACGAAGATCTAGGATTGACTGGAGAGCATTATAACAAAATCGTATACGAGGTTAGTGATAAACTTTACAAGATTTCCAACATCAGGGAGTTCGATACAAATCAAATCATTACAGACTTTAATACCTACAATTTTGTAATCCTGGAAATACCTAGCATTATCAAAAACCCTTTTCCAGTAAAGTTGGCTTCCACAATGGACTATACCTTTTTAGTTACCAGGGCCAACAGAGCATGGGGAGATGCAGATAAAAATGCACTATCCCTGTTCAATGAAGCTACAACAGGACCTGAACCAACAATCATTTTAAACGGTGTAAAAGTATTGGAAATGGAGACTGTAGTAGGCGACCTTCCTAAGAAAAGATCTTTGATTCGTAGATGGGTCAAACAGATAGTCCAATTCAGATTTTTCACTAAGAAAACGGTAGCCTAAATGCTTGGGAAACTCAAAAATATAAGCAAGGAAAAAAACTTATCGTCCTTAATGGCTAACGTAAGTGTGGCGTTTTTGGGTTTGGTAAGTTTTATGTTATTGACCAGGCAACTGAATAAGGAACTTTTTGGGGAATGGGTGTTGTTTATCACCTTGGCCACCTTTGTGGACCTTTTGCGATTTGGACTAACCAGAACCTCTGCAGTTCGGCTGTTATCCGGAGCGAACAGGGGAAGACTAAAAACTATTTTGGGTGCAGCTTTTAGAATAAACATAGTGCTGTTGGTGGTGCTGACGCTTTTGTGCTGGTCTATTTTGGGAATTGTAAAAAGCTATGGGCTGGACATCAACAATGGATATCGATTATTCCTGATTTACTACCCTTTTCTAGCGCTTTCCAATCTAAGTTGGAACAATGCCATGTCGTTGTTTCAGGCAGAGCAAAATTTTAAACGAATGATGGTCGTTCGGTTTTCAAATGTTGGCATTTTTTGCCTGTTTTTGGTATTGAACCAATGGTGGCTGAATTTGGGGCTTTTAGAAATTATTTGGGTTAACATAGCCGTGAATGCCATCTCAAGCGTATGGTGTGCCCTAAAAAATTGGGATGGGCTTTTGTATTTAAAATACGCCCAGCGTAAAACTGAAAAGGAGTTGGTAAACTTTGGTAAATACTCCATGGGAACTTTAATAAGCTCAAGTTTGTTGAAGAGTTCAGATACCTTCATTATTGGAATGAGTCCTTTTTTAGGTTCAGCGGGGATCGCTATGTATGCCATTCCATTAAAACTTACCGACTTACTGGGAATACCGTTGCACAGTTTTGCTATGACCGCCTACCCCAGGATGTCAAAGAAAGCTTTGGAGGGAGATTTACTTGGAACAAAAAGTATTTTCTATTCATATGTAGGGATTATTACGCTGCTGTTCTTTCCTGTGGCTTTGGTAAGTTTTGTCTTTGCAGAGCACTTGGTCCTCTTCCTTGGAGGGAGCGAATACATGGATGCTTTGCCGTTACTTACATTGATTTTTAGAGTATTCACCTTATACATCATGTTGTTGCCCATAGATCGATTTACTGGTGTTCTTTTGGACAGTATCAATAGGCCTAAACTAAACCTGTACAAAGTGTTGGTTATGACCTTTGCCAATATTGCTCTAAACATCTTGGCTGTGTTTGTATTTAAAAGTTTGGTTGCGGTAGCGGTTGGTACCGTTTTATTTACCTTGATGGGTATTTTCCTTGGATTTTACTATTTGAAAAGGGAAATACAGATTCAGAGTAGACGGATATTGTCTGAAAGTGTAGATTTCATTAGGAATTTAAAAACCCACCTCGGCTGATGAATCCTTTTGAAACAACCCACGGCGCTGACTATCTCAAAAAACCATTGCCTATTTTGGTGCTTTTGTCTGTAATATTGACAACGGCTCATCTTACGGCAACCAAAGGATTGGTGGCAGGAATTGGCGTGATGGTGTTGCCGTTTGCGGTGACCTATTTAGGAGCACTTTTTGTGAACCCTAGAATTGGGGTGGTCACCGTACTGATTTTCAATTTTTTTGTATTGGGAATTGGCAGGTACATTCCTATGACATGGGGATTGCTAATGGATGGGTTAATGGTATTGATGTACCTAGCCTTAGTTTTTAAAGCATTTAGGATAAAGGTACCTTGGGTAAGGGCAAATTCACAATTGACCTTGTTGGTTACCATTTGGTTTGGATATGCCCTAATGCAAATTGCCAACCCGGAGGCGGTAAGTGTTGCAGCTTGGTTCTATGCCATGCGGGGATTGGCCCTGTACCAATGGCTGTTTGTACCGCTGGTCTTTATTTTGTTCAACAAACGAAAAGACCTACATCTGTTTTTTTTAATCTGGGGGACCCTTTCAGTTTTAGCGACCATGAAAGGAATGCAGCAGTTGATATTTGGTGTAGACTCTTATGAGCAAGCTTGGCTGGATGCAGGTGGGGATGTTACCCATATTTTGTTTGGTAAACTACGAATATTCTCTTTCTATTCAGATGCAGGCCAATTTGGTGCTTCCCAAGGGCATACAGGTGTAGTGTTCGGCGTATTGGCATTGTTTACCAAGAACAGAAAATTTCAAATTTTTTGCGGGATTGTTGCTATGGCAGGGCTTTTGGGAATGATGATATCAGGGACCAGGGGAGCCATCGCGGTACCTGCAATGGGCGGCGTCATGTTTATCTTAATTCGCAAACATATTCCTAGCATAGTACTGGGTGCACTTGTTGGTATTGGCATATTTGTATTCTTTAAGTACACTACTATCGGTAATGACAATGATCAGATTAGGCGTATGCGCACCGCATTCGACCCTAATGATGCCTCATTGCAAATGCGTAAAATAAATCAGGAAAGATTAAGAGGGTATCTGGCAACCAGGCCTTTGGGTGGGGGCATTGGTTCCACAGGGAACTGGGGCAAGCGTTTTTCGCCCAACACTTTTTTGGCAAACACAGCTACAGATAGCTGGTTTGTGGCAGTTTGGGCGGACACAGGTATTGTAGGACTGTATCTGCACCTTTTCATCCTGTTCTTTGTACTGATTACTGGAGCCTACAACTGTATGTTCAAAATACGGGATGATTGGTTAAAAGGACAAATATCTGCTTTGGTCTGTGGTATGGCCGGAATTATGTTGGCTTCTTATGGGAATGGTGTTTTCGGACAATTTCCAACCTGTATTTTAATGTATACAGGCATGGTCTTCATATTCATTTCACCAAAATTGGATAAACAAATCATGGCTGAAAAAGAGGCCGAATTACAATTACAAGCAGCATAAAACGCAAATCATGGAACCACTTGTTTCAATTATTACCATCAATTACAATGAATCCGATGTCACTTTGGATTTGTTGCAATCCCTTCGAGATCTTTCTTATTCGAATTTTGAGATTATTGTTGTGGACAACGCATCACCAAAGGATGACCCAGATGTAATCAAGGAAAAATACCCGGAAATTACCCTAATCAAAAGCACAGAAAACCTTGGATTTGCTGGTGGAAATAACTTGGGAGTAAAACAGGCAAAAGGGGATTACTTATTGTTCATTAATAATGATACTATTGTTCCTTCAGATTTTATTGGACCCCTTGTGGATACTTTGCAACAAGACAAAACCATTGGCATGGTGAGTCCCAAAATCAAATTTCATTGGGATCCCACATTAATCCAATATGCGGGCTATACCCCCATGAACCATTGGACCATAAGAAACAATAGCATTGGCTACCATCAAAAGGATGATGGAGCTTACGATATACCAGGGGAAACCCAATCCATACATGGCGCGGCCATGATGGTGCCAAGGAGTGTAGTAGATGAAGTTGGGATGATGACAGAAATTTACTTTCTGTATTATGAGGAACACGATTGGGCGGAAATGATTAAGAGGGCAGGCTATAAAATCTACTACCAGCCCCAATCACATATTTTACACAAGGAATCGGTCTCTACAGGAAAGTTTAGTCCCTTAAAAACGTATTACATTTCCCGGAATAGGATTCTTTTTGCACGAAGAAACTTTAAACCCCTACAGTTGTGTATTAGCCTTTTGTTTCAAGGGCTGGTTTCCATCCCAAAAAATAGCTTAAAGTTTTTGGTAAGACGGGAGTTTGAGCATTTAAAGGCATTTTGGAAGGCCGTAACTTGGAACTTAACTCACGGGAAAACAGCAAACCAGCTGTAAACTTAGTAAGGCAAACACCCTCCAGATATCTGCTAGCAATCAATTTACAACACGAAACAGGCAGTACGCAACAAATACTTTTCTTTATTAAAATGTAGGATAATATTTACAAAAATAAACCTACAATGATGCTTAAAAGTTTTAACATTACTATTCTGCTCTCGGTCTTCGTGTTAATCGTTGGTTGTGTTAGTGAAAAAGACTTCGATCCACTGGTAGAAGATCCACCGGTTGGTGAAGAAGAAGATCCACTGGCGGTTTATCAGGTTTCAGCAGCATTTGACTACTCCACAAGCAAAGAGGTAAATGTTACTTTGGATGTCCCTACGTTTTTAAGTAAGGCGGTGTTTTCATTATATAGTAAAATAGGATCTCAAGATAGCATCCCTTTTGGTAGGGCAACTTTTGATACCAATGGACACTTTGAGCAAAATTTTGCTATTCAAGCCCAAGCGGACAGTATTTTGTTGTACTCGGACTATGTTGGCTTAACAAGAGACGTTCGATTAGCAATTCAAAGTGGATCCATTGCCTTCGATTACAGGCCACTCTACGAAAGGACTACATCCAATAAGGCCAATAAATCAATTCTGTTCAACAAGGGCATTTCCAATTTAACCGGGAAGGTACCCTATACTTTTCTCGGAGGATTTGATAGTCAAGGTGTTCCTACAGAAATGGAACTACCGGATGTAATTCAACAAAACCTTTTGGACGATATCAACGCTTCATTACCAGAGCATAGTAGGGTTCCCATTGCCAATCCACAATTTTTGGCAAATAGCAGTGAAACCAATATGGTGCTCACCGACCTTGCTGACGTATGGGTCACTTTTGTTTCCGAAGGTGCAGGGTATAGGAATGCCTTGGGGTATTACTCCTATCCTGTTGGAGAAGCCCCGGCTACCATTGATGACATAACCGCTCACAACATTATTTTTCCCAATGTATCCATGGTGGGATCGTCTGGGGGATTGGTACCCGGTGATCGCGTTTACCTTGGCAGATTCCAACCAAATACGGTAATCTCATGGTTTGTTGTGGCCAACGGCTGGAACGGATCAGGAGTTGGGGACGGAAATGGGATTTATTATTCCAACCCAAGCTTTAATCCAGAAAATACCAGCCTAAACACCCATATGGTACAGTTGTATGATAATGCACGGGAAATTAATTTCTTGGCTTTTGAAGACCTAAGAAGAGATCAAGGCTCGGATGATGACTTTAACGATGCTGTGTTTTATGCCAGAGCCAATCCAGTGGAATCTATAGAATTGACCAATGTGGTGGCATTGATTCCGGCAAATGATGAAGATGGAGATGGTGTAAACGATGAGCTGGATGAATTTCCTTTTGATGTTAATAAGGCATTCAACAATTTTTCAACTACGGCCAATTTAACTGGTGTTTTGGCCTATGAGGATCTATGGCCAAGTCAAGGAGACTATGACTTCAACGATTTAGTGGTCACCTATAATTATAATTTGATCACCAATGCATCTAATTTAATTACAAGAATCGAAGGAACATTCACAATAGATAATATTGGAGGAGCCCTTCAGAATGGTTTTGGCCTAATGTTCCCAATTGACCCCTCTTTGGTGGATGATGTTCAAGGACAGGTAATCAATGCCAATTATATCAATCTAAATGCTAACGGAACTGAAGCTGGAACAGCAGCTAATGAGACGGTGATTTTTGTAGCGGGCAACACCATAGAAATGGAAGGTGAAACCATAGAGCTGGGAATAGACTTTAATACCCCAGTGAGTTACGAAGAATTGGGATTGGTACCGTTTAATCCTTTCCTAATTGCAGGAGCTACTAGGTCAAAGGAAGTGCATTTGCCAGACTATTCGCCAACAAGTAAGGCATCTTTTTTGGGAACATCGGAAGATGATAGCGACCCCAGTCAGAATAGATATTATAAAACAAGCGCTAACCTGCCATGGGCATTAAACATTGTTGATGATTTTGTTCCGCCACAGGAACTCATTCCAATAACAATTGCCTATCCAAAATTTGTCAATTGGGCAAATTCTGGCGGAACCCAGGATCTGGATTGGTACGTGCGATAAAATTTAAAACATAACATAACAAACCATAAATACATTTCAAATTATGAACATAACAGTAGTTGGTACAGGTTACGTAGGTTTAGTAACAGGTACTTGTTTCGCGGAAACCGGTATAAATGTGGTCTGCGTGGACATTGATGAAAAAAAGGTGGAAAAATTGCGCAAAGGCGAGATTCCAATTTATGAACCTGGCCTCGATGTGCTTTTGGAACGCAACATGGACAAGGGAAGAATTTCCTTTACCACAAGTTTGGAAAAGGGCATAAAAAACAGTGATGCCATTTTTATTGCTGTTGGAACCCCTCCAGATGAAGACGGAAGTGCAGATCTTAAGTACGTGCTTGGTGTAGCCCGGGAGATTGGACAACATATGGAAGATTACAAAGTAGTAATCACCAAAAGTACTGTGCCAGTAGGCACTTCATTTAAGGTGAAGGCAGCTATAGAGGAAGAATTGGTCAACAGAAATGTACGAATACCCTTTGACGTAGCTTCAAACCCAGAGTTCTTAAAAGAAGGAAGTGCTGTAGATGATTTTCTAAAACCAGACCGTATTGTGGTAGGAGTAGAAAGCAAGCGCGCAGAAAAGGTAATGAAACGTTTGTACAAACCTTTCTTGATGAACGGTCATCCACTATTGTTTATGGATATTTTTTCCTCGGAGATGACCAAATATGCAGCCAATTCCATGCTGGCAACCAAAATCAGTTTCATGAATGATATTGCCAATCTCTGTGAATTGGTAGGGGCCAATATAGATTTGGTTCGGAAGGGTATTGGTTCAGATTCCAGAATTGGAAACAAATTTATCTATCCAGGAACCGGATATGGAGGTAGTTGTTTTCCCAAGGATGTTCAAGCCTTGGTTAGGACCGCTGATGAATATGGACATTCCCTGGAAGTATTGAAAGCAGTGGAAAGTGTCAACTACAGACAAAAATCCGTCCTAGTGGAAAAAATAAAGCAGCAATTTGGTAAAAATCTAAAAGGCAAACAGTTTGGCCTTTGGGGATTGGCCTTTAAGCCAAAAACCGATGATATGCGGGAAGCTCCCTCTTTAGTAATAATCGAGGAACTGAAAGCTCTTGGTGCCAATATTAGGGCATATGACCCAGTTGCCATGGAAGAGGCCGAACGTATTTTGGGAGATAATATTGAATATGCCAAAGATGAATACGATGCCATTATTGATGCAGATGCCCTAATTGTGGTTACTGAGTGGTCAGAATTTAGAATGCCCAACTTTAGGATATTGGAAAAGCTCATGATCAACAAGACCATTTTTGATGGCCGTAACATTTACGATCCTGAGGAAATGGAAGAATTGGATTTTACCTACTACAGTATTGGTAGGGATGCCGTTATGAATGCCAAAGAAGAAACGATAAAAATTTAATAGCAACAGTATGAAACGCATATTGGTAACCGGGGGAGCAGGTTTTGTAGGATCCCATCTTTGTGAAAGACTCTTAAACGAGGGGAACGAAGTAATTAGCATGGACAATTACTTCACTGGAAGAAAAAGTAAGATTGTTCATTTAATGGATAACCCATATTTTGAGATTATCCGCCATGATGTGACACTTCCGTATTTCTTGGAGGTTGATGAAATCTATAATTTGGCATGTCCGGCTTCGCCCGTACATTATCAACATAATCCCATAAAAACAATAAAAACCTCTGTTTTAGGGGCGATTAATATGTTGGGATTGGCCAAGAGAATTAATGCCAAGATTTTACAGGCGTCTACCAGTGAGGTATATGGTGATCCAGAACTGCACCCACAACCAGAAGGTTATTGGGGACATGTAAATCCCATTGGAATTCGGTCTTGTTACGATGAAGGCAAACGATGTGCAGAGTCACTTTTTGTAAACTATCACAATTCCAATGATGTGTTGGTAAAGATTGTACGAATCTTCAATACCTACGGTCCTAGAATGGAACCGGATGATGGTCGTGTCGTTTCCAACTTTATCATGCAGGCCTTGCAAGGAAAGGATATTACTGTCTTTGGGGACGGAACCCAAACCAGAAGCTTCCAATTTGTAAGTGATTTGGTAGATGGTATGATTAAAATGATGGGAACCGAAGACGACTTTATCGGACCAGTAAACATTGGGAACCCAGGGGAGTTTACGATGTTGGAACTGGCAGAAAATATCATCGATATCACTGGGTCCAAATCAAAGATAATTCATTTGCCACTACCATCAGATGACCCTATGCAACGCAAGCCAGACATTACGCTGGCTCAGGAAAAGCTAACAGGGTGGAATCCATCAGTTGATTTGCGTGATGGCCTTGGAAAGACCATCGAGTACTTCGATAATCTGATGAAAGAGCAATCCATTAAAGAACTGATAGAAGGATAAAACAGGAAAATGGATGTGCTTAAAATTTTAATCTATAGTCTTGAAATCCTATTGTTGGGTTACTTTGGATTTGCAGCCGTTTATGTATTTACTTTTTCCCTAGCTGGACTTTTTAAGGCCAAAAAAAGAGGCGCAGTACACCTAAAACAACGGAAATTCGCCGTGCTGATTCCAGGGTATAAAGAAGATGCGGTTATTGTGGAAGTTGCGCAACAGGCGCTACAACAAAGCTATCCCTCGGATATGTACGAGGTAGTCGTAGTTGCAGATTCCTTTAAGCAAAGCACATTGAATTCACTGGAGAAATTGCCCATTAGGTTGGTGGAGGTTTCCTTTGAAACAAGCACCAAATCCAAGGCGCTCAACAAGGCTATGGAAGTTATTGGGGACCAATATCATGTGGCCTTGATTTTGGATGCTGACAATGTTATGGAAAAGGACTTTATTGGTAAAGTCAACGAAGCTTTTAATCAAGGGTATAAAGTGGTGCAAGGGCATCGAGTGGCTAAAAACACCAATACCTCCTTTGCCATCTTGGATGCCATCAGTGAAGAAATCAACAACCATATCTTTAGGAAAGGTCATCGCGTATTGGGGCTATCTTCTGCCTTAATAGGTTCTGGAATGGCCTTTGACTACTATTTCTTTAAGCATACCATGGCCAATGTGAATGCAGTTGGTGGTTTTGATAAGGAGTTGGAGTTGAAATTGTTGAAAAATAGAACCAAGATAGAATATTTGAACAATGCCCTAGTCTTTGATGAAAAGGTTCAAAAATCTGAGGTATTTGCCAATCAGCGCAAACGCTGGCTTTCTGCCCAATTCATCTATTTTGGAAGGTATTTTTTTCCCGGATTGAAAGAACTGTTTACCCGGGGAAATATTGACTTTTTTGATAAGGTGTATCAAATGGTATCACCTCCCAGAGTTCTTTTGTTAGGGTTGGTAACCTTTATCTCCATGGTTTACGGTGTAATGAACCTGTTTTTTCCCAGTAGCATTTTGGGAATTCCAGCTAGTGCCTGGTATATCATTTTTGGATTGACCGTTTTGGCATTTGTCTTTGCAGTTCCAAAAAAGTACTATGGAATAAGTACGGTCAATGCTGTTCTAAGCCTACCAAAAGCTTTTCTGCTCATGTTCCTTTCCCTATTCAAATTAAAGGGAGCAAACAAAAAATTTATACACACCCAACACGGTACCATTAACAATCAATAATCGGAGATGAAAATTGGAATAGAAGGACAACGCCTTTTTAGGAAAAAGAAGCACGGCATGGACATGGTGGCCCTGGAGCTTATCAAAAGTCTTCAGAAAATCGATCATAAAAATGAGTACGTGGTTTTTGTAAGGCCAGACTTTGATGACAATTGCATCCCTAAAGCGCATAATTTTCGAATTGTGGAGCTGGAATCCAGATGGGGATACCCAGGATGGGAGCAAATTGAACTTCCCAGGGCAGCATACCGAGAAGGCTGTGATGTATTGCATTGCACCAGCAACACAGGACCATTATTTTCTAAGGTTCCTTTGATAACTACCTTGCATGATATCATATATTTGGAAAGTATCAGCATCTTTAAAAAAGAGGGAACCTGGTACCAGAAATTGGGCAATATGTACCGCAGGTATTTTGTGCCTCCGGTGATTAAAAAGAGTAAAAAGGTAATTACCGTATCTAACTATGAAAAAGAACGGATCAACAAGCATTTTGGTTTTTCAGATAACCGATTAACTGCCATTTACAATGGGGTAAGTTCACATTTTAAGAAGGTGACCAACCCTGTGCGATTAAAAAGAATACAGGAACAATATAGCCTACCCGAAAATTTCTTTTTCTTTTTAGGAAACACAGATCCGAAAAAAAACACCAAAGGGGTACTAAAGGCCTATTCAGAATTTAACAAGATATACCCCAACAAGTATCAGTTGGTGATGTTGGATTATGATGAGGAAGAACTACAAAAACTTTTAACGGCTAATGGCAGTCCGGAAATCAGGGAGTTAATACATCTAGCCGGTTATGTGCCCAACACAGATTTGCCAGCTATAATTAGTCAATCCACAATTTTCCTGTATCCCTCACTACGAGAGAGTTTTGGTATTCCCATTTTGGAAGGAATGGCCTGTGGGGTTCCCGTGATTACGTCAAATACTTCTTCCATGCCCGAGGTGGCAGGCCAAGATACAGCGCTTATGGTTGACCCAACAAAACCTATTGAGATTACCGAGGCCATGAGAAGATTGGTAGAAGATAAAATGTTAGCTAAACTATTGTCGGACAAAGGAATTGAAAGAGCCAAAGATTTTTCTTGGGATACCATGGCCAAAAATGTATTGGAACTATATGAAGATGTCTATGGTGAACTAAAAAACGCATAGCATGATAAAAGATCAAGATATAATTGTAGTGGGAATCCAAGCTTGGGATATTGAAATTGGCAGTAACTGCAAAAACATTGCTATTGAATTTGCCCGTCATAACCGAGTACTTTATGTTAACCCTCCTTTGGACAGGGCTACCCTAAGAAGAGACAAGGACTCCGAAAAAGTTCAAAAACGATTACGAATCAAGCGAGGGGAAGATACAGGTTTGGTGCCTATACAGGAAAACCTCTGGAATTTATATCCCAAATCCATGACGGAATCCATCAATTGGATACCCTCCCATTTTTTGTTCAAGATGTTAAATAGAAGAAATGCAAACATTTTTTCAAAGGACATTCTTGAAGCCATGGAGCAGTTGAATTTTAAGAATGTAATGTTGTTCAATGATAGCTCCATGTTTTTGGGATTGCATCTAAAGGAATTTTTGGCACCCCAGACGTATACATATTATATGCGTGATTACTTGATTAAGGTGCCATATTGGAGAAAACATGGGGAGAGGATAGAGCCAAGACTAATCCAGAAAGCGGATACTGTGGTTAATAACTCCACCTTATATGCAGAATATGGATCCAAGTATAACCCCAATAGTTTTATGGTAGGGCAAGGTTGCGATGTTTCCCTCTTTAACGATGAAAAGAACACAATAGAAATTCCAAACGAATTTGACGACATCCCTAGACCAATTATGGGTTATGTGGGTTATCTCACTAGTATGCGATTGGACATTAAGCTTCTAGAATTTATGGCTAAAACTAAAAAAGACTGGAGTGTGGTTCTTGTTGGACCGGAAGATGATGACTTTAAGCAA
Organism: uncultured Allomuricauda sp.; assembly: GCA_965117065.1. Classification (GTDB taxonomy): domain Bacteria; phylum Bacteroidota; class Bacteroidia; order Flavobacteriales; family Flavobacteriaceae; genus Flagellimonas. Next base: position 2,633,671 of record OZ220751.1, read on the forward strand.
TCCAAACTGCACCAAATGGACAATGTGTTTTTTTTAGGGAGCAAAGATGCTGATCAACTGCCCGCTTATGTCAAAGGGTTTGATGTGGCTATGAATCCACAGGTGGTTAACGATTGGACCATTGGAAACTACCCTAGAAAGATTGATGAATACCTAGCTATGGGCAAACCAACCCTGGCCACAAGGACAAAAGCAATGGAAATGTTCCAAGAGCATGTATATCTGGGAAATAGTAAGGAAGAATACATTCAACTAGCGGAAAAAGCTTTGGAAGAAGATTCACCGGTACTGCGCAAGAATCGTATCGACTTTGCCAAAAGTCATACCTGGGAAAACAATGTGATGGCCATTTACAAAGCCATTAAAAAATCAGCTTAAAACCAAAAGTTATGGGATTAAAGGACAAAATAAAGCACAGCAGTAAAATCAAAAAGATGGTGCACTGGATGCTGATTCCGAAAAATCAGGCACGGCCCCGTTTATGGGTTAGGTGGTTTGTAAATCCCTTTTATCACAAAAAGGGAAAAGCTTCCACTATTTGTAGGAGAACCCGAATGGATGTGCTGCCATGGAACACCTTTGAATTGGGTTCCAATTCGACCATTGAAGATTTTTCAACCATCAACAATGGGGTAGGAGCAGTTAAAATTGGGGATAGGACCCGAATTGGTCTTGGAAATACCATTATTGGCCCGGTTACCATCGGAAACGATGTTCGATTGGCACAAAATATTGTCCTTTCCGGACTTAATCACAATTATGAGGATGTGTCCCAGCCCATTCATACACAGGGAGTATCCACGGCTACCATAGTAGTAGAGGAAGAAACTTGGATTGGGGCCAATTGTGTTGTTGTAGCTGGTGTCACCATTGGAAAACATAGCATTATTGCAGGGGGTAGCGTGGTCACGAAAGACATTCCGCCCTATTCGGTAGCGGTAGGAAACCCTGCTAGGGTGGTTAAATCCTATAACCATCATAACGGGGAATGGGAAAAAGTGACCAAAAAGGACCTTGTGGCGGTTTAGCATTAATGATTAAAATTAGGTAGGCATGCAGTTTTTAGAAATAGTATTTTGGATTTCCCTTTTCATCATTTTTTATTCCTATTTGGGGTATGGAGTCCTGTTGTTTGGGATTATAAAAATCAGACGCGCTTTAGGATGGGTGAAAAAGTTTGAAGGAAACGAAAATTACCAACCAGAGGTAACCTTATTTGTTTCGGCCTTTAATGAAAAGGATTTTTTGGACCAAAAAGTAAAAAACTCTAAAAGTCTGAACTATCCCCAGGAAAAGGTAACTCAAATATGGGTGACAGATGGATCTGATGACGGCACTCCGGACTTGTTGCGCCAATATGATGGTGTAGAAGTCCATCACAAGGATGAAAGAGCGGGCAAGATTGCGGCAATGAACCGTGGAATGGCATTTGTTAAGACCCCTATTGTAATTTTTTCTGATGCCAATACAGATTTAGGTGTGAACTCCATTAGCGAGATAGTGCGTTTGTTCCGAAACCCTAAAGTAGGGTGTGTTTCCGGTGAAAAGCGTATCTACTCAAAAGATATGGACAATGCTGCCGGAGCAGGAGAGGGGATGTATTGGAAATATGAATCCCAGCTTAAAAAATGGGACGCAGAACTATACTCAGTAGTCGGAGCTGCAGGTGAGCTTTTCGCCATCAGAACCGAACTTTGGCAAGAAGTTGAAAAGGACACCTTGTTGGACGATTTCATGATTTCGCTTCGGGTGGCCATGTCTGGCTATACCATTCAATACAACCCAGAGGCCTATGCAATTGAAACTGCTTCTGCCAATGTAAAAGAAGAATTGAAACGAAAAATCAGGATTTCTGCTGGGGGTATTCAGTCTGTTGTACGACTTAACTCCTTATTGAACTTCTTTAAGTACGGGACTTTGTCCTTTCAATACATCTCACATCGGGTATTACGTTGGACGTTAACCCCTTTACTGTTGTTATTAATTATTCCCATGAATTTTGCCCTTGCACAGAATGAAGGCATAGTTGATTTTGGGCTTTTTAGTGTATTGTTCTGGGGTCAGGTGCTTTTCTACGCTGCCGCACTAACCGGGTGGTTTTTGGAAAATAGACAAATTCGGTTGAAAGTACTTTTCATCCCCTATTATTTCTTTATCATGAATCTCTCTGTTTTTTTAGGATTTGGGAGATATCTAAAAGGAAATCAATCCGTAAAATGGGAACGAGCCAAAAGAGGCGTACAGACGGAGGCAGCAGTTTAGGCTTCTTCTTCATAGAGCGGAAGATCAAAATAGAACGTACTTCCCTTGCCCACGGTGCTCCGGATTTTTAGCGTGCCTCCATTTTTTTGTACAAAGTTTTGACACAGGATAAGGCCTAAGCCGGTTCCAGGTTCTTTTTCCGTACCTAGCTTACTAAAATGTTCATTGGGATTTAGGATTTTTTTGATGTCTTCTTTCGGAATTCCATTTCCGTTGTCCTCAATCTCTATAACAAGACCCTTTTTTGTCTGTTTGCCATTTATTTTGATTATTCCCTCAACCGGAGTAAACTTAATGGCATTGGAAACAATATTTCTAAGCACTGTTTTGATCATGTTGTTATCTGCAAAGGCAAAAACATTTTCTGGAACCATGTTTTGCATTTGGATGTTTTTATGATCGCTTCCCAACTTTAAAAGTCTGAAGGTTTGCTCTACCAAATTGTTCAAGTTCAATTTTTCCGGAATCATCTGTATCTGGTCACTTTCAGATTTGGCCCATCCCAGTAAATTCTGGAGCAGGTTCAAGGCTTCATCCATGGTCTTTAGCAGGTCATAAACAGTCTCATCCAAGAACTTATCATCTTTAGGGTCAATGATGCCCCGCATAATAAAATCCATCTTTAGTTTGGCGGCACTTAAGGGGGAGCGAAGATCGTGGCCGATAATAGAAAACATCCGATCCTTAAGATCATTGGATTGTTTTAGGTTTTGGGCTTGTTTTTCAATCTGATTTTTGGCCCTAACCAACTCTACGTGGGTCTGTATTCGAGCTATCAACTCCTGTTCATTAAAGGGCTTGGTTACATAGTCAACCCCACCTACCTCAAAACCTTTTACTTTGTCCTTAACATTGACCTTTCCCGTAAGAAATATGATTGGAATGTCCTTGTAGGCCTTAAAACCTTTGATTTTTTCGCAAAGCTCAAAACCTTCAATCCGAGGCATGATTACGTCAAGTAGGATAAGATCGGGTTTTCTCTTTTCCAGCAGCTCAAAGAAATAGTCGTCATCGCTGGTGCCTTCGAACTCACAGTTGTTTCGTTCTAGAATAAATCGCAACAGCTCTAGGTTTAGCTGTTCATCATCAACGGCAAGGATATAGGGTTTTTCCGTAACTTGGTTTTCCATTTAAGATTTAAAGACCTATTACGAAAGTAGGAAAAAGATTTTATGTTTATTCAGTATTGCCTTTCAGAAGTATTTGAATGATCATAAATAAGTTGGTTTAAGGAGCTTTAAAACCTATATTAAAGTGTTCTACCAACAAATATCAATCATTCACAACATAAATTGAACATGGACAAAAAGTAGGATTATATTTACAAAACAAGTAATAAAAGTAAAATTTTCATGACTCATATTTTGGTTACCGGCGGAGCGGGATTTATAGGCTCCAATTTTGTCCCCTATTTCTTGGAGGCAAACACAAGTGTTCATCTAATCAATATTGATGCGCTCACTTATGCAGGCAATTTGGATAATTTGAGAGAAGTGGATGGCCATGAGCGATATACATTTATAAAAGGAGACATTTGTGATCGAGGATTGATCGAGAAAATATTTGGAAAATATGATATTCAAGGCGTCATCCATTTTGCGGCCGAATCGCATGTGGACAATTCCATTTCCAATCCAGATGCCTTTATGCAAACCAATATTTTAGGGACCTTCAATCTTATAGATGTTGCCAAAAAGTATTGGATGGCAAGTCCGGGCGTCTATAAAGAAGCTTACAAGAACTCTAGATTCCACCATGTATCCACAGATGAGGTTTATGGAACATTGGGTCAGGAGGGTCTTTTTATGGAGACTACTCCCTATGCACCCAATAGCCCATATAGTGCCTCTAAGGCGTCTTCGGATTTTATTGTAAGAAGCTATCATCATACCTATGGTATGAACGTGGTGACTACCAATTGTTCCAACAACTATGGCCCAAAACAGCACGATGAAAAATTGATTCCCACCATTATAAGAAAAGCTCTATCAGGCGAGTCCATTCCTATTTATGGAGATGGGTCCAATATAAGGGATTGGTTGTACGTTTTAGACCACTGTAAAGGGATTGCTTTGGCCTATGACCAAGGAGTTTCCGGAGAGACCTATAATATTGGAGGCAGAAATGAAAGGAACAATGTGTACATCGCCCAAACCGTTTGTGAAATTCTCGATAAAAAACACCCGAATGGTGATGGGACATCTTATAAAGAATTGATTGCCTATGTAAAGGACAGGGCCGGACATGATTTTAGGTATGCCATTGATGCCACAAAAATAGAGAACAACTTGGGCTGGAAAGCCGATGAGAACTTTGAAAGTGGGATTGAGAAGACCATAGATTGGTACTTGAACAAGTTTATCCAAAACAAAACAAAAAGTCTGGCATAGGTAATTGGCCTTCAAATTATAAACCCCAAAGAAATGAAAGGAATAATATTAGCAGGTGGATCAGGAACTCGTTTACACCCCATTACTTTGGCGGTGAGCAAACAACTGATGCCCATCTATGACAAACCTATGATCTATTACCCACTTTCCACCTTGTTAGAGTCGGGAATATGGGAGATATTGATTATTTCTACCCCACATGATCTTCCTATGTTCCAACGTTTGTTGGGCGATGGCAGAAAATACGGCTGTAGGTTCGAATATGCGGTACAGGACCAACCCAACGGATTGGCTGAGGCCTTTATTATAGGAGAAAAATTTATAGGAGATGACAAGGTGGCCCTAATTCTGGGAGATAATATTTTCTATGGAACAGGTTTGGAAACCTTGTTGCAATCCAATAACAACCCAGATGGTGGAATCATTTATGCCTACCATGTTAACGACCCAGAAAGATATGGGGTGGTGGAATTTGACGAGGATGACAATGTGATTTCTATTGAGGAAAAGCCAGATAGTCCAAAATCCAACTATGCAGTACCCGGGATATATTTTTATGATAACGATGTGGTAGCAATTGCAAAAAACATTCAACCCAGTAATCGAGGGGAATTGGAGATTACAGATATCAATCAAGAATATTTGAGAAGAGGCAAGCTTAAAGTGAGCATTATGGACAGAGGAACAGCTTGGTTGGATACAGGTACTTTTAAATCCTTGATGCAGGCGTCCCAGTTTGTTCAAGTTATTGAGGAACGACAGGGGCTTAAGATTGGCGCTATAGAATCATCGGCCTATAAAATGGGATTCATCACTAAAAATCAGTTCAAAAAATTGACCGAACCGTTTTTAAAGAGCGGTTATAGCACCAAATTATTAGAAGTTTTAGCGTAGCCCATGGAAGTATATCACACCGAAATAGAAGGTTGTTTTATTATAGAGCCCAAGATATTTGAAGACAAAAGAGGTTACTTTTTGGAAAGTTACAACCAAGAGAAATTCGAATTGTTGACCGGTGCCAAACCTTTTTTTGTGCAGGATAATGAGTCCTTCTCAGTAAAAGGGGTGCTCCGAGGGCTTCATTTTCAAAAAGGAGAACATGCGCAAGCCAAATTGGTTCGTGTTCTGGAAGGTGAGGTGTTGGATGTGGCGGTAGATGTTAGGCCCGATTCCAAAACCTTTGGTAAAGTGGTTTCTACCTTACTGTCCTCCAACAACAAAAAACAAATGTTTGTTCCACGTGGTTGTGCGCATGGTTTTGTAACTTTAAGCGACACTGCCAAGTTCTTTTACAAATGTGATAACTTCTATAATGCCGATTCGGAGGGTGGCATCATTTATAATGACCCAACGTTTAACATCGATTGGATTTTAAATGAGAAAGATTTAATTATTTCAGAAAAAGACAGGGTATTACCTGTTTTCAAAGAAGCAGTTCCGCATTAATACTATACTAGCACTATGAAAATATTGGTTACCGGAGCATCCGGACAATTGGGGAGCACGTTTAAAACGATGGCTTCTGAAGGACAAGCACAAGGTTTGGATTTTGTGTTTAAGTCATCATCAGAATTGGATATTACTGATTTTGATGCTGTGAATGAAGAACTCGTTTCTTCGGACTATGCCTATTGTATCAATTGTGCGGCCTTCACCAATGTGGACAAGGCAGAAGCCGAAAACGATTTGGCATATCGTGTCAATGTGAGTGGAGCTAGGAACCTGGCGCTCAACTGCAATGAGAGTAATACGGTCTTGATTCATATTTCCACTGATTTTGTTTTTGATGGTTTTATGACGACCCCGTATTTGGAAGAAGATATAGCCAGACCCATTGGGTTTTATGGGGATACCAAATACAAGGGAGAACGAGCCATAATCAACAACCTTAAAGAGCATTTTATCTTGAGGACCTCTTGGTTATACTCAGAATTTGGTCATAATTTTATGAAAACCATGATCAGGTTGGGTACGGAGCGAAACGAACTTTCAGTAGTTTATGATCAGGTAGGAACCCCTACCTATGCCTTGGATTTGGCCAAAGTGGTGCTTCATATTATCAATGCCCATAGTATTGAATATGGTGTTTACAATTACAGCAATGAAGGAGTGGCCAGTTGGTATGATTTTGCCAAAGCTATTTTTGATGGTTATAAAATTGATGTTGACCTAAAGCCCATTCGTTCGGAGCAGTTTCCAACTCCTGCGGAACGACCCAAATTCAGTGTGCTGGATAAATCCAAGATCAAAGAAGCTTTTGGACTCCAAATTCCGCATTGGAAAGATAGCCTAACGGTTGCCTTAAAGGCTTATTCCAAGATAAATATCTAAAGCCCTTTTACCTGGACGTTATGAAAGGAATCGGCTTGTAGTCTAAGCAATTCTTCTGCCTTCTCTTTTTTATACCGATAGAGTTCCTCCTCATCTTTAATATCTGAGTAGATTTTCTCATTGAGTACCCCATCTGTTGAAAGTAGAAGTTTTCGTTGTTCAACCTTCTGGGTCACCCAGGTGGCAACCACACTTTCCTGTTCCTCAAACTTATAATCGTACTCCCCTTTGGGAGCTAGTAACTTGGCTATAATCGGTGCGGTTTCTATGGCCAAGAACAACAGAAAAATAAAGAAGGATGGAAACCAAGGGAGTTTTCCGAGGGCATTGATGCGCGCCATTAATCCATCAAAACCATCAATAATAGGTTGTGAATTAGTGACTGCAGTGTTGTAGTCCGTTCCCAAAGCTGCAATTTGCGCCTCTATGGCTCCAATTTTTTGGGTATTGGTGTCCTTTAGTTGGTTTAGTTCAGCTAGGTAGGCATCATGCTTTTCCCGCTTTTCCTCATACACTGGTCCTTTGCCCAACAGGCCGGTGCCTGCAGTGCCTTCTGCCTCAGAAATATAGGTATCATAAAGTGCATTTGTTTCTGCTTCCTTGGCCTGTATCTCACTTTTTAAACTAGCGACTTCTTGATTTAAGCCTTCAATTTTTGGAGTGTATTGTAGCGCTAGCTGTTCCTGGTTGGCTAGAGTCATGGCATTTTTTTCCTCCAACAGCACTTGATTGATTTCTTTTTCGAATATTTTCATTTCCAATGGCTTGGAAATAACAACCGCAATAATTATGGCCAAAATGATTCTTGGTGTTGCTTGAAATAGTTCACTTTTAACACGATCCCTCTTTTTTATGGTGGAAACAATATAGCGGTCCAAATTGAATATCAGCATACCCCAAATTAAGCCAAAGAATATGGCTGTGTAAATATTGTCAAAAACAGTAAATAGAGCATACCCGCTAGCAATAAAAGCCATGACCGCAGTAAAAAAAACAGTGGCGCCAATACCAGCATATTTGTTGCGTTCGCCATTGGAACAAGTCTCTAAAATTTGGGTGTCTGCCCCTGAGCAGAAGATAAAAAAACGTTGTAACATGATAGTGTTCGTTTGGTTTTGATTGTATACATGCTGCTCAGAAAATCGTGTAGGGCAAAGTTGTGAGGTTGGTAGTTCAACTAGGCCAGAACGATCTAAGTGTTTCTAAGCAATGGTATTAGAACGCAAATTCTATCAGATTGTTACAAACATTAAGCTGATTTTAGGGCTTTAACGTTTATTTGGCAAGCTCCGTATAGTATTTATAGAAGTATGGAATGGTCTCGATTCCCTTCAAATAATTCCACACACCAAAATGCTCGTTGGGCGAATGAATGGCATCACTATCCAAACCAAAACCCATTAAAATAGTCTTGCTTTCCAAAACTTGTTCAAAAAGGGCAACGATTGGAATACTACCACCGGTTCGTTCTGGGACAGGGGTTTTACCAAAAGTAGTTTCGTAAGCTTTGGATGCGGCCTTGTATCCAATACTATCAGTCTTCGTTACATACGCAAGTCCACCGTGGTGGGGCGTAACCTTAACTTTTACACTACTGGGAGCAATGGATTTAAAATGTTTGGTAAACAGCTCCGTGATTTCTTCCGGATTTTGATCGGGAACCAAACGCATGGATATTTTAGCGAAAGCCTTGCTAGCTATTACTGTTTTGGCACCTTCACCGGTGTATCCTCCCCAAATACCATTGACATCCAATGTTGGGCGAATGGAGTAACGTTCAGAAGTTGTATAGCCTTTTTCGCCTTGTACATCTGCAATATCCAAAGCTTGCTTGTATGCATCAATACTAAAAGGAGCTTTTGCCATTTCAGCACGTTCTTCGGCAGATACTTCCTCGACCCTGTCATAAAATCCTGGAATGGTAATATGGTTGTTTTCATCGTGAAGGGATGCGATCATTTTGTTCAACACATTGATGGGGTTGGGTACTGCTCCACCATAAATGCCTGAATGCAGATCACGATTGGGCCCAGTAACTTCAACTTCAACATAACTTAATCCTCTTAACCCCGTGGTTATGGAAGGCACGTCATTGGCAATCATACCTGTATCTGAGATAAGGATGATGTCATTGGCTAATTTTTCTTTGTTTTCGGACAGGAAATCGGCCAAACTATCGCTGCCCACTTCCTCTTCCCCTTCAATCATAAATTTGACATTGCAAGGCAGTTGGTTGTTCTTGATCATAAATTCAATCGCTTTCACGTGCATGTACATTTGACCTTTGTCATCACAGGCGCCACGGGCAAAAATTGCGCCCTCTGGGTGTAAATTTGTCTTTTTGATAACTGGTTCAAATGGAGGTGAGGTCCACAATTCCAAAGGATCTGGTGGTTGTACATCATAATGGCCGTAGACCAGAACAGTTGGGAGGTTAGGGTCTATTATTTTCTCCCCATAAACCACAGGGTAACCTTTGGTCTCACAGATTTCGGTTTTATCGCAACCTGCCTCTGCCAAGGATTTTTCCACAATCCTGGCGGTTTCCAAAACATCTTGGGAAAATGCAGTATCTGCACTTATGGATGGGATTTTAAGTAGCTCCATCAATTCAGATACAAATCGATCTTTATGGGTGTCAATGTAATTGTTTATTTGTTCCATGTAGTATTTTAAAACGGGACTAAATGTACAAAAAACAAGTTTTTAAAAGGAGTGTATTTGCTTATCGGAAAATTGATTTATATTTGCACTCCTTTTGCGGGCGTGGTGGAATTGGTAGACACGCTAGACTTAGGATCTAGTGCCGCAAGGTGTGAGAGTTCGAGTCTCTCCGCCCGCACAATAAGAGAAGAGCTGAGATATTATCTCGGCTCTTTTTAGTTTAAGTACATCACAGTTGGAGCCAATTTTCAAACGCAATACCAATTGCGTCAATTTAGATAGAATTGAACTGGAATTGAGTCCCTTTATTCAACTTTTTAATAAATTACTAGGCCTAGAATCTAGTTGTATTAATTTCACCCTTTGCCATGTATAAGGTTGACTTCACTACCAACAATATGGGCCATGTCCAACATTATTTGAGCCTTTCTCAATATGGAAAACGACTAGTTTTAAAAGCTTAATCCAAAAACAATATCATTTTGAAAAAAACTAAAATTCTTGTCCTATTGCTGCTTTTAGCACATCTCAGTTATTCGCAGCAAACGATTGAAAACAGGGGAACGGTAATACGGGAAAAAGTAAATTGGAAATCCATTGAAAACAACACAGGTGGCGAGTCATCGATTAGAGGTCTATCGGTTTATTTACCTTACAGTTATAATAACAATTTAAATAAGAGGTATCCGGTAATTTATTACCTCCATGGTTTTACGCGGAATGATTCAACGGTAATGTCAGGAAATATACCCGATGATATTGATGACCTTCTTGACCATGCCATTCACAATAATAGCATTAAAGAGGTCATATTGGTTGTTGCCGACCATTGTACAGAGTTCAACGGTAGTTTTTATACCAATTCGGAGCTTACTGGCAATTGGGAAGATTTTGCATCTACAGAAGTGGTTAACTATGTTGATAATAAATATAGAACTATTGCCCATAGAGATAGTAGAGGGATATTTGGCCATTCCATGGGCGGATATGGTACCATGCGTGTTGCAATGCGCGCCCCTGAAACCTTTGGTGTGGTTTACGCCATGTCTGCCCCTATGATGGCAACAAATGAGGATAATTCGCCATTGAACAACCCAGCGTATAAAAGTATAAGCCAAGCAAAATCAAAGGCAGAAATAACTGCAGATATCTATGTTATGGTATCCTTGGCCAGGACCTTTTCGCCCAATTTGTCAAAAGAACCTTTTATGGCAGATTTCCCCGTGGAATATATAGAAGGAAAACCAACTTTGTATCCCGATATCTCTAAAAAATGGAGGAATGAGGTCATAACAAATAAATTGCATGAACAAGGAGCGGACAACCTTAAAAAATTGAATGCATTCAAATTGGATTGGGGACGAAACGACCCCATTACAAGTATTCCTGTTGGAAATAGGAAGTTGAGCAAAATACTGGAAGAATTAGGCGTTGAACACTTTGCCGAAGAATATTTGGGAAGGCATTGGGATAAATTATTGACCTATGAAGGACGCTATTCTACCGAAGTGTTTCCATTTTTTAACAGATATCTGAAATTCTAATTCCGTTGTATTGATAACGAAATTCAACCTCTTGATTTTCTAACCTTGGGGTATGGAAGTCAAGAGGCATTGAACGGTTGGTTGTAATACCTTCTTCCGGTAGCTTTGTACAAAGCATTCGCAAGTGCACCAAAAATAGGTGGGAAGGGAGGCTCTCCCAATCCAGTTGGGTCAATGTCGTTTTTCACAAAATGCGTTTCAATGGATTTTGGTGCTTCACTATGTCGTATTAAACGGTATCTGTCAAAATTGTTCTGCTCGGGAACTCCATCTTTAAATGTAATGGCACTGTACATTGCATGCCCGATACCGTCAACCACGGCACCTTCGGCCATATTGGTGGCCGCATCTGGGTTTACCACGATACCGCAATCAATAGCAGAGGTTACTTTCTGTACAATTGGCTGTTTTTTTTCCATTGTTATGTCCAAAACCTGGGCTACATAACTGTTATGGCAAAAGTAGGCCGATACACCTCTGTGTATATTGGGTTTGTCCTTGCCCCAACCCGATTTTTCCCTTACCATTTCCAAGACACCGGCATAGCGTTTTGCCTCGTAATCATTGTTCTCACCTACCGGGTTTTCCTGAGCTTTTTTCAAAAGTTCAAGCCTAAACTCAATGGGGTCTTTCCCGGCTACTTCTGCCACCTCGTCTAAAAAAGCTTGTTCGGCGGCGGCGATAAAGTTGGATCCAGGTGCTCGGAAAGCCCCAACAGTAATGTTGGAATGCATCTTCCATTCCTCGGCTAGATAATTAGCTACGGCACCGGCAGGGAAACGGTTGAAAGCACCTAATCCATATGGGTTTTCGTGTATTCCTCCAGCCCTAACATGAAAAGCGATTAGATTGTTATCGACGTCCAATGCAGCGCGGTACCTGGCTTGATATGCAGGCCGGTACACCCCCATGGTCATGTCGTCTTCACGGGAATAGACCAACTTAACGGGTGCTTTCATCCTTCTTGAAATAACGGCCGTTTCGGTCAAGTAATGCCCGTATAGCCGTCGTCCAAACCCTCCTCCCATACGTGTCATTTGTATGTCTACTTTTTCCAAGGGAAGCCCCAATCGCTCAGCAACACTCCTTTCTATTATACCTGGTGTTTGAACCGGGCCAAGAAGGTCGGCTTTTTCATCCGTCACATTGGCAAAGAAATTCATTGGCTCCATACAATTATGTGCCAAGAACGGACAGGTGAAGTCACGCTCAATTATCTTTGCCGCTTTCTTAAAAGCAGCTTCTGGATCTCCATCTTTACGAAGTACATTTTGCTGTACTTCGGATTTCTGCATCATTCCTTTTCTATGTGCTTCGGTATTTTCCAATCCGGCTGGAAAACGAAGGTTCAACGGCCAACCAAAAAAATCTAATTTCACATCTTTAGTCGGTGCTTTTTCCCATTCGATTTTCAACGCCTTTTTCCCTTGCATCACTTGCCATGTGGAATCGCCAACCACAACGACAAGATCCTGAAAAGCACTAGTATCGAAAGCACTCATATTGTAACCATCTTTGTAGGTCTTTATCGTAAAAACGTCTTTGATGCCAGGTTTACTTTTAGCTTCTGAAGCATCCACCGATTTTAGTTGAAGCCCGAATGCCGGTGGGTGTGCTATCATGGCAATCAGCATTCCTTCTTTTTGAACGTCTAATCCGAAAAGTGGTTTTCCGGTCACGATTTTGGCACCATCAACATTCTTTTTGGAGGTGCGTATGATCTTAAAGTCCTCTATATCCTTAAAGGCCACTTCCTCAGGAACAGGCATTTTGGCTGCCGCTGAAGCCATTTCTCCGTAACCTATGGATTTGTTGGTCGAAGAATGTTGTATTGTACCTGATTCGGTGCTAATCTCATTTGCTGGAACTTGCCATATTTCGGCCGCAGCAGCGATCAACATATGTCTTGCAGTCGCACCGGCCATTCGCAAATTGTTCCAACTACTTCGAATTGACTGACTTCCACCAGCCAATTGCCAATTGTAAGCAGCCGTATTCAAAGGCGCCTGTTCTACGATGACATTGGCCCAATCAACATCCAATTCCTCTGCCACGATCATTGGCATCGATGTTTTTACGTTCTGGCCAATTTCAGGGTTCGGTGATAGGATAGTAACAATTCCATTATCACCTATTTTTAGATAGGCATTGATTTCAAACCATTCCTTAGGCATTTCAATAACTGCAGTGGTTTCGGCCTGGTTTGGTTTGCATGAGTTTAACCAGCTGAAACCGAGGATAAGTCCGCCACCGGCAAGGCTGGTATTTTTGATGAATGAACGTCGCCCGATCTTTGTTTTTATATGGGTCATTTTTGAACTTTTTCGAGATGCAGTTTAACTTTAAATGTTTTCAGATTCAGCAGCTTTCAAAACAGCCTTCTTGATACGTGTATAGGTACCACAGCGACAAATATTACCACTCATGGCCTTTTCAATTTCGGTATCTGACGGGTTTGGATTTTTTTTCAAGAATGCACTGGCATTCATAATCTGCCCTGCTTGGCAATAGCCACATTGATATACGTCTTCTTCTAACCAGGCCCGCTGAACAGGATGATCTCCATTTTCGGAAAGCCCTTCTATAGTCGTAATCTCTTGGTCTTCAACAGCGGAAATCGGCAGTTGGCAAGAACGCACCGCATTTTCACCAAGGTGAACCGTACAGGCCCCGCATTGCGCCACTCCACAGCCGTACTTGGTGCCAACCAGCTTCAGATGATCACGCAGAATCCAAAGCATAGGCGTTGTTGGATCAACACTGAGATGTCGGGTCTTTCCGTTAACTTTTATATTAAAATCTTTCATAAAACTGATTAATTCAAGATTGATTTGTTTAGGTGTTCTCGCTTTTCAATATGATGATTCAAAAAAATTAAGCATTATTGTTTGCTGACCAACCAGCGGATACATCCATAACCGCCCCAGTGATGTAGTTTGCCGAGTTACTGCACAGGAACAAGGCTGTTTTGGCAATTTCGACTGGGGGCAGTATGCCAATCGGTAACGGATGAAAGCGTCTAACCGATTCGTTGATTGACTCTTCATCATTGGCCCCACCAAAAGCCTGGGCCAAATGCCTGTTTCTGACCAATTTGGTATTTATGACTGTGGGACATATGACATTACAGGTAATGTTGTTGGGCGCCAACTCAATTGCCACACTCTTTGTTAAGCCAATGACACCCCATTTTGTTGAGGCGTATACTGAAAAATAGGGAGAACCTGCTCTGCCCGCTATGGAACTCAAAGTGATGATTCTTCCTGAGTTCTGTTTTTTTAATATAGGGGCTGCGGCCTGCAAGGTTTTGGTAACTCCACCGATATTGATGTCCAACAAAATTTGTGTCATTTCTTCTGTGTGGCTCTGAAGATTGCCAAACCTGGTAACGGCTGCGTTTGCCACGACATAATCCAAGCTCTTAAATTCTTTCACTGTCAATAGCATAGCCTTTTCTTGTTCTTTTAAGTTGCGAACATCACCTTGAATCGCTAAACAAGACACACCTAAAGCTTCGATCTTGTTCCTGGCTTTTTGTAGATCTTCTGTGGAGGAGAGCTTGTATGGAACGTTTTCTATTTCCTCCGCAATGTCATAGATGACTATGTTCACTCCTTCTTTTGCCAACTCCTGCGCTATGCTCAAACCAATTCCCCTAGCACCACCCGTTATAAAAGCAGTTTTCCCCTTCAATCCTGATATTCCAATTATTGGGTGCCCTTGCTTGTTCGTTGAAGCGGCTGCCAACCCAGTTAGCGATAAGGATGCAATGGACAAGGCGGATGCTTTTATAATATCCCTTCGATTGAATTTTTTTTGACGCATTGTTTTAGAGTTAATAACAAATAATGTATACCCGGTAAAATTAGTATTTGGGGCTACGTGCAACTATCTGTTTTGGTTCTAAAACTATTGAAAAGGGTTCAACTTGAACTGAGCTGATATTGTTTTGGTGTTACGCCAAACTTCTTTTTGAAAGACTGTATGAAACTTGAAAAATTGGAAAAACCGACTTGAAGGTAAACTTCGTTTGGCGGTATTTTTTTCACATCCAGTAAAAAGGCAGAACGATCTAATCTTTTTTCCCTTAGCCAGCGCCCTGGAGATTCACCATAAACCTTTGTGAAGACTCTTTTAAATGTAGACTTGCTCATATGACATAAAAAGGCTATTTCTTCTATAGAGGTGTTACTGTGAATATTCGCTTCAACTACCCTCTTAAAGAAGTTCATGGTTTTTTGGTCAATTTTTTGCTTATAGAAATCAACCAATAGCCGGCCGTGCCGTTCAAAAATATATAGAATGATCTCCTCAAACTTCACTTCTGCGAGGGCTTTAGAGATAGGTTGACCATTTTTGAACAAAGTCAAAAGCGCTTTTTTGAAATCGCCCATAAATGCATCACAATCGATTGAAAGATAGTTCTTGGATTCAACTGAATGTCGATTCTTATTTAGTAATTGTTGATGCTTTTTAATCATTCTATCCAGCGACTTGGTATTAAAAAAAAGCAACAAACTTTGATAGGATTCATCCTCCGAGGAAAGCTCGGTTGATAAATAATTACCTGTTTTAAACAGCAAACACGAAGAGCTGTCGTAGCAAAAATCTTCTTCACCTACCCTGATATGCTTTTTCCCATTGATCATAAAAACCATGCAATGCATATTGAACGAAAACATTGATCTATGTTCGGTATGTTCACTTGAGTGATGATAAAAAATAACAGGATTATTTTCTATTGCAGGATTTGATTCCAAAATGATATCTGGAAGGTTAACAATATTCATACACGGCAAGGTATTGATTGTATTTGTACAACTCTAGTTCAAAAAGGCTTTTTATAGAATTCATTGGAGGTTTATTTTAAGCAAGTATCACCTTCCGTGGTATGTGCAATATGTCAATGTTTTTTGATTTATTCAAGGTTGTAGGTGTTTTTAGGACCCCTTCCTCTGAAGGTATTTTAAATACATTGTTTTCTACAAAAGTTTCGGCGAGTGGATAAATTGAACTTCGTATCCGTTCGGCTGCAACTTAAAAGTTATAGGTAAAAATACGGTGGACAATTATATACTTTGGTTCTAAAACTATTGAAAATGGTTCAAATGGATTAATTAAATATCGTTAGGCAGAAGGGCAAGATCATCGCTTCCCATATTCAAAGACTATCCCATGGATAAAGCTTAGGACATTTTCAATTTTTCGGACTCACGGTGATACTACCTCGCTGTAAGTCAGACAGAATAAGCCGCCTTATTGATTGGCACCTGCATTGTGAACCGTCTCAACTGCTTCAATAGTTCCTCTGCAAATTTCTTTTCTTCCAGAATAAATTTCATCTCTTACGATGTGTAAAATTGACCTTTCTACGAACTTTAGAAAAGCTTAGAAATGGGTGGAATTCAATTTCTTCTTTTTAATGTAACAGAAGAATAAAATAGTAACTATCACAACGGGTATAATCCAGAAGAGCCAATTTGTGGTATTGGAAAAATCAATGGGTGCTGTATCCCCTATAAGCACAAGGCCTGCCCAATACTGCGGTTCAATGGTTCTCCCTACTGCGTTGGTCATGTAATCCAACTTGGCTTTGCGTAAGGCCTCATCTTTGGAAAACCCTTCTAGCAAGTAATTGTAAAATAGGGATATGATGCTTGTGCTAGATTGCTCATCTATTTTCCACAGACTGGTCAACATGCTCTCGCTTCCGGCGTAATTAAATGCATGTGCCAATGAAATCATTCCCTCCCCAGCTTGGTACGTTGGTTTTCCTGTCTCACATGCTGTTAAAATTGCGAGATTGGAACTGAGGTTCTGATTATAGATTTCATAGGTGTACAGATAATTGTCATTGATTGTAACGTCTTCTTGCGCATTTTTGGCAAATATCAGTCGCGAAAGCTCGGGGCTTACGTTATTGCTCTCGGCATGGGTGCCAATGTGAATAATTTTATGCTCTCTTGCAGAATTTGTAAAAACCTGTTTGGACGCTTTTTCATTTAAGAAAGAACTACCCTTAAACTTTCTTCTGAACTGTTCTGCCAAATCCACACTAAAAGGTTGGGGAAGTAAGGTGAGATAGGTCTTGTCTAAATCTATTGAGTCCGTTATGGCAATCTGGTAATCGGTCTTCATTGTATTGCTGAACTCAGGTACAAAAGCAATGAAGTTGTTGCTGAAGTCCACTTTTTTTCTTGTTTCATCTAGTAAAAGCAGGCTGTAGTTGTAGGAGACATCATGTCTGGCCAACAAACTATTGGTTGCCAGTTCCTGATAGGAAGAGATCTTAGTCGGTGTCAACATCTCAAAGCTGAGATTAAAGAGATCTCCATCAGGAATAATCAAGGTTTTCTGAGTGTTTACCAAAGATGTTAGAGGTTGCCACAGTTGCTGATAAAGTTCATGCAGTAAGTTGGCCGTTTCTTGTACATCTTTTTGATTTTGGTTTAGACTGGCAATATGATTTTTAATAGGTTCATACTGTAACGGGACCAATTCCATATTTTTTGAGGTGATGACAAAGGCATACAAATTTCCCTCAATAAATACGTAGCGCACAATTGTTGTGTTCTTGGGGACATTGGTGTGCAAGGCATCCAAAGGTTCTTCTATGGTTGCGTATCTCATTTTAAAATATCTGGGATGGTTTTGCTCCAAAGTGTCCAAAAAATCATTCCACTGGTTTGTGGCCTGGAAAAAATCCTCTAAGGGGTTCAATTTCCCGGAGGTTTCTGTTAAAGCGCTGTTTATTTTAAGTTTGAGCTGTTTCTCCTTGTCTAATATGGATTCCGGAAGATTGGCAAAGGCTATATTTTTCTTTATATCGAGCCGAGCCCTAATTCTATTGTAAATGCTGGATTCATGGATGGACAAAAGGTCAACCAGGTATTCCTGATCTTGGGAAAGACCAAATAAATCCAGACGAAGTTTTTTGGCAAAGCTGAAGAGCTCCTTGTTTTCAGAAACCATGACATTTAAATCCTCGTAGGAGTTGATAATGGTTCTTCTCCGTTCTAGGACATCTATTCCTTTTTCGATTTCATCAAGAATTGATTTAAGAAACTTTTCATCTTTGTCCGGTTTCAATGCATATTGAGCCCGGACTTTGGTCAAGAGTGCCATTGGTTTCCTAGATTCAATCTGGATGGAATCTACCCGGGATACCCCAGTGCCATGTCCTTTCGCCTTCAATGCCAAGCTTTCTTCACTAAACTTTAGCGCTTCAGCATAATTATTTAGGAGGTAGTGGACTTCTGCTACGTTCAAGATGTGGTGAAATTCCTGGACCGTGCCTTTAAAGGAACTGTTTTGTGCAAAGTTGTAGCCTTCCATAGCTAGATCAAGGGCTTTTTCTCCTTTCCCCAATTTGGCATAGAACAAGGACATTTCTATAAATTCATCCAAATAATCTTTGGTGTATTGTCCTTGTAAACTACGCTTGTAAAGTGCCTCGCTCTGTCGGTATAGCTTTTCTGCATTTTGTGGATCTCCCAGCTCATCATAAACCGAAGCCCTTGAAACCAAAGCCGCGGCTCGCCAATAAAATTGATTATCCGGCTTTTTTTGAATTATTTCCAAGGCTTTATCCAAATATTCTCCGGCCTTATGATAGTCCTTGATTCCCATTTTAGCTTCGCCAAGAATGATAAGGGAAATCATAATTTTGGGATCGTCCTCTTCCAATATTTTTAGCTTCTCATGATAGGAGTACGTAATCAGCCCATCTGCCTTTTTAAATTCTCCAACACTATGATAAAATGCACCCAGATTATCAACAAACATAAGTTTGAATTTCTCTGCCCTGAGCTTTCTTGATTCGTCGTCAGGAGCTTCTAAATATTTTTGAATATTGGAAATGGCCAGCTTGCTATATTCAATTCCATCCTCCACTTTTCCAGTAGCCTGCAACAAAACTGCAATATTGCTTTGAACCAGAGAAGGCCTGTAGTGGGTGTTCATGGAATTAGGTTCCATACTTTTAAGCGCCTTTAAGGCTTCTCTGTAATAGTACATGGCACTATCCAATTTAGCCGAGTGCCACATCATTCCCCCAACTGCGTTGTTTATGGAATAGAGTCCCTCGAAGTCTTCTTTGGGGTTGACCCTTCTGAGAGAAAGAGCTTTAAGGTGATGTTTTTTTGCCAAGGCGATATCCCCAAAATCCGACGCCCTTATCCCAAGATGATATTGAATGGTTTCCTTATCTGCTTTTAATGGGTCTGCAATTTTGTCTGCATAGCGTAATGATTCTTGGGTAGTTTCATAGGCTTTTTTTGGTGCTCCAGCATCATCATACAGCCAAGCAAGTTCCAATAGGGATTGTTTGGAAACGTAGGGGTCTTTTCTCTCAATTAGTTCAGCAACAAAAGTTTCCGCTTTTTCAATAGCTAGGGTGCTATTGTCATTGGCAAGTTTAAAACTGCCCACATATTTGATGTAATGGACTAAGGTATCATAGTTTTGTTCCGATTTGAACCCGGCCAAATGTTGGTCCAAAATGGTTCTTGCCTGCTCGTATTCTGAACCCCCAATGAGTTTATCAAGTAGCAAAGGACCTGAAAGACTGTCTTTTTGTGCTTGAAGATTTGTGAAGCATAGCAAAGTGACGAAAAGAAAAAGCTGGAGATTTAAGGAAGCTATGGTTTTCATAAGATTTTAAAGCTTCAATTCGTCCAAAATGGTTTTAGCATTATTGGAATCACTTTCACTCAAATATTTTTTTGCAGTCTCTAGGTTTCCAGCTTTCAAATTAGCCATTCCCAAATAGTAAATCATATCCTTGTCAAACACACTGTTTTTGGATTGACTTGCAACGTTGAGATATTTTATGGCCTCATCGGCATTTGTATTGGCTAAATGTGCTACTCCAATAAAATAATTGAGCGTATCGTTACTAGGTTTTTCATTTAAAAGTGTTTCCCACTTGGTAATTGCGGTTGCGTAATCAGCACGTTTATAACTGACCATGGCATCGTAGAATGCAAAATTCGTGCTGTTACCCATAGTTGTTGGCAAGCCGGGGTCAGGAACAAAATGTTTAGCAAATAATCGTTCCTCGGGACTTTTTCTGTTAAAAAACCAGAAGGTTGCAATTCCTATGAAGATAGCAATAGACGCAGCCATGGCATAGTTTTTAAAACCAATCCTAGCACTTTTGAATGTAGAACTTCCAACAGATATTTCCTCATGATAGGTGTTGAGCTTTTCTTTCAACGCAACTGTTTCTATACCTTCAACTAAGGTTTGAACCTCTTCCAGCTGTTGCCTTAGAAGAAGGTTGTCCTTTAATTCTTGTTCAAAAGAAGAGCGTTCCTCCTCCTCCATAGCGTTGTTGAGGAAACGCTCGATAGTTTCAAATAGGTCTTGTGGTATGTTATTGTTCAATTCTTCCAGATGTCTATAATTTAAGTTGAGGTCAAAACCATTGCCCTTAGTTTTTCAATGCACCTATATTTTTTGTTTCTGGCTGAGGCTTCTTCGATCTTTAGTTCTTTGGCAATTTCTCGCAACGATTTCTTCTCAAAATAAAAAGTGGTCAACAATTGCTTACAGGGTTCCCCCAGTGTTTTAAATGTTTGAATAACCTTATGCAATCGTTCATCATTTTCTATATCTAATTCTGAGGTGTCCATGGCCACTTTCAAGTTGATTTTTGAATTGGTCTCATCTAAGACCTCCTTCTTTTTAAATTCGGCAGATCTTAAATAATCCGTCCACTTATTTCTTGCAATACGATATAAATATCCGTTTAACGCAGTGTCTCCTTCCGGGATAAACTTATCCAATCGTACATTTTTCCAGACAGCCATAAATGCCTCCTGATAAATATCCTTGGCTTGCATTTTGGAGCCATTGTTCTTTAGAATGTATATTTCAACCTTAGCATAATTTTCTAGATATATTTGCTTTAAAACCAACTCATTATTGGCCTTGATAGCTGCAATAAGTTTTTCTTGATCGGTAATTGGTTGATTCAATTGTAGTTTTCTTAAGAGCAGATTTCCGCTCCTAAAAGATACGTTTTTTAAAATATTCCCAGCAGTTTAAATACCGAGCAGATCAACCTGAATTATTTTCTCTCATACGATGTATTTACTTTTATTGTAGTTCAGAGATTTGGCTATATTTTTAAACTTCTTATTAAGAATAAATTGGGAGGGTATGCCCCCCCAATTTAAAAACTAACTGATTATTCCTTCTTTCTAAGTGTAACAGTAATCTCCGCTAAACCGTCAAATGATTGGTAAAGCGCAAGTAGCTCTTCATAAGATCCTTGTGCCGTTCCATCACTACAAGCTTGTGCCCCTCCTTGACTTCCAGTTCCTCCAAAAGGATAGACATACATGCCATTTTCCAAATCTGTTTCTGCATTTTCTGGAAACCAGGTTTGTCCGGTACCCACATACGTTGGATTGGCATCTGGAATTGATTCTTTAATTACAAGTTGGTATTGCACTACCTCTCTGTTTATTGCTGCCAACAATTCAGAATCTTCAGGGCTGAATTCAAATTTCATTTGTACGGAATATTCACAATAAATGCCACTGTCATCAAGATGGGGAGGCGTTTCTATAAGTACTGGGCGTATGGGGTACGTTTTCTTAAATTCGTCATTCTCAACGTATATTTTGGCATCAACTTCATCTACCAATCTATAGGATAAAGTTGTGTTTTTAGGTCTGCCATAAATTACGGCCCGTATGTTTTCCGTGCCTCGCTCTACGTCTTCGTCCATAGCTTTGTATACCATACGGTTGTTATTGGTTTTTGTTTCGGTGGTATTGATTCCATTAAAGAGCCCAAAAGAACCTGGAGTAGTCCATACCACTTTATAATCCGTATTGGAGTTAGGAATTGTGGTTTCCCTATCATTGTTGTGCAATCTTAGTGATACACTTTTGTTTCCATCAATTGAAATTTCATCTGGTGATATATAAAACTTGTTCTTCTTAACATTTACTTCGATAGTGTCTTTGTCCACTTCTTGTCTACCATTAGCATTAACAATGTACACTATAACTTCTATTTGTTCTAGGTTGTCGCCATCCGAAAGTTGACTGTTACTAGCTGCATTTTGGTATAGCACACTACTTTGGGATGTTGTTATAAATGCTCCTGTTTGTCCATTTTGATCATTAAGAAAACCTCCAAACTGCGCGGTTGTTGACCACTCATATTCCAATTGATCCCCAGTATCGAGATCAACAGTGGTTTTTGCGGTCAGTGGTTTTGGTTGACCATATGGGGAGGCTACTACTTGTTCAGGAGTCAGTTTCACTTTCCCTTCCGATACCATTATATCCCAAGTCTCAATGGGGTTGGAGCTTTCAATACGTTGGTTAATGCAGTTAAGTCCAATGGAATTTTGAAAACCAGTAGAAATACTTGTAATTACTTTTAAATAGCGAGGTTCCCCTTCCTCAATTAATTCACTTCCTTGTATAAAAGTATTCGGACTTGTACCACCATCGGAAAGCGTTGCGTAAATTCCTCTTAGGATTTCTCTTAAGTCGTTGGATAAGCGTATGTCTTGATAAAGAAATGGTAAAAACTCGTCTAGAGCGGTTCTAAAATCATTTGCCAGAACGGCATCCATACTTGCTTGATGCTCTTTAAGTATTGGTTCAACAACATTTACCAATGGTGCAATCTTATTATCTGCCACCCCTACCAATAATGCCCTGTTTCCACTCATATCCATAAGGATAGGTAAGAAGTAATCAAGAATAAAAGTTTCTGTGGAAAGGGATTCAAATTTGCTTTGTTCTGCATTGGTAAAACTACGTTTGACATCTGTACCGACCCCTGGCCCTACAACTGAAACTTCGTATATAGCCGAGGTCTGATTTTCTAATAAAATCAAATCTATTTCATCTGAAGTTTTTGCCTCGTACCTGCTTCCTTGGGTGCATAAATTATAGTTATACACGTCACCTTCAGTATTTGTTTCGCCCTGTAAAGTCACAAAAGGAAGAATAAAATCATTGTCTGATGCATCATTACCGTCGATTTCTGGATGTAGTATGGTTTCATTTCCATCTCCACTCTTAAAAGACTTTTTATATAGAAAAGCGTGGGTCCGTCTAGGGTAGGAATTGGATATTGAAAAAGTTTTATCGCCCAATTCGTTCAGTTCCAAACCACTACTAGCAATAGCGCCAACACTTATTTTACTATCAACGTTTATCAACTCTGAAGCTACAATTTCCTCAATCTTATTCGATATTAGTGTTGTATAAGAGCCTTCCGTGAACATAAGAGGGTTTTCTTGAAATAGGTTTTCTATAGCGGTACTTAACACATCAAACCCATTAATATTCTGTATCTCCTTGACAAAAAAATCCTTATACTCTTTCGATCTAAGGAAGGACGACATTCCGAAAAAAAGCATCACTTCGGTAGTTGTCTTAATGGAAATCTCTTTTCTGTCGTCGGTCAAAAAACCGGCCATTAGCAAATTATCTTCCGAATCCAAGAGATAGGCTATCTCTGGCAACCCTGTGTTATAAGGAACTGTTGCTTTTCCTTGACTATCAATACTCTCAGCGGTAGCCAATGTAAACAGAACAGCTTCTGTTAAATCCAAATCCACACCATCAGGTAAAATGGTTTGTACATCTACCATTTCAAATTCTCCAGTGGGCTGTGGGTCAGGGTCTGGATTTGGGTCAGGGTCTTCCCCTTGGCTTGGAGGATCCATTATCTCCGCAATGGGGTCGTCGCTGTTACAACCAACAGCAAAAGTTAGAATAATGATGAGTGCGACAAGTACTTGTTTAATAGTTTTCATTTGGCTTTATTTAATTTGTGGTCTCTTTTCTTTACATCGAAGGAATTGGAAATTGTCATCAATTATTTCTTTTAAGACTGGTCCATTCCTTATAGTTCAGGTTAATATCTCCATTGGGATTGTAGAAAAGATCATCTGTTTTTATATAATTGCCGTCACTGTCCATCCAATATTGCTTGGCATTGGAATCCACTGTATATGACTGTCCATTGGAATCATATACCCTTTCTTCATCCCTGATCATGCCGATATAATTTTGATGTCCGACATCGGAGCCATCTGTCCCTCGTAATCGTTTCATATATGCATTGTGATTGGCATCACTGTTGGCATAAACACCTTTCATATATTGTTGGTGCGATTCAAATTGGGTTTGGTTAGCCTTCATGCGTTGTTGATGTCTTAGCGTAGATTGCTGTTGGCGTTGTAGCATCAACTTGTTTTTGTATTGTAACCACTCTGGGTTCTCCACCTCAGAACGAATTGAGTTTTTAACGGCCACATAGGCTGATTCGAGATAATCTGAATTGGCGATGAGGTAATCTACACCATAGGTCCATGTGATGGTCTTTCCTATATAGGGCATGGAATTATGAAACTGCATCAGCGCCAGATTAACCAGGGCTTGCTGCCCCTTACCATTGGTCCATTTAGTGGATAGGATATTTACATGCACTCCATTTAGCCCTTGCTTTTGAATCTTTTGGCGAATAATCTCTTCCAAATCGGCAGCTGGCACCGAACCCAGATAGGAAAACCCCAAAGTTTTCATTTTGGAAAAGAACTCTTGCTCCATAAGTGTTGTGATATTGGGCACAGGTCTGACTTTTACCCCGTAATTGCCCATTACTCCATTGTACTCTTGATTTTGATAATAGGTATACGCATCATACATGGCGTTAAAGGCCTTTAAACCCCCAGGCCCTTGAATTTGGTAAGAAAAGCTTGGGATGACTTTGTCATAGTTATAAGAAGCCCTGGAAATAATATTCCAATTGGCAGGAAATTTTTTGCTGTTTACCACCAATCCGGTATGGGCGTCTTTGTATAGGTGCTTTTTTATTGAATTTGAAATGTCGGGTGCCGGGGTGGTAGCTTTTGTTTGGTCTCGGTCACTTTTTTCCTTAGCATTTTGGCATGAAAGACCAAGGGTTATGAACAGGGTAAGTATGGCAGTCTGTAGTGTTTTCATGAACTTTTCTTTAGGTGTTACGGTTATACATCGGAAGAATTCAAGAATGTCATCAAAACGTAGGTGGGTAAATATTGGGATATGACGTTTTTATGTGGATGCTTTTCTCGTTTTATAATAGTGAAGCCTGCTAAATCCTTGGCAAGTTTTTTTAGTCCCAATAAAAACTTAGTTGTCTACATAGTTTATTAATTATTTAATATATTTAAGTGCCGGAACAAAGTAAATGCAAGAAGATTTTATTAAAAAGCTAGGATACAAAGCGCTGGATAACCGCTTAAAACGGATTAGTGATAGAATGTCCCATGACACCAGAAAGTTCTTTAAGCTGATTGATGTTGATGTAGAGCCCAGCTGGCATCTCGTTTTTAAATTATTAAAAACGCACAACTCACTGACCATGGTTGAAATAGCAGAACAATTAGGGTATACCCATCCATCCATGGTAACGATGTTAAAAAAAATGACAGCAAAAGGGTATATAATTTCGGAAAAACATGCTGTTGATAAAAGGAAACAAAACATCCGATTGTCAAAAAAATCCAAGGACCTGTTGCCCGAATTGGAGGTAATTTGGAACAGCTGTGAGAATGCAATTTATAAAATGCTCAATGAGGATTTAACCATATTAAAGCATTTGGATACCATAGAATCTGCATTAAAAGAAACTTCATTCAATGAGCGATTTTATAACGAATATCAAGAATCAAGAAAAAAGTCATCTAAAACAGAATAACCATGAGATCTTCAAAAATTGTCCTAATTCTGGTCACCGTTATTTTTACGGTTTCCCTAGTTGGTTGTAAAGAAATGACCATAAAGCCAAATCCAGCTTTGGCATCGATAGATTTTAAAAGGGGGGACTTGTTGTTATGTGGAAGTGGACAGTTTGGAGAATTAAAATTCTCACTCTCCTGCAATTATGAGACTAGAGAAACCTTTGATCTGGCGGTAGCCCTACTGCATTCTTTTCAGTACAACGAATCTGAAAAAGCTTTTGTTAAGGTGATAGATGCCGATCCCAATTGCCCAATGGCCTATTGGGGTGTTGCAATGAGCATTTACCATGCAGCATGGTTTCCTCCAAGCAAAGAAGAATTAATTAAAGGATATGAAGTATTAAAAATAGCCAAAGGCTTATCAATGGACGACAAGCAAAGGGATTATATCAATGCCATTGATGCTTTTTATACAGATTGGGAGACTGTAGACCATAAGACAAGGGCGAAACGCTTTGAGGATAAGATGGAACAGATACACTTAAAATATGCCGAAGATATAGAATCCGCAATTTTTTATTCCCTGGCTTTGTATTCTACTAGAGATCGTGTTGGAAAAGAATATAAAAATGAAAGAAAGGCAGGAAAGATTCTCGAAGATTTGTTTGTTACAAACCCTAACCATCCTGGGATAGCGCATTATATCATTCATAATTATGACAACCCTGTTTTAGCGTATAAAGCACTTCCAACAGCAAGGCGCTATGCTGACATTGCGCCGTCTTCAGCGCATGCCCAACATATGCCCTCACATATTTTTACCAGATTAGGGATATGGCAAGAATCCATAGATACCAATATATTATCGGCGGAAAGTGCAAGATGCTATGCTGAAGCCGCAGCAATGACTGGTTCCTATTTTGAGGAATTGCACAGCATTGATTATTTGGTTTATGCCTACCTACAGAAAGGGGATAATGTCAATGCAGAATATCAATACAATTTAATTAAAGAGCGAAAAGTATTTCATCCCATGATGTTAACCGCGGTAACCTATCCATTGACCGCGGTACCTGCAAGGTTGGCGCTCGAAAACAAGGATTGGCAGCGAGCAGCAAATTTGAAGCTGCAAGAAATTGACCTAAAGTGGGAGCAATTTCCTTGGCAAAAGGCAATACATCATTTTGCGGTCGCTATGGGTGCGGCAAATAGCAATGATTTTAATGCTGTGGAAAAGGAAGTTAAAATTTTGAAAGAGCTGCATCAAAATTTAATGGCCAAAAACGATAAAACCATGGCTATTCAAGTTAAACAGGTGGAAATTCAGATTAAAACGGCCCAAGCTTGGTTGAATTTTAGAAGAAATGACAAAGAAATGGGGCTCCAGTTAATGAAAGAGGCGGTGGCGATAGAAAGGAAAACAAGTAAGCACCCCGTTACCCCTGGCGATGTTCTTCCGGCAATAGAATTATTGGGCGATATGCTCTTGGAACTGAATAGACCCGAAGAGGCACTGCGGGCTTATGAGGAGAATTTAAAGGCGCATCCCTACAGGTTCAATGGAATATATGGAGCTGCCAAAGCTTCAAAACAATTGGGGAATTCAGAAAAAGCTTCCATGTATTTTAGGGGCTTACTTGAGTTGACCAAAGATGCTAACTCGGAAAGATCGGAGTTAACCGAGGCAAGTAAGTATGTTGGAGAAAAAGCAATTTAAAACAGCTAATGAATACAGAAAAAGCGATTAAGCAAACACTGGAAGATTATGCAAATGCCTATTGTGCTAAAGACCTGGAAGCACTTATGGAAGTATTTGATGATTCCGATAATATTTCGGTTATTGGGACTGGAGGGGATGAGCTTTGTGTTGGTCAGGAACAGGTAAGAAGCTTGTTTCTAAGAAATTTTGAAGAGGCCACCGCCACAAAATTTAAATGGGACTGGTTAGATGTTCGCGTTTCTGAAGATCATGCTGTTGTTTCGGTTACCTTGACGATTCATCTAATTTATAATGAAGAAAATTTAAAGGTTCCCATACGATGGAGCGTGGTTTTAAAAAACAAAGACAATCGCTGGGTATGGATTCATAGAAATGCCTCAGCTGCTGCTTCAAGTCAAAGTGAAGGGCAGGCTTATCCAAAAGATTAATTGAATGGGGACAAAAATGAAATATGCAGCAATTGGTTTTATTTTTATTATTGCCATGGCCTGTACGGATAAGCAAGGCGCAAAGCATGTGCCCAACCTCATCGCCGATAGTGAATTTGCTTTGAATTATCTTAAGGGGCTTCAAGGAAAGTGGGAAGTTGATGGAGGAGAAGAAGGAATATTTGGCTGGGAGTTTGACACAACTTCCAGAGGAAATGTTGTTCTGGAACGATTAAAAGTGGGTACTACAACTGAAATGCTGACCATCTACAGCGTTGATGATGGGATATTATATGGAAATCATTTTTGTCAATTGCAGAACCAGCCAAGACTCACAGCCGTGAATTCTGATACTGTTGGGGATTTACATTTTTTATGTGATGGTAAAGTTGGAAACGCAACATCTCATGAAGAATTGCATATGCACGGTGTTCATTTTCAGAAGAACGATGAAAAAATGGTGATTTGGATGGACATGCATGAAAACGGGAAATGGGCTTTTGAAACCAGATACGAACTTACGCGCTTCAGTGCATTAGCAGCACAGGAAATAACACTGTAGCAAAGTTAAATACCTAAAAATAACTAACTAAATACCAAAAAATGAATCAACTAGCCAAAAATTACCTTTCCTATGTATTGCTACTATTTATGTATTGCGGTTTCAGCCAGGTGGAACAAAAATTTGCGAATATCGGCGACTTTACAACTTCTGACGGCGAGATTATCAAAGATTGCAAAATAGGGTATCGAACGGTTGGTGAACTAAATGCCGAAAAGAGCAACGCTATTCTTTGGCCTACGTGGTTTACGGGTACGAGCGAACAAGTTGTTGGAATCTTGAATACAACTATTGACACCACGGGCCTGTACATTATCATAGCCGACGCCCTTACCAATGGGGTATCAGCTTCCCCGTCAAATACCAATAATTTCCCTAAAATTACCATAAGGGATATGGTGAATTCCCAACATCAATTGCTTACGAATCATTTGGGGATAGATCATCTTAAAGCTGTAGTTGGCATATCCATGGGAGGAATGCAGACTTTTGAATGGCTTGTGGCATTTCCCGAATTCATGGATAAAGCTATTTCTATTATTGGCAGTCCCAAACAATCCTCACAGGACCTTCTAATTTGGGAGACCATGGCAGATATTATTACCCATGCCAAGCAAGAAGGGGAAGATTTGGACCTGGCCTTAAAGCGTGCCGCAAACATTGAGTTGATAAATTTGTTAACCCCAGCATACGTGGCCAAGACCTATCCAGCAGATAGTGTTGGGGTCTATAGAAAAACCTATGGTTTTGTGATGAAACCCCTTGACGTACTAGGTGGGCTGAATGCCATGATTCCGCATGACATCTACAAGAATGCAAATACTACCCCTGAAGATATCAGTGCTGTGATAAAGGCTGAGGTAATGGTGGTCATTGCAACCCAAGACCATCTGGTAAACCCTATTTCCGCAATTACTTTAGCAGAAAAACTAAACGCTCAATTGGTGACCCTAGAAGGTGATTGTGGGCATTTGGCCGCATTCTGTGAAGCGGGCAAGGTAAAGCAATCAATAGATTCATTTCTAAAATGACCAGCCTTTTGTGGTCAAAGTAAACCAAAGTAAAAGCTATTTATGAAACGAGAATTAATATCTGGAGGTAGTCCTTTTGAAGATATTGTGGGCTTTAGCCGAGCTGTAAAGGTAGGGCCCTATATTTCGGTAGGAGGAACCGCACCCATGGATGCTGATGGCAATACAGTTGGCGTTGGGGATATTCAGGCTCAAACCAAACAGTGTATTGAAACAATAAAACTGGCTTTGGAAAAAGCGGGCTCCAGTCTAGATGATGTTGTAAGAACGCGTATGTTGCTTACCAATATTAACGATTGGAAAGGTGCTGCAGAGGTAAGGGCGTCTTATTTTATAAAGATAAAGCCAGTGGATACCATTATGGAAGTATCCCGTTTCATTAATCCAGATTGGCTAATAGAAATTGAGGTGGATGCCGTTGTGCCGGAATAGAGAATTTCGGTCTTCCTATAAAACACGCTCAAACTTCTGTGTACCTTCCTCCATTTGGGATTATTACCTAACAGATGGTTCCTCTTCCTTAATATGATCATTGGAAACTCCTTCCATACCCAGTTCAGGAATGACCAGCAATGGAATTTGGGTGTGAAAGGCGGTGCGTTTTACAATAGGTTCACGCGTCATCTGCTCTAAATAACTATGCTGATAGTTGAGCATGGCCAATAAGTGGATGTTGAGCTCTTGGGAGAACATTTCCAAAGTTTTGGATACGGAATTGAGTTCGGAAACGGTATGCACATAATGTTCCATCCCTTTGAGGTATCTCCGAAGCATATTGAGGTTAAATTGCTGTAACTCGGACAAGGCCTTTATCCCATATTGTACATGTACAATGCGAATTGTGGCCTGGAACATTTGCGCCAACTCCAAAAGAGGCTGGAGCTCCGAACTGGAATAGAAACGATTAAAATCCGTGGCAAAGGCAATTTCCGTAGGAGTAATAAAATCAAAGTGCTGTGGAATTGCCAAAACCGGACATTTTCTAGCATTTTTAATAATCCTTACCGTATTGCTGCCCATAAAGACCTCTTCAATACCAGAGGCTCCCTTGGTTCCGGTTATGACCAATTGAATATCCAACGAATTGACCATATCCTTGACTTCTTCGGCCAGAAGATTAAAAGAGGAATAAGTCTCAAAGTTATGCTTGGGGTTTTGGTATCGACTCTTAATCCTGTCCACGGTCTCCTGTAACCCTTGTTCCGAGGAAGCCCGTACAGCATCCACAATTCGGACACCGTCGACCATCTTGGCCATAAATCGGCCGCTGGGGATAACCGGGGTGTATGTATTGAGTAGGTGGAAAGTGCAATTTTTGTTTCTAAACAATTGCATGGCATAGTCAATGGCGTTCCATGCATTTTCCGAAAAGTCTGTGGGTATTAAAATTCTCTGCATTCGGCTAAAATTAATAAGGCTTAAAATTACCCTAATGCAAAAAGGGATACTATGACAATTGTCAGTTTTTGAAATGTGAGTCTAGAAACCCTCGACCAACTCTATCAGCTTCCTTTCATTTTTAATGCCAATTTTCTTGCCAGACGTATGAATGAATCCCTTTTTCTTGAACTCCGAAATGATTCGTATAGCAGATTCCGTAGCCGTTCCCACCACATTCGAAATATCTTCCCTAGAAAGTGTGAGGGCCAAGAAACCTTGTTCATCTTCCCCAAAGTTGTTCTTTAAGTAAAGAATGGCCTCGGCAATACGTTGCTTAACCGTTTTTTGCGACATGTTTACAATAACATCGTCCGCCTCTTTAAGGTCATGGGCCATATGGCGTAAGACTTCCAATGTAAAATCAGGGTTCTTCTGCAGGGTATGGGTAATACTTTCTTTAGGAATAAAGCAAACCTCCATATCATTTACGGCAATTGCCGAGAGGTTGGTACTTTCCTCAGCTATAACCGAGCGTTGTCCAATCACCTCTCCCTTGGTGGCCAATTTTACAATTTGATCCTTTCCATTGGCGCTTAACTTGGAAAGTTTGGAAACACCGTCTCGGACACAAAAGACCCCATTGAGCTTGTCACCTTCCTCAAAAAGAGGCTCTCCCTTTTTGATTTTTCGGGTGGTTTTGGAATCGGAAACTTCTTTCAACTCTTCTTTGCTCATGGCTCTGAGTGAGTTGAACTGTCTAATGATACAATTTTCACACCTACTCTCCATAACTTTTAGTTTACCTGATGGCACAAAATTACTTCTAAAGTATTGAACTAGAACTGATAAATGTCATGTTTTTTAAATAATATGTGGGGCAAATTTGCCATAGGTAAAGCAAATGTAAATGACAAACATGACATGTTACCATTGTGGTGATGACTGTGGTAGGGACAGTGTGTGTTTTGAAGAAAAAGAATTCTGCTGTCATGGCTGCAAAACAGTCTACGAAATCTTCATGACCAATGGGTTATCCACCTTCTACAATATAGAGGCTAGGGCAGGTACCGCCCCAAATGAAGTTAAGAGGAAGTACGATTTTCTGGACAATACGGAAATTATAGACCGATTGGTGGCGTTCAATGAGGAGGGCGTTCAAGTCATTAAACTGAGCATTCCTGGAATTCATTGTAGCTCCTGCATCTGGGTGTTGGAGAACCTGAATCGCTTACATCCGGCAATTTCAAGTTCACAGGTAGATTTCCCCAAAAAAACAATTAAGGTAACCTACGCCACCAAGGATTTTTCATTGAAGAGATTGGTTTTAATCCTGAGTAGTATAGGATATGAGCCCTATATTTCCCTGGAAGAATTTGATAAAAAAGACAAAAAGCAGGATCGTTCCCTAATTTATAAGTTGGGTATGGCAGGGTTTGCCTTTGGCAACGTAATGTTATTGTCCTTCCCGGAGTATTTTGAAGTGGAAGAATTTTGGTTGGAGCAATACAAGCCCGTATTTCGGTGGTTGATGTTCGCCTTTTCCCTTCCCGTGCTTTTCTATGCCTCCCAGGATTATTTTAAATCTGCCTACAAAGGATTACACTCCAAACTATTGAATATTGATGTTCCTATTGCTTTAGGTATCCTTACTTTGTTTTTAAGGAGTACTGTAGACATCATTTTCGACCTTGGGTCTGGTTTTTTTGATAGTCTTACCGGACTGGTCTTCTTTCTACTCTTGGGAAGGTACTTTCAACAACGAACCTATACTTTTCTATCTTTTGAGCGGGATTATAAATCCTACTTTCCAATCGCAGTAACAAGGCTGAATGCGGATAAATCTGAAGAGAATGTTCAAATCTATGATATAGAAATTGGCAATCGACTACTGATCCGGAGTAATGAGCTAATTCCTGTGGATAGTGTTTTAATCAAAGGATCTGCAGAGATAGACTATAGTTTTGTGACAGGGGAGTCCCAAGCAGTTTTTAAAGCATCTGGGGAGAAGCTGTTTGCTGGTGGAAAACAGCTTTCAGGGCCATTGGAGGTTGAGGTGTTGAGGTCCGTTTCACAAAGTTACCTAACCCAGCTGTGGGGAAATTCTGTGTTTTCAAAAGATAAAACCACAACTTTTCAGACTCTAACGGACAGTATAGGTAAGCGATTTACCGCTGGAGTGTTGACTATAGCTACCCTGTCCACCGCTTTTTGGCTCTATTTTGATGCTAGCATGGCCCTCAATGTATTTACAGCTGTACTCATAATTGCCTGCCCCTGTGCCATTGCGCTTGCGGCCCCATTTACCTTGGGCAATATGCTTCGCATTTTTGGCAAGCACAAATTCTATTTAAAAAATGCCAATGTAATAGAACGCCTATCGAAAATAGACACCGCTATTTTTGACAAAACAGGGACCTTGACCACCACCAAAAAGGACACGATTCTGTATGAGGGCATCGAACTTTCTCAAGAAGAAACTACACTGTTGAAAACGACCTTACGAGCCTCCAACCATCCGCTGAGTCGATCATTATATCAGATTTTGCAGTCCAACGAAATTAGCACTTTGGATGAGTTCCGGGAAGATACCGGTAAAGGGATTGAAGGGAAGCTCAACGAACATACGATTAGAGTGGGCTCACCCAGTTATATTGGAGAAGAAGTGGCCGGCTCAATTACGGATACTGCTGTTTACGTTAGCGCAGATGAGGATTTTAAGGGAAGGTTCGTATTTAAAAATAAGTACAGGGACGGGGTGGGCCAACTGTTCAAAACTATGGGGAAGACCATGCATATGGGCATACTTTCTGGAGATAACGATGGCGAAAAAAAGCGGTTGCAAGAATTGCTACCAGCCAAAACCCAGTTGCTTTTTAATCAGAAACCAGAGGATAAGCTAGAACATATAAAACTATTGCAAAGAGAGCATTCGGTGTTGATGATAGGCGATGGACTCAATGATGCGGGGGCCTTGGCACAGAGCAATGTGGGAATCGCAATTTCTGAGGATATCAATGTCTTTTCGCCTGCTTGTGACGGTATTTTGGATGCCTCCAACTTTATCAAACTATCCACCTTTTTGAAGTTGTCCAAAAAATCCATTCAAATCATAAAAATGAGTTTTGGACTTTCATTGTGCTATAATCTTGTTGGTCTCTACTTTGCCATTACAGGACAATTACAGCCTGTTATCGCTGCAATTCTAATGCCTTTGAGCTCAATAAGCATAGTACTATTCACCACATTGATGACCAATTACATTGGGCGTAAGCTAGGTCAAAAAAAAAATGAAGATATGATGAAAAGAATATTTAAAAATAAAAGCTGACATATGTCATTTTTTGCCCAATACCCTAATAGTAGTTTTACATCCAAATTCAGGTAGGTATGAGTGTTATTTATGTGTTATTGGCCATAAGTATTACAGTTGCGCTAGTCTTTTTTGCAGCCTTCATTTTTTCTGTGAAGAGCGGTCAATACGATGATGCCTATACTCCCTCCGTCCGTATGCTTTTTGAAGATGAGGTTGTGGACCAAAATGATCAATCCAAGATAGAAGAAAAAGAAATCACACAAACTAAAAGAACAAACCAATAAATATGGAAATTCAACAATTTCGTTACGACAACAAAATCGTACAAAAGTTTTTATACGCCACCATGCTTTGGGGGGTTGTTGGTATGCTAATAGGTCTCTTGTTGGCCTTTATGTTTTTGTTTCCCAACCTTACAGATGGCATTTCGTGGTTGAGTTTTGGACGTTTACGGCCATTGCATACCAACGCGGTGATCTTTGCCTTTGTGGGAAATGCCATTTTTGCTGGGGTCTATTACTCTACCCAACGCCTACTAAAAACCAGAATGTTCAGTGATGCCCTTAGTAGTATCAATTTCTGGGGATGGCAATTGATCATAGTGGCAGCTGCCATAACACTGCCTTTGGGCTACACCACATCTAAAGAATATGCGGAGCTGGAATGGCCAATAGATTTAGCCATTGCCTTGGTATGGGTGGTCTTTGGATGGAACCTCATAGGAACTATTTTTAGAAGGAGGCAACGTCACCTTTATGTGGCAATCTGGTTCTATTTGGCAACCTTCGTTACGGTAGCTGTACTGCATATATTTAATAGTCTGGAACTACCAGTATCAGCCCTAAAAAGTTATTCCGTGTACGCGGGGGTACAGGATGCATTGGTGCAATGGTGGTACGGGCACAATGCTGTGGCCTTTTTCTTGACCACACCTTTCTTGGGATTGATGTACTATTTTGTACCTAAAGCAGCCAACAGACCCATTTATTCCTACAGACTTTCCATAGTGCACTTCTGGTCCTTGATTTTTATCTATATCTGGGCCGGTCCGCATCATTTGTTATACTCTTCCTTACCGGATTGGGCACAGAACCTTGGGGTTGTATTTTCCATAATGCTGATTGCACCTTCTTGGGGAGGTATGATTAATGGATTATTGACGCTTCGTGGAGTTTGGGATAAAGTACGTACTGATGCTACACTCAAATTTATGGTAGTGGCAATTACGGGATACGGTATGGCCACTTTTGAAGGCCCCATGCTTTCTTTGAAAAATGTAAATGCCATTGCCCATTTTAGCGATTGGATTATTGCCCATGTGCACGTTGGTGCTTTAGCTTGGAATGGTTTCCTCACTTTTGGTATGATTTATTGGTTGGTGCCCAAAATGTTTAAAACAACCTTACACTCCAAAGGTTTGGCCAACCTCCATTTCTGGATTGGTACCTTGGGAATAGTTCTTTATGCATTGCCCATGTACGTGGCAGGTTTTACACAAGCCTTGATGTGGAAAGAGTTTAATCCAGACGGGACCCTGGTTTATGGAAATTTCTTGGAGACCGTTACCCAGATTATCCCCATGTATTGGATGAGAGCTATTGGAGGCAGCATGTTCATAGTGGGAATGCTCATTATGGTCTACAATGTTGTAGTGACCATTAGAAAAGGAAGCAGGGTTGAGGATGAGCTGGCAGAAGCACCTGCCTTGGTCAAGGTATCCAAAAAACGCGTTGCAGGTGAAACTTTCCACAATTGGTTAGAAAGAAAACCTGTACAATTAACGATTTTAGCCACCATTGCCATTTTGATTGGGGGAATCATTCAAATTGTACCCACAATCTTAGTAAAATCCAACATTCCGACCATCACCAGTGTAAAACCATATACCCCATTGGAGCTGGAAGGTCGGGACCTATACATTCGGGAAGGTTGTGTGGGCTGTCATTCCCAAATGATTAGGCCTTTTAGAAGTGAGGTAGAACGTTACGGTGAATATGCCAAAGCTGGGGAATTTGTTTACGACCACCCCTTCCTCTGGGGCAGTAAGCGTACCGGACCGGATTTACTTAGAATTGGTGGCAAATACTCAGATAATTGGCACTTGAACCATATGTATGATCCCCAAAGTACTTCTTCTGGATCTATTATGCCAGCGTATCAATGGTTGGTGAGGGATGAGCATGATCGAAGCAATGTGCAAAGCAAAATGGAGGCGATGGTGAAATTGGGTGTGCCCTATACCGAGGAGGATATAGCCAATGCGCCAAAATCCATGGCCGAACAGGCAGAAAGTATTGAACAGAACCTGTATACAGATCCAGAATTTGCAAAAACCTATGAGGCTGATAAGAAATATGCACAAGAAAATGGGCAGGACTTTGTGGAGATGAAAGATCGAGAAATTGTATCCCTAATTGCCTATTTGCAGCGGTTAGGAACAGATATCAAAGTAAAGGATACTGAGGAACTAATATCACAGAACAAAGAATAATAAGAACCAAGATGGAAAGAGAAAAGAACCAAGAAACATGAAGGGTCTTGGCACTTGTATCTAACATCTAAAATCTAGAAAAGCCATGTTGAAATTTGTCAAAAACCATATGGAGAGTATAGAAGGGGTGGCCAGTTACCCCATGATATCGCTCATGATCTTCTTCTTGTTTTTTATGCTACTGTTTTGGTGGGTTTTTACCGCAACCAAAGAGCATATCAAGGAGATGGGCGAATTGCCTTTAGATAACGATCAACCCAACAAACTATAAAACTATGAGCACAAGAACACCTTGGTGGATTCGTATTCCCGTGTTATTCTTCCTGATTTTTGGACTAATGGAGTATTTTATTGACTCCGGAGATAAACCGGCCATTATAGAATACCCCATTACCCAATTTTTCCTTCTCTTGGTCTTGATGATTTTGATTGCCATAGAGCTGATATTGAAAGCTGTTGAAAATGTGATGTATCAAACCCTTTCCGAGGAAGCAAAGGAAAGTTACCTGGCGTCCAAAAACAAAAGGAGAGAATGGACATGGGCCAAGAATCTATATAGAAAATTGACCAAAAGCCGAGCCATAGAGCGGGAAAGTGAGATTATAATGGACCATAATTATGATGGCATCCGCGAATTGGACAATGTACTTCCGCCATGGTGGGTTTACCTTTTCTATGGAACCATTGTATTCTCCGTAATATACTTGGTACGGTTTCATGTGATTGGCGAATATGATCAAGATTTGGAGTACAAACAGGAAGTGGCTGCAGCCAAAATCGCCATTGAGGAATACAAGAAAACTGCTAAGGATTTGGTAGATGCGAATACAGTAGAATTTCTCTCTGAGGCCTCCGACCTCAGTGCCGGTGAAAAAATATTTATTGCGAATTGTGTGGTTTGTCATATGGCCGACGGAGGTGGGGGGATAGGCCCTAACCTTACCGATGAGAATTGGATCTTGGGTGGAGGCATCAAAAATGTTTTTAATACCATTTCCGAAGGAGGTAGGGATGGCAAGGGAATGGTAGCTTGGAAGCAGAGCTTGAAACCTGCTGAAATTGCCCAAGTATCCAGCTATGTGCTAACCCTAGGAGGTACAACTCCGGCAAACCCAAAGGCAGCAGAAGGAGATATTTGGATTGATCCAGATGCCTCTCAGTCAGAAAAAATGGAGTAAGCACCAACAGGGCGAGTTTCCGATTTGTCGGATGCAGTTATGAACCAGCTGTTTTATAAATCTCCCTGTCAGGGAGTAAATGTCTGAAGGAAAGAGAGTTGATAATAAAATTGCAATGGAAGATAACTTTAGGGATTCCATAGGTACCATTACCGAAGAGGGAAAAAGGGCTTGGATTTTTTCCAAAAAACCTAGTGGACGGTTTTATATGTACCGGAAATATGTGAGCTATGCCCTTTTGCTTTTTTTGTTGGGTTCACCCTTCCTGAAAATCAATGGCCATCAATTTCTGTTGTTCAATGTGGTGGATCGGCGGTTCAATATTTTTGGATTTCCTTTTTGGCCACAGGATTTTCATTTGGTAGTGGTCTCCATGATCATTGGGGTAATTTTTGTAGCTCTTTTTACAGTGGCTTACGGACGTATATTTTGTGGGTGGATATGCCCCCAGACCATTTTTATGGAAATGGTGTTCCGCAGAATCGAGTATTGGATTGACGGTGACAGGGGTGCACAAATGCGATTGAAGAAAGCTCCTTGGAATGCAAAAAAAATTTGGAAGCGTTCTTTGAAATTGACTCTCTTTTTAACCATTTCCTTTTTGATAGCCAATGTATTTCTGGCCTACTTAATTGGGAGTGATAAATTGATTGGCTACGTCAAGGATGGTCCTATGGCCCATATAGGCACCATGGTTCCCTTGCTCATCTTCACCGGAGTATTCTATTTTATTTTTGCTTGGTTTAGAGAGCAAGTATGCATTATTGCATGCCCTTATGGTAGGCTTCAAGGGGTGTTATTAGATGATAAATCCATTGTGGTGGCCTATGATCATAAACGTGGTGAAGGCGAAAATGGACGGAAAAAGTTCCGAAAAAATGAAGATAGGGACACCTTGGGACATGGGGATTGCATTGACTGTTTTCAGTGCGTAAATGTTTGCCCTACAGGAATCGATATAAGGAATGGAACCCAATTGGAGTGCGTTAATTGCACTGCATGTATAGATGAGTGCGATCATATCATGGAAAGCATCCATAAGCCCAAAGGATTGATTCGCTACGCCAGTGAGGATGAGATCAACAAGAAAGCAAAGTTTAAGTTCACCCCTCGTCTTAAGGGCTATACTGCTGTGTTAACAGTGCTGACCGGAATTCTAGTGGGCATGCTTTTCCTCCGCAACGAATTGGAAGCGAATATCCTTAGGTTGCCCGGACAACTGTATGAACGAAAGGAAAAAAATATCATTAGTAATGTGTACACCTATAAATTGGTGAACAAGACTAGCAAAGATGTGGAGCAGGTAAGTTTTAAACTTTTATCCCATCAAGGAGAGATAAAACTGGTGTCACAACAAACATTTCGGGTACCAGCGGAAGAATTGGCCGAGGGAACTTTGTTTATCGAAATCAATGCGGCTGCATTAACAGGAGATAAAGACAAGTTGAAAGTAGGGGTCTTTAGTGGGGAAAAGCTAATTGAAACCACGATGACCCAATTTTTAGCACCTAGAAGCTATAATTAACAGTAAGCTTATAGTTAAACTTAAAACCATAATCATGAAAATTAATTGGGGAACCGGAATTGTGTTGGCCTTTATTGCCTTTATCACCTTCATATTGTATTTCGTGTTTAGAATGAGTACTGATAATCGGGCTAACCACGATTTGGTGACGGATGACTATTACAAACAGGAATTGGCCTATCAAAAAGAAATAAATGCATCCAAAACGGCCTTGGAAATGAAGGCAACACTGAAAATTGAAAAATCCGAGGAAGGATTGAAGGTTGTT
The DNA here is from genome assembly GCA_965117065.1 of uncultured Allomuricauda sp. Taxonomy (GTDB): domain Bacteria; phylum Bacteroidota; class Bacteroidia; order Flavobacteriales; family Flavobacteriaceae; genus Flagellimonas. The sequence goes on from OZ220751.1 coordinate 2,673,462, forward strand.
TTTCCAGAAACATTTGATTACAAAAAAATTGAAGGTATAGTGTCCCTTTATAGACCGTCCAACAAGCATTTGGATATAGACTTTCCTATAAGTTTGTCCAAAACACATTTGCTCATACCTGACAATAGCTTGGTGGGCGGTCGCTGGGACATTACCATTAAATGGAAGTATGAGGGTAATACCTTTCTACATAAAGAAAAATTAGTTTATTAAATTATGCTGTTGTCGGCTTCGGTATTGGGATTGTTGGGAAGCTTGCACTGCTTGGGCATGTGTGGCCCTATTGCCTTTGTGCTACCTTTGGATAGAGAAAGCCAGACCAAAAAAGTTTTACAGCTTTTTATTTATCATGCAGGAAGACTTTTGGCCTATGGAACCATCGGGATACTGTTTGGGTTTTTAGGGAAAAGTCTCTCCATTTTTGGGATGCAGCAAAAACTGTCCATAGGAATAGGAGCGCTTATGATTTTGTTGGTTTTGATACCAAGTAGATTTTTTAATACCTATAAAATGGCAAAACCCATTTATTCTGTTCTTGGAAAGATTAAATCAAAATTGGGCGCAGAGTTCAAAAAAAAGACTCCGGATGCTTTTTTGACTATTGGTTTCCTAAATGGGTTTTTGCCTTGTGGTCTTGTATATATGGCGCTCTTGGGAGCCATAGCCTTAGGAAATCCTTGGCAAGGCGGTCTGTATATGGTGCTATTTGGACTGGGGACTATCCCATTGATGACCGTAGCAGTATACACCCAGAGTTTATTAAGTAATCCTATTAAATCAAAAATACGCAGGTTGATTCCTGTTTTTGTGGGACTGATTGGAGCACTTTTTATTATTCGAGGGTTGGGATTGGGAATTCCATATGTGTCCCCAAAACCGGTGGCAACCCTAACCTCGGCATCCATAGAATGCCGTCAACCTTAACAACTAAAAAAATATAAGTGAAAATAACATCAGCAGAAGAAGCAGTCAGTATAGTAAAATCTGGAGACCGCGTTTTTATTCAAGGTGCAGCAATGACCCCAAATGAGCTTATTGTTGCTTTATGTGAGCGACATAAGGGTTTGGAGCAGGTGGAAATTGTCTCCATTCATACGGAAGGTACCGCACCTTACACAGAAAAGCCATATACCGATGCTTTCAGGTTAAACTCCTGCTTTGTGGGAGGGAATGTTAGACAAAGTGTAAATACCCCAAATGCTGGATATATCCCAATCTTTTTAAGTGAGATACCTTGGTTGTTCAAGCGGAACATTTTACCATTGGATGTGGCTATCATACAAGTTTCCAGTCCAGATAAGCACGGGTATTGTTCCCTTGGAGTTTCCGTGGATGTGGCATTGCCAGCAGTCAGAACCGCTAAAAAAATCATTGCTCAAATAAATCCATCAGTGCCCAGAACACATGGTACTGGCATTGTACATGTGGATGAAATAGCGTATGCCATGGAAGTAGATCGCCCTATACATGAACATAGTCCAGGGACAATTTCTGATGTAGAGCATCAGATTGGAGCCCATGTGGCCTCTTTAATCGAAGACGGGGCTACGCTGCAAATGGGGATTGGCAATATTCCCAATGCGGTGTTGGACAATTTAAATAACCACAAACGCTTGGGGATTCATACCGAAATGTTCTCTGATGGAGTGTTACCTTTAATTGAACAAGGGGTGATTACGGGGGAGGAAAAAACAGTCAAACGAGGGAAGATAGTCAGTTGTTTTGCCGTTGGTTCCAGAAAATTGTATGATTTTATCGATGATAACCCTATTTGTGATTTTAGGGATTCTGGATATACTAACGATACGGCAAGAATCCGAAGAAACCCCAAAGTCACTGCCATAAATAGTGCCATTGAGATTGATTTGACGGGCCAAGTCTGTGCAGACACCATCGGGAGCTATCAATTTTCTGGGGTAGGAGGGCAAATGGATTTTATTAGAGGAGCATCTCTATCAGAAGGCGGCAAGCCTATTTTTGCCATGCCTTCCACCACCAATAAAGGAGTTTCCAAGATTACCCCGTTTCTTAAGGAAGGAGCTGGTGTAACCACAACCCGGGCACATGTGCATTATGTGGCGACGGAACACGGGGTTGTTAATCTATATGGCAAAAACCTTCAACAAAGGGCCAAAGCACTGATTTCTATTGCTCATCCAGACCACAGAGAGGTTTTGGAACAAGCAGCATACGATAGGTTTCATGGATAAATTACCGGAAAAGGAAAATAAAAAGGGGAAGTTCCACAGCTTCCCCTTTTCAAATAAAACTCAATCAACTAACTAACCAATCAAATTTTAAAGGTTACAACAGCGGTATTGGAGTGATTGGCTATATCTTCTCCAATACTACCCATAAAGAAGTGGGACAATCCTTTTCGTCCATGTGTTGGGATCCCTATAAGATCCGCAGCAACATTCTCGCTGAAATTCAATACTCCCTTTTCAACCGTATAGTCATTATAAATTTCCACCTCTAGTCCTAAGCGAGCGATATTTAAGAATTTGGAAATCCTTTTATAGATATCCTCTGTACTCAAGAACTCATCACCTGGGGTGTTTATATATACCAGATGCAATTTGGAATTAAAGGCTTCGGCCATTTCAACTGCCTTGTGAAGGGCGGAAACACTCTCCTCTTTAAAATCACATGCAAAAACAAAACGTTTTGGGCTAAATTTTTCAATTTCACCTTTAATTACCAGAACAGGTACTTCTGAAGTGCGTACCACACGCTCCGTGTTGGACCCTATAAAAATTTCCTGTAATCCGTCCGTTCCGTGGGATCCCATGACAACGAGGTCGGCATCATGTTTTTCGGCAACATCACTTACCTCACTAAAAACTTTGTAATGTTTTATGATTGGTGTGATTTTTATTCCTTTTAAAAAGGGTCTATCAAGAAAGTCTGTAAACCTTTTTTCGCCCATTCTTATGAGATGGACAATCTGTTCTTGTGAAACATAACCAGATTCTGTCATTATTGCCGGAGAGAGTTCCAGCATATGAAGGACCAGTAATTCTGAGTCATGTTCTTTGGCTAAAGTAGCAGCCACCTTAAGTGCTTTTTCAGACTGTTCCGAAAAATCTACGGGTACAATAATGTTTTTCATTTGATTCGGGTTTAAAAGTTAAACGGTCATGGAAAACAGTCGGGTATCTGGCTTTTTTCGATGTAATTTTAAATCAAAGGCCATACTGATATTTCGAATGTAAGGCCTCCCTTTTGGGGTTACCTTTATTTGATTGGCTCCAATAGAAACCAAGCCATCAGATTCTAATTCTGCCAAGTTCTCGATGATTTTCTGAAAATCAGGAACCCGGGTCTCACCTCTTTCCCAGCTAGTCTCAAATCGGCACATAAGGTTGAGGATATGTTTGCGAATGATTTGGTCTTCCTCTGTTAATATATGCCCTCTAAAAATGGGGATTACTCCATGGGACACCAGGTTTTCGTATTCTTCCACGCTTTTTACATTTTGGGCAAAACCGTACCAGCTATCACTTATGCTAGATACACCCAAACCAATCATCAACTGGGTTTTAGAAGAGGTATAGCCCATAAAATTGCGATGTAGTGTTCCACTATCCAAAGCTTGGAACAGACTATCCGTGGGCAGTGCAAAATGATCCATGCCCACGTCTTTATACCCATACTTGGACAGACTTGCTTTTCCCAATTCGTACTGCTGCTTTTTTACTGTGGAAGAGGGGAGGTCCGTTTCCTTGTACCCGCGTTGTCCGTTACCTTTCATCCAGGGTACATGGGCATAACTGTAGAAAGCGATTCGGTCAGGTTTTAGGGCATTGGTTCTTACAATAGTTTCCTGGACATCCTTGATGGTCTGAAAAGGGAGTCCATAAATAATATCGTGACCAACAGAGGTGTACCCTATTTCGCGGGCCCACTCGGTTACCTTTTTTACATTTTCGAAAGGTTGAATTCTATTGATAGCGACTTGTACCTTTTTGTTGTAATCCTGCACACCCAAGCAGACTCTTCTAAACCCCACATCAAAAAGAGCCTGCAGGTGCGCTTTGGTTGTATTGTTTGGATGTCCTTCAAAGCTAAATTCCGGCTTCTTGGCTTTTTTTCCCAACCTCAAGATTCCGTGTATCAACATTGTAAGATGATCCGGAGAGAAGAAGGTTGGAGTTCCCCCTCCAAGATGTAATTCTTTGATGATGGGTTTGGACCCCAAAAGATCACAATAAAGCTTCCATTCCTTAAGAACGGTCTTCACATAAGGCAGTTCCAATTCGTGACGTTTAGTGATGCGTTTGTGACAGCCGCAAAATGTACACATACTTTCACAAAATGGAAGGTGAATGTATAAGCTTATCCCATCTTCCGCAGATTCTTGATAAGCCTGTAAGACACTGCTTTTCCATTTTTTTCCGGAAAAAGTGTCCAAGTCCCAATACGGCACCGTTGGATAACTGGTGTATCTAGGGCCTGGGACATTATATTTTTGGACTAATTGACACATAGGGGTTTAATTTATACTTCAAAATTACCCCTGACCGTTCGCATAAAACATGATATTTGTCAGTTGAAAAGTCATAAGACAGGGGCTTTTTATTGCACCACAAAGTTGATAGGAATTGCATAAGTAACCCTCACCGCTTTTCCTCGTTGAACGCCTGGTTTCACTCTTGGAAGCGTTGAAATGATTCTTACTGCCTCAGTTTCCAATAACCTATCCGGACCTCTTTTTTTAATGTTGGTTACACGACCCTGGGAGTCAATAACAAATTGGACAAATACTTTTCCCGTGATATTCATTTCTAAGGCTGCAGTGGGATACTTAAAGGTTTTACGGACATGTTCTTGAACCTTTTGGTTAAAGCAATTTTTCCGTTCCTCTTCTGTGACCAGAGTTTCACATCCAGGAAAAATGGGGACATGTTCGATAATGGCGAAGGGTACAATTTCCTCCTCTTCCATTTCACCTACTTCCACATCATCTATCTGGACTACCACATCCTCAATAAAAGAATCTTGGTTACTCTCAGTGCTTTCGATTATGGTTTCTTCAATATCTTCCACATCTTCTACAATCTCAATAACATCTGGGGCTGATGGTGGTGGGGGTGGAGGCGTTGTTCTTACCATCTCGGTAATGGGTACATCCTCCTTAAGTTCATCCAAGACTTGGACAACTTCCGAAATGTTGGTTCCCTTTTCATAGGTCTTAACCTCTAATGATTGCCAGGTAACAAATAGAACAGAAGTCAAACCTATCATAAAATAAAGGCTGCTATTGCGACCTATATCGGCGTTAGGATTCTTTTTTGGTTTCATGGCTTATCTATTTAACTGGAATAAAATTAGATATGTAGCCCTTCAATTAATATGATAATGATCAGGTCTTGGTTCGAGTTAATCCATCTTTAAAAAACAATCAAACCCTAATCCGCAACTTCTTTTTTAAAAAACGAAGAAGGGGTATTTTGGGTTCTGGAAAAGAGCAACCCTGACTTCTGTCATATTTTAGGTCGGGACACGGTTCTACTTTTGAACTATAAAGTTTAATCATGTAATCTTTTCGGTATGAGTATCAAGAAAATTTTAGTCCCGTTCGACTTTTCAGAAGCCTCCGTAAACGCTTTGGAGTACGCAGTTAATTTTGTGGGTCCAACGCGCAATATAGATATCCTTGCACTTTACGTTGCTGCCATGCCTATGGCAAAATCCCAGGAAAATAGACTTAAAATTGATTTTGCCAAAGTCAAGGATGGTCTCATGGGCAAAACTAAAAACAGTCCAAATTTTTATGCTATCAAAGGCGAGGTCATAGAAGCCATCCTGGAGCAGCAACGGGAGCATGGTAGCGATTTAATTCTCATGGGAACCATGGGGGATATGGTGACAGATGAAGCAATAACCAACACCTCTAGGTTGGTATTGGAGGCTAATTGTCCGGTAGTTTCTATTCCCTACGGTTGCCCCATAAAGGAACCAAAGGATATTGCCTTGGTCATGGGCGGGGAGGAAATTGATGATAAAAAAGTGCTGAGAACCCTTTTGGAGGTGGCCAGGACCTTTAACTCCAGAGTTCATGTACTCACAATTTACAAGGAATCCATTTATGCAGAGGAATCTGTGACAGATAGTACAGAAAACCTTTTGGAATACTATCTGGAGCATTTCTATGAGGAGCATTCGTTCAGTAAAAATCAAGATGTGGAAGAAGGAATTTTGGAATATATCACCAAAAAGAACATTGATCTTTTGGCCATTATGCCTAGAAACCACATTAGGTTGGGCACTCCTTCAGAAGGGCGATTGACCAAGCTCTTGACTTTGCATTCCGAGATTCCGGTTTTGACCCTGGATTGATAGTTAATCCAATCTAACAGATATGATTACACTATTGGTAATACTAAGTATTACAATCGTATTGTTCATATGGGGAAAATTTCCGCCAGATGTTGTGGCCCTAATATCCATGCTTTCATTGTATTTGACAGGAATCCTTGATATCAAGGAAACACTCATAGGTTTTAGCAACTCAACGGTAATTATGATTGCTGCCTTGTTCATCATCGGAGAAGGACTTTCCCGGACTGGATGGACCGCTGTTGCTGGCCAGCGATTTGTAAAATGGGCTAAAAACAGTGTTCCAAAATTGTTGGTGATTGTAACCTTGGGCTCCAGTCTGTTATCCGGCTTTGTGAGTAATACAGGAACGGTGGCTGCCTTGTTGCCGGTTACCGTTACGGCAGCTTGGACCGCAGGCACCCTGCCTTCCAAATTGCTGATGCCCGTTGCTTTTGGCTCCAATACTGGGGGTTTGCTAACATTAACAGGAACTCCGCCCAACATTATTGCAAGCAATGCGCTGGTAGATAATGGTTTTGAAGGGTTCTCCTTTTTTGAGTTTGGATTGATTGGCCTGCCCTTATTGCTGATTTCAATTGTATACTTCAGATATGTAGGTTACCGGTTGCTTCCAAAACGTGCCACCAAAAACAAGCCCATGGCTTTGGATGAAGAGATGCACAAATGGATTGAAAACTATAGTATAGAAGATAACATGTATCGCTTACGTATCCGATCCATGTCGCCCTTGATCAACACAAAAGTTGGCGATTGGCATTTTGAGGAAGAATATAATGTGTCTTTAATGCGCTTAAAACGAAGACATCCCAGTCCGTTACAAGGAATCCATCAATTTGTGGAATTACCAGGCCCTCGGACCCAAATGAGATACCATGACATCATCACGGTGAAGGGAGAAGCCGGAGATGTAGATAAATTGGTGTTGAAATTAAGTTTGGGGGTCATTCCATGGAAACCAGAAAAAGACATGCTCAAGAAAGAGCTGATCAACCAAGAGGTAGGAATGGCAGAAATGATTATTACGCCCAAATCAATTTTTGTTGGGAAAACATTGCCTTTGGGTCATTATTTAAAGCAAGCGGGGGTTCAGCTTTTAGCTGCCTCAAGAAATAACAGACCACTTAGCGGTAAAATAAAGATCGAAGCAGGGGATGCCTTTATAATTCGAGGACAATGGGAGAATATTGAAGCATTGACCGCTGTATATGAAAACTTGGTGATATCAGGAAGCCCAGAGGCCTTGTCCAAAAATGTGGATGTGCTTACTCCCCGTAGTTATATAGCACTTGGCACCCTTATGTTGATGATTGTACTCTTGGTCTTTAAAATACTTCCGGGAGCCATTGCTGCACTTAGCTGTGCAGGAATCATGATGCTGACCGGTTGTGTTCCCATTAGCAAAGCATACAAAGGAATTAGTTGGACAAGTGTGGTTATGATAGCTGCAATGATTCCAATGGGTCTTGCCCTGCAGAAAACTGGAGTGGCCCAATTAGCGGCCAGTGGTTTGGTAGAAGCTTTGGGAAGCATACATCCTACCGCATTATTGGCAGGAATTTTTCTCCTGACCACCACTTTTAGTCAGACCATTAACAACTCGGCCACTGCAGTTCTAATGGCTCCAATTGCCATCATGGCCTCGACCACCTTGGGGGTATCTCCAAAACCTTTTATGATTGCAGTGGCCATTAGTGCATCAACTGCATTTTTAACCCCGGTAGGTACCACCACTAATGCGATGGTGATGTCCTCTGGAGGATACAAGTTTACAGATTACATAAAAGTAGGAGGACCGCTGTTGCTCCTGTTTTTTATGGCAACCTTATTATTGGTTCCAATCATTTGGAGCTATTAACCTTAAAAAAGAGAATTATGAATGAAGTTATGGAAACAATGAAAGACTTAAGCCAATACGGCTTGGGTAATGCCACGGCATATTGGAATCTGAGTGCCGAGACGCTACAGCAGATAACTGTGGAAAAAGGAATGGGGGTTGAAACCCAAAACGGTACCCTTTCCGTAAACACTGGAAAATTTACAGGACGTTCCCCAAAGGACCGTTTTTTAGTAAAGGATGAATACACTAAGGATAAAGTGTGGTGGGGGAGAATCAACAAACCTATTTCTCCCGAAAACTTTGATAAACTTCAGTCTGAAGTAATCAATTATTTGGATGGAAAAGAGGTGTATGTCCGGGATGCTTCGGTTTGTTCCGATCCAGAATATAAGATGAATGTGAGGGTCATTACGGAATACCCTTGGTCCAATTATTTTATTAAGAACATGTTTCTTCGATTGAACGAAGCAGAATTGCAGGAGTTTGAGGAGGACTGGCTGGTACTGTGCGCCCCAGGATATGAGGCCTCAAACCCATCTGATTTTGGGATTATTGCTGAAAACTTTTCCATTTTGAACTTTACCAAAAAGATTGCCCTTGTTGGAGGGTCTGCGTACACAGGTGAAATGAAAAAGGGGATTTTCTCCGCTTTAAACCTTATTCTTCCTGTTGAAAAGGAGGTGTTGCCTATGCATTGTTCCGCCAATGTTGGCAAAGATGGAGACACAGCTATTTTCTTCGGGCTTTCCGGAACGGGTAAAACCACTTTGTCTGCTGATCCCAATAGAAAATTGATTGGGGATGATGAACACGGTTGGACCAAGGAGAACACTATTTTCAATTTTGAAGGAGGATGCTATGCAAAAGCTATCGATCTTACTGAAGATAAAGAACCAGACATTTACAGAGCCATTCGTCCAGGAGCGCTGTTGGAGAATGTGGTCTTTAAGGAAGGAACTAAAGAAGTCGATTTCTTTGATAGTACTATTACTCAGAATACCCGGGTAAGCTATCCTATTGAACATATCGACAACATCCAGACCCCATCCTATGCTGCAAATCCAAAAAACATCTTTTTCCTTACTTGCGATGCCTTCGGAGTATTGCCCCCGGTGTCTAAATTAACTCCCGGCCAGGCAGCATACCACTTTATATCAGGATACACAGCCAAGGTAGCCGGTACCGAAGCAGGAATCAATGAGCCGGTTCCTTCCTTTTCTGCATGTTTTGGAGAACCCTTTATGCCTTTGCACCCTACAAAGTATGCAGAGATGTTAAGCAAAAAGATGACCGAGGCTGGAGTAAATGTTTGGCTGATCAATACGGGTTGGAGCGGTGGCCCTTATGGAGTGGGTTCCAGAATCAAGCTAAAATATACCAGGGCTATGATTTCAGCCATCTTGGAAGGGAAATTGGATGAGGTTGAGTATGATGCCCATCCTGTCTTTGGCCTGCATATGCCAAAGTACTGTCCAGGAGTTCCAACTGAAATTTTGGACCCAATGAACACTTGGTTACAAAAAGGGGCCTATGTGAGCAAATCCATCCAATTGGCCCATTCATTTCACATTAACTTTGATAAATTTGCTAGTGAGGCATCTGAGGAAATCCTAAATGGAGGACCGCTGATCGATTCGCACCATAGTTTGGATGGACATTTTTAATCATATAGTAAGGTGACTGATAACAGAAAATTTCAAGTAGAACAGCTTGGAACACCCAAATTTAAATCTCCCCTACAGCTAAGTACTGTTAGGGGGGATAACATTTTTAATTTTGTGGATGAGTCGGACAAATTGGTGTTTGACCTCTCGATGGAACACTACAACCAGTGCCTTTCAAAAGGGGACGAGCCTCAATGTCTTGAGAAGGCGGGTCCTCGACAGAACTTATTTTTTAACCCGGCAGACACTACCGCTGCTATAGTAACCTGCGGTGGATTGTGCCCGGGAATCAACAACGTCATCCGAGGAGTGGTTATGGCCTTGCATTACTTCTATGGTATCAAAAAGATTGTTGGGATACCATATGGTTATGAAGGGCTAAATCCAAAAATGGGCCATGGATTTATAGATCTTACTCCAGATAAAGTGAAGGACATTCATCAATTTGGAGGTACCTTCTTAGGATCTTCAAGAGGTGGACAGGATGTTGCTAGTATGGTGGACACGTTGGAAGCCAATGGAATCAATATGCTTTTTGCTATTGGTGGTGATGGAACTCTTAAAGGGGTAAATGCCATAGGAGAGGAAATTGAGAAAAGAAATGCCAAGATTAGTGTAGTTGGCATTCCCAAGACCATTGATAACGATATTGATCTTATCGATGAATCCTTTGGATTTGAAACAGCCTTTGATGTGGCGAGCCCTATAATTAGGGATGCTCATAATGAAGCTGCCGGAGCCTACAATGGCATCTCCATCGTAAAACTTATGGGACGGGATAGCGGGTTTATTGCTGCATCAGCAGCTTTAGCCATGCCCGTAGTCAATTTTGTGCTTATCCCTGAAATGGATTTTCAATTGGCGGGTGATAATGGATTTTTGGAGGTGCTGCGCAAGCGATTGGAACGACAAAAACATGCAGTAATTGTAGTAGCTGAAGGTGCCGGTCAGCAGTTGTTCCAAGATACAAATAGGGCTAAAGATGCTTCAGGGAATGTGAAGCATGCCGATATTGGGGTTTTCCTTAAGGAAAAAATCAAGGAACACTTTACAGCTATCGATGTCCCTGTTACCATCAAATACATCGACCCAAGTTATATTGTCAGAAGTGCTCCGGCAAACTCTAGTGACAGCGTGTACTGCAGCCGATTGGCCTACCATGCTGTTCACGGTGCCATAGCGGGTAAGACCAAATTTGTAGCCTGTAAGGTGAACAATAAATTCGTATATGTTCCTATTTCTGAAGTGACCAAAAGACGCAAAAAAATTGGGCTGGAGAGTGAGTTCTGGTTTTCCGTATTGCAAAGCACTGGCCAACCCTTTTTGTTGAAATAGCAAAGACAATCAACTAGAACATAAATCAGTTTTTGTAACTCCCAGTGCTAGCGGAGATTGAGAATTCCATTACCCATTCCTGATAATTGTCATTTTATTCCGAGGATACCATACCTAGCTTTATACTGATCTTAAAATTTAGCCATATGGTAGTCAATATTCAATATCAGAAAATGAAATCGAGTGAAGCGTTGAACAAGATTCTCTTGAAGAAGCTAAAAAGAGTAGGCCAAAAGTACAGTTGGATAATTAAGGCCAATGTGTTGTTTAAGATAGAACATGACAAGTTTGGAGAAGACAATATTTGTGAAATTGAACTGAGTGCTCCCGGGCCACGATTATTTGCTAAATCCAAATCCAATGATTTTGAAAAGGCTATGGCTGAAACTGTGAATGATATTAAAAGACAATTAGAAAAGAGACAGGGGATGTTTATTCGACATTAGAATAGGGCGCCTAGACAACTAAAATTTCGGGTATGAAAACTAAATTGATTTTTATCGCGGTATTGTGGATGGCTGGTTGTTCCTCCACCAAACTTGTGGGTACATGGAAAAACCCAGATATTGTCCTATTCGATGCCTACAAAGTTTTGGTGGTGGGTATGAGCCAGGATGAAAAAATACAAATGGAATTTGAAACCCAGTTGGTAGATCAGCTAAAACAAGCTGGGGTGGAGGCCATGCGCAGTATAGACCTTTTTGATGTGGAATTTACTTCTTCAGAAAAATCTGAGGAGGAGCTTTCTGAAGTGGAACAACAATTGCTGGACAAAGGCTTTGACGCTATTCTTTTTACTAAAGTGGTCGGAACGGAAAATAGACGGACTTTCAGGAACAAAATGAACAATTTCAGCAATTTGTACACCCGATTTAGCACTGATTATTTAGCGCATCAAGATATCTATTACAATTCTGAGTACTACGAAACCTATAGCCTTTACCATGTAGAGACTTCCCTTTATTGTATTTGTGTGGACAAGGAAAGGGAATTGATTTGGCGAGGGGATTTTGAGGTGGAGGAACCGTCAAAAATGGGTCGAACCATTGACATATATATCAAATTAATGACCGCTTCCATGCAAGAACAGGATGTCATTTTTTAGGATGATTTAGAAGACAGATTTTTAAGTGCGGTTGTGTTGTCTTTTTGGTAATCGACCGCATTTCTTTTACCCCAAAATTCCAATAAAGTCTAGAAGAATACAGACAGGAATGGCAATCAAAATGATGACAAGGACAATTACCATAAAACGTAAAAAACCAACCAGCATTTTATTGCCAAAAGAAATTTCATCAGTCATAATAGTGTTATTTCCTTTCAATGTACGGAATTATTCACTGATGTTTTACAAATTCCGTGCTGATATTCGACTAACTGTCAGCTTTTAAGCATGTGATGTACTATCCTTGATCTGATTTGGATTTACCACTCAATTTTCGCCCCAACTCCTCTAAGGATACTCCTTTGGTTTCTGGCATTACAAATAACACCCATAGCAGTTGGAGTAGCATCATGAAGGCAAAGAACAGAAATATGGGCCATGGATTTTCTCTAAAAATCCCTTTGTCCGCATCTAGGAATATAGGCGTGGTGAGTGTAATCAAAGCGGCAAAGACCCAGTGTGTGCCGGTACCCCAAGATTGCCCATATGCCCTAACCTTATTTGGGAATATTTCTGAAATAAATACCCAAATTACAGCACCTTGACCAATGGCGTGGGACGCAATGAACATCAAAATAAAGGCAAGCAACAAAGTGGAGCTTGCTCCACTATAAAAGCACCATCCAACCATAGCCAGACTGACAATGTACCCCACTGAACCAATCTTCATCAGCTTTTTTCGTCCCAAATGGTCAATTAGTCGAATACCGATAAGGGTGAAAACAAGGTTGATGATTCCTATGGAAATGGAGCTGAACAAGGATTCTTTGGAGGCCAATCCTGCACGTTCCAAAATTTCTGGGGCATAGTATAAAACAAAATTGATTCCAGAGAGCTGATTGAAAAAAGCAATTAGAAATGCAAGAGACAACTGTTTTTTATAGCGCCCGGAAAACAAACTTTCCTTGGAAAGCGATTTACCTAAAGCTTCTGTAATTTGTTTTAATCGTGTTTGGGCCTGTTCTTTGGTGGTGATGTACTCAAGTGTTTTGAGGGCTCCGACCTCATCTCGATGTTTAGCCATAAGCCATCTAGGGCTTTTGGGAACGGTAAGGACCATAAGAGTATAGGCCAATGCAGGTATCGCTTCAACGCCAAGCATCCAGCGCCAATCGTTGACTCCATCAAACCCTTTTAAAAAGTAATTGGAGAAAAAGGCAATGAGGATCCCAAATACAATATTGAATTGGTACATGGCACCTAGTTTCCCTCTATTTTCAGCAGTGGATATTTCCGAAATGTATATAGGAGCTGCTACGGAAGAGGCTCCAACTCCAACTCCACCAATAAATCTAAAAAAAGAAAAAAGATAAGGGTCATGGGCTATCGAAGAACCTAAGGCTGAAATAAAATACAAGACTCCAATCCAAATCAAAGTTTGTTTTCTGCCGAGTTTGTCGCAGGGAATACCACCCAACAATGAGCCTAAAACTGTGCCCCATAGGGCCATGCTCATAATAAACACCCCGTGAAAAATGGGGGAGGTGTTCCAAAGTTCTTTAATGGGAAGGTTGGCCCCAGAGATGACAACTGTGTCAAAGCCAAATAAAAATCCCGCTAAGGCAGCGGTTAGGGAAATTCTAAAAACTCGGTTGTTCATAGAGGTTAGATTTGTCTAAATCTAGGAAAAAATTAAAGAATAGTTTTGACAAACTCCATTACCTTATTGGTAGCCCCTACATTTTGTTTTATATAACAAGAATTAATCTCCCCAGCTTGCTTTCTATAACTTTTTTCAGTGATAAATCTGTCTAAAACGGAGTTGAATCCTGATTTGTCATGTACAACTTTAATTCCTTTTTGGTGTACTAAATCCTCTGCTTCCTTAAATCCCTGGTATTCCGGGCCAATGATTACTGGGATGCCATAAACGGCTGGTTCCAAGGTGTTGTGGAGTCCTGTGGCAAAACCCCCGCCCACATAAGCCACGTCCGCATAACTGTAAATTTTGGTCAGCAATCCAATGGCATCAACGATCAATACATCATAAGTGCTAATATCCTCTTCAACTTTCATTTCCGAGAAGCAAACTACCTTTTTAGTGATTGCCTCCTTGATTTTTTCGATATGCGCTGGCTTAATGGCATGTGGGGCAAGCACATATTTAATGCCACCCAAAGAGGAATTGATATGGTTTATCAAGATATCCTCATCCTCTGGCCAGGTGCTACCCGCCACCATGCAGAATATGCCGGCCTTAAAGCTGTCCATAAAAGTCAACAAATTGTTGCGCTGCAGGATTTCAGAAACCCGATCAAATCGAGTGTCTCCACTTATGGCTACGTTGTTAAGGCTAATGGAATTCAGCAGTACTTCGGATTTTTCATCCTGAACAAAAAATTGGGTGAAAGCTTGCAGGCTTTTACGCATAAAGCCCCCCCACGGTTTAAAAAAGATCTGCTGCTTAGAAAAAATGGCCGACACCAAAACTGTCGGAATATTTCTTTGTTTCAATTGATTTAGATAGTTGGGCCAAATCTCATACTTGATAAAAATAGCGAGCTTGGGTTTCAAGGTGTCCAAAAACAGTTTTGCATTGGAATGGGTGTCCATTGGTAAATACAGCACTAAGTCTGCTGCTTTGGTATCTTTTTTTACCTCATAACCAGAAGGCGAAAAAAAAGTGAGAACCAATTTGTGAGAAGGATAGGCTAATCGTATTTTTTCTAAAATAGGTAGGCCCTGTTCGTACTCGCCCAAAGAAGCTACATGCATCCAAATGCAAGGTTCGCCAGCAAACGGATTTGAGTTTAGTATACCTTTTGCTTTTTTCCGCCCCTTAACAAACAAATGGATTTTTGTGTTAAAGAGTGCCACTAGCCGAAGGACTGGCCAAGAAAGATTCAATAAAAAGGTATAAAACAAGCGCACGGGAATCATTTTCCGCTAAAATACATTCTTTAATCAATAGGCAATTATGGCTTCTTAATTTCTTAATTTTGTAGCTCAATTTATTTGGATGAAAAAAATACAAATGGTTGACCTCAAAGGTCAATATGAAGGGATAAAAAGTGAGGTAAACTCCGCTATCAACGAAGTCCTGGAATCCTCAGCGTTTATTAATGGTCCCTATGTCCACGCTTTTCAAAAAGAGTTGGAAGACTATTTAGGGGTCAAGCATGTAATTCCATGTGCCAATGGTACGGATGCACTTCAGATTTGTATGATGGGCCTTGGACTGGAACCCGGAGATGAGGTAATCACGGCCGACTTTACTTTTGCAGCTACGGTTGAGGTAATTGCATTGTTGAATTTGACCCCGGTCTTGGTAGATGTGGAGCCGGATACTTTTAATATTGACCCGAAAGCCATTGAAAAGGCTATTACCCCAAAAACCAAGGCCATTGTTCCGGTTCACTTGTTTGGACAATGCGCTAATATGGATGCCATAATGCAATTGGCGAAAAAGCATAATTTATTTGTGATTGAGGACAATGCTCAAGCTATTGGGGCCTCGTATGCCGATAAAAATGGGAACAAGCAAAAGGCAGGGACCATGGGCCATGTGTCTTCCACTTCTTTTTTTCCATCCAAAAATTTGGGATGTTATGGAGATGGGGGAGCCATCTTTACCAATGACGATGACTTGGCGCACACCATACGTGGAGTTGTCAATCATGGGATGTACAAAAGATATCACCATGATGTGGTTGGCGTTAACTCCCGTTTGGATTCCATTCAAGCGGCTGTTTTGAAGGCCAAACTTCCCAATTTGGATTCCTACAATCAAAGACGTAGAGCAGCAGCAGGTAAATACAATAAGGCATTTGAGAATCAACCAAATATTGTTCTTCCTAAAACCGGAGACTGTTGTCAAGAAATGGATCAATCATGCGATTGCCATGTATTTCATCAGTATACCCTTCGAATTTTGAACGAAAAAAGAGACGGATTGGCACAACATTTAAATGACAAAGGCGTTCCATGTGGAGTGTATTATCCCATTCCTTTGCATAGCCAAAAGGCTTATGTGGATGAACGGTACAATGAAGCCGATTTTCCAGTCACCAATCAGTTGGTCAAGGAGGTGATATCACTTCCCATGCATACTGAGCTGGACGATGAACAAATCGAATTCATAACCAAGCTTGTCATTGAATTTGTAAATAATTGACCATGAAAATACTTGTAACTGGCGGACTCGGATTTATAGGGTCCCATACTGTTGTGGAACTTCAAAATGAAGGCTTTGAAGTTGTTGTTATTGACAATCTTTCCAATTCATCGGAAGATGTGCTGGAAGGCATTGAAACCATTACCGGTAAGCAGCCCATTTTTGAAAAAATGGACCTAAGGGAAAAATCCAAAGTTCAGGAGTTTTTTCAAAAACATAGTGATATTGAAGGCGTTATTCACTTTGCAGCTTCAAAGGCAGTCGGTGAAAGTGTTGAGAAACCATTGCTTTACTACGAAAACAACTTAGGGGTCTTGGTATACCTCCTTCAAGAACTGACCCAGAAGAACAAAGCAAACTTTATCTTTAGTTCGTCTTGCACGGTTTATGGGCAAGCGGACATATTGCCCATTACGGAGGACGCTCCTGTAAAACCGGCAGAATCCCCCTACGGTAATACCAAACAGGTTGGAGAAGAAATTATTAAGGATACCTGTAAAATAAACCCACAATTGGCAGCGATTGCGTTACGTTATTTTAATCCAATTGGTGCCCATCCATCAGTGGAAATTGGGGAGCTACCTTTGGGAGTACCCCAAAACTTGGTTCCTTTTATAACCCAAACAGGTGTAGGTCTAAGAGAGCAACTTTCGGTTTTTGGAGATGATTATCCCACAGAGGACGGCACTTGTATCCGTGATTACATTCATGTTGTGGATGTGGCCAAAGCACATGTGGTAGCTCTGCAGCGTTTGCTTAACCAAAAAAATAAAAGCAACTATGAAGTTTTTAACCTTGGAACCGGAACCGGCAGCTCTGTATTGGAAGTAATCCACAGTTTTGAGCGTATAGCTGGGGAAAAATTGAACTATCAAATAGTGGATAGAAGATCAGGAGATGTTGTTCAAGCTTATGCGGACACCAAAAAGGCAAATAAAGTTCTTGGTTGGAAGGCAGAATCTACACTTGATGATTCCATGAAATCTGCTTGGGATTGGGAACAGAAAGTAAGGAGCTAAAAAAGGCAAAAACAAATTAAAGAGCCCATCATTTGATGGGCTTTCTTTTTTTAAAATTGTAAAGTTAAAGTCGGATTATTGTAGAAATGGAATCTATGCTTACTTTTAGGAAGATAATTTTAGCTAACTCAAATATGAAAAACTTCCTTTTAATTCCAGCCTTACTATTTGGTACATTGTTGATGGCCCAAGAAACCTATTTGCATTGTGGTAAAATTGTGGATGTGGGCTCGGGAAAGATTTTACCTGAGAAAACAATTGTGGTTTCAGGAAATAGTATAAAATCCATCCAGAATGGATATCAGTCAGGCGATGCCGGAGATATGGTTATTGACCTTAAAGATAAAACCGTACTTCCTGGATTTATTGATATGCATGTACATATTGAAGGGCAATCCAGTGCTCAATCCTATATCCAAAGATATACCTTGAACGAGGCCGATGTGGCTTTTCAATCCACGGTATATGCCAAGAACACCCTTATGGCAGGATTTACAACCGTTCGTGACCTTGGTGGCAGTGGGGTCAATATTGCTCTCAGAAAGGCGATAGGGAAGGGAACCGTGATTGGTCCACGCATATTTACAGCCGGAAAGGCAATTGGAACTACAGGTGGTCATGCCGATCCCACAAATGGTATGAAGAAGTCCCTCATGGGTGATCCTGGACCAAAAGAAGGTGTTGTAAATTCTCCAGAAGACGGTAAAAAAGCAGTAAGACAGCGGTACAAAGATGGTGCTGATGTTATTAAGATTACAGCAACCGGAGGAGTGTTAAGTGTGGCAAAGAGCGGGCAAAACCCTCAATTTACCATCGAGGAAATCAAGGCAATTACAGATACGGCCAAAGATTATGGTATGCTCACCGCAGCCCATGCCCATGGCGATGAAGGTATGCAACGCGCAATAAAGGGTGGAATAAAAACCATAGAACACGGCACCTTAATGAGTGAGGAAACCATGGATTTGATGATTCAACATAATTCTTATTTGGTACCTACAATTACAGCTGGGAAGCAAGTCACTGAAAAAGCAAAGATTCCGGGTTATTTTCCTCCCGTAGTGGCAAAAAAGGCTAGTGATATAGGACCAAAGATCCAAGGGATGTTCCAGAGAGCGTATAAAAAGGGGGTTCCCATTGCTTTTGGTACTGATGCAGGTGTTTTTCCCCATGGAGAAAATGCTAGAGAGTTCGTTTACATGGTGGAAGCTGGAATGCCTGTCATGGAAGCGATTAAGTCCGCAACAATTACCAATGCCGAGCTTTTAGGAATGGGCAATAACCTAGGTCAATTGAAAGAGGGCTTTTTAGCAGATATTATAGCTGTTTCCGAAAACCCTAGGGATAATGTGGATACCTTGAAAGAGGTTGTTTTTGTTATGAAGGAAGGGAAAGTGTATAAATCAGAATAAACTATTTTATATAACTGGGCGTAAAAATCCTATGCTTTTCAATTTTGCCAACAGCTTGGAGGTACTACAGGCCGCCCAAGAGAAACTGCTTTACGACCGACTGCTTCAGCAACTGAAAAAAGATTTTGCTAGGGCAAATGTGTCAATGTCATTTCCTATGGATATTGAGCCAGAAGAAATAGGGTCCTTAGTGCACGAGAAAATCTATTTTCTTATTTTGGAAAGGTTCCAAGAGTACCTAAATCTTTTGTATGTTGTGGACATTCCAGAAAAGGAAATCAAGAGAATTTCCTCCCTTGATGCTGTTGATCTTGCGGCCGAAGTCTGTTTTTTGGTGCTCAAAAGGGAGTGGCAAAAAGTTTGGTTCAAGCATAAATATAACACCTAGGGTGTTTTTGTCAAATATGGCCAAGTTTGTTGACCTAGCTATGGTAATTGTTGTATTTTTGATTAAATTTTTGGTTAGCTTTTAGCTAGAAACTGTCAATGGATAAATATTCCTTTTTAAATGCTGCGCATACTTCTTTTTTTGCGGAGCTATACGATAAATACCTAACAAGCCCCGATAGCCTTGAGCCTAGTTGGAGAGCATTTTTTCAAGGATTTGATTTTGGGTTGGAAAGTTCATTGGATGAACTGGACCTAACTTCTGAAAACGGTGTTTTGGCCATGGCCAACGGACAGGAAGTGGTTATTCCACAGTCCCTGCAAAAAGAGTTTCAAGTCATCAAACTTATTGATGGATACCGTTCTCGAGGGCATTTGTTTACCCAAACCAATCCGGTACGGGAAAGAAGAAAGTACGAGCCAAGCTTGGAGCTTGCCAACTTTGGACTTTCCAATGTAGACTTGGACACTGTTTTTGATGCCGGTAAGATTATTGGAATTGGACAAAGTTCCTTAAAAAATATCATTGCCCACCTAGAGCGCATTTATTGCGATGCTATTGGAGTGGAGTACATGTACATCAGAACTCCAGAGCGGATTCAATGGATTCAGGATTGGCTGAATGTCAATGACAATCACCCCAATTTTTCACCTGAAGAAAAAAGGAATATTCTTAGAAAACTCAATGAAGCGGTCTCTTTTGAGAGCTTTCTGCATACCAAATATGTAGGCCAAAAACGCTTTTCACTCGAAGGTGGAGAATCCCTAATCCCAGCCTTGGATGTAATTATTGAAAAGGCAGCTGATGCAGGGGTTAAACAGTTTGTAATGGGAATGGCCCATCGAGGGCGATTAAATGTTCTGACCAATATTTTTGGGAAATCACCGAAAGATGTTTTTAGCGAGTTTGATGGGAAGGATTACGAAGAGACCATCTTTGATGGAGATGTAAAATACCATTTGGGATGGACCTCTAGGCGAGAGACAGATTCTGGGAAGGTCGTCAATATGAATATTGCTCCAAACCCTTCGCACTTGGAAACCGTGAATGGAATAGTTGAAGGAATTGCACGAGCCAAGCAAGATAGACATCACCAAGAAAATGTCTCCGAAGTGTTGCCCATTTTGGTACATGGGGATGCAGCGTTTGCAGGGCAGGGTGTGGTTTACGAGGTAATACAAATGGCAAGATTGGATGGATACCATACAGGTGGAACCATTCACATTGTGGTCAATAACCAAATAGGGTTTACCACCAATTACTTGGATGCGCGATCATCTACCTATTGCACTGATGTTGGAAAAGTAACACTTTCTCCGGTGCTCCATATTAATGCGGATGATGCCGAAGCAGTCGTTCATGCGGCAACTTTTGCCCTAGAGTACAGAATGCGATACAAAAGAGATGTTTTCCTTGACCTCCTTGGTTACCGAAAATATGGGCATAATGAAGGTGATGAGCCCAAATTTACCCAACCCTTGTTGTATAAATCCATATCCAAGCATAAGAATCCAAGAGATATATATGCCGAAAAACTTCTTGCGGAGGGTGTCATTGATAAGGATTATGTTAAGAATCTCGAGGTGGAGTACAAGAAGAACCTCGAAGAAGATCTTTTGGATTCCAGAAAAGTGGAGAAGACACGCATAACACCTTTTATGCAGGACGAGTGGGAAGGGTTTGGTCAGGTGACAGAGGATGCCATGTTGGGCAATATAGATACATCTTACAAGCTTAAAAAGCTAGATGAAGTTGCCAAGGGGATCACAGTACTTCCAGAAGGCAAAAAGTTTTTGCGAAAATTGGAAAGGCTAGTGGGAGTTCGAAATAAAATGTATTTTGAGGACAACCAACTGGATTGGGCCATGGGTGAACTTTTGGCCTATGGTTCACTGATTGAGGAAGGGTACGATGTACGCATGACAGGTCAGGATGTAGAGCGGGGAACCTTCTCGCACCGACACGCGGTGATCAAAACCGAAATGCACGAGGAAGAGGTGGTGTTGTTGAATGAATTGGGAAAAAATCAAAATGGAAAGTTTCATATCTATAACTCCCTGCTATCAGAATATGCAGTTATGGGATTTGATTATGGTTATGCCATGGCAAGTCCAAAGACCCTGACCATTTGGGAGGCCCAGTTTGGGGATTTCAGCAACGGTGCCCAGATTATTATAGATCAATACCTCTCTTCTGCCGAGGACAAATGGAAGCTGCAAAATGGATTGGTCTTGCTATTGCCACATGGATATGAAGGTCAAGGGGCAGAACATTCTTCAGCCCGAATGGAACGTTATCTACAACTATGTGCAAAAGACAATATATATGTTGCGGATGTAACCACGCCAGCCAATATGTTCCACTTGCTGCGTAGGCAAATGAAAGCCAGTTTTAGAAAGCCCTTGGTAGTGTTCACGCCAAAAAGTTTGCTAAGGCATCCTAAAGTGTTATCGACTAAGGAGGAAATGGCCAATGGAAGCTTTCAACCTTTGATTGATGACAAGGAAGTTGCTGTTTCAAAAGTAAAAACACTGGTGTTTTGTACCGGGAAATTTTACTACGATTTGCTCGACAAAAAAGAGGAGCTAAAACGGGATGATGTGGCTTTGGTAAGAGTAGAGCAATTGTTCCCATTACCAGCTTCGGAAATGCGAAGTGTTATCAAAAAATACAAAAATGCAGCTGATGTGGTATGGGCACAGGAAGAACCTAGAAACATGGGGGCATGGGGACATTTATTGATGCATTTTGATGAGGCCAAACAGTTTAGGGTGGCGTCCCGAAGATTTTATGGAGCTCCAGCGGCCGGTAGTGCAGTGCGCTCCCAAAGAAGGCATGCCCAGGTAATAGCATACGTCTTTGATAAGACCAAGGACAACATGGAAATAAGATAATTAAAGCATAAAACTAAAATAAGATGGTTTTAGAAATGAAAGTTCCCTCACCAGGGGAATCCATAACTGAGGTAGAAATTGCAGAATGGTTGGTGCAAGATGGAGACTATGTGGAAAAAGACCAAGCCATTGCCGAGGTTGATTCTGACAAGGCAACATTGGAACTGCCGGCTGAGGAAAGTGGAATAATCACACTTAAAGCAGAGGAAGGTGATGCCGTCGCTGTTGGTGAAGTGGTTTGTCTTATCGATACAAGCGCGGCCAAACCTGAAGGTGAAAGTGCACCAGTCGTAGAGAAGGCTGAGGCTAAAAAAGAACCGGCAAAAGCTGAAACGGTAAAACCAACTGAAGCCAAGAAGGAAACCTATGCTTCAGGAACACCATCTCCTGCGGCCAAAAAAATCTTAGATGAAAAGGGAATCGATGCAATAACTGTTTCTGGTACTGGAAGGGATGGACGCATTACCAAAGAGGATGCGGTAAAAGCCGTTCCATCTATGGGCACGCCTACTGGTGGGAACAGAGGGGAGTCTCGTTCCAAGCTTTCGATGTTGCGAAGAAAAGTAGCCGAGCGCTTGGTCGCGGCCAAGAATGAAACCGCCATGTTGACCACCTTTAATGAGGTGGATATGTCTCCCATTTTTGAATTGCGGAAACAATACAAAGAGACCTTTAAAGAGAAGCATGGTGTCAGTTTAGGGTTTATGTCCTTCTTTACAAAGGCCGTGGTTAGGGCGTTGGAAATGTTTCCTGCAGTTAATTCCATGATCGATGGAAAGGAAATGTTATCCTTTGACTTTTGTGATATCAGCATAGCTGTCTCTGGCCCAAAAGGACTCATGGTTCCCGTAATCAGAAATGCCGAGAATCTCACTT
Source organism: uncultured Allomuricauda sp. (assembly GCA_965117065.1). Taxonomy (GTDB): domain Bacteria; phylum Bacteroidota; class Bacteroidia; order Flavobacteriales; family Flavobacteriaceae; genus Flagellimonas. Next base: position 2,696,511 of record OZ220751.1, read on the forward strand.
TCAGAGGTGTTGAAGCTGAGGTGAAACGATTGGCCATTAGGGCTAGGGAAGGGGAGATTACCGTGGATGAAATGACGGGTGGCACCTTTACCATTACCAATGGTGGTGTTTTTGGGTCCATGTTGTCAACTCCAATCATAAATCCTCCTCAAAGTGCCATATTAGGGATGCACAATATTGTGGAGCGACCAATTGCCAAAGACGGCCAAGTGGTTATTGCTCCCATAATGTATGTGGCCCTTTCCTATGATCACCGGATAATAGATGGGAAAGAATCCGTCGGATTCTTGGTTGCTGTAAAAGAAGCTTTGGAAAGTCCAGAGGAGTTGTTGATGGAGGGCAACGTGAAAAAAGCACTGGAATTATAATCTAAAGTAATCTGAAAAGTCGGGCTTACTTCCTTTTTAGAAACAAGCTTTTCTTGTCATAATCAATGACTGCTTTTCCTTTCTTTAGGATGTCGGCACCAATAATGCCATCAACAGGTAGCGCGTTATGGGAAGTCAAAGCTTGATTGACATGCATCAAATCGAACAAAACAATTTGCTGTTTCTTTTTTGACCAATCCCCGATTTGGATTTTGTTTTTGGATGAGACTAGGGTTTCCATTTCTGTGGCTCCTGCACCAGCAGCCTTTATATCGGAAACTTCGGAAATCATTTTAAAAAACTCGATTTTGTCCATCCCAACACAAGTGTTTGAAGCTCCCGTGTCTAAAATGAATCGTCCAGATACCCCATTGATTTTTGCCGATATTTCAAAATGGTTGGTTTCAGTCAATACCAAAGGTATGCATACATAGCCTTTGGATTTCAGAAATTTTTTGAGGGATTTCATCAGCAATTTTTCTTAAAGATAAACCTATTTTTGCGTTATGGTCATAACGGATACCCACACACATTTGTATAGCGAAGCTTTTAATGAAGATCGCAATGTAGTTATCAAAAAAGCACTGGATTTAGGTGTTGAACGTTTCTTTATTCCGGCTATAGATTCCACATATACTAACGCCATGCTGGATTTGGAGGCAAAATATCCGGAAAACATCTTTTTGATGATGGGATTGCACCCTACTCATGTAAAGGAGAATTACAAAGAAGAATTGGCCCATGTGGAAGAAATGCTCGGAGATCGAAAATTCTATGCAGTGGGGGAAATTGGCATTGACCTATATTGGGACAAATCTTTTTTAAAACAACAGCAGGATGCATTTGTGCATCAAATTCGGTTGGCAAAAAAACACAATTTGCCCATTGTAATCCATTCCAGGGAATCTTTCGATGAAATCTTCGAGATTTTAGAACAGGAAAAAGGAGCAGACCTGTATGGTATTTTTCATTGTTTTACTGGAACTTTGGAACAAGCCCACCAAGCTATTTCGTACAATATGAAATTGGGAATTGGGGGAGTGGCTACTTTTAAGAATGGGAAAATAGACCAATTTTTAAGTCAGATAGATTTGCAGCATATTGTATTGGAAACAGATTCACCTTATTTGGCACCTGTTCCTTATCGGGGTAAACGCAATGAGAGTTCCTACATCATAAGGGTGCTGGAGAGGTTGTCGACAATTTATGGGCTTCCCCAGCAAGAAATTGCGGCAATAACCACAGCAAACTCTAAAGAGGTTTTTGGAATATAAGCTTATGAAACACAAGATAGACATTTTACTCATTTACACGGGCGGTACCATAGGCATGGTCAAGGATTATAAGACGGGTACACTCAAGGCGTTTAACTTTGAGGAGCTTGTAGGGAATATTCCTGAATTAAATCAATTGGATTGTAGTATTAAGGGTATATCCTTTGAAAACCCTATTGATTCATCCAATATGAATCCTGGCTATTGGGCAACTATTGCAACCATACTAGAGGAGAATTATGATGCTTATGACGGTTTTGTTGTGCTACATGGCAGTGATACCATGAGTTACTCAGCTTCCGCACTTAGTTTTATGCTGGAGAATCTTTCCAAGCCGGTAATCTTTACAGGGTCTCAACTACCCATTGGAGATTTACGGACGGATGCCAAGGAGAATTTGATTACGTCGATACAGATAGCCGCATTACAGGATAAAGGAAGGCCAGTGGTCCAAGAAGTAGGACTGTATTTTGAGTACAAATTATATAGGGCCAATAGAACCACAAAGATCAATGCGGAACATTTTGAGGCATTTGCTTCCTTAAACCATCCACCTTTGGTGGAATCTGGTGTGCATTTGAAGGTACATCACGCGAATCTCCTTAAAAGTCAACCCCAACCCAAAGCGCTACAAGTGCACAAGATAATGGATAACCATGTGGTAGTGCTCAAACTTTTTCCGGGCATAAATGGAGATGTGCTCAAATCGGTGTTGGGAATACCGGGGTTGAAAGCTTTGATTCTTGAAACTTATGGAGCTGGGAATGCTCCTATGGACAATTGGTTTTTGGAAGAATTGGAAAATGCAGTAAAAAATGGACTGCACATTATTAATGTTACACAGTGCTCTGGAGGAAGTGTTGCGATGGGGCATTATGAGACCAGTGAAATGCTCAAAAAATTGCAATTGATTAACGGAAAGGACATTACAACCGAGGCAGCTTTAACCAAAGCAATGTACCTATTGGGAAACCAAGTCTCAGGAAAGCTCTTCAAGACAATTTTTGAAACATCCTTAAGGGGTGAAATGCGCTAAAATTAACGCCTCAAATTTTATTAAATAATTATTTTTTTGTTTATTGCTCGGCCTAACTAGACAATTAGAGAGGTGGCCGAGTGGTCGAAGGCGCACGCCTGGAAAGTGTGTATACACCAAAAGTGTATCGAGGGTTCGAATCCCTTCCTCTCTGCTAGGTATTATAATTTTTCAATTGTAAAATTTTTATATCTTTAACATTATTAACTAACTAAATTTAAGTTTGAGAAAAATGAAAAAATTATCCTTTACTCTGGCTGCTGCCGGAATGTTTGTTATGGGAACTACAACTGCTTCAGCAGCGATGTTTCAAGATGAAGCTGCGGCCGATGCAGGCAAAGGTTTCACTCAGGTATTAAAAGAACAATTTATCCAAGGAGGACCTGCTTTCATGGGTATCGTACTTTTATGTTTGATCTTGGGACTGGCAGTTGCCATTGAGAGAATAATTTATTTGAATCTGGCCAGTACCAATTCAGCTAAACTTAAGCAACAAGTGGAAGACGCATTAGCTTCCGGTGGTGTAGAAGCTGCCAAAGAAGTGTGCAGGAACACTAAAGGACCAGTTGCTTCTATTTTCTACCAAGGATTGGATAGAGCTGGAGAAGGATTGGAGTCTGCCGAAAAAGCTGTTGTTGCTTATGGTGGGGTGCAAATGGGACAATTGGAGAAAAACGTTTCTTGGTTATCCTTGTTTATTGCTATTGCTCCAATGCTTGGGTTCATGGGTACGGTAATCGGTATGATTGCGGCCTTCCAGAAAATTGCAGCGGTAGGTAACTTGAGTGCCTCATTGATTGCTGGTGATATTCAGGTGGCGTTATTGACAACCGTATTTGGTTTGATCACAGCGATTATCCTTCAAATTTTCTATAACTATATCATTGCTAAAATCGATAGTATCGTAAATGACATGGAAGACTCCTCTATATCTTTAATAGATATGTTGGCAGCACACAAGAAATAATTACGAAACTAAAAACTATCGAGAGTCATGAATAAATTAATAAAAATAGTGCTTATCATCATAGGGCTGGTCGCTACCGCACTATGGTTTGGTATGCCATCAAGTGATGATCCAGATGCGATTAACAGTGGTTCCATGAACTTTATGTTCATCATAATGTACCTGCTGTTGGCCATTGCGGTGGTTGCCACCGTGTTTTTTGGACTTAAAAAATTACTTTCCACGCCAGGGAGCCTTAAAAAGGCATTATTTGCCATTGGCGGGTTGGCAATTGTTGTTGCAATTTCTTACGGACTTTCTTCTGGAGCAGAAGCAAAAGAAGTAGCCGATGCTATGGCCGATAAAGGAGCTACTGAAAGCACAGTTAAGAACATAGGTATGGGATTGAATGTTTTCTTCATCCTTACTACCATAGCTGTTGTGCTTATGGTCTTTCCAGGGTTGAAAAAAATGTTCGTTAAGTAAAAACTAAAAGTTATGCCTAGAAGAAAAGGAGCACCAGAAGTGAATGCCGGTTCTATGGCAGACATTGCTTTCTTGTTACTTATCTTTTTCTTGGTTACCACAACCATTGAAACTGATGCGGGATTAGATCGGATGTTGCCACCTATGGAACCGCCAGAGGATAATGTTATAATTAAGCAGAAGAACATTTTTACTGTTAACATCAATAAAAATGGGCAACTGTTAGTTGAAGATGAATTGATGAACTTGAAGGACCTTCGCGAAGCTGCTATGGGGTTTTTAGAGAATGGTGCTGATGGTACTTGTACCTATTGCAAAGGAAGAAAGGATCTCAATTCCTCTGACAACCCGGATAAGGCGATCATCTCGTTGAAAAATGACCGGGAGACCAAGTATAGTACATATATTACGGTACAGAATGAATTGGTTGGGGCATACAATGATTTGCGTAATAGGGAAGCTCAACGGTTATATGGCCAAGACTTTACAAAAATGGAAGCAGAGTATCTCAACCCAGAAACTCCATCCGGCGTACGAGATGACTTAAAAGATAAAGTAAAGCGTGTTCAAGAAATGTTTCCTCAGAAACTATCTGAAGCGGAAACATCAACCAATAATTAAACTAAAATAGGATGTCAAAATTTGCAAAAAAGAAGGATGGGGATTTACCTGCGGTTTCTACCGCATCATTGCCCGACATCGTCTTTATGTTACTGTTTTTCTTTATGACAGTGACCACTATGAAAGATAGTTCCTTGTTGGTTGAAAACACACTTCCCAATGCAACGGAAATCAAAAAATTGGAAAAAAAGGACAGAGTTATCTACATTTATGTAGGGAAACCAACACGTGAATACCAAAAGGTGTTTGGTACAGAGCCGAAAATCCAATTGAATGATAAGTTTGCCAGCGTTGATGAAGTTGGATCATATATTTTGGCCGAACGTGCCAAAAAACCACAAGAATTACAAAATGTATTGACTACTGCTTTAAAGGTTGACAAAGATGCCAATATGGGTCTTATCGCCGATATTAAACAACAATTGAGAGAAGTAAATGCCCTTAAAGTCAATTATACGACTTATGATGGTGACGCTTTCAATAACTTACAGTAGACAATAGCTTAGATTTAGTGGAAAACGCTCCAAATTGTAGAATTTGGAGCGTTTTTTTATGCTCATACTTTTCCTAATCCTTTGGTTTTTAGCTAATGGCAGGAATTTGGAATAGTTGTTGTGATTGATAATTGATCCACTTCGGGTTCAAAAATCATTCATTCCAACTAAATTTTGAATTATGGCTAGAAACAACCAAACCCCGGAAGTAAATGCCGGGTCAATGGCAGATATTGCCTTTTTGCTACTGATTTTCTTCTTAGTGACCGCTACTATCCAAACTGACGTGGGACTGGATAGGAAATTACCACCCAAAGAACCATCACCGCCGCTCCCGTTAAATGAACGTAATGTTTTCCGAATATACCTGAACAAAAATGATAAGCTTATGGTTGAAAGTGAGGTGATGCAAATCCGCGACCTTAAAGCTGCTGCAATCTCTTTTTTGGACAATGGAGGCGACGATATCTCTAACCCCAACTATTGCAATTATTGCAAGGGAGAGCGTTCTCCTGATGCATCTGATAATCCCATTGAAGCTATTATTTCTTTAAATAGTGATAGAGGTACAACATATGGCACCTATGTGATGGTTCAGAACGAATTGACAGCTGCTTATAGTGAACTTCGCAACCGGGAAGCACAACGCTTGTATGGGAGAGATTATGTAGGCATGGAGGAGGAGTATTTCAATCCAATGACACCTAATGAAGTAAAAAGGGAGTTAAAGGAACATATTGTCCAGATAAGAAATATGTATCCGATGAAATTATCAGAAGCACAAACAAATTCAATCCAATAAAGCTAGAACTATGACAAACTTAAGAAGGAATAAAAATAGGTTACCTGCTATTTCAACCGCTTCGTTACCAGATATTGTGTTTATGCTACTGTTCTTTTTCATGACCGTAACAACCATAAAGGATAATACCTTGTTGGTAGATAACAACTTGCCTATGGCGGATCAGGTGAAAGCACTTGAAAAAAAGAACCGAGTTATTGAGATTTATGTGGGCAAGCCTACCAGGGAACTGGCAAGTGTGTTGGGTTCAGAACCTAAGATTCAATTGAACAGTAGATTGGCGCATGTAAACGAGGTGGCTCCTTATATGTTAGCTGAGTTGGCTAAAAAACCGGATGCAATCAGAAATCTGGTTACGGTTTCCCTCAAGGTGGATAGGAAGGTGAGCATGGGGGTGGTGTCCGATATTAAAGAAGAGCTCCGCAAGGTTAATTTGCTAAAGGTCAACTATACCACTTTTGAAGGGAATGCCTTTACAAAGGAGCAATAAGCTCAATAGAATTATTTAAAAACAATCCAAATGTGTATTTTGGGTTGTTTTTACTTTTTAGCGTTCCAGATGAAACATTGTCCTGTAATTGTATCCTTGTTTTGCCTTTTGGTAGGTGTAATCACCTTGCATGCCCAAAGTGATGATATGGAGCCTAATAGGTATTTGGAGGATCAATTCTATATTGGATTGGGATTCAATTTTTTATTAGATAAACCCATGGATGTAGCTCAACGTAGTTTGTCCTATAATCTGCAGACCGGATTTATCAAGGATATTCCATTAAACTATAGAAGAAATTTTGGTCTGGGCTTAGGTTTCGGTTATGCTACTAATTCTTATTATACCAATATTGTGGCAAACAAGACGACCAATGCAATAACCTATGAGATTCAGAGTGGAAGTGACTTTACACGTAGCAAACTGGAAACCCATGCCATAGAAATTCCGTTGGAGATACGTTGGAGAACATCCACTCCAGATGAATACAAATTTTGGAGGGTCTATGCTGGTGGTAAATTGGGGTATGTGTTCTCTGGCAGGTCTAAATTGGTGACAGAAAGCAATGCGTCGGATGGTTTTTCCAATGATGATATTCAAAAATTACAGTACGGGTTAACGCTAAGCTTTGGTTATAATACATGGAATATTCATGCTTATTATGCATTAAATCCATTGCTGAAAGATGGGGTTAGTATGGATAACGGGGAATCCATTGATTTGCGCGTTTTGCGCATTGGGGTTATATTTTATATCCTATAACCAGTGTTTCAAGATAATCAATTGAGAGACAAGTCCAACTAGAAATCCAACCAACAACTCGCCCTTGCTGTGAGCCTTTAAATACAATCTGGAGGTAGCAACAAGACCGGTAAGCAAGGTGAACAAGCTTATTCCGAGGGTAATGTTTTTTTCAAAATGGATACTAAGTCCAATCATAAACATTAAAAGACTTCCCATTCCCAGCAAATGCATACTTGTCTTAAATTTTAAAAACAAAAGAATGAGTGCAGCTCCTGTAGCGGTCAACAGTCCGGTAAAAAAGTAAAACAGCTCATGTACGTAATTGTTGGGAATTACTTTGTAAAGAATCATGAGGAGCAAAACACAGCTAATATATAAAGGGTATTTACGCTCTTGCAAAGTGGGCAAGAAAATGGAGCTAATCACTCCTAAATTTTTTAGAATCAGAAAAAAAATAATCGGAATGATTACGGTTAGAATAAAAATGGGAAGGATGTTACCGCTTTGTATTTCCAAAGTGCTGTAAGGAGTAAGCCAAAAAAAAAGTACCGTTCCCGCTATTGGAATGAACAGCGGATGAAAGGTGTAGGAAATAATATTTAGGAAATGACGCATTATATCTGCTTTCTTAGCCTGGCTACCGGTATCCCCAATTGTTCCCTATACTTGGCTACCGTTCTTCTGGCAATGGGATACCCTCGGTCCTTAAGGATTTTGGCCAACTTATCATCGGTTAATGGTTTTTTCTTTTCCTCCTCTCCAATTACGGTTTCCAATATTTTTTTGATTTCTTTGGTGGATACATCTTCGCCCTGTTCATTTTTCATAGACTCCGAGAAGTACTCCTTGATCAGTTTGGTTCCGTAAGGTGTGTCAACATATTTGCTGTTCGCAACCCGTGAAACTGTGGAAACATCCATGCCAATTTGATCCGCAATATCCTTTAAGATCATTGGGCGAAGTTTGCGCTCGTCACCGCTCAAAAAATATTCCTGTTGGTAATTCATAATGGCATTCATGGTGACGAACAAGGTCTGCTGGCGTTGTTTAATGGCATCTATAAACCATTTGGCCGCATCCAATTTTTGCTTTATAAAAAGCACGGTATCTTTTTGCGCCTTGGATTTTTCCTTGGAGTTTTTATAACCTTGCAGCATATTGTTGTAATCCCTAGAAACATGAAGTTCGGGAGCATTTCTCCCATTTAAGGTAAGTTCCAACTCCCCTTCCACAATTTTAATGGAAAAATCGGGCACAATATGTTCAATGATTCGGGTATTACCAGCGTAGGAACCTCCAGGTTTTGGATTTAATCGCTCAATTTCCGAAATGGCACTCTTTAATTCTTCCTCACTAATATGGTGCTTTTGTAATAGTTTGGAATAGTGTTTTTTGGTGAATTGATCAAAGGATTTTTCTAAGATGGCAATCGCCAGTTCAATAGCCGGTGTTTTCTCTTTTCTTCCTAGTTGAATGATGAGGCATTCTCCCAAAGACCTTGCGCCTACTCCGGGAGGATCTAATTCTTGCACTGTTTTAAGGACAGCTTCTATGTTTGTTTCTTCCACATAGATATTCTGGGTAAACGCCAAATCGTCCATGATGTCCGAGATTGGTCGTCTTATATACCCGCTTTCATCCACACTCCCTACCAAAAATTCAGCGATGGCCCATTCCTCATCATCTAAGTAAACTGTATTCAACTGATTGATCAGGTATTGGTTGAAAGAGGTTCCTGAAGCATAGGGAATACTCTTTTCATCATCATCAGGGCTATAGTTACTGGTTTGTGTTCTATAATCCGGAATCTCATCGTCGCTTAGGTAATCATCTATATTGATTTCCTCTGCCGTAATGGTCTCGCTATCCGAGGAATCGTCATAGGTATCACCAAACTCCTCATCCAAGGCTTCATTCTCGGCTTTTCCACTTTCAAGCGCGGGATTCTCCTCCAACTCCTGCTTCAAACGCTGTTCAAAAGCCTGTGTAGGCAATTGAATCAACTTCATAAGCTGAATCTGCTGCGGTGACAGTTTTTGGGAGAGCTTAAATTGTAAGTGTTGTTTTAGCATGAGGGTTTATGCGCTTCCTTTCTTATAAATTTAATCAATCCTATTAAAACTCTGCGTTCTGTGGGAACCGAGGATAGGGGATAACGTCCCTGATATTGCCCATTCCTGTGGCAAATTGGACCATTCGCTCAAAACCAAGGCCAAATCCACTATGTACAGCGGTACCAAACCGTCTTAGGTCTAGATACCACCAAAGCTCCTTTTCATCAATATCAAGTTCCTTGATTTTTTGCTGTAACACCTCTAAACGTTCCTCTCTTTGCGATCCACCTACAATTTCACCGATTCCGGGAAATAGGACATCCATGGCCCGTACTGTTTTTCCATCTTCATTAAGGCGCATATAAAACGCCTTGATGTTGGCGGGATAGTCAAAAAGGATAACCGGGCACTTGAAGTGCTTTTCCACCAGAAAGCGTTCATGCTCACTTTGAAGATCCGCACCCCATTCATCAATTGGGAACTGAAATTTCTTCTTTTTATTCGGCTTACTGTTTTTTAGAATGTCAATAGCTTCTGTATAGGATACGCGCTTGAAATTGTTCTCAACAATAAACCTAAGTTTTTCAATAAGTGCCATTTCTGAACGCTCATGCTGGGGTTTAGATTTTTCCTCATCCAACAGTCGTTTTTCCAAAAATTGCAGATCATCCTGACAATGATCAAGCACATGCTTTAAGATGGATTTGATAAAATCTTCCGCAAGGTCCATATTGCCATCTAAATCACAGAAGGCGATTTCAGGCTCAATCATCCAAAATTCGGCCAGGTGCCTTGAAGTATTCGAATTTTCCGCCCTGAATGTGGGGCCAAATGTGTATACCTTTCCTAAGCCCATGGCATAGGTCTCTGCCTCTAATTGCCCAGATACGGTAAGATTCGTTTCCTTTCCAAAAAAATCTTGGGAATAATCCACTTCCCCATTGTCAGTCAAGGGATGGTTTTTGGGTTCCAATGTACTTACCCTGAACATTTCTCCTGCACCTTCGGCATCAGAACCGGTAATGATAGGTGCATGCATATAGTAAAACCCATTTTGCTGAAAATAGCTATGAATGGCAAAAGCCAAGCTGGATCGTACCCGCATCACTGCAGCAAAGGTATTGGTACGCACCCTTAAATGTGCCTTTTCCCTTAAGAACTCCAATGAATGCTTTTTGGGCTGTATAGGATAAGTCTCAGGATCCGCTTCACCATGAACAGATACATCGGTAGCCTGAACCTCAATGCTTTGCCCCCTTCCTTGACTCTCTACCAAAGTGCCACTTATTTTAAGTGCGGCTCCGGTAGATATTTGTTTAAGCAAAGCCTCATCAAAGTTTTCAAAATCGATTACACATTGCAGATTATGAATGGTAGAGCCATCATTCAAGGCAATAAACCGATTACTTCTAAAGGTTTTCACCCATCCATTTACTTCAACACTCTCTCCAATCGGTTGCTTATCTAACAGTTCTTTTACTGAATATGAAATCATTTTAGGCTATGGTAAATTAAGCGGTAAAGATAGGTTTTTGGTCAAAAAAGATAACAATGATGTTGGCATTAATAGTGCCCTGATAGGCTATTTGTCTTTGATATTGACTTCTTCCCGCGGAAGGATGTCTATCTGTGGCTTTTTAAGTACTTGTTTGTTGGCAATGCTTCTTTCCAATGAGAGGAGTAGGGATGGCAATAGAATTAAGTTGGCCAACATGGCAAACAATAAGGTTGCTGAAACCAGCCCACCCAATGCTTTGGTGCCTCCAAAACTGGAAATGATGAACACAGAAAACCCAAAAAACAGAACAATGGAAGTATAAAACATACTTACTCCAGTTTCACGAAGCGCTGCATAAACAGATCGTTTTATATGCCAATTGTGGGTGGCAAGTTCCTGTCGGTATTTAGCTAAAAAGTGAATTGTGTCATCCACAGAAATTCCAAATGCAATACTAAAAACTAGAATGGTTGAAGGTTTTATAGGAACACCCAGATACCCCATGACTCCGGCTGTAATAACCAATGGCAAAAGATTGGGAATCAAGGAAACGATTATCATTCTAAACGAGCGGAATAAATAGGCCATAAATAGGGAGATAAGCCCAATGGCGAGGGCAAGCGAAAGTAAGAGATTATTGACCAAATACTTTGTTCCTTTTAGGAACAATAACGCTTTCCCAGTCATGTACACATTAAACCGCTCCGATGGAAATAACTTAGTTATAGCAGCCAGCACATCTTCTTCAATCTCCTCCATACGGTCAATTTTTACGTCTCGCATGTAGGTGGTTACCCGAGCCGTCTGCCCTGTACTATCTACAAAACTGTCAAGAAGATTGCTTTCGCTTGATGATTTTCTTGCCACGTCCATGATAAATGTATTCTCCTGAGACGTAGGAAGTTGATAGTATTTTGGGATGCCATTGTAAAACGCCTGCTTGGAGTATTTTACCAAGTTGACTACGGAAATAGACTTGGAAAGCTCCGGGATTTCTTCAATGACAGTACCCAATTGATCTATGCGTTTAAGGGTAGAGGGCTTTGTAACTCCATTTTTACGCTCGGTATCCACTACAATTTCCATGGGCATAATGCCATCAAACTCCTCTTCGAAAAAACGAATGTCCTTAAAATAATGGGTGTTTTTTGGAAGATCTTCAATTCTACTTCCTGTAATTTGAATCTGATAGATGCCAATAATACTTAACACCAAAACAATCACAGAAGTTATGTAGACCCCAATTCTGTGGTTTCTAACAATATGCTCCATCTTGTTCACAAAAAGGTCAATCCATTTTTTGTTCAAGTGCTTTAAATGCTTGGTTTTGGGTAACGGCATAAAACTGTAAACAATGGGAATGATCAATAGTGATAAAATAAAGATTCCAATGATGTTGATGGAAGCCACAATGCCAAATTCCTTAAGTAAGTCACTATCCAAGATGATAAAAGTGGCAAAACCTGAAGCTGTGGTAATATTGGTCATCAGGGTAGCGTTTCCAATTTTGGAGATAACACGTTGTAATGAAAGTGCCTGATTTCCGTGTTTCTTGACTTCTTGCTGATATTTATTGATCAAGAAAATACAATTGGGGATTCCAATAACAATGATCAAAGGCGGAATAAGAGCCGTTAGTATAGTGATTTCATATCTAAAAAGGCCCAATATCCCAAAGGCCCACATCACCCCAATAATCACCACGAACATGGAGATAAAAGTGGCCCGAAAACTTCTAAAAAAGAAAAAGAAGATTATCGAAGTAATCAACAAGGCCGCTCCAATGAAGATGCCTATTTCATCTACGATGGATTTGGTGTTCCAAGTTCGGATGTATGGCATACCGGACACCCTTACATCAAGTTGGGTCTCTTCTTCAAAATTGGCTACCAAATCTCCAAGATCGTTCAGGATAAATTCATTCCTAACGGCGGTGTTCATTATGTCTTTGTCCAGATAAGCTATGGTCTGGATGGTCCCACTCTCCGCATTAAAGATCAAATTGTCATAGAAGGGAAGTTCCTGAAATAAATGTTCCTTGAGCAGGTCAACGTCTTCTTTGGTTTTTGGAGGATCCGTGATAAAGGATTCCATTACAAATTGTTGCAACTCATTATCCTTTTTTAGCACCTGTAGATTATCAGTTGAAAGCACGAAGTCGATTTCTGGAAAAGCTTCTAACTGTTTACTTAGCTTGTTCCATCGGTTGAAATTGTTCGCTGTAAAAAGTGAGGAATCCCGAATGGCAAGGACAATGGCATTACCTTCTTCCCCGAAAATGTTTTTAAAGGCGTTGTATTGAACGGTGGCGGGGTGATCGTCTGGTAGAATATTGGCCTCGGTGTTGGAAAACTGCATGTTTTTCCATTGAAGAGCCAAAAATATGGTAAACGCAGTGACTCCAAGGAGGATAATAATTCTATTGCGGAGAATAATGCGGGCGACCTTAGGCCAGAATCCTTTAGTGAGCTTTGCTACCATGTGGGTTTTATTGGGCGCAAAGGTAGAAAATGATAGGTTGTGTTCCTAAGGAAAGCAAGTTGTTGTTTAAAGGGTTTACACCTTCATGATTTCGGTTTCCTTTACCACAAGTATGTCGTCTACTTGTTTGCTATACGTGTCGGTAAGTTCCTGTATGTCCACTTCGGCATTACTTTGCAAATCTTCTGAGACTTCTAATTTTTTAATCTCTTTGTTGGCATCCTGTCTAGCATTTCTGATTCCTACCTTGGCATCCTCCGCTTCGGATTTTGCTTGTTTCACCAATTGTATTCTACGTTCCTCTGTTAATGGTGGAACATTGATAATAACCATTTCGCCGTTGTTCATGGGATTAAAGCCCAAATTCGCATTCATTATGGCAGTTTCTATCTCTTGAAGAAGGGACTTTTCCCAAGGCTGAACAGAAATTGTACGTGCATCTGGAGTATTGATATTGGAAACCTGTGAAAGTGGTGTAGGGGAGCCGTAATACTCCACCATCACGGTTGAGAGCATTACAGGACTTGCTTTCCCTGCACGAATCTTTACCAAGGCTTTTTCCAAATGCGAAATGCTGCCGTCCATACTTTCTTTGGCGGTGTCCAGTATAAATGTTACTTCTTCGTTCATAATATTAAAATTTAACTTCCTGCTTCAAATGCCGTACCAATTTATATGTTGACAACGGTACCAATATTCTCACCAGAAACTAGTTTCATAAGATTCCCTCTTGTATTCATATCAAAAACTACAATAGGGAGCTCATTTTCCTGACTCAATGTGAAGGCAGTTGTATCCATAACCTTCAATCCTTTGGAAAGGACATCATTAAACGAAATGGATTCAAATTTAGTAGCTGTTTTGTCTTTTTCTGGATCGGAGGTATAAATTCCATCCACGCGAGTTCCCTTGAGGATTACATCTGCTTTTATTTCAATCGCTCTTAAAACTGCTGCGGAATCTGTAGTGAAATAAGGATTTCCAGTTCCACCCCCAAAAATAACCACCCGGCCTTTTTCCAAATGGCGAATAGCTCTTCTTCTAATAAAAGGCTCAGCTACTTCATTAATTTTAATGGCAGATTGAAGACGGGTCTCAACACCTTGTAATTCCAGTGCACTCTGTAGTGCCAAACCATTGATTACTGTGGCCAACATTCCCATATGATCACCTTGTACACGATCCATTCCCTGACTGGCTCCTGAAAGGCCTCTAAAAATGTTGCCTCCCCCAATGACTATGGCAATTTCAATACCTTTTCCCACCACAGCCTTAATATCTTCTGCATATTCGGATAAGCGGTTAGCATCAATTCCATATTGCTGTTCGCCCATTAAGGCTTCACCACTAAGTTTTAATAAGATTCTTTTGTATTGCATTGAGGATATCTTGAAGTCCGGACAAAAATAATCAAAAATATTTATGGGGAAATTGTTGAATAAGGGAAGGTTTTACAATAAAGTGAACAAAAAAATCATAGATTCTGTAACCATTAAAGAAACTACTGGTATATCCTTCAACAAGCCTAAAAAAACGATATCAAATTGCAAAACCTAACCGATGACATGCTCATGCTTAAAGTAAAATCTGGGGATTTGGACAAGCTGGGTTTGTTGTATGAGCGACATAAAAAAAGGCTCTTTGGATTCTTTTACAATTTGGGCAACAACCCGTCGATCAGTGAGGATTTGGTTCAGAATGTATTTGTTCGAATGTTGAAATATAAAAACTCATATTCTGGAAAGGGTTCGTTTGGAGCATGGATGTTTCGCATGGCTAGAAATGTGAACTATGACCATCATCAAAAAGTCGCCCGCAACAGTATTGCTGCCGGGGTGTCGCCAGAAGACATTCAAGTGTCGGAAGATAGGATGACCCATAAAGTGGATACTGAGGAGCATTCTTTTTTATTAAAAAAAGCCATGGCTCAATTAGGAGACGAAAAAAGAGAGTTATTGGTGCTAAGTAAGTATAGAGGACTAAAATTCAGAGAAATTGGTGAAACTATAGGGTGCTCCGAAGGAGCTGCCAAGGTGAGAGTGCATAGAGCACTTAACGATCTACGTAAAATTTTTTTACAACTAGAAACTGTTTGAAAGATGAAAAATGAGAAGTTGGAAATACAGGTGATGGATTATATGTCTGGGGCAATGACAGCAAATCAAAAGAAGGATTTTGAAAAATTTCTGAAAGATAATCCAGTACACAAATTTGAAGTGCAAAAGCTTATAGATGCGTGGAGTAGGGTCGATAGGATGGGAGCACCAGAACCTTCTGAAGAAATGGATACTACTTTCTTTGAAATGCTATCCGGTGAAATGGAAAAACAACAATCTAAATACGGGTGGCGAATTTTTTTAGAAAGACTATGGCCCCAGACAAAACCACAGCTTGCTTTTGGTATGGTTTTACTTGGTCTTGGCATCGCTGTGGGCTATTTGATGAATACTGAAACTGAGCAAAAACCTACAGAAAAGACAATTGTTGCCAATGAAACTGAAAGCGTACGTCAGAAATTGGTCTTAACATTATTGGAACAGCCTTCAGCTAATCAGCGTTTGCAAGGTGTGAGTGAAGCCAACAAGTTTAAGGATGCAGATGAAATTGTTATTCAGGCATTACTTCAAACCCTCAATAAGGATTCCAATGTCAATGTGCGGTTGGCGGCTATTGAGTCGTTGACCAATTACGTGGATAATGCCATTGTACGGCAAGGATTGGTGCAGTCCATTCCAAACCAAGAATCTCCGATTCTTCAGGTTACCCTTGCCAATCTGATGGTAGCGCTTCAGGAGAAAGCTTCGGTGGAACCATTTAAAAAGTTATTGAAAGAAAGGGAGCTGGATACCACGGTGCAAAAGAAGATAAAAAGCTCAATAGAGTCAATCATCTAAGGTATTTATCAATCGTCCTGTTTAGGGCAAAAATCAAATCACGAACAGTCAAATTTTAGAAAAAATGAAACAGCTAGTTTTTATGGCTTGCTTGGCATTGTTGTCAGGGGTCACTAGGGCGGAAGCTCAACAGAAGGAATTCACAGAGGTGATTAAAAAGGAAGTGTCATTTTCCAATAGTACAGCAAACATTTTGGTAATCAAAAATGTATTTGGTTCAATTTCCGTGGAAGGTTATAGTGGAAGTAAAGTTATTGTGGAAGTGGACAAAACAATCACTGCGGATACTTCAAGTGACTTGGAATTGGGAAAACAGGAGCTTCAGTTAAAGATAGTTGAAGAGGCCGATAGAATAATTCTACACCCCGACGCCCCTTATATAGAATTCGATAAAAATAAGCTTAAATATAATTGGTGCCATAATAATAATGAGCCTGACTATGAACATCAATTGAACTTTAAGGTGAGAGTACCTAGTGCGGTTCAAGTGCATGTAAGTACCGTAAACGATGGTGAAGTGTTGGTGAAAAATACCAAGGGCAACCACATTGTTGCTGAGAACATTAATGGGGGAATTACCCTAGACAATGTAACTGGTACAACTATGGTGGAGTGCATCAATGGTGAGGTAAGTATTTCGTACGCGGACAATCCTAGCAGTTCTTCTAGGTATTTTTCATTGAATGGGGATATCAATATCTCCTATCAAAAAGCACTTTCAGCCAACATATCTTTTAAAAGTATGAATGGGGAAATGTACACGGATTTTAATGTGAACAAGCAATTTATGAAGACCAGTAAGCAGTTGGGGAAAGGTAATCAACCCAAGTATAAATTCGAAGCCAAACCAGTGGTTCAAATTGGTTCTGGACAGGTAGACCACGAATTTGAGACCCTTAACGGAAATGTATATATCAAAAAAATATAAATCATGAAAAGTTCTAAAATAGTATCAATAATAGCCATTACATTTTTTATGCTACAGGGGGTGGCCCAAGAAACGAGTATTGACTTGTTTTCGGTACCCTTGAGTGATCCAGGGAGTCCAGGTAAATTGGTCATAGACCAAATATCCGGTTCTATATCCGTGGAAGGATATGAAGGCTCTGAAGTAGTTATTAAGGCTTCTTTTGAAAGTGAAGATGACCACCATTCTGACCATGATAGCAAACAAGGTTTAAAACGGATTTCCAGCACTTCATTAAATATTAGCGCAGAGGAAAAGAATAATGTGGTTCAGGTGATTAATGAACAATGGAACAGGCCAACCAATTTGGAGGTAAAGGTTCCCCAAAATTTTTCGTTAAAGCTTGCTACTGTAAATGATGGCGATATAACCGTAACTGGGGTGAACGGAGAAATGGAAATTACAAACGTAAATGGCGAAATTACTTTGACGGCGGTCAGCGGATCTGTGATTACCGATACTGTAAATGGAGATGTAAAGGTTGATTTTATACGCATTACCCCAGGTGCCGATATGGCTTTCAGCAGTTTGAATGGGGATTTGGACATCACATTCCCTAATTCCTTAAAGGCGGACGTGAAAGCAAAAACGGATATGGGAGAAATTTATACGGATTTTGACTTGCAGATTTCGGCAAACGAACCTGAGGTGAGTAAAAACTCCTCTTCTGGAACGTACAAGGTAAAAATTGAACAGTGGGTGAGAGGTAAAATTAATGGTGGAGGTCCAGAAATGCTCTTCAAAACATTTAATGGGGATATTATGATAAAATCAAAATAATGAATCTGGCAATTAGGGCATAAAAAAAACCGCTTCATTGGAAGCGGTTTTTTTTATTGTACTAAATAAGAATTTATTATCCTAAAGCCACACGTTGAAATCCGGTAACTTCCAATGTGGAATCAACAGATTTTACATACTGGGCAACACTTTGTTTGTTGTCTTTGATAAAAGCTTGATTGATCAAAGTATTGTCTTTGAAGAAACGCTTCAATTTTCCTTTTGCGATGTTTTCCAACATGGCTTCAGGCTTTCCTTCTTGGCGTAATTGATCTTTGGCAATCTCAATTTCCTTATCAATAACAGATTGGTCAACGCCCTCTTCGTTAAGTGCAACTGGGTTCATTGCAGCAGCTTGCATGGCAACATCTTTTGCAGCCTCGGCGGCACCATCAACAGAAGCAGATAATCCGACCAAAGTTGCAATTTTATTCCCTGCATGGATATAGGAACCAACAAAAGGAGCATCTAATTTTTCGAAACTTCCAATCTCAATTTTCTCACCGATTACACCAGTCTGCTCCGTAAGCTTTTCAGCAACGGTCATTCCATTAAAGGAAGCAGCTAGAAATGCATCCTTGTTATCAAAACCAAGAGCAACGTCAGCCAAATCATTGGCTAGGGTAACAAAAGTTTCGTTTTTGGCCACAAAGTCCGTCTCACAGTTCAAGGAGATAACAACGCCAGTGGAATTGTCCGTATTGACCTTTGCAATAGCAGCACCTTCAGAGGAATCTCTGTCTGCCCTTTTAGCAGCAACTTTCTGTCCCTTTTTTCTTAGGATTTCTATCGCTTTTTCAAAATCACCATCAGCTTCGACCAATGCATTTTTGCAATCCATCATACCGGCTCCGGTGGTCTTTCTTAACTTATTTACTTCTGCGGCGGTAATCTTTGCCATTTTTTCTCTATTTAAAAGTTTATGCAAATAAAACAGAGTCAAACTGTTCTGTTTTAGTGCAACGTTATATTAATTTTTTGAACTATTCAACACCGCCTTTGGCGTTGTCTTGCCATTCTTTAAGCTCATCCCATTTACCGTCAGCGGCCATTTGTGCCTGCTTGGGCCATGTAGTTGGATCCAAATGAGCCATTCTGGAGCTGGCTTCCGTTAAAATCTCCTTGATTTTTTCAGGATCTGCTTTAGCCAATTTGGCATAAGAATCTATACCACTATTAGCCAAGGCTTCTGCAGCTTTGGGTCCTGCACCTTCAATTTTGGTTAAATCGTCTGCTTTGGCAGCTTTGGCCTTTGCAGGTTTTGGTTCTGTTTTCACCTCTTCCTTTGCAGCAGCTTTCTCTTCTACCTTAGGTTTGGTAACTTCTTCAACAGCAGGGGCTTTCTCTGCCTTGGGAGCTGGAGTTTTCTCAGCTTTGGCGGCCGGAGCTTCTTTTTTTGCAGGAGCAGCTTCAGCAGCTGGAGCTTCTTTTTCCTCTTGTTTGTCATTCTTACGCTCAGCCAATCCTTCTGCAACAGCTTGCGTTACCTCGGTCATAATAACCTCGATTGATTTACCAGCATCATCATTGGCCGGAATTACATAATCAATGGCCCTTGGGTCAGAATTGGTATCTACCATGGCAAAAATTGGAATGTTCAATTTTTGAGCCTCTTTAACGGCTATGTGCTCTCTCATGGTGTCCACAATAAAGATAGCTCCAGGTAAACGGGTCATTTCTGAAATAGAACCTAAGTTTTTCTCCAACTTGGCACGAAGACGATCAACCTGTAATCTTTCCTTTTTGGACAGGGTATTAAAGGTACCATCCTTTTTCATGCGATCTATAGCAGCCATTTTCTTAACAGCTTTACGGATGGTGACAAAGTTGGTAAGCATACCTCCTGGCCATCTTTCAGTGATGTAAGGCATGTTTACATTGGACACTTTGTCGGCAACAATATCCTTTGCCTGTTTTTTAGTGGCCACAAAAAGAATTTTTCTTCCGGATGCAGCAATCTTTCTTAAGGCCTCATTGGCCTCATCCAGTTTTGCTACGGTTTTGTAGAGATTGATAACGTGGATACCGTTTCGCTCCATATAGATGTATGGGGACATGTTGGGATTCCACTTTCTTGTTAGGTGTCCAAAGTGTACACCAGCTTCTAGTAAGTCTTTGACTTCAATTTTACTTGCCATTTTTGTAATTAGTTTACGTTCCGTTGTAGTAGCAATAGATTGGTGGTCGCATACATTGCTCGCCCTATCCATTTAGATGCTAAACTAAATTCCAAAAAGTCGATTTTTATCCTTTTTAGAACAACGACAACTTGGTTAAAAATTTAACCCTGAAATTATTCAGGGTTTTCAATGAACTTATATAATGTGGCGCCAAAGCACCAAATAATATTAACGTTTAGAGAATTGGAATTTCTTACGGGCTTTCTTCTGACCGAATTTCTTTCTTTCCACCATTCTTGGGTCTCTTGTTAGTAAACCTTCTGGCTTAAGAACAGCTCTGTTCTCTTCATTTATTTCGCACATTGCCCTTGACAATGCCAAACGAACAGCTTCTGCTTGACCGGTAATTCCTCCTCCGTATACATTTACCTTTACATCGTAAGTATCTTCGGTTTCAGTCAGCGCAAAAGGCTGTTTAACTTTATATTGCAGTGTAGCTGTAGTAAAGTACTCTTTCAAGTCCTTTTTATTAATGGTAATGTTCCCTTTTCCTTCAGAAACATATACTCTTGCTACAGCAGTTTTTCTTCTACCAATCTTATGAACCACTTCCATTATTTGTAGTCGTTTAAGTTTATTGCTTTTGGTTTCTGTGCTTCTTGACCGTGTTCCGTTCCGGCATACACTTTTAGGTTTCTGAACAAATCGGCACCCAATCTGTTTTTGGGAAGCATGCCCTTAACGGATTTTTCGATGATGCGCTCTGGGTGTTTGTCCAACAATTCCTGGGCAGTGGTGGAACGTTGTCCTCCGGGATAACCAGTGTATCTCTGATACTCCTTATCGGTCCATTTGTTTCCACTCATGGTGATTTTTTCCGCGTTGACCACAATTACGTTATCACCGCAATCCACATGTGGAGTAAAATTTGTCTTATGTTTTCCTCTAAGCAATTTGGCTACTATAGACGCCAATCTACCTAATGTTTCTCCTTCAGCATCAACCAACAACCATTGTTTATCAACTGTAGATTTATTGGCAGAAATAGTCTTATAACTTAATGTGTCCACTTCTAGAATATTATTGATTTAAAAACCTATCCCGAATAACGGGCTGCAAATGTACAATTATTAGATTGAATTACAAATGGTTGATTGGGAATATTTTTGACTTTTTCCATAGGAGTTAGTTTCAGCTAAATAGAGTTGCTTGTTATCCCCCAAATTTCTGTTAAAAAAGCCATAAAGTTTAGAGCAACTGTAACGGTTAATTATTTTGGAGGTCTTTAAGACAGCTAATCAATCAAAAATCAAACAAGGTGTATAAACTCATCATTTTACTCCCGTTATTCTTTCTTTCCAATGTTTTAACTGCCCAGGATTCTACAACCGTGGTTGCCAAGAAGATTTATGTAACCGCCACCATAGGTCAAGAACAACCGCCAGTGGTTGATGGACTCCTAAACGACCCTGTATGGAATATTGTGGAATGGGCCGGGGACTATGTAGAATTTCAACCAGATGAAAATACACCACCAAGTTTTCAGACCAAGTTTAAAATTGTTTATGATAGCAAGAACCTATATATAGGTGTAAGGTGTTATGATGCAGAACCTGACAAAATCGTAAAAAGACTCTCCAGACGGGATGGATTCGAAGGGGATTTTATAGAATTTAATATTGATAGTTACCATGACAAACGGACCGCTTTTTCCTTTACAACCAGTGTATCTGGCGTAAAGGGTGACGAGTTTGTATCCAATAATGGAAACAACTGGGACGTTAGTTGGAACCCTATTTGGTACACCAAGACCAATATTGATGAGGAAGGCTGGACTGCAGAATTCAAAATTCCATTGAGTCAGCTGAAGTTTGGGTCTGCAGAAAACCAGGTTTGGGGATTGCAATCAACAAGACGAATTTTTAGAGCAGAGGAGCGTTCTGTTTGGCAACGGAAGCCTGTTGATCAACCAGGCTGGGTAAGTGAATTTGGGGAATTACATGGGTTAAAGAATATTGAACCTCAAAAACAATTGGAAATCCAACCTTATACCGTAACAAGTGGAGAAACGTATGAAGCTGAAGATGGTAATCCATTCAGGGATGGTAGTGAGAGTGATTTTACGGTGGGCTTGGATGCAAAAATTGGTATAACAAACGACCTTACCCTTGATTTGACAGTGAATCCTGATTTTGGACAGGTTGAAGCGGATCCTTCAGCGATTGCTCTAGACGGATTTCAAATCTTTTTTAGAGAACAGCGACCCTTCTTTGTGGAAAACAAAAACATTTTTGACTTTAGGCTCTCAGAATCGGAAGCGGGGAATACCTTCGGGTTTGATAATTTATTCTACTCCCGTAGAATAGGAAGAAGCCCTCAGCGATCCCCTGATTCAGGAGACAATGAGTTTGTAGACCAGCCAGATAATACCCCCATCATTGGAGCGGCCAAGTTTAGCGGAAAAACGAAAGACGGTTGGGCCATAGGTGTATTGGAAAGTGTTACGGCCAATCGTTATGCAATCATTCGCAATGGAGCTGGAGACGAACGACGTGAAATAGTAGAACCTTTAACCAATTACTTTGTAGGAAGGCTTCAAAAAGATTTCAATAATAGGAATTCCTATGTTGGAGGAATTTTTACCGCCACGAATAGGGATAACCTGAGTCCGCAGTTGGATTTCTTACATAAATCTGCTTTTACGGGAGGTTTAGATTTTAAGCACCAATGGAATAACCGGGATTGGTATGTTGAGGGTAATTTTATTTTCAGCAACGTAAAGGGAAGTGCCGAAGCCATAACTAACACCCAAGAGTCCATTACCCATCTCTTCCAAAGGGTGGATGCAGACCATGTGGAAGTAGATACCAATAAAACCTCCTTAACCGGGAGTGGAGGGAATGTTCAGATTGGGAAGGTTGGAAATGGCCACTGGAAGTTCGAATCTGGAGGTACCTGGAGATCTCCGGAATTGGAGTTGAACGATCTTGGATTTCAACGTCAAGCCGATGATATTCGTCACTATACCTGGATTGGGTATCAAACCCTAAAGCCCGATAGCACCTTTAGGCGAGTGGGCATTAACTACAATCACTGGACAGCTTGGGATTTTGATGGCAACCATAATTATCTTCAATTTAACACCAATAGCTGGCAGAATTGGAAGAATAATTGGTTCACCAATGTTGGTTTTAACTACGCCGCCGTAGATTACGACAATTTTGCGCTTCGTGGTGGTCCTAGGTTACGGCAGTCCCCATGGATGAGTTTTTGGAACAGCATCAACACGGATAATCGTAAGAAAGTACGATTTAGCGCTTTCCATAACGGAAGAAAGGCGGTGGATAATTCCTTTAGTTCCTATTTTGTGGAGGCGGGACTGATTTATCAGCCTATAAACGCATTACGGATATCAGCGTTCCCTTCTTTGAGAATTAATAATGATAAGCTGCAATACATCGATAATTTTGATGATGTCAATGGATCGGTAAGATATCTCAATGGCGAAATTGACCAGCGCACTTTAAGTATGTCTTTTCGATTGAATTATACAATTAATCCCAATTTAACCATCCAATATTGGGGTCAACCCTTCATTTCAAGAGGAAGGTATTCCAATTTTAAGCACATAACCACAGCAACTGCGAAGCATTTTGAGGATCGATTTACTTCCTACGGAGCAAACCATCTGACCTTTGCGGATGGTAGCTACTCGGTAGATGACGATTTAAATGGAACCGAGGATTTTAGTTTTGATAATCCAGACTTTTCTTTTGTGCAGTTTCGTTCCAATTTGGTCATACGTTGGGAGTATATCCCTGGTTCAGAAATTTTCTTGGTTTGGTCGCAGGATGTGTCCCAGGATGGAGATCCCTCCGCTGGATTATTATCAAGTTTAGGGGACAATATTTTCGGACAAAAACCGCAAAATATTTTCTTGCTGAAGGCTACCTATAGGTTTGTGCTGTGATCAGAAAGTGTGAATTACAGGCCTTAACAACTAATTAACTGTTTGACTTTATTTTTTCTAAGGCATTAACCAGTGCCTCATTGGCTTCCTGATCCCCAATAGTAATCCTTATTTTTCCCGGAGCCCCAAATTGGGAAACAGGTCTAACCATGACACCTTCTTCCATAAGGAAATCCGTAAACTCAAATTCGGGAAGGGGAGGGTCAATAAGAAAGAAATTGGCTTGTGTGGGCCAATAAGGAATCCCCATCGATTCAAAAGCTTGCGAAAGGTATTCGCGCCCTGCTAAAACTGTTTGGACCGTTTTCTGGATAAATTCTTGATCTTCCAAAGCACCTATGGCCGCTTCTGTTGAAGTTAATGGCAATAGAAAGGGTTTGTGTATTTGCCGGATATATTGGGCAATTGTTTCTGTGGTATAACAATAACCAATACGTTGTCCTGCCAACCCATAAGTTTTGGAAAAACTGTTGATTCCAATAATATTATGCCCCTTTTTCACATAGGGCAGTGCCGTAACATAGTCTGGGGCATCAGCAAAATGACGGTAAACCTCGTCAAAAACCACTACAATATTGTCAGGAATACGGTTCAAAAAATCATCCAAAACCAGTTTCGATATAAAAGTTCCTGTGGGATTGTTGGGACTGGTTAAAAAGATAACCCTTGTCCGGTCTGTGATGGCGGTTAGAATTCCTTCGGTATCCAAAGCGTAGTCGGGTTCCAATAAAGGCACATCCACTTGTTTGGCTCCATACCATCTTGAAAACACGGAATAAGGTAAAAAACAGGGGTTGGAGTAAATAACCTCATCTCCCTCATTGATAAAGGCCCTGAGGATCATATCAATGATTTCGGACCCACTGTTGCCACAGATAAGTTGATTTTCCGAGAGCTCATTGTTGAAATCCTTGACCAAAGCCTTACGTAAACGAATATCTGTTTGATCCGGATAAATATGGACATTTTTTGCAGCTTCAATAAGAGCTGAAGTGGCTTTTGGGGATTGACCAAGCGGATTCTCGTTGGAAGAGAGTTTATAAATCTTATTCTTTCTACTTGATGGAATTCCTTTCCCTCCTTCGTATGCCTTTTTGGGCTGTAGGTATGTTTTAAAAATAGATGCTATTCCCTTGCTCATTGTTCAATTTTATCAGCGTACATAAGTACAGCTAATGCCTTTTCGGTATTTTTTTCCTCCAAAATTTGTTGGGATAACCAATGCAATTCTTGTTTTAGTTTTTCAGGATTCCCTGCCAACTTTTTTTCAAGCATCCGGATTTCATCATCCTTTCCAATAAGGTCGATTTCTTGCTGGGCGGGAAGCTTTTCCAAATTTCCCAATCGGCCTAAATTATTGCCGGTAAGCACTGAACTATTTCGAATGTGACTTGGAAGTCCATCTACCCCCATTCCTTTGTTCCTGATAGGCTTTGGAATTTCAAAAAGGGAAATGCCGCTGGATCGGGTATACCAACTACCCCCCATACGACCTACCAAATCCATTTTAAGTGGGTCCAACTTTCCGTCAGCGTCCAAAAAGGTTTCATTGATATGGATGAGTTTAACCTTGGCGATAATCAAATTACCAGCCCCAGGGGTATCTGCCAGTTCAATAACTTGGTCTACTGTACATTCAAAGGAAACCGGCGCTTCGGCAACCCGAGGAGGCCTAACTTTTTCGCTTGGCACTTCGGTCAATCCAGATTTGATAAATTCATTTACACCTTTTTCATAAGCCGTGCTGGACAACGACATTTGTTCCACAATAGGATAGTCAACAATGTTAATGACCACCTCCGGCACTGTTTTCACATTTTGATGCGTGTGTTTAAGTGAATTATCCCTTCCGCTACGTGAGGGAGAAAAAATCATAACAGGCGGGTTGGAACTGAAAACATTGAAGAAACTAAAAGGACTCAAGTTTACCTTTCCATCGATATCTATTGTGCTCGCAAAGCAAATGGGTCTTGGTGCCACAGCAGTTAAAAGATAGGCATGCAGCTCTGGTTGCGGAATAGCAGTTGGATCAATGGTTTTTATGTTGGACATGTACTGGATTTAATTGTGCTAAGATAAAAATCTATTTTGCCGGAAGCACTTTTGCCCGTACTTCACCAAAACCAACCCTAATATCATCTTTTTGCCCGTGGCCTCTCATAATTACAGTATCTCCATCATTGATGAACTTTCGCTCTGTACCATCCTTCATTTTTAAGGGCTTGGTTCCCATCCAAGCCAATTCCAACATGGAGCCATAGGAATTTTCATCTTTTCCAGAAATGGTTCCGGAACCATAAAGGTCACCAATGTTAATATTGCAACCATTCACGGTATGATGTGCCAATTGTTGTGCCATGTTCCAATACATGTACTTGAAATTGGACTGGCATACGAGTTGTTCGTCGCTTCCTTGGGGCGTTATCCCAACCTCTAAGTGAATATCATAATTTTTTTCACCCTCATACTCCAAGTAGGGGAGTACCTTTGGGTTCTGTTCAGGTCCGGTAACACGGAAGGGTTCCAAAGCTTCCATGGTAACAATCCATGGGGAAATATGGGAGGCAAAATTTTTGGCCAGAAATGGACCGAGTGGAACATATTCCCATTTCTGGATATCCCTAGCTGACCAATCATTGAACAACACCATGCCAAAAATATAGTCTTCTGCCTCTTCGGTAGAAATCGATGCTCCCAACGCTGTACTTTTTCCGGTGATAAAACCCATTTCCAATTCAAAATCCAAACGTTGGGAAGGTCCAAAAACAGGTTGATTAGCCCCCTTAGGAATAGTTTGTCCCTGTGGTCTATGGATAGGTTCCCCGCTTACAACAATCGATGAAGCCCTACCATGATAACCCACTGGAATATGTTTCCAGTTGGGCATTAATGCATTCTCCGGATCTCGGAACATCATCCCAACATTGGTAGCATGTTCAATACTGGAATAGAAATCTGTATAGTCACCAATAGAAACTGGCATATGCATATATGCTTCAGACTGCAGTACAAATAATTCTGGTTTTTCCGCAAGTACTGATTCTTCATCCTGCAACCAATGCTGGATATCTTTCCTCACTTTTTTTGTTATGGACTTTCCAAGGGAAATGAAGTCATTCAGCGTATCTTTTTCGAATACAGCCGTATTGAAATCAAATACATCCCATTCGGCCAAGGCAACTAGGTCTAGAATGTGTTCACCAATAGCCACTCCTGCACGAGGGCTTCTGTCTTTGGTTGAAAAAATTCCAAAGGGAATATTATGGATGGAAAAATCAGAGTTTTCGGGTATGTTGATAATCATATTTAGCTATTGGATAAAAGAGTCTCGAAACAAGATAAAAAGACGCTAGTGTCAATTAGATCCTGTTTCTTTTCTCTTGATTCTTGTTTTTTATTCCACCCAGGATTTAAAGTAGGTGCCATCGTCAATTCTAAGGGCATTTTCTGTTACCTGAAGCGGCTTAAAGGTATCGATCATTACCGCAAGTTCCTCAGTGCCTTTTTTACCGATACTGGCCTCGTAAGTGCCCGGGTGTGGGCCATGCGGAATTCCTGCAGGATGTAATGAAATATGGCCCGGACCAACCCCGGTTCGGCTCATAAAATCCCCATCCACATAATATAAAACTTCGTCGGAATCAATGTTGGAGTGGTTATACGGCGCTGGAATAGCCTTTGGATGGTAATCGTATAGCCTAGGGCAGAAAGAACAAATTACAAATGCTCCCGTCTCAAAAGTTTGATGCACTGGGGGTGGTTGGTGCACTCGGCCGGTGATGGGTTCAAAATTATGGATGGAAAATCCATAAGGAAAATTATAACCATCCCAGCCCACAACATCAAACGGATGTGTGGCATAGACCAAACTATGTAGCATCCCTTGTTTTTTGATTTTCAAGACAAACTCTCCCTTTTCATCGTGGGTTTCCAAGTCTTGGGGAAGTTTATAGTCGCGTTCACAAAACGGAGAGTGCTCCAATAATTGCCCAAACCAGTTTCTATACCGTTTGGGGGTATAAATAGGATGGAATGATTCAGCAAACAAAATGCGATTGTCCTCGGAATCAAATTCAATTTGATAAATCATTCCACGGGGAATAATCAGATAATCTCCATATTCAAAGGGAATGTTGCCCAAAAAGGTTCGCAATGTACCCGTTCCTTTATGGATAAAAAGCATTTCGTCCGCATCCGAATTTTTATAAAAATATTCAGTTATGGATTTTTTGGGAGCGGCAAGACCAATGTGTACATCGCTGTTGACCAACAAGGGTTCCCTTGCGTCCAAAAAATCTTCTTTGGGCTTCACATCAAACCCAATCAACTTTCTGGAGGATATGTTTTTAGCCACGGCAATCTTGGGGCTGACGTCAATAGCCTCTCCAATAGCGGACACTTGAGTAGGTCGCTGTAATTGATACAGCAATGACGACATACCATCAAAACCTATGGTGCCAAAAAGCTGCTCGTAGTAGAGACTGCCATCTGGTTTTGCAAATTGGGTATGCCTCTTCTGTGGAATTCTTCCAAGTTTGTGATAAATCGGCATTTCTGTTAGTTTAGAGTTTAGGGTTAAGAATTCAGAGTTATGTCTTTTAACCCTGAATTCCTAACTCATAACCTGTTAGTGTAATGTTCCCCTAACTTCCTGTTCGCGTTCAATGGCTTCGAACAATGCCTTAAAGTTACCTTTTCCAAATGATTGTGCACCTTTTCTTTGAATGATTTCAAAAAACATGGTTGGTCTAGGCTCTACAGGACGTGTGAAAATTTGCAGTAAGTAACCTTCATCGTCTCTGTCAATTAGAATGCCCAACTCTTTTAGAGGAGCAATATCTTCATCAATTTTTCCAACGCGGTCCGTTACAGCATCATAGTAAGTGTCTGGAACACGAAGAAATTCAACGCCGCGACTTCTTAATTGCCTAACCGTAGTGATAATATCATCCGTGGCCACGGCAATGTGTTGCACCCCTTCGCCTTCATAAAAGTCAAGATACTCTTCTACTTGCGATTTTTTCTTGCCTTCCGCAGGTTCGTTTATTGGAAATTTAATACGACCGTTACCATTACTCATAACTTTGCTCATGAGCGCTGTATATTCGGTAGAAATATCGTTGTCATCAAAGGATAGGATATTTACAAAGCCCATCACCTTTTCATAAAATTCGACCCAATGGTCCATTCTGTTCCAATCCACATTACCTACCATATGATCTACGAATTTTAAGCCGGTAGGTTCTGGATTGTAGTCTGGAGTCTCCCATTTTTTGAATCCAGGCATGAAAATACCATCATAGTTCTTGCGTTCAACAAAAATATGAACCGTCTCACCATAGGTGTAAATGCCTGAACGTACTATTTTTCCAGTTTCATCTTCCTCAGTTTTTGGCTCCATATAAGATCTGGCCCCTCTTTCCATGGCAGTGTTGTAGGCGTAGGTTGCATCATCTACCCATAGGGCAACAACTTTAATGCCATCCCCGTGTTGATCAATATGTCTGCCAATATCGGTGCCACTTTTTAAGGGCGAAGTCAGTATCAACCGAATCTTATCTTGGATTACCACATAACTCTCTCGATCTGTGAGTCCGGTTTCCAGTCCGGCATAGGCATAAGATTGAAAGCCAAATGCAGTTTTATAGAAGTGGGCTGCCTGTTTGGAGTTACCTACATATAATTCTAGATAATCAGTACCGTTTATGGGCATGAAATCCTTAGCAGTGTCGTGAATTTTAGGAATTGCAGTAGTTTCCATTGTTTTATATTTTGATGTAGATTTAAAAATTGTTGTTGATGCAACAAAAATAAGAACTTTAGACTTAATTTTCACCCTCCAAAGACATAATTTTTGTTAAAAATGACGGATATTTAGTTTGAAGTTGAAATAAGGCTGGTTTTATTTGGAACTTTTTAGAAGCGGCTTAAGTAATAATTTAAATTTATGCTCAATCAAATAGATGAAATATCTGGAATTGGACTGCATCTAGATCTAGTACTTAGACAGGTCCAAGATGCCTATCTGAAAAAGTTTATAGAATTGGAGGTGGATATGACCATCGAACAATGGGTGATTTTACACCGTATTTCTCAATTGGGCGAATCTGCATCACAGCGGGAAGTTGTGAGGTCAAACTTTAGGAATCGGGCCACCACATCTAGGATAATTGGAAAATTGGAAGGTAAAGGATGGATATGCAAAACTCGATTTGATGGGGATCAAAAACAATTTAAACTAGAGTTGACTAAAAAGGGGCGGAAGATTATCAATACGGTATTGCCTCATGCGGTTAAGCTTAGAAAAATGGCCATAAAGAATTTGGATGGCGAAGAATTTGAGACTTTCCTCAAGGTGTTGGACCAAATTGGACGGAATTACGAGAACATGGACCAATAAACCTACTTTGATTTATTTATAAAGGCTATTTCAGTCTGGAATGGACAATTTTCTTTCTTTACTTATTTCACCTTCAATATTATAATAGGCCACAATTTGATGGATAAGTCCATCCCTAACATAGTGCCACTCAGTAACCTCAAGTACAAAACCTTCCTTGATGGCGATGTATCTAATGCAAGCTCTATGTGGTTCACAAATAAGGTCGTGGATCTTAAAGGTGTGGCCAAGAAACTTATCTCGGTTAACTTTTATCAAATCTAGGTAAGCTTGCTTTCCTTCTATTGTGCCATATGGGCTTGTATGAACAAAATTATCACTAATGGGCAATTTCATGAATTCTCCTGTCTCCCATTTTAGGAACCATTCTTTTGCTAATTCTTCAGCTTCTTTTTCCATGGGGTTCCTTTTTTGTTCAATTTAGAGGTTGTTTTTAAACCTACTGATCACCTAATTGCGCAAACTGAAATCTTTTGTTACTGGCCGGTTCATGTTCTTGCTCCATTATCGAATCAATTTTTTCAAC
The DNA here is from genome assembly GCA_965117065.1 of uncultured Allomuricauda sp. GTDB lineage: Bacteria > Bacteroidota > Bacteroidia > Flavobacteriales > Flavobacteriaceae > Flagellimonas. Next base: position 2,727,462 of record OZ220751.1, read on the forward strand.
AATTTTAGGGTACTGTTCGGCGACATCATTTGCCTCTAACTGATCCTTCTCTAAATCGTACAGTTCTATTTTGAGATTTCCTTCAAAGATATTTTTCCGGACCCCTTTCCATTTGCCAACCCGAACGGCTTGCTGTCCCTTGTAGCTAGGGAACTCCCAATAAAGAAAATCGTGCTGGGGCTGTTCCAATCCAAAAAGGGTTGGTGCAAGACTAATACCATCAATGGCATTTGGATGGGAAGTTCCTGCAATATCGCAAAGTGTGGGCATAATATCGTAAAATACTGAAATATGATTGGAAACACTGCCTTTTTGGATGTGTCCGGGCCAACTTGCAATCATAGGCACCCGTATTCCGCCCTCATAAACATGTCCCTTGGTTTTGCCCCCACCATTACCGAAGGGTTTGGAGCTTTCAAAAAATTCAAAATCCACTCCGCCTGTGTATGTAGGGCCATTATCGCTCGAAAATATGATTAAGGTATTTTCATACAGCCCTAATTCCTTCAGTTTGGCAACCAATTCTCCCAACTGATGGTCCAGATAACTAATCATGGCTGCATAAGTCGCCCTCGGATATGGATTGGGAAAATAGCCCTTGTCTCCTAAGTATGGGTCTTCTTTGCCAAACAACTTTCTATATTCATCAACGTCCTTTTTGGGAGCCTGTAACGGCAAATGTGGTAATGGGGAGGCGTAATACAGAAAAAAGGGATTGTTTTGATTTTGTTCTAGAAAGGAAATCGCCTTATCATGAATAAGCTTTGGAGCATAATCCGGCTGGCTGAATCGAGAATAACTTTTTTCGCTCATGGGATCCGCCAAGGAATCCAATCCAGTGTGGGGAGCAATAAGCTCGTTGTTTAAAAGTACTTTTTGTTCGTTTTCCCATAAATGGCTGGGATATAAATTATGTGCTTGCCTTTGACAATTGTACCCATAAAAGAAATCGAATCCTTGTCGCGTGGGTATGCCTTCCGTATCAGGAGCGCCAAGACCCCACTTGCCAAAAACTCCGGTGGTGTAATTCGCTTCTTTAAGTATTTTGGCTACCGTAATAGTGTTTTGGGGAATAGGGCGTTGCCCTTCTAGGTTGGGGTTGGTAAAAGCCTTTTTATAGTCCCAAACATCGCCTCTTTCTCTCCATTCATCATTACCTCGAATGTGGGCATGCCCCGCATGTTTTCCGGTCAGCAAAATGTATCGTGCCGGAGCACAAACAGGCGCTCCTGAATAATGTTGGGTAAATCGCATTCCTTCCTTGGCCAGGGCATCAATATTTGGTGTCTTTACTTTTTCCTGCCCATGTATACCGATTTCGCCGTAGCCAAGATCATCGGCCAAAAAATAGATGATGTTTGGTTTTTGATCTTTGACCTGAGCCTGTGTGAACAAGCTAAAGCAAAGGATTGCCAACAGGGATAAACGGACTTGAACTTGTTTCAACATAATTCTTGAATTAATGGGCTTCCAACCAATTATCGCCAATACCAACTTCCACATCCAAAGGTACTGCCAATTGATAGGCATTTTCCATTTCGGTCTTGATCAGCTCTTTTACCTCTTCCAGCTCGGGTTTATAGGCGTCAAAGACTAGTTCATCATGAACTTGAAGTAACATTTTGGTTTTATACCCGCCTTCGGTTAGTTTTTTATGGATGTTAATCATAGCAATCTTAATAATATCTGCAGCGCTACCTTGTATTGGGGCGTTCACAGCATTTCGCTCAGCAGCTCCACGAACTACTTGGTTACCCGCATTGATATCCTTTAAATACCTTCTACGACCCAAAACGGTTTGTACATAGCCATTGTCACGTGCAAAATCCACCTGTTCTCCCATATAATTGCGAAGTTTGGGATAGGTTTTGTAGTAAGTGTCAATCAATTCCTTAGCCTCTGAACGACTTAGATCTGTTTGGTTGCTTAAACCAAAGGCAGATACTCCGTATATGATTCCAAAATTTACCGTTTTGGCATTGCCGCGTTGTTCTCTGGTCACCTCATCAATGGGAACATTAAAAACCCTGGACGCTGTAGAAGCATGAATATCCTCTCCATTTTTAAAAGCCTCTATCATAGTGTCCTCCTCACTTAGTGCGGCAATAATCCTGAGTTCAATTTGGGAGTAATCTGCAGCAAGCAATGTATAGTTTTTATCTCTTGGGATGAATGCCTTGCGCACTTGTCGTCCACGTTCGGTACGGATAGGGATGTTTTGCAAGTTGGGATTATTGCTGCTCAGTCTGCCGGTTGCCGCCACAGTCTGCATATAATCGGTATGTACCCTATCACTATGCTGCTGCACCTCATTGGGCAATGCATCCACATAGGTGCTCTTCAACTTCGCCAAACCTCGGTAATCCAATACATTTTGGATGATTTCATGATCTTTGGCCAAATAGGAAAGCACATCTTCCGCCGTAGAATATTGTCCAGTTTTGGTCTTCTTTGGCTTGTCCACCAATTTTAGCTTATCAAATAAAATTTCACCCAATTGCTTTGGGGAAGCAATGTTAAATTGCTGCCCGGCAGCCTCGTAGACTTTTTGTTCCAGATTCTTGATATCCGTGTCCAATTCAGTTGCAAGCTCATTCAAGAACCCTTTGTCCAAATTAATACCTTCAGTTTCCATAGCGGCCAATACCCGAAGGAGTGGTAGTTCAATATTTTCAAAAAGTTCCATGGTTTTGGCTTCGGACAATTCAGGTCTAAAGTGCTGCGCCAACTGAAGTGTGACATCGGCGTCCTCTACAGCATACGCTGTTTGTTTTTCTAGCGTAACTTGCCGCATACTCAATTGGTTTTTCCCTTTTTTGCCAATTAGTTCGGTTATGGAAACGGGTGTGTAGTTGAGGTATGTTTCTGCCAAAACGTCCATATTATGACGCATATCTGGGTTGATGAGGTAATGGGCCAACATGGTATCAAAGAGTTTTCCTTTGACTTCAATGTCATAGTTGCTCATCACTTTAATATCATACTTCAAGTTTTGGCCAATTTTTTCGATTTTTTCCGATTCAAAGAAGGGACGAAGCTGTTCCAAAATGTTCATGGCTTTTTCCCTTTCTTCGGGAATGGGAATGTAAAATCCTTTTTTTGCCTCCCAACTAAATGCAATACCTACCAATTCTGCTTCCAAGGGGTTAATTGAGGTGGTTTCCGTGTCGAAGCAAACAGATGGCTGTTGCATTAGTTTTTTCATGAAAAGATCCAAGCCCAAGCCGGGCGCAATACTTTGGTAAAAATGGGAAACGTTACCAATGGTATTTCTTCCGCTGGCATCTTTGATTGTAGCGGGAGCATTGGATGGATCGCCACCAAACAAGCTAAATTGCCCACTTCCGGCCGCTTGCGGTTTTTCAACCGCCTTGGCTGCTTTTTCTATTGTTGGTGGTACTGGTGTTTCGCCTGAGAATATTTTGGTAAACTGTTCCTTTAACCTTCGGAATTCGAGCTCATCAAAAATCTGCTGTACCTTCTCACTGTCTGGTTCGGACATTTCATAATCATCCGCTTGAAAGGTCACATCGCAATTCAGATTGATCTCTGCCAGTTTACGTGATAATCTACCCAGTTCTGCATTGGCCTCGACTTTTTCCTTGATTTTCCCTTTCAGCTGATCGGTATTGGCCAAAAGCCCTTCCATAGAACCAAAATCGGCAATGAATTTTTTGGCGGTTTTGTCTCCTACACCAGGTAATCCAGGAATGTTGTCACTTGCATCACCCATCATACCCAAGTAATCTATCACCTGTTCTGGGCGTTCTACCCCAAAACGCTTTTGCACCTCAGGGATGCCCCAAATCTCAATACCATTACCCATTCGAGCTGGTCGGTACATGAAAATGTTCTCAGAGACCAATTGACCAAAATCCTTATCCGGAGTAACCATAAAAACCTTGTAATCCTCTTTTTCGGCCTGTTTGGCCAAGGTGCCTATAATATCATCAGCCTCGAACCCTGCCAGTTCAACCACGGGGATATTCATGCTCCGTAAAATATCTTGAATATAGGGCACCGCAATTCGGATGGCGTCTGGAGTTTCATCCCGATTTGCTTTGTAGTCCTCAAAAAGCGCTGTCCGTTCTACACTACCACCTTTATCAAAACAAACTGCCAAATGATCTGGTTTTTCCCGTTTAATTACATCAAAAAGGGAGTTGACAAAACCCATAATGGCTGAGGTGTCCATTCCTTTGGAATTTATTCTTGGATTCTTTAACAGTGCATAGTAGCCTCTAAATATAAGGGCATAGGCATCCAGTAGGAAGAGTCTTTTCTGTTCAGGCATAATATTTTAAAATTTGAAGTACTGCTAAAGAGTATTAAGTTTTAAAAGTAGAAAAAAGAGCTAAGAAATTGGCAAAAAGAACCAGCAAGTCCCTATTCTTGAAGTGAACTTTTTAACTTTTTAGAAAGCTATCCGAAATTACATTCTCATGGCCCTCTGCTGTGGATTTCCTGTAGCTAAATCCCGGATGGATGCAATAGCCTCCAGTTTCACCTTTTTTGTTTACGGCAATAAAGCCTATTTGGAAATCCTCTCGACCTTCATTCTTTTTCATGATTCGTTTTACGCCTTCTTCACAAGCTTCTTGAGGTGATTTGCCCTGTCTCATGAGTTCCACGATCAAAAAACTCCCGACGGTCCTCACCACTTCTTCGCCAACTCCAGTGGCGGTTGCTCCCCCCACTTCATTATCCACAAAAAGTCCAGCTCCAATAATGGGAGAATCCCCCACACGGCCAGCCATTTTATAACCCATACCGCTGGTGGTACAGGCACCAGAAATATCCCCATTTTCATCAATAGCCAACATACCTATTGTATCATGGTTTTCTATGTTGATGATAGGCTGGTATTTGGAAGTTTTTTTCCATTCTTCCCATTCTTTTTTGGACTGTTCGGTAAGCAGATTGGTTTTTTCAAACCCTTGCTCGTAGGCAAATAATTCGGCACCCTTTCCCGCCAACATTACATGGGGGGTTTCCTCCATTACCTTTCTGGCTACAGCAATGGGATGTGCAATATTTTCCATGCAAAGGACAGCTCCGCAGTTCCCATCTTTATCCATAATGCAGGCGTCCAGGGTAACTCTGCCTTCACGATCGGGTCTTCCGCCTACTCCAACGGTTTGATTGTTTACATCGGCCTCCTCTATCTTGACCCCAGCTTCTACCGCATCAAGTGAACTTCCAGATTTGCTAAGCACTTCCCATGCTTTATTGGAGGCATTCTGGAAGTTCCATGTGCAGATAACGATTGGTTTTACAGCTTGAGTTATGGGTAAAGGCGTATCTACTTTTGGTTCCCTTTTGCAGGAGGCTAAAACTGGGGCGGATAACAAGCCCGCGGTTGTGAGGCTTGATTTTTTAAGAAACTTGCGTCTTTGCATGATTTGGATGTTTATTTTTAGTCCCGATAAATATAGGAATATGCTTGTAGAAGTTTGTGCCAATTCACTGGAATCTGCTTTGAATGCCCAAGAGGCTGGAGCAGATAGAATTGAGCTTTGTGTTGAATTGGGTGTAGGGGGAATTTCCCCTTCTTTTGGGTTGGTCTCCTTGGTAAAACAGCAGCTGCAAATCCCGGTTCATGTATTGGTTCGACCACGAAGCGGACATTTCACCTATTCTGATTTGGAGTTTGAAACCATGAAAAGGGATGTGGCCAAATATTGCGAGATGGGAGTGGACGGTATTGTTTCAGGTGTTCTAATGTCGGATTTCACTTTGGATGTGGAAAGGACTAGGGAGTTGATTGAATTGTCTAAACCGTCAAAATTCACTTTTCACCGCGCTTTTGATTGGGTGCCTAATCCAGTAGAAACTTTGGTCCAATTGGAAAAATTAGGAGTGGATTATGTGTTGACATCCGGGAAGGAGGATTCAGCGGAAAAAGGATTGACTTTGCTTAATGAACTCAATACAATTTCGCGGAGAACCACAATCATGGCTGGTGGCGGTGTGAATGCACAAAATGTTGAAAAATTTAAGATTGCCGGTTTCAAAGCTGTTCACCTTTCGGGAACCTCGTTTGGAGATGAAATTTCTGTAACGGATAAAATTCCGATGAACTCCACAAGACATCTAAGGGAAAATACAGTAGCCGTAACAAATATGGAAACCATTCGTCAAATTGTTCGGAGCGTTAAATAATCGCTAAATATCTAAGTTCCACCACTAAAGAAATATCTTTATAAAAAAATTTGCATGACCCGATTTCTGATTATCCTCTCCATAATTTACATTGTACTTGCTATTTATGGGTTTCAAGGCTTTAAGACCTTATTTAAAAATACCTGGATTCAAATTGCATACGGAATCCTGTTTCTGGGTGCATGGGCCAATCTAATAATTCGAGTACTCAATTACACTCCAGGGGATGGCGTTCGCGGTCAGATTGCTATTGCGGGGGGTATTTTCTTTTCCTTTTTAATGTTGGGTTTGGTTTTTGGAATTGTCCTTTTACTGGAGGATGTAGTACGCTTATTTGTTTTTGGATATAATAAGATTGCTGGCCTTACGGAGCCACAGACTAAGATGTTCCCGTCTCGAAGAAAGTTTATAAGCGGTATAGCCTTAGGGATTGCTGCTTTACCTTTTGGGGCATTACTCTATGGCATGTACAAAGGAAAATACAATTATAAGGTTCTAAAGTATGCATTGGAATTTGATGATCTTCCTGAAGCATTTGATGGTTACCAAATCACTCAAATTTCTGATGTCCATAGTGGAAGTTTTGACAATAGAAATAAGGTGGCCTATGGTATTGATTTAATCAACAAACAGAAAAGTGATGTGATTCTGTTCACAGGAGATATGGTCAATGATAAGGCGGAGGAGATGGTGCCTTGGGCCGACTTATTCTCTACACTTGAAGCAAAGGATGGTAAATTTTCCATATTGGGAAATCATGATTATGGAGATTACACCTCTTGGGATTCTGATACAGCCAAAGCAAAGAACCTCAAAGATTTGAAGGACATGCAAAAGGAAATGGGTTTTGATTTGCTACTGGATACCCATCGCTTTTTGGAGAAAGAAGGCCAGCGAATTGCTCTTTTGGGTGTTGAGAATTGGGGAAGGGGCGGATTTAAAAAAGCCGGCGATCTGGATAGGGCCAAAAAAGGAGTGGCCAAAGAGGATTTTAAGATACTGATGAGTCATGATCCATCGCATTGGGAAGATGTGGTTATTCAAGACGATTACCATTTTCATTTGACCTTGAGCGGACATACCCATGGCATGCAGTTTGGTGTGGAGATTCCGGGATGGGTAAAATGGAGTCCCGTAAAATGGCGCTATAAGTATTGGGCCGGTATTTATGAGGAGTTGAATCAATTTATCAATGTTAACCGTGGTTTTGGTTTTATTGGTTACCCTGGACGGGTTGGGATTTGGCCGGAAATCACCGTAATTACGCTTAAAAAGAAGGGTTTAACGTGAATTTAACGTCTTTGACCTAACGTTAAATTCTAGCCTGATTAAAATTTTAACAAATTTTCTTACTTTTGGCTAGTAAACCTAGGGAATATACATGTCTAAATTTGGTGAACTTATAGATTTAAAAGTGCCAGTGCTTCTGGACTTTTATGCAGAATGGAACGATCAGTCCACTTCCATGCATCCTGTGTTGCGCGATGTTGCGGCAGCACTCGGGGATAAGGGCAAGGTGATTAAGATTGATGTAGATAAAAATAAGGAGTTGTCCCAGGCCCTTCGAATAAAAGGCCTGCCAACATTAATGATTTACAAAAAAGGTGAAATGGTTTGGCGACAGAGTGGGGAACAGGACGCCAATACCCTGATAGGCATCTTAAACGAATATATTTAAAGCGAGGTTTTATCCTCGCTTTTTTATTCTCCTATTGTTGCGGAATCCGTTATAACTTCAATGGTATCCAAAGGAATTGAATCTTCCAAGTCTGGATTTGGTGCAGGTTCTTCAAATATTTCCTCATCGTCTCCAACAAATTGGGAAAACTTGTCTATATATTCATTGAAGATGACGGTTTCAGATTCTGCTTTCTCTCTATCCTGATTCTCAATGAGTATATCAATATTGCGTCTATAGGCCTGCATGTCACCTAAAATGTCATCAAGTTTTTCGTACTGTTCATCCAATGGAATGCCAGAATAGTACTCCAATCGTTCTTGGTATACTTTTTTCAATTTTTCGAACAACTCCCTTGCTTTTTCTATTTCACCAACTTTGTAGTACCCATCCACAAAAGGTTCAACAAAAGCGTAGAATCCAAATTGCTCTACAGGCATATTAATGATGGCCGTATCGATGATTTCCTTGGCCTTGTCAATTTTATTTTCAGCGATAAGCGTTTCGGACAGCCTCGCTAAATTACTTCTAAAAGAAAGTCCCTGGGAACGGGTTTGAGGGTCGTGATAGATATTGGTATCTCCAGAGTTGCCCCAATCCCAATTTTTAACAATGTCGTACATCAAATCGCTATCAATACGACCCATTTCAAAAGAACTTTGGTTTTCGGTTTTGATAGGGACCAGCTTGTAGACCAACCCATCCAATTGTAGATAGTCCTTCATCCAAATATATTCCGCCTTGTCAAAACTTCCACCTGAAAAGTAAATGGGGCGCTTCCAATCGTTGTTGGCAATAAGGTCTAACATCAGTATCCTATTTTTGGGCAAGGCGCCTTGGGGTAAATCAATATCGATATAATCCACAATCAAATTGGCATCCTCTTCCTTAACCAAGCCACTTTCCAGTGCATTCTGTTTATTGACCGGAATTCTAATTTTATGGGTGGGGTAGTAGATGATATTCAAAGTACCTTCAGGAATTTCGCTTATATCTGCCCCTTGTTTTTCCAGTAGATAACGGTATTTGGTTTGTGGTTTATCGCTTCCAATCCAATTGATAAAGTCCTTAATATTCCATCTGCTATCCGTAATTCCTTGATAATAGACTGCATCACGTGATCCGTAACGATATTTATCATGGGTCAATTCTGAAGGAATCGGGTCGCTCTCATAGGCTTTGCGCTTCATTTGATCTATATACCAATCTGTAGCAAAGAGACTTGTATTTACGATTCGAACATCTGTTCTATAACCTTCAATTTCTTGGGCATACCAAAGTGGAAAGGTATCATTATCTCCAATAGTAAACAGAATTGCCCCTGCATCCTCTTGACAGGAATCCAAATAGGCTTTGGCCGTTGAATTTGCGGTGTAACGGTTGGAGCGATCATGATCATCCCAATTTTGAAATGCCATTAACAAAGGAACTGCCAAAAGACACAAGCCGGTAATGGCCGGAGCCGCAATTTTGGCGGATAAGAATTTTCGGAATTCATCAAATAGGCCATATACTCCAAGACCTATCCAAATACAGAAGACGTAGAAAGATCCAACTAAGGAATAGTCCCGCTCACGGGGTTGGAAAATATATGGATTGGTGTAGAACTGGATGGCCAGTCCGGTAAATAGAAAAAAGACAAGCAGCGCCCAAAAATGTTTTGGGTTTTTGGAAATTTGGAATACAATCCCAAGGATTCCCAACAATAGGGGTAAAAAGAAATAGGTGTTTCTGCTTTTGTTGTTCTCCCAGTCGCTAGGTAAGTTATCCTGACTTCCCAGACGAAGGCTATCTACAAACCCAATTCCGCTCAGCCAGTTTCCATTTTCATCATATCTTCCTTGTACATCATTTTGTCTTCCTACAAAATTCCACATAAAGTAACGCATGTACATATATCCAAATTGGAATTCAAAAAGGTAACGGATGTTCTGTCCCAAAGTTGGTGGTTCAACTTCAATATACTCTCCAAATTCTCGCAAAAATCGGATATATTGCTCTGCATCCAACTCTCCTCTGGAATAGGCGTTTTTAAATTGGGCCACTGCGTCCCTAAGGTCGTTCTGGGAAATATATTCAGATTTAATCCGGAAGTTCAACACCCCAAAATAACGCATGTAATTTTCCGCATGTTGGTCGCTCCATAGTCTAGGAAGCACACCTACATGTTTCTCATTGGGTCCTTGAATGGCTCCTTTATAGTTGTTGACAATGACATATTTGCCAAGTTTTTCATCCTTTTCATATTTTGGACGATCATCCTGATCCTCTCCGGCTGGGGCAAAAGTATCTGAATAATAAGCCCCATAAAAAGGACTTTCTACCCCGGGATATTGTTCCCTGTTGTAATAGGCTAAAAGCGACCGTGCATCCGATGGGTCATTTTCGTTGACTACGGTATTGGCGTTGGCTCTAATGGGGAGCATGAGCCATGAGGAGAAGCCTAATAACAAAAACATCAAGCAAAGTACTATGATGTTACCAGTTTGAAAGTTGTTTTTTCGAGTGTATTTAAGTCCAAAATAGAAGGCAGCTATAAAAAGTAGGCCCATAATGATGGTCCCAGAGTTAAATGGTAGGCCAATGCTGTTGATGAAAAATACCTCGCTCCAACCAAATAGCATGAGCACATAGGTCAAGGAAAATTTATAAACCATCATGAGCAACACTATAACGGCAATGTTAGCGAGCAAAAAGTTCTTAACGGTTGTTTGCTTGTATCTTTTGAAGTAAAAGAGAAGACCAATAGAGGGAATGGCCAAGAAACCCATAAACTGGACTCCAAATGTAAGTCCAATAACAAAACAGATGAGCAACAACCAACGATGCCCCCTAGGTTCATCCAGATTATCGACCCATTTAAGACCAAGCCAAAGGAGTAGGGCCATAATTAGACTTGCCATGGCATAAACTTCTGTCTCCACAGCATTGAACCAAAAACTATCTGAGAAGGTAAAGGCCAGTGCACCTACCAATCCGCTTCCAAAAACGGCAATAGCCTTGCTATTGGAAAGGGATTTCTTTTTAGAGGCCATCTTTTTGGTCAAGTTGGTAATGGTCCAGAAGGTAAAAAGTACAGCAAAAGCACTAGAAACTATGGAAACTGCATTAACCATCAAGGCCACTTTGGTGCCATCTCCAAAAGCAAATATGGAAAAGAACGCGCCAATCATTTGCAATAGTGGGGCTCCTGGTGGGTGCCCTACCTGTAGTTTGGCAGAAGTGGTAATGTATTCACCAGCATCCCAAAAACTTCCTGTGGGTTCAACAGTGAGGGCGTAAACGATAAATGCAATGGTAAAAGCGAGCCACCCAAAGAGGGTGTCCCATTTGTTGAAGTCTTTTGCAAACATAAAGATGGTCTTAACCAGTTGGGGCGAATTTAGTAAATATAGTAGAGACGATTGGTGAATTTTGGAAAAGCTTTAACAGGGATGGTTGAAGAAAAATAGCGGGGAATCTTTCGAAATTATTTGTTGAAACAAAAGTTTGTTATAAATTTGCACGCTCAATTATGGTACTGGCCTATGGTGTAATTGGTAACACAGCTGGTTTTGGTCCAGTCGTTCAAGGTTCGAGTCCTTGTAGGCCAACTAAAAAAATCCCAGTAAACACTGGGATTTTTTATTCAGTCTCGGGTTGCATATAAGGTATTAATTATCGTATATTTGCGCCACTGAACGGATATAAAAGGTATTCATGAGGGGACTTCTAGTCCCCTCTTTTATTACTAAGTTTTATGCTGAAGGAGAAAGTAGAATCTTTATTGACCAAAGCACTGGAGGAACATCCATCTTTGTTTTTGATAGATTTTACAGTTGGATCGGATGGTACCATTCGAGTTATTTTGGATGGTGATGCTGGAGTAAACCTCCAGGACTGCATGGACATAAGTAGGGCCATAGAGCACAACTTGGATCGCGAGGAAGAGGATTTTTCATTGGAAGTTACCTCGGCAGGAGCTGCGTCACCTTTGGAATTGCCACGTCAGTATAAAAAGAATATAGGAAGAAAATTGTGGGTTAAGGCAGCGGGAGAAGAATTGGAAGGTACCCTTACCCAGGCAACTGAAAATAGTATTACCTTGGAGTGGAAGGCTCGCGAGCCCAAACCTGTTGGTAAAGGAAAAGTGACGGTAAAGAAAAAGCAGGAAATTGCTTTTTCAGATATCCATCAAGCAAAAGTTATATTAAAATTTTAATCGTAGTTCAAAAATGGAAAACTTAGCGCTCATCGAATCCTTTTCGGAGTTTAAGGACGATAAGTTTATAGATAGGGTAACCTTAATGGCAATTTTGGAAGATGTATTTCGAAATGCACTGAAGAAGAAGTTTGGTTCTGATGAGAACTTTGACATCATTATCAATCCAGATAAAGGGGATTTGGAGATTTGGAGGAACCGTGTAGTTGTTGAAGATGGAGCAGTTGAAGAACCCAACGAAGAAATATCACTCTCGGAAGCAAGAAAAATTGAACCTGATTTTGAAGTAGGTGAGGATGTATCTGAAGAGGTTAAGCTTATGGACTTGGGAAGAAGGGCTATCTTGGCCTTGCGCCAAAACCTGATCTCTAAAATCCACGAACACGACAACACTACAATTTACAAGCAGTTTAAGGACCTGGAAGGAGAAATCTATACTGCAGAAGTGCATCACATTCGCCATAAAGCGATTATCCTATTGGACGATGAGGGGAATGAGATTATTCTGCCTAAAGAGAAGCAAATCCCATCTGATTTTTTCCGTAAAGGGGACAATGTTCGTGGGGTGATAGAGAGTGTAGAGTTAAAAGGTAATAAACCGACCATCATCATGTCCAGAACATCTCCAATATTCTTGGAGCAACTGTTCTTCCAGGAAATTCCGGAGGTTTTTGATGGCTTGATCACTATAAAAAAGGCAGTGAGGATTCCTGGCGAGAAAGCTAAGGTTGCAGTGGACTCTTATGATGATAGGATTGATCCTGTTGGAGCTTGTGTGGGGATGAAAGGATCTCGTATTCATGGCATTGTTCGTGAATTGGGGAATGAAAATATAGATGTGATTAACTGGACCAACAACTCGCAATTGATGGTAACCCGTTCATTGAGCCCAGCTAGAGTATCATCCGTTAAATTGAATGATGAGAAAAAGACCGCCCAGGTTTATCTTAAGCCAGAGGAGGTTTCCAAGGCTATTGGTAGAGGAGGTCACAATATTCGATTAGCGGGTCAATTGACTGGTTATGAGATTGATGTGTTCCGCGAAGGTGTAGAAGAAGATGTGGAATTGACCGAATTCTCAGATGAAATAGAGGCTTGGGTAATTGAGGAATTCAAAAAAATTGGACTGGATACCGCACGAAGCGTTTTGGAACAAGATATGAACGACTTGATCAAGCGAACCGATTTAGAGGAAGAAACCGTTGTTGAGGTGGTGAAAATCCTTAAGGAGGAGTTTGAAGATTAAACTATATATTAGCAGCGAATTTTAGGGCAAGGAAAAGTATTTATGGCAGGAAACCCAACAATAAGACTTAATAAAGTTCTCAGGGAATTGAACATTTCATTGGACAGGGCTGTGGACTATCTTTCTTCCGTAGGACATGAGGTAGAGGCACGCCCCACCACAAAAATTACGGATGAGGTGTATCAAGTGCTGTTGGATGAGTTCCAAACGGATAAAAGTAAAAAAGTAGCTTCCAAGGAAGTTGGCGAGGAAAAACGCAAGGAAAAGGAGGCGCTTAGGGTCCAGATTGAACAGGAACAAGAGGAGCGTAGACTTGCTAGGGAAAAAAGGAATGCTGAGCAGGTAATTAAAGCCAAAGCAGAACTTTCAGGACCAAAAACAGTTGGTAAGATTGATTTGGACAAAAAACCTGAAGCTCCAAAAGCTGAGGAAGAACCACCAAAGGCGGAAAAACCCAAGGTTGAGGAAAAGCCAAAGGCAAAAGAAAAACCTGCTGCCCAGCCCAAAAAAGAAGAAGCTGCTAAGCCTGTAGAAGCCCCGGCCCCAGTTGAAGCAAAGAAGGAGGAGGTTGAGGAAACCGCCAAAGAACCTGAGGCCATTCAAACGCAGTATAAAAAACTTAGCGGGCCAAAGATTACGGGGGATAAAATAGACCTTTCACAATTCAATAAGCCTAAGAAAAAGAAGGAAGAGACCAAAAAGTCTGGCACTTCTGCTACAGATTCTAGTGCGGATAGAAGAAAACGAAGGAAACGAATTATAAGTAAAAATCCATCCCAACCCGGCGGGAATCGTCCAGGTAATAGAGGTGGAAATAACAATGGCGTAGGTAGAAGGGGAGCCCAACGTTCCTCAGCTCCCAAGGTTGAGCCTACAGAAGAAGAGGTACAAAAACAGGTAAGGGAAACCCTTGAAAAGCTTCAGGGTAAATCCAATAAAGGGAAAGGCGCCAAATACCGTAGGGAGAAAAGGGATCAACACCGTCAACAGACAGAAAAGGATCTTGAGCTTCAAGAACTGGAAAGTAAAATCCTTAAAGTAACAGAGTTTGTTACCGTAAATGAGGTGGCGACGATGATGAATGCCTCCACTACCCAGATTATTTCTGCCTGTATGTCCTTGGGGATCATGGTGACTATGAACCAGCGTTTGGATGCAGAAACCCTTGCTATTGTAGCAGAGGAGTTTGGATATGAAGTGGAGTTTGTGACTGCTGAAATTGAAGAATCCATAGAAGAAGAGGTGGATGCTCCCGAAGATTTAAAAGCTAGGGCACCCATTGTTACTGTAATGGGTCATGTTGACCACGGTAAAACTTCACTATTGGATTATATCCGTAAAGAAAATGTGATAGCAGGTGAAAGTGGGGGTATTACCCAGCATATTGGAGCTTATGGTGTTGCTTTGGAAAGTGGTCAGCGAATTACTTTCTTGGATACACCGGGCCACGAAGCCTTTACCGCTATGCGGGCAAGGGGAGCCCAGGTAACGGATATCGCTATTATAGTTGTGGCAGCGGATGACGATATTATGCCGCAGACCAAGGAAGCGATTAGCCACGCCCAAGCGGCCAATGTTCCCATTGTATTTGCAATAAACAAGATAGATAGGTCTACGGCCAATCCTGATAAAATTAAAGAAGGCCTTGCGGCCATGAACCTGTTGGTGGAAGACTGGGGAGGTAAAATTCAATCCCATGATATTTCCGCAAAAACAGGGCAAGGTATCAATGAATTGTTGGAGAAGGTGCTGCTGGAGGCGGAATTGCTTGAGTTGAAAGCTAACCCAGATAGGTTGGCCTCAGGTACCGTAGTGGAAGCCTTTTTGGATAAAGGCCGCGGTTACGTGTCTACCATCCTGGTACAAGCAGGTACCTTGGAAATAGGAGATTACGTTTTGGCTGGAACTTGTAGTGGTAAAGTAAAAGCCATGCAAGATGAACGAGGAAAGGATATTGAAAAAGCGGGTCCGGCTACCCCAATCTCCATTTTAGGATTGGACGGTGCCCCACAAGCTGGTGATAAGTTCAACGTGCTTCAAGATGAACGGGAGGCAAAGCAAATTGCTACTAAACGTTCCCAACTGCAGCGTGAACAATCTGTAAGGACACAACGACATATTACCTTGGATGAGATTGGAAGACGTATTGCTCTAGGTGATTTCCAAGAATTGAACATTATCCTAAAAGGAGATGTGGATGGTTCTGTGGAGGCCTTGACCGATTCATTCCAGAAATTGTCCACGGATGAAATACAGGTGAATATTATCCATAAAGGAGTTGGTGCTATAACCGAGTCCGATGTGTTGCTGGCCAGCGCTTCGGATGCCATCATTATCGGATTTAATGTAAGGCCTATGGGTAATGCCCGGGCAGTTGCGGATAAAGAGGAAATCGATATTAGGATGTACTCCATTATCTACGATGCCATCAATGACCTTAAGGATGCGATGGAAGGCATGTTGTCTCCTGAAATGAAGGAGGAGATTACAGGTAATGCTGAAATTCGAGAGACCTTTAAGATTTCCAAAATTGGAACCATTGCAGGTTGTATGGTCACTAGCGGAAAAGTCTTTAGAAATTCGCAGATACGCTTGATTAGGGATGGCGTCGTAATCTATACTGGGGAATTAGCTTCCTTAAAACGCTTTAAGGATGATGTAAAAGAAGTGTCCAAAGGATATGACTGTGGTCTACAAATCAAAAACTACAACGACATTAAGGAGAACGATATAGTGGAAGCCTTCCAAGAAGTGGCGGTGAAAAAGAAACTATAGGATTCCATTGCATTAATAATTATACAATCCCGCTTCGGCGGGATTTTTTTTGCAAAAGATTGAATGCAGATATCTGTAGGTTGGAATAAACTTGAACGCGATTAAATAGAATAAACATATCTCTTTTGCGCAGACAAGCTCAATTTACCACAACAACCTTAAAGTTTAAGCTTGAGTTTTATCTGGAATTGCTCTCCGGTTTTAGGAGCATGGCATCTGGATATTTTTTGCGGACTTCCAAGTATTTTCTTTCGGCTTCCAATTTGGTTTTGAACCTACCCAAGCGCACACGATATGTAGGAGATTCAAACTCAATTTTTGAATACCATCCTGGAAAATCGATATCAATTTTGGATTTGAGATTTTGGGCTTTCTGGTAACTTCCAAAACCCACCTGGATTTGGTAATAATCCGCTTTGGAATTAACTCGTGTATAGAGTTCCATTAGTTCTTCAATTCGGGGATCCTGTTCAATGGAAACACTGCCTTCCTGTGCAGAAAGTTGAAAAGTCAAACCGAACATAAATGCTAGAAATACAGGGGTTTTCATGATATTTATCAACTTGTGAATTTTATCCTTGTACAAATGTAAATTTTTAGCCATTATTTGACAGGCTTTTGTCTTATTTAGAATTCATATAAATTAGATATTATAGATCCCTTAACATTTTGAAAAATGACCTTATGTCGTATTTTTGTCTGCGATTTTAGGCCGCCAAAAAGCTATTGTTCTCAGTATCAATAGGAATAATCGTGCCAAAGATTTCGATAGAAATTCTGTTAGTATGAAAAAGGTTTTATACCGCCATCTATTATCAAAAGTTTTAGGTTTCTCTCTCCTACTTTTTTCCGTTTCATTTTACGCGCAAGAAGAAGCTACTTCTGCTGAAGTTGTTGCTGATGAGGCAGTTGGAGGTGATCCAGTTAAGGGGAAGCAACTGTTCAATCAAAATTGTGCCGCATGTCATGCGCTGGACAGAAAAATGACGGGTCCTGCTTTGGCCAATGTGGAAGGTCGTTTGTCTGAGGATGAGGGACTGGATAAGGAATGGCTTTATGCTTGGATAAAGAACAGTCCTGGAATGATAAAGTCTGGAGATGATTACGCAAACAAGATTTATGCAGAATACAACCAAGCGGCAATGACTGCTTTTCCAACCCTGTCCAATCAGGATGTTGATGATATTTTAGCATATACCGCGGCACCTCCCCCTGCTCCTGTTATTCCTGCTGGAGGAGATGTGGTGGCGGGTTCTGCTGCTTCCGGAGGGGGTATTTCAAATGAAATGATACTTGGGGCTTTGGCACTAGTATTTGGGTTATTGGTTATTATGCTCATTTTGGTGAACAATACACTAAAGCGTATTGCTGAGGCCAATGGTGTGGTGATTGAAAAAGACAAGGCGGAAAAAGGACTTCCTATCTGGAAGGCCTTTGTGAAAAATCAATTCTTGGTTTTGGTAAGTGCCATCTTCCTATTATTGGCAAGTGGTTATTTTGCTTACGGATGGATGATGCAGGTTGGGGTGGATCAAGGTTATGCCCCGGTGCAACCAATTCACTACTCGCACAAAATCCATGCAGGTGATAATAAGATTGAATGTAAATACTGCCATTCCTCGGCCAGGGTTTCCAAAACTTCGGGAATTCCTTCTTTAAATGTATGTATGAACTGCCATAAATCTATTTATGAATACAAGGGTAATCCAGAAGGTCCAAGTGCAGAGGATTTAGCAAACGGATATACCAATGAATTCTATACTGGTGAAATAAAGAAGTTGTACAAGGCAGTTGGTTGGGACGAGGAAAATCAAAAATATACTGGCGAAAGTCAACCCGTGGAATGGGTGAGGGTTCATAACCTTCCTGACTTTGCCTACTTCAATCACTCGCAGCACGTTTCCGTAGCAGGTGTCGAGTGTCAAACCTGTCATGGGCCAGTGGAAGAAATGGAAGTGATGGAGCAGTTTGCGCCGTTGACCATGGGATGGTGTATTAACTGTCACAGGGAGACCAATGTAAAAATGGAGGGCAATGAGTACTACGCAGCTATTCATGAGGAGCTTTCTAAAAAGTATGGAGTTGAAAACTTAACCGCTGCAATGATGGGTGGTTTGGAATGTGGTAAGTGTCACTATTAAGAATTAAAAGAAGATAATCTCAGATATATCGTATGGCATCAAACAAAAAATATTGGAAGAGCGAAGCGGAGTTAAATCCGAACGATTCCATTGTTGAGGCGCTAAGACAAAACGAATTCACAGAACAAATCCCAGTTGATGAATTTTTGGGTGACAAGGAAAATCTGTCAGCTTCAACCACCAACAGAAGGGACTTCTTGAAATATGTCGGCTTCAGTACTGCAGCAGCAACCGTTGCCGCTTGCGAGGGGCCTGTCCATAAATCTATACCTTATGTAGTGCAGCCAGATAATATTGTTCCTGGTGTTGCCAACTACTATGCCACAACCATTGCAGATGGGTTTGATTTTGCCAGTATTTTGGTAAAGACCCGGGAAGGAAGACCTATAAAAATTGAGAACAATACAGATGCCAAGATCAATGGAAGCGCCAATGCCAGAGTACAGGCTTCTGTTTTATCTCTGTATGATAGTAAGAGAGTTCAAGGGCCATCCCAAAATGGAGAAGCTATTGATTGGAAGATATTAGATGCCAATGTAAAGGCAAAGCTTGGTAGTCTTAAGGGTTCAAGCAGACAAATTGTATTGCTAACCCAAACCTATGCGAGTCCATCTACGGATAAATTGATAGCTGAGTTTAAGGCGGAATATGGTGACAATGTCAATCATGTCGTTTATGATGCTATATCTGAAGATGCTGCCCTAAATGCCTTCAATGCAGCTTATGGTGAGCGCGCTTTGGCAGATTACGATTTTGAAAAGGCAGATTTGATAGTCTCTTTTGGTGCCGACTTCTTAGGAGATTGGCAAGGGGGTGGATATGATGATGGTTACGCCAAAGGACGTGTTCCGCATCATGGTAAAATGTCCAAGCATGTTCAGTTGGAGGCCAATATGTCTTTAACAGGAGCTAATGCGGATAAGCGTTACCCGATGACTCCTTCGGAGCAAAAAATAGCCTTGGCCAAATTGTACGGTAAGCTAAATGGTAGTAATGTAGGAGGTGGTACTTCGGATGTGGATCCTGCTGTTGAAAGTATTGCTGCGCAAATTAAAAAAGCTGGAAGTAAAGCTGTTGTAGTATCTGGATTAAACGATATAAACGCACAAACAGTGGTGCTGGCTATCAATAAATTATTGGCCAGTGAGGCATTTGATGCCCAAAGCCCAAAATATGTGCGTCAAGGTGATACCGCCAAAGTGAACAAACTGGTGTCGGATATGAACGCCGGTCGCGTTGGAGTTTTGATTATGGACGGAGTTAATCCGGCCTATACTTTGCCAAACGCAGCAGATTTTATAGAAGGTCTAGGAAAGGTGGATGTTTCTGTTAGTTTTTCATTTAACAATGATGAAACTGCGCAATCTTCCCAATTTGTAGCTGCTGCATCCCACTACCTTGAGTCTTGGGGAGATGCCGAGTTTAAGAAAGGGCAATTCAGTTTAACACAGCCTGCTATCCGTGAACTTTTTGATACACGGCAAATGCAGTCCTCTCTATTGGGCTGGATGGGGAAAGAGCAAACCTATTACGAATACATAAAAGATAATTGGAGCACCTCGCTATTGCAAGAGGGGGATTGGAACCAGGCGCTACAAGATGGTGTTTTTGTTCCAGCTACTGCCGAAGATACTGAAGTAGCTCCTACGAGTACTGATGAAAATGCTACTGAAGGAGATGATACTGGAAATATTGCCCCAATTTCTGCTGCAGTACGTTCTTTGGTGAACAGTACAAGTGCAGGTACAGAATTAGTATTGTACTCCAAAGTGGGCATGGGTGATGGTAAACAGGCCAACAACCCTTGGTTGCAAGAATTTCCTGATCCAATTACCAGAGTTTCTTGGGACAACTATGTTACTGTTTCCAAAGCTGATGCGGAAGCCTTGGGTATGGAAAACTACAATGTTGCGGATGGTGGACTAAATGGGAGCTATGCAAGATTGACAGTAGACGGAACAATCATAGATAATGTTCCGGTAATTATTCAGCCAGGACAGGCAAATGGCACGGTAGGACTTTCCTTTGGATATGGGCGTGAAGCTGGGATGAAAGCGGAAATGGCTACAGGAATAAATGCCTATAGCTTGTATAAAAACTTTTCCAATGTGCAGTCCGTCACTTTGGAAAAAGCATCAGGAGACCACGAGTTTGCCTGTGTTCAGTTGCATAAAACATTGATGGGTAGGGGAGATATCATCAAGGAGACTTCCTTGGAGATTTTCAACACCAAAGATCATCAAGAATGGAATCCCATGCCACATGTGAGCTTAAATCATCAGGAAATTCCGGTGACCTCACCAGATGCGGATTTGTGGGAGGAGTTTGATCGTTCCATCGGGCATCACTTCAACCTTTCCATCGACTTAAATGCTTGTACTGGTTGTGGGGCTTGTGTTATTGCCTGTCATGCAGAAAACAACGTACCTGTTGTTGGTAAAGAAGAAATAAGACGTTCCAGGGATATGCACTGGTTGCGTATTGATAGATATTATTCCTCAGAAGAGACCTTTGAGCAGGACAATGAAAAGAAGGATGGTTTAGAAGGACTTTTTGGTGATAAAGGAACTTTGGGTGGTTTAGGACAAATGGAAGACCCTTCGGCTAATCCTCAAGTGGCCTTCCAACCAGTAATGTGCCAGCACTGTAACCATGCACCATGTGAAACAGTTTGCCCTGTGGCTGCTACTTCGCACGGTAGACAAGGACAAAACCAAATGGCCTACAACCGTTGTGTAGGTACAAGATATTGTGCCAACAACTGTCCATATAAAGTGCGTAGATTCAATTGGTTCTTGTACTACGATAATGATGAGTTTGATTTCAACATGAACAACGACCTTGGAAAAATGGTCATTAACCCAGATGTTAATGTGCGTTCCAGAGGAGTTATGGAAAAATGTTCCATGTGTATCCAAATGACCCAAAAAACTATTTTGGATGCCAAAAGAGATGGTCGTGTTGTTGAGGATGGTGAGTTCCAAACTGCCTGTTCATCGGCATGTAGCAGTGGAGCAATGGTATTTGGGGATGTTAACGATGAGCACAGCAAGATTGCCGAATTGAAGGAAGATGATAGAATGTATCACCTGTTGGAACACGTAGGTACAAAACCCAATGTGTTCTATCATGTTAAGGTAAGAAACACCAACGAGGCTTAATCAATAAATAAAGAAGTAACTAGAAGATAAATTATGGCGTCGCATTACGAAGCACCTATTCGAAAGCCCTTAGTACTTGGAGATAAAGGATACCATGATGTCACCGTGGATATTGCTGCTCCTGTAGAGGGAAAGGCCAATAAACACTGGTGGATTGTATTTACCATTGCTTTGGTTGCATTCCTTTGGGGTATAGGATGTATTATTTATACCATTTCTACAGGTATTGGGGTTTGGGGTCTTAACAAGACTGTAAACTGGGCCTGGGATATTACAAACTTTGTTTGGTGGGTAGGTATTGGTCACGCTGGAACACTAATTTCAGCCGTATTGCTTTTGTTTAGACAGAAGTGGAGAATGGCGATTAACCGTTCTGCAGAAGCAATGACCATTTTCTCTGTAATCCAGGCTGGTTTATTCCCAATTATTCACATGGGTCGTCCATGGTTGGCCTATTGGGTATTGCCTATTCCAAACCAATTTGGTTCCCTCTGGGTGAACTTTAACTCACCACTACTTTGGGATGTATTTGCAATTTCTACTTATTTATCCGTGTCCTTGGTATTCTGGTGGACAGGATTGCTTCCTGATTTTGCGATGATTAGGGATAGGGCCATAAAACCTTTCCAGAAGAAAATTTATAGCCTATTGAGCTTTGGTTGGACAGGTCGCGCAAAGGATTGGCAGCGATTCGAGGAAGTTTCCTTGGTATTGGCCGGTTTGGCTACACCACTTGTACTTTCAGTACATACCATTGTATCCTTTGACTTTGCTACTTCGGTAATTCCAGGATGGCATACCACAATCTTCCCACCTTACTTTGTTGCGGGAGCGATTTTCTCAGGATTTGCCATGGTAAACACCCTATTGATCATTATGCGTAAAGTGTGTCATCTAGAGGCATATATTACGGTTCAGCACATAGAATTGATGAACATTGTGATCATGATCACAGGATCCATTGTGGGCTGTGCATATATCACTGAGTTGTTTATTGCTTGGTATTCTGGCGTGGAATACGAACAGTATGCTTTCTTGAATAGGGCAACAGGGCCTTATTGGTGGGCTTATTGGTCCATGATGACTTGTAATGTGTTCTCTCCACAGTTTATGTGGTTTAAAAAATTACGAACCAGTATCATGTTCTCATTCTTTATCTCCATTGTGGTAAACATAGGAATGTGGTTTGAGCGTTTTGTGATCATTGTAACCTCTTTGCACAGGGATTATCTACCATCTTCTTGGACGATGTTCTCGCCAACTTTTGTTGACGTTGGGATCTTCATAGGAACCATTGGTTTCTTCTTTGTGTTGTTTCTTTTATACTCAAGAACATTTCCTGTTATTGCTCAGGCAGAGGTAAAATCTATTTTGAAAGCCTCCGGAGAACGATTCAAAAATCTTCGCGAAGCTGGAAAACCATTATATGAAAAGCCTTCCAAAGGAGGAAAAGTTGAAAAAGCTGCCGCTAAGAAGGAACAACCTAAGGCTGATGAAAAACAAGTTGCCTCACTGTTAGGCGCCATCGGAACATTTGATGCCGAGAAAGATACAGCGGACGACTTGAAGAAGGTAAAGGGGATTGGCCCTCAAATGGAGGAAACCTTAAACCAAATTGGGATTTTTACTTTTGCTCAAGTAGGTAAAATGACCGAAAAAGAATACGATTTGTTGGATTCAATTACAGGTTCGTTCCCAGGAAGGGCACAGCGTGATGATTGGGCAGGACAAGCAAAAAAATTAAACGATAAAAAGTAGTTATGGCTTCAAAAGTTATACAGGCACTTTATAATGACGACGATGTGTTGATGCACGCTGTGAAGAAAGTTAGGGCAGAGCATCATCATATTGAGGAAGTATACACGCCTTTCCCAGTCCATGGATTGGATAAGGCCATGGGTTTAGCAGACACCCGGATTGCCATAACCTCATTCATGTATGGCTGTTTAGGGCTTGCAGTGGCCATCGTTATGATGAACTATATCATGATTGCGGATTGGCCTCAGGATATTGGCGGTAAACCCAGTTTTAGTTACTTGGAAAACATGCCGGCTTTTGTACCGATTATGTTTGAGATGACTGTGTTCTTTGCGGCTCACTTGATGGTGATCACTTTTTACCTTAGAAGTAGAATGTGGCCGTTCAAAAAAGCGGAGAACCCGGATGTGAGAACAACAGATGACCATTTTTTAATGGAAATCGGGATTCATGATAACGAAGATGAGTTGACCGCTTTATTGTGGGATACAGGAGCGGTGGAAATAAATGTTACTGAAAAGGAGTCTTAAAATATGAAGCATTTAGGGAAAATAGGTGTTGTTTTAATTTTGGTGCTATCCATAGCTTCTTGTGCGGATAAGAATAGCCCAAACTACCAGTATATGCCAAACATGTACGAACCAGTTGGTTATGAGACTTACCAAGGAGTGGATAACGGATTGTTTCCGCAAGGAACTGAAGCACTCCTTCCACCAGAAAACACAATTTCTAGAGGCTATTTGCCCTACAAATTTGAGAATACCTTGGATGGCAAGGAATTGGCAAGATTGAATCCTAGTCCATTGGATTCCTTGCAAAGTGAAGCCAATTTGGCAAAGGGGAAAGAATTGTATGATATCTATTGTGCAATCTGCCATGGACCCAAAGGAAAAGGACAGGGAACTCTAGTAAAGCGCGAAAAAATATTAGGGGTACCTAGCTATGATGACATAGCCCGTAATATTACCGTAGGAAGTACGTACCATACCATATATTATGGTTTGAACTCCATGGGTTCATATGCTGCACAACTTACGAATGAGGAAGAAATGTGGCAGGTATCGGAGTACGTGATGAAGTTAAAGGAAGACCTAACAAAATAATTGGATAAGTATACTATGTACACGTTTTCAAACAGACTTAAAATAGGATCTTTCATTGCAATGGCAGTGGGACTGATTTTTTTAGCAATCGGTTTTATCTCTTCTCCTAGCACTGTGGAAGAGGCTAAGGCAATTGTGGCAGCTGCCCATGATGATGGTCATGGTGGCGGACATGGCGAGGTAGCAGCAGATCACGGAGTAGAAGAAACGCATGGCACTGAAACTGCAGATCATGGACAAGAAGCTGCTCACGAAGAAGGTCATGATGCATCGCACGATGAGCATTTATTGCACCAATTGCAAAACAGACCTTGGTCTGCATTGTATGTGGCTGCTTTCTTTTTCTTTATGATTGCGCTTGGAGTTTTGGCGTTCTACGCTGTGCAACGAGCAGCACAGGCCGGTTGGTCGCCCCTATTGTTTAGAGTGATGGAAGGAATTACCGCTTATTTGATACCCGGAGGTATTATTGTTTTTGTGATTTTGGTACTTTCCGTAATGCATATGAACCATATGTTTGTTTGGATGGATGCAGATGTAGTAGCTCATGACAAGTTACTGCAGGGGAAAGCAGGATACCTTAACCCAACTTTCTTTTTGGTAAGGGCTGCCATTTTCTTAGGTGGTTGGATTTTCTATAGGGAAATTTCCAGAAAACTGTCCTTGGCCCAAGATAAGTCCGATGACAATACCAACTTTGTTAAGAATTTTAGATGGTCGGCTGGATTCTTGGTGTTCTATTTGATAACCGAGTCCATGATGTCATGGGACTGGATTATGAGTTTGGACCCTCACTGGTTCAGCACCCTTTTTGGCTGGTATGTATTTGCCAGTATGTTTGTTTCTGGGATAACGGTAATCGCTATTGTTAGTATCTACTTAAAATCCAAAGGATATTTGGAAAGTGTGAATGACAGTCATATACATGATTTGGCCAAGTTCATGTTTGCCATCAGTATTTTCTGGACCTATCTTTGGTTTTCACAGTTTATGTTGATTTGGTATGCCAACATTCCAGAAGAAGTCACCTACTACATAGCAAGATTCCAAGATTATAAATTACCTTTCTTTACCATGTTGGCCATGAATTTCATCTTCCCATTGTTGGTACTTATGAACAGTGATTACAAAAGAATAAATTGGTTTGTAATTATGGCGGGTATTGTAGTACTGTTTGGTCATTATTTGGATGTGTATAACATGGTTATGCCGGCCACCGTTGGTGATCAATGGCATTTTGGAATTCCTGAAATTGGAGGAATACTGTTCTTTGGTGGATTGTTTGTGTTCTGGGTGTTCAATACACTGACCAAACAGCCCTTACAGCCCAAGCGGAATCCATTTGTTGAGGAAAGTAGACAATTTCATTATTAATACGATTAAGTCTTAGAGCAATATACAATGACTACATTATTAACATTGACTGTTTTAGTACTGGTAGCAATTGCAATCTGGCAAATGACCAAGATTTTTGAATTGTCCCAGCTCAAAGCAGAAAACACTGGAGTAGCTACAGATGCTGATAACAAGTATAATGGATACCTTCTGTTTGGTTTTCTGATTTTTATTTATGGAATTACCATATTCAGTTTTGCCAAATATTCGAAGGTGCTTTTACCGGAGGCCTCTTCAGCGCATGGCGGTGAATACGATCAACTTATGTGGGTGTCGTTTGCCATCATCTTTTTTGTTCAGTTTATCACACAAGCTTTGCTGCATTATTTTGGATATAAATACCGTGGTGAAGAAGGTAAAAAAGCCCTTTTCTTCGCTGATAATGATCGGTTAGAGTTCATTTGGACCATTATTCCTGTAATTGTGTTGGCCGGACTGATTCTTTGGGGATTGTACACTTGGACCAATATTATGGATGTGAACGACGAGGATGATCCACTAATTGTAGAATTGTATGCCCAGCAATTTAACTGGACTGCTCGTTATGGTGGTGAAGATAATGTACTTGGGGATGCCAGTGTTCGTCTTATAGACATTGATAGGGCCAACGTACTTGGTTTGGATGAATCCGACCCTAACTCCGCAGATGATATTTTGGTTAAAGAATTGCATTTACCAGTAGGCCGAAAAGTCAATTTTATGATGCGTTCGCAAGATGTATTGCACTCTGCATACATGCCACATTTTAGAGCACAGATGAACTGCGTTCCTGGTATGATTACACAGTTTTCCTTTACGCCAACCATCACAACAGAGGAGATGAGATTGAATCCCGATGTTGTGGATAAAGTAAAAAGAACCAACGCAATTCGAGCAAAAAAGGCTGCCGAAGGGAAACCCAACTCAGAGCCTTGGGAGTTCGACTATGTGCTGCTTTGTAACAAGATTTGTGGAAAATCCCATTACAACATGCAAATGAAGATTATTGTGGAGACGGAAGAGGAATATAACAAGTGGATTGCAGAACAGGCTAGCTTTAAAGAGACCATAGCACCAGCAGAGTAAGAAAGGCCATAACAAACTAAAACAAAATTTAAATAAGATTATGTCAGCTACTGAACACGACGATCACGGACATCATCATAAAGAAACCTTTATAACCAAATATATCTTTAGTCAAGACCATAAGATGATTGCAAAGCAATATCTTATTACAGGTGTTTTGATTATGGGCTTCATTGGAATTGCAATGTCATTGTTATTTAGAATGCAATTGGCATGGCCTGGTGAATCTTTTTCTGTCTTTGAAGCATTTTTGGGCAAATGGGCTCCAGATGGAGTTATGGATGCCGACATTTACTTGGCCTTGGTGACCATGCACGGGACCATCATGGTATTCTTTGTGCTTACCGCAGGTTTAAGTGGTACTTTCAGTAACCTATTGATTCCATTGCAGATTGGTGCACGTGATATGGCTTCGGGCTTCCTAAATATGCTTTCTTTTTGGATGTTCTTCGTGTCAGCCGTGATTATGGTTATTTCACTTTTTGTTGAAGCTGGACCTGCATCTGCTGGTTGGACTATCTATCCGCCCTTAAGTGCCTTACCGATGGCACAAGCAGGATCGGGCGCAGGAATGACACTTTGGTTAGTTTCCATGGCAATTTTCATAGCCTCGTCCTTATTAGGTTCCCTGAACTATATTGTTACCGTATTGAACCTTAGGACCAAAGGAATGTCCATGACACGCCTTCCTTTGACTATTTGGGCGTTCTTTGTGACTGCTGTAATTGGAGTTATTTCATTCCCAGTATTACTTTCTGCAGCCTTGCTGTTGATTATGGATAGAAGTTTTGGAACCTCCTTCTTCCTTTCGGATATTTTTATCCAGGGAGAAGTATTGCATTATCAAGGAGGATCCCCCGTACTTTTTGAGCACCTTTTTTGGTTCTTGGGTCACCCAGAAGTATATATTGTAATTCTTCCAGCCATGGGAATTGTTTCCGAAGTAATGGCGGTAAATGCACGGAAACCCATCTTTGGATATCGAGCAATGATTGCCTCAATTTTGGCAATTGCCTTCCTATCCACGATTGTATGGGGTCACCATATGTTTATTTCAGGCATGAACCCGTTCTTGGGATCGGTATTTACCTTTACAACCTTGTTGATTGCAATTCCATCAGCAGTAAAAGCATTTAACTGGATTACCACCTTATGGAAAGGTAACCTCCAGCTCAATCCTGGAATGTTGTTTTCCATAGGAATGGTATCTACCTTCATTACAGGAGGTCTTACCGGTATAATTTTGGGAGATAGTACTTTGGATATCAATGTACATGACACCTATTTTGTTGTGGCCCACTTCCATTTGGTAATGGGTATCTCAGCATTGTACGGACTGTTTGCCGGGGTGTACCATTGGTTCCCTAAAATGTTCCAGGGAAGAATGATGAACAAAAACTTGGGGTATGTCCATTTCTGGATTACCGCTATTGGATCATACGGGATTTTCTTCCCCATGCACTTTGTGGGAATGGCAGGGGTACCAAGAAGATATTACGAGAATACAGCATTCCCTATGTTTGATGAGCTAACTAACGTTCAAGTATTGATGACTGTTTTTGCCATCATAACCGCAGGGGCGCAATTGATTTTTGCTTTCAACTTTGTCAGAAGCATTTTCTATGGTAAGAAAGGTGCCTTAAATCCATGGAAGGCCACCACATTGGAATGGACCGCACCACAAGAGCATATGCATGGTAACTGGCCTGGCGAAATACCTCATGTGCATCGTTGGGCGTACGACTATAGTAAGACTTATGAAAATGGTGAATACATCATAGCGGGGCAGGATTTTGTGCCGCAAACCGTTCCGCTTCAGGATAATGAAGAAGAACTCAACCATTAAGGAAAATGATATCAAACAAAAGCCCATCCAACAGGATGGGCTTTTTGTTTCAGGAGTTTGGTACAGCAATTGTTATTGGTAATTGTAATATCTTTAATAACCCTTTAAAGCGAACACTTTTGAAAAATCTTGCAATAGTTCTTTTGCTGCTTTGCCATATATCCTTAGTTGCGCAGCGTAAACCCAAAATAAAAGGAAGTAGGATTGTGACCGAAGTAAACGGCGAACTTCCCATGTTCAATGCGGTACAACTCAATGATGATTTGGATATTGTCCTGAAAAAATCCTATGGCCCAGGGTATGAAATTGTAGCAGATGATAACCTGGTCGATATCTTGAAGTTCAAGGTGGAAGACAGTACCTTGATTATAAGTTCATTTTATGAGGTAACGGCCAAAAAACAATTTGATATAAAGGTAAACTATACCGAGTTGAAGGCCATATCAGTCAAAGAGGGCAGCATAACTTCAGAAGATATCATTGATAGCGATGAACTATTTGTGGATGCCTTTGCCAATACCAGATTGGAACTTAAGGCTAGTGCAGCTGTTATGGACATCAATATGGAAGATAGTAGCCGAGGCGATTTTAATGTGGATGTAGACTCCCTGAACATCAGCCTAAACAATAGAGCGGAGGCTTATATTTATGCCGTGAATGAGACCAGCCTGGTGGATGTGGAGCAGAACGGTTCTTTGACCTTGGAAGGTACATCAGAAAGGATTGAGGCCAATCTTTCTGATAATTCCAAATTAAAGGCTGAAAGAATGGAGTCCGCAACGATCAAAGCAAGCCTGGAGAATAGTGCTACGGCCCGCTTGAATGTTTATCGCGAATTGCAAATCAGCGCCATTGATAACACAAGGATTTACCTCTATGGAAACCCAAGGATTACTATTCTTGAATTTTTAAATACAGCACAACTTTTAAAAAAGGAGGAACAATAGCTAGCGTATGAACGAGAACTTGGACCCAACACCGGATCATTTTTCAGAAGAAGAACTGGACATCGAAAGAGCGTTACGGCCTATTACTTTTGATGATTTTACCGGACAGGAGCAGGTGTTGGAAAACCTGAAGGTTTTTGTTCAGGCAGCCAACATGCGTAATGAAGCTTTGGATCATACCCTATTCCATGGACCCCCGGGATTGGGAAAAACCACTTTGGCCCATATTTTGGCCAACGAATTAGGGGTCGGAATCAAAGTAACCTCAGGCCCAGTTTTGGATAAACCAGGGGATCTAGCAGGATTGTTGACCAATTTGGAAGAAAGGGATGTATTGTTCATAGACGAAATTCATCGTTTGAGTCCTATTGTAGAAGAGTATCTGTACTCCGCTATGGAGGATTACAAGATTGATATCATGATTGAAACAGGCCCCAATGCCCGAACAGTTCAAATCAACCTAAGCCCGTTTACTTTGGTTGGAGCGACGACTAGGTCGGGTTTGTTGACAGCTCCTATGCGTGCTCGTTTTGGTATTCAAAGCCGGTTACAGTATTATCATACCGAACTCTTATCAACTATAGTGGAGCGTAGTGCGGACATCTTAAAAGTACCCATTACCAACGAGGCTGCTATCGAAATTGCAGGGAGGAGCAGAGGCACTCCAAGGATTTGCAACGCCTTGCTCAGAAGAGTTAGGGATTTTGCTCAAATCAAGGGCAATGGTAATATTGATATGGATATCTCCAAGTTTGGATTGAAAGCCTTGAATGTGGACGCCCACGGATTGGATGAAATGGACAACAAGATTTTATCTACTATCATTGATAAATTTAAGGGAGGACCTGTGGGAATTACAACCTTGGCAACCGCTGTTTCCGAAAGCGCGGAGACCATAGAGGAGGTTTATGAACCTTTTTTGATTCAACAAGGCTTTATCATGCGTACCCCAAGAGGTCGGGAAGTCACCGAATTGGCTTACAAACATTTGGGGAAAATAAAAGGTGGGTCACAAGGGGGTTTATTTGAATGAAGCAGTTACCTCGTGTTTCCGCCCTTAAAGTAATTGCCAAGCGCAACACTATACAAAAAAACCCACTTCCTTTTCACAATGAGAATTTTGAAAAGTTAGGGGATACCTTTCGCATATCAATTCCTAGAAGAGGAAAAATTATCTTTACTAGAAATCCTGAATTAGTAAAGCAAGTACTGCAAAAAAAGCATCGATTCTACTCCAAATCGAAGCTCCAAACCAAAGACTTGGCAAAATATATTGGACAGGGCCTATTAACAGCCGAAGGCGACCATTGGCGTACTCATCGTAGAATGATACAACCTGCTTTTCACCAGAAGAAGTTGAAGGGACTGTTTGGAATAATGAGGACAGCAGTAAAGGAAGAATTGGACCGTATTGAACCCAAGTCGGATCAGAATGTCCTGAGTTTAATGGGCGATTTGGCATTTCAAGTGGTTGCAAAATCCCTGTTTAGCCACAACGATATCCGCCAGCCTATGGCGGAGCTTAAAAAAATAACCGAGCTTAATCAGCAAATGTTGGTCAAGGAAATGCGAAAACCCTATTTTAAATGGTGGTTTTCTTTGTCCGGCGAGATTAATCGGCATCTGAAGTTGAGTCAAAAAGCAAGGGAAATTCTAAATGCTTTAGTGGAGGAGCGTTTGCAACAGAATAGTTCTGGAGACGACCTGCTGGATATGTTGCTGCAAGCTACCTACGAAGATGGTTCCAAAATGCCAAGACAACAATTGTTGGACGAGTTAATGATTTTGTTCACGGCGGGATATGAAACCACTGCAAGCGCTTTATCGTTTACCTTATATTTTCTTGCAAAGGATAAGAACTTACAAGAACAATTGTATTCGGAAATAACGGCGCTACAGAAAGAGGAATATAGCTGGGAAGATTTAGGAAAATTGACACTAACTTCTTCATGTATCAAAGAGGCCATGCGATTGTATCCACCAGCTTATTTTATAGATCGCGTGGCGATTGAGAACAATGAATTAAATGGATTGGAGCTTCAAAAAAACACCGTGGTCTTACTTTCCATTTTTGAACTGCACCGGCATAAAGATTTCTGGGAATCTCCAAACAACTTTATGGCAAATCGCTTTGTGGATTTGGATGTTAAGGCCTACAACGATTATTATTATCCCTTTGGCGCTGGTCCAAGAATGTGTATTGGTAATGCATTTGCTTCCTATGAAATGATCATGGTGGTCGTTGAAATTATCAAAAGATATAAACTGTCCACTCCAATGACAACGGTAAATATTAACCCCATGATTACTCTTAAACCACAAGAAGTTTTGGTAAATTTTAAGTCTAGAGAAGACTGATGGGAATCCACCAAAACACATTGCGAATAAAACAAGAGGCTAAACGCCTTGGTTTTTTATCCTGTGGCATTTCCAAAGCTGAATTTTTGGAGGAAGAGGCTCCTCGTCTGGAAAAATGGCTCAAGCAAGGCATGCATGGTGAAATGGGCTATATGGAAAATCACTTTGACAAGCGACTGGATCCTACAAAATTGGTGGCAGGCTCTAAATCGGTTGTTTCACTATTGCTTAACTATTTCCCAGAACAACATCAAAAAGAGAACACCTACAAGCTGTCCAAATATGCCTATGGCATGGATTATCACTTTGTGATAAAGGACAAACTCAAATCTTTGTTGAACTTCATCCGTGAAGAAATTGGAGAAGTAAATGGGCGCGCATTTGTGGATTCAGCTCCCGTTTTGGATAAAGCTTGGGCTGCTAAAAGTGGATTGGGTTGGATTGGAAAACACAGTAATTTGTTGACCCAGCAGGTAGGTTCTTTTTACTTTATCGCCGAGTTGATAGTGGATTTGAAACTAGAATATGATGCACCGGTCACAGATCATTGCGGTACATGCACTGCTTGTATTGATGCTTGCCCCACCCAGGCTATTGTGGAACCGTATGTGGTGGATGGCAGTAAATGTATTTCTTATTTTACCATTGAGCTTAAAAATGAGATTCCAACAGAATTCCAAGGAAAATTTGATGATTGGATGTTTGGTTGTGATATCTGTCAGGATGTATGCCCTTGGAATCGATTCTCCAAAGCACATCAAGAACCATTGTTTAATCCTGATCCAGAATTATTGACTATGGAGAAAAAGGATTGGGAGGAAATTACAGAAGAGGTCTTCAGAAAAGTGTTCAAAAAATCTGCCGTAAAACGTACCAAATTTCCTGGGTTGAGCCGAAACATTAAGTTTTTAAAATAAGGGATTTTAAAAACTCAAACGTTTTCGTTGCGGATATCCTGATTTAGGATATGATATTTTGTAAATCCTCTAGGGAAAACACTATATTGAAAGAACTTAAGGACAAATGGCTTTACCTAGCTTTGGATTAAATCTCCCACCAGTATGATCAAGATTACAAAACCCCGATTGAATTTTTGGCAGATATGGAATATGAATGTTGGCTTTCTCGGCATTCAATATAGTTTTGGACTTCAACAAAGTGCTATAAATCCTATTTTTCTTTTTTTGGGCGCCAAAGAAGAAATTTTACCCATATTAAATATTGCTGGGCCTGTGACAGGTCTAATTGTGCAACCACTAATCGGGGCGATTTCAGATAAGACCTGGTCGGCGAGATGGGGTAGAAGAAAGCCCTTTTTCCTAATAGGGGCAGTAATGGGAAGTTTGTGTTTGTTTGCCTTTCCACTAAGCCCAACACTGTGGTTTGCAGTAGGCTTACTTTGGATACTGGATGTTGGAAATAATATGGCCATGGAGCCTTACCGTGCTTTTGTAGGGGACAAACTTCCCGATAGCCAGCTGAGTTTTGGGTATCAGATGCAAAGCTTATTTGTAGGAGCCGGTATTCTATTGGCCAATGCCTCTATTTTTTTATTTCAAGATTGGTTTGGGGGAGGAGAGGAAGTTTCGGGCACTATTCCTAAATGGTTGTACTATTCGTTCTTTATTGGTTCTTTTTTGTCCATTTCAACCATTCTATGGTCTGTCTTTAAAACACCGGAAATTCCCCCGTCAGAAGAGGAGTTGAAAGAAATAAACAGGCACAAAAGCTTAGCTTTTGTTGAGCGGGTTAAGATGCCTTTCAAAGAGATTTCCGACGCTGTCAAGAAAATGCCAAAATTCATGTGGAAGCTTTCTGCTGTATATCTTTTCCAGTGGTACGCTCTTTTTATCTATTGGCAATTTATTACTCCGTTGTTTAGGGCAACAATGGGATATGACACTTCAGAAGCGGCGGCACAGGCAGCAAAAATGAGTACTACATATAATATCGTAACCGCGGTTGTAGCCTTGGTTTTGGTGCCCTTGACCATGAAGTTTGGAGGTAAGAAAATTTATGCAATGAGTCTTCTGGGAACCGCTTTGGCTTTGTTTGCCATCCCCAATATTGCAGACCCAGTTTATGTCCTTGTACCTATGGTCTTGTTTGGTGTAGGTTGGGCCGCTATGATGGGCATTCCTTATAGCATGGTTTCAAAGATTGTACCTCAAGAAAGAAGAGGAGTGTACATGGGAATTCTAAACATGATGATTGTAATCCCAATGGGTATCCAGACCTTGAGCTTTGGTCCAATATTTAAGAACTTTCTAGGCGCAAATTCCGTTAATGCCATCTTTTTTGCTGGAGTATGTTTTGTTATTGCATCAATCTTGGCTATGCGTCTAAATGTAAATAAGGACGAAGTTCCCAATGATCAATAAATATGCTTAGCGGTTGATCTTTTAAAACCCCATGCCCAGAGGTATGTTTGGTTTTTGGCATATATATCTAAGAGAATACCATAAATTTACCGATTCAAATTTCAGGGATGAGCAAAGAAAAACAACGACGCGAGGCATTATTGTACCATGCCAAGCCACAGCCGGGTAAGATAAAAATAGTTCCCACCAAACCTTATGCTACACAACGTGATCTGGCATTAGCTTATTCTCCTGGAGTGGCTGAACCATGTTTAGAGATTGAAAAGAACAAAGACGATGTTTATCGCTATACAGCTAAAGGGAATATTGTTGCGGTAATTTCTAATGGAACCGCTGTTTTGGGTCTAGGCAATATTGGCCCAGAAGCTTCCAAACCCGTGATGGAGGGGAAAAGCTTGCTTTTCAAAATATTTGCGGATATAG
Source organism: uncultured Allomuricauda sp. (assembly GCA_965117065.1). Classification (GTDB taxonomy): domain Bacteria; phylum Bacteroidota; class Bacteroidia; order Flavobacteriales; family Flavobacteriaceae; genus Flagellimonas. The sequence continues at coordinate 2,762,102 of OZ220751.1, forward strand.
ATGGAATGGACATTGAGTTGGATACCACAGATGTAGAAAAATTTATTGAAACCGTTAAGATTATTTCTCCCACTTTTGGCGGTATAAATCTAGAGGATATCAAGGCTCCTGAGGCTTTCGAAATTGAAAAACGCCTCAAAGAAGAGTTGGATATCCCGGTGATGCATGATGATCAGCACGGAACTGCCATAATCTCAGCAGCTGCGTTACTGAATGCATTGGAGATAACCCAACAAAAAATTGAAGAAGTTAAAATTGTGGTAAGCGGTGCCGGTGCGGCGGCGGTTTCCTGCACGCGCTTATATAAAGCCTTTGGCGCAACGGCAGAAAACATTGTGATGCTGGATAGTAAGGGCGTTATCCGAAGCGATCGAGAAAATCTTTCCAAGGAAAAAAAGGAGTTTGCCACGGATAGAAAAATTGACACCTTGGAAGAAGCCACAAAGAATGCGGATGTGTTCATTGGGCTTTCCATTGCCAATATTATGACCCCAGAGATGTTAGAATCTATGGCCAAAAATCCTATAGTCTTCGCCATGGCCAATCCAGACCCAGAAATCGAATACAATCTGGCTTGTAAAACAAGAGATGACATCATTATGGCCACCGGTCGGTCCGATCATCCAAATCAGGTAAACAATGTACTTGGATTCCCATTTATTTTTAGAGGTGCTCTGGACGTGAGGGCAACCAAAATCAATGAGGAAATGAAAATGGCAGCTGTTAGAGCTTTGGCTGATTTAACTCGGGAACCTGTGCCAGAACAGGTTAATATTGCTTACGATATGACACGATTGGCTTTTGGAAAGGACTATATAATTCCTAAGCCTTTTGACCCTCGATTGATTACCAAAATTCCACCTGCTGTGGCCAAAGCAGCCATGGAAAGTGGAGTCGCTAAATCACCTATTCAAGATTGGAAAAAATATGAGGAGGAATTGTACCAACGTTCCGGAAACGATAACAAGGCGGTCCGGTTGATGCACAATAGGGCCCGGATGAATCCCAAGCGGATCGTATTCGCAGAAGCGGAGCTTTTGGATGTGATGAAAGCGGCTCAAATTGTACACGAAGAGGGTATTGCCATCCCTATACTTTTAGGGGACAGGGAGATTATTGAGGAACTAAAGAAAGAATTGGAATTTGACGCTGAAGTAGAAATTATTGACCCCAGATCCGACGAGTCCAAGGAAATCAGGACCAAATATGCCATGAAACTCTGGGAATCCCGAAAAAGAAAGGGAGAAACTCAATACAGCGCCAGAATCAATATGGGCAAGCGAAACTACTATGGAGCCATGATGGTTTTGGAAGGTGATGCCGATGGAATGATCTCGGGTTACTCAAGATCGTACCCCAAAGTGCTGAAGCCTGTTTTTGAGGTTTTGGGTAGAGCCAAAGGAGTTACCAATGCCTCAACGGTCAATATAATGATTACGGATAGAGGCCCATTGTTTTTGGCAGATACATCTATCAATGTAGACCCTAATGCCGAAGAATTGGCGGAAATTGCACAAATGACAGCCAATGTGGCCAGTACTTTTGGATTTAACCCGGTAATGGCCTTATTGTCCTACGCCAATTACGGTTCTTCCGGTCATCCCAATGCTAAAAAGGTGAGAGAGGCTGTTCGGATTTTACACGAACGCAACCCAGATTTGGTTGTGGATGGGGAGATTCAAACTGACTTTGCTTTGGATCAAGAACTTTGTCATAACAATTTCCCTTTTTCCAAATTGGCCGGAAATAAGGTGAATACCTTGATTTTTCCTAATTTGGATTCAGCCAACATTACTTACAAGCTCTTAAAAGGGTTGCATAATGCAGAATCCATTGGACCAATTATGGTTGGACTACGAAGATCAGCGCATATCCTTCAATTGGGCGCCAGCGTGGATGAAATGGTAAATATGGCCGCGGTAGCAGTGATAGACGCCCAAGAACGGGAAAAACGGAGAAAGGCCCATATGCATGCAGAAGAATAAATTTGGAGCACCAAATTCTAAAAACCTAACAATCTAATAATCCAACAGTCCTAAAATGATTACCCATTTATCCGGAAAACTGATCGAAAAAAATCCCACTCATGTTATCATTGAGTGCAACGGAGTGGGTTATTTTTTAAATATATCCTTGCATACATTTTCACTCCTAAAGGATGAGGAAAACATCCGACTTTTTACTCACCTACAGGTCAAGGAAGACTCACATACCCTATTTGGATTTGTTGAAAAAGCGGAGCGTGAAATATTTCGACTTTTAATCTCTGTTTCAGGGATTGGATCAAGCACAGCAAGAACTATGTTATCCTCCCTTTCACCTACCCAGGTTAGGGATGCAATAGCCAATGGAGATGTCCCTTCCATACAGGCAATCAAGGGAATAGGAGCCAAAACGGCCCAGCGTGTAATTTTAGACTTAAAAGACAAGATTTTAAAAGTCTATGATATCGGCGAAGTTTCCCTTCAATCAAACAATACAAGTAAAGAAGAAGCGTTATCTGCTTTAGAGGTTCTTGGTTTCGTTCGAAGGCAATCTGAAAAGGTTGTGGATAAGGTACTAACCAATGATCCTACACTAAGCGTAGAGGACATTATTAAACTGGCGCTGAAAAATTTGTAACTAGTTTGAAAAGAGGGGCAAAACCGATACTTAAATCCATAAGATTTAAGCACTTTTTCTTTTGTATTTGTTTTCTGATGGCCACCACCATATTCGGCCAAGAAACCAATGAGCAAGTCCAAGACTCCATTAAAACGGGGGTTGCACTTGGTCGGTTAATTTTGGAAAACCCCAATAGCATTATTGCAAAGTATACCTATGATCCCAAATTGGATCGTTATATCTACACAGAAAGCGTAGGTGATTTTGACATTTCCCATCCCATCATCCTTACACCGGAGCAGTATTTTGATTTGGTCAGGAAGGAACAGATGAAGTCTTACTTTAAGGAAAAAATAGATGCCTTCACAGGTAAAAAGGAAGGGAGTGAGGAAGCGCGTAAGAACTTGTTGCCTAACTTTTATGTAAACAGCAGTTTTTTTGAATCCATCTTTGGTGGAAATACTATTGAAGTGATTCCACAGGGTTCTGTGGCAATGGATTTGGGGATTTTATGGCAGAAAAATGACAATCCAGCCCTTTCTCCAAGAAATAGAACCAATCTGTCTTTCGATTTTGATCAAAGAATAAGCCTTAGTCTTTTAGGTAAGGTAGGGGAACGACTCCAAGTAACTGCCAATTATGACACCGAAGCTACCTTTGATTTCCAAAATTTGGTAAAACTGGAATATTCACCTACCGAGGATGACATTCTTCAGAAAATAGAAATCGGTAATGTAAATATGCCCCTGAACAGTTCCCTGATAACCGGGGCACAAAGCTTGTTTGGGGTGAAAACCCAACTGCAATTTGGAAAAACTACCGTAACAGCTGTCTTTTCTGAACAGCGCTCCCAAAACAATACAGTTGTTGCTCAAGGTGGGGGAACACTCAATGAGTTTTCTTTGACTGCCTTGGATTATGACGAGGACAAACACTTTTTCTTGGCGCAATATTTTAGGGATAACTATGACCGCGCATTGAACAATTATCCATTTATCCGAAGTGAAGTTCAAATTACCAGACTGGAAGTTTGGGTGACCAATCGTAACCAGCAAACCCTCAATGTTAGGAATGTTGTGGCAATCCAGGATTTGGGAGAAGCGGAATTGGGTCAAAATGGAAATGCCAAGACAAGAATAGGAATTGCCGGAGGTGCTCCTGCTGGATTCTTTAATATTTTTGGTATGGATGTGCCACCACAAAACGGGGCCAACGACTTCGACCCCAACCAAATTGGTACTGGAGCTCTAACTGAATCCATTCGGGATATTGCAACCGTAGAACAAGGGTTTAATGTTCCCGGATATACCGTAAATCAAGGTTTTGATTATGCCATCTTGGAGAATGCCCGAAAGTTGGAACAAGGAAGGGATTATCAATTCGATTCACAATTGGGCTATATTTCATTGAACCAAAGACTAAGTAACGATGAGGTCTTGGGGGTTGCTTTTCAATACACCATTGGTGATCAAGTATTCCAAGTTGGGGAATTTGCTAATGGCGGTGTGGATGCAACCACAGTTTCAGGAGGTGTAAATCCAATTATCGAAAACAACACCCTTATCCTGAAATTACTGAAGAGTAACATTACCAATGTGGATGACCCCATTTGGGATTTGATGATGAAAAACATCTATGCCACTGGAGCCTTTCAGTTAAGTCAGGAAGATTTTAAGTTAAACATCCTTTATTCAGATCCAACCCCAAGAAATTATATCACCCCTGTTGATCCCAACGTAGGATGGCCAGTTGGGCTTGAAGAACGAATTCTAATCGATGTTTTCAATCTAGACCGCCTAAATATTTATAACGATGTACAACCAGGCGGAGATGGTTTCTTTGATTACATTCCTGGAATAACAGTAGATACCCAATCTGGGCGTATCATTTTTACCAAGGTGGAGCCTTTTGGGGAATTCCTTTTTGATCAATTGGGAGGAGGAGCCTATGATGTGGAAAATGATCAAGGGTATAACGTGAACCAGCAGCGCTATGTTTTTCGGAATATGTATGCCAAGACAAAAGCCGCTTCGCTGCAGGATGCTGAAAAGAATCGCTTCCAATTGAAGGGACGATATAAGTCTGAGGGGAATAATGGTATTCCGATTGGAGCTTTCAATGTGCCCAGAGGTTCCGTACGAGTGACAGCAGGTGGAAGGCAATTGCAAGAGGGGATCGATTATACAGTGAACTATCAGGCAGGAACCGTTCAGATTTTGGATCCAAGTTTGGCTGCTTCCAATACACCTATAAATATTTCGGTAGAAAATAATGCTGTTTTTGGGCAACAAACAAGAAGATTCACTGGGGTAAATGTGGAACACAAATTCAATGATAATTTCGTGCTGGGGGGTACTTTATTGAATTTGAATGAGCGACCACTTACTCAAAAGTCCAATTTTGGAGTGGAGCCCGTAAACAATACAATTTTTGGTTTGAATGGAAATTTTAGTACCGAGATTCCATTTTTGACCCGACTGGCCAACAAACTCCCCAATATTGATACGGATGTACCTTCCAATCTTTCATTACGTGGTGAAATAGCCTTTTTAAAACCCAATTCCCCAAAGAATGCCAATTTTCAAGGAGAAACAACAACATATCTGGACGATTTTGAAGGGGCTCAAGCTTTAATCGATATTCGATCCAGTTTGGGTTGGTCTTTGGCAAGTCCACCAGTTGAGTTTTTGCAGGACCGCACGGATATTGATGTGGGCTTTGAACGTGCAAAGATGTCTTGGTATACCATCGATCCTATTTTTTATACCAATCAAAGGCCTTCAGGGATATCTGACAACGATATTTCATTGAATTCTACCCGTCGTGTGTTTATCAACGAAGTATTTACAGAAACTGATATTGCCCAAGGCCAGACCCAGGTTCAAGGAACTTTAGATTTGGTGTACTATCCTAACGATAAAGGGCCTTATAACGCCAATCCCAGTTTCCCTGCAGAAACACCTCAAGATAAGTGGGCGGGAATCATGAGACCATTGAGTAGTACCAATTTTGAGCAATCCAATGTGGAATTTGTTCAATTCTGGGTATTGGATCCTTATGTAGATGGACAAGCCGTGGATTCCAATGCTGGGGAACTGGTCTTTAACTTAGGAAATATTTCAGAAGATATTTTGAAAGACGGTAGAAAGCAATACGAAAACGGTTTACCGGCAAGTACTAATAACGAGATTCCACGTTCCACCATTTGGGGGCAAGTACCTTCAACGCAATCCTTGGTTTACGCATTCGATGCAGATGAAAATAATCGAACGCTTCAGGATGTTGGTTTAGATGGGTTCAATGATACGGAAGAGGCATCAATTTACAATGGGCCAAGTGAGGACCCCGCTTTTGACAACTACCAATATTATTTAAATAGAGAGGGTAGTATTTTAGAACGTTATTTTGATTTTAACAATCCTGATGGTAACTCTCCGGTGACAGTAACCAACACCAACAGGGGTTCCACTACTTTACCAGATGTAGAGGATATTGATCGAGATCTCACAATGAACACGGTGAACAGCTACTATGAGTATCGTATCCAAATTCAGCCCAATACAACCATTGATGATCAATATGTAACAGATATTCGGGAGGGACTTACACCCACTTTGCCCAACGGGACCCAACTGAATAGAAGATGGATTCAATATAAAATTCCATTGAGTGACTTTACAGATGCTGTTGGCGGAATAACGGATTTTCGTTCCATAAGCTTTATGCGGATGTATATGACCGGTTTTGCCGATGACATGGTACTGCGTTTTGCTACCTTGGATTTGGTGCGCGGCGATTGGCGAACATATACCAATTCGCTGCAGCCAGATGTGGACAACGACCCTTCTGATGATGCTACGGTTACGGATGTAAATACGGTAAATATTGAGGAGAACTTTGGCAGACAGCCTATTCCTTATGTGTTGCCTCCAGGGGTTGTTAGGGAGCAATTGAACAACAACAATACGATCATTCGTCAGAATGAGCAATCCCTCTCCTTTGTGGTAGAGAATCTAGAATCCCAAGATTCCAGAGGTGTATTTAAAAATGTAAATATTGATGTAAGGCAGTATGAACGCATCAAGATGTTCATGCATGCGGAGAAGATATTGAACGGAGATTATTCGGATGATGATACTCCTTTGGTAGGATTCCTTCGTTTGGGAACAGATTTTTCGGAGAACTTTTATCAAGTGGAATTGCCATTGCAATTTACCTCCTTTAATGTGACTTCCGCTGATGAGATTTGGCCAGATGTAAACCAGTTGGATATCGCTTTGAGCGACTTGAACAAAGTCAAATCCCGAGGAATAGCAGAACAATCCCTCAACCAAGTAAACTATTATGAAATTGTGGACGGTGAGGCCGTTCCGGTTGACGAATTTGCGCCACGAACCCTGGGCAGATTGCGGATAGGAATTCGGGGTAATCCATCCTTGGGAAGTATTCGAGGGATGATGGTTGGAATAAAAAACATTGATGACTTACCTGCTAGGGGAGAAGTGTGGTTCAATGAGCTACGGTTGGCAGGGCTTGATAACAATGGAGGCTGGGCCGCTATAGCCGCTCTGGATGCCAACATGGCCGACTTTGCCAATGTAACGGCCACAGGAAGCAAGAGCACCTCTGGTTTTGGATCAATAGATCAAATGCCCAATGAGCGTTCCCGGGAAGATGCGATTTCCTATGATGTGGTCACCAATGTAAATGTGGGACAGTTGCTTCCCAAAAAGTGGGGTGTTCAAATTCCATTTAACTACGGAATTTCAGAAACCTTGATCACGCCAGAGTTTGATCCCGTTTACGATGATTTAAAACTGGATGATCGTATTGCAGCCGCTACTACCCCAGAAGATGCCGAAACGATTAGGACACAAGCCGAAGATTACACGAAACGGAGGAGTATTAACCTTATTGGTGTTCGAAAAAATAGAGGAGAACAGTCCAAGGAAAACTTCTTTGACGTAGAAAATTTCACTTTTAATTATTCATATAACGAAACCAATCATCGGGATTTTGAAGTAGCTGACCTTCGAGATCAAAACGTGACTACTGGATTTGTCTACAACCATAATTTTAAACCAGCTCCGGTAGCTCCATTTGCCAAAAACGATTCTTTGTTAACTGGCAAGTACTGGCAGTGGCTAAAAGATCTCAATTTTAATTTACTGCCCACAAGTGTGTCGGTAAATGCCAATTACAATCGCTCCTTTAATCAACAACGCTTTAGAGATGTGCTCGAGCCTGGGGTAGATGCGCTGGAATTACCATTGTTGCAACAGCGTAACTATTTGTTCAACTGGCAATATGCCTTGAACTATAGCATTACAAAATCCTTGCGCTTGAATCTTACAGCATCCAACAACAACATTGTCCGAAACTATTTCAATGTGGATGACGATGCGGATTCAGGAATTAATGAAGCCTTGGATTTGTGGGATGGGTTTTTCGATATAGGCGAGCCTAATCGACACCAACAGAATATGCAGTTAAATTATGAGCTGCCGTTCAACAAATTTCCATTCCTTAACTTCATCAATGCCCAGTACAGTTATACCAGTAATTTTGATTGGCAACGGGGCGGTGATGCGTTATTGGAAGTGGCCGGAGAAACAATCAATACGGTGCAAAACGCCAATACTCATAACTTAACGGGTAATTTAACCATGCAACGTTTTTACGACTTTTTGGGACTCAAAAAACGGGATGGCAAGGTCACTGCAGCTCAGGCCCAACAGCGTAGGGACAAAGCTGGAAATCCAGCTTCAGGGGGCACAGATGAAAAACCACCTAAAAAGACCAGCAAGGCTTATAATACCATAGTGGATATTGTGACCATGGTAAAGCGGGTCAATGTGAACTACAGCAGAAATAGCGGTACGGTACTACCCGGCTATACGCAGTCCATTGGGTTTATTGGTACCACTAGGCCTACCTTGGGATTTGTTTTTGGAAGTCAATCCGATGTTCGGTTTGAGGCAGCTCGAAACGGTTGGTTGACCACCTTCCCCGAGTTTAATTCGCAATACATGCGAAACACGAATAGACAACTGAACATTACTGCAACAGCGCAACCTACCCAGTCATTAACCATAGATTTTACCGCAGACAGGCAGCTATCTAGAAGTTCACAAGAAAATTATAGTCCAGAGCAATGGATCAATGGGCAAAACGGTTTGATCAACGAGTTGGGGAATTTTAGCATCTCCACCGTCATGATTGGAACTGTTTTCAATAAAAGTGATGAGTTTGATTCCAAAACTTTTGAAAAGTTCAAGGAAAATAGGATAATCATAGCCAACAGATTGGTGTCAGACAGAAGTCAGAACCCAGGTACCTTGGATGAAGATGGTTTTCCAGAATTATATGGCAAGACCCAACAAGAGGTATTGCTCCCTGCCTTTTTTGCAGCCTATACCGGACAGGATGTGAATAGGGTGAACTTGGATGCCTTTAGGGAAATTCCGATTCCCAACTGGAATATCAAATACACGGGATTGATGAAAAATAGATGGTTTAAAAAGAAATTCAAGCGTTTTTCATTAAGTCATGGATATCGTGCTGCCTATAGCATCAACTCCTTTCAAACCAATTTGGAGCGACAAAATGGGGCGTTTGATCCAGAAACTGGGGATTTGCTGCCAGAGCAAATTATCAATAATGTGGTATTGACGGATCAGTTTAATCCCTTAATGCGGGTTGATTTTGAAATGAAGAATTCCTTTAGTTTTTTAGCTGAGGTAAGAACCGATAGAACATTGTCCTTGAGTTTTGACAATAACTTGCTGACGGAAATCAATGGGAAAGAATACACATTGGGACTTGGATATCGTTTTAAGGATGTGAAGTTTGTGACCAATATCGGCGGGGAGCGAACCAGACTGAAAGGGGATTTAAACTTGAAAGCGGACTTATCCCTTAGGGATAACATTACGATTATTCGCAACTTGGATATCAATAACAACCAGATTACGTCCGGCCAAAAATTAATGTCCCTTAAGTTTACGGCAGACTACGCTTTGAGCAAGAGTTTGAATGCGTTGTTTTTCTATGATCATTCGTTCTCTGAATTTGCGGTGTCCACAGCCTTTCCTCAAACTACAATCAATGCAGGTTTTACTATTAGGTACAACTTTGGCAACTAGATTAGGACTTCTTATACCTCATTTTTTCCACCTCAATTTTTGTTGTCAAGATTACTTGAAAAGCTATGGGTGATCCGTTACATTTGTCATTAGACTAATACAAATTGACACGATGAACATACCAGCAGAATTAAAGTACACCAAAGACCACGAATGGATTAAAATTGAAGGGGATATTGCTACCGTCGGCATTACGGATTTTGCCCAGGGCGAATTAGGCGATATTGTTTATGTTGAAGTGGAAACCTTGGATGAAACCTTGGATAAAGATGAGGTGTTTGGTACTGTTGAAGCTGTAAAAACGGTTTCTGATTTATTTTTACCCTTAAGCGGAGAGATTGTTGAGTTTAACGAGGCCTTGGAGGATGAACCAGAAAAAGTAAACACCGATCCTTATGGTGAAGGATGGATGATCAAGATTAAAATAAGTAATCCCTCTGAAATTGATGACCTAATGAGCGATGCGGATTACAAAGCAGTAATTGGTGCTTAAAAAATACAGTTTTACCTTATTGTTTATGGGCTGGGTTTTGTTTTTGACAATGCTCAGCTTATTTTCTATTTCGGATTTGGATACCGGTTCGGTGGATATTCCATACATAGATAAGGTAGTTCATTTTACCTTCTACCTCATTTTTACTGTACTAGGCTGTATGGCCCTTCGAGAAAGAACGCATGGCAATATGGATCTTGGCAAGGCCTTGCAATGGACACTGGTTGCAGGAATTTCCTATGGTATAATTATTGAGGTATTACAGTACGCACTTACTAAAGATCGAATGGCTGAATTGGGAGATGTCATTGCCAATACACTGGGAGCTTTTGCAGGAGTTCTCTTAATTAAATGGTATTTTTCCAAGGAAAGGCAGTTAAAATGGAAATTTTAATTGTTTATTTCATCAATTAATAATTAAATTAGCAAACACTAAATTCAGAACGATGGAACTAAAAAAGAATCCAAAGGCAGATGTAGGAAAAAACAGTTCACTCTATTTCGTAATAGGGTTGGCCGCTGTTTTGGGATTGGTTTATGGAGCCATGGAGTGGAAAAAATACGATAAGGCCAATGATTATGATATTGCCTTAAACATTGAGGACCAATTGGATGAAGAAGTTCCAATGACCGAACAAATTAAGACTCCACCACCACCTCCGCCACCAGCAGCCCCAGAAGTTATCGAGGTTGTTGAGGATGAAGAGGAAGTTGAGGAAACCGTAATCGAATCCACTGAAACAAGTCAGGATGAGGAGGTTATGGAGATAGAAGAGGTTGAGGTAGAAGAGATTGATGAAGATATATCGGTTCCGTTTGCCGTAATTGAAGATGTACCGGTTTTCCCAGGTTGTGAGGGATCCAGCAATAAAAAACAATGCTTTCAGGATATGATGCAAAAGCATATCCGTAAGAACTTCCGTTACCCAGAAATTGCTCAGGAGATGGGAGTTCAAGGAAGGGTAAATGTAATTTTTGTGATTCAGAAAGATGGAAGCATCGGAAACATTAGAATGCGTGGACCGGATAAAAACTTGGAGAAGGAAGCCATGAGAATCATTCAAAAACTTCCTAAAATGACTCCTGGTAAGCAAAGAGGTAGGGCTGTAAAGGTTCCTTTCAGTATTCCAATTACCTTTAAGCTTCAGTAAAATAAGATTTACAATTCCTGTCGAGGCAGGAATGAAAAAGCCCTGATGGTAACGTCAGGGCTTTTTTTGTTTAATGAGGTCATGAACCTAGTTTTGTGGATGACCACAAGATATAATCTTGCGGTAGCGAGTGGATCATTTTCAATCTAACTATAATGAGGTAAGTCGTTATTTTAATTCTAATTATGATTACTCAAAATTTGGATTTGGTATTATAAAGAACAGACCAAAATTACCATGATAGATATGAAGACAATTGTTAATTTATGCTTATTGGCTTTTTTTGTTACAGCTTTGAAGGCCCAAGATGATGTTTTTTTGCGATTTCAAAATTTTGAGAACTTTGAATTTGACAAAGAAGTTTTTAGTACAAATGATAGAAATCTCCTAATAGATTTTGGCATTAATGAAATCATTAATGATTTCAAGAGAGTTGAAGCAGTTGAAATTGATTTTGAAAGTAACCTATATAAATCATTGAATGAAAGCGGAATATTGGGATTGATAACATCTAATTTTGTTGCAAATGATTTGATGGGCCTAGGCTCGGGGATTCAATTTTACTATTTTGGCAAACTATGTGTGAAATTTGAATATGATAGTTATTTGATTGGCTTTTCAAGTAATTTCGAAAAGAATTCCAAAGACAAAACACGAGGTAAGTCTAGAGGGATTTTCCGATTGCAAATTCAAGATAACAGGTTGATTAGCATACTAAGCCTGTTTTATGAAATTAGAGATTGGGATTTGGGATTAAAAGAGAATACATTAAAAGTTTCAAGTAACACTTATCATTATTTTACTGAGACTATCTATTCTGATTTTGCGGATTCCAATGAAAAGTATGATGAATTGAAGAACAGTTACTCTCTGGATAATAAAGGCCGAGTCAAAGACCTTGTTAGGATTGATTATGGAGATTAATAGATTTACTGGTGAGAACTTACCTTTGGATTGGAGAAATTAGGGTGCAGTTACTTTATAAATTGACAAGTGCCTAATTAATTAAGTACGACCCGAGGTATAAGTGCATCACTCGCAACTCCATTTCCTTGCTAGGGGACTCAATGGTAAACTCTAGTTCTAGGCAATAATGCTTAATACACAGACTCCCATGGTTTAAGGGCCGTGGGAGTTTTTGCATTTGGGTGGTTTGGCCAGCTAGGGCCTCCTGTGGGTTAAAAGTGAACAGAAAGGGAAAGACCAGATTGTCCACCACATCCATTTCCGCGATGGTTGGATCATTGGTTTTTTGAAGGATGAGTTCCGCATCTTGCCGTACAAGTTGGTTTAGCCTTTTCCCGTGGTGAAACAGGGATATTTCCAAAGTTTCAAAAGTGAGTTCAAGAGTGGTGTAGTTGTCGTTTTCCAGAAAATTTTTGATCTCTTCCAAAATAGAGGTAGGTGCCATAGCCATTACGTTGATTTATTGGGGCTATGTGCTAAACGCTATCAATATTAATGAAAATATATCAAAATACCCCATCGTGGTTGTCTTTTCTTTTTTGAACTATAACCAAATTGGCATGTGCATAAAAAATACACCCAACGAGATACAGAATTTATGCGGAATGTCGGTGACCAAATACGATATCTCCGAAAAGAAAAAGGCCTTTCTCAATTTCAACTTGCTGTGGAGGCTGATTTAACCAAGAATCAGATTGGAAGAATAGAACGTGCAGAGCGAAACACCAGCGTGGTTACTTTGGGAAGAATAGCAGATGCCCTGGAAATCCCGTTAAGCCGCTTGTTTGATTTTGAGGAATAGTTTTTTAGTCTTGAGTATTGGGTTTTTAGAAAACAGTAGTCAGACTTCAGATTACTGACCATTCACTTTTCCGTCAGACTACGATAAACCGCTTCCCGCATCCGCTCACCATTAATATAACCATTGCCGTGGGTAGCATCATATTTAGCCAATAATGATGCGTCACCTTTTACCTGTTCCAAACTTTTTCCAGCATCAATTTGGTTTTGAACAAGAGCTCGCACTTCTTCCAACATACTTACAAAACCCTGTAATTCTTTTTTGTTGGAAGGTCGGCCATGCCCAGGGATAATTTTAGTCTCATCATCAATAACCATCAACGCATTTTTACTGGCAGCGATATAGCCGTCAATACTTCCTCCGCTGTTGATATCGATATAGGGGTAGCGACCCGCAAAATAAGTGTCGCCCATGTGCAGCACATTCTCGTTCATAAAGTATACTTGGGTATCCCCATCCGTATGCGCATTGTGCACGTGCATGAGCATGATGGTCTCGTCGCCATCGTAAAAAGTCATTCCATCCGCATGTGTAATTTCTGGCAGACTTTTTTCATAGTCGGTTTGCGATGTTTTTTGGTCGGCCACATTTTTTTGTCCACGGTCTTTAAGTCGAGTCCGTACATTGTCTTGGGCCACCAAAGTGGTTTGGTTTGTATTAAAATTGGCATTCCCGCCGGTATGATCACCATGCATATGCGTGTTCACCAAATAAGTTATGGATTTGTCCGTTAGGGTAGCAATTGCATTTTTGATCTTGTTGCTCAAAGGGGCAAACTGGTCATCAATCATAAAAACATTATCAGCTCCCACATAAACACCAATATTGCCACCTCTTCCAGTAAGCATATATACTTTTGAGCTTAAGGTATCCACAGAAATGGTCACTTCGTTGTTTTGGGACTGGACAGCTGTAGCCATTAAAATGGCAAGAATGAAAATTGTTCGCATGGTGTTGGCGTTTTAGTTGATTCTTAAGTTTGGACGTAATGCTTTTTCAAAAATAACATAAAGACTTACAATAGGTTGGAAAAGAGATGGGCTGACGTTATCTTTGCCTGCCAATAAAAAATGTGGATGAAATCTGCCGTGAGTTCTGTAAAAAGCACTTCCTTATCCTTAATTTTTACCGATTTTAAGGAAATCACCAAGGCCAAACTGGCCGTTAGCGTGGTTTTTTCATCCATTGCTGGGTATTTTCTAGGGGCTTATCAAATAGATTTAGTTTCCTTGTTGCTACTCGCTTTTGGTGGTTATTGTATGGTTGGGGCTTCCAATGCCTATAATCAGGTGATTGAAAAGGACTTGGATGCTTTGATGAAGCGTACCAAGAATAGGCCAATTCCGTCCGGGCGCATGTCCGTAGCTACAGCAATGACCATTGCCATTGTAATGACCATCCTTGGTGTGGTTGCCTTATACATATTAAGTCCCAAAACGGCAATGTTCGGGGCTATTTCCATTTTTTTATATACCAGCGCTTATACCCCTTTAAAGACCAAAACGCCTTTGGCCGTATTTGTAGGAGCATTACCAGGCGCCATTCCCTTTATGTTAGGGTGGGTGGCGGCCACAAACGATTTTGGGATTGAGCCAGGAACTTTGTTTATGATACAGTTTTTTTGGCAATTTCCCCATTTTTGGGCCTTGGGCTGGATGTTGGACGATGATTACAAAAGGGGCGGATTTAAAATGCTTCCTACCGGAAAAAAAGATGCGGGTACTGCCCTTCAGATTATACTATACACCATTTGGATGATTGTTATCTCAATTATGCCTGCCTTTGGCTTTACCGGGAGATTGCACTTGTCCATTCCTGCAGCAATCATTGTATTGTTGGCCGGATTGGTGATGCTGGTTTTTGGATTCAAATTATATGAAAAAAGAGATAACCCTTCTGCCAGAAGACTGATGTTAGCCAGTGTTACCTACATTTCATTGATTCAGATAGTATACGTAATAGATAAATTTATTGGTTAGGAATATGGATTTGACGGAAGTTGATATTGAAGTAAAAAATAAACGGGCCAAAAAAATGATGCTCTGGTTTGGCATTGTAAGCCTGATTATGGGTTTTGCAGGCTGGACAAGTGCTTATATTGTGAGCAGTAAGCGGGAAGATTGGATAAGTGATTTGGACTTGCCACAAGCCTTTTTTATCAGTACCGCCGTTATTGTTTTGAGCAGTATTACGTATTTTTTGGCCAAGCAGGCGGTTGCTACAAATAACCAAAAACGAGGCACCCTTTTATTGTTGGCCACTTTGGCCTTGGGTATCTCCTTTATTGTAATGCAGTTTATGGGCTTTTCCCAAATGTTGGAGAACGGCTACTATTTTACGGGCCCTACCAGCAACATTAAAATGTCCTACGTGTTTTTGATTGCTGCAGTACATATTGCACATGTGGTAGCTGGACTTATTTCACTTTTGGTGGTGATGGTGCAGCAGTTGAGGGGAAAATATATCCCTGGAAATATGTTGGGTATGGAATTGGGTGCCACTTTCTGGCATTTTTTGGATTTTCTTTGGGTGTATTTAATTCTTTTCATGTATTTCGTGAAATAAATTTTTGATGAAGTAGTTTTCATTCAACTTTGTCTTTTTCAATACAGCAAAAGATGTATTTTTGCTAAAGTTTTATTAAAACGACCTTTTATATGGACACAACGGTGACTACCGGTACAGAAGAAAGCACTTGGGGAGGCGGAAATCGCCCACTAAATGCTAGTTATGGAAAAATGATGATGTGGTTTTTTATCGTCTCGGATGCTTTGACTTTCTCTGGGTTCTTGGTTTCCTATGGCTTTTCCAGGTTCAAGTTTATTGAGACTTGGCCGATTGCAGACGAGGTATTTACCCACGTTCCCTTCTTTCACGGTAACTACCCTATGTACTATGTGGCCTTTATGACCTTTGTTTTGATTATGTCCTCTGTTACCATGGTGTTGGCCGTGGATGCCGGGCATAAGATGATGCAGAAAAAGGTGATTTTTTACATGTTCTTGACCATTATTGGTGGTGCCATCTTTGTTGGTTCACAGGCGTGGGAGTGGGCAACTTTCATAAAAGGTGATTTTGGAGCCGTAGAAACTAAAGGCGGTAGAATACTACAGTTTGTCAATGCCGATACAGGAGAAAGGGCTGCTTTGGCCGATTTTGCCGAGACGCTCCCGGAAGATCGTATCAAACATTTAAAAAGCGAAGGGATTTGGTTTCAAGATGAAGGTTACAAAACTTCTTTCTCTTTAAATGAAGTAGTTGAAGGCTTTAAAGCAAGCCCAAACATTCTAATTCGTACCGAAACCATAAACGAGGATGGTGAGAAAACACTGTTGGATCGCCAGGGATCGTTGGCAAAGCTTATGGATGCAACACAAGTTGTAGAAGGTGCAAACCTTATCCACAACGAATACGGAAGCCGACTTTTTGCGGATTTCTTCTTTTTCATTACGGGGTTTCACGGGTTTCACGTGTTCTCAGGAGTGCTGATCAATGTTATTATCTTTTTCAATATCATCTTGGGTACTTACGAGAGAAGAGGCCATTATGAAATGGTGGAAAAAGTAGGGCTGTACTGGCACTTTGTGGATTTGGTATGGGTATTTGTATTCACATTCTTCTATTTGGTATAATTCGATTTTCATTTCCGCAGAGACGGAAACTCAAAAAATAAGCACATGGCGCACGAACATAAACTTGAGATTTTTAGAGGACTTGTAAAATTTAAGTCCAATATCCAAAAGATTTGGGGAGTATTGATTTTTCTAACCTTGGTAACTGCGGTTGAGGTAGGATTGGGTATTACCAAGCCAGAACTCCTAACTAAAAATTACTTTGTTGGGATGAAACTCCTGAACTGGATATTCATCATCCTTACCTTGGTTAAGGCCTATTACATTGCTTGGGACTTTATGCATCTTAGAGACGAAAAAAGCTCGTTGCGAAGAGCCATTGTTTGGACACCGATTTTCTTGATTTGCTATCTGATTTTTATATTACTCTTTGAAGCGGACTATATCTATACCGTTTTCAAGGAAGGATATCTGTCTTGGAATTTCTAATAAAGTATTAACAGCTAAAAAAGACGGTCAAGTAACCGTCTTTTTTTATTTTTGTACCTAGCAAAATTGAAATGAAAAAGGCCTTTGTTTTAGTTGTTTTGTTTATCTTTCCCTTAGTGGCCTACTTGTTTTTTGCATCTGGCGTCAACAATTTTGGAAGGTTGCCAATGCTTACCGAGAATGTACCTGAAATATCAAATTTCGATGGAGAAGCCCTTTTGGAAGATAAGATTACCATTCTTGGTTTTTTGGGCAACAATATAAATTTAAAGCAAGGGAATGCCTTCAACCTCAATCAAAAGATATATAAGCGCTTTGGTGAGTTTAAGGACTTTCAGATAGTAATGATTGCTCCAAAAGGGCAAGAATCCAAGGTGGAGGCTTTAGGAAAGGAATTAGGTAAACTATCGGAAATCGATAAGTGGTTTTTTACCTTCGGAACCTCAGAAGAAATTACAACCTTATTTGAAAGTCTTGATACCAATGTAAAATTGGAAGCTGACTTGGGAACCCCGTATGTATTTATAATAGATAAGGAAAGGAATCTAAGAGGAAGGACCGATGATGAGGATGAAGGCGTCAAATATGGTTTCAATACCATTTCAGTAGCCGAATTAAACAATAAAATGGAGGACGATGTTAAAATTATCCTTGCCGAATATCGCCTCGCCCTAAAGAAGAACAATGCCAACAGGAGCAAATAGCAAAAAAAAATACACCTATGTCTGGGTTTCCGCAGTAGTCCTGGTCTTTGGGATTTTTGCTGTCAATGAAATTACCAAAACCCTTAAAAAGGGAACGATGGTGGAAACGGATCGTATGAGCGTAGCTTCACTACAGTCCAATTTGGGATTTGTGGTCAGTAACGGAAAAAAAAGAAGGGTACCCAACTTTTCTTTTTTAAATCAAGATAGTTTACTTATCACGAACAAAGATTACTTGGGGAAAGTATATTTGGTGGAATTTTTCTTTACCACCTGTCCTACAATTTGTCCGGTAATGACAAAAAATTTAGTGGAATTACAAGATGCCTTTAAAGAATATCCGGAATTTGGGGTAGCATCGTTCACCATTAATCCCAGATATGATACATCGCATGTGCTCAAAAGTTATGCGGAAAAATATGGTGTAACAGATCCTGACTGGCACTTTATGACGGGAAATAGAGATGAAATCTACACCTTGGCTCAAGAAGGCTTTTATATTGTTGCTAATGAAGTTGAGGATGCACCAGGTGGTTTTGAACATTCAGGAATGTTTGCCTTGGTTGACAAACAGGGGTATATCCGTTCCCGGGATGATCAATATGGTAACCCAATGATTTACTACCGAGGTACCATTACTGAAAAGCAGGGAGTGAACAAGGAAGGTGAGCCCCAACAAATTACAATGCTTAAGGAAGATATTAAAAAATTATTGCTGGAAGAATGAAGGATCAGCTTGCCCTACGAGAAAAAAAATTTAATAGATTGATTACGGTGATATCCATAGTCATCCCCTTGGTCGTGGCTATTTTGTTTGGATATAAAATCCCAAATGCAAAACCTTTGTCTTTTTTACCTCCAATCTATGCCTCAATTAATGGGTTGACTGCTATTTTGTTAGTGTGGGCAGTAGTCAGTATTAAAAATGGGAAAAAGGAACTGCACCAAAAATTAATGACTTGCTGTTTGGTGTTGTCCGCTCTATTTTTGGTCATGTACGTGGCTTACCACATGACCTCAGAAAGCACCATATTTGGAGGGGACGGTGCAATACAATATTTGTATTTCTTTATACTGATAACACATATTGTTCTGTCCATAGCAGTAATTCCGTTAGTGCTCATTACTTATTCAAAAGGGTATTTAGGAGAATACCAAAAGCATAGGAAATGGGCCAAGTTTACATTTCCTATTTGGCTGTACGTTGCCGTTACTGGAGTTGTAGTTTATCTAATGATCTCGCCCTATTATGCGCATTAAACGTACAAAATCAATATTCTTTCTTTCAAAAACAGCAAGTATCCCTGGTTTTGGACATGGAAAAAAGGGTTTGATTGCTCTTCTAGTACTATCTATTCTATTCCCTCAGCTCACCGAAGCTCAGTGTGCCATGTGCAGGGCTGTGGTGGAAAGTGAAGTGGATGGTAGCACCGCGGAGGGAATCAACAATGGCATCGTCTATCTCATGGCAATCCCCTATATTTTGGTAGGCGGGTTGTTCTATTTTGTCTACAAAAAGATGCGTAGTTAAAGGATTCCTAAAATTTTAACATTTTTTTTAGGACCAAAGTGTAACAATATCATGTAGTTTATGTCTTATATGGAGTACGCACGCGTATTTCATCAATCATCAAACACCAACCATCATGTTCGACATTGAAAGGTGGCAAGAAATATTTGACACCATACGGAAGAACAAACTACGCACTTTTTTAACCGGGCTATCCGTAGCCTCCGGTATTTTTATTCTTGTTATTTTATTGGGCTTCGGCCAAGGTATGCAAAATGGTATTGAACATGAGTTCAAGCAAGATGCGACCACTAGTGTTTGGGCATGGCCAGAAGCAACTTCAAAGGCCTACAAAGGTCTTAATCCAGGTAGAAGAATCCGTTTCAAAAATGCAGACTATGAGACTGCTGGTAGAATGTTTAAGGAGGAAATCGAGTATGAATCCCCACGCGTTTTTGTACGCAATGTGAACATCAACTATGGCAGTGAATCATTGGTTTATGGCATTCAAGGTGTATCCTCGGAGTTTCAATTTATTGAGGGATTTTCAACGGTTGAAGGTCGTTTTATCAACTACAAGGATGAAATTTCCCTGGGTAAAGTTGCCATCATAGGTAAAAAAATCAAAGAGGATGTCTTTAAGGAAGTAGAAACACCTATTGGGGAACTTATTGATATCGCAGGTATCCGATTCACGATTATTGGTGTTTTCAACGAGCAAAATGAAAGGGAAGAAGAGCGTATCTACATTCCCTTGTCCACAGCACAGAGAGTGTTCAATGGGGACGATAAACTCAATACACTTTCTTACACACTTCCCTCAGCCGAAAATTTTGAGGAAGCCGTAGCCCAAGCAGTGGTTTTTAAGGATAACCTCAGAAAGTATTTAAAGAAAGAGCATGTAGTGGCGCCTGATGACGAATCCGGAGTAAGGGTTTGGAGTGCCATGGAAGAAGCCAAAAGATACTACGGAATTACAGGGAACATGAAGCTGTTTTTCTGGTTTGTGGGAGTTTGTACCATTATAGCAGGAGTAGTTGGTGTGAGTAATATCATGTTGATTGTGGTAAAAGAGCGCACCCGCGAAATTGGAATAAGAAAGGCGCTTGGAGCCAAGCCTTGGTCCATAGTGGGGATGATTCTACACGAGTCCATTTTTGTAACTGCAATTTCAGGTTTCTCAGGCTTAATTTTTAGCATGTTGATACTGGAAGTTTTGGGACCTCATGTACAAATTGAATATGTATTGAATCCCTCAGTCAACTTTAACGTGGCCTTTTCAACGGTAATGGTACTCATTTTTGCAGGGGCTTTGGCAGGTCTCATACCAGCATTAAGGGCAGCAAGGGTACAAGTAATAGAATCTTTGCGTGATGAATAAACGGTCAAAAAACAATTCGGAATAGCTATGTTCAACCGAGATAGATGGCGAGAAATTTTAGAGGTGCTCACCAGCAATGTGGGGCGCACAATTCTTACGGCCTTTGGGGTTTGTTGGGGCATATTTATATTGATCGTGCTCTTGGCAGCTGGTAAAGGCTTTGAAAATGGCATCAGGGCAGATTTTGGTGATATTGCGACCAACACCATGTTCATGTGGACCCGAAGAACCACTAAACCTTATGAGGGGTTGCCAAAAGATAGGAGCTTTGAATTCAAAGTAAGTGATGTACAGGCTATTTGGGATAACGTGCCTAACCTTCGGTTTGTATCCCCAAGAAATCAATTGGGAGGTTTTCGCGGTGGAGGTAATGTGATCAGAGGCATTCGTGTTGGAGCCTATAACGTATATGGGGACTACCCGGAAATCATCAATCAAGATCCTATGACGGTTACCTCGGGACGGTTTGTCAACCACAACGATATTAACGAAAAAAGAAAAGTGGCCGTAATAGGTCAGGGGGTTAAGTCGGAGTTGTATGAGAAAGGGGAAGAAGTTCTTGGGAGCTATATCAAAATCCAAGGTGTTAATTTTATGGTCATTGGTACCTATAAGAAAAAGAACAACGATGGAGATGGCGAGGAGGCCCAAAAGGAAATTTTCGTTCCATTTACTTCCTTTTCCCAAGCCTTTAATCGGGGAGAAGACGTGGGCTGGATGGCCATTACCGCACACGATGGTAGTTCCATCTCACGGCTTAAGGAAAATATTGTTGGAATAATGAAGGATAGGCATAAAGTGCACCCAAAAGACAATAGGGCTATAGGTCACTTTGATTTGTATGAGCAATTCAATAGAGTGGAGAGTCTATTCGTAGGGCTAAAAGCCATTGCCTATCTCGTAGGAATCATGGTGCTGCTCTCCGGCATTATCGGAGTTAGTAATATTATGCTCATTGTGGTAAAGGAACGTACCAAAGAAATTGGGATTCGTAGAGCTTTGGGTGAACAACCCTGGTCCATAAAGAAACAGATTCTCATGGAATCTATTTTCTTAACTATTATTTCTGGTATGGCAGGGATTATTTTTGGCTCCCTGGTCATTTACGGAATCAATTCCCTCTTGGATAGTGTGGGACCTGTAGACATGTTTATCAATCCTAGTGTTAGTGTAAGTGTGGTAAGTGGTGCTTTGGTCATTTTAATGGTGTCTGGTTTACTGGCGGGATTTATCCCCGCCAACAGTGCTATTAGGGTAAGGCCTATTGAAGCACTAAGAACGGATTAGCAAAAAATGAATCAATCAGAATAACTATAAGAATCAAAATGAAAAAGTCAGTAACCATTATCATCCTGTTGCTCATCGTTGTTGTTTTCGGTGGCTCCATGTACTATTTGTACCAAAAAAACTCTGAGGACCCAGTAGTCTATGAAACCGAAGTGCCTACCAAGCAGAATATCGTCAAAAAGGCAGTGGCCACAGGAAGTATTCTTCCTTTGGAGGAAGTGTTGATCAAGCCTAATATTTCTGGGGTCATTGAAGAAATTTATGTGGAAGGTGGCGATTACGTCAAATCTGGAGATCTTTTGGCCAAAATAAAGGTTGTTCCCAATTTGAATGCTTTGAATGATGCTAGAAATGCCATCGACGAAGCCAAAATTAATCTGGATGACCAAAAAAGAAATTATGAAAGGCAATTGTCTCTTTTTGATAAAGGGGTTATTTCAAAAGCGGATTTAGAACGGGCACAGGTGGCCTTTGACCAAGCCAAACAAGCATACGGAGCTGCGAACAAGCGTTACGATATTGTGAATACAGGAACCACAAGTGGTTTTAGAAATGCCGCAAACACTTTGATACGCTCCACAGTGAGTGGAATGGTGTTGGAAGTTCCGGTTGAAGTGGGTAATCAAGTAATTGAGAGCAACAATTTTAACGAAGGAACCACCATTGCTGCCGTCGCAGATGTAGAAAAGATGATTTTTGAGGGCAAAGTAGATGAATCCGAGGTGGGAAAAATCACGGAGGATTTACCTTTAGAAATAACCGTAGGAGCTATAGAAAATCAAGTTTTTGATGCGGTCTTGGATTATATCGCACCAAAAGGCAAAGAAGAGAACGGGGCCATTCAGTTTGAAATAAAAGGAACCCTCAAAAAGCAAGACTCCGTGTTTATCCGGGCAGGCCTTAGTGCCAACGCGTCCATTATTTTGGCGAGGGCAGATAGTGTTTTGGCTTTAAAAGAAGCCTTGGTTCAGTTTGACGGTGAAACCAAAGAGCCTTATGTGGAAATAGAAACTTCAGAACAACAATTTGAACGCAAAGATGTGGAACTGGGTATCAGCGATGGCATTTTTGTAGAGGTGAAATCTGGACTTACGGCAGACAATAAGGTCAAAGTCTGGAATGCCGTGGAGGCGGAGGAAGACGCCAACTAATCATTTAACAAAAAAAATCAAATAATCTTGTAACATTTTAACAACTTGTAAGTCATATTACAGGAGTTAAAATGCCAGATAGCTAATAGCACCAATCATGATAGAAATCAAGGACCTTCACAAATCCTATAGAATGGGAAGCAATTCCCTTCATGTGTTAAAGGGAATCAATTTTAAGGCAGAAACTGGGGAACTGGTTGCCATTATGGGGTCTTCGGGTTCCGGAAAATCCACTTTATTGAACATCTTAGGAATGTTGGATGTAGCCGACACTGGTGAGTACACCTTGGATGATGTTCCAATTAAAGATTTAAGTGAGACGAAGGCCGCCCAATATAGAAACAAGTTTTTAGGGTTTATATTCCAGTCCTTTAACTTGATCAATTACAAATCGGCTTTGGAAAATGTGGCCTTGCCACTATACTATCAAAAAGTGGGAAGAAAGGAACGGCAAGAAAAGGCTTTGAGCTATTTGGAAAAAGTAGGGCTAAAAGAGTGGGCTACCCATTTGCCCAGTGAACTTTCAGGGGGTCAGAAACAGCGGGTTGCCATAGCGCGAGCCATGGCTGCTGAACCCAAGGTTTTGTTGGCCGATGAGCCTACCGGAGCTTTGGATAGCACAACTTCATACGAAGTAATGGATCTTATCCAAAAAATCAATGACGAAGGAAATACCATTTTGGTGGTAACGCATGAAGAAGATATTGCACATATGTGCAAGCGAATTGTGCACCTTAAAGATGGTGTTATTGTAGAAGACAAAAAAATTGAGCAGGTAAGAGCACAACAATATGTTTGATCGCGATATTTGGCAGGAAATCTTCCACACCCTAAGGAACAACAAACTTAGGACATTCTTGACAGGCTTTTCAGTAGGTTGGGCCATCTTCATATTGGTGATGTTGCTTGCATCGGTAAATGGGATGCAAAACGGATTTACCGGCCAGTTTAATGACGATGCTACCAATTCCATCTTTATACGTCCCGGAACCACGGCAAAAGCTTATGGAGGTTTTGAGGCAGGCAGAAGAATCCAGCTTAAAAATGACGATTATCAATACATAAAGGAGAGCTTTCCAAAAGATGTGGAGTACATCAGTGCCCGTTATTTTACGGGGACCACAGCAAGGTATAAAAGCGAAACAGGAAGTTATTCTGTGCAAGCCGTGCATCCAGACCATCAGATTATTGAAAAAACCCTGATTACAAAGGGCCGGTTCTTTAACAATGCAGATGTGATCAATAGGGCCAAGGTGGCCATTATTGGAAGGAAAGTGGCCGAAGATTTGTTTAAAAAGGAGAATCCTATCGGCAAATTCGCGGAATTTAATGGGTTACCCTTTAGGGTGATAGGTATTTTTACCGATGATGGAGATGACAACGCTGAACGAAGAATTTATGCGCCCATTTCCACATATCAACGAATTTTTGGGGATACCAATGTAATCAATCAGGTAGTGCTGACCTACAATCCCACTTACGACTTAACCAAAGCATTGGAGTTTTCTGGACGTTTGGAAGATTTAATGAAAAGAAGGCATAGAGTGGCACCGGATGATCAGGCAGGAATCAATGTTTGGAACTATGCTGAAGCGTTTGATGATATCAGTAGTTTTTCTGCCGTATTGAGCGCGATTAGTATTGGGGTTGGTTTTCTAATTTTAGTAGCCGGTATTGTGGGCATTGGAAACATCATGGTTTTTACCATTAAAGAACGTACCAAAGAAATTGGAGTGCGAAAAGCACTAGGTGCACGACCGAAACAAATTATCAATTTGGTGCTTTTGGAGTCTACCTTTATTACGGCAATATCTGGATTTATTGGGTTAATTTTTGCTTGGATTATTTTGTCCCTTATTGGGCCAAATATAAATACACCGGCATTTACCAATCCTTCGGTAAGCCTTTCCACAGTGATTACGGCTACCATTATTTTGATAGTGGCTGGAGTGCTGGCGGGATTGATTCCAGCTGTAAAAGCGGCAAATGTTAAACCAATAGTGGCATTAAGCGATAAATAATATGTGGTTGTTCGATAGAGATTTTTGGATTGAAGTTTTCCACACCCTTGGAAAGAACATGTTCCGTACCTTCTTGACCATGTTGGGCGTAATTTTTGCCATGATTATTTTGATTCTACTTTTAGGATCTTCCAATGGAATGAGCAATGGGTTTGACAAGGTTTTTGCCGGAACCGCTTCCAATAGTCTTTTTGTTTGGGGACAGTCTACCTCAGAACCTTATAAAGGTTTTGAAAGAGGCAGAAGAATACGCTACAAAATTGGGGATGCTGAAATTCTGAAAAGAGAAATCCCAGAAATTGAGGTGTTGGCACCACGAATTGAATTAGGAAGCCATAGGAGTGTGGTAACAGTCTATAGAAATGGCCAAACTAGCGGCTCTTCCGTATATGGGGATTATCCAGAAATTGATAACATCACCAAAAAGAGGCTGGTAGAAGGACGTTTCTTAAACCAAACGGACATTGAGAACTCCAAAAAGGTATGTGTCATTGGGGAAGAAACCTATAAACTCCTATTTGAGAAAGGGGAAAATGCCATAGGCGAGGATATACGGATTAACGGAGTATTTTTCTCAGTAGTTGGAGTATATAAACCCAACAATAATATCAATATTGATGGTGAAAATGCGGTATTTATTCCGTTTACCACTTTTCAAAAAGCCTTTAACTCTGGAGACCGTATGGGCTGGATGGCCATTTCCGTGGAACCAAACACAAAGGTTGCTGTTGTAGAGAACAGGATTAAGGACATCCTCAAAAACAAATACGATATACATCCTGATGACCAAAGAGCCATAGGCAGCTTTGATATGTCGGAGATTTTCAACAATATTTCGGCCTTTACCAATGTACTGAAAGGTTTTTCCTTTTTTGTGGGCATATTTACCTTGTTGGCAGGAGTAATTGCCATTAGTAATATCTTGTTGATAACAGTAAAAGAACGAACCAAGGAAATAGGAGTGCGTAGAGCATTGGGTGCAACACCCAAGGTAGTGAAGCGCCAGATTGTAGTGGAGGCCATAGTGTTAACTGCTTTTGCGGGACTTATCGGTTTTGCGATTTCGGTAGGAATCTTGGCTATTTTGGATTCACTATGGGGTAGTGGGGAAGATTTTCCCTTTGTTAAGCCCATGGTAAGCATACCCCAATTTGCTATATCATTTATTTTGATGGTAAGCCTAAGTTTATTGATTGGTATGATTCCGGCCAACAAAGCGATAAAGGTGAGGCCCATCGAAGCCTTGAGGGAAGAATAGATTCAATTTGAAAATAAAATAAATAACGATCAAATAAGTAGTAATGAACAAATACGTAAAATACGGGTTAATCACGATTGTATCGATCGGAATTTTAGGCGCTGTCGTTTATTTCCTAAAACAGAACAGTACCCCAACCCAGATTTATGAGACAGAATCTTTGGAACGAAAAGACATTGTAAACAAGGTTATCGTTACCGGAAAGGTAATTCCAGAGGATGAAATCAATATAAAGCCACAGATTTCTGGGATTATTGATAAAATATATTTGGACGAAGGTGTCGATGTTAAGGCCGGAGATTTAATTGCAGTGATCAAGGTAGTGCCCAATGAACAATCGTTGAACCAAGCTTCTGGACGTGTAAGAAATGCCGAGCTTTCATTAAACAATGCCAAGATCGAGTTTGACCGTAATAAGGCTCTTTTTGACAAAGGGGTAATTTCCAACCAAGATTTTAATAATCAAAAGTTGACCTATGATCAGGCCGTTCAGGAACTTTCCAACGCAAGAGCGGATTATCAGATTATTCGCAAAGGCTCTGCTGGTGGTTCTTCCAGTGCCAATACCAATATTAGAGCTACAGTATCCGGAACTATTTTGGAAATTCCCGTGGAAGAGGGAGATCAAGTTATTGAAAGTAACAACTTCAATGACGGTACAACAATTGCCACCATTGCGGATATGACCAAAATGATTTTCGAGGGCGAAGTAGACGAGGCAGAAGTTGGAAAACTTAGCTTGGGAATGCCTTTGGAAATTAGTTTGGGAGCATTGGAAAAGAACAAGTTTGAGGCAGAATTGAAGTTCATAGCACCTAAAGGAGTAGAGGAAGAAGGTGCCGTTCAGTTTAAAATAGAAGGCGATTTAGTGGTCAATGACAGTACCTATGTACGGGCAGGTTATAGTGCCAATGCCTCCATTGTTCTGGAAGAAAAGAAGGATGTTTTGGCGATAAAAGAAGCTTTATTGCAATTTGATAAGGACACAGAAAAACCATATGTTGAAATAGAAGTTAGCGAGAACGAGTTTGAGCGAAAAGAGTTAGAGCTGGGCGTTAGCGATGGAATAGATGTAGAGGTGGTTTCTGGGCTTGACGAAGGAGCAAAAGTCAAAGTATGGAACAAGTTGGAGAAGAAGAGTGATGAGGATGATTCCTAAAACTGACCAATCAATAATCAATCAGAAAATCGAAAAACGAATGAAACTTAAAATCACTGTGATCATGGTAATTTTTGCCATGTTCGCCACCAACGCTCAAATGAAAAAATGGACACTACAGGAGTGTGTAACATTTGCTGTGGAAAACAACTTGACCATTGAACAGTTTGAACTGGATTTGGAGAACGCCAAAATAGATGAATCGGATGCCATAGGAGCACTAATACCAGATTTGAACGGCTCAACTTCAATATCATCAAATACAGGTTTATCATTTAACCCAGCCACTAACGAGCCTACCACAAATACTATTTTAAACGTAAATGCAAATTTATCATCCAATTTGGTGTTGTTTGACGGGCTTAGGAATTTCAAAAGAATTCAAAGAGCAAGGTTGAATGGGATAGCAAATCAATATCGAGTAGATGATATAAAGGATGATATAAGGTTGAATGTGGCCAACGCATATCTGCAAGTTTTATCCAATAAGGAGACACTTAAGACATTTAGGGCACAGTTGGCAGTTACGGAACAAGATTTGATACGGACAAAAGAACTGGTGGAATCCGGAGTCTCTCCTCGAGGAGATCTTTTGGAAATTGAAGCTACTGCTGCAAATCAAGAACAGCAGGTGGTCAATGGAGAGAGTTTGGTACTTATTTCCCGAATTAGCTTAGCCCAATTGTTACAAATTACAGATTACGAAAATTTTGATATTGCAGAGGAATCTTTCGAAATACCTATTTCGGATATTCTTACCAATTCGCCTAAGGTTATTTTTGACAAGGCCATGGGTTTTAGAAATGACATTAAGTTTTCTGAAAGTAACGTTGAGCTATCTGAAAAGGATTTGGAAATAGCAAAAGGAGCAAGATATCCTACTCTGGTGGGTTTTTTCAATTACAATACAAGGTATTCCGACCAGAATAATGTTTTTGGTAACTTTTTTGATCAATTGTACATTTTTGACGGAATCTCCTATGGGGCTCAACTAAATGTGCCCATTTTTAATGGTTGGAGTACTAGGAACAGTGTAAAACGGGCCAAAATCAATGTGGATATTTCAAAGGTCCAGCTTGAGCAGCAAAAGCTTGAGTTGGAAACCAATATCAATCAGGCGTATGTTGATGTGACTTCCTTTTTTAAGGCTTACGAGGCTGCGGAAAAAACCTTGGATGCACGAAGGCTGGCTTATGAATATGCAAGAGAACGTTTTGATGTGGGATTGATGAACGCATTTGATTTTAGTCAGGCGCAGTCTAGGTTGGACAACGCTGAAGCTGATGTAATCCGTACCAAATACGACTACATATTTAGACTTAAAATATTGGAGTTCTACTTTGGCATCCCAATTTCATTAAACTAGTATCTTTGTGGCCGCTATGGCCATAATACTTAATTTAGAAACTGCAACTACAAATTGTTCCGTAAGTATTTCCAATGGGAAGGAAATTGTTTGCTTAATGGAGAACAATGCGTTGAATTATTCCCATTCAGAACAATTGCATGTATTCATAAAAGAAGCCTTGGAAGAGGCTTCTTTGTCGTTTTCAGACCTTAATGCAATAGCAGTGAGCAAAGGACCTGGATCCTTTACGGGGCTTCGAATAGGAGTTTCTGCGGCCAAAGGACTATGTTTTTCTTTGGATATTCCATTGATTTCCATCCCTACCTTGGAAAGTATGGCCCATCAGGTTCAGTTCAATGACGGGGAGGTGATCATTCCGGTGTTGGATGCAAGGCGCATGGAGGTCTATTCAGCAGTTTTTGATAGTAATGGTAAGGAAATCAGGGAAACCCGTGCTGAGATTATTGATGAAAATGCTTTTGAGGAGTTTACTCACCTTGATAAGGTGCATATTGTGGGCAGTGGGGCAGCAAAATGTATAGACATCCTGGGCCACTCCAATATTCAATTTGATACGGACATAGTTCCTTCCGCTAAAGAAATGGCCAAATTGGCCTTTACAAAATACCAAGCCCAAGACTTTGAAGATGTGGCCTATTTTGAACCCTTTTATTTAAAGGATTTTGTGCTGCAAACCAAGAAAAAGGCTTAATTGACTTCATGAACCACCCGCTGTGGGAACGGAATTTCAATCCCTGCTTGATCAAAGCGAAGTTTTGTTTCCTCTATCACTTTAAAATGGGCAGGCCAAAACACTTCGTTTTTTGCCCAAAAACGCAGAGTAAGATCTACAGAACTATCACCCAAGTTCCCAACATAAACTTCAGGAACTGGATTTTCTAAAATATCGGGGTTATCGGCACAAATTTGCAATAAGATTTCCTTGGCCTGTTTAATGTTGGAATCATATCCAATGCCTACGTCAAATTTGTCCCTACGCGTGTTCTCCATATTGTAATTGACAATACTTCCGTTGGAGAGCTGTCCGTTGGGTATAATGGCCACTTGATTGCCAAATGTGTTGAGTTTGGTGCTGAAAATGCTAATTTGTTTTACCGTTCCCTCCAAGCCTTGGGCAGAAATCCAATCGCCAACCTTAAATGGCTTGAATATTAGGATGAGTACACCACCTGCAAAATTGGACAGGGAGCCTTGTAATGCCAAACCAATAGCCAAACCAGCGGCACCAACAATGGCCACCAAAGAAGACGATTTTACGCCCAATTGGGTAATAACAACAACAAATAACAACACCTTAAGGGCAATGCTGATAAAACTCTGAAGAAAGCTCTCTAATGTTGGGTCATAGTCCTTTCGTTCAAAGAACCTGTGCACCATTCGGTTGATGAATCGTACAATCCAAAATCCAACAAAAAATATGATGATTGCCAGAATAAGATCGGGCATAAACTCCCAAAACCAATCGATGGCGTTCTCTAAATGTTGCTCAAAATCCCTGAGTTGTTTCATGATTTGAAGGGGATGTTAAAGATTTATTTGTTGTTGATTAGAGCGACTGCCTTGTCAGCAGTTTGTACTGGAAGTTTACAGGTACCTTCAATACAGACATAAACAAAAGTCTCCCCTTCGGCAAATCGGTCTTTTAAAAGCTCAACAGGTCCATCCTTTGCAGAACCCACCAAAACACTGTTGGGAATGTAGCTCTTGCTAATTTCTTTGCCAAGTTGTTGGTAGTTCTCACCAACTATAGCAATTTCATAGAAGTTTTGATTCTCAAAAAGCACTAGGTTCATCCAATTGGCAAAACCTTGGGCACTTTCAGCAAAATCGCCCTGCACATTTTTAAGCATTAGTTGCGCCATTTCCTTGTACCCTTCTTTGGGAAATAGTTTATGAAACTTTAATAAGTTGACCGCCATGATAGAGTTGGAAGCGGATATTACATTGTCACTAGTCTCAATGCTTCTTCGAATTAACGAATCGTCCCCATCTGAGGTAAAAAAGAACATGCCCGATTCTAAATCCAAAAAATGAACTTTGGAATGGTCCAATAATTTTTTGGCAATGTCTAGCCAATGTGCATCAAAAGTCACCTCATAAAGTGCTAAGTAGGCTTCAATTACTGTTGCATAGTCCTCCAAAAAGGCGTTGATAGTACTTTCCCCTCCTTTATGGTTTCGGTAAAGCGAATAATCATCTTTGATCATTTCTTTTTCAAGAAATTGCGCATTTTTCAAAGCCAATTCCAGATATTCCCCGTTCCCCAAATAACGATAAGCATCAACCAACCCCTTAAGCATCAATCCGTTCCATGAAGTAAGAATTTTATCATCTAAACGAGGCTTGGAACGCTTTGCTCTCTCTTTTTTAAGAAGACTCAAGGCGTTTACCATTTTTTCTTTTAGTTCACCTATGGAAATATTATGTTTTTCGGCAATTTTAATATCTTCCTTGTCCTTGATCAAAACATAATTTCCCTGCTCCCAAAGCCCATAGGAGTTAATGTTGTAATAATCCTTGAAAATTTTGAAGTCATCCCCCAAAAGTTGCATAAGCTGTTCCTTGGTCCAAACATAATAGGCCCCTTCTTCCAGCTCCCCATGCTCGTCCAGACTATCGGCATCCAATGAGGAATAGAATCCTCCATTTTCATCTAAAAGCTCCTCGTGGACAAATCCAATGGTTTGCTCCACCACCTCTTGGTACATCTTATTTTTAGTTACCGCATAAGCCTTGGCATACAAGCTGGTCAGTTGTCCGTTGTCATAGAGCATTTTTTCAAAATGGGGTACGTGCCATTTGGTGTCTACCGCATATCTTGAAAAACCACCTCCCACATGATCATAAACACCCCCGTAGGCCATTCTGGTTAAGGTAGTGTTTACTTGTTCCAAGAGTTCTGGTTTGTTATTGGCGGTAGCGTAGTGCAAGAGAAAGTCCCAGTTGTTGGGCATCATAAATTTAGGGGCGCGTTTGTAACCGCCTAGGTAATTATCAAAATGTTGGGACCACTTGGAAACTGATGCATCTAGTTGATCCATGGTATAGATTCCTGTATCGGTTTTGTTTTCAACCAAGTTTATGGCATTTATGCCATTGGAAAGATTGGTAGCGTATTCAACAATCTTGGTTCGGTCATTTTGGTACAGTTCGGTAAGTTGTTTTAAGGATTTGACCCAGTTTTCCTTTGGAACATAGGTGGCACCCCAAAAGGGCCTACCATCAGGCAATGCTATAATGTTCAAGGGCCACCCCCCGTTTCCTGACATCATTTGGATGGCATCCATATAAATTTGGTCTACATCTGGCCTTTCCTCACGATCAATTTTGATATTGATGAAATTTTCATTCATCATTTGGGCAACCTCCTCGTCCTCAAAACATTCTTTTTCCATTACATGACACCAGTGACAGGCCGCATAGCCAATACTTATCAGTAAAGGTTTGTCCTCCTTTTTGGCACGTTCCAGCACCTCAGGCTTCCAAGCCTCCCAATTGACCGGATTATGTGCATGCTGCAACAAATAGGGGCTGGTTTCATTAATAAGGGCGTTGGTGTGTTTGTGAGTCACTTTCTTGGTTTTTTGGGTGCAACCCTGGGTTAGGGACAACAAAACTGAGAGGAGGATAATTTTTTTGATCATAACAACATTTTTGGACATAAAAAAAGCGCCCATAAAGGGCGCTTTGTTCATTTGCCCTTTTATTTTACCTCAAAGGTAATCTTTACGTTGACTCTGTAGTCGTCTATTTTACCATCCTTTACAGAGGCACTTTGTTCGTTAATATAAACAGAGCGGATGTTCTTTACAGATTTTGACGCTTGATCCAGCGCATTTTTAGCCGCTTCTTCCCAACTCTTATCTGAGTTGGCCAATACTTCGATTACTTTTAATACTGCCATAATAGTTAATGATTTTAAATTTATTCAATTTAACAAAAATTGACCATAATGGGCAGTTCAAAACCTGAAAATCAGCCATTAATGGCCACTACTTCATTGACCTTATCACCCATCATATTTTTAAGCATGGTTTCTATTCCATTTTTAAGCGTGAAGGTGGAAGATGGGCAACCACTACATGCGCCTTGTAAAACCACGTTTACGGTCTTGCTTGATTCTTCATAGGATTGAAATAGAATATTTCCACCGTCGCTCGCAACGGCTGGCTTCACATATTCCTCTAAAATATCGATGATTTGCTTGGAGGTGTCATCAAAATGCTCCTGTTCTTTTCGTTGTTCAGTTACCTCCTTGGCTCTTTGGATGCTTGCTGTTGAGACCACTTCTTTGCCATCGGCCAAAAAATCCCTGATAAATTCCCTTATCTCCATGTTTACATCGTCCCACTCTGCTACGTCAAATTTGGAAACAGAAACGTAATTTTCATCCAAAAACACTTCCTTCACAAATGGGAAATGAAACAATTCCTTGGCCAATTGGGAATCTTTGGCCTCATCAATATTTTTAAATTCGTAGGTGGCAGGAACAATTTTTTTGTTGGAGACGAATTTCATTACCGCTGGATTGGGGGTGACTTCGGCATATACGGTAATGGGCTGTTTTTTTTGAGTTTCCTCTTCATTTACAACCGGCCCTCCGTCATTAAGATAGTCTACCAATTGTTGGGCTACTTCATCTTTTACGTCTTCCCATTCCACAATATCAAATCGTTCCAAGGCAATAAAGTTTCCAGAGATGTATACCGTTTTGATAAAAGGTAGGTAGAATAACTGCTGTGCCAAGGGAGAATTCTTGGCTTCGTCAATGTTTTTTAGCTCATAATTACCCTTGGAAAGGAAATGATTCGCCTCAAACTTGATGATTTTAGGGTTATTGGTTGGGACAACCGTGATGTTATATTCTTTCATAGCCAAAATTTGGTACAAAAATACCAAAGTAAATATGAGGGGCAAAATATATAATAATGTAGGGCTTGACTCGTTATTTAAATGTTTGATTACCTTTAAACCCCAACTATAGCCCCAAACACTGCATGAGACGCTATTTAACCTCACTGATCTTAATCCTTGTATTTGGATTGACCTCTAAGGCCCAAGAGGGAATACCGGTATATTTTGACTATTTGGCGGATAACTACTATTTGGTGTATCCATCTATGGCAGGTATTGCCGAAGGGACTAAAGTTAGGCTTACGGCCAGGAAACAGTGGTTTAATGTGGACGAGGCGCCTAGTCTTCAAACTTTGAATTTTAACTCTAGGATAGGGGACCGAAGCGGGATTGGAGCAATTTTGTTCAATGACGCCAACGGTTACCATTCGCAAACCGGTTTTAAAGCCACCTATGCACATCATTTGCAATTAGCGGGAGATTTTAGAACCTTGAATCAGCTTTCTTTTGGTCTTAGTGCTGGTGTTATTCTAAGCAGTTTGGACGAAACAGAGTTTAGATCTGTTATACCGGATCCTATTGTTACAGGAACCAAAAACACTACCAGCTATTTTAATGTGGATTTGGGAGTGTCCTACAATATTTTTGAGTTTTATGCACATGCTGCAATTTTGAATGTTTTAGGAAGTGGACGTGACTTGTACACTGCGGCTGAATTTGACAACCTAAGACGTTATTTACTTTCAGCTGGCTACGTATTTGGATCTAAAACTAGAATTGAGCCTTCTGTATTGTTTCAATTAACGGATTTTACTAAAGAAAAAACGATAGATTTTAATGCGAAGGTATATAGGGATGTAAGTTTCGGAACCGTTTGGGGGGGATTGTCCTACCGCAGAAGTTTTGATGGTGCCCAATTCCAGACCAATGGTGGTTTTGGGGAACAACGTTTGCAATTATTTACACCTATTATTGGGGTAAATGTGAACCAATTCTTGTTTTCCTACAATTATTCCTATCAATCTGGGGATATCCGCTTTGACAATGGCGGATTTCATCAAATTACGCTGGGCTACGAATTTGGGCAGAGTGACCAGGGCAAACGCTATGATTGCTATTGTCCGGCTGCCAACAACTAAAAAATGGCCCATTGTTTTCAATGGACCATCTTCACTACAATCAACACAAATCTAATCCCACTTGTAGTTTTTCTTAGAGGCTTGGTTTTTAATAGCCGATAACAAGGCATTTTCCAATTGGCCAGTTTCCTCTTTCTGGTTTTTAGCGATATAGGCTTCACGCTTACTATTCAGTTCCTGGATTTGTTTCTGAATTTTTTGGCGTTCCTCTTTTTTGGCAGCCACATACATCTTGATTTCTGCTTCAGATTTTCCTTTGAGTTCTGATGGAAGGTCATCTTGTGCAATCTCAGAAATCTCAAATTCATCTTCCTCCACAGCATCAACTAGATCCCATTTAGAGTTTTTATAAAGTCTGGAACTTTTACTAACAGAGCGTTTAACTGCCACTCCCTTGTTCAGTTCATTAGCCTTACTGTCCTGTGCCACCTGAGCTGCCTCTTTTTGCGCACCAAGGTAGCCGTAGGAAACATAGGTCTTGTTCAGTTTGGAATTCAGTTTAATGATTACGTCATCATAGGGGGTCTCAATATGTACCACTTGTCTATTATGATCAATGGCGATGTACTCACCTCCGGTTAGGATAGCACCATTTTTCCAGTCAGTGGATATTCCTTGTTCGTAGTTGCCACAGAAAATGGTATTAACAATAACATCTTTTTCCTTGGCATTGTGGGCGGCATCCTTGTAGTTCAATTTGCCTTGGGTAAAGGGTTCGTTACCAGCAATAAAGATTAGTTTAAGGTCATCGGCATTTTTTCCCCAATCCAGTTGCTTCAAAGAGGTTTGAATTACCTCTCCACAATATTCCTCACCTCCATTTGTAGTTAGGGAGAACAGTTTTTCCGAGATTTCATCAAGATCGTCGCTAAATCCAATAACTTGCCGAATATATCCTTCACGGGAAGCTAAATTGTCGTTTCCATACTCATACAGTGCAATTTGTAACAAAGGTCTAGTCTCATTACCACACTTGGCATGGGTAAATTCGTTTACAATATCCCAAAGCTGTGCCTTGGCCTGATTGATAAGCCCGTCCATACTATTACTGGTATCCAAAAGTAAAGCAAGCTTTACATATTGCTTAGCCGGTTTTTCTTTTACAATCGGGGTAACAAGGGCAGCTGTTTCAAGATTTTTGGCTCTTGTATTACATCCATAAACAGTTCCAACTGCTAAGGTAAAAAGCGCCATTCCAAATAGGTGTTTCAAATGTTTCATAGTTCAATGTTTTTAAATCTGGGCTAAAACTATCACCATCTTTTTTACAATAAAACCGGAAATGAGGGAACGATAGCGCTCAATGAGTGAATGAACCTCTTGGTTTTGTGACGCGGTAAAATAAGGTGAGTTTAACCGTTCTTTTCGGAGAATGCCATTTTTTAATACGCATTTTAAGAGCTAAGTTTACCTGAGTTTTGTAGAGAAATGGCAAAAAGAAACTACATCCTTTTTTTTCTTTTAATAATTGTGTTTTATGGGTTTTCCCAAGAGCGCACCGAACGCATTTTGGTTGAAATAAAAGGAACCGTAAAAGGCAAAGAAAACTATCAGCCTATTTCTGGTGTTTCCGTTTCTACGGATACGGGCTATTATACCACAACCAATGGTCTTGGAGAATTCAAAATCAGGGCCTCTGTAGGAGATATGCTCATATTTGAGAGTGGGGATTTTGAAACCGTTCGGCATCGAATTACCTCAGATGAAGATATAGCCGTCCAAGTTACAGGATACTCCCGTTCACGAAGCTCCAAAAAGGAAAATAAAGCAAGTTTTGGTTCAAGAAGCACCATGAACCATCAGCGTTTTTTGGATTCTGCCAATGCTTACAAAAAGACCAATCTAGAAAAAAGTATAGATTTCATTGCCCAGTCCATAGCGCAGTTGGGAAAGCGGGGCAACAAAACCGAATTATCCAATTCTCTAACATCCCTAGGAGAAATTTACGTCTACCACAAACAGTTTGATTTGGCCATTTCAAGCTTTAAGGATGCCTTGGCGGCTAGAAAAACGGTAAAAACGGAGTTGCTATTAGGGCAGGCCTATATCTTTAATGGTGAGTTTAGCAAAGCAGAGGCTACTTTGTCACCCTTGGAAGCCATAAACGGAATGGTGCCCTATCAGCGTGTAACACTTTATGAGGGCCTTGGCGATGCCCATAAGGAATTATCCAATATTGAGGAGGCGTTGGATTTTTACAAAGAAGGCTTGCAGATTGCACAAAAAAATCAGATTTCTCCGAAAATAATTGACCTTAATTCCAAGATAGCAGATGCTTATGCAAGGAACAATCGCTTTATCGAAGCTGAAGGTTTTTTCAACAACTCGCTAAACCTATCCAAACAGGTGGCACCAGAGCGCTTGATTCAAGAAAATGAAAAGGTAGCCGATTTTTATAATGACGAAAATAGGTATGAAGATGAAATCCAACTAAGGAAGAAAAGTTTGAGTGAATTACAGCAGCTTCCTAGTCCAGCAATCAACAAGGACAACACTACTGCCGGTTTGCCAGATTCCATTACCTCCCAGCAAATCAACTATAAAATTGGACGCGCCTATATTGCCCAAGACAAATTGGATGAAGCCATCCCGTATTTGCAGCGTAGCATAGTGGAGGCGGATAACGAGGATGACCTTGTAGTGCAAAAAGACGCAACAAGAAGATTGTCCGAGGTGTACCGCTATAAAGGCGATTTTACCAAAGCCTTGGAATCATATCAAGATTATGTAGCAGTGGTGGATAGTCTGTACGCAAGAAAGGAGCAAGAGATTTCTAGGGCAGCAAGGTTCAACCGTGAAATCGCCACCAAGCAAAATCGAATTTCCAGTTTAGAACAGGAACGGGAATTATCCCAAAGCAAATACAGCCTTGCTGTTACAGAACAGCAGTTATTCGAAGAGACCAGCAAAAGACAAAAATGGATAATTTACTCCTTGATCTTTGGGATGCTGCTGATGGCGTTGACCACCTTCTTGTATTATAGGAGCAATAGACAGCAAAAGTTGGCCAACAACCTTTTGGCCTTAAAATCTTTACGTACACAGATGAATCCCCATTTTATCTTTAATGCACTTAACTCTGTAAATAATTTTATTGCCAAAAGTGATGAGCGTAGCGCAAATCGATTTTTAAGCGAGTTTTCGGTTTTGATGCGAAGTGTGTTGGAAAACTCGGAGGAAGACTTTATTGCCCTATCAAAGGAACTTGAACTTTTGGAGCTTTATGTAAAACTGGAGCATTCGCGTTTTGCGGACAAATTTGATTATGAAATAAATATCGATGAAAAAATTGATGTTGAAGCCTTTAATATTCCACCCATGCTGCTACAGCCATATATAGAAAATGCTATTTGGCACGGGTTGCGATACAAGGATGAAAAGGGATTTTTGAAAATTGGGGCGCAGGAAGTCAGCAATGAAGTTCTGGAGATCACAATTGCCGATAACGGGATTGGTAGGAAGAAATCGGCCATCCTGAAAACGGACAATCAAAAGAAGCAAAAATCCAAAGGAATGGGCAACATAAAGAAGCGAATCCAAATTCTTAATGATATGTATAAGGACAAAGTGGATGTTTCTATCGCAAATTTATATGAGGATGAGACCGGAACTAAGGTTACCTTAAGACTTAAAAAAGATTGATGGAATTGAAAGCACTTATTGTAGAAGATGAGGCCAATAGTAGGGAAATACTACGCAATTACCTGAGCAAATATTGTAAGGGTGTCAAGCTTTTAGGAGAGGCGTCCAATATAGCAGAGGGACTCGAGTTGATTAAAAAACATACTCCAGATTTGGTTTTTTTGGATGTGGAAATGCCGTTTGGGAATGCATTTGATCTTTTGGACCAAGTACCCAATCGTAGCTTCGAAACCGTTTTTGTTACCGCGTACAATCAATATGCGATGGATGCGGTAAACAACCATGCAGCTTATTACCTTATGAAACCCATTAATATAGATGAGTTAATCAAAGCAGTTAACTATGTGATGGAAGTAAAGGAAAAGGAGAATGCCTTGGAAGGGCAAGTACTAAAGGCGAAATCCATTAAGGCCGAGGGTAAAATTACGATACCACAACAGGACGGCTTTCAAATATTGGAAGTAAAGGATATTTACTTTTGTAAGGCCGATGATAATTACACGGAAATTTACCTAGAGAACAAGAAAATTGTGGTTAGTAAAACGCTAAAATATTTTGAGGATGCACTTACTTCACATTCCTTTGCTAGAATACACAAATCTTATCTAGTGAATGTAGCTGAGGTGGTTAAGTACAAAAAAGGTAAAGGAGGCAGTGTAGTATTGTCCAATGGAAAGGAACTATCCGTTTCCGCTTCCAAAAAGGCTGGACTATTATCATTTTTTCAATAAAACAATATGCTTATAAAATCTGTCCGGGGAAAATCCCCAGAAATTGGTGAAGATTGCTTCATCGCGGAAAATGCCACCATTGTTGGCGAGGTTAGCATGGGAGACCAATGTAGCATTTGGTTCAATGCAGTGGTCAGAGGTGATGTCAACTACATCAAAATGGGAAATAAGGTAAATGTTCAAGATGGAGCTGTTATTCATGGTACTTATCAGAAGTCGCCCACCACTATCGGAGACAATGTCTCTATTGGGCATAATGCCTTGGTGCATGGTTGTACGGTTAAGGACAATGTTTTAATTGGAATGGGTAGTATTATCATGGACGACTGCGTGGTGGAAAGTAATTCCATAATTGCCGCTGGGGCCGTGGTCACAAAAGGGACCCATGTAGAAGCTGGGAGTATCTATGCAGGCATGCCCGCGAAAAAAATCAAGGATATTAGCCCAGAACTCAGTTCAGGAGAGATAGATCGTATAGCCAATGCCTACGTTACTTACTCTGGCTGGTTCAAAGAAGATTAAAAAATATAATTCTTTACCCAACACCTAATAACTAATACCCAATACCAAAACCCAAATAATCCCTATTTTTGCTGCACTAAAACCGAACTAAATGAACGCATATATTTTTCCAGGACAAGGAGCCCAATTTGTGGGAATGGGATTGGATCTTTATGAAAGCCATGCCTTGGCTCAGGAACTGTTTGAACAAGCCAATGATATTTTGGGATTTTCCATTACAGATATTATGTTTGAAGGAACTCCAGAGGACTTAAAACAAACCAAGGTGACCCAACCAGCCATCTTTTTGCATTCTGTCATATTAAGTAAAGTTTTAGGGGAGAATTTTAAGCCGGATATGGTTGCCGGCCATTCTTTGGGAGAATTTTCTGCTTTGGTAGCCAATGGTACTTTAAATTTTGAGGATGGATTAAAACTGGTATCTCAAAGAGCGTTGGCCATGCAAAAAGCATGTGAATTGCAACCAAGTACCATGGCAGCGGTTTTGGGATTGGAAGATGAGGTAGTTGAAGAAATTTGCAAAAACACCGAAGGTATTGTCGTTCCAGCCA
The DNA here is from genome assembly GCA_965117065.1 of uncultured Allomuricauda sp. Lineage (GTDB taxonomy): Bacteria > Bacteroidota > Bacteroidia > Flavobacteriales > Flavobacteriaceae > Flagellimonas. The sequence goes on from OZ220751.1 coordinate 2,802,603, forward strand.
ATTACAATTGCCCTGGACAACTCGTGATTTCTGGAGAGGTGGATGCTGTAAATAAGGCTTGTGAAAAATTGAAAGAAGCTGGAGCTAGGAGAGCTTTGTTGCTTCCGGTCGGAGGAGCTTTTCACTCCCCATTAATGGAACCAGCCAGGGAAGAATTGGCAACAGCTATTGAATCTACAAGTTTTAATATCCCAGCTTGCCCCATTTACCAAAATGTAACTACCACTGCAGTGACAAATGCAGATGAAATCAAGAAAAACCTAATCCTTCAACTGACCGCTCCGGTAAAATGGACACAAAGTGTACAGCATATGGTGAAGGATGGAGGTAGTACTTTTGTTGAAGTAGGTCCAGGCAAGGTGCTGCAAGGCTTGGTTCGAAAAATAGATTCTACCACCGAGACCTCGTCGGCCACACTTTAAACAGCTATTTTTCAGAAGCTAAGGGTATTTCACCCAAGAAACTTAGATTTAATCCACAAAGTTGGAGCGTTCCTTCAATTTTTAGTAATATTGGTTCTTCCCAAATGACCAACCTATTTATGGAATAAAGAACCCTACTGAAAATCATTAAATAGGTAATGTTGACCTTATTAAAAAAAGCCTCACTTTCATTTGCTTCCTACTTTGGTAAGAGGGGAACACTGTTTATTATCTTCTTAATACTGGGTTTTAGTTTTGGCTTTGGTCAAGACCCCATCAGCATAGACGACGTTACCCTTTCAGAGGGCGATGCGGGCACGACGAACTTTGTCTTCACGGTTAGTGTCGACGGCGGGGGCAATGCCGCTGCGAACATCGACTTCACGGTGAACACGGCGGACGGCACGGCCACGCTATTGGACACGGACTACGTACAGATAGCCGGTGGATCGGGGACGATCACTGCCGGCACCCCGAGCACCACGGTCACGGTCGTGGTCAACGGCGACACGGATGTAGAGCTTGACGAGGACTTCACGGTTGTTTTGAGCGCCCCAGTGAACGCCACGATCACGGACGGCACGGGCCTTGGCACGATCACCAACGACGATGTGGCGCTGGACGCCATCAGCATAGACGACGTTACCCTTTCAGAGGGCGATGCGGGCACGACGAACTTTGTCTTCACGGTTAGTGTCGACGGCGGGGGCAATGCCGCTGCGAACATCGACTTCACGGTGAACACGGCGGACGGCACGGCCACGCTATTGGACACGGACTACGTACAGATAGCCGGTGGATCGGGGACGATCACTGCCGGCACCCCGAGCACCACGGTCACGGTCGTGGTCAACGGCGACACGGATGTAGAGCTTGACGAGGACTTCACGGTTGTTTTGAGCGCCCCAGTGAACGCCACGATCACGGACGGCACGGGCCTTGGCACGATTACCAACGACGATGTGGCGCTGGACGCCATCAGCATAGACGACGTTACCCTTTCAGAGGGCGATGCGGGCACGACGAACTTTGTCTTCACGGTTAGTGTCGACGGCGGGGGCAATGCCGCTGCGAACATCGACTTCACGGTGAACACGGCGGACGGCACGGCCACGCTATTGGACACGGACTACGTACAGATAGCCGGTGGATCGGGGACGATCACTGCCGGCACCCCGAGCACCACGGTCACGGTCGTGGTCAACGGCGACACGGATGTAGAGCTTGACGAGGACTTCACGGTTGTTTTGAGCGCCCCAGTGAACGCCACGATCACGGACGGCACGGGCCTTGGCACGATTACCAACGACGATGTGGCGCTGGACGCCATCAGCATAGACGACGTTACCCTTTCAGAGGGCGATGCGGGCACGACGAACTTTGTCTTCACGGTTAGTGTCGACGGCGGGGGCAATGCCGCTGCGAACATCGACTTCACGGTGAACACGGCGGACGGCACGGCCACGCTATTGGACACGGACTACGTACAGATAGCCGGTGGATCGGGGACGATCACTGCCGGCACCCCGAGCACCACGGTCACGGTCGTGGTCAACGGCGACACGGATGTAGAGCTTGACGAGGACTTCACGGTTGTTTTGAGCGCCCCAGTGAACGCCACGATCACGGACGGCACGGGCCTTGGCACGATCACCAACGACGATGTGGCGCTGGACGCCATCAGCATAGACGACGTTACCCTTTCAGAGGGCGATGCGGGCACGACGAACTTTGTCTTCACGGTTAGTGTCGACGGCGGGGGCAATGCCGCTGCGAACATCGACTTCACGGTGAACACGGCGGACGGCACGGCCACGCTATTGGACACGGACTACGTACAGATAGCCGGTGGATCGGGGACGATCACTGCCGGCACCCCGAGCACCACGGTCACGGTCGTGGTCAACGGCGACACGGATGTAGAGCTTGACGAGGACTTCACGGTTGTTTTGAGCGCCCCAGTGAACGCCACGATCACGGACGGCACGGGCCTTGGCACGATTACCAACGACGATGTGGCGCTGGACGCCATCAGCATAGACGACGTTACCCTTTCAGAGGGCGATGCGGGCACGACGAACTTTGTCTTCACGGTTAGTGTCGACGGCGGGGGCAATGCCGCTGCGAACATCGACTTCACGGTGAACACGGCGGACGGCACGGCCACGCTATTGGACACGGACTACGTACAGATAGCCGGTGGATCGGGGACGATCACTGCCGGCACCCCGAGCACCACGGTCACGGTCGTGGTCAACGGCGACACGGATGTAGAGCTTGACGAGGACTTCACGGTTGTTTTGAGCGCCCCAGTGAACGCCACGATCACGGACGGCACGGGCCTTGGCACGATTACCAACGACGATGTGGCGCTGGACGCCATCAGCATAGACGACGTTACCCTTTCAGAGGGCGATGCGGGCACGACGAACTTTGTCTTCACGGTTAGTGTCGACGGCGGGGGCAATGCCGCTGCGAACATCGACTTCACGGTGAACACGGCGGACGGCACGGCCACGCTATTGGACACGGACTACGTACAGATAGCCGGTGGATCGGGGACGATCACTGCCGGCACCCCGAGCACCACGGTCACGGTCGTGGTCAACGGCGACACGGATGTAGAGCTTGACGAGGACTTCACGGTTGTTTTGAGCGCCCCAGTGAACGCCACGATCACGGACGGCACGGGCCTTGGCACGATCACCAACGACGATGTGGCGCTGGACGCCATCAGCATAGACGACGTTACCCTTTCAGAGGGCGATGCGGGCACGACGAACTTTGTCTTCACGGTTAGTGTCGACGGCGGGGGCAATGCCGCTGCGAACATCGACTTCACGGTGAACACGGCGGACGGCACGGCCACGCTATTGGACACGGACTACGTACAGATAGCCGGTGGATCGGGGACGATCACTGCCGGCACCCCGAGCACCACGGTCACGGTCGTGGTCAACGGCGACACGGATGTAGAGCTTGACGAGGACTTCACGGTTGTTTTGAGCGCCCCAGTGAACGCCACGATCACGGACGGCACGGGCCTTGGCACGATTACCAACGACGATGTGGCGCTGGACGCCATCAGCATAGACGACGTTACCCTTTCAGAGGGCGATGCGGGCACGACGAACTTTGTCTTCACGGTTAGTGTCGACGGCGGGGGCAATGCCGCTGCGAACATCGACTTCACGGTGAACACGGCGGACGGCACGGCCACGCTATTGGACACGGACTACGTACAGATAGCCGGTGGATCGGGGACGATCACTGCCGGCACCCCGAGCACCACGGTCACGGTCGTGGTCAACGGCGACACGGATGTAGAGCTTGACGAGGACTTCACGGTTGTTTTGAGCGCCCCAGTGAACGCCACGATCACGGACGGCACGGGCCTTGGCACGATCACCAACGACGATACTGCAACACTTACCATAACCAATGAAACGGTTGATGAGAATGTTGGGGGCGGTAACATGGTTTTCACAGTTACCCTGGATAATAATGTAGTCGCTGGAACCAGCGTTACATATAGTTTTACTGATGTTTCTGCAACCGGAGGTGGCACGGATTACGACAGTACTGGAGGTACTCTGAATTTTACGGGTAACGCGGGAGAGACGCAGGACATTACCGTGGCCTTGAACAATGATGCCATAGTTGAAGGGAACGAGACCTTTACCGTGGCCCTTGGAATACCTACCAATGGTATTGGAGTAGCCGGCTCTCCGGCCATAGGAACTATTACCGATGATGATAGTGCCAATCTTTCAATTACAGACATAGCTGAGGATGAAAATATTGTCGGTGGAAACTTGGTGTTCACAGTAACCTTAAACAATGCCGTTGTTGGTGGAACCAGTGTGACCTATGGCTTTACTGATGTTTCGGCAACGGGAGGTGGCACGGATTACGACAGTACTGGAGGTACTCTGAATTTTACGGGTAACGCGGGAGAGACGCAGGACATTACCGTGGCCTTGAACAATGATGCCATAGTTGAGGGGAACGAGACCTTTACGGTGGCTCTTGGAGTCCCCACCAATGGAGTGGGTGTAGCTGGATCACCGGCCACAGGAACAATTACTGATGACGATAGTGCCAACCTAACAATAACCAACGAGGCGGAAGATGAAGATGCTGCGGGCGGCAATCTAGTATTTACCGTGACCTTGAACAATGCAGTTGTCGGTGGTACTAGCGTAACTTATAGTTTTACCGACGTTTCTGCAACGGGAGGTGGCACGGATTACGACAGTACTGGAGGCACTCTGAATTTTACGGGTAACGCGGGAGAGACGCAGGACATTACCGTGGCCTTGAACAATGATGCCATAGTTGAGGGGAACGAGACCTTTACGGTGGCTCTTGGAGTCCCCACCAATGGAGTGGGTGTAGCAGGATCACCGGCCACAGGAACAATTACGGATGATGACAATGCAACACTTACCATTACAAACTCAAATGTAGCTGAAGACGTTGGTGGAGGCAATCTGATATTTACTGTTGCACTGGACAATGCAGTGGTAGGAGGCACAGATGTTGGTTATAGCTTTACTGATGTTTCAGCAACCGGAGGAGGCACGGATTACGACAGTACTGGAGGTACTCTGAATTTTACAGGTAACGCGGGAGAGACTCAAGACATTACCGTGGCACTGAACAATGATGCCATAGTTGAGGGGAACGAGACCTTTACGGTAGCCCTTGGAGTCCCTACTAATGGGGTGGGAATTGCTGGATCTCCGGCCACAGGAACAATTAATAATGATGACAATGCCACAGTGACCATAGCCAACATCAATGGAGATGAAGATAATGGAGCGATACAGGTTTCAGCAACTTTGGATTTAGCAGTTGATGGAGGTTTTACGGTACAAGTATCCTCAGCTGATGGAACAGCAACTTTGGCTAACAACGATTATACGGGAATTCTTCAAACTTTAACATTTGATGGAACTGTTGGTGAAGTGGAAAACTTTAATATAACGCCAATTGTTGATGCGGTTATTGAAGGTGATGAAACGGTAATAGTTTCCATGGCCAATTTGGGCAGTACCACCTTACCAGTAACCATAACAGACACCGCAACTATTACAATTAACAACGATGACACCTGTGCTGCGGGGACTACCGCACCCGTGGTTGATGGCTCGGTCATCACTACCTTCTGTGATACATTTGTGCAGGATTTGGATGCCTATACCATGAGTGTCCCACCTGCAGGATCAGATTTGAGATGGAGCACCAATCCTGATACTTCAGTATTGGCAGATTATCTTCCTACCAGTACTGTTAGTACAGCGGGAACATATTTCGGATTTTTCTATGATGCTCTAAACGACTGTGCAAGTCCAACGTTTACCGTTTCGTTAGTTCAAAATAGTACACCTTCAGCTGGCACAACAACTAATATTTCTGCATGTAGTGACTCTAATGATGGGGATAGCGTTGTGGACTTGGATGATCAATTGACTGGAGCTGATGCCGGAACTTGGTCCTTGACCGATTCCCCAGGAGGTGCATCTATTACCATAAATGCGAGCAATATTGTAAATTTCAATGGACAACCCGAAGGGAGCTATGAGTTTACCTATACAACCTCTGGTGCTGCCGCGCCATGTGTAAATCAGATGTCAACCTTAACAGTTACTGTTATAGATTGCTCCATTCCTTGTGATGCGGGAACTACAGCTCCTAGCTTGGATACTGGTCAGCTTACTGATTTTTGTGATGTTGTAGCTGCCGACTTGAATGATTATGTAACCAACAGTGCCCCAACAGGAAGCGTGCTCACTTGGAGTACAAACCCCGATCCCTTGGAAGTGATTGCCCACATAGGGGGCAATGTAATTGCTCCGGGTTCCTATTTTGGGTTCTTTTACGATGCAGTAAATGGATGTGCGAGTCCAACCCTTACCGTCACCCTTGTCCTTAATAGCACACCCGAAGTGGAAAGCACAACAGCAGATTCCCGTTGTGGAGAAGGAACAGTGACCTTGATGGCTACTACCAGTGATGATGCTCTATTAAATTGGTATGACAGTGCCATTGGAGGTAATTTCTTGGGTACAGGTGATTCCTTTGAAACACCATCAATTTCGACCACCACTTCATTCTTTGTTGAAGCCAGTGCAAATGGTTGCAATTCCGTTAGAACAGAAGTTGTGGCCACTGTTAACCCAAATCCTTCCACAGGTACACCTAGTAATACAATTGCTTGCAACACCACTGGTAATAGCGGACCAACTATTGTTGACTTAGATGACACCCTTACCGGGGAAGATGCTGGGTCGTGGGCAATCATTACAGATCCATCCAGTGGTGCGCTAACCATTGGTTCAGGAAATAATGTAGATTTTGAAAATCTTCCAGCAGGGGACTATGTTTTTGAATATACAACCACCGGGGCAGTAGCTCCCTGTGTAAATAGCTCGGTGCAGGTTACCATTTCGGTTAGTAGTTGTATTGTAGATTCGGATAACGATGGATTAACAGACGGCGAGGAGAATGATTTGGGTACAGATCCAAATAACCCTGACTCCGACGGTGATGGACTTACCGATGGCGAGGAAGTTTTGGTAATTGATGATCCAACAACCATTGCTGTTCCGGAAAATGCAACCAATCCTTTGGATGGTTGCGATCCTTTCCTGACACCTTCATGTAATCCACCAGATATTGATTTGGCAGTTACCAAGGAGGTAGATAATGATACGCCACTGCTGCAAAGTAATATAACCTTTACCATTACCTTGGAAAATACAACCATGGATAATGTGCTGGATATAGAAGTAAATGATATAATTGGTGGTGACACTGGCTTTGAATATGTTTCCCACACAGCTTCTACGGGTACTTATGATCAGTTAACCGGATTGTGGGCCATGGATGGGTTGGGCCCGGAAGAATCTGTAACGCTGGAAATTACAGTAACGGTGGTACAATCAGGACAGCTTCAAAACACGGTTACCATTGCCAGTTCATTCCCGGCAGATGGAGTGAATTCAAATAATAGTGATTCGGTAACAATCAATGTAAATCGTATTCAGTGCGACACTCCTGGTACAATTTGTAATATCTTTTCGCCAAATAATGATGGAATTAATGATACCCTAGTGTTTGTTGATCCCAGAAACGAGTACAGCAATAACACTATTCAGATTTATGATCGCTATGGCAATAGCGTTTTTGAAATGACAGGATATGATAGTTCTTGGGATGGTACTGGGAATAGTGGGGATTTACCCAAAGGAACATATTTTTACATTTTGGACCTACAAGGAGATGGTACGGAAATTGTAAAAGGTTGGATTCAAATAATAAGATAGGTTGGATATGCCAAATATAATGGGTTCAAAAACGTATGGGTTGTTTGTAATAATGTTCTTTGGCATTATGACCTTCTGTAAAGCTCAAAAAGAACCGCAATACACCCAATACATGTATAATATAGGCAGTTTTAATCCAGCATATGCTGGCACCGTGGAATCTCCAGAAGTATCTGGGCTCTACCGTGCACAATGGGTTGACATACCTGGTGCTCCCACTACCATGCGATTTGGTGCTAACGTTCCTTTGACCAACGAGCGTATGGGAATTGGACTTAATGTGGTGCTGGATGAGTTGGGACCTTCCAAACAGACTTACGCCAATCTTTCCTATTCTTACCAAATTGATGTTTCGGATATTACCAAATTATCATTTGGAATGGTGGCAGGCGGCTCATTTTTAAGCTTGGATTATTCCGAAGGTAGTTTTGTAGACCCATCCGACCCAGCCATTGTTGGGGATAATTTTAGTAATTTCTACCCTACGGTGGGAGCTGGCCTTTTTCTTTATGAAGAGGATTGGTATTTAGGTGCTTCCGTACCCAATTTTTTGACGAATGGGTTGTACAATGATGAAGTAACGACCATTGTGGAGGATAATATGCAGTTCAATTTTATTGGTGGATATGTTTTTCAACTATCAGATAGGACCAAGTTTAAACCCGCATTTCTTTTGAACTATCTGCAAGGGGCTCCAGTAAATGTGAACTTGTCGGCTAATTTCCAATTTATAGATGCCTTTACTATTGGTGGGTCCTATAGGTTTGATAATGCCGTTAGTGGTCTGGCCGGAGTTCAAATTTCCAATACGCTCTTTATAGGGTATACTTATGATTACAATACAAATGGCTTGGGAGACTACAGTGGAGGATCACATGAAGCCATATTAAAATTTTATATTGGCCGTGAAGGCCCAACTAGAGGTCCCCGAACAAAAGGCAAAGACAAAAAACTAAAAGGTAAACCCAAACAAATAGACTCCCCAAGATTTTTCTAGCTATGGCTAAAGTAAAAAAAATACTCCCCTCACTATTGGCTTTCATTATGGGCATGCTCATTTGCTTTGCCCAAAACAGGCGATCCAAGGGCGATGATTACTTTTTTCAATACGAATATAGAAAGGCGGTAGCCGCTTACGAATCGGATATGGCTTTGGGTACATTGACTTTAGGTCAATATTTAAATTTAGCCGATGCCTACTACAAGACCAATAATTTTGAAAAAGCTTCAGAAGCATATCTGGAATTGTACAGGAAGGATACTCTTTTGGGAAATCACCACTTTAATAAGATGCTACAGAGTTTTTCCAAAACAGCCAACAGCGAACGAATGGATGCTTTTCTCGCAACCCAATCGGCCAGTTTCGAACAAGAGTTTTTGGAGAATTTGGAGTTTAATACACAATTGTTGGGTAGCAGAACAGCCGAGGCTGCAATGGACTTTCAAATTTTCAATTTAAATGGTAATAGTCCCCAATCCGATTTTTCACCCTCTTTCTATGGGAGTAGATTGTTGTTTTCGAGTGGGAGGTCGCAAGATAAAAAAAGAAGATACATTCCTTCAGGAGAAGGATACCTGAATATTTATGAAGGAAACATGCAACCTAATGGACAAGTTGCTTCCGCTGTTCCGTTTGCGGATATTCCAAGTTCCAATTTTCACAAAGCCACTCCCTATTACTCAGAAAAACTGCAGGGCATTTTCTATGTGCTATCCAATACTGATAGTGGGGAACTTTCATTTGATGAAAATGGAAAAAATGCCCTGGCCGTTGGCATGCAGATTAAGAATGGGCCGTTCCAGTTGTTGCTGAAGGATCTTAGCACTTCATTCTATTACCCATTTTATGATGAGAAGAATGAGAAACTCTATTTTTCAGCAAATTTTGAGGATGGATATGGAGGAACAGATATCTATTTTGTACACACTAATCGTGGACAGATCATGTCGGCACCTATTAATTTGGGACCTAGGATAAATTCACCTGGAAATGAGATAGCTCCTTATGTTTTTGAGAACAGTTTTTATTTTTCCTCCGATGTGTTTTATGGATTTGGAGGCATGGACATTTACAAATCAAATATAGAGGGAGATACTTTCAGCATCCCGGTAAACCTAGGGAAAGGAATAAACTCTCCAAACGATGATTTTAGTATGATCATGCGGAACGATGGAGACGGACTTTTGGGTTATTTTTCTTCCAATAGACCAGGAGGAAAAGGTAACGATGATATATATGGTTTCAAAGTAGATAAAAAGCCAGGCCTAAGAACATTGACCATCAAAGGTAAGGTGGTCAAAACACACGATTTGTCGGATGAGATAGACAAAGCAGTAGTCCGGCTTTTGGATAAAGATGGAAACATGTTGGCCGAAACTTACTCAGATGATGAAGGAAATTACAGGGTAGAAATTCCTTGGGAAAAAGAATTGGTGTTACAGTCAACAAAAGATCGATTTTCAGAGTTAAGTAAGCATTTTACAGAGGAAGAATTGGAAACTCTGGAAAAAACAAACTACGATATTAAAATTTCCTCTTACGATGATTTGGTGGAGCAAAAGGAGGAACAAACCGTGATAAAACTAAAAAAGTTCTTTTTTGATCGAGGTCAGACACAACTTACCCAAGAAACTAGAACTGAGTTGGACAAAGCAGCGGCTTTCATAAAGGATTTTCCTGCAGTGCAGCTCAGAATAGAAACCTATACGGATAGCAGAGGTGGAAACAGCCTAAATTTTAGATTGACACAAAACAGGTCAGATGCAATTAAACGTTATTTGATACAAAATGGCGTCCCCAACTCCAATATATTGTATTCGATTGGCTATGGGGAGGACAAAATCCTGAATAATTGTATCAATGGTGTCTTCTGTTTGGAAGTTTTGCACAAACAAAACCAAAGGTCATTGATTGTGGTGCTAAATGATAATGTTCTTTTTAACTGATCAGCGTACAACCATCCAAAAATAATATAAAGCAAACACGGAAAGGAAAATCATTCCGATATAAGTAAGTAGTTGAAGTCCTTTTTTGGGTCTGTATTCCTTGGGCACATCCTTTCCCATAACGGCCTTAAGGTTCATCCAACCAATTAATGGGGCCATTACAAATGATACGAAGGTGGCCAAGGCTACAAGATTGGCCATATTGGCGCCAAAACCAACAATTACAACCCAGTTAATGACTGCCATAATCACTACTGTAATGGTAAAAGCACTTTTACTCCCGAAATAAGGTTTGGTAGGAAATAATTTTTGAAGCACATCCAGACTTACTCTGGAAACAGCATCATGGGCAGTCATGCAAGTACTGAACATGGTCGCAAAAGCAGCTATGGCAATTAAGAAATAAGCCCAATTCCCAATATGGGTTGTAAACAAACTAACCACTTGGTCAGCAAAAACGGCCGCTTTTCCGCTAAGCTCAGTTCCCGTTCCATAAAGAGTCATCCATCCAATAATCAAAAAGAAAACTGCCAATAGGGCCGTTAATATATATCCTGTATTAAACTCTAGCAGGGCAAGTTTTAAACTTGGCTTCTCTTTCATGGTTTTTAAATTTTCCATACTCCAGAGACTAACCCAGCCGGAAGCTTCCACTGCCGTGGGCATCCACCCCATTAAACCAATTAAGAAAAGAATTCCCACTTCATTGAAAATCCCAGGCCTTTGGTAGCTCACCGCATCGGGAACAGGTCCTTTATTAATTACCATGATCGTTGTAATCAACAAGGCAACAAATAAAATGGAGATCACCGCTTTTAAGGAATTTTCCAAAAAACGGTATTTGCCTATAATTAGCAATAGTCCTATAAAAACAAATAGACATAATGATACAACACCCTCACCCACACCTGAAATCCCAAAAAGATTCATGAGCAGTCCGGCAGTAACCACATAGAGAGCGGCCAATATGGTAAAAGTGGACACTATGGTTACCAGGGCATATATCCACAAGTATTTCCTTCCAAGGTTCAGATATCCTTGTATTAAACTTTTATCGGTTACTGCGGTATACCGGATTCCGAATTCAAAAAAAGGGTATTTTAAAACATTGGCCAATAGTATGGGAATCACCATTACCCACCCGTACTGGGCGCCGGCTTTAGTTGAAAGTACCAAGTGGGAGGTTCCTATGGCCATGCTGGCAAACAGCAATCCTGGCCCCAGGTTTTTTAAAAGCACTTTTATGTTTGACATGAATACCAACGTATTACCAACGAAAATAGTTTTTTTGTGTAGACAAAGGAAATGGCAGTACTATTTTCACTAGATAGTCTGCAAAAATAGCACTGAGCCTGTTAGCTTGTTCAGGGAATGGTCCATTAAAATATAGCTAGAATCGTTATGGTTTTGGTTATTGAAAATTTAGAAAACCTTGGAAATTGGTATTTTTTGTTAGAAAAGGGATTTGGTTTAGGGCTTGAAGACAACTTGATTGTAAAGGAATAACAGTTGCTAATGTATTACTAGAATTGTTTTTCGGAGGTTTTTAAAAATGACAGGATGTTGCGCTGTCAATCTAGGGATAATCTGAGTTAAGCCAAAAACTTAGAATGCAAGTTTTGGTAACGTTAAACTAGATATTGCCCCTGCTGAGGTGTTTTAATGCTTAGGCACACCAAGGTGAAAAATTGATGATTATCCAAAACCCTAGATCTTATTCATGGTTAAATACCAACAGCTTATCGCTGTAGTAAGTCCTTTGGGAGAATTGTTAAAAGAATTTTTTGGATAATATGGGATTTATATAGAGAATTGTCTTTGGGTAAGCTTTGTGATAAATTTTCTCACTAATTTTTATATATTTATCAATAATAAACTCAAAATAATGTATTTATCATGTCTTTAAAATGTTAAATACATGAACTCGTGAAACTATCTAACTCAAAACATGCTTAAACTATGACTCAAAATCTCTGTTGACCGATTTTCCAATATTACGTATCTAATTTGAAGGAATATGACCTCCTTCTTAGCACTCAGGCGATAGTATAAATGGCAGCCTCTTTACCTGCCTGCTATATTTTTGGTGCAATCTAAGGTGATGCTCGCTTTTTGTAGTGCTAATATTAAGAATAGTAGTATCAAATTAATGATTTATATGTTGTGGTTCTGATAACGGATTAAATCACGATGTATTTAATGTTGACTAGATTATGCTGGAAAATCAAAATAAGGACGAATTAGCTTTATGGAATGAAATAAGGAATGGAAATGTCGTAGCCTTGGGTACGGTATATGACATTTACATTGATGTCCTTTTTTCATACGGTATCCAGTTTTCGGAAGATAGAAACCATGTAATGGATTGTATTCATGATCTCTTTTTGGACTTATATAAATATCAATCCAAGCTTGCCGAAACTGACAACATTAAATATTATCTGTTAACATCCCTGAAAAGAAAAATCAACCGTAGACATAAAAGTAAGCTTACCTATTTCACCAACGAAACTCCCCTACAAAATAACCAACGAAACCGTATTCCTTCTCCCGAAGAAGAACTTATTGCTTTGGAGAGCGAGTTACTAAAAAGCCGCAGGTTGCTCAAAGCTACAGAGTTCCTGACTCAAAGACAGCAGAAGGGGTTGTCTTTACGGTTTTACGAAAAAAGATCCTACGAGGAGATTGCTGAGATTATGAACACTTCCGTAGAAACTTCAAGAACCATAATCTATAGGGCCATTAAATCGCTAAGAAAGAATATTGTTATGCCTCTATTGATTTTGGTCAGTTACTTCTTGTAACATACTGATAGCCAATATAGGAATCCGGATTAACAGGAGTAATTATTATGTGAAGTCTCCATTTTAATGTCCAGAAATTACCGATTTCTTAAAAAAAGTCTAAAAATATTGTCTATAAATGAACTGTTGGTTACTTCTTTTAATAGGGGCGCATCCTAAAATCTAGTTCATTATATAAATTTTAAAAGCGCTTACGTATAAAATGGAGAAAGAAAAATTTACGGAAACGTCTGATTCCCAGATTAAACACGAGGAAAAAGAGCGTTTAAAGAAAAGGATTACCTATTCCATTTTTAGATATCAGCGTTTTAAAAAACGCATACGATTTGGGATGGGAGCCGCAGCTTCACTTCTGTTTTTTGCTACTTTAGGGTTTTACTACTTCAATTACAACGGAGATTCCACCTCTATTGAATCATACGTAAAAGCTACAAGTAACAATGTTGATGCCGAAAAATCAACTGAGGTCACGTTGATTTTGGATAACAATACAAATATCAATGTTGATGAAGATAATACCAACATTACATATTCCAACTCTGGTAGTAAAGTAAAAATTGGTTCCTTAAAAGAAGTTGATCAAGTTACGGAGAAGAATAATGAGATTGTCTACAATACCCTTATTGTGCCTTATGGCAGAAGATCTCAATTAGAATTGTCGGATGGGAGCAAAGTTTGGCTCAACTCGGGCTCCAAATTGGTCTATCCAGTTGTTTTTACAGGTAAAAATAGAGAGGTATACCTAGAAGGGGAGGGTATATTTGATGTTGCCCATAATAAAAAGCAGCCCTTTGTTGTTAAGGCAGAAAACCATGAAATAGAAGTATTGGGGACTACCTTTAATGTGAGTAATTATCCTGAAGATGGAAATATAAGCACAACCCTAAAGAATGGAAGTGTCCAAATCAATTACGAAGGGGACTCTTTTTTTGGACGAAAAAAGGCTTTAAGAATAGCACCTGGTACCCAAGCTATTTATGCTAAAAGTGCCAATAGGATATCTGCTAAAAAAGTTGATGTAGATAAGTACTTTTCTTGGCGCGAGGGCGTGTTCATTTTCAAAAGTGATGACTTGAAGCATATCATGAAGAGACTGTCTAGATATTATAATGTGGATATTGTTATTAATGATGTGGAGCTGGAAAACCAAACCTTTTCAGGGTATTTGGATTTAAAGGATGATGTGGAGAATGTTGTCAAAATAATTAAGGAAACAACAAATTTTGAATATACCAAGCAAAATGAAAATCAAATTATTATTAATTAAAGCACACTGTATGACATAAAAAAGACCAAAAAAAACCAGAAGATGCGCCAACATCTCCTGGCTAAAAGCAAACATTGCTGAAAACTAATGTTCAGCAGCATCAACTAACAAAAAAAACTAAATTATGAATAAAATTGTTAACCTCAGTCCTTTAGGTACAATAACACCCTTGAGGTCTTATTTCTGGACTATTATGAGAGTTCTTCTTTTATTAATTGGAATTGGCCTTAGCACTGCGTATGCTAATTCTTCTTATGCACAGACCAAAATAGACATTGATGTAAACGATGTGGTACTTGAAGATTTGTTCAAAGAGATTCAAGCAAAAACCGAATACATCTTTTTCTACAAAGACGATGTTCTGGATAAAAGCAAAAAGGTATCGCTAAGTTTGAAAAACGCAAAGCTTGCTGATATTCTTAAGCGCGCTTTTAGACAAACGGACTTGAGCTTTAAGATTGACGATAGACAAGTCGTCATCGTACAAAAGCCCTTAAAACTAAAAACTTCATTGGATGAGGATCCAAAACTTGTTCTGCAGACTACAATTACCGGAACGGTCACTGACACGGATGGGGCTCCCTTACCAGGTGCCAATGTAGTTGTAAAAGGTACAAGTAATGGTACTCAGACCGATTTTGATGGAAATTATACCATTTCTGCTGATGCTAATGCAACGTTGGTGTTCAGTTATATTGGTTTTTCGACCCAGGAGGTAGCCATTAACGGACAGACGTCGGTAAATGTAGCATTGGCCGAAGACACCAGCAGGTTGCAAGAAGTGGTGGTTCTGGGTTATTCTACCCAGACCCGTGGAGACCTTACAGGTTCTGTTGCTTCAGTTGATTTAACTGAGGCCACAAAAGCACCCTTAGTTAACGCTGCCGAGGCGTTGGAGGGTCGTGTTACTGGTGTTTCAGTAATTAACGCCGGTGCTCCAGGGTCAACACCCACAATCAGGATTAGAGGTTTTGGCTCCACCAATGCCAACGGGCCTCTATTTATTATTGATGGGGTACAAACTACCGATGCATCAATCTTAAACTCTATTAACCCTGCGGACATTGCACAGATGAATGTACTGAAGGATGGGGCAGCTTCCATATATGGTGCTCGTGCATCCAATGGTGTTGTTATTATTGCTACAAAAAGTGGTGGATATAACCAAGATTCAGCAAAAATTTCACTGGATATGTATACAGGTTGGTCAAGAGCTTCCAACCTCCCAGATGTGCTCAATGCACAGCAGCACGGAGATATGATTTTTGAGAGCCTTAGCAATGATGGACTTGCACCTTCCCATCCGCAATATGGGGATGGAGCTAGTGCAGTGGTTCCTTCTACCATTTTGGGAGCACCTACTGCGGTTACTACCAGAAGAGGAGGGTCTTGGTTGGATGATGTCTTTAGAAATGCACCAACCCAGAATATTTCCTTAGGAATGGAAAATGGCACAGAGAATGCCAAGTACAATGTATCCATTGGATACTTGAACAGACAGGGAACTCAGTTGAAATCTTTCTATAAAAGAGGATTGATTAGGGCTAATTCCGAATTCAAAATTGGAGATAGAATTCGTGTGGGAGAGCATTTAAATGCTTCTTTTGCGAATAGTAGTACAGCTAAAACTCCAAACGCCTCTTTAGGAAACAACCCGGTTATGTTGGCACAAAGAAATAGCCCATTGTTACCGGTTAGGGCAGACGATGGCAGTTTTGCAGGCACCTATTCCAATGCTTTGGGATTGTCCAACCCAACAAACCCAGTAGCTGATTTGCACAGGTCCTCCGATGATTTTTATAAGACTATCAGAGTATTAGGGGATATCTATGCTTCTTATGAGTTTATTGATGGACTTACTTTTAAGACCACTCTTGGTGGAGATTTGGAATTACAAAATTCCAGGGTCTTTTTGCCAACCAATCCAGAACATTCCGAAGCAAGGTCTACAAACACACTTACAGAGTTTGATTATGACTCCTATAATTGGGTTTGGACCAACACCTTGAATTTTAATAAGACCTACGATAAACATGCTATCAATGCCTTGGTTGGTATCGAAGCAGTAGAAAATAGGATAAAGCAAAAGACAATCAATGTAACAGGGTTCTTGTTTGAAACTCCCGATTTCTATCTTTTGGATAGAGGTTCAGGTACTCCTAACTTTGGTTTCGTTGGCGATGTTACCAACTCTTTATTTTCGGTTTTTGGTAGCTTAAATTATGCCTTCGACAATAAGTATCTGTTAACCGCAACATTAAGAAGGGATACCTCTTCAAACTTTTTGGGGGATAACCGAAGCGATGTGTTCCCAGCGGTTAGTGCAGGTTGGCAAGTGAGTGATGAAGACTGGTTTGATAGTAAGTTGGTAAATAGATTGAAACTTAAGGCCTCTTGGGGTCAGTTGGGTAACCAAGCTGTACCTGCTGCTAATCCAACTATTAATGTTTCAAGTATAAACCCAGCACAATCCAACTATGCCTTCACAGGCTCTGGAACACCAACAACAGGTGCTATTGTAGGAGCAATTGGAAATCCAGATCTAAAATGGGAAACCTCCGAATCTACAAACATCGGTGTTGAATTTGCCCTTTTGGAAAATGCGCTGAATGTAGGTGTTGAATACTTTAAGATTACAACAAGAGATTTGATCGCCCAAGATTTAAGCGTTATTAGTACCACAGCGATCGATGCAAATGCACCCTTCGTAAACCTTGGGAATATTGAAAACAAAGGTTTTGATATTACTTTAGGCTATCAAAATGAGACCGACTCTGGATTTACTTATGGGGTGGATTTAAACGTATCTACTTATAAAAATGAGGTTACTAATTTGAGTTCTGATTTTCAGGTGGGTGATCCTAGATTTAGAGGTGGTGCCATTACAAGAACAGAAGTTGGAAGGCCAATTTCATCATTCTTTGGTTTAGATGTGGAAGGAATATTTTCTAGCGAGTCCGAAGTTAGCAGTGCTGCTGACCAAGGTTTTGCTACTGCAGCTGACGGGGTTGGACGATTTAGATACAGAGATGTGAACGGTGACAATGTAATCAATGATGATGATAGAACTTACATCGGTTCTCCCCATCCAGATTTTAGTTATGGTATCAATTTAACTTTTGGATATAAAAATTGGGACTTTTCTGCCTTCCTTAGTGGAGTTTCTGGAAAGGATGCTTACAATTACAGCAAAATTTTCACAGATTTCCCAACCTTCTTTAACGCGAATAGAAGTGCTAGAACTTTAGATTCTTGGTCTACAAGTAATACTAGCGGTTCTTTACCAGCTTTAAGTTCTGTGATTACAAATAACGAGACTTCTCCCAACTCCTATTTTGTGGAGAACGCTTCTTATTTGAGGTTAAAGAATTTGCAAATAGGATATACCCTTCCAGCTACTACTCTGGATAAAATAGGGATTGATAATATCAGATTGTATGTGCAAGCCTCAAATTTGTTTACCATTACTGACTATAATGGCCTAGATCCTGAAATTCCGATTATAGTTCGGAACGGAGCAATTGACAACCTTACCCAAGGTGTAGATGTTTCAGCGTTCCCGCTGGCCCAAATATTCACTTTTGGTACTAATTTTAAATTCTAAAAAAATGAAAAAGAAAATATTTATATACGTTCTGGCATTTTTTGCACTAACACTGTCTTGTAGTGATGATTTCACCATACAACCGGCAGTAGGATCCCTAACAGATGAAGCTGTCTCCAATGCAACTGGGATAGATCTTTTGCTAACCGGTGCATATTCAGCACTTGATGGTGTAAGACTGAACCAGACAGGAAATGGTTTTTCATACAGCCCAGATAACTGGTGGCTGGATGTAATGTCTGATGATGCGCACAAAGGAAGTACAGATAGTGATCAGGTTGAGCTGTTTCAGTTGGAAACCTATGATATAGCTACTAGTAATCCTTATGTACTGGGAAAATGGTTGTCTCTGTATGCAGGGGTTAACCGTGCAAATGCCGTAATAGCCCTAATAAGTACCATAGAAGATGGAGATTTTACGGACAAAGTTGCCGAGGCTAGATTTCTTAGAGGCTATTTTAATTTTGAACTGCAAAAAATGTATGGAAATCCATCCTACATTTCAGAGGAAAATTATGCTGCTACTGAGTTTAACCAGCCTAACCCAGGTCCAATTTGGGATCAGGTAGAGGCCGATTTGCAGTTTGCCGCAGACAATTTACCGACAGCTCAGCCAGAACCGGGAAGACCAACATCTTGGACTGCCAAGGCCTTCTTGGGCAAAGCGCATCTATATCAATCAGATTGGGGCAATGCATTGACACAGTTACAGGATGTGATCAATAATGGACCTTATTCTTTGAACGCAGAGTTCCTGGATAATTTCACAGCAGCTGGAGAAAATGCTGGTGAATCCATATTTGCAATTCAGTTTGCAACAGATGGAGGTCAATCTTTAAATGGTAACATTGGGGGTACCCTTAACTTCCCAGGTGGTGGGCCTTTTGGTTCATGCTGTGGATTTTATCAGCCAACCCAAGATTTGGTAAATGCATTTCAAACGGATGGTAGTGGACTTCCTTTATTGGACACCTTTAATCAAACAGATGTTGATAATGATCAAGGTATTGCATCTGCAGATCCATTCACACCCCATGCAGGACCTCTAGATCCAAGGTTGGATTACACTGTTGGTAGAAGAGGAATTGATTATAACGGTTTTGGGACCAATGTAGGAGCGGATTGGATTCGAGCCTTACCATCAGATGTTTCAGGGCCATATTTACCAAAAAAGAACATTTATCAAGCCGATGAATTGGGCGCTAACCAAGGAACAGGAGCTTGGGGACAACAGCATTCAGGTATCAATTACAATGTGATGCGGTATGCTGATGTACTTTTAATGGCAGCGGAAGCAGCTGTTGAATCCACTGGGGATTTGGCTACAGCCCTTAACTATGTCAATCAAATACGTAACAGAGCTAAAGACATGACCTATGTACTCAACGAGGCAGGTGATGCAGATGCGGCCAATTATCAAATAGAACCATATGCTGCCTTTGCAGATGCAGCCGTTGCAAGACAAGCAGTTCGTTTTGAGCGTAGATTGGAATTAGGTATGGAAGGACATCGTCTTTTCGATTTGAGAAGATGGAATGTAACAGATAATGTGATCAACACCTATATAACAAGTGAGGATAGAACAATCCCTAACTTTGACACCAAAGTAAATACGTATCAAACTTTTATGGATTTGCTGCCAATTCCAATAAATGCAATTGATTTAAGTGGTAATGTGCTTACACAGAACCCTGGATACTAGAGTTTAAGTTTAGTTTATTAGTTTAAGTTTAGCTATACAGGGCATTTTTATAATGCCCTGTTTTTTTGTAGACAATTGTTTGTCTGAGTATATTTATTAGTAGGTTACAAATTCCCAGTAAGTAAAGCGTCTTATGATTCGAAATACTTTCATAGTTCTTTTAATATTAACCTGTATCACCTGTAAAAAAGGGGTAAATACGGATGAAGCATCCCTTGGAAAAATTTTTGGGAAACTGGACCATAAGAAAACAGGAATTGATTTTGCCAACAATCTCACCGAAAATGATTCCCTAAACTATTTCACCTATGCCTATATCTACATGGGAGGAGGTGTTTCGGCTGGAGACATCAACAATGATGGGCTTGTGGACCTTTTCTTTACCGGTAACATGGTTCCCAATAAATTGTACCTGAACAAGGGCAACCTGCAATTTGAGGATATTACCGAACAAGCAGGTATTGCCGGTGACACAAGATGGTATACGGGTTCAACCATGAGTGATGTGAACAATGATGGATATTTAGATATCTATTGTTCCGTAGGGGGGAAATTTGGACCCAAAGAAAATCAGCTTTTTATTAACAAAGGAGACAATACCTTTTCTGAAGAAGCTACAAAATATGGTATTGATGACCCGAGTAATAGTGTGCAGGCTACTTTTTTTGATTATGACCTAGATGGGGATTTGGATCTATATGTGGCCAATTACCCACCCACACCCTTTAATGCCCCGAATTACTTTTATGCCTTTAAGCAAAAACATCCCAAAGCACAGGAAACGGACAGGCTTTTTAAAAATGAGAATGGAACATTTGTGGATGTAACGGAGGAAGCAGGACTAAAAACCTTTGGACTTTCGTTGAGTGCCACCGTTGGCGATCTTAATCAAGATGGTTGGCCCGATCTTTATGTATCCAATGACTTTAGTAGCCCAGATTATCTTTTCATCAACAATAAAAATGGAACTTTTTCAGAACAGGTAAAAAAAGTGGCCAAGAACACCTCATTTTATGGAATGGGCGTAGATATTGCCGATTTTAACAACGATTTACTGCTGGATGTGCTGCAAGTGGACATGACCGCGAACACAAACCGAAGGGCTAAGGCCAATATGGCCAGTATGAACCCAGATTTGTTCTGGAGTACCGTAAATGCCGGTTTCCATTATCAATACATGCAGAATAGCCTTCAAATGAACAATGGAAATTTATTAGATTCATTGCCAGATTTTAGCAATGTTTCCCGTTTGGCAGGAGTTTCGTCTACAGATTGGAGTTGGGGTCCCTTATTTGCCGATTTGGATAACGACGGGTGGAAAGATATTTTTATTTCCAATGGTACAAGACGGGAAATCAACAATAGGGATTTTTTTAAAAAAATTGAAGGAAAAGGAGTTTCAAAAGATAGCTCCCTAGCGAAAAGCCTTGCCATTCCATCCGAGAAAATAGACAATTTTGCGTTCAAGAATAATGGAGATCTTACTTTTGATCGAAAGAATAAGGAATGGGGAATTGAACACTTAGGTTTTTCAAATGGTTCTGTCTATGTAGATTTGGATAATGATGGGGATTTGGAAATTGTCACTAATAATATTGATGATTATGCCACCATATTTGAAAACAAAAGTGCCGAACACTATAACCATGTAACAGTTAAATTCAAAGGAACACGCAAAAATCCATTTGGAATAGGTGCCAAGACCACCTTATTTGCCAATGATACCAGACAATATCAGGAAATGACACTTACCCGTGGGTTTCAATCCTCTGTAGCACCTCAATTGCACTTTGGGCTGGGAAATATTCAGAAAATAGACTCCATTAAAATCGTTTGGCCAGACAAAAAAGTTCAGCTTGTCAAGGAACCCAAAATCAATTCAATGGCGACTTTTGATTATGCCAACGCAACTCTTCCTAATGCTACCAAAGA
Organism: uncultured Allomuricauda sp.; assembly: GCA_965117065.1. Taxonomy (GTDB): domain Bacteria; phylum Bacteroidota; class Bacteroidia; order Flavobacteriales; family Flavobacteriaceae; genus Flagellimonas. The sequence goes on from OZ220751.1 coordinate 2,824,611, forward strand.
GAAAGCTTCAACTCATGCAAGGCTATTCCAAAAGGTGGTGGATTCTTCCATAGCAGTGGGTCATCGCCACATTGAAAATTATTACAATGATTTTGATAAGGAAGTGTTACTGCCCCATCAAATGTCCATGCTTGGCCCCAATATTGCCGTTGGAGACCTCAATATGGACAATTTGGACGACTTTATCGTTGGAGGGTCTTTACAAAACAAGGCGGCTATATTTTTTCAAACTGCTACAGGGTTCATGAAGATGGAAATGGACGTCTTTAATGCAGATAGCGGACATGAGGACATGGGGATACACATTTTTGATGCTGACAATGATGGAGATAATGACGTTTATATGGTTAGCGGAGGCAATGAATTTTCATCAGATTCCCAGATGTTGCAGGATAGACTTTATGTAAATGATGGTTCTGGGTTATTTGAAAAATCAAATACTGCACTTCCTTCTATGATCGCCAGTGGATCTAGGGTGCATAGCTTTGATTATGATAAAGATGGGGATTTGGACTTATTTGTAGGAGGACGGTTGGTGCCGGCAGGTTACCCTTTACCGGCCAACAGCTATATTTTGGAAAACATTAGTGCAGGAGGAGTTCCCAAGTTTACGGATGCCACTCCAAAGGTGGCCCCAATGCTTGAAAAATTGGGCATGGTCACTGATGCTATTTGGACAGATTTTGATGGAGATGGTTGGACAGATTTGATCGTGGTAGGGGAATGGATGCCGATAACGATACTTAAAAATGATCAAGGGTATTTTACAGATGTTAGCAAAGCGCATGGTTTAGAGGACTCAAGGGGATGGTGGTTTAGTATAAAAGATGGAGACTTTGATAATGACGGGGATACAGATTACATCGTGGGTAATTTGGGGCTCAACTATAAATACAAAGCAAGCAAAGACGAAACCTTTGATATTTATTTTAATGATTTTGACAACAATAGTACCAACGATATTGTATTGAGCTATTTTAACGAAGGTGAAAAATTCCCGCTTAGAGGCAGGGAGTGTTCTTCGCAACAAATTCCTGGAATCAAACAAAAGTTTAAGGATTATGAGTCTTTTTCCCAAGCCACACTTACTGATGTTTATACAGAAAGTAGGTTGGAAGAATCCTTGCACTATCAAGTAAAATCTTTTGCGAGTATCTATTTGGAGAATAGGGATGGTAAATTCATAAGTCATGAATTACCTAAACTTGCCCAGTTATCTTCCATAAACCAGATGCTGATTAAAGATTACACCAAAGATGGTCAATTAGATGTGCTTCTGGTAGGTAATCTTCATAGTTCAGAAGTGGAAACACCGAGAAACGATGCAGGAAATGGGCTTCTTTTAAAAGGAGATGGACACGGAGCTTTTCAACCAATTGAGGGACATATTAGTGGCTTTTATGCTCCTGGAGATGTCAAGGATATGGAATCCATCCAAGTTGACGGAAAAGAATATATTGTAGTGGTAAAAAATTCGGATTACATACAGCTATTACAAACCTTACCTTAAGTGGCAGGTAAGTTTTAGGGTATCGCAACAAATCAGAATACATAGCAAAACATATAGATGAAAATAGTATCTCGATTGCTCAAAGGCCTGTTCTTGGTGTTGGCCATACTTCTATTGATTTACTTTCTTGGACCTAGAGTAGAAAAGCCGGATTTAGATACCACCCTGCCGGAGGTTAGTTCCAATTTGGATGTGCTGGAGCAAGAGATTATAGCGAGAGAAGCATCTATTCCTAATCTAAAGCCAGATAACGAAGCTCGTATAGTTTGGTTTGATAGTATTCCAAGTAAGACAGCATATAGCATAGTATACCTTCATGGTTGGTCTGCAAGTAGGGAAGAAGGAAATCCCATTCACTTGCAAACAGCAAAGGCATATGGGTGTAACCTTTACTTGCCCAGGTTGGCCGGACATGGGTTAATGGAAAAGGAAGCCATGCAAAACTTGACGGCCAACCAAGTATTGGAATCAGCAAAAGAGGCTATAGCCGTTGCAAAACAGCTTGGGGATAAGGTAATTATTATGGCTACTTCTACGGGAGGTACCCTTGCGCTGCATTTGGCAGGAGAGGATAAAGAAATTGCAGCAATACTGTTATACTCGCCCAATATTGAGATTTACGATCCAAACGCAAAATTACTCTCGGGTCCTTGGGGATTGCAATTGGCTAAGGCTGTTAAAAATAGTGACTATCACGAATTTGAGGCCAAAGAAGAAAAGAAGAAGTTTTGGACCACTAAGTACAGGTTGGAGGCTTTAACACATCTTCAGGCACTGGTTGATAATACAATGCTTCCGGAAACCTTTAAAAGGGTTACCCAACCGGTGTTTTTGGGGTATTTCTTTAAAAACGACTCCATTCAGGATAAAGTAGTTTCTGTTCCCGCCATGCAAAACATGTTTAATGAGCTGGGTACTGCTGCAAATCTAAAACGTAGAGTAGCCTTTGATGAGGTGGGTGATCACGTAATGACCAGCCATATTACTTCTAAGGACTTGGAATCCGTTCAATTGGAAACCGAAAAGTTCATGGAGGAGGTGCTCGGTTTTCAAAAAGTAAGGCCATTGGAAATGATACTCAACCTTGTTGTGGAAGAAATAGCACCTTAAAATTGTTAAAATTTGCTAAGTTTTTTGGATACTAGACGACTGGTCATATATTTGCGCTTGTTATGGAAGTAAAAACATTGAAAGGCGAACAAAAAAGCTGTCAACTTTTGGAAAAAGGGATGGAAATCCTTTGGTCCAAAGGCTACAATGCCACCAGTGTCAATGATATTGTTCAGGCAGCAGGTGTTCCCAAAGGTTCCTTTTACTTTTATTTTGATAGCAAGGAAGATTTTGCGGTAAAGGCAATTGATACATATTTCAATATGAATTTCACTCCTGCAAAGGAGATTCTGAACAATCTATCCAAATCTCCAAAGCAACGGTTATTGAACTTTTATGAGTACAGATGTGGGGTGCTAAAGGATGAACTGGAATGCAAAATGGGATGCTTGGCTTGTAATCTTGGTACTGAAATGGCTGAGCATAGTGAGAAAATCAGGGCAGCAATAGTGGCGAAGGAGGAAATTATTCGGAATGAGATAGCCCAAGTTGTGCAAGAAGCACAGGAGACTGGTGAGATTGATGATAGCCTGAAACCTATGGATATTGTTGCTTTTTTTGAAGATGCCGGAAAAGGGGTAATGACAACCATGAAGGAGTTGAAAAGTTCTTACCCTATAGACAATTATATGTTGATGCTGCGAAAGTTCATGTTTAAATAATTTTTTTTGACCAAAACATAGATGACCGGTCAATTAACATAAAATAAAAAAAACAATAATAATGTTTGGATTACTGCGCCACTTTTAATAGTTGACCGGACATTTATCATTACAATTTTCAAAAAAAATGTCCAATTGAGGCAGATCAAACCGTCAAAAACAGAACATCATTATAAACCTTAATCAATCCTAATCAATGAATGCAATTCAGAAAACCAAAAATGCAGCTAATGCATTTGCGAAGAATTGGGCGAATTTTGTGATCAAATTCAAATGGCCCGTTCTAATATTGACCATTTTACTTGCCCTAGGGCTAGCCTCCCAGGGAAAGATGGAGTTCGATGGGGACTACCATGTATTTTTTAGTGAATCCAATCCAGAATTGGAAGCCTTTGATGCACTTCAGGAAAAGTACACCAAAGATGACAACATAATTGTTGTCCTTGCTCCAAGGGATGGGGACATTTTCACTAAAGAAAACCTTGTCGCTATTGAGGAACTTACGGCGGAAGCCTGGAACACCCCATATTCGTCACGAGTTGATGCGGTGACCAATTTTCAACACACCAGCGCTCAAGGCGATGACCTTTATGTGGACGACCTTTCCTATGATTCTGCGAATAAGTCTGATGCAGAAATCGCTGAAATAAGAGAAAGAGCCTTAAAAGAACCGCTGCTTGTACATAGAATCATTAATGAAGAAGGTAGCGTAACTGCAATTAATATAACAGTTCGATTACCAGGTGAAAACAGTGCCGCTGAAATCCCGGAGGTAACCATTGCTACAAGGGAAATGATTTCCAACTTTCAGGAAAAGCATCCTAATTTTGATGTGTACACCACTGGTTTGGTGCCCTTGAATACAGCATTTTTTGAATCCTCACAAAAGGATTTGATGCTGACTATGGTGATGTTATTGATTGTTGTAATTGTAACATTGGTCCTTACAAGGAATTTCTTTGCTACCCTTGCAACACTTATAGTTGTGCTTTTTTCCATATTCAGTGCTGTTGGGTTTATTGGATTAAACGGAATCAAGCTTACGCCACCGTCAGCTGTTTTTCCAACTATGATCTTAACACTGGCGGTCGCGGACAGTATCCATATCCTGGTTACCTATCTGCAAAAAGTACGTAAGGATGGCTTGGATAAAAAGGCAGCCTTGGTTGAGTCCATGCGACTCAACTTTATGCCTGTATTCATTACCAGTTTAACCACAGTTATCGGATTTCTTACCCTTAATTATGGTGATGTGCCCCCATTTTGGGATTTAGGGAATATTGTGGCTTTTGGTATGGGTATGGCCTTCTTGTTTTCAACCACCACTTTGCCTGCGTTAATGGCTATTTTTCCGATATGGAAATCCAAAAAAGCAGCCAAAAAACAGGAAAAGGAACTACATACGGGCATGTATGCACGTTTGGGTCAATTTGTGGTAAAACAACCGGTCAAATTAACAATCATCTCTCTCTCCATTATTGGGATGCTGGCATATTTGGCCAGTAAAAATGTCTTTAATGATGAGTTTGTGGAGTATTTTGATACTACCGTTCAATTTAGACAAGACAGTGATTTCATCAATGATAACCTTACTGGTTTTTATAATGTTGAATTCTCTGTTGGAAGTGGGGAAAGTGGAGGAATCAATAACCCTGAGTACCTCCAAAAGTTAAACGCCTTTGAAGACTGGCTGGAAGAACAGCCCGAGGTGATTCATGTAAATGCTTTTAGCGAAGTTGCCCGAAGGGTAAATCGCTCTATGCATGGGGACGATCAAAGTTATTACACGGTGCCAAATAGTAGAGAAGAAGCGGCCCAATACCTGTTGTTATACGAACTTTCGCTTCCATTCGGCTTGGATTTGAACAACCAGATCAACGTAGACAAATCCGAATCTAGGGTAACCGTAACCTTGGAAAATAACTCCAGTGCGGAAATGATTGCTTTTGCAGAGCGTTCCGAACAGTGGTTAAAGGACAATACCCCAGAAGCTATGCATTCCCTTGCGGTTAGTCCAACCTTAATGTTTTCCAAACTAGGCTTCCGTCAAGCGGAAAGCATGTTCAAAGGGAACATTATTGCCTTAATTCTCATTTCGCTAGTGCTCATGATTGCATTACGCAATGTAAAGCTTGGTTTCTTGAGTATTATACCCAATGTTACCCCGGTTTTGGTAGGATTTGGACTTTGGTTCCTGCTAAAAGGGACAATCAATACTGGAATGGTTATCGTATTTGGTATGACCCTGGGGATTATTGTGGACGACACTGTGCACTTTATGAGTAAGTTCTTGCGCGCCCGAAGGGAATTGGGATATGACGCCAAGGATGCCATTATTTATGCCTTTGAAACTGTTGGAAAAGCATTGGTAACCACTACTTTAGTGCTTTTGGCTGGGTTTATCGTATTGTCCACCTCTTCCTTCGCCCTAAATAGTTATATGGCACGAATTACAGTAATCATTATCCTAGCAGCTTTGATTATCGATTTTATCCTCTTACCATCTCTCTTGATTTTGGTAAGCAAAAAAGAAGAGGAATCAGTTAAGGAGCCTAAGATGCAAATGCAACTGGACAAGTAATTTTATAAACACACATTAGTATTTCAATCATGAGAAAAAGTAGATTTTTTATTCCAATACTAGCTTCGGTTTTAGCCGTTGCAACAACTAACGCCCAATCTGCTGAAGAGCGGGGGTTGCAGATAGCCAAAGCCGCGGAAAAGGCGGACGAGGGTTTTGGAAGCTCCATTGTAGAGCTCAAAATGACCTTGAAAAATAAAAACGGACAGACCAGCGAACGTTTTTTAACCACTCGCACCTTGGAACTGATAGAGGACGGTGATAAGTCCCTAATTGTTTTTGAAAGCCCAAAAGATGTAAAAGGAACGGCAACCTTGACGTTTACCCACAAAGTGGGTGCTGATGACCAATGGTTGTATCTCCCATCAATCAAAAGGGTGAAACGTATTTCTTCCAACAATAAGTCCGGCCCTTTTGTGGGTAGTGAATTTGCTTATGAAGACTTGTCTTCCCAGGAAGTGGAGAAGTATGCCTATAAGTTTCTAAAAGAAGATGGAGGTTTATTAGTGGTAGAGCAAGATCCAGTGGATCCCAAATCTGGTTATACCCGAAGAGTGGTAACCTACAATCAAAACAAGGGCTATCGTTTGGAGAAGATTGAGTTTTATGACAGAAAAAATGCGCTGCTAAAAACTTTGGTGTACAGTGATTATAAACTGTACAAAGACAAATTCTGGAGAGCCGCCACCTTTAACATGGTCAATCACCAGAGTAATAAGGAGACCCTATTGAAATTTGGGGAGTACAACTTTGGCGGTGAATTGGCCGAGGAAGACTTTACCGAAGTGGCATTGAAAAGAGCGGGTAGCTAGTCCCGCTCCATTTTTGTCTGATTGAGAATGTCAATGCCAAGGTGTAGCTTGTTACAAGCTTATGAGTGTGATTGTGTGATAGTTTTAGGTTTGTAATATACCTTGGCTTTGATTCTTAAAAAGAAGTATTTCAATATATGATCAAGATATACAGGAGGCTATATTTTTTAGCAATCTTTAGTTTATTGGGCTTGCTGCCCAGTTTTGCCCAAGAAAAGGAAAAGACCAAACCAGACCATGAATTTGAATTGGAGCTGGAGGCAGAATACCGCTATTTTTTGGATGAGGCCCAATTTTCTGGACAGAAGGACCATTACCCCTCCTTTGCCATTCGACCAGATTATTCCTTAGAATGGAACAAGGGATACGAAAGTATCAACTTTACGGGCTTTTTTAGACTGGACAGGGATGATGAACGTACCCATTGGGACATACGAGAACTTTACTACCAAAAAGCCAAGGGCAATTGGGAGTTAAGTGTTGGTCTTAAGAAAATTTACTGGGGAGTAGCGGAGAGCAATCATTTGGTGGATATTATTAACCAAACAGATGCCGTGGAAACCTTTGATGGGGAGGAAAAGTTGGGTCAGCCCATGGCGCAGTTCAGTTATATTACGAACAAGCTGGGAACCTTCGATTTTTTCTATTTACCCTATCATAGAAAGCGCACTTTTACGGGAGAAAAAGGCCGGCTTCGTTTTGGAACTGTCATTGACCAAGATGATTTGGGCTATGAGAGTGGGGCCGAGGAGTGGCGGCAAGACTTTGCCGTACGTTGGAAACACTACTTTGGTATTTTTGATGTGGGACTTTCCCATTTTTATGGTACCGGTAGGGAACCGCTGTTTGTTTTTGATAACCAAGGAAACATAAATGCTTTTTACCCGGTAATTAACCAAACTGGTCTGGATGTACAGATAACGCACAATGCTTTTCTGTGGAAACTGGAATCCATATACCGAAATGCCGATGCCCAGGATTTTGTGGCTTTGGTGGCCGGACTGGAATATACCTTCAGTAATATTGATGGAAATGGGTTGGACATTGGTCTTTTAGGAGAGTATTTGTACGATGAACGGGATGAGCTCTCGTTAAGCGCTTTGCAAAACGATATTTTCTTTGGAAGCCGTATTGCTTTTAACGACATTCAAGACACGTCCATTTTAATTGGTGGTATAACAGATTTGGAATCAAGCAGCAAAATTTTTAGTCTGGAAGCCTCCAGACGTTTTGGTTCCAATTGGCGGGCAGAAGTGGAGGCCAGGGTATTTAGTAAGATAGATAATACGGAGTTGATTCTTTCCAATTTTAGGGAAGACAGCTTTTTACGATTTACAATTTCCCGATTCTTTTAAAAAATAGATGATCAAATAACTAACTCAAATCATCTGGGATAACCGCTATCCAATGTAGCCCCAACTCTTGGTTGGGGCTTTTTTCTTATGGATTTTGATCTAGTTGCTTGTTTTCGAAAAAAGCACTGTATCCAGCTCCAGGTATTTCTCTTTCATCAGAGCTAGTGCAAAAGCAGCAGCAGCGCCGGTAAACACTGAATAATCGAAAGAACCTTTTATGCTGTAAGAAAATGTGATTGCCAAGGCAAAAACCAACAAAAGATACCCAGAAAGTTTGGCGGTTAGTTCGGTCTTAAGGCCTACAAGCAAAAACAGGGCAAAAATAACTTCAAGGGCGGTGGCAATATATGCCGTGATTGGGATTAAACTTTCCGGAAACCAAGGGTTCAAGGTTCCGGTATAGGCGACAAAAGCGTCCCAATTGCCCCAGGTATTGAGCCCTTCCGGCCAAAAACCAAATCGGTCTGCAACAGCAGACAAAAAAGCGGTTGCCAATGCCAGGCGTAAAAATAATTTGACGTATTTAGCATTCATGTTTGTGGATTTTGAAACGAAATTACTGCTCTAAATCCAGTTTCTTTTTGACAATTGTCAAAAAATCAATCTACTTTTCTAATTCGACTCAGCGTCTCCTGGGTCATACCCAAATAAGAGGCAATATGCCCTAAGTTTACGCGCTGAATGAGTTGGGGCCTGGTCTTGATCAGATTGTCGTACCGTTCCTTGGCGGAAAAGAACAAAAACTCCTCAATCCTGTCCGCACCTTCGGTATACATACGCTCCAAAACCAACCTTACATATTTCTCATACTCCGGGTGTGCAGACAATACTTGTTGCAACGTCTTGTAGGAAATGGCCAAAACCTCACTGTCTTCCAGCAGTTCAACATGGTATCTGCTCTTTTTACGGCTGATGATACTATCCACAGCGGTGATAATCTCCCCTTCCGAGGCTAAATGAACCGTAATATCTTTTCCATCCTTGAAAAAAAAGGTGCGTGCCAAACCTTTGTGGATTAGGTAAATGTTCTCGCATACCGTTCCTTTTTTATGCAACAGATGGTTTTTGGAATAGCTGTGCTTTTCCATCTGCTCAAATATTTTGGAGATAAGATCAAGGGGAACCAAATTGTCTAGTTTGAGGAAATCCATTGTTTGGAAAAGTACTTTAACCCATCAATGATTAAGGATTCTCAAAGATATGGTAAACTCCAAACAATGGCTTTTAAGTGCTTGTTGTTCCTGTTGGTTTGTCCATTCTTGTAATGAGTAGCCCTGTAACAATCAACAACCCCCCAATGAGATGGTACAGGTAAAGGTTTTCATTAAAGAAAAACGTAAGTACAGCCGCAGAGAGAGGAACTACATTCATATAGATTCCAGCTTTATCTGCACCAACAATATGTACGCCTTTTTGCCATAAAAAATAGGCGAGAGCCGTTCCCATACATCCAATACCAAAGACCGCCATCCAAAACGGGGTGCTGTGGGTAAGTACTGCGGCCATTCCGGTAACAGGCAGCAACAATGAGAACCCAACGAGGCAGCAAAGACCTGTAAGTAGAGTAAAGTTGATACTGGAGAAGTTTCCAGCGAACTTTTTAACCCATACATGGTGAAGTGCAAAGAAAATGTTGGCAATGAAAATCAAGATATCTCCTTTGTTAAACTCAAGGTTGGCCAAATCGGTAATATTCCCTTTTATGATGAGATAAATAGCGCCCAAAAAGGCAATGAAAATACCGAGCAATTGAATTTTTTTAATCTGGGTTTTCAATATTTGACGGGACAAAAGCAAGGTAATTGCCGGGTTTAGGCTTATAATCAATGCGGCGTTGATTGCGGTGCTGTACTTCAGTCCTAAAAAGAAGAAAAAATTAAACCCAAACAATCCAATAAAACCGGGAAGTGAAATACCTTTAAAATTAGCTAGTATTTTTTTTGGGTCAGGGAGAGCTTTGAATCCGATGATAATAAGTGTTCCGGCACCAAACAGGAACCTCCAAAAACCAGCTTCAATAAAACCAACCTCTTGAAGAATAACCCTTGCCAGATGAAAGTTGAGACCTAGAAAGCAGGTGGCTATGATCAAATAAAGTGTAGCTCGCATTTAGTCTGTTGTGGTAATGGGCAATTGATTCCACTAATTTCCAAAGTAAAACAGAAACAATGGGGGTAGTTGCAAAATATTTTTAAATGAGGGCATAAGTTTTTATTATGATCTGGGACCGGGAGTGTGCGACTGGTGTAGTAATCAAAGTCAGTTTTGGCGGAATTGACCTGAACGCTCTTGTATGGAATCTATATCCCAAGGAGGCAGTTTTATTGCTCCTTGTATTTTTTGATTTCGCTTTCGGTCAGCTTTAAAAACCTTGCAGCATTATCAAAGAAAATAGCTTCCTTTTGGTCCAGTGTTAGAAATTCAGCATTGTTAATAGATTCAATACCTACACTAATAACTTCGGGCCAAACCATTTGGTCGCTTCCGTACATGATCCTATCACCAAACCCTGCATCAATTAGGGATTTTAGATATGACTCCAGTTCTTTTTGGGGTAATATCCAATTAAGAACGGCTAAGTCCACATAAAGGTTGGGATGCGCATACAATAGTGCTTTAACATCGTCTATATATGGCCATCCACCATGCATAATGAACAGTCTCAAATTTGGAAACTCAACCAAGGCTTTTTCCAGTTGTATGGGGTTGGCATTATAGGTCCGCATACCACCAAGCATTTCCGGCATTAAATGAATTCCACCATTTGGTCCACCGGGAAAAATATGGAATCCTACAGGAATGTCTAATTCTTGGGCCAATTCAAAGTATGGCAATTGGGAACTGTCTTCGGCTGTTATCCCGGCATAAAAGGGTGACATTTCTGCAATTGCTTGCAAGTTTCCCTCTTCATGTTGTTTTTTCAATGCATCAATACCACCACGAGCGTTGCCTATTAAAACGATATCAGGAGCTTCCTCAGACCACCCTTGTCCATCAGTTACAAGTGCCTTTACAATATTATGTTTGCGAAATTTGGAGAAGGTCAACTTTTTTAATTCATCAGCAGAGGCTGCACCTTTATAAGTTTCCTTACGCAAAGTAGGTGGATGAGTCATGCCCAACATTGGATTCCCCTCGCGAAATGCATGAATATGCATATCAATTATCGGCCCTGTGTATGCTTTGGAATCGGCATCATTGGTCTCGGAAGCACTGTTCCCTTGTGGGTTGTTGCATGAGCTTGCCAAAAAAAGAACAACCAAAAAAGGTATGATATGTAGCTTCATATTTTCGTTTTAATGCCGAATGACGGCGATGAGCAAAAGGGGGAAGCTTGATGTCTACGAGCTTTTGTGCGGATATAGTGACATTAGCGTCAACGGTCTCGTATAACCTTCGGTTATTGGTTTAAAGGTATTAATTTTTGGTTTAAGCACGGTTGTTGGCAATTAAGACCTTGCCCGACTGACCTGTAGGAGTAGATTTGGACTTAGTCGAAGCTTCCGTAATTGCGGTTATACAATGTAGGCAACAGTTTTTTTCAAATCCGTTCGATTTCTTGATAAATACTTCGTTTTGAGATTTCAAATATTTCTCCACCAAACTCTTCATTATCCAATGAGATTGTTGAAATGTCCGTTATTCCCATTATACCAAAGACAAATTTTAAGTAAGTTGTTTGAAAGTTCATATGCTCATTTTTTTCGTTTTCTCCATAACCTGTATCTCCTCGACTTGAAAGAATGAACATTTTTTTGTCTTTAAGAAGTCCAACGTAATTACCGTCTGGTTCTCCCGAATAAAATTTCCACGTTTCATTAATTCTCATAAGTTGGTCAATATAGGATTTTAGTCCACTTGGAATTGACCAGTTGTACATTGGGGTGCCAATTACATAGATGTTATGTTCTTTAAATTCTTTGACCAATTTGTTGCTAAATGAGACACCCGACTGATTTTCGGCTGTTCTATCTTTTGGTTTGACAAACGCACTTGCAATCCACTTTTCATTTATGGGCGGGACTTCCTCCAATCCAACTTCTCGATAAGAGAAAGTATCGTTCGGATTTTTCTTTTTCCAGTTCTCTTCAAAAAGCTGCGTTAGTTTCCGGCTGTGCGATTTTTCATTTCTTACACTAGCATTAATGATTAGTACTTTGTTCATATTCTTTAATTTTTGATGATGAGCCAAAGTTCTAAATTGGAAAAGTGAAAAAAATTGATGTAGTTTAAGATGATTCGATTTTTTTTCGGATTCTACTCAAAAACTCGGCAGTAATCCCTAAATAAGAAGCGATTAGATAGTTTGGTACTTTGTCCGCAATTCTTGGATAATTTTCCATAAAATCAGAATAACGCTGTTCCGCATCTAGTACATTGTTTAAAATGATTCTCCTTTGTAGGCTGCTAAGATAATTTTCGAGGATGATTCTAAAAAAGCGTTCGAGTCTTGGAATTTGCCTAAGCATTTCTTGAAAAGAATCGTGACGGATTTGTAATAATTTGGTTTTTTCAATGGCCTGAATGTTATAGATTGAAGGTTTTTGTTTTTGAAAACTCTCAATATCTGTTGCCCACCAATTTTCAATTGCAAAATATAGAATTTCCTCTTTTCCAGTTTGGGAGTTTATGTAAAAAGCCTTTAGTGTTCCGCTAATTACAAAATTGTCGGTTCGGCAAATATCTCCATTTCTTAACAGATAATCTCCTTTTTCAAGTGTTTGCTCTATCCAAAACGTCTCGATTAAATTTCCTTCTTCCGAACTTAATTTAATGTGTTTAGAAATTGATTTGATTAGAGGCTCTTTCATTTGAATTGGTGCCAATTGGCCAGAATAAATATAAGGTAAAATGGCCTTTACCGTCAACGACCCCCTAAGCTGTCTGTATATGGTGAGTATCCCGAAAGGTGTGCATTATACACCCTATTGCAGCCCTTTTTTATTACCCTTTTTTAGTAAAATTAAACTAAAACCAATTAGCGTTAGTGAATATCCAAAAACTAGTCGAAAGGGAATTGGTATAATATGCCACAAAATCAGAGTAGCTATAAAAATAATAACTATTCCAATTTTTTCTTTCTTTAAATAATTCAAACTTAAAATCAATAAACCGAGGTTAAAAACTTTCGAACTTGGCCCTATAGAGATAAAAGGTTTCCATATTGATGGAACTTTGGAAATGTGATTTGCAAAATCAATACGCATTTCTTCGTTTGGAAAGCTCCACCAAATAAAGTCTAGCACGCACATTCCAACAATACAAGCTATCCCAATTATAGTCAAAGGAATACCAATTAAACTGAATATTTTTTTGGGAAAAGATATAACTTGAGGTATTAAACATACCGCCCCAACCAACAAAAACCAATGTGCAAAATCAATAGGTTTCTGACTATATACAAAATCATTGCCTTGAGCTAATAGTATCTGACCTATTAAAAGAAAAAGGAGGCCTAGAGTGAAAAATAACTTGTAGGTTAAATCTAGATTTGAATTCAAATTTTTAATCATGAGTTATTTGTTACCTGTTTTAAGTCAGTATTATGTGCTACAATGGGCCTTGATTATGGCTGTGCCTTGGCCCGTTTGCCGGAATAAATGAAATAAAGTTTGTGTTTTGCAATCTATCCGCATTACGAATAACCATTGTTATGCCTTTTTTTACTTGATTCTGTTGCTATATTGGAAAACCTCTCCAAACGCGTCGAAGAGGTTATAAAAAGAAATAGTGGTATTGTTATTAGGTATTCATTCTTATTTAGGTTCCATATAATTCTCAATAAGTTTACCTCCAAATTTTTCAATCAATTGGTTCGCCATATCGTCAAATACTTCTACTAATGTCGTTTTGTTCATTATCAGCATTTCTTCGTTTTCGTGATTAAAGTGCATATCCCATTTCAATATTGTTTTGTCGCCTTTATCTTCAAGGGTTGTTCGAGAAAAACTTTCCGTAAATCCAAAATCTGTAGCCTCTTTTTTTGATGAAGCCCAACCTAAATTAGTTTCGTGCCAAACCATTTTTTCGGTATGAATCACACCTTCTTCACCTTCGGCTATTGGCTTGAAGTAGCAAGTGTATGAAATGCATTTCCCGTTTTTGATTTCTGTTTCCACCTTTTCTAGTCCAGCACTATATTTAGACATATTTGCAGGGTCGCCTACTAAGCTATACACTTCTGATGTTGGCTGATTTAGTTCTAAAATTAATCGATTTCTTAAAGGGCTACTTACAAAATCACTGGCTGATGGATAAATGGATGCTGTTCTTTGTTCTGTGTTGTTACTCATTTTTACTTTGCTTTGATTACCGCAACTGACTAATAACATTAGTACAGGTAGGATTAATAATTGTCTCATTTCTTTTTATGTTTATAAACTTTTAATATGAGACAAAAGTAAATCGGGTGAGTGACAGCCCTATGTCAACTATGTTTTGATAATTCACTAAAATATTTCATTAAATTAAAATCTTCTTGATAGTCAAAGGTTTGTAAAGTTGTAGTTGCAGCTAAAATACAGTCCAATCTAAATTCTCTAATATCATTTCGTAACCTACAAAATGCAACTACAACCCAGGCCTTATCGGTAAAATAAATTCCTAAAGGTTCTATTTCTCTTTGGGTAATCTCGTTCTTATAAAACGAGTGATATTTAATTGACACTACTGAGGTATTTGTAATTGCTTTTTGAATGGTTGATAATGAATTACTTTTGTGAGTTTCTTTGACAATTGAGGGACTTATTCTGTTTTCTAGTTTGGAAATATTCTCTTTTTGAAAGTGCCTTAATACAGCTTTAATTTTTAGAAGTAATGAGTTAAATTCTTTTTTAAGAGAAGTATCTCCCTGATTTAGGATTAATTGTTCTGAGATTATTAAGGCATTTGCTTCTTCCTCTGTAATCATTATCGGTGGAAGTGAATATCCGTTCACAATAAAATACCCTTTACCGTTTTCAGAACCTATTGGAATCCCAGCTTCTTGTAGCGTTTTTATATCCCGATATACAGTTCTCAGACTAATTTCAAATCTATCTGCAATTTCTTTTGCTGTTACTATCTTTTTTGATTGTAATTGAATTAAGATTGCTGTAATTCTTGTTAATCGGTTCATTTTTTTAACTGGGCATAATGTTTTGGCTATGAGTAGTTGCGTGGTCTAGCACTTAACTCTGCAAGTGTACACCAAACTGAAAATCCTCACAGATTTTCAAAAGTAGTTGAGTTGTAGCAATTACGTATAACCATTGTTGTAGCACTTTTTTATTAGACTGATTCCGTTTGAGAAAATGTTTTCTTAAAATATACAAGTGACCAAATCAACATTAAAGGCGCAAAAATTAAGCCTAATAAGTTTTCGATTACGATAAATTCTCCACGTATTAATTCCGAAATAGTATAAATCAGTTCGACAATCCAACTCCAGATAGAAACAATAAAAGCTCCTTTTTCTTTAATAAAAAGTCCTCCGTAGAGTCTCATTAATCCGAGTGCTAAAAATAAAATTCCAACTAATCTTGGATATGTGTTTCCTACGCTTTCAATGTCAAATTGAGGTAATAGAGAAACAAGTAAGTCAGGTTTTGTCTGTGAGACCAAAAAAATAATAAGGTCTACGACAAAAAAGAAAATCAATAAGTGTTTTAAGTATTTCATATTTAGTTGGTTTGTTTAACTACCGATAATGGGCCTTGTTTATGGAGTCGTTCGGCGCGGCGCACGTGGCAGGCATGGTTACGCCTCATGTGCCATAAAAATAGTTGATGGCTGTGTCTTTTGCCCGTTTGCCAGAATAAATATAGGGTAAAATGGCCATTGTTATGAGGCTTGGTGTAGAAGGCCCATTGATGACAGCTGGCCTTTTTTCACGGCAGCTTAATAAATAGTCTTGTGATTAAATCTTTGTTGTCATTTAGCTTAGTTAATTCAAAAATCTGCGTTACAAAGTCAATCTTATTTTCTCTGCTATAAGTTTTTCAGATTTTGAAATAGTCAATCTTGGACGCAACGAACCGAGAGTCCGCCAAGAATATCAGCATCCCAACGGAACACTTTTAATTTAAGTCTATTACCACTGGATGGGTCACCATAATGCAAGTTCCATTCCCAGGATTTGCCCTCTTCACCAGTGGGTGTGGACGACCACCACAAACCGAGGAGACCAATGACACGATAATTACCATTGGGTGTGCGCTGACCTCCTGGAAGCGCGTTAAACCCGCTGCTGTTATTGCCGTTGCCGTTTTCATTCCAGCCTTTGCCGCTTTTTAGGGCCTCACCAGCCTTGTCGGTTCCGCCAAATTCACTCACAAGCATAGACCATTCACTATCCGTTGGCAAATGCCAACCGTTTGGGCAGGCTTTTTTCGCTGCCTCCCAGGTGTATAACAAGCCCAGCTCTTTGCGATTGCTCTCGTTGTCATCATAAGCGTAACTGTTCTGTACTTTGTAGTTCAGGTTTTGGGCCATCCAGATAACCGTGGTGCCAGTCATAGCGTTTTCAACCCTGATAGTTTTATACGCTTGCCCATCTCGCGAATCAATAAAGGTGCCAGTAGATTGGGCAGTTCCTGCATGTGTAAAAAGCAAGATGGAAAGTAGGGCAAAGATGTGCTGTTTCACCATAGTGTTTTATTAATTTGACTGTTTAATAAATTGCCATGAAAGTTTAATATAAGTAGCATGGCAACCAAATGGCAAACATGATTTTATATTTACTGTTAGTGAATTCATTACCATTTCAAACCTATGAAGCTGTTTTAACAATATGAGTGCTCAATTGTAAAAAAAGTGTAAAAAAGTGTAAATGATATTTCGAGACTATTAATTATCGCCTTACCCCTTCATGGGCTTTTGTAGGTTCATACCCCATTTCAATTGAGAAGTCATAGTCACGGTTGTACAAGGCCCATTGATGGTGGTGAGCAAAAGGGGAGTGTGTTTTTTACGCGATTTTGCGTACCCAAAGGGACATTGCCAGCGGTGATCTAGTATTGTACATTGTCAAGGGCTGTTTTTAACTATTCTTTTTTGAATTACCCCGTTCTTTAATACTGTATTTATTGTCAAAGTATTCTTAATAGATTCAAGTGGGTTTTTATCCAACAATACCATATCTGCAATTTTCCCCTCTTCAATTGTTCCTAAATCATCAAGAACATCCATCATTTTGGCTGCATTATGGGTCCCCATTTTTATAATATCAATTGGTTTCATTCCTCCAGTTTCTAATAATTGCATTTCTTCATGTAAACTATGTCCATGAAAAATATATGTATTTCCTGTATCAGTCCCTAATACCATATTTACTCCATTTTCATAAAGAGTTTTAATGTCGTTTACCTGAAATGCCATAATATTTTCTAATGTTGGATTTTTCAACCCATAATCTGTTTTAAAAAAATCGAGGTATCCTTTAGCTTTTTCTATTTCTGATTGACTGGTCAAGTTGATGAATTCCTCTGAATTATAAATTTCTATAATTTCAGTCTGGTTTATCCATTCAGGATTAAGAGGATAGATAAAACTTTTATCAATCATTAATGTAGTAACCCAAGAAACATCTGTTTGATAGATTAACGCTACCATTTCCTCATCTCGCTCAAAGTCTAAGTCAACCCCAGTAAAATGAATAATGTTATTTATTTTGGCTTCTAAAGCCATTTTCAATTCAATGTTATCACTTATGTGTACAAAGACTTTGGTATTGTTCTTTTTTGCTTCGGTTACTACTTTATTAATAAATTCTTGAGGCATTCGAGGAATTGGAGGTGGCATTGGACCTTCTTCAATTGTTAGTTTTATGCCCTGAATTGGATATTGTGAAACCTCCTTTACTAGAGATTCTATTTGTAGCGTGTCTTTTAAATAGAAAACGGTTTGTCCTTCTTTCCAATTACTAGAGGAATAAGTCCGGACTGGATGACTCCCTTCCATGATAAAATGTTGACTTGTATGAAAAACTCTTGGTGCTGGCAAAGAATCTTGGCTGCCAATTTCACGCATATCTTTATAGTATGCATTGGTGCAAGTACTTCCTCCTGGGACAAAAATTGAAGTAACACCATAGTGAATAAACTTTGGAAAATCTATTTGAAAATTGCTTGTGTGTGCATGACAATCAAACAAACCAGGAATCAAATATTTATCTGTCCCATCAACAACGTTAGCGTGAGGTAGGTTAATGTTTACAGAATCAATTTTAATTATTTTACCATCCTTTATATAAACATTTGCATGACTTTTCATTGAAGCGCCAGTTCCATCTATCAAGTTGACATTAGAGATAATTGTATCATAATTGGAAGTGCTTTCAGATACACATGCAGTGACAAAGGCGATTATAAAAAGATAGACTAAAGTTCTCATTTTCATTTAAATGTAATACTTATTTGCCCAAACTCTATATTGGCAGGATTATGTTGTTCCCGATTCTATGGAGATATTGGAGGTCAAAAGGAGGGTAGACTACCCCCAGTTTTAAAATGAGAGGGAATAACAAAGAGAATCAAACGATTAAAGGGGTTAACGGTGCTCGTGGCGCGAATTGCATGCGGTGAGTCCTGGCACCAACCTCCGCAATAGGTGCTTGCGGGGGTCTCCAAAACAAAAAAGTCGTAACATAGGTTACGACTTTTCCACTTATAAGTACTCGAGGCGGGACTTGAACCCGCACGGGCAAATGCCCACAGGATTTTAAGTCCGGCGTGTCTACCAATTCCACCACTCGAGCAGGACTTAAACAAAAAAACGCTGCAAGCAGCGTTTGGAGCGAAAAACGGGATTCGAACCCGCGACCTCCACCTTGGCAAGGTGATGCTCTACCAACTGAGCTATTTTCGCATTTTAAAGAACAAACACCAGTTTTTGCCAGTGCGGATGCAAATTTAATATATTTCTTTTAATCGAAAAGCATTTTTCAATCTGAATTCTATATCAAGTTTCCAATGACCTAATAGGTTAGGACGAAGCTGTTTTTTTATTACCTAACAACCGTTTAATTTCATTTAGCTTCATAAGTGCTTCCACAGGGGTAAGAGTGTCAATATCCAAATGCAAAATTTCATCCTTTATTTCTTCCAACAAGGGATCATCCAAATTAAAGAAACTCAGTTGCATTTCATTTTGGGAGGCCTGTAATTTATCAGTCATCTCCTCACTGGAGTGCGATTTTTCCAGTTTTTCCAGAATCTTATTGGCTTTTTGAATGACCTGCTGGGGCATTCCAGCCATTTTGGCCACATGGATTCCAAAACTGTGCTCACTACCCCCAGGGACCAATTTCCGAAGAAAAAGCACATTGTCCTTCAATTCTTTTACCGACACATTGAAGTTTTTGATTCGCTCAAATGTGGTGGTCATTTCATTGAGCTCGTGATAGTGGGTGGCAAATAAGGTCTTGGCACGGTAGGGATGTTCATGCAAATATTCCGAAATAGACCAAGCAATGGAAATACCGTCATAAGTGCTGGTTCCCCTTCCAATTTCATCCAATAACACAAGACTGCGTTCAGAGAGATTGTTAAGGATGGAAGCCGTTTCGTTCATTTCCACCATAAAGGTGGATTCCCCCATGGAAATGTTGTCGCTGGCACCCACGCGCGTAAAGATTTTATCCACAATACCAATATTTGCCTCGGAAGCAGGCACAAAACTTCCCATTTGGGCCAAAAGAACGATAAGGGCAGTTTGACGAAGAATGGCAGACTTACCACTCATATTGGGGCCGGTGATCATAATGAGCTGTTGCTCCTCCCGGTTTAGAAGCACATCGTTTGTGACATAGCTCTCCCCAAGGGGCAATTGCCTCTCAATCACAGGATGTCTACCGTTCTTGATATCCAGTTGTGTGGTATCGTTTATGGAAGGTTCCACATAATCATGTTCCTTGGCCAATTGGGCAAACCCACATAGACAATCGAGCTTGGCGACCAGTTGTGCATTTTGCTGCACCGGGGTGATGTATTCCTGCATCCAGACCAGCAGTTGCTCAAACAATTGCTGTTCCAATTGGTATATGCGTTCCTCCGCACCCAATATTTTAGCTTCGTATTCTTTAAGTTCCTCAGTAATGTAGCGCTCGGCATTTACCAAAGTTTGTTTGCGTACCCAACTTTCGGGCACTTTGTCCTTATGGGTGTTCCGAACCTCAATATAGTAGCCAAATACATTGTTGGAGGCTATTTTAAGGGATGTAATTCCGGTGTGCTCCGTTTCCCTTGCCAACATTTTATCCAAATAATCCTTGCTGGAAAACGCAAGGTTCCGGAGTTCATCCAACTCCTCGGAGTAGCCCTGGGCAATAGTATTGCCTTTCAATAGGTTTACCGGGGCCTCCTCGTGGATTACTTCCTTAATTTTTGACCGAAGCGCGTCACACGTATCCATTTGTTGCCCGATATCCTTTAAAGAATCATTGGAACTGGCAAGCGCCAATTGTTTGATCGGGATAAGTGCTTCCAGAGAATTTTTAAGTTGTATGACTTCCTTGGGATTGATTTTCCCCGTAGCCAATTTGGAGATCAAGCGCTCTAAATCACCTATTTGTTTGATCCAATGCTGCAGTTTTTCCAGAGTAGTTTCTTCCAACTTTAAATGGGAAACTACCTGATGTCGTTGTTGGATTCTCTCTAGACTTTTTAGGGGTAAAGCCAGCCATCGTTTTAAAAGTCTTCCGCCCATTGGCGAAATGGTCTTATCAATGATATCGAGAAGGGTAATGGCATTTAAATTGGTAGAATGGTACAATTCCAGGTTCCGAATGGTAAATCGGTCCATCCAAACATATTCCTCCTCCGCAATCCGTTGTATTTTGTTGATATGCCGCAACTGCTTGTGCTGCGTTTCGGATAAATAATGGAGGACAGCCCCAGAAGCTACAATACCATGATTTAAGTGGTAAATTCCAAAACCTTGTAGGGTTTTGGTCTTAAAATGACGGGTAAGACGCTCAAGGGCATAATCATCCTGAAAAATCCAATCCTCCAAGAAAAAACTATGGAACTGGGGTCCAAAAACCTCTAAAAATTCCTTCTTATGGGTTTTGGAAACTAAAACCTCAGTGGGGGCAAAGTTCTGCAACAGCTTATCCACTTGTTCAGCGGAACCTTCAGCGGTTAAAAATTCACCTGTAGAAATGTCCAAAAAAGACACCCCCAATTTATTTCGACCAAAATGGACTGCAGACAGGAAATTGTTGCTTTTGGCGGCAAGAATGTCATCATTTAGGGCAACCCCTGGAGTGACTAATTCCGTAACCCCTCGTTTTACGATACTCTTGGTGAGTTTGGGGTCTTCCAGTTGGTCGCAAATGGCAACCCGCTGTCCTGCCTTCACCAATTTAGGCAAATAAGTGTTCAAGGAATGGTGAGGGAAGCCAGCCAGTTCTGTTTTATCGCCACCGTTGTTCCTGTGGGTAAGAATAATGCCCAAAATCTTGGAGGCCTTTATGGCATCCTCTCCAAAAGTTTCATAAAAATCACCAACCCGAAACAACAACAAAGCATCAGGATGTTTGGTCTTGATGGTATTGTACTGCTGCATTAAAGGGGTTACCTTCTTGGATTTGGATGAAGTTGCCAAAACTGTGTTATTCGGTTATTAAAAATGAAAGAGGTTGGAACGAATGTACCGTTTTCCGTCTTCCCCCAAAATTATTGTTGATATTTTTGCATGGATAGTTGAAAAATATGAAGCGAAAACTGGAAAACAGTGAATTGGATAGGTTGGATGTTGAGGCTTATAAAAAGGCGGAGAAGTCTCGCATCATCTTGGTTTTGGACAATATCCGTAGCCTAAACAATATTGGTTCGGTATTTAGAACCGCAGATGCTTTTTTGGTGCAAAAAATCTATTTGTGTGGTATTACCGCTACTCCGCCGCATAAGGATATCCGAAAGACAGCCTTAGGGGCAACGGATAGTGTGGATTGGGAGTATAGAAAAGACACATTGGAGCTGGTAGCTGAGCTCAAGGAAATGGGGGTAACCACAATTGCGGTGGAGCAGGCGGAGGATGCCCTAATGCTCAACGACTTTAACCCAACAGAGGATGGGGTTCTGGCCTTAATTTTTGGCAATGAGGTAAAAGGCGTTTCACAAGAGGTGGTTTCAGCAACTGATGTTGTCTTGGAAATTCCCCAATTTGGGACCAAACACTCCCTGAATATTTCGGTAAGTACCGGAGTTGTTGTGTGGGATGTATGGAACAAACATAATGCCCTAAAAACAAAAAAGCCCTGAAAAATCAGGGCTAAACATATAGTTTGAGTTAGTTAGTTTCTCGATTAGAGAGGTCTAATAAAATAAAACCATTCGTTATATCCAAACATTTTCCAAAAATTCTCTTAAAAATAAAGGGAAAGAATACGGTTGCTTAGCTCCTCTAAAATGCGCTCATAATCCAAAGGATTATTGACGAAATCCAAGTCGCTCATATCCAAAATCATACTATTTTGACTGGGATGACTCTTGATAAAATCAAGATAGCCCTGATTAATTTTCTCCAGGTACACTGCGTCAATACTTTGCTCGTAATCCCGCCCTCTTTTTTTTATATTTTCCAGCAATCGTTCTGTGTTTTGATAGAGATACAGGTAAATTTCCGGTTTTTTTACCTCCTTGTACATAAAATTGAAAACCTTTCGGTACAGGTTGAACTCTTCGTCCTGGAGCGTAATTTTTGCAAAAATCAAGGACTTAAAAATGTCATAATCGCTTACCATAAAACTTTTGAAAAGGTCAAACTGAGAGGTGTCGTCCGTAAACTGTTGGTAACGATCCGCCAAAAAGGACATCTCCAATGGAAACGCATAGCGCGATTGATCTTCATAAAATTTGGGCAAAAATGGGTTATCTGCGAAACGTTCCAACACCAATTTGGCATTAAAATCAGATGCTATCATTTTGGACAACGTGGTTTTACCGGCCCCAATGTTACCTTCAATGGCAATAAACTGGAGCTGTTTAAATAGTGCAGCTCTATTTCTAAATAGTTTATGGTTGGTTCTGGTGAGCTGGCTACGGTCCTTGCATTCCTGTAGTAAATTGCGTAGATCTTTGTTGAAAACTGGGTGATAGAGCTGTGGAGCTATATCTGCCAAGGGTTTCAATACAAAGTTACGTTCCTGCATACTCGGATGGGGGATGTGCAAAGTATCGGTTTGGATGATTTCACTACCATAAAAAATGATGTCAATATCCAAGATCCTGGATTGGTAACCCTCTTGCAAAGATCGTTCTCGTCCAAAGCTTTTTTCAAGCTGCAAAAGGATATTCAGGAGACCTTGGGGAGAGTGTTCCGTATCTATGGCGATACAAGTATTTAAAAAATCCCCACCTTCAAAACCCACTGCTGGATTTTCATAAACCGAGGAAACCTCTATAATTTCCCCAGCATTTTTATAAATGTCCAAAAGGGCTTTTTGGAGGGTAAGGGCACGGTTGCCCAAGTTACTGCCCAGTGAAAGATATACGCGTTGTTTTCGACCCATAATCAAGGAGACAAAGTAAACAAAACAATACAACAATGGTTATATTTGACCAAGAATAAAATTGGAATTAATGAAGTTTTTGAGAAATCTTTTGGCCAGTATTTTAGGATGTTTGGTGGCGTTTGGAATCTTGCTGGCTATGTTTTTCATCTTTTTGGCGTTGGTGGGAAGTGCGGACGATCAGGTAGTGGTGAAACAAAACGCTGTGCTGGAGTTGAGTTTTACAGAACCCATACGAGACTATGTAGGTACAGATGAATCTGACCCCTTCGCTGGATTATGGGAAAATGAAGTAGGCCTAGATGATATTTTGCATGGCATAAAAGTAGCAGCTACTGATAATAGGATAAAGGGAATTAGTTTGACGACTAGTTTTTTGCAGGCAGGATTAGCTCAGACACAGGAAATTCGGAAAGCCTTAATGGACTTTAAGTCGGAAGGGAAATTTATATACACCCATTCTGATTTTTTTACACAGAAAGATTACTATCTGGCCAGCGTGTCGGATGCATTGTACTTGAACCCTGTAGGGGCTATGGATTTTAAAGGACTTGCCACGGAAGTACTTTACTATAAGGATCTACAAGAAAAAACTGGGGTGAAAATGGAGGTGATTCGCCATGGAAAGTACAAAAGTGCGGTGGAGCCCTATTTAGCTAACTCCATGAGCCCTGAAAATCGACAACAGATAAAGGAACTGATCACTTCCCTTTGGGAAGAAATGTTGGGCGAAATTGGAAATTCACGTGGAATAAGCGTCGAAGACCTCAATACAATAGCGGATACCTTGGGCGGTAGAACTCCAGATTATGCGGTGCAATCTGGTTTAATTGATGGCAAAGTATATTTTGACGAATATGAAGAGCTGCTTAAAAACCAGATGGAAATAGACAATGACTCTGAGCTCAACTACGTAGATTTTGAAGATTATCTTTTGGAGGCCAGTCAAACAAGATTGTACACCGGAAAGGAAAAGATAGCTGTAATATATGCACAGGGTGAGATTTATTATGGCGAAGGCGGCAAGGAATTTATTGGACAAGGTGTGGTTACCCGTGCCTTGCAAAAAGCCGTAAAAAGCGAAAGTGTAAAAGCCATTGTACTACGGGTAAACTCTCCTGGGGGGAGCGCCTTGGTGTCCGATATTATTTGGCGTGAGGTGGAATTGGCCAAAAAAGAAAAACCTGTAGTCGTTTCCTTCGGAAATGTTGCCGCCTCAGGTGGATATTATATAGGAGTAGCTGGGGATAAAATTTTTGCGGAGCCCACAACCATTACGGGCTCCATTGGTGTTTTTGGAACCATTCCCAATGTAAATGAACTGGCAAGTAACATCGGAATCAATGCAGAGCAGGTAGGAACCAACAAAAACTCGGTGGATTATTCCTTGTTTGAACCCATGAGCGACTCCTTTAGAGCTGTTATCCAAGAAGGGATAGAGGATACGTATGAAACTTTCTTGGCCCGCGTGGCTGCAGGAAGAAATATGAGCATAGCCGCCGTTGATTCGTTGGCCCAAGGTAGGGTATGGAGTGGGGTGGATGCCAAGGAAAATGGTTTGGTTGATGAACTGGGGAGTTTGGATGATGCCATTGCCGCCGCTGCAGAAATGGCGGAAATGGACAACTATGGAATCCGGAAGTATCCAAGATACAAATCAAGCTTCCAGAAATTCATGGAAAATATGTCCGGAGCTAAATCCCAAATAGGGAAAACCCTTATCCGGGAGGAAATTGACTCAGAGGCATACCAATTACTTAAGGAATTCAAGCAGATAACGGAACAAAAAGGAATCCAGGCCAGAATGCCGTTTAGCCTTAACATTAAATAAAAGGATGACGCAAAAGGATAAAAAAGTTGCGTTTTCCATTTACCTATATCTTGGGGCTTTGTTCATCACTTCCTTGGTGGTCTCCAACCTTATTTTTCAAAAATTCTTCTATTGGAATCCATTTGGGGAAATTGAAGTTTTTGGCGCTCCACTCTTTGAGGTATCCGTGGGAATTCTACCCTACCCCATTACTTTTTTGATTACCGATTTAATTTCGGAGGTTTTTGGAAAGAAAAGGGCAAACCAAGTAGTGATTGCGGGAATTTTTGCCTCGTTCTTTTCATTACTGATTGTCACAACAGCCAATGTCGCCCCTGCAACAGGTTGGTCACCGGTTTCGGATGGGATGTTCAAATCCGTTTTTGGCAATACAGTGGTGGCGGTTTTTGCCTCCATGATGGCCTATCTCTTGGCCCAATTTATCGATATTCAATTATACCATTTCTGGAAACGGGTTACGAAAGGGAAATACCTTTGGTTACGGAACAATTTTTCCACTTTTTCCTCCCAATTTATAGACACCTTTACTGTAGTGCTACTACTCTGTGTTTTTGGGGAGATTCCTTGGTCACTTTTCTACGGCTTGGTGGTTAGTGGTTTCCTTTTTAAAGTGTTTATTGCGCTGTTGGACACGCCTTTACTTTATCTTTTCGTATACCTGCTACGAAAAAGATTTAACTTAAAAATAGGGGAGGAGATTAGTTTAGATTAGGCGCTTCTTTCTTACTTTGTGGTTATTAAATCCCAAATTATGAAAAAAAAGCTCCTAAAAATTACTGGAATAACCCTACTTGTACTTATTGCACTCCTATTTGCCTTACCTCTATTGTTGGAGGGTAAAATAGCAGAAATCATCAAAAACAAAGTAAATCACAGCATTAATGCCACCTTGGAATTTGATGAGGCCAGCCTCAGTTTAATCAAAAGTTTTCCCAATGCTCGTGTGGAACTGAAGAACATTTCACTGGTAAACAATGCACCTTTTGAAGGGGATACATTGTTTGCGTCTGGCCAGATTGAATTAAAAATGGCTATCAAAGAATTGTTTAAATCTGCCGAAGACCCCATTGCTATCAAGAGCCTGAATATTGATGAGGCCAAACTCCACATAAAGGTGGATGAGGAAGAAAATGCCAATTATGATATTGCCAATGAAGGCGAGGAAGACACAACCACTTCAGAGGAAACCTCAAGTAGCTTCACGTTGGCCTTGGATTCGTATGTAATTACCAATGCACATATTCTTTATCAGGATATGGGAAGTGGGATGCATTTGGACATTTCGGAAATGAATCATTCTGGAACTGGGGACCTTTCCTTGGAGAATTCCCAACTAAAAACCCTTACAGATGCCATCGTCTCTTTTGAAATGGATAGTACTAAATACCTGAACAAAAACAAGTTGTTTTTGGATGCCTTGATTGGAATTGATCTTCAGGAAAACAAATACTCATTTTTGGAAAACAAGGCCCTAGTGAACCAGTTGTCGCTTGTTTTTGATGGTTTTGTCCAAATAAATGAAGAAAATCAAGAGGTGGACATCAGTTTTAAGACCCCATCTTCAGATTTTAAGAACTTTTTGGCCGTGATTCCAGAGGGGTACTCCAAGAATATTGAGGACGTACAGACTACAGGAAATTTTGAGGTTGCAGGAGTGTTTAAAGGTGTAGTGGATGAAGAACATATCCCAACCTTCCATATTAAGGTCAATTCGGATAACGCTTCGTTCAAATATCCAGAGCTTCCAAAATCGGTACAAAATGTATATATCGATACCGAAATCAGTAATAAAACAGGAATTACCGAGGATACTTATGTTGACATCAAAAGATTGTCCTTTACCATTGATCAGGATAAGTTCAACATGAACGCCAAGATTCGGGATTTGATGGACAACACCAAGGTGAATGCCCATATGGAAGGAAAAGTCAACCTTGCCAATATTTCCCAGGCCTATCCAGTATCGGAAGACTATGGATTGAAAGGGATTTTAACTGCAGATATTACGACTACATTCGACATGGTTTCTTTGGAAAACAATCAGTATAGCAATACCAAAACCCAGGGAGACCTGAGTTTAAAAGGCTTTGAATACCAATCTGAAGAGTTGAAACATCCAGTGGCAATTAACACTGCAGCGGTAAACTTCACTCCGGACAAGGTTACTTTGGACTCCTTTGAAGGCAAAACCGGTGCAACTGATTTCAATATCACAGGTACTTTGACCAACTTGCTTGGGTTTATGTTTAACAATGAAAATGTAGCAGGGAACTTTAATCTAAATTCCAACACCTTTGCATTAGAGGATTTTATGGTGGAAGAAACTTCAGTGGACGAATCCAATGAAGAAAGTTCTGAAACTGTGGAGGAGCGTATCAAAATTCCATCTTTTTTGGATTGTACCATTGACGCCAGCGCCACTACCGTGCTTTATGACAATCTGAACTTGAAGAACGTGAAGGGAAGATTGATTATCAAGGATGAAACGGCAAAAATAGAGGGGTTGCAATCAAATCTATTGGGAGGAACATTGGCCCTTAATGGCGCTGTTTCTACCAAAGGGGAAGTTTCAACTTTTGATATGGATTTGGGGATGAACAATTTTAATATTGGAGAATCTTTTGCCTCCTTGGAATTGTTTAAAGTATTGGCACCTTTGGCCAATGCACTTCAGGGAAAACTAAACTCAGATGTCAATATCTCTGGTAACCTAAAAGAAGATTTTACCCCGAACCTGGCAACCATATCTGGGAACTTGCTGGCTGAATTAATGTCCACTAGGGTGGATGCGAAACAAGCACCATTGTTGTCCGCGTTAGATGGGCAACTTAACTTTTTAAACTCTGAGGATTTGGATTTGAGTGATCTTAAAACAGTCTTGAGTTTTGACGACGGCTCCGTAAAGGTGAAACCATTTGCCCTCATGTATAAGGATATTGCCATCAATGTTGATGGAAGTCACACCTTTGATAAGCAATTGCAATACAAGGCTATTTTGGATGTGCCTGCCAAGTATCTGGGGAGTGATATTAACAGTTTAATAACCAAAATTGACGATTCCGAATTGGAGAACTTAACCATACCAGTTGTGGCAAGTATTGGCGGAAACTACACCAACCCAACAGTTAATACGGATTTAAGCTCCGGAGTATCCAAGTTAACCAATCAATTGGTGGAAATCCAAAAACAAAAGTTGGTGAACCAAGGGAAGGGCAAGGCGAAAGATTTGATTGCTGATGTATTCAAATCGGATGAGAAGGATTCCACGCCTACCCAATCGGATGAGGTCAAGAAAACCTTGGGTAATTTATTGGGCAACAAAGAGCAAACCACAGATTCCATTGCGACCAAAGAAGACCCGGTAGAAAACACGGCCAAATCCATTTTGGGAGGCTTGTTGGGCAAAAAGAAAAAGGATACTGTGGAGTAAATGGCTATTTGTTATGTTGTATATTGATTGATGTTTAAAAAAAGAAATGTACGGGCAGTTAGAAAAGTATTTTAGGGAAAGAACCAAAATTGATGAGGAGTCATTGAAAGAAATCACCTCTCATTTTAAGCCCCTAAAGACAAAGCGTAATGAAGTGTTGTGCGGTATAGGACAGGTGGCTAAAAACTTTTATTTTATCAATGAAGGTTGCCTCCGCATGTACGAAATTGACAATAAAGGGAACGAGGTAACCGGTTATTTTGCTTTGGAAGACCAAATTATGACTGCGATTACCAGTTTTGTGCTGCAAAAACCCTCAAGGGATTTTTTGGTTTCCCTGGTTCCTTCAGACTTATTGGTTATAAGCCGGGACAGTTTTTTAAAGTTAACCAACACCATTCCGGAGTTTAGGGATGTATATAACCAGTTCATGGAGTTTGCCTTTATTCATTCCCAGATGCGTATCTACAGTTTTCTTGGAATGGAAGGTATTGATAAACTTCGCTGGGTTATGGAGCATGAACCAAAATTGCTCACGCGTATATCCAGCAAAGCTGTGGCATCCTATTTGGGGATGACCAACTCCACACTGAGTAAATTGCGCGCGCAACTCTAAGTATGGAACTTGACAACCATATAAATGAACTACCGTTGTCAAAATCGCGACCAGAAACCCTAAAAAGGCTTTTTGGATTTACCGATCTTGATCCCATGTGGATTGCTGATATGGATTTTCAAATTGCTCAACCAATCCAAGATGCTTTAAAGGATAGGATTACCAATTCTGGATTTGGATACGAGTTCAAGCCAGAATCGTTTTTTGCGGCGCAACAAAGATGGTACAAAAATGAGTATGACCTAAAATTGGAGAGAGCACATGTACTGTACACCCCAAGTATAACCACTTCCATAGCTGTGGCCCTGGAGCATTACACCAAACCTGGTGATGGAGTTCTGATACAGCCCCCGGTTTTTATGGAATTCAGGGATGTAATTCGAAAAACTAAGAGAAAAGTGGTTAAAAATCCGCTCATTTTAAATAAACAGAGGTATACCATTGATTTTGATGATTTGGAAGCTAAAGCCAGTTTGGGTCAAACTAAAGTGCTCATTTTGTGCAATCCGCATAATCCAGTTGGTCGGGTTTGGGATAAAAAGACCTTGGAAAGGATTATTGATATTTGTGCACAACACGATTTGCTGTTAATTTCTGATGAGATCCACAAGGATATCATCCTTCAAGACCATTGCTTTACTTCTGCACTGCATTATGCAGATCAATTGGAACATCTAGTGGTTTGTACTTCTGAAGCAAAGACATTTAACTTGGCGGGCATATCTGATTCCATGACCATTATTCCCAATACCGACTTTAGAACCAAAATGCAGCAAACCCTAGGCAAATACAATCTAGGAGCCACCAATAATCTCACTAGGGTTGCGTTAGAAGTAGCGTACAATAAGGGTAAGCCTTGGCTAGTTAGTTTACTGAACACGGTCCAAGCTAATGTTAACATCATTGAGGATGAGCTTCAAAAGTCAAGGATTAAATTAATTAAACCCGAAGGGACCTATCAAGTTTGGTTAGATTTTAGAGAAGTCTTCAATGATTCCAAACAAATGTTTGCGCATATCACCAAACATTCCAAAGTTGCTTTAAATGCCGGTCATTGGTTTGGTAGGGAAGGTGCTCTTTTCATGCGCATGAATATCGCAACCTCACACACTAAAGTTACAGCAGCGATTAAAAAAGTTAAAGTTGCTCTGCCATAACAGCTTGTGTAGATTTGAACCCCATTTTTTTGCAAGTTTTCCAAAACGTTGTCATAGGACAACTTTTAGGTGGTTGTTTGGTCGCAATTTTGTCTTGTTGATTAGCAATGAAGCTATCAGATAAAACAAAGATAAAATGCCATTTACATTAACATTGACTGAAGGTGTTTTGCAAAGGGTTCAGAAAAAGAAGCAGTAAAACAAATTACGGATTCCATGTTACGGAATCATGGTCTAACAGGTAGCACCGTGATGACACCAAACATTACGGCCAATATTCATATTGTGCCCAAAGGATTTTCCCTATCGGGAGGTGAGGAATTTTTAGGAGCATGGGCGGAATGGAAAGTACCTTCTTTCGCTTTGGCCGATCAAGAAGTCATAAAAGAGCATTTTGCCGAAGTTACCGAGATTATTCATCGGCTTTCCGGAAAAAAGCAACGAAAAGACAACATCTATGTAAATGCTGTTCATGCGGTAGACGGTGCCTGGAACCTTGATGGTGTTGCCATGACCAACGAGGAATTGTTGGAGGCTATTTCCAAGGGATAAGCAATTACCCCAACCAATAGAACTAACTCCGGCCAATGGTCGGAGTTGCTATTTGTGCCCAATGAAAGATTCCAGCGAAAAATTTACCCCCAACCTTACCGTTGAACTCATTGAATTGGTCAGACTTAGAATAGGTTATCTGAATGATTGCCCCTATTCCATAAGTCTGCACTATAAAGAGCTGGTAGGCCTTGGAGAGCACCGTGAAAGACTTTCATTGGTCTCCGTTTGGGACCAGGTACCCTACTTCACAAAAAAAGAACGAGCCTTGTTCGCCTTAACGGATTACATCATAGGAGTACCAAGCAAGCTAAAGTATGATAGGGTTAAGGTCATGTTGATGTCCCACTTTAATAAGAGTGAAATAGAAACCCTTTCTAAAGCGATTCGGCAAATAGATCAATGGACAAGATCTGTAAAACACCTTTGATTAAAGATACCAAAACTCAAAACGTTGTCATATGACAACTTTTAAACTTCAAAGGCACCCCAAATTTGTATCAGAATTAAAAACAATACAAAATTCAAAAACAAGATGATGAGTACAACAATTAAAAAAACGTATGTATACACCGAAGTTCAAATGACAATCCCATTTGCAGATGTTCCATGGAAAGAAGTAAATGAGGGAATCAAAAAACAACCCGGATTTATCCGAAAAACTTGGTTGTCCGGTGTAAAGTCAAACACCATAGGGGGGCTTTACGAGTTTGACTCCTTGGAAAATGCCCAAAAATTTGCTTGGGACTATTTTCCTAATGAACCAAGAGCTTTTGGCGCAAGTTTTATGACCAAAATTTTTGACGGAGACATAACCGAAGAGGCTAGTCGAGATTTGTACTCTCCACACTACGATTAACAACAATGAAGAACGGGAGCTTGATTATTGACTCCCGTTTTAAAAACCTAAAACAAAACACAATGAAAAATTCAAACAAAACATTTTTATTGATTCATGGCGCGTGGGAAGGAGCTTGGTCATGGGAAGCAACCACGGACTTTTTGGAAAAAAAAGGACACCGCGTATTTGCCATTGATTTACCGGGACATGGAGACGACAAAACCCCTACTTCCGAAATCAACATGACCTTATATGCAAATAGGGTAAAACAGGAATTAAGCCAAATTGATGGACAGGTAATTTTGGTCGGTCATAGTTTTGGTGGGTTTGTAATTTCAAAGGTTGCTGAGGAAATGCCAGAGCAAATTGAAAAGTTGGTGTTCGTTGCGTCTGCAATGCCTTACGCGGGTAAAACCGCTGTTGAAGTGTTCGAAGAGGACCAGCAGAGTGAGTTTCTTGAAAACTTGATTTTTTCAGAGGACAAAAGTACGGCAACGATGAGCAAAGAAACTATACTAAACATCATCTTCACCGGTGCTACTGAAGATCAGATTGAGAAAGTACTTCCAAAGTTGGTGGTACAGTCTACCACCCCATTTTTTGAACGTGTTCTAACTACTCGTGAAAATTTTGGGAGTGTGTCAAAGGCCTATGTGGAAACCACCTTGGATCGAGTCATTTCATTGAACGCTCAAAGACATGGACAAAAAATGCTGGGAATTGACGAGGTTGAAACCCTTGAATATGGACATGTACCCTTGGAAACTGCACCAGAACAACTTTCCGATGCATTGCACAGAATTGCAACATCCAACAAGGAAGTACCGGTATAAAATTCTAACCATCAAGGGGAAACCAAACTCCCCTTGCTCGTTAAATCTATTTAAAATGAAACATATATTATTTATTGTCACCAGTGCCAATGAAACAGGTACAGGAAAGCATAAGGCAGGTTACGAATTTTCAGAGGTGGCGGATCCTTATTTTGAATTCACCAATAAAGGATATACGGTTGATTTTGCAAGTATTCAAGGAGGAAAGCCCCCCTCTGTCGGGTATGACCCAACCAAGGAACTAAGCAAGGAATTTAACGAAAGCGAGGGGTTTAAGCGACTTAATTTCAGTCATAAACTCAGTTCAGTCAATATTGATGCTTATGGTGCCATTTTCTTTCCAGGGGGTCTGGGCCCAATGACCGACATGGTGGGCAACCCCTTGGTAAAACAGCTTATTAAGCAGGTTTATGAAAGTGGGAGAGTGGTGGGAGCCGTATGCCACGGGCCAGCTGCGCTATTAAATGTGACATTGTCCAATGGGAATAATCTTTTGGAAGGTAAACGCATAAACTCGTTCACTAAGGCTGAAGAGGAAATCGACAATCATGTGTTGGGAGATGTAATTCCATTTTTGTTAGATGCGGAATTAATCAAACAAGGAGCACTGTTTTCCAATTCAACACCATTTGATCCCTATGTTGTTACCGATGGAAATCTGGTTACGGGACAGAACCCCGCCTCGGCCGCTGGAGTGGCCCAAGAAATGATAAGGTTAATGTAACCAATTTTCTAAAGTGTGTTTTTTAGGTACTGATTTGCTCTTGGGGACCATCTAAAATGAAACATTTTTTAAACAAACAAGGGGGTATCATTGGATGGCTTTTCTTTTTATCCCCAATGGACTGTTTCTGTACTTAATAAAAGAAGAGCCTAACAACCTGATTACCATCAAAATAAAGTGGGAAGAAGAACCTCCTTTCGTTAAAGGATGCTTATCCCCACATAGTACCCCTCATTTCCTCGGATATTAAAAACGGTATAATCTTCAAAGATGAGGTATTGCCCTTTTATACCTTTTAGTACTCCTTTATAGCTTGGCGTCTTATCCAAGTTTAGGCTTTTTACCTTCTCCGGGTATTGTAGTACAGGGAAATCCAAATGGGTTTCGGATTTACTAGCAATAAAATAATCCAAAACCTCTTCCGGAATATGCGACTTTAACTTGTTGCGCCATTCCGCCAAATCCACATCTTCTATGTCGTTCTTTAGCATCTTTTGCCAGCTGGTCTTGTCACTTACATGCGCTTTAAGGGCCACTTCGGTGATTCCTGCCAAATACCTGTTGGGTACCTCAACAATTTCGATGGCCTCATGCGCGCCTTGATCTATCCAACGTGTGGGGACTTGGTTTTTTCGGGTCACGCCCACCTTTACATTGCTAGAGTTGGCCAGATATACAATATGTGGCTGTAATTGTGACTTCTTTTCGTATTCTAAATCCCTATCTTCCTTATCTAAGTGCGCAGTGCTCAATTCTGGCCTCATAATCCAATCCCCAGCTGCCGGACTTTCATAAAAACAAGATTTGCAGAATCCTTGGCGGTAAATAGGTCGCTCTCTACCACAATTCAAACATTGGTACTTTATAAAATCAATTTGGATTTCCTTATCCAAAAGTTGGTTCATATTAATAAAGTCGTTCTCAAAAACTAGAAAGTATTGGATGGGATTTCCAATCTCGGTTTGCATTTTGCGGAGCACTCCTTCGTAAAGCATGTTAAAATGGGTGTTTTTAAGCTGATTTGAAAATGAAGATTAGATAGCCTATTTTAGCTATAAGACCTAACCCTATACTCGGTTAAAGATACCCAAAAATGCCAATACCCTTATTCAATTCCATAGCTTCTTGGTTGCTTAAAAAGCGTTACCATCAAATAGAGCTTTTTCTAAAATATCCTTTGGATGTACAGGAAGAGGTTTTGCAGCATTTGGTGGGCTTTTCGAAGGATACCGTACAAGGAAAGCAGTATGGGTTTGAAAGTATTGGTAAATACGAGGATTTTGCCGAACGTGTTCCTATTGTGAGCTATGAGGAGATTGCCGGGATGATTGAGCGTACCCGAAGAGGGGAGCAAAATCTTTTTTGGCCTACTTCCATAAAATGGTTTGCCAAAAGCAGTGGGACCACCAACGCCAAAAGCAAATTTATTCCGGTGAGCAATGAAGCTTTGGAAGATTGTCATTTTAAATCTAGTAAGGATTTATTGTGCTTGTATCTCAACAACAATGAAAATTCGCAGTTGTTTAAGGGCAAGAGCTTGCGACTGGGTGGTAGCAAGGAGCTTTACGAGGATAATGGGACATTTTTTGGTGATCTTTCCGCCATTTTAATAGACAACATGCCTTTGTGGGCGGAATATAGTAGCACGCCAAGCAATAAAGTGTCTTTAATGAGTGAATGGGAGTCCAAGTTACAAGCCATAGTTGAGGAAAGTATACAAGAGAACGTGACCAGTTTGGCTGGGGTACCTTCCTGGATGTTGGTCTTGCTCAATGATATATTGGAAAAAACAGGAAACAACCATCTCTTTGAAATTTGGGAGAATCTGGAGGTTTATTTCCATGGAGGAGTAAGCTTTGCGCCGTACAAAGATCAGTATAGAAAACTATTGCCTAGAAAGAATTTCAACTATTACGAAACCTATAATGCTTCTGAAGGATTCTTTGCCATTCAAGATAGAAACAACTCCCAAGACTTGTTGTTGATGTTGGACTATGGTATTTTTTATGAGTTCATACCTATTGCCAAGTGTGGCAAGGAAGAAAAAGCTGTTCCCCTTTGGGAGGTTAAAACTGGAGTGAACTATGCCATGGTTATAACTACTAATGCTGGCCTATGGCGTTACAAAATAGGGGATACGGTACGGTTTACCTCATTAAACCCATATCGCATTCGGATTACAGGCCGAACCAAGCACCACATTAATGCCTTTGGGGAGGAGTTGATTATAGAAAATGCTGAAGAGGCTTTGAAGCAAATTTGCCAAAAGACTGATGCTGAGATTATGGATTACACAGCAGCTCCTATTTTTATGGATGGGAGTGAGAAGGGTGCTCACGAATGGGTCATTGAGTTTAGAAAACCTCCTCGGGATGTGGACTATTTTACCGAATTTTTGGACAATGCATTAAAATCGTTGAATTCGGATTATGAGGCCAAGCGCTATAACAACATTACACTTAAAATGCCCAAGGTTCATGTGGCAAGGCAACACCTGTTCCATGATTGGCTTAAATCCAAGAACAAACTGGGCGGACAGCACAAAATACCTAGGCTTTCCAATGAAAGAGCCTATATTGATGAACTGCTCCAGATGAATCTTCAAGCTCAATAAAGGGGCATTGTAAGAGTTTACGAAAACGTTTTCGTAAAATTCCACCTTTTATCGAGCAATACCCTCTTTTGGACAAATAAATATGGTTTTTCCCCGTTTATAGGTGAAGTTTGATTCAGAATTTACGTTCCCTAATCTAAATAAACTAAACACTAAAAAATTGATATGGCTGAAAAACTCGTTGTTATCTCGGATATGTGGGGGGTGAAGAAAGGACTTTGGATTACCTCCTACTTTGGATATTTGCAACAATACTACAATATTGTTTTTTACGACTGTCAGCAACTTGCAGACATTGACGTCCCTGTTTCTACTGAGGAGAATATCCACAAGGCTTTTGTAGAAGGTGGAATAGATACTGCTGTTGCTCACTTGCTAAAAAAGGAAACGGAGCCCAGTCATTACTTAGCCTTTAGCACAGGCGGGACCATCGCTTGGAAAGCAGCCTTGAAAGGACTGCCCATGAAATCACTTACGGCCATTTCTCCTACTCGAATCAGATATGAGGAGGAAAGTCCAAATATTCCCATGAACCTGATTTTTGGGGAATGTGATAAATTTAAGCCAGGTCTAAAATGGGCCAAGCAAGTAGGTGTGGGTCTTAACGTTATCCCAAGTTTTGGACATCAGTTGTATTCTGATGAAAAAATCATTTCCGAAGTTTGCTTAGATCTTCTACAGAAAGTGACCAAAAAAGCGATTTAAGAAACTGCCTTTAACTTTTTGATAGTCTCATGGGAGAGTTTATCCTCGGCATAAGCTTTGGTGACCTTGAATTCTTTTTCTTCCGTGCTGGGCATCTCAAACATGGCATCTGTGAACACCGCTTCACATAAGGAGCGAAGTCCCCTTGCACCCAATTTGTACTCCACGGCCTTATTTACAATATAGGCAAGTGCCTGTTCGGTGATAGTGAACGTAATTCCGTCCATGGCAAACAGCTTTTCATACTGCTTGATGATGGCATTCTTCGGTTCGGTAAGAATGGCTCGTAAAGTTTTGGTGTCCAGAGGGTTCATGTGGGTTAGTACCGGAAGTCTACCAATTATCTCTGGTATAAGGCCAAATTCCTTTAAATCCTTTGGAATGATGTATTGTAGGATATTCTCGTTGTCCAAACTATCTTCTGCTTTGGAGGCGCTATAACCAACCGCCTGCATATTTAAACGTTTGGTAATGATACGTTCGATACCATCAAATGCACCACCGGCCACAAAAAGAATATTTTCGGTATTTACTTCGATAAATTTTTGATCTGGATGCTTACGCCCACCTTTGGGAGGCACATTGACCATGGTACCTTCCAGCAGCTTTAGCAGGCCTTGTTGTACCCCTTCCCCAGAGACATCCCGGGTTATGGAAGGATTATCGCTTTTTCGGGCAATTTTGTCTATTTCATCAATAAAAACTATACCTCGTTCAGCTTTCTCCAAGTTGTAATCGGCAGCCTGCAGTAATCGGGTCAGTATACTTTCTACATCTTCCCCAACATAACCAGCTTCTGTAAGCACTGTGGCATCTACTATAGCCAAAGGGACATTGAGCATTCGAGCTATGGTTTTGGCCATAAGGGTTTTTCCTGTTCCAGTCTGGCCCACCATAACAATGTTACTCTTCTGTATTTCTACATCGTCTTCCTTGCCTTTGGGCTGCAAAAGTCTTTTATAATGGTTATAAACGGCAACAGACATCACTTTTTTGGTACGCTCTTGTCCTATAACGAAAGTGTCCAGGAAATCTCGGATTTCCATAGGCTTTTTCAATACCAATTCTGAAGATAAATCCTGATTTTTGGATTGTTTGGACTCCTCTGCAACTATACTATGGGCTTGTTCTATGCATCTATCGCATATGTGGGCATCCAGACCAGCAATCAAAAGATTGGTCTCTGGTTTCTTTCTTCCACAAAATGAACATTCCAAGTTTTCCTTTGCCATATCAAATCAACACATAAAGTTCAACCACTAATAACGTAAAAAAACTTGGTTTGGTTTGTTCCAACTCCCTGTTTTTTAACTCTTTGTTCGGATTTAGGACCTATCCCTTACCAAAATTTCATCGATCATACCATATTTTTTGGCCTCTTCAGCTTTCATCCAGTAATCTCGATCACTATCTTCACTTACCTTATCAAATTTTTGTCCAGAGTGTTTGGCGATGACATGATAAAGTTCTTCTTTGAGCTTTAGTATTTCTCTAGCCGTGATTTCAATATCACTGGCTTGGCCTTGCGCCCCACCCATGGGCTGATGTATCATAACCCTGGAATGCGTAAGCCCACTTCGTTTTCCCTCATGTCCGGCACACAACAATACGGCTGCCATTGAAGCCGCGATTCCGGTACAAATAGTAGCTACATCGGGTTTAATAAATTGCATGGTATCGTAGATACCCAATCCTGCATAGACGCTACCTCCCGGGGAGTTTATATAAATCTGTATGTCCTTGGCAGCATCGGCACTTTCCAAAAAAAGCAATTGCGCTTGCACAATATTGGCCACCTGGTCATTGATTCCCGTCCCCAAAAAAATAATACGGTCCATCATCAACCTAGAAAAAACATCCATTGCAATGGCGTTCAACTGTCTTTCTTCAATAATGTTAGGGGTCATGTTAACCGGGTACATACTACTCATGATCTTATCGTAGTACATGCTATTTATTCCGTGATGTTGGGTGGCGTATTTTTTGAATTCTTTTCCGTAATCCATAGGATTTCTTTCGATTTTGCTTAAAAAAAAGGTGCCGAAAAAATAACTTTCCGGCACCGTAAAGATACTTAATTTTCTTTTAGTCGGATTAGCTGTAGGCTTCCTTAACAAAGTCTTCGTAAGTGACCTCCTTAACCTTTAGGTTGGCCTTTTCTTTGAACAAATCCAAGAGTTTCTGACTCATTAGCTGCTCAGATAACCTCTTGACCTCATCTTGATTGCCCATGACCCTGCTAGCCACGTTATCCAATTCTTCTTCGGTAGGATCTAAATGCCCATACTGCGCCATTTGGGATTTAATAAAGCCTTTGGCAAACTCTTTAAGCTCATCAAATTCTACCTGAAGGTCGTTCTCTTTTATTATTTTCCCTTCAATGAGTTGATAACGCAAACCTTTTTCCGATTTTTCAAACTCCTCTTTGGCTTCATCATCGGTGAGTGGATTCTCTCCACTTACTTGAATCCATTTTCTTAGGAATTCTGAGGGTAGATCAAATTTGGTGTTGTCTATCAGCTTTTCTGTAATATCGTTTAACAACTTTTGGTCCGATTGCTGCTCAAATTGCTTTTCAGAATCTTCCTTGATCTTAGCACGAAGTTCTTTTTCAGATTTTACATTGTCTTTACCAAAAAGTTTGTCAAACAATTCCTGGTCCAACACAGCGGCTTCACGTTCATTGATCTCATCAATGGTAAAGGTAACTTCAATGTTCAATTTTTCCGCTTTTTCTTTTGCAATACCCAAGGCGCTGGACAGTAAATAATCTTCTTTAAAAAGACCTTTAGTCTTTAGAACAACAGATTCGCCTGCTTTTTTACCGACCAGGGCATCAATTGCTTTTTTGCTTTTTACTTTATCGAGTTCAATCGTGGTCTTGTGCTCAATTTCCTCAGCTTCATTGACGAAGCTTCCAGTTAGTTCGTCCATTTTGCCAACCTCAGTCTTGGAAACCAGTTTCCCGTATTGTTTTTGAATACGCTCTACTTGTTCGTCGATCATTTTCTTATCGGCAACGATCTTGTATTGAGTTACTGCCTTTTTGGTTTTTACCTGTACATCGAAGCTAGGGGCAAGGCCCAACTCAAATTCGAAGTCAAGATTTTCATTGTCCCAGTCAAAATCATTCTGTTGCTTGGGTAATGGATTGCCCAATACATCCAATTTTTCTTCTGTGAGGTATTTGTTAAGGTTGTCCTGAAGTAATTTATTGACTTCGTCTACCAACACAGCCTTACCGTATTGTTTTTTTATCAAACCCATAGGCACTTGACCCTTTCGGAAACCTGGGATGTTGGCTTGTTTTCTGTAGTCATTAAGAATTTTGTCTACTTTGTCTTGATAATCATCTTTGCTGATGGCTACTTTCACTACTGCATTAAGCTCATCAATCTGCTCTTTTGTGATATTCATCTCCTACCTTAATTTGCTATTCAAAAATGGGTGGCAAAAGTAATGCATTTTCCCTACAGCGGCAACTTTTTAAAGTGTTGAATGTCAAACAAAATCATTTCCCTTTCTCCTCCTTTAAAATGGAGTGCAAAATGGATTGTAAAAAGGAGAGTAGAAGACTGAAAATTACTGCCCACCAAATACTGGAAACATGGAAACCTGTAATAAAATGGGCGGCAATAAGAATTATGATTGCGTTGATAATTAATAAAAAAAGCCCTAAAGTAAGAATGGTAATTGGGAGGGTGAGCAGTACCAAAATGGGTTTTACCATAATGTTGAGAATACTAATCACCAAAGCAACAATAATCGCAGTTAGGTAAGAATCTACACCCACGCCGGGGAGTACATAACTTAGGATGATTACGGCCAAAGCATTCAGCAAGAGTCTAAGAATCAATTTCATAAGGTTGTATTTTAATGCTAAAAAAAAGCACCGTACAAAACGGTGCCTTTAATATAATGAAATTAAGTGTAGATCAATCGATATAAAGTCCTGTGAAATCCAAAGGATTTACTCCGGGCATATTGGAGCCATATTTTGCATTGATGGCCTCTAAAAAGGCATTGGCCAAAATAGCATACCCTCTTGGAGCCGGATGTACCCCATCTAGTGAAAAGCCTCCACCTGTGGCAAAAACATTGGTAACCACACTTCCATCAGCAAGAGGAAAGCCCGTTTCCCTAAGTTGTGACAACAAAGCATTTGCATCTACAAAGGCAAGATTATATTGTGTGGCCAAGGCGGCAATTGTGGCATTGTAAGCGGTCAAAGCAGCTTCAACAGCAGCTTGTTCTTCTGGGGTCAACACCCAATTATCAGCTAAAGGAACTGCTACTCCATTAATGGAGGTTGGATCTGCGGGATTGGCCAAGGTGCCAATAAAAGAAAGTGAGGGGAGAATAATTAAGTCCTCGGCAGTTGCTTGTCTCATATTGATCAAGCCTGGATCCACCCCGGTCAAATCTGTCAAATCTTCATCTATCAAGACAACGGCATTGGTATCTCCAGCCTCAAATGTAATCGTTCTTTGCGCCACTTCCTCTGCAGTAATCAACATGAAGCTTTGTGCTAGTAACAATCCGCCGTTATATGCAGCATAAGCTCCATTTAAAAGCTCTGCGGTAGCCGCATCCAAGGGTACTGGGTTATGTGGCACAGTGGTGAAGTAAGGAATATCCTTTACATCCGGGATATTCGCAATGACTCCTTCCGTACCTCCCGCGGTCATGGTGGCTAAAATCCCATCTAGCGCACCTGCAAAAACGTTGGGGTCCGTAATATCGTTTCTTTCATAGGATGAGGGATCTAAGTTTCCGGTTTGATCGGTCCCTGATCCACCGTTTGTGGCATACAATAAAATATCATTGGCCCCTACCCATGCAGAAAAGAAGGAAGCTCCTTGGGCGGCGGCATCGCCTATAACTGTGGCCGTCTCAGAGCTTGAGAAACGTGCAAAATAGGGATTGGCTGCGCCTAATGCCACACCGGCGACGCTTCCATAACCGGGAGCGAGCAATTCATAGCTTTTGGATCCAGGAACACCCATATTATTGAATGATCCTGACAATTTTGTAGAGATTTCGGTGGTCCCAGTTCCACTTTTTTCAGTGGGAGCCGGACCGTCAGCGGTAAAAAGTAAAATCAGTCTATTACCCAGAATAGGAGTGCCTTGAAGCGTAGCGCCTCCCAAATTATCGGCCATAAAAGGGACATTAAAATCTCCTCCTCCGGCCAAAGCAAAATTGGATGCCATCATTACTGGGAACGAAGCTTCCTGTCCTGATGTAAATAATGCATTATCGGAGAAGCCGGCAGTTAGCGAGTTTCCCACGGCTACATAGTTTGAGAAATCAGCAGAACCAGAAGTGTAAACAATGGGATCTGGATCTGGAGTAGTGTCAATCGGTGCTTCATCATCTTCACATGCAATCATCAACCCTAGAAGAGGGAGGAGTAGGGCATAAAACTTTTTCATCTTTATTATCTGTTAGAGTTAGTTTATGTTAACAAGGGGTTAATCCAATAGTACCAAATCTAGGTGAAATTTGTTATTCAGGCAATAAAATGAACAAAAAAATTATGCATGCATAATAAAAATGAGCAAAATTTATGAATTTAGAAATAACAGCGTTTTGTCAAAAAACTGCTTCGGATTTTCTGCATGCAACCAATGGCCTGCGTTTTCAACGGATTGAATGTCTGAATTTGGGAAATGTTTTTTTATTCCGGGAAAGTCGTTGGGCAAAATATATTCGGAACGATCACCACGAAGAAACAGAGTAGGGCCTAAGAAAGTGGCTGTTGCGTTAATGTTCTCGCCAATTTCATCCATTTTATCCTTAAGGACACCATAATTAAAGCGAAGTCCTAATTTTCCAGGTTCGCGCCAATACAAGTTTTTAAGTAAGAATTGACGGATGCCAAACTCTGAAAGGTATTGGGACAGAACTTCATCCGCTTCCTTTCTGGTAGTGATTTGGTCAAAATCCAAATGCCCCAAAGCGTCAATAATAGGTTGATGGTGTGGAGGGTAATATTTAGGTGAAATATCGGCAACTACCAACTTGGAAACTCTTTTTGGATAGGTGGTTGCCAATTGCATGGCTGTTTTTCCGCCCATAGAGTGTCCAATTATGTGCGTTTTCTCAATTTGAAGACGGTCTAGATAATCGATAACATCATCACTTAGAACATCATAATCAAACTGTTTTGAATGGAAACTTTTGCCATGATTACGCTGATCCACCAAATGCAGTTGAAACCCTTGTTGGGAAAATTGGTTGCCCAAAGTTTTCCAATTGTCGGACATGCCCAAAAACCCATGTAATATCACTAACGGTTTTCCTTCCCCAATAATCTTTGAATGTAATTGTTCCATTATTTCAGTCGATGTAAATACATGTTGACTACATTTTCCAAGCCAAGGTATATGGACTCGCAAATCAAGGCATGTCCAATAGATACCTCCAATAAATTGGGGATGTGCTCTTTAAAGAACTTTATATTGTCCAGGCTTAAATCATGACCTGCGTTAATTCCCAAGTTCAATTGAGTAGCCATTTCCGCCGCTTGAATAAAAGGTTGAATGCCTCCACTTTGGTTTCCTTCGGAAAAGGCTTTTGCAAAACTCTCTGTATATAGCTCAATTCTATCGGTTCCGGTTTCTTTGGCCCCTTCCACCATTGCCACATTAGGATCCACAAAAATAGAAGTCCGGATACCGTGACTTTTAAAAGTTTGAATCACATCAATCAAAAAATCTTTGTTCTTTACCGTGTCCCAGCCTGCATTGGAGGTAACGGCATCCACTGCATCTGGAACCAGAGTTACCTGAGTTGGTTTCACAGCCAGCACCAAATCCACAAATTTGGGAATAGGGTTCCCTTCGATATTGAACTCTGTGGTTACCACTTTACTAAGGTCATAAGCATCTTGGTATCGGATATGACGTTCATCCGGTCTGGGGTGAATGGTAATTCCTTGGCCACCAAAAGACTCTATATCTTTTGCGGAGGTAACCAAGTTGGGAACATTCCCTCCCCTAGAGTTTCTTAGAGTGGCTAGCTTATTAATATTGACGCTCAATTTTGTCATGGAGTTCCATTTTTTGAATGGCAAAAATAAGAATTAGGCACGCCTTTTGCGATTTAAAATTAGTATTTTGCGCCTAATAGAATTGTTATGCAAATCCAAAATCAAATAATTACCACCGTTCCTGTTTTTGAGGTTTCCGAGACCTTGAAGGAGGTTATTCAGTTTTTTAAGGAAACCACTTTTTCCCATGTGGCGGTAACGGAGGATGGAACGTACATTGGATTGCTATCTGAAAATGACCTTGCCTGTTTTGAGCCGAAAAAAAAGATAGAGGATTTTAGGTTTGATTTGGAAACCTTTTTTGTGACCAAAGAAACCTCATGGTTGGATGTGCTGGAAATGTTCTCCCGTAACGAAGCCAACGTACTTCCAGTTTTGGATGATAATCATATTATTGTTGGCTACTATGATTTGGAAGATGTTGTGGCTTTGTTTATCGACACTCCGTTTTTTAGGGAACCAGGAGGGATGTTGGTAATTGCTAAAGGGATTAAGGATTATTCCTTTAGTGAAATAGCACAAATAGTGGAGAGCAACAACGCCCGTTTATTGGGTGCATTTATTACCGATTCGCAAAATGATGTGGTCCAGATTACCTTGAAGATAAGTAGTCAAAACTTAAACGAGGTGGCACAGACCTTTAGAAGGTACAACTATACCATTGTTTTTGGAAACAGCGACGATCTGTTCTTGGAAGATTTAAAACAGCGATCGGATTATTTAG
Organism: uncultured Allomuricauda sp.; assembly: GCA_965117065.1. GTDB lineage: Bacteria > Bacteroidota > Bacteroidia > Flavobacteriales > Flavobacteriaceae > Flagellimonas. The sequence goes on from OZ220751.1 coordinate 2,869,215, forward strand.
AGAAATACCTTAACGTTTAACATGAAAGTTGCCATTTACGGTCAGACTTTTCAAGAGCAGGACAAAACCTGTGTCCTTGAACTTTTGGAAGAGCTTAAGGGCATAAAGGCCTCGGTTTTCATTGAAGAGGGGTTTTGTGAACAAGTAGATGGATGTCTTTCAGGATATTCACACGGCACTTTTTCCCAAACCTCTGGTTTGGATGGATCCTTTGATATGTTTGTGAGTTTTGGCGGGGATGGAACCATGCTTAGGGCGGTAACCTATGTTAAAGACTTGGGAATTCCCATTGTTGGGGTAAACACTGGAAGATTAGGATTTTTGTCCACTTTTAAAAAAGAGGATGTTCGTAAGGTCGTTACAGAATTTGTTGCAGGACGGTTTAGTGTTGAAGAGCGTAGTTTAGTAGAAGTAAGCTTAAATTCAGAGTTGGAGGAATTTGGAAACCTCAACTTTGCTTTGAATGAAATTACCGTTAGCCGCAAGGATACTACCTCCATGATTACTGTGGAAACCTATTTAAACGATGAGTATTTGACTTCTTATTGGGCAGATGGGCTTATTTTATCAACTCCTACGGGATCTACCGGCTATTCGTTGAGCTGTGGTGGTCCGGTAATAGCGCCTACGGCAAAATCCTTGGTCTTGACCCCGATTGCCCCACATAATCTTAATGCACGCCCATTTGTTATTTCGGATGACACGCATATACGGTTAAAGGTTTCGGGAAGGGAAGAAAACCACTTGGTGTCTTTGGATTCTAGGATTGCCAGCATACCCAATGGTACAGAAATCAACATAAAAAAGACAGATTTTACCATTAAAATGATAGAGTATAAATCAGAAAGCTTTTTAAAGACACTTCGCAATAAACTGCTTTGGGGCCAAGATAAACGCAATTGACCCATTTAAAAACAATAAAAGAAGCTAAAAACTGTTTAACAAAGGAGAACATTAATAACCGTTTATTCTATTGACCTTCCTCTACCTTTAATATGTATAATTTTTGGATAGTATGCGAATAGTTTTGTTAGCTATTTTTTTGTGCGCCATGTTCAAGGTCAATGCGCAGACCTATGAAATAGGGATTTTTGCTGGCGGTGCCAATGGTATTGGCGATGTGGGAAGCACTAACTATATATCACCTTCAGGCCCGGCATTTGGAGGTATTTTTAAATGGAACAAAAGTAAAAGGTATGCCTGGCGTACCAGTGTGCTATATGGTACCTTCACCTTTGACGATGCTAAATCAAGCAAATCCTCACGGAATCAACGCAATTATAGCATAGATAATTCGGTCTTGGAAGCCTCAGTTGGACTTGAACTCAACTTTGTGGAATACAATCTACATAAGCTGGGACCGGCCTTTACACCATATCTTTATACGGGTTTTACCTACTTCAGGTACGATTTTAATTATTTTGATGCCCTACAAGTGCAGGATATTAACCAAAAAGACGGTAGTTTTGCAATTCCAATGACGGTGGGGGCTAAGTATCGGTTAAATCAGTTTTTAATCCTAGGTGCCGAAATTGGGGCTAGGTATACACTGACGGACAATTTGGACGGAAGTAATCCTGTAGGTTCCAATTTTGAACAATTTAGGTTTGGAAATATTTTGAGCGATGACTGGTACGTCTTTTCAGGGTTTACGCTAACGTATACCTTTGGACGTAAACCCTGCCAGGATTGTTTTGAATAAAAATGCACACTTTAGAGGACGTAAACAAGGATAAGCTTCCAAAACATGTGGCCGTAATCATGGACGGTAATGGCCGGTGGGCCAAGCAGCGCGGAAAACTTAGAATTTTTGGCCATGAAAATGGCGTGGAAGCTGTACGCAGGACGGTTGAAAACTGCGCTCGACTTCAAATCCAATATTTAACGCTTTATGCTTTTTCCACTGAAAACTGGAACAGACCTAAATTTGAGGTGGAAACACTTATGAAATTGTTGGTGGCTTCACTCAGAAAAGAGTTGAAGACCCTTAACAAAAATAATATCAAACTAAACACCATTGGAAATATAGACTCCCTTCCGTCAAAGGCCCAAAAAGAGCTTAAGGAAGTCATTTCAAAAACAACAAATAATTCAGGGACGACCCTTACTTTGGCCTTGAGTTACGGCTCCAGAGAGGAAATAAAAACAGCCGTAAAAGACATTGCACTCAAAGTTAAAAATAATATAATTTCACCTGAAAATATTGACGAAGCCGTTATTAATACTCATCTTTACACGCATTCTTTGCCAGATGTGGACTTGCTTATCCGTACCAGTGGGGAACAAAGGATAAGCAATTTTTTGCTTTGGCAAATTGCATACGCCGAATTATATTTTATTGACGTATTTTGGCCTGATTTTAGTGAGCATCATTTGGTAGAAGCAATATTAAGTTACCAAAATAGAGAACGACGATTTGGAAAAACTAGCGAACAACTCAATTAAGGACATCAAAAACGCCACCCAACTATACTTAAAACTACTCCTCCTTTTTCTTTTCACCGCCCAAAGCTTTGCACAAGAAACCTCTTTTGAGGATGGAAAGGACTATATTTTAGGTGGTTTAACCGTAACCGGTCTCCAAAGTTATAACGAGCAAACGGTAAAAACCTATACCGGACTACGGGTTGGACAGCCCATAACAGTGCCTGGGGATGAGATAAGTGCCGTAATCAAAAAGTTATGGAGCTTGGAATTGTTCAGTAATGTGGAGATGTTCTACACCAAAATAGAGGGCAATCAAATTTTTCTGGAACTCAGTATTTTGGAGCGTCCTACCCTTTCTAATGTTACTGTATATGGTGTCAAAAAACGAAAGGTAGAGGATATCATCAATGATACGGACCTAAAAAAGGGAAAAAAGATTACCGAAAGTCTTATAGCAAACACCAAAAATTACCTTCAGAATAAGTATAAAAAACAAGGTTATCTTAATGCTAGGGTAAACATTGCAACCACTTCAGATACTACCGGGACCAACTCTGAAAATATGGTCATCAATGTAAAAAGAGGTGACAAGGTAAAGATTAGGGAAATTGTTTTTGAGGGTAACGAAAAGCTTACAAGTAAGCGCCTGAAAAAGTCTTTAAAGAAAACCAAGAAGAAAAAAATCTATCGTTTTTGGAAGAAATCCAAATATATAGAAGAGGACTATAAGGAAGACCTTTCCAGTTTGGTGGATGCCTATGCCGAAAGAGGCTATAGAGATGCACGTGTTTTGTCCGATACCTTTATTAAGGTGGATGAAAATAACATTGACCTAAGAATTAAAGTAGAAGAAGGGGACAAATACTATTTCGGGGATGTCAATTTTGTGGGGAACTCTGTCTATACGGATAGACAATTGAGCCAAGTACTTGGTATCCGAAAAGGAGCTACATATAATGGTGTGCTATTGAAAAAGAGAATTGCGGATGATTCCAAGCCCGATGGGCAGGATTTGACCAATCTATACCAAAACAACGGTTACCTTTTCTCCAGCATTAATCCCGTAGAAGTTTCTGCGATCAATGATACCATCAATTTCGAAATTAGGATAATAGAGGGTAAGGAGACCTTTTTAGATCATGTTACTGTGGTTGGGAACGACAAGACCAACGACCATGTAATCTTTAGGGAGCTTAGAACCAGACCAGGACAAAAATATAGTAAGGACAATATTGTTAGGAGTATCCGTGAATTGGGCCAATTGGGCTTCTTTGATGCTGAACAAATTGCTCCAGATATTCAAAATCCTGACCCAAATGCAGGTACCGTGGATATTCAATATAGTTTGGTAGAATCCGGTTCCAGCCAGATAGAACTCCAAGGTGGTTTTGGAGGTGGTGGGTTCATTGGAACTTTAGGGCTTTCGTTCAGCAACTTCTCCTTAAAGAATATTTTCAACAAAGAAGCGTATCAGCCTGTGCCAATGGGGGATGGACAGACCTTTGCGTTGCGTTTGCAAGCCAGTAGAACTTTTAGGGTTTATAGCCTAAACTTTGCCGAACCTTGGTTGGGAGGAAAAAAACCTGTGAGATTTAACCTTTCCCTGTCCAGAACGCAGCAATTTGCAACCAGCTTTAACAATCAAGGAAGAATAGATGTTGACAAGGATAGAGGGTTTGCGATTACCGGTATTTCAGCCGGACTTGCAAAACGGGTACAATGGCCTGATGATTTCTTTACCATTTCGCATTCCCTAAGTTATCAGTTGTACGACTTTAATGACTTTAACAATGGACTTTTCAATTTTGGTAATGGTAGTTCCAATTCGTTGAGTTATACCTTGGGTATTTCTAGAAGTTCTCAGGGGCCAAGCAGAATTTTCCCTTTGTCTGGTTCAAACTTTGAGCTTACCGCTAAGTTTACACCTCCATATTCCCTTTTTGGCGGCAAGGACTTCAAACAAATTAAAACCGATATCAATGATATTACGGAGAGGCTTTTTGAAATAGGCCCTAACCCTGGCGGTATTGAAGAGCAATTGGAATTTGCGGAATTGAGCGACGATCTTGAACGATTGGAAGAAGAGCGCTTCAAGCTTTTGGAATTCTATAAAATCAAATTCAAAGGAGATTGGTACACGCAACTAGTAGATAAGTTGGTGCTGCGTACCAATGCAGAATTTGGTTTTCTGGGAAGTTACAATAACGATATAGGTGCCGTACCTTTTGAACGTTTCTTTGTAGGAGGGGATGGACTTGGGAACTTTACGCTGGATGGAAGGGATGTAATTCAGCTAAGAGGATATGAAAACAGTTCCTTGACCCCGTTTAGTACAAATCCAATCACCGGAAATCAAGAAAGGGATGGAGGAACCATCTATAACAAATTCTCTTTGGAATTGCGATATCCACTGACCTTAAAACCTTCTGCATCCATCTACGCGCTGTCTTTTTTGGAAGCGGGTAACGCCTTTAACAATTTTAGTGAGTATAATCCGTTTGAATTAAAAAGATCTGCCGGAGTGGGGCTACGTATTTTTATGCCGGCATTTGGTCTCTTGGGTATCGACTTTGGTTATGGATTTGATACAGATGCAAATCCTTCCTCGACTGGACCAAGCGGCTGGCAAACACACTTCATTATCGGTCAGCAGTTTTAACTAGAAGAAAAGCGTGTCTTTGTGTTTTATAAATAGCTCATTTTAAATTAATTAGTTATTTTGGCACGATATTTTCTTTGTAAAAAACGGAATCAAAAATGAATACCAAAGTTCTTTTGTCATTAGCAGTCTTAATGACTTCCTTTTATAGTCTCGCACAGCGCGGCGTGCGCATTGGATATGTGGACATGGAATACATCCTTGAAAATGTAGAGGAGTATAGGGATGCTACCGAGCAGCTAAACGCCAAAGCAATTAAATGGAAGCAGGAGATTGAACTCAAACAAAGTGTGGTAGATCAGATGAAGAAGGATTTGATGGCGGAGAAAGTATTGTTGACTGATGAGCTCATTGCGGAACGCGAAGAGGAAATCCAAATCTTGGAAACAGAAATGCTGGATTATCAGCAGGATCGTTTTGGCCCGCAAGGGGATTTGGTGTTGCAAAAACAGCTTTTGATTCAGCCTATTCAGGATCAAGTTTTCAATGAAGTCCAGAAAATTGGCGGAAATAAAAGATACGATTTTATTTTTGATAAATCCGCAGATGTTGTAATGTTGTACTCCGAAAAAAGACATGACATCAGTGACTTGGTTTTAAGGGAGATAGGGCGCACCAGAAAGGTGAGCAAGTCCAATAAAAAGGCCAAGGAAAAAAGCAGATTGGACAAGTTTAAGGAGGATCAGGCTGATGAGGAAAAGGAAATAAGCGATGCCCTTAAACAAAGACAAACACAAGCTGAAGAGGCTCAAAACGCCAAAGCCAAGGTAGCTGAAGATAGAAGGACCGAACAACTGAGGTTGAGGGAAGAAAGGAAGAAAGCTTACGAGGCCAGAAGAAAAAAATTACTGGAAGAGCGCGATGCCAAACGGAAGGCCAAATTGGAGGAACGTAAAAATGCGCAAGAACAACAACAGGATTCAATACAACAATAATATTGAAACACTTAAATTAACATTCAAAATAGTAACTTAGAGAATCATGAAAAATGTAAAGAAGATTGCTGTAGCCCTTGTTTTATTTGTTGCAGCTACGGGTTTTGTAAATGCACAGAGCAAGGTTGCACACATTAATGTACAGCAATTATTGTCTGAAATGCCGGAGATGAAAGCTGCCCAAGCGGAGCTTAAAAAATTGCAGGAAACCTATAGAGCAGACATTGAAAGCTCCATGACAGAGCTTAAAAACAAATACACACAATACTCCAATGAAGCTACTTCAAAATCTGAGGAGGAAAACCAAAAAAGAGCAGTAGAGCTTCAAGGTTACGAAAAAAACATACAGGAGGCAGAGCAGGCAGCTGTTCAAGAAATGCAGAAAAAACAACAAGAGTTGTTCGCTCCAATTTCAGATAAGGCAAAAGCTGCTATTGAAAAAGTAGCTGCGGCCCAAGGTTTTGACTATGTTGTCGATGCCAGCCCAGGACTGAGCTTGATTGTTGCCAAAGGAAAAGACTTGCTTCCGTCTGTAAAACAGGAATTGGGCTTCTAAGTTTTACTTTAAAATATTTGAAACCGCTTTTTTCTAGAAAAAAGCGGTTTTTTTGTGCGGTGGAATTAAGTACATATTTTTAAGCATGCATCAAGCTATTGGTTTTTTTGATTCAGGAATTGGGGGTACATCCATTTGGAGGGAAGTTCAAAAATTACTCCCGTATGACGATACGATATATCTTGCCGATAGTGCCAATGCACCCTATGGTTCTAAAACAAAAGAAGAGATTCTTCAGTTGAGCATTAAGAACACAGAGTTTTTGCTGCAAAAGGGTTGTAAGCTTATTGTTGTGGCTTGCAATACTGCGACCACCAACGCCATTGGTTATTTGCGGAATACATATCCAGTGCCATTTATTGGAATTGAACCTGCCATTAAGCCGGCAGCCCTTCACACCAGATCAAAAAAGGTGGGAGTGCTGGCAACAAAGGGTACTTTGGCTAGTAGTTTGTTTCATAGTACCTCAAAATTGTTTACCGAGGGTATTACCGTTTTGGAACAGGAAGGAACCGGATTGGTAGAATTGATTGAGGAAGGCAAAATATATTCAGAGGAGACTAGGGTGCTCCTAAAAAAATATCTTGACCCTATGCTCCAACAACAAATTGACTGTTTAGTTCTGGGCTGTACCCATTACCCCTATTTAATTCCATTGATTAAAGAGGTGCTGCCATCAGGAATTACCATTATTGATTCTGGTGAGGCAGTTGCGAGGCAAACACAGGCCGTACTTAAAAGAAATCAATTGGAAGCACTTCCCAAAAATGTAAGTAAGTATACATTTTATTCAAATTCAAATACGGAAATCCTTTCGTCCCTAGTCCAAGGGCCTGAGGTGTACGTTGAAAAATTGGATTTTTGACCCCTATTTCCTCCTAAACGTTTGGTACGTAAAACTGAATTGGTGTTTTTCATCCATAGGATGGAATTTTTCTTTGACCAGGTCCCATTCGTTTTTATCTATTTCAGGGAAAAATGTATCAGCCTCAAAGGAATTATGAATGCGCGTAAGCTCTATATCCGTCGCAACAGCCATGGCCTGCTTATAAATTTCTCCGCCACCAATAATAAAAGCCTTTTCGGAGGCACCAACCAGCCCAATTGCATTCTCCAAGGAGTGAACCACTGTACATGAAAACGGAGGCTTATAGCCCTCATCCCTAGTTATAGCAATATGCTCTCTATTCGGCAAGGCCTTGGGGAAACTTTCCAGGGTTTTGCGTCCCATGATGATTTTGTGCCCTGAGGTAAATTGCTTAAAACGTTTAAAATCGTCCGGCAAGTGCCAAGGTAGGTCGTTGTTAATGCCCAGGGCATTGTTTTCCCCGGCCGCGGCAATAATGATCAATTGTTTCACTGATCTTTTTTTTTATTGATTTTGGATAATGGGAAATCGGTCTCTATCTCCTTTTGAATCTCTGCAATGCGTTTTTTCTGCTGTGCTACCAATTTTTCTCTTTGTTTTCGCTCCCATTCCTTACCCATAAATTTGTGGGTAACAAATACGTTAAAGGCATGAAACAAGAATAAGAATGCCCACAAAAGAATGCCCCAAACAAACCAATCATAGGCTTCGCCATATTTGAGGATTTTATTGATTAAAATCAAAAAAACACTCCCAATCAAAAAAATGACAAAATGGGAAAACAGTCTTTTCTTCTGGCGAACGCGTTTATGGGCATTTTCCAGTAGTTCATGCTGCTCAATATCGACCGGGTTTTGTTCTTTCTTTTTGGATAACATTGAATGGCTATCTTTAGCAACAAATATAATTGAATTACCTCCAAAATAGCTTCTATGCACAACCTTAGAAAAAAATTTCCTGTACTTCAACAGTGTATTTATGCCAATACTGCTTCTACAGGTTTGTTGTATGAAGACCTCATGGAATGGAGACAAGAGCATGACCTGGATTACTTGATTGGCGGTAGTGAAATGAAGCAAAAGTGGTTTGCAAGAATGCCGGAAATAAAGGTAACTGTAGGGAGCTTTTTTGGGTGTAACCCAGAGCATGTGGCCTTGACACCTAATTTTTCATTAGGATTGAACATTTTATTGGAGGGACTTTCAAAAGATTCAAATGTTTTGCTACTTAGAGACGACTATCCATCGTTGAATTGGCCTTTTGAAACAAGAAATTTTAAGCGAGAGTATGTTGAAATTGAAGGAAACCTTGAAGAACGTATCCATGGGAAGATAAAAACGGGAAAATTCGATGTGTTGGCACTGAGCTTGGTGCAATGGGTCAATGGTATTAAAATTGATTTGGACTTTCTTAAAAACCTCAAACGAACTTTCCCTAATCTACTGATTATTGCAGATGGTACCCAGTTTTGTGGTACCCAAGTATTTGATTTTGAAAAGTCTGGAATAGATATCTTGGGGGCCAGTTCCTACAAATGGCTGTTAGCCGGGTATGGTAACGGGTTTATACTAGTGAGTGAAGAGGCGAAAAACCGATTTAATCCCAAGTTTATTGGTAATGGATCAGTGGATAGGGATATTGCCAAACGTGATGATATCCCATTTTGCAAGTTTTTGGAACCAGGGCATTTAGATTCCTTGAACTTCGGAAGTCTTCAGTTTTCGTTGAAATTTCTAGAATCCATAGGCCTAAACCATATTGAGACACAGCTTAGGGAGCTGTCTCAAAAGGCAAAGCAAGAATTCTCCTCCCTAGGGCTTCTGGAAAAAAGAGTAACGGAAAGAATTGACCATAGTACCATATTTAATATAAAAGGAGATGAGGTTCTTTATAGCAAACTACTACAAGAAAATGTGGTCTGCTCGCTCCGAGGGAACGGAATTCGCCTGAGTTTTCACTTCTATAACACAGAAGATGAGATTGATGCGATTGTGGATATACTAAAATCCTAGTTGATCTATATCGTTTTTTGCGAAAATTTACCCCTTAATTTTGTAAAGGTAATTCTATTGTTAGGGGCATTTTATCAATATGATAAATCGAATGTAACTAGTTGTGGGTAAGCTGTTTTATCTTTTGTTTTGCGATGATTTTAACAAGAAAAATAGTTTATCATGGCAATAAAGAAACAATACCTAAAAAGCAAGCCAGTCTGTAAAGTTACATTTACTGTGCCTGCAGAAGAAGCAAAGAAAGTAGCAGTTGTTGGCGATTTCAATAACTGGAACCCAAAAGAAAGCACATTGAAGAAGCTTAAAAATGGAACTTTCAAGGGAACTTTTGATCTTCCGCAAGAAAACACATTCGAATTCAGATATTTGGTCGATGACTCCTATATCAACGATACTGAGGCCGACCGTTACCAGTGGAATGATTATGCTGGTGCTGAGAACGCTGTTCTAGAGCTTTAGGTCATAAAAAAAGAACCAAGAGGCAAGACTTTGTCTTGTTTCTTGGCTCTAAATGTCTTGTGTCTTTTAGAAGCACTATTCCTCTACGGAAACTCCTTTCCAAAAAGCCACCCTATCTTTAATAGGCTTGGCTAATTCACTTACCTCCGGATAGTACCAAGCTGCGTCCGTGTTTTGTTTTCCATCAACTTCTACAGTATAATAGGAAGCTACCCCCTTCCACGGACATGTACTTTGGGTATCACTGGATTTAAAATACTCCTTTTTAATACTTTCTGCCGGGAAATAATGGTTGTTTTCTATAACAACGGTATCATCACTTTCTGCGATAACGGTATCGTTCCAAATTGCCTTCATCTCTTATTTTTTAAACACATAATTTTTATACTGTTGCGCAGTATCAGTGAATTCGTTTACAATTTGAAGCCCTGATTTCTCTGCAAGCCACTCCACAACGGCATCATCATATTTTTGGGAAATTTCCGTGTGTATGGTTTCCCATTTCTTAAGACGTACTTGAAGGTCTAAACTTTCAATTTGAATCTGCTGTTCTACAGTGGATACTAGATAACTCTTGGCTGTTCCCGTCTCCGGATCATAAACTTCCCAATGTAAAAAGTTGTCCAGATCAAAGTTTCCACCCAATTCCCTGTTGATTCGGGTTAATATGTTCTTATTAAAAGCTTCAGTGATTCCAGTTTTATCATTATAAGCATCCAAGATGGTCTGTGGGTTCTTTTTTTGGTCAAATCCCATAAAGATCAAATCCCCTTCGTTTATGGAATCCCTCATATTTTGTAAAAATTCCACAGCCTGATCGTGCAAAAGGTTACCAATATTGGAGCCAAGAAACAAAATCACCTTCTTTCTACCATTGACTTTATTTATATCCCGTAAAGTTTCAAAATAGGTGCCCTGCAATGTGTTTACTTCAATCTCTGGGATTTCCTCTTTGATTGAGGCTTTCAATTGATCTAGGGCATTCTGACTAATGTCAATCGGCCTGTAATCAAAGGGAATTTCATGGTCTGCAAGATATTGGAGTAATATTTTGGTCTTTTTTCCATCGCCAGCACCAAGTTCAAAGAGGCTAAAAGGCGCTCCATGTTCGGCAAATAGGGTTGTTATCTCAGCCTTGTTTGCTTCCAGAATATCAAACTCACTGTTGGTCAGATAATATTCGGGCATGGCCATAATATCTTGGAATAGCTTATCGCCCACCTCGTCATAAAAATATTTGGACGATAAATGTTTGGGAAAAGTTGTTAACCCTTCGTATACCTCTTGTTCAAATGCGGAGGTGAAAGTCATAGTTTGGTTATTTTGCATAGGGGCTATGTCGTAATTATTTGGCCAACCTTAATCCTGTGAATTGCCAGCGTAAGTTAGGATGGAAAAAATTTCGATAGGTGTGTCGCGTATGTTTGTTTGGAGTAGCTACGGAACCACCTCTCAGTACCTTCTGATTCACCATAAACTTGCCGTTGTATTCTCCCAACGCCCCATTAGCTTTTTGGTAATTGGGATAAGGTAGGTAAGCACTTTCTGTCCACTCCCAACGTTTGCCCCAAGGGAAAAATTCCTGTGCCACTTCCCATTCAAATTCGGTAGGGAGACGCAATCCTTTCCACTGGGCATATGCGAAGGACTCAAAATAGGAAATATGGGTTACGGGAGTATCTCCATTAATTTGCTGAAGTCCATTGCCGGTATAATGCCACCATTCATCTTCAATATTATGCCAGTAAAGTGGAGCTGTTATGTTGTTTTGATTCACCCAATCCCAACCTTCGGCATGCCAAAGGTCAAAACGTTGGTATCCTCCGGCCTCAATAAATGCTATGTATTCTGAATTCGTAATCAGTTTATTGGAAATTTCGTAGGCTTGCAAATAGACCTTATGTCTTCCCAATTCATTATCGTAGCTAAAACCATCCGAGTTGTGCCCAATTTCATAAACCCCCTTGTCTACTGTAATCCAATCTTGTTGATGGGTTTCCACGGGATGGTCCTTAAATTTTTTAGAATAAACAGGAAGCAGAGGATTATTTCCTAAGATGTATTTAATATCGGTCAGTAATAATTCTTGATGCTGTTTTTCGTGGTGAATGCCAATTTCCAACAGATCGTACAGTTCTTTGGGTTGACTTTTATCGTAAAACTTTTTGATACCCTCTGTCACATATTCACGATAAGCATAGACCTGTTTCACTGAAGGTCTGGATAAATTTCCCCGATCGGAACGCACGACTCTTTTACCCACTGTTTCATAATAACTGTTAAAGACAAAGGAGAATTCTTCATCAAAAAGAACATAGTCCTTGGCGTGTGGTTTCAAAATGAATTCCTCAAAAAACCAAGTGGTGTGCCCTAAATGCCATTTAGGCGGACTTACATCCACAACGGGCTGCACAACATAGTCCTCAATTTCCAGAGGTTGGCAAATGGACTCGGAAGCTTTTCTGGTCTCGACAAAGAAATCCAAAAGAGAATCGGTAAGGATCATAAATGGTTTTTTCTACTTAAAGATAGGGAATAATGGCTTAGTTAACGGCGTAAACAGGGAGGCTAAAACTAAAGGAAGTACCTTCATTGGGTTTACTGAACACCTTGATACTGCTGTCATGGATTTCCATGATCTTCTTTACTATAGCAAGGCCAAGCCCAGCTCCTACTTTTTCTTTTCCTGTTTTAGTTTGGCGGTAGCGTTCAAAAATCAACGCTTGGTTATCCTTTTTGATACCCGGACCAGAATCCTTGATGGTAATCTCCACATGCTCATCTTCCGACTCAATTTTTACAACAACCTCACCACCTTCTGGTGTGAACTTTAAGGCATTGTCCATTAAATTTTGGATGGCTCGCTCTACCAATGAAATATCAGCGAAGACCAAGGGAATATTATCAGCCATCGTTAATTTTAGGTCAATGTTTTTTTGTTGGGCCATTAGGGAATAGTTTCTGTGGATATCATTGGCCAGCTCACTAATGAGGAATGGCTCCCGCTCTGGCTGGACGTGGTTGGCCTCTAACTTGGAATACTCAAAGAGCTGGGCAATTAATTTGGAAAGTCGCTCGCTACTTTTAGTGACTATGGTTAAATACTCGGCCCGTTCCTCAGATGAAAGTTCAGAGTTTTTCATGTGCAAGGTTTCAATATAGCCTTGTATAATGGATAGTGGTGTTCTGAGGTCGTGGGAGATATTGGCAATTAGTTCTTGCCGCAATTGCTCCACGGATTTTATTTTTTCAATGTCGGACAGGATAGTGTCCGCCATATTGTTATAGGTGGTGGCCACATTGGATAAATCCGTTTTTTCTGCATTTTCAATCCGATATTCCAAATCTCCCTGTTGAAAGCGTTTGGCGGCATAAATAATTTTTCTCAAGCTCCGGGTCAGGTACCAGATGGCCAGAATACCCAGTAAGGTGGCAAAAACAAGGGTAAGCAAGGAGCCCCCAAGCCCAAGCCGCATAAAATAGCTATTGAAAAGGTCGCTACGGGTGGCCAAAAAATCCTCTCCTGCCAAAACAATATAGATATAGCCTTCATGCCCATCCTTGTTAAACTTGGCGGCCGAAAAAATGGTAGGCTTGGTCAAATCCTTGGGGTCATCTCCCAAGACGTAATTGCTTCCACTTTCTGATATAAATTGTTGAATAGGAGCAAGATTTACCTTTTTTTGCTTGGTCTCCGGTGCGTCGTGGTCCAAAACGACAGAGTATTGCACATTCCCTTCAAGATCCAAAAGATAGACCTCAATGGCTCGGTTTACCGCCATCATATCGTGCATAATATCTCCAAACAGCGCCTTGTTCACATTGCCGGTGGAATCAAAAGGTTGGGTATCCTTGAATTTTTCCTCAATGAGATCTTGGGCCAAATTGGCGTGCAGCCGCTGTGTAGTTTCGTAAAAATATTTATTGGAAAGGTAAATGGAGGTTATGGTATACCCAATTCCGGCCAATAGTAGAATCGCCAAAAATGAAAGTGTCAACTTTAAAATAAATCTTACAGAAAGTATATTGTTCTTCATTGGTGGTTGGCTTGTGTTTCCAAGAGTTCTTCATTGAATTTATACCCCACACCCCAGGTGGTGAGAATAAATTTTGGATTGCTCATGTCGGGTTCAATTTTGGAACGAAGTCGATTAATATGCGAGTTGACCGTGTGTTCGTATCCCTTAAAATCGTATCCCCAGATCATGTTTAAAAGCTTGCTTCTGTCATAACTTTTGCCTGGATTGGAAGATAGCAGTACCAAAAGCTCAAACTCTTTTGGGGAAAGCTCAATCTTTTTATCATCCAGAAGCACTTTACGCATATCAATATCTATAGACAGGATATCAAATTGAATCATCTTTGGATTCTTTTGCCCGGTAACATCCACAATATCCATTTTCTGACGTCTGAATATGGCCTTTACCCGAGCAATGAACTCTCTAACACTAAAGGGTTTGGTGAGATAATCATCGGCGCCGACCTCTAGGCCTAACACCTTATCAATTTCCTCCGAGCGCGCGGTAAGCATCATGATTGGAGTAGTGATGTTGTTGGCGCGGATTTTTTGACAAATTTCCACCCCGTCCAACCCAGGAAGCATCACATCCAATATGATGAGGTCTGGATTTTCATTAATGGCCTTCTGCAGTCCTATATCTCCATGATGAGCCGTAAGCACTTGGCAGTCCAAATCTTTGAGATGAATTTCCAAAAGACGGACAATTTCCAAATCATCCTCAACAAGCAGTACTTTTTTCATGATATGACGAATTAAAAGGTAAAGTATCACGGAAAGTTCACCTTTCTCCAAAAAAATCACCGGATACCTAGTTAAAAGTCATGTTTTGCGCCAAATCTTTACAGAATCGCAAACTATTTATTGTAAATCATTAAAAATCAATAAGTAAGGAATTTTGATTTTTATGTGATACTTCTGCAACAATTGCAGGCTTCTTTTGTGTAGCAAATAAAAAAAACGCAAAATGAACAACTTAAAATTACTTTGGATGCTAGTTGGTGTCCTAATACTTGCTGTTGGATGCAGCGATGACTCTGATGATGGACAACCCCTTGCACTGGACGCTGGAACAATTTCAGGCGGTCCTTTTACCATTACGGTTGATGGGACTCCGGACATGATATCCGGGGTTACCTTGGATGACAACGATGTTGTTGGTAGTAACCGCACCTATGTCATTACCGATGATGCTAGAAATATTTTGGGTCTTCCCCCTACCTTAACAGCTTTAGAGGGTGTAGATTTTGACGCTGCCGGTGTTGGGCTGTGCTTTATCTATCATTTGGTCTACGAGAATGGGCTAACTGGACTAGAAGCAGGGATGAATCTAGATGACCTTACTGGCGACCACGATATTTCCAACGCGATTAACGTGACACGAAATGGCCTTAATGCCGGCACGCTTGCGGGAGGGCCATTTACCATCTTGGTAGACGGTACGCCTGATATGGTGTCTGGAATCACCTTGGATGATTCGGAACTTACAGGAACCAGCCAAACCTTTGTGATTACAGATGATGCAAACAATATACTGGGTCTGCCCCCAACACTGGAGGCCGTGGAAGGGGTGGATTTTGATGCCGCTGGTACCGGAATCTGCTTTATCTGGCATTTGACCTACGAAGATGGACTTACTGGTCTGGAAGCTGGTATGAACGTTTCTGGTTTTAACGGCGCATATGCCCTTTCCAATTCCATTATGGTAACTAGGAATGGATTGAATGCAGGTTCCATAGCCGGTGGACCTTTTACTATTACCGTAGATGGAACCCCTGATATGGTAAGTGGGATTACTTTGGATGACACGGAACTGACCGGGTCCTCACAGGGTTGGGTGATTACGGACGATGAAAATAACATTTTAGGCTTACCGCCAACCATTGAAGCTGTTGAGGGAGTTGACTTCGATGGAGCAGGTGTAGGGGTATGTTTGATTTGGCATATAACCTATGAAGACGGTTTGACTGGATTGGAAGCCGGAATGAATGTATCTGATTTAACTGGATTCTATGCTTTGTCCAATTCCATTACGGTCAACCGAAACGGCTTGAATGCCGGAACACTTTCTGGCGGACCTTTCATCTTTGATGTGGACGGCACTCCGGATATGGTGAGCGGTATTACATTGGATGATTCCGAATTGACAGGTACAAACCAAACGTATGTGATTACCGATGATAGCAACAACATTCTAGGCCTGCCTCCAACATTGGATGCAGTAGAAGGGGTTGATTTTGATGCAGCGGGTACAGGAGTGTGTTTTATCTGGCATGTAAGCTATGAAGATGGACTTACAGGTCTGGAAGCTGGAATGAACCTTGATAATTTGGATGGGTTCTACGGACGCTCAAATAGTATTTCGGTGACAAGAAACTGATATTTGAAAAAGAAAATTATTTGCTTTACTTGTTTCCAAAAAAGGCACCCAGACGAAAGTCTGGGTGTTTTTATTTTTAATTGAAATGTTTCTGAAACTAGGTCAATAGAATAAGGCTTAAATCTCGTATTCCTTGGCTTTGATCTTGATGCGCTCTCCACCAGCATTGATGGCCTCATGAATCTTATAGATACAAACCTCCGATTTGTACGAGGTGATGGCATCGTAATTTAGTTTTTCCTCTTCCCTCACAGATTCGATGAAATTGTACAAGTGTGCCGTATGGCTGGCCAAGTTGTACACCTTGTCCATATCCCGCATTTCGTTGATATCGTAGCTAATCTGGGGTGCAGTTTCCTTGATACCGGAATCACCGGACTCCTTTTCTTTGTATTTCTGCATATCGGCAAGGTTGGAGATATAGCCTGCGTCGATATATTCCTGCCATTGTTTGGCTTCCACACGTGATTCGCGGAAGATTTTGTTGTCCTTCCCTTGGGAAATAATAAAGGCTCCATCATCACCAATAAAGCGCTCGTAAACACCTATTGCCCTGGAGTTGGAGATGTTCTCGTAAATTCCGATAGCCGGCCCTTTTGGGGTGTCATATTCCAGAATTGTGGCCATGGTATCCGCTTGCTCAAAATTGAAATAAGAATTGTTCCCTGCCGCATAAACCGTATGTGGATAGGAACCAAAGAACCAGTTGAAGATATCTATTTGGTGTGAGCCCAAATCGGATACAACGCCACCACCGAGTTTTTTATAGTTACGCCAGTTATAGACTTGATCCATGGTATCAAATCCATATTGCTTTAGTTTGTTGAGGTCAATATTTTCCTTTTTGTTGGGTTGTTGGGTCCAAATCTGGGAACGGTTCCACTGGCCAACAGCATGGGTCAATCTTCCGAACATCTGTTCCTTTTCCAACAAAATTTGGTGTGTAAAACGATAACGATCATCACTCCTTCGTTGACGACCGATTTGAAGCAATTTTCCCGTTTTTTTCATGGCTTCCGCCATTTTTCGGGCATCCCTCATATTGTTGGACATGGCCTTTTCGCAATACACATGGATTCCAGCCTCCAGAGCATCTACCGCATGTTGCATATGCCAGAAATCAGGAGTGGTGAGCACTACGGCATCCAGGTTTTCCCGCTCCAACATCTCGTAGAAGTTCTCGTATGCTTTTACCTTAGTGCCGTATTGACTATTGAACCTATTTTTGGCATTCTCCCTACGACTTTCCACAATGTCACAGACAGCAACCAGATTGGCGCTGGGTATTTTGGGAATATTTCTAAAAATAACTCCACCACCACGACCACCACAGCCCACAACCCCAACATTCACCTTGTCACCAATTTTAAGTGGATTTGCGGTTATGCTAAAGGGATTGGCGAGCATTAGCCCGGTTCCGAATAGGGTAGAGGTCTTTATAAAATTTCGTCTGTCCGTTTTGTTTGAGGTACTCATAGCAATTTTAGTCAGTTTAGTTTATTGTACGTTGTAGCTAGCCCTCCAAATGTACATTATTTCGATTGATGAAAAAGAGTTTTCCTTCCTTGCTATAGGCTACCCAATTGATTTCCTGCACATTTTTAACAATATTCTCAATTTCAGTAATGGAATGAAGATATAATCCTGTGGAAAAGGCATCGGAATAAGCCGCTTTTTTGCTAGCCACCCAGATACGGTCAAATTCGGAAACTCCTGTGTTTTTTCCAGTCCGAGGGTCAAATATATGGTTGCCTTGGTGAAAGCTTCCCGAAGCACTTACCGCAACATCCTTCAATAACAAGCTTTTTTGCTCTTCGGTAGAGGCCAAAGTATGGCTCCAATATTCCGCATTTTCTGGGGAACCTTGGGTTAGCAAGGTGCTGTCCCCGGCACTGATACTGTAATTTTCAATACCCATTTCTTGCAGCAACAGAGCCAACTGATCTAGCGTATACCCCTTTCCAATCCCGCCAAGGTCGAACAGCATGCCGGGTTGGATGCAATAGAAAAAGGGTTTTTCGGGATCTACGTAAAGACTTGCCTTTAGTTTTTCCTCCTGCGCTTTTTCCAGGGCCTTGGCCATTTCAAATTCGTTGAGGATACCCTCTTTAGACGCCCGGAAAATGTTCATGTGCTCCGCAACCCCAATATCAAAGGTGCCTTGGGTCCATTGCTGTACTTGAATGGCCTGCTTTATTACTTCCCAGGTCTCATGATCCAATGCCAATTGGGCATCCGCTTTAAGTTTGTTGATACGGCTAATGTCACTACCTGCCACAAAACGACTTAGGATATGTTCCAGCTCATCCAAGCGTTGAAAACAGCGTTGGGCCACACTTTGTAAATAATCAGACGCTTCTCCGGCAATGGTGATAAGAAAGCGGGTGGCCATGGCCTGGTGTTCAAAGTTTTGCATAGTGTTTGGTCTGGTAAGCTTGTTTATGGGAAGTTTAAACCAATTGGAAATAGTTAAGGCTGGTAAAGGTACTTAATTTGAGGGCTTTGATTGGTTCTTTTTGGATTCCTAGATTGGGTGTTAGGCTGGTAAAGGTACTTAATTTGAGGGCTTTGATTGGTTCTTTTTGGATTCCTAGATTGGGTGTTAGCAGCTACTGGCTGATGAGCAATTATGTTGGGGATTTAAAAACAGGAATCCAACATCTCACCTTTTCCTTATAGGAGAGATAGGCTTCCCCAAATCTAATGCTCATGTTTTCCTCTTCGATAGGCCGTACCACCAGATGCCAAATAAGTCCTCCAAAAATTGTATAAATGAAAATATGCACAGAACCCACATAAATACTAACGGCTATTCCCTGACCCATGCCCGCTACGGCCATTGGATTTCTCACATATTTATAAGCGCCACTAACAACTAGTTTTTGGGTCTGACTAGCTGGAAGTGGAGTGCCATCCCCATTTTTGACCAAGGTATATGCACTGGACAAACCAAGAAAACTAGAAAGTATGAATAAAGTTATACTAGCCACAAAATTAAAGTCGTTTGAAACTGGATGTATTTTGAATGCTTGAATAATCAGCCATGGAAAAAACACAAGTGTTATTGCCCAAACACAGATTATTTGAACAAAAGTCTTTAATCCATTCACCCAGATACTGCTGGCTTTAGATTCTCTAAAAATGTCAGTTTGGTAAACCAGAAAAAGATTGTAGAACAGACCTAGCAACATAATTGTTGTTGCCAAATACCCACCTCCAGAAAGTACTGATGCATTGAGACAATAAAAACTGCCATAGGCAAACCCTCCAAGGATAATAAGCTCTAAATCTCTTTTGGGCTGATAGGCTCTTATTAGTGATAGTACGGTAACAACTACTATATCAGGAGCAAAAAAAGAATTGAAAGCCAATGGACTAATTTCTGGAAATTGAAATGCTGAGAAGAAATTAGGGTTTATGGATAATCCCAACCACCAAAGCAGTATCAAAGTCGACTGTACTAAGTATGCCGTTCCTTTCAAATGTTTTAAAATTTATTGTCTAGATAGGCTTGCACCCAAATTTAATCAAAAGTCATATCTTATTAGAACCCCTAAAACCGAAGGGATACATTTGACCTTGTATTCAATAAGAATTGTTTGCATTAAAGGGAATTTTTAGGGTTTTGAGGGGGTGAATAGAACCAAGATATAGTAAATCAAATAGTGGAGCTAGATTTTTGAATGTCTAATTTTTCTGCTTTTAATTTCGGTTACTTTTTTCTTCTTCCCATCAATCATTACCTTCTTGATTCTGGTCCAATTTCCCTGGCCATCATATTTATACTCAACAATGTATTTAACATTGGAACTTGATGTTGGCCAATAAAACTCCGTTAAATCCCCAAATTCGTTTCTCCTAATCTCATAGTCTTTTTTAAATGATTCTGTTTGATTAAGAGCTATTGAACCATCTTCTCTAAAAACTGTATATATGAAGCTATTGTTGTCATAATCATATTCGGCAGTGGATAAGGCTATTAAATCATTATTCCCATTTAAAGTTCTAATTTCGATAGGGTTGTGATTATCGTTTAACACTACCCTCATGGTATAATTCAATGATTCATCTAAATTCAGAATTCTTAAATCCTTGGATTTTTCTTTGTACACAGTTTCGGATTTAGAGGTTCTCCAGCCCAAAGCTTTGTGTTTGAACCTCTCCTTATTTTTTACAACTCGGTTCAGAGAATCAATGGAAAATTCACTTGTCAATTCTAATTCTGAATCTTTAAAACGTTTTATTTGGACAATAGACTTTTCTGGGAAAGAGTAAATTATTTTTTCAGAATAAGAAAAATCTTGACCAGGATTAACTTTTCTCATCACGAGTATTTCCTTTGCTGTTCCATTTTTAAGAACGTAATCTTTTGGTAGATCAACTCGGCTGATTTCAGTATGCATTGAAGTTTGTCCATTACAAACAAGGCTGAAAGAAAGAATAAATATTAATTGGAGTAAATGTTTTATTGTCATTCTGATTACAACTTGTTTAATGGTTGAAAAATACATCTTTCTCTAATCTATTTGAGGAATGATGAGGATAACTTTGTAGTTGTTCTGCTACAGATTTTGGTTTTAAACAGAGGTGTTGGGGTTTTGAGGTATACTGTAATGAGCTAATCCACCCTTTCTAGCTCCACCCAAAAAGGCATAATATGTTTACCATCAATAGCGTAATGGGTCAATAGGTCGCAGTCCATTTTGGGGAGGTATACGTTTTTTAGTTCCAACACATCCACTTGGTCTTGGGAATTCACCTGCTGTTTTACCAAGGTATTGGCTTCCAAATAGAGTCGGCCACCGGCTTTTACAGGTTTTATAAACTTCATGTGAATATCGTAGTGCCCTTCTTCAATGCTCACCTTCCAAGTACCATAAATTTCTTCCTGGTCCCAGATACCACGTTCGCCACCGGCATCGTTCCGGTTCAGGAAAATGGGATTTTCAGCTTGGTTGCCCACAATAATCCGGGGTTGGTTTACCAAGTTTTCGGAGGTAATCAGTTCATTGTACAAGCCGTCCAACTCTGCTTTTAGAGCTGTGGCTTTCGGTTTACCCTCCAACACCAAATTGTGTTGCTCGTAGGGGTCGGTTTTTAGGTTGAATAGTTCAAAATCTTCCAGCGTGGCGTTGTAATTGGTATTCCCCACTAGTTTGTAACCGTCTTTTTGCAGCGCCATGTTGTAATAAGGCTCCGGATAGCGGCGGGTCCAATAAAAAAACAGGGGTCGGTCTGCCCAATCCACCGCCTCGCCCTTGATCAGGGGAAGCAGGCTTTGGCCATCAATTTTCCTGTTTTGAGGCAAGTCCACTTTACAGACTTCGGCCAAGGTGGGTAGCACATCTATATGGGCGCTCATCGTTTCAATATCTTTGTTTTGGGCAAATGCCTCGGGATAGCGCACATAAAAGGGCACCCGCACTCCGCCTTGGTATACATTGCCCTTGAGGCCTCGCATCCCCGCCAGGTAGCGGCGTTGTTGTGGGCCATTGTCCGTCATAAAAACCACTAGGGTATTCTCGGAAATCTGTAACTCTTCCAATTTTTTAAAGAGTTTGCCCACATTGTCATCAATATTAGTGACCATGGCATAGATCTTTCGGGCATCTTCCTTGTCTTTTTCGGTCATTTCCAGGAAAGGGCGGTTATCCCCTTCAAAACCTGAGGTGGGGTCTACGTCCTTGTATTTTTGGTAGTATTTATTCGGCACCTGCAAGGGGGTATGTGGCGCATTAAAGGAGAGGTAACAAAAGAAAGGGGAATCCTTGTTTTGTTCTATAAATTGGATGGCTTCGTCCGCAAAAATATCCGAGCAATAGCCTTGGTAGGCCTCTTGTTTGTTGTTGTGCCACAATACGGGGTCAAAATAGCTGGTATCTCCCTTAAAATAGGTGGTGATATCGCCCACCTGTCCCATCCCTCCAGAAAGATGGATCAAGGATTCATCAAAACCTTGGTCGCTGGGTCGGCTGGGGTAGTTGTCGCCCAAATGCCATTTGCCAAATACACCGGTGGTGTAGCCACCCTGTTTGAGCATTTCAGCTATCGTAACCTCATTGGAAGCCATGATGGCACCACCGTTGTAGGTGTCTCGTACGCCTGTGCGCAAAGAATAACGGCCTGTCAGTAAACTTGAACGGGTTGGTGCACATACCGGGGACACATAAAAGTTGTTGAAACGCACACTTTCGGTGGCAAATTGGTCAATAACCGGAGTCTGCACATGCGGGTTTCCGGTGATGCCCAAATCGCCGTAGCCTTGATCATCGGTAATGATTACAATAACGTTGGGGCGTTCTTGTTCTTGAGCAAAAAGGGGTGCAGCGGACAGGGACCAACAGCAGAATGCCAGTCCAAGTATTTTTTTAAAGTTCAGTTTCATTTTTAAAGGTTGGTTTGGATGCTACTTGCTTGTATGTTGTGCCCTAGCTTTCCCTACACCGCCACAGCGCCTTTGATGTGTGGGTGGGGGTCGTAGTTCAGCAGTTCAAAATCGTCAAAAGTAAAATCGAAGATGTTTTTAACGGCTGGGTTCAATTTCATGGTGGGCAAGGGGCGCGGCTCACGGCTCAGTTGTAGTTCCACTTGATCTCTATGATTGTTGTATATGTGCGCATCCCCAAAGGTGTGGATAAAATCACCAGGTTCGTATCCGCATACTTGGGCCATCATCATCGTAAACAAGGCGTAGGAAGCGATGTTAAAGGGCACACCTAAAAAGATATCGGCACTACGTTGGTAGAGTTGGCAGGACAATTTGCCATCCGCCACATAAAACTGGAAAAAGGCATGGCAGGGGGGAAGGGCCGCTTTTCCGTTGGCCACGTTTTCACTAAACGACACGGAAGTGTCAGGCAATACACTGGGATTCCATGCTGAAACCAACATCCTACGACTGTTCGGGTTGGTTTTCAGGGTTTCAATAACCTCTTTTATCTGGTCGATTTCCTCACCGTTCCAATTACGCCATTGGTGTCCGTAGACCGGGCCTAAATCGCCATTGTCATCCGCCCACTCATTCCAGATTCGTACCCCGTTTTCCTGAAGGTAGCTCACATTGGTATCGCCTTTTAAAAACCAGAGCAGTTCGTGTACAATGGATTTTAGGTGCAATTTTTTGGTGGTCACCATGGGGAAGCCTTCGGAGAGGTCAAACCGCATTTGATAGCCAAAAACACTGACGGTTCCTGTTCCTGTGCGGTCGCCTTTGGTGTTTCCTTCTGTGAGGACGTGTTTGAGTAAGTCGTGGTATTGTTTCATGCTAAATGCTGCTAATTCATCATTTCGAGTGATTTTAGTTTGCTGAAATCGTATCGAGAAACCTTTTGTAGACATCTCGACGGACTCGATGTGACAATAAACAAAAATCCATCTAATTTACTTCAAGTTTGAGGTTTGTTAGAATGAATGGTTGTCTAAATTATAAAGATTTTATTAACGAAGCTCAACGTGATTTTGCTTTTTGTGTTTCACTGCCTGGTGATTTTCTTTGTTCATTTTGTCTTGAAACAAAACGAACCAAAAATTCAAGAAGATTCCCAGGAAATTTTTGTGATTAAATTACCAAATCGCTGGTAAATCTATTAGCTACATGCTCTTTTTTGCTACGCAAAACGCACTTCCACTCGATTTACAGCTATTTCTTTGGAATCTTGAGCTTTTATCCTAATATCATTCCGGCTATGGTCGCTGACAAAAGAGAAGCCAAAGACCCACCCAAAACGGCCCGCATACCAAATTCGGATAGTGTTTTACGTTGACCGGGGGCCAAAGAGCCAATACCTCCAATTTGAATACCGATGGAAGCAAAATTGGCAAATCCGCAGAGCATATAGGTAGCCATGATCACGGATTTGTTATAGGTAAAGTGCAAGTTGTTGGCCATGTTCTTTAATTCAGCTAGTTGAATGTACCCTACAAACTCACTAGCGGCAAGTTTTATTCCCAGCAATTGCCCCATGAGCATAACATCTTCGTTGGCTACGCCAATAAGCCACATTAGGGGTGCAAAGACGGTTCCCAAAACAGCTTCCAAGGAGAAACTATCATAGGGAGAGTTGGCGGCAATCCAGTCGTTTAGGGTAGTGAAATCACCTACCCAGCCCAAAATACCATTGATCATGGCAATAAAGGCCACAAAGACCAAGAGCATGGCGCCCACATTGACAGCGAGTTTTAAGCCTTCCGTAGTACCGTTGGCAATGGCATCTAAAATATTGGCGCCTATTTTTTCTGTGGAAACATGCACCTCAGTATTTACTTTTTCGGTTTGAGGATAAAGAATTTTAGAGATAATAATGGCTCCTGGGGCTGCCATTACGGATGCAGCTAATAAGTGTTTGGCAAAAACCAAGCGCAAAACGGGATCATCACCGCCTAAAAACCCAATATAAGCGGCTAAAACCGCTCCGGCCACAGTGGCCATTCCACCAATCATTACGAGAAGAATCTCTGATCGGTTCATTTTTTCTAAATAGGCCTTTATTAGTAATGGTGCTTCGGTTTGACCTAAAAAGATATTACCTGCAATGGAAAGACTTTCCGCTCCTGAAATCCCCAAAGATTTTGTGAGCAGCCATGCCAGTGCCCTAACTACTTTTTGGATTATACCCAGATAGAAAAGAACGGAGGTCAATGCAGAAAAGAATATAATGGTGGGCAGCACTTGAAAAGCAAAGATGAACCCGTAGGAGTTAACATCAATAATTCCAGAAAACAAAAACTCACTTCCAGATCTTGTAAAGTCAAGGATGCTTACAAAAACCTTACCTATACTTTCAAAAATGCTTTGAACAAATGGAATGGTAAGCACACCAATGGCGATTAAGATTTGAAAACTCAACCCCAAACCAACTGTTTTCCAATTGATGGCTTTTCGGTTGTTGCTAAACATATATGCTATTAGCATTAAAACCAGCATACCTAAAAGTCCTCGAAACATGCTGTTGATAGAGAAACCTTCGTTTTCAACAATCTTATTTGTAGAACTTGGTATTTGGAAAAATTTTGGATGCTTTTTAGAAAGAAAAACTAAAACATTATCCTGTTTCTTAAGCTTTAAAGTGATGTCATTATGCTCAATAATTTCATAATAGACGTCCACAACAATAGGACTTTTTTGTTTAAAGACAACTAACTTATCATTTCTTAACCAATAGCCATTGGAGGAAATACCATTTATTAGAGCATCATAAGTGCCGTTTGACTTTAAGGTAAGCTGTTCAACTCCCTTATTTACAGGTGTGATGGTAGATATGCTGTCCGGGAACTTATTATAAGTTAGGTTTTGACCCAATTGCCACGAATCATGAAGGACGGGCAATCTACTTTCCTTTTCTAAACTATCTAATGCTGCGAATTCTTGCGCTGAAACTTGAAATATTGAAATGAATAAAACAATAAAAATCCAAATTCCAGATGATCTCATAAAATGGTTTGTTGGTTTATTTACGTTTGGAAATTTCGTCCCGTAGTTTGGCAGCCTTTTCGTAGTCTTCGTTGGCCACTGCCTTATCCAATTCTTTATGAAGTTCTTCCATGGTCATTTCCCGATATCCTTGTGAGGAGGCTCCGGATTCAATTTCGACCGTTTCACCTTCTTGCAATATTTCGTCTACCACAATACTGTCGTCGTCCTCGTTTTCTTCATTTTCCTTGGAAGAAAATTTGAGATAGATACCCGCTTTGTCCAAAATGGTCTTGTAGGTGAAAATAGGCGCATCAAACCGTAGGGCCAATGCAATGGCATCACTGGTTCGCGCATCCACAATTTCCTCAACTTTATCCCTCTCGCAAATAATGCTGGAATAGAACACCCCATCTACCAATTTATGGATAATCACCTGCTTGATTACAATTGAAAACCGGTCCGCAAAATTCTTAAACAGGTCGTGGGTGAGGGGTCTGGGGGGTTTAATTTCCTTTTCAAGGGCAATGGCAATGGACTGTGCCTCAAAGGCACCAATTACAATAGGAAGTTTCCTGTCTCCTTCAACTTCATTCAAAATAAGGGCGTACGCGCCATTTTGTGTTTGGCTGTAAGATATCCCCTTTATTTTTAACCGTACTAAGCTCATATTATCTTCCTAAAACCAAAAAAAGCTGTTCAAATAAGTGGCACTACCATTATCTGAACAGCCCCTTGCAAAAGGCAAATTAACAAAAATTAAGTGTTCTGGGCTTTAAATTCCTTTAATTTTTCGATGAGTTCCGGCACTACTTCAAAGGCGTCGCCAACGATACCGTAATCCGCTGCTTTAAAGAAAGGAGCTTCGGGGTCATTGTTGATTACCACTTTGGTTTTGGAGGCGCTTACCCCGGCCAAATGCTGAATAGCTCCTGAAATACCCACCGCAATGTATAGATTACTTGCCACTGGTTTTCCGGTTTGCCCTACGTGCTCACCATGTGGACGCCAACCTAAGTCGGAGACCGGTTTGGAACAGGCAGTAGCCGCACCCAAAACGTCGGCCAATTCTTCAAGCATACCCCAGTTTTCGGGTCCTTTGAGACCTCTACCTCCTGAAACCACAATATCTGCATCTGCAATGGTGGCTTTACCAACAACTTTGTCCACTTCCACAGATTTGGTGGTAAAATCCGCATCACTTAATGCTGCGGAAAAATCCTCAACTGAAGCTGAAGCATTATTTTCATGAACACCATAAGCGTTGTTGGATACTCCTATGAGCTTGGTGTCCGAATTAATTGCTGTATGGGCAAAGCCCTTGTTACTAAAAGCTGTCCTTTTAACCACAAAAGGAGCGGTGCTTTCTGGGGCAGCAACCACATTGGGCACATATCCTGCATTTAATTTAGCCGAAAGAATCGGTGCTAAAAACTTAGCATCTGCGCTGGAACTTACAATAATGACTTTGGCGCTTTCGGCTTCTGCGGCTTGCACTAGAACATTGGCATAGGCCTTGGCATTGAAGTTGTCTAAATCGCCGTTGGCTACCTTTAGCACCTTGGAAACTCCATAATTACCCAAAGTAGCATCATCATTGGCGTTGATAGTTACCGCGGTGACCGTTGTTCCCAAATCTTGGGCTACTTTATAAGCGTAGGAAGCCACTTCAAAGGCGTTCTTTTTAAATTTTCCCTTATCGGATTCTGTATATACTAATACTGACATAGTTTTTTGAAATTTCAAGGTTCAATTCCCAAATCCATAAAATGGTACTTGGAATTTGAGTTTTGATTAATTAGATGACTTTAGCTTCGTTGTGTAGTAGACTGACCAACTCGCCCACATTTCCAGCATCAACCAACTTAACAGGTCCTTTGGCGGCCGGTTTTTCAAATTTTTGGTCTTGGGTAGGTTGCGGGGCATCCACAGGTTCCACTACGTTTAGGGCTTTTTTACGGGCCATCATAATGCCGCGCATGTTGGGAATACGAAGATCACTTTCTGCAACCAAGCCCTTTTGTCCACCAATAACTAGAGGCAGCGAAGTACTGATGGTTTCCTTTCCGCCATCAATTTCACGGGTGGCGGTAGCATTTGTTCCGTCCACTTCCAAGCTGATACAAGTATTTACAAAGTTCATGTCCAACAAAGTGGCCAAAATTCCCGGAACCATTCCTCCATTATAATCGATGGACTCACGGCCGGCAATGATGAGGTCATAACTGCCATTTTTCACCACTTCGGCCAGCTGTCTTGCTACAAAAAAACCATCAGTGGGCTCTGCATTGATGCGGATGGCTTCATCGGCACCTATGGCCAACGCTTTTCGGATGGTAGGCTCGGTTTGTGCGCCTCCCACAGTGGCCACATGAACCACGGCTCCTTGCTTTTCCTTGAGCCACATGGCCCGGGTAAGTCCAAACTCGTCATTGGGATTAATAACAAATTGAACTCCGTTTGTATCAAACTTGGTATCTCCTTCCGTAAAATTGATTTTGGAAGTAGTATCCGGTACGTTGCTAATGCAAACTAAAATCTTCATATCTTGTATATGTTTAACGCTCCAAAGATAGCCATAAAAATGATAAATTTATTATGCATGCATAATAAATTTTGTACTTTTTTTTGTTTTTCCTACTTCCGTTGTTCGTATAGATTTTGCTATTTTTGCTTGCATTTTTAAGCACACAACTAATCTTATTAGTACTACTTAATGAAAACATTACAGTTTAGGCAAGCCATCGCCGAGGCCATGACCGAAGAGATGCGTAGGGATGATACCATTTATTTAATGGGTGAAGAGGTCGCCGAGTATAACGGTGCCTACAAAGCTTCCAAAGGAATGTTGGATGAATTTGGTCCGGAACGCGTGCTGGATACACCTATTTCTGAGCTAGGCTTTGCGGGCATTGGAGTTGGTTCTGCCATGATCGGAAACCGACCTATTATTGAGTTCATGACCTTCAACTTCTCCTTGGTGGGGATAGATCAAATTATAAACAATGCAGCCAAGATCAGACAAATGTCTGCTGGCCAGTTTCCGTGCCCTATAGTTTTTAGGGGGCCAACAGCTTCTGCGGGTCAGTTGGCGGCAACGCACTCCCAAGCTTTTGAAAGTTGGTATGCCAATTGTCCAGGATTGAAAGTGGTCGTTCCATCTAATCCGGCAGATGCTAAGGGGTTGCTGAAATCCGCCATCCGCGATGATGATCCCGTTATTTTCATGGAATCGGAACAGATGTACGGGGATAAAGGTGAAGTGCCTGAGGGTGAATACACTATTCCACTAGGTGTTGCGGATATTAAACGAGAAGGTACGGATGTGACTATAGTTTCCTTTGGAAAAATTATCAAGGAGGCATACAAAGCAGCTGATGAATTGGAAAAGGAAGGTATTAGTTGTGAGATTATTGACTTACGCACCGTAAGACCCATGGACCATGATGCCATTTTAAATTCTGTAAAGAAAACCAACCGATTAGTTGTTTTGGAGGAAGCATGGCCGTTTGGTAATGTAGCAACCGAAATTACCTATCATGTACAGGACAAGGCATTTGATTATTTGGATGCTCCAATTGTGAAAATAAATACAGCGGATACCCCAGCACCATACTCACCAGTACTGTTGGCTGAATGGTTGCCCAATCATAATGATGTGATCAAGGCTGTTAAGAAAGTGTTATATAAATAAGTTACATATATTTGTACGGTATATTAGCCTCGTCAGCCAAAAGTTGATGAGGCTTTTTTTAAGGAACAGTTTTTGATAAGAAATTACTTTTAAAACCAAAATGACCAAGCACTCTTGAAAAACCACATAGGTTTTTCCGTGCCTATTTATCAGAACATGAAAAGATTCCTTGTCGTAGTTTTCCTATTATCCTTTTGCTCCCTTTTTTCCCAAACCAAAGTCAGTGGTATTGTAGTAGATCCAGATGGATCACCCATAGCCTTTGCCAATATTGTATTTCCTAATTCTACCGAAGGAACCATTACCAACGACAATGGTCGTTTTTATTTGGAATCAGATAATACCCATTCCTCAGTGGAAGTATCTTTCATTGGTTACGAATCCATGCTCATTGAATTGACCCAAAAGGTGAATTATGATATGCAAGTGGTATTGGAAGAATCAACCGAACAATTAAAGGAAGTTATTGTATACACTGGTAAGCAATCCAAAAAGAATAATCCGGCCATCGACATCCTAAAGAAAATATGGGCCAAAAAACGGGAGAACGGGGTGCGTAAGTTCAAACAATACCAATACGATAAGTATGAAAAGGTGGAGTTTGACCTTAACACCATTGACAGTGCTCTTATAAAAAGTAAGCTGTTTAAAGGGTTGGAATTCATGTTCCAGAATCTGGATACTTCCCGAATAACTGGGAAAACCTATTTGCCCATGTTCCTAAATGAAACATTTTCCAAGGTCTACGGGGATAATTTATTGGAGGAAGAAAAGGAAGATGTCTTAGGTAATAAAAGTTCAGGTTTTGATGGTCATCAGTCCATAACGGCGTTCGTAGAGGACCTATATTCAGATTATGACGTATATGAGAACTACTTGAAATTTTTTGACAAAAGTTTTACCAGTCCTTTGTCCAAAACTGGTGTAGATACCTATAATTATGTATTGTCGGATAGCACCTATATTGATGATAAATGGTGCTATAATATTATCTACTATCCCAGAAGGAAGAACGAGCTTACGTTCAAAGGGGATTTTTGGGTGGCTGACACCACCTACGCAATTAAAAAAATCAATCTTCAGGTTACCAAGAGTGCCAATATCAACTGGGTCAAGGAAATCTATATAGAGCAGGATTTTGATGTGGTGAATGACTCGGTATTTCTCTTAAAAAGGGACTATATGCTGAGTGATTTCAGTTTTTCGAAAAAGGAGAAATCAAGAGGGATTTATGGAAAGCGTACCTCGGTTTACGATAACTACCAGTTTGATACCAGTAGACCAGAGGATTTTTACAAAGCTGAATCTGACCCTTACGATCCACGAGTCTTTTCGCAGGACAGTACCTTTTGGACCAATGCCCGATTAGAAAAGTTGAATGATGACGAATCCGGGATTTTTAAGTTGTTGGATACCCTAAAGACCGTGCCCAAATTCCGCACCTATTATGATATAGTAAGTATTCTGGGTTCCGGTTACGTTGAAATTGACAAATGGAACATTGATATAGGCGACATTTACAGCACTTTTGGCTTCAACGATGCGGAGGGAACACGCCTTAGAGCTGGTGCCAGAACCTATTTTGGTCAGAATGACACTTGGCGATTAGAGGGGTATATGGCCTATGGCTTTACGGATAAAAAGTTCAAACATGGACTTTCCGCCAAGTTTTTGTTGGACAGAAAATCAAGATTGATTTTGTCCGGAGGTCATCGAAGGGATATTGAGCAATTGGGTGTAAGCCTTACTAGTACCAATGACGTGCTGGGCCGAAGTATAGCTTCCTCTTCCTTGGTTACGGTAGGCTCTAACAACCGGCTGACCAATATTAATCTATCAACATTCAATGTGGAATTGGAACCCGTAAAAAACTTTAGGGTTCGTTTTGGTAGTTCCATGCGAACATTGGGCTCTGCTTTACCGGAGGATTTTAGTCTGGATTATGTGGATCCCGAAGCTCCGGGCGGGATTTCTTCGGAGGTCAAGCAATTTGATATTAATACTACCCTGATTTTCACTCCAGGAAGAAGAATCATTGGGTATGGAGTGGAACCGGTTCCTGTAAATGACAACTATAGTACCATTCTGCTCAACTATACCAAAGGTATAAGTGGGTTTTTGGAAAGTGACTTTGATTATGAGCGCTTGCAGTTTTCTTACAGACAACCCTGGCAAATTGGTGGATTTGGGCGATTAACAAGTAGTATAGAACTAGGGAAGACTTTTGGCGAAGTCCCTCTGAGTCTGCTTAGTGTGGTGCCAGGTAACCAGACCTTGTTTTCCTTGTACAACACTTTTCCCAATCTTGATTTTTACGAGTTTGTGACAGATACCTATGCCACCTTACATTTAGAACATAATTTTAATGGTCGATTGTTTTCCAGGATTCCGATACTTCGCAATTGGAATTTGAGGGAGATTGTTGGGTTACGCGGAGCTTGGGGGCAACTTTCAGACGAAAACAAAGCGCTGAGTGCGCCTATAAATATCCCTTTGATGGCACCTGAGGATCAGATGTATTGGGAATATTCCTTCGGAGTTGGAAACATCTTTAAAATCTTTCGGATTGACTTCAATTTCCGTGGAAATTACCTCGATAATCCTGATGCCCGACGGTTTGGAGTAACAGGAACCTTCGGATTTAACTTTTAAGGAGCACAAACAGTGCAATTTGTTCATGCTAATCCCTTAGTTGTGGCTATTTTTGCAAAAATTAAATAGCTCAATAATGGCGAAAAATGCAGAAGTTACCTTTGATGTGCTCATAGAAATTCCAAAAGGAAGTCGTAATAAATACGAGTATGATTTTACCCTACATAAAATTAGATTTGATAGAACCTTATTCTCTTCCATGATGTATCCCGGCGACTACGGTTTTGTTCCAGAAACTTTGGCCCTGGATAAAGATCCTTTGGATGTTTTGGTCTTGGGAACCGAACCCACCTATCCAATGGTGGTGATGGAGGTAAAGCCCATAGGTGTTTTCCACATGACGGATGAAAAAGGCCCTGATGAAAAAATAATCTGCGTTCCGGTAAATGACCCGGTTTGGAACAAGAAAAATGATATAGCCGACATTAATCCACACCGCCAAAAGGAAATTGAACACTTTTTTAAGGTGTACAAAGACTTAGAGGAAAAGAAAGTAGATACAGGAGGTTGGGGCAATGCCAAGGAAGCCGTAGAGATTTATCATCAATGTGTACAGCGCTACGAAGAAAGTGAGCACAAAAAGAAACGAACCTTTACTATTTAGACAATAATAGCACGACTTTTATGCGCTTTTGATTACCAAAAGCGCATTTTTTTTATTAGTCGGTATTTTACTACTTTTGCTGCCACTTAAAAACTCATAAATAACTACACAATTATGGAACTAATCGTAAAATTTCTGCCCGCATTCGGTGTTTTGGGCTTGTTGTACGTTTTTATCAAAAACGTATGGGTCTCAAAACAAGAAGTGGGAGATGACAAAATGGCTAGGATAGCCAAAAATATTGCCGATGGGGCAATGTCATTCTTAAAGGCAGAATACAAAATACTCAGCATATTCGTAATCGCGGTAGCGGTACTCCTCTATTTTAAGGGAACAAGTGAAGAAGGCTCCAATGGAATGGTAGCCGTATCCTTTATCGTGGGTGCTATATGTTCTGCTTTAGCTGGTTTTATCGGAATGAAGGTAGCCACAAAAGCAAATGTAAGAACCACAAACGCTGCTAGAAACTCTTTGGGCAAAGCCTTGGAAGTTGCATTTGCAGGAGGAGCTGTAATGGGTCTTGGTGTTGTGGGATTAGGTGTACTTGGATTAAGTGGACTTTTTATGCTGTATAGCGGACAAGGTTGGGCACTTGCCGAGATATTGAACGTACTTTCCGGTTTCTCTTTGGGAGCTTCGTCCATTGCGCTTTTTGCACGTGTAGGTGGAGGTATCTATACTAAAGCTGCAGATGTTGGAGCTGACCTTGTTGGAAAGGTAGAAGCAGGTATCCCAGAAGATCACCCTTTAAATCCAGCAACCATTGCGGATAATGTGGGCGATAACGTAGGTGATGTTGCCGGTATGGGTGCTGACCTTTTTGAATCCTATGTAGGTTCCATTATTGGTACCATGGTTTTGGGAGCTACCTTTGCTATGCTTCCAGAGTTTGCTGGTGCTTATGATGGATTGGGAGCGGTTTATCTTCCTTTGGCTTTAGCTGCTGTTGGAATCGTAATGTCTATTCTAGGAACCTTCTTTGTTCGTGTTAAGGATGGAGGAAATCCTCAAACAGCTTTAAATATTGGTGAATTTGGTTCAGCCGGATTAATGTTGGTTGCTTCCTATTTTATTATTAATTCAATGCTCCCTGAATCATGGGTGGAAGCTGGAACAACATACTCTGCAATGGGTGTTTTTTGGGCTACCATTGCTGGTCTTGTTGCTGGTCTTGCCGTTGGTAAGGTTACAGAATATTATACAGGAACTGGTACAAAACCGGTAAACTCTATAGTACGTCAATCCGAAACAGGAGCTGCCACAAATATTATTGCTGGTCTAGGTGTTGGTATGATGTCCACAATGATTCCTATTCTTTTAATTGCCGCTGCAATTTTGGTTTCGCATCACTTTGCTGGTCTTTATGGTATTGCGATTGCTGCCGTAGGTATGTTGGCAAACACTGGTATCCAATTGGCTGTTGATGCTTACGGGCCTATTTCTGATAACGCTGGAGGTATTGCCGAAATGGCGGAATTAGACCCAGAAGTACGTGAACGTACGGATAAATTAGATGCTGTTGGAAATACTACGGCTGCTATTGGTAAAGGTTTTGCTATTGCGTCTGCTGCCCTAACAGCTTTGGCTTTATTTGCCGCTTTTATGAAAACGGCAAATGTAACTTCAATTGACGTTTCCCAACCAGATATTATGGCCGGTCTATTGATTGGGGGAATGCTTCCTTTTGTATTCTCTGCACTTTCCATGAATGCTGTAGGTAGAGCTGCGATGGCTATGATTGAAGAAGTACGTCGTCAGTTTAGGGATATACCCCAGTTAAAAGCTGCTTTGGAAGTAATGCGTAAGTATGATTCAGATATTTCAAAAGCTACACCTGAAGAAAGAGCTATTTTTGATGCTGCGGATGGAGTAGCTGAATATGATAAGTGTGTGGCTATCTCAACACAGGCATCTATTAAAGAAATGGTTTTGCCAGGTCTTTTGGCAATTGCCGTTCCAGTTGCCGTAGGATTTATTGGAGGTGCTGAGATGTTGGGTGGTCTACTTGCCGGAGTTACTACGGCGGGTGTTTTGATGGCCATTTTCCAGTCCAACGCCGGTGGTGCATGGGATAATGCAAAGAAAACTATAGAAAGTGATGGCAAAAAGGGTTCCGATGCCCATAAAGCTGCTGTCGTAGGAGATACTGTTGGTGATCCATTTAAGGATACTTCAGGACCATCTTTAAACATTTTGTTGAAATTGATGTCAGTTGTGGCCTTGGTAATTGCTCCAAGTTTGGTAAGTCTGGCTCCAGCTGATGAGGTTGGCATGCTTAAGGAAGACGGAACAACAATTTCCATTACTACGGATGGTATAAAAGAGAGCATCCCAGTTGAAAAGCAAATAAAAGTGGAAATGAGCAATACTGCCGAAGGTGCGTATAAAGCCGTTGTTACTTCAACATATGAAGTTGCAGGAGAGCAAACGCAAGAGGTGGAAGAATTTGTTGCCGCTACCAAAGAGGAAGTTCAGAAATTGGTTGATGCTTACAAAGCTGAAACCAAGGGATAAGAGTTTAAAACATTTAGCTACGAAAAAACCACGCCAAAGGCGTGGTTTTTTTGTTCAATAAGACCTTGACAAACTAATTCAACCGAAAGGTAATTGGAATGGAAAATGGGACTTTAACTGGGGTTCCTCTCTGCTTTCCAGGTGTCATTCTGGGAAGTTTAGAGATAATTCGGGATGCCTCGGTTTCCAAAACTTCATGAGGTCCACGCATTCTAACCTCACCAATACTTCCATCTTTTTGGATAGTAAATATGACGCTAACACGACCTTGTAATCCCATTTCTTGGGCAATCTCCGGATAACGGAAGTTCCTTTTAATGTGTTTTTGCATCATTTCCTGGAAGCAGGTTTTTTGGTCCTTCACATCCTCACAACCTGGAAATACTGGGACGTTTTCAATAACGGCAAATGGAACTATCTCATCGTTTGAAGGGAGTTCTATATCTGGGATATCGGAAACATCTAGGACTGGGGTATCTTGATCCGGTTCGTTGGATTCAATAACCGTTTCAATAATCTCGGGATCATCTGGGGCAATCTCGATTATTGGAGGCGTCTGAATTTTGGGTTTTGGAGGTTCTGGGAGTTGGGTGGTAATAGGCGGTAATTCATCTAGATCAGGATGTAAGTCACCTTCTGCCAAATCTATATACGGTGTTTTGGGATAGGATTTCCATTCCAAAGCTACATAAGCCAATAACAGAACGGCTGCCAATCCAATGGAAAAATAAAGCAAGCTACTTCTTTTTAATTCCAACTCTTGATTCTTTTTCGGTTTCATAATTTTCAAATTTTTGCCTTTTATAAGTAAAAGGGAGTTATTACCTAGCACCAAGCTAGCTTGAAAATTGACTTTAAAAAATCAAGAATGAGGGAACAGGCCCTTTGGTTGAGGGAAAATTTAAATTTTACTATTTGAAACTTGAAAAGTGGTTAGAAAAGCCCGTGTAACTCTGCATCTATGCGGTTGATGACCTTGCCTAAATCTTCGGGTTCGTCCACAAAGTTAATGTTGTCCACATCAAAAACGAGTAATTTCCCCTTTTCGTAAGTATTGACCCATGCTTCGTAACGTTCGTTCAATCGGCTCAGATAATCAATTGAGATGCTGTTTTCATAATCCCGACCCCTTTTATGGATTTGGTTCACCAAGTTTGGGATGGAACTTCTCAAATAAATTAAAAGATCTGGCGGTTGCACTAATGTTTCCATTAACTCAAAAAGACTGGAATAATTTTCAAAATCCCTATTGGTCATCAATCCCATGGCGTGCAAGTTAGGTGCAAAAATGTGGGCATCCTCATAGATCGTGCGATCCTGGATTACAATTTTACCACTTTCCCTTATTTTAAGAATCTGACGGTAGCGACTGTTGAGAAAATAGATTTGGAGATTAAAACTCCACCGCTCCATCTGGGTATAGAAATCGTCCAAATAGGGATTGTCCACTACGTCCTCAAAATGGGCGTCCCATTTGTAGTGTTTTGATAATAACTTGGTTAAGGTGGTCTTTCCTGCGCCAATGTTTCCTGCTACAGCAATGTGCATGGGGTAATGTTGTTTTTTAGATTGGTGTTTTTATAATTTTGGGAAACCCTTGTCGCAATATACAAAGTATATCCAGTTGAAGAAAAAAA
Source organism: uncultured Allomuricauda sp. (assembly GCA_965117065.1). Lineage (GTDB taxonomy): Bacteria > Bacteroidota > Bacteroidia > Flavobacteriales > Flavobacteriaceae > Flagellimonas. The sequence continues at coordinate 2,906,039 of OZ220751.1, forward strand.
AGGGATGTAAATGGGCTCAAAAGATCAGCAGAATAAAGTTTTATTATTTTCTGTCAAAGATGTATTTTTGCGCTTCAAAACGAGGACAGATTTGACTGATTGCAACCTCATGGGCTGAATAAGTTTCGGTATCAAAAATGCTAAAGCAGTTTATCCCGATAACGTTCCGGGTTTCTCATAAGAGATTTGTAAACTCCTTTGGACTTTTTCGTCAAATTCTATCCAACTTAAAAATGGACAATGGCATATTTGTTTACTTCAGAATCTGTAAGTGAGGGACACCCAGATAAGATTGCAGATCAGATTAGTGATGCACTTTTAGATAATTTTTTGGCATTTGATGCCGAAAGCAAAGTGGCTTGTGAAACCCTGGTTACGACAGGTCAGGTTATATTGGCTGGAGAGGTCAAAAGTCATACCTATTTAGATGTACAGCACATTGCACGTGAAGTAGTCAATACTATAGGCTACACCAAAGGAGAATATCAGTTTAGTGGGGATTCGTGTGGGGTCATATCCCTAATTCATGAACAATCTCAGGATATCAATCAAGGTGTGGATAGGGGGAGTAAAGAGGAGCAAGGGGCTGGTGATCAGGGAATGATGTTTGGTTATGCCACTAAGGAAACCGAAAACTATATGCCATTGGCATTGGATATTTCGCATAAACTACTTCAGGTTTTGGCCGAGCTAAGACGGGATGGAAGCCAAATTGATTACTTAAGACCGGATGCCAAGGCACAGGTGACAATAGAATACTCGGATAACAATATTCCGCAACGTATAGACACCATTGTGGTCTCAACCCAACACGATGAGTTTGATACTGATGAAATAATGTTGACTAAGATTAAGAAAGACATTATTAGCATTTTAATTCCCAAGGTAAAGGCACTTTTGCCCGCTACAATTCAGGAATTATTTAACGACAATATTAAATATCACATCAACCCCACCGGAAAATTTGTGATTGGAGGCCCGCATGGAGATACAGGCCTTACCGGACGTAAGATTATAGTGGACACCTATGGCGGAAAAGGCGCCCATGGTGGTGGGGCTTTTAGCGGGAAAGACCCTAGCAAGGTGGACCGTAGTGCTGCCTATGCGGCCAGGCATGTTGCGAAAAATTTAGTGGCTGCAGGTGTAGCCGATGAAATTTTAGTTCAGGTAAGCTATGCCATTGGCGTTGTGGAACCTACCTCAATCTTTGTAGATACCTATGGCACGGCCAATGTTAACCTTTCAGATGGTGAAATTGCGGAAAAAACCGCATCCCTTTTCGATATGAGGCCCTTTGCCATTGAGGAACGCTTAAAATTAAGAAACCCAATCTATCTAGAAACAGCTGCTTACGGACATATGGGGAAGCAGCCTCAGACCTTGACCAAGGTTTTTGAATCGCCATATAATGGAAGAATAGAAAAAGAAGTGGAGTTGTTTACTTGGGAAAAATTAGATATGGTAGACAAGGTAAAAGCTAAATTTAAAGTTTAAACCGCTCTGATTCATAAGACTCAAGGGAACCTATATTAGGTTCCCTTTTTTGTTGGGATACTCCTACAAACTTTAGTAGCTTTAGCAATCAAAATTTTCTAGATGAAAAAATCGATTCAAGTTTTTGGTTATGCAATCTGTGCATTGTTAGTTGTTTCAAGTTGCAAAAAAGCAGCTAAAACAGAGGTAGTTGCCGTGGACACTTTTGTCATGGATAACTATACCAAACAGGAAGTGGATATTGCAATGAGGGATGGGGTTGTGCTACATACAACCATTTATTCCCCAAAAGATACATCAAATGAATACCCTATTCTAATGCAACGGACACCATATAGTTCACGACCTTATGGAGAAGGAAATTTCAGAAAGCAGATAGGCCCCAATGAACATTTAATGAAAGAAGGAAACATTATTGTATACCAAGATGTAAGGGGTAGGTGGTTGAGTGAAGGGCATTACGAGAACATGAGAGCTTACATTCCCAATAAAACTTCAAATAATCAAGTAGACGAAAGTTCAGATACCTATGATACAATTGAGTGGTTGGTGAACAATGTGGAAAATAACAATGGCAAAGTGGGTGTTTGGGGTATTTCCTATCCCGGATTTTATGCCACCTATGCCACCGTGGATGCGCATCCGGCTTTGAAGGCAGCATCGCCACAAGCCTGTATTGGCGATTTCTTTTTTGATGATTTTCATCATAATGGAGCCTATTTATTGAGCTATTTTAGGGCAACTTCGCTTTTTGGTACGCCTAGACCCAACAATGATCAACCCATAGATACAGCTTGGTATGTACTGCCAGATATCCAAACTGAAGATCAGTACCAGTTCTTTTTGGATTCTGGCCCCCTAAAAAATCTCAATTCCTTTTTTGAATATGAAACGGTCGACACCCCTACTTTGCGTCCTGAAGGGGTCACCGATGATTATTTTTGGAATGAACTGAAAGAGCATCCCAATTACGATGAACTTTGGCAAAGTAGGGGCATTATCCAACATTTGAAGAATGTAAAATCCAGTGTGGCAACTATGGTTGTTGGGGGATTGTTTGATGCCGAGGACCTGTATGGACCACTTGAAACGTACAAAAATATTGAAAAACACAATAAGGACAATTATAATACTTTGGTCTTTGGTCCATGGGATCATGGGGGATGGGCCAGAAAAAAGACACGCAATGCTGTGGGCAACTATTATTTTGGAGATTCCATTTCTCTCTTTTACCAAAAGAATATTGAGACCAAATTTTTTAATCATTTTCTAAAGGAAGAAGGGGATAAAAACAGCGGCCTTCCGGAAGCTTATGTCTTCGATTCAGGGAGAAAAGAATGGAAAACCTTGGATGCTTGGCCTCCAAAAGGAGTGGAAAAGCAAGCCATGTTTCTATCTGAAGACCAACAACTATCCCAGAATCAACGAGCTGTTGCAGGAATCCAGTTTATAAGTGATGTTAAAAAACCTGTGCCCTATTCAGAGGATGTGAAATCTGTGTTTACACCGAGAAAATACATGACAGACGATCAACGTTTTGCAGCGAGGCGCTCGGATGTTCTGATTTTTGAAACCGATGTTATGGAGGAGGAGTTGACGCTTGCCGGAGACATTTTGGCCAAATTGAAGGTGGCCACTACTGGGACTGCTGCTGATTGGATAGTAAAAATAATCGATGTACACCCTTCCAATGTGGAGACCAACGAGGAAATGCAGGACCATTTAAAAATGGCGAATTACCACTTGATGGTTAGAAGTGAGGTGCTGCGAGGGCGTTTTAGAAACAGCTTCTCCAAACCAGAACCCTTTGTCCCCAATAAAAAAACGGATGTAACCATTAAACTACAAGACGTTTTCCATACCATTAAAAAGGGTCATAAGCTTCAAGTACAGGTGCAAAGTACTTGGTTCCCACTTATTGATCTAAACCCACAAACCTATGTGGACAATATATTTAAGGCAGAGGAGTCTGATTTTAAATCCCAGACCCATACCGTTTTTACAGATTCCCAAATTGAGTTTTCAGTTTTGAGGTAGAAAACTATTGGTGGACTACGGGCTAATTTTCTTGAAAACATTAGGATATTACATTTTTCTACCGTTATCTTTGTCCCGTAAGTTCAAACATGTATTGAATAGTTATCAAGAAAGGTGGAGGGAATAGACCCTATGAAGCCTTAGCAACCCTTGGTCCTTATCCAAGAAGGTGCTAAATTCTATCCCTGTGGGAATAGATAACAATAATCGATATTTTTCGATTTCACTTTCTTATAACTTTTTTGATTTAACCCTTGGGTCATAGACCTGATGAAGTTTGGCTTTTTAAATTAATTTTAAAAATGCTCCATAAATTAGAAATAAAGAACTTTACCACCTTGGGTGGATTTACACAAGACCTTGAACTGTCCTACCAGGTTTTTGGCCAGGAATTGCATACAGCACCTATAGTTTTGGTCAATCATGCGCTTACTGGAAACTCAAATGTGACCGGAGAACAGGGTTGGTGGTCCGATCTTATTGGAAAGGACAAATGTATCGATACCGAAACCTATACCATACTGGCCTTTAATGTTCCAGGAAACGGTCATGATGGATTTGTCATTGACAATTACAAAGATTTTGTGGCTGGTGATATCGCTAGTATTTTCCTATTAGGGTTGAAAAAACTCAAAATTGATAGGCTTTTTGCCATCATTGGTGGATCCTTGGGCGGGGGAGTGGCTTGGGAAATGGCTGTGTTGAACCCTAAATTAACCGCTCATCTGATTCCAGTAGCGTCGGATTGGAAATCTACAGATTGGCTCATTGCCAACTGTCAGATTCAAGAACAATTTTTGATTAATTCCAAGCAACCCGTACATGATGCCCGTATGCATGCTATGCTGTGTTATCGCACTCCTGAGTCCTTTAAGGAACGCTTTAAACGAAGTACCAACGAAGAACTTCAGGTATTCAACGTAGAAAGCTGGTTGATGCATCATGGTGAAAAGCTTCAAGAACGGTTTCAACTTTCAGCCTACAAATTAATGAACCAATTGTTAAAGACCATCGATATCACGCGTGATGGGGATACGGCATTTAGGAAATTGCAGGCCAGTGAAACCAAGATTCACATAATTGGGGTTAACTCTGATTTGTTTTTTACCGCGGAAGAGAATAAGGAAACCTTTAGACATTTAGCACAGGCCAACGCAAATGTCACCTATGGAGAGGTGCAATCCTTACATGGACATGATGCTTTTTTGATTGAGTTTCAACAGCTAGAAAACTTATTGAAACCTATTTTTAAGGAGCAGTCCGTTAAGGAGCGCATCAAAATCCTAAAATTTGGAGGTAAATCCTTGGCCAATGGGGCGGGACTTCAAAATGTATTGTCAATAATTGCCAAAAAATTCAGAGACAAAGAGCATTTTGCGGTTGTGCTTTCCGCGCGTGGAAAAGCAACAGACCAATTGGAGTCTATGCTCAAGAGTTCGGCCAAAGGACAGGATTTCACGGAAAGCCTAAAGGAGTTCTGCAACTATCAGAAAACGGCATTTTCAAAGGTGGATTTATCCGTTGAATTTCAAACCGTTGAGAAATTGTTGAAAGGAGTTTCCCTAACGGGTGACTATAGCTTGAAGACCAAGGACGAATTGTTGTCCTTTGGAGAGTTGCTTTCAGCCAAAGTAGTGACAGCAATGTTACTGGAACAGGGGATAAAAGCTCAATTAGTTGACTCTAGAGCGTTAATCAAAACAGATGATACATTTAACAATGCAGAGGTTGATGAAGCAACTTCCAAGGAAAACGTAATCCGATGTTTCAGGGAATTGGAAGATGGCGTTGTGGCTATCTCCACCGGTTTTATAGCCTCTAACAAAGAAGGCGAGACTACAACTTTGGGAAGAAATGGAAGCAATTATTCAGCAGCGCTTTTGGCCAATTTTCTGGATGCCCAAGTATTGGTCAACTACACCCATGTGGATGGCATTTTTACTGCAAATCCAGATTTGGTCATGGATGCTAAGCGCATTGACTCAATTTCTTATGCGGAGGCCAACGAGCTGGCTAATTTTGGAGCCAATATCTTGCATGCAAAGACAATTATCCCCCTAATAGAAAAGAACATTCCTCTTCGAATTAAAAATACCTTTAATGCCGAAGGGGAAGGAACCTTGATAGGTCCAAGAACGGGAAATGGGGGAATTAAATCCCTATCAGTTTTGGAAGATGTGGCTCTGGTAAACTTATCGGGCCGAGGCCTTCTGGGAAAAGTTGGAATAGATGCCAGAATCTTTAGGGCGCTCGGACAGAACAATATTAGTGTTGGTATTATATCTCAAGGTTCCTCTGAAAGAGGTATTGGATTAGTTGTGGACGCAAAAAAGGCGCAAAAGGCTAAAAAAGTGCTGGATTTGGAGTTTGAAACCGATTATTCCACCCAAGATGTCAATCAAATTACAGTAATGGATGATGTTTCTGTCATATCTATTGTGGGGATGGATTTGAGTACTTTCCATAAACCCTTTAACGCCTTGGTAAAAAACCAAATTGTTCCATTGCTGTTCAACAATACCGTAACCGGGAAAAATGTGAGTTTAGTGGTGAATAAATCGGATTTGCACAAGGCTATCAATGTCGTGCATGGGCAAATTTTCGGTATCGCCAAAAAAGTGAACTTGGCTGTTTTTGGACATGGCAATGTAGGAGGTACATTAATTGACCAAATCTTGGATTCCCAGAAAAGTATTGAAAATAGGAAAGGTATTGACCTCAGGGTTTTTTCTATTTCCAACTCTAAAAATGTACTGTTAAATGCCAATGGCGTTTCAAAAAAATGGAAAAGTAACTTAAAAAATAGGGGAGACGCATATCAGATAGAAGATATCATCTCATTTGCCAAGGAAAACCATTTGGAGAACCTGATTGCCGTGGATAATACAGCTAGCCAATCCTTTGTGGGCCATTATCAACAATTTATAGAAAACGGGTTTGATTTGGTTTCTTCCAACAAAATTGCCAATACTTTGGATTTCGACTACTATAAATCCATACGGAAGAATCTGGAAAAAAATCAGAAACAATATCTTTACGAGACCAATGTGGGAGCCGGACTTCCCTTAATCGACACCATTAAGTTGTTGCATCTTTCTGGTGAGAACATTACGCGAATCAAAGGGGTTTTCTCAGGGTCATTAAGTTATATTTTCAATAGTTTTTCTGAAAAAGAAACTAATTTCTCCACCATAGTCAAAGAGGCAATGGAGAAAGGTTTCACAGAACCGGACCCTAGAGAAGATTTATCTGGCAATGATGTCGGAAGAAAGCTGCTTATTTTGGCCCGCGAGTTGGACTTGCAAAATGAATTTTCAGATATTTCGGTGGAAAATCTAATTCCTAAGCAACTGCAATCCGTTAATTTTGAAGAGTTCATGAAGGATATTGCAATTATGGATGATAAGTTTTCAGAGGTCAAAAAACAACAGAAAACAGGACATGTACTTCGTTATATTGGGGATTTGCATGGAGATTTGCAACAAGATAAAGGAATCTTGGATGTAAAGCTGGTCTCGGTACCCAAGGAAAGTGCCCTGGGGCAGATCAGTGGTTCAGACTCCATTATTGAGATTTATACGGAATCATACGGAGCCAACCCTTTAGTGATTCAAGGTGCCGGAGCAGGATCAGCGGTTACCGCAAGAGGAGTTTTTGGGGACATACTTAGAATAGCAGAAAAAATATAATGGCAGAAAAAAGAAAATTTGAAACAGAGGCAGTACGCACGCAAATAGAGCGGTCACAATTTTTGGAGCATTCCAGTCCCATGTACTTGACTTCCAGTTTTGTGTTTGAAGATGCAGAAGATATGAGGGCATCCTTTGCTGAGGAAAAGGATAGGAATATTTACTCTAGGTACTCCAACCCAAATTCTTCCGAATTCATAGACAAGGTTTGTAAAATGGAAGGAGCAGAAGCTGGTTTTGCTTTTGCTTCGGGAATGGCGGCCGTTTATTCCACTTTTGTCGCGCTATTGGAAAGCGGAGATCACATTGTATCGGCCAAAAGCATCTTTGGTTCCACCCACTCCTTGTTCACACAGTTTTTTCCCAAATGGAACATTTCAACAAGTTATTTTGATATCAATGATTTGGACGCGGTGGAAGGTTTGATTACCCCAAAGACTAAAATTATCTACGCCGAAACACCCACCAATCCAGGAGTGGACGTTCTGGATTTGGAAGTTTTGGGAAAAATTGCAAAAAAGCATGGACTGATTTTTATTATAGATAACTGTTTTGCTACACCTTATTTACAGCAACCCATTAAGTTTGGTGCGGACTTGGTCATTCATTCTGGAACAAAGTTGATGGACGGACAGGGTAGGGTTTTGGCTGGTATAACAGTAGGAAGCAATGCACTTGTGGATAAAGTGTATCGTTTTTCACGAATCACAGGTCCTGCACTTTCGCCGTTCAACGCCTGGGTACTATCAAAAAGTTTGGAAACTTTGGCGGTACGGGTGGATAGACATTGCCAAAACGCCTTGGAATTGGCGACCTTCCTGGAGAACCACCCAAAAGTAGAATGGGTTAAATATCCTTTCCTAAAATCACACCCCAAACATGAAATTGCCAAAAAACAAATGAAAGCAGGAGGATGTGTAGTGGCATTTGAAGTTAAAGGGGGCTTGGAAGCAGGAAGAAAGTTCTTTGATGCAATCAAACTGCTATCACTTTCTGCCAATTTGGGAGATTCAAGGAGTATCGTTACACACCCTGCATCCACTACCCATAGTAAGCTTACAACCGGGGAAAGGGAAGCAGTTGGAATATCGGATGGAATGGTTCGGATTTCCGTAGGGTTGGAACATATAGATGATATCATCGTAGATATAGAGCAGGCTTTGGGTTAATGGTTAAAACCCCCGGGTGAAATGGGGAGGTCAAACGCGATTTTTCGCTATATTCGTGGGATGCTCTCCAAGAAGACAAAATACGGCTTAAAAGCACTTACTTATCTAGCTTCCATAGATTGTAAGGAGCCAGTGCAAATTGCAGAGATTGCGAAGCATGAGAACATTTCCCAGAAATTTTTGGAAAGCATATTACTTACCCTCCGCCGGAATGGTTTTTTGGGTTCTAAGAAGGGAAAGGGTGGAGGATATTACCTAATCAAAGAACCCAAAGATATTTTGATGACATCAGTAATTAGGGTTTTGGAAGGTCCCATTGCCATGGTACCTTGCGTAAGTCTCAACTTCTACGAAAAATGCGAGGATTGTCCTGATGAAAATCGATGCTCAGTACACAAGTTAATGCTCCAGGTAAGGGATAGTGCCCTTGAAGTATACCGAAACAATACTTTGGCCGATCTACTTTCCTAAGGCTGAAATCCACACTTTTAAGGGATAAGGAGTGATAAATATGTAATATTTCAGATTTAAATTGTTAAAATCTATAAAAACGATAGGGTAAAGGTAATTTTATGTCTGCATTAACGATTTAGTTAAAAAAATAACTCTACTTTTGAATATCCTATTAAATCAGTAGGATTTTATTTTTTCAAATGATAGCAGACCAAATAGTATTAAACAACGAAGGAAAAAGAGACTCTTATACCAAGGATAAAAGCTCTGAAAGCCCCAAGCGTAGTATCGTTAAATCCATTAGCTGGAGAATTGTGGGAACCGCAGATACCATCATTATTTCATGGATTATTACAGGAACATTAACCTTGGCCTTTTCTATCGGATTGGTAGAATTGGTCACTAAAATGGGGTTGTACTTTTTCCACGAACGCATTTGGAATAAGGTTTCTTGGGGCAAATAAAAAGATAATATCATGGCATTTACAGCAGAAGAAATATCAAGTCTAAACCGTCAATTCAGAGGTATTCCGCCTCAAGAAATTATTTCTTGGGCAATCAATAACGGGAAGAATCCTGTTGTAACCACAAATTTTAGGCCCTATGAAGTCGCTATTCTTCATGCGGTTACTGATGTCAATACCGATATTCCTGTAATTTGGTGCGATACCGGATACAATACACCCAATACCTATAAGCATGCAGAGGAACTAATCTCTCGTTTGGGATTGAATGTTAAACTATACGTGCCCAGGCAAACCACCGCTCACCGCGATGCTGTTATGGGAGTCCCACAAATTGATGATCCCTTGCATTCAGTTTTTACCGAGCAGGTAAAATTAGAACCTTTCAAAAGGGCCATGGAAGAGCATAAACCAGATGTTTGGTTTACTAACCTAAGAAAAGGTCAGACCGCACATCGTGATTCTTTGGATGTGTTGAGTTTGGGTAATGACGGTGTGCTAAAAGTAAGCCCGTTTTATTACTGGAATGACACCCAATTGGATGCATATCTCAACGAGTATGATTTGCCCAACGAACATAAGTATTTTGACCCAACCAAAGTATTGGAAAACAGGGAATGCGGTTTGCATAGGTAATCAAAAGTCAAATAATAATTGTAATCTCGAACGCAGGTGAGAGGTAATAAACACAAAGATTTGAATACACTTACAGAAGAAATAAAAAAACCACAAACATTGGCACAAACAGCAAGACCAAATGCCAACGCTTTGGAACATGAGGCTATATACATCTTTCGGGAAGTAGCGGCCCAATTTGAAAAACCGGTATTACTTTTTTCAGGAGGCAAAGACTCCATAACCTTGGTTCGTTTGGCGCAAAAAGCGTTTTGGCCAGCCAAGATTCCGTTTCCATTGATGCATATAGATACAGGTCATAATTTCCCGGAAACTATTGAGTTTAGAGACAAATTGGTTGAAGAATTGGGAGTGGAACTGATTGTGCGGAATGTGCAGGATTCCATAGATCAGGGCAAAGTAATTGAGGAAACCGGCAAATATGCCAGTAGAAACATGTTGCAGACCACAACTTTACTGGATGCCATTGAAGAATTCAAGTTTGATGCCTGTATCGGTGGAGCAAGGAGAGATGAAGAAAAAGCTCGGGCCAAGGAACGTATCTTTTCAGTAAGGGACGACTTTGGTCAGTGGGACGAGAAAAACCAACGTCCAGAATTGTTCGATATGTTGAACGGCCAAATAGAGATGGGGCAGAACGTTAGGGTATTTCCCATTAGCAATTGGACCGAACTGGATGTTTGGAGTTATATCGAAAAGGAAAGTATAGAAATCCCGTCCATTTACTTTGCACATAAAAGAAATGTCTTTTTAAGGGACGGATTGATTTGGTCCGCCGAGGATGATGTGGTTTTTAGGGCCGAAGATGAGAAAGTGGAGGAAAAAATGGTGCGTTTCCGTACAGTAGGAGATATGTCCTGTACTGCCGCCGTGGAATCTTATGCGGACACCATTGACAAGGTGGTTTTGGAAATCAGGGACTCCAAAATTTCGGAACGAGGCGCTAGAATTGACGATAAACGTTCCGAAGCAGCCATGGAAAAAAGAAAACAACAGGGATATTTCTAGAATCAAAAGATCATTCCCGTGAAGGCGGGAGAAAAAAATAAAGCATTGGAAGTACTAAAAATAGCAACGGCAGGAAGCGTGGATGATGGTAAAAGCACTTTGATTGGAAGGCTGCTTTACGATACAAAATCCTTGACAGATGACAAATTGGAGGCCATAGAAAAAACCAGTAAACAAAAGGGATATGATTATCTCGATTTTTCACTGGCTACAGATGGCTTAGTGGCGGAAAGAGAGCAGGGAATTACCATTGATGTGGCCCATATCTACTTTTCCACAGCGGCCAAAAGCTACATTATTGCAGATACCCCAGGGCATGTGGAGTATACCCGTAACATGGTAACCGGAGCATCTACATCCCAAGCAGCAATAATATTGATTGATGCGCGAAAAGGGGTAATAGAGCAGACCAACAGACACTTTTTTATCAATAATTTGTTGCGGGTCAAAGATGTAATTGTGGCCATCAACAAGATGGATTTGGTAGATTACTCAGAAGAAGTCTTTGAAAACATCAAGACCGATTTTGAAAAATTGATGGAGAACAGGGATTACCAAGAACAAAAGATCACTTTTGTCCCTGTAAGTGCCCTAAAAGGAGGTAATGTAGTAAACCGAACCGACAACATGGCTTGGTATCATGGTCCAACCCTGTTGGAGCATTTAGAGGAATTGGATTTGCAGGATATTTATAACACGGGTACTCCAAGATTTCCAGTACAATATGTTGTGCGTCCAAAAACAGAAGAGTTCCATGATTTTCGTGGATTTACAGGGAAAGTTTACGGCGGTGAACTTAGCGTAGATGATGATGTGGTAGTATTACCTTCAATGACTAGATCCAAAATCAAAAATATATACTTCTACGATCAAGAATACCAAACAGCCCCGAGGCGTTCTTCGGTTACAATTACTTTGGAGGACGAAGTGAATGTAAGTAGGGGGGATATGCTGGTCAAGGCAGGAGATTTACCTACAATTGATAAACAATTGACGGCAACTGTATCTTGGATGGATTCTGAAAATATGACTACGGGAGGTAAGTATGTAGTGCAACACGGTATAAACAAGGTACTGGCAAAAGTGGATGCCATTGAGCATAAAATTCACCCTGATTATTCAGGAATTGAAGAGAATGCCTCCTCTTTACAAATGAATGATATTGCCAAAGTGCGCTTAAAATTGAACAAACCAATTTTTTATGATCGGTTCAAAGATCATCGCACCAACGGTTCCTTTATCATTATTGATAGCAGAACAAATAACACAGCAGGGGTAGGGTTTATTAGTTAACTCTACTTCCTTTGAAATCCCAAGCAATTGGGAATTGAATAGATATATTAAAATTATATCCTATAAAATAGATAGGAAAACTAGAATTATGGAAAGCTTTAGAACGGAAATAGAAAACCCCATTGTCGCCAAGGATATTATTGAATTGGAAAAGAAAATTCAGCAATTCAATGGCGGAGAAATTGATGAGGAAAAGTTCCGCAGCCTGCGTTTGGCCAGAGGAGTGTATGGACAACGCCAAGAAGGCGTGCAGATGATTCGTATTAAGCTACCTTATGGTAAGGTGACTTCCAAGCAATTGTTGCGCATCAGTGATGTTTCGGATGAATATTCCAGAGGCAGGTTACATATCACCACTCGTCAGGACATTCAGATTCACTATGTGGATTTGAATCGTACCCCAGAACTATGGGCAGAGTTGGAAAGGGACGATGTTACCCTTCGTGAAGCTTGCGGAAATACTGTTCGTAACGTTACTGCCAGTGAAACAGCTGGGATAGATGTTGATGAGCCTTTTGACGTTTCGCCTTATGCACATGCTGTATTTCAGTATTTTCTAAGAAACCCAATTGGACAGGAAATGGGCAGGAAATTTAAGGTTTCCTTTTCTTCCAGTGATGCCGATACGGGACTTTCTTACATGCACGATCTAGGTTTTATCGCCAAGATTAAAAATGGAGCAAGAGGATTCAAAGTTATGTTGGCCGGGGGGCTGGGTTCCCAACCAAGACATGCTGATGAGCTGTATAGTTTTTTGCCGATAGACAAGATTGTTCCATTGATGGAAGGAGTAATTCGCGTTTTTGATAGATACGGAGAACGAAAAAGCCGTGCTAAAGCACGTATGAAATTTTTGTTGAAGGAGATTGGCTTGGAAGGATTTAAAACCCTTTTGGAAGAAGAGCAGTTGGCCATTCCCATTCAGACCTATCCTATTGATCATACAACTTATCCAACACCGGTTGTGGCCTCAGTTGAGGTTCCAGAAACGGATATAATCGACACAGTTGCTTTTGATCAATGGAAATCCACCAACTTGGTTCCGCAAAAACAAAAGGGGTATGTGGCTATCGGAATTAAAGTTTTATTGGGCGATTTCTATACAGATAAAGCCAGAAAGTTGGCCAAACTGGTTCAAGATTATGCCGCTGGTGAAATAAGGCTATCACTTAGACAAAATATTTTGATTCCGTTTGTAAAAGAAGAACTTGTACCCTTCTTTTATACAGAGCTGGAGAAATTGGGATTTGTAGAGGCAGGTTATAACAAAGCCTTGGATATTACCGCATGTCCAGGAACAGATACTTGTAATTTGGGAATTTCCAGCAGTACGGGAATTGCAGAAGAATTAGAACGAGTCATCAAAGTAGAGTACCCGCAATACATCAGCAATCCGGACGTGGTCATCAAAATTAGTGGCTGTATGAACGCTTGCGGACAGCACAATATGGCTAATATAGGATTTCAGGGTATGTCCGTACGTACCAAGGATAAATTGGTTGCCCCTGCTTTGCAGGTATTGTTAGGGGGAGGAAATTTTGGAAATGGAAAAGGCAGATTTGCAGATAAAGTGGTGAAAATCCCGAGTAAAAGAGGCCCTCAGGCCCTACGTCTCATTCTAGATGATTTTAATACCAACGGCAATGGTGCGTCTTTTGCAGATTACTATTGGGAAAAAGGAGAACATTATTTCTACGAATTCTTAAAACCACTTGCAGATATTGAGAATCTAACACCTCAAGATTTTATAGATTGGGGTACGGAGGAGAAATATAAAAAAGAAATTGGAATTGGGGAATGTGCCGGCGTAATCGTTGATTTGGTGGCTACCCTATTTTTTGAAAGTCAAGAAAAAATTGACAAAGCACAGGAAGCTTTGGAGGAGAAAAAATGGGCTGCCAGTATTTATTACACCTATCAATCCATTGTGAACTCCGCAAAAGCACTATTAACTTCTGAAAAAGTCAAAGTCAACACCCATGCCGGAATTATTAAGGATTTTGACCGATTGTATGTGGAGACAAGTAAAATACAATTTGAAGGAAGCTTTTCGGATTTGGCCCTTCAACTGAACAAAAACCAACCATCCCAGGAGTTCGCGAATAGCTTTTTGGAAGATGCTAAACTGGTTTTGGGGCAGTTGGAAGACTATAGAAAATTAGAATTGGCACATGTATAAAGGAAAATTAACAGTAGTGGGTGCAGGCCCGGGAGATGTGGATTTAATCACCTTAAAGGGAATTAAGGCGTTAGAAAATGCCGATGTGGTGCTGTATGACGCCTTGGTAGACCCTCAATTGCTGGATTATGCATCCAATGCCGAAAAGATTTTTGTAGGCAAACGCAAAGGGTGTTACGCATATAAACAAGAGCAAATTAATGAATTGATTGTGCAACGCGCACACAGGCAACTTCAAATAGTTCGGTTAAAGGGAGGAGACCCTTTCGTTTTTGGAAGAGGTGCTGAAGAAATGGAATATGCAGCCCAAAAAGGGGTGCAGGTTGATGTGGTCCCGGGTATTTCATCAGCGGTATCCGTTCCAGCCTTTCAACATATCCCAGTGACCAAAAGAGGAGCGTCAGAAAGTTTTTGGGTAATAACCGGAACAACAAAGGAGCACAAATTGTCCAAAGATGTGGCCTTGGCTGCCAAATCCAACGCTACGGTCTTGATTTTAATGGGGATGTCCAAATTACCAGAAATAGTCCAGCTGTTCAAGAATGAAGGAAAATCCAATCTGCCAGTGGCCATAATACAAAATGGTACCACGGCAAATGAAAAAATAGGAATTGGCACAGTTGCTTCCATTGAGACTAAGGTAAAGGAGCAGCAATTAACCAATCCAGCCATTATCGTAATTGGGGAGGTCGTAAACCACCGTCAAGGGATAATGGATATTCAAAAAAATTATAGAAATCAAGGGGAGAAATTTGCTGAAAAGATATAGAAATACATGGTCTGGCACATTTCAGGCCACCTAAAAAGAAAATATGATAAAGACAGATATACTTATAATTGGAGCTGGCCCAACCGGACTGTTCACGGTTTTTGAAGCAGGACTTTTAAAATTAAAAACCCATTTAATAGATGCATTGCCACAACCTGGTGGGCAGTGCTCAGAAATCTACCCCAAAAAGCCTATTTACGACATTCCGGCTTATCCGGAGATTTTGGCTGGTGCCTTGGTAGACAAATTAATGGAACAAATAAAACCCTTTGAACCAGGTTTCACTTTAGGAGAACGCGCTGAAACTTTAGATAAGCAAGAAGACGGATCCTTTATAGTTACAACAAATAAGGGTACAAAACATCATGCCCCAGTTGTGGTAATTGCTGGTGGACTAGGGTCATTTGAACCAAGAAAACCGCTGATTTCCAACCTAACCAATTATGAGGATAAAGGAGTGGTTTATATGATTAAAGACCCAGAAGTCTACCGGAATAAAAAGGTGGTTATTGCCGGAGGTGGTGATTCTGCTCTGGATTGGGCCATTTATTTAGCAGATGTAGCTTCAGAGGTGGCATTGGTGCATCGAAGAAATGAATTTAGGGGTGCGTTGGATTCTGTGGAGAAAGCTGCAGAACTGGCCAAATTGGGTAAAATTCAACTGTATACAGAAGCCGAGGTCAAGGAAATTCACGGGGAGAATGAACTTAAAGCTGTTGTGGTTAAGCACAATGATGAAGCTAAGGGCCAAACCTATGTGGAAACCGATTATTTCATTCCGTTATTTGGATTGTCACCAAAGTTGGGGCCCATAGGAAGCTGGGGCTTGGAAATTGAAAAAAATGCCATCAAGGTCAATAACGCCAAGGATTACCAGACCAATATCCCTGGTGTATTTGCCATTGGCGATGTTAATACATATCCTGGCAAACTAAAACTGATACTATCCGGTTTCCACGAAGCAGCCGTAATGTGTCAATTTGCTTATCAAATTATAAATCCAGAAAAGCGATTTGTAATGAAGTATACCACCGTTGGCGGGGTCCAAGGCTTTGATGGCTCCAAAAAGGAAGCCAAAAAAGAAGTGGTGCAAAGTATAGTCTAAAGGTTTAGATTATTTGAGTTAGTCCACACCCTCTATTGCCCGGCAAAGGAGGGTGTGGACCAATAAAAAGCAGATTTATGTTGCTTTTGAGGACAAAGTGTGGTTATTTTGTCCTCAGTTCATTAAAAAATTGAATTTGTTATCAAGAAAGGTGGAGGGATTAGACCCTGTGAAACCTTAGCAACCCTTAGTGTTTTCCATAACCATGGACCTAAGAAGGTGCTACATTCTACCCGCGACCAACAATTGTTGGGGATTTAAGGGATGGATAACGTAGAGCATACTCCACAACCAAGTTTCTACACTTTTCTTGATAATTTTTGATACCCCAATGAAAGGGGATTGATTTGTTATGGAGCATATTGAAGACATATTACAGAAACGCATTTTGGTACTGGATGGAGCCATGGGCACCATGTTGCAGCGTTATAAATTTGAAGAGAAAGACTTTAGGGGAGATAGATTCAAAGATTGGGAACATCCCTTGCAGGGTAATAATGACTTGTTGTCGTTGACCCAGCCCCATGCCATTGCGGAAGTGCATAGAAAATACTTTGCAGCTGGGGCCGATATTGTTGAGACCAACACATTTTCAGGCACCACCATTGCCATGGCGGACTACCATATGGAAGATTTGGTGTACGAACTCAACTACGAATCAGCCAAAATAGCCAAAAAAGTAGCGAAGGAATTTACAGCAAAAGAGCCTCATAAGCCTAGATTTGTAGCCGGCAGCATCGGACCAACAAATAGGACTGCAAGCATGTCTCCAGATGTCAATGACCCTGGATTTAGAGCAGTTTCTTTTGATGAGCTAAGGGTGGCCTATAAGGAACAAGTTGAAGCTTTGTTAGATGGCGGGGCGGATATCCTTTTGGTTGAAACCATTTTTGACACTCTTAACGCCAAAGCCGCGCTATTTGCCATAGAAGAAGTTAAAGAAGAGCGAAGTATTACCGTTCCCATTATGGTAAGTGGTACCATTACAGATGCTTCTGGTCGAACGTTATCTGGACAGACAGCAGAGGCTTTTCTCATTTCTATTTCACATATCCCAATCCTAACGGTTGGATTTAACTGTGCTTTGGGTGCCAACCAGTTGGTGCCGCATTTGGAGGTGTTGTCAGCAAAAACGGCCTTTGGCGTGTCAGCCCATCCCAATGCAGGATTGCCCAATGCCTTTGGTGAATACGATGAAACCCCGGAGCAAATGGCAGCCCAAATCAAAGAATATTTGGATAAAAGCCTGGTGAATATTGTGGGAGGTTGTTGTGGAACAACCCCTGAGCACATCAGTGCAATTGCAGACTTGGTAACTGAGTACAAACCACGAGAATTGGAACTACCAATCGTTTCATAAATCATAAAAAACCAAATTCATGAAAAAAAAGATTTTGTTGCTAATGTTTATGGTATTAATGTTTTCTTGTAAAGATCAGGCTGAAACCCCCGCTGCAGTTGATTTAAATGAAAAACCTGATTTAGCCATTGACGGCACATGGAAGTTAGTATATGGTGAAATCAAGGAGAGAGATTCCCTGCAAATCAAAGATTTGTCCAAGTCAGATTTTATTAAAATCCTTAACAAGGACCATTTTGCATTTTTTAACCAACCAAAGGATGGTGAGGAAGGGTTTTATGGAGGTGCCGGCACATATGAGCTTAATGGGAATGCGTATACGGAAACCTTGCAGTATATAGAATATGAAGCTATAAGGGGGCACAAATTTGCTTTCAATGTGGAAGTTAAGGGCGATACGCTAATTCAATCTGGAGTTGAAGATGTCCCCGAGGCGGGAATCAAAAGACATATTGTTGAAAAGTATATTAGGGTAGAATAAGACAGAAAATTAGCATCAATGACCAAACAAAGATATTTGAAGCTATCAGGCCTCGAGCCATTGATCATCACTCCCGACAGTAATTTTGTCAATGTTGGGGAGCGAACCAATGTGGCAGGTTCCAAAAAGTTCCTTCGCTTGATCAAGGAAGAGAAATTTGATGAAGCATTGGATGTTGCCAGGCACCAAGTAGAGGGAGGGGCCCAGATTATCGATATTAATATGGATGATGGCCTAATAGATGGTAAGGTAGCCATGGTTAGGTTTTTAAACCTAATTGTGGCCGAACCTGATATTGCTAGGGTACCCATCATGATCGACAGCTCCAAATGGGAAATTATTGAGGCTGGTCTTCAGGTAGTGCAGGGAAAATGCGTCGTTAATTCCATAAGTCTTAAAGAGGGGAAAGAACAATTTATAAAACAAGCTACATTGATCAAGCGCTATGGTGCTGCGGTAATAGTCATGGCCTTTGATGAAGTAGGTCAGGCCGATAACTATGACCGTCGTGTTGAAATCGCAAAACGATCATATGATATTCTGGTAAATGAGTTGAACTTCCCTCCTGAAGATATCATTTTTGACCTCAATATCTTCCCAGTGGCAACTGGAATGGAGGAGCATAGAAAAAACGCTCTTGATTTTATTGAAGGCACTCGATGGGTTCGGAAAAATCTGCCGCATTGCAGTGTGAGTGGTGGGGTAAGCAATGTTTCTTTTTCCTTTAGGGGAAACAATCCTGTAAGGGAAGCTATGCATTCAGTATTCTTATACCATGCCATTAAAGCGGGGATGAATATGGGAATTGTGAATCCAGCTTTGCTGGAAGTGTACGATGATATCCCAAAAGACCTATTGGAGCATGTGGAAGATGTAATTCTCGATAGACGGGACGATGCCACAGAACGATTACTTGAATTTGCTGAAACCGTAGTGGGCAAAGCAAAGGAAAGTAAAGTGGATTTGACTTGGAGGGAAGAACCTTTGCAAGATAGGATAACCCGTGCCTTGGTTAAAGGAATTGACCAATTTATCATCGAAGATATTGAAGAGGCCAGACAGCAAGCCTCTAGACCTTTGGAGGTTATTGAAGGGAATTTAATGACCGGGATGAATGTAGTGGGGGACCTTTTTGGAAGCGGAAAAATGTTCCTTCCCCAAGTGGTAAAATCTGCGAGGGTCATGAAAAAAGCAGTGGCCTATCTTACCCCATATATAGAAGCATCCAAGGATTCCAAGACCTCCGCAGCCGGTAAAATATTGATGGCCACCGTAAAGGGCGATGTACATGATATAGGCAAAAATATTGTAAGCGTGGTGCTGGCCTGCAACAATTATGAAATTGTGGATTTGGGTGTAATGGTACCACCGGAAAAAATTATCAACAAAGCCAAGGAAGAACAGGTTGACATTATAGGATTAAGCGGCTTGATTACTCCCTCTTTGGATGAAATGGTCTTTTTGGCCAAGGAGATGGAGCGGCAGAACTTCTCGGTTCCTTTGCTTATTGGAGGAGCCACTACGAGCAAGGCCCATACTGCTGTAAAGATTGATCCACAGTATAGTCAGTCAGTAGTTCATGTAAATGATGCCTCACGAGCAGTTACCGTTGTAGGCGATTTATTGCAAAAAGAAACATCTGAAGGCTATAAAAACTCCATAAAACTGGATTACGAGAGTTTCCGGGACCGTTTCCTGAACCGGACTAAGCAAAAAGAATATTTGACGCTTGAAGAAGCCCGAAGCAACAAATTGCAAATAGAATGGAATTCAAGAGACATTGTAAAACCAAATGAACTGGGAGTTCAGGTTTGGGAGGATTTTGATCTGCGGAAATTGACAGATTTCATTGATTGGAGCCCTTTTTTTAGAAGTTGGGATTTGCATGGAAAATACCCAGATATCCTAAAGGATAAGGTGGTTGGAAAACAAGCGGTTGAGCTTTTTGATGATGCTCAAAAGATGCTCGAACAACTACTGGATCAAAAGTTATTGAAAGCTAAGGCGGTATTTGGACTGTTTCCGGTAAATCAAATAGATGAAGATGATATCAATGTTATTTCAAATGAAAACGGAAAATCGCAATTCACGTTTCGGACGCTCCGTCAACAACTAAAAAAGCGTTCAGGAGTACCAAATATTGCCCTCGCGGACTTTGTTGCTCCAAAATCATCAGGGCTACAGGATTTTATGGGCTGTTTTTGTGTTACTACCGGATTTGGAACCCGTGAGCTGGCTTCTGAGTATGAAAAAAACCTGGATGATTATAGTGCCATAATGGTTAAGGCCTTGGCCGATCGTTTAGCGGAGGCGTTTGCCGAGTACTTACATAAGGAAGTGCGAACCAAATATTGGGGGTATTCTTCAACAGAGAGCCTTACCAACAACGAATTGATAGATGAAAAATACCAAGGTATCCGACCTGCTCCGGGATATCCGGCTTGTCCGGATCATCTAGAGAAGCTTACTATTTGGGAACTCTTGAGTGTAAAAGAAAAAATAGGGGTTGAACTTACTGAAGGTTTGGCCATGTGGCCAGCTGCAAGTGTAAGCGGCTATTATTTTGGGCATCCAGAGGCAAAGTACTTTGGATTAGGTAAAATAAAACCAGATCAGGTGGAGGATTTTGCACGTCGAAAGGAAATAAAACTGGAGGAAGCCCAAAAATGGCTGGCTCCCAATATTGTAGATCAATGACTTCAGGTTTTATAGAGTTGATCCTTGGCAATCATATCATTTCACATGGATACGATGACAACAATAAAGAAATCTTGGAGGATATACAGGTGGAAAACCCATCCAAGAAACTGGTGTCAATCCAACGGATAAAATCTATTAGTGAAAAATACATTTTAATTGATTATTTAGATGACCGATGGGTGTATTGGGAGTATGATGAAAATTATCAATCCATTAAAAAAATATTGACAAAAGGATAGCATGAAAGTTACAGATCATATCAAAGAAGCAAAAGGCGAAACACTATTTTCTTTCGAGTTGATTCCTCCAGTTAAAGGAAGGAATATTCAAGAGCTATATAACAACATAGATCCATTGATGGAATTTAAGCCTCCGTTTATTGATGTGACTACCTCAAGGGAAGAATATATTTATATTGATCGAGATGGACTTTTGGATAAAAAGTTAACAAGAATGCGACCCGGTACTGTAGGAATTTGTGCATCCATAAAGCATAAATACAATGTAGATACAGTACCCCACGTACTTTGTGGAGGATTTACCAAAGAAGAAACTGAATACCTGTTGGTGGATTGTCATTATTTGGGCATAGATAACGTTATGGCCCTTCGTGGAGACGCCATGAAAGAGGAAAAATACTTTGAGCCTACAAAAGGAGGACATGTCTATGCCTCGGAATTGGTTTCGCAAATCAAGAATTTGAACCAAGGGAGCTATTTGCATGAAGTTATTGAAACTGATGATTGTGCAGACTTCTGCATTGGGGTAGCTGGATATCCAGAAAAGCATTTAGAGGCCCCATCCTTAAAATCTGATTTAAAAAGATTAAAAGAAAAAGTTGACCTAGGCGCCGATTATGTAGTAACCCAAATGTTTTTTGACAATCAAAAGTACTTCGAGTTTGTAGAGGAAGCCCAAAAGATGGGAATAAACGTCCCTATAATTCCAGGGATAAAACCTATTGCAGTTAAACGACATTTACAATTGTTACCACAGGTATTTAAAGTAGACATCCCAGAAGATTTGGTGGATGCCGTAGAAGCCTGTAAAAACAACAAAGAGGTGCGCCAGGTGGGAGTGGATTGGTGCATTAACCAATCCAAAGAACTAAAAGAAGCCGGAGTGCCCGTACTTCATTACTATTCTATGGGAAAATCAGATAACATAAAAGCCATTGCTGCTGAGGTATTTTAATTTCCTACTTTAGCGCCACATGAAGCGCCTACTTTATTTTTGCTCCTTTTTGGGTTTGATAAGTAATTGTGGATTTTCCCAAGAAAGGGAGATTCCCAATAAATATATCTTGGAAGCCAGCCAGTTTTATGGTTCAATCCTTTTGCACAATTCAGATATTTCCCATTTAATAACGAATCATCCCAACGGGTTTATTTTGGGTTTTAATAGAAAACGTTTTGGCCATGAAGAATGGGAGTCATTATATGGCTATCCGGACACCGGTATGTCGTTCGTTTATCAAAACATGAACAATGCTACCCTGGGAAAGCATTTTGGGCTATACGCACATTATAATTTTTATTTTTTAAAGCGAAATCTGCAATTCAGGTTAGGGCAGGGCGTTGCCTATAATACAAATCCGTACGATAAGAATACCAATTTTAGGAACAATGCTTATGGAACCCATCTGTTGAGCTCCACCATGATTATGCTCAATTACCAGCGAGATAATCTTTGGAAAGGGTTGGGATTAAAAGCGGGAATTTCTGTAATACACTATTCCAATGCAAATTTTAAGGCGCCCAATACCTCTACAAATACTTTTGCCCTAAATGTAGGTTTGACTTACGATTTGGATAGTGATTTGACATACGAATTTATCAGATCTGAAGCAGCGGAACGACTTACGGAGCCTTTTCGGTATAATCTGGCATTTAGGACGGGTGTGAACGAAAGTGATGTGATTGATTCTGGGAGCTATGGATTTTGGATTTTTTCAGCTTATGCGGATAAACGCTTGGGAAGAAAAAGCGCTATACAATTTGGCACCGATGTCTTTTTCTCCAATTTTTTAAAGGAGTTGATACGATTTCAGTCCATTTCATTCCCGGAACTCGATGTGGATCCAGATGCAGATTTCAAACGTGCGGGAATTTTTTTGGGACATGAGCTGTTTATCAATACGATTAGTATAGAAACCCAATTGGGATACTATCTGTACTATCCCTTTGATTTTGAGGGAAGAGTATACAACCGTGTTGGGCTCAAGCGTTATTTTGGAGACCATATTTTTGGTGCTATTAGTCTTAAATCGCATGGTGCTAAGGCGGAAACGGTGGAATTTGGTGTTGGAATAAGATTATAGAAATGAGATGGTTGTAATGAGAAAATTAACTTTTGGGTTCTTGGTTATCACGAGCGTAGTTGGAAGAGGGTTCCTTTTTGTTTGCTTATGCCTCATTTTTAGTGCGTGCAATGGAGATAATGTACCCGATTGTT
Source organism: uncultured Allomuricauda sp. (assembly GCA_965117065.1). Lineage (GTDB taxonomy): Bacteria > Bacteroidota > Bacteroidia > Flavobacteriales > Flavobacteriaceae > Flagellimonas. The sequence goes on from OZ220751.1 coordinate 2,929,330, forward strand.
TCCAAAATGCAGGAGATTTAACCCAACGAACAATAGAAGTTCCACCATTTGTCAATATTTTGGTTTTTGAGAAGCTTAACCTAGTTTTACTAGATGGAGCAGACCAAAAAGTGGTTGTAGAAACTGGAGAGTTCCTGCAGGAAGAAGTATTTGCAAAGGTTGAAGGTGATCGCTTGATACTAAGAAATGAAAATGGCTGCAATTTTATACGGGATTATGGTTTAACCACAATTTATGTTACCTCGCCCAATATTGAGCAAATCAGAAGCAGCACAGGACTGTTGATTTCTAGCGATGGGGTACTAAACTACCCTGACCTCACCCTTTTGTCTGAGAGTTTTACAGACCCGGAGACGGAGACCACTGATGGGTCTTTTGATTTAGAGGTAAATTCAGAAACTATCCAGGTTGTTGGAAATGGCATTGCTTATTTCAAACTCAGTGGGACCACCACCAATTTAAATGTGAATGTAGCCGCAGGGGATTCAAGAATAGAAGCTGGGAGCCTTGCAGCACAAAATGTGAGTTTAAACCATAGAGGTTCCAATGATATATTTGTAAACCCTCAGCAGCGAATTAGTGGCGTTATTAGAGGTACTGGGGATGTGATCAGTACCAACCGCCCACCGGAAGTTGAGGTAGAGGAACTTTTTAATGGACGGTTGATTTTTAGGGATTAACCTATTTAATGGGAATGTAAAACTCGGTTTTGAGTTTGTCCTCAGGAGTTTTTTCAGCATTGTTCAAGTACTTTTCGCGAACGCACTCTTCCCTTAGCTCATGGTCGCTTTGAAATAACCAAGTGTTAAAAATATAGTCATAAACCTCTCCAAAATTGGAGTAACTACCCTGGTAGTGAAATACGACAAATTTTCCACCTTTTAAGGTCTTCGTACCCACCGTTCCTGTTGGTTTTGCTTCTTTATGAATAATTAGGCAGGCATCATAGCGAATGTTACTTTCCTCCGTAACATTAGGGTCATCAAAGGGCAGGCCCAAATGTTCAATACCTGCAGTAAAGAGTTTTTGATTTTTTACTTCCTGCCATAACGTTGCCCAAGCAGAAGGGTAATCCAATTTCTCATATGCCCCTTTAAGGGTCACGTAGATACAGTTCTTGTCTTCGACGTTGACAATTTTTGGTTTTTTAATGTTTAGAGATGCTGTTTCCATTCGATTTGTTCTATTTAAATTCAATGTTTTGTTTTTCCGATAGGCAGAAGGAGTAATCCCAAAATGCTGTTTAAAGGCCTTTGTTAAGGAAGATGGGGCATCATACCCAATATTGTACCCAATTTCCTCCATGGACAAAGTGGTATACCGTAGCATTTTGGCAGCAGTTTCCAGACGAACCCTATTGATATAGGCACCTATGGGCTCTCCTAACAAAGCACGTGTAATACGGTGGAAATGAAAGGGTGAAAAATGGGAAAGTTCTGCCAAAGTCTTAATCTCGATTTTTTCATCTAAATGACTGTGAATGTACTCCACAACAAGGTTCAATTTTTGGTGGTACGGGGATTTGTTGTTCTTAGCTTGCGTCATTTTTTCTACTTGTTGTGACAAATGTATAGGGAAAAGAAGCCAACGGCTTTTCCATTCTTGCTGAAATTTGAGGGAACTCCATTTTTTGTTCTTTGGATTTCTCACTATGTTCGGGAATTAGCACAAAACATTGGAAGGACTGTATACTTATTTAAAAAATCTATTTGGAAAAACAGGGATTAAATCCCTTGATGGTTTGCAAGGATGGGATAGAGCGGATGCCATTTTCCTTAATTTGACGGCAAGCCAGAGGATTCCAGGAATGGCTGTCACCATTCAAAAAGAAGGTGAAATTGCGTTGCAAAAGGGGTACGGATATGCACATATGGAAAAAAAGGTTACGGTTGACCCTAAGCGAAGCGTATTCAGAATTGCCAGTATTTCCAAATGTATTACAGGAATAGCGCTAGCCAAAATGGAACAGGAGGGCATATTGAAATTGGATGATTCCTTTTATAAGTATGTACCCTATTATCCCCGAAAGGATTACGATTTCACCTTGCGGCAGTTAGCTGGACATACGGCAGGGATTAGAAGTTATAGGGGTAAGGAATATGCTTTAAACCGGATGTTGTCCATCAAAGACAGTATAGAAGTATTTAAAAATGACCCATTAAAATTTAGACCGGGCACTGGATATTTGTACAACAGTTTTGACTTTGTGTTACTTTCTCTTGCCATGCAAGAGGCGAGCGGAGTCCCGTTTGAGATTTACGTAAAGCAAAAGGTATTGGAGCCTTTAGGACTGAATTGCACTTTCTCCCCTAGAGAGCTTGAGGGAAGTCCGGCTCCACTACTGGAAAAGGGACTGCAACAAGTTGAGCATTACACGAAAACCAAAACCTGTTTTAAAAAGGCAGTTGAAGTAAACAATTCATACAAGCTGGCAGGTGGAGGTTATGTTTCAACAAGCGCTGATGTTGCAAGATTGGGACACGCCATCTTAAAGAAAAAACTGTTAACCCAAGATCAATGGGGTCAAATACTAACATCACAAAGAGTGAACGGAGATCTCACCTATTATGGTTTGGGTTTTCAAGTGAGCCAAGATGAAAGGGGAAGGAAGTTTGTAGGTCATGTAGGCAACAGTGTGGGAGCATATTCCAATTTTTTTGTGCTTCCGAAGGAACAAATAGTGGTGGCTGTTTTAATCAACTGTACCGACCCAAAAGTTCAAAACGAACTTGATATGGCATTGTTTTAGGGAAAATATTAGTTTTAATTTTTATAATTAGGAATCCTTACTATATTTGCAGAGCAATAATGCAACAAACTTAAAATAGGTTTCAAAATGAGTAAATCAGTTTTTTATCATGCAGGTTGTCCAGTATGCGTCAGTGCGGAGCATGAATTGGTACAGTTAATTGGTTCGGAGAATGTTTCCATTGTCCATGTGGGTGAAGATAGGGGCAAAATCTATGAAGCAGAGAAATCGGGAGTTAAATCCGTGCCTGCCTTGGTTACACCCAGTGGGAATGTGCTACACATCAACTATGGAGCATCTTTGGAAGAAATCAAAGTGTAATTTTAAACATTAATAAAGTTAGGAATCCTAAATAAAATAAAAATGAAGACAAATAAAGCAATTGTATCAGCTTTGATGTTGTGTGCAGGGTTATTTACATCTTGTGCACAAAAAACGCCATATAACAATGAAGATTTTCAGATTGAATCCGTTCAGGTAATCCATAAAGCGGATTTAGGGATCATGGTTTGGGAAATAGTGGTAAATGGACAAGCCGGAGCGACTGTCCCCAAACCGGCCGGTCAACTGGATGGGGCTCCGGTTTTGGGATATGTTTTTCCTACCAGTTTGCAACCATCAGATGTTGGATTTAGTACAACGGAGGGGATTCTGGCCTTGGCACTTACCTCTCATCCTGATTTTGATGATACCCCTCTTTGGGATGAAAACAGCGATACCGTTTTTGACAATGATGGAATCGTTTGGCATCCACACTGGGTTGTTCTAACGGAAGACCAAAGAGTTGCCGGCGGACTTGCTGTAAAACAGTTTAAAAAAGCGGATGAGACTGTGGTACTGCCTCCAACCAATCCGGGTATGCCTATGTATATGGACTCTCCGGGTTTTCCTGTAATTACCCATAGCAATGTTATTAAAGTTGTAGTTCCGGATTACAGAATGAATAACAAAACAGAATTCACATACGATGGGGTAGCTGCCTTTATGAAAGTGAATACAAGCTTGGACACCCTACCTATGCTAGGTGTTTATGAAGTGTACAGTGTAGCCAGTGGCGACCTGTCATTACCCTATACTGTAAAACACTAATATGGAAGTTTCGGTTTGGGACACCTATGTTCCCAGGGAAGATGGAAAGCTGATGCACTTTGATATTTTAGTGCCTCATACCGTAAAGGATACCCGCCTAATTTTTAATTATGGAAAGGCGTATTTGAAATCTAAGCCCTTCAATACGGGGAGCTTGTCTACTAACGAATGTAGATTTTGTCATTTTCAAGTTGCCCCATCCTTCGTAGATGAAGAGATTAAGGCCAACGGATATGCTATTATCGAGATGGAAAATTGTTCCTAATTTAATTAGGATAACTAACTTTGCCTGTCGGATGGCCGGCAGGCATGGTTATATTATGGAGAAAAAGAGTGTTTTTAACCTAGAACGGCAGCAGGAAGACCTTTCCAGCAAAATTGTAGCTGGACTGGAACGTATCTCACAGGCTTTTAAAGTACTACTTTGGGAAAAAGCGAAGCAATTGGGGCTGAGTCCCATCCAAATCCAGATTTTAATTTTTGTGGCCCATCATAAAAGTGATTTCAATAATGTTAGCTTTCTGGCCCAGGAATTCAATGTAACCAAACCTACCATTAGCGATGCTGTTCGAGTTTTGGACAAAAAATCCATGATCATAAAGGATTATTCTTCCACTGATAGCCGAAGCTACACCATAATGTTATCAACTTTGGGAAGGGAACTAGTAGGCCAAACGGAACATTTTGCCAATCCGATAGCAGCCAATTTGGAAACTGTTGATGAAAATGATAGGGAAGCACTCTTTAGAACCCTTACCAAATTGATTTATCAACTCAATCAACAAGGTATATTGACTGTACAGCGCACCTGCTATGCCTGTAAGTTCTACCAGAAAACCAATGCCAATCATTACTGTCATTTGTTGGAAAGGCAGCTGAAACATTCGGATATCCGATTGGATTGCATTGAATTTGAGGAAAAAGCATGATTCCAGACGAGTTATTACTTAAATATGGGGCGCAGCAGGTGATGCTCAAAAAGAAGGAAGTCCTGTTTCATATAGAATCGCAGCCTAGATATTATTTTCAAGTGGTTTCAGGGGAAGTTAAAATGAACAACTTTAATGCAGAAGGCAAGGAGTTCATCCAAGGTATTTTTTCTAAAGGCAAGAGTTTTGGAGAACCCCCGCTCTTTGAGGAACTTGCTTATCCGGCCCAAGCCGAAGCGGTGGGGGACAGCGTGGTTTGGAAACTTGAAAAAAGGAAGTTCTTTGAACTACTCATGGAAAACCCGGACATCCATTTGATGTTAACCAAGGTATTGGCAAGTCGGTTGCACTACAAGGCTACCATGGTCGCCGAAATTTCTACAGAAACCCCTGAACATAGACTTTTAAAGCTAATAGATTACTTTAAGGAGCATGTCCACAAAATTCCTGATAGTGAACCTTATTTGGTGGAGTTGTCCCGACAACAAATGGCGGACCTTACAGGCCTTAGGGTTGAAACGGTCATCAGGGCTATCAAATCCTTGGAAAAAAAGGGGATACTTCAATTGAGTTCACACAAAATTCTTCGTTAAGCAGTTTTGCCCTTAGCATGTTTTATGATTTCGGTCATAAAATTTAGGCCACTATCTAAAATAATTTTGTTCCAAACAATGACAAATGACATGATTATGGAACTTTATTTGAATAGTTTAAAGGAATTTAAAAGAGATATTAGGGGATATTCTACGATTTTTATCATTGCACAAAGCTGTCTTGGTTCGGTAGCTGCAATGTATATTCTTATAAACGGAGTTACTCCAGTTCAGATGTTTCAGTTGTTTTTGGTCACCATAGCGTGTATGGGATTTAATGCAGGTGTTTTATCGCAGCGAAGTCCAAGGACAATATTTAACCTTTTTATAGTCAGTTTAGTGATCAGTACCGTAGTATTAATTTTAAATTTGTGGTGATATGCCAAGAGTAGAACTTGAAACCCGGGAAGACGTTAGATTACTGGTTACCCGTTTTTATGAGAAGGTAAGGGCGGATAAGGAAATAGGTCATTTTTTTAATGAGACTATCAAAGATTGGCCAGAACATATTGAAAAACTGATTAATTTTTGGGAAACCAATCTGTTTTTTGTCCAAAAGTACAAAGGTAACCCCTTGAAGGTACACGCAGAAGTGGATGAAAAAATGGAGTATACCATTACCAACTATCACTTTGGAATATGGTTAAGGCATTGGATAGAGACCATAGACACCTATTTTATTGGAGTAAATGCGGAAAAGGCCAAGCAACGGGCCAGAAACATTAGCGTTCGCATGTTTATCACCATTTTTGAGCAGCAAAAGCGTAATTCGAAGCAGTACAATTAGATTCCCTATTTAGTAAGCTCTGGACATTGCTGAGCAAAATGTTCACAAAGATGTAAAGTTTCCAGAACATCTGCCATCGTAGTTCTTGGATTGATCAAGCACATGCGCAACACCACCTGTCCATGAAGGATGGTAGTTACTAACAGTGCCTTTCTGGAGGACACTACCTGTTCTGAAATAAATTGATTAATCCTGTCAAGCTTTTTCTGGGAATGTTTTTTTCCAATAGGATGGTACCTAAAGTTGATGACAGCTAGTGTTGCGGGGAAAACAACCTCCCATTGTTCACTGCCCCGTAAGCGGTTCTCAACTTCCTCGGCCAAATTGATGTTATAAGTAATTGCATTTCTAAATTCCCGGAGGCCAAAAGTTTTTATGGACATATAAAACTTAAGTGCCCTAAACCTTCTGGTCAATTGGATACCATGGTCATAAAAATTGATTTCTGAGGTGTTTCCCTCAATGTCCCTCAAGTATTCTGGTTTTTCGGTAAAGGTTTGGCTTAAATGCTTATGGTTTCGGACCAGTAGACAGCCCATTTCATAAGGCTGAAAGAACCACTTATGAGGGTCAACGGTCAAGGAATCCGCTTTTTCAATTCCCTTCATTAAAGCCTTACCTTGCTTAGATAAAATAGCAGCAGCTCCATAAGCCCCATCAATATGGAACCAGATATTTTCTTTCTTGCATATGGCGCCCAGTTGTTGAAGAGGGTCCACGGTTCCGGTGTTGGTGGTCCCTGAGGTGGCAATTAAGCAGAAAGGGCGTAGACCCTCCAGTCGATCTTTGGCAATGCAATTTTTGAGCTTGTTAATAGCAAACTTAAATTCAATGTCGGTAGGGATAACACGGATTTGCTCCTTTTTAAACCCCAAAACCCTGATCGCCTTGATGTTGGAAGAGTGTGCTTGATCTGAAAGATAGATGACTGCTTTTGAGAAATCCTGTCCACATTTTACCTTTCTGGCTGTGGTGAGGGCGGTTAAATTGGCCATGGAACCCCCGCTAGTAAATATCCCACCTCCTTTTTTTGCTGGAAAGCCAAATATTTTAAGCAACCATTGGATGGTGATAATTTCCAGCTCTGCTGCCGCTGGTGAAGCAACCCATCCGCCAGAAAAAATATTGAAGCCAGTTGCCAAGGCATCAGCCATTACGCTTACGTAGTTGCTTGGTCCTGGAACAAAAGAATACGATTTGGGATGGGACATATTGGTGCTATTGGTCATAACTTTATCCAATACAAATTGAAGCACCTCATTGGGCTGTGTTCCCTTTTCAGGAGCTTCTTCCAAAAACAAGGAGTCCATTTCTTCCCGTGACCCCAAAGCTACCGGCTTTTGATTTTTTTGGGTATCATGGTGTTCCACAATGGCATCTATAACTTGATAGCCATAGGTTTTCATCGCTTCTTTGGACAATTCAAGTTGGGAAGTGTTCTTTTTCATGAAATCAGTTTAATCAGAGCTACAAAAATACCGATTTGGGTATCGAGATAACATGATATTTGATGTAAAATGGGATTTAAAAAATTGTGGCAATGGAAAAGCTAAAACAGGAAGTAGGATTGTTTCTACCACGCAAATACCGTAAATTTATTGGTAAGTTTTGACAATGTATAAACTTTTTCCAATTGTTGTTTTTGTTTTTTGTGGATTGCAGCTTTCTGCTCAGCAGGCAGTTTCCGGTTTTGTAAATTTTGATAATGCTAATACATGGAAGCCCAAAATATATTTGAGTCAAGTGCCTGTATCCAGTATGGAAAATGAAACAAAAGTAAAACCCATTGCCATTGCGGATGTTCAAAAGAACGGCTTCTTTAACTTTGACAAAAAGCACTTTTCCGATAGTAATAAGATTTACCGCTTGCATGTTGAACGAATAAAGGAAATTATAAATGATACCGTTGTCAAAGATGTCACCTTCATGTTTTCCGGAAGGGATAGACTTGAATTCAAAAAAGGTAAGCGCTTATTTAGCAATTATACCACCACAAACCAAGGAGATAAGGAATGGCAAAAATTGCAAGCCTTTGAAGCTAGTTTGGTGAACCAATATTTGGCTCAGGATGATATGGTAAACCCTAGAAAGGGTTTTGTAAAGGATTCGCTTCAGATTTTAATGGTAAAACTTATTGGGGTAAAGCATTTGGAGAACAAACAATTGCTAGATACGGATATTGCAGAAAATCCATCCTACTATCTTGATTTATTAGGAGAGTTGAAAGAAAGTTCCATGGACGCGTCTGAATATTGGTTTTTAGAGAAAAGAATGGCCTATTTGACCCAACTAACAATAAAAAAGGAATTAAGGACAAGTAAATGGTTGAATGCCATTCTCCTTGGGTTGGTCATTGTATTGGGGAGTTTTATGGTTAGATTTAGAAAGCATCAAGTACCCAATGTTCAACTGAGTCGGCAAGAAAAAAATGTAAAGGCTTTAATTTTGCAAGGTAGGAGCAATAAGGAAATTGCCAATGAGCTTTTTATTAGTTTGAGTACTGTTAAAACCCACATCACCAATATTTATTCCAAGTTAAACGTGACCAACAGGCAAGAATTACTTCAAAAAAGTATGGGTACTAGTACTTAATTCAGACCATGTTTTTTACCTAACCGCTTTTATCACCTGTTACTTTGCTTCAAAATTAATTCGTGTTGAAGTTTTTGTATTGGGTTGTCTTTTGTTTAGTGGGAGCATCCGTTTATAGTCAAAACCAGTATACCTTAGCTGGTAAGGTTGTGGATGAAAGTGGAAGTTTGATTCCTGTAGGTGATGTGCTTTTGTATGACGCAAACGAAGTGAGTATGGTCATGTATGCCCAATTGTTTGATGGGAAATTCCGATTGGAGGGTCTTTCGGAAAACAACTACAATCTACAGGTCTCTGTTCTTGGTTATCAAGAATACATCAAGGAAATCAAGCTCAACAAAAACAGACAATTGCACATTGTCCTGAAAGAAGATGCTACCAAGCTTGAAGGAGTTGAGGTCATAGCGGCTAAAAGTCCAATTACCAACAGGAATGGCAACCTAAAGATTGACGTGCAGCATCCGGTATTTTCTGCTATTCCTGACCCCTTGGACGTTTTATCTAAACTCCCCAATGTTCAAGTTTCACCGGATAGCGAGTCCATTTCGATTATTGGCAAAGGAAATCCATTAATTTATTTGGGAGGTCAGCGCATCAGTTTTGAAGAATTTACGGCCTTATCGGTGGATAACATAGCCCATATTGAACTGATCAATAATCCCACATCAAAATATGAAGCAGAGGGCAGGGCGGTGCTTTTGGTCACCAGAAAAAGCAAGTCAAAAAAAGGAACCAAGGTTAATATTGGAGAAACGGTTTCTTTTAAAAGGAACTACAATAATTACCTAAATACAAACGGGAGTCACTCTAACGGTAAATGGAACCTTCAGAGTAACTTGGCTTTTAATGATTTGGGGCACTGGGAAAGTAACTCTTTTGCGTTTAGGATTCCAGAACAGAATATTTTTTCAGACTATTTGGTATTGATTCCGCAAGGTAATCGCAAACAACTTAATGGCGGACTGGGTTTTTTCCTTCCATTGAAAAAGGATGATTATGTTTCATTCAATACAACCTTTAAATTACAAACGGACAAGGCACAGATAGAAACAGCAACTTTTCTAAAAAGTGGTGCAGGGGAAGATGTTATTTTAACAGAAACTGCGAATGAGCAAACAAAAGACTATTTCAGCGGCAATTTTAACTTTAATAAAAAGGTAGCTTCAGATATAAATCTATTTACTGGCTTACAATATTCCTCATTTAAGCAAACATTGGATACTGATATTGCAAATAATTTCAATGAAAATGGATTTAGTCTAGATCAAATCAGGGAACAGTCTTATAGAATAAATTCATTGGCGTTTAGGTTGGATGTTGAATATGATGTTTCAAGTAAATTAAAATGGGAGTTTGGAACCAACTGGAATGAAGCTAGAGCGAATGCTTTTACGGAAATACAAGAAATTTCCAACCCAGATAAAGCTAGTGTTGATTTTGACTACAAAGAGCGGTTCTATTCAGGATATACAAGTTTATCTGGAAACTTAAAAAAGGGGTTGGATTATAATGCCGGAATGAGGGTTGAGTATAGCCAAGTACAGAGCCAAATTGAAAATGAAATGTCTCCCTTACCTGATAGATCCAACACTAAGGCATTTCCAAAAGCGAACTTGAGTTTTAAATTGGATAGCACCAAAACCGTTTCTGTTAACTATGCCAGGAGTATTTCACGACCAAATTTTTCCAGGACAAGTACCATAACTACTTTTATTAATCCTTTTTTGGAAGCCACGAACAATGTGAATCTTTTACCTACATTGACCAGTGAGCTATCTGCCAATTTTCAATGGAAGAACACTTCTGTCAATGCCTCGTATTACAGAAACACCAATCCTATTTATTGGACCATAAGCTTTGATGAGGCCATAAACAAGGCAATTTTATCTCCAATCAATTTGGACATGGAATCTGGATTTCATGTTGGGTTTACCCTGCCTTTTTCCCATAAAAAATGGACGTCAACGAACAACATCAACATTAGTTACAATAAAATAATGGATAAAACGGCGGTTGGAGGGGCAACCAAGCCTTCCCTATATGCGTATTCCAGTCAACAGTTGACTATTGGGAGGGACACCACAATTGCATTTGGGGGTTGGCTATTGACCAAAAGACAGGAAGGGATATTTAAACGGAATAGTATGTTGGTGTTGGATATGACCATAACAAAAACATTATTTAAAAAACTGCACTGCGCAATTCGTCTAAACGACATTACTAAGGCAATGAATTTTGAAGAGCGTTACGCCATTGACGGTGTTGAAGCTGAAGGTGTTTATTTTGCGGACGCTAAAGAGGTGGCGTTTTCTATGAAATACGTTTTTGGAAATACCAAGGATACAGCATTTAAAAATAGAGACATAGATGAGAACTTACAAAGGATAAACTAACTGGTCAACTCAGTAAACAAGCTTTCCAAGTTTTTGTTCTTTCTACTTAATTGAAGCGTTTTTAGCTGGTTATCATGCGCAAAATCAAAAACGACAGGGCGCATATCGTTGTCTGTGGAAAATGTAAGTTGATAAACAAAACCTCCTGTGTTTTTTACTTGGGAAACATGGGGTAGTTTCTTCAGCAGCACTTCTTCCACACGATAATCAAACTCCACCTCAATAATTTGCTCATTGACTTCGCGAAGCTCATCCATTTTCTTGTCCGCCACTAGTTCCCCCTCGTTAATGATAATAACCCTATCACAAACCGCCTCTACTTCTTTCATAATATGTGTAGAGAGTAAAATAGTTTTCTCTTTACCAATCTCCCTGATGAGTTTTCTTATCTCAATAAGCTGATTAGGGTCAAGCCCTGTGGTAGGTTCGTCCAAAATCAACACTTCAGGATCATGAAGGAGAGCCGCTGCCAATCCCACACGTTGCCGGTACCCTTTGGAAAGTTGCCCTATTTTTTTATGGGCCTCTGGTGTTAATCCGGTTTGTTCAATTACAGCATCAATCCGTGGCCTAGCCACTTTATGGACCTCTGCATTAAATGCTAAATATTCCTTTACATACATTTCCAGGTACAGGGGATTGTGTTCTGGAAGGTAACCAATACTTTGTTGTACCTCTTTGCTCTGTTTTATCACATCAAACCCATTAACGGTGGCATCTCCCACATCTGCCTTATAGTAGGTGGTCAAAATACGCATCATGGTTGATTTTCCAGCTCCATTGGGCCCCAAAAAACCCACGACTTCACCTTTGTCAATAGAAAATGAAACCTTGTTAAGTGCTTTTTGTGTTCCAAAAGTTTTGATGATACTGTTAACGGTAATGGACATTCAGATTTATTTGTACCCAAAAATAAGGTTTTAGATATTTCGTGGGTAATTGTCAAGGAATCAAGAGAGATAAAGTGCGCTCAAGGACAAAATTTTCAGCTTGGTGTATTTCAGGATTTTGAGGATTCCTAAATGAAATGATGATTTAAGCGAACGATGCGCAAAGAATATCCAAGATCTTCAAATAATCAAAAAAATTTTGTGTTCAGTAATCGATTTTCAAATGAATAGCTATCTTAGCCCAAGATTTACAAAAAAATGACAAAGACGTATTTCTGGAACGGATTTTATTTCTACTTCTTTTTTAAAAGAGGTATGGGACTGTTCTAGGTGTGCGTTAAGTATATAAAATAGATAAAGTCCCGTTAAAACGGGACTTTTTTTTTATCATGAGTTTAAAAGTAGCTATTCAGGGAATTAAGGGGTCTAACCATCATCAGGTGGCAGTGGACTTTTTTGGCGATACCATTGATTTGGTGGAATGCCTTTCATTTGATGTAATGATTGAGCAGTTGTGCAACGGTATGGCAGACAAAGGAATAATGGCCATTGAAAATTCGATAGCCGGATCAATAATTCCCAATTATAATTTAGTCTATCATAACAACATACACATTATTGGGGAGCATTATTTGAGTATCCATCATCATTTAATGGCGCTCAATGGAACTTCTATAGATGATATTGAAGAAGTGCACTCACATCCCATGGCTTTGTTGCAGTGTAAAGCCTATTTTAAACAATATCCAAGGATAAAATTGGTAGAGGATGTAGATACTGCAGAGACCGCAAAACGCATAAAAGAAGGTCAATTGACTAATATTGGTGCAATTGCTCCAAAAGTAGCTGCAGATTTGTATAATTTGGATATCATTGCTTCTGAAATCCAGACCATTAAGAACAATGCCACCCGTTTTATTATTCTCAAGAAAAAGAATAAGGTTCTACCTGAAGAGGAAATCAATAAGGCGTCATTGCGATTTATTACCGACCACAAGCGGGGAAGTTTGGCTACAGTTTTGAATGTTATGAGCGATTGCAATCTAAACCTGACTAAGATTCAATCCCTTCCCGTGATAGAAACCCCATGGAAGTACGCCTTTTTTGTGGATGTAACTTTTGATAAATACGGTCACTTTTCCAAAGCAAAAGCTTTGTTGGAGATTATGTCGGAGGATTTTAGAGTATTAGGGGAATACAAAAATGCATTAGTGCCATGATCACAGCGGAAAGGTTACATACGGTCCAAGAATATTATTTTTCCAGAAAGCTGAGGGAAGTTAGAGGTTTAATTAATGATGGAAAACCAATCATAAATATGGGAATTGGAAGCCCTGATCTTGCTCCCTCACCTGAAGTTTTAGAGACTTTAAAAAGTTCCATTACAGATAAGGGCGCACATCAATATCAAAGTTATCAAGGACTTCCAGAACTCCGTTTGGCCATTGCAAACTTTTACAAAGAAAAGTTTGGGGTAGATGCTGATCCAGAAACCGAGATTTTACCCTTAATGGGTTCCAAGGAAGGAATTATGCATATAAGCATGGCTTTCTTAAATGAAGGAGATGAGGTATTGTTGCCAAATCCTGGCTATCCTACATATAGTTCAGTTACCAAATTGATCGGTGCTGTGCCCAAAACCTACAGTTTAAAGGCTGAAAATGGCTGGTTTCCAGACTTGGATGCACTGTCCCAAACAGATTTGTCAAGGGTAAAACTAATGTGGGTGAGCTACCCTCATATGCCTACTGGCGCTGTCGCTAGTAGAGAACAGCTGGTGTCTTTGGTAGATTTTGCTCAAAAGCATCAAATATTGTTGGTAAATGACAATCCGTACAGTTTTGTACTGACCAATAACCCAAGGAGTATTTTGTCCATACCTGGAGCCAAGGATCATGCTTTGGAGTTAAATAGTTTGAGCAAGACCTTCAATATGGCAGGTTGGCGTGTGGGGATGGTCTTGGGAAGCCAAGAGCACATTAATGCTGTACTCAAGGTAAAAAGCAATATGGATTCCGGGATGTTTTATGGGATTCAAAAAGGGGCAATAGCAGCCCTACAAAGTGGAAAAGATTGGTTTAAAGAGTTGGACGGGGTGTACACCCAACGAAGGGAACTGATGTTTCAATTGGCTGAAAAATTGGGGTGTAGCTATGATAAGAATGCTGTTGGAATGTTTGTGTGGTCCAAATTACCGAACGGATCGGTTCCTTCGGAGCAATTTATTGACCAAGTTTTATACGATAAGCACATTTTTATAGCGCCAGGAACCATTTTTGGGAGTAATGGTGAGGGATATATCCGTTTTTCACTTTGTGTCAAAGAAGAAAAGATAAGAGAAGCCATAGAAAGATTTTAATTATGAACGTAGTTGTCATAGGTATTGGGTTGATTGGAGGGTCTTTTGCAAAAGATCTTAAAACACTTCACCCTAAATCCAGCATTATTGGAATTGATAAGAATCCTGCTCATGTGGATGAAGCCCTGGATTTACAAATTATTGACCAAAAAGGCGATTATGAATCATTGGCCCAGGCGGATGTAGTGTTTGTGAGCATTCCGGTAAATGCTCTGATGACAGAACTACCGAAGATATTGGATGCGGTTGGGGACGAAACTGTGGTTATGGATGCAGGATCCACCAAGAGTTTAATCTGCAAAGCCGTTGAAGATCATCCCAAAAGAAGAAATTATTTGGCCTGCCACCCTATTGCGGGTACTGAATTTTCTGGGCCATCAGCTGCTATCAATGGTTTGTATGCTGGAAAGACCAATATTATCTGCGAAGTGGAAAAAACAGCATTTAAACTTCAGGAAAGAGCTTTGGAACTTTTTCAACAGATGAAAATGCGCATTCGGTATATGAATCCTGAGGCCCATGACAAGCACATTGCCTACGTATCCCATTTATCACATATCAGCTCCTTTATGTTGGGAAAGACGGTAATTGAAAAAGAAAAAAATGAGCGTGATATTTTTGACCTCGCAGGGAGTGGATTTGAAAGTACCGTTCGTTTGGCAAAGAGTTCACCAGATATGTGGACACCCATTTTTGAACAAAACAAAGAGAACGTTGTAGAGTCACTGGAAGAGTACATACAAAATTTAGAAACCTTCAAACAATTGCTATTGAGCAATGAATTTGAAGATGTTTATCGGGAAATGAACAATACCAATAGAATAAAACAAATATTAAAGGGAATACCACTTACAAAAAGTTAGAATCGATTATGGAAAACAAAAAGGAAATGAGAAAATGGCTAAATGATATGGGTCTGCCACATCCATTGGTAATAGCCGGACCCTGTAGTGCGGAAACAGAGGAGCAGGTGTTAAAAATTGCCCATGAGCTAAAGGATACCGATGTAAATTACTACCGAGCCGGTATCTGGAAGCCACGAACACGCCCAGGAAATTTTGAAGGTGTTGGTGCCATTGGGCTGAGGTGGTTACAAAAGGTGAAGGAAGAGACTGGTTTAAAAACAGCTACTGAGGTGGCCAATAGAGCTCACGTAGATCTTGCTTTGGAGCACGATGTGGACCTTTTGTGGATTGGTGCTAGATCTACAGTTAGTCCTTTTATCGTCCAAGAAATAGCGGATGCCCTAGAGGGTACCGATAAAATTGTGCTGATCAAAAACCCGGTTAATCCAGATCTATCTTTGTGGTTGGGAGCTGTAGAGCGATTGTATTCGGCTGACATCAAAAATTTGGGTGTTATACATAGAGGGTTTTCTACCTATGAAAAATCCAAATACCGTAATATTCCGGAATGGCAAATGGCCATTGAGCTGCAATCAAAATTCCCGGATTTGCCAATAATTAATGACCCAAGCCATATTACAGGGAAGCGGGATATGATTTTTGATGTATCACAGACAGCACTAGATCTAAACTTTGATGGGTTGATGATCGAAACACACTATGATCCGGATAATGCCTGGAGTGATGCTGCACAACAGGTTACTCCAAATACGTTGGTACAGATAATGAAAGATCTTCGCATTCGGAAAGAGACAGACCCCGAAGCGGAATACAACAGCAACCTAAGCAATCTGAGGGCACAAATTGATGTTATTGACAATCAGTTAATTGATATTCTTGGCAAGCGCATGAAGGTGTCCGATGGTATAGGTGAACTGAAAAAACAGAAGAACGTTGCCGTACTGCAATCCAATAGATGGAATGCAATTTTAGGTAAAATGATCTTGGAAGGAGAATCGCAAGGACTTAGTGAAGAATTTGTTTTGAGGATGTTTAAAGCCATTCACCAGGAATCCATTAATCATCAGGAAAAGATTATAAACGGGTAGTTGAAAAATTCCATAGTGAAAATGCCATTTGAAATCTAGAATTTATTTCTAGATTTCAAATGGCATTTTTTATTGATAAAACTGTAACAGTTATGTAAAAGTCACATCTTTACTGAAGTTAATACCTGTAAAAACATGAAAAATCTAGTAATACTCTGTTTGTCCCTTGTTTCAACGACTATTTTTTCCCAACGAACCATTAATACGGAAGTTGGTGATTTCAGCAAGATTAAAGTTTTTGACCTAATTGAGGTTAATCTTATTCAATCCGATGAAAACCGGATTATGATCAAAGGCAGAAACGTGGACGACATCGTTTGGACCAATAGGGATGGGGTACTAAAACTTCGAATGTATTTGGAGAAGAAATTTAGGGGAGAAGACACACTTATAGAGGTTTACTACAAGGATTTAGATGTTATTGATGGTAACGAAGGCGCCCAAATAACGTGCAATGAGTTAGTTGAAAAAAGTAGGATTGAGTTAAAGGCACAGGAAGGCGCCAGAATCCGGATCGGTATGGATGTCGATTTTGTGGATATCCGTGCTGTTACCGGGGGAATTATAGAAGCATCTGGTTTAGCAGAGAACCAGACTATTGTGTTGAATACTGGAGGGATTTTTGACGGGAGGGACCTACGTACCTCGAATACTGACATTAAAATTTCCGCTGGAGGTGAGGCTGATGTTTTTGCTTCCGAATTCGTGGATATCAACGTGAGGGCAGGAGGAGATGTACATGTCTATGGCAAGCCCAAGAAAGTTAATAAAAGCACTTTTGCAGGCGGAAGAATATATATTGTGGATTAGCAAACATTTAGAAGAAAAAGCCCTTTGATCAATCAAAGGGCTTTTTTTATTTTGCCATCCTATTTTCTAAAAATATAGCGGGTAATAAAGATGCCTTGATGGTCATCTTCCCCGGCATTGCTCTCTACCGCACTGCTCACAAAAGCTAGTTCCCAACCATTGGCAACCATATCGTTGATCATGGAAGTCAATATGGCATCGTTAGCAGCTATGTTTTGGAAACGGATACCGCCTAAATTAAAAAAATTCAAGAGCTTGGTTTCCTCAAAATTCTTTACCCTTATTTTACCTCTTTTAGATTTGTTTCTGGTGTTGTCCTCTTCGGTTTGAACACTGGTGTATTCCCGATAGTCTTTGTCCTCCAAGGCATTAATAATCCTGGATCGGCCCAGTCCGTTGGGAACAATGGATTCCACACTGGTAATAACCTTGTATTCTTGGGCAGTAATGCCATAGTTTACCGTCATCATCAAACCAATTGCTATAAAAAAATTCCTCATAATGTTATTTGTTTATCAGAAAGACAATAGTTTGATGCCAAGGGTTGCATGAACAAAAAAACCCTTTGCCATGGCAAAGGGTTTTAGTTTAAAGAAATTTGCTATTTCTTATTTCTTGAAAATGTACCTTGTTATAAAAATTCCTTTTCCATCACCTTTTCCACCTTCACTTTCAACAGCACTTGTTACAAAAGCTAATTCCCAACCATTGGCAACCATGTCATTGATCATAGAAGTAAGCAATGCATCATTTGCAGCGATGTTTTGAAAACGGATGCCCCCTACATTATAGAAGTTCAATAATTTGGTTTCCTCAAAGTTCTTTACCCGGATTTCACCTCTTTTAGATTTGTTTCTGGTATTGTCCTCTTCGGTTTGAACACTGGTGTACTCCCTGTAGTCCTTGTCTTCAAGGGCATTTACAATTCTGGAACGCCCCAGTCCGTTGGGAACAATGGATTCCACACTGGTAACTACTTTAAATTGTTGCGCATTCATTTCAAAAGTCGCGGCAATTGCAAGAATGGCAATAAAAAAGATTTTTTTCATGTTGATATTGATTATAGTTAATTAACTGTATACAAAGATATAAGGGTCAATAGGAGGATTGTTGTTTCTTTGCAATGAAAATATGAACAAATAGTGCAAGGGACTGTTTATAAATCTACTGGGAGCTGGTACACCGTAAAAACGGATGAAGGTAGGTTCTATGATTGCCGAATTAAGGGGAAATTCCGTATCAAAGGGATAAAAAGCACCAATCCGGTGGCCGTTGGAGACATGGTTGTTTTCGATTTAAAGGACATAGGGGACGAGACCGTCTCGGTTATTTCAGCAATCAAGGAACGGAAGAACTACATCATTCGAAAATCTGTTAATCTTTCCAAACAAACCCACATTATTGCAACGAATTTGGATCAGGTGTTTTTATTGGTCACCTTGAACAACCCTCCAACTTTCACCAGTTTTATAGATCGTTTTCTGGTCACGGCGGAGGCTTACGAGATACCGGTGGTACTTCTTTTTAACAAAATGGACGTGTACGATGAGGATGAAATGGTTGAGGTAGATTATTTGATTCAACTGTATAGGGACATAGGATACACATGTATTGAAATAGCAGCCAAAGAAGGCAATAATGTTGATAAGGTCAAGGCCTTGATGTTTGATAAAACCAGCATGTTTGCCGGACATTCGGGAGTAGGGAAATCCACCTTGGTGAATGTTTTGGAACCAGGCTTGAAATTGAAGACTGCAGAAATATCGGAACAGCACCTCCAAGGTCAACACACCACTACTTTTGCCGAAATGTATGACCTTTCCTTTGGAGCAAGAATTATTGATACACCAGGTATCAAAGGTTTTGGTATTGTGGACATGGAGCAGGATGAAATTGGGGATTATTTTCCGGAATTTTTCAAGCTAAAGTCGCAATGCAAATTCAATAATTGCTTGCACTTGGACGAACCCAAATGTGCCATAAAAACCGCTTTGGACAATAATCAACTTTCTTGGAGCAGGTATCGAAGCTATGTGCAAATGGTAACTGGCGAGGAAGAAAATTATCGCGTAGATATTTATAAATAAGAACTTTGAGGGCAGTAATACAAAGAGTTTCCAGGGCAAGTGTTACCGTTGAAGGTGAAGTAATTTCCAGTATCCAAGCGGGATTGCTCGTATTTTTGGGTATAGAAGACGCAGACGGGAAAGAAGATATAGCCTGGCTATCCAAAAAAATTGTGAATCTCCGAATTTTCAATGATGCCGATGAGGTAATGAACCGCTCCGTATTGGATGAAAATGGCGATGTTATTGTGGTGAGTCAGTTTACCCTACACGCTTTGACCAAAAAAGGAAATAGACCTTCCTATATTAAGGCGTCCAAACCAGAAATTGCCATTCCAATCTATGAGGATTTTGTAAAGAAAATGGAAATGGACCTGGGCAAAAAGGTAGGAACTGGGGTTTTTGGGGCGGATATGAAAGTAAATTTACTCAATGATGGTCCTGTGACCATTTTTATGGATTCAAAGAACAGGGAATAGTGGTATTTTATCGATTTGCGCTTTCTTATTTGTGGGAAAATTTACATCTTAGTAGCACTAAATTCAACCTAACACCATTTGATACGATTACTTACTTTTTCCCTGATATTTCTCAGTATTTTCTCTTCATTTTCCCAAGATTACAGTTACAATAGCGTTCCGGAAGAATTACTTGTTAATGCTGATGCGGTAGTGCGATTGGATCAAATGCAAGTGGTAGTAGAGTCGAGGGATGTAATGAGAGTGTCCTCCAAGCGTGTAGTGACCGTAATCAATGAAAATGGTGATAAATATATACATGCATCTACGTATTATGATAAAGGGGTTAAGATTGGAACTCTTGAGGCGAAGATCTACAATAAACAGGGCAACGAAATCAAAAAAATAAAAAAGAAGGATTTTTTAGACCATAGTGCTGTTTCTGGAGGAACCCTCTATTCGGATTCAAGGGTGAAATACATGCGGTACACCCCAACAGAATATCCCTATACTGTTGAGTTTGTAGATGAATATACCACCTCCAACACTGCCTTTGTTCCATCTTGGTTTTTTATAGATGGGTACCGCGTGAGCACGCAAAAAAGCAACTTTTCTTTTTCGGTGGAATGCGATATCCCGTTCAGGCATAAAAAGGTAAACTTGGATGCTTATGCCATAGAAACCAAGATAACAGCTTCAAAAGTGAGTTGCCTGGGAACAAATCTTAAAGCAATAAAAAAGGAGGCGCTTTCACCACCTTTTCGAGAATTTACACCTAGCATAAAACTGGCTTTGGATGAGTTTCACTTGGAGGGCGTGGATGGAACTGGGAAAAGTTGGCAAGATCTAGGAAAATGGATGCATGATAAATTACTGAAAGATCAGGGCGAAATAGATGCTCAAACACTTCACAAGGTTAAGGATTTAGTTCATGGTATTGAGGATCCAAAAGAAAAGATAAAGCGGGTTTATGAATTTGTCCAGGACAACACCCGGTACATAAGTGTACAATTAGGCATTGGGGGATGGATGCCCATAAGCGCTTCAGAAGTGGATAGGGTAAAATATGGAGATTGTAAAGGGCTTACCAACTATACCATGGCCTTATTAAAGGCCGTTGGAGTAGCATCTTTTTACACTGTTGTCTACGCCGGAGGCCAGAAACGGGACCTTGATGCAGATTTTCCATCGATGCAGGGCAATCATGTTTTTTTGAACATTCCTTTGGCTGAAGATGAAATTTGGTTGGAATGTACAAGTCAAATCACTCCCGTTAATCACTTAGGAACATTTACAGACAACAGAAACGTGCTTAAAGTAACTCCAGAAGGAGGAGAGTTGGTTAAATCCAAGGCCTATCAGGATGAGGATAACTATCAATTGACAAAAGCTGAGTTTTTTACCCAAGCTGATGGTACGATTAGGGGTGAAATTCGCATTGCTTCCCAAGGGATACAATACAATCAGAAATTTAGACATCCATTAAAGTCCAAGATTGAGCAGGAAGAATATTATAAAAAATATTGGGGGTATGTCAACAATTTATCGTTGGAAAAAATAGCATTCACCAACGATAAGGATAAAATAGAGTTTGTGGAAGATGTGAAAATAACTGCTGAAAACTATCTCTCCCTAACAGATGGAAAATTGCTTTTCGCTCCTAACCTGGCCAATAGAAACTTAGCCGTTCCTGAACGAAGTAGAAACAGAAAAACTGATGTGGTCATTGCAAGGGGTTATTTAGACGAAGATAAGTTTGTTGTTCACTTACCAGAAGGGTACAAGCCAGAAACCTTGATAAATCCTGTGAAATTGGAAACGAAGTTCGGGACCTATGAAATGAGCGTAAAAGAAACCGAACCTGGCATTTTAAGTTACCAGAGAAAGCTATTAATTAAATCTGGAAGTTATTCCAAAGAGGAGTATAAGCCTTATAGGGATTTTAGAAAACAAATAGCCCGATACGATAATTCAAGAATCATTTTAACCCAAAAATAATTATGAAGCTAAAACTGTTTTTCCTGCTGTTGTTAAGTATCCAATTGTTATATCCAAATGAGGTAAAGTTTGGGAAAGTAACTAAGGAAGAAATAGAAGAGACCAAACATCATTTGGAAGCTGATGCGGAAGCCGCCATCTTATATAAAAAGGAAAGGGTGTTTTACAATTACAATTATGACGAGGGATGGTCGGTGACCAAGGAAGCACACTATAGAATTAAAATCTATAACAAAGATGGGTTGGATTGGGCCACTCTTCAAATACCGTTGTATGTTTCGCAGGGAGAGGAAGAAAAGATATCCAATGTCAAAGGATTTACTTTCAATGTAGTAGATGGAAAAGTGGTGGGCGAAAAACTTAAAAAGGGAGGCATTTTTGTTGAGGAGGTGAACAAATATCGTAATAAAGCGTCCATCACCATGCCCGAAGTAAAGGAAGGGAGTGTTTTGGATATTCAGTTTACGGTATCCTCGCCATTGTACTGGCATATGGACGACTTTAGGCTTCAATACAATATTCCAGTAAACCTCGTGGATTTGAGACTGGATATTCCCCAGTACTTCTTTTTCAAAAAACACATCAAGGGTTTTTACCCCGTCCAAATTAATGAGTCAAGGGATAACCGATCTATCAACGTATCCTATAGGTCAGAAGATACTGCTGGGATGTTAGGGAAAACATCAAGAAAATCAGGAGATCTGAAGTTTTACGAGAATGTATATGAGGTCAATGCTTCTAACCTTCCCTCGTTGATTGAGGAGGAATTTACCAGTAATATTGACAATTACCGAACTGCTATTAAATTTGAATTAGCTTCTACTCAATTTCCGAACAGACCACACAAAAACTATAGCTTAACGTGGGAAGGTGTGGCGAAATCCATCTACGATTACGACAGCTTTGGTACAGAGTTGAAAAGAGAAAATTATTATAAAGACGCTATAGACCAACTCATTGCAGGAGTAACAAATCAAGAGGAAAAGGCACAATTGATTTTTAGGTTTGTGCAGTCCAAAATGAATTGGAACGATTATGTTGGGGTAACCTGTAGTAGAGAGGGCATAAAGAAGGCATTCAAGGAAGGGTCGGGCAATACCGCCGAGATTAACCTGATGTTGACTTCCATGTTCAGATATGCTGGGCTAAAGGCCAATCCAATTTTGGTGAGTACCAAATCCAATGGGATACCTCTTTTTCCTACCACCGATGGATTCAATTATGTTATTGCAGGAATAGAAGTGACGGATGATGTTATCTTGTTTGATGCCACCGAAAAAAATACAGTACCGGGAATTTTACCAGACCGAGCTATTAACTGGATGGGGAGACTTGTTCGTAAAGATGGCACCTCTTCACAAGTTAACCTAATACCCAAACAATTGTCCAAAGAACTACATTACGTTAATGCGACAATTAATGCTGATGGTTCTGTAGAAGGTAAAACCCGTACTCAATATACCAATCAATTGGCGCTAAACTTAAGGGACAAGTTTGATGACACAGATGAGGAATCTTATTTGGAAGAGCTGGAAAATTCACATGGGGAAATGGAAATTGATGGATATGAAATTAAGAACAAAACAGAGCTATCTAAACCAATAATTGAAACATGTGGGTTTATTAAAGAAAATCAATGTGAAATCATAGGCAATAAAATCTACTTCAAACCTATGTTGTTTTTGGCACAGAACAGCAATCCCTTTAAAATGGAAAAAAGAGAATATCCAGTGGATTTCTCTTTTCCAAGGCAAAAGAAATATGTAATTGGACTGACGATTCCTGAAGGATACAAAATTGAATCCTTGCCGGAAAGCACGGTGGTTCAATTGCCAGAAAACTCTGGAAAGTTTACTTTTAAAATAATTGCTCAAGGCAATCAAATAAAATTGAATGCTTCCACCGAGTTGAATATTGCTTCTTTCCCTTCGTGGTACTATGATGCTTTAAAAGAATACTACAAAAATCTTGTATTGAAACATTCAGAAAAGGTAGTTTTGTCCAAAATCTAGCTTATGAATATCCAGAATGCGCAAAAAGCGGTTGACGAATGGATCCAGAAGCATGGGGTTCGCTACTTTAACGAGCTTACCAACATGGCCCAACTCACCGAGGAGGTAGGCGAGGTGGCACGTATCATAGCCAGACGCTATGGGGAGCAGAGTGAAAAAGAATCGGACAAGGGCAAGGATTTGGGCGAAGAATTGGCAGATGTACTCTTTGTGGTTTTGTGTTTGGCCAACCAAACAGGGGTGGATCTGCAAGAAGCATTTGATAAAAAGTTGGACCTAAAGGCCAAACGGGACCATGATCGTCATCAGAACAACAAAAAGCTGAAATAAAGTTACTTGCATACAGGTGACATTAAGGGTGTTTTTTCTAGTTTTGATAATTCAACCAAAGCCGAAGCATTGAAACTCGAATTATCCTACCCACAAGATAAATTAATAAAGAAATCCATTGAAATTACAGGCTCCAAGAGTGAAACCAATAGGTCATTACTCCTTAGGGCCCTTTTTCCCAATGTCACCATCCAAAACTTGTCCAATTCTGATGATGGCCAAGTGATGCAAAAAGGATTGGCCACCTCTTTTGGAGAAGTGGATATTCATCATGCGGGGACAGCCATGCGGTTTTTAACGGCGTATTTTGCATCCCAAGAAGGCAAAGAGGTTGTTCTTACCGGTTCGCATCGTATGCAAGAACGACCCATCAAGGTTTTGGTGGAAGCGCTCCAAGATTTGGGAGCGGATATTTCATATGTAAAGAAGGAGGGATATCCTCCCATAAAAATTAAGGGTAAGACCTTGGTTAAAAACCAGGTTTCGTTACCGGCAAATATTAGTAGTCAATACATTTCCGCACTGCTTTTGATAGCTCCTAGTTTAGCTAATGGCTTGCAATTGGATTTGGTGGGCAAGATAACCTCCGTACCATATATTAAAATGACATTGGCCCTTCTAGGTCAAATTGGGGTGGAAACCCATTTTGAAGGCAACCAAATTAAAGTAAGGCCCAAGTCAAAGGTACCTGACACCACTTTAGTTGTTGAATCGGATTGGAGCTCCGCCAGTTATTTTTACAGCATAGCCGCCATGTGTGATGTGGGAACCGAAATCCAACTTTCCTCTTATAAGGGGAATTCGTTGCAAGGAGACAGTGTTTTAGCCAAAATTTATAGGGACTTTGGCGTGGAAACCAATTTTTCCAATAACCAGATTACACTTTCTAAAGTTGAAGAATGTGAGTTAGACAACGTCAACTACGAATTATCCAATGCCCCGGATATAGCGCAAACCATTTCCGTCACTTGTTTTGGATTGGGTATGGGGTGTCATCTAACGGGACTGCATACGTTGCCCATTAAAGAAACAGACCGTTTAGGTGCCATGAAGACAGAATTGGAAAAGGTGGGTGCCCAGGTAACCATAGATCATCAGAGCCTTACCCTTCAGCCTTCTACCCAGATTAATGCTGGGGTTGCAATAGATACCTACCATGATCACAGAATGGCGATGGCCTTTGGTCCCTTGGCATTGAAAACCGCTCTGGCCATAAATGACGCCGAAGTGGTTTCCAAGTCGTATCCAGACTTTTGGAATGACTTGAAAATCCTTGGTTTTGAGGCAACAACCTTGTAATTCTCATTTAATCATCAAATTACTTGACATCCCCTATGTCGAGATTGTATATTTGCGCTCTTTAAAAATTACCAAAAAAAGTCTACATGAAATTATCAAACTTCAACTTTGAATTACCAAAAGAGCTATTGGCAGAATATCCCGCAGAAAACAGGGATGAATCCAAATTGATGGTAATTCATAGAGAAACAGGAAAAATTGAACACAAAATGTTCAAGGATCTTATTGATTATTTTGATGAAGGGGATGTTATGGTGTTGAACAATACCAAAGTTTTTCCGGCTAGATTATATGGAAATAAGGAGAAAACAGGAGCAAGAATCGAGGTCTTCTTGTTGAGGGAACTTAATCAAGAACAGCGACTGTGGGATGTTTTGGTAGACCCAGCCAGAAAAATAAGAATTGGAAACAAGCTTTATTTTGGTGAAGATGAGAGTTTAGTGGCTGAAGTAATCGATAATACTACCTCTAGAGGAAGAACTTTGCGTTTTCTTTATGATGGCTCATATACCGATTTCAGGAGAAAACTGAGGCAGTTGGGGGAAACTCCACTACCAAAATATATAAAGCGTGATGTGGAGCCACAAGACGAAGAGCGCTACCAGACTATTTATGCCAAATACGAAGGAGCGGTGGCCGCGCCAACCGCTGGATTGCATTTTTCCAAGCATTTGCTAAAAAGATTGGAAATAAAGGGAATAGACTTTGCCGAAGTTACACTTCATGTAGGTTTGGGAACTTTTAACCCGGTAGAAGTGGAAGATTTGTCTAAACACAAAATGGATAGCGAGGAATTGGTTATTGATGAGCGGGCTACCGAAGTTGTAAATACGGCAAAAGACAACAAAAAACGAGTGTGTGCTGTAGGTACCACAGTAATGCGCGGATTGGAAAGTGCGGTTTCATCAGAGCACTCATTGAATACCTTTGAAGGGTGGACCAACAAATTTGTTTTTCCACCATATGATTTCAGTATAGCCAATTGCATGATCACCAATTTCCACCTGCCAAAATCTACACTATTGATGATGGTTTCGGCATTCATTGGTCATGATTTGATGAAAAAAGCATACAAACAGGCTATTTTGGAGCAATATCGCTTCTACTCCTACGGGGACGCTATGTTGATTATCTAAAATTACAGTTCCTAAATCATAGGGAATCAGAAAAATACAATCCCGTTTAGCGTTTGACTTTACGGGATTTTTCTTGACTATCTTTAAGCGGTGGAAATCAAAAAAAAGGACATAAGGGCATTGACTAAAGAGCAGCTGCGGAATTTCTTTGTGGACCAGGGCGACAAAGCATTTAGAGGTAATCAGGTGTATGAATGGCTGTGGCAAAAATCAGCCCATTCCTTTGAAGCCATGACCAACATTTCTAAGGAAACCCGACAAATGTTGGAGGACAATTTTGTGATTAACCATATAAAGGTGGACCAGATGCAACGAAGTGCGGATGGGACTATCAAAAATGCTGTGCAGCTTCATGACGGACTGGTGGTAGAATCTGTGCTCATTCCCACCGAAACTCGAACCACGGCATGTGTGTCCAGTCAGGTTGGTTGCAGCTTGGATTGCAGGTTTTGTGCCACTGCACGCTTAAAACGCATGCGCAACCTAAATCCGGATGAAATCTATGATCAGGTTGTTGCCATTGACAACGAAAGCAGATTGTATTTTAATAAGCCTTTGAGCAATATTGTATTTATGGGAATGGGAGAACCCCTTATGAACTATAACAATGTGTTGAAAGCCATTGAAAAAATAACCTCCCCAGAAGGGCTTGGAATGTCACCAAAACGAATTGTGGTGTCTACCTCCGGAGTGCCTAAAATGATAAAAAAAATGGCGGATGAAGAGGTGAGGTTTGGTTTGGCCGTTTCCTTGCATTCCGCAATTGATGAGGTTAGGACCTCCATTATGCCCTTTAATGCTACTTTTCCGTTGAAGGACTTAAGGGAAGCGCTACAATATTGGTACAACAAGACCAAAAACCGAATTACATACGAATACGTTGTCTGGGAGGGAATCAATGATACACTAGAGGCGGCTAACGCTTTGGTTAAATTCTGCAAGTTTGCCCCTTCCAAGGTGAACATCATCGAATATAATCCCATAGACGACGGGGAATTTCAGCAAGCACCAGCAGAGGCAGTTGAAATGTACAAAAGGACTTTAGAGCGAAATGGAATTACCGTAACTGTCAGACGTTCTAGAGGTAAAGATATTGATGCGGCCTGTGGTCAATTGGCCAATAAACAGTGAACAATTATCAATAATCAATTGTAAGTAGCCATCCGATTGTTGTAATTTATCGAAGCTTTCTACCTGCCAACTTAAAACTTGATGCTTCCCATGACCAACTCTGGCATTTTGCCTACTTTTAGGCTTCCAAAACTAGAATAACAAAAGGCATAGTATTGAAGGTAGTTTCACAGATTAGGGAACCCATTGAGCAGGAAATGCAACTTTTTGAGGAAAAATTCCTCAAGTCCATGTCTTCCAAAGTGGCCTTGTTCAACAGAATTACCTATTACATTGTAAATCGAAAGGGGAAGCAAATGCGCCCCATGTTCGTATTTCTCACTGCCAAATTGATCAACAATGGCAGCGTAAATGACAGAACCTACTGCGGAGCCTCCATCATAGAACTGATTCACACGGCAAGTTTGGTCCATGATGATGTCGTGGACGACAGCCATAAAAGGAGAGGCTTTTTTTCTATAAATGCGCTCTGGAAAAATAAAATAGCTGTATTGGTTGGGGATTTTCTTTTTTCTAAAGGGGTATTGGTGGCTTTGGAGAACAAAGACTATGATCTTTTGCACATTATTTCCAACGCGGTCAAGGATATGAGCGAAGGAGAACTGCTCCAAATTGAAAAAGCACGCCTTTTAGATATCACCGAAGAGGTGTACTATGATATCATTCGTCAAAAAACGGCTACTTTGATTGCAGCTTGTTGCAGTATGGGGGCCTGCTCAGTAAAACCGGATTCTGAGGATGTGGAAACCTTTAGAAAATTTGGGGAACTGTGCGGCATGGCTTTTCAGATTAAGGACGACCTTTTTGACTATGGAGCTGAGAAAATTGGCAAGCCAACCGGAATAGATATCAAAGAACAAAAAATGACGTTGCCACTTATTTATGTCCTCAATCAAAGTGACAAAGAAAAAAGACGCTGGCTCATCAATTCCATTAAAAATCACAACAAGGATAAAAAAAGGGTCAAGGAAGTTATCACTTATGTTAAGGAAATGGGGGGATTGGAATATGCTGTCACCAAAATGTTGGCTTTTAAGGATGAGGCACTGTCCTTGTTGAACAATTACCCTGATTCTGCATATAAAAGCGCCCTTACCTTGATGGTCAACTATGTGGTAGACCGTAAAAAGTAGTCTTTCTAGGGGCTAGATGTTTAGTATTTGGATTATGGAATTTGAGATTTGCCCAATCAATCTATCTTAAAATGTACTCCTTAACATAACTTCAGTTTGACCATTGGGTATTAATTTTCCTTTTCGGGGCAACCTTTTTAAGAACTACTGCGTCTATCTTTATAACATACAAATTGAGAACCACTGTTGAAGATTGTGTCCCTATATACCAACGAGAAACTTTTGATTAAAAAGGCCATTGCAGGTGATCCGCATTGCCAAAAACATCTGTATGAAAAGTTTGCACCAAAAATGTTAGGTGTTTGCCGACAGTATATCAGGGATCTACAATTTGCGGAGGATGTTATGATCAATGGGTTTGTAAAGGTTTTTAAGAATTTGGGTTCTTTTGAACATCGTGGAAGTTTTGAAGGATGGATTAGAAAAATTATGGTAAGGGAGAGTATCTCGTATTTGCGAAAAAAACAGTTTGTGGTGTACGATGATGAGGCATTACAGTCCCAACCAAAGAATTCCGCGGAAGAATCATCAATCTTGGACGTGGAATATGTACAGCAATTGATCGATGAACTCCCAGAAGGGTATAAAATGGTGTTTTTGTTATATGCCATAGAAGGTTATAAACACCAAGAAATAGCAAAAATGCTGAAAATTTCGGAGGGCACTTCCAAGTCGCAATTGTTCAAAGCCAGGAAAATTTTACAGGAAAATTTGAATTTAAAAGGAATTTCACCTCAAGCTGGGTCGCGAGGCAAATAGTAGGAATCATGGAGAAATTGGAAAAACATATAAAGGATAAACTTGAGGAACGAAAAATTGCACCTTCGCCCAAGGCTTGGAAAAGCATTGCTGGCCAAATAGGGACCTCTACAACCTCAAGAAAAGAAGGGAAATATTGGTATGCCATAGCAGCAGGGTTTATAGGACTTCTGTTAGCTTCCATATTCTTTTTTGCATCCGATAAGTCGGAGGTGACCATTCAAGTTGTTGATGGCAATGATCCCAAGTTGGAAAAAGAGTCTTCCACTCCTTTTGCGATTGATTCCACTCCAAATGGGTCCAAAACATCCACTGTTGTTGGTATTAAAAAAGAAGATTTAATCTTTGATAATCAAATAAAAGAAAATACTGGTCATACTTCTGCATCCTTAAAAAAGAAGGAGTTAGTTGCCAAACAATCCATTCAAGATAGTTTTGCCCAGGAGTCTGATCCATTAATTGCGCAAAAAGTCAATGAAGTGTTTGCCAAGGTTACGCTTTTAGAACACGTTAATTCGGAGGTTAGTGATGCAGAAGTGGATTCGCTGCTACGTGCAGCCCAACGTGAGGTGCTTTCAGAACAATTATTTACCGCGGAGGGAACCGTAGATGCCATGGCCTTGTTGACGGAAGTTGAAGATGAACTGGATGCAACATTCCGAGATCAAATTTTTGAAGCACTCAAGGAAGGCTATGTTAAACTTCGTACCGCTGTGGCAGACCGTAACAATTAGAATTTATTCATCAATCAAAAATACCTTGTTGGTTTCCCGCTCCCAGTTCTGCTGGGAGGGGAGATTAGGAGGGGTAAATCAAAAACAATCATGAGAACAATTACTTTGTATTTAGCGGCTTTTTTATTGCTGTTTATGGCCCAAGAAACTGTTGGACAGGAACGATATCAGCAGAAGATTGAAAAGCTAATAGAAAAAAAGGAAAAAATCACCCAACAAGAAAAAGAAGCCTTAAAACAGGAGGTGAAGGATATCAATAAAAGATTGGGAAATGGAGATTTAAGTTTGGAAGAAGCTAAACTGCTCAAAGCAGAAGTGGCTAAAAAAAGGGCTTTGAATATAGAGAATCGAGCAGCCATAATTGATAATCAAATAGCACTTCTGGAGCGCAACAAGGGTGGGGCCTTGGCCATTACCGACGAAAATACTATTGAGGATGAAGATGGTTTTTCTATTCGAATAGATGGGGAGACTATTTTTTTCTCCAATTCGAGAAACAGGAAGAAAGATATACCCTATGATCGGAGGACCTATTCTGACCCGGTTTTTGCCATTGGTCTAAACAACGCACTAATAGATGGCCAATCTTTGGATGAATCACCATATAAAATAGGAGGAAGCCGTTTTTTTGAAATGGGGTGGCAGTGGCGCACTCGAGTTTTTAAAAATTCGAATTGGATGCGATTCAATTATGGCTTTTCCTTCCAGTTTAATGGATTAAAGCCGGATGACAACCAAATTTTTGTTCAAAATGGTGATCAAACGGTTTTGGAGGAGTTCGAATTTGAGTTGGACAAGTCCAAACTTCGAATGGATAACTTGGTTTTCCCCGTACATTTTGAATTTGGTCCTTCCCGCTTTAGAGAAACTGAAAAGAGTATACGTTATTCTCTTCATAAACAGTTTAGAATAGGAATTGGGGGCTATGGTGGCTTTAACCTAGGGACTCGTCAGAAGCTAAAATACTCCAGGGATGGAGAAAATATTAAGGACAAGTTTAAAAGGGATTACAATACCAGCGATTTGATTTACGGGTTGAGTGGCTATGTAGGGGTAGATGAGGTATTGCTCTATATTAAGTATGACCTAAACCCCATATTTAAGGACGCTACGGTTGAACAACATAATATTTCTTTGGGCCTAAGGTTTGATTTATAACCAACTGACAATTAGAGCTCGGTCGAGAACTTTCGGGTTCTGGCCGTGCTCATTTTGCCATTAAACTGCACTTTCCATTTCCTTGGTGAACTCCTCTTGGTAAAACCCTCTTTTACAATAGGAGCATTCGGCAAAGCGTGAAGTACCTATTTTAAACAAAGGAATCCAAAATAAATGGAAATAGTTGGCTTGGGAAACAGAGGTCAGGGTTCCATTTTGACCGCAATGTGGACAGCTTACCCCAATTAGTTTTTTGCTTTCTTTTTTGCCCAGTCTGGTTCCGAAAAAGAGAATCATACTTTTTTATGAAAATACGATTTTCGGCAGTAAGACAAACTTTTTTGGCTTAAGGTTTAATAGAATCCCGCTTTAGGACTAGGTCCATATCGGTTATTTGTAGGATCACTATTTTTAGTCAACAGGATGAAAAGCCAGATGAGTCCAATTACTGGAATGAGAATTACCAAAAACATCCAACCACTTTTTCCAACATCATGTAAACGTCTAACCGTTGCAGCCAAGGTCGGGGTGAAAAAACCAATAACAAACAAGATATATAAAGGTCCGAAAATCAAGTGTTCAAAGGCTAATTCAAAAACATTGTCCAAAGCCAGTAGGAACAAGCTGAAGAACAGACAAAAAAGCGTGAACATCCAGTATTCGGCCCTTCTGCCTCTTCCTTTAAAATTTGTATAATTGCGTAATACTTGTAAAAACCATTCCATGGGGTTACATTTTTTTTGTTACATAAATGATGATTTATGAGGTTGATGTTTATTGACTATGCCAGTTTTCAATGCCAGTTACAATGTCTAATGTCATGGCAATACCTGCAAGGATTATGTTGAATAGCAAGAACATCCAGTATTCTTTTCTTCTTGCCCTACCTTTAAAATCTGCGTACTGCTTTTAAATACCATTTCATATTAGTGTTTCTGGTTGGTTTTCCTACTCGTGTGGCTTTTCGGTTCCGCCCTGTTTATTCATGGTTTCCTATCTCCATGAATTTTAAACTAAAGTAGAATTATGTTAAAACAATTTTAGGGTTGAATTGACGGATGCCCATTTTGATCTGATGAATAGCCGATTTCAGCAAAAATTTTGTTTTTTAGCTACCTTTAAAGACTGATAATATTTAAGGATTGATTTCAAAGACCACCATAGATCAAGTTTATGAGACCGCCCGTTTGGAAGAGGTGATTGGCGATTTTGTACAATTGAAGAAATCTGGCTCCAATTTTAAAGGCCTGAGCCCTTTTACGGATGAGCGTACCCCTAGTTTTATGGTTTCTCCAGTGAAACAAATATGGAAGGACTTTAGTAGTGGAAAGGGAGGGAATGTGGTTGCTTTTTTAATGGAGCATGAGCATTTTACCTATCCTGAAGCCATTAAGTACCTGGCCAAAAAATACAATATAGAGTTAGAGGAGACCGAACAGACCAATGAGGAAAAAGAACAGGCCAACGAACGAGAAAGCATGTATTTGGTCTCTGAATTTGCACAAAAGAACTTTGCGGAGACACTGTGGTCAACCGAACCAGGCAAAGCAATTGCCCATTCCTATTTTAAGGAAAGGGGATTTACGGACGGGACGATAAAAAAGTTTGGTCTTGGTTATAGTTTGGATGAATGGGAGGCGTTTACCAAGTCTGCGATAGATCAGGGATACCAATTGGAGTTTTTGGAGAAAACAGGTTTGACCATTGTTAAAGAGCAAACTGGAGGTGAAGACAGGAGATTTGACCGATTTAAGGGCAGGGTCATGTTTCCTATCCATTCTATGAGTGGGCGTGTGCTAGGCTTCGGAGGGCGTATCCTCACGAGTGATAAAAAAGCGGCCAAATACCTAAATTCCCCTGAAAGCGAGATTTACCACAAAAGCAAGGTATTGTATGGTATCTATTATGCCAAACAGGCCATTGCCAAAGAAGACAATTGTTATTTGGTGGAAGGGTATACCGATGTTATCCAATTCTATCAAAAAGGTGTGGAAAATGTGGTTTCGTCCAGTGGTACTGCCTTGACACCAGAACAGATTAGGTTGATCAATAGGCTTACTAAAAATATTACTGTACTCTTTGATGGCGATGCAGCTGGATTACGAGCCTCGTTACGAGGAATAGATCTGATTCTGGAACAGGGTATGAACGTAAAAGTGTGCTCTTTCCCTGAAGGGGAAGATCCGGATAGTTTTGCCAAAACCAATACCTATGAGGACTTAGTGTTGTACCTCGAAGAAAACGCCAAGGATTTTATTCAGTTTAAGACTTCACTGTTAGCGGAAGAGGCTGCCAACGACCCCATAAAAAGAGCAGACACCGTTAGGGACATTGTTAATAGTATCAGCAAGATACCAGACCAGATAAAACGAGAGATTTATATTCAAGAATGTGCAAAAATAATGCACATTTCCGAGGAAGTGTTATATAACACGCTTGCCCAAATCAACAAAAAAGGAGTTGCTGATGCTAACAAAAAGCTAAAACAAGAGCAAAAGGCCTTTGAAGTGGTCAAAAGCGACCCTGTGAGGGAAAAAGTTGACGTACAATATGAGCTGGAAAGAAAAATTATTGAAATGCTGCTACTGTACGGGGATCAAAAACAAGAATTTGAGGATTTAGTACTCAAGGAAAATGACGAAGGGGAATTGGTATTGGAACCCGAAATTGTAGAGGCAAAGGTCTATGAAAAAGTATATTTGGACCTCCAGGAAGATGAAATTGAATTGACCAATGAACAGTTTCGAACCATATACTATAAGCTCATAGAGGATTTAAATGAAAGGGAAGAGTTTACGGTCAACAGCTTTTTGTCCAATTTGAATCAGGAAATGGTAAGTGAAGTCTCGTCCATCCTAATGGAAGAAGAACGATATGCTTTGCATGACTGGGAGCGTAAGGATATTTATCCCAAAGCTAAGACACTAGGAGTGGCCCAGTTGGTAGGAGAAACCATTCTTACCCTTCGCTGTAACCTTATTAAAACTAGAATCAAGAAACTTCAGCAAAACACTGAGGATAATAATGGAGACAATTCCGAAGTTTTGGAGGAAATTGTCAACTACTTGCAACTGAATAAGTTGTTGAATGCTAAATTGAACAGAGTACTTTCCTAAGGTAAAAATCCCGAGTAATTACCCGGGATTAGTATTGTTTGAAAGGAATAAATTAATACAATTCCAATGCTTTGGCCTGTTGTAGCAAGTCCACTAAATTGTCCACATTCAATTTTTTCATCAAACGTGCTTTGTAGGTACTTACAGTCTTTTCGTTGAGGTTAAGGCCTTCGGCAACCTCTTTGTTCCGTTTTCCACTGGCCAAAAGTTTCAAAACTTCCACTTCTCGTGAAGATAATTTTCTAAAGAATCTTCTTGGCTTTTGGGTGCCTTCGTCAAAAGCTAGTCGTTGGGCCAGCTCATTGGTGATGAACATGTTTCCTTCACTAACTTTTCTTACCGCGGTCATGATGTAATCCATGTCGGCGGTTTTTGACAAGTAACCAAAGGCTCCAGCGCGAATAGTGCTCAATGCGTAAACATCCTCAGATTGTCCACTGTACATTAAGGTTTTAACGCTTGCGAAATCTTGTTTTAGTTTTCTTAATGTTGCAATTCCATTTATTTCTGGAATATCCATTTCCAACATTACTACATCGGGGGAAACTTTTTCCAAAGTTTCAAATAGTTCTGACGTGGTGGAGACATCAGCAATGACCTCAATATCTGAACTTGATTCGAGCACTTGCTTAATGCCAAGTCGAACTATGGGATGGTTGTCAGCTATTAATACTTTAATCATTTGGTTTGAGTTTTACTTTGTTTAGTACTTAATTCCTTACGCGGCGTGGCGGGCAAGTTAACGATTTGAGAACGTAAAACTGTAATTTTTTTCTTAAAACCTTAGAATTTCTGGGGTTTTTTTCGTCTTAAGCTGGGTTTTTTCGGTCAAAACGTCACTTTAGGCTTGCAGGAATTTCACAAATTGGTATCGGAATCATCTTATGCTTGTTTGCCGTATTAAACTTTTTAAATATAGCGAATACTTGCCTCTTTCTGTCAGAAAATTCGTCAATCGTCTTTCCTTCCTCGTCCATTTGCATGGCCCATTCCAATTCTGGATAAGAAGCGCCTATTTGATCTTCATCGGTTCTATGATCGCCCCAAAGCCCATCAGTTGGGGCTGCTTGCATAATATCTTGGTTGATACCCAATATGTCGCCTATCTCATATACCTCAGTTTTTAATAGGCCTGCGATGGGACTCAAATCTACTCCACCATCCCCATATTTGGTATAAAAACCAATACCAAAGTCCTCTACTTTGTTTCCTGTGCCGGCCACTAAGTAGCCTTCCAGGGCTGCAAAATAATATAGGGTCGTCATTCTCAACCTTGCGCGCGTGTTGGCCAAAGACATAAAGCGATCTTCCTCATTCTCAACCGCTGGCAGGGAGGTAACCAAACTATCAAAAACGGGAGTTAAGTTAACGGCTTGTCTTTTTACTTTGGAAAAGTTCTCCATCAACCAGGCAATATGCCTATCTGCCCTTGTCACTTGATTTTCACCTTGATGTATGGGCATCTCCAAACACAACAGGTCCAATCCTGTCTTTGCACATAGTGTTGAGGTAACAGCAGAGTCTATTCCGCCAGAAACTCCAATGACAAACCCCTTACAATTTGCCTCGGTGGCGTAGTTCTTTAGCCAATCTACAATATGTGCTATTACCTTTTCAGTTTGCATACCTTAATTTTTGAATTCTATAATTTACCTTTGTGCCCTGTAAATTTAAATGCTGTTGTGTTAATAATAAAGAGCTTGCCAAATAACTTTGCGACGCTGGTGTTGGGTCGTTTACTTTTTTTAATCTTACTGATATTGGTAGGATGCAAAAAATTGAACGAAACCGAGGAAAAGATAGCCGAAATTCCAATAAATATTTCCATTTCTCGATTTGATCGAGAGTTTGCCAATGCAGAATCCAACGATTTACCAAACTTAAAGGCCAAGTATCCTTATTTATTTCCTGCACAGTTTCCGGATAGCGTATGGGTGGCCAAACTCGCAGATACCATACAAATAGAACTATCGGAGGAGGTGAACAAGGAATTTGGCAATTTTGAAGCAGAAGCTGCGGATTTGGAATCCCTTTTCCGGCATATTAAATATTACTTTCCCCGAGTTGAAGTACCCAAGATAGTTACGGTAACTTCAGATGTAAGGTATGACCAAAGGGTAATTCTTACCGATTCCCTTTTATTGTTGGGTCTGGACAACTATTTGGGTCGGGACCATCATTTTTATCGAGGCATTCAAAGCTATTTAGCTGCAGGTCTGGACAAGAAATACCTCGCTTCGGACGTGGCGAGCGCAGTTGCCAAAAAGGTATTGATACATCCAAGAGATCGTTCTTTTTTAGGACGCATGGTGTACTACGGTAAAGAGCTGTATTTAAAGGACAAGTTTCTTCCAAATACAACTGATGCGCAAAAAATAGGGTACACCCAAGAGGAAATTGTGTGGGCCCAAACCAATGAAGAGCAGATTTGGCGTCACTTTGTGGAACGGGAACTATTATACAGCACGGACACCAAATTGGATAGGCGCTTTTTAGACCCTGCACCCTTTTCAAAGTTTCAACTGGAGTTGGACAGTGAATCACCAGGAAGATTAGGGAGATATATGGGGTGGCAGATTGTGAGAGCCTTTATGGACAAAAATGATATTAGCGTACATCAAATGTTAAGCTTATCTGCTGATGAAATATTTAGGAAATCAAATTACAAACCAAGAAAATAGATGGCAGTAGTACATACTTCTGAAATAAAATTAACTGTTGGCCTGGACGAGAATAGGGTTCCGGAGGAACTGCATTGGTCCGCTGAGGATGGAGGAATTAACAATGAAGAGGCCAAGGCTATGATGCTTTCCGTTTGGGATAGTAAAAACCAAGAGTCGCTAAAAATTGATTTATGGACCAAGGAAATGCCAGTGGATGAGATGAAGGTGTTCTTTCATCAAACTTTGGTGACCATGGCGGATACGTTTATGAAAGCTACCCAAGATGAAAAGATGACCGCCACCATGAAGGATTTTTGCGATTACTTTGCGGAAAAACTCGAGCTAAAGAAATAGCAAGGTTTAAGGAATGGGTTGATTTAGCCTATTAAATTGGGATTTTTCTTCTCCTTTAAGTCTCAAACCCTGCTCAATTTTGTATTTCGTGGGTCTCAGTAGATACAAAAACAAAATCAACACTCCGGAAATGTAGAGGTAGGTAAGGTTGGCAGTTTGGTAAAAGGCTACTATTCCTATCAAGGCGGGACCTTCAATTATCATATACTTAATCAAGGAAGCCGTTTGGAAACGCGTTAATTTTGACCTGAGGCCTTTAACTTGGTCGGATGATTTTACTATTTTCTTAAAAAGTAAGTTGCCCATAAAAACTCCAGACAGGGCAAATATGGGCACAACAAGCATAAATACATCTTCTGTATTGGTATAATCCAAATAGCTATTTTCTGTCTGAAAATAGGCAAAAGCCCCAAACAAAAAGGGCCCCGCCATTAATGCTAAATGAATAGTGGACAAAGTTTTAATAAACGAACTAGGGGTTGTCTGGGCTGGACTGTTTTCCATAAGAATTAAACGAGTTTATCTATATTAAAGTAGGTAAGGTATAAACAAAGCCCATGTATCATTTGATCAAACCCTAAAATGGGATAAAACAATCTGGGGTTTTGTTGATGTCTTGCGGCCAATTTACTGGTGAAGAAATCCGTCACAAAATGTAAAAGTCCATTGATGACGACATAGATTATAGCTGTTTTCCAGTGAAAAAGAAAAAGTGTCAAAACTAGAAGGACACTTGCGTAGGTTGCCACATGTGCGGAGAGCCATTTAAGGCTTGAACTCTTTTCTACTGCCATCCGTGTAGACTGAAACAAAAAGTCGCCAACCCAATGAGCCACCAAGATGAGTGCAAAAACCATGGGATTAAGATAACATTTCGCTTCGGGATTACCTATCCACCCTGTTTATTTCTTAATTAGTACAATAACTAGTTTCATATGCTTACTTCACAAGTAGATGAGTTTAATGTCAATTAGTTCTATTTTTATGAGCACTATGAAAAAGAAAGATATTCAGCTGTTATTTGTGTACAATGCCAATTCCGGTACCCAAAATGCAGTTTTAGATAGTATGCACAAGGTGTTTAGCTCCTCAACCTATCAATGTAGTTTGTGTGATATTACATTTGGAGTGGTATCGGAAAATAAAATCTGGAAGAAGTTTCGCGAGGAAAGTGAACTTGATTTAAAATTTTTGCACAAAGACGAGTTCTTGGAGCAATATTCTGAGGATGTCACCTTTCCTATAGCTCTCAAACTTACACAAGATGGGATGGAAGTATTTATTTCAGCAGAAGAGCTCAATCTGTTAAAGGGACCTGAAGAGCTTATCAATTTGGTTGTACAAAGAACAAAAACCTAAGAAACTTCTTGACTAAAATATTCTTTGGGAGAACTGCCCATCAATTTTTTAAAGGATTTATTGAAAGTTGTTTTTGAATTGAATCCAGCCTCTTGGGCAAGTCCAAAGAAAGTAAGGTTTTTGGCCTTGTCCGATTTAGCCAGTTTCACAAATTCCCTGATTCGGTAATAATTGATATACTCAAAAAAGTTCATTCCAATCTTTTCGTTAAGCAAGCGTGCCACCTCAGGGTTGCTGACGCCCATCATTTCAGCTAGTTCCGATTTTACCAATTTTCTGTTGAGATACGGCTTTTTTTCTTGCATGAGCTGATCCAATTGGACTTTCAGGTCTTGCAAGTCTTTGGGAGACAGTTTAGATTGTGCATACTTTTTGGTGTTAATTTGATGGCTTATTTTAAAAAGGTCAGGCTCCTTTAAACCATAGAAAGCTATAAACAGGATAATTAAGGCTATGCTCAACCAAATAAACTGTCTAGTTGTTCTTTCAATGGTATCCAAATGCAATACACTTAAAATGTAGACCGTTACCCAATAGACAAGACATAATCCAATGGCCATCAAAAAATACTGGAAAAACTTCGTTTTTACCGAATAGCTGAGCTCTTCACTCAAATTCTTTTTAAAGCTCCAGAAAATACTACAACTCATTAGCCAATAGGTAATATTGAAGAGTAAACCGATTCCTATGAATAACGTAATAGTCCTAAAAAGTTCTCCGCTCTGTACCCTAAGTCCCAATTCTTGATCTGTAGGCAGCATGAAATAGAAAATAATGAAGATAATGTAGAAAAAACCCGGAACGTAATGAACAAGATCGTTCCAAGAAAAACGTTTGTCCAAAAGCGATGAGCGGGTAAAAAGATATACTGTTGATCCAAACAAGAGGGTGGAAAACTCCGAAAAACTGATAAAGCGTAGGTTTCTGCCAAATATTTCAGAAATATAGATAATCCTTCCGGTTAACCCAATCATCAAAATAAAAACCAGAAAGGCAATATATCCATTGATGTTTTTCCTTTTTTTAGGAGAAAAGGCATATATAGCCAAAAGGAAGATGCTCTGAAAGTATCCAAAATACACCAATTGGTTGAAAAATTCTTGCATGGCCACTAAGTTAAGAAGGCTGCCATTAGGCAGCCTGTCTTTTTGTGCTTAATCCAGTATAAATTGGTTTACATGTTTTACGGAGCTAAGATCCATAGCGGTGTTTTCTTCCTGAAACTTGTAAAAGTCTTCCTTGCTGTCCCATTGCGTTATGGAAAAGTAGTCCGGATTATAGTAATAACCGAAAGGTGAATTTCCGTTCTCCAAGGTCAAAATTACACCTCCATCGTATTGTTCAAGGCTTTTTTCAAAGGACCTTTTAAGCGCATTCAAGTTTTTTCCGTCTTTCTTCCAATATGCAGTAACCACATTTACCTTGTCTGAATCTATGGTAAACGAAAAATCTTCTTGGAGCTCATAATAGGTAAGATTAAAGGAGGCCCAAATTTCCCTTCTCCACTGATGAAATTTTGGAAGTGCTGTTTTGGACTCGTTAACAAAACGCTGCTTGGAAGCCAAGCTGGTCCATGAACCAAAGATCATGGCAGAAGGATGGTAATTTCCCTGGGTCTGATCTTCACCAATACTGTAAAAACTTAAGTTGGAATATCCATTCTTCTGAGCTACGGGAAAAACTGTTTTAAGATAATGATCAAACTTGTCTTGTGTATTCGGTTTTGCATTGAGGAATAAAACATCAAATAGCTGACCTTTCTTGAATGAAAAGGTTTTTTTTGAATCTTGCGCATTAAGTGATCCGGCCATAATAAATACGATTAGTGAAAGGGCGATTGTTTTAAAAAATTTCATAAATGTTTATTTTTTGATTAAACCAAATGTAGGCACGGAATACGCTAAACAACAGTAAAAATGAGGTGAAAGGGTACACATACCGTAAGCGTACGGTTTAAGAATGGAAAACGGGGGAAAGAAGTAATTTTTGGAAAAATAGAAGTAAAGGAGCTACTTATTTTGTTGAAAAAAGTCTTGGTTGATATCTTCAATATAACTCAACAACTCCTCGCGTCCCATATGTTTTGAAGAGGAGGTTACAAAATAAGGAGGGGCTTC
The DNA here is from genome assembly GCA_965117065.1 of uncultured Allomuricauda sp. Classification (GTDB taxonomy): domain Bacteria; phylum Bacteroidota; class Bacteroidia; order Flavobacteriales; family Flavobacteriaceae; genus Flagellimonas. Next base: position 2,970,298 of record OZ220751.1, read on the forward strand.
TTCCCAAACGCCTTCCAAAAGGACTTTTAGATAGTTGTCAACATGGTTGTCAATGGCACCAGGCTTTAATTTGTCAGCTTTGGTAAAAATAATGGCAAACGGAATGGCATTTGTGCCCATCCATTCCATAAATTCCATGTCCCCAGGTTGTGGCTCATGCCTAATGTCCACCAAAACAAACCCGCATACCAATTGCTTCCTTTTTAGGAAATACTCTGTAATGTACTTTTGGAATACTTTTTTATCCTTTTTGGAAACACGGGCATATCCATAACCCGGTAAATCCACCAAAAACCAATTCTTGTTGATTCTAAAATGGTTGATGAGTTGGGTTTTTCCCGGCCTTCCAGAAGTTTTTGCCAAATGTTTCTGATCCATCAACATATTGATAAGGGAAGATTTTCCCACATTGGAACGACCAATAAAGGCATATTCTGGAAGTGGCTCATTGGGACATTTAGCCACACTGGAATTACTCATTACAAACTCAGCGGAAGTGATTTTCATTGTTGAAATTAAGAGTCAAGAACCATTATGTAAAAGAGATTCGAAGCAAAGATAAGGGATGGGTCTAGAATCAGCGACGGACATTAAATATCCAGCGGTAAATATTTAAAACTTACGTTTCTTCAACCAAGCTTCAAGAACTGTATTGAATTCTTCTGGATGCTCCATCATTGGTGCATGGCCGCATTTTTCAATCCAGAACAAATCGGAATCTGGAAGCAGTTCATGGAATTCCTCCGCAACATTAGGCGGGGTAACCGAATCGTTTTCACCCCAAATAATACAAGTGGGGGTATTCATATGGGGTAGGTCCTTGGACATATTATGCCTGATGGCACTCTTGGCGATGGCCAAAGTCTTTACCAGTTTCATTCGGTCATTGACGGTAGCAAAAACTTCATCCACAATATCCTTGGTAGCAACTGCAGGATCGTAAAAGACATCCTGTGCTTTCTTTTTGATGAACTCATAATCCCCTCTTTTGGGATATCCATCACCCATGGCACTTTCATAAAGGCCGGAGCTTCCAGTTATGACCAAAGCCTTCACCATCTTAGGGAACATTTTGGTATGTAATAAACCAATATGACCACCAAGGGAATTACCTAAAAGAATAACATCCTTTAAACCTTTAAACTCAATAAATTCTTCCAGAAATTTCGCAAAATTCTTTACCGTAGTCTTCAACATGGGCATGTCGTAGATAGGAAGTTCCGGTATCAGTACTTGATATCCTTTGGATGGAAAGTACTCAGACACCCCTTGGAAGTTGCTCAATCCACCCATAAGTCCATGTAGGATTATCATTGGGGTTCCTTCGCCTATTTCAATATATCTGAATTTACCTTCCTTAATGATTTGGTCTTCCATCTAAAGTAAGTTGGTCCTTGGATGGCAAATATAGACAATTCAAATCACACAAATTTTGACAATTGACCATCCCATAATAAGCACTTTTTTTAAGGACTTACTCCATACTAAACCTAACCCATAAGCCTCGCATATGATTTTATGGTGAAAACCTTGCTTTTCATCTAAAAAGTGGAGAATTTATTAACAAATGTGTTTTTAAGTGGAGAAATGTGGAAATAAAATCTATATATTTGAGTTATTGTTTATAACCAATTGATTTCTAGTGACCCATATCATAGGACAACATGATTGTAAAGCTGATGCCAAGGGAAGGGTAATACTACCTATTTCCTTAAAGAATCAGTTGTTGCCTGTTTTAAAGGATGGGTTTGTGATCAAGCGATCCGTATTTCAGCAGTGTTTGGAGTTATACCCCAAAACAGAATTTGATGTTTTAATGCAAAAAGTGCTGAAGAAAAGCAAGATCAATCGAAAGTACGATGCTTTTGTCAGAAATTTTGTGGCAGGGATGAAAGATGTAGCTATTGATGGGGATACAGGAAGGTTGCAAATACCTAAAAACTTGGTGGACTATGCCGAAATAGGGAAGGAAGTGGTACTCAACGCCGTATTTGACAAGATAGAGATCTGGAACAAGGAAAAGTACGAGAAGGTCTTGGCGGATGGTGAGAAGGACTACGCAGATCTGGCAGAGGAGATTTTCGAGGACGATGAATAGCCAATACCATGATCCAGTACTGCTGAAGGAATCGGTAGATGGATTGAGCATAAAAGAAAATGGGGTCTATGTAGATGTCACCTTTGGTGGTGGTGGGCACTCTAGAGAGATTTTGAAAAGGCTGGGGGACGATGGAAAACTGTTTGCATTTGATCAAGATGAGGATGCGCTGGCCAATGCAATTGAGGATCAAAGATTTCAGTTGATCAATCAAAACTTTCAATTTCTCAAACAATTTTTAAAGTTCTATGGCATTCGGAAAGTTGATGGAATCTTGGCAGATTTTGGAGTTTCTTCCCATCAGTTTGATGAGGCGGAACGCGGTTTCTCTATTCGCTTCAATGCAGATCTGGATATGCGGATGGACAGAAGCAACAAATTGTCCGCTTTTGAAGTGGTCAATTCCTATTCCCAAGAAAATCTAGCATCGGTTCTATTTCAGTATGGAGAGTTGCGCAATGCAAATGCAATAGCAAAAACTCTTGTAGAATCTAGGATGGATGGTCCTATAAAAACTACAGACCAGTTGAAAGAGACACTAAGAAAGTTTCTGCCCAAAATGAAGGAGAACAAGATTTTGGCACAGATTTATCAAGCCATCCGTATAGAGGTAAATCAGGAAATTGAAGTTTTAAAGGAATTCTTGTTGCAGACGCCAGAGGTGTTGGATAAAGGGGCCCGGTTGAGTTTGATAAGCTACCACTCCTTGGAGGACAGATTGGTTAAGCGATATATCCGGGCAGGTAAGTTTGAAGGGGAGCCTGAAAAAGATTTCTATGGCAATATAGATGTTCCCTTTAAAAAAGTAGGTGGATTGATTGTCCCATCAGCGGAAGAAATAACACGGAACAACAGAGCGCGAAGCGCAAAACTCCGCATCGCGGAAAGAATATAAGGACAGCAAATGAAAAACGGATTACTGGACATATTAAAGGGTAAGTTTTTAGTGAGTGGGGATGCTCCTAAAAATTGGTTGTTCCTCCTGTTTGCTTCTTTTCTTGCGGCAATGATGATTTCCAGTAGTCATAATGCCGATAAAAAAGTACATGAAATTGCAGCCCTCAATGAAGAGGTTAGAAAATTGAAAAGTGAGTTTTTCGAACATAGATCCACCGTTCAGCAATTAAAATTGGAGTCGTCTTTACGGGAAACCGTTGCTGCCGATGGCCTGCAACCTTCCAAAAACCCTCCAAGCAAGATCAAAGTTAAATCAACCAATTAATGGCCATTACCGAAAAAAATATCATGAATAGATTGTACCTGGTTGCCGGGTGCCTTTTGGTATTTGCTATAGCTGTTGTGGTACGCTTGGTAGACATCCAAATGATCAAGGGAGATGATTATAAGGAGCTTGCGCTGAACAAAACCGAAAAAATGTTCACCATTGAGCCCAATCGGGGAAATTTGTATTCACATGATGGAAGTCTTTTGGCGGCTTCCGTTCCAAAATATGAGATTCGTTTTGATGCCCAGACCGTTTCTGAGCAGAACTTTCAGAATCATGTGGCCGCATTGTCCGACTCCCTAGGAAATCTATTCAACAAACCCTCATCGTACTACAGACAATTGTTTAGAAAGGCGAAAGCCAATGGCAATAGATACAAATTAGTGGCCAGAAACGTGAATTATCTGGATTATGTGCGGATAAAGCAGTTTCCATTATTTGCCTTAGGACCCTATAAAGGTGGTTTTATTGAAACGCATCGTGTAGTGCGGGAATACCCCTTGGGAAAAATGGCAGCACGGAGCATTGGGTATGAAAAGGTGGACGAAAACGGTTACTATACCAGAGTGGGATTGGATGGGGCCTTTGGCGAACAATACCTAAGAGGAAAAGAAGGAAAACGGCTTAAACAAAAAATAGCGAAGGGACAGTGGAAGCCGGTAGGGTTGGACAATATTGTTGAACCGCAAGATGGATTGGACGTAGTTTCTACCATCGATATCAATATTCAAGACATTGCCCATCACGAACTGTTGGCACAATTGGAAAAGTACCAAGCGGATCATGGATGTGTGGTGGTGATGGAGACCAAAACAGGCGAAATAAGGGCTATTTCCAATTTGGGTAGAACCTCGGAAGGCAAATACTACGAAAAATTGAATTACGCGGTTGGCGAATCCCATGAGCCCGGTTCCACCTTTAAATTGATGTCATTGGTAGCGGCCTTGGAAGATAAGGTGGTGGATACCAGTACAGTTATCGATACTGAAAAAGGAAGATACCGAATCTACGATCGAGTAGTTAAGGATTCTAAATGGGGTGGGTATGGAAAAATATCGGTTTCAGAAGCCTTTGCTGTTTCTTCCAATACCGCTTTTGCCAAGATGATTCATGAGAACTATAAGGAACATCCTGGAAAATACGTCAATCGTTTAATGAATATGGGCCTACATAAAAAATTAAACCTACCCATTATAGGTGAAGGTAAGCCCGTTATTAGATATCCGGGTGACAAAGGTTGGTCTGGAATCTCATTGGGTTGGATGTCGCACGGGTACGAAGTGTCCCTGACCCCAATTCAAACGCTGGCTTTTTACAATGCAGTTGCCAATGATGGGGAATTTGTGAAGCCAAGGTTGATAAAGGCGGTAAAAGAAGGGAATAAAACCCTTAAAAAGTTTGATAAAGAAGTTGCTAATTCCTCCATCTGCTCACAAGAAACTGTGGAAAAGGTAAAGCAGCTGATGAAGGATGTGGTTGAAAAGGAATATGGTACAGGACATGGGTTGTATTCTAAAAACTTCTCAATGGCTGGTAAAACGGGGACAACGCAAAAAAACTATGTCGCCAAGGATCCAGACAAATTAGCCTATATCTCCTCTTTTGCTGGGTATTTTCCTGCAGATGACCCAAAGTACTCTTGTATTGTCGTAATACATGAGCCTGATAAAAGTGTGGGATATTATGGAGCGGATGTTTCCGGGCCAGTATTTAAGTCTATGGCTCAAAAAATATATGCCACATCTCCATTGATAGATGAAGTAAAAGACAAAGCGATTAAGGATGAGGAGCTGGATAAGAATTATAGACAATACTATGCCCGGGTACAAAAAGAATACACCAAAGTGCCCAATGTAAAAGGCATGTGTGGAATGGATGCGGTTTCCCTATTGGAGAATATGGGGCTTAAGGTGGAAGTAAAGGGGAATGGAAAGGTGAAAAGACAATCAATAGATCAAGGAACAGCTATTAATAAGGTAACAAAAATTGTATTGGAACTTTCATGAAGTTGTTAAAAGACATATTATACGGGGTAAGTCTATCTGCAGTAAGTGGGGATACCAATGTTATGGTCAATAACGTTCATTTCGACTCAAGAAAAGTAAAGATGGATGATGTGTTTATAGCAGTAAGGGGCACATTAACAGATGGTCATCAGTACATTCAAAAATCAGTAGAATCTGGTGCCAAAGCAGTGGTGTGTGAGGAGTTGCCAGAACTATTGGTCAATGGAGTTACCTACTTAAAAGTGGTCAATAGTAACAGTGCCTTGGCCATAATGGCTTCCAATTATTACGATAATCCTTCCAAAAACCTCAAGTTGGTTGGAATAACCGGTACAAACGGTAAGACCACCGTGAGTACTTTGCTGTATAACCTTTTTAAAAAGGCAGGCTATAAGGTTGGGCTAATTTCCACAATCAAGATTTTAGTAGATGATAAGGAATATAAAACGAGCCATACCACTCCAGATGTGCTTACCATAAATCAATTTCTCTCTCAAATGAATGAGAAGGGGACGGAGTTTTGTTTTATGGAAGTGAGTTCTCACGGCATCCATCAAAAACGGTCTGAAGGCTTGCATTTCGAAGGTGCGATATTCACCAACCTTTCACATGATCATTTGGACTACCACAAATCCTTTGCATCATACAGGGATACCAAGAAAAAACTTTTTGATGAGCTTCCCAAGTCTGCTTTTGCCCTCACAAATGTGGACGATAAAAACGGTTTAGTGATGCTACAGAATACCAAGGCCAAAAAATACACTTTTGCGCTTAAAACCTATGCGGATTACCGGGCCCAAATTCTAGAAAAACAATTTAACGGCCAACTATTGAAAATTGATGATAATGAGATTTGGTCGAAACTCATTGGAGATTTTAACGCATACAATTTGTTGGCTATTTATGCCACGGCAGACCTTTTGGGTCTTGAAAAAATGGAAACTTTGAAGCTTATCAGTGAACTGGAAAACGTTGACGGGAGGTTTCAATATTTTATATCGAAAGAGAAAATTACGGCAATTGTTGATTATGCCCATACACCGGATGCGCTAAAAAATGTGTTGGTTACCATCAATGCATTGAGGACTGGAAATGAAAACGTCATCACCGTAGTGGGGTGTGGTGGTGATCGTGACAAGTCTAAGCGTCCGGTTATGGGTCATATCGCCTCAGAAATGAGCAATCAAGCCATTTTTACATCTGACAATCCCAGAACTGAATCCCCTTCAAGCATAATTGAAGAAATGGAGACTGGAGTGGAGCCTCAGAACACCAAAAAAGTGCTGTCCATTGAAAATAGGAAGCAAGCCATTAAAACTGCATGTAAACTGGCTTTAGCCAATGATATCATTCTAGTAGCTGGCAAGGGGCATGAAACCTATCAGGAAACTAAAGGAGTTCGGGTAGATTTTGACGATTTCAAGGAAGTAAAGGAAGCCTTGAAAGAACTAGGGAAATAGAATTAACAGAAATAATTGAGAAAAAAGATGAGAGCACCGAGAGTAAAGATTAAGACAAAAAAGTACATGATGTCTTGCATTTTGCAGCTGCGGTCCAACATCTAAGATTTAGAGTATGCTATACTATTTGTTTGAATATTTGGAGCAACAATATCAACTGCCAGGAGCGGGACTCTTTCAGTTTCTAACGTTTCGCGCTGCCATGTCTGTCTTGCTATCCCTATTGATAGCCATGGTTTACGGTAAACGAATTATTCTTTTTCTCCAGAAGAAACAAATTGGGGAGAGCATTAGGGATTTAGGTTTGGAAGGTCAAAAACAAAAGGCCGGAACCCCTACCATGGGTGGACTGATTATTATTATATCCACCCTGTTACCTGTGTTGTTATTTTCTGACATTAAGAATATTTACGTCATCCTGTTGATTGTGACTACCATTTGGATGGGTATCATTGGATTTATTGATGATTACATAAAGATCTTTAAAAAAGATAAAAAAGGCCTTAAAGGCCGATTTAAGGTGATGGGTCAAGTGGGACTGGGATTGATTGTTGGGTCTATTATGTATTTCCATCCTGAAGTGACTATCAAGGAAAAGGATACCACCCGTATAACCCAGAACTTTAAGGTGGAAAAAGTATTTGGGCAGGAAACCAAAACGGTTAGGACCAATGTACCCTTTTTTAAGAATAATGAACTTGATTATGCCGAATGGATTTCTTGGGCAGGAGACGAAATGGAAAGCTATGCTTGGCTCATATTTATTCCTGTGGTAATATTGATTGTTACCGCTGTTTCCAATGGAGCCAATCTCACGGATGGCATTGATGGGTTGGCAGCGGGTTCTTCAGCAATAATAGCTATAACCTTAGGGATTTTTGCTTGGGTTTCTGGTAACATTGAATTTTCAGATTATCTGGACATATTCTATCTGCCAAGAGTAGGGGAATTAGTGGTGTTCATTGCTGCATTTGTGGGTGCTCTGGTAGGGTTTTTATGGTACAACGCCTATCCTGCACAGGTATTTATGGGTGATACGGGAAGCCTGACCATTGGGGGAATTATCGCGGTAATTGCAATTATAGTGCGAAAAGAACTACTGATTCCGCTACTATGTGGAATCTTCTTTGCCGAAACCCTGTCCGTAATGCTCCAAGTAAGCTATTTCAAGCGCACAAAAAGGAAATATGGGGAAGGCAAGAGGTTGTTTCTTATGGCGCCATTGCACCATCACTTTCAAAAGAAATTATATCACGAAAGTAAAATAGTAACCCGATTTTGGATTATTGGGATCTTATTGGCCATTGTTAGTATTGTGACCCTGAAAATTCGGTAATGGCACGTTTGGTGATTCTTGGAGGGGGCGAAAGTGGGGTTGGAACCGCCATTCTGGGAAAGCAAAAAGGATATGAAGTCTTTGTTTCAGACAAAGGAGAAATAAAAGAAGAGTACAGCAAAGTTCTTAAACATTTTGAGATTGAATGGGAGTCGGGACAGCATACCGAGTCCAAGATATTGAACGCTGATTGCATAATGAAAAGCCCGGGAATTCCAGATAAAATTCCTTTGGTGAATAAGCTTAAGGATAAGGGCATTCCAGTTATTTCAGAGATTGAATTTGCATCCAAATACACCGATGCTATTTTGATTGGAATAACGGGTAGTAATGGCAAAACCACGACGACTATGTTAACTCACCACCTATTGAAAGAAGGTGGTCTTAACGTGGGTATGGCAGGTAATATTGGGGATAGTTACGCTAAAATGGTGGCAGCACAAGAATTAGACCAGTATGTTTTGGAAATCAGCAGTTTTCAATTGGATGGCATTGTGGTTTTTAAACCCCACATCGCCATCATCACGAATATCACACCCGACCATTTGGATCGCTATGATTACCAATTTGAAAAGTATATCGCATCCAAATTTAGGATAACAATGAACCAGGATCAAAATGACTTTTTAATCTACGATGCAGATGACGAAGTGATTGGAGATTGGTTAAGAAAACACCCTGTTCAATCCAAATTATTGCCTTTTTCCCTCAAAGAAAAGCAAGAAGAAGGAGCTTGGTTGGAGAATAACACTATTAAAATAAATGTTGAACATAAAATCTTGGAAATGAGCACAGATATATTGGCCCTGGAAGGCCAGCACAACGTAAAAAATACAATGGCAGCAGGACTTGCAGCTATGCTGGTCAATGTAAGAAAGGAAACTATTCGCCAGAGTATACAAACCTTCCAAGGAGTTCCACATCGTTTAGAAAAAGTATTGAAAATCAATCATGTAGAATACATCAATGATTCCAAGGCAACCAATGTGAATGCTACATATTATGCTTTGGATGGGGTAAAGAAGCCAATTGTATGGATTGTTGGGGGTGTAGACAAGGGTAACGACTATTCTGAATTGATGCCTTTGGTACGTGAAAAGGTAAAAGCAATTATCTGCTTGGGAATGGACAACTCCAGATTAAAAGAGGTTTTTGGAAATGTGATCGACCTAATGGTCGAAACGTATTCAATAGATGAGGCTGTTAAGGTGGCCTACAAAATTTCAGAAAGAGGAGATGCGGTGTTGTTGTCACCGGCTTGTGCCAGTTTTGACCTTTTTGAAAATTATGAGGACAGAGGTAACCAATTTAAAACGGCCATAAAAAACTTATAAAATGCGTGCGGTACTAGAAAATTTGAAAGGGGATAAAGCCATTTGGGGCCTTGTGGCCTTGTTGGCCCTTTTCTCATTTTTGCCGGTTTACAGCGCAAGTACCAATCTAGTCTATGTGAATGATGATGGTACTACCATGGGGCATTTGGTGAAGCATGGGGTTTTGTTGTTTCTGGGTTTTGGGATAATTTATGCAGTACACCGCGTACCCACCCACTATTTCAAAGGATTATCCATAATTGCCATGCCCATTGTGTTGATCCTTTTAGCCTATACATTAACGGTCGAAACAAGAATAGGCGGGGTTACCGCCAATCGATGGATTAAGATCCCATTTGTTGGTGTTAACTTTCAGACCTCTACTTTGGCTTCTGTTGTACTCATGATCTGGGTTGCTAGGTACCTTACCAAAATCAAAGACACAGCCATCACATTTAAGGAGAGCCTATTGCCACTGTGGTTGCCAACAGCTTTAGTCGTTTTGTTGATTTTACCTGAAAATTTCTCTACCGCGGCCATTATCTCATTTTTGGTTTTAGTGCTGTGTTTTCTGGGCGGATATCCCTTGAAGTACCTGTTTGTTATGGTCGGTACTGGAATCGTACTAGGCGCTATGTTCTTGTTTGTTGTTTTCAAAACACCCGAAGTGATTCCTGGTCAACGAGCCACAACCTGGAAGTCAAGAATTGAAACTTTTTGGAGTCCCGAAAAAGCTGATAAGGATGATTTACATCAATTGACCTTGGCCAAAATTGCAATTGCTGAGGGTGGTGTGGTTGGAAAGGGAGCTGGGAAGAGTGTAATAAAAAACATGCTGTCTCAAAGTACCTCAGATTTCATTTTCGCAATTATAATTGAGGAGTATGGGCTACTGGGTGGTGGGGCCTTATTGTTTTTCTATTTGCTACTGCTGTTTCGGATAGTAGTAGTGGCCAATTCTGCCAAAACAATTTTTTCCAAATTGTTGGTGATAGGTGTAGGCCTGCCCATTGTGTTTCAGGCTTTCATAAATATGGCTGTAGTAGTGCAGTTATTTCCTGTTACCGGACAGCCTTTGCCGTTGATCAGCATGGGGGGTACCTCAATCTGGATGACCTGTATGGCCATTGGAATTGTGTTGAGCGCAAGCAATAAAAAAGAGAATTTGGAAGAGGAAACCCAAAATATAGATGAGACCAACCCTTTAGAAGTATTAAGTGGGCAACTATAGATTTATACTTTCTGGAGGTGGGACAGGAGGACATATTTATCCAGCGATTGCCATTGCCAATGAACTCAAGAAGAGATACCAAAACGCCGAGTTCTTGTTTGTTGGGGCCCAGGATAAAATGGAGATGGAGAAAGTGCCGCAAGCGGGTTATAACATTAAAGGCTTGTGGATAAGTGGATTGCAACGGAAACTGACATTAAAGAATTGCATGTTTCCTTTTAAACTGATAAGTAGTTTGTTGAGAGCACGAAACATAGTAAAACAGTTTAGACCTGATGTAGCCATTGGAACGGGAGGGTTTGCTAGCGGACCTTTGTTGCGCATGGCTGCAGGTGCTAAGGTGCCCTGTGTACTCCAAGAACAGAATTCCTTTGCAGGAATTACGAACAAACTATTAGCAGGAAAAGCCAAAACCATTTGTGTTGCCTACGATGGTATGCAACAGTTTTTTCCAAAAGAAAGGATTGTAAAAACCGGAAATCCGGTGCGTAGGGATTTAGTGGATATAAAAATCAGCAAAAAAGAAGCGCTGACATCCCATGGATTGGACCCAGATAAGAAGACAGTTTTTATACTAGGAGGCAGTTTGGGCGCAAGACGTATCAATCAATTAATTGAAAAAAAGCTAGAGTTTTTTAAGAAGCATCAAATTCAACTCTTATGGCAATGCGGAAAGCTATATTTCGAAGAATACAAACAGCATAATTCAGAAACTGTAAAAGTGCTACCCTTTATAAACCAAATGGATTATGCCTATAGCGCAGCCGATTTTATCATATCCAGAGCGGGAGCGGGGTCTGTATCTGAACTTTGCTTGGTAGGTAAGCCAGTGATTTTTATACCATCACCCAATGTAACAGAGGATCATCAGACTAAAAACGCTGAAGCGTTGGTTGCCAAGAATGCAGCTTTGCTGATTAAGGAAAGTGAGTTGGATGCAAAGTTTGAGCCAATGTTTTCGGAATTGTTGACATCAGAGGTCAGTCAAATAACCCTAAGTGAAAACATTAAAAAGTTGGCCCTGCCAAAGGCCACTGAGCATATAGTGGACGAAATTGAAAAATTACTAAAATGAATTTAAAGGACATCCATAGCGTATTTTTTATTGGTATAGGAGGTATTGGCATGTCCGCTCTGGCGCGTTATTTCAAGTTTGTAGGTAAGGAGGTAATGGGGTATGATAAAACCAGAACCCCAATTACGGATGAGTTGGTAGAAAAGGGAATAGAAGTGCATTTTGAGGATGCTGTAACTCATATTCCCATGGCATACAAGGATACGAACAGTACCTTGGTTGTTTTCACTCCAGCTGTCCCTGAGTCCCATACACAACTCCAATTTTTCAGAAAAAACGGTTTCGAGGTGAAAAAGCGTTCCGAGGTACTGGGAATTATTACAAAAGATACATTCTGTCTAGCAGTGGCCGGAACCCATGGAAAAACAACCACCTCATGTATTTTGGCTCATTTATTGAAAGAAAGTGGAGCACCGTTGACTGCATTTTTAGGTGGAATCTCTGAAGATTTCAATAGCAATTTTGTTTTGGAGGGTACCGAGTATGCTGTGGTAGAGGCGGATGAATTTGACCGTTCCTTTTTACAGCTTTCACCAGATGTGGCCTGTATAACCTCCATGGATGCGGACCATTTGGATATTTATGGCACAAAAGAGGAGTTGGAGCAATCTTTTCAGGATTTTATTGAGCGACTAAAGCCCAATGGCAAGCTATTTGTAAAAAAGGGACTGCCATTGCAGGGAACCACTTATGGAATTGAAGATGGTTCAGATTTTTGCATAGAAAACATATCCATTGAACATGGTACCTACATATTTGATTTGAAAACACCTTCAGAGGTGTTGAAGCGGATACGTTTTAACAAGCCGGGCAGACATAACCTGCTCAACGGATTAGCTGCTTTTGCCATGGCGGTGCAGGCCGGTTCCCCTCCGCACCGCCTAGCAGAAGCTTTAGGAACGTTCAAAGGGGTACAACGTAGGTTTTCATATCAAATTAAGGAAAAGGACTTTGTCTTTATTGATGATTATGCGCACCATCCCACTGAAATTAATGCTGTGTATGATGCAATTAAGGAAATGCATCCCAATGAAAAGGTAATCGCAGTTTTTCAACCCCATTTGTTTTCCAGAACAAAGGATTTTGCTGATGAATTTGCCAAGAGTTTAGCTCAATTTGATATTGTTTTCCTATTGGAAATTTATCCAGCAAGGGAAGAACCCATAGCTGGTGTGGACTCTGCATGGTTATTGGACAAAATTGACAATCCAAATAAAAAATTGATTACCAAATCCAATTTATTGGAGGAGATAAAGCATTGTAAAACAAGAGTTTTGGTGACTATGGGCGCGGGAGATATTGGGTTGGAAGTGCCAAAATTAAAACAAGAATTAGCCTATGCGAGTTAATTGGAATTATATAAAGGTTGGATTCCTGTCCGTGGTGGTAATTGCCCTTTACGGGTTCGCAGATCAGCGAAACAAGGAAAAAAAAGTGACCGATATTTCCATCAATTTTTTGGGAGACAACAACTTATATCTTACGGAAGCCTCAGTTAATAAATTGTTAATACAAAATTATGGGGTGGTAAAAAATAGGCCTAAAGAAGAGCTAGTTTTGAATACCATAGAGGGGATAATTCTGTCCAACGAAATGGTAAAAAGTGCCCAAGTCTATCTAACTATAAACGGGAAACTTATATCCAATGTAGTTCAGCGAAAACCAATAGGAAGGGTAGAAGGAGTCTCTAAATTTTATTTAGATGATTTGGGGGAACGCATGCCATTATCAGATCATTACTCGGCCAGAGTTCCCATAATTACAGGCAAAATCACGGGGAAAAGCCTTGAAGACGCTTATGTTATTTTGAATTATATCAATGAGGACGATTTTCTTCGGAAAAATGTCATCGGAATACATATTGAAGAAGAAGGAAATTATCAATTGAAGTTTCGTTTGGAAGATTTTGTGGTAAATCTAGGCGGGATTGATAATTTGAACGAGAAGTTCAAAAATTTTATGGCGTTTTATGCCAAGGCAACCAAGGATAATTCTTTGGAAAAATATAGAGTAGTCAGTTTAGAATTCAGCAATCAAGTGGTTTGTACCAAAATATAACGTATGGAACAGCAAAATTTTTCGGTTGGGTTAGACATAGGAACTACCAAGATCGTTGCGATCATTGGTAGGGAAAATGAATATGGCAAAATTGAGATTTTAGGAACAGGAAGATCCAAAAGTTTGGGAGTTCACCGAGGGGTGGTCAATAATATTACCCAAACTATTTCTTCCATTCAACAGGCTGTGGAACAGGCTGAACTCAATTCGGGCCTAAAAATAGGTTCTGTGGTGGTGGGTATTGCCGGCCAGCATATACGCAGTTTACAGCACAGCGATTACATCACTAGACCAGATTCTGAGGAAGTCATAAATGATGACGATTTGGATAAACTCTGCAATCAGGTCTACAAGCTGGTAATGCTTCCTGGTGAGGAAATTATTCATGTGCTGCCACAGGAGTACAAAGTGGATGGACAATCAGAAATAAAGGAACCCAAAGGAATGTATGGAGGTAGGTTGGAAGCCAATTTCCATGTGGTAGTTGGGCAGGTATCCTCCATAAAAAATATTGGCCGCTGCATTAAAAGTGCGGGATTGGATTTGGGAAATATCACTTTGGAACCCTTGGCATCGGCGGAAGCTGTGCTGAGTCAGGAGGAAAAAGAGGCCGGGGTAGCGTTAATAGACATAGGGGGTGGAACCACGGACCTTGCTATTTTCAAAGACGGCATTATTAGACATACTTCTGTGATTCCATTTGGTGGTAATGTCATTACCGAAGATATTAAGGAAGGTTGCTCCATCATTGAAAAGCAGGCAGAATTGCTTAAGATGAAATTTGGCTCAGCATGGCCAGGAGAAAATAAAGACAATGAAATTGTTTCCATTCCTGGCTTACGGGGACGTGAACCCAAAGAAATTACTTTGAAAAACCTATCCAAGATAATTCATGCCAGAGTGGTTGAGATTGTGGAGCAGGTTTATGTCGAAATCAAAAATTATGGACATGAGGATCAAAAAAAGAAACTCATAGCCGGAATCGTCCTTACAGGTGGTGGAAGTCAATTAAAACATCTTAAGCAATTGGTAGAATACATCACTGGAATGGACACAAGAATTGGTTATCCCAACGAACACTTAGCAGGTGACTCAGAGGAAGAAATTGCTAGTCCTTTATATGCTACCGCTGTTGGGTTGCTTATGAATGCTTTGGAAACCAATCACAAACAGCTCATTTTGGATGAACAGACAGTCCTGGAGGAGGAACAAGTACTAGTAGGGCAAGAACATATAGGCAGTCCATCCAACAAAGAACGAAAATCGATTTTTGACAAATGGTCCGAGAAGTTGAAGGACTTTTTGGATAACGCAGAATAATAACCCCAGTAAAACGAAACACAACTGTCATGAGTAAGAGCACCGAATTTGACAACATCGCTTTTGATCTCCCCAAAAACAAGAGCAACGTAATTAAAGTAATCGGCGTTGGAGGTGGAGGTGGTAATGCCATCAATCACATGTTCCAAGCCGGAATCAATGGAGTGGACTTTGTTATCTGCAACACAGATGCGCAGGCCTTGCAAAACAGTGCGGTTCCCAACAAGATTCAATTGGGAGTTTCATTGACAGAGGGACTTGGCGCTGGCGCCAATCCAGAAATAGGCGAGCAGGCAGCAATGGAAAGCATGGAAGAAGTCAAAACCATGTTGGAAAATAGCAAAATGGCATTTATTACTGCTGGTATGGGTGGTGGAACAGGAACAGGTGCAGCTCCAGTGATTGCCAAGGTGGCTAGGGAGATGGATGTCCTTACCGTGGGAATTGTAACTATTCCTTTTCAGTTTGAAGGGGTTATGCGTAACAAACAAGCGCAGGCAGGAATTGAAAAATTACGTGCCAACGTAGATTCCCTAATTGTAATCAATAACAATAAGCTTCGTGAAGTATACGGCAACTTGGGGTTCAAGGCCGGTTTTTCAAAAGCAGATGAAGTATTGGCAACTGCAGCTAGGGGAATAGCAGAGGTAATTACGCACCACTACACCCAAAATATTGACCTCAGGGATGCCAAAACTGTACTTTCCAATAGTGGTACCGCTATTATGGGGTCTTCTACAGCTTCGGGTTCTGCTAGGGCAAGCGAAGCCATTATGAAAGCACTGGATTCACCTTTGCTGAACGATAACAAGATCAATGGGGCTAAAAATGTGCTGCTGCTAATTGTATCAGGAACTCAGGAGATAACCATTGATGAGATTGGAGAAATCAATGATCATATTCAGATAGAGGCTGGGCATGGTGCCAACATCATTATGGGTGTGGGCGAGGATGAAAATCTGGGCGATGCCATTGCAGTGACCGTTATTGCTACTGGATTTAATATAGATCAGCAAGATGATATTGTAAATACAGAAACCAAAAAAGTATTCTATACCCTAGAGGATGAACAGACTGCGGAGCAAGAATTGACTCCGGAAGCCACGTCCGTTCAGGAAATACAGATTGAGAAAACTCCGGTTGAACCGGAACCTACTGTGGTAAGGCACACCCTGGAAATGGAAGAAGAGGACAATGCTCCTGAAGTTAAACCTCCGGTAGCTGAATCCAATCTAATCCCAACTACCAATTATATTAGAAATTTTAATGTGTTTTATGAAGAGGTGGTACCTGAAAATGTAGAGGACGATTTTGTGATTATCGAAGCTAAGAGCATATTGAACGATATTGAAGTAATTGATCCTGAGGTTTTATCCCCAAAAGCGGAAGAAGATCAATTCGCCTTGACTTTTGATATGCCCTTGAACGCTGGAGCAGAGGAAGAGGAAGAAAAACAGCACACTATTACGTTTGACTTGGACGACGAAAGTGTTAAGGATATTGATGTAAATGAGTATGTGGAGGTAAAGCCTGTTCTGGAATATAACAAAGAAGGAGAAACCCGATACAACTTGGAAGAATACATGGAGCTGGAAACCCAATTGACAGGAGCTAGATCGGTGGCGGAGACCCATGAACCCAAATTGGTTGAAGATGAATTGGTTTTTGAGAAAAAAACCATTAATCCAGAAGCTTCTGCCGGTGATGGTAAAGCATCAGGCAACGTTGATCCTTTCAATAGCTCTATTAACGACCTTTTAAAAGATAGGGCCGATGAGCGAAGAAAAAAGCTTAAAAACTTCAATTACAAGTTTCAGAATAATAGAAATAGCATTGATGAAATAGAAAAACAACCAGCCTACAAAAGACAGGGCGTGGATTTGACCGATACTCCACAAGAACAAAAAGTCTCAAGAACTACATTGAGTGAGGATAGCAATGATGAAATACAACTGCGTTCCAACAACTCCTTTTTGCACGATAATGTTGATTAGTAGTGTTTAAATTGACTCCATTTTTAATGGAAAGCATAAACCCGATAGTTAAGCGACTTTCGGGTTTATTTTTTTATCTTCGCAGCCCAAAATAATTAGAAATGGGTTTGCAGGAACAGGTTATGGTAGAGATGAAAGCAGCAATGAAGGCAAAGGATACTGTTGCCCTTGAATCATTGCGTGCTATAAAATCTGCAATTTTGTTGGCAAAAACAGATAAAGGCAGTGGTGGGGAGCTTTCTGAGGATGATGAAATCAAACTGGTTCAAAAGTTGGTTAAGCAACGAAAAGATAGTGCTACCATCTTTACAGAACAGGGAAGAGAAGATTTAGCTGCACCAGAACTTGCACAAGTCGCCGTAATTGAAAAGTTTTTACCGGAGCAACTCACTGAGGAGGAGATTGAAAAAATAGTTGTCCAGACCATTGATTCAGTTGGTGCATCAGGGATGCAAGACATGGGAAAGGTAATGGGTATGGTTTCCAAGCAATTGGCCGGACAAGCGGATGGCAAGACCATTTCCAGCATTGTAAAGGCAAAATTGAGTTCATAAAATGGCCACGTAGCTCAGCTGAATAGAGCACTGGATTTCGGCTCCAGCGGTCGTAGGTTTGAATCCTACCGTGGTCACTAATAAACCAGAAAGCTTCACGTCAAATCAAGCTAACTTGAATTTGTAAGTGGGGCTTTTTGATTTTCAAAACGGAGTTTTGTTGGGATATGTCAATCTTTTGGTTGTGAA
Source organism: uncultured Allomuricauda sp. (assembly GCA_965117065.1). Classification (GTDB taxonomy): domain Bacteria; phylum Bacteroidota; class Bacteroidia; order Flavobacteriales; family Flavobacteriaceae; genus Flagellimonas. Next base: position 2,988,157 of record OZ220751.1, read on the forward strand.
GTCTTTTTTTCCTTTTTCCTTTGATTAGATCAAATTACCTTTAGCCGAAATTTTAGCTTTCACAACATGATGGTAAACGGTAAGAATATTGTTGGATTTGGCCTTTCCTCAGAAGGAAAAACCACATTTAATGCGAAGAATCCTGCTTTGGGTAGTAAACTGGATACTCCTTATTCTGAGGCCACAGCTGAAGAGATAGACAAAGCCATCGTGTTGGCCGAAAGCGCTTTTGATACTTACCGCAACACCTCGGGTCTGGAAAGAGCCCAATTCTTGGAGACTATTGCAGAGGAGCTATTTAAAATAGAGGAAGCATTAGTTGGGATTTGCACTCAGGAAACCGGTTTACCAGAAGGTAGGCTAAAAGGTGAACTGGGCAGAACAACAGGACAACTCAAATTGTTTGCCTCCTTATTAAGGGATGGATCTTGGGTAGATGCGCGTATAGATAGGGCAAATCCAGATAGAACACCTTTTCCCAAACCAGATACAAGACAGATGCAGATTGCTTTGGGACCCGTTGGAGTCTTTGGAGCAAGTAATTTTCCTTTGGCTTTTTCTGTAGCCGGAGGTGATACTGCCTCTGCACTTGCGGCAGGTTGTTCCGTGGTGGTAAAGGCTCATCCGGCTCATCCGGGAACTTCGGAATTGGTGGGGCAGGCAATTATAAAAGCTGCAAAACAATGTCGTATGCCAGAGGGCGTGTTTTCCTTGGTGCAAGGAGCGTCAATTGAAGTAGGGCAGGCTATTGTAAGGCACTCTTTGATCAAAGCCATTGGTTTTACCGGTTCTTTTAGAGGGGGTAAGGCGTTATTTGATGAAGCGGCGAGGCGAAAGGAACCAATTCCAGTATATGCGGAAATGGGTAGTACCAATCCAGTTTTTATACTTCCGGGAGCACTAGAAAAAAGACACCAAACCTTGGCCAGCGGATTATCAGCTTCAGTGCAGTTAGGTGCTGGCCAGTTTTGTACCAATCCTGGCATTACAATCGTACCTAATTCAGAAAATAGTGACCTTTTCCAAACTGAACTGGAACGAAATATCGCAGATTCAGAATCCGCGACCATGCTCACGGATACAATACAAAAAAACTACATTTCTGGTCTTGAAAAATTGAAGTCCAAATCAAACTTAGCATCTGTTTCCAAAGGAAGACAATCAGGTGGCGAAGCTCAAGGGATAGCGGAAATTCTTTCGGTATCTGCTGACCACTTTTTGGAAGATAAAGAATTGGAGGAAGAAGTATTTGGACCTTCTACTCTACTGGTTCGCACCAAGACCAAGGAGGAAATGTTGAAGATTGCCAAAGGTCTCAATGGACATTTAACGGCTACGGTTCATGGAACGGACGAAGATTTAGAAAAGTATTCCGATTTACTCAATATTTTGGAAAGAAAGGTGGGAAGATTACTCATTAACGCATTTCCGACCGGAGTGGAAGTGTGTCACTCCATGGTGCATGGCGGTCCCTTTCCGGCCACTTCAGATGCTAGAATGACCTCCGTGGGGACTTCTGCCATTTCCCGTTTCACTAGACCTATTTGTTATCAGGGTTTTCCTGATACTTTACTGCCTGATGAACTCAAGGAGAGTAACCCTTTGAACATTCTGAGACTCGAAAATGGCAAGTACATACTTCCCAAGAACTAAAAAAGAATTTAATACTCGTTTTTTAAGATCTTGATGTCAGCGATTAGTTGCTGAATGGCGGTTTTATTCAATCCATTGTAAATACCTCTTAAGTGCTTTTTCTTGTCTACCAAAACAAAGTTTTCGGTATGTAAAAACTCGTCTTCGCTTTTCATTATCCCTAGATCTTCTTCCACGAAGTAAGCATACCTGCCTAAATTGTAAATTTCTTTTCTGGAACCGGTTACCAAATGCCATTTTCCTGGGAGGATTCCCTTGTAGAGATTATGGGTGTTTAAGCCAGCAAAAAGATTTGGAAGTGTATAACCACTTTAATAGTGTTGGTGAAATTTACACCCCGCATCAACAAAAAAAGCCTACGGGAATCGTGTCTGAGGCACTGCAAAGAGGACCGGGAAGGAAGGGGTCACCAGGAGGGCGTCCAAAAGGCAATTAGGTTTTTGGACGCTTTCGTTTGGATTTACCCCTACAATGCCTGTCTGATGATTTTCCCTTAACTTAAGGTGATAATTCTCTGATGGGTATAAGCCGCTCGTGTAATGAGAGTTAAGATAGCTCGACCTAAAAAGGAACATCTAAACACCAAAACTAGAATGACTGAACAGCTAAAAAAAATAACCGACAAGCATTGTGAGAACCCTCCAGCGTCCTATGCTGATTTAAAAGTGCTATTTCTCAATTGTACATTAAATAGAACCCCAGTACTTTCCCATACCGAGGGATTAATTCAAGTTGCGCAACGAATTTTTGAGGCGAATGGTGCGAGCACCAAGGTAATTAGACCAGTGGATTATGAAATTCCTGCAGGTTTGGGGTTGGATATGTCAAAAACACCAGAATGGGACAAAGATGATTGGCCTATGATTCAGAAGGAAATAGATGCCTGTGATATCTTGATAGTATGTACTTCTGTGTGGTTGGGTGAAAAATCATCGGTGTGTAATCGCACATTGGAACGCATGTATGGCTACACACACCAATTTAATGAAAAGGGACAGTACCGCGATTACGGAAAAGTTGGTGCTACCTTGATTACAGGAAACGAGGATGGCGTAAAACATTGCGCAATGAACATATTGTTTTCATTATCCCATATTGGCTATACGGTTCCACCGCAGGCAGATGCCGGCTGGATGGGCGAGGTAGGCCCAGGCCCATCATACCAAGACGAAGGTTCTGGTGGACCAGAGAATGATTTCACCAATAGAAATACAACCTTCTTGGTTTGGAACTGCTTGCATTTGGCAAGAATGCTTAAGGACAATGGCGGGGTCCCAGCATATGGAAATCAACCAGACGAATGGCAGGCTGGCTGTAAAGCGGGATTTGATAGTCCCGAGCACAAACGATAAGCTTTAACAAAAAAGAACGGTGTAGTGGTGCAAAAAAGATAACCATATGCGCTTGGGTAGGTTTGCATGTTGGAATTTCCATTGCATTGGCCTTGACCTTACCAGCAGGAGATTAGGGAATTACTCATTTTTACAACCTACTACGTTGAGGTCTTTTCCATTATTAGACAAGGACTTACAATAGACAAAGTGGTGGTAAAACAATTCAAAAGCAAAATAAAATAATGACTATGGCTACTTCAAAGAAAAAAGTGTGGTACAAAGTACTGGATAACAAGAATGAGCTTCCTGAAGGTCGTGTGAAAACCGTGACGGCAGCACATAAAGGCATTTGCTTAACGCATTTTGAAGGTAAGTTTTCCGCCATGGACAATAAATGCCCACACCAAGGTGGTCCTTTGGGTGAAGGTTCAATAGAGAATGGAATGTTGCGCTGCCCATGGCATGGCTGGGATTTTCACCCCCAAACCGGGATTCCTCCAGGGGGCTATAATGATGGTATAGAGATTTTTGAGGTTAAAGAAGAGGACAATTCCATTTTTGTTGGTGTAGAAGAAGAAGATTCACATGAAGCCACAATTTCTGACATTATGGTAGAGACAATGGTCAATTGGGGAGTAACCAAAATCTTTGGGATGGTGGGACATTCTAATTTGGGATTTGCTGACGCCATGAAAAGAATGGAGGAAAAAGGAAAGCTTAATTTTTATGGGATTCGGCATGAAGGAGCCGCGGCATTTGCAGCATCTGCGTACGGAAAATTAACTGGTAAACCAGCGGCTTGCTTTTCCATTGCGGGTCCGGGAGCAACCAATATGTTCACCGGAATGTGGGATGCCAAGGTAGATAGGGCACCTTTACTGGCATTAACGGGCCAGGTGGCAACCCAAGTTGTGGGCACAGGTAATTTTCAGGAAGTGGACTTGGTTCAAGCTTTTGGGAGTGTTGCAGAATTCAATCATAGAGTGCAAAGTGATAGCCGACATGGAGAATTAATGTCCTTGGCGGTAAAACATGCCATTCTTAAACGTGATGTTTCGCATTTAACATTTCCGGACGAGGTTCAGGAGCGAAAAGCGAAACCTAGTGCGAAAGCAAAAACTCCAGAAAAAAGAATCACCTCCCTTGAAATTGCACCGCCAAAGGAAGCCGTAAGCGATGCTGTTTCTTTGATAAAAACCTCCAAAAGACCAGTCATCATTATGGGGCACGGGGCAAGGGCCAGCAAAAGGCATATTGTAGCATTCGCTGAACAGTTGAATGCACCAGTGGTTACTACATTCAAGGGGAAAGGACTGATTCCGGATAACCACCCTTTGGGTGGTGGTGTTTTGGGTAGGAGTGGAACACCCATTGCATCTTGGTTCATGAACGAATCGGATTTGTTGATTGTATTTGGTGCCTCGTTTTCCAACCATACTGGAATTACCCCTAAAAAACCAATTATCCAGATAGATTTTGATCCATTGGCTCTTAGCAAATTTCATAAAGTGGAGGTGGCCGTTTGGGGAGAAATATCCAGGACCTTGGAAATTTTTAAAGAAGAACTCAAATTAGGGGTGAAAACTATAGATCAAACTAAGGAAGTGGCAGCCCGTTGGAAAATATGGAAAGCGGAGAAAGCCAAACGCCTATTGGAGACTTCTACCAAAGGGGTCAGTTCCATTGCTGTTTTTGAGACCATGAATCAATTGACTCCAGAAAATGCAGTAATGTGCGTTGATGTTGGTAACAACGCCTATTCTTTTGGGCGCTATTTTGAACCAAAGGACCAGGATTTCTTGATGTCGGGATATCTGGGCTCCATCGGATTTGCATTACCTGCGGCAATGGGTGCATGGGCGGCAGTGGGTAATACGAGACCTGTAGTTGCTGTAGCCGGAGACGGTGGGTTATGTCAGTATTTAGCGGAAATCACCACTTTGATTAAATACAATATGTCCGTAAAATTAATTGTGTTGAACAACCACGAATTGGGTAAAATATCAAAAGAACAGCGTGCTGGAGAATTTGACGTTTGGAAAACCTCCCTTTCCAACCCCAATTTTGCCGAGTTTGCCCAGTCTTGTGGAGCCTGGGGTAAACAGGTAGACAAAAAGGAAAATTTGGAAGCTGCTATGAAAGAGCTTTTTGCGGAGAATGGCCCAGCAGTTTTGGAAGTGATAACCGATGTAAATCTGATTTAATTGGCGATTTGTTTTGGAATGGGTGTTTTTTTGAACTAACTAAGGGTACATAAATTTCCGTTCAACTGTTTTAGCAATTAAAGAATATATGTTTATTGAAGGATTTACACGGATATTTGGAGTATGAACATTGATTGGACAGACATTGGTCCTTCGGATGGAATAATTTTGGGAAGTACCAATTTTCACTTTAACGCTTATAGTTTTCAAGCGTTTCTTGGAAAAATTGCACTACCATTTCTTGTGTAGCCCCTGAGGCAGGTAAGATGGCTCCTTTAAACCCGTCATTAACCCATTTTCCATGAGATAAGGTCTTAAAAGCCCAAGTATTGAGTGTGTTATGGCCTCTATATCCGCTAATGTAAAAGTAAAGGTCGTTGACCATTGAGTCTGGAATGGCCATACCCAGTCCAATGGATTTTCCTGAACCATCATCCAAGGCTGTAAAGGCTCCGGTATCAAAATGATGGGGCCATATGCGAATATCTGATGTCAAATTTTCCTTTTCCAAGAATTCTGCTATGGCAAGCTGTGCCAATGTTCGTAGCCTAAGGAGATCTTGGACCTGATTTGGATTAACAAGTTCCAACTTGAGGTTGGAATCCATGGCATACGGAAGATCATAGTGCAAGTTAAATGCGTAAGAACCTTCCAGGCCCATTTCTTTTGAAGTAGCCTTGACCCATGCGATAATATCCATATGGGTTTTACCATCCAAAGGAAGGACTAGCTCATTTTGAGAAGTCCATTCAAGGGCAAATTTTTCATAGTTCAAACAAAATAAGGTGCCAGCTGAATCCAGTGGCCATGTTTCCAAACGACCTTTTTCAACAGAAAAACCGAGGTTGGTGTGGCTGTCATCCTCTTTTTTGTCCAAAAAACTAATTCCGCAGCTAGCTAAGTATTGTGCGGCCAAATGCAATTGTTGAATCATTTCCATGTGATGTCTTAAAGGTAGTCCCTTAAAAATACGGAATTTTAGAATGCGTTTGAATGGGGCTACCTGACTTAGGTTGGCCTTAGGATTTTGATGCCAACTGTATTTTTTCCTTGATAGAATTTATGATAATGGGTGCATGGATTCTGGAATTTTCGATAAACCATTTGTGGGTTTCCATTCCTCCGCAGATGACTCCGGCCAAAAACAACCCTTCTATATTGGTTTCCATGGTATCCGGGTTATAGTTTGGAAGGCGCTTTTCATCTCTGGAAAGCTCGATCCCCAGTTTTTCCAAAAACTCGAAATTGGGCATGTAACCGGTGAGGGCCAAAACAAAGTCGTTTTCTAATTGGACCTCTCCATCTGAAGTGTTCAGCGTTATTTCGGTAAGCCTAATTTCCTTTATAGTTGCATTGTAATAGGCTTTAATACTCCCCTCTTTGATTCGGTTAATAATGTCTGGACGTACCCAATACTTTACCCGCTGACCAACTTCAGGTCCCCGAATGATCAAGGTGACTTCTGCACCTTTCCTCCAGCACTCCAAGGCAGCATCAATAGCAGAATTACTGGCGCCCACAATGGCCAATTTTTGACTTGCGTAAAAGTGGGGGTCCTTGTAATAATGGGAAACCTTGGGGAGGTCTTCTCCAGGAACGTTTATTTTGTTGGGGAGGTCGTAGAATCCTGTGGCTGCTATAATATTTTTCGACTGGTATGTCGCTTTGTCCGTTTGAACCAAGAAGTTTTCTGCTTTTTTGTCGACCTGCGTAACCTTTTCAAACAAGTGGATGTTCAATTGGTTGGAGGTGACAATTCTACGGTAATACTCCAAAGCCTCATTGCGTTTTGGTTTGGCCTCTTTGCTTATAAATGGGATTTCATCTATCTCCAATTTTTCTGAAGATGAAAAAAACTGCATGTTGATAGGGTAATTGAAAAGTGAGTTGACGATTGGTCCCTTTTCAATGATCAAATAGTTAAGACCTTGCTTTTTGGCTTCCAATCCGCAGGCAATACCAATGGGTCCTCCACCAATAATGATAATATCAAAATATTGCATTAGGCAATCCGTTCTTTTAAGTCTTGGATGGTAGTAGTTGGGTTTTCACTATTAAACACAAAACTTCCTGCTACGAGCACGTCTGCACCAGCATCTACCAATTTTTTGGCATTGGTCGCATTTACCCCTCCATCAATTTCAATTAAGGTGTCCGAATTTTTTTTAACTATCAAGTTTTTCAAATCACTCACCTTCTGATAAGTGTTTTCGATAAAGGATTGCCCTCCAAATCCGGGGTTAACACTCATTAAGCAGACTAAATCTATATCTTGAATGGTATCTTCCAAAAGGTTTATGGAAGTGTGGGGGTTTAAGGCTACTCCGGCTTTCATACCTTCAGCCTTAATGGACTGCAAAGTTCGATGTAAATGGTTGCAAGCCTCATAGTGCACAGTAAGGTTGTTAGCTCCAATGTTGGCGAAGGTTTTGACGTACCTATCTGGATCAATGATCATGAGGTGCACATCCAAAGTTTTTTTAGCATGGTGGGCCATGGCTTTAACCACGGGCATACCGAAGGAGATATTGGGAACAAACACGCCGTCCATAATATCTAAGTGAAACCAGTCCGCTTCACTTTTATTAACCATTTCTATATCTCTCTGTAGGTTGGCAAAATCTGCAGCCAAAAGGGAAGGAGCAACTATTTTTCTACTCATCTTGTTTTAAAACTTGTACAAAAATAGCGAAATGATCCGGCTTTGATGACTACTTGGCTACAACCAATAGGTTACCTTAAGGACTAAAGATCTATTTTTTATGCCCAGACCTGTGGTGTCATGATTCTCATTAAAGATTAGAAATATGTCAGACATAGGACTGTAACGCCACTGCAAGCGGGAAAAAACACTCAAATTGTCCCCTTGCGTATTGTATTGAACCACATTTCTCATAAACAGTTTATTGGAAAAACTGATGTCACCATTAAATCGCATGAGATGGATTTTATCCTCCCCGTACCCATCTGCCAAACGTACATCGTTGTAGTCATAGGTGACGCCAAAGCTTCCCCATGGTCTTAGCCGGAAAGACCCTTCCACCATGGCACCCATTCGAGTTCCGTTAAAGAATTGTCCATATGCGAGATTGGTTCTCCAGACAAAGGTTTTGCGCACATCTGCACTATACCGTAGCTCCATCCAGGGAAAGGAATAGTCACCCACAGGAATGGGGGCGTAATCATCACCTATCAAGGAGGTAGGGAACATTAAGTTTACTTTTCTGTATCGCGAGAGAACGGTCATCCGAGCAGTATTTCTATATTCGAAATCGTACCCTAAATTATTTTGACTTTCATTGAAAGTTCCATCGGAATTTAAATACAGGTTGTGCCAAGTGCGCAACCCATGATAATTGAGTTTCTTGTTTTTGTCTTCAACAAAAGTGAGATAGCGTAGCCAAGGATTAATCAAGGTATAACCCAATCTGACGGTTTCCTCTGTTTCTGCATTATAGTTTTCCAGTCGGGGATTAATGCCTAACTCGGTTATGTAATTTTCACCGACCATATTTAAGGTCCATCCCGTTCTTAACCTTTTGGAGCTATAATAGCCATCTATACCATAAAAATTATTGTCCTTGTAGTTTTCTGGGGTTAGTGAAGTATGGTATAAAAATGTGGTGTTCAACTTGCCACTTTCGGAAACATAACTGAACTCCAAACCTGCATTTCTGGAATATTCCAACTCTGGGGTATTGCTAGTGGCCTGGCGGTTGATAAAGATTCCTTTGATGACGGACCGTTTAAGTACTTTTTGTTGAATGGCCCCCACACTGTAGTTTTGGGCAGCAAATTCACCTGTTTGCCTGGTTTGTACATTCATAACGCCAATCCGTAGATTGGGAGATACGTTACCCGTTAATCTTCCTCCAAAGTCAATGGGTATGGCTTCCCCGTCCATAATTCCAATTCTTCTAGAGAAAAAGGGTTTCACGTCGTAAGTTCCGAAATTGGAGAAGATATCGTTATTTTCAAGAAAGAAATTACGTTGCTCGGGTAGAAAAATATTAAATCGAGTGATATTGGTCACTTGCTGGTCCACATCCGCATTGGAAAAATCTGGAAATAAGGTAAGATCTAGATTGAGATTACTGGTCAAGGCAATTTTGACTTCTCCACCCAGATCACTGTTTAACTGAGCTTCTAATTCTTCATTGTCTTCAAAATCCCGGATAGAGGATGAGGTTACATAAGGATTGAAGATAAAGGCCCCTTTGGCTTTTTCAGGGTTTCGGTCCCATTCCAAGGAGCCCATATAGTTCATGCTAACTCCATTGAAGTTTACTGGGAACTGGGTCCAAGTGGTGTACGCATTATTCTGCTTGTCACCCCTAATGAAATTGATTCCCCAGGTTCGTTGATTGGCGTTATAGCGAAGTGTTTTAAAGGGAATGGCCATTTCCACTAACCAGTATCCAGGATATTGGGCGGTTTTGGAAGCCCATTTATTATCCCAGTTCTCGGACAAATAGGTCAGCGATCCTTCAATGGTAAGACTTCCCTCCGTTTCTGCACCTCCTGCAGTTACTCCAAAAAAGAACCCGCTTTGTTTGGTGTTCACAGGATCCATAACAAGGGAGAAATTGTCACTTCCCCAGTAGTCCTCATCGCTGTCCCTTACCAAAGATTGTACAATACGTTCCCCATTGTCATAACATTTGGCCAGTACATAGAGATTTTGGTCATCATAGGTCAATGTTACTTCCGTTTGGTTTTGCGCCTGCCCAGTATCGTCGGGCCAATGATTATAGAAATCACTGATGGGTGTGTGATTTTCCCATTCGTTGGTGCCGATTGCACCATCCAGGGTTATGGGAGTCGTAGATTTTTTAATTTGATACTTAAAGAGTGCCCTGGTATCTCCCCCGCCATTTTGGGAATAGGTCGCGAGGGATACCATAATTAGGCAAAGTGTCCCAACAATTTTCATGAACTGTTCGTTTTTTGATGATATACCAAAGAACAGCCTAGCATTTAGCAAAGACAAATGGTTTTTGGGAATGTAGGGCCATTATGGGTAAATGACCTTTAGCGGCTGTTTGGTGCCGAAACCGTTGGAAGATATGTCGTTAACGTGAACTGTAGGACGTTGGAGGCCGAATTAAGGAATGCTTAACACAAAATGCCTAAAACTACGTCTCGTTTTACTTTGATTTTTTTTGAAGAACGGCAAGGGCTTGCGAACGATAATTTCTTCCTATGGGGAGTTCTTTGCCGTTAATTTCAACCATGATGCTGTTGAAAGCAGAGACTTTATCCAAAGAAACAATGAAGGACCTGTGGATTCTGATAAATTGTTTGCTAGGCAGTTTCTCAGCAAGATAACCGATGCGTTGTGTAGTTGGGATATCATTCCCTCCGGCATGGATAACTACTTTGTCATTTAAGCTTTCCAAATAGCTGATGTCTGACAAATCCAGTTTGACAATTTTACGCTGTGTTTTAATGTAAAGCAATTCAGGTTCCTCCTTGGGAATGTTGGGATTGGAAGTTTCTTGGGCCGTTTCGCTGTGCCCATGTCCATTTCCTCCGCTGAGGTATTTGTTGGCTTTAGCCACGGTTTTCATAAACCTGCTAAGGGATATGGGCTTTAGAAGATAGTCTATGGCATCCAGTTCAAAAGCTTTAATGGCAAATTCCCGATATGCCGTGGTAAAAACGACCAAAGGTGTTGGGCTAAGGGATTCCAGTAGCTCCAGACCATTGATTTTGGGCATTTTAATGTCCAAAAAGACTAAATCTACTTCTTCCTTTTGAAGATGACCAAAGGCTTCCACCGCATTGGCACATACCGCGATAACCTCTAATTGGTCAATTTGTTTGGCATAGCCTTCCAAAACATCCCTTGCAAGAGGTTCGTCATCAACAATGATACATTTGATTTTTGCAACCATATACTGTTACGAAGTTAGGAACTTATGTCACTCAGGTCAATTTCCAATTTCACCAAAAAGCTGTCTGGTTCTTCTAATATTTTCAACTGGTGCATATCCGGAAAGAAAAGGTCCAATCGACGTCTTACATTCTTTAATCCTATGTTTTTATCACTATCCAGGCTTTCAGTTGATTCAGATGACGCTTTGCTATTCTCTACCATAAACTGCAATTGCTGATTCTCCAATTTCAGGTCAATAGTTATCCAAGAATCGGCAATAAGGTTGTCCGCCCCATGTTTGAAGGCATTTTCCACAAATGGTAAGAGCAATAGGGGAGGAATTAGGCTTTCTTTGTTATCATCCTTTATGGTGGTGGAAATGGAAAGCTGATTACCATAACGCAAGCGCTCAAGCTCCACTAAGTTCATTAGCTGCTCCCATTCTTTGTCCACCGTAATTAGACGATCGTTGCAATCGTAGAGCATATAATCCAAGAATTTGGACAAACCCAGCACTGCATCCGGAGTTTTTGTGGATTTGGCCAGTGAAAGGGAATAAATACTGTTTAGGGTATTAAAGAGAAAGTGGGGGTGTATTTGAGCCTTTAGGAATTTAAGTTCGGTCTCCACTTTTTCCTTTTCCAACGCTTTGTTGATTTGGTCTTTTTGATAATAAAAACGCTGTAGTTTGATAGCCATTGCCACAAATACTGGGGTGTAAACTCTAATTAGGGAGTTGAGTATCTTGGGAAAATACCAAACCGGATCCTTCCAATGCCCATCCTCAAAATAAAACCAGCGGTAGAGGTAACGCCAATTCATATAGCGATCTATCAGTGCCATACTAATGGCCAAAACCAAGGAAAGTGCTATATAAGCCACCATCTTCTTAGGATAGAGGTACTTGGGCATTAAGAAATACAGGGTAATGTATGTTGGGATAATTTTCCAAGGTAAAAGGAACAATAATTGAAGGAATTGATCCCAATAATTGCCTTCGTAACTTCCCCAAAACACGGTATAAAACAGAATATACCCTAGCCAAAATAAGATATGATAGTATATCCTATTTTTTTCGTTCAGTACCTTTTCGAACATACTAATTCCTAGTTTACTCCCCATAGCACATACTTTCTTAGTACTATCTTGGAAACAGAAAGTGAAAGTACAAAATAGGTTTAAGGTATGGGAAAAACAGCCGTATACAACTCGTTTTTGGAGTTAAAAGCCCAATTCTTCACGGAAATGTAATGGGTATAAATGAAAAAACTCCGGTAATCAGCCGGAGTTTATTCATCAATCAAAAAACGAACAGTCATGATAAACTGTTGTAGGATTACAAATTACAACTTTCTTGCCAAAAAAACAATTTGGGCTTTATTTAACTGTAATTTGTGCGGATAATCTTATAATTACCCCAAATAAGTCTTTAATATCTTGCTTCTAGAGGTATGTTTTAACCTTCTTATGGCTTTTTCCTTGATTTGGCGAACACGTTCTCTTGTAAGATCAAAGGTCTCTCCAATTTCTTCCAAAGTCATGGAATGTTGTCCGGCCAAACCAAAATAAAGGCGGATAACATCAGCTTCTCTTGGGGTTAAGGTCTCTAGGGCACGTTCTATCTCAGTGCGCAAGGATTCGTGCAACAATTCCTTATCTGGATTTGGGGATTCCCCGCTTCTTAGTACATCATAAAGGTTGGAATCTTCCCCATCAATCAAGGGTGCATCCATGGATACATGGCGACCAGAGTTTTTCAAGGATTGTTTAACATCTTCTACGGTCATGTCTAATTCCTTGGCTATTTCCTCTGCCGAGGGTATGCGCTCATGCGCTTGCTCCAAGAAAGCAAAGGTTTTATTGATTTTGTTGATAGAACCAATCTTATTCAGGGGTAGACGTACAATACGTGATTGTTCCGCCAAAGCCTGTAGAATGGACTGTCGAATCCACCAAACTGCGTAGGAGATAAACTTAAATCCACGAGTTTCATCAAAACGTTGTGCCGCCTTAATCAAACCCAGATTTCCTTCATTAATCAAATCAGGAAGGGTTAACCCTTGGTTTTGATACTGCTTTGCAACAGAAACCACGAATCTGAGGTTGGCTTTAGTTAACTTTTCCAGGGCTATCTGGTCTCCTGCCTTAATTCGCTGCGCCAATTCTACTTCTTCATCGGCAGTGATCAAATCCACTTTACCAATTTCTTGTAAATATTTATCCAACGAGGCGGTTTCCCTATTGGTAACCTGTTTTGTAATCTTTAACTGTCTCATTTATTATCCCTTCAAATTAAATTTTGTGAACCGGAGCTCATTAAGTTATACGTAGGAAAACGCAAAAAGTTACATTTTGCTGATATTTATTTGGATTTTTGTTGTAAAAAAGGCCCCAAGTGTGTTCTTGGAGCCTTTTATTCCTATTATTTTGGACTAAATATTAGTCTCTTCTTGGTTTTCTATCCCGATTTCCACCTCTGCGGTCACCGCCTCTACGATCACCACCACGATCATTTCTTGGTGGACGTTCCACATAACCTTCAGGTTTTGGCAATAATGCTTTTCTGGAAACCTTTTCCTTTCGGGTTCTTGGGTCAAGCCCGAAGTATTTCACGTCAAAAACATCACCCATGTTAACTACATCGGATACATTTTCCGTGCGTTCCCAAGCCAGCTCGGATACATGAAGCAATACTTCGTTCCCTGGAGCTTCGTTATATTCCACAACAGCACCGAAATCAAGCATTTTGATGACTTTGACTTCATAAACACTACCAACTTCCGGCTTAAACATCAAGGCATCAATTTTTGCAATTACTGCATCAATACCTTCCTGGCCAGTACCTAGAATTTCAACAATACCCTCTTCCGTATCTGGATCTTCATTGATAACTATAGTGGTATTGGTTTCTTTTTGTAATTCTTGAATCACTTTTCCTCCAGATCCAATAACAGCACCGATATATTCTCCAGGAATAATTTTGGTAACGATTTTTGGTGCGTAGGATTTGACGTCTGCGTTTGGAGTAGCAATGGTATCGGTCAGTTTTTCAAGGATATGCAGTCTACCATCTTTGGCCTGCATCAATGCTTTTACCAAAATCTCATAGGATAAACCTTTGACCTTGATGTCCATCTGACATGCAGTGATACCATCCGCGGTACCAGTAACTTTGAAGTCCATATCACCCAAATGATCTTCGTCTCCCAAAATATCGGAGAGAACGGCATATTTACCAGAATCTGCATCAGAAATTAATCCCATGGCAATACCTGAAACTGGTTTTTTCAGTTGAACACCGGCGTCCATTAATGCCATAGTACCCGAACAAACTGTCGCCATTGATGAGGAACCATTGGATTCCAATACTTCAGATACGACTCTTACCGTATAAGGGCAATCTTCAGGAATCATTCCCTTCAATGCACGTTGAGCCAAGTTTCCGTGACCTACTTCCCTTCTGGAAGTACCACGAATTGGTCTTGCTTCTCCTGTTGAAAAAGGAGGGAAGTTGTAATGCAGGTAAAAAGTTTCTTCACCTTCGAAAGATGGCATATCAATCTGATTTGCTTCTCTTGAAGTTCCTAAAGTAACAGTGGCCAAAGCTTGAGTTTCACCCCTAGTAAAGATTGAGGAACCATGAACAGATGGCAAATAATCAATTTCACACCAAATAGGTCTGATTTCATCCGTTTTTCTACCATCCAAACGAAGACCTTCTTCTAAAGTAAGGTTACGTACTGCTTCTTTTTCCGCCTTATAGAAGTATTTTGACACTAAATCGCCAAAATCCTCCAATTCTTCTTCAGAAAATGTTGCTTTTATTTCTTCTTTGATCGCATCGAAAGCAGCACTACGTTCATGCTTTGCAGAACCTGCCTTAGCAACGGCATAAACCTTGTCATAAGTAAAGTCATGTACTTTTTTGGCTAAATCCTCATCTTCTCTTTCAGACTCGTACTCACGTACTTCTTTCTTTCCGAAAGCTTCAGCTAATTTTATTTGAGCGGCACATTGAACTTTAATAGCTTCGTGTGCAAACTTGATAGCCTCTGTCATTTCCTCTTCGGAAATCTCTTTCATCTCACCTTCAACCATCATTACAGAATCAGCAGAAGCACCAATCATCATATCAATGTCGGATTCTTTTAACTGCGCTCGGGTTGGGTTAATGATAAACTCTCCATTAACACGGCCAACTCTTGCTTCTGAGATAGCACATTCAAATGGAAAATCTGAAAGCTGAATGGCAGCTGAAGCGGCTAATCCAGCCATTGCATCTGGCATCACCTCATCATCATGAGACATCAGCTGAATCATTACTTGAGTTTCAGCATGATAATCTTTAGGAAATAAAGGTCGTAATACTCTATCCACCAAACGCATGGTCAATACTTCACCATCGCTTGGTCTGGCTTCACGTTTGAAAAATCCACCAGGGTAACGCCCAGCAGCTGCGAATTTTTCACGATAATCCACCGTAAGTGGTAAAAAATCAACATCGCTTTGTTTGTAGTTGGAGACAACGGTACATAACAACATACATTTGCCTGATTGGACAACAACAGAGCCATGTGCCTGTTTTGCCAATTTTCCGGTTTCAATAGAAATCTCTCTACCGTCACCAAGGTCAATGACCTCTTTAAAAGTTTTTGGAATCATAAATAATATCTTACCCGTTTAAATTGATACGGGTCGTTAAACATTTGGTCTACCGCCATCCGGACGGTCGGGTTGTGTTGTTGTTGTGTGTGCCTAAGGCACTGACCAATGAAAAACTATAGGTAGCTTTTTGTGTTGCCCTTAACTTATAGGGTCTTTTGTGCTGAAACCAGTTCAGTAAAAAATAAAGGGGAAGCCAAGACCTCCCCTTCAATTTTTATTTTCTAATACCTAGCTCCTTAATTAGGATACGGTATTTTTCAATATCTTTTTTCTTTAGGTAATCCAAAAGACTCCGTCTTTTACCTACCAATTTTACCAAAGAACGCTCAGTATTATAATCCTTGTGGTTCTTTTTTAGGTGTTGTGTTAGATGGTTGATACGGTGTGTGAACAAGGCTACTTGCCCTTCCGTAGAACCTGTGTTGCTCTCAGAGCCGCCGTGCTTCTTAAAAAGTTCGGCCTTTGCTTCTTTTGTTAAATACATTCCAATATTTAGTTAAATGATTTTTATGTATGCGATTGTCTTTCAATCAGCGTGCAAAGATAACTCTTTTTTTGGAACGTAAAATTTTAACACAAGATTAAACCTTTTGTTTTTTGGGAGGTCATAGGAGCAAACCTTTAAATACAATCATTATGAAAAAGAGTCTCAAACAAATGAACTTTACAAGATTTGCCCCACTATTTCTTGGTTCTATGCTATTACTGGTAACCTCCTGTTCCGATGGGGATGAATCCAACGAAGAATTGGTGGACACAAGTACAGAGGTAATCTCATCCACGGAATTGCAATACAGTGATGAATCTGAAATGATTTCTGAAGAGGTCACAACAATTGCCGAAGATGTCTATGCTACAGACGAAATTTCCTTGACCTCCAAGTCGGACTATACCTCTGATCATTTGCCAGATTGTGTAACCATTACCACAGTGGTAACGGATACAACCCGGGAAAAGACCATTGATTTTGGAGAAGGCTGCGAGCTGCCCAATGGAAATGTACTATCTGGGATTATTCAATTGAGTTACGCCAAGGATATGGAAGCTGCTTCCAAGTCTATTGCATTGACTTTGGAAAATTTCACATTTAACGGTGTAGCGGTTGAGGGTGGTGTGGATATTTTGCGCGTACGCTCCAACGAAAATGGCAATCCACAGAGTACAGCCAATGCCTCTTTCAGCGCTACTTGGCCAGAAGGGGATACAGCTTCCTTTGAAGGTACCCGTACTCGTGAATGGATTGAGGGTTACGGCTCTGGTTTTTGGGGAGACAACGTTTTCCTCATTACGGGTAAGCGTACCTATATAGGCCGTGAAGGGAATGTTTTTGTGAAAGAAGTGATTACCGCATTGCGTAGAGAAATGGCCTGTAGGTTTATTGTAAGTGGTATATTGGAAATTTCAAGAAACGAAAACACCGCCAGTTTGGATTTTGGTGACGGTACTTGCGATGCCAAGGGTGTTTTAACGCAACCTGATGGTACAGAAGTTGAAATTTTCTTAAGACGTTTTTGGAAGAAGTAGAATTTGAAAAAAGAAAAGCCCCGACAATTCGGGGCTTTTTTTTATGCTCTGATGGGCTGATTGGTAATCAAGTCGATATACAAATTGATTTTCCTTTTCAACTCCTTTCTGTGCGAAATAAAGTCTAAAAAGCCATGCTCTTTCAAAAATTCCGAGGTTTGGAATCCTTCGGGGAGGTCTTTCCCAACGGTATCCTTAACAATTCTGGGTCCGGCAAAGCCGATTAATGCACCTGGTTCGGCAATATTGATATCCCCCAACATGGCATAGGAGGCAGTTGTTCCTCCAGTGGTTGGGTCTGTACATAATGAGATGTAAGGAATCTTGGCTTCGGCTAATTGGGCCAATTTGGCTGATGTTTTGGCCAATTGCATTAAGGATAGGGCAGCTTCCATCATTCGTGCACCTCCAGATTTGGAGATCATCACAAAAGGAACCTTCTTCTTCTTAGCCACATCAATGGCCCTTGAGATTTTTTCGCCTACCACACTTCCCATAGACCCGCCAATAAAACCAAAGTCCATACAGGCAATAACCAATTCGTTGCCCATGGATTTGCCCACAGCAGTACGCACGGCATCCTTAAGACCTGTTTTTTGTTGTGCTACCTTAAGTCTTTCCGAGTACTTTTTGGTGTCTACAAATTTCAAAGGATCCTTGGCGGACAATTTTTCATCCAATTCCTTGAACTTGTTGTCGTCAAAAAGGATTTCAAAATACTCCTTGCTTCCAATTCTTACATGATAATCATCCTCTGGACTAACGTAAAAGTTCTTGGCCAAATCCTCCGATTCCACAATTTTACCTGTAGGGGATTTATACCATAAACCTTTTGGGGTGTCCTTTTTTTCCTCAGTAGCGGTTTGAATTCCTTTTTCCTTTCTCTTAAACCAAGACGACATGCAATCAATTTTAAATTAAACGGCTATTTTAAAAACGTTATAGTGTATTAACGTTATTAAGATCTTCAAAAGCTTTCTTCAATCGCTCAACAAAAGCATTTTCTCCACCACGAAGCCAAACTCTGGGATCATAGAATTTTTTGTTGGGTTGGTCTGCTCCATCTGGGTTTCCAATCTGTGCTTGAAGATATCCAGATTTGTCCTGTACATAATCCCTAACACCTGATAAAAAGGCATATTGCAGGTCAGTATCAATATTCATTTTTATAACACCATAACCAATGGCTTCTCTAATTTCTTCAACAGATGAACCTGAACCACCATGGAATACAAAATCGATATGATTGTGCTCTACTCCATATTTTTCTGAAACGAACTCTTGGGAATTCTTCAAGATTTTTGGAGTCAATGTAACATTTCCAGGTTTATATACTCCATGTACATTACCAAAAGCAGCTGCAATGGTAAATTTTGGACTCACTTTAGATAATTCTTCATAGGCATAGGCTACCTCTTCTGGTTGGGTGTATAATTTGGAACTGTCAATATCTGTATTATCAACCCCATCTTCTTCACCACCGGTTACGCCAAGTTCAATTTCCAAGGTCATATCCATTTTGCTCATGCGCTCCAAATAGTTCTTGCAAATATCAATATTCTCTTCAAGCGGTTCTTCGGATAAATCAATCATATGCGAGCTAAATAGCGCTTTTCCAGTGGCTGCATAATGCTCCTCACTAGCTTCTAAAAGCCCATCAATCCAGGGTAATAACTTTTTTGCACAGTGGTCTGTGTGCAATATCACGGTAGCTCCATAAGCCTCAGCCAATTGGTGTACATGCTTAGCACCGGCAACTGCTCCTAAAATCGCAGCTTTTTGATTATCGTTGGACAATCCTTTTCCTGCATTGAATTGAGCGCCTCCGTTGGAAAATTGAACAATCACTGGTGAGTTCAATTCGGCGGCAGTTTCCAATACCGCATTTATGGTGTTTGATCCAATTACATTTACTGCTGGTAAGGCATAACCTTTTTCTTTGGCATGGTTGAAAATGGCTTGTACTTCATCGCCTGTGGCAACTCCCGGCTTAATATTGTGGGACATAATTTTAGTTAGTTATGGGTTAAATCAGGGAACAAAAGTAATAAAATATTTAGTCTAGAAAGGATAATTGATACCTATATTAAATACGGCATTTCGCAGGTTGTAGCCCCTAAACCAACGTTTAGACCATTCTTCTGCCGGATTGTAGGTTTTAAAGCCAACATCCAACCTAAAGACAAAGTAGGTGAAATCGTAACGTAGTCCCAATCCAGTCCCTAAGGCAATGTCCGCCAAGGAGGTAATGTCAGTGAAAATTGCATCAGGATTATCCTCATTATCAAAAACATTCCAAATGTTTCCTGCATCTGCAAACAATGCCCCCTTTACATCACCGGCAATAGGAAACCGGTACTCCAGATTAAATGCCATTTTAAGATTGGCTTCGTTAAAGTCGTTAATGTTATCTGTGCTTCCAGGGCCAAGCTCGTAGGCATTCCATGCTCTATTGTCATTTGATCCCCCCGCAAAATAACTTCGAACAAAAGGAACGCTTTCAGAATTGCCATATGGAATGGCTAGGCCAAGGAAACTCCTAAAAGCCAATACCTGGGAACCAGAAAGCTCCCAATGCCTAATATAATCCACTTCAGACTTAAAATACTGTGAGAAAGGCACACCAAACACCAATAATTGGTTGCTGTCATTTTTGTTATATGGAACTACACCATCCAACAAGGAAAGCAAATTTCCGGCACTTTCCAGTTTAAGCCTAAGTTGATAGAAATCATTGTCATTGATATCCACCCTGCTGTTTTTAGTGAGGGTATAATTACTGGCAAAGATGAGATTGTTCTCGGTAAGTCGTTGGCGCCGTTCATCTATGCTGTTGACTTCGCTAAATTCCTCTGGAGTAACAGCAATATCATTGTTCAAAACCGCACGGGCAAAATTGTTGGCACCTGTTGGGATGGATAACCTAAAAGGATCGTTGGCATCATTCGAGTCTTCAAAGAAGGAGGCATACTGGGGATCTGTGTCGAATGTATCCGCTATGTCGTCTAAATTGTTGTAGGTGTTTTGGTAGACATTGTAAAAATTATCTGGATTAACGTTACGAACAAACTCGATATTCATTAATTCGATATTATTCTTTAGGCTGGCAGATGGAGACCAGTTATAAGATAAAACGGTATTCAAGGTTTGCTTATCCAATCCAATATTTCTCTGAAAATTGGTACCTACTAAAAACCTACTTTGAGGTAGCATATAATGCGGGATAATATTCTCGGTATTCAATGGAAACCATATCCTTGGAAAGGTTATATTCACATCACCTCCCAACTCGGAGGTGAACTCCCCATCTGAGAGAGATCCATCACTTAAAAGTCCAATAGACCCACGCGCCGAAATATTCAAGGTCTCCGCCCCACCAAAAACATTTCTTGTAATTACGGTTGCGCTAAAGGCGGTGCCCACTTGCTGAATGTTTGAATGGGTGACATCAAAGTCCAGATTTAGGGAGAATTTAGGCCGGGGAGCTAAATATATATTGGAGATTAATTGCGTTTGGGTGGAATCCGGTATAAATTCAATATTGGGATATTTGAAGGTGTTGAGATTGGTGATCTGTCTATAAGTACGAATTCTGTCCAGGTCACGGTAAACGCTATCCTGTTCAAAGAAAATAGCATCAGTTAATGCCTTTGGTTTATACTTTAGCTTGTTCTTGTAGTAAATGGTGTAATTTTCATAATCGATTGATTTTAAGGAGTCTGTTCTCCGACCAATGAGGTAATCGGCATAGATGTTAATTTTCTTTAACCGATGGATTCGATACGGACTGTTCGATGTGCTATCATTGATACTTCTGGGCTTTTGGATGTTCAATTGCACATCCATCATTTGGTCATTGGCTACCTGTGAAGTATCCCTAAGAATATCATAATTGATAGAACTCTCCTGAAAATTATATACTCCGGAATTTCTAAAAAGTATGGTCAAGCGTTCGCGTTCGCTATTGAAATTGGATAGGTCAAATTGATCACCATTTATTACAAACGAGTTTTCAAAGGAATTATCGTAAATGGAATCCAACTCCGGTGAGGATATGTTTTTGACAATGGTGTCAATGAGAAAGGGCTTCTCTAAATTAACCTTGTACTCAATCTCCGCCCTTTTTTTGCGTTTGCCCTTAACAATGGAATAGCTACCCGAGCTGTTGAAATACCCTTTACTATTATAATAGGCTTTGAGTCGGTCCACCGATTTCTGGGTCAGTGCAGTGTCAATAACGGAAGGTGCTTCACCAATTCTCTTAAAAAAATCACTGGCACCTTTCACTACAAAGGACTCCCTTAACCGGTTCACTTGTTTTTTGGAAAGTAGGTTATTGAGTCTTTTTTCTCGCTTTTCTTTTCGCTGTAGCCAATTTGCAAAAGAGGAATCTGGATTGTCCTTGGCTAGGTTATACAAATTTAAACGGAGTGGATAGCCCAACAAGCTGCTATTGGGTTTTTGGGCAATAAGGCTTCGGACAGCTTCATCCGAAATCTTTTCGTCATCTGCGTAAATGGAATTTTTGGTCAGTAGAAATTCGTGGTCTTCAACCTTTTTTAGCGTATTGCAACCTGCCATGGTCAACATAAGCAACAATAATCCTATTTTTGCCCAGCAATGCATTAGACCAAAAAAACCCTTCATAGACGCCAAAAATACACGATTTAGATGGTTACCAAAAACCAAATTAAGCTAGTTACCAGCTTACAGCAAAAAAAGTACCGAAGTCAACACAGGCTATTTTTGGTTGAAGGAAAAAAGACGGTTCACGAGCTTTTGCAGGCCGGACTTTCACTTTATGCCCTGTTTGTTGATGAGCCAAGTAAGTTAAAAGATTTTGAAGGTGCCGAACTTGTTTCCACTGGCGATTTAAAACAAATGAGCGGACAGACAGCTCCCAGCGGGATTTTAGGAGTTTTTCATATACCCAAAACCAAAGAATTGGATGAAACAGGTTGGACAGTGGCCTTGGATGCTGTTAGGGACCCAGGTAATTTGGGTACAATAATTCGGTTATGTGATTGGTTTGGTGTCAAACAACTTATTTGCTCCACGGATACTGTGGATTGCTACAACCCCAAAGTTTTACAGGCCACTATGGGTTCCATAGCTAGGGTTCATATTAATTATATTGATTTACAGGATTATCTAAAAAAAACGAACCAGGCTATTTATGGGACATATATGGATGGAGAGATAGTTTATAATCAGAAGCTGCCGGAAAAAGGAATTTTGGTCATGGGTAATGAGGCTAATGGAATTTCAAAAGAAATCTCCTCCTTTGTGACCCAAAGAATCGCGATTCCACAATTTGGAGGTCAAACTGCCGAGAGTTTGAACGTTGCAACCGCCACTGCCATACTTTTGAGCGAGATTGTGCGGGAAACCTAGATTTTCTAACTTTTGCTAATTACCCCATTTGTGAATCTAAAAGTGAGGTACCCAAGAACTACTCAAAAGTAAAGTTGATAAAGAATCCTCGGGTGCGCATGGCGTTGATGTTTCCTGTCCAGGGACTATTCGGGTCGTTATCAGGAACAAGTTCATCAGTAAGGGCAAAAACCCCACGTATGGAAGGAGAAAACTTAAAGTATTCTGTATAGATATCTATTCCAAATCCCAGTTCATAGCCGTAAACGCTCTTTTTCATTCTAAACTCCCCACTACTGTTATCATCCAGACTATCTTCTTTGCTTCCCAAATTCATAGAGGTGTAAACCCCTCCAACAACATAAGGTTTCCAGTTACCAAACCTTTTAGCACTTACTTTGAGTAATAGAGGAAATCGGATATAAGTAGACCTAATGTCCCTAAGTGCGTCTGCCTCACTGGAAAACCCCGGGAATCCTAAAATTCTTTGTGAATACAGCAGGCCGGGTTCAAAACGGACATCCAAAAACTCATTGATACGCAACTCCCCAATCAATCCTACATTAAAGCCCAGACTATTGTCCACTAGTACATCTTGCCCAATGTCATTGTTGTATTCGAACTGAAAATCGTATTGATTAAATCCAAGGTAGTACCCCCAGTTCAACAGTTTTTGATCTTCAGTTTGAAGATTCAAAATAGGGTCTTTTTTAAATTGGGATAGTGCATTTTGGCCTACTAGAAGTAAGCTAAACAGAAGTAGGAGGTTTTTCATCAATTTATTTTGTAGCGACATAGATAGATGCCACCCCAAATGTCTGGGGCATGTTCTCTATACCTATAAACCCAATTTTGCCTAAAATATTGTTGAATGCCTGTCCATGGGGGAAAACGGAAGCCGATTCACTCAAATAGGCATAAGCCGATTGGTCTTTGGAGAAGATTTTACCAATTGCTGGGAGAATGAATTTGCAGTACAGGCCATAGCCTTGTTTATATGGAGTTTTGGAAGGAACCGAAGTTTCAAGAATAACTAAACTCCCACCAATTTTCAAAACCCGATAAATCTCTTGTAGTCCTTTTTCCAAATTCTCAAAATTCCGGACACCGAAGGCCACGGTAACCGCATCAAAGCTATTATCCTCAAAAGAGAGGTTTTCACTATCGCCAACAACCATTTCAATGGTGCTTTGTAGGTTTCTTTCCAAGATTTTGGAACGCCCAACATCCAGCATGCCCGCAGAGATGTCCAGCCCCACAATTTTCTTCGCTCCTGTTGCTGTCATGGCAATAGCTAGGTCTCCGGTACCAGTAGCGATGTCTAATATGGTTCTGGGAGCTTTCTTTTTAAGAAGAGACACCACCCGTTTACGCCATTTAATGTCAATACCAAATGAGATTACTCGGTTAAGGCCATCATAATTGCCAGAAATAGTGTCGAACATTTGCGTCACTTGTTCCTTTTTTCCAAGGTCAGAATCTTTATAGGGAGTAACTTTTTTGGGCATTCGGTGAATTTGGTCGCAAATATACAACTTAGGTATATGGGAGGGGTACAAAAATAATTGCGTAATTTTGCTGGGTAACAAGGGAAAGCCCTTCCCTATAATGTTAACTATGTGTCTTTTGGACCATGATTACTATTCTTTTTTTATCGTTTGTATCACACAAATTGAATTTATTTTCTGATCAATGAAGATTATTATTGCCGGAGCAGGTGAAGTAGGTTTTCATTTGGCAAAACTTTTGTCGTATGAAGCGCAACATATTACCTTGATTGACACGGATAAGGAAAGTCTGACCTATGCCGATAATCATTTAGATATTAAAGTGCTTCGTGGAGATGCCACCTCTGTTGAGGTGTTGCGGGAGGCCCGGGTAGAAAAATCTGAATTGGTAATTGGAGTCACAGCTTCCGAGACAACCAATTTAACGCTTTGTCTTTTGGCGAAGCAGTTAGGCTGTCAACGGACTATTGCCCGTATCTCCAATACTGAGTTTATGGATAATCGGGAGTTGATTAAGTTTGATGAATTGGGGATTGATGAGCTGATTTCTCCAGAAGAGCTTGCTGCTACTGAAATTCAATTGTTGTTGAACCAATCCGCATTTAACGATACCTACGAGTTTGAAGACGGATTATTGACCATGATTGGCGTGTTTTTGCCCAAAGCCGCACCTTTTGTGGGCAAAATGGTGAAGGAAGCCGCCAAAATTTTTCCAGAATTACACTTCATGCCCATTGCCTTACAGCGAATGGGAACCCAATTTACACTAATTCCTAGGGGGGATACCGTATTCAAAGAAGGAGACCAGGTTTATTTTATTACCACCAGCGAAGGTGTGGAGGAGTTGTACAAGCTCACCGGAATGCAGAAAAAGCAGATTAAAAATGTGATGATTCTGGGAGGAAGTAAGGTTGGTTTTAAGACGGCCCGAGACCTTTGCACCAAAAATTTTAATGTAAAACTCATAGAAAAGGATAAGGATAAGGCTTTTGATATTGCTGATGATTTACCACATGCATTGGTGATTAATGGGGATGGACGAAATGTGGAATTATTGGATGAGGAAAGTTTGGAATCCATGGATGCCTTTATTGCGGTAACTGGAAACTCCGAAACCAACATCATGTCCTGCTTGGTCGCAAAGTCCAAGAAGATAAAAAAGACCATCGCCCTTGTGGAGAACATGGACTATTTTCAGTTATCCCATTCCATTGGAGTAGATACGTTGATCAATAAAAAACTATTGGCGGCCAATAACATTTTTAGGTATATCCGTAGAGGGGAAGTACTGGCCCTTACACGTTTAAACAATTTGAATGCCGAAATCCTGGAATTTGAAGTTAAGGAGACATCGCTTGTCAATGGGGAGATTATCAAAGAATTAAACTTTCCAAGAGAGGCAAGTATTGGAGGTGTTATCAGGGATGGAAAGGGAATAATAGCCCTAGGGGATTTTAAAATCCAAGAGGGGGATAGAGTAGTGGTCTGCTGTTTACCGAAAGCCATTCCAAGGATAGAAAAGTTGTTCTTGTAATGGGACTCAACACACGTATTATTGTTCATATCATGGGATTGTTGCTGCTATGCAATGGTTCTTTTATGCTTGTAGCTGCTTTTGTTAGTGGTATGTATAAGGATGGGGTAACCCTGGATATCACTTTAGCTGCTATTGTGACCATGCTCTTTGGGGTTATGGCCATGTTTTATACCAGAGGTCATAAAAAAGAAGTGAAACGAAAAGAAGGATATATCGTAGTGACCCTCGGTTGGATTATCATGTCCATTTCAGGAACCTTACCTTATCTTTTTTCCGGTGCAATCCCTAGTATTACAGACGCTTTTTTTGAGACTATTTCCGGTTATACTACCACTGGAGCTTCAATTTTGAACGATATTGAGATTCTACCGGAAGGAATTCTTTTTTGGAGGAGTTTGACGCATTGGATTGGCGGAATGGGGATTATTGTTCTTGCCATTGCCATTTTACCGTTGTTGGGTATTGGAGGAATGCAATTGTTTGCTGCCGAAGCCCCTGGGCCTGCCGGTGACAAACTGCACCCACGGATTACCGATACTGCTAAGCGTTTATGGTTAATTTACTTTGGGTATACCGTAGCCGAAACTCTTCTCTTAAAACTTGCCGGAATGTCGCTTTTTGATGCAATGAATCATTCCTTGGCAACCCTTTCAACCGGTGGGTTTTCAACCAAAAATGCCAGCTTGGCCTATTGGAGTAATCAACCCTTGATACAATATATCACCATCGTATTTATGTTTTTGGCCGGAAGCAATTTCGTGCTGAGTTATTTTGCGTTTACGGGGAAGGTGCAACGAATCATTAAGGATGAGGAATTCAAGTACTACAGTATTTTTATTGTATTGTTTGGTATTATCGCATTTTTAGTAGTGTATTTTAAAACAGAAGTTCCTGTTTCCAACTACCATCCCATGGTTTGGGGTGAAGCGGAAAGTGCATTTCGTCATGCCCTTTTTCAGGTAGTGGCTATTGTGACTACAACAGGTTTTGTTACTGCGGATTTTACCGCTTGGACCCCATTTTTGACTGTGTTCTTTTTTGGTCTGATGTTTTTGGGGGGGTCAGCAGGATCAACAGCTGGTGGAATAAAGGTAATGCGCCATTTATTGATTATTAAGAATGGTATTTTAGAGTTTAAACGCACCTTGCATACCAATGCCGTAATTCCTGTGCGATACAATAAAAAAACTGTGACCGAGCACATCGTTTACAACATCATCGCCTTCTTTGTGCTTTACATGTTGTTCTTTATCATTGGGTCTTTGGTATTGGGCCTTATGGGCTTAGATTTTGTGTCGGCAATTGGGGGTTCTGCCTCTTCTTTGGGTAATGTGGGTCCTGCCTTGGGTAGTCTAAATCCGGTTAGCAATTATGCTAGTTTGCCTAATGCAGGCAAATGGTGGTGTGGATTTTTAATGCTTTTGGGAAGATTGGAGCTTTTCACTGTACTCATCTTGCTCACACCCTATTTCTGGAAAAAAACGTAGCTTTCCCATCATAAAACGAAACAAAGTCTAGTTATCATGAAAAAAGCGGTCTTTCTCCTTATTGGGGCTTGTTGTTTATGTCTTGCCTGCAACAATTCAGAAAAAGAAGACAGAATCGAAATAATGCAGCTATTGCACAAGCAGGAAAAAGCTTGGTCAAATCATGATTTGCAAGGTTTTATGGCTGGGTACTGGCAAAGCGATTCTTTGAAGTTTTATGGGGCGAATGGCCTCACTTTGGGTTGGGAAAAAACCTTGTCAGGGTACCAAAAAAGGTATCCAACCAAAGAAGAAACAGGTACACTAAAATTCACCATCGATGATATTGCAAAAATTGAAGCCAATGCGTATCACGTTATGGGCCAGTACCACCTAACCAGAAATGTAGGGAATGCCAATGGAGTATTTTTAATTGTACTTCGCAAAATTAATGGGGAATGGAAGATTGTCGCAGATATGTCATGTTAAAAGCCGTCTTTAATCTTATCTATTAAGCATGCTACAACCCTTGCAAATAAGTGCCCAATTCATTGAAGAGCATACAAATTTCTTGGAGTTGACCCAAGCTCTAAAAAAGGCCTTTGCTTCCAACGGAGTCCTAGTACCGCAGCGGCATCATCACGAATTTCCAAATCCCAAGACCAAAAAGGACAGTACACTCTTACTCATGCCAGCATGGAATCCGGGAAAGGAAGCTGGCGTTAAGGTGGTTACGGTAAGTCCAGACAACGGCCAATTTGAACTTCCATCCATTCAAGGCAGCTACCTGTATTTAGATGCGGTAACAGGGACATTAAAAGCGATTATGGAGGCAAAAAGTTTAACAGCAAAGCGAACTGCAGCAGCTTCCGCATTGGCTTCCTCCTTTCTTTCCAAAAAAAATAGCAATACTATGTTGATGATAGGTACGGGCGCCTTATCCATCAATTTGATCAAGGCACACGCGGCGGTGCGTCCTTTGCATCATATCTATGTTTGGGGGAGAAATAAAAAAAAAGCTGATGATATCTGCAAGACGCTTAAGAATGAGAACTTTAAGGTTGCCACTGTTTCAAATATAGAAGAGAAAATTGGAGTGGTGGATATTGTTTCCTGTGCTACCTTGACAGAAATTCCTTTGGTTTTTGGTAAATATTTGACCCCGGGCCAGCATATCGATTTAGTTGGAGCCTATAAGCCTAACATGAGAGAGGCAGACGATGAAACCATTCGGAAAGCTGCCATTTTTTTGGACTCCTTAGAAACCGGTTTAAAAGAGAGTGGAGATATTGCCATTCCTCTTAAAGAGGGTATTTTAAAAGAATCGGATATTAAAGCCGACCTTTTTGGATTGTGCAGAGAGGTCCATCAGGGAAGATCTCATGAACATGAAATTACGCTTTTTAAATCTGTTGGGCACGCACTGGAAGATTTAACCGCGGCCACCTATTACTATTCGAAATATTAGATATGAAATCAACCTACACTAACATTGTGGGAAAGCCTTCTTTTTTACCACCCAGCGATTGGTTACAGATCAAAACCATAGATATGCACACAGGCGGGGAGCCGCTTCGTGTAATTTTGGAGGGCTTTCCTGAACTAAAAGGAAATTCCATATTGGAATACCGGAGATACTGCATGGAGCATTATGATTTTCTAAGAACGTGTTTAATGTTTGAACCCCGGGGACATGCAGATATGTACGGGTGCATGCTATTGCCACCCAATGATGGGGATGGGGATTTTGGAATTCTGTTTTTGCATAACGAAGGCTATAGCACCATGTGCGGACATGCCATTATCGCTATTTCCACCCTTGCTGCCCAAATGGGTTGGATTGATATAATGGAAGGTGAAAATGAACTTAAAATTGATGCGCCCTGTGGAAGGATTACTTCTTTTGTAAATATTGTGAACAAGGAAGTTAAAGGTGTCCGTTTTCATTGTGTACCGAGTTTTGTGGTTGAATTGGATAGAAAGGTCAAGGTGGAAGGATTAGGAGAGATAACTTATGATTTGGCGTATGGAGGTGCGTTTTATGCCTATGTTGACCTGCAAAAGAACATTCTTAATCTTGATTTGTCTCCAGATTCGTATCAGGATTTGATTGCTCATGGAATGGCTATCAAACATGCTGTAATGGAGCATGATACTGGCATTGTTCATCCTTTTGAGGAAGATTTGGGGTTTCTGTACGGAACCATTTTTATTGACAACGCTTCCAGCGCAAATGTGGATAGCAGGAATGTATGCATTTTTGCAGAAGGTGAGGTGGATAGATGCCCTACAGGCTCAGGTGTTTCAGGTAGAATGGCTATTCATTGGGCCAGAAAAGAAATAAATCAGGGCGAAACCATGCGTATTGAAAGTATTACCGGTTCTGTGTTTAAAGGAAGTGTGGTCAGAGAGGTGGACTATGGCCCTTTTAAAGCGGTAATTCCCCAAGTGGAGGGTGTCGCCCATATAACAGGAATGCACACCTTTGTAATTGACCCGAAAGACCCTATGAAAAATGGATTTATCCTTAGATAAACCTATCCAGGCAGTATAGACTTAAACTACTACCGCTTTAATTCTGGAAATGGCTTCCCTGATTTCATCCTCGCTTGCAGCATATGAAATACGAATGCTGTTCCCATTACCAAAAGCATCCCCGGTAACTGTTGCAACATTGGCTTCTTCTAGGAGGTACATGGCAAAATCCGAGGCATTCTTAATTTCCTTGCCGTTTAACGTCTTTCCAAAGTAGGCGGTAACATCGGGATAAACATAAAAAGCTCCTTCTGGTTCATTGCACTTAAATCCAGGAATGTTGTTCAACAACTCCAAAATCAGTTTTCGCCTGTTGTTGAACTCGTCAACCATGTATTGTACCCTATCCGGAGATTCTAGGAGTGCAGTTATTACGGCACGCTGGGCTATACAATTGGCACCACTGGTAACTTGACCTTGCAATTTGTTACAAGCCCTGGCAATGTATGTTGGAGCACCAATATATCCAATTCGCCATCCGGTCATAGCAAAAGCCTTGGCTACCCCATTTACTGTGACAGTGCGATCATACATGTCTTCGAAACCAGCCATGGAGGCGTGTTGGGTAGCTCCATAATTGATATGTTCGTAAATTTCATCGCTGACCACCACAATTTGCGGATATTTTTGAAGTACATCTGCCAAACCTCTCAGTTCCTCCTTACTATAAATAGAACCACTAGGGTTGCACGGAGAACTATACCAGAGCATTTTAGTTTTGGGGGTTATGGCAGCTTCCAACTGCTCAGGAGTCATTTTAAAATCATTTTCTATTGAAGTTGCAACTTCCACGGGTACACCATCAGCTAGCTTAACAATATCGGCATAGCTTACCCAGTACGGACAGGGCAAAATAACTTCATCACCTTTGTCCAAACAGGCTTGGGCAACATTATAAAGGGCTTGTTTGGCTCCAGTAGAGACCACAATTTGCGAACGGTCGTAATTGAGACTGTTATCCCTCTTGAATTTAGTGATTATAGCATCTTTCAATTCCACGTATCCGTCAACAGGAGTATAGGAGTTATAGCCGTCATTGATGGCTTGAATAGCAGCTTCTTTGATGTAATCCGGAGTGTTGAAATCCGGTTCTCCCAAGCTTAGACCAATAATATCTTTTCCTGAAGCTCTTAATTCACGGGCTTTTGCCGCCATTTCAAGGGTTGCCGAAGGAACTAAGCTATTAATTCTTTCAGAAAGTTGGTTGCTCATGGGCCTTGCTATTTTACTGGAATTGTAGGGCTGGGTTTTTTCCCAACTCCTTTAAATGTTTGAAGTGCGAAATTATGGCTTTTCGTGTAGTTTTATATTCGTTGTAAGGCAAATTAAATTCCTGGGCAGTCTGTTTCACAATTTTGGAGATTTTTGTGTAGTGAACGTGACTAATGTTTGGGAATATATGATGCTCCACTTGATGGTTCAATCCTCCAGTAAACCAATTTACAATTCTGTTTTTGGTGCCAAAATTAACCGTTGTGGCAAGCTGATGGATTGCCCAGGTGTTTTTCATGGTACCATCTTCCTCAGGTAGGGGAGTTTCTGCATCATCAACAATATGTGCCAATTGGAATACCACGCTAAGAATTACTCCCGCTACATAATGCATAATAAAGAAGCCTAGCAGCACTTGCCACCAAGGGATTTCAACAAATAGCAAAGGGAGAACGATCCAAATGGTTACATAACTAACCTTTGCGATAACCAAAGTACTCCAGTTTATAACCGGATTAGGAAGTTTTCCATAGGAAAGCTTCCTTTTCATATAGCGATACATTTGCTGGAAATCTGTAGTTATTGCCCAATTGAAGGTTAGTAAGCCATACAAAAATATGGAATAGTAGTGTTGAAACTTATGGTGCTTCTGCCATTCGGCATGCTTAGAAAAGCGAAGAATACGTCCCGCTTCCATATCTTCATCATGTTCGTGAATATTGGTATAGGTATGGTGCAATACGTTATGCTGAACCTGCCAGTTGTAAACATTTCCTGCTAAGATATAGATGCTGCCACCCATGAGTTTGTTTACCCATTTTTTGGTAGAATAGGAACCATGATTACCATCGTGCATTACATTCATCCCAACGCCTGCCATTCCCACACCCATGGTAATGGATAACAGAACATAGCCCCAAAAGGGAATATTCAAGGTTAATATTAAAAAATAAGGGGTAAGAAAAACAGCGAACATCACAATGGTTTTCATGTGAAGCTTCCAATTTCCGGTTTTCTTTATCTGGTTTTCACTGAAGTACTGGTTTACCCGTTTGTTCAGTGTTCTAAAAAATTGTGCAGAATCTTTTCTTGAAAACCGTATGGTATTTTCCATAAAATATTTTTTTACAAAAATAGCTAAATTGACTTCCTAATAGCCACTTTCATTTCTAAACGATAATTAGGTGCCCAAAAGTATTAATTTTGCCGAAATTAACAGTTAACAAATGCAGGTAGAACTGATCTTTAACAATTTTACAACACTCACCGCGACGCAAAAGGAACATTTTGAAGCTTTGGGGGCACTTTATCAGGATTGGAACCAAAAGATTAATGTGGTGTCCAGAAAGGATATTGATGAGTTGTATCTCCGTCATGTGCTTCATTCCCTGGGAATCGCAAAATTCCAGCAATTTAAAAAGGGCTCAGAAATATTGGATGTGGGAACTGGAGGAGGATTCCCCGGGATTCCACTGGCCATTTTGTTTCCTGAGGTGCAATTTACCTTGGTGGACGCCATAGGGAAAAAGATAAAAGTGGTTCAAGAAGTGGTGGATGGACTTCAACTGGAGAATGTTACCGCTATTCATTCTAGGGTGGAGGACATTAAGGGTGACTTTGACTTTATTGTGAGTAGGGCTGTGGCAGCAATGCCCACATTTGTACGTTGGACCAAGGGAAAAATTAAGAAAGATTCAATCCATGACCGTAAAAATGGTATTCTATACCTTAAAGGGGGCAATTTATCTGAAGAATTAAAGGATTATAAAAACGCACAAATTTTTGATTTGAAAGATTATTTTTCTGAGGAGTTCTTTGAAACCAAGAAAATAGTATACCTGCCCCAGAAGTTTAAAGGGGTATAGGTTCTAATAATAGGTAGTCTTGAGGACGCCATTCAAATGGCCGCTTTTTCTAAATATTATGAACCTGTTAGTAAAAAAGACAGTTGGTTCCGATGTGCTGAGCTCTAAAGACTCATCATTCTCTGGTGTACCAATCCACACTTTCTAGAGTAGGTTTTGGCATTTAGCCAATATCGGCGAACACTCTTCACTACCGCATTTTTCCACATGTTTAATCGCGCTATCATAAAAAATCAATTAGGGGTTCGAAGATTTATTGAGTTAAATTTACAATTAATTAACGTTAAAGTAACATTAATTATTGTCTTTTAACAAATTCTTCTTGGTTCTACGGAAACTTAAAAATGGTGCTCATCTCTTTGGAAGGGCTCTCTTCATGCATGTTTAAAGCAACGGATAAATCCAAAACCCAAATCTCCAAAATTTTTGCAAAAGCTCAATGTTTGGGGTTGTTTGGTATGTCTTATTATGAATTGAATCTATAAAATGGCTGCACCAATGGAAAACAATTACGGGGTAATGCGCTAGTTTTCCCATTCACCATACAAATAATTTGCTGCAGCTGCTCCCATTTTTCGATGGTTGTGACCAACATTTGGTATGATTACTAAATCCCAATTGAAATTAAGGTCCAACTCTTTGGCAATAGCTTCAGATTCTTTAAAAAAGTATGTGCCTCTTTCTAATCTATGCAACCCTTGTTCATTGGCGCTTTTTGAATGCAAGAAGGTGCCACCTGTTTCGCTCTCATTATCAAGTTCTCCTAAAAAGACAATCAATTTTTTGGTAAAAGCACTTGTTAAAAATGTTTGTTCGATGGGGGCATGCTTCAGGCCAAAGGGAAAATCGGTTTTGTTTGATGGTATCGTATAGAAACTTGGATTGGATGCTACTATTCTATCTGCTTTTGAGGTTTTGTGAAATAGCGCTAGTCGGTGCAGAATATGTCCTCCTGCGGAATGTCCAAATATATCATAGGACTCCTGTTTTGAGTTCAATGCCTTTGTTGTTAAATCAAACATCCTGTCAAAGTCATTGAAAATCCATTCGTTTGAATTTGGGTTGAATTTGTATTTGAATTTATCTTCGTTGAGTCTTACTATGTTGGTGTGATCAACATATTCTATGCTGTTTTTTAAGTTGGAATTTGTAATCAAACCGCACAAATGATAGTCTTCAAATCCATATTCATTCTTTGGGTACATAGGGGATAGAATGAGCAGGCTGTACTTTTCTGACGCTTCAATCCAAGCATTCCGATAACTGTCGCCATTTCTGCCCGCTCCGGGGATAACCATCAAAACCCTGGATGATGGACTGAAATTTTGAGGTTTATGGTAAAATACCTTGATAGTTTTGTCCTTATTTCCAATTCCTCCCTCAATGAGGATGTAGCCTGAACCTTCTTGAATGTCAATTTGATTAACCATGGCGCCTTTCTCTTGCTTCAAGTCGCTCATTTTCACTAGTGGCATATTGCAATGTGGACAGGTTCCCGGTTCTGAAAAAGTCAAACTGTCACATGCTAAGTTGCAAGGTTTGCATACGTAATCACCATTTATATTCCGACATGAAACTAAACTCAGAAATAAAAGTGATATAAATGTAAGTTTGTTTTTCATTGCGTGGTTCTATTGTCTAACTGAGCAACGCATGTTATAGATTTTGGCTCCTTTGATAGAAAACCTATAATCTTTTAAAGACTTCACCATCTTGAGAAAGGGAGTATCCGATAATTTTGTTGGTGCTGTTTCTCTTAAAATAAATAGGTTCGTTACCTACATCTGAGAAAACGTCTTCATTTTCATGATAAACTGGGTAGGCAATGTTGTGTATCCAAGCTTGTAAGCCGCCTTTTTCGGTACTATAAACCAGGTTGATTTGGTTACCGTCCTTATATTCATACTTGCCTTCATATTGCATTAAAAACGATGAGGTTACAGCTGAATTGTATGGACTGTCATTAGACAATACAAGCCCGTCGCCAGGTTTCCAGTTGTCATACTCCATATAGTAGGCAGTGCGTTTGGCAGCATTTAAGCCTTGTAATTTGGCTACCAAGTGCAGAGCGCCATCAATTCCAGCGGAAACCCCCGCAGTGGTAATAACCTCGCCATTATCTACGAAACGAACATCTTTGCGGACATTGATTTTCGGATAGTCAGATTCCATGGTCGTCAAGGCGCTGTGAAAAGTGGTGGCTGTTTTGCCATTTAAAATTCCGGCTTCCGCCAAAACAAATGCACCGGTACAGACTGAAAAATGGTATTGAATGTCTTCTTGCTTTTTCACCCAATTGATGACCTCCTTGTTCTGGGAAGCGGCTCCAGAATTGCCCCCAAAAAAGGCCAAAATATCAGCTTCCGGAGCATCTTCAATGCTGTAATCTGGAGTTACTGTTAAAACCCCTTGCGATTTTATGGGGTCTTTTGATGCGGAAACGGTAAATACCTTATACCCAGAATACACAAAAACTTCCATTGGGCCGGCAAAATCTAAAACCTCAACCCCATCCTGAAGATAAAATGCAATTGTTTTGGACATGTCTTTTCTAATTAGGATCATGTTGCAGTGGGTACAGACTCCAGGGCCATCATGTTCAGTTTCGTCACATTGGCTGTTACAGGGTGGACATATATATTTGGAAGCAGGGATTTGTGCATCTTGAGACATAGCGTTTGATAGTGTTAGTAATAGTGTTAGGATAAAAATTGACTGTTTCATTTTGATATGATTTGATGATGAAACAAAACTACCTTGTAAAACGGAACTGCGAAAGGACAAGCTTGCGCAGTATTGGGACAACTAACTATGCCATTCCGAGGGAAGCGTGTTGGTGTGTTTTTTTAATAGCGTGCGAAGTTGGTTGCTGCTCTTGAGGCCACATGCAGCTGAGGCAGCACTCACTTTTGAGCCACTTTCTAAAAGCTGAATGGCGCGTTCCACCCTAAGTAGTTCCAAATAGTTCCCTATGGTAATACCGGTCACTTTTTTGAATAGCCGGGTTAAGTTTCTGGGACTCATGTGGGTGCTTTCGGCCAGGTCATCAATTTTTATTTTTTTAGCCAAACTTTGGGCTAAGGTGTCCTGCACTTGATGAATCCGGTTGTCCAAATGATTTCTAAATTGTAGAAAGACACTTAACTGCGGGTCGCTTTCCGTTCTGCGGAGATAAATAACCACTGCTTTTGCTATTTTGGTGGTAAACACTGGACCGTACAGTTCTTCCAGGATGAAAAGGGCTAAATCTATCCCTGAAGATACTCCTGCGCTGGAGTACAGATTACCATCTTGAACAATCAATCTGTCAAAAAGTAGTTTGGCCTTTGGAAATTTAGCTTGGAAGTTTTCCATGTATTTCCAATGCGTTGTACACTCTTTTCCATTAAAAAGCCCTGAAAACCCTACTATATAGGCTCCTGTGCAAATTGAACATACACGGGCCTTGTTTTTATACTGCTCATTAAGCCAGGTGAGGAAAATTTGGTTTTTGGATGCATAATCGTGGGTCGCGAACAGTTTACCTTCCAGCCCAGGAATAAAAAGAAGGTCATTGGCCCCTAAACTGTATTTTTCGAAGGGTTCCAAATTTCCAAGAGAAACACCAGTACAAGTCACTTCTTCTCTGTTGGTGGTCAAACTTAGGAAGTGTGTTGTAATGTTGGCACCGTATTCGCTGGCTTCATAAAAGAGATGGGCAGGTCCTGCAAAATCCAAAAGTTGAACCTCTGGAGGAATAAGAAAGAATGCTCTATATGCTGGTTCAGATTCCAATGCTTAAATTGATATCAAAGTAATTTTTAAGAAATAGCTCGAACTCACTTTCATTAAATTGAATTTCCTTGGTTTCTTCCCCTTCAGTAATTTTTATCCTATCATTATTAAGGGTAATACGGCCATTTGGTGTACTGACGGAAATTACTTTTTTTTTGGTAAAGTGAGAGTTGGTGCTGGTTTGATGATAAGTGCACATGGCTTCGAAATCTGTTAAGGTCCTCCTCTGTGGGTGAAAAATATACTGGGGGGTGTAAGTGTTGTCATGTACTTCACTAACCCTTACATACTCTGTTTCCTTTTCATGTATATCAAAAACAAAGGTTCCAAATCTATCGGATTGTAGTTCCTTAAAGATAAGGGTAAGCGGCTCTAGGGAAAATTTCCCAAAACCAACATCAACCAGAAACTTTTCGTTCCCAAGGTTTGCCAGTATGGCCATATGGTCGTGTTCTTTACCGTAAACGCCATTTTTATCGTGCACTCTTGCGGAAATTAGATGAACGTTAAATCCAATGGCTTTTAGCAGTTCAAAAAAGAGTCCGTTAAGCTCGTAGCAGAAACCTCCCCGTCCATGGATTACAATTTTCTTAAAAAGGAGGTCCTTATCCAGAACAATTGGTTGTTTGTAATGAATGTCCAAATTTTCAAAAGGCACACTAAGTAAGTGTGCCTTTTGAAGTCCAAACAGGGTTTGCTTGTCAATTTCAACCTTGGTTGTATAGTTGATTCTATTCAAATAGGCCAAAATATCCATGTGCTTATTCTTTAATTATCCCAAAAAAGGATATCTATAATCCTCTGGGGTAACAAAAGTCTCTTTTATTAAACGTGGCGACACCCAACGTAATAAGTTTTGCGCAGAACCAGCTTTGTCGTTGGTTCCAGAAGCTCTAGCTCCACCAAAAGGTTGTTGGCCCACAACGGCACCCGTTGGTTTGTCGTTGATGTAAAAGTTTCCAGCACAGTTTTGCAGGGCTTTTGTAGCCTCTTCTATGGCATAACGATCCGTGGACAATACCGCTCCGGTCAATGCATATTCTGAAGTGCTATCCACCAATTCCAAGGTTTTGCCCCAATCTGCATCTTCATAAATGTAAATGGTTACTACCGGGCCAAAAAGCTCGGTGCACATGGTGGTGTATTTTGGGTCTTGGGTCAAAATAACCGTGGGTTCTACAAAATACCCCTTGGATTTGTCATATCCTCCTCCGGCAATAATCTCAGCGTTTTCGTCTTCTTTGGCTTGATCTATGTATTTGGCCAATTTATCAAATGACCCTTCATGGATGACGGCGGTGATAAAATTGCCCATATCGGCAGGAGAACCAGGCTTTTTAAAGGAACTGATGTCTGTTTTTACCAACTCCAATACCTCATTTGCAGTAGATTTTGGAAGGTACACCCTTGAGGCTGCGCTACACTTTTGTCCTTGGAACTCAAAAGCTCCCCGTACAATTGCCGTGGCCACTTGTGCAGGTTTTGCAGTTGGGTGTGCCAATATAAAATCCTTTCCGCCGGTTTCCCCAACTATTCTTGGGTAGGTTTTATAGGAATGGATGTTGTTACCGATCTGTTTCCATAATTCTTTGAATACGAAGGTGGAGCCAGTAAAATGAAGTCCCGAAAAATCAGCATTGGAAAGAACGGTTTCGGTAATCATTACGGGATCGCCCATAACCATATTTATAACTCCGTCGGGCAGACCTGCTTCTTTGAACACATCCATAATTACCTTAGCGGAGAATACTTGACTGTCGCTGGGTTTCCATAGAACCACATTCCCCATCATTGCTGCACTTGCTGGCAAGTTTCCTGCAATGGCAGTAAAGTTAAAGGGAGTAATTGCGTATACAAAACCTTCCAGAGGTCTGTATTCTACACGGTTCCAAATTCCATCCGAGGATTCAGGTTGCTCATTGTAGATTTGCGACATATATTCCACGTTGAACCGTAAAAAATCTATATACTCGCAAGCTGCATCTATTTCCGCTTGATGGATGGTTTTGGATTGCGCTATCATAGTGGCAGCATTGATTTTTGCTCTATAGGGTCCCGCTACCAAATCGGCAGCTTTTAAGAAAATGGCAGCGCGTTGCTCCCAAGTTAAATTGGCCCATTTTTCACGTGCTTCCAATCCATTCGATATGGCTTGTTCCACATGCTTTTTGTCCGCAACATGATATTGGCCCACTACATGGGCGTGCTCGTGCGGAGGCGACATGGTTTGTGTGTTTCCGGTCCTGATTTCTTCAGTACCAATATAAAGGGGGACGTCAACATTTCCATTGTAGTAGGCATCATACTGTTGAAGTACTTCTTCCCTTTCTGACGTGCCAGGAGCATAACTTTTTATAGGTTCGTTATATGCAGTTGGAACCTGAAAAAAACCTTTTCCCATAGTGGTAATTTTACGATTTAAAAATTCCACCAAAGGTAGTAAAAGAAAAGATGAATTATTGACTATTAAATCATCAATAATGAAGAACAGAATCTGCTAATTAATAGCAAAAGGAGCCGCAAATTTAAAGGTAGGAATATCCACTTCAAATTCCTCGGTAGAGGTAAAGTTGACCATATGGTAATACCCTCTCATAGCTCCAATCGGAGAGGCTAAAAGACATCCAGAACTATAAGTATGGGATTTTCCTGGTTTGATGACAGGTTTTTTGCCCACTACACCTTCGCCATCCACGGTTTCCATTTCTTTTAGCGCATCAAAAATATCCCAATGCCTTGCTGTTAATTGTACAGCATCTTTGCTTTGGTTTTCTATGGTAATGGTATATCCAAAGGCGTAGTGCATTTTATAGTTTTTAAAAAATGTGCCCTCGAACGTGGTTTGTACCGATACTTTGATTCCTTTTGTAATCTGAGTGAACATAATCTTAGTATGTAAAGACGCTTCCTGTTAACAAACCTATCAGCACAAACAATGCCAAAAAGGCGAAAATAGTGTTTAGAAAAACGTATTTGATAATTGTTTTTATCCTTCCCTGTCCATAAAACCTTCTCATGGCTTTGTACAGATAGAAACCGAAAATCAGTAAAAAGATACCTGCACTTGCCGTATTGAAAATGGTGTCAATTATTAGGCTAAGGATGAGCAAGATAAATAATAATGACTGGTTGTGAAAACTAAATATGAGATGATCGGTGTAGGTGTATTTTTTCCTGATGTACGCCAATGATATGAAAATTGCAAACAATGGAAGGAAAAAGAAAATGACAAAAGGCAATTTGGAAATCATGGTGTTTATAAAACTTCCTGGCTCCTGGATAACACGAAGTAGGCTGTTGGTGGAGTTGTATGCTATTCTGTTTTTAAAGTTATCTTGGACTCCATATTTTTCACCCGCTTTTTCAAAGGAAGTTAGCGTGTCGAGTTTGATCATGGTGGTAAAAAATTGCATTTTAGAAACAAGGGCATTCAAGCCTGAAGATTTTTCCAAATTTTGAAAATAGCCCCTTGGGTCTGCCAATCTGAGTGAATCCTCGTTCACGTTATTGGTCCAAGAACTGGATGAAAATACTCCAATAGAATCAAGATGGGCCAACTGCTGGGGCACTGGAGCATCGTTAATCCCCATAGAATCGAGTCTTAATAAAGCCTCTTCTGTTTGTTTTCGAATTTCGGTACTATCCGCTGTAAGTTGTCCAGAGCCTAGGTCAAATGCAACGGGCCCGTTTTGGTTTATTTTCCCATTAAAATTTTCGGCCGCTTTGTCCCAGCTAGAAAAACTGTTGTTATAGGTGACCATCAAAAAGTAAAGAAATGCGAGGCTCAATAAAAACCTAAAGGGGTTGGTGTAAGTAATGCGCTTCCCATCTATGTAATCCTTGGTAATTGTTCCGGGTTTAATAAGGAGGACATACAAAGTTTTAAGCAGCTTGGAATCATAATTGATCAAGCTGGAAAAAAACTCATCCCAAAAATCCTTGAGCACTAATTTTTTTGTGCTGTTTGCCTGTGAGCAGTTAGGACAGTATTTGTCACTGATATCCAAAAGGTGCCCGCAATTTTTGCATTCGGTACCCCTGAACTTAAGTTCATATCTGCCTTTGGTGATTAAGCTTGGTTTGTTGCTCATTCCCTTACGAGGTTATGGGCTAAAGATAATTAATTGCTGATAGTTCTGGAATTCACTGAGCCTATGCCGATAACACTATCGTAGAGATCCCCAAAATCACGGTAATAGACCAAAATAAGATAATTGTTCTCCGTAAAATGAAAATTGCCGCCAACATAATTAAGATCAACAATTCCATCAGCCCTTTCTACTACATATTTATAGTTGTAAAACCCTTGTTTAATGGGTAGGATAAGCTCCAATTTGCCACTGTCAGGGTTAAAGACCATTAAATTTTCTTCGTTCAATTCATAATTATTGAACTTGCCAACTACATATACTTTGTCCAGTCCTATTTCATTGGAGTAGGGAAGGCTAAAATGCACTTGGGAGTACTCTGCTTCCCTAGACACGTCGTCCCCTTGCATTGTCCTAATCACAAAATCCCCATTGATATCTGGAAAATAGGTATAAGGCTGATCATGCCTATAGGTGTTGGTGAACAAATAATGATGGTATAGTTCTTTGAATTCTACCCGTGACACCGCAAAAGTGGGTGACCGAAGGTCCTTGGTGTCGAAATTTAGGAATTCGTTGCTGCCAAAAAAACTGGTCTCCTTGTCATATTTGTAAACGAGTTCGGTGCCAAGGGTAAACTGTGGTTTAATGTGGTACTTGGCGGTAGGCCAAAAGTGGTTTTGGAGAATGGCAACTTTTACCTCATTTTTTGGGTTGACCACGGGAAAGCCTGCTGTATTAATGTTGAACTGGACGACCTGTTTTTCATTCAGAAAATTAAAATCACGGGAACGTTTCACGGCCCCTCCAACCCTTACCAAATCTTTGTAAACTACAAATCTTCTTGAGAACTGTATTTCGCCATAGGAATTGTAAATTTCGATTAAATAGTTTCCACTCACTTTTAGTCGAACATTGGTGTTGGGAATAGTAAGTCTGTAATTGGAATAAGGCTGTAATGTGGTATAACTGTTCTCGTAATCAATGATTCGTTGGTTATCCGCACCATTTAGGTATTGCGATTTTAACAATTGGG
The DNA here is from genome assembly GCA_965117065.1 of uncultured Allomuricauda sp. Lineage (GTDB taxonomy): Bacteria > Bacteroidota > Bacteroidia > Flavobacteriales > Flavobacteriaceae > Flagellimonas. The sequence goes on from OZ220751.1 coordinate 3,029,809, forward strand.
ATGGTGTCCAATCGTAATCACAATGCACAATCTTGTAATAGTAATCCTGTTCGCTGGCGGTAAGATCGTCAAACTCCAAAGCTATGGTTTCCCCGAGTTTGATTACCGGAAATTGATCTTCGGTCGGCCCCCGAAAAACTATGGTTTTTATATGGGAAGGAGGATTAACTTCTTCTTGTACTTGGGCAAAAATTCCTGAAACAAAAAAAAGGGTAAACAAGAGTTTGGTCAACAAGCGCATAAAAGGCTCAAATTTTGGATAAAGGTAAACAAAAAGCGTTCCGTAAAGGAAATGCCCGTGGAGCCTTATTTCGCTAGTTATTTAGAATAAATATAAATAGTTGACAGGCTACTGTTTCTAGCGGGTATTTTACATGATAAGCTTTAAATTTGCATCGAATTTAGAAACACTAAGGTCTACAACAATATGTCTAAAGACATCCGGATTAAAAAAGGGTTGGACATCAACCTTATCGGGGCAGCAGAACAGACTACTTCCAAAGCCGTTTTAAGCAACGTATACGCCCTAAACCTAGATGATTTTCACGGAATAACCCCAAAGATGCTCATTAAGCAAGGTGCTGAGATCAAGGCAGGGGAACCTCTTTTTTACAACAAGAACAAGGAGGAAATGCAGTTTGTCTCCCCAGTTAGTGGAGAATTGGTAGAGATTGTCCGCGGAGCTAGAAGAAAGATTTTGACTTTGAAGATATTGGCGGATAAAAGCCAAGAATATGTACAACATAAACCTCTCGATTTAGGTAGCGTTGACGCGGAGGGCATTAAGTCGTTTTTGCTCCAATCTGGAGCTTGGCCTTTTGTGAAACAGCGTCCATATGACATTATTGCCAGTCCTGAAGCTACACCTAAAGCCATTTTTATATCAGGCTATACCACGGCACCCTTGGCCGCAGAAGCCGATTATGTGCTGCAGGGAAGGGAAACTGAACTTCAGGCCGCTATTAACGCCTTAAGTAAATTAACTCCAGGTACTATTCATGTTTCGGTAGGGAAATCAGGAAATTCTCCATTGGCACAACTACAAGGCGTTACGGTTCATAAGATATCCGGGCCGCATCCAGCTGGTTTGGTCAGTACACAAATCAATAGGATTGACCCTATCAACAAAGGGGAGGTGGTTTGGACCATTACACCCCAAGACTTGATTATTATTGGTGAGCTGTTATTGACAGGAAAATTCAATGCAGAAAGAACTGTGGCTCTGGCGGGATCTATCGTAAAAACACCAAAATATTATACCACGAAGATTGGTGCTGAGATTTCAACCTTCTTGTACGCAAGCGGTGTCAATCAAGATAAGTACAGATTAATTAACGGGGATGTTTTAACCGGGTCTAAAGCCCATCCAGAAGGACATCTTGGTTTTTATAACAATACGGTAACAGCCATTCCCGAAGGCGATGATTATGAATTATTTGGATGGAACAAACCCGTCTTCAATAAAATATCAACTACAAGGGCATTGACATTTTCTTGGATGCAGCCCAAAAAGAAATACGACCTTAACACCAATACCAATGGTGAGCATAGAGCTTTTGTAGTTACGGGGCAGTATGAGGAGGTTTTCCCTATGGATATTTATCCGTTGCAACTATTGAAAGCCTGTATGGTAAAGGATTTGGATGAAATGGAGCAGCTGGGATTGTACGAAGTGGCACCGGAAGACTTTGCCTTAACGGAGTTTATCTGTATCTCCAAGCAACCGCATCAGCAAATCATTAGGGAAGGATTGGATTTATTACATCAAGAAATCGGATAAAAATGGGATTGAAAGAAAAATTACATACGTTCAGAGTAAAAAATCAGGATAAAAAATGGTTTCCTGTTTTTAGCGGATTTCATACTTTTTTGTTTACTCCAAACGAAATAACCCATCATGGAACCCATGTAAAAGGTGCTGATGATTTAAAACGTACCATGAACACCGTGGTAATGTCACTCATCCCCTGTCTAATTTTTGGGATGTTCAATACAGGATACCAACATTATTTGGCTCTTGGAGAAATTGATGCGGTTACAGGTGGTTTTTTCGGTTCAGGATTTTGGACCTGGGATAATTTCATTTTGGGATTCTGGAAAATTTTACCCCTGGTTTTAGTCTCCTATATTGTGGGACTGACTGTTGAATTCATTTTCTGCATAATCAAAGGTCATGAAATAGAAGAAGGTTATTTGGTCACTGGAATGTTGGTGCCCTTAATTGTTCCCGTGGATTTGCCGCTTTGGATGTTGGCTGTGGCCGTCGTTTTCGGAGTTGTCATAGGGAAAGAAGTTTTTGGAGGTACAGGGATGAATATTTTGAATCCTGCTTTGACCATCCGAGCCTTTTTGTTCTTTGCGTACCCAACATGGATGAGTGGAGATAAGGTATGGGTACATGGAGCAGTGGACAGTACGGGAACTGCAGATGCCATATCTGGTGAAACGGTACTTGGATTTCTGGCACAAGGGAACACGGCAGAATTATCCCAAAGCTATAGTTTGGCTGATATGTTCTTTGGATTTATTCCTGGTTCTGTTGGCGAAACATCCACCTTGCTTATTCTTTTGGGAGGACTTTTCCTTGTTTTTTCAAAAATTGCTTCTTGGAGAATCATGTTGAGCGCGGTGATCGGCTCATTGGTCATGGGATTGCTATTTAACGGTATTGTTGCCGCTGAATGGATTCCGGAATACAGTAAGTTTTACAGCTTAATGAGTTTTGAATACTGGCAGCATCTTTTGGTAGGTGGACTTGCCTTTGGTATCGTCTTTATGGCGACGGACCCAGTTACTGGATCACAAACCAATAGGGGAAAATGGATTTATGGTTTCTTGATTGGTTTCATGTCCGTTATGATTCGGGTTTTCAACCCCGGATATCCAGAAGGAGTGTTCTTGGCCATTTTATTGATGAATGTATTTGCGCCTACCATTGATCATTATGTGATAAGGGGCAATATCAAGAGAAGAATGAAACGCTTGAAGAGTGCAACCATATATCCCAAAGTAGCTGGAGAGGTTGAAGCATTAAAAACGGAAACAGTTTAGTTATGGCAATGAATACAGAAAAAAACACATATACTGTAATTTTTGCAGTCGTTATGGTTGTCATCGTGGGTTCCCTTTTAGCCTTTTTGGCTTCAGGTTTACGGCCTAGGATTGATGAAAACGAACGGTTTGAAAAACAACAGAACATCCTTTATGCCATGGGCGTCAATCAAAATGAGGGCGAAGGCAGTGTAAGCTTTATTCCTACCAATGTTGTCGAGACGGAATTTGATAAATACATCAAAAAACAGTTGGTTGTTGTAGGTGCTGATAGCGAGGAAAGGGAAGAAGCCTATTTGATAGACCTTAAAAAACAATTGAATCTTCTGAAGAATGGCAACGAAGCAGAGCTTCCATTGTTCATTGGAGAAAAAGAGAACAAAAAATACTACATCATTCCAATGTATGGAAAAGGACTTTGGGATGCTATCTGGGGTTTTATATCGTTAGATGAAAACATGGTGGTGCAAGGCGTTGTTTTTGACCATAAGGGAGAGACTCCAGGATTGGGAGCCAATATAAAGCTCCGCTTTTTTATGGATGATTTTGTAGGAGAGTCCGTTTTGGATGGAAATCGATACGCGGGAATATCCGTGGTCAAAGGAAATAATGACCCCTTAAACAATGACAAGGAAGATAATGAAGTGGATGCACTTGCTGGGGCTACGATTACCGGTAATGGGGTAACCGCCATGATAAAGGAGACCTTGAAGCTGTACAAACCTTATTTAGAAACTATTAGAACCAAGTAATATGGCGCTACTTTCAAAAAAAGACGCAAATCTAATTTTAGACCCTTTGGCGGATAATAACCCCATCACCATTCAGGTGTTGGGAATTTGTTCAGCCCTTGCGATTACAGCAGAATTGAAAGCGTCTGTGGTGATGGCCCTATCGGTACTTTTTGTATTAGGGGTAGGAAACGTAGTTATCTCGTTGCTAAGAAACGTAATTCCCTCCAAAATCAGAATTATTGTTCAGCTGATCGTTGTGGCTACATTGGTAATTGTAGTTGACCAGGTACTGAAAGCCTTTGCTTATGAGTTGAGTAAGACCTTGGCGGTATTCGTTGGACTGATTATCACCAACTGTATTATCATGGGCCGTTTTGAAGCCTTTGCTCTTGGAAATGGACCTTGGAAATCCTTTTTGGACGGCATTGGTAATGCCTTGGGATATGGTGTGATACTAGTTATTGTTGGATTTTTCCGTGAATTATTGGGTTCTGGAACCTTGTTCGGAATTCCGGTGTTGGGAGACCCTATTAGAAAAACTGGCTTGTACGCAACAGGATATGAGAACAACGGATTCATGATCATACCACCTGCTGCGTTGATTGTGGTTGGAATTATTATCTGGGTACAACGTTCCAGAAACAGAGCATTAATTGAAGAAGCATAAATAGGATAGTATGTTAGAGCATTTAGAACTTTTTTTTAAGTCAATCTTCATAGATAATATGGTGTTTGCAGTCTTTTTGGGCATGTGCTCCTATTTGGCTGTATCCAAGAAAGTATCCACGGCAGTGGGATTGGGTGCTGCGGTCATCTTTGTTTTGGCCGTAACGGTTCCCTTAAACTGGCTATTGGACCAATACTTGCTAAGAGATGGTGCCTTAGTATGGTTAGGCCCAGAATACGCAGATTACAACCTGAGCTTTTTATCATTTATACTTTTCATTGCAACCATTGCAACCATGGTGCAATTGGTGGAAATTGTAGTAGAGAAGTTTTCGCCTGCCCTGTATAACTCCTTAGGTATTTTCTTGCCTTTGATTGCGGTAAACTGTGCCATCTTAGGAGGGTCACTTTTCATGCAGGCCAGGGAAATTCCAAGTTTGGGATTGGCATTCAATTATGGAGTTAGTTCCGGAATAGGATGGTTCTTGGCTATTTTGGCCATTGCCGCTATTCGAGAGAAAATAAGATACTCCAACGTGCCCAAACCCCTTCGTGGATTGGGTATTACCTTTATCATTACGGGTTTGATGGGAATTGGTTTCCAGAGTTTTGGTGGTATGTTGACCGGTGACAATGAGGCCCCTGAGCCAACGGAAAACACTACTGTTGAAAGTGTTGAAGAAAAAGAAATTGAAAAGGAGATTGAAAAGGAAGAAGAAGTAGTCTCTTATAACGAAGTTGTAAACAAATAAAGATGATTTTAGCCACAAGTACTGGAGGTACCATTCTAATTACTGTTGTAGCATTTCTAATTTTGTTGTTGCTTTTGGTGGCCCTTTTGCTGTTCACCAAGGAAAAATTGTCCCCATCTGGGCCAGTAACGATCACTATAAATGGTGAAAAGCAAATAGAAGTAGCTTCTGGAAACTCATTGTTGACCACTTTGGGAAACCAAAAGGTATTCTTACCATCTGCGTGTGGAGGTGGTGGAACTTGTATCCAATGCGAATGTCATGTGCTTTCCGGTGGTGGTGAGGCACTACCAACAGAAACCCCTCATTTTTCCAAGAAAGAATTGAACCACGGCGCTCGTTTGGCTTGTCAGGTTAAGGTAAAGCAGGATATGGAGATTACCATTCCAGAAGAAGTTTTTGGAATCAAAAAGTGGCCTGCAAAGGTGGTACGTAATTATAACGTGGCTTCCTTTATCAAAGAATTTGTTGTAGAGATTCCAGAGGATATGAATTACAAGGCTGGGGGCTATATCCAAATCGAAATTCCGCCATGTGAAGTAAAATATGCTGATATCGATATTACAGCGCATCCAGAAGAGCATGAAACACCAGATAAGTTCCAAAACGAATGGGATAAATTTAATTTATGGCCTTTGACCATGAAAAACCCTGAGACGGTGGAGCGGGCCTATTCTATGGCCTCTTATCCAGCGGAAGGACGGGAAATTATGTTGAATGTGCGTATTGCTACGCCACCATGGGATCGTTCAAAAAACGGTTGGATGGACGTAAATCCAGGGGTAGCCTCTTCTTATATCTTTGGATTGAAACCTGGAGATCCTGTAACAATTTCCGGACCGTTTGGGGAGTTCTTTATCAATGAGTCCGAAGCAGAGATGCTATATGTTGGAGGAGGAGCAGGAATGGCACCCATGCGTTCCCACCTGTACCATCTGTTTAGAACTTTAAGAACTAACAGAAAAGTTACTTATTGGTATGGTGGACGTTCCAAAAGAGAGCTGTTCTATATTGAGCACTTTAAGGACTTGGAGCGCAACTTCCCTAACTTCAAGTTCTATTTGGCACTTTCCGAGCCTTTGGAAGAAGATAACTGGAAGGTAAAAAAAGATATCAATGATGAAGAAGGTGATGGTTTTGTTGGATTTATCCACAACTGTGTCATCGATAATTATTTGGAGCATCATGATGCACCTGAAGATATTGAATTGTACTTCTGTGGGCCTCCGTTAATGAACAAAGCTGTTCAGAAAATGGGTGAAGATTTTGGCATCCCAGATGAAAATATCAGATTTGACGACTTTGGTGGATAAATTTAACTAAAGAAAGACACCTCAAACTATCTCCTGAGCGTATCGAAGGAAGGTCTAGAGGTAAGGTATAACTAAACTAACCGATGCGAAAGTGTCGGTTTTTTTATATGGAAGAACGAAGGGAACTTACGGAACAGGAACTGCATAATTTAGCCATGAATATTGTGGGTAGGGAGTTGGAAGCGGATGGCTTTGAGTTTATGGCCATCAATAGTAAGCCCAAGAAAAATCCGCAATACGTCTGTTTGAAGGAAAAAGTTCTGCATTTTATTGTAGTTCGCAACATGGAGTACACACAGAACCCCAGAGCATATGACCAAGAACTAATGCTAAAAGTTAAGAATCAGGCCGATAAGTTTGAGGCTAGGACATACTTTGCAGGTGTTGGCTTGTCCAACGCTGCAAATCAAGAACTTCCTGTTTATTTGAACGAAGAATACGTGGTAGATTATCAAGGTTTAATTGAGATTTAAGAGATGAAGCAGCTGATTGTAGGTATTGGAATGCTATTTTTTATCGGATGTGGGTCACAGTCCTTGGTGAAAAATCAGAATGCTGGTAATGCACTGGGGACCACCTATTCCATCATCTATATTTCAGAGAAGGAGCTAGACTTTCAAAAGGAAATTGATTCCGTTTTTCAGGTATTAAATCAATCCATGTCCACCTACATCCCATCTTCAGACATTTCAAGAATCAATGAGGGAGATTCTACTATTGTTGTTGATCATATGTTCCAAGATGTTTTTGAAACATCCAGTACGGTTTTTAAGAAGTCGGGCGGATATTTTGACCCCACAGTGGGAGTTCTGGCCAATGCCTGGGGATTTGGCCCCGGAGAACAAATGGAACTGGATAGTCTTAGAGTGGATAGTTTGTTGAATTTTGTGGGCTGGGATAAGGTTAAATTGAACACGGATGGCACCATTACCAAAACCCATCTTTCAATCCGATTTGATTTTAATGCAGTAGCCAAAGGTTATACAATTGATCGTTTGGGCACCATGTTGGATGACAAAGGAATAGGAAATTACCTTGTAGAAGTTGGTGGCGAAGTGTTGGCCAAGGGAAAAAATCTAATTTCAGACAAGCAATGGACTGTTGGGATTGATGACCCCCAAGTGGAAACGGGGCGTCAACTAAAACGGATAGTTTCGTTGGAAAATAAAGCTATGGCTTCGTCTGGGAACTATAGGAAGTTTAGAATTGACCCCAAAACAGGTGCCAAATATGTTCATACCATCAACCCAAAAACGGGTTACACCAAAAGCTCCAATGTTTTAGCTACCAGCGTAGTTGCGGCCACTTGTGCAGAGGCTGATGCCTATGCTACGGCATTTATGGCTATGGATTTGAAGGATTCCCAAAGCTTAGTGGAGGGTCAGGATGCATTGGAAGCCTATATCATTTATTTGGACGAAAATGGGGAAACCATGGAGTTTATGACTCGAGGATTTGATGACTTGATAAAGAATTAAGGTTTTCTCACTAAAGGAATGATTTCTCCTTTTGCAAGCCGATACTTTTCAATTTCTTGAGGTGCAAGATTTTTGGTGAGATCAACTTCCTCCACATCGAAACCAATCTTACGAAGTTTATCAAAATAGTCCCTTCCGTAGATTCGAACATGATCATATTGCCCAAAAATGCGAGCTCTTTCCTTACGGTTGGTTATGGAATTGTCTTCGAAAGTTTTTTCTCTATTTAAGTCTTGAGGAATTTGAAAAACCCCCCAGCCGCCAGATTTTAATACCCGATACAATTCCTGAATGGCCTTGGTGTCATTGGGAATATGTTCCAAAACATGGTTGCAGAGAATAACATCAAAAGCGTTATCATTAAAAGGAAGATTACAAATATCTGCTTTTACATCTGCCAAGGGCGAGTTTAAATCCGTGGTGGTATAATCAATGTTCTTAAGTTTTTTAAATCGCTTGTAAAAAGCTTGCTCAGGGGCAAAATGTAATAACCTTTGGGGTTTGTTAAAGAAATCTGTCTTATTTTTTAAATACAACCAAAGCAACCGATGTCTTTCCAGTGATAGGGTGGAGGGGGAGAGTACATTTTCCCTTGGACTCTCATATCCATAGGGAAGAAATGTCCTAAAACTTTTTCCATCTATGGGGTCTGTATACTTATTTCCTTTAAGGGAAAGGGCAATTAGGGGCCTTACCCAATAGCTTAACTTAATGAGCCAAGGACGTGGGATTAGATTAAGGAAAAACTTGAAAAACTTGGACAATATCTGTGTTTAATTAAATCACCGTACTCTTGCGGAACTCCTCTTCTTCATCAGAAGTGATTCCAAGAGCATCATAAATGTATTGAAAGGTGGATAGTAATTCGGGCTTTCCATCAACGAGTGCCACATCGTGCTCGAAATGTGCACTAGGTTTGCTGTCCGCCGTTAGAATGGTCCAACCATCCTCCAACTGCTTTATTCTACGTGTACCCATGTTAATCATAGGCTCAATGGCTACCACCATTCCGTTGACAAACTTTTTCCCTCGCCCCCTTTTACCGTAATTTGGCATTTGGGGATCCTCATGTAGTTCGGTTCCCAGACCATGCCCCACTAATTCCCGTACAACGCCGTACCCATGACTTTCGCAATAGTTTTGGATGGCATAGCCCACATCTCCTACTCGATTTCCCTCTTTAAACTGTCTAATGCCTACATAAAGGGACTCTTTGGTGACTTTGAGTAACTTTTTGGTGTCCTCAGCAACTTCACCCACTTGAAAAGTGTAGGCATGATCACCATAGTAACCATTTTTAAGTGCACCGCAATCCACAGAAATGACATCTCCCTCTCTGAGCGGTTCGTTGTTGGGAATACCATGTACTACTTGGGCATTTGGGCTCCAATTAAGTGTATTTGGAAAATCGTACATTCCTAAAAAACCAGGTTCTGCTCCTTGCTCCCGAATAAAATCCTCGGCCATTTGGTCCAATTGTAGTGGATTTACGCCCGGTTTAATTTCGGAGGCCAACATCCCCAATGTTTTGGATACAACCAACGCGCTTTCGCGCATCAACTCTATCTCTTCGGCGGTCTTAATTTTTACCATGGCTGCAAAGATAAGCGGAAATCAATAAATTATTTATCGTTTCTAGCGCAGTGAAGGAAATTATATATAGACTAAACCAGCGATTTCTGGGTCATTAAATCAGGTTTAGGGATTCCTAAAAGATGTAAAATGGTAGGTGCAATATCTCCAAGCACTCCATCTTTGATTGTTTTAACTTCAGAATCTACTAGAATAAGTGGCACAGGATTGGTAGTATGCGCGGTATTGGGACTTCCATCCGGGTTAACCATAGTGTCGCAATTGCCATGGTCGGCTATGACTATGGTAGAATAGCCGTTTTCCAAACCGGTGGTTACTACATCCTTTGCACATGCATCAACGGTTTCACAGGCTTTCACTGCAGCCTCCATTACTCCCGTATGTCCTACCATATCAGGGTTGGCAAAATTCAAACATACAAAATCGGTCTCCCCTTTTTTTAATTCAGGAATTATGGCATCCCTTATGTCGTAAGCGCTCATTTCCGGCTGAAGATCATATGTGGCCACCTTTGGAGAAGGACAAAGGATTCTGTTTTCACCAGTAAAGGGTTCCTCTCGTCCCCCATTAAAGAAAAATGTGACATGAGGGTATTTTTCCGTTTCGGCAATCCGTATTTGTTTTTTTTCGTGGTTAGCCAGTACTTCACCTAAGGTATCTTTTATGTTTTCTTTATCATAGACAACTTTGATACCTTTAAAGGAATCGTCATAATTGGTTAAGGTAACGTAATAAAGGTCCAATTTGTGCATGTTTTGCTCATGAAAATCCGCTTGGCTCAATACTTGTGTAAGTTCACGACCTCTGTCAGTCCTAAAATTGAAAAATATGACTACATCCCCGTCAGCTATTTTACCTACAGCGTTGTTTTGATTATCAGTCAAGACCAAAGGTTTAATAAACTCATCCGTAACGCCCTCATTGTAACTTTTCTGCATGGCTTCGGAGATATTTTGAACTTTCTCACCTTGATTATTAACCATTACATCATAAGCCAATTTTACACGTTCCCATCTCTTGTCGCGATCCATGGCGTAGTACCTTCCAATTACGGTGGCTAACTGTGCCCTTTTATTGGAACAAAATTGATTTAGGTCTTCCAAAAAGCCTTTTCCACTTTTGGGATCCACATCCCTTCCATCCATAAAGGCATGGATATAGGAATTTTTAACACCATTTTCGTCTGCGGCCTTAATCAACGCTTTTAAATGATTCAGGTGACTATGTACCCCTCCGTCGCTTACCAATCCCAAAAAGTGAATGGGTTTATTGTTGGATTTGGCATAGGAAAATGCATCTGATAGTACATGTTCATCCTTTAAGTTGTCTTCAGCAACGGCTTTATTAATTTTTGCTAGATCCTGATAAACAATCCTCCCAGCGCCCAAGTTCATATGTCCTACCTCACTATTGCCCATTTGCCCTTCAGGTAAACCAACATTCATTCCATCAGTCAGCAAATTTCCGTTGGGATACTGGCCGTATAAGGAGTCTATAAAAGGAGTATTGGCTTGTTCAATGGCTGAAACTTTGGGGTCGGGAGATTTTCCCCATCCATCCAAAATCATTAGGATTACCTTCTTGTTCATGCTGCTGGATTAAGCCTCAAAAATAGAATGATTTAGCATGATGCCCTAGTCTTTTAGGGGTTTTCTGCTGCTGGATTTGTTAATTATTTATGTTAAAAAAAACGGTGTTGTTAAAGTTTAGTTATTTAAGTGTTAATGCTGTAACAATTCAGTTTGGGAGCAGTCTATTTTTATATTAATTATTCATTAATCAAAAATTTATCATCATGAGAAAAACAATCCTAAGCGTAGCCGCGGCCTGTATGGTCATGGTTGCAGGCGTTAGTGCCAACGAAACTTCAACAACGATTGAGGACAATGCAATCTCAGCTATTATTTCAGCTGAGATCAATTCTTTTTGCAAAGCCATTGTACAAGGCGATGTTGAAACGGTGAAAAAACTTATTGAATTGGGTGAGGACGTGAACCAAAAATCGTTGGGAATGGCTCCCATTCATTTTGCTGCCCGTTACAATCAAACAGAGATTTTGGAGCTGCTTATTGCTAATGGTGCCAATGTTAGAAAAAAAAGCGACAAAGGATATTCTGCTAAAAAATATGCAGAACTGTCCAATGCTGTAGAAGCTTTGGAAGTATTGAAAATAGCTATGAAAAAATAAGAAAGGAGTTTATTCAATCAGACAAAAGGCCCATCCTTTAGGATGGGCCTTTTTGCTCAATTACGTTTATAGTGTTCTTGTAAAAGAGAAATAAATTGTTCTAAAAATCAAAACCTGTAAAAGCTCTGTACATAAATGCATATACCGCCATGGCCAACATGATGGCACAAAATATGGCGTATCCTTTTAAAAAGACAACAATAAAACCTGGTTTGCAGTTGTCAAATGCCTCTGAATAGAGGTGTTTAAATTGTAATAGTGTTCCCATATGTCCTCTCGTTTTATAGCACAAATGGGGTTAAATGAAGGTAATACTGATTCGGGGTGAAACAAAGGTAGCCAAAACCTAAGAATACAACTTTTTAATCGATGAAGGTGACAAATCTATCGACCTGAATATTTTTTAATGGCTGCTTTTATCTTTTCAATACGATTTTCTGGGTCAGGATGGCTGCTTTGAAACTCTGGAACCCTGTTTGGACCTGCAGCTGCTTTCAAGATTTCCATTACTTTAATCATTTCGTAGGGGTCATAACCGGATTGAATCAAAAACAGCACCCCTAATTCATCGCTTTCCAGTTCATCTCCCCTGCCATTCTTTAGCAGCGTATTTTGTCCAATTCCGCTGACCAAGCCTCCCATATCACCACCAACAGATGCACCCATGGTTAAGGTCTGCCAAAAACTGCTTTCCGCTATACGCTCGGCAGAATGTCGTCCAATTACATGTCCAATTTCATGACCCAAAACTCCGGCAAGTTGTGCTTCGGTCAGTTGGGAAAACAAAGCGTAGGTAATAAAACATTGACCTCCTGGCAATGCAAAAGCATTTATGGTTCTGTCATCAGCCAACAAATGAAAGTCATATTGATATGGGGTTTCCCGCGCAATACTGTTTTGCACCAATTTATTGCCCACGGCATCCACTAAGGCTTGCATACGTTCATCTGGATAAAGCCCACCATGTTGTTGAGCCATTTCAGGAGCACTTTGCAGACCAATGGCAATTTCTTGATCCGCGGTCATATTGATGTTTTGTACCCTACCGGTATACGGATTCTCCTGCTTATTGTTACAACGTTGAATGAATGCGAATGCCACAATGGCCAACCCGATAAGGATTCGGATTTTCCAACTTCCTCTTCTCATGGTGTTAGTGTTCTATACAAATCAAGATACAAAAAATAGCTTATAACAGCTCTTGGTTGATATCCAATATATTATTCTGGATATAGGATTTCAGGAATCCGCTAGAGAAATGTTCACAACCCAAAAAATCTTCACTTTGGATAAGTTGGACCATATTCTTTTTTCTTAGTGAGGTTAGCATGGGAATGGAAATAGGTGCATAGCTGTAGTGCCAGGGCTCATATTTGAACCCTCTTCGCTTAGGCTCGTTGGTATATACCAGATAAAACCCAAATTTTTCTGAATTTTCATCAAGCCAAGTCTTAAAGCCCTCGAAGGGACCCCCTGTTTCAAATTTTTCTGGGACCAAAACATCACCTGTTGTTTTACCATAACCATCAATAATGTCAATATCGGTTCCCCAATGGTGTCTACTTGTGCCGGGTATGGTAGAATATTCAATGATTTTATCAATAGCGTCTAATGGGTTCATCCCATCTTCCTCCGTAAAGCGCAGGAACTTTCGCTCCCAAATACCCACTTGTCTGTAATAATCCCTAAAACTGGAAACCATCTTAATATCAAACCCATCAGAATAGGCAGCCTTCTTCATATCCACGAAGGCGTGATAGGCCTCCTCTCTTAAATTGATACCATCGCCATAAAGGTCAATGTCGGCTTTTCCCATCAATTCATCAATGGAGTAATCCGGGCTGTTTTGAAAAGGATAAATAGGGGGAAAGGCACATGCCAATCCAGAAATTGAAGCTTTTTTTATAAAAGTCCTTCTTTTCATGGAGCTGATTTATTGGACAAGTTAAGAAGTATTTTTAAGTCTTTAAGGAGCGTTTCGAATTTGTGAGGAAATCTGTTTACTGAGAAATGTAAAGATAACCTTGATACTTTTCTTTGGTATCGCTAACCCTTAAGGTATAGAAATATACACCTGCCGAAAGACCAGAACCCCTGCTGATAACCCCATTGCGGTTGGATTGTCCATCAAATTCGTTGGAATAATTCAGCTTAGAATACACCAAGACACCATATCTATTATAGATGTTTAGTACATTATTTGGAAAGTTTTCAATACCATCGATTAGCAAAAAATCGTTGATTCCGTCTCCATTTGGTGTCATAAAGTAATTGTCCAGATCTAAAACGGTAAACGGTTCCAAAAGGTCATCTGTTCCGCCAATAGTAATTATTTCATAATCATCCGGAACAAATGTTTCCGAGGTGAGGCTACCAACCTGTAAATTTCCACTCACGGAAGAATTTCCCAATCGCTCCCATTGGTTTTCCACCTTGTTCCACCCAACAACTAAAAGATTTTCCACATCTTCGGCCAACAAGCTTACTGCGCTGTTGGTATCCCAGGTTAGAGTCACTACCGACGGCTGACTGCCTACCAACCTCCAAAATTCAAGCTCACTAATCTGCAAATCGTCCGCCTCCCTGCGGTCTGTCTCAAACACTTGTGTAAAGGAAATGGGATTATTGGGGTTTTCAGGAAAATAAGCACATTTAGCTAAACTATTTGTTGCTCCTGAGCTTAATGTAAGATATCGCAGTCGGTCCCCATCCCCCACGGGAAAAGTAATTGTTTCTTTGTTGGTTGCCCCTGCATACCCATTGATATGGGAAAGATTTCCCGTGCCATTGTAAAAAGATGCATCTATAAAATTGAGGTAGCTCGCAGAAGTGTTTTTCGAAGTCAGCACGTCGCCCACCACAAAATTGGCATTGTTTGTGACCCCCATCCAAGTCTCCAATAACAGACCATTATCCGTTACAATTTCCAAATCTTGGAAAATAGGGCTGGATGATCCGGAAACTGTTAGTTGGTTAGCACCGTAAAACCCGGTTAACCCTTGATTATTGTCAAAAGAACCATCGTTGACTAAATCAATATGAAAACCTACGGTCGCTGTACTATGGAATTGCAGGTTACCAAAATTGTGAAAAGCATCTTGGCTCAAAACGGATGTGGACATTAGGGCCAAAAGCCCAAGACCATATAGTTTTTTATGTTGAAATAATTTGACCATATTTATCTAAAAGCTTGAAAGATGACCACAATCCCATCCGCAAAACTATCGGTGTTTAGTGTAAATCCATCTGTGTTAAAGTTAGTTACGGTTGCAGAGGTTATCCCTAGATTATTTCCATTCTGATTACTGTACCGCAATCCAATACAATGGGAATTGGATGCATATCTGGAGATGTCATTTATAGAATTTCCACTTCCTCCAACAAAGATTACCTGTTCGGAAATTCCACTACCATCATTTCTTGCAAAACCATTCATGGATCCATACGAATTGGCAATACCAGAGTTGTTATTTCCCACCCCATTGTCTGAATTTAAGTTGAAATTTTCCACATTGGCATATGCCGAAAAGATAACGCTGGAAGGTTCAAATGGAATTCCGTTAATAATCTGGTTGCCCAAACTCGTAATCTGAAAGGCCCCTACATATGTATTGGCCACATTTGGGATTTCAACCCAAGCCGAATTGCTGTAAAAATGCATGCTCCTTGTAGTTGTGTTAAATACAATAGAACCCTCAGTAGGATTTGCAATTGTTGTCATTTCAGTGGCGGTAACGTTGTGTACACCAACTAAATCCCCAGCAGTTGGCACTTGCGCATTTACTTGGAAAATTGAAAAAAGAACAATTATGAGAATGCTTCTTTTCATTTTAAGAAATTATAGATCTAAAATGGTAAACATGAATTCTGAATTAAATCGGTTTCTATTGGAACCTCCATTATCATTATCACCAATAATTACCTCAAAACTGGTACTGGTCTGCGCCCGGTATGAAATTCCTGGGTCATCGTTACCAGAGCCATCCCTGCTGGGTTGAGATAACTGGATAATATAGTTGGCATCACTTACTAGCCCGGAAGGTAGGTTCACTCTATAATAACCATTCCCTGTTAGTTTAGTAACGGTAATACCAGATGTGGCCCTTGTTACACTTCCATTTGACGCTATTTTCCCAAAAGCTTTGACCGGGCTTTCATAATAGGCTCCGCCATTGGCTCCAACTGTTATGCTGTTATCGGTTTCGGCTCCCACTGTGTTTGCTGTTTGATTTGTAGCAGCTTCATTGGTATATGTGATTACACCGGTAGAAGTGTTTTGAGCTAGGGTGGTGGTAGTTTCGTTTACAGAACCACCTCCATCACTGAGGGAAATTGTAATCCCTGTTTTGGATAGTGTTTGTGTAGGTCCTGCGGGTCCCTGTGGTCCTATTGCACCGTCTGCTCCATCTGTTCCGTCTGTTCCATCTGCTCCTGCTGGTCCCTGTGGTCCAATTGCGCCGTCGACTCCGTCTGTTCCATCTGCTCCTGCGGGTCCCTGTGGTCCCATTGCGCCATCAGCACCATCTATTCCGTCTGTTCCGTCCGCTCCTGCGGGTCCTTGCGGTCCAACTGCGCCATCAGCGCCATCTGTTCCGTCCGCTCCTGCAGGTCCTTGTGGTCCAACTGCACCGTCGGCCCCATCTGTTCCATCGGCCCCTGCGGGTCCCTGTGGTCCTTGCGGTCCAACTGCACCATCAGCACCATCTATTCCGTCCGCTCCTGCGGGTCCCTGTGGTCCTATTGCACCATCAGCACCATCTGTTCCGTCGGCCCCTGCGGGTCCCTGTGGTCCAACTGCACCATCAGCTCCGTCGGCCCCATCTGTTCCGTCTGCTCCTGCGGGTCCTTGTGGCCCTTGCGGTCCAACTGCGCCATCAGCGCCATCAATTCCGTCTGCTCCGTCAGCCCCTGCGGGTCCTTGTGGCCCTTGCGGTCCAATTGCGCCGTCAGCTCCATCTGTTCCGTCTGTTCCGTCTGCTCCAGCGGGTCCCTGTGGTCCGACTGCGCCATCTGTTCCATCTGCTCCTGCGGGTCCCTGTGGTCCAATTGCACCGTCGGCTCCGTCCGTTCCGTCTGCTCCTGCTGGACCCTGTGGTCCAATTGCACCGTCGGCTCCGTCCATTCCATCAGCTCCTGCGGGTCCCTGTGGTCCAACTGCACCGTCGGCTCCATCTGTTCCGTCTGCCCCTGCGGGTCCTTGTGGTCCTTGCGGTCCAACTGCACCGTCGGCTCCATCTGTTCCGTCTGCCCCTGCGGGTCCTTGTGGCCCTTGCGGTCCAACTGCACCATCAGCACCATCTGTTCCATCTGCTCCTGCAGGTCCCTGTGGTCCAACTGCACCATCAGCACCATCTGTTCCGTCTGTTCCGTCTGTTCCATCTGTTCCATCTGCTCCTGCTAGTCCCTGTGGTCCTTGAGGCCCGACTGCGCCATCAGCGCCATCTATTCCGTCTGTTCCGTCAGCCCCTGCGGGTCCCTGTGGTCCTTGAGGCCCGACTGCACCATCGGCTCCATCAGCTCCGTCCGCTCCTGCGGGTCCCTGTGGTCCAACTGCGCCA
The DNA here is from genome assembly GCA_965117065.1 of uncultured Allomuricauda sp. Lineage (GTDB taxonomy): Bacteria > Bacteroidota > Bacteroidia > Flavobacteriales > Flavobacteriaceae > Flagellimonas. The sequence continues at coordinate 3,047,142 of OZ220751.1, forward strand.
TCAGCACCATCTGTTCCGTCGGCCCCTGCGGGTCCCTGCGGTCCAACTGCGCCATCAGCTCCGTCTGTTCCCTCCGCTCCTGCGGGTCCTTGCGGTCCCATTGCGCCATCAGCGCCATCTGTTCCGTCTGCTCCTGCTGGACCCTGTGGTCCGACTGCACCGTCGGCTCCATCTGTTCCATCGGCCCCTGCGGGTCCCTGCGGTCCAACTGCACCATCAGCTCCGTCTGTTCCGTCCGCTCCTGCGGGTCCCTGTGGTCCAATTGCGCCATCAGCTCCGTCTGCCCCTGCGGGTCCTTGAGGTCCAACTGCACCATCAGCTCCGTCTGTTCCATCAGCCCCTGCTGGTCCCTGTGGTCCTTGAGGTCCGACTGCGCCATCAGCGCCATCTATTCCGTCAGCCCCTGCGGGTCCCTGTGGTCCTTGAGGCCCGACTGCACCGTCGGCCCCATCTATTCCATCGGCCCCTGCGGGTCCCTGTGGTCCTTGAGGCCCGACTGCACCATCGGCTCCATCAGCTCCGTCCGCTCCTGTGGGTCCTTGTGGTCCTATTGCACCGTCTGCTCCATCTATTCCATCGGCCCCTGCAGGTCCTTGAGGTCCAATTGCACCATCAGCACCATCTATTCCGTCTGCCCCTGCGGGTCCTTGCGGTCCAATTGCGCCATCAGCACCATCCGTTCCATCTGTTCCGTCAGCTCCTGCGGGTCCCTGTGGTCCCTGTGGTCCAACTGCGCCATCAGCGCCATCTGTTCCGTCAGCTCCTGCTGGCCCTTGTGGTCCTTGAGGTCCGACTGCGCCATCAGCGCCATCTATTCCGTCAGCCCCTGCGGGTCCCTGTGGTCCTTGAGGCCCGACTGCACCATCGGCTCCATTAGCTCCTGCGGGTCCTTGTGGTCCCTGTGGTCCAACTGCGCCATCAGCACCATCTGTTCCGTCAGCTCCTGCTGGCCCTTGTGGTCCTTGCGGTCCAACTGCGCCATCAGCACCATCTGTTCCATCGGCCCCTGCGGGTCCCTGTGGTCCCTGCGGTCCAACTGCACCATCAGCGCCATCTGTTCCGTCCGCTCCTGCAGGCCCTTGGGGTCCAACTGCGCCATCAGAACCATCCGTTCCATCGGCCCCTGCTGGTCCCTGCGGTCCAATTGCACCGTCGGCCCCATCTGTTCCGTCCGCTCCTGCGGGTCCCTGTGGTCCAACTGCACCATCAGCACCATCTGTTCCGTCAGCTCCTGCGGGCCCTTGTGGTCCTATTGCGCCATCAGCACCATCTGTTCCGTCCGCTCCTGCGGGTCCTTGTGGTCCAACTGCGCCATCAGCGCCATCTGTTCCGTTCGCTCCTGCGGGTCCTTGTGGTCCAACTGCACCGTCTGCTCCATCTATTCCGTCTGCTCCATCTATTCCATCTGCTCCTGCAGGTCCCTGTGGTCCAACTGCACCATCGGCTCCATCTGTTCCGTCAGCTCCTGCTGGCCCTTGTGGTCCTATTGCGCCATCAGCCCCGTCTGTTCCATCTGCTCCTGCGGGTCCCTGTGGTCCTTGCGGTCCTTGCGGTCCAACTGCACCATCGGCTCCATCTGTTCCTGCGGGTCCTTGTGGTCCTATTGCGCCATCAGCACCATCTGTTCCGTCAGCTCCTGCGGGTCCCTGTGGTCCCTGCGGTCCAACTGCACCATCAGCACCATCTGTTCCGTCGGCCCCTGCGGGTCCCTGCGGTCCAACTGCACCGTCGGCTCCATCTGTTCCGTCTGCTCCTGCGGGTCCTTGCGGTCCCATTGCGCCATCAGCGCCATCTGTTCCGTCCGTTCCATCTGTTCCCGCGGGTCCCTGTGGTCCCTGCGGTCCAACTGCACCGTCGGCTCCATCTGTTCCGTCAGCTCCTGCTGGCCCTTGTGGTCCCTGTGGTCCTATTGCGCCATCAGCCCCGTCTGTTCCATCTGCTCCTGTGGGTCCCTGTGGTCCTTGCGGTCCAACTGCACCATCGGCTCCGTCTGTTCCGTCTGCTCCGTCAGCTCCTGCGGGTCCCTGTGGTCCAACTGCACCATCAGCACCATCTGTTCCGTCGGCCCCTGCGGGTCCTTGCGGTCCAACTGCACCGTCGGCTCCATCTGTTCCATCTGCTCCTGCGGGTCCCTGTGGTCCAACTGCACCATCGGCTCCGTCTGTTCCGTCTGTTCCGTCTGTTCCGTCAGCTCCTGCGGGTCCTTGCGGTCCAACTGAACCGTCGGCTCCATCAGCTCCTGCGGGTCCTTGTGGTCCAACTGCGCCATCAGCGCCATCTGTTCCGTCCGCTCCTGCAGGTCCTTGTGGTCCAATTGTACCATCAGCGCCATCTATTCCATCGGCCCCTGCAGGTCCTTGAGGTCCAACTGCACCGTCGGCTCCATCTGTTCCTGCGGGTCCTTGAGGTCCAACTGCGCCGTCGGCCCCATCTGTTCCGTCTGCTCCGTCAGCCCCTGCGGGTCCTTGTGGCCCTTGCGGTCCAATTGCGCCGTCAGCTCCATCTGTTCCGTCTGTTCCGTCCGCTCCAGCAGGTCCCTGTGGTCCGACTGCACCGTCGGCTCCATCTGCTCCTGCGGGTCCTTGTGGTCCAACTGCGCCGTCAGAACCATCCGTTCCATCCGTTCCATCGGCCCCTGGGGGTCCCTGTGGTCCCTGTGGTCCAACTGCACCGTCGGCTCCATCTGCTCCGTCAGCCCCTGCGGGTCCCTGTGGTCCAACTGCACCATCGGCTCCATCAGCTCCGTCCGCTCCTGCAGGTCCTTGTGGTCCTATTGCGCCATCAGCACCATTTGTTCCATCAGCCCCTGCGGGTCCTTGCGGTCCAACTGCGCCATCAACGCCATCTGTTCCGTCCGCTCCGTCCGCTCCTGCAGGTCCTTGAGGTCCGACTGCACCATCGGCGCCATCAGCTCCGTCCGTTCCGTCTGCCCCTGCGGGTCCCTGTGGTCCTATTGCGCCATCGGCTCCGTCCGTTCCATCTGCCCCTGCGGGTCCCTGTGGTCCAACTGCGCCATCGGCTCCGTCCGTTCCATCTGCCCCTGCGGGTCCCTGTGGTCCAACTGCGCCATCGGCTCCGTCTGTTCCATCAGCCCCTGCGGGTCCTTGTGGCCCTTGAGGTCCGACCGCACCGTCGGCTCCGTCCGTTCCATCTGCCCCTGCGGGTCCCTGTGGTCCAACTGCGCCATCAGCGCCATCTGTTCCGTCGGCCCCTGCGGGTCCCTGTGGTCCCTGTGGTCCAACTGCGCCATCAGCGCCATCTGTTCCATCTGCTCCTGCAGGTCCTTGTGGTCCAACTGCGCCATCAGCGCCATCTGTTCCATCGGCCCCTGCGGGTCCTTGCGGTCCAACTGCACCGTCGGCTCCATCTGTTCCATCAGCTCCTGCGGGTCCTTGTGGTCCTGTTAAGTCTGAAGAGATAAATACTGTTCCGTTGTCGTAGTTTATGGTAAAGGTTCCATCATTGTTGTCAACAAAGGTGAAGCCTGTTGAATTTGTGGCATTACATAAATTAATCCACTGTGAACCGTTGTAAACATGTACACATGAGGTGTCAATATTGTAAACCAAAGCTCCATGTAAAGGTTGTATACTTTGCATTTGAGCAGATGACAGCCTGGTAAGGACCAAAGCTTTATTGTTGCTTTCTAGCTCAATAATTGATACAGGATTAATTTGATTGGGATTGGCTCCAACTTTAACCTGAGAATAGGTGAAAACTGTAAAAAATAGTGTTATTAAGGGTAGAACTCTTCTTAATTCCATTACGACGTATTTGATAGCGTGCTAAAAATAAGGTCATAGAAAGAGAAGAACCATTAAATGTTGTGTAGCCAGATAAGATCGTTGTAAAATGAAAATATGGGATTCAAACTGTTAGTTTAAAGCCCATTAGAATCAATTATTTGAAGTATTTTCTTACAAATAATTATCTGTCTAGAAACAGAAAACCTTGATATTCCAAAGCTAAATTATCCAGGGTTACCAGATAGAAATAAATTCCCTCAGGTAGACCGATGTCTGGGCTTAAATAGAAGTTGCCCGTGTTGGATACCCCAATGAACTCATCCACATAGTTGATTTTTTCATATACTTTTTGCCCAAAGCGATTGAATATCCTCAAACTATTATTTTGTGATTCAGACATATTGTCAATAACCAAAAACTCATTGATTCCGTCTCCATTTGGACTTAAAAAATAATTTCCCAAAGTAGGATTGTTGACGGCGAAGGTGTCTGTGGGTAGGGGAATGGTTCCAAAGGTAATGGCTGCATAATCATTAGGCAGAAACGTTTGTGATGTTATAAATCCATTGGAAAGATCTCCCCCTTGGGCTGAATTTCCAATTACCACCCATTGATCTGTGGCTTTGTCCCAGCCCACAACAATAATGGACTCTAGCGTAGAATTGGGTATGGAGGCCAAGTCACTTCGAGTATTCCAACTTATAGTCACCGTGGCAGGCACATTACTTTGTACAATCCAAAATTCCCTATCTGAAACTGAACCAATATCCCTTATTTTTTCATTTACGTTAAAACTCTCCGAAATTGAAGAGGGATTGGAAGGGTTTTCAAAAAAGTAGGCACAAATGGCCAATGGAGTCACGGCTTGTGAATCTAGAATCAAGGGTCGTAATTGGGTTTGATCACCTACTGGAAAGGAAAAGAAGTCTCGATTGTTTATCGCTGCAAAGCCACTAACTTTTGAAACGTCACTATCTCCAGTAAAAAAACCATTATCCTCAAAATTTAGGTAAATGGTTTGATTATTTAAAGACGTCAATACATTGCCGTCAACAAAATTGGTATTGTTGCTTACATTTAGGGTATTCTGCAAAAAAACGTTGCTCGACACCATAAATTCCGCATCCCAAAGTGTGGCAGGAATGCTTCCCAAAACCTGTATTACACTATTTCCGTAGAAACCGACTAAACCTTCCGTTTGATCAAAGGAAACATCATTGATAAAGTTGGTATGAAACCCGATTTTACCATCTGAATGAATTTGGATATTTCCACTATTGTATAGGCCAGATTGGGCATAAATCCATGTCGATAGTAAACAGAGAATGAAACTCAGGTACTTCTTCATATTTATGGGGCTATTACAACATAATGCCAGTTGGCGTTAGTCGCAGTTGGCGTTCCTAGGATAAATTCGTATACCTGAACTGTAAAAGTACCAGGACCTTGATTTGTAAGTTGAATCATAATTGGGTTCCCGGGATTATTTTCCTCTACTGTTAGCTGAATAATGGAAGTTGCAGTAATTGATGGGTCATTAATTGTGTAGGATCCTGCAACACCTGCTCCTGCAGCTATTTGAGATTTTAGCACTACCTGTTGAGTAAGAACCCAATCGGTGCCATTCCATTCCATGAGTTGACCTTGCGTAGTGCCATCCGCCAATTTGGCAAGGGTAACCGCATTATCGGCTATTACGGTTGCATTTGTTGCTCCAGTTATATCACCAGACAAATTGTCCACAGCGAATGTGGTTCCCGTAAGTGTCAATCCCGCGCCTGCCGTATAGGTGGTATCATCATCAGTGTTGTCAGCAAATCCTACTGGAACTCCGGTCAGACTGCCCCATGCTCCGTCAAAGTCATCGGTGACATCTGTATCCAGGTTTGGGAACTCGTTGTTGACTGCTGTTGCCACCTGAGCATCGGTCAACTGAGTATCGTCATCGGTGTTGTCAGCAAATCCCACTGGAACTCCGGTCAGACTGCCCCACGCTCCATCAAAGTCATCGGTGACATCTGTATCCAGGTTTGGGAACTCGTTGTTGACCGCGGTTGCCACCTGAGCATCGGTCAACTGAGTATCGTCATCAGTGTTGTCAGCAAATCCCACTGGAACTCCGGTCAGACTGCCCCATGCTCCGTCAAAGTCATCGGTGACATCTGTATCCAGGTTTGGGAACTCGTTGTTGACCGCGGTTGCCACCTGAGCATCGGTCAACTGAGTATCGTCATCAGTGTTGTCAGCAAATCCCACTGGAACTCCGGTCAGACTGCCCCATGCTCCATCAAAGTCATCGGTGGAATCGGTATCAAGGTTTGCTGGAACATTGGTCAGGTCGTTAAAGTCCCCTGAGAAATCGTCGGTCACATCAGTGTCCAGGTTTGGGAACTCGCTGTTGACCGCGGTTGCCACCTGAGCATCGGTCAACTGGGTATCATCATCGGTGTCATCGGCAAATCCGGCTGGGATGTTGGTGATGTTGGTCCAATCCGGTGCAATTCCTGTATCATCAACGGAGAATGTGGTTCCCGTAAGTGTCAATCCAGTGCCTGCCGTATAGGTGGTATCATCATCGGTGTCATCGGCAAATCCGGCTGGGATGTTGGTGATGTTGGTCCAATCCGGTGCAATTCCTGTATCATCAACGGAGAATGTGGTTCCCGTAAGTGTCAATCCAGTGCCTGCCGTATAGGTGGTATCGTCATCGGTGTCATCGGCAAATCCGGCTGGGATGTTGGTGATGTTGGTCCAATCCGGTGCAATTCCTGTATCATCAACGGAGAATGTGGTTCCCGTAAGTGTCAATCCAGTGCCTGCCGTATAGATGGTATCGTCATCGGTGTTATCGGCAAATCCGGCTGGGATGTTGGTGATGTTGGTCCAGTCCGGTAGGATGTTTAAATTATCTACTTCCAAGGAGCCATCTGCAGCTTGGTTGAGTCCTGTTCCGGCCACATCTAGATTTATCTTGGCAGCGGTAATGGCATCATCCATAATCTCTGTGGTTCCAATGGCGTTATCGGCCATTTTAGCATTTGTGATTGCATCATCTGCCACATCAAAAGAAACATCTTCAAAGAGGGAATTGGTGGTGGTTCCACCTAGGGTAATGGTTCCATCCGGCGATGTGATGTCCCCGTCACCTGTGAACGCTGTAACATCAACTTCCAAAGAGCCATCGGCGGCTTGGTTGAGCCCAGTTCCGGCTACATTTGCATTTATTTTATCAGCGGTCACCCCATCATCAATAAGTTCGTTGGTCCCCACTGCATCATTGGCCATTTTATCATTGGTTACTGCATCGTTGGCCAAATCTGCGTTATTTACCTCCCCATCCAATATTTTGGTGGAAGTTACTGCATTATCAGCCAGTTCGGGGGTGTCTATTCCACCTGTGTTCACATCCAAAAGAAAAGGGCTCAGGTCATCACCTGTTCCGGACAAAACCAAGGTAGCGTCTGCCGGCCCGGTCACCTCATTTCCTACCACACCATCCACTTCGGTCACACTCAAGGCTGATTCATCAACTAAAATCCATTGTGTTCCATTCCACTGCAACAGTTCTCCAGAAGTTGTACCAATACCCAGTTTATCAAAAGTTATGGATCCATCTTGGATCTGTCCTCCTGTAATGGATTCTTCTTGAATGTGTACTTGGCCATTTATGGAAGTCGGTACTATGTTTTCACCCCGTATCAGCCCAACTTCAAAATTGAAGTTGCTGTCTGTTTGGGTTATTACAATGGTTGGATTGGCATTTAGAACTGGATCTGCGGTAAAAGTTTGTATGTCTGGACGGTCACACAGATTAACCCACAAGGCACCATCAAAAAAATGAACACATTCGGTATCTGTATTATAGACCACGGCTCCATGTAGAGGAGAGGTGCTTTCCATCTGGGTGGTGTTCATTCGTGTAATTACCAATACCCTGGAACTGCTTTCCAATTCCAATACGGATGCGGGGTCTAGGTTTTGTGGATTGTCACCAATTTTAATCTGTGCTTTAAGCGAACAAATCGCGAATAGGCCAAAGATTAAATACGTAGTATACTTTTTCACAGTGTCTGAGGTTTGAGGATTTTAAGACATAATTAGCAAAGCTAGTTCTATGATTGGATTATTCGAATAATTACCGTCAAAATACCTTAGTTCAAAGGTGAATGGAAAACTAAGTGGTGGTTCTTTTTTGGAGAATTAACAAAAGTTTAGAACCCCATTATTTTTTTATCTGCCCCTCAAGAGTTTTCTTTAACTTGAACTAAACGGCCATGTCTATGAAAAACACTATCCTGATATTACTTTTTTTAAGTTTTATTGGAGTTACTTCTGCTCAGGATGACAGACAGGTACTACGCGGGAAGGTCCTTTATAGAGGTGCAAATGTGCCAAATGAGAATGTCATCAATTCTACTGCTGAGACTGCTACAATTACCAATGAGGATGGAGAGTTTATAATAGGGGTTAAAGAAGGGGACCAGCTAGTTTTTACCGCAGTGAATTATCAGTTGGAAGTGGTGACCATTACCGGGGAGATTCTATATAACAATCGCTTGGTGGTAGAGGTTACCGAAAAGATAACTGAATTGGAAGGGGTTGTGGTTACTCCGGAAAACCAAGAGAAGTTTTTGGAGGTTAAAAATGAAGATTTTAAGGAATTTGAATACGAAATAGATCGCTCAACCGAGGTTGAGAATATTGCAGAGTCCAGAGCGGTTAGGGGCATGCGTGATGGAATTAATTTCATCAATATTTTTAAAGCTTTATTTAAGGCTAAAGACCAAGGTGGGGAAGAGCGTGAGCCACTCAAAGTAAGTGAGGTATTGCGCCAGGTATATGAAGATGAGTTCTTTGTGGTGGATTTGAGACTTCCACAAGATAAAATAGATGCTTTCTTGTTGTATTGTGATGATAAGGTACCCTCTCAAACCTTATTGCGCAAGGAAAACGAATTTCAGCTCATCGACTTTTTGGTGACCCATAGTAAAACGTATCTATCCGAGTTGAATGCGGAATAAGCTGTTTTTTTCCTTTTTTTATTTAATAATCTTTTCTTCTTTTTCCCAACAAGAGCAAGTTAAGCAACTAAAGGGAAAGGTTTATAGTACCCAAAAAGATGTAGTTGGTGTGGTGGTGCAGAACATAAGCATGAAAAGGGCTGTTATTACTGATATGGACGGGAATTTTACAATAAGGGTAAAGCTTGGGGATACCTTGGCCTTTTCAGCTGTGCAGTACAAAAGAAAACTCTTAACGGTCAATCAAGTGATTTTCAACACTAATTTTATAACCGTCCCATTGGATGAATTTGTGAATGAACTTGACGAGGTTGTGGTTCGCCCTTATAATCTCTCCGGAGATTTAGACCAAGATTTAGTAGGGCTTCAACTGGAAAAAGATGTAAGCGCGGAAGCTTTGGGTTTGCCCAATGCACATGCTAAAATCCCAACCCAAAGTGAGCGCAAACTGCAACAGGCTACTTATGGTAAATTCAATGTAGGGATGATTCTTGCCCCCCCCTTGGATCCCATCATTAACGCAATAACGGGGCGTACGAAAGTGCTGAAGAATCGTGTTAAGGTTGATAAGACCTATTCCCGAACCCAGCGGGTACAGGGTTTTTATGTGGATTCATTAATCGTTTCCACCCTTAAAATTCCCTTTGAAAAAATTGATGATTTTATGTATTTCTGTGAAGTGGACGAAGAGTTTCAAGAAATAGTGGACTCCCATGATAAGTTGCTCATTTGGGATTTTATGGTATTAAAGAGCCGCGCATACCGCAAGAACAACCAGTTGGATTAAACTTATGTTTGGCATGTGGTTTGCTATTTTTGGATAGTTGTAAAAGTTTAAGTTGTAACATTGATTGAGCAAAAAAGTCTATTACTATATGATGAAATTGAAAGCCCTAAGAAAAATTGCACTGTTGTTAGCAGCTGTTGCACTCTTGTCCTTTACCTCCGCACATAAATTCTATGTAAGTGTAACCAATGTAGTGTACTCAGAAAAAAGTACATCATTCCAAATAACAAGCCGGATATTTATTGACGATTTGGAGGAGGTGCTTAAAGAGCGTTATGGAATTGATGCTAAATTGGCTACCAAAGATGAAACCCAGATTGCCAATTCCTATATCGAAAAGTATTTTAGAACCAAGTTTACTGTAGAACTAGATGGGAAAATAGCATCGTATTCCTTTCTGGGAAAAGAATATGACAATGATGTAGTCATCTGCTATCTAGAGCTGGAAAATGTAGATCTCTCCAATCTTAAATCGCTAGCAGTACAAAATGAAATGTTAACCGACCTTTTTGAGGAACAACAAAACATAGTCCATGTAAAATGGAAAGGAAAGAAAAAGAGTTTTGTGTTGATCAAGGAGAATAATAAAGGAATGTTAAACTTGTAACTGGTTTTTAACAGTTCGTTAAAAAAAAGTTATTTTTCACCGTTTTAAAAATCAATAAGAAAATGAACAAGATCAAGTATTATTTTGCTTCCATACTGTTCCTTTTTGGTGCTTTGGCCATAGCACAGGAAGAAGGAGAGGAAAAAGAAGAACGGAAGCCTGGCCATGTAAATCAAAGTAAATTTAAACAGTTGTATGAGGAGTTTTCCACTCCAAACACCTATCGTTCCGCTTCTGGAGCACCTGGGCCAGATTACTACCAACAAAGGGCCGACTATGTCATGAACATAGAGTTGGATGACAAGAATGCCAAAATTTATGGTGAGGAAACGGTAACTTACTTTAACAATTCCCCTGATGATTTAGAGTTTCTTTGGGTGCAATTGGACCAAAACGTTCGCGCCAAAGATTCCAAGTCGCCTTTGCGCAATGGAAGTGGTGTTAGCTTTGCCTATACGGCCGGTAATTTTGCCAATACCTATGTTACTGAACCCTTTGATGGAGGTTTTAACATCGAATTTGTAAAGGATTCCAACGGAAAACCACTATCCTACACCATCAACCAAACCATGATGCGTTTAAATATCTCCAAGCCGTTAAAGAGTGGAGAGCAAATTTCTTTTTCTATTAAATGGTGGTATAATATTAATGACCATGTTAACGGAAGAGGGCGCTCTGGATATGAGTATTTTCCAAAGGATGGTAACCGAGCTTATGTAATTGCCCAATTTTTTCCAAGAATGGCTGTATACAGCGATGTGGAAGGATGGCAAAACCATCAATTTTGGGGGAATGGTGAGTTTGCGCTTCCCTTTGGCAACTATGACGTAAGTATTACAGTACCCGCAGATCATATTTTGGATGCCACTGGCGTTTTGCAAAATAGGGATGATGTTTTCTCCAGGGAAATGATGAAACGCTATAAGCAAGCGAAGAAATCCTATGACAAACCTGTGGTCATTGTTACCCAAGAAGAAGCAGAGACAGCTGAAAAAAGCTTTTCTGATCAAAAGAAAACTTGGAAATTCAAAGCTACCAATGTGCGTGATTATGGTTTTGCAACATCCCGAAAGTTTGTTTGGGACATGCAAGCTGTAAAAATTGGCAGTAAAGACGTAATGGCAGTGTCCTTGTATCCTAAAGAAGGAAATCCACTTTGGGAAGAACAATCTACCAAGGCGGTGGTTCAAACCTTAAGAACATATTCAAAACACACGTTTGATTATCCATATCATAAGGCAATCTCTGTGCATGCCAAAAATCAAGGTATGGAATATCCAATGATTTGCTGGAACTATGGTCGTCCAAATGAAGATGGAACCTATTCAGATAGAACCAAATACGGTATGATCAGTGTGATTATCCATGAGGTTGGACACAACTTTTTCCCAATGATCGTAAATTCTGATGAACGTCAATGGGGATGGATGGATGAAGGGTTGGATACCTTTATGCAATATTTAGCAGAGCAGGAATTTGGAAAGAACTACCCAGAGGTAGTTGCACCTAATGAGAACTATCCATCTCGTAGAGGGGCACCTGCCAAGATTGTTCCTTACATGAGCGGAGATCAGAGTTTTATTTCTCCTATTATGTCCAATCCCGAAAATGTATACCAATTAGGCCCCAATGCGTATGGAAAACCCGCTACAGCATTGAACATCCTGAGAGAGACAGTTATGGGCCCCGAGTTGTTTGATCATGCATTTAAGACCTATGCCCAACGCTGGAAGTTTAAGCACCCAACCCCTGAAGATTTCTTCCGTACCATGGAGGATGCATCCGCAGTGGATCTGGATTGGTTCTGGAGATCTTGGTTCTACACAACGGATTATGTGGATATAGGCGTTAAAGGCGTTAAAAAATATTATGTGTCCAACAAACCTACCAAGGAGATGGAAAAATATATGGCAGACAGGAATATTACAGAAGCTGACTTGCCACCGTTGGTATATCTTGCTGAAGAAGATAGCGAGGATTATTCTCCTGAGCTAAAAGGCAAATCACCCACGGAAACTTCCCAAAACTTGAAAGAGTTTATGATGGACAATATGACTGCTGAAGAAAGGGCGCAAGTAAAGGAACCAAAGTATTTTTACGAGATTACTTTTGATAAACCCGGAGGTATTCCCATGCCATTGATTGTTGAGTATACCTATGCCGATGGTACAAAAGAGAATGTCACTTACCCTCCAGAAGTTTGGAGAAAAAACGACAAAGAAGTGAAACAAGTGATTTCCTCACAAAAGGAGTTGGTTGGTATTGTGGTAGATCCAAAAGCAGAAACTGCTGATATTGATAGTGCCAACAATTCTTGGCCGATCAAGGAGGAGAAATCAGATTTTGATAAGTTTAAACAAAACATAAAAGGGTAACATTTAACCCTGAGGAAGTGTTAAAAGCCCTGTGATTTCACAGGGCTTTTTTTAGTTTCCACCCAACTTCTCATTATATTTGTCCTATGCATTTTCTATTCATTAGTGGCGGCGAAATCTTTTTTATCCTCTTTATTGTGGTTATGGTATTTGGCGCGGACAAGATTCCAGGAATTGCCAAAGGCCTTGGTAAAGGAATGCGCCAGCTACGGGATGCCACTGACGATATAAAACGCGAAATCCAAAAAAGCGCCGAAAGCCAGGGTATCGACACCGATTTTACCAAGGATATCCGAAAAGAACTGGAGGAGGTTAAGAAGAATGTGGATGAAGTGACTGGTGCGGTCAAAAGAAGCACCAAGTAATCCATGTGGGAGCAACTCTTACAGTGGGATCAAGAAACTTTCATTTATTTAAATGGTCTAGGTTCTGAACAGTTCGACCCTTTTTGGTCCACTGTTACTCAAATAACTACTTGGATACCTTTGTTTTTGATGTTTGTCATCCTATTTTTCCTGAAATTTCCCAGACAAATAGCTTTTTCTAGGATTATGACCGTTGTGGGGCTTACCCTGTTCATTACTTTGATGACCCATTGGATTAAGGTTTGGGTCAAAAGACCACGCCCGTGCAATGTGGAAACCTTAAAACCATTTATCCGAATTTTGGACTGGCCGTTGGATTACAGTTTTTTTTCTGGCCATGCATCCAGTTCATGTGCGATAACGGTACTCGTTTTCCTATTACTTAAAGAGAAGGTAAAATGGACTTGGATTTTCTTTCTATGGCCAATTTTGTTCACCATAAGCAGAATTTATGTAGGTGTGCACTATCCCTTGGATATTTTAGTGGGAGCACTGATAGGGCTGCTCTCTGGAACGTTATTTTACAGGCTTTATTTAGCTATAGCACCCGGCACAAGGTAAGTCCATCCCTAATGGGAAGCAATACGGTCTCTACGCGAGGGTCGTTTTTCAACTTTTGATTGTAATCAACTAAGGTAGCTGTGGCCTTATCTGCAGGCACTAAAGGCTCCATAACTTTTCCAGACCACAGTACATTATCAGAAAATATGACACTACCGGGCTTGGTTTTCTGGATGACCGCTTCAAAATATGCATCGTACTGTACTTTTTGTGCATCAATAAAGACCAAATCAAAACACATGTCCAAAGTAGGGATAAGCTCCAATGCATCCCCAGTATGTTGGGTTATTTGCTCTCCAAAGCCACTTTTGTCAAAATAGCTACGCTGCATGTCGTGTAACTCCTCATTAACCTCTATCGTGTGTAACTCCCCTTGCTTTTGCAGCCCTTCTGCCAAACAAATGGCAGAATATCCAGTGTATGTGCCAATTTCCAAAATGTACTTGGGTGCAATAATTTTTGAAAGCAAGCTTAATACTCTTCCTTGGAAATGCCCTGTGATCATTCTGGGCTGAATAACCTTCAAATGGGTTTCCCGAGTCAACTGCGTTAAAATTTCTGGCTCGGATTCTGAATTTTCTGTGATATAGTTTTCTAGCAATGGAGATAAAAAATGCATCGGTAAATTTTCGCAAAAATAGAGAAAAGAAGTACATTGGATACTCAAAATTATATCGAACAAATACCCATGGTTTCACCAGAATTTATTACTCGGAATGCAAGGATGGAGGATTTACCCATACTGTTGGATTTTGAACAGCAGCTAATTAAGGCAGAAAGACCTTTTGATATTACTATTAGAGAGGACCCCGTTAGCTACTATGATATCAAGGAAATGATTGATGATGACAACGCTTGTGTGCTGGTTGTGGAATATAATGGGGAAATTGTAGCCTCTGGTTATGCCATTTCCAAGAAGGCAAGACATTATCTGGATCATGAGTACTATGCATATTTGGGCTTTATGTATACACAGCCAGATTTTCGAGGAAAAGGATTGAATGCAAAAATTGTAGAAGTGCTTAAACAATGGGCAGAATCAAAAGGACTGTCCGAGATGCGTTTAACTGTCTACGAGGACAATGTTCCGGCTGTAAAAGCATACGAAAAAGTGGGCTTTAAAAAACATATAATAGAAATGCGAGTGGAGTAAATCCAAAGCAAAACCAATATTATACATTGTATTTTTGATATAAATAACACCTATGACTTTTCAGAATTCCTTGGAATTTGCCCAGCAATTGGATGCTAAAGACCCTTTATCCAAATACAGAAAAGAATTCCATTACCCCCAAGTAAATGGCGAGGATGTAATCTATTTTACAGGTAATTCTTTGGGACTTCAACCCAAACGAACCCAAAAGTTTGTGGATGATGTAATGAAGGATTGGAGAGAATTAGCAGTGGAAGGACATTTTTATGCCAAAAAACCATGGTGGGATTATCATGAGCGTTTGGCCAAACCTTTGGCCAAAATTGTAGGAGCCAAAATGGAAGAGGTTTCCGTACTGAACACGTTAACAGTGAACTTACATTTGTTAATGGTGTCCTTTTATAGGCCTTCGACGAAGAGATTTAAAATTCTTTGCGAAGAAAAGGCGTTTCCCTCTGATCAATATATGCTACAAAGTCAGGCTAGGTTCCATGGCCTTGATCCAAAAGAAACCATTGTAACCGTTAAAAAAAGAGATGGAGAGCACTTTTGGAGAACCGAGGACATTCTTGAAAAGATTAATGAAATAGGGGATGAATTGGCATTGGTTTTACTCGGTGGTGTAAACTATTACAACGGGCAGGTGTTAGACATGGAAGCGATTACAAAGGCGGGGAAATCCGTCGGGGCTTTTGTGGGATGGGATTTGGCGCATGCTGCAGGTAATGTGAAATTGAAGCTACATGATTGGAATGCCGATTTTGCAGCATGGTGTAGTTATAAATATATGAACAGTGGGCCAGGAAATCTTTCTGGAATTTATGTCCATGAGCGATATTTAGATCAAAAAGATATCCCCCGCTTTGAAGGCTGGTGGGGAACCAAAAAAGAGACCCGTTTTTTAATGCAGCCCGAGTTTGACCCTATAGCTACAGCGGATGCATGGCAGTTGAGTAACCCTCCCATTCTTTCCGTTGCACCCTATTTGGCTTCACTAGAGTTGTTTGAAGAGGTAGGTATGGATTCCCTGATTGTAAAACAAAGACAAATAGTGGCCTATCTAGAGTTTATTTTAGGAGAAATTGATAAAGAAGTAGAAAGCACATTTGAGATTATTACACCTAAAGAACGTGGCTGCCAATTGTCTGTGTTTTTACATGGCGAAGGCAAGGCACTCTTTGATTACTTAATGACCAACGGAGTTATTACAGATTGGCGTGAACCCAATGTAATCCGTTTAGCTCCAGCTCCGTTGTACTGTTCCTATAAGGATATGTTCAATTTTGGACAAATTTTAAAGCAGGGCATTCTCGGAAAGTAACGGCTTATACCGCTGCTTCAAATAGGCGGACGGAGTGGTACTTTGGTATTTTTTGAACTGTTTCGTAAAGTATGAAGCATCATTAAAACCAGAACTGTACATTACTTCTGCAATTACGGTATTGTTTTCATTAAATAGCTCTACAGCTTTGGCAATTCTATACTCGTTCACAAAATCCAGAAACCTACGCTTTGTCAGTTTTTTAAAAAACCGACAAAAAGAGTTGGGTGTAAAGCCTAGTTGGCTTGAAATTTCAGGAACTGAGATATTTTGGTGGTAGTTAGCGTTGACATATTCAAAGGTTTCCTCCAAGCGTCGGATATCGTCCTTTTTAAATTCAGTTAATGAAATGGTCCTGAACAAGGAATCATAAACACCTGATTTCGAAAGTTGGTCCAGGATGGCCAATAGATTGATTAACTTCCCTTGGTTGTCTAACAGATTAAACTTTTTAAAATGATTCCATAAACTATCCTTGGTCTTGGTGTCAAAAATTAATACTTGTCTTGATTTTTCAATCAATTTTTTAATGCTATCCAGTTCTGGGAATACTCTTAATTTTTCTTCCAAGAATTCCTTTTTAAATTGAATGACAATCTCAACATTATCTTGATGGTCCTTGTTCCCAAAATCTGCATGGGGTATGTTCCCAGCCAAGAACACTAAAGTGCCTTGGGAATAATATTTCTTTTTAGAACCAATATGAAGGCTACCGGAACCATTTTTTATATAAACCAATTCAAATTCCGGATGCACATGCCAACCCGTGGATTCGCAGTAACTGTTATTCTTATAGACAGCTACCTTCAAAGAAGAGTTTTTGGCAACGTTTATGGATTCCAACATCGGTTTCATGTAGTAAAATTACCTAAATCATATCCTTTTATAAGATGAACTGAATAAAATAACCAAAATCTTGAATGTTTTGTGCAAAAAATTCTCAGGAAGGATGGGTTACTTTGTGCCATGAAGTCACTGCAGCTTATTTTTTCCAATCCAAGATATTTTGGCCCTGCTTGGGTTTTTACTACACTAAACATATGGTTTGGTACCTGGGCCATCTATATTCCAACCGTCAAAGAGAAATTGGGTATTGACAAGGCAGATTTAGGTATTGCTATTTTTTGCCTTTCCCTTGGGGTGTTTACCATTTTCCCATTGGCTCCAAAGATTATCAATAAATTGGGTGTAGGTAAAGCTACTTGGTATGGTGTGATGCTGGGAACAGTTACAGCCCTTTTCCCTCTGCTGGCACCAAATTACTATACCTTAATGGCAGCCCTCTTTTTATTTGGAGCTGCCAACGGACTCACGGACATTGCAATGAATACCTTGGTAACAGAGATAGAAAAAGAGGACAAGCAAAATTTTATGTCAGCAGCCCATGGATTCTTTAGTCTGGGTGGTGTTCTAGTGGGATTAAGTAGTTTTTTGATTCCCATTATTGACAACCCTCCGCTGCATATGATCGTTACCGTGGCAGTCGCCTTTGGTATCAATTTAATGTTTCGCAGAAATTATATTCATGTTGTTGCTGCCCCAGTTGATAAGGAAGGCTTTAGTCTAAAAGTATTTAAGCCCTTGTTTTTGTTGGGAATCATTGGCTTTGTGGCATTTGGAAGTGAAGGAGCTATTATAGATTGGAGTGGGCTTTACCTTAAAGAAATTACCTTGGCCCCAGAGACACTGATTGGCTCTGGTTTTTTAGCATTTTCTGTTGCTATGACCTTAGGTCGATTTTTGGGCGATGGCATCAGTGCGCGTATTGGTTCCATCAAAATTGTTGCTTTGGGCGCCTCAATTGCGGCTGTAGGTTTTGTTTTGGTCTTGTCAGAATCCAGTCTCTTGGCCATTGTTGGTTTTGCACTTAATGGATTAGGTTTTTCTGTAATCGTTCCAGAATTGTTCCGTATAGGTGGCAACGTAAAAGGTGTGGACTCAGCGCAAGGGGTTTCCTTTATAGCAGGCACCGGATACTCTGGCTTTTTGATTGGTCCGGTTATTCTGGGCTTTATAGCGGAAAGTGCTTCGTTAAAACACAGTTTTTTTGCCCTTTTGGGGTGTGTTTTACTGGTTCTTGGTGCAACTTTGTTTCTCCAAAAAAAGCGAGCCTAGTAATTTGGACTACTCTTTTTAATAGATAAATTGGTAAAGTTGAGACTAAAGTTTCCTTCAATTTTTCTGTGATTTTGGGCAAACATAAACCCATTTAGGTCAATATAATCTTCCCAAGTGGTTGTCATAGAGGGTTCAGATTGGTTTGCTTTTCTGAACACCCATTCCTGTAAGATAAAATCCTCCTTAAAATAGAAATCGTAAGCATCTCCAGGGGTGTAGCCACCAACATTGCCATATACAATAGTCAATTTCTGCATAAGCTCTCCACTTATGGGCGCTTTTTGGCCCTCTTGGTGCTCATAGGTGTAGTTCTTGGCGTCCCAAACAAGGTTAAAAGGAGCCAAAATCCAGAACCTGTCATTGATGAAACCTGCGTTCCGCTTGGTAGCAATACTATCCATTGATTGCCGGTTATAAGTCAAAGTATCCGATGCTGTAATAGAAGTGATTACGTTAGATTTGGGACTCCAAACCCAAGTACGTTCAAAGTGGGTGCTATCCCGATCTACGTTAAAAGTGAAAGTAAATTCCTTTACACTATTCCAATGTTCATAACCATGTGCAAAGGCAATTTTATCAGGTATGGTTGTTTCTTTTTCTGGGGCAGCTTTAGGCACTTGTTTGCAGCTTAAAAAAAAGGCAAAGCAAATGGTGGTTAGAAGTAAACTGTTTTTCATGTTCAAAATTTCCGCTAAATATACGGTCAATTTCAGTTATCTTGGTAAGTAGTTTCCAATTAGGGCAAACCGCATATCAAGAACACTATTAAACCTCGTCCAGTGACTTTTCTCAAAAGGCTGTTTCTAATTCTTATACATCATATTGATAAGAATTCATTGGAAACAGACGACCCATATGCCCATTTATCGGATGAGGAATTGGTGAAGAAAATTGTGGCGAACAATAATCCGCTATTGTTTGGCAAATTGTACGACCGATATGCAAAAATGGTCTATAACAAATGTTACGGCTTTGCGAGGTCGCAAGATGAAGCTGAAGATTTAACCCAAGATGTCTTTTTGCAGTTGTTCATAAAACTGAAGATGTTTAAAGGCAAATCCAAATTTTCTACCTGGCTATATTCCTTTACCTATAACTTCTGTGTGAACTATGTAAATAGGAACAAACAACGTAAGATGAGTGATAAATCGGTTCCTGTGGAGGAATCGGAGCATAAATTTTCTGTTGAGGTGCCAGATGATAGCCTTTTTGAAATGAAAACAAAAAAACTCAAAAAGGCGTTGGAATTGATAGCTGCGGAAGACAGATCAATTCTTCTGTTAAAATACCAAGATGGGGCATCAATTAAGGATTTGGTGGACCTTATGGAAATAGGGGAGAGTGCCGTAAAAATGCGGTTAAAAAGAGCAAAAGAAAAACTCATGGAAATCTATAAGACCTTGTAAGTATGGCAAAGAAAATTAGAAATCCGTTCAGGGAATTGGAGGCCTCATTAAGGGAGGTTCCCCCTGGAATGAAGAAGAAGGTAATGAACGACATAGCGGCCGCTAAGTTGATTATGGATTTGGCATCGCTGTTCTCGTTTAACGTGGGCTCCGCCTTACGTAAACTTTTTAAAACCTCGGAAAATAATTGATAACTACACTATAAAACCAAAAATATGGAAACATTAAACGAATGGAAGAACCTCACCTTCGACTCCCTCACTACAATGGGGAGAGATGTTGCATCGGCCTTACCCAAAATCATAGGTGCGCTCATTATCTTGTTGGTGGGATGGATTGTAACCAAGATCATCCTTTTTGTATTGGGTAAGGTCTTGAAATTGGCCAAAGTGAATTTGCTCAGTGATAAAATCAATGAGATGGACCTTTTTGGCAAAGGCGATTTTAAGATTGATATAATAAAAGTTGTGCAGGGTTTTGTCAAATGGCTTTTACTCCTGGTTTTCTTGATCGTAGCTGCGGATATTTTAAGCTGGGAGATTATTTCCACCGAGATTGGAAATTTGCTGCGTTATTTACCCAGACTATTCAGTGCCTTGGCTCTAATGATGATTGGACTTTATATTGGGAATTTTATAAAAAAAACGGTCAAAAAGGTCTTTGACTCTTTGGAATTTGGGGGATCTAATCTGGTGAGCAATTTGCTATTCTACGTAATTGTCATCTTTATTTCCATAACTGCCTTGAACCAAGCAGGCATAGACACCACTATCATTACCAATAATGTGACTATGATTTTGGGTGCCTTTCTTTTGGCTTTTGCCATTGGTTTGGGTTTGGGCTCCAAGGATGTCATCACAGACCTCCTTCGCTCCTTTTATACCCGACGAACCTTCGCCATAGGGGATAAGGTTGTGATTGGTGAACACTCCGGTACCGTTGAGGCCATTGAAAACAACAATCTGACATTGGTGACCAAAAACGGAAAATTTGTAATTCCTATTAAAGATGTGGTAGAGAGCAAGGTGGAGGTAAAGTCTTAGTTGAATTCACTGGTAAAAAATAGAAAGGCCGCCCAGAATTACTTCTTGGGCGGCCTTTAATAGAATCCCCTCTATTTATTTTGATTTTGCCAAATAGGTATTGTTTAATTGAACCACCGGAAATTCAGTTCTTCGGTTTACTTCCAATTGATTTTGATTACAATCTTCCAAACCGATACAATCATTAATCAATTTTCGCTTTCCGAAGCCCTTAAATGAGATGATTCGATGTCTTGGAATACCATGGGCAATTAAATACTCGTAGGTCGATTTTGCCCTTTTTTTGGAGAGTTTGTCATTATAGGTATGACTTCCAACAGGATCCGTATGCGATTCCAGCCGGATGACCATTTCTGGATAGGTTTCCGACATTAGCTTCACCACTTTGTCCAATTCTCTTGCCGCATCAGGTCTAATATCACTTTTATTGAAATCGAAATAGATTTTGTTAAGCCCAGCTAAAACTTTCACATCCATAACGGGTTCCAGTTGTATATCCCGAACCATTGTTTTTGTAACCCTTTTTACTGTTTGGGTACTAAAATATACATGTTTGTGTGGGTGTGTTTTTCGGACTGCTTCTATTAAATAATTTTGTCCACGATTAACAAACATTTGATAACGCCCTTGATCATTGGTGATAGTTTGCTGAACCAATTCGCCTGTTTTCTGATCATATAGGGCAATGGCAACACTGTCCAAAGGTCTAAGGTTAACCGCATCAGTGACGGTCCCTTCAAGCATTAAGGAGGGGACAAATTTAAAACGGTAAATATCATCACTTCCTTTTCCACCCTTGCGATTAGAACTTACATAACCGTCTACTCCATTGTCCAAAGCGTAATAACCAAAATCGTCCTTTTCACTATTCAATGGTTTTCCAAGATTAACTACATCCTTTATCGCCCCTGCTTCATCAGTGATGGTGGCAAAAACATCGAGTTGTCCAAAACCTACATGTCCGTCAGAAGAAAAGAACAACTGTCCTTCGTTATTGATATAAGGAAACATTTCGTTACCTGGAGTGTTTACAATGGGTCCTGCGTTTACCGGAAGCCCTACACCACCTCTTGGGTGAATTTTACAGTAATAAATATCTGTTCCGCCGTAGCCGCCAGGTCTGTCAGATGCAAAGTACAGGAGCGTTCTGGTGGTATTTACCGTAGGATGCCCGGTAGAATAATGGTCTGCGTTGGTTTTGAGGTTTCGAGTTACTTTCCAAACACCGTCGACTTTTTCCCCTTTATAAATTTTTAGGTTATTTAGCTTTTCTATGTTCTTATTCTCCTTTTTGGTGTAAAAACTTTCTTTATTGTTGAAATAGCTGTTACGGGTAAAGTAGATAATGGTATCGTTTTTATAATCTGTAGAAAAAACCAGGGAACTTTCATGGAATTTAGAGTTGATTTCACCTTGGAATTTTCTGGGGACGTCCATAGTACTTCCTTCGGAAACATGGAAGATATCAAGCCAGGACTCGTTGTTCCAACCATAAATGTCTTCTGAAGCCACTTCTTTTCTACTTGAGCTAAAATACAATTGACCATCGTGCACATAGGCACCAAACTCACTATATCTAGTATTGAAATGTACTGGTTCTATTTCATAACGTTCTTTGCTGTTGAAAACTACTGAAGCTAGATTACCGTCCTTTAAAAACTGTTTTAACCTTGAATCGTTCTTGTGGAATTTTTTGTATCGTTTAAACCATTTTAGCGCCTCTTTTTCCTGTCCGGAACTTTTGAGGGCCATAGCATATTTGAAGTAATAATTTGTTGGTGTTTCGGCTTCATTAATAAACCTTTTGAAATAGGGCAGGGCCTTTTCAAAATCCCGTAACATCAAATAACATTCGGCCAGCCGTTGATAGGCATGAACCGAGTTTCTACCGGTTACCATTTTTTCATACTCTGGAATGGCCTTGGCATAGGCAAATTTGTAAAACAATTGGTCCGCTCTCTTTTGAACAGTGGACTGTGCAGTAAGCGAAGCCACTCCAAAAAAAGCAATTATCAGGAAGATTGTGGTTCTATAGTGCTTCATTGGATAGGATTTAAAAATATCTTGGGGACTTATAAAGATTGGTCTTCTTTGATAGCTTTGGCTCAAAGATTAGGATGGCTTCATGGGTGCCTCCTGTATAAGGTCTTATTGTTGAAGTTGGAAGATCATAAGCGTATCCAATTCTAACGTTACTGGAAATCTGATAATCTAAAAATGCGCCAAAATTGGAAGCATCATTAAATCGGTATGAGGCACCAAACCATACTTTTTCATAAAACAGAAAACTGGAAGTAAGATCATAAGTGGAGGGTGCACCGTTGGTGAATTTAGTAATAAAGGCTGGCCTAAACTTAATATCAAAGGACAAATCCAAAACCAATCCACCGATGGCATAATAACTATTACGCTCCAAGGCCACAAATTCTCCATCGTTTAAATCGGTATTCAAAATCCGAGGAGAGGAAATTCCTGCATACCATTTGTTGGTGCTTAAATAAACACCTGCTCCAAAATTGGGTTTCCAACTATTGAAATTGGCGTTAAAGAAAGGGTCATTATAATCAGGGTTTTCCAAACGGTAGTTAGTAAATCCAGCTTTTAACCCAAAAGAGAGTTTTGCCTCCGAAGTAACCGGAATGGTATAGCTAAAATCCCCATAGACGTAATTTGTACTTTCAAAACCCAATTGATCAGTTATATAGGAAAGCCCTAGTCCAACGCGTTCATTGTTCATTGGAGTGTGAAAGGAAAATGTGCTTGTGGTTGGATTCCCATCTAGGCCGGCCCATTGGTTTCTGTGCAAAGCGGTCATGTTTATACCTTCCCTACTTCCTGCATAAGCTGGGTTCACGGAAATTGTATTGAACATATACTGTGTAAATTGAGGTAACTGCTGAGCTACGGAACCAGTGCCTATAAAGGCTACCAGATAGAGCATTAACTTACGTAGTGCTTTCATGATATGGAGGTTAAGTTTTTGCCCGATTGCTCGGACTGGAATTTGGGTTTGAATTCACTTACAAAGCAAGCAGAAATCTATGTGAATCAGGAATATAGCCGTTAAATGCGCTTGAAAAATCGGCCTGAAACCCTTTCGTCGATGAAGTGTTGTTTTCTCTGGATAAATGCGGTGTTTACCTAAGTTACCTAAGAGGATTTGGTCTATGATTTTGCAATATTGTCGATAAAAAAAGGCCAGCTTTTAAGCTGGCCTTTTTTGTGTAATGAATAGTTGATTTAATTTGCCCCAGTACCCAGATAAATATACCCGTTCAAAGGTTCAATATCCGTGTTTTTAACATTGATAATATAGTAGTAGGTTCCTGAAGGCAGCATTCCAGAATTTCCGAAGGCATTGTTAGGTGCAAAGCCTCCCCAATCATTTTGGTAATCCTTGGATTCGTATACCTTGTCTCCCCAACGGTTAAAGATCATTACCTCAAAGGAATAGTTGCAATATTCGACACCGGTGATGGTAAATAGATCATTGATGTTATCACCATTAGCCGTTACCGCATTGGATACTATTATTTCATTTCTACCACATGGAACACAGTCACTATTCACAGTGATGGCGAAATCAACATAATATTTACAGGTTCCTTCAGTAGCGCTATAGCTAATAAGATATTCTCCTACTTCTAGGTTTGCAGGATTGAATGTGCTTCCATCTAGCACTACATTTCCGCTGACCAACTCAAATACACCGTTTGCATCAAAGGATTCGGGGAGATAGTTAATCAAATTTATGACATCATCTTCAACGCAAATATCAATAAATACCTCTTCTGGTTGCGGTTGCATAACAAAAATCATTTGTTCAAAAGAAGCTGTGTTCCCACAGGAATCGGTTACATCCCAGGTTCTAGTGATCATAAAATCTTCAGTATCAGTTAGAGTAATGGTTTCCTCAGAAAATTCAACCTGATAATTTCCACATCCTCCGGTGAAGGTTAACTGCGGAACCTCCGGAATCTCGTCACCACAAATTAAGCTTACTTCTGCTTCATAATCATTGGCCATGATAGGTCCAGTGGGGTTAATTGTGATGACTTGAGTATGCACATTCGGATTACCAGCGCAATCTATTGTTGACCATGTTCTGGTAATGATATAGCCCGTGGCACAATTTGAATCATTGGTGATGATTTCGTCAAATGCTACCGAAACATCTGTACTGCAATTATCCAAAGCGGTCAGGATGGTTGCATCCGGAACCTCGTTGCACATAACAGTCACGTTTTGTGGCAAAGCTTCTACAAATTGAGGAGCCTGAGTATCCTCTACTGTGATGGTCTGTACGTGGGTAGTAGGATTTCCTGCGCAGTCCACAGTACTCCAAGTCCTTGTAATGATGTAGTCGGAACCACAGGAATCAGTATCTGTTATTTGTTCGTCAAATACAACGGTGATATTCGTATCACAATTGTCTATGGCGGTCAAAGTTTCCGCTACGGGAACATTATCACAGGAAACGGTAGCATCGCTTGGCAAGGTCTCTACAAAAGTTGGAGCCGTTGTGTCCTCAACAGTAATGGTCTGAACATGTGTAACTGGGTTACCAGCACAATCTGAGGTACTCCATGTTCTAGTAATGATATAATCGGATCCACAAGAATCGATATCTGTTATCTGCTCGTCAAATACAACGGTGATATCCGTATCACAATTATCTATGGCGGTCAAAGTTTCCGCTACGGGAACATTATCGCAGGAAACAGTAACATCGCTTGGCAACGCCTCCACAAAAGTTGGAGCCGTCGTGTCCTCAACAGTAATGGTCTGAACATGTGTAACTGGGTTACCAGCACAATCTGAGGTACTCCACGTTCTAGTAATAGCATAATCGGATCCACAAGAATCGGTATCTGTGATTTGTTCATCGAAAATTACCGTAATATCCGTATCACAATTGTCTATGGCGGTCAAAGTTTCCGCTACGGGAACGTTATCGCAGGAAACGGTAACATCGCTTGGCAAGGCCTCCACAAAAGTTGGAGCTGTAGTATCCTCCACAGTAACAACCTGAGTATGATTAACCGGATTGCCTGCACAGTCGGTCGCACTCCAAGTCCTAGTGATGATGTAGTCGGAACCACAAGAATCTGTATCTGTTATCTGCTCGTCAAATAGTACTGTGATATTAGGGTCACAACTATCAAGAGCGGTTAAAACTGCAGCGGTTGGCACATTGTCACAGGAAACTGTAGCATCACTTGGCAAAACCTCCACAAATGTTGGAGCCTGAGTATCAACTACTGTGATTGTCTGTACATGTTCACGAACGTTTCCAACACAATCGGTAAAGGTCCATGTTCGCGTAATGGTGTAATCCATGGCGCAACCATCATCCTGACCTGTAATCCATTCGTTGAAAGCTACAGTAGTCGCACAGGAGCTATTGATTGTGATTACTTCCGCCGTCGGGATTACACCACAAGCTTCTATGGTAATATCGGTAGGGTAACCTTCATTTCCGTCATTGTCAATGATACTGACTGTGGCGGTATCATTAGCCAGGATGCTTACCAAATTGGTTGAAATGTTGGTAAGGATTACTTGAAAATTTTCCGCGCTTTCAATGATGATGTCATCAATAATTGGAATTATAATATTTTGATTATTGCTGTTGACTCCGCCGAAAGTCAGTACTTGAGTATTTTGAGGTACTCCGGTATAATCAAATGTATCTAGAGCCGTACCATCTGTGGTATGGAATTCTACCGTAAATTCTTCCTGAACATTCACATTTAGACTTACTGGTAAAGAAACAGTTCCAGCATCTTCATCAATATTAATATTGGTTAAGTCAAATTGAACTCCGTTGCCCGCACCCCCGTCGTTATCGTTGATGGTCCCGGTGCCATTGGCATCCAGGATGGAGATCAATCCAGTGGAAAGGTTGGAAAGTGCGATGGACAGGTCCTCGCTGTTCTCGATGAGTGCATCGTCCAGGATGGTGACGGTGACATTGTGCTGTTCCCCGGCATTACCGGCAAATACAATGTTCCCGGTGGCTGAGGCCACGGTATAGTCGTTCCCTGCGATGGCGGTCCCGTCCGCAATGGCGAAGTCCAGATTGAACCCGCCCTGTACGTTTGCGTTGAGTGCAATTGTAAAGTCGGCGGTCCCGGCATCCTCGTCCACGTTGAAATCGGAGACGGATATCCCGTTGCCCGCACCCCCGTCGTTGTCGTTGATGGTCCCGGTGCCATTGGCATCCAGGATGGAGATCAATCCAGTGGAAAGGTTTGAAAGTGCGATGGACAGGTCCTCGCTGTTCTCGATGAGTGCATCGTCCAGGATGGTGACGGTGACATTGTGCTGTTCCCCGGCATTACCGGCAAATACAATGTTCCCGGTGGCTGAGGCCACGGTATAGTCGTTCCCTGCGATGGCGGTCCCGTCCGCAATGGCGAAGTCCAGATTGAACCCGCCCTGTACGTTTGCGTTGAGTGCAATTGTAAAGTCGGCGGTCCCGGCATCCTCGTCCACGTTGAAATCGGAGACGGATATCCCGTTGCCCGCACCCCCGTCGTTGTCGTTGATGGTCCCGGTGCCATTGGCATCCAGGATGGAGATCAATCCAGTGGAAAGGTTTGAAAGTGCGATGGACAGGTCCTCGCTGTTCTCGATGAGTGCATCGTCCAGGATGGTGACGGTGACATTGTGCTGTTCCCCGGCATTACCGGCAAATACAATGTTCCCGGTGGCTGAGGCCACGGTATAGTCGTTCCCTGCGATGGCGGTCCCGTCCGCAATGGCGAAGTCCACATTGAACCCGCCCTGTACGTTTGCGTTGAGTGCAATTGTAAAGTCGGCGGTCCCGGCATCCTCGTCCACGTTGAAATCGGAGACGGATATCCCGTTGCCCGCACCCCCGTCGTTGTCGTTGATGGTCCCGGTACCATTGGCATCCAGGATGGAGATCAATCCAGTGGAAAGGTTGGAAAGTGCGATGGACAGGTCCTCGCTGTTCTCGATGAGTGCATCGTCCAGGATGGTGACGGTGACATTGTGCTGTTCCCCGGCATTACCGGCAAATACAATGTTCCCGGTGGCTGAGGCCACGGTATAGTCGTTCCCTGCGATGGCGGTCCCGTCCGCAATGGCGAAGTCCACATTGAACCCGCCCTGTACGTTTGCGTTGAGTGCAATTGTAAAGTCGGCGGTCCCGGCATCCTCGTCCACGTTGAAATCGGAGACGGATATCCCGTTGCCCGCACCCCCGTCGTTGTCGTTGATGGTCCCGGTACCATTGGCATCCAGGATGGAGATCAATCCAGTGGAAAGGTTGGAAAGTGCGATGGACAGGTCCTCGCTGTTCTCGATGAGTGCATCGTCCAGGATGGTGACGGTGACATTGTGCTGTTCCCCGGCATTACCGGCAAATACAATGTTCCCGGTGGCTGAGGCCACGGTATAGTCGTTCCCTGCGATGGCGGTCCCGTCCGCAATGGCGAAGTCCAGATTGAACCCGCCCTGTACGTTTGCGTTGAGTGCAATTGTAAAGTCGGCGGTCCCGGCATCCTCGTCCACGTTGAAATCGGAGACGGATATCCCGTTGCCCGCACCCCCGTCGTTGTCGTTGATGGTCCCGGTGCCATTGGCATCCAGGATGGAGATCAATCCAGTGGAAAGGTTGGAAAGTGCGATGGACAGGTCCTCGCTGTTCTCGATAAGTGCATCGTCCAGGATGGTGACGGTGACATTGTGCTGTTCCCCGGCATTACCGGCAAATACAATGTTCCCGGTGGCTGAGGCCACGGTATAGTCGTTCCCTGCGATGGCGGTCCCGTCCGCAATGGCGAAGTCCACATTGAACCCGCCCTGTACGTTTGCGTTGAGTGCAATTGTAAAGTCGGCGGTCCCGGCATCCTCGTCCACGTTGAAATCGGAGACGGATATCCCGTTGCCCGCACCCCCGTCGTTGTCGTTGATGGTCCCGGTGCCATTGGCATCCAGGATGGAGATCAATCCAGTGGAAAGGTTGGAAAGTGCGATGGACAGGTCCTCGCTGTTCTCGATGAGTGCATCGTCCAGGATGGTGACGGTGACATTGTGCTGTTCCCCGGCATTACCGGCAAATACAATGTTCCCGGTGGCTGAGGCCACGGTATAGTCGTTCCCTGCGATGGCGGTCCCGTCCGCAATGGCGAAGTCCACATTGAACCCGCCCTGTACGTTTGCGTTGAGTGCAATTGTAAAGTCGGCGGTCCCGGCATCCTCGTCCACGTTGAAATCGGAGACGGATATCCCGTTGCCCGCACCCCCGTCGTTGTCGTTGATGGTCCCGGTACCATTGGCATCCAGGATGGAGATCAATCCAGTGGAAAGGTTGGAAAGTGCGATGGACAGGTCCTCGCTGTTCTCGATGAGTGCATCGTCCAGGATGGTGACGGTGACATTGTGCTGTTCCCCGGCATTACCGGCAAATACAATGTTCCCGGTGGCTGAGGCCACGGTATAGTCGTTCCCTGCGATGGCGGTCCCGTCCGCAATGGCGAAGTCCAGATTGAACCCGCCCTGTACGTTTGCGTTGAGTGCAATTGTAAAGTCGGCGGTCCCGGCATCCTCGTCCACGTTGAAATCGGAGACGGATATCCCGTTGCCCGCACCCCCGTCGTTGTCGTTGATGGTCCCGGTACCATTGGCATCCAAGATGGAGATCAATCCAGTGGAAAGGTTTGAAAGTGCGATGGACAGGTCCTCGCTGTTCTCGATGAGTGCATCGTCCAGGATGGTGACGGTGACATTGTGCTGTTCCCCGGCATTACCGGCAAATACAATGTTCCCGGTGGCTGAGGCCACGGTATAGTCGTTCCCTGCGATGGCGGTCCCGTCCGCAATGGCAAAGTCCAGATTGAACCCGCCCTGTACGTTTGCGTTGAGTGCAATTGTAAAGTCGGCGGTCCCGGCGTCCTCGTCCACGTTGAAATCGGAGACGGATATCCCGTTGCCCGCACCCCCGTCGTTGTCGTTGATGGTCCCGGTGCCATTGGCATCCAGGATGGAGATCAATCCAGTGGAAAGGTTGGAAAGTGCGATGGACAGGTCCTCGCTGTTCTCGATGAGTGCATCGTCCAGGATGGTGACGGTGACATTGTGCTGTTCCCCGGCATTACCGGCAAATACAATGTTCCCGGTGGCTGAGGCCACGGTATAGTCGTTCCCTGCGATGGCGGTCCCGTCCGCAATGGCGAAGTCCACATTGAACCCGCCCTGTACGTTTGCGTTGAGTGCAATTGTAAAGTCGGCGGTCCCGGCATCCTCGTCCACGTTGAAATCGGAGACGGATATCCCGTTGCCCGCACCCCCGTCGTTGTCGTTGATGGTCCCGGTACCATTGGCATCCAGGATGGAGATCAATCCAGTGGAAAGGTTGGAAAGTGCGATGGACAGGTCCTCGCTGTTCTCGATGAGTGCATCGTCCAGGATGGTGACGGTGACATTGTGCTGTTCCCCGGCATTACCGGCAAATACAATGTTCCCGGTGGCTGAGGCCACGGTATAGTCGTTCCCTGCGATGGCGGTCCCGTCCGCAATGGCGAAGTCCAGATTGAACCCGCCCTGTACGTTTGCGTTGAGTGCAATTGTAAAGTCGGCGGTCCCGGCATCCTCGTCCACGTTGAAATCGGAGACGGATATCCCGTTGCCCGCACCCCCGTCGTTGTCGTTGATGGTCCCGGTGCCATTGGCATCCAGGATGGAGATCAATCCAGTGGAAAGGTTGGAAAGTGCGATGGACAGGTCCTCGCTGTTCTCGATGAGTGCATCGTCCAGGATGGTGACGGTGACATTGTGCTGTTCCCCGGCATTACCGGCAAATACAATGTTCCCGGTGGCTGAGGCCACGGTATAGTCGTTCCCTGCGATGGCGGTCCCGTCCGCAATGGCGAAGTCCACATTGAACCCGCCCTGTACGTTTGCGTTGAGTGCAATTGTAAAGTCGGCGGTCCCGGCATCCTCGTCCACGTTGAAATCGGAGACGGATATCCCGTTGCCCGCACCCCCGTCGTTGTCGTTGATGGTAATTTCACCAGAATTATCATTAATTGCAGGTGTATTGGTTGCAGCGGTAAGGGCAACAGTTAACACTTCAGTTGCTTCAATAACGTCATCATCATTTATAGGAACCGAGCTTGTTAATGTTTCACCATGTGTTCCATTGAAACTTAAATTGCTAGAAACTGAGCTGTAGTCCTGGGTTGCAACCGCCGTACCGTCCAATGTATTGTGATTAACCGTAAAACCACCAATCACTTCACCTACATGGAAAACTTCTAACGTCGCATTTCCGGTATCTTCATTTACAGTAATATCATTTATATACAATCCAACGGGGACACCATTTTCTGTAACAAAAATTTGTTGGGTATGTGCAGCAGAATTGCCTGTACAATCTGAGGCTGTCCAAGTTCTAACAATGGTATAGGTTGTGCTAGTATTATCGCCAATATACGTTTCGGACAAATTAATGGAAGCATTAGTATCACAATTGTCAGCAGCAGTTAAGGTTTCTGGACTAGGAATAGCGTCATAAGCGGCAACAGTGTCGGTAGGCAATGCTTCTACAAAAACTGGGGCGGTATTGTCTTCAACCGTAATGGTCTGTACATGTTCCGTTGTGTTACCGGCACAATCTTCCACGGACCAAGTCCTGGTGATCACATAATCTGATGGACAGGAATCACTGTCGGTGATCTGTTCGTCAAAGATTACGGATACACTGGCATCACAGTTGTCCGTAGCGGTCAGTATCTCGGCAACTGGAACATTATCGCATGAAACTGTATTGTCGGCAGGAAGTGTTTCCACAAAAACTGGGGCGGTATTGTCTTCTACTGTAATGGTCTGTACATGTTCCGTTGTGTTACCGGCACAATCTTCTACGGACCAAGTCCTGGTGATCACATAATCTGATGGACAGGAATCACTGTCGGTGATCTGTTCGTCAAAGATTACGGATACACTGGCATCACAGTTGTCAGTAGCGGTCAGTACCTCGGCAA
This sequence comes from uncultured Allomuricauda sp., assembly GCA_965117065.1. Lineage (GTDB taxonomy): Bacteria > Bacteroidota > Bacteroidia > Flavobacteriales > Flavobacteriaceae > Flagellimonas. The sequence continues at coordinate 3,078,660 of OZ220751.1, forward strand.
CGGGAACATTATCACATTCAACGGTTGTATCAGCAGGTAATGTTTCCACAAAAACTGGGGCGGTATTATCTTCCACGGTAATGGTCTGTACATGTTCCGTTGTGTTACCGGCACAATCTTCCACGGACCAAGTCCTGGTGATTACATAATCTGATGGACAGGAATCACTGTCGGTGATCTGTTCGTCAAAGATTACGGATACACTGGCATCACAGTTGTCCGTAGCGGTCAGTATCTCGGCAACGGGAACATTATCACATTCAACGGTTGTATCAGCAGGTAATGTTTCCACGAAGGTTGGTGCAGTAGTATCTTCTACTGTAATTACTTGTGTAAAGACGTCACTTGTTCTTCCACAGGCATCCGTAAAAGTCCATGTATTGGTATAAGTTCCTTCTCCGGGGCATGCAGGATTTGGAACAAAACTTCCCGCAATTTTATTTAACGTAAAATTGCAGTACTCTGTTTCTGGCTCCAAATTTTGGGCAGTATTTAAGGCATCCGTATCATCACAAGAAATAGTGGAGTCCAAAGCGTTGACCACTGTAGTCCAATTTACTTGATTAGGTTCGTTGATATTAACAACGGTTGGGTCATAATTACCAATTCCACAACTATCTGTTGTTCCAGAACTTGCCGCTACAACAGGGTTTGTATTGGTAACCCCACTAAATGTAGCTGTTGCTTGCATGGCAAAATTGGCCGAGCATGCAGTTTCCAGAAAATAACACTGCTCTTTTATCTGCACATTAAAATCCAAAGTATATAATGGGTCTCCAACATCTGTATTACCATCCGGAACAAAAAAGCGAAGCTCCCTTGTGGTTGTATTAAAGTTGTAGGTTACTCCAGGTGGTAAGGTTTCTGTGTTCACGAAATCTACTTCGGCAGGCAAGATGGTATATATTTCCAGATTTTGAATGTCATCGTTCCCGGAATTTTCCACACTTAATGTCATTTGAACATTGTCTCCAGGGTTGAAACCACCACCAGAGGTTGAAGAAGTAAAGTTAAGGGCTCCAAGACTTGGTTCATAAACTTCAACACTTAACCCTAATAAGTAAAGACCGTAGCTTTCCTGATCAGAAGTAATTTTGAGCGTGGCTGAAGTTTGATTATTGTCAATAAATTTATTGCCGGTATTTTGTAAATCAAAAACAGCAGCATCAAAACCTAAAGTATTGGTACTTGCTGGGTTTCTATCTGTATAATCTGAACCATTAAGGGTAATCCTACTGTTAAAAAAGTTGTTGCTGTCCCTAATAGGTGTGGAAATATTGGACCAGGCACTGTTGGTATCAAAGATTTGCAATTGATCGCCAGAGATGTCTCTATCTCCTTCAAATGAACCTAAGATGATATCTGCATTCACATTCCCGGTGGGGACCGTTTGAAATCCGTTGAAATCGAATTCTACTTCCCCTTCAGTTTTGGTAATATGAACATAGCCATCAAAAAGGGTTACATTTTTTCCAATCATGCTGGGGTTTTCATAGACAAAGACAATCTGCCATCCTCCAGAGGTACCGGTATGCGAACCAGAATGGGAATAGAGATCTCCTTCTGTAGCTTTTACATTGGCAATTTGAAACTTCCCATAAGGGTCAGCCAATCCAACAACGTCAGTTGTAATATCTTTTACACAGATGTAGGGGTCGTTGACAAAGTGTTCATCCCGACCTCTGTAAATGACCTCATCTGCGGTTACCGTATTATATGTGGATTGACCAGGCAACATTAGTTTCACCTGGTTATAGTTCCAAGCTGGTTCCGATCCCCCATTACCTGTATTGTCGGAGCTGGAATATTCCTTATCCGCTGCGGCCCAATAAAGCAAAACCTTTTTGAAGTTAAGACAGCTTAAACCTGGCTCTGGATTGGCAAAGTTTGCACTACTTGAATTAAAGGTGGAGTTATCTGAATCGATATCAACAAAAACATTATTAGAGAAATCATGGTTGCCATCGGTGCCGTTATAGGCATTGGTAGCATGCCGAGATAGCACATTGTTGGCGATGATAGTTACATCTCCCTTGATGGTTTCAGAATACCTTGGGGTAAAAGCCTTTTTTACCTGCCCAGTCAATGTTATTGAGAACAACAATAAGAGGGATACAATTACCAGTCGGAATGTAGAAGTAGTTTTGCTCTTCATAGGTTTTGATTTGGGATGAACCTGGGTTCATTTATTCAAACCTGATGAAATACACAACCAAAAAAACGATTGATAGGAAGGGGGATGGGTAAAGATTCAATCATTGAGGTTAAGTTTTTCAATTTGGGTTTGAATTAGTTCAATTGGGGTTGATAATTCAGATTCAAAGAAAGGATGGAAATGAAGCAAACAAAAAGTTACACGATATATATACTGCTTAAATCGTTGTATTACCTGATTTCCGACAAGGTGAAAAAAACATAGACAACTGTTAATCAATAACTTAAAAACTTCATTTTGCCGACAAACGGACAGAAATTATCGATAAAACCAGGTTTTTAATGAATTGTTAGCTGATTTTTGAACCTTAGGCGGTGAAGCTTGAATTGCTAAAAAACATCCCAAATTGTTATCTATAATTTGATTAATTTTGAAACTTTCAATAAATAAAGAATGAGTGTAAAAAAAGGGAAAGTTCAGGAGCAGATTCAAGAAAAATTACTGGATGAACGTAAAGTGTTTTTATGGGGAATGGTAGATGACGATTCTGCAAAGCACGTTATTGATCGTTTGCTGTATTTGGATTTGCAAAATAACAATGAAATTCAATTGATTATCAATAGCCCTGGAGGGTATGTTACTTCGGGTTTTGCCATATATGACACCATAAAACAAATAAAGAGCCCGGTTTCCACGGTATGTTCTGGTTTGGCAGCTTCGATGGGGTCAATTCTACTTTCCGTAGGGGAGAAGGGAAGACGTTTTATTCAACCCCATGCGAGAGTAATGATCCACCAACCTAGCGGAGGGGCTCAAGGTCAGGCTTCCAATATTGAAATCCAGGCTAAGGAAATTATCAAAACAAAGGAACTTGGCGCAAAGATTCTTGCGGATAACTGTGGTCAAGATTATGATAAGGTGATGAAAGATTTTGATCGTGATTATTGGATGGGTGCAGAGGAATCGGTTGAATACGGTATTGTTGATGGTATTTTAGAATAGAATTATCAAAAAAAGGAAAAAGTCCTTCGCAACTTGTTGTGAAGGACTTTTTATATATATAGACGCCGAAGCGGAATATTCTATTATACATACGTCAATTTTGGTGCCAAAAGTTTGTGGTACCGAAAAAAAATCAATGTTCATATTTTTTTTACGCTTTCTATTTTTGTTTGGTAAGATTTTCTTTTCAAAAGAGACCAATCGTAGCAGGTAGAAGCTAATTCCGTATTTTTATAGTTTAACAAGAATCGCCCTGGGGCATATGACACAGACTCCAAAAAATATTGCCATCATCGGTTCTGGATTGGTGGGATCTCTCTTAGCTATTTATTTAAAGAAAAAAGGGCATTCGGTAACTGTTTTTGACAGAAGACCGGATATCAGAACTATAAAATTTTCGGGCAGATCTATCAATTTGGCCATGAGCAACAGGGGATGGAAGTCACTTAGAAAAGTGGGTTTGGAAGAAAGTGTCAAGCAAATTGCCATTCCAATGGACAAGCGTGCCATGCATGTGAACGATAAAGCTGTATATTTTCAGAAGTACGGTAAAGAAGGGGAGGCTATTTGGTCTATTTCGAGAGGTGTTTTAAATAGGAAGATGATTGATTTGGCTGAGGAGGCCGGTACTACCTTTCGGTTTAATGAGAAGGTTTGGGATGTAGATCTTCCGGAAGCCAAGATTTACACAGGGAATTCGGAAAAAGGTGAGTGGAAGGAGTACCAATACGACCTAATTTTCGGGTGTGATGGAGCATTCTCAAGGGTTCGGCATAAAATGCAAAGACGAAGCAGATTCGATTATTCCCAAGATTTTATTGATGTGGGCTATAAAGAGTTGACGATTCCACCTAATGAGGATGGGACCCATAAACTGGATAAAAACTCTTTTCATATCTGGCCTCGCGGTAAATTCATGCTAATTGCTTTGCCCAATATTGATGGTAGTTTCACCTGCACCTTGTTTTTACCTTTTGAGGGTGAGGTGTCCTTTGAAAATATCACTACAAAAAAGGAGGCAGAAGCTTTTTTTAAGGCTTATTTTCCGAACGTTAGAAAGGAAATTGAGAATCTATCCAAAGACTTTTTTAAGAATCCAACAAGCGCCATGGTGACCATGAAATGCTTTCCGTGGACCTATTGGGACAAGGTTGCTTTGGTTGGGGATTCTGCACATGCCATAGTACCTTTTTATGGTCAAGGTATGAACGCAGGTTTTGAGGACATATACCAGTTGGATGAACTTATGGGGCAATATGGGGATGATTGGGGTCAAATTTTTGGGGAGTATCAAAAATTACGCAAACCCAATGCAGATGCCATTGCCGAGCTTAGCTACCGAAACTTTGTTGAGATGAGTAGCAAAACTGCAGATCCTATGTTTTTGTTGCAAAAGAAAATAGAAAAGCGATTTGCAGCCAAACATCCGAACAAATGGATACCTGTTTACAGTAGGGTTACCTTTTCAGAAAAACCGTATGCTGAGGCTTTGGCAATAGGGGATGAACAGGAAAAAATTATGCATAGTGTTATGCAGCTTCCGGATATCGAGAAAAAATGGGACACTAATGAGGTGGAGAGCAAGATTCTTTCTTTGCTAGCTGCACAATAGAGAATCTGGTAATGATCCGTACAAAAAAGCCACCTAAAAGGTGGCTGGTATTTTTACATGTGTGCGGAATTTAGATTTTCGCAAACATTGCCTGCATTCTGGTTTGTTCTTCCTCAGCAAGTAAAGGGTCTACCAAAATCCTACCACTGTGTTCATCGGTAATGATTTTTTTCCTTGAGGCAATTTCAACCTGTACCTGAGGAGGAATAGTAAAAAAGGACCCTCCAGAAGCACCTCTTTCCACGGGAACTACGGCCAGGCCATTCTTTACATTGTGTCGGATACGCTTGTATGCCTGAATCAAGCGCTCTTCAATTTTGTCCTCAAATTCTTCGGACTTTTTGAGCAGTGCCTTTTCTTCTTTTTCAGTTTCGGCCAAGATAGCGTCCAATTCGCTTTTCTTGTGCTTTAAATGGCCTTCTCTTTCAGAAAGTTTTTCTTTGGTCTCGGAAATAACCTCTTTTTTCTGTTCTATCTGGGCTTTGAACTCTTTAATGTTCTTTTCTGCCAATTGGATTTCCAGTTCCTGAAACTCAACTTCCTTACTCAGGGAGTTAAATTCACGGCTGTTCCTTACATTCTTTTGCTGTTCCGCGTATTTTTTGATCAATGTTTTGGACTCCTCAATCAGATTCTTTTTGGCCGCAATTTCAAAATTGACGGTTTCTACATCGGTCTTCAATTTGTCCATTCGTGTTTTAAGACCTAAAACTTCATCTTCCAAGTCTTGCACCTCCAATGGTAATTCGCCTCTAACATTGCGTATTTCATCTACTCTGGAATCAATAAGCTGTAGATCGTATAGTGCTCTTAGCTTTTCTTCCACAGTGTTTTCACTTTTGTTCGCCATATATTATAAATACTTGATGGGATTTGTAATGCTCTCCGATAAAGAGATTGCAAAATTAGGCATTTTTTTGATAAGATAATCAACCAATAAATCTTTTGTAAACTGCTCAGTTTCAAAGTGCCCAATATCGGCGATGATCATTTGTTTTTCAGCTTGGTAAAATTCATGGTATTTGATATCTGAAGTGATGAACACATCAGCATTTGCCCGCTTTGCAGCAGAGATGGCAAAAGCACCGCTTCCCCCCAAAACAGCTATTTTTTTTACTTTTTTGCCCAAAAATTCTGAATGCCTTACCACTGATGCATGCATTTTTTTCTTTACCAATTGAAGAAACGCTATTTCATCCATTGCCGTTGTTAAGGTGCCAATCATCCCCATTCCAATATTTTGATTGACATTATCTAAGGTACTTATCTCATACGCCACCTCTTCATAGGGATGATTTTTGAATAGCGAATTGATAATTTCCTTTTCTTTTTCGAATGAAAAAATAACATGGATTTGGGTTTCTGGTTCCAAATGGACTTCTCCCACCTTTCCGGTAGCAGGTTTGGTTCCTTCCCCAGGCTTAAAACTACCAGTGCCTTCGGTACTAAAGCTACAATTGCTATAATTTCCAATATCTCCGGCTCCAACTTTGAATAAGGCAGATTTTAGATTTTCCGCAGCGTTCAATGGGGCATAGGTGGTCAACTTTTTAATGGTACCTTTTTTGGGAATGAGAATTTGGGGGTTCTGAATGTCCAGTACTTCACAGATTTTGGCATTGACACCCAAATTGCTGTTGTCCAGCGCCGTATGCATGCTATAAATAGCAATATTATTGGAAATAGCCTTGATCACCACCCGCTCCACATAGTTACTCCCAGTAAGTTTTTTGAGTCCTTTAAAAATAATGGGATGAAAACTTATAATAAGATTGCATTGTTTTGCTATGGCTTCATCAACTACATTTTCCAAGGTGTCCAAGCTTACTAAAACCCCTTTAACCAGCTGGTCTGGATTGCCTACTAACAGCCCAACATTGTCAAATTCCTCCGCATGGGCAAGTGGAGCTAGTTCTTCCAGTATTTTTGTTATTTCCTTTACGGTCATTTGGTCATTCTTAAGTGTGCTAAAGATAAAATATTATATTTTCGCCCTATGCTACAACTGTTGCGGAAAATAGCATTTCCCTTTTCCTTGATTTATGCCCTAGTGGTTCATCTACGGAACTTTCTGTATGATGTTGGTTTTTTTATATCCAAGTCCTACAATACACCTACAATTTGTATTGGCAACCTGAGTGTAGGTGGCACAGGAAAAACCCCAATGATTGAATACTTGGTTCGGCTACTGGAAGGCCATAAAATTGCTGTATTAAGTAGGGGGTACAAAAGAAAATCAAAAGGATTTTTACTAGCTAGTCCAGAAACAACAATGCTGGATTTGGGGGATGAACCTTTTCAAATTCATAAAAAATTTCCCCGAATAACAGTTGCTGTTGATGCCGATAGGAGAAACGGTATTGAGCAACTGGAAAAAAGGGTAAAACCTCAGGTGATTCTTTTGGACGATGCTTTCCAACACAGAAGGGTTAAGCCCAAATATTCCATTTTGTTGACTACCTATTCAAATTTATATGTTAAGGATTGGTATTTACCTACTGGCAGCCTAAGGGATGCAAAAAAAGAAGCTAAACGAGCAGATTTGATTATTGTAACCAAATGTCCGCCAAACTTAGACCAAGAGAAACGTAGTAGGGTGTTGCATGGTCTAAGGCCGAAAAAACATCAAACTGTTCTTTTTGGCTCTTTGATCTACGGAAAGCATTTTAAGGGTGAAAATGACTTAACAATGGAAGCACTAGGGTTAAATGAAAGGAAATTAGCTTTAGTCACCGGAATAGCATCTCCTGGGCCATTAGTTTCACATTTGACCCAAATGGGCCTTAAATTTCAACATTTGTCTTTTGGGGATCACCATTACTTTACTGAAGAGGAGCTGGAAAAGTTCAATAATTTTGACATTGTCCTAACTACTGAGAAAGATTATATGAGATTGGATGGTAGGGTAAAACAGCTTTACTATTTGGAGGTAGCCCATCATTTTTCGGAGTACGATAAGCAAATCTTGCAAAAAAGTTTACTGGGCCAAATCTAGACCATGCCTTCCATTTTTTTACGGAAGATATTTTCTCCAATTTTTTGGTAGAAGACTTCTGGTTTAAACGGTTTGGTTACCACATCATTACAGCCTGCTTCGTAAAAACTGTCCAAACTATCGTCCAAGGAAATAGCCGTTAAAGCAATAATTGGGATATCCTCATCAAACTTCCGAATTTGTCTGGTGGCCTCTTCACCGCTGATGCCCGGCATGTGAATATCCATTAAAATTGCATCATAGGTATTTGCCTTGGCCAAATCTATAGCTTCGTTCCCGTTATTGGCAATATCGCAGGTGATCTCTTTTTTAGTCAACATTTTTTTGGTGATGACCTGGTTAATCTTGTTGTCCTCCACAATCAGCACATGTAGACCCTTAAAGTCGAACTCCTCTGGGTTGAGCTCAAAGGATACTTCATCCATGGTAGACGTATCACATTTGAGATCCATTTCGAAGAAGAAGGAACTACCATGATCCAATTCACTTTCCAAATGGATTTTACTGTCAAACAGACCCAACAGACTTTTTACTATGGTTAAGCCCAGACCAGTTCCTCCATATTCCCTATTGATTTGTATAGAACCCTGTTCAAAGCTATCAAAGATGTTTTTTTGCTGATCCTCAGAGATACCAATTCCGTTGTCTTTGACTTCAAAATACAATTTGACCTGGTCTTCGTCTTTCTTCAACATTTTGGCAATGACCTCCACTTTCCCCCTTTGGTGAACTTAAGCGCATTGCCTACCAAATTCATAAATATTTGAGATATTTTGATTGGGTCTCCTAGCAATTGCAGAGGAATATTGGGGTCGTAATCCAGAATCAAACTGGTGTTGTTCTCGCTGGCATTTTGTTGTAGGGAGTCCACCACATCTGCCAATACCTTTTGAAGCTTGAATTCTATGTTCAGAGGCTCCAGTTTGTCGGCATCGATTTTGTTGATCTGTAGAATATCGTTGATGAAATTCAACAGATAATCCCCGGAAAATTTAAGCGATTTCAAATGCTCTTTCTGGTGTTCTTCGGGATCTTCTTCCAAAAGTAAATGCGTTAGACCTGTTACAGCATACAGCGGCGTCCTTAGCTCATGGGTTACTGTAGACAAAAAGTTGGTCTTGGCCTCCATAGCGGATACTGCGGAATCACGGGCTAACTCAAGTTCTTTGTTTTTGGTATATAGGAGGTCGTTGGTTTTTAGTTTTATTTGGTTGTTCCTAAAAAGGGAAACGGCCAATAGTGAGATAATGGTTAAAAAAGCAGAGGTTAAAATGGCTGTTATCTCTGAGCGGTTTTTGGACTCGCTCAGTTCCTCGTTTTTGGCTGTGAGCTTGTTGATTTCATTCATTTGGTGCTCAAACCTAATTTTATCTGCGGTTTTTGCCTCCAATTGCACTTTTTCAATATTGAAAATGGAATCCTTTATTTTGTCCAAAACCCTATTGTATTGAAGCGCCTGGTCGTAATTACCTGTTTTTTCATAAATGGTGGACAGGCTTAGGTTAGATGCTTTTACCTCTTTATGAAAACTGTGTTTTTGAGCCAGTTCCAGTGCAGCTTTGGAATGTATTACTCCTTCTTGAAGATCGTCAAGTTCCAGACTTATTTTGGCCAATTGAAGGTTGGCCCTTGTGGCTAGATAAGCCCTTTCTTTGTCATCTGAATTAACAATAAGTGCATGCAGGTTTTTGATGGCATCCTCATATTTTTCAATATTGGTGAAAATATATGCCTCCAGTAGTAATATATTGTTGCCTAAATTTCGATTGTTACTAAGCTTTCTAGATTCTTCCAAAAGCTTCAAGGATTGAAAATTATTGCCCTCGTCAAATCGCAGTGCTGCGTCCAAATAATTATGGAATGCCTGTCCGTAGGAATAGGTAAGGTCTTTCAGGAGAATGCTGGCCCGATCCCAATAGAAAATGGTGGTTTCCCTATCGCCTTCTTCTAAAAATAGTCGAGCATATTGATGATAGGTATCCAATAAAAGTTTGGCATCCTCATTATTTTCAGCTATTTCAGAAGCCTTGTCCAAAGTCTCCAAAGCTTTGTCTATCTTATTTTGATGGCGGTAAACAGTGTACTCATCAAAAATGGACTGTACTTTGGTGGTTGAACTAATATCCTTTTGACCAAACAAAACCTGGGTGCATAGGAAAATGCACAGAACAAGGTATCTCGCAGAGGCAAGAAGTTTATATATCCGATTCGAGGTCAAACGTAGTTTTTCTTAATAATCAAAGCCATTAAATCAATAATTCTGGAGCAATATCCGGTCTCATTGTCGTACCATCCGATGATTTTCACCATTTTTCCAATAACGGAGGTCATTAAAGAATCAAACGTACAAGAATAACAACTATTGTTTATATCGATGGAAACAATGGGGTCTGAGGTGAAATAGAGTACGTTTTTAAGTTCATTATTGGCGTAATACTTAAAAGTACTGTTTATTTCTTCAATTGAAGTAGCTTTTTTAACATTGAAAGTAATATCTGTCAAAGAACCGTTGGGAACAGGTACCCGGATACCACAACCTCCAATAACATCGTCCAAATCTGGGAAGATCCTAGTCAAGGCTTTAGCTGCCCCTGTTGTAGTTGGAATTATGGATTGCCCCGCTGCTCTAGATCTTCGAAGGTCTCTATGGGGCTTATCGTGCAGACTTTGATCCGAGGTATACGAGTGCACCGTGGTAATATATGCTTGCTCAATACCGCATAACTCATTGATTACCTTAATCATAGGGGCGGCATTATTGGTGGTGCAGGAAGCATTGGAAATAATGTCATCTTTAGGGCCTAGCACATCCTCATTGACGCCAATTACTACCATTTTTATGGTATCATCTTCTGGTGGCACGGATAAAATTACCTTTTTGGCTCCGTTGGTCAAATGCTGTTGAAGATCGCTTTTCGCTTTAAATTTCCCTGATGCCTCTATTACAATATCCACCTGATGTGCTGACCAATCAATTTTTTTTGGATGATCATGGTTCAGAATGGTTATTTTTTGCCCATTAACAACCATGGCATTGGCTTCGACAGCAATATCCACATCAAATTTGCCGTGTATGCTGTCATATTTTAAAAGATGTGTCAGGGTAGGGGCATCGGCAAGATCATTGATGGCCACTACATTGATATTGGGGTGGTTTTGAAGTAGTCTAAATAGGGTTCTTCCAATACGTCCAAACCCATTTATACCAATGTTTATGCTTTTCATGCAATAAGAATATGTAAATTTTGATACTAGTGAATATGCTTATGTGCCTTATAGGAAGAGCGTACAAGTGCTCCGCTTTCCACATGCCTAAAGCCCATTTTTAACCCAATTTCCTCATATTTTTTAAACTGCTCTGGGGTAATGAACTCCTTTACGGGTAAATGCTTCTTGGATGGTTGCAGGTATTGGCCAATGGTAACTACATCCACTTCCACATTTCTTAAATCGGTCATGGTTTGCAATACTTCCTCTTCCAATTCACCCAAACCGAGCATGATACCAGATTTTGTTCTGTTTGCACCATTTTTCTTTAAATACTCCAACACTCCCAAGCTTCTCTCGTATTTGGCTTGAATGCGCACTTCCCGAGTAAGTCGCTTCACTGTTTCCATATTGTGGGAGATAACCTCAGGCGCCACTTTTAGGATTCGATCCAAATGGGTTCCAATTCCTTGAAAATCTGGAATAAGGGTTTCTAGCGTAGTTTCTGGATTCATTCTTCGAATGGACTTAACGGTTTCTGCCCAGATTATGGACCCCATGTCCTTTAAATCGTCTCGATCTACCGATGTGACCACAGCATGTTTTATTCCCATAATCTTGATGGAGCGTGCCACTTTTTCGGGTTCAGCCCAATCCACGCTTTCTGGTCGTCCTGTTTTAACGCCACAAAATCCGCAGGAACGGGTGCAAATGTTACCCAAAATCATGAAGGTAGCTGTTCCTTCTCCCCAGCATTCGCCCATATTTGGGCAACTTCCTGAGGTACAGATGGTGTGCAGGTCGTATTTTTCCACCAACCCTCTTAACTGTGTATATTTTTTCCCTGTTGGAAGTTTTACCCTCAACCATTTTGGCTTTCCTTTTGGAGGCAGAACATTGTCCACAGCAGTTGTGCTCATATAAAAATATTGAAGTACAAAGATACGAAACTGGGCAGGAAAGAAGGTGTGGGGAGGAGAATCACTTTTTGGTAATAATCTCTGCCAGTAGTTTTTTGGCCCGAAGCAATTTTACCTTGATGTTGTTCACCGGTTCGTTAAGTTGCTTTGCTATTTCGGAATAGCTAAGCTCGTTAAAATACCGGAGGTTAATGACTTTTTGGTAATGGGGTTTTAATTTTTTGATGTCTTGAAGCAGATTGACCAGGTTTTGTTCTGTAATCAACCGATCCTCAACGGAGGGAGTTTCATCCAAGACCTTTTTTACTTCATCCCCATGGGAGTCCATTTCGTCCAATAAGCTTCGTTTTCTCTTTCTGATGAGGTCTACATGGAGATTTTTGGAAATAGTGATGAGCCAGGTCTTAAACTCAAACGTCTCGTCATAGGTGGCAATTTTGTCAAATGCTTTGGAAAATGTTCTTATGGTGATGTCTTCAGCATCGTTTTCGTTTTTGGTCCGAGCTAGTTGAAAAGCGTATACCTCGTTCCAAAAGGTATCTAGCAAGAAGCTAAACGCAATTTGGTTCCCCTTTTTTGCTTTTTGGATATGTTCCCTAATGGAATGCTCAGTTTTGTTCAAAAACCGTGATTTATTGGAATAGATCTATGAAGTTAATGCAATTCTGGGATAGAATCCTTTTTGCATTCTTGTTCACTGGGAAGTTTTCCACAAAAACCACAAGCTTCACCCTCATTATTAAGGTAAGGGTTTTGACTTGCACAGGTACCCGCAAACTTTCCATCCTTTTTAGACCATATCTTAATTGCGATTCCTGCAAATGCAAGTCCCAAAAGACCAATGGTCAACAGCGCTAACTTCATATTCCAACTTTTATGCAAAGGTACAAAATACCTAGCTAAAGCAATTGAAGCAAGACCATTTTAAATACGTGTTCTAATAGGATATGTTGGCCACGATATTTTGAACTGTAGGAGCGGAATTTCCACCTTCTGGCTCTATGGTGATATAACCGACAGCATTGTCTGCGTATGGAAGAGCCAAAAGTTTGTCTTTATCATCAAACTGTTTGATTACCCCTAAATTGACGAGCTCTCCGTTGACCTCGGCCCACATTTGAAAACATTTGTTCTCTGGGAGCTCGGGGACATTACTTACATTGATGTAAGAGAGCTTTTTAACAGGATTGATATAGGCAATGGCCTTGAGTTCTTTTCCTTCTTTTTTACCTCTTAAATTATATCTTTTTGTGGCTGGATTATTAAGTACAATAAACTGGTTTCTAACATCTTCCAGTTGATTTTTCATATTTTCCTCCAAATACTTTATTTGATTGGTCACCAAAGTATTTTCTTTTTGAAGGTTTTGACTTTGGTTCCAGAAGAAGTAGGAAGCCCCGGCAAAAATCATAATGGCCACACTGGCAGCAATACCATATCGAAAGAATCTGCGGCTTACTGCTTTTTCTTTTTTGGCACTATGGAGTATAATTTCCTTAAGTCCTTCAGGGGTTTTTCGCGCATACATTTTGGCAAAAGCCTCCAAATTATCTTGAAGCGTATTATAGGTTTCCCTTACTTCTGGATACATAGCAATATACCTTTCGGCCTTGAGGGACTCCTCTTTTGAAGTATCACCCACAAGGTACTTTTCCAATATATCGGAATCCAGAAATCGTTGTACTTTTTCTTTCATGACAGCAAATTTATCAATAAGAGTAGGGTCATTGAGGTGCCGTAAATTTTTCCAAGCTCCCTTAAACCAATTTTCAATCTAGACTTTATGGTTCCCAAGGGAATGTCCAGTTCATCACTGGCTTCTTGTTGTGTCATCCCTTGAAAAAACAGGGCTTCCAACACAATTTTATACTTGGATTCAATTTTGTCCAGATTCTCTTGGACATCCATAAATTCGGGCCTAATGCCACTTACTCCTAGGTTATATACGTCAGAAACGTCCATTTGGACTTCTTTGTCTGCTTTATTGTTAATACTTCTTAGCTTGTCTATAGCTGTATTTCTCGTTATTCGGAATAACCAGGTAAAGAGTTTGGCTTTGGAAGCATCATAGGAATCTGCTTTTTTCCAAATTTTAACAAAACTCTCCTGTAACACATCCTGTGCAAGGTCCTCGTCTCTTAAAACTTTGTAGGCCACACCATAGAGCGTTTCCCCATAATTGTCGTACAAGAGCGAAATGGCCTTATCGTCCTTCTCACCAAGTAGGGAAACAATATGTCTTTCAATTAGTGTGCTCATCTAAAGGTTATTGGGCAAAATTTTGGGGGCAAAAATCTAAAGTAAGGTTTATCTCGTATATAAGGTAACGCTAAGTTAGAAAAACGATTATTCGACAGCGTAAAATTATTTGGATAAAAGACATACTTACATAAGTATTTAAATTTTGGTTAGTTTGGTTTGGTATAACCCCTGTTATTATTGCAATGCAGGGGTTATTTTATAATGTTGACCTCCGTGGAGATCTCTATTTTGAACTTGTTGGATACCTCCCTTTGAATTAGTTCTGCCAATTTTAATATTTCTTCTCCACTGGCATTACCATGATTGACCAACACCAAAGCTTGTTTTTCATGCACTCCAGCATCGCCAAATCGCTTACCCTTAAATCCACATTGTTCGATAAGCCATCCGGCGGGAATTTTGTATTGCCCACCCTCCATTTCATAGGATGGTACTTCTGGGTAAGATTTTCTAAGCTTTTCAAAAGTCTTTTTGGAAACAATGGGGTTTTTAAAGAAACTGCCGCTGTTGCCAATTTCGTTGGGGTTGGGCAGTTTACTTTGCCTTATGGCGATTACTGCATTGGAGATATCCCTAATAGTGGGATACACCACTCCATTCTTTTTTAGTTCATTTTCAATAGCTCCGTACCCTGTGTTTAATTGATGGTTCTTCTTGGTCAATTTTAAAACCACCGAAGTAATGATATATTTGTTCTTACCTTCATTTTTGAAAAAAGAATCCCTGTAACCAAAACTACAGGCTTCATTATCAAAAGCTACGAGTTCTCCGCTGGCTACTTCCATTGCTGCACAGCTTTCAAAAAAATCTTTGAGTTCAACACCGTAGGCACCAATATTCTGCATGGGAGCAGTCCCTACATTTCCTGGAATCAATGAAAGGTTTTCAAGGCCTCCATAACCACGTTCCAAACTCCAAAGTACCAATTCGTGCCAATTTTCACCAGCCATTACCTTAAGATGCACTTCATCATCAGTTTCTTCCAGCACGGAAATCCCCTTAAGGTTAATGTGCATTACCAAGGCATCAATATCCGTTACAAGCAGGATATTACTGCCCCCACTTAAAATAAATTTGTTGGGATACGCGTTAAGCTCCAGTACTTTTTGAAGCTGGGCCAAACCATTAATTTCAATAAAGGACCGGGCCTTTACATCGATACCAAAGGTATTGTGGTTTTTGAGCGATATGTTTTCTTGGATATTCACTAAGTAGTATAGGCCTTGATGGCTTCTCCCAATATTTGTACCGCTTTTAGCAGTTGTTCCTTTTCCAATACATAAGCGATCCTTATTTGGTTTTCACCCAATCCCTTGGAGGCATAAAATCCACCAGCAGGAGCAACCATTACAGTAGTCCCGTCCATCTCAAATTTTTCTAACATCCACTGCGCAAAATCATCCGAGTTGGAAACCGGTAATTCTACCACGCAATAAAAAGCCCCTTGCGGAACAGCAACCGTTACACCGTCTATTTTTTGGAGTGCTCCAACCAAAATGTTTCTACGCTCCACATACTCCTCAATCACATCATCAAAATAGGATTGAGGTGTTTCTAAGGCTGCTTCACTGGCAATCTGTGCAAAAGTGGGCGGGGACAAACGGGCTTGTGCAAACTTAAGCGCTGTTTGAACCACCTCCTTGTTTCTGGAAACCAGGCAGCCGATACGTGCCCCGCACATGCTGTACCTTTTGGAAACCGAATCCACAACAATGGCGTGTTCATCTAGTCTGGATTCTTGTAAGATTGAATAGTGTTCCCGTCCATCATAGGCAAATTCTCTGTAGACCTCATCTGCTATCAAAAAGAGGTTGTATTTCTTGACCAATTGGGCCAATTGCTGAATTTCATCCCTACTATAAAGATACCCAGTTGGGTTCCCAGGGTTGCATATTAAAATGGCCTTGGTTTTTGGAGTGATCAATTTTTCAAAATCGGCGATTGGGGGTAACGCAAAATTAGTCTCAATTGTTGAAACTATGGGGACTACCTTTACCCCGGAAGCCGTAGCAAAACCGTTGTAATTGGCATAAAAAGGCTCTGGAATGATAATTTCATCCTCCCCATCCATAATGGTACCCATAATAAAGGACAATGCTTCGGAACCGCCTGTGGTTACAATAATATCACTGGATTCTACTTCAATATCATTTTTGGCATAATATCTGGCTATTTTTTCTCGATATTCTTCAGATCCCTCCGTCATGCTATAGGCCAGCACCTCTATGTTATGGTTGCGAACGGCATCTAAAGCTATTTTTGGGGTCTTGATATCAGGTTGCCCAATGTTCAAATGGATTACGTGAGTCCCCTTTTTTTTGGCAGCTTCTGCAAATGGAACCAACTTTCTAATGGGAGAGGCAGGCATTTGCCTTCCTTTTTCAGATATACCTGGCATGCGTTAAATTTTAGGCAAAAATGGGAAAACGAATAGTGCCAAACAACAGATTGAAGCAATATTTATGTGGTTATGGGAATGTTAAAATGAAAATAGCGTCTTTCATAATTTTGTATATTTAAAAAGCATAACCCTTTAGAAGCAAGGAAATTGGTAAAGCAACTTCGCCTTTTTGTCTGTTTTTTAATGTTGTTACCTTATCTGGTTTCAGCACAGAGCTTTAAATTGCCTAAAGATCAGAAATTCCAGCGAATAGGATTTGAAATGCTCAATAACCTCATTATTATTCCCTTGGAGATTAATGGGGCCAAGCTAACGTTTGTCCTTGATTCTGGAGTCAGTAAACCCATACTTTTTAACCTTTCGGACCAGGATTCCTTGCAAATAAACAATGTTTCCGAAGTTACCATTAGAGGTTTGGGAGACGGAGAGCCCATGAAGGCACTGAGTTCCAAAGGAAATTTCTTTAAGTTGGGAAAAGTCAAGAATTACAATCAAGACCTATACGTGGTATTGGACAAAGAAATCAATTTTTCAACTTCTTTGGGCATACCGGTGCATGGAATACTTGGATACGATTTGTTTCGGGATTTCATTGTTGAGGTGAACTATGGCAACAGCAGTCTTAAACTGCATAATCCAGATTTATACCAGCACACCAAAAGTCGAAAATCACAAACTTTACCTATTTCTATTGAACGGAAAAAGGCTTATGTAGAGGGAACTGTGTTGATGAAAGATGAAGAAAATGTCCCTGTAAAGTTGTTGGTGGACACTGGAAGCAGCGATGCTTTATGGCTGTTTCATGAGCCCGAAAAAGGCTTGGAAATTCCGGAAAAAAACTACGAAGACTATTTAGGAAGGGGATTGAGCGGCGATATTTTTGGTAAACGAACAAAAGTGAGTGGAATTAAAATTGGTGATTTTGAACTCAAAGATGCCAAAGCTGCCTTTCCATATCGGGAATCCTTTGGGTTTATTAAAAATTTAGGGGACCGTAATGGTAGTGTTGGGGGAGAGATTTTAAAACGATTTAACATCATTTTTGATTACCAAAGGGAAACGGTTACACTTAAAAAGAATGGAAATTTCCGGGCCCCATTTCAGTATAATTTGGCGGGAATTGCTCTACAACATAATGGCCTAAGATACATAGCCGAAAGTATTGCAGATTTTACCGGGGTAGTCAGGAATGATGATTCCACCTTCGGGAATGTGCAGATTTTGTTGGAAAACAAGACTCGACTTAGCCTGGTGCCCGAGATAATTGTATCTGGTATAAGAGCGGGTAGCCCTGCGGCAGAAGCTGGATTGTTGGAAGGAGATGTGATTTTGGCCGTAAATGGCAAAAAAATCCACCGCTATAAACTACAGGAGGTACTAAAAATGCTTAATGAGCGGGAAGGAAAACGAATTCAGGTGCTTATAGAGCGCTACAACAAGGATTTGTTGTTTTCTTTTGTGCTTAAAAAAGTATTCGATTAAAAAAAGCCCCATTCCTGGAGCTTTTTTATCAACTATATTTCTTTTCCTTACTTGGCGCCTTCCGCTTTAACGGTTCCTTTGATTTTCAGCACTTTTGTAGGGGTATCTGCATTGGATGTTACCGTAATGGCTTTTCTAATGGGACCAACCCTCTTAGTGTCATACTTCACTTGGATTTGTCCAGTTTTCCCTGGTAAAATAGGATCTTCCGGCTTTTTTGGGATGGTACACCCGCAGCTTGATTTAACATTGCTGATTACCAATGGCACAGAGCCGGTATTGGTAAATTCAAAAACTCGAACACCATCACTACCTTTTTCAATTTCACCATAGTCAATGGTTTCGCTCTTAAATTCAATCTTTGCTGTAGCATCCTGAGCATAAATTCCTAGGGAAAGAAGCCCTACAAACAACATGAGTACAGTTTTTTTCATCATTTCTAGTTTTGGGTGAATTTCAAATTTAGATGTTTTAATACCTGCATCCAAAATTCTTTTGTAATGTAATAACGTTACTTATTTTTGTTTCGTATTTCGAGATTGGCTCTCAGCCGAAGAATAGCATTAAATTAATATTGCGACCCTCTTTCAAAAAATCCAATCCGATTCCAAAAAGACAAAAACTGTACCGAAAAATGGAAATTCCATCAAAATATGAGCCCAATAGGGTGGAGGAGAACTGGTATTCATACTGGATGCAACATGATTTTTTTAGCTCAAAACCAGATGGCCGGGAGCCCTATACCATAGTAATTCCGCCACCCAATGTTACAGGGGTGCTACATATGGGGCACATGCTGAACAATACCCTGCAAGATGTACTTATTAGAAGAGCTAGACTCTTGGGTAAAAATGCCTGTTGGGTACCTGGTATGGACCATGCTTCTATTGCCACAGAGGCCAAAGTAGTGGCCAAACTCAAGGATGATGGCATTTCAAAGACGGATTTGTCGCGTGATGAGTTCCTAAAACATGCTTGGGATTGGACCAACGAATACGGAGGTGTTATCCTGCAACAACTGAAAAAATTGGGCTGTTCCTGTGATTGGGATAGAACTAAGTTCACCATGGATGACGATATGTCAGCCTCTGTGATCAAGGTTTTTGTTGATTTATTTAATAAAGGATTGATTTATAGGGGTTTTCGAATGGTTAACTGGGATCCAGAGGCCAAGACAACCCTTTCCGATGAGGAGGTCATTTACGAAGAACAGCAGGGAACCTTATATTATTTGACCTATCAGATTGAAGGATCTGATGAAAAGGTGACTATTGCCACTACAAGACCGGAGACTATTTTAGGGGATACTGCTATTTGTATCAACCCAAATGATGAAAGATATCGCCATTTAAAAGGAAAAAAAGCCATTGTGCCTATTTGTAATCGCGTCATACCCATAATTGAAGATGAGTATGTGGACATTGAATTTGGTACCGGTTGTCTTAAAGTAACTCCAGCGCATGATGAAAATGACAAGAGTTTGGGCGATAAACACAATCTAGAAGTAGTAGATATTTTTAACGAAGATGCCACACTTAATTCCTATGGACTCCATTACCAAGACAAAGACCGCTTTGTGGTTCGTAAGGAAATTTCGAAAGAATTGGAGGAAAAGGGCTTTTTGGTTAAAACGGAACAACATTTGAACAAAGTAGGCACTTCAGAGCGTACCAAAGCAGTAATAGAGCCCAGATTGTCTGATCAATGGTTTCTTAAAATGGAGAACTTGGCCAAACCGGCTATAGATGGTGTGTTAAAAACAGGGGATGTTAAGCTCTACCCTAAAAAGTTTGAAAACACCTATCGCCATTGGATGGAAAACATCCGAGATTGGAACATTTCTCGTCAATTATGGTGGGGACAGCAGATTCCAGCTTACTATTTTGGAGATGGAAAGGACGACTTTGTGGTAGCGGAAACCAAGGAAGAGGCACTCAAAAAAGCCCAATCCAAGAATCCAAAAATCCAAGAATCCGATTTACGTCAAGACCCAGATGTTCTGGATACTTGGTTTTCCTCCTGGTTATGGCCGATAAGCGTTTTTGGAGGTATTTTGGAACCGGATAATGAAGAAATAGACTATTATTATCCAACCAGCGACTTGGTAACAGGCCCAGATATCTTGTTTTTCTGGGTTGCTCGAATGATTGTATCTGGTTATGAGTATCGCGGAAAACGCCCTTTCGAAAATGTATATTTAACCGGATTGGTAAGGGACAAACAAAGAAGAAAAATGTCCAAGCAACTGGGGAACTCTCCAGATGCCTTAAAATTGATCAAAGATTTTGGGGCAGATGGCGTTCGGGTAGGGCTATTGTTGAGTTCGGCAGCCGGAAATGACTTGATGTTTGACGAGGCACTTTGTCAGCAAGGTAAAAACTTCGCGAATAAAATCTGGAATGCCTTTCGATTGGTAAAAGGATGGGAAGTGGCTGATATTGCACAACCAGAGTCTTCAAAAACAGGAATTGATTGGTATACCGCTAAGTTTAACCAAACCTTGGCCGAAATAGAGGATCATTTCGCCAAATACCGAATTTCCGATGCGTTAATGGCCATATATAAGCTGGTTTGGGACGATTTCTGTTCCTGGTTACTGGAAATAGTAAAACCAGCGTACCAAAAACCGATTGATCGAACCACGTTTGATGCTGTTATTCACTTGTTTGAGCAAAATCTAAAGATTTTGCACCCTTTTATGCCTTTTTTAACCGAGGAAGTATGGCAGCATATTGCGGAACGTTCTCCGGAAGAAGCCCTGATTGTTTCCAATTGGCCTGTGGTTGCACAAGCGGATACAGTACTTATTACCGACTTTGATTTGGCCGCAGAGGTCATTTCAGGTGTTCGTACGATTAGAAAAAATAAGAACATTCCACAGAGAGAAGCTTTGGAATTATCTGTAATCAATAGTGAAGGGGTTAGCCAATCTATGGATAAAATCATTACCAAATTGGGCAATATTTCTCAATTGGCTATAGTGAAAGAGGGTGTAGATGGGGCGCTAAGCTTTAGGGTAAAGAGCAATGAGTACTTTATCCCAATGGCTGGTGCCATTGATATTGAAGCGGAAATCAAAAAAATTACTGAAGAGTTGAATTACACGAAGGGATTCCTGCAATCGGTTCAAAAGAAGTTGAGCAACGAACGCTTTGTAAACAATGCACCTGAAAAAGTAGTGGCCATAGAAAAAAAGAAAGCAGCAGATGCGGAGGCCAAAATCGAAACTTTGGAGAAGAGTTTGGCTAGTTTATCTTAAGATGTAATGTGTTGCCCAAAATTTCGATTTAGCGCTTGATTTTGCAGTTCATTCAATTAGATTTCTTGGGTAGTCACCTTTACCTCCTTCTACCGCCAGAGTATTGCATCGCTTCCCCTTTTCCGAAGCCATAACTGAATCCGAAGGAAACAAAACGACCTCGTTGACGACGACTATACACCTCAAAATCTGCTTGGGCAATCTGGTTTTCGTAGACCCTGGATGCAAAAACATCCCTGACACTTAGGTTTAATATAGCTTTACCTTTCATGAGCTTTTTTCGTATTCCCAAGTTAAGGAAAGCATTGTCACTGGTTTCCCCTTGCACCGTTTGGTAGCTAGATCTATAATTTCCGGTAGCCTCAAGATCAATATCTGCGGGAAATTTTATTTTGGTCATCAATTTGGAAGACCATCTTTCTGCATCAAAATCAAAAACGGTATCCTCAAAAATGCCCTCACGGGAGAATTGGCTGTAATTGAAATCAGCATTAAAGGTTAACCAATTTACAGGACTATATTTAGTATTGAACTCCAAGCCTAAAGTCTTATTGGTGCCAATATTCTCAGGTCTTGTTGTATTCACATTATTTTCAAAGGTTGAAACCCGTTCAATAACATCAGTAGTATACCTATGAAATACTCCAAAATTCAATGCGGTTTTCCCAATGAAAAAGATACTGGTAATCTCATATGAATCAGTGAACTCCGGCATTAGATTTGGATTTCCTTGACGGATGTTAAAGTTATCCCGAATGTTGAAGAAGGGGTTCAAATCCCACAGCCGTGGTCTATAAATACGTTTGGAATACCCAGCTTGCAAAGAAACCTTCTCTGAAAACTTGTAAGAGCTGTGTACACTAGGGAACAAATTGGTGTAGTCTTGGGAATTATCCGCTCCCGTGTTGGTCAAAAAGGTATTCAAATTGGTTTGTTCCATGCGAACCCCAGCTTTTACACCCCATTTTTTACCTTCATAGGCACCAGTTCCATACAGTCCAAATACCTTTTGGTCATACTCAAATACGTTGGTCAATCCAGGATCCACAACAAAAGAGCCGTTCACTAGATTTTGGACTTCGTAATCATTGCTTACGTCATTCAGCACATATTGTGCACCCGTCTCCATGGTCAGTTCTTCCGAAAAAGGCTTGGTGTAATCCAATTTATAGGTAAAAACAGACTCTTTAAAATCGGTTCGCGTAAGTTGCGAATCATCATTATTGTCCCCAAAAACTGTAGTGTCCATAAATTCGGAGGATTGATCCTTCCCAAAAAAGTTACCCAAAGCACTGAATAGCAAAACATGATCCTCTGATCCTTTGAAATCTTTTTTGTACTGCAATTCATATTGAAATTTGGGATTTGTGGCCTCTGTAATTTCATTTCGCTCCCATTGGGAGCTTATATCTTCATTAGCATCCAAGGATGCGTAGTTTGTGGTTGATGGCTGGTCTTCAATTTCCAAGGCAAAGTTCCCAGAAAGTGTTAATACACTGGTGGGGTCAAAATAGTAGTCCGTTCCCAACACAAAATTGTAATAAGCTTCATTACGGAATTCCTCCCCATCGGTTAATATAGCTGTATTGTTGACAAGGTCGGTATTACGGCTTTCAATATCATTGGGCAGTTCACGATAACCTGCACCCAATTGGGTGAACAAATTGAATTTTTCTGTTCTTCTGTTTAAACTCACACCAACACTATGGTTGTTTGGTGCCCCGGTATTAACAGTGACAGAACCGTTTAAACCTTTTCGTTCTTCTTTTTTAATGACAATATTGATGATGCCAGAGGTGCCCTCGGCGTCGTATTTGGCAGAAGGATTGGTGATTACTTCCACACGATCAATCATATCGGCTGTAATAGTGCCCAAGGCGTTGCTTTCGTCGCTGGCAATTATGGAAGGTTTGCCGTTGATGAGCACCTGAACACCTTGACTCCCCCTAAGGCTAATCTGTCCTTCTATGTTTACATTTACCGATGGCACGTTGTTCAGAACCTCCAAGGCACTGGCTCCCGTACTGCTTAGGTCCTTGCCGACATTGAATACGCGTTTATCCAATTTGAACTCGGTTTTGGACACCTCGCCTTCTACAACCACTTCTTCCAACTGTTGGGCATCTTCAGTAACTTTCACTAGACCTAGGTCTATTCTTGTGTCACTTGAATTAGGTACCTGAATTATTTTCTTTTCAAAACCGATAAAACTCACTTCTATATAATAGTTGGAAGCGTCGGTTTCCAGGGTAAAGGAACCATCTTCCAAAGTGGTGGTTCCGGTAATGGCCTTGTTCGTTGCGTTATCAGCAACCATAACTGTGGCATAGGCAACAGGTTGCCCTGTAGAGTTGTCTATTACCTTACCCGTGAAGACCAAATTTTTTACCTGTGCTTCAAGGGACCAAAGGGAAACCAAAAAAAACAAGATTAAAAAGGTGATTTGTTTTGCTTCTTTCATCAATTTCGTGTGTATTCAATTTCTTCTTCAAAGATGGAGAGGAAATAAAAGAAACAGTGATGAAATTCTGTGAACAACAGGCATGATACCCCAATCGACAAAGATTAAGGAAAATTAACAGTTTATTGCTGTTCACAGCGCTAATTAGGTTGTTGACGGCATAGTGTTTCTTTTATTACCTTATAGCAGCTAATTTTGATTTTAGTTAAAAATGGACATTTGATTTCCCGAAGAGAACTTATTTTTCAGATTATACTGCACTTACTGGTCTTTTTGTTTTACTCCTATGACCGGCATCACCCTCATATTGATGGATACGAGGTAGTGTTCTTTTTGAGTTATGTCTTTGCCACTGTGATCATCACCTACTATCTAATGCCGAGGTTACTGTATAAAAAGAAACACTGGAAGTTTTTTGGAAGTGTTCTTTTGGTCATCGCAGGAGTCATTCTATTGGAAGAACTTGTGTTGGAGCAGATTTTTTTTCCAGGTACAAGAAGAGCCAGGGGATTCCCAGGAGTGTTTTACGCTTTATTTGAGGTGGTTCCAGTAATGGCCATATTGTGTGGGTGTAAATTTGGATGGGATGCACTTCAAAAGCAAAAGCAAATAGATGAACTCAAAGGCACGGTACAGGAAAGTGAACTCCAGTTTTTACGTTCGCAGATTAACCCCCATTTTTTGTTCAATAATTTGAACAACCTGTATTCTTACGCCTTGGAAAATTCACCCAAGACCCCAGAAATTATTTTGGAAATGAGCGGTGTTCTTAGATATATGCTTTATGAATGCAAGGAAAAATACGTTCCCTTAAAAAAGGAGATAGAACAACTAGGAAACTTCATTAAGCTATATAAGTTGCAGATTGAAGAAAGAGGAAATGTTCAATTTAGGACCGAGCAAATTAAATCGGGATATAGAATTGCACCGCTAATTTTGATTGTTTTTATAGAAAATGCATTCAAGCATAGCCAGTCAGGACAGTCCTCTAATATTGAAATTGATATTGATGTAAAGCAAAAAGGTAATCAACTTCAATTTAGCTGTCGAAATAACTTTGAACCGATGACTAAATTAGACGCCGTGGCAAAGGGAATAGGGTTGCAAAACGTGCAAAAACGTTTGAAACTTTTGTATCCCAACCAACACGAGCTTCGGATTGAAGAGAACACTAACCAGTTCTTAGTAGAGCTAACCATGGAGCTGGAAGAATCTTAGGAATATGAAATGCATTATCATTGAGGATCAACCTCCCGCACAGCGTATCCTGAAAAAGTTCATTGAGGATATTGGTACGCTACAGCTTATGGCTGTGTTTTCCGATGCATTGCAAGCTATGGAATTCCTTAAGTCCGAACCAGTAGATTTGATGTTCTTGGATATCCACTTGCCAAAAATAACGGGTCTGGATTTTTTAAAGACCCTACCCAATCCACCCCATGTGATTTTGACCACGGCATTTTCAGAGTATGCTTTGGAAAGCTATGACCTAAACGTTGTTGATTATTTATTGAAGCCTTTTTCCTTTCAGAGATTTTTGAAGGCGGTGGCCAAAGTTCCCATCAAAAAAAATGATGAGTTGAAGGTACATACAGAGTTGGTTGAGCAGCAGCTTGGGTACATGTATATAAAATCTGGTCATGAACATATTAAAATCCAATTGGACCAAATATTACACATTCATTCAGATTCGGATTATACCGAGGTTGTTACTCCCGCAAAAAAATACTTATCGAACGAGTCTTTGCGCTATTGGTTGGAATCCTTGTCAAATACCCAGTTCATTAGGGTTCATAAATCCTATATTATCAATACAGACAAGATTGAGAAAATTATGGGAAATCAAATTTATCTTAACGGGGGACTAAGGATTCCTATTGGCAGAGCTTTCAAGGAACATTTCTTAAAACAGGTGCTTAAGTAAAATGTTTGTTTAGTAACATAATTAAAACAATCTACACTTTTTATATTCATTTACTTGTGTAATTTAGTTGCTTGGCGAACCAACTGAACATCCAAATGAAAAGCATCAACCGACGTAAATTTATTCAAAAAACCTCTTTATCCGCCGCGGCCATATCCTTACTTCCAAGAAGCCTTAAGGCTAATTTGGATAGACCTCGTCAATCCAAGTATATGGGGGATTATGCTGCCCCTAAACTGGAGCACATAAAGGCAGCCTTTATAGGTGTAGGAGCTAGAGGGGGAACTCATTTGAAGTTTTTTGCCGCCCTGGAAGGTACCGAAGTGGTTGCTATTTGTGATTTATATGAAGACCTGGTCAAACAAAAGGTTGGCTGGGTAAAAGAGGTGGCCGGAGAAGACAGACATAAAAATATTGCCCAGTATTGGGGGGATGAGGACAAATGGAAGACCATGCTGGCGGAAGTAAAGCCAGATGTGGTATTTATTGCAACCAATTGGTTGAACCATGCCCCTATGGCCATAGAAGCAATGAACCAAGGTGCTCACGCCTTTGTTGAGGTCCCAATTGCTGTTACTTTAAGCGAAATGTGGGATATTGTGGATGCCTCGGAACGCACCCAAAAGCACTGTATGATGATGGAAAATGTCAACTACGGTCGCGAAGAGCTCATGTATCTAAATATGTGCAGAAAAGGTGTGATTGGTGATATTTTACATGGCGAAGCTGCTTACATACACGAACTTCGCTTTCAAATGGAAGAGCAGCAAAGAGGAACAGGTTCTTGGCGTACATATCACTATGCCAAAAGAAATGGTAACCTGTATCCCACCCATGGTTTGGGTCCGGTGGCGCAATACATGAATTTGGGTAGAACCGAAGATAGTTTTGCCAGTCTTGTCTCTTTTTCCACCCCAGCAAAAGGAAGGGGTGCTTATGCCAAAAAGAACTATCCATCTGACCATAAATGGAACAAACTAGATTATAAAGGAGGTGACCTCAATACTTCCATAATTAAAACAGGCTTGGGAAGAACCATTATGGTTCAATGGGATGAAACCAGTCCCAGGCCCTATAGTAGATTAAACTTGGTGCAGGGCACAAAAGGCGCTTTGGCAGGTTTTCCTACCCGTGTAGCCTTGGAAGGCGGTATAGAAGGAGTTACCAAGGATCACCACTCATGGGCGCAAGGAGAACAACTTGCTGCGATTTATGAAAAGTATGACCATCCCCTGTACAAAAGATTGAATGAGGCAGCAAAAGGTAGTGGTCACGGAGGTATGGATGGTATTATGGTCTACAGGATTGTGGAATGTTTGCACAAAGGACTTCCTTTAGATCAAAATGTGTATGAAGGTTGTTTTTGGAGCGCAGTAGCCCCACTGAGCGAACGTTCCGTTGCCAGCGGTGGAGCACCGCAAACCTTCCCTGATTTCACCCGTGGTAATTGGAGTACAACCCAACCTTTAGCCATTGTTAATTAAATTTTGTTTCCTTACTACTCATGATTAAGATATCAGTTCCCGCTCGTATTTGTTTTTATGGCGACCATCAAGACTATTTGGGCTTACCGGTAATTGCCGGAGCCATTGATCGCTTTATTCATATAGCAGCTACTCCCAACACTAAATCCCAGTTTGTAATTGAGCTTAAAGATCTAGGAGAAAACACTCTTGTTTCATTAGATGATTCCTTGGATGATGTAAGCGATGGAGATTATTTCCGTTCGGTAATGGCCGTGTTGAAAAAGAATGGATTGGAGCTAACTCAGGGGTACAACATAGAAATTCACGGTTCAATTCCAGTAAATGCAGGGCTTTCGAGCTCCTCAGCACTCATTGTTGCATGGATTCGATTTTTATTGGCTTCCCAGAATTTTCCGTTTAAACCAGACAACAAGCAGATAGGACAATGGGCCTATGAGGCCGAAGTGCTTTATTTTAACCAACCCGGAGGTTTAATGGATCAGTATAGCATAGCCCAAGGCGGACTACTCTTTATCGATACCAAGAAGGGAGAAAGTACCAGACTGAATGCCAATTTGGGAATGATGGTGGTAGCAGAGTCCGGATTACCCAAGAAAACACTTGATGTACTCCAAAATGGAAGAGTTTATGCCCAAAATGCAGTTAAGGCGGTAAAAGAGCAATATCCAGATTTTGATTTGGACCTTGCTGTATTGGAGGATCATAAAAGATATAAGGAAGCGGTGCCTGTAGAATTCCAAGCACATTGGTATGCGGCCATTCACAATTATGATATTACCTTGACGGCTAGGGAAGAACTTTCCAAACCCAACCCAGATAGGCAGGTTTTAGGGGATTTAATGAATAGGCATCAGGATATCCTACAGAATCAAATCCAAAATACCCCCGCCAGAATGACTCAAATGATGGAATCGGCAAAAATTGCGGGTGCTTTGGGTGCCAAGATAATAGGCTCAGGAGGAGGGGGTTGTATGGTAGCCTTGGTTACTGAAGAAACAAAAGATAAAGTAATAAAGGCATTTAAGGATAGTGGGGCGAGAGATGCGTATACAGTTAACCTAACAAGCGCTGAATAATGAAAAATGAAAGTTTAGTCATTATGGTGGGAGGGGCATCCTCTCGAATGAAGAAAAGCCTGGCAACTGCCAATTTGGATAAATCTACCAAAGAGGCAGCTCAAAAATTGCACAAGAGCCTCATACCATTAGGAGCTGCAGGAAGACCCTTGCTATATTATCTCATCAAAAATGCGGTTACTGCAGGTTATAAGCAGGTATATTTAATAACCAGTGCTGAAAATCAAGGGTTCAAAGATTTGGTGGGCAATGCCCCACGAAACAACAACTACCAGGGACTTTTTGTGCATTTTGCTGTTCAACGAATACCAGAAGGTAGACAGAAGCCATTTGGGACTGCCGATGCCCTGCAGCAATGCATGGATCAATGTCCAGAGTTAAAATCAACGACCTTCACGGTTTGCAATGGAGACAATCTGTATTCCACAGAAGCTTTGAGGGACCTTAGGGAAAACCGCAACATTCCAAATGCGCTTATAAGTTATAGCGGTATCGGACTGGGATTCTCGGAAGAGCGGATTGCAAAATTTGCGCTGATGAGCATCTCCTCTGAAGGGTTGTTGCAGGGTATTGTTGAGAAACCCAACTTGGATAAGTTGGAAGACTACCGGGACGCTAGTGGGGAACTACGGGTCAGCATGAACATCTTTAGTTTTTCGGGAAGTGCAATTTATCCCTACTTAGTTAATTGCCCTATAAGTCCAGGGCGGGATGAAAAAGAACTACCGGAAGCCGTACGTATTTTGGTAACACAAAACCCAACTGGTATGCTTTGTTTTCCTCGCTCCGAATATATTCCGGATATCACCAGCGCGGAGGATATCAATCTGTTCAACATCTAAGAAATCTATTGTTTTTAAATTGAATAACTGGCTCAATTAAAATGGGTTAGGATGTCCATTGTGCTTTTTCAAAAGCTATTTGCATTATTACGGTGAAATAACTGTAACAGTCATGCGCTGGGATGTGTCTAAATCATAAAGCAATAATTATGATAAACAGAAGACGCATTTATGTAGCACTGGCCATGTGCTTTTTTATGGCCACAATGATGTATTCCCAAAAACAGAAAATTATGCAATCCACTACAATTTCCAAGGAACAGCAAGAAGTTTTAAACGCAGTTGAGTCCATGACAAAATCCTTTAATAGTAAGGACATTAATGGGGTAATGTCCAGTTACGAGAAGGGCGCTCTGGTAATTTTTGAGCCCGAATCTCCTGTTTACGATCATAAGGTGCTCCGGGAAATGTTCCAAGCAGCATTCGCGATTAATCCTCAATTTGAATACCCGCAAGGGCATGAGGTTTTTGTCAATGGGGACTCAGCCACCCATATTGCCCCTTGGGTAATGACGGGTACGGCCCCAGATGGTACAGCCATTAAACAACAGGGACTTTCAGTGGCCAATCTCAAAAAGCAAAGCAATGGTAAATGGTTACTTACCTTTGATAACCCCCATGGAAGCTATTTAATGGACAAGTAAGCTTATGAATCAAAAGAAGGAGAACATTTCTGATGAAACACTTATTGAAGAGGCCTTATCTGGGGATAAGGCCTCTTTGGAATTGTTGATTACTCGGAACCAAGATTGGATCTACAATGTTGCCCTGACCTTTGTAGGAGATAGGGATGAGGCGGCGGATTTAACCCAAGAAGTGCTTATAAAGGTTATTACGAAGCTGGAAACCTTTAAACATAACAGCAGTTTTAAGACATGGATGTACCGAATAGTGAAGAACCACTTTCTCAATATGAAAAGAGGCAAGCATGAAGTAAATGCCCCAAATTTTGAGCAATTTGGGCAAGGATTAGATCAATTGCCAGATGAGCAACTTTCCAACTATTCCTTTGAAGTGGAGGAAAAACTTTTGGTCAACGAGGCAAAAATTAGCTGCATGAAAGGAATGTTGCTTTGCTTGGACCGAGAACAACGGCTTATATACATTATTGGTGAACTCTTTGAATTTCCAGACTCCATAGGGAGTGAGATTATGGAGGTTTCCAAACAGAATTTCAGGGTAAAGCTGCATAGGGCAAAAAAACAGTTGTACAATTTTATGAATCAAAAATGTGGGTTGATCAATAAATCCAACCCTTGTAGGTGTCATAGAAAAACTGCAGGATTTATTAAAATGGGGTATGTAGACCCGGTAGCCTTGAGTTTTCAAAAGGATGTAATTAGTCAGATAAATAATGTGATTGGTAAAAAAGTGGAGGACTATTCTAATGAGGTTTTGGAGGATTATCAAAAACTTTATCAAGAACATCCCTTTTTAAAAAGTCCGGATAAATTGGCGTCAATTAAAAAATTGCTTTCTACCAAAAGTATTAAGGAAACTTTTAATCTCTAAAACCAAACCATAGTCTCAATACTTGGAGATGTGAAGAGCATTTCTGGGAGTTTCATCTTAATGCGATTGTTGATTTTAAGGGCTAAGCTTTCACGAATGATTACTTGGCACTAATCGTTATCTTTAATGACAAAGCTCTTGAAGGATAATGAATGACAAAAAGATAGTACGAAAAATTTCAGTTACAGGAAGTACGGCGTTCACAAATCTAAAGGTTACCGAGCCAAGCGAATATGCGGCTGGAGTACCGGCTATTAAAGTTGCACTGGAGCATGTGAACAAAGAATCCGGATTGTTCCGATCCCTAAAAACGCTTTCCCGTATGAACCAAAAAGAAGGTTTTGACTGCCCAGGGTGCGCTTGGCCTGATCCAGATAAGCCTTCGAGGTTGGGAGAATATTGTGAAAATGGAGTGAAGGCAATCGCCGAAGAAACCACTTTTGAACGGGTGGATCGTGAGTTTTTCCAGAAATATTCTGTGGAGGAGATTTCCATGTGGACTGATTATCAAATTGGGAAAAGCGGACGAATCACTGAACCTTTCGTCCTTAGACCCAATTCCCTTCACTATGAACCCATTTCCTGGGATAGGGCATTTGATGTTATTGCACAACATCTAAAATCATTGGATAGTCCGGATGAAGCCATATTTTACACCTCTGGGCGGTCCAGCAACGAAGCAGCATTTCTTTATGGCCTTTTTGCCCGGGCCTTTGGGACCAACAATATGCCAGATTGCTCAAACATGTGCCATGAATCCAGTGGGGTGGCACTTTCAGAGACTTTGGGAATAGGAAAAGGTTCTGTTTTTTTGGAAGACTTTGATGAGGCCGACGTTGTTATGGTGATTGGTCAGAATCCGGGCACAAATCATCCCAGAATGCTATCTGCACTTCAAAAGTGCAAAGAGAATGGTGGAAAAATCATAACAATCAATCCACTTAGTGAAAGTGGTTTAAACCGTTTTAAAAACCCACAACAGCTTAATGGAATTCTTGGAAAGGGAGCTAACCTTACCGATATTTTTCTGCAAGTGCGAATTAATCAAGATGTATCCTTGTTAAAGCTAATAATGAAACGATTGGCAAAAAGGGAAGAGGATGATGAAAAAGTGTTTGATCATAATTTCATTTCAGAAAAAACACAGGGATTCGAAGCTTTTCTAAAGGATTTGGAAAGATATGATGATGAACAACTGCTTCAAAGCTGCGGAGTTGATTCGGACGTGGTTGACCAGGCCGTTGAGGTACTGGCCAAAAAATCCAAAATAATTGTCTGCTGGGCCATGGGGCTTACCCAACACAAAAATGCGGTTGATAATATTAAAGAATGTGTTAACCTTTTATTACTCAAAGGAAGTATTGGTAAGAAGGGCGCAGGAACCTGTCCGGTCAGAGGACATAGCAATGTGCAGGGTGACCGGAGTGTGGGCATAATGCATCATGTTTCTGAACCGTTGAACCAAGCGCTTGAAAAAGAGTTCAGTTTTAGTCCACCAATACATGAAGGCTTGGATACGGTTAAAGCCATTCAGGCTATGTATAAGGGTGAGGCTAAGGTATTTGTGGCTTTAGGCGGGAATTTTGTTTCTGCTGCTTCTGATACGGAATATACTGCTGATGCGCTTCAACGCTGCCAACTGACCGTATCTGTAAGCACCAAATTAAACCGGACTCATTTAACAGCTGGGGAAACGGCCCTAATTCTACCTACTCTGGGAAGAACGGAATCAGATAACGGGCGATTCGTTACGGTGGAGAATAGTATGGGAAAAGTGCACCAGAGCAAGGGAAAATTGAAACC
Organism: uncultured Allomuricauda sp.; assembly: GCA_965117065.1. GTDB lineage: Bacteria > Bacteroidota > Bacteroidia > Flavobacteriales > Flavobacteriaceae > Flagellimonas. Next base: position 3,111,060 of record OZ220751.1, read on the forward strand.
TGCCAGTAACCATCTTAAAAGTGAACCGGAAATTGTGGCGATTATGGCACATGCCTATTTTGGTGATACATCCACCATTGATTGGAAAACACTTGGAAGCGACTATGATTTGGTGAGGGAGAAAATCACTTCGGTGCTGACAGGATATCAAGATTATTCACAGCGATCAAAAGGTTCAGGATTTTATTTGCCCAATAACGCAAGGGAGGCCAATTTTTCTAAACTACCTGGCGGAAAGGCCCAGTTCTCAATATGTAAACTTCCTAATATTGAGTTGAAAACGGATGAATTCTTGTTGATGACTGTTCGTAGTCATGACCAATTCAACACTACTATCTATGGGATGAACGATAGATACCGTGGAATTCAGGGCGAACGAAGAGTAGTGTTTATGAATAGTAAGGATATGAAGGAACAAGGCTTACATGCCCAGCAAATAGTTGACCTGGTCAGTAACTATAGCGGTAAGGAGCGAAGAGCAAAAAATTTCAAGGTAATCCCATACAACATACCTTCCCGAAACCTTTGTGCTTATTTTCCCGAGACCAACATTTTGGTTCCCATTGATTTGTTTGCAGATAAAAGTCATACTCCAGTGAGCAAATCCATTGTAGTTAGGGTCGAGAAGGTTTAGCCTTTCATCTTTGATTGATTTTTTTATCTTTAGCGTTATGGAAGCCTACGCAACCGCGCTGTTGTATGCCATCCCATTTTTTGTGGGATTGGTTCTTGTAGAAGTGCTATACGGATACTTTGTGAAAAATCAGATGCACAATGTAATGGATACCGTGAGCAGTTTAAGTTCTGGCTTGACCAATGTGGTAAAAGACTCTCTTGGACTTGGAGTAGTCCTGATTACCTATCCTTTTTTGTTGGAACACTTGGCGCTTACAGAGATTAATGCAACCTGGCTGGTGTGGGTTCTTGGTTTTTTGACTTTGGATTTTGCTGGGTACTGGAACCATCGTCTGAGCCATCGAATCAATTTTTTTTGGAATCAACATGTAATTCACCACAGCAGCGAAGAATTCAATTTGGCCTGTGCATTAAGACAATCCATTTCCAATCTTTTAGTTTATTTTCCACTTTTACTGATTCCAGCCGCGTTGTTGGGAGTCCCTAGTAAAGTGGTGGCTATTTTGGGACCTTTACATCTCTTTGCCCAGTTTTGGTACCATACCCGTCACATTGGCAAGTTGGGATGGCTGGAATTTATTATAATAACACCTTCGCAGCATCGAGTGCATCACGCTATCAATCCAGAATATATCGATAAAAACCTGGGACAGATTTTTAGTTTTTGGGATCGTATGTTTGGTACTTTTCAAGAAGAACTTAGCCATGTGCCGCCCCAATACGGGGTACTTAAGCCCGCCAGTACCTGGAATCCAATCTTGATTAACTTTCAGCATATTTGGCGACTCGTTAAGGATGCATGGAGAACAAACAGCTATTGGGACAAGCTTAGGATTTGGTTTATGCCCACTGGTTGGAGACCGGAAGATGTAAAACAGAAATATCCAATTCAGATTATAGAGAATGTATATGATTTTAAAAAATATAAGCCTGAATCTTCCAATAGCCTGAAAGGATATTCCATTTTTCAATTATTGACAAACACCACATTGATGTTGTTTATGTTTTATAACTATTCAAGTATTGGGTTTGATGGTCTTTTATGGTACGGGGCTTTTATTTTTATGGGGATTTATGGTTATACCTCATTAATGGATAGGTCGGGATATGCCATATGGATTGAAATCTGTAGAAGTGCCGCTGGGCTAGGCTTAATTTATATGACCAATGATTGGTTTGGTTTGAACACCTTTGTGCCCTATGGAAGTTATTTGGTAGGGACTTACTTTTTGATTACTGCTGTTGGCGGAATTTATTTTACCTTTTATGAAATGAAGAAAAGTGCAGCCAGGATTGCCTAAGGTTTTCGTATCTCCTTATTGACCAAATCAATATAAGCTTGCATTGCCTCGTTGGCGTTAATATTTTTCGCCTGTATTAGGGCATTGGCCTTAAAGGCATTGATTAATGGGGTTTTACTTCCTGGATTACTAAAGTTTTTGTTGGCAATTTTGAAATAGGCATAAAGCTTCAGTAGTAAATCAGCAGGCATGGGTTTGGTATAGCTGTTTACAAAAGCAACTGCTTCCTCGAATTCTTTATGTAGCTCGTCATCAGTCATTCTTCTTTCTGATTGAGGCTATACACGTTTTGGCCCCAACTACTTTTTGATTGAGTTTTACTGTTATATCACAATCCAAGGGTAACAATAAATCTACCCTAGAGCCAAATTTGATAAACCCTGCATCCTGTCCTTGGGTTACCTGTTCACCTTCTTCAGCATAATTGACAATGCGCCGTGCAAGGGCTCCGGCAATCTGTCTATAGCCTATTTCCCCAAACTTTGGTGTGTGCACCACCACGGTTGTACGTTCATTTTCGATACTGGATTTAGGGTGCCAAGCCACCAAATATTTCCCTGGGTGATATTTGGAATAAGTTACCGTTCCACTTGCAGCATATCGTGTAACATGCACATTGACTGGGGACATGAAAATAGAGACCTGCTTGCGTTTGTCCTTAAAATATTCGGGTTCTTCCACCTCTTCTATAACTACCACCTTTCCATCTACCGGGGCTAAAATCTCATCAAAGTTGGGGGTGACCAACCTCTTCGGGTTTCTAAAGAACTGTAAAATCAAAATCAACATAACCAATACGCCTAGTTGCAAGGCAAATCTTAGCCAGTCCAAACTTATGTAGAACTGTGCAGCCAAAAGTGCAGCCACTACTAGGAAAAAGGTAATAAGGATTATTTTTTGGCCTTCTTTATGAAACATAAGAAAATAAATTAAGTATCAAATATGCAAAAGGGGCGGCAAACACCAAACTGTCCAATCGGTCCCAGATTCCGCCATGTCCGGGTAAAATGGCACCGCTGTCTTTTACACCGGCCACACGTTTAAATTTGGATTCCAATAAATCACCCAAACTTCCGGCTATTACGATTACCGTAGACAGGATTAACCATTCCATCAATGTTAAGCTGGTCTCAAACTCTGCGAGAATGTAGGCTGCTACCCATGCAAAAATAAGACCTCCAAAAGAACCTTCAATGGTTTTTTTTGGAGAAACTGAAGGATAAAGTTTAGTTCTACCAATACTGCGGCCAACCAAATAGGCAAAAGTATCATTTACCCATATCAAAATAAATACCCCCATGATGAGTAACTGGGAAAAACTATTTTGTTTGTATGGAATCATGGTCAGAAAAATACAGCCCCCTCCCAGATAGAATACTGCGATCATGAATTTTTGAAAGTCGTTAAAAGTTTTGGCTTTTTTTGAAAATAGAAATACCAGTAGGGCAAGGTCTACGGTAAGGGCCATTAACATCAAAATGGTGATCAAGGTTTTATCCTGAATCAAATAGATGTATGCCCACCACAATGCCAAATAGGCAATGTAGACATAGTAACTCTTAAGCTTAACTATTCTTTTGTATTCGTAAAGACAGGCTAAACCAAATACCATAAAGAGAAAATCGAAGGCATCGGAGCTTAAAAAAACAGCTCCCATAAGGAGTACCACATAGATTACCCCTGTAATAGAGCGCCTTAGAATTTCTTTCATGTAATCAGTAGTCTTCTAGCAGTAAAAGATATACATTTTTTGAGGCACTTCCGTAGGACAGGAAATCATTTTTGTTTTCCGGGGTGGGTTGAAAGTGCTTTAAGGTGGTGATATTGTTGGGAATGTTTTTCTGATATCTTTCTTTGATAACCTTTAGCGCTTCACTAATAGAATCTACAAGTTGACTCGTGGTTGCAAATACTATTAGATTGGAAGGAAGTTCATCGAGCTTTTTTTCCTTGATTTGATTGGAACAAACCAAAATGGAACCGTTGTGGGCAATTAAATGTTCACAGGTGGTAAAAAAAATGTCGCTTTCTTTCCGATTAGCGGTGAATTGAATTTTTTCTGAAACAAATCGACTTTCCAAACGCGGATCCAACGTATAAAAAAAATGTTGTTGCCAATCGTTTTCAGAAATGATATTTTGCAGGGCTTCGGAAATTTCTAAATCATCTTCACAATAGATGAATTTACCCCCATTTTTCTTGAAGTAGATGGTGAATTTTTCGTCTACTGGGATTTTAAGATCGGGCATGTGGTCTCCACGGGTCTCCAGGGTTTCCTTAGAAACCTTTTTGCCACCTCCAAAAAGTTTGTCAAAAACTCCCATTTACGGTTTCAAAATCTGTACTTCATCTAGACTTCCAATTGGGTCTGAAAATCCTTAGCCTGCAGTTTCCAGTTCCTCTTTTTCAAAAGGTCTTTTTCCAAAAATCTTCTGTAAGTCGTCCTTAAAGATAACTTCTTTTTCCAAGAGTCTATCTGCCAACTCTGTGAGTTTATCTTTGTTTTTCTCCAATAGTTTTATTGCTCTCTGGTACTGTTCCTCAATAATTTTGGAAATTTCCTCGTCTATCTTTTGGGCTGTTTCCTCGCTATAGGGTTTGGTGAAACCGTATTCATTCTGTCCTGAGGAATCATAATAGGTTATATTTCCCAGTTGATCATTGAGTCCGTAAATGGTAACCATGGCCCTAGCCTGTTTGGTCACCTTTTCCAAATCGCTTAAGGCTCCGGTAGATATTTTATCGAAAACCACCCGCTCTGCAGCCCTACCACCCATGGTAGCGCACATCTCATCTAGCATTTGCTCCGGGCGAACAATCAACCGTTCTTCAGGCAAATACCAGGCAGCACCCAAGGATTGGCCTCTGGGAACTATAGTAACCTTTACCAAAGGAGCGGCATGCTCAAGCATCCAACTCACTGTAGCATGACCAGCTTCATGAAAAGCAATGGTCTTTTTCTCTTCCGGGGTTATGATTTTATTTTTCTTTTCCAGACCACCTACAATTCGATCTACCGCATCCAAGAAATCCTGTTTATTTACGGCTTTTTTCTCTTTACGGGCAGCGATCAGTGCAGCTTCGTTACAAACGTTAGCAATATCAGCTCCTGAGAATCCAGGAGTCTGTTTGGCCAAGAAATCCAAATCAAGGGTTTCTGCCGTTTTGATAGGACGTAAATGGACTTCAAAAATCTCTTTTCTTTCCCTTAAATCGGGAAGGTCCACATAAATCTGACGGTCAAAACGCCCAGCACGCATCAAAGCTTTGTCCAACACATCGGCCCGGTTGGTGGCAGCTAAAACAATAACATTGGTATTGGTGCCAAAACCATCCATTTCTGTCAACAGCTGATTTAGCGTGTTTTCACGTTCGTCGTTAGAACCGGTAAAATTGTTCTTGCCTCTGGCACGTCCAATTGCATCAATTTCATCAATAAAAATAATGGCTGGGGATTTATCCTTTGCCTGCTTGAACAGGTCACGTACCCTAGAAGCACCTACACCTACAAACATCTCTACAAAATCTGAGCCGGATAAAGAGAAAAACGGCACTTTGGCTTCTCCTGCAACGGCTTTTGCCAACAAAGTCTTACCAGTTCCTGGAGGGCCTACCAATAGGGCACCTTTTGGAATTTTGCCACCTAGGGAGGTGTATTTATCTGGATTTTTCAAGAATTCGACAATTTCCTGTACCTCTTCTTTGGCACCTTCAAGTCCGGCTACATCTTTGAAAGATGTTCTAGTATCAGTCTTTTCATCAAAGAGCTTGGCTTTGGATTTTCCAATGTTGAAAATCTGACCACCAGCTCCACCGCCTCCGCCGCCAGACATTCTTCGCATGAGGTAAATCCATATGCCAATGATTAAGGCGAATGGGAGCAATGAGAGCAAAAGTTCGCCCAAAACGTTGGATTCCGTATCGAAATCCACAATAGTATCGAGGTTGTTTTCCTTTTTAATGCTTTTTATCTCGTCTTCAAAATTTTGAAGATCACCGTAATCCAAGATATATTGTGGAATCTTTCCAGTGGAAAAATTAAAAGGCTTGTCCGCTACATTACGATGTACGTCCTTTTGCAAGGCTTCCTCTGTAAGGAAAACTTTGGCCTGCCGGGTATTGGTGATAATCAGAATTTCGGAGATATCTCCGTTTCTTAGGTATTCCTGAAGTTCAGAAGTTGTGGTTTTTTCCGTGCTGGAGAAACTGTTGCCTCCAAAGAATTGAAAACCGATAACCAGTGCGATCACCACACCGTAAATCCACCAGGAACTAAAACGAGGTTTTTTTGGGGTATTGGAATTGTTGTCTTTTGCCATTTTTTTTAAGAATTGTAGCTGCTCTCCACCATGGTCACTTTGGCATCTCCCCAAAGTCCTTCAATGTCGTAGAATTCCCTGATATGTTTTTGAAATACATGTACCACAACGTTTACATAATCCATTAGGATCCATTCCGCGTTTTCTGAACCTTCAACATGCCAAGGTTTGTCTTTAATGGCTTTGCTGACGGTTTTTTGGATAGAGGAAACTATTGCGTTAACATGTGTATTGGAAGTACCATTGCAGATAATAAAGTAGTCACAAACTGTATTTTCTATTTCCCTTAGATCAAGAAGATTAATATCTACTCCTTTAACATCTTCTATTCCGTGTAAAATTAAGGCAATCAGTTCATCCGCGCTAGCTTTCGTTTTCTGCATTCAAAAATTTTAGTTTCTACAAAGTTATATTTTTTTTATTTTCTTAGCCCTAGATTTTAACATAACCTTGGGCGTACCACATTGGGAGAACAATCACAAATAATCAAACTTGATGCCACGGACTCCACAAATTTATATTTGCGGGATTTGATGCGGTTCAAAAGCTTGCCCGATTATACCGTCGTTATTGCCAAAAAACAGACTAAGGGAAGAGGGCAAATGGGAACAGATTGGCAGTCAGAATCAGGTAAAAACCTCACGTTTAGTGTATTGAAAAGGTTTGATTCCATGCAGGTTCTCAACCAGTTTAATTTGAATATATGCGTTTCCTTGGCGATATATGATGCACTTAAGGAGTTATTGATCCCCAATTTAAGGGTAAAATGGCCCAACGACATTATGTCAGGTTCTGCAAAAATCTGTGGAATTTTGATTGAAAATGTCCTAAAAGGGCAGAAATTGCAAAATTCCATTATAGGAATTGGCCTCAATGTTAATCAAGCTAACTTTAAGGGACTGGACAAGGTTACCTCTTTAAAGACGCTTAGCGGACATACTTTTGACTTGGATGAGTTACTGCATGTCCTAATGGATAAGTTAAAGTTCTATTTTCAAGGAGTTGAAAGCAAAACTGTTGACCAGTTGTTGCCGGCATATGAAGAACTTTTGTTTCGAAAAGACAAACCCTCTACCTTTAAGGATAGTGAAGACCGGATTTTTTTGGGGTTTATTCGCGGCGTTTCGTCCCAAGGTCAACTTGTGTTGGAATTGGAAGATAGAGTAAACAAAGAATTTGGATTAAAGGAGATATCGCTTCTGTACTAGGCTAAATTTTATCCATATTGGCCGAGAGCGTTTCCATGAAATTGGTAATGGGCGATTTAATCATCATAGCCATCATAGCGTTAAACTCTCCTTCAAAACTTAAACCCACTTCACTTTCATTGTCTCCCAAAGCTTCGATATTTCCAGTTAGTGTAAAAGGCAATTTATCACTTGCTGCACCCAATACTACTTTTTCGTTTGGATGCTGCTCTTTGAGGCGAAGTACAATTTCGGGCATACCTTTTAAGGCAAATCTGAAGGTTTTTTCATCCAAAACCTCAAATTTGTCAATGTTATCAGGCATCAATACTTCAAAATTTTGAATATCGGTTAAAAACTCAAACACTTCCTTGGCGCTTTTGGCCACTTGTTTTTTGGGTACTTCAATGTGCATGATACGGGGTTATTTCCATTGCTGTGGACTGGATTTCCACTGCAATAAGGTTTGTAATTGTGATTCTTTTATGTAATTGGTCTCTGAGGCCTGCTCTATTAGATGGTCATAATCTGACAAAGTATGAAGCTCCACTTTTTCTTCTGCAAAATTGGCGTCAGCCAGGGAGAAACCATAGGTAAATACGGCAATCATCCCCTTTACATCCACTTTTTGGGACCGTAAGGCTCTAACAGCATTTAGACTGCTTTTTCCGGTACTGATCAAGTCTTCAATGACCACTATGGTTTGACCTTGCTCCAAAGAGCCTTCCACTTGGTTTTGTCTGCCATGGGATTTGGGCTCTGGCCTAACATAGACAAAAGGAAGTCCAAGTGCTTCGGCAACCAAAATGCCAATACCTATAGCGCCTGTTGCCACTCCCGCAATAACGTCGGGTTTTCCGTACAGACTTTCAACCTGTTTGGCCATTTCTTCCCGAATGTAATTGCGAATTTCAGGATAAGAAAGCATAATTCTATTGTCACAATAAATCGGAGATTTCCAACCAGATGCCCAGGTAAAAGGATTTTCTGGTTCCAACTTAATTGCATTAATTTGCAGCAGAAGTTCGGCAGTTTTTTTTGCAGTATCCTTGTTTAAAACCATTGCGCAAATGTATAAAGTTTTTGTTAATGAGTCGCCACTGATTTTAACAAATGAGCGCCAAGACAATACCAATGGAAATCTTTTTTCCCTTGATGGGGATTCCATATTAATGGCCATTGATTCATTGTCTAAAGGAAGGCTTACCGAAGCCTTTATTTATCACCCAGATGAAGAAAAGATTTTGGATGTTTTCATGCACAAAATTCCTGTAGTGGTTGCCGGAGGTGGATTTGTGACCAATGCCAAGGGCAAAGTGTTGTTCATTTATAGAAATAACAAATGGGATTTGCCAAAAGGAAAGGTAGACAAAGGGGAATCCATAGAGAAAGCCGCAATACGTGAAGTAGAGGAGGAGACTGGTGTAAAGAACTTAATGATTGAAAAATTTCTACAGACTACCTATCATGTTTTTAAACGCAATGGGGAATATCGATTAAAACAAGTACACTGGTTTGCCATGAATACTACCTATACTGGAAAATTGGTGGGGCAGGAGGCTGAAGGTATTGAAAAAGTAAAATGGAAAGGCCCCAAGAAAACAAGAAAGGCCTTGAAGAACTCTTATCACAATATTAAAATCCTATTTAAAGATTGGCCTATTCCTCTTGAAGAATAGTTTGGGCCTTACTGCCTTTGGCAATGCGATAAATGGGATATCTTAGATAAGGTTTTTCCCGAAATTTTGACCGCTGGTAAATCCAATCCAGTTGAGCATACCAATCTTGTGAAAAATCTTCGTCCAGTTCTTTTTTGACCAAGAAATTTGCTCTAAGTACTGAATCCTTTTGAAGCATGTCCAAGGCCGCATCCTCAAAGACATAAGGAGAAAAACCTTCTTTTTGTTGAAGCACGGTATCAAAAAAGTTCCAGTTGAAAAAAGAATCAGCTCCTTGGGGTTCCAAGGTCTCCAGTAGATATCTGATGCCAGGTTGGTTGGTAGCAACCACGAAATCACCCTCTCTTAGGTGTACAATGTCCAATCTTTTGGAAACACTGGTGTTGTAATGCGGGTAATGACCTTCATAAGCCATGTCCCTGGTTTGATAATCCGATATAGAATAGGTTTCCAATTGTACAAACATATCCTCTTTTACCTCCGTGTATACGATATCGTTTGCCATCAAGCGATTCATTATGGCACTCCAACTTTTTGGAATAACATAGGCCGCAGGCACGGAAACCGTGTCAAGAGCCTGATAATAGTTATAGTAGGTGGTCTCTTGGGTAAATGGTTTGCTTCTGTCATACTTTAATCTGCCAAGTCCGGTAATCTCACTTTCTATTTGTTGCGCTTCATAACCTTTGAAAGCCAAGGTCGAAGATTGGGAAGTGTCCACTTGCCAATTAAAATGATAATTTTCCAACTTTGAGCTTTCCTCGATGGTTTCCGAACGTAGTTTTTTGATAACATCAACTTCTTGTTCCACAACGGAAAGCATACTTTCCATAAGGGTATAGGTGCCTTCTACTCTTTGTTTATAAGGTTTTAACATGTGGGTTTCCACCATCATTCCCAAGGTGTTCCAGAGGGTAGTATAGCCGGTTGAGTATCTTGGATAATCCATAAATTGACTGAAACCAAGTTCAGGTGGCCTGTTAAATACATTTACATAGGGTGTTACATCCCAATCTTTGTCAGCTAAAGACTTTTCGAGCTTTGGCCTAAGTTCTTGGTTCAAGTATTTACCCAACTTACCGCCTAATTTATTGTGCTGTGTGAACAGGTGGGTTAGGGTATATTGGTAATCGGCTCCATTACTTACATGGTTGTCAATAAAGACATCGGGTTGTACCAAATGGAAAATCTGGGCAAAGGTCTTTGCATTTTTGGTGTCCATTTTGACAAAATCCCGGTTAAGGTCATAATTCAAGGCATTTCCCCTGAAGCCATATTCCACAGGACCATTCTGGTTAGCCCTGGTTGAGGAATTTCTATAGAGCGCCCCACCTACATTATAAATAGGGATAGTGACCACTACTGTCTTTTCTGGATGTTGCATTTTTTTAGTGGCCAAATCCCGAAACAAAAGCATAGTGGCATCTATTCCATCACTTTCACCTGGGTGTATCCCATTATTGATAAGCACTATGGCCTTATCAACTCTTACATGTTCAAAGTTAAAATCGCCATCCGGATTGAAGGTCACCATATGTAGCGGATAACCACTATCGGTTTCTCCAATTGTCTGTATGTTGATTTCCGGAAAATCCTTGGCCAATTTAATATAGAAATCTATTGTTTCTTGATAGGTAGCTGTTTCGGTTCCATTGGAGTTTTCGTAAAATGTCTCGTAGGAAGCAATTTTATCTTCTGTTGCAGTTTCGCATGACAGTAAGATCAGTAAAACGGAAAAAAAAGTAAAGTACTTCAAGCGGCCGGGGTCTTGTAAAAAATTGAGTCAAAAAATATTGCCAAGGATAAAAATAGGGAATATTATGCTTATGAGGCCAAATTCACCCTGCATAGGTCCGTGGATTCAATTTTGTATAGCGGTTTGTTCTTAAAATTGAGATAGTGCCAACATTTCAATCTAAATTCATTCCACCTTTGATAGTCCTTGGGGTCAATGGACGAAGTAATCACATTGATTAGTATTCTTTGCCTAATGTTCAAGGCAACCAATTCTTCCAAGAATTCCCACCCATCCATTATAGGCATATTGATGTCTAAAAAAATAACTTCGGGAACCTGAACCTCTTTAGTAATTCGTTCACTAAGATTGTCCAAGGCAAGTTTTCCATTTTCAAAAGCATTAATGTCCCTGCAGCTTGCTATATTCTTCAACATTTTTTTTATGCCAAAAACGGTTATGGGGTCATCATCAATGATATATATACTATTGATTTTCTTCATTAAAATACACATTGAAGGTAGAACCTTTATCCACTACACTGTTTACAGTTATTTTGCCCCCCATGGCCTCTATCTGGTTTTTGATGATGTACAGACCAAGTCCTCTTGCATCTTTATTGTTATGAAAGGTTTTGTACATGCCAAAAAGTTTGTCTCCATATCTTTTTAAATCTATTCCCAGTCCATTATCCGTAATACTGAAGATTATATTTCTACCTTGCTTTTTAACACTAAGTTGGATAATAGGTTTTCTTTTGGGAGACTTGTATTTAACCGAGTTGGTAATCAAATTGAGTAAAATACTTTCAAGATAGGCCGGAACGCTCTTTACAGTTACATTCTTTGGGATGGAACTCTTGAACTCAACTTCGTTTTCTAGGAAAAAAGCGGATAAATTCTGTTGAACCTTGGTAATATTTTCACTGAAATTCAATGTTTTTTTATCTAGATTAACATTGGTACTAATGTCCACCACCTCATTTAGGTTTTCCAAAGTGTCCAGTAGATTGTCCGAGGCATGGGACAACATTTTCATGATTCTCTGCTTTTCTTTCTCATCTTTTTCCTTAATAAGAAAATCCAAGAGCATGGAGAAATTGGCTGTATGTGATCTAAGGTTGTGCGAAACAATATGGGCAAAATTGATAAGTTTTTTATTCTGGATAGCCGTTACATTGATTAAATTATGTAACTGATTTTCCTTTTGCTTTAAGTCTGTAATGTCCATACTCATCCCTATAAGTCCGTTGACCTTACCTTCAAGATCTAACAACGGAATTTTGGAAGTGAGGAAATTGGTGGCGCGCCCATCTTTTTTTACATTAATAGTTTGTCTCCCCAGCATAGGCTCCAACGTTCTCATAACTTCCAGGTCTTCATCCCTCGAAATTTGGGCCACTTGCTTATCATAAAGATCAAAATCTGTTTTTCCGATTAAATTTTCGGGTTGGGTTCCCAAATAGTCACATTCAGCCTTATTGACCAACAATTTTCTGGAATCCTTATCCTTAACAAAAACATTGATAGGGAGGTTATCGATCAAGGTGGTCAGTAGTTTTTCACTTTCCCTTACTTTTTGATCTGCCATTACCTGTTCATGAACGTCCTGAAGGGTTCCAAAAAGCTTGGTTATTTTTCCATTCTTTTTTATGGCCTTACCTGCTGCTGCCACCCAGCGTTCTTTACCACTTTTGGTGATTATCGTCAACTTTTCATGAAAAGAGGTGCCATTTTCCATAGCTTTATGGAATAACATGGAAATCCTGTTCCTACTGTATCCATGTTTGTAGAATGCAAGAGCTTCACTTATTACCGGCTTATGGGAGAGAGGTACTTCGTGGATTTTCTTGGTTTCATCGCACCAGAAAAGTGTTTCGGTCTCAATGTTATATTCCCAGCTCCCTACTTTAGCTATCTCAGATTTGGCATTAAGTAAAGTATTGATGCGTTCGAAGTTGGTTTCTATTTCAACCAATCGGCTTATGTTCCTTGTTTGAATTATGGTACCTTTAAGGTTTTCCTGTTCGTCAAACCAAGGGGTAAAACTACTTTCAAAAGTTTGTTTTCCCTTAGGGTCCACTTTTTTATGGCGTAAAGGACTTGATTTGTCACAACGCAGATGTTTATCTAACTCCTTTTTATTGACTTTAAAAAGTTTGTAATAATCGAAAATTGAACTGTTTAGGCTATTCGGGACCTGATCAAAAATAGCGAACCAGGAATCGGAAGCATCGGTTAAAACTAAGTCCGAGTTTACCAGAGCGGTGGCTGTTGGCATCTGTTTCAGAATGTACTGATAAGGTAAGGTTTCGGTGGTCTTCAAAATTTGGGGGATAGATATGGGTTAATGTTTTTTATAGGAAATCTCTTACGAAAATAACAGTATTACTCCTCTCCCCTAATTTATTGTTGTGAATCGATGGAAATATGTGGTTTCATCGGTGAATGGTAGAGTGCTGTAGACGGGTGTAAGCGAAGTAAAGCTAACCTTTGCCCTAAACCAGTAAACTAGTAAAGTGGTCTAAGTTAAGGTTTTACCACGACCGTTTTCGGCACCAAACCGGTATAATCCCCCCCATTTCTGATTACATCACGAACAATGGAGGAACTGATATAGGATTTACCCGAAGAAGTCAGCAGAAATACAGTTTCAATTTCAGAAAGTTGTCTGTTGGTATGTGCAATAGCTTTCTCAAACTCAAAATCGGCCGGGTTTCGGAGACCTCGAAGAATAAAATCCGCTCCTACCTGTTTACAAAAATCCACTGTAAGACCTTCATACGTGACTACTTTTATCTTGGGTTCATCCTTGAAAGCATCCACAATGAATTGGGTACGCTCTTCCAAGGAAAACATGTATTTTTTATCGGCATTAATTCCAATCGCAATAAGCAATTCATCAAAAAGCGTGACCCCTCTTTGAATAATATCATAATGACCTAGGGTAAGTGGGTCAAAAGAACCGGGAAAAATAGCACGTCTCATGATAAGAAGTTTGTTTAAAAATACAGATTTCTAGGGCAAAACCGATTCAATGGCACTACCAAATAATTTTTCCAAGCTAATTCCTGCTGCATTTGCTTGTTGTGGTAGAATGCTTTCCTCTGTAAGACCTGGAGTCGTGTTGACCTCAAGTAAATAAGGTTCGTCCCCGATAAAGATAAATTCGCTTCGCGTATAGCCTTTTAGACCTAAAATTTTATAAATGAACTCCGCCAATTGAGTAACCTTGGTCTCTTGGGTTTTGGAAATCCGGGCTGGGGTAATTTCTTGGGATTTCCCTAAATACTTGGCCTCGTAATCAAAAAAATCATTGTCAGATACAATTTCCGTAATGGGCAGCACTTTAACTTTATTATTAAAGGTGATTACTCCCACGGAAACTTCGGTTCCATCCAAAAAAGACTCTATGATGATTTCATTATCCTCGGAAAAGGCATTTGCGATAGCGGCTGAAAGTTCTTCGCTTTTATAAACCTTGCTAATACCGTAACTACTTCCTGCTCTATTGGCCTTAACAAAACAAGGAAGTCCAACCTTGGTAATAATACGGTCTTGGTCAATAGTATCTCCTTGATTCAAATAGTAGGAGTTGGCACATTGCACCCCATAAGGTTTTAAGGTGCTCAGCAAATCCCTTTTGTTAAAGGTAAGTGCAGCCTGATAATGACTGCAAGAGGTTTGGGGAATTCCCAATAATTCAAAATACGCCTGTAATATTCCATCCTCGCCCGGAGTACCATGGATTGCATTAAAAACACAGTCAAATTTGATTTTTTTTCCGTTGGGTGCAATGCTGAAATCGGATTTATCCACTGGAAATTCTTGCTCGTCATCGCTAACATATACCCACTTTTCTTGAGCTATGATTATTCTATAGGGAATGTATTTTGTGTTATCCAGATACTGATACACCACTTCACCACTTTTTATGGAGATATCGTATTCGCTGGAAAAACCACCCATGATGATGGCTATGTTTTTTTTCATCGGTTCGTCGAATATGGCATTGTCAAAGTAAAGAAAAAAGGACTGGCTTTCCTATATTTGTTCAGATAAGGCAATCTACATGAAACATTTTTTTAAATTTTTGAAAAGCAAGGTTTTCCTGTTCCAATTGGGTTTGGCGTTGGTTGTGGTTGTGCTGTTGACTTTTTTGACATTACAATGGCTCAAAAACACAACCAACCATGGGGAGTTTGTTGAAGTACCGGATTTTTCGAAAATGTCCGTGATGGAAATGCGTGAGGCGGTGGAGAATGCCGGATTGCGTTATCAAGTTTTGGATTCGTCCAATTACAATCCAGAGTTTCCAAGATTTTCCATATTGGAGCAAAACCCTCCAGCAGGTAATAAGGTAAAATCCAACCGGAAAATTTATTTTACGGTTAATCCCTCCGGCTATAAAAAGGTCACTGTACCTGATATCATACAGGTAACCCAACGGAATGCGAGAACCATGTTGCATGCGGTTGGTTTAGATGTACAACGGGTAACCTATATTGATGAACTAGGCAAAGACATGGTATACCGTATGAAGTACAAAGGGAAGCACATAA
The DNA here is from genome assembly GCA_965117065.1 of uncultured Allomuricauda sp. Taxonomy (GTDB): domain Bacteria; phylum Bacteroidota; class Bacteroidia; order Flavobacteriales; family Flavobacteriaceae; genus Flagellimonas. The sequence continues at coordinate 3,126,478 of OZ220751.1, forward strand.
AACCAGGGGATAAACTGCCCAAAACATCAAAGATTGAATTGGTGTGTGGTAATGGAACCATTCCCGGTAGCGCCAGAATACAGGCTGAATCCCAATAAATATGACTGATTCTCAAACCCCTGAACTGTCCCAAGAAGAACTCTTCGAACACCATAAATTTGTGGCATCCAAAGGTCAAGAACCACTTAGAGTGGACAAGTTCTTGATGAACTTCATCGAAAATGCCACAAGAAACAAAATTCAGCAGGCTGCCAAACAAGGGAATATATGGGTGAACGATACCATTGTAAAACAAAATTATAAGGTAAAGGCAGGAGATGAGGTCAAGGTGCTGTTTGAACATCCGCCCTATGAATTCTTGTTAACCCCTGAAGACATACCATTGGACATAGTATATGAGGATGATGCTCTACTGGTTGTTGACAAACCAGCTGGAATGGTAGTTCATCCTGGGCATGGGAACTATTCGGGAACCCTAATAAATGCTCTGGTACACCATTTTGATCATTTGCCAAAGAATAGTTCGGAAAGACCAGGATTAGTACATCGTATTGATAAAGATACCTCAGGACTTTTGGTCATTGCCAAGACTGAGGAAGCTATGACCCACCTGGCTAAGCAGTTTTTTGATAAAAGCAGTGAAAGAGAGTACTTGGCATTGGTTTGGGGAAATGTAACAGAGGATGAGGGAACTGTAGAGGGACATATTGCCCGCAACCCTAAAAACAGATTACAGATGATGGTTTTCCCTGATGGTGATCAGGGTAAGGAAGCCGTTACCCATTTCAAAGTGGTGGAGCGCTTAGGCTACATAACATTGGTCTCTTGTAAATTGGAAACAGGCAGGACTCATCAGATTAGGGTCCATATGAAATATATTGGACATACCTTATTCAATGACGAAAGGTATGGCGGTGATAAGATTTTGAAAGGCACTACATTCACCAAATACAAACAGTTTGTGGAAAATGCTTTTAAAGTTTTACCGAGACAAGCGTTACATGCCAAAACTTTAGGTTTTGAACATCCAGTGACCAAAGAGTTTTTACGTTTTGATTCTGAACTCCCAGAAGACATGGTCAATTGTATTGAAAAGTGGAGGAATTATGCCAAACACAACGAATCATAAGGGAATTCAATCCAAGGATTGAAAAGACCATTGGATACCCTTGTCATAAATCCAATTTCCTCGTTATTTTTACTAAAAATTAGATGAGATGAAAATTGTTATTTCTCCTGCCAAATCTTTGGACTTTGATAAGGCATTGCCAACAACCCAATATAGTGAGCCCCAATTTTTGGAGCAGTCTGTAAAATTGAATGCCGTTTTGGCGAAGAAAAAGCCTAAGGCTTTGGCGAAACTTATGTCCATTTCAGAAAATTTGGCAGAGCTCAATTGGCAACGAAACCAGCAATTTTCCCTTCCTTTTACCCAGAAAAATGCAAGACCTGCCGTTTATGCCTTCAATGGGGATGTATACCAGGGTCTGGATGCCTACACAATTCCCGAAGACAAGTTGGAAAAGCTTCAAGATACGCTTCGAATCCTTTCAGGTCTTTATGGAGTTTTAAAGCCTTTGGACTTGATTCAGCCTTACCGCTTGGAAATGGGTACACAGCTTAAAGTGGCTCGTAAAAAAAACTTATATGAGTTCTGGCAAAAGCAACTTACCGCACATTTGAACAGCGAATTGGGGGATAATGAGTTGTTTGTTAACCTAGCCAGTAACGAATATTTTGGGGCTGTGGATAGGAAAAACCTAAAAGTACCTGTAATCACTCCTATTTTTAAGGACTGGAAAAATGATAAGCTAAAAGTCATCAGTTTTTTTGCCAAAAAGGCAAGGGGTTCTATGGTTCGTTATATCTTGAATACCAGTGCCCAAACCTTGGATGATATCAAAAGGTTTGATTACGATGGATATGTATTTAGTGGGGAACACACACTCAAGGAGAATGAACCTGTTTTTGTTCGCTGAGTTTTTGAACAGGAGGTAGTTTCTGGAGCTTTCAAGCTGTTAATTTTGTGGGGTGGGTGCCCTAAATTGTGACGTGTATAAAATATAGCTTGGGATTCAGCATTTATCACGACCTTAGCCCTTCGTCAAATAATAAACCGAACAATACAGATTGATCCATGCAGCAGTCAAGACGTCTGGAAGAATTTAGAAAATCCGTCACCAATAAGTTCAATATTTACAACAGCTTGTTTTTGAGCTTACCCTATAGGGATATCGAAAATGTGGGGATGTTAATACCCCTCTTATTAGATCAATGTGAGCAGGGATTAAGTGCGGGAAAACAGCCCCAGGAAATTTTGGAGACCTTTTTTGCCAACTTTTTGGAAATCAAGGACGAACGAAAGCGCCTGGATTTTATGTTCAAAATTATTCAGTACGTGGAACGCCAAGTGGTGCTGTATGACAGTGTGGAGGATTCTGCTTTTCCCAAGTTGCAGGAATACACCAGTTCCTTGTCTGTAAAGGATTATTTTGAATTGGTAAATCAAACCAAGAATTGGGATAGGATTTCCAAAAACCTTTCCAGTTTTAGTGCCCGATTTGTTTTAACAGCGCACCCTACTCAATTTTATACTCCAGCGGTTCTGGACATTATTGCCGAATTGCGAGCCTTGATAGATTCGGATCAGGTAGACAATATTGATTTGACCTTGCAACAATTGGGGCTTACTTCTCTGGTGAATTCTAAAAAACCAACCCCCTTGGATGAGGCCAAGAATATCATCTACATTTTAAGAAACACCTATTACGATGCTATTGGGGAGCTTTTCGAGTATATAAAAAGTAATATTAGGGATGAAGATTTCGCCAATTATGATATCATCAAGCTTGGGTTTTGGCCCGGAGGAGACAGGGATGGAAATCCTTTTGTTACTGCGGATATAACCAGTAAAGTTGCTGACGAACTTCGGCTCACATTAATGAAGTGCTATTATAATGAGCTCAAAGCCTTACGCAAGAAATTAACGTTCAAAAGTCTAGAAGAGGATTTGAATGGTTTGAGTGCAAGGTTTTATAAAGCCATGTTCGATGCAAAATCTGTAATTGGATATGATGAGATTATGAAAAACTTGACCAGCATTCGTGCTAAATTGGTCAAGAATCACCATGGGCTTTACCTTAAACAGCTAGATAATTTTATCAATAAGGTCCATATTTTTAAGACCCATTTTGCCACATTGGATATCCGACAAGACCATAGCAAGCATGTGTTGGTTGTAGAAACCGTATTGAAACAACAAGGAGCGATCAAAGAAAGCCTTGACGAGTTGTCGGACAAAGATTTGATAACGTGGCTTTTGGAAAAAGACTTACAACTGAATCCAGCTGATTTTGAAGAAGAAATTGTCAAGGACACGCTTGCCAACATTAAGCAGTTAAAAGAAATCCAAGACAAAAACGGAGAGGATGGTTGTAATAGATATATCATCAGCAATTCTGAAGATATCTATTCCGTATTATTCGTTTTTGGTCTGTTTAGATGGTGTGGATGGAAATCTGACAATATCACTTTTGATATCATTCCACTTTTTGAGACCATGAAGGGAATGGATGCAGCGGAAGAGGTAATGCAAACCTTGTTTGATACACCAATTTATAGAGCTCACCTGCAAAGGAGGAATGATAAGCATACCATTATGTTGGGCTTTTCTGATGGTACAAAAGATGGGGGTTACCTTAAGGCCAATTGGTCTATCCTCAGGACAAAGGAAACGTTGAGCAAAGTATGCAAGAAGAATGACATCAAGGCTATTTTCTTCGATGGAAGGGGAGGTCCACCAGCTCGGGGCGGGGGTAAAACGCATCGTTTTTATGCGGCACAGACCAATGACGTGGCCAATCACGAAATTCAAATGACCATCCAGGGACAGACCATTACCAGTACTTATGGCACCAAGGAACAGTTTATACACAATTCAGAACAATTGTTGACTGCAGGTTTGAGCAATGATCTATATGGAAAGGAGCATGTGATTTCCGCTGAGCAAAGGAAGTTGATTGAGGCACTATCCGAACTCAGTTTTGATAAGTACAATGATTTAAAGCAGCATGACAAATTTATCCCCTATTTGGAGCACCGTAGTACGTTAAAGTATTATACCAAAGCGAACATAGGAAGCCGTCCGGGCAAGCGTGGCAGTAAGGAACAGCTAACACTTTCTGATCTACGCGCAATCTCATTTGTAGGTTCTTGGAGCCAGCTAAAGCAAAACGTGCCAGGCTATTTTGGTATCGGAACAGCAATTCAAAAATTGAAGGATGAAGGAAAGTTGGAAGCGGTTAAAAAGCTCTACAATGAAGTTCCATTTTTTAGGGCACTGATGCACAATAGTATGATGTCCTTGGCCAAAACCAATTTTGATTTGACCAGCTACATGCGAGCAGATAAAGAATTTGGCGAGTTTTGGAACATCCTCCACGATGAATTCCAATTGTCTAAAAAAATGCTATTGCAAATTTCGGGACTAAACATTTTAATGGAGGACGAGGAAGTATCTCGTGAATCTGTGAAGATTAGGGAGCAGATTGTTTTACCACTTTTGGTCATCCAACAAAATGCGTTGTATCATATCACCCAAAATTCAGAATTCAAGGAATTGTATGAGAAAATAGTGACCCGTTCCCTTTATGGGAATATTAATGCGAGTAGGAATTCTGCATAAGGATTTTAGTATTAAGTTTGAATAAGTTTCCTAAAGGACTACCATTTTTCTGAATTCAAAATATTGAACTCAAAACCTTTTTTGCACACTCACCCATACGAACCTTTCCTTTTTCCTGAGGCTACCAAGCTAATTGTGGGCACACTGCCTCCACCACGTTTTACTACCGGGGAACTAAAGTCTGATGATGTGGATTTTTGCTATGGAAGTCGTAACGGGATGCTTTGGCCCATTTTGGATCGGATTTTTGGGCTGAACTTAAAATTTGAAACGACATCAGAGGCTACAGCGCAGCGAAAGAGCTTTCTTTTAAAGCAAAAAATAGGCGTCTGCGATATTGTGGCAAGTGCAGAGCGACAAAAAATGGATGCTTCGGATTTAGGGATGCAAAATGTAAAACTTCGTGATTTGGTGGGTTACCTCAGGAAGTATCCCAACATAGAAACGGTGTTGTTTATGGGTGGGAATAGTAAAAATGGCCCTGAATATTTCTTCCGAAAACAATTAAAAAGTCAAGATTTGAAGCTGGAAGTGGTCTCGAATGTGGTTCCTAGAATCCATAGCATTCAACTTTCCTCCACATTAAGTTCAGCTCAGAAGTTAAGAACCATTAAAACAGTGTCCCTAACAGCGCCTTCAGGAGCTGCAAATAGGGCGGTAGGTAGTCTACAAGCCTATAAAGACATGAAAACACAAAATCCAGAGATGAACACCTTGGATTTTAGGGTCATGCAGTATCGTCGGTTTTTTGAGTCGTAAAAGAATCCTAACCTCTTTTTATTTGAAAGTGGACATTATTTCTGATAGAAGATAGGTTTTGGGTTGGATTGTCTTTTCCCTTTCAATTTGGGTAATTGTTTTTTGGACTGCTAATTCGAATCTTTTTTTTGGCATTGGTTTCATTAAAAAGTCGTTTACCCCATAATCAAATGCTTTAGCAGCGAAATTGGCCCAAGTTGAGTTTAGGATGATGGCAGCATTGATTTCAATGTTATCCAGTAATTCAAAAGCATCTACGTGTTCCATTAAAACATCAAGAAAAACAATATCTACTTTTTTTTCATAAATAGCCCTTATGCCGCAGAATGGATTTTGGAAGGAACCAACCAGTTTCAGTTTTGGGTGGTTTTCTACCAAAATGGTAGTGGCCAAACGCTGAATTGAGGAATCGTCTATAACAAGGGTAGTATACTGCATAAATTGGGCCTTGGGTAACCCAAATTTAGAGTATCAGGCCCCCTTACAGGAATAAAGGGGATATGTTACGGTTTTTGGAGGTTAAAAGCATGATTTCCTAAGTTTTAGCCCACGAAGAGATTTTTGTTTATCGGAAAACAATAACACTTTATAGATGAAACTTTAAGAATATCAGCTGTTTTTTATGGGGTTTGGGTTGAAAGAATGCTGTACAAACTTTGAATGCCATAAGCCAGTTGACCAATTTTTAAATTCTCATTGGGACTATGCTGATTGTTGTCTGGATTTACCATTGGGACTAAAAAAGCAGGAATCTTTAACTCATTTATAAAAGGGGCTATGGGAACCGTACCTCCCATAATCCGAAAACGTACCACTTCTTTATCAAAGGTATTCTCCAGGGTTTTCACTAAAAAATTCCCATAAGGACTGTCCAAATCGGTTCGGAAGGCATCCGTAACATTTCCTTCTTCCACGGTAACTATTTTATCGAAGGCCATTCGTTCTTCTTTTGAAGGAACATGGTCCAAAACATGGTACCCTTGGGAGTTTATATAATCCTTGACCAGTTTTTTAAGACGGGTGCCATCACTTTCAGGTACTAAACGTAAATCCAGCTCTGCTGTAGCACTTTCGGGAACAATGGTTCTCCTTTTTGGCCCCACCCACCCAGAACCTAGACCTCTTATGTTCAAAGAAGGATATTGTAAGGATTCTTGATAATACCCACCTACTTGTTCCGAAGTCTTAAACTGCAATTTTTCTGAAATAGCAGCATCGCTATCGGGAACACTTTTAAGGACTTCTATAATGCCGTCATCCAAAACAATCCCATCATAGTAGCCCGGAATGGTAACTCTACCCTCTGCATCCTTCATCCCGGCCAGCAATTGTGCCAACTGAAACCCTGGATTTGGAGCATAATTACCATAATGTCCACTGTGTTGCGGTTTAATGGGGCCATAAGTTGTAAGGGTCATTGTGGTAATTCCACGACATCCATACACTACCGTCGGTCTTCCCGATGCATGGATGGGACCATCTGCAATGACTAGAAAATCAGCCTCCAATAGCTCTCTATACTGCTTTACCGCTTTGGGTAATGGCTTGCTGCTTTTTTCCTCCTCACCATCTAAAATAACCTTAAGGTTAAATGGAATTTCTTTGCCATCTTTTTTCAATAAGTCTATGGCATTTAGGAACATCACAATGGGTCCCTTATCATCTGAAGTGGAACGACCAAACAAACGCCAATCGTAATTGATGTCATCGGCCAAGGCATCAAAAGAAACCGTTTCAAAGCCATCACCTGCAGGCTTTTTTAGCACTGTGGTATAAGGGTTTGGTTGGTTCCATTTGGAAGGATCCACGGATTGACCATCAAAATGCATATAGATCAATAGGGTGGGTTTGGTGTCTTCCATAGGCATTGCAGCAAAAAACAAGGGTAGGTTCTCCGTGTCCAACACGGCCGTGTTAAAACCGCGTTCTCCAAACTTTCGCTTTAACCAAAGAATATTGTCATCAATATCATCTGCATTCAAGGCATCATTGGGAATGGCAATAAATTCACGTAGCTCTTCTATAGCATGCGCCACCTGTGATTTAACAGCAGCTGCATCTTGGGAAAAAGCGGAAAATGATAGGACAAGCGTAAAAAAACAAATCAGTTTTTTCATAACACAGTTTGGGTTTATTCGAATATCGAAGTTAGCGAATTCCCTCAATAAACCCGCCTATTTTTTTGGATCCATTTTTGCTCAAGTGCTTAATGAAAGCAGATCCAATAATGGCCCCTTTGGCCTGTTTGGTGGCTTGTGTAAAAGTCTCCTTATTGCTAATTCCAAAACCTACAATTTGTGGGTTTTTGAGGTCCATGGCGGCAATCCGCTCAAAATACGATTGTTGTTCCTTTCCAAAACCCGCTTTTGTTCCAGTGGTACTCGCCGAACTCACCATATAGATAAACCCATCCGAAACTTCATCGATTTGTCGTATCCGCGAATCACTAGTCTGGGGAGTGATCAAAAAGACATTGATTAAGCCGTATTTTTGAAAAATCGCCTCATATTCCTCTTGATAAACATCCAAGGGGAGATCCGGAAGTATGAGACCATCAATGCCAATTTCCTGACATCTTTTACAGAAGGCCTCCACACCAAATTGATAAACCGGATTAAAATATCCCATGATGATCAAAGGAATGGAAACGGTTTTTCGAATATCCTTTAATTGCTTAAAAAGCAATTCAGTAGTCATGCCATTGTTAAGGGCTTTTGTGGAGCTATCCTGTATGGTAGGACCATCAGCGAGGGGATCGCTAAAGGGCAGCCCAATCTCAATTAGGTCCACTCCATTTTTTTCCAAGTCCTGAATGATTTGGACGGTATCATCAAGCTTGGGATATCCTGCCGTAAAGTATATGGAGAGCAGTTTTTTACTTTCTTGAAGTTTGGTTTTGATTCTGTTCATTCTAAGTGGTATTGGGTATTGGGATAAAATATCTTTTTTCTCAATACTAAAATCTCATATCTAAAATTGGAAATAATCTATATAGTTCTGTAAATCTTTATCACCTCGACCAGATAAGTTCATGACTACAACATCATCTGGATTAAATTTTCTTTGGTCCAAGATGGCCAGACCATGGGAGGATTCAATGGCCGGAATAATGCCTTCGAGTTGGCAAAGAGTCAACCCAGCGGCCATGGCTTCATCATCAGTAATGGAAATAAATTCCCCTCTCCCAGATTTGAACAAATGGGCATGCAACGGTCCTACACCGGGATAATCGAGTCCGGCAGAAATGGAATAGGGTTCAGTAATTTGTCCATCCGTGGTTTGCATCAACAGTGTTTTACTACCATGAATGATACCTACTTTTCCCAATGCGGATGTGGCTGCACTTTCTCCGGAGTGAATGCCTTTTCCAGCGGCCTCCACTGCAATGATGCCCACTTCTGGGTTATCCAAAAAATGATAGTAGGCACCTGCTGCGTTACTTCCGCCCCCTACACAGGCTACCACATAATCAGGATTTTCACGACCTTCCTTCTCCAGAAGCTGTGCTTTTATTTCTTGTGAAATCACGGATTGAAAGCGAGCTACCATATCTGGATAAGGATGCGGTCCCACTACGGAACCAATAATATAGTGCGTATCCACAGGATTGTTAATCCAATCACGGATAGCTTCGTTGGTGGCGTCCTTTAAGGTTCTACTCCCCGATAAGGCTGGACGCACTTCGGCACCTAACATCTTCATTCGAGCCACATTTGGAGCTTGGCGTGCAATATCCACCTCACCCATGTACACAACGCATTCGATGCCCATGAGTGCACAAACGGTAGCCGTGGCAACACCGTGCTGACCTGCCCCAGTTTCAGCAATAATCCGGTTTTTTTTCAATTTTTTTGCCATTAGAATCTGGCCAATGGTATTATTGACCTTATGTGCCCCAGTATGGTTGAGGTCTTCCCGTTTCAGATAGATTTTGGCGTTGTATTTGTTGGATAAGCGTTCTGCAAAATAAAGTGGAGTGGGTCTGCCCACATAATCCTTTAGCAATTGATGGAACTCTTCTTTGAAGGAAGGTTCCGCCATAATTTTGAGGTAGTTTTGGCGAAGTTCTTCCGTATTGGGGTAGAGCATTTCTGGGATAAATGCCCCTCCAAACTCTCCATAATATCCTTTTTCGTTAACGTGATAGCTCATCAGTTATAGGTTTAGTAACTTTTTAAATTTTTCAAGTTGCTCAATATTCTTATTTCCGGGCTCCATTTCAAATCTGCTGTTGACATCTATGGCGTGGCAAAATTTTGATGCGGGACTTTGTAAAAAAGATTGAAGTTTGTCCGTAGCATCCAACCCAATTCCCCCACTGAGAAAATAGGGTTTGGTAGATGGATAGTCCTCTAGAACGGACCAATCAAAAGTGTAGCCGTTTCCTCCAGGAAGCTTGCCTTTGGTATCAAATAGAAAATAACCACAGACGGCTTCATAGGATTCCAAAATGGAGAAATCAAAAGTGTCTTTGATGGAAAAGACTTTAATGATATCTAATTCAGGAAGGGAATCTTTTAAACTGCGGCAATATTCTGGAGTCTCATCCCCATGCAATTGTACAGCATCCAGTTGGTAGGTTTCAATTTTTTTTAGCACCTCATTAATTGATGCGTCCACAAAAACTCCCACTTTTTTGGTTGCATCTGGAAGTTTAGGAATTATACCCTCAAAATAACGAGCAGAAGGTTCCCAGAAGATAAAGCCTAAATAATCAGGCTGTAGCTGTGCAACCTTAGCGGGATTGTATTTCATGCCACATACTTTGAGTTTCATGATTCCAAAGATTTTATGAATTCGGTGGCGTGTTTCCCAGGATTATCGGTTTTCATAAAATTCTCCCCAATCAGGAACCCTTGGTATCCATATTGCTGTAAATCCTTTATGGCCTCAATGGAACCTATACCACTTTCTGAAACTTTCACAAAATCATCTGGAATTAACTCGGAAAGCGCCTTACTAGTATCCAAACTCACCTCAAAAGTCTTTAGATTCCGATTATTGACTCCCAGCATGTCCAAACTAGGCATAAGGGATTTGTGCAACTCTTCTTCGTTGTGCACTTCCAATAGCACATCCAACTGTAAACTTTTGGCCGTTTCTGAAAGTTGTTTGATTTCATCTTTGGAAAGAATCGCCGCAATCAAAAGAATTACATCGGCACCATGAGCCCTTGCCTCCAACAATTGATATTCATCTATGATGAATTCTTTTCTCAAAAGAGGAATGGACACGGATGAGCGCGCCAATAGCAAATCATCCAGCGAACCTCCAAAGTACTTGCCATCCGTTAATACCGACATGCCGCAAACTCCGGCGGATTCATACCCCGTTGCAACATCTTGGACGTTCAACCCTTGGTTGATGACTGACCTTGAGGGAGAACGCCTCTTATGTTCTGCAATGATGCCCGTATTGCTGGCTTTGAGTGCTTTTGTTAATGAAACGGTGTTTCGCTCCATAAGCATAGATTGCTCCAATTGCGAGATAGGAACAAGTGATTTTTTTAAACCAACTTCCTTGCGTTTATCAGCTACTATTTTGTCTAATATGTTCATTTAGTAATCAGTAATTTGAAATCCTGTTTCCGCACTTATCAATTCAGATTAGGCACTTAGTTCCTGCAATTTTTTTAACGCTTTTAGTCCTTTTCCTCCCAAAAGTGATTCCTTGGCTTTTTCAAACCCTTCTTTGGGACCTATCTTTTCTACTGTAGCAATGGCTACCCCAGCATTGGCACAGACTACATTGTTCTGGGCTTCGGAGCCTTTTCCGTTCAAAACATCTAAAAATATTTGGGCGGACTCGGCTATGTCCTCACCTCCGGTAATTTCACTCTGGGAAATTTTGTTGACCCCAAAATCAGCTGGCGATAACATGCTTTCAGACTCGTTGGAAATGGTTTTGGTAGCTCCTGTCAAAGAAATTTCATCATAACCATCCAGGGCATGTAGGACGGTGAAATTTTTGTCTGTATTCTGATAAAGGTACCCGTACATACGAGCCAATTCTAAGTTAAAGACCCCGACCATTTGGTTTTTGGGAAAAGCTGGGTTGACCATGGGCCCCAACATATTGAAAAAGGTCTTTACAGCCAATTCCCTTCGGATAGGTGCCACATTTTTCATGGCTGGGTGGAAGAGTGGGGCATGTAGCACGCAAATTCCAGCTTCATCAATGGACTTCTTCAGAAAATCCGCCTCATTGCTGAATTTGATACCTAAAAATTCCATCACATTGCTGCTCCCACACTTGGAAGATACGCCATAGTTACCGTGCTTGGTGACTTTGATTCCAGCTCCTGCGGTAACGAAGGAAGCCAAAGTGGAAATATTAAAGGTATCTTTTCCATCGCCTCCCGTCCCGCAAAGATCAATTGGGTTGTATTGGGATAAGTCCACAGCCAAACATAATTCTAACAGGGCATCCCTGAATCCCTCCAGTTCTTCAATGGTGATGCTTCGCATCATATAGACTGTTAAGAAAGCGGCAATTTGCGAAGTATTGTAATCTCCTTTGGCGATGTTTACCAAAATTTGCTTGGCATCTGCTTTGGAGAGTATTTCGTGATTGATGAGTTTGTTAAGTGTTACTTTCATGTTTTATAGTATTGAGATTTGAGCATAGAGTATTTAGGTTATGTACCTTTAGAGAACTCACTACTCGCTACCTTTTTTGCTCATTTCTTATTTTCCAACCAATTTTTTAGCATTTGTTTTCCTTCGGGGGTCAGTACGGATTCTGGGTGAAATTGCACTGCAGTAACATCATAAGTTTTATGACGGAGTGACATAATTTGCCCATTCTCATCTACTGAGGTAACCTCAAGCTCATCTGGTAAATCTGGATGCACCACCCAAGAATGGTAACGTCCAACTTGGATTTGTTCGGGCATATCTTGGAATAAAACACCAGGATTGGTTACGGTAATCGTGGTTGCAATGCCGTGGTATACCTGATCTAGATTGACCAAGGTGCCACCGAAAACTTCACCAATGGCCTGTTGTCCCAAGCATACGCCCAGAATGCGCTTGCTGGGTGCATAGGTTTTGATAATTTCCTTTAGCAAACCGGCTTCCTCCGGAATTCCGGGGCCAGGGGAGAGTACAATTTCATCGAAGGCTTTAACATCCTCAAGGGTCAATTGATCGTTTCGTTTCACGGTCACATCACAATCCAAATCCTCCAAATAGTGCACCAGGTTATAGGTGAAACTATCGTAATTGTCTATCATTAAAATCTTTCTGCCCATTTTTAGATTGTTTCTGCGATTTCCAGCGCCTTTGTCAAAGCACCTAATTTGTTATAGGTTTCTTGGAGTTCGTCCTCGGGGTTTGACGCTGCCACTAGGCCTGCTCCGGCTTGATAATGTAATTGGTGATTTTTACTCAAGAAGGTGCGGATCATGATGGCATGGTTAAAGTTTCCTTTGAAATCCATAAAACCGATGGCACCACCATAATAGGCCCTGCTTGTTTTTTCATATTTTTCTATGAGCTGCATGGCCATGTGTTTTGGTGCACCACTTAATGTACCGGCAGGGAAGGTGTCTGCGACCACTTTCATCGTAGGACTGGCTTTTTTCTTAACCCCAGTTACCTTTGAAACCAAATGAATTACATGGGAGAAATATTGCACTTCCCTATAGGTTTCCACGTTTACGGTATTTCCATTTCGGCTGAGGTCATTTCGGGCCAAGTCCACCAGCATTACATGTTCGCTGTTCTCCTTATCATCTTGAGCCAGTTTTTTGGCTAGCGCTGCATCCTGTTCGTCATTACCTGTTCTTTTATAGGTTCCGGCTATTGGGTGAATCTCCGCTTTTCCATCTTTAACGATAAGCTGTGCTTCTGGGGAGCTACCAAAAATCTTGAAATCGCCATAGTCAAAGTAAAATAAATACGGAGAAGGATTTATAGACCGAAGTGCTCTGTACACATTAAACTCATCTCCCTTAAAATTTTGGGAGAACCTACGGGATAGCACCAATTGGAAAACATCACCTCGTTGACAATGCTTTTTAGCCAAAGCCACGTGTTCTTTATATTCTTCATCCTTTAAATTGGACATAGGTTCCCCTGCTTTAGAAAAATTATAGGAAGCAAAGCTTCTTACCTTGAACAGTTGGGCAATTTCGTCCACGTTACTTTCTGATTCGTAGCAATGCGCAAAAAGGTAGGCTTCGTTTTTAAAGTGGTTGATGGCAATGATATTTTGATACACCGCATAATAAATATCTGGAATTTGAATGGAGTCTTCCTTGGACGAAATCTCGACATCCTCAAAATAGCGCACCGCATCATAGGACATATATCCAAAAAGCCCATTATTGATAAACTTGAACCCGTTGGTGGGAACTGAAAACCGCTTCCCGAAGTTGTAGATGATATCTGTAACATCCGTATCAGGTCCGATGAGCACTTCTTCCTTGGTGCCATCCGGGAAACGCTGGGTTATTACTTCATCCTGAACCTTGATGTAGGCAATTGGATTGCAACAGATATAGGAAAAGCTGTTATCGTTGGCATGGTAGTCGCTACTTTCCAACAAAATGCTATTGGGAAACTTATCCCTGATTTTGAGATACACACTGACCGGGGTAATGGTATCAGCCAGAATCTGTTTGTAATGGGTCTCTAATTTGTACTTCATTTAATGCTATAAATTAAAAAAGGCTTGTCGTGATGACAAGCCTCTATATGATTACAATGGGGACTAGCTCACGATTTTCGACGCAAGTTATTCCACCACCAAGTATTTACTGTACTGAATTTCATTGCATCAAAGATAGAAAGGAAAATTTAACTTCCAAATTTTGTTTTGTGAAATTAAAAATCCCGTTTAAGATAAACTCAAACGGGATTTTAAAACACTAAACTAGCATTGACTATAGTTGCAAATCAACCACTAAATCAAATTCGTCATAAATCAATTTGTCCTTTGCGGTACCAATGATACCGGACCCGTACTTTACGTCATATTTGGTACGATCTACTTTTAAGGTTGCGGTGGCTTTGGCATCATAAACCGATACATCAAAAGAGATGGGTGCAGTAATTCCTTTGATGGTCAAATCACCCGTAACCTCGTAGGAATTTTTTCCTGTAGTTGACACTTTGGTGAAAACTAATTGGGCGGTAGGGTTGGAAGCTGAACCAAAAAAGTCATCAGACTTGAGATGACCTTCAAGCTTCCCTTTGTACTCCCCGGTCATATCTGTATTGGTTATGGTGGTCATATCCACAACAAATTCCCCACCAATAAGCTTGTCGCCGTCAAACTCCAAGGAACCGGATTTAAGGTTAATGGTTCCTGCATGCGAGCCTCCAACCTTATAAGCTTTCCAGGTTATCGTGCTTTCGCTAGTCTTTACTTCTTTCTTTTCACCATCAATAGGATTGGCGAAGGCTGTTAATCCAAATACAGCGGTCAAGGCTAAACTTAAAATTGTCTTTTTCATGATTGTGTTTTAAAATAATTAGGGTTTATAAATAGGTAAATAATTCTTCCTTTGATTTTCTTACTTTGGGGTAGTGTTGTGTTTCATCCTCATTAGACCGGTAGCCTACTGCCAGTACTACGGATGCATTAAGGTCCTTTTCTTCCAAGCCAAGAATTTTGTTATAGGCTTCAGACTCAAAACCTTCCATGGGGCAGGTATCCAATTTCAATTCTGCAGCTGCTTGCATCATATTGCCTAAAGCGATGTATACTTGCTTTATGGTCCAAATGTTTTTGTCTTCCTCTGTTAGATTTAGCAATTTCGATTTCATAAAATCACTATACCCTTTAAGACCCTCTTCTGGAATATTCCTGGTATTGCTCACGTTTTGAACGTATCCATCCAGAAGTTCCTCCCCAAAATCAGTGACATTGGCGAAAACTATAATGTGGGACGCATCTGTAATCTGCGATTGATCCCAGGAAACAGGTCTTAATTTTTCTTTGATTGTTGGGTCAGTGATGACAAAAACGTGATAGGGTTGCAGTCCATAAGAGGAAGCACTTAATCTGGTTGCTTCTAAAAGAAGTTCCAAATCTTTGTCCGAGATCTTTTTTGTGCTATCGAATTTTTTGGTGGCATAACGCCAGATTCTGTTTTCCAGTATATTGCTCATATTAAAATTTATCTAGTAGTATATTAAAGTTTTCAAGGTCTTCAGGAGTGAAATTTTTTAAAACGGTATTTTCAGTATTTTCCATGGCCGTATCTATTTTTTCCAGGGCCATTTTCCCATCATCAGTTATCATAATTTCCACTTTACGTCGATTTTCTGAGCACACCCAGCGTTCAACGTACCCTTTTAGAATGAGTTTGTCCACTAATCGGGTAGTATTGCTCATTTTGGTCACCATGCGTTCATTTATGGTGGAAAGGTTGGCTGGTTGTCCTTTCTGCCCACGAAGAATACGGAGCACGTTAAATTGCTGTTCTGAAACATCGAAAGGCTTCAAAGCCAAGGAAAACTGTTCCCGAATCTTGTTGCCCACCAAGGCGAAATGAATCATGGTCCGTGCCTTTATGGGAATACGTTTTTCAGTTTTTATAATTTTCTCTACGTTCATGTTTCTACAACAATTGTATAGACAAATGTATGTGATTTTTCATTTTCCATCTTATTTTTAACAGATAAATTTTTGTTAAAAAGTATATGCGGCATTGGGCATTACTTAATTTTAATTCTGTAAACAACAGCTAATGAAACACTTATTGTGCTTAAGCGCTTTACTACTTTTTTTGATTTCTGGATGTGGTAACAAAACAAAAACAAAAGACGCTTCCCATATTGGTGACACAGAGTATGCGGAAGCTCATGCTGAATCGAATGATTCCGTAAAATTTCCTGTGTACGACTTTGCTGGACTGGAACCTTGGCTGCACAAAGATGATGGGAAAACCTATGTTATTAACTTTTGGGCCACTTGGTGCAAACCCTGTATAGAGGAGATGCCTTATTTTGAAAAGGTAAACGCCGAACGAAAGGCCGATGGGGTAGAGGTGATTTTGGTGAGTTTGGATATGCCTTCCATGTGGAAATCAAGGTTAGAGCCTTTTGTAGAGAAAAAAGGAATTAAATCCCAAGTGGTAATCCTGGATGACCCAAAACAAAATGATTGGATTCCCAAGATTGATGCTGATTGGGACGGTGGTATTCCTGCAACGGTAATATACAATAAGGATATGCGAAAGTTTTATGGGAAAGGTTTTACCTACGAAGAGTTAAATGAAGCCCTGGATGGTTTCACAAATTAATATATCATGAAAGCAATCAAAGTTTTGGGACTGTCTGCATTGGTATTCGTATTGGGTGCCTTTACTAGTAAATGGGTATCGGTTGACAGGGGTTATGAAATTGGGGAGATGGCCACTGACTTTTCTTTAAAAAATGTGGATGGTACAATGGTTTCCCTTTCGGATTTTGAATATGCTAAGGGCTTTTTAATCATTTTTACCTGTAATACCTGCCCATATTCGGTTAAATATGAAGATAGAATTATTGCTTTGGATATGAAATACAAACCGCTCGGTGTCCCAGTTATTGCCATTAACCCCAACAACCCAGCTAAACAACCAGGTGATAGTTTTGCCAAAATGAAGGTACGCGCGGCTGAAAAAGGATTTACTTTTCCATATCTGCTGGATGAAAACCAGAAGATATTTCCCCAGTATGGTGCTACCCGAACACCCCATGTGTATTTGTTAGAAAAAACGATTGCAGGAAACAAGGTTCGATACATTGGTGCTATAGATGACAATTATCAGGATGCTGCAAGGGTGGAAGAGAAATTTGTTGAGAATGCAGTGGATGCCATGTTGACTGGAAAGGAAATAAAAGTGACCAAGACAAAGGCCATAGGATGTGGTATAAAAGTTTAATCAAAAGAATAAGTTGATTTAAATCCGGGGTTATGCTCCGGATTTTTATTTTTGCAGAGCTAAACAATTAAAGATGTCAGATTTATCACAAGAGGAATGGGAAGGTCAATTGGAAAATGATACCAACGCCTTTATTTTGGATGTACGTACCCCTGAGGAAATGGAAGAAGGATATATTCCAGGAGCCACCAATATAGATATTTACCTCGGTCAAGAATTTTTGGATGAAATTGGAAAATTGGACAAATCCAAGAACTACTATGTTTACTGCAGGTCAGGAAACCGAAGTGCCCAAGCCTGTGCACTTATGAACAGTGTGGGAATTGAAAACACCAATAACCTTGAAGGAGGTTTTATGAATTGGGAAGGTGAAGTGGCCGAATAAGCTGTGAGGCCGCAAGAGGTCATACTAGCGCCGGAGAATAATGGAAAGGTTTTTAAGGAAATTCTCTCCACTGTTCCAGAGCCTATAATTCAATGGAGATCCAAACAAAAAGATTGGTGTCTTCTGGAAATCATTTGTCATTTGGTGGATGAGGAAAAGGAGGGTTTTTGAGCACGGGTAAAACATACTTTGGAAACTCCTGAACAATCTTTTAGTGCCTTTTGATCAATTGGGCAAGATTTTAATCAGGTTTTGCAACAGTTCTTGGATGAATGAAGAACGTCGGTTTTATGGTTACGAAGTTTGAAAAACCCAAATTGGGATAATGATGTGGATCATCCGGATTTGGACAAGGTCACGGCCCATTCTTTTCTTTTCAATTGGTTGGCGCATGATTACCACCATATTCGACAAATCAGCAATATTAAACACGCTTTTTTAAAACAAAATTCAAGGGATTCCCTGACCTATGCAGGAAAGTGGTAAACATTTTCCTATTTTAGTGGTATGAAGGAAGACCTACTCCATTTTATATGGAGGTGCGACAAGCTTCAAGGACGACCACTCACCACAACAACCTCCCAAGACATAGTAATCAAAAGTCCGGGTACTTTAAACCAGTATTCAGGTCCAGATTTTTTTAATGCTTCGGTTGAGGTTGGCGGTCAGTTATGGGCTGGTAATGTGGAAATACACCTCAAATCCTCAGATTGGTATGCGCACCACCATGAGAACGACGCAAATTATGACAATGTAATCCTCCATGTGGTATGGGAGGATGACATCTCCATCTTTAGAAAAGACGGTTCACAAATTCCAACTTTGGAACTGAAAAAATACATTGCTCCAACCCTTTTGGAGAAATATCAAGAACTGTTTCAGCATTTTAACCCAACCTTTATTAACTGTGAAAATGATTTTGGCAAGTTTGATTGCTTTTTGGTGAATAACTTTCTGGAAAGGCTCTATATGGAAAGGTTGGAACAAAAGTCAAAACTTGTATTTAATCTCCTGCAAAAGTCTAACAACAATTGGGAAGCTGTACTTTTTGTTTTATTGGCTAAAAATTTTGGTACCAAGATTAATGGGGATTTCTTTTTCCAACGAGCCTTACAAATCAATTTTTCAATTATTAGAAAGGAAAGTCATAATCCGGCGGCTTTGGAAAGTTTGCTATTTGGCTATTTTGGATTGTTGGATGAACAGGATTGTTCCGATGTTTATTTTGAACAACTCAAAAGGGAATACCGGTATTTGGAAAGAAAACACCAATTGACTCCCTGCTTTGGAAAGCCAGACTTTTTTGGGCTACGCCCTGCCAATTTTCCAACGATTAGATTATCGCAACTAGCCAATTTATATACTAAACACCAACAACTTTTTTCCGTACTAATGGAAACCACCCATTTGAAGGATGTATACACTGCGTTGACTATAACAGCAAGTTCATATTGGGAGGATCATTTTACTTTTGGAAAGGTGTCCAGTAAGCGTAAAAAGAAACTATCCTATAGTTTTATGGACCTTTTGGTAATCAATACCTTGGTTCCCTTGAAATTTTGCTATTCCAAACACTTGGGTCTAGATTGGAGTGAAAGCCTACTTTCTTTGGTTTCCGAAATAAAGAGTGAGTCCAATTCCGTTATCTCCAATTTTGAATCTCTGGGTTCCAAAACCAACAACGCGCTGCAAAGTCAGGCAAAAATTCAATTGCATGGCCAATACTGTTCAAAAAATAAATGCTTGCAATGTACCTTGGGTTCCCATTTATTGAATAGAAATACATAAATTTAGCAGGCTCGAAGCCCATTAGACAGGCAAGTAAATACGATGAGTTTGTTTTACAATACACTTTATTATTTCCAAAAAAGAGGGTTTGAGGTATGTAGACGCATTGCGGAACGTCTAGGTATTCGAGCCAGAGTGGTACGTACCACTTTTATTTATTTAACCTTTGCAACCTTGGGTTTTGGATTTGCCCTATATCTTTTTATTGCATTTTGGCTAAAGATCAAAGATTTGGTCTACACCAAACGAACCTCTGTTTTTGACCTCTAACTATGATAAAATTGCTACGATCCAAAATAGTTTGGGCACTGAGTCTTATGTTGCTCGTATTGTTGTTTGGTGTGGTGGGGTACAAACTTTTATCCGGCTTTTCATGGGTAGAAGCTATCTATATGACCATCATTACGGTTACAACAGTTGGGTTTTCGGAGGTAAGACCCTTGGATGCCAGTGCAAAGATATTTACCGTATTTTTAATTGTAACCAGTGTTTTTATTTTTGGTTTTGCCCTATCGGTGATAACCGAATACCTTTTAGGAAGAAACTCACTCCAGATACTAAAAAGGAAAAAAGTGAAAAAAAGAATAGATAAACTATCAAACCATGTGGTAGTCTGTGGTTTTGGACGTAATGGAATGCAGGCGGTAGAAAAATTAATAGCTTACAAGCAACCTTTTGTTGTCATTGAAAGGGATAAAGAGGTGATTGAAAGGCATGAAGATGATATGTTGTTTGTGGAAGGAGATGCCAATGAGGACGAAGTCTTATTGGAGGCAGGAATAGCACGGGCCCAATATTTAATCACCGCAGTTCCGGATGATGCCGAAAATCTTTTTATTGTACTTACTGCACGGCAACTCAATAAGAATTTGTTCATTATTAGTAGAGCTTCGCAAATAACCTCCCAGACCAAGTTGCAATTTGCAGGAGCGGACAAGGTAATTATGCCCGATAAAATAGGAGGAGACCATATGGCTTCACTTGTTGTAATGCCCGACTTGATCACTTTTATGGACAAACTCTCCATGGAAGGTGAGCACACTACCAATTTGGAGGAAGTAGAAATCGAGGACTTTACTGATCAACTGGACTGCAATTCCCTTCGTGATTTGGACCTCAGAAGAAAGACGGGATGTACAATAATAGGCTATATAGAGCCAGATGGTAACTACATTATAAACCCAGAGGCAGATTTGCAATTGCAACCCAAGGGAAAGGTCATTGTTTTGGGAAGACCGGAACAGATTAGAAAACTCAACGAAATGTTTCAAATAGGGTAGTTTTATAACTTTTAAATTTGATTCCGTTGAATTTTTTTAGGATATTGCCCACTTTACATCAAATTAACATACCAAACTTTCATATTATGAAATACAGACTTCCTCTGTTTTTATTATTGTTTCTTCCATTTTTATCGATTGCTCAAGAAAAAGGCCTGGACGAAAGGGTCAATGACGCTTTTATGCCTTTTGCCACTTGGTGGGAAGGTTTTGTCCTTACCGCAATTCCCATAGGAGAATACAACATGCCCATCGTCTTGATTTTGCTCATTTTTGGAGCAACTTTTTTTACAATTATATTTAAGTTTCCAAATATTTTCAAGTTTGGTCTGGCCATAAATACTGTACGTGGAAAATATGATGAATTAGACCATCATAGTGTTGAAAAAACCGAATTAAATGTTGTGGACGGGGATATCCCTGGGACAATTAAAGATGAAGGCAAGGATGGGGAAGTAAGCCATTTTCAAGCCTTGGCCACTGCGGTTTCTGGAACCGTAGGTCTTGGAAACATCGCTGGTGTGGCTGTTGCAATTGCAATAGGAGGGCCTGGAGCTACTTTTTGGATGATTGTTTGCGGATTGATAGGAATGTCCACCAAGTTTGTAGAATGTACACTTGGAGTTAAATATAGGGATGTAGGTGATGATGGGACTGTTTATGGTGGCCCCATGTATTATCTTTCAAAGGGACTTAAGGAAAGAGGTTTTAAAGGATTGGGGAAAGTGCTGGCGGTTATTTTCGCAGTACTTTGTGTTGGAGCCTCCTTTGGAGGTGGAAATGCATTCCAGTCCAACCAAGCGGCCGTTCAGCTTACCACCATGCTTAGTCTTGAAGGAGGTGCAACTGGAGTTATCATAGGTGTGATTTTAGCTGTTTTGGTCGGGATTGTTATTATTGGTGGCATCAAAAAGATTGCCAGTGTAACGGAAAAAATCGTACCATTTATGGCGGGGGTTTATGTCTTGGCTTCTTTGGTTATCATTTTTGCTAACATCAAATATATCGGAGACGCCTTCGGGATGATTTTTTCTGGAGCCTTTTCTCCGGAAGCAGGTTTAGGAGGTATTGTTGGAGTAATCATTGTTGGCTTCCAAAGAGCGGCATTCTCCAATGAAGCTGGAGCCGGTTCAGCGGCCATCGCGCACTCTGCGGTAAAAACCAAATACCCTGCTAGTGAAGGAGTAGTTGCATTGTTGGAGCCCTTTATTGATACAGTGGTTATTTGTACAATGACGGCCTTGGTCATTATCTTTTTCAATATGGATGCCGGAGCCTTTGATTATGGTAACGCTGTAGGAAGTACTGTCTTGTTAAGTGATTCTGGAACCTATGTTGGGGGAGTTGATTTAACTTCTATGGCATATGATTCGGTAATTCCTGGCTTCCGATATGTACTTACCATAGCCATTATTCTTTTCGCATTCTCAACCATGATTTCTTGGTCATATTATGGATTGCAATCTTGGAAATACCTTTTTGGAAGAGGTCGAAGGGCTGATATCGTTTACAAGGTATTGTTCCTGTTATTTGTAGTTGTTGGTGCAGGAGCTACCCTTGATGCAGTAATCAAGTTTTCAGATGCTATGATTTTGGCCTTGGTGTTCCCGAATATGATTGGGCTATTATTCTTGTTCCCCCGAGTTCGGGAAGAAATGGACAAGTATTTGACCGATATCAAGAACTTTGTCAAGAGCAAGTAGTCTACTACATTGAAAAAATTCAAATCCCACTTCCGGTTCAACAAACAAGAACGGAGTGGGATTTTCTTTTTATTGCTTACAATCATTGTATTGCAAGGAGTTTATTTTTTCCAAAGATCATCGTCGGTGGGAGAACCATCAAAGTTCTTGGTGGACAACATTGGGCAATCTAGAATAGATAGTTTACGAAGTATTCGACTTAAGGAAGGTTCTTTTAAAATTTATCCTTTCAATCCAAACTTTATAACCGATTATAAGGGATATACTTTGGGGATTACCCCCGATGAATTGGATAGGTTGTATGCTTTCAGGAAAAAGGGCGAATATGTTAACTCCGCCAAGGAATTTCAAAGAGTTACCCAAATATCAGATTCTCTTTTAGAAATTATCTCACCCTATTTTAAGTTTCCGAAATGGAAGAACACTTCAAAATTTTCGAAATCCCAAAGTCAAAACTATACGGCAAAGGAAGCAAAAATCCAGGATTTGAATTCAGTTTCTGCAGAGGATCTAAAAACAATTTATGGCATTGGGGACAAACTTTCGGCCCGTATTATAAAATTCAGGGACAGACTAGGAGGATTCTTGGTGGATGAACAGTTGTATGATGTATATGGATTAGAATCAGAGGTGGTTCAACGTACATTAACGCGATTCAGGGTATTGAACCCTCCCAAAATCAATAAAGTAAATGTCAATACAGCAACAGTTGAAGAATTATCCCGTTTAATCTATATCAACCAAAGCTTAGCTCAAGAAATTGTAGCGCATAGAGAGATGAGTGGAACCTTCCAATCTCTGGAAGAATTGATGGAAATCAAGGCAATTCCTCAAGAAAGGATTGGTAGAATTAAATTATATTTGACCCTATAAATTTTTGCGAATGGTAACGGATACTTTGTCCACAATGAACTTTGATTATTCAGAAACCCAGAAGATGGTGGCTGAAGCCGCACGTGAGTTTGCGCAGCAATACATTCAGCCTTATGTAATGGAATGGGATGAAAAACAGACTTTTCCCATTGATGTGTTTAAAAAGGCTGGAGAACTGGGCTTTATGGGAGTTTTGGTTCCTGAAGAACTGGGAGGTTCGGGACTCGGATATCATGAGTATATTGCCATTTTAGAGGAAATTTCTAAAGTGGATCCTGCAATTGGACTTTCCGTTGCGGCACATAATTCATTATGTACCAATCATATTCTTTCCTTTGCCAATGATGAACAGAAGCAACGTTGGATTCCCAAACTGGCTACTGCTGAGTGGTTAGGTGCTTGGGGATTAACGGAGCATAACACCGGATCAGATGCCGGGGGAATGAATACGACTGCTGTTAAAGATGGAAATTTTTGGGTGCTTAATGGAGCTAAAAACTTTATAACACATGGAAAAAGTGGGGATATCGCTGTGGTTATTGCCCGTACAGGTGATAAAGGGGATAGCCATGGAATGACGGCGTTTGCAGTTGAAAAAGGTACCCCGGGGTTTTCAAGCGGCAAAAAAGAAGATAAATTAGGGATGAGAGCCAGTGAAACGGCAGAGCTTATTTTTTCTGATTGTAGAATTCCCGATGAAAATCGTTTAGGAGAGGTAGGAGACGGATTTGTGCAATCCATGAAGGTATTGGATGGCGGAAGAATTTCTATTGGAGCATTGTCCCTTGGAGTTGCCAAAGGTGCTTATGAGGCAGCTTTAAAATACTCCAAAGAGCGTGTGCAATTTGGAAAGCCCATTAGCGAATTTCAAGGCATCTCCTTCAAACTGGCTGATATGGCAACCGAGATTGAAGCTTCGGAATTATTGTTGCATAAGGCGGCTTTTCTTAAAAATGAAGGCAAACCAATGACTAAATTGGGTGCTATGTGTAAGATGTATGCTTCAGAGGTTTGCGTGAAAGCCGCCAACGAAGCGGTGCAGATTCATGGCGGATATGGATATACCAAAGATTTTCCGGTTGAGAAATTCTATCGAGACGCCAAGCTTTGTACCATAGGGGAGGGAACCACAGAAATTCAGAAAGTGGTAATTTCTAGAAATATCCTTAAGTAATTTGTTCAATTCTATTTATTACTTGTATATTTGCACTCCAAAAATCTAAAAGAAAGGAGGTTGTAGCCCATGTTAATAATACCAGTAAAAGAAGGAGAAAATATCGACAGAGCTTTAAAGCGTTTCAAGCGTAAGTTTGATAAGACAGGTACCATGCGTCAATTGCGAAAGAGACAGCAATTTACAAAGCCTTCTGTAAAACGTAGAGCAGAGATTCAAAAAGCTCAATATATACAAGGACTAAGAGATCAGGAAGAGATTTAGAGCCTTGTTCAAAACCATTAAAAATCCCGTTGCAATTTAGTTGTAGCGGGATTTTTGCTTTTATAAACTATGTTCAGGAATTGGGTAACTTTGACTAATGGGCATATCAGCATTCATATCGTATTTACGACTGGAGAGAAATTACTCAGAACATACCATTACTGCATATAAGAAGGATATACTGGAATTCTCCGGCTTTTGTGCGGATGTTTATGAGATGTCCTCAATTGATGGAGTGGACTATACTATTATAAGGAGTTGGATTGTTGTTTTGGTAGAAAAGGGAGTTTCCAATCGTACGGTGAATAGGAAAATATCATCCTTAAGGGCTTATTACAAGTTTCTTCAAAAAACGGAACAACTAAGGGTATCCCCTTTGGTTAAGCACAAGGCCCTCAAAACAGAGAAAAAGGTGGAGGTGCCGTTTTCGGAACAAGAAATGGAAAAGATATTATTGGAAATACCTTTTAATGACGATTTTGAAGGAGTAAGGGATAAGTTGATTATTGAACTGTTGTATGCTACCGGGGTTCGTAGGGCTGAGTTGGTCAACCTTAAGTTAATGGATTTTGATATGGCCAACCATACCTTAAAAGTATTGGGTAAAAGAAACAAAGAACGGTTACTGCCTCTTTTACCTAAGACCGTAAATTTGATTAAAAACTACTTGGAAAGTCGAAGCCAACTTGATTCCATTTCAGATTCTTCCTGTCTTTTTTTGACAAAAGGAGGGCTTAAAATTTACGAAACACTTGTTTATCGTACCATAAATCAGTATTTTAGTTTAGTATCCTCTAAGGTGAAGAAGAGCCCCCATATACTTAGACACACCTTTGCAACACACTTGCTAAATAGGGGAGCGGATTTAAATTCCGTTAAGGAATTGTTGGGGCATTCCAGTTTGGCATCTACACAAGTGTACACGCACAACAGTATTGCCGAACTCAAAAAAGTTCACTTGAACGCCCATCCCAGGAACAAGAAATAGCGAATTTCTTGTATTGTTTAACCAAACTGCCATCAGGCAGCCCTAAAAACTACATCGTATGAAAGTAAATGCACAGTCGGTAAATTTTGTTGCGGATACCAAACTCATTGAGTTTATACAAAAGAGAATGAACAAGCTTGAACATTTTTATGATAAGGTCATAGGTTCTGATGTGTATTTGAAGGTTGAGAATACCAGTGCAAAAGAAAATAAGATAGTGGAGATCAAGTTGTTGGTGCCTAGAGATCAGTTGATGGTCAAAAAACAATGTAAATCTTTTGAAGAGGCTGTAGATTCAGCTTGCAGTTCTTTGGAAAGACAATTGGTGAAAAAGAAGGAAAAAATGAGGGCAAAAGCTTGATGAAAATTTTTGTAAATTTATTTTGATTAAAAAAATAAATATATACATTTGCAGTCCGTTAGAAATAGCGGACTTTTTTTATGGAAAAAAGGCTCTAAAAAGCCGATGTAGCTCAGCTGGCTAGAGCAGCTGATTTGTAATCAGCAGGTCGTGGGTTCGAGTCCCTCCATCGGCTCGTAAGTTACTGAAAATAAGGCGGGGAGATACTCAAGCGGCCAACGAGGACAGACTGTAAATCTGTTGGTTTTCACCTTCGCAGGTTCGAATCCTGCTCTCCCCACAACAAACTTGAGGGGGCATTTGTCAAAAGTTAACTTTTGTGAAGATGCAAAGGAAAGTTTGAAGTTCAGGGTCGTCTGAACAGGATATGTAAGCTTGATGAGCAAATCCTAGAAAAAAAATTTCAATACAAGTTATTGAGATTTAAATTTTGAAATATTGAATACCATTGGATTTTTGATCCAAAAATGCGGGAGTAGCTCAGTTGGTAGAGCGTCAGCCTTCCAAGCTGAATGTCGCCGGTTCGAACCCGGTCTCCCGCTCTAAGACAAAGAAATTATTGTCATTCCTGCGAAGGCAGGAATCTCTTCCTTTAAAGGAACTTTTAGAGGAGTTGATTCAACACTTTACGCCGGTGTAGCTCAGGGGTAGAGCGTTTCCTTGGTAAGGAAGAGGTCACGGGTTCAAATCCCGTCATTGGCTCAAAACGATTTGTACACTAATATTATAAACTAAGATTAAAATTATTTAAAAATGGCAAAGGAAACTTTTGATCGTTCCAAACCGCACTTAAATATTGGTACTATTGGCCACGTGGATCACGGTAAAACTACATTGACCGCTGCTATTACTACCGTATTGGCAAATGCGGGCTTGTCAGAGCTTAGAAGCTTTGATTCTATTGATAATGCTCCAGAAGAAAAAGAAAGGGGTATTACTATCAACACATCTCACGTAGAGTATCAAACACAAAACCGTCACTACGCACACGTTGACTGTCCA
Organism: uncultured Allomuricauda sp.; assembly: GCA_965117065.1. GTDB lineage: Bacteria > Bacteroidota > Bacteroidia > Flavobacteriales > Flavobacteriaceae > Flagellimonas. The sequence continues at coordinate 3,153,617 of OZ220751.1, forward strand.
GGTCACGCGGATTACGTAAAGAACATGGTTACTGGTGCTGCTCAAATGGACGGTGCCATCTTGGTTGTTGCTGCAACTGATGGGCCTATGCCACAAACTCGTGAGCACATCCTTTTAGGACGTCAGGTTGGTATTCCAAGAATCGTTGTTTTCTTGAACAAAGTTGACATGGTTGACGATGAGGAACTTTTAGAACTTGTTGAAATGGAAGTAAGAGAATTACTTTCTTTCTATGAGTATGATGGTGACAATGGACCTGTAATTTCTGGTTCTGCCCTTGGAGCACTTAACGGTGAGCAAAAATGGGTAGATACTGTTATGGAGTTGATGGCTGCTGTTGATGAGTGGATTGAATTGCCAAAGAGAGATGTTGATAAAGATTTCTTGATGCCGGTTGAAGACGTATTCACTATTACTGGTCGTGGTACTGTTGCTACAGGACGTATCGAAACTGGTGTTGCCAATACAGGTGATGCAGTTGATATCATTGGTATGGGTGCTGAGAAATTAGCTTCTACAGTTACTGGTGTTGAGATGTTCCGTAAGATTTTGGATAGAGGTGAAGCTGGTGATAACGTAGGTATCCTTTTGAGAGGTATTGAAAAAGCCGATATCAAAAGAGGTATGGTAATCTGTAAGCCAGGTTCTGTTAAGCCCCACGCTAAATTCAAAGCTGAGGTTTATATCCTTAAAAAAGAAGAAGGTGGTCGTCACACGCCATTCCACAACAACTACCGTCCACAGTTCTACGTAAGAACCACTGACGTAACAGGAAACATTGGTCTTCCTGATGGAGTTGAAATGGTTATGCCTGGTGATAACTTGACAATCAATGTTGATTTGATTCAACCAATCGCATTGAGTTTAGGTCTGCGTTTTGCTATCCGTGAAGGTGGTAGAACTGTAGGTGCCGGTCAGGTTACTGAGATCCTAGATTAAATCATTTTACAATAAAATATTGCACTAAAGGGTGTTCCGTTATATGCGGAATACCTTTCAGTGTAAATATAAACGGGTGTAGCTCAGTTGGTAGAGCACTGGTCTCCAAAACCAGGTGTCGGGAGTTCGAGTCTCTCCTCCCGTGCAGAGAGAATAGACGATAAGTATGTTGGGACGGGAAATTTATCCGGAGTGAAATCAAAGGAAATCTCTCCACTCATGCTGAGAAAATACAAATAAACTATGTTCACTTACATTAAGGAATCTTTTGAAGAGTTAAAGAGTAACGTTACGTGGTTAGACAGGGAAAAGGCCTCCAATTTAATGGTGATAGTTGCTGTTTTTTCTATTCTGTTTGCATTGGCTACATGGGGAGTGGATTCCCTATTTAGTAAGTTGATTCGTTTGTATTTTGATAACGTAATAGGATAATTGATATGTCTGAGGTTCTGGAGAAAAAATGGTATGTGGTAAGGGCAGTCAGTGGTCAGGAAAACAAGATTAAGGGCTACATTGAAAGTGAAGTGGAGCGCAATGGTTTTGCTGATTATCTTGAAGAGGTCCTTGTACCAACCGAAAAAGTTGTACAGATCCGTAACGGAAAGAAAATCAACAAAGAACGAGTTTACTTTCCCGGATATATCATGATAAAGGCCAATTTGGGAGGAGAAATGATTCATATCATTCGCTCTATTACCAACGTAATTGGATTTTTAGGAGAAACTAAAGGCGGTGATCCAGTTCCTTTAAGGAAGTCGGAGGTCAACCGTATGCTAGGAAAAGTGGATGAATTGGCCGTGAATACGGACAATATTGCTATTCCGTTTGTGTTGGGTGAAACTGTAAAGGTAATTGATGGCCCATTCAACGGATTCAATGGAACCGTTGAGAAAATCAATGAAGAAAAGCGTAAGCTAGAGGTAATGGTGAAAATTTTCGGAAGAAAAACACCATTGGAACTTAGCTATATGCAAGTAGAGAAAGTATAAATAGAGCTGTTACATATATAAAGTTGTGTTGCTTCCAATTAACACACTTTCATTTTAATTAAAAACAATGGCAAAAGAAGTAGATAAGGTAGTTAAATTACAAGTTAGGGGAGGTGCTGCGAATCCATCGCCACCGGTTGGACCCGCCTTAGGTGCTGCTGGTGTTAACATCATGGAGTTCTGTAAGCAATTTAATGCGCGTACACAGGACAAACCCGGTAAAGTTTTACCGGTTGTTATCACCGTTTACAAAGACAAATCTTTCGAGTTTGTTGTAAAGACACCACCCGCGGCAGTTCAATTGTTGGAAGCAGCTAAGATTAAAAAAGGATCTGGCGAACCTAACAGGGTTAAATCAGGTAACGTATCCTGGGATCAAGTAAAGCAAATCGCTGAAGACAAAATGGTCGATTTGAATGCATTTACTGTAGAGTCTGCAATGAGTATGGTTGCAGGAACTGCGAGATCCATGGGGCTCAAGGTATCTGGTAAAAGACCTTTTTAAAATCTTAAAGCAATTTATAATGGCAAGATTGACTAAAAAGCAAAAAGAGGCCAACGCCAAGATAGACAAAAACAAGCTCTATTCTTTGGAAGAGGCATCCGCTTTGGTAAAAGAAATAACCAATGTAAAATTCGACGCTTCCATTGACCTTGCGGTTCGTTTGGGTGTAGATCCAAGAAAAGCAAATCAAATGGTGCGTGGCGTAGTTACCCTTCCTCATGGAACCGGTAAGGATGTTAAGGTTTTGGCATTGGTGACCCCAGACAAAGAAGCAGAGGCTACAGCAGCCGGAGCAGACTTTGTTGGGTTAGATGAATATTTGGATAAGATTAAAGGCGGTTGGACCGATGTTGATGTAATCATCACCATGCCAAGCGTTATGGGTAAATTGGGTCCTTTAGGTAGAGTTTTAGGTCCAAGAGGTTTAATGCCCAATCCAAAAACCGGTACCGTAACAATGGATGTTGCAAAAGCTGTATCCGATGTTAAGGCTGGTAAGATTGATTTTAAAGTGGACAAAACTGGAATTGTACATGCTGCAATAGGAAAAGCTTCCTTTACTGCGGATAAAATTGCAGGTAATGCTAAGGAATTGTTGGATACTTTGGTAAAAATGAAACCTGCTGCTGCAAAAGGTATTTACATGAAAAGTATCTACTTATCCAGTACAATGAGTCCTAGTGTTCAATTAGACCCAAAAGCAGTTTCGTAACTGGTAGTTCAATATTTTAATTATGACAAGAGAAGAAAAAGCAATCGTAATAGAAGATTTGACTGGACAGTTGGCTGATAACGCTAATATTTATTTGGCAGATATATCAGGTTTGGATGCTGTTACCACTTCTAATCTTAGAAGGGCATGTTTTAAGGCAAACATTAAACTTGCGGTCGTAAAGAATACCTTGCTTGCAAAAGCAATGGAGGCTTCTGATAAGGAGTTTGGAGAACTTCCCGAAGTATTAAAAGGGAATACCTCCATGATGTTTTCCGAAACCGGAAATGCACCTGCGAAACTTATCAAGAACTTTAGAAAAAAATCAGATAGACCTGTATTAAAAGGAGCTTTCATTGAGGAAGCCGTTTATATTGGGGATGAAAACCTTGAAGCACTTGTAAATATCAAGTCTAAAGAGGAAGTTATTGGGGATATTATCGGATTGTTACAATCACCAGCCAAGAATGTTATTTCTGGACTTAAATCTGGTGGTGGTAAATTGGCCGGTATCCTTAAGACATTATCTGAGAAATAATTCGCGCACAATTAACTAAGTATATTTTAAAAATTTGATTAAACGATAGAAAAATGGCAGATTTAAAAGATTTTGCAGAACAGTTGGTAAACCTTACAGTAAAAGAGGTAAATGAGTTGGCCGACATATTAAAAGAAGAATACGGTATTGAGCCTGCTGCTGCTGCAGTAGCTGTTGCTGGTGGTGCCGCCGCTGGTGGTGAAGCTGAGGCTGCTGAGGAAAAATCAGAATTTGATGTAATCCTTACAGCTGCTGGTGGTTCTAAATTGGCAGTTGTTAAACTTGTAAAAGAGTTGACCGGCCTTGGATTGAAAGATGCTAAAGACATCGTTGACAGCGCACCTAAAGCTGTTAAGGAAGGAATTGCCAAAGATGAGGCAGAAGGTATCAAAAAATCTTTGGAAGAAGCTGGAGCAGAAGTTGAGCTTAAATAATAGCTTTTACCATACAAGTTTGGTTAAGGTCTTTCCATTTTAATGGTTAGGCCTTAGCCTCTTTTAATGAGGAGTGTATAAAGTCGTACACCACCCCGCATAGTATTCACGATCAAAATTTGTCCATTGATGTTCACAAACAATACTGAAAGAGTAAATTTCGCATCCGCTAAGAACATACCGGAATACCCGGATTTCTTGGACATTCAGATTAAATCCTTTCAAGACTTTTTTCAACTTGAAACCAAATCTGACGAAAGAGGAAATGAAGGTCTCTACAACACCTTCATGGAGAATTTTCCAATTACAGACACTAGAAACCAGTTTGTACTCGAATTTCTAGACTATTTTATAGATCCACCGAGATATTCCATACAAGAATGTATAGAGCGTGGACTTACCTATAGCGTTCCTTTAAAGGCACGTCTAAAATTATACTGTACCGATCCAGAGCACGAGGATTTTGAAACCATTGTACAGGATGTGTACCTGGGTACCATTCCGTACATGACTCCAAGTGGAACCTTTGTGATCAACGGTGCAGAAAGAGTTGTTGTTTCCCAGTTGCACAGATCGCCAGGGGTTTTCTTTGGGCAATCTTTCCACGCAAATGGAACAAAATTGTATTCAGCCAGGGTAATTCCTTTCAAAGGATCTTGGATTGAATTTGCAACAGATATCAATGGCGTGATGTACGCTTATATTGATAGAAAGAAAAAATTACCCGTAACTACACTTTTCCGTGCCATCGGATTTGAAAGGGATAAGGACATCTTGGAAATTTTTGACCTTTCGGAGGAAGTAAAGGTTTCCAAAGCGGGATTGAAAAAGGTATTGGGCCGAAAGCTTGCTGCTAGAGTACTAAATACCTGGCATGAGGATTTTGTGGACGAAGATACCGGTGAAGTGGTTTCCATTGAGCGTAATGAGATTATCCTAGATCGTGATACTGTTCTTGAAAAAGAACACGTGGATGAAATCATCGATGCTGATGTGAAAACCATACTACTTCACAAGGAAAACAATGCACAGTCGGATTATGCAATTATCCACAATACCTTACAAAAGGACCCTACCAACTCAGAAAAAGAAGCGGTAGAACACATCTATAGACAATTGCGTAATGCCGAGCCGCCAGATGAGGAAACAGCTCGTGGTATTATTGATAAATTGTTCTTCTCGGATCAACGTTACAACTTAGGTGAAGTTGGTCGTTACCGAATGAACAAAAAATTGGGATTGGATATTGGAATGGACAAGCAAGTCTTGACCAAGGAGGATATCATCACCATCATCAAGTACTTGATTGAGTTGATTAATTCCAAAGCGGAAATTGATGATATCGATCACTTATCCAACCGTCGTGTTAGAACAGTTGGAGAACAGTTATCCCAACAATTTGGTGTTGGTTTGGCCCGTATGGCGCGTACTATTCGCGAGCGTATGAACGTTCGGGATAATGAAGTATTTACCCCGATTGATTTGATCAATGCGAAGACTTTGTCTTCTGTGATTAATTCTTTCTTCGGAACCAACCAGTTGTCCCAGTTCATGGATCAAACCAATCCATTGGCAGAGATTACACATAAAAGAAGGTTATCCGCACTTGGACCAGGTGGCCTTTCTAGGGAAAGAGCAGGATTTGAGGTGCGTGATGTACATTATACACACTACGGAAGATTGTGTCCTATTGAAACACCAGAAGGACCAAATATTGGTTTGATTTCTTCCCTCTCCGTATTTGCCAAGGTAAACCCAATGGGCTTCTTGGAAACTCCATACCGCAAGGTTGAAAACGGGGTAGTAGATACCAAGGAATTCAGATACCTAAGTGCAGAGGAAGAAGAAGGAATGAAGATTTCCCAAGCCAACATCCCAATGGATGGTAAAGGGAAAATTGAAGATGATAAAGTAATTGCGAGGGAAGAAGGCGATTTCCCGGTGGTGGACCCATCAGAGGTGAACTACACGGATGTTGCGCCAAATCAAATAGCTTCTATTTCGGCTTCTTTGATTCCTTTCCTAGAGCATGATGATGCGAACAGGGCATTGATGGGATCAAACATGATGCGTCAAGCAGTTCCCCTGTTAAAACCACAATCCCCAATTGTAGGAACTGGTCTGGAAAGACAAGTAGCTACAGATTCCAGGGTATTGATCAACGCTGAAGGTGATGGCGTAGTTGAATATGTGGATGCACAGAAAGTAAGCATTAAATATAGTAGGTCAGAAGAAGAGCGCTTAGTAAGCTTTGAAGAAGATTCCAAAACCTACAATTTGGTGAAATTTAGAAAGACCAACCAAGGCACAAGTATCAACCTAAAGCCAATTGTTAAAAAAGGCGATAAGGTAAAAAGAGGTCAGGTACTTTGTGAAGGATACGCTACTGAAAAAGGTGAATTGGCGTTGGGTAGAAATATGAAAGTGGCGTTTATGCCATGGAAAGGGTACAACTTTGAGGATGCGATTGTAATTTCCGAAAAAGTAGTACGTGAAGATATTTTTACTTCCATCCACATTGATGAGTATGCTTTGGAGGTACGTGATACCAAATTGGGTGCCGAGGAATTGACCAATGATATACCAAACGTTTCTGAAGAAGCCACTAAGGATTTGGATGAGTACGGTATGATTAGAATCGGGGCCGAGGTAAAACCTGGCGATATCCTTATCGGTAAGATTACTCCAAAAGGGGAATCTGATCCTACTCCAGAAGAAAAATTACTACGTGCTATTTTTGGTGACAAAGCGGGTGATGTAAAAGATGCTTCTTTGAAAGCTTCCCCTTCTTTAAGAGGTGTGGTTATCGACAAGAAATTGTTCTCACGTTCTATCAAGGATAAGCGCAAGCGTTCAGAGGATAAAGAGGCCATCACTAGATTGGAGATGGATTACGAAGTAAAATTCCAGCAACTGAAAGATGTTTTAATTGAGAAACTCTTTGGATTGATAAATGGTAAAACTTCTCAAGGTGTTATCAACGATTTGGGAGAAGAAGTACTTCCAAAAGGTAAGAAATATACCATTAAAATGTTGAACGCTGTTGACGATTTCGCTCACTTAGTAGGTGGTAGCTGGACAACGGATGAGAAAACAAATACTTTGGTTGCCGATTTATTGCACAACTACAAAATTAAGTTGAACGATATTCAAGGTAACCTAAGAAGAGATAAGTTTACTATATCGGTGGGAGATGAACTTCCTGCTGGAATCATGAAGTTGGCCAAGGTTTATATTGCCAAAAAACGAAAATTAAAAGTAGGGGATAAAATGGCAGGACGTCACGGTAACAAAGGTATTGTTGCTCGTATTGTTCGTCAAGAAGATATGCCTTTCTTGGAAGACGGAACTCCAGTGGATATCGTATTGAACCCGCTTGGTGTACCTTCCCGTATGAATATTGGACAGATTTATGAAACTGTTCTAGGTTGGGCAGGTCTTAAGTTGGGTAGAAAATACGGAACTCCAATTTTTGATGGAGCTACCTTGGATCAAATCAACGCGCTTACAGACGAAGCTGGAGTACCTAGATTTGGACACACACATCTATATGATGGTGGAACAGGTAAACGTTTTGACCAAGCGGCAACCGTTGGTGTTATCTATATGTTGAAACTAGGACACATGGTAGATGACAAAATGCACGCCAGATCTATAGGACCATACTCATTGATCACACAACAGCCATTGGGTGGTAAAGCCCAGTTTGGTGGTCAGCGTTTTGGTGAAATGGAGGTTTGGGCTTTGGAAGCCTATGGCGCATCATCAACCCTACGGGAAATATTGACCGTTAAGTCTGATGACGTTATTGGTAGGGCCAAGACCTATGAGTCCATTGTTAAGGGTGAGACCATGCCAGAGCCTGGATTGCCAGAATCTTTCAATGTATTGATGCACGAGCTTAAAGGATTGGGCTTGGATATCAGATTGGAAGAGTAGTAAAGTTTATAAAGCATTTTTAATCATATCATCTCCATAGTATTATGGCTAGAATAAAAGATAATAACGCACCAAAAAGGTTTGATAAAATTTCCATCGGATTGGCTTCTCCCGAGTCAATTTTGGCAGAGTCCCGTGGTGAAGTATTGAAGCCTGAAACCATTAACTACAGAACACACAAACCTGAGCGTGATGGACTGTTCTGCGAGCGTATCTTCGGTCCCGTAAAGGACTACGAGTGTGCCTGTGGAAAGTACAAGCGAATCCGTTATCGCGGTATCGTTTGTGACCGTTGTGGTGTGGAAGTAACGGAGAAAAAAGTACGTAGAGATCGTGTGGGACACATCAATTTAGTGGTCCCTGTAGCGCATATCTGGTATTTTCGTTCCCTTCCAAATAAAATTGGATACCTATTGGGCTTACCATCCAAGAAATTGGATATGATCATCTATTACGAAAGATATGTGGTGATTCAACCAGGTATTGCCAAAGGTCCAGAGGGAGAGGAAATCAATAAAATGGATTTCTTGACCGAGGAGGAGTACTTGAACATTTTGGAATCCATTCCGGCGGAAAATCAATATTTGGAAGATAAGGACCCTAACAAGTTTGTCGCTAAAATGGGTGCGGAATGTTTAATCGATTTGTTATCTAGAATTGATTTGGAAGAACTTTCCTATCAGTTAAGACATAAGGCAAACACGGAAACTTCCAAGCAACGTAAGACGGAAGCACTTAAAAGACTTCAAGTTGTTGAGGCTTTACGTGAATCTCAAAATAACAGGGAAAACAATCCAGAATGGATGATCATGAAGGTTGTTCCCGTGATTCCACCAGAACTACGTCCTTTGGTGCCATTGGATGGTGGTCGTTTTGCAACTTCAGATTTGAATGATCTATATCGTAGGGTAATCATCCGTAACAATCGTTTAAAGCGATTGATGGAGATCAAAGCTCCTGAGGTGATCTTGAGGAATGAAAAACGTATGCTTCAAGAAGCAGTGGATTCCTTGTTTGATAATACAAGGAAAGCATCTGCCGTAAAAACAGAATCAAACAGACCTTTAAAATCACTTTCAGATTCTTTGAAAGGTAAGCAAGGTCGTTTCCGTCAGAACCTATTGGGTAAACGTGTGGATTATTCTGCCCGTTCCGTAATTGTGGTTGGACCGGAAATGAAGTTGTACGAATGTGGTCTTCCAAAAGATATGGCTGCTGAGTTGTACAAGCCCTTCGTCATCAGAAAACTGATTGAAAGAGGTATTGTAAAAACGGTTAAATCAGCCAAAAAGATTATAGATAAAAAGGAGCCCGTAGTTTGGGATATCCTTGAGAATGTCCTAAAAGGACATCCGGTACTATTGAATCGTGCCCCTACACTGCACAGATTGGGTATCCAAGCGTTCCAGCCTAAACTGATAGAAGGTAAGGCTATTCGTCTGCACCCCTTGGCATGTACGGCATTTAATGCGGATTTTGATGGTGACCAGATGGCTGTGCATTTACCATTGGGTCCAGAGGCAATTTTGGAAGCCCAATTATTAATGTTGGCATCTCAAAACATCTTGAACCCTGCAAATGGTTCACCTATTACCGTTCCATCACAGGATATGGTTTTAGGGCTGTACTATATGACCAAGGAAAGAAAATCAACTAAAGAAGTTCCAATTAAAGGAGAAGGTTTGACTTTCTACTCAGCTGAAGAAGTTGAGATAGCCTTTAACGAAGGTAAAGTTGATTTGAATGCCTCAATCAAGGTTAGGGCAAAAGATTTTAATGAAGAGGGTGAGCTGGTAAATCAAATTATTGAAACTACCGTAGGTCGTGTTTTATTCAATAGTGTGGTTCCAGAACAAGCAGGTTACATCAACACCGTATTGAACAAGAAATCCTTGAGAAATATTATTGGGGATATTCTTGCGGTAACGGATGTGCCAAGAACGGCAGCGTTTTTGGATCAGATAAAAGCCATGGGGTACGACTTCGCCTTTAAAGGAGGATTGTCCTTTAGTTTGGGAGATATTATTATTCCACCAGAGAAGCATGATATGATCAATGATGCCAATGAGCAAGTTGATGGTATTATGATGAACTATAACATGGGTCTGATTACCAATAACGAACGTTACAACCAGGTAATTGATGTTTGGACATCTACAAATGCCATGTTGACGGAATTGGCCATGAAGCGAATTCGAGAAGATCAGCAAGGATTCAACTCAGTGTATATGATGTTGGATTCTGGGGCAAGGGGTTCTAAAGAGCAAATTCGTCAGTTAACCGGTATGCGTGGATTGATGGCCAAGCCTAAAAAATCTACAGCTGGTGGTGGTGAAATTATTGAAAACCCGATTCTTTCCAACTTTAAGGAAGGATTGTCCATCCTAGAGTATTTTATCTCTACTCACGGTGCACGTAAAGGTCTTGCGGATACCGCTTTGAAAACTGCGGATGCTGGATACTTGACCCGTCGTCTGGTAGATGTTTCACAAGATGTGATCATTAATATCGAAGACTGTGGTACCCTTCGTGGAATTGAGGTTCAAGCCTTAAAAAAGAATGAAGAAGTAGTGGAAACGCTAGGGGAGAGAATCCTAGGACGAGTTTCTTTACATGATGTATATAACCCATTAACCGAGGAATTGTTGTTGGCAGCAGGTCAAGAGATTTCTGAGGCGGATATGAAAAAGGTTGAGGCTGCTCCAATTGAAAAAATTGAAGTACGTTCCGCATTAACCTGTGAGGCACCAAAAGGAATTTGTTCCAAGTGTTACGGAAGAAACCTTGCAACCAATAAAATGGTTCAGCGTGGTGAAGCGGTAGGTGTAGTTGCGGCACAATCCATTGGAGAACCTGGAACACAGTTGACATTGCGTACCTTCCACGTAGGTGGTATTGCAGGTAACATTTCCGAGGATAACAAATTGGAAGCCAAGTTTGAGGGTGTTGCTGAAATCGAAGATTTAAGAACTGTTGTTGGTGAAAACAGTGAAGGCGAAAAAGCCAACATTGTTATTTCAAGAACATCTGAAATCAAAGTAGTTGATGCCAACACCGGTATCACATTGAGTACAAATAACATTCCTTATGGTTCGCAATTGTTCGTTAAGAATGGGGCCAAAATCAAAAAGGGCACTGTTGTTTGTCAATGGGATCCTTATAACGGTGTAATTGTTTCTGAATTTACAGGACAGATCGCTTATGAGAACATTGAGCAAGGTGTAACCTATCAAGTGGAGATTGATGAACAAACTGGTTTCCAAGAGAAGGTTATTTCAGAATCAAGAAACAAGAAATTGATTCCAACCTTATTGATTAAGGATGGCAAAGGAGAAACCTTACGTTCCTACAACTTACCAGTAGGTTCCCATATTATGGTGGATGATGGTGATAAAATCAAGGAAGGTAAGATTTTGGTGAAGATTCCACGTAAATCTGCAAAAGCAGGGGATATTACAGGTGGTCTTCCAAGGGTAACCGAGCTATTTGAAGCGCGTAATCCTTCAAACCCAGCTGTGGTTTCGGAGATTGATGGTGTGGTTTCCTTCGGTAAGATCAAGCGTGGTAATCGTGAAATTATCATTGAATCCAAGACAGAAGAGATCAAGAAATATTTGGTAAAATTGTCCAACCAGATTTTGGTTCAAGAGAACGATTACGTTCGTGCTGGAATGCCATTGTCTGATGGTTCCATTACTCCAGAAGATATTTTGGCGATCAAAGGACCATCAGCTGTACAGCAGTACTTGGTGAACGAAGTTCAGGAAGTATACCGCTTGCAAGGTGTGAAGATTAATGACAAGCACTTTGAGGTTGTGGTAAGACAAATGATGCGTAAAGTGCGAATTGAGGATTCCGGAGATACAACCTTCTTGGAAAATCAATTAGTACATAAGGACGACTTTATTCGTGAGAATGATGAGATTTTCGGACAAAAAGTGGTTGAAGATGCTGGGGAATCTGAAAATTTTAAGGCAGGACAGATAATTTCTGCCCGTGCATTAAGGGATGAAAACTCGGTATTACGAAGAGCGGATAAAACTTTGGTAACTGCCAGGGATGCGGTAGCTGCAACAGCAACACCTATCTTACAAGGTATTACCCGTGCTTCATTGCAGACCAAGTCCTTTATCTCTGCGGCATCGTTCCAGGAAACGACCAAAGTATTGAACGAAGCTGCGGTAAGTGGTAAAGTGGATACATTGGAAGGATTGAAGGAAAATGTTATTGTAGGACATAAAATTCCTGCCGGTACCGGTATGAGGGATTATGATAGTATCATTGTAGGCTCCAAAGAAGAATACGATGAGATCATGGCCCGAAAAGAGGAATTTAAATTCTAATAAACAAACCCTGGCAATAGTCAGGGTTTCTTTTTTGTTTAAAAACTGAAATATATAATGGCTGAGAACGATAAAACTCAAAAACAAATCAATATAGAACTAGATGAAAAGACCGCTGAGGGAACCTATTCCAACTTGGCAATCATCAATCATTCCGTGTCAGAATTTGTAGTGGACTTTATTAGTATGATGCCCGGGGCTCCAAAGGCCAAGGTAAAGAGCAGAATTGTACTGACTCCACAACATGCAAAGAAGTTTCTAAAGGCATTGAGTGATAATGTAGCTCGATTTGAAAAAGCTCACGGAACCATCAAGGATTATGAGCAGCCTCCTATCCCCCTTAATTTTGGGCCTACAGGAGAAGCTTAAAAAATAAAAAACCCAGATGTACATCTGGGTTTTTTATTTTTTCAATCATGTACAGATTATGAAAGCCAGCCTTTTTGAATACTTTTTTTAGCAAACAATATCAGAAGGAAACCAACAACCACAACAATAATAGGCATAGTATAGGCACTACTACCAAAAGCTTCTGGTGCGTTTTGGAAAAATAGCCAATTCACAAATTGTAAAACGGCAGCCACCAAGGACACAATAAAAAGAAGTTTTGCCCATTTTTTCCGTAACAAGAGACCTACAGAGGCAATAGTTCCCGCGAATACAGCAATTGCGAAGGCCGCGGTTGCCCAGGCAGGAATACTTTCAAACAGTTCTCGTTGTGCTTGAGTCATTGCTTCCAACATTTCAACTTGATTGAATTTGGAAGATAAATAGCTATAGACACCGGATAAGTTCCAAAGTAGTGCTAAAACACTAACCACCCAGAACCATACTGGTGGCTTGTTTGAATCAGTCATAAGAAAAGTTTTTTATTGGTTATAGGGAATAAAGTACAAAAAAAGGAGTAATGTACCCTTCCAACTATTTGTATTTGTGACAGATAGTGTTTGGAAAAGAATGCTACTCTGTGGTTTCAGAGGTGAAACGAAGCCTAACAGATGGATATTTTTGTTGAGTCATCTGAAGTGAAAATGCAGAATCTGCCAGAAAAACAAGTTGCCCTCTTTTATCAATAGCCAAAAATTTCTGCTTCACTCGTTTGAATTCCTTGAATTCTTCATTATTCGGATCTTCTGCTGCCACCCAACATGCCTTGTGTACAGGAAAATTCTCATAGGTGCACTTAGCTCCATATTCATGCTCCAAACGGTATTGGATAACTTCATATTGCAGGGCACCAACAGTACCTATTACCTTTCTTCCATTTAATTCCAGCGTGAACAATTGGGCTACCCCTTCATCCATTAATTGATCTATTCCCTTGTAGAGCTGTTTGGCCTTCATGGGATCCGCATTATTGATGTACCTAAAATGTTCCGGTGAAAAACTAGGAATGCCCTTGTAATTCAATTTTTCTCCACTAGTCAAGGTATCGCCAATCTTAAAATTTCCCGTGTCATGTAGTCCAACAATATCGCCTGGATAGGAAATGTCCACAATTTCCTTCTTCTCGGCGAAAAACGCATTGGGACTGGAAAACTTTAATTTTTTATCCTGTCTTACATGTAGGTAGGGCTTGTTCCGTTCAAAAGTCCCGGACACGATTTTGATAAAGGCTAGGCGATCTCGGTGTTTTGGGTCCATATTTGCATGAATCTTAAAGACAAATCCAGAAAAAGCGGTTTCATCGGATTCAACCAAGCGTTCCTCGGCCATTTTTGCTCGAGGCGCAGGAGCAATATCCACAAAACAATCCAATAATTCCCGTACCCCAAAATTATTAAGCGCAGAACCGAAGAAAACAGGTTGCTGGGTGCCATTTAAATAAGATTCCTTATCAAATTCAGGGTAAACACCGTTCACTAGCTCTAAATTGTCCCTAAGATCCGTTGCATAGGTTTCGCCTATAATTTTCTCAAGTTCAGGACTTTCTATATCAGTAAATGAGATGGTGTCCTCTATATTCTGTTTACTGCTACCACTAAAGAGGTTGATGTTTTTTTCGTAAATATTGTAGATTCCCTTAAAATCGTAACCCATTCCTATAGGAAAGGAAAGCGGTGTAACAGATAATCCCAATTTTTGCTCCACCTCGTCCAAAAGGTCAAAAGCATCTTTCCCTTCTCGGTCCAATTTATTAATGAAGACAATCATGGGGATGCTCCGCATTCTGCATACTTCCACCAATTTTTTAGTCTGTTCCTCTACACCTTTGGCAACATCAATCACAACGATAACACTATCCACCGCGGTCAAGGTTCTAAAAGTATCCTCTGCAAAATCTTTGTGCCCCGGTGTATCGAGGATATTGATTTTTTTGTCATTGTAAATAAATGCCAAAACGGAAGTGGCCACGGAAATTCCACGCTGGCGTTCAATCTCCATAAAATCACTGGTGGCAGACTTTTTAATTTTGTTGTTTTTTACCGCTCCTGCCTCTTGAATCGCCCCTCCAAACAACAACAGCTTTTCAGTCAAGGTTGTTTTTCCCGCATCCGGGTGCGAAATAATTCCAAAAGTCCTACGCCTACCTATTTCCGTTACAAAATCCATCAACAAAAATTTCGGCAAAAATAGGGGATTTATCTCTTTTTAATCCGATTAAAGTTATCATTGGGTATTGTTGATATTATACCAACAAAAAAAGATTGAAAACTATTTTAAAAAACAAAAAGTAAAGTAATTTTCCCACACAAAAGGATTTTGTTTTTTAGTGATGCATAATCTTTTCGCAAAATTTTAACGTATAAATATTATGTGGTAAATAAGGATAAGGAATTTGCCTTTTATCGATTAAAATAGGTGGTGCATCACAAATGCATTAACTATGCGCACAAAGGTGGATGGATAAAACAGTTTCCAACCACTTTAAAGTAAAGAAAAGCCCCATTTTCTTACTTGCACAAGAACACTGATGCCATGGTGATTAGTTGACCAAAACTGTCATTATGGAAAAATTTACTTTCTTAAATCTTAAGAAAAAGGTTTTATATAGTCTTTTTTCATTAGTAGGACTCACCACCTATTTAACAATTTCATCTTTCGCTGGTACTCCTTATGAGGCTACTACCACAGTGGTGTTCTTTCCTGACACCGACGGGGATGGAATTAAGGATAACAAAGATTTTGATGACGATGGGGATGGCATTATTGATACTGTCGAGGATGATAATCTGGATGGAGATAATTGCTACTGGACCAATCCCACCGATACGGATGGTGATGGTGTTCCAGATTATTTGGATTTGGATTCTGATGATGATGGAATTATAGACAATATTGAAGCTCAGTCTACCCAAGGATATATTCCTCCAACCTGTATCGATAAAGACCGTAATGGATTAGATGACGCTTACGAAGAAACACCTGGAAGTTGCGGAGGACTTACCCCTGTTGATTCTGATGGGGATACAATTCCCGATTACAGGGACATTGATTCAGATAATGATGGAATTTTGGATAATGTAGAGGCGCAAACTACAGAGGGTTTCATTGCAAAATCTGGAAAAGACACCAATCAAAATGGACTGGATGATGCCTATGAAGAAATTGGAGATGGTGTTTGCAATTTTAACGGCAAAGAAAGTAAGTATAAGGGAGGCGATAAAGTAGAACTGTGTCATAAAGAGGAAAAAAGTTATAAAAACCCAAAAAATGGATATCATACAATAAGTGTTGCCCCAGCTGCAGTTCAGGCACATTTAGACCATGGAGACACGTTGGGAGCATGTGAAGATACCTGTGGGTTTATAGGAGGTCTGGACCCCATAGATTCCGATGAGGATGGTGTTGACAATTACAGAGATATCGATTCCGATGATGATGGCCTGCCAGATAACGTAGAAGGACAAACTACTGCTGGATACATTCCTCCAACCGGAATGGATGATGATTCCGATGGATTGGATAATGCGTATGAAGGAATTGGTGATGAAGGCATAGACCCCGAAAATACAGATGGGGTTGACCAATTGGACTACCTTGACGATGACAGTGACAACGATCTTGTTGCGGACAACAACGAGGGGAACGACTTCAACTTCGATGGGGTCCCTGACCAAGCGTACACGGGCACGGACAGTGACAACGACGGATTGGACGACGGCTATGAGGGCGCGGACGTGGATGACGGCTATGATGTTAACGACGAGATCGACGACCCAGCCAACGACCTTCCGGACACGGACGGTACGGAGGACGTAAACTACCGCGACTTCGACGATGACGGGGACGGGATCGACACCCCTGACGAGGACGCCGATGGAGACGATGACCCAACCAACGACGATACCGATGATGACGGCACCCCGGACTATCTGGACCCGGACGGTCCCCCAGGGGACGACACGGACGATGACGGTGTACCGGACAGCGTCGACCTGGATGATGACAATGACGGAATCCTTGACACCACCGAGGACCATAATATAGATGGCGACGACGACCCGCTCACGGATCCTTTGGACAGTGACGGCGATGGCCTTCCGAACCATTTGGACATTGACAGTGACGATGACGGCATCCCTGACAATGTCGAGGGCCAGTCCACGGCGGGCTATATTGCGCCCAACGATGACGATGCGGCCACCTATGAGGCCAACCAGGGCGTCAACTCTGCCTACCTTGGCGGACTGACCCCGGAGAACACTGACGATGACGAGCTACCGGACTACCTTGACGATGACAGTGACAACGATCTTGTTGCGGACAACAACGAGGGGAACGACTTCAACTTCGATGGGGTCCCTGACCAAGCGTACACGGGCACGGACAGTGACAACGACGGATTGGACGACGGCTATGAGGGCGCGGACGTGGATGACGGCTATGATGTTAACGACGAGATCGACGACCCAGCCAACGACCTTCCGGACACGGACGGTACGGAGGACGTAAACTACCGCGACTTCGACGATGACGGGGACGGGATCGACACCCCTGACGAGGACGCCGATGGAGACGATGACCCAACCAACGACGATACCGATGATGACGGCACCCCGGACTATCTGGACCCGGACGGTCCCCCAGGGGACGACACGGACGATGACGGTGTACCGGACAGCGTCGACCTGGATGATGACAATGACGGAATCCTTGACACCACCGAGGACCATAATATAGATGGCGACGACGACCCGCTCACGGATCCTTTGGACAGTGACGGCGATGGCCTTCCGAACCATTTGGACATTGACAGTGACGATGACGGCATCCCTGACAATGTTGAGGGCCAGTCCACGGCGGGCTATATTGCGCCCAACGATGACGATGCGGCCACCTATGAGGCCAACCAGGGCGTCAACTCTGCCTACCTTGGCGGACTGACCCCGGAGAACACTGACGATGACGAGCTACCGGACTACCTTGACGATGACAGTGACAACGATCTTGTTGCGGACAACAACGAGGGGAACGACTTCAACTTCGATGGGGTCCCTGACCAAGCGTACACGGGCACGGACAGTGACAACGACGGATTGGACGACGGCTATGAGGGCGCGGACGTGGATGACGGCTATGATGTTAACGACGAGATCGACGACCCAGCCAACGACCTTCCGGACACGGACGGTACGGAGGACGTAAACTACCGCGACTTCGACGATGACGGGGACGGGATCGACACCCCTGACGAGGACGCCGATGGAGACGATGACCCAACCAACGACGATACCGATGATGACGGCACCCCGGACTATCTGGACCCGGACGGTCCCCCAGGGGACGACACGGACGATGACGGTGTACCGGACAGCGTCGACCTGGATGATGACAACGACGGAATCCTTGACACCACCGAGGACCATAATATAGATGGCGACGACGACCCGCTCACGGATCCTTTGGACAGTGACGGCGATGGCCTTCCGAACCATTTGGACATTGACAGTGACGATGACGGCATCCCTGACAATGTTGAGGGCCAGTCCACGGCGGGCTATATTGCGCCCAACGATGACGATGCGGCCACCTATGAGGCCAACCAGGGCGTCAACTCTGCCTACCTTGGCGGACTGACCCCGGAGAACACTGACGATGACGAGCTACCGGACTACCTTGACGATGACAGTGACAACGATCTTGTTGCGGACAACAACGAGGGGAACGACTTCAACTTCGATGGGGTCCCTGACCAAGCGTACACGGGCACGGACAGTGACAACGACGGATTGGACGACGGCTATGAGGGCGCGGACGTGGATGACGGCTATGATGTTAACGACGAGATCGACGACCCAGCCAACGACCTTCCGGACACGGACGGTACGGAGGACGTAAACTACCGCGACTTCGACGATGACGGGGACGGGATCGACACCCCTGACGAGGACGCCGATGGAGACGATGACCCAACCAACGACGATACCGATGATGACGGCACCCCGGACTATCTGGACCCGGACGGTCCCCCAGGGGACGACACGGACGATGACGGTGTACCGGACAGCGTCGACCTGGATGATGACAATGACGGAATCCTTGACACCACCGAGGACCATAATATAGATGGCGACGACGACCCGCTCACGGATCCTTTGGACAGTGACGGCGATGGCCTTCCGAACCATTTGGACATTGACAGTGACGATGACGGCATCCCTGACAATGTCGAGGGCCAGTCCACGGCGGGCTATATTGCGCCCAACGATGACGATGCGGCCACCTATGAGGCCAACCAGGGCGTCAACTCTGCCTACCTTGGCGGACTGACCCCGGAGAACACTGACGATGACGAGCTACCGGACTACCTTGACGATGACAGTGACAACGATCTTGTTGCGGACAACAACGAGGGGAACGACTTCAACTTCGATGGGGTCCCTGACCAAGCGTACACGGGCACGGACAGTGACAACGACGGATTGGACGACGGCTATGAGGGCGCGGACGTGGATGACGGCTATGATGTTAACGACGAGATCGACGACCCAGCCAACGACCTTCCGGACACGGACGGTACTGAGGACGTAAACTACCGCGACTTCGACGATGACGGGGACGGGATCGACACCCCTGACGAGGACGCCGATGGTGACGATGACCCAACCAACGACGATACCGATGATGACGGCACCCCGGACTATCTGGACCCTACAGATGATCGTCCAGAACCGCCAATTGATGAAGAAATTGAAGTAAACCAAATGTTGACACCAAATGGAGATCTTAAAAATGACTTTTTATTTATCCGAGGTGTTAGGAATATTAAAACCAGTACCCTAAGGATTTTCAACCGTTGGGGAGTTGCGGTTTACGAAGGAAAGGATTATGATAACATCAACAATATCTTTGATGGCCGATCAAGAGGTAGATCAACGCTTAGCGTAAACGATTATCTTCCGGCAGGGGTATATTTTTATATATTTGACTACGAAACGGATGAAGGAAGTTTTACCGATTCCGAATACATATACATAAGCAGGTAACATATTGAAGTAGAATGGTTAAAAAGCACTTTTTAGTTTCGTTTTTACTTATTGGAATTTCAATTCATAGTCTTGTGGCCCAACAAGATGCCCAATACACCCAATATATGTTCAATACGTTGACCGTAAATCCGGCCTATGCCGGTTCTAGAGGTCAATTGAGTTTTGCAGGATTGTACCGTTCACAGTGGATTGGTTTGGATGGAGCTCCTGAGACTTTCACAGTAAACCTTCATTCTCCAATTCGGAATAGTAGATTGGGATATGGTGTTTCCTTGGTCAATGATAATATTGGCGATGGGGTAGTTCAGGAGACTTATTTGGATGCAGTCCTTTCCTACACCATTGATGTTTCCTTGGATGCCAAGTTGTCCTTCGGTTTAAAGGCAGGGGGTAATATGCTGAGTTTGGACTTCAATGGGCTACGAAATTTTGATCAAGAAGTAGTACAACAAGATAATATCGACAATAATTTTTCTCCAAATTTTGGTTTAGGAATTTATTATCATACCGATAAGTTTTATGCTGGGGTTTCTGCTCCCAATGTATTGGAAACCGAGTATTTTGACAACAGCAACAGCGATTCAAATGCGGTGAATTTTTTAGCTACCGAGCGCATCAATTTTTACTTGATAACGGGTTATGTATTTGACCTCAATGCAGATCTTAAATTCAAACCAGCACTATTGACGAAGGCAGTGGGTGGCGCTCCATTACAGGTTGATTTATCGGCAAGTTTTCTGTATGCTGACAAATTTAGCTTTGGAGCAGCTTATAGATTGGATGCCGCAGTGAGTGCCCTAGCTGGATTTCAGGTTACGGACCAGATTATGATTGGATTGGCTTATGACCGGGAAACCACGGAATTGGGAGGAACCCAGTTCAATGATGGGTCATTTGAGTTGTTTTTAAGGTTGGAACTGCTTAAAGCATTTCAAAGAACAGTATCGCCTAGATTCTTTTAATTCAGTATACTATGCTAAAAAGAATACTTATTTTCCTTATTGTTTTTTCAGGGTATTTGGCCCCTATCTTGGCACAGGAACAGGTCAAGGTCAACGAAAAGCAGCAGGCGAAAGTGAAGGCCAAGGCAGATGAGCGATACAATGAGTATTCGTTTAGTCCGGCTATTGATATCTACAAAAAAGTACTTGATAAGGGTTACGTCTCCCAAGATTTGCTAAAGCGATTAGGAAACTCTTACTATTTCAACGCCAAATATGAGGAAGCGGCCAATGTATATAGAAGATTGGCAGAACTCTATCCAGATGCTACCGAACCGGATTATTTCTTCCGATATGCCCAAAGTTTAAAGTCCTTGGGGGATTATGATGGCTCCAAGGAGGTAATGGCCAAGTTTAAGGAAATGACCGCTCAAGGTGATTTTCCACTTGATGAGGATTATTTAGCCAAAATTGAGGAAAACTCTGGCAGGTACGTAATCAAACCTTTCGGATATAACAGCAAATACTCGGATTTTGCGGCCTCTTATTATGAGCAAGGACTCATTTTTTCCTCAGATAGGGATACTGGGAATTTAGCGCGCTATCGGCATACCTGGAATTCCAAAGACTTTCTTGATTTGTACAAGGTCAACGCCGATAGCATTTCTAACAATACAGTGGTTAAACTTCAGGGAGATGTGAATACCCGACTGCATGAATCCACTTCGGTAGTAACAAAAGATGGTGCGACCATATATTTTACCCGAAATAACTTTTTGGATGGGAAAAAATACAAAGACCAGCAAGGAGTAATCAGATTAAAAATTTATAGCGCGGAATTGGTAGATGGTGTTTGGACGAATGTGATTGAACTTCCATTCAATAATGATTCCTATTCCGTGGCTCACCCAGTGTTAAGCCCAGATGAAAAGAAGCTGTATTTTGTGTCAGATATGCCAGGTTCAGTTGGGGAATCGGATATTTTTATGACTGAGATTATAGGTGATGGCACCTACGGACCCATCATTAATTTGGGTAAAAACATTAATACTATTGCTAGAGAAACCTTTCCTTATATTACCAAGGAAGGCGTTTTGTATTTTTCATCAGATGGCCATCAAGGACTTGGCGGACTGGATGTATTTGCCACTAAGATAGCTTTCGGAAACTTTGATGAACCCGTGGTCAATGTAGGTAAACCAATAAATGGCAATCAAGACGACTTTGCTTTCATTCTAAACAATGAGGCCAAAACAGGCTATTTTTCCTCAAATCGAGAAGGCGGACTAGGAGAGGATGATATTTATGAATTTACTGAGAGTGAACCCCTTGTGCTGGATTGCCTGCAAGAGGTGACAGGTACGGTTAGGGATAGGATTTCCAATGAAGTTTTGGCAGGAGCTACGGTAAAGATTATAGATGAGGAAAACAGGGAAGTGTCTTCTACAATTTCAGATTCCAAAGGAAATTATGTCTTAACATTGGATTGTGCTAAAGGAAATTTTGTGAGAGCCTCTCGGGACGGTTATGTTCCTGCAGAGGAATATTTGAACAGATCCTACGGAAAACCTCGAATAGTTGACTTTTATTTGGAGAGAGATGTGGTCACAGGTGGCTTTGGGGATGATTTGGCCAAACTACTACAGTTGAGCACCATTTACTTTGATTTAAATAAATTCAACATTCGTCGCGATGCCGAAATTGAAATACAGAAGGTAATCGTGGCTATGGAAAAATATCCTAGCTTAAAAATCAAGGTTAACTCCCATACAGATAGTAGGGGGATTGACGCTTATAACCTTTGGTTATCTCAAAAGAGAGCTGAATCTACCGTAAATTATATGGTATCCAAAGGAATATCGGCAGATCGCTTACAAGGAGAAGGTTATGGTGAAACTCGGTTGGTCAACGAATGTACAAATGGAATTCCATGCTCTAGTGACGAACACCAACTCAACAGAAGATCGGAATTTATCATCTTCGAATAACGCAAAAATATTACATATAGAATTTCTAAAAGACCCGTTTTGGGTCTTTTTTTGGTTAAATATGCACCTATATACTTGGGGCTAACCCCATAATAATAGAAGTTCACTTTATCGATAAGCCCTTTCACAACAATTATTTAGAGACACCTATAACTACGGTTACATTTGGTACAAGTATATTCCACTAACTATATGCTTACTAAAGTAATCAGTATGAAAAAGGGCCTTTTGTTGCTGACAATCGGGCTAATATTGTCGTCATCTTCAATGTGGGGTCAAGACACCTTTCGCGATAATTTTAGTTCCACCTCTTATTCCAATAATGACGGAACCCAGAATTTTGCGACAAGTTGGGACGAAACCGGAGATGATGATAATCCTAGCAGTGGGCGAATCGAAATAGTGGGAAATGAGTTGGAGTTCAACAACATAGACAGTCGAACTATTTTCAGGGACCTTGATTTATCTGGTGCTTCCAGCGTAACATTGGATTTGGATTATGATGCAACATCTCGTGGTAACGAATCCTTATTGGTACAGTTATGGAATGATAATACCTCATCCTACCAGACGGTGGCTACCATAAACAGCTCTGTTTCAAGTTCGGTTTCACATAATTTAACCACGGACCAAATCTCAGCTTCGTCCTCCATCCGTTTTATTGGTGGCGATTCAAATTGGGGTGGAAGTGAAACAATATACGTGGACAATGTGCTGTTTACGGCTACTTTTAGCCCAACAATGATAGTCAATGACATAACCTTTGACGAAGGAACAGGTAATGCTGTTTTTACAGTGACCCATACCGGAGCCAACGCCTCTGGTGCTTTTACAGTAACCTATCAAACGGTGAATGGTACCGCAACTTCTGGTAGTGATTTCACTTTTACAAGCGGAACGTTAAATTTTAATGGTACAAGCGGGGATACAGATACAATTTCAGTACCGATTACAGATGATGGTACATTGGAAAGCACGGAAACTTTCACGATTCAATTAACAGGATCCTCAGACGGTTCGGTTAATTTTTCTGATACTGCAACCGGAAATATTACAGACAATGACGGATTGATAATCACAGATGGGGTCACGGATAATGTCTGTACTGGAACGTTTTTGGATTCGGGAGGAGTGTCAGGTACTTATACCAACAATGAAGACATAACATACACCATATGCCCAGATGTTGGTGGAAGCTTTACAAGAGTAAATTTCACAAGCTTCGATGTAGAAAATGGTTACGATTTCTTATATGTATATGAAGGAACCACAACCGGAGGTACATTGATAGGGCAGTATCACAACGGCAACTTACCAGGCACCATTACCTCCACCGACGGTTCAGGATGTCTAACATTCAGGTTCACTTCAGATTTTAGTGTGACCAATAACGGATGGGAAGCAACTGTTTCATGTTATTCCCCAGGTCCAACCATGAGTATTGTTGACGTGGCAGTGGATGAAACAGCAGGAAATGCCGTATTTACAGTTACACATACCGGAACCAGCGCTTCCGGCCCATTTACCGTGAACTATCAAACGGTGGACGGAACGGCTACAGCCGGAAGTGATTATACAAGTACCACCGGCACTTTAAGTTTTAATGGAACCTTGGGAGATACGGAAATAATTACCGTACCCATCACGGATGATTCAATCGTGGAGGGAGATGAGACTTTTACTATTCAATTTACCAGCTCCTCGGATGGAACAGTAGATATTACGGATACCGCTACGGGAACCATTAATTCACAGATTATTTCAGATGCTCCACTCACGCTTTATGAAGAATTTCATGGAAATGTGGACTATGTGGTCACAGGAAATACCCTAAGAACAGCAGATAATGGGACTGACCCGTGTGCAGTTACCAATACAACATCCAATACGCTGATTGCCCCTATTCCCGGAACAGCAACCATTAGAAAAGCATATTTATACTGGGCACATTCAAGTTCTACGATGGACGCGGATGTAACATTTGAAGGGCAATCTGTAACTGCAGATATTGCTTACAATGCATACTCGGCAACCTATTGGAGTTATTTGAGCGATGTTACGTCAATTGTCAATGGCGTTGGAGATCCTTCAACAAATACCTACGATTTTGCCGATTTAACCATAGATAATACAACTAACTGTGGTAGTCAAGGTGTATTGGGCGGATGGGCTCTTATGGTTTTTTACGATGATCCAACGCTACCTGCCTCTAGTATCAACCTTTATCAAGGTTTTCAACGATTAAGAAACGCTAGCGATTCCTTTACCTTAGATTCGTTCTACGCCATTGCAGGTTCAGGTGCAAAAGCAACATTTCTTTCTTGGGAAGGTGATAGTACCTTGTCCGGTGCTTCGGAGACCTTGTCGATTACCAACCAGGCAACAACAACTTTTACCCTTAGTGGTGATGGCGGACAAACGGGAAACAACGCCTATAATTCAACAATTTATGATGATACGCAAGCTCCCGTATATAACGATGCAACCACATATGGTCTAGATTTGGATACTTATGGAATTTCTTCCTATATCTCTCCAGGGGATTCGCAAGTTACAGCTAATGTATCTGTGGCCTCAGATGCCGTTTTCTTCAATGCGGTATTAATTAGGGTGCAATCCAACCTGATTACAGGAACAGTATTTGAAGATGTTAATTATCCAGGTGGAGTTGGAAGGGATAGGGCTACATCCTCAGGAGTTGGTGTGAATAACACCACTTTGGAGATTTATGATTCTTCCGATGTTTACATAGAAAGCACAACCACAGATAGCAACGGAGATTACACTTTTGGAGGGATGGCGGATGGAGACTATACAGTTAGAGTGGTGAACTCAACAGTCCGGTCAAACCGGGGTGGCGGAATAGCCTGTACTTCTTGCTTTCCCATTCAAACCTATAGAAACTACAATACTTCTGGAAGTTTTGTGGATGTAACCAATGAAGTCGGTGGTGCTGACCCATCAACTGAAGATGCAGGTCTGGCAACGCTTACCGGAGCACAGACTTCTTCGGCCGTTACCATTGCCAGCGGAGGAGTGGTAGGCTTGGAATTCGGCTTTAATTTCAACACAATTGTAAATACCAACGAAGATGGCCAAGGCTCTCTGGAACAGTTTATTGTAAATTCAAACAACTTGGATGAAACTGGATTGGACATTGAGACAAATTCCATTTTTGACCCCGTTGCAGGTGATGACACCTCAATTTTTATGATACCTACCAGTTCGGATCCTTTGAGCAGAACTGTAGATTCCAATTACACCAGCGGTTATTTTGATATTACAATAAGTAATGGTAATCCAATGACGGCTATTACCGCAAACAACACAATAATTGATGGACGCACGCAGACGGCTTATTCTGGGGATACAAATTCTGGAACGGTAGGGTCTGGTGGAACCGCAGTGGGAGTTTCTTCCATTTCACTTCCCAATTATTCTAGACCTGAAATACAGCTATATCGTGAGCAAGGAGATGTTTTTGATATGCAGGCCAACGCCACTATCAGAAATTTGGCAGTTTATGCTAACAACAATGCCGCTATCCAAGTAAATAGTGGAACCGGCAACATAGTAGCCAACCTTTTGGGAGTCAATGCACAGGGAACCAATGCCGGTAATGTAGATTTTGGAGTTGAAAACCAAGGAGGAAATGCAATTGTCGATGGGAACTATATTGCTACAAATACGGATACTGGTATTTTGATTAATGGAGGAACATTAAGCCTTATACAGAATAACCACATTAGCAATAATGGAGACCAAGCTTGCGATGATAACATTGAAATACAAAGCGGAAGCGGGATTACTATTCAACAAAACCTTATTGAAAGTGCTGGTGCAGCAGGAATTGATGCTTCAGCTATTTCAGGAGGATTGACCATAACAGAAAATTCTATCACAACATCAGGCCAAGATGGGGGCAATTGTTCTGGAAACATCGAGAATATGGGAATCATTATCGCAGGAGATAATTCTCAATTATCTAATAACCAAGTTTATAGCAATGGAGGTGCTGGAATTGTAGTTATCGGGGGAACCGGTAATCTAATAAGCCAAAACTCCATTTATGCCAACGGAACCACTTCCCCTTCACTAGGAATTGATTTGGATGCGTCGGCAGCAGTAGGAGATGGGGTTACCTTAAATGATAGTGGAGATGGAGATGCAGGACCAAATAACTTATTGAACTTTCCAATAATTGAATCAGTATTTCTTTCGGGTACCAATTTGATGGTCAAAGGCTGGTCTAGACCAGGCACTACTATAGAATTTTTCCTCACTGATATTAGCGAAGGGACTGCAGCTGGTGGAGATAATCAATTGGGACTATCTGTAGACTATGGTGAGGGGCAAAC
This sequence comes from uncultured Allomuricauda sp., assembly GCA_965117065.1. Lineage (GTDB taxonomy): Bacteria > Bacteroidota > Bacteroidia > Flavobacteriales > Flavobacteriaceae > Flagellimonas. The sequence goes on from OZ220751.1 coordinate 3,180,736, forward strand.
TTACCTTGGCACCGGAGTAGAAGGTGGTGGTTCCGATACAGATAGTACTACGTCTTCTTATACGGATACGGATGGGAATTCAGACAATACAAATGCATTTCAATTCTCAATTCCCTTGTCAATAACTCCTTCAGGAGGGGATTTAATCACGGCAACAGCAATGCTGGCTAATTCCACCTCGGAATTTGCTCCTATGTCCACATTAAATATTCCAACGGTAATTACAAACAGGGGAATTACCTATAGAGTGAACAGAGATTAGCGATTCATTTTTGAACTGACGAGCACCAGAATTATCTGAGATTTTCTTTCGTAAAATTGATCCAACTTACATTCTTCTGCAATTCCTTTAACCGTTGATAACACTGCTTTAATCGACCAATGACAGTAGTAAAATGACATTAAATTAATTGGATGACCTCAAATTTTAACCCCTATACAGTCGGATTTCAAGCGTACACAACAAATATTTTCCCCCCCTGTAGGTAAGGGTAATTTTGTAAAGTGTAGAAGTATTCAAAATATCGAACAACCAAATAGAAGTATCGAAAGAGCTTAAAGATTACAAAAAATACAACCCAGACCCGATGTCTAATAAGCATAACCCCATGAAAAAGAGCATCATAGTCATAATCCTACTTTTGTTTTCAGGATTTGCCTTTTCCCAAACCACAGTAACCTTACAGGACCAGTGTAATTGTGAAGTCTTAAGTGGAACCGCTGTTTCAGCTCCAGGTGCAGTTGCACCAGGTGGCGCTGACCCAGGGGATATTTACGTAAACACCAATACAGGAACCATCTTTTATTGGGATGGTGATTCGTGGGAGTTGACCGCAACGGATGATCAACAACTCACAGGGTTTACTTTTAACGGAGCTACCAACGTATTAACATTAACATTGGAAAATGGGGGAAATGTAAATGTTGATTTAAGTAGCTTAAGCGATACACTAACAGATACAAATACTACAATCACATCTTTTGGGATAGATGGGACCAATACTAACTTAGAAATTACAGATTCAGATACCAATACTTTTTCAGTATCCCTAGCGAGTATTGCCGCTTTGGTTAATACGGATTCCCAAGATATTAGTACGAATAATAACCCGGGGAATATTACAATAGACAATGGTAGTACCCTGAATCTTAACGTCGACGATGCTGATGCTGACCCGACCAACGAACTCAACACTGCGGTAGGCCTTACGGGCACCTCCATAACGGTAACGGATGCGGGCGGCACATTGAGCCAGGACCTTGACGGTACCTTTGCCACGGACGCTGAACTTGCGGCACTGAACACGGACGATGCTGATGCGGACCCGACCAACGAACTCAACACTGCGGTAGGCCTTACGGGCACCTCCATAACGGTTACCGATGCAGGCGGCACATTGAGCCAGGACCTTGACGGTACCTTTGCCACGGACGCTGAACTTGCGGCACTGAACACGGACGATGCCGATGCTGACCCGACCAACGAACTCAACACTGCGGTAGGCCTTACGGGCACCTCCATAACGGTAACGGATGCGGGCGGCACATTGAGCCAGGACCTTGACGGTACCTTTGCCACGGACGCTGAACTTGCTGCACTGAACACGGACGATGCTGATGCTGACCCGACCAACGAACTCAACACTGCGGTAGGCCTTACGGGCACCTCCATAACGGTTACCGATGCAGGCGGCACATTGAGTCAGGACCTTGACGGTACCTTTGCCACGGATGCTGAACTTGCGGCACTGAACACGGACGATGCCGATGCTGACCCGACCAACGAACTCAACACGGCTGTCGGCCTTACGGGCACCTCCATAACGGTAACGGATGCGGGCGGCACATTGAGCCAGGACCTTGACGGTACCTTTGCCACGGATGCTGAACTTGCGGCACTGAACACGGACGATGCCGATGCGGACCCGACCAACGAACTCAACACGGCTGTCGGATTGACCGGCACCTCCATAACGGTAACGGATGCAGGCGGCACATTGAGCCAGGACCTTGACGGTACCTTTGCCACGGACGCTGAACTTGCGGCACTGAACACGGACGATGCTGATGCTGACCCGACCAACGAACTCAACACGGCTGTCGGATTGACCGGCACCTCCATAACGGTAACGGATGCGGGCGGCACATTGAGCCAGGACCTTGACGGTACCTTTGCCACGGACGCTGAACTTGCGGCACTGAACACGGACGATGCCGATGCTGACCCGACCAACGAACTCAACACTGCGGTAGGCCTTACGGGCACCTCCATAACGGTAACGGATGCGGGCGGCACATTGAGCCAGGACCTTGACGGTACCTTTGCCACGGACGCTGAACTTGCGGCACTGAACACGGACGATGCTGATGCTGACCCGACCAACGAACTCAACACTGCGGTAGGCCTTACGGGCACCTCCATAACGGTTACCGATGCAGGCGGCACATTGAGTCAGGACCTTGACGGTACCTTTGCCACGGACGCTGAACTTGCGGCACTGAACACGGACGATGCTGATGCGGACCCGACCAACGAACTCAACACGGCTGTCGGCCTTACGGGCACCTCCATAACGGTAACGGATGCGGGCGGCACATTGAGCCAGGACCTTGACGGTACCTTTGCCACGGATGCTGAACTTGCGGCACTGAACACGGACGATGCCGATGCGGACCCGACCAACGAACTCAACACGGCGGTAGGAATGAACGCTGGTAGTGTGGAGGTAACGGATGCCGGAGGCACTCTTTCAACCTCCCTTATCAGTACCGATGCCAACAATGACATTGCAGCTGGTACGGATGGCGCATTGTACCTCAATGTGGCCTCTGTGACCATATCGGAGACCATTACCAATATTGTGGACAACAATGATGGCACCTTTACCTATACCAATGAATCAGGGGCTCCACAAACAGTCAACAAGTCGGCAATTACAGACAACCTTGACGGCACCTATACTTTTGACAATGGGGACGGGGGACCGATTACATTCACAGGGACGGATAATGTAAATGATGCTGATGCGGACCCGACCAACGAACTCAACACGGCTGTCGGATTGACCGGCACCTCCATAACGGTTACCGATGCAGGCGGCACATTGAGTCAGGACCTTGACGGTACCTTTGCCACGGATGCTGAACTTGCGGCACTGAACACGGACGATGCCGATGCTGACCCGACCAATGAACTCAACACTGCGGTAGGCCTTACGGGCACCTCCATAACGGTAACGGATGCGGGCGGCACATTGAGCCAGGACCTTGACGGTACCTTTGCCACGGACGCTGAACTTGCGGCACTGAACACGGACGATGCTGATGCGGACCCGACCAACGAACTCAACACTGCGGTAGGCCTTACGGGCACCTCCATAACGGTAACGGATGCGGGCGGCACATTGAGCCAGGACCTTGACGGTACCTTTGCCACGGACGCTGAACTTGCGGCACTGAACACGGACGATGCCGATGCTGACCCGACCAACGAACTCAACACTGCGGTAGGCCTTACGGGCACCTCCATAACGGTAACGGATGCGGGCGGCACATTGAGCCAGGACCTTGACGGTACCTTTGCCACGGATGCTGAACTTGCGGCACTGAACACGGACGATGCTGATGCGGACCCGACCAACGAACTCAACACGGCGGTAGGCCTTACCGGCACCTCCATAACGGTTACGGATGCGGGCGGCACATTGAGCCAGGACCTTGACGGTACCTTTGCCACGGACGCTGAATTGGCGGCACTGAACACGGACGATGCTGATGCGGACCCGACCAACGAACTCAACACGGCGGTAGGCCTTACGGGCACCTCCATAACGGTAACGGATGCAGGCGGCACATTGAGCCAGGACCTTGACGGTACCTTTGCCACGGATGCTGAACTTGCGGCACTGAACACGGACGATGCTGATGCTGACCCGACCAACGAACTCAACACTGCGGTAGGCCTTACGGGCACCTCCATAACGGTTACCGATGCGGGCGGCACATTGAGTCAGGACCTTGACGGTACCTTTGCCACGGATGCTGAACTTGCTGCACTGAACACGGACGATGCTGATGCTGACCCGACCAACGAACTCAACACTGCGGTAGGCCTTACGGGCACCTCCATAACGGTAACGGATGCGGGCGGCACATTGAGCCAGGACCTTGACGGTACCTTTGCCACGGATGCTGAACTTGCTGCACTGAACACGGACGATGCCGATGCTGACCCGACCAACGAACTTAACACGGCGGTAGGAATGAACGCTGGTAGTGTGGAGGTAACGGATGCCGGAGGCACTCTTTCAACCTCCCTTATCAGTACCGATGCCAACAATGACATTGCAGCTGGTACGGATGGCGCATTGTACCTCAATGTGGCCTCTGTGACCATATCGGAGACCATTACCAATATTGTGGACAACAATGATGGCACCTTTACCTATACCAATGAATCAGGGGCTCCACAAACAGTCAACAAGTCGGCAATTACAGACAACCTTGACGGCACCTATACTTTTGACAATGGGGACGGGGGACCGATTACATTCACAGGGACGGATAATGTAAATGATGCTGATGCGGACCCGACCAACGAACTCAACACGGCTGTCGGATTGACCGGCACCTCCATAACGGTTACCGATGCAGGCGGCACATTGAGTCAGGACCTTGACGGTACCTTTGCCACGGATGCTGAACTTGCGGCACTGAACACGGACGATGCCGATGCTGACCCGACCAACGAACTCAACACTGCGGTAGGCCTTACGGGCACCTCCATAACTGTAACGGATGCAGGCGGCACATTGAGCCAGGACCTTGACGGTACCTTTGCCACGGACGCTGAACTTGCGGCACTGAACACGGACGATGCTGATGCTGACCCGACCAACGAACTCAACACTGCGGTAGGCCTTACGGGCACCTCCATAACGGTAACGGATGCGGGCGGCACATTGAGCCAGGACCTTGACGGTACCTTTGCCACGGATGCTGAACTTGCGGCACTGAACACGGACGATGCCGATGCTGACCCGACCAATGAACTCAACACGGCGGTAGGAATGAACGCTGGTAGTGTGGAGGTAACGGATGCCGGAGGCACTCTTTCAACCTCCCTTATCAGTACCGATGCCAACAATGACATTGCAGCTGGTACGGATGGCGCATTGTACCTCAATGTGGCCTCTGTGACCATATCGGAGACCATTACCAATATTGTGGACAACAATGATGGCACCTTTACCTATACCAATGAATCAGGGGCTCCACAAACAGTCAACAAGTCGGCAATTACAGACAACCTTGACGGCACCTATACTTTTGACAATGGGGACGGGGGACCGATTACATTCACAGGGACGGATAATGTAAATGATGCTGATGCGGACCCGACCAACGAACTCAACACGGCTGTCGGATTGACCGGCACCTCCATAACGGTTACCGATGCAGGCGGCACATTGAGTCAGGACCTTGACGGTACCTTTGCCACGGATGCTGAACTTGCGGCACTGAACACGGACGATGCCGATGCTGACCCGACCAACGAACTCAACACTGCGGTAGGCCTTACGGGCACCTCCATAACTGTAACGGATGCAGGCGGCACATTGAGCCAGGACCTTGACGGTACCTTTGCCACGGACGCTGAACTTGCGGCACTGAACACGGACGATGCCGATGCTGACCCGACCAACGAACTCAACACTGCGGTAGGCCTTACGGGCACCTCCATAACGGTTACCGATGCGGGCGGCACATTGAGCCAGGACCTTGACGGTACCTTTGCCACGGATGCTGAACTTGCGGCACTGAACACGGACGATGCTGATGCTGACCCGACCAACGAACTCAACACTGCGGTAGGCCTTACCGGCACCTCCATAACGGTTACGGATGCGGGCGGCACATTGAGCCAGGACCTTGACGGTACCTTTGCCACGGACGCTGAATTGGCGGCACTGAACACGGACGATGCTGATGCTGACCCGACCAACGAACTCAACACTGCGGTAGGCCTTACCGGCACCTCCATAACGGTAACGGATGCGGGCGGCACATTGAGCCAGGACCTTGACGGTACCTTTGCCACGGACGCTGAACTTGCGGCACTGAACACGGACGATGCTGATGCGGACCCGACCAACGAACTCAACACGGCGGTAGGCCTTACGGGCACCTCCATAACGGTTACCGATGCAGGCGGCACATTGAGCCAGGACCTTGACGGTACCTTTGCCACGGATGCTGAACTTGCGGCACTGAACACGGACGATGCCGATGCTGACCCGACCAACGAACTCAACACTGCGGTAGGCCTTACCGGCACCTCCATAACGGTTACGGATGCGGGCGGCACATTGAGCCAGGACCTTGACGGTACCTTTGCCACGGACGCTGAATTGGCGGCACTGAACACGGACGATGCTGATGCGGACCCGACCAACGAACTCAACACTGCGGTAGGCCTTACGGGCACCTCCATAACGGTAACGGATGCGGGCGGCACATTGAGCCAGGACCTTGACGGTACCTTTGCCACGGACGCTGAATTGGCGGCACTGAACACGGACGATGCTGATGCGGACCCGACCAACGAACTCAACACTGCGGTAGGCCTTACGGGCACCTCCATAACTGTAACGGATGCAGGCGGCACATTGAGCCAGGACCTTGACGGTACCTTTGCCACGGACGCTGAACTTGCGGCACTGAACACGGACGATGCTGATGCTGACCCGACCAACGAACTCAACACGGCGGTAGGCCTTACGGGCACCTCCATAACGGTTACCGATGCAGGCGGCACATTGAGCCAGGACCTTGACGGTACCTTTGCCACGGACGCTGAATTGGCGGCACTGAACACGGACGATGCTGATGCGGACCCGACCAACGAACTCAACACGGCGGTAGGCCTTACGGGCACCTCCATAACGGTTACCGATGCAGGCGGCACATTGAGCCAGGACCTTGACGGTACCTTTGCCACGGATGCTGAACTTGCGGCACTGAACACGGACGATGCCGATGCTGACCCGACCAACGAACTCAACACTGCGGTAGGCCTTACCGGCACCTCCATAACGGTTACGGATGCGGGCGGCACATTGAGCCAGGACCTTGACGGTACCTTTGCCACGGACGCTGAATTGGCGGCACTGAACACGGACGATGCTGATGCGGACCCGACCAACGAACTCAACACTGCGGTAGGCCTTACGGGCACCTCCATAACGGTAACGGATGCGGGCGGCACATTGAGCCAGGACCTTGACGGTACCTTTGCCACGGACGCTGAATTGGCGGCACTGAACACGGACGATGCTGATGCGGACCCGACCAACGAACTCAACACTGCGGTAGGCCTTACGGGCACCTCCATAACTGTAACGGATGCAGGCGGCACATTGAGCCAGGACCTTGACGGTACCTTTGCCACGGACGCTGAACTTGCGGCACTGAACACGGACGATGCTGATGCTGACCCGACCAACGAACTCAACACGGCGGTAGGCCTTACGGGCACCTCCATAACGGTTACCGATGCAGGCGGCACATTGAGTCAGGACCTTGACGGTACCTTTGCCACGGATGCTGAACTTGCGGCACTGAACACGGACGATGCTGATGCTGACCCGACCAACGAACTCAACACGGCTGTCGGATTGACCGGCACCTCCATAACGGTAACGGATGCAGGCGGCACCCTGAGCCAGGACCTTGACGGTACCTTTGCCACGGACGCTGAACTTGCGGCACTGAACACGGACGATGCCGATGCTGACCCGACCAACGAACTCAACACGGCTGTCGGATTGACCGGCACCTCCATAACGGTAACGGATGCGGGCGGCACATTGAGCCAGGATTTGGACGGTACCTTTGCCACGGATGCTGAACTTGCGGCACTGAACACGGACGATGCTGATGCTGACCCGACCAACGAACTCAACACTGCGGTAGGCCTTACGGGCACCTCCATAACTGTAACGGATGCAGGCGGCACATTGAGCCAGGACCTTGACGGTACCTTTGCCACGGACGCTGAACTTGCGGCACTGAACACGGACGATGCCGATGCTGACCCGACCAACGAACTCAACACTGCGGTAGGCCTTACGGGCACCTCCATAACGGTAACGGATGCGGGCGGCACATTGAGCCAGGACCTTGACGGTACCTTTGCCACGGATGCTGAACTTGCGGCACTGAACACGGACGATGCTGATGCGGACCCGACCAACGAACTCAACACTGCGGTAGGCCTTACCGGCACCTCCATAACGGTTACGGATGCAGGCGGCACATTGAGCCAGGACCTTGACGGTACCTTTGCCACGGACGCTGAATTGGCGGCACTGAACACGGACGATGCTGATGCGGACCCGACCAACGAACTCAACACTGCGGTAGGCCTTACCGGCACCTCCATAACGGTAACGGATGCGGGCGGCACCCTGAGCCAGGACCTTGACGGTACCTTTGCCACGGACGCTGAACTTGCGGCACTGAACACGGACGATGCTGATGCGGACCCGACCAACGAACTCAACACGGCGGTAGGCCTTACGGGCACCTCCATAACTGTAACGGATGCAGGCGGCACATTGAGCCAGGATTTGGACGGTACCTTTGCCACGGATGCTGAACTTGCGGCACTGAACACGGACGATGCCGATGCTGACCCGACCAATGAACTCAACACTGCGGTAGGCCTTACGGGCACCTCCATAACGGTAACGGATGCAGGCGGCACATTGAGCCAGGACCTTGACGGTACCTTTGCCACGGACGCTGAACTTGCGGCACTGAACACGGACGATGCTGATGCGGACCCGACCAACGAACTCAACACTGCGGTAGGCCTTACGGGCACCTCCATAACGGTAACGGATGCGGGCGGCACATTGAGCCAGGACCTTGACGGTACCTTTGCCACGGATGCTGAACTTGCGGCACTGAACACGGACGATGCTGATGCGGACCCGACCAACGAACTCAACACTGCGGTAGGCCTTACGGGCACCTCCATAACGGTTACGGATGCGGGCGGCACATTGAGCCAGGACCTTGACGGTACCTTTGCCACGGACGCTGAACTTGCGGCACTGAACACGGACGATGCTGATGCGGACCCGACCAACGAACTCAACACTGCGGTAGGCCTTACGGGCACCTCCATAACGGTAACGGATGCGGGCGGCACATTGAGCCAGGACCTTGACGGTACCTTTGCCACGGACGCTGAACTTGCGGCACTGAACACGGACGATGCTGATGCGGACCCGACCAACGAACTCAACACTGCGGTAGGCCTTACGGGCACCTCCATAACGGTAACGGATGCGGGCGGCACATTGAGCCAGGACCTTGACGGTACCTTTGCCACGGACGCTGAATTGGCGGCAGTTGCGGATGATGATGTTAGTGTGACCAATACCATAACTGGTAATAGAATTGCAACTATTTCAGAAGCAGGAATAACCTCTGTTGACATAGAAGAAACAGTAACAGAGTTGGAAGATAACTTAGATGGTACTTACACTTACACTTCGGAAGATACTACACAGACTACATTTACAGGAACGGATGATCAGGATGCGGGAGAAGTAAATTTGGTTACCCCAGTAGATATGGATGAAGCTGGAGAAACATCACCTACTAATGAAACAACAGTAGAAGCAGCAATTCAGGCAATTGCTCCCATTACATCAAAAGCGGCTAGAATTTTCTATCCGCCTTCCATAGCAGTACCAGCAGCATCTGTTGGGGCAGGTACTCCTATTGACCTTCATGCACAATATATTGCTCAATATGGAAGTCCAGCTGTGAAAAGTCCATCAGCACCTAATGGTATTCCAACTTATGCAGCAAATGAACTGCACTACTACATAACGTTTTATGATACTACTGTTTTTTCAGGTGTATCGGTGACTGATGCTGGTGTTATGTCATTTACAGTGGATAATGTGCCAACGGGATATAATTCATTGATCAATGTAGTATTCGTAGTAAAATAATAATAAAGACTAAAAAACTTGAAACCAATTACTTTACATAGGTCTTTATTAATAGGATTGCTCACCTTCTTTTTAGGGGCTAACCTAGGGAATGCCCAGTTTCTACTTCAAGCGCCCAACAGTGGGGACGAAACCAATTTTCAATGGTTTGAAGCATCGGATCTAGGAACGGTACTTAGTACTGATTTCTTTTACGAAGCAACACTCCCAGGGGTCTATTTTGCAACTTATGACGGCACTTTGTGCGGATCTAATGCCACAGGCTATTTCATTTTAACCGATTGTGCTGCACCTGACAACCAAGTTACATTGGATGTATCAGCTAGTATTCCTGTTGGAGCAACGGTAAGTTGGAGTCCTCCTTTACCAGGAGATCAAACTCAACCCACGGTGACCAGTACGATAACGGTTGAACGTTATGTTGCCACAATTTCCAAGGCTGGTAACTCCAGCGACCTTCCAAGATTTACAGTAGTTTGTATGAGTCAGGCAGGCACCTTGGTGGATGATTTTGTTACGGTTGACGAAGACTCTTCTGTTGTGGTGCCCATATTTGCTAACGATACAAATTTGCCAACGGATGGAATTCTGACCACAACCAATCCAGCAAATGGAACGGTTTCAATTAATGATAACGGAACTGCTAACAACCCAACAGATGACATAGTAACGTACACACCGGACCCGGATTTTAATGGTGGGGATACATTCGACTATACACTTTGTAATCTATTCGGGGCTTGTAGTACGGCTACCGTAACTGTGGATGTACTTCCAATCGTGGATGCTTTCGATGATTCAGTAGTAACAGATCAGGATGTTCCTGTGGACATTGATATGTTGGCTAATGATAATGATTTACCTATTTCGGGAACAATTACAACCACTAGCCCTACAAATGGAGTTATTGTATTAAATAACAACGGAACAATTGGAAACCCTTCGGATGATTTTATAACCTATACACCTAACCCGGGCTATTTGGGTACAGATACTTTTGATTATACTATCTGCGATGGACTCGGAAATTGCAGTACGGCTACCGTAACCATTATGGTGAACATACCGGCAGTCAATTTGGATGCGGATAATGACGGAATTGTAGATGTATTTGAAGATTTAAATTCTGATGGGGACGATGACCCAGATACAAATCCAACCGATACGGATGGTGATGGAATACCGGATTATTTGGATATCGATAGCGACAACGATGGTATACCTGATAATGTGGAAGCACAGACCACCTCAGGGTACATAGCTCCAAGTCTCGCTGATACCAATGATAACGGATTGGACGATGCTTACGAGAATGGTGGCAACGTTGGATTGATTCCAGTGGATACCGAGGGGGATGGCATTCCTGATTATGTGGACGATGATAGTGATGATGATAATGTGCCGGATAGCATTGAAGGGAATGATCAAGATCAAGATGGAGTTGCGGATGTGGTATTTATTGGATCTGATAAGGATAATGATGGACTGGACGATGCTTTTGAAGGAAGCACTGTAATTGATTTGGATGTAAATGATGAGATAGATGATCCAGCAACCGCCTTAATGGACACCGATTCGGATGGACAATTGGATTATAGAGATTCTGATGATGACGATGATGGTATTGAAACCATTGACGAAGACATAGATATGGACGGTAATTATGCCAATGATGATTCTGACGGGGATGGAATGCCAAATTATCTGGATTCTGATTTAGGTCCAACACAGGTAGATGAAATAGATGTAATTAACGTAATAACGCCCAATGGGGATGGAATACACGATGTATTCACTATAAATAACTTAGATGATTATCCAAACAATACAGTAAAAATTTATAACAGATGGGGTGTGCAGGTCTACGCAACCAAGGCATACAACACCAACGGAAATGTTTTTGATGGCACTTCCGAAGGAAGGGTAACCGTAAATAAGGACAATAAACTTCCGGTAGGCACCTATTTCTATGTCATAGATTACCAGGACCCAACCGGACGCACAAAACAATTGTCAGGTTACCTATACATTAATCGATAAAATAAATTAGTACTGTGAAAATGGCTTCTAAAAAGAAAATACAGTGGTTGCTCTGCCTGTTTTTACTAAGCTTGGGAATAGGGGTTCACGCACAACAAGATGCCCAATATACCCAATACATGTACAACACTGTAAGTGTAAACCCGGGCTATGCAGGCTCTAGGGGACACTTGAGCATAGCCGCTTTGTATCGCAACCAATGGTTGGGGCTGGACGGAGCTCCTGAAACACAAACATTGAATTTGCACACCCCATTGGGTTATAGGGGTGTTGGTTTGGGTATCTCTGTCGTCAATGATAAAATAGGCCCTACCTCCGAAACGTATTTTGATGTGGATTTTTCGTATACCATCCAAACATCTTTTGACGGCAAATTAAGCTTTGGCCTTAAGGCCAGTGCCCATATGTTGGATATTCGGTATTCGGAATTGGATGAATTTGAGATAGATCCCCAGCTTCAGGCCCAACAGGACATACAGAATAAATTTTCACCTAATATAGGTGCCGGGGTGTACTACCATACAGAGCGATTTTATGGAGGACTTTCCGCACCAAGATTGCTGGAAACCACGCATTTTGATCAATCCTCCATTTCAACAGCTAAGGAGCAGGTGAATTGGTATATGATTACAGGTTATGTTTGGGATATTAACCCCTTTCTCAAATTTAAGCCTACCCTTTTAGGTAAAATGGTGCAAGGAGCACCCTTGCAGGTAGACCTATCTGCCAACTTTATGATGAACGAAAAGTTCATTGGAGGGATTGCTTATCGGTGGGATGCGGCTTTTAGTGGACTTGTAGGGTTTAGGTTGTCAGATGAGATTTTCCTTGGCTTGGCTTATGATCGAGAAATTACAGATTTGGGAGCTGCCACCTTCAACGATGGTTCTTTTGAAGTTATCTTCCGATATGATTTTGTAAAGAACTTAGGCAATCTGAAGTCCCCTCGATTCTTTTAAATTCCAATTAAGTTATTCATTTTTTTTTGGAGGTTGATAGGGTATAAATCCTAACAAACGTCATATTTTTACTCTATGAAAGAGGAAAATGTGATATTAGTTAACAAAGATGACGAACCCATCGGTCTAATGCCAAAAATGGAAGCCCATGAAAAAGCTGTTTTACATCGTGCTTTTTCAGTATTTATCATTAATGATAAAGGGGAAACAATGCTACAGCAGCGTGCCAAGGATAAGTATCATTCTCCCTTGCTTTGGACCAATACCTGTTGTAGTCATCAAAGAGATGGCGAAAGTAACATAGAAGCGGGTAAACGTCGATTGATGGAAGAAATGGGTTTTTCCACAGAACTTAAGGAACTATTTTCTTTTATCTATAAGGCTCCCTTCGATAACGGTCTCACTGAGCATGAATTAGATCATGTAATGATGGGCCATTTTAATGATCTGCCAAACATAAACTCCAACGAGGTTGAAACTTGGAAATGGATGCATCCTGAGGACATTAAGAAGGACATTGCCAAAAACCCAGAACAGTATACTGCTTGGTTCAAGATTATCTTTGACCGCTTTTATGGACACCTAACCCAAAAAACTATGAGGAATGAAGGTTAAAGTAAGTAGAAAAGCCAGTTTTAATGCTGCCCATAGGTTGTATAGGCCGGATTGGAGTGATGAGAAAAATTACGCTGTTTTCGGTAAGTGCAACAACCCTGGTTACCATGGACATAATTATGATCTAATTGTGAGTGTTACAGGCGCTATTGATGAGGAAACCGGTTTTGTAATAGACTTAAAAGTACTAAAGGATTTGATTAAAGAAGAGGTGGAAGAAGCCCTGGACCATAAAAATCTAAATAAGGACGTGCCTGAGTTTAAGGAACTCAATCCAACTGCCGAAAATATTGCAGTAGTCATTTGGAATAAACTTAAGCCACATATTGAAAAAAGCAAGGAATTGGAGGTGGTACTTTATGAAACACCTCGTAATTTTGTAACCTATTCAGGATAACATGAGCTTATACCCTTTAAAATTCACCCCAATTCTTAAAGAGCGCCTATGGGGAGGTACAAAACTGAAAGATGTTTTACACAAGCCTATTACAAGTGATATAACCGGTGAAAGCTGGGAATTATCTGGAGTAACAGGTGACATTTCCGTAATTGAAAACGGGAGTTTGAGCGGTACTGCACTTCAGGAACTTATCCACAGGGAAGGTGAGAGTTTATTGGGGACAAGTGTTGTGGAACGTTTTGGGACAGACTTTCCCATTTTAATCAAGTTTATTGATGCGAAGCAAGATTTGTCTATACAGTTGCACCCAAATGACGAGCTAGCACAAACACGGCATAATTCCTTCGGAAAAACAGAAATGTGGTATGTAATGGATGCAGATCCAGGTGCAAAACTCATTGTTGGATTCAATAGAGATGTGGAAAAAGAGGAGTATGTAAGAAGTTTGGAAGAAGGAACCTTGGAGCATCTAATGAACTATGAGGAAGTTAGGGAGGGAGATACTTTTTTTATCAATACGGGAAAGATTCACGCTATTGGCGCGGGTGTATTGTTGGCAGAAATTCAGCAAACTTCAGATGTCACGTATAGAGTATTCGATTTTAATAGGAAGGATAAAAATGGAAATCTAAGGGAATTGCACACCGAATTGGCTTTGGATGCAATGGATTATTCCAAAAAGGATGATTTTAAGGTTAATTATCCCGATGCCAATAATGTGGTCAACCCAATGGTGGATTGTCCGTATTTTAAAACTAACTTTTTAAGGCTGACCGATTCTTTGGAACAAGATGTTACCAAAAGGGATTCTTTTACAATTTATATGTGTGTTGGGGGTGAGGCTCAAATTTCCAACGATTGGGGGAGTGTCCAAATTAAGAAAGGAGAAACCGTTCTCGTACCCGCTTCAAGCAATAATATCAATATTGATACATCGGGTGCCAAACTTTTAGAAGTTACCATTTAATAGTACATTTGAAAAAATACCAATATGGCAAGTATTCGTGATTTAAAGAAAGATGTCAATTTTGTTTTGGGAGATATCATTGAGGCGGTCTACCTATGGGAGTCCGGTTCGGATAATAAGGATTCTGAAGAGGGCTCGGCAATTATTGACAAAGCCATTGAAGTTTTTGATGATCTCATGGATAAGATACACCAGAAAGAAGTGGACAATAGTAAATCCCACTTTAGAGACATTCGCAACCAATTGGAAGAAAAGGCTACAGAATTGGTTCAAGAATTGAACAAACTCTCCAACTAAGAACTACTGTTCCAAATATTCTTTAAGGGCAATTCCATACTTGGATGAAGCTACCTCTGAACTAAGGGAATTGTAAATGGAATCCAGATATTTTGGATTGGCGTTTTCTGCTACTGAAAGCATAGCATATGGAGTGGCATATGAATTTCCATTGTTCAAGCCAAAATTAAGTGCATATCTAAAGCTTCCCAAAATGTTGTGGTCCACCAACTTTTGGATAGAATCCAAGACAAGGGAATCTCCTTGAAACTCGGGCTGGGTGGCTATTTGTAGCAACTCAATTTCACGAACATTAAACTTGGAAATCATATCATTGAATTCGCGGAGCTTATCGTGGCTTTTGGAACCAAGGACTTCCGGGTCAATGTCGAATGTATTCCAATACGTGTTTATTGTAATTTCACCCGGCTCACCAAAAAAAGTAATCCGGTCATTGATGTCATTGTTATCCTTTTTATTCAGATAGAGATAAAAGACATCGGGAGTTTTTAGCTCTTGGGAAAATGTAAACGACCCATCGCCATCAATTTCCAACGAATCGAGGACAACCAATGAAGAATCCTGAAAATGTTGTAGAAAAAGGGTTCCTTTTTTAAGGCCTTTGATATTTCCGGTAACTGTCATGGTGTTTTCTGTCTTGGAATCGCAGGAAACCAGAATGAAACCCAAAAGCAAAGCAAGTACTATCTTCTTCATGATTAAAATTTAGCGTGGCAAATATGCATAAACTTATCAAAATATTAAACTTTGGAAGCAACTTCCATTAGCAATGCACATAAATAGGCACCAGCGGTACCCACTACATAGCCAAAAACAGCCAAAAGAATGCCCACGGAGGTCAACGATGGATGAAATTCTGCTGCAACTACGGGTGCGGAAGCCGCTCCACCTACATTAGCCTGACTCCCAACCGCCAAAAAGAAATAGGGTGCTTTGATTAATTTGGCCACCAGAATCAGAAGCCCGGCATGGATGGTAATCCAAACTAGTCCGATGGCAATTAATCCAGGATTTTCCATAACCCGGCCTAAGTCCATTTTCATACCGATGGTGGCCACTAAGATATAAATGAACATTCCCCCAATTTTACTGGCACCTGCTCCTTCATAATTTTTGGCTTTGGTAAAAGATAGGCTAATCCCAATGGCCGTAGCAAAAACTACCATCCATAAAAATTTAGATCCTAGGGAAGAGAGTATTTTTTCTTTGTTTCGGATTACTTCAAAATTACTCTCCAGAAATTCTGCGAAATGATGCCCTAATAAATGTGCAATACCCACACCGGCAAAGGCGTAGAGGAGCATCATCATAAAATCATGTAGGGAGGTAACCCGAGCTATTTTAGCAGTATGCGATGAGACTTTTTCCTTTAATTCTTCAATAGAGGATGTATCTGCTTTTAACCAAGCATCTATTTTTTTTGTTTTGCCAATGCCCAAGAGGAGAATTGCCATCCATAAGTTGGCCACAACAATATCTATCAAGACCATACCACCATATTTCTCTTGATTGAACTGAAAGACTTCTAGCATTGCCGCCTGATTTGCTCCACCACCAATCCAACTTCCGGCAATGGTGGCCAAACCCCTCCATACCGCATCAAATCCGTTGCCCCCAACGGTTTCCGGGGAAAATATGGAAACTATAAGTATGGCCAAAGGCCCTCCAATGACAATTCCAGCAGTCCCCGTTAAAAACATGATCAATGCTTTGGAACCCAAGTTCGCAATTGCCTTGAGATCTATACTCAAGGTCATTAGGATCAATGCAGCTGGCAGCAAATATCTGCTAGCCATATAATAGGTTTGAGAGGACTTTTCATCCACAATACCGGTACTTGCCAAAATTGCAGGCAGTAAATAACACATGAGTACCGTTGGAACAATTCCATAGAACTTTTTCCAGAAACCTGTTTTGATGGAAGAAGTGAAAAAGACAAAACCTAGACAAAGACAGAGAAGCCCAAAGATGATAGTATCTTCGGTAAAGGGTAATTGGTTCATATAATTATGTTGGTGATGTCCAAATATAGGAAAATCATAGATGGTCCTTGATAAAATGAGCCACCCCATCGGCCTTGTAGTCCAAGGCAACTTTTTTAGCTATTTGCTTTACTTCGTCCCGGGCATTTCCGACCGCAACCCCATAGCCTACATTTTTAAGCATTTCAATATCATTGTAATTGTCACCAAAAGCAATAACATCTGCCAAGGATTCCTCGTCTTGCAATAGGGATTTAATGGCCAGCAATTTTGAAACCGATTTAGGCGCTACTTCTATCAAGGTGTCATTCGAACGATAACAGTTTACCTCCGTTGCAAAATACTCATCCAATGCTGGAGTAATTGTATCCATGGTTTGCTTGGTGCCCATCAGCATTATTTTGTGTGGTCCTATATTATTGGTTTTCCATCTTTCCAAAGTAGCTGAAGTGGGTTCGAAAGTAGGATTGGCCTTGGTGTTAAAAATTTCTTTTTCGACGCGTTCTGAGTTCTCGCTTACGCACCATTCATCTTTATGGTACAGGCCTAGCTTTATGCCCAGTGTTAAACATAGTTCGTAGAGTTGATTGGTTTTAGCGATGGGAATTGTGATGTTGATCATTTCCACATCTTTATCCAGTACCAAAGCTCCATTGTAGCAAATAATCGGGTTGACTTCTATCCCTATTCTAGTTTGGAGGTAGGTCATGGATTTGGGCATCCGGGCAGAAACCAGGATGATTCTCAGCCTATCCTTTATTCGTTGTAATTCGGAGACAGTAAAATCGGAAACATCGTTCTTAGTGGATAGGAGGGTGCCATCCAAGTCTGAGCAGAGGATCTTAAAATTCATGCTAAATGTTGAGCCAATAGGTAAGCTTCAAGTTTATAGACCTATTTCTGGGCATAAAGGAATTGACAAAATAATTGTCGTTGTACACTAAAAAGAGATCGGAAAGCGGGGCAAATCGCCATTGTAGTCGAGAGTTAAATCCAAGATTGTCCCTTTGATTGCTGTACTGTACCAGGGTAGACCAAAAAAGGGATTTGTTGAAAGTGATATCCACTCTTGGCGCTACAAGCCATATGTCTGCTCTTGCGTGGGGAGAAGGTAAATCAATATGATCATAATTGAACATCATGGACATATTGACAACCGGTTGCAATCTAAAGTTTACATCTGCCTCTACCGAAAATTTGTTTCCATTAAAAAAACCACCATACGAAGGTTCAACGCTAAAAGACAAAGTCTTTCTGCGGTCAGATCTATATTCCAATTCCACTCCACTGAAATGGTAAGCTGTGTTTGCTGGTAAATCCACAGCTCCATCCTTTCCAGTTGGTTCAAACACGTCGGTTAAATACACAAACCTATGCTCTAGTTCGGCACTAATGGAGCTAAGGTTATTGAATTCAGAACCCCATGACAAATTGTAGTAGTAATCCGTATTCTGATAATCTAGTTGCGGTCTCCAGGTATATATGGAGAAAAGCGATATGGAATGGTTGTTTATTTTACCGTTTTGAGGCCAAAAATTTCGGTTAAAACTAGAAGCCACCTTAAAGATATCCTTTCTCGGAATAAACCCAAGGTCTGATTCAAATTCCTCATCTATATAAACCACATCTACGAATGAGCCATAATTTTTTGCATTGTAATTGACCAACCCTCCAAAGGAATAATTGCCCTTACGATCGTTGGGCTGAAAGGATTTGTGCCCATAAAACTTACCGCTCCAAACATTGTTCTCCGTCGCCAGATTATAGTCCAAACCCACCACTCGATTATATTCTTCGCTTTCATCCAAGAAATCCGGAGAATCAAAAGACTGACGGTTAATAAAGAACATTCCAATATTGGACCTTGAAAAAACTTTCTGTTGTAAGGCCAGCATCATATTGTTGTTCGATGCAATTTCATTTGCTGCATCTTCCTCGGTTTGTATGTTTAAAAAGCCAAGTCTAAGATTGTTGTTTAATTTTCCGCTTAACCGAACTCCTCCAATAATTTTGTTTTCTATGGTGTTATCATCAGCATCTTTTGCAATTCCTATTCTTCTTGAGAAAAAAGGATTGGCATCTCTACCTCCCCCAAAACTTGCAAACAAATCACTATTGTCAATAAAAAATTGCCTTCGTTCTGGTAAGGAAACCTCAAATCTGGTAAGATTAGTAATGAAATTATCAACCTCTACCTGTGAAAAATCAGGATTTAAAGTAATGTCCAAGTTCATTCCATTACCAATAGCAATTTTAGCGTCGCCACCTACTTTAAAATCATTGGCAGAGATATCATTTTCAAAGTCCTTTCCGGAAATTCCATTTACATATGGAATCAATGCCAGCGGTGTTCTGGATTTCCCAAGAGGCTTTTCAAAATGCATATCGCCCATAAAAGCCAGGTTAAAAACCAACTGGTTCTGGGGTATTTCTATCCAATTACTTCGTTCATTGGTTTGCAAGTCAAATCGATAACTGTTAAATCGCCACTTGGTCTCTCCTTCTCTGAATTTAAAAGATGTTAGGGGAATGGCTAGTTCTGAGATGTAGTAGTTGTCATGGATTTTGGATTCGCCCTGCCACTTAACATCCCATGAGGTAGTGAAACCAGAAAGGCCATTGCCTCCTCCAGAAATTAATGCCTCTCTACGAACTCCCAAAGGGTTAATCCCAAATAAAAATGCATTGGTGCCATCATTAAAGGTGTCGAAGAGGAGCGTAATATTATCACTATTTCCCGCTCTATAATCTCTTCGTAAAGATGGAGTAATGTATTCATTACCTTCGGCATTTTGTCTGATACCAATATACAGGGTAGTATCGTCAAATAGCATTTTGATATCCGTTTTTTGGGAAGCTAAAACAGAATCGGTAGGGAAGTATTGCTGAAAATCGTGGGCACTTTCCGCGGTTTCCCAAACAGATTCGTCCAAAATACCGTCAACAACGATAGGTTGGGATATGTACTTTACGGTAAAACTTTTTGTTGAGGTTTGGGCAGTGAGCAATAGCGGAAAAAACACTAGAGCAAGAACAAAACGAAGTTTTAACATAGACTATTTTGAGTTAGATCGTCAAATTTAAGAGGAAGCAACGTTAAAAAAATCCCAAAACTTAAAGGATAATATTTCCTGATTGACGGATGAATGTTAAAAATATTTCTAAGGGCTTTGATATCAGATTCGGACTTAGTTTTTACTTTTGGAAAAATCATCAATCATGAAGCAACTTATCATCCTTTTTTTACTAGTTCCTGTAGTTTCTTTTGGCAATGGGTTTTGGGGCAAGACGGGGCATAGGGTAACGGGGCACATTGCGCAAAACCACCTAACGGGTAAGACCAAACGTGCTTTAAAGGATTTGTTGGGTGGACACAGTTTGGCTTATGTTTCCACTTTTGCAGATGAGATCAAGGCGGATCGGAGTTTTTCCAAGTTTTCGGCTTGGCATTATGTGAATTATCCGTTAGGGATTCGCTATGAAGATTCTGAGAAAAGCAAATATGGGGATTTATTAACGGCTATAGAAGAGTGCACCCAAATTGTTAAGGATGAGGCCCGAAGTAGGGAAGACCGGGTTTTTTATCTGAAAATGTTAATCCACCTGATCGGTGATCTGCACCAACCCATGCATGCAAGTAGGGCTGAGGACAAAGGGGGCAACGATATTCAACTGCAATGGTTTGGAGAGGGTACCAATCTGCACAGGGTATGGGACAAAAATCTAATCGAATCGTATGGAATGACCTACACGGAGTTGGCCACGGAGTTGGACCAGGTCTCTAGAAAAGAACGAAAAGAAATTCAGGAAGGGACCATATATGACTGGGTGCATGAGTCCCATGAACTTTGTGCTAAAATTTACGAATCAGCCGAAGTGGGTGAAAAACTGGCATACCGATATGGTTATGAATACAACGACATGCTTTTTCAACAGTTGCAAAAGGGAGGGTTGAGGTTGGCCAAAGTCTTAAACGACCTTTTCGACTAAAGAATTACTGAATTACCCTAAAGGTAAGATTGATGCGTTCGCCAATTTTTTTGGTGGTCTTGGCTATCTGGTGTTGCCAAAAATGCTGGGTTTCTCCCTGCATGACCAAGAGACTTCCGTGTTCCAAAAGTAGTTTATGTTTTAGGTGCTTGTCGGCTTTGTTCCTTAAGTGAAAAAAGCGTTCGCTGCCCAAACTTACCGAGGCAATAATGGGATTTTTCCCCAATTCCTTTTCATCATCTGAATGCCAACCGTTGCTATCTCTGCCATCACGGTAATAATTTAGGAGGCAAGTGGTGAACTTTGTTTGTGTTTCTTGTTCCACAGCGGTTTTTATCGCCAACAATTCCGGGGTAAAATTGTGGGGATACATTGTAATATTTGAGTAGGAATAGGCTTTGCTGTTGTTAGCAAAGAGGGCTGTTAAACGTGGTTGTGGATAAGTCTTCCCAAATATGGTTATTTCATCTTGTTGCCAAGGAGTTGTGTCTCGTAGCAGCTGTAAATGCAAACTGGCCTGCTCCTCTGCCAAAAAAGCTGGGGAGTAACTTATTTCTGCATTCGGAAGGTCCAACTTCAATTTTTCAGAAAACAAACCCATTTTACTTTAGTACCGTTTTTAATTGATTCCTATATTCCGAAGGATTTTGCCCTGTAAACGCTTTAAAGGATTTATTGAAGTGCGAAAAGTTATTAAATCCACTATCGTAGCAAATCTGCGTAATGCTTATGGGCTGCTCTGCTAATAATTTGGAAGCATGCACCAATCGGTACTCGTTGACAAACTGGGTAAAGGTCTTATGGGTGATTTTTTTAAAATATCGGCAAAATGAGGGCACGGTCATACTTACCATATCTGCAATTTGGTCCAAACCAATATCTTCTTTGAAGTTGGCCTTCACATGATTGAACACCATGTTGATACGGTCGTTATCTTTGATTTCTGTTTCCATCGAAAAACCTTCTGCGTTCAGCACTTTGATCTCCTCGGAGGTCGCCAGTTGATTCAAAATGTTTAAGATAGACAACAGCCGTTGAAAATCTGTCTGATATTCCAATATTTCCATTTTTTCACCCACTTTGGCTTTGGTCCGGCCAAAAAAGGCGATTCCGCCTTTGGCTACCTCAAACAGTTTTTGGATGCTCTTCATTTCTGGGATATCGAAAAAATCACTTCCCAAAAAATCCAACTTCATTTGAACAATGGTCTCGCTTTTGTTTCCAGTTAGCTTATCTGTAAATCCACAATGGGGTAGGTTGGAACCAATGAGCATTAGGTCCCCATTTCTAAAATAAGATACATGACTTCCGATTTGTCGTTTGCCAGAACCACCGTTTACATAGACCAGTTCCAATTCTGGGTGGTAGTGCCAACCATTATTCTTGTTTTCATTATTTGCATTGAACTTTTGGTAGGTAAACGAGTGACCAAAAGTTGGGGCAATGGCTTCAAAAGCGGGCTTTTGTATTGTAGACATCACTTTTAATTTGGTAGTGTAAAGGTATTGTGCTTTTGGTGTTCTATCTATGCAAAATTACCTAAAATCTATACTATTTTAACTCCTTTATGATTTTAAGGCCAGAACTAGGATAATATTGTATATAAATTGGAAAATGTAGTGGTATTGCAGGACCCATTCCCGTGGTAGTTTTGCCTTGTAATCTTAAAAAAGTGAAACGTTATGAAATCAGTTTTAAATTGTGTTACAGCAGCAGCTTTCCTTTTGGGTACAATGGGATTTGCAAATGGACCTGTCAAGAGTGAGGTAGAAAAAAACTTGATCAGTATTGAACTTGATCCTGTGTTTGTTAAAAAGGGCGACAAATTGTTTGTTAACCTATTGAACCTATCACAAGAAAGGGTAATCCTAAAAATATATGACCACGAGAATAGGGTTGTTTTCAGTGAGTTGATAAAAGGTGAGTTGGTTGTAGAGAAGGCTTTTAATTTTGAAAGGGCTTTTGAAGGTGAGTATACCCTTGTTGTAGTTGAGGAATCTGGGACTTACAAGGAGACCATTGTGGTAAAATAAGTTAGTTTAGTTAATCTGAGTTAGGGAGGCCCAAAGTTTGGGTCTCTTTTTTTGAATAAAGCTAAAAAGCCCTGCCGGAAAAGATTAGACCATTGCACCCGACAGGACAAAAAGAACACTAACTAATTACATCACTTATCGTAATCTTGGATTGCAATGGTTCTGTTGTTGCATTATGAAATAAAACTACGAGGGATTTGGGTGTTTTTTTACCTCTAATGGATGTAACCCCCTTTTGGATTGACGAATGATGGTTTTGAGTTGACGGTTGAAAATATTCAATAGGTAGTTGACAGTAAGCTTTGGGTAATAAGCCCTGTCTAACCCTAAATTTTAAATGGTTAGACCCAAGACCAGAATATTGGATTGTAGATAGATATTAGCAAACAGTTTTCTATCATGTGACTGCAGATTACTGAACTTTCTAAAGAAATCGTTTTAACTTTTCACGTTTGCGTTCTGGGAGTGCTTCATTTTTTATAGCTAATTGTAACAGTTCTGGGTCTTTTTTTCGAGTAAAAAGCAACTGGTAAAACTGCTGGGTAGTTAGCGGATTTGAAGATTCCTCCACCAATTTAAATTCATCCCCAACATGGACTTCGCCAACTTCCAAAACGCTAACATAGGTGCCCGGGAAACCATAATCAATGAATTCTTTTAGAATACCCTGGTTTTTAAACCGAATTCCTAATTTAAAACAAGGCTCCCTTGGTTGGGTTACTTGTACCAATGCCGTACCTACTTTGTAAATATTTCCAATTTTCAAGGTAGTTTCATCCAATCCCTCAACGGTCAAATTTTCACCAAACATACCCCAATCCCAGTCCAATTGAGGATATTTTTCCTTCCAATAAGGGTATTTTTCTGCTGCAAAGAGGTAACAGGCCTTAAAAATTCCCCCATGTACTTTTCGGTCGCTGATGTTGTCCTCGGCAACAGTTTCTTTTTCAAGGGTTATGGGCTTGTTCACAGGGTATTTAAAGATTCCGGTTGTGGTTTCTTGTCCGTTCCAGACTATAGGGGTGGGTTTGCCTAAATTGGTAGAGATGATTCGCATAGGTTGAAAATAAAAAAACCATCGGGATAACCGATGGCCTTTAACAGAAAGATTATTTGATTTAGTCTTTTTTCTCCAATCTTTTGGTTATCAAAAAGCCTACCATTAAACCTACCCCGGCCATTAAAAAGATGGTGCCCGGAAAGGCTATTTCCTCCTCTACACCCAGACCATTGACCATGGATGAACCTAAAAAGATAGCAACGCCTATACTCATGAGCATCACAGAAAAGTTGATCAACACTATTTTCCAAGTAGCCAATTCACCATTATCCTTAGCCTTAAAAAAGATGTTGGCATCCACCCCTTTTTCAATTAAGGCTAGTCGTTCCTTGTTTCGGGTGGAAAAATAGAGATAACAAATTGCAAAGATGACTAGAAAAAAACTGATTGGGATTAAAATTGCTTCTACCATTGTGTTCGATTTTTAATTGATTAATAAACTCGATTTGCCATAAGACGACACTTTTTTCCATGAGGTTACAGCTCCTCATTATTTTTTTTAATTTTAATGTAACCTTGGACTTTCACCTGTCGTCTTACTCAACAAATGGAGCAAACAAAAAGCCAGCCAGATATTGTTGCCATTCTAAATGGGGATGCGCAAGAATTTTCTAACCTTGTGGATCAGTACAAGGATTTGGTGTTTACCGTTGCTTTACGAACTATGAAAAATAGGGAAGAAGCGGAAGAAGTGGCGCAAGATACTTTCATTAAGGTGTTTAAATCCCTAAAAAGTTTTAAGGGAGATGCCAAGCTTTCTTCTTGGATCTATAGGATTGCCTATAATACTTGTTTGGATCGGGTCAAAAAGAATAAAAAGGAGCTAAGGAACACTCCAATAGATACGGTTAGGGGCGAAGAGGTGGCAGAAATGGGCAATGCATTGGATGACATGGTACAACAAGAGCGGACGGACCTGATTAAAAAATGTATGCTAAAACTGACTCCTGTGGACGCAGCAGTGCTTACCCTGTTTTATTTTGAAGAAAAAAACTTGAATGAAATGGGTAAGGCCTTGGATATGAATCCAAATACGGCAAAAGTGAAACTTTTCAGAGCGAGAAATCGTCTGGGTGTGATATTAAAAGAACAATTGGAACCAGAAGCAATTAGAAGTTATGGGAACGGATAAAGAATTGGAAAAACTAGTAGATAAAATGATGGAAGAGGTTCCTTTGGAATCTCCCTCCTCGAATTTTACGCATTTGGTAATGCAGGAGGTTGCCAAAGTACAGCAAACAGCCGCTGCCTATAAACCTTTAATATCCAAGAGAACTATTTTTATTGTTTTGGGGGCATTGGGCGTTTTGGGATATTATCTATTTTCCCTGAATACAGGTAGCAATGAATCCATTGAGGCGTACATCCAACCCATAAATGATGCTAAAAACTGGATTTCTAATGCACTGCCAACATTGCAGTTTTCAAAGACATTGAGTTACATTATTGGAGCCATTGGGGCAATGGTCTGTTTTCAAACCTTTATGCTAAAACGTTATTTTAACAATAGATGGGCCTAAGAAGGAGAGAAAATGTCAGTTTGAGCGGAGCTGAGATATCTTTTGAGCAAGATTGTTTAACACCTTCTCAACTACGCTCAAACTAACAGTAAATACTATTTATTTGATCATATCGTAGCTACGAGCAATAAAGTTGGTCAACTCCTCACCTTTGAGCAATCCTTTTGATAACCTGGCCAAATCCAGGGACTGATTGATCAGTCGCTCTCGTTTTTTAGCTGTTTTGGTCCCTAGAATTTCACCCACCAGTTCGTGATTGGTGTTTACGATCAAATTGTACATTTCCGGCATATTTCCCATTCCAAACATTCCACCACCCCCGGTTTGCTGCATTTCTTTCATTCTACGCATAAATTCGGGTTCGGTAATGATAAAGGGTGAAGCACCACTGTCCATTGCTTCTAGCTGAATGGTATATCCTTTTTCTGAAATAACGGTTTCAATTTCACCTTTTAGCTTCTCTTTCTCCTCTTCGGACAATTTTGAAATTGCTGTGTCCTCTTTTTTGATAAGGTTGTCCAAATGGTCGGCATCTACCCTTGCAAAAGAAATATTCTCCTTAGAAGTTTCCAATTTTTGCATTAAGTGCGAAATAATGGGGGAATCCAGAAGCAATACTTCAAAACCTTTGGCCTTAGCTGCCTCTATATAACTATGCTGCGCTTCTTGGTCCGAAGCATACAACACCACCAGTTTATCATCCTTGTCGGTCTGATTGTCCTTTATTTTGGCTTCCAACTCTTCAAAAGTGTAAAAAGAACCATCCACAGTTGGGTAAAGGGCAAACTTATCTGCTTTTTCAAAGAATTTTTCTTCGGACAACATACCATACTCAATCACCACTTTGATATCGTTCCACTTCTGCTCAAAATCCTCACGATTGTTCTTAAAGAGTGAACTCAGTTTATCCGCCACCTTTTTGGTAATATAGGAGGATATCTTTTTAACCGCTCCGTCTGCCTGTAAATAAGACCTGGAAACATTCAATGGAATATCTGGGGAATCTATAACGCCACGAAGCATGGTCAAAAACTCAGGAACAATTCCCTCTACATTATCCGTAACAAAAACTTGGTTCTGATATAATTGGATTCTGTCTTTTTGAACATTAAGGTCATTGGTCAATTTAGGGAAATACAAAATCCCGGTCAAATTGAAGGGGTAGTCCACGTTCAAATGAATGTTGAACAAGGGCTCTTCAAACTGCATAGGATATAGCTCCCGGTAAAAACCTTTATAATCCTCTTCCTTCAGGTCGGCTGGTTTCTTTGTCCAGGCAGGTGTAGGATTGTTAATAATATCATCCACCTCTTGGGTTGGAGCTGGATCCTCTTCTTTGGCACCTTCTGGTTTGGGTAGGGTTTCGGTCTTGGTTCCAAATTTAATCGGAATGGGCATGAACTTGTTGTACTTGGTCAACAACTCCCTTATTTTGGCATCCTCTAAAAACTCTGTGGAATCCTCTGCCACGTGAAGTATTATCTCCGTACCCCGGTCTTTCTTTTTGGCTTCTTCAAGCGTAAATTCTGGAGACCCATCACAGGTCCAGTGTACTGCTTTCTCGTCCTTAAAACTCTTAGTGATGATTTCTACCTTGTCCGCCACCATAAACGCAGAGTAGAAACCAAGGCCAAAATGCCCAATGATTCCTGCATCCTTACCTGCGTCCTTGTATTTGTCCAAAAACTCCTCAGCACCGGAAAAGGCCACTTCATTAATATATTTTTTCACCTCATCCTCCGTCATGCCAATTCCTTGGTCCAAAATGTGGATTTGCTTTTTATCTTTGTCCACCTTGACCTCAATCCGAGGGTTCCCATATTCTACCTTGGCCTCTCCTATGGAAGTAAGGTGTTTGAGTTTAAGGGTTGCATCGGTTGCATTGGAGATAAGTTCCCTTAAAAAGATTTCATGATCACTATAAAGAAACTTTTTGATCAAGGGAAATATGTTTTCTACTGAAACATTTATTTTGCCTGTAGCCATTGTTATTTAATTTTCTTTTAATGTTCTACGGATGACAAAAAAAATACCAGAGTAGTAAATCTGACAAACTGACACAGCTGAACGGGATGAAGTTGATAAATGTATGTTTAAACGGCTGTGGAGCCAATTGCTATGAAAAGATATCATTCTACAATTATTTTGCTTATTGTTTGGGTTGTTGAAGAGGTGTTTTTACCAGATTACACGTTTTTAGCATTTTTCCGCAGAGGTTGTAAGGGATCTTAACGACTTAAAAAGAACATGAACTAATTTTTGATTGATATTTGTTCTGCTTTGAATATATTTTTTACTTTTCCCTGAAATAGCTTTACACTTTAGTTTTAAAGTTTCACAAACAGATTTATATGTACAATTCAAAAATAACTGGACTCGGGTATTATGTTCCCGAAAATGTAGTGACCAACGATGATCTGTCCAAACAGATGGAAACTAGTGATGAATGGATTCAGGAGCGAACGGGAATAAAAGAGCGTAGGCATGTGGTAAAAGGTTCTGACACCACGACATCTATGGGGGTAAAGGCTGCCAAAATCGCCATAGAACGCGCTGGAATTGACAAGGATGACATCGATTTTATAGTTTTTGCCACCCTAAGCCCAGATTATTATTTTCCAGGCCCGGGTGTTTTGGTACAAAGAGATCTTGGGATTAAGACCGTTGGGGCTTTGGATGTAAGAAACCAATGTTCCGGATTCGTTTATGGGGTTTCCGTGGCGGACCAATATATTAAGAGTGGAATGTACAAGAATGTGCTGGTTATTGGTTCTGAATTGCATTCGCATGGACTGGACATGACCACTCGGGGGAGGGGAGTCTCCGTTATTTTTGGAGATGGTGCAGGAGCTGCAGTTTTATCCCGTGAAGAAGATACATCCAAGGGAATTTTATCTTCCCACTTGCATTCCGAAGGAGAACATGCCGAAGAACTCTCGTTGATTGCGCCTGGAATGGGCCAAAGGTGGGTTACAGATATCATTGATGACAAGAATCCGGAGGATACCTCGTATTATCCGTATATGAACGGACAATTTGTATTTAAAAACGCAGTTGTTCGTTTTAGTGAAGTGATTATGGAAGGTTTGCAGACTAACAATTTGGGCCCACAGGACATTGATATGTTGATACCCCATCAGGCCAATCTTAGAATTTCCCAGTTTGTTCAAAAGAAATTTGGGCTTTCCAATGACCAAGTTTTTAATAACATCATGAACTATGGTAACACTACGGCAGCCTCAATTCCTATTGCATTAACCGAAGCTTGGGAACAGGGAAAGGTCAAAGAAGGGGATTTAGTGGTGCTGGCAGCTTTTGGTAGTGGTTTTACTTGGGGAAGTGTTATTATAAGATGGTAATAAAACATGGGAAGACAACTTAGTGAACTTACTCCTCCTCTAATTGATTTTATAAAGGCTCAAAAAATGTTTTTTGTAGCCACGGCAATGGAAGAAGGTTCAATCAATCTTTCTCCAAAAGGACTTGATTCATTTAAAGTATTAGGCGTCAATAGGGCAGTTTGGCTCAATCTTACAGGAAGTGGGAACGAAACGGCAATTCATCTCAGTCACAAAAACAGGATAACACTAATGTTCTGCGCCTTTGATGGCGACCCCATTATTCTACGAATCTACGGAAAAGCTAGTGTTTATCAGCCCGGGGATGCCTTTTGGGAAGAGCATATAACCCTTTTTCCAAAGCTGGAAGGCAGTAGACAGCTCATAAATGTTCAAATTGAAAAAGTGCAGGTATCTTGTGGTATGGGAGTGCCCAAAATGGAATACAAATCGCAAAGACATGGATTATTGGACTGGGCCATTGGCCAAGGCGATGAAGGCTTAAAAAAATATTGGCAAAAGAAAAACAAATCCAGTTTAGATGGTTTTGAAACCAAACAGGATTAAAAATCAAACCCCAATTTCATATGAAATTGGGGTTTTTTAATGATAGACCTTGAAGACTAACCAACCAACACTCTGTCAAGGAATATCAAAGCTGTGTTATAATATTCCTCCGCCAGATTGCTTGGTGTTATTATCTCTTCTTTTACGCTGCTTAGCACGGTTTTTTCCACTTCCAAATCGGTAAGAGGCCCCTACATAAACATTGTGGCTTTCCCAGTTGAAACCGCCTGTTTGTACATAGGGTCGTTGTCCATCAAAGGAGAACATCATGCTGTTGAAAATATCGTTGTAATTAAGGCTTAGTGTACCCTTGCCTTCAGCAAAACTATAGCGTGCACCCAAATTCACAAAGTACATGGGTTCAATGGTAAATTGTAAGGTTTTATTCTGTCCACGATAGAAACCAAATAGTTGCATCGTAAGTTTTTTGGTAACGGTAAAGCTGTTGTTCATTCTAAGGTTCCATGCTGTATTGTCTACTTCCACTTCCTCCACCAAAATATCATTTTCAGTAGGGTTGGGATTGTTGCCAACCAAACTCTCTGTAATTCCACGCTGCGTTTGCGTGTAAAAATCAAAACTACCATTGATACTCCACCATTTGGTAGGTTTATAGTTGGTGGATACTTCAAAACCATAGGCGGAAGTATTATCAAAGTTGTCAAATGTCAAAATCAATTTGTTGAAATCCAATCGGTCTACATAAACCGCTCTGTTGATTTCATCAGAAATAGACCGGTAAAACACTCCGGTAGTTATACTTCCATTTTTAATTCGCTTCGTGTAGTTGGCCTCATAAGAATTGGTAAACTGAGGGACCAAACTTGGATTCCCGAAAGAAGAGATTAATGGGGTGGCCCATTCCCTAATTGGGTTTACCTGTTGCAACCCGGGCCGGTCTACTCGTCTACTGTAACTTACCTGTAATTGATCTTTTTCATTAGGCTTGTAGGTAAGAAATGCCGAGGGGTAAATCTCTGTGTACTTATCTGTAAAGGCCCTAATCCTATTGGTATCTGCCTGTACCTCCACGTTTTCAATCCTTGCACCTACCTGATAGGACCATTTATCCCTAGTCTGTCCAAAAGTCATATAGGCAGAATAAATGTCCATATTGTAATCAAAATCTGTGCTCGGTGTTGGAATTAAATCACCGGTAGCGTTGAAAGAAAGTCCAGTGGATGAATAATCCACATTAGTCTCGAACAATCTAGATTCTACCCCAATTTCCAATTTGGAAATACTGTCCAATGGATTTACATAGTCCAAGTTGGCAATGGTTTGGGTTCTTTCCGTATCAACAAAATCCATATAATCTGGAACCAAGGACGCACCAGTAGACCTAAAATTGGCATCCTGATCATTGTTGAACATATTGTGGTCTATCTCAAGCTCAATATTATGTCCTTCCTTCTTAAAGTCCAGTTTATAATCAAAGTTGTATTGTTCACTACGGTTATCACTTACATCATTGAAAAACTGGGTCACATTTCTGGCTACATCATTATTGTAGGTAACAGCAGTTATTCCCTCTCCCTTGCCGTCAAAAATGTTCTGGTTGGTAAACAGAGAGATGGTGTTTTTGTCATTCAGGTAAAAATCGACCCCTACTTTATACAAGTGGGACTTATTGTTGTTGAAAAAGTCGAATTTCTGTAAGGAATTTTCATCAACTCTCAAGATTCGTCCGTCATTCACATATTTTCCAATGTTGGTCCCGTAATTTCCATAAAAGTTGAATTTCCCGTTTCGGTAATTCAAGTCAATGGAGTTGTTGAACTTGGCCTCAATCCCCTTGGTAAGTCCTGTGGTAATACTTCCGTTGAAACCAATATTAGCGTTTTTATGCAACACAATATTGATTAGACCACTCATGCCCTCCGGGTTGTATTTTGCTGAAGGATTGGTTATCAATTCAATGGATTTTATAGATGTAGAGGGTATCTGTCTTAGTAGCTGTGCTACAGGTACGTTGGACAACTTTCCATCCACCATTACACGTACGTTGGAGTTTCCTCGCATGGAAATGTCACCCGTTTGGGCATCCACATTAACAGATGGAATATTGTTCATAATATCAGAGGCCGTAGCACCCGCAGTGGTAAGATCTTTACCAACGTTAATTACCTTCCTGTCCACTCGCTGTTCAATGGTGGTACGCTCGGCTACTACTTCAACTTCAGAGAGTTCCTCGGTTGCCTCCATCAAGGTGATGGTTCCTACTTCTATTTTTCTGTTCTTTTTGGTAATGACCAGTTTTTGGGAGTGGGTCTCATAACCAATAAATTGAACTTCCAAGGTAAAAGAACCTTCGGGCAGTTTTTTAATTTCAAAGGTGCCATCTTCTGTTGTGATTCCTCCCGTGATGGTTTCAGAACCATCTTCAGATTTCACCACAATGGCCGCATAGGCAACGGGCTGGTTGAGGGTATTGTCTACAACAGTCCCCGAAATAGAACCTATAGGAGGTTCCGTGTCGTTGTTGGCCCTTAAATTTTCTGGTAAAATGATGCACAAGACAAGTGCAAAAAGTAAGATTACTCTTTTCATGAGTTGTTTGTTTTTGATTGATTGACGTTGCTTACAAGACGACGATGAACCCTAGATGTTACACCTAAAAATGGGTTTAACATTTTTTAACACCTGCTAAAAATGTAAAGTATTGTAAGGCAGTAGGTTTTGTGGGGACAAAAATGGAAGTTTGGAAAAAAGAGAAACCCTGACTCCCGATAATAACCGAAACGCCAGGGTTTTTTACATTGATAAGCTATACTAAACACTAACCATTAACTATAAAAAAAATACAGTCTTACCAATGCTTAATTTTATACGTACAATAGACGAGTTTTTTTTTGAATAGTTACAATCATTAAATCAGTTTAACATTTAAATTAACAAATGGTTAAGACACTTGTTTTTGGGGCTTCTTTAAACCCAGGTAGGTACAGTAATTTGGCAATTCACCAATTAATTGAAAATAAGGTTGAAACAGTGGCGTTTGGGGTCAGGGAAGGAACTGTCTCTGGAGTACAAATTAAAACCAACTTGGATGATTTTCAAAATGTTGACACCATTACTTTATATTTGAATCCTGCCAGACAAAAACAATATTACCAGCAAATTTTAGGTTTGAACCCCCGTCGGGTCATTTTTAACCCTGGAACAGAAAACCCAGAATTTTATCAAATCCTTAGGGAAGCGGGAATCCAAGTTGAAAATTCTTGTACATTGGTGCTACTTGCTACTAAGCAGTATTGACACCAACATTCCTTTTCCTAATCAGCCAAAGTCCAAAAAATGTAAGTAGGCCATTTAGGGGTAACAATTCATACCCCATTACATATCCACTCAAATAGCTGGAAGGAATATTGGCAATCATCCAAATAATAAAAACGGAAAGCCCTCCAACGAGCCATACAAACTTATCTTTTACCCGGTGTTTGGTGAAAATGCCAAAGGCAAAAAGCCCCAATAGAGGGCCATAGGTGTACCCAGCTACGGTAAGAAGGCTATCAATAACATTGCTATCCAAAATATATTTAAAGGAAATAATGACCATTACCAACATAACACTCATGGCAATATGGGTCTGCTTTCGTACTTTCTTTTGCTTGTCCTCATCCCGTTTTTCCACGTTCAAAAAATCTACACAAAAAGAGGTGGTCAAGGAGGTAAGGGCGCTATCAGCACTGCTGTAAGCTGCTGCTACAAGTCCCAGCATAAATGTAACAGCCAAGGTTAGACCAAGGCCGCTGTTCAATGCAATTTCCGGAAACAACAAATCAGACTTGGGATTGCCATCCATCAAAGGAATGGAAATGCCATTTTTCCCTGCATAGATAAATAGGAGTGCTCCCAATAGCATAAACAAAAAAGTAACGGCCACCAGCACCAAACTAAAGGATACCATATTCTTTTGTGCGTCCTTTAAGGATTTGCAAGTAAGGTTCTTTTGCATCATGTCTTGGTCTAAACCAGTCATGCAGATGGTTACGAACATCCCACCAATAAAGGATTTTAGGAAGTGGTTTCGGTCCAGAAAGCTCTCTGTAAATAAAAACTTGTCATAGGATTTAAGTTCTTCCGAGGCCAAGAACTCCCCAAAACTCCAGTCCAATTCTCTGTTGATCAGTATAATGGACAAGATAACAGCAAGAATCATAAACAAAGTCTGTAGTGTATCGGTCCAGACAATGGTCTTGATACCTCCCCGATTGGTATAGATCCAAATGAGCAAGATGGAGATGACTACAGTGAACTCAAACCGCACACCCAAATCATCAAAAACAAACTGCTGTAATACGATGGCCACCAGATATAGTCTAAATGCGGCTCCTAAAACTCTGGAAACGAAAAAGAAAAATGCTCCGGTTTTGTGGCTTACCGTTCCAAAACGATCCAGTAGATATTCATAAATTGAAGTGAGGTTTTGTTTGTAGTAGAGGGGTAACAGCACGTAGGCCACTACAAAGTAGCCAAACAAATACCCCAAAACCACCTGCATATAGCCAAATTGGGAAGCTTCCACCCAGCCCGGGACCGAAATAAAGGTAACCCCGGAAAGGGATGCACCAACCATACCAAAGGCCACCAGATACCAGGGTGATTGCTTGCCTGCCTTAAAAAAATCTGAATTGGAGTCGTTCTTGCCGGTGAAATAGGAAATGACCATCAGTACCAAAAAATAAGCACCAATGAGCAGGAGAATCTGAAATGCGGACATAAATGGAATTTGGATTGCAAAGTACAAAAGTAAATTGGTAAGCGTAAAATCGTAATTTTGTGGGATAATTGTAAAAATGGATTATTCATCTAAGCTTTTGGAGAATGCAGTGTATGAGATGTCTCAATTGCCGGGCATTGGTAAACGCACTGCACTACGATTGGTTTTGCATCTGTTGAAGCAGCCCGAAGAGCGGACCAATTTGTTGTCAGAAGCCTTGTCCAAATTACGCAATGATGTAAACTTTTGTACCTGCTGTCATAATATTTCAGATACAGAGTTATGCGAAATCTGCGGAAATTCTAAAAGAGACCCAAGTTTAGTCTGTGTGGTGGAAGATATAAGGGATGTAATGGCCATAGAGAGTACCTCACAATACAATGGGTTGTACCATGTTCTTGGTGGCAAAATCTCTCCAATGGAAGGTGTAGGCCCGCAGGACCTTACTATTGCTTCATTGGTGAACAGAGTGAAAGAAGGGGAGGTTAAGGAGCTTATTTTCGCATTGAGCTCCACTATGGAAGGAGATACCACCAATTTCTACATTTACAAGCAGCTGGAGGAAATGAACGTAACTACTTCAACCATAGCGCGTGGAATCGCTGTTGGGGACGAGTTGGAGTATGCAGATGAAATAACCTTGGGGAGGAGTATTCTTAACCGGATTCCTTTTGAAAGCTCTATAAAAGCAAGTTAGTAATGTGTTATTTAATGCATATAAATTAAGAATAAGAGGATTTCTTTATTATTTTTGCAAAATATAAGTCGATATCTGTTCGTTAAATAAGAATATGTCAAAATTTGAATTGAAATTGCCACAGATGGGAGAGAGTGTTGCCGAAGCAACATTGACCAGCTGGTTGAAAGAGGTTGGAGATACCATAGAGTTGGATGAGGCCGTATTTGAAATCGCCACGGACAAGGTAGACTCTGAAGTGCCCAGCGAGGTAGAAGGCGTGTTGCTGGAAAGAAAATTCAATATTGATGACATAATCAAAGTAGGAGAGGTTGTTGCAGTAATCCAGACAGATCAAGTCGTAGAAGCTTCGACAAATGGGGCAGATGTTATAAAAGAAGAGGAAGTTGTTGAGGTCCCAGCCGCAGCATTGGAAAACCAAATGACGCAAATACAGGAAACAGTTGCTGCTCAAACCCCTGATTTTACAGAATCCCAAAGATTTTATTCCCCTTTAGTTAGAAATATTGCCAAGGAAGAAGGTATTTCAATGGAGGAATTGGAAGCCATCATAGGAACAGGCAAAGAAGGAAGAGTAACCAAGAATGATATCAAGGCATTTTTGGAAAATCGAATCTCCAATGGTACTGCTCCGGCCGTTGCTGCTCCTCCAGCCAAAGAAATGGCTCCATCACAAGCTCCCAAGGTTTCTGAAAAACCTAAAGCTACCCCACCTTTACCGGTAACAGAGGGAGATGAGGTCATACCTTTGACCCGAATGGGTAAATTAATTGCCCATCACATGGTAGAGAGCATTTCCAAATCTGCCCATGTACAGAGCTTTGTTGAGGTAGATGTAACCAATGTGGTCAACTGGAGAAACAAGGTTAAAAACGCTTTCCAAGAACGTGAAGGGGAGAAACTCACCTTTACACCCATATTTATGGAAGCAGTGGCCATGGCCCTCAAAAAGTATCCAATGATGAATATTTCCTTGGATGGAGATCAGGTCATAAAAAAGAAAAATATCAACCTAGGGATGGCAGCAGCCCTCCCAGATGGTAATCTTATAGTCCCAGTTATTAAAAATGCAGACCAACTTAACTTGGTTGGAATGGCTAAAACCGTAAATGATTTAGCCAGGAGGTCTCGTAACAACCAACTAAAACCAGATGAAGTCCAAGACGGTACCTATACCGTTACCAATGTTGGTTCTTTTGGAAGTGTTTTTGGCACTCCAATAATTAATCAACCACAGGTAGGAATCTTGGCGTTGGGTGCCATTCGTAAAATACCTTCGGTGATTGAAACCGACCAAGGAGAATATATTGGCATCCGTAGTAAAATGTTCTTGTCCCATAGTTATGACCACAGAGTGGTTAATGGTGCTCTAGGAGGCATGTTTGTAAAGACAGTGGCCGATTATTTGGAAGCTTGGGACATGAATAGAGAAATCTAGTTGGGAAAAACAGCTTTATTCTTTCCACTATTCTTATTTTAGAGGTTGAATTTAATTCATCAATCCATGAAATATCCAACCTACTTAAGTTTAGGACTTCTTTTTTTGTTTTGTACCCAAATGATGGCTCAAGACCTTTCGACCTATCAAAAAAAAATATTTGTAAAAAATGGGGATAGCATTCCCTATCGTTTGCTCTTACCAAAGGATTACGACCCAAGTGAAAAATACCCTTTGTTGCTTTTTTTACACGGTTCCGGGGAGCGCGGGAACAACAATGAAGCACAATTGGTGCATGGATCTAATTTGTTTTTAAAGGGAGAAGTGCGGAATAAGCACAAGGCGATTGTTGTATTTCCGCAATGTGCGGCCAATAGTTCTTGGGCTAGGATAGATGTAGTAGGCAATGATCAAAACCGTGAATTTGTTTTCTTTGAGGATGCCGAGGCTACTAAAGATATGGTATTGCTTGAAGGGCTTTTAAAAAATCTGAAGAAAAACTACAAGCTGGATAAAAAAAGGATGTATGTGGGTGGACTTTCCATGGGAGGTATGGGAACCTTTGAATTGGTGAGGAGGAATCCAAAAATGTTTGCCGCGGCCTTTCCTATTTGTGGGGGGGCAAATCCCAACATAAGCAGTAAACTCAAAAAATTGGATTGGTGGGTCTTTCATGGTGATGCAGATTCCGTGGTGGCTGAAAAATATTCGGCACAAATGGTTGAAGCGATGAAAAGCTTAGGTGTCAATACAAAATACACGGTCTATCCGGGAGTGGGGCATAACAGTTGGGACAACGCCTTTGCTGAACCAGAATTGTTATCCTGGCTATTCTCAAAATCCAAATAATACCTACTATGCAATTACAATTAACTAAACCCATCTGTTTCTTTGATCTGGAAACCACAGGAATCAATGTGGCTAAAGATAGAATTGTGGAAATCTCCATTCTCAAAGTTTTTCCAAACGGTAACAAAGAAAGTAAAACTTGGTTGGTAAATCCGGAAATGCCTATTCCGCCAGAAGTGGTGGCAGTTCATGGTATTTCCAATGAAAAAGTGGCCAATGAGCCAACCTTCAAACAATTGTCCAAGGAAATCTACAAAATGATCAGGGATAGTGATTTGGCTGGTTTTAATTCCGACCGATTCGACATTCCTCTTTTAGCCGAGGAAATGCTCCGTGCTGAAGTAGATTTTGAAATGAAGAACATGGTCTCCGTAGATGTGCAGACCATTTTTCATAAAATGGAAAAACGAACTTTGGAAGCCGCCTATAAGTTCTATTGTGATCAAAACCTAGAGGATGCCCATAGTGCAGAAGCCGATACCAAAGCTACATATGAAGTATTATTGGCCCAATTGGATCGATATCCGGAATTGGAAAACAATGTGAAGAAATTGTCAGAGTTCACAACCCGTAAACAATCATTGGACTTTGCAGGATTTATAGGTTTGGACGATAAAGAGCGACCCATTTTTTCCTTTGGAAAACACAAAGGGAAAACGGTTGATGAGGTCATGGAGACCGAGCCGGGGTATTTTGGTTGGATATTGAATGCGGATTTCCCGCTCTATACCAAAAAAGTACTTACCCAAATCAAGTTAAGCAAGCTTAACAACAAGTTATCTTAAAACCAATATCAAAACAGCAAACATGAAACTGATATGCATCGGAAGGAACTATGCAGCGCATATTGATGAATTAAAAAATGAACGCCCAACCGAACCGGTTGTATTTATTAAACCAGATTCCGCTATTTTACCCAAGGAACAGGATTTTTACATTCCGGAATTTTCCAAAGATATCCATTATGAGGTGGAGGTCTTAGTCAAAATTAAGAAAGTGGGAAAGCATATTGCTCCGCAATTTGCCCACACCTATTATGATGAAATAGGACTGGGAGTAGATTTTACAGCCCGGGACCTTCAATCACAATTAAAAGCAAAGGGATTACCCTGGGAAAAAGCAAAAGGATTTGATGGTTCAGCCGTAGTAGGTAAGTGGATGTCAAAAAATATGTACGAAAGCGTTGACAACTTAAAGTTTTCCTTGTTAAAAAATGGGGAAAAGGCGCAAATTGGCAATACCTCCTTGATGCTGTGGAAAATAGACGAGCTAATTGCCCATGTTTCGACCTATTTTATGCTCAAAAAGGGCGATATTCTGTTTACTGGCACGCCCGCTGGGGTTGGTAAAGTAAGCCCAAATGATTACCTTGTAGGGATACTCGAAGGAGAGCAGCTATTTGAAATTAATGTGAAATAATGATTTACAACCTCGATAAAATAAATGAAATGGCAGAAGGGGATCAGGATTTTATCACCTCTGTAATTTCTGTTTTTTTGGAAGAAGTTCCTGTGGATTTGGATGGTTTGGAGAAGGCCATCAATGAAAGGGATTATGAAAATGTGTACAAATTGGCCCACAAAATAAAACCCAATGTGGACTTGTTGGGTATGGAGCAGACCCGGGCCACGGCACTTGAAATTGAAACATTGGGAAAGAATACGGCCAGTATGGATGACATTGAGGGAAAATTTCCCTTGTTGAAAAAAGATGTCCTTCAGGTGGTATCGGAATTAAAGAAAGACTTCGATTTATAAATGCAAGCCGAAATCATTACCATTGGGGATGAGATCCTCATTGGCCAGATTGTGGACTCCAATTCTGCATTTATTTCCAAGGAGCTTAATAAAATTGGCGTAAGCGTTTACCAAATAACTTCTGTTCAGGATGATAGGGAGCATATTTTGGATGCGTTAGCAACTGCTGGTAACCGTTCCTCTGTGGTTATTTTGACGGGTGGACTGGGTCCAACCAAGGATGATATCACCAAACATACCCTATGCGAATTTTTTGATGATCAACTGGTTCAAGATAATGAGGTGTTGAACCATATAGAAGAATTGTTTCAGAAGTATCTTACTACTCCCATATCGGACCTTAATCGGCAGCAGGCCTTGGTACCTTCCAAAGCTACGGTATTGCGAAATGCCAATGGAACAGCCCCTGGCTTATGGCTGAAAAAAGGAGAAACCGCATACGTATCCCTTCCTGGAGTGCCTTTTGAAATGAAACACCTTTTAATTGATCAGGTGATTCCTAAGGTTGCCTTGGAATATGAACGTCCGTACATTGTGCATAAGACCATAGTCACATATGGGATGGGAGAAAGTTCCATTGCCGACAAAATTGAAGACTGGGAAAGCAAACTACCTGAATTTCTAAAACTTGCTTACTTACCCAACTTGGGCAAGGTAAGACTGCGTTTGACTGCAAAAGGTTCCAGTAAGGATCAGATTACGGCTGCGGTGGAAGAGGAGGTTAAAAAACTGTACTTGATCATAGGTGATATAATATATGGTGAAGAAGAAGATGAATCCATTGAGCACCAAATCGCCAAGGTATTGACCCAAAAAAAAATGACCTTGGCCACAGCCGAGAGTTTTACTGGAGGAGGAATTGCTGAACGACTTACTTCGATTCCGGGAGCATCCTCCTATTTTAAAGGGAGTGTGGTGAGCTATGCCACAGAGACCAAAGTTGAGTTGCTGGGCGTGCCAGAAGAACTAGTACGAAAACATTCTGTTGTGAGCGAAGAAGTTGCCATAGCCATGGCCAACAATGCCCGGCGTATGTTGCATACCGATTTTGCTATTGCCACTACAGGGAATGCTGGCCCTACCAAAGGGGATTCCGATGCGGATGTGGGCACAGTGTTTATTGCCATTGGCACTCCGCAGGGTACTTTTGCCCAACAATTTACCATGGGAAACAGTAGGGAGCGTATTGTAAAACGTTCTATAAATAAGGCCTTTGAAATGCTATGGAAAGAAATTTTAAATTTCTGAAAAAGAATTTTGTGCGTCCGGTTTAAATGCCATAAATTTGCAGCCTCAATAAAATCACTCAAAAGTTAGGGAGATGTCTAAAGTTTGTGAAGTTACAGGAAAAAAGGTGATGTTTGGAAACAATGTTTCCTTCTCTATCAATAAAACCAAGAGGAGATTCGATGTGAATATTTCCAAGAAAAGGTTTTACATCCCGGAAGAAGATCGTTGGGTTACCCTAAACGTTTCTTCCCGTGGTCTAAAGATTATCAACAAAAAAGGAATCTCTGCTGTTTTAAAGGAAATCAATTCCAAAAAATAGGTTGACAAGATTTTAAGTACGATACAATGGCAAAGAAAGGAAATAGAATTCAGGTTATTTTAGAGTGTACGGAGCACAAGGAATCTGGTATGCCAGGTACTTCTAGGTACATCACTACAAAGAATAAAAAGAACACGCCGGATAGGATGGAAATCAAAAAATTCAATCCTATTTTAAAGCGTATGACCATTCATAAAGAAATTAAATAAAGTAGCAGGCCATGGCAAAGAAGACGGTAGCAACACTTCAAGGAAGTTCAAAAAGATTGACAAAGGCCATCAAAATGGTAAAATCTCCAAAAACTGGAGCTTATACTTTTGTTGAGTCTGTGATGTCTCCAGAATTGGTGAACGATTGGTTGAGCAAAAAATAACTAATCTCACAAATAAAATTGAAAAGCCGCTTTTTTAGCGGCTTTTTTTATGCCAGCACTTTCCTATCTTTGAAGCTTGATGACGATTGCATATGAGCCTCTTTAAAAAAATATTTTCTTCAGATAAAAAAGAGACCCTGGACAAGGGACTTGAAAAATCAAAAACCAGTTTTCTGGGCAAATTAGGGAAAGCTGTAGCGGGCAAATCCAAGGTTGATGATGAAGTATTGGATAATTTGGAAGAGGTGTTGGTCACCTCGGATGTGGGTGTGAATACCACCCTAAAAATTATTGAACGAATTGAGGAACGTGTTTCCAAGGATAAGTATATGGGTACGGAAGAGCTCAATTCGATTCTTCGGGAAGAAATTGCCGGATTGCTTTCGGAAACCCATGTTGGAGAAGATTCTGACTTTGTGATTCCCAGCGATAAAAAACCATATGTAGTGATGGTAGTTGGAGTAAATGGTGTTGGAAAAACAACGACTATTGGAAAGATGGCACATCAGTTTAAAAATCAGGGATTGAATGTGGTTTTAGGAGCCGGGGATACTTTTAGGGCAGCTGCGATTGATCAGTTACAGGTTTGGGCGGATCGGGTAGATATACCCATTGTGAAACAAAAAATGGGAAGTGACCCCGCCTCTGTAGCTTTTGATACCTTAAATTCTGCGGTAGCTGATAATGCGGATGTCGTATTGATTGATACGGCTGGGAGACTGCACAACAAGGTAAACCTGATGAACGAGCTGGCTAAAGTAAAGCGAGTGATGCAAAAGGTGGTACCAGATGCACCTCATGATGTCCTTTTGGTTTTGGATGGTTCCACAGGTCAAAATGCTTTTGAGCAGGCCAAACAGTTTACCAAAGCTACCGAAGTTACCAGTTTGGCCGTAACCAAATTGGACGGGACTGCCAAAGGTGGGGTAGTAATAGGAATTTCTGACCAATTCCAAATTCCTGTAAAATATATCGGAGTAGGGGAAGGTATCGAAGATCTTCAGGTTTTTAATAAATACGAGTTTGTGGATTCATTTTTTAAAATTTAATTCCTCAAATAATCTATGGGAAGATTGCATTTGTTCGAGTTTGAAGATCAAAAGTGGTTCCCAGCTTTTTTAAGGAACTACGGGACCGACTTTTTACAATTTCTTTCCAACAAGACCAAATTTTACAAACCCATAGTTCCTATTTTGAAAAAGGGGCTAAAGGCAAGTGGAACCGATAAAATTGTGGATTTGGCTTCAGGAGGAGGGGGTGGCTTAATTTGGTTGAATTCCGAATTGCTTAAAACCAATCCAGATTTAAAAATAATCTTGACGGATTTTTATCCCAATCTTCAGGCTTTTGAGTATACCAAAAAACAGGCGGACAACTTTGATTTTGTCTTGGAAGCAGTAGATGCTCGAAAGGTGCCTGAGAAGCTATCGGGGTTTCGAACCCAATTTTTATCCCTACATCATTTTAAACCAGAGGATGCGAGTCAAATCCTCCAGAACGCGGTGGATACCAAAAGCTGCATTGGCATATTTGAGGCTCAAGAAAGAAGTTTCCCAAGTATTTTGGCTATGATGTTCTCTCCAATCAGTGTTTTATTGACCACACCATTTATAAGGCCATTTAAGATAGGCAGGTTGATTTTCACTTATCTCCTCCCAATTGTGCCATTGTTTGTGCTTTGGGATGGTGTGGTGTCATCCCTACGAACCTATTCGGTTAAGGAAATGGAAGCTTTGATTGCCAGCCTAAAACACTCTGAATCCTTTATTTGGGAGATTAAAAGGGTGAAATCTGGCCCAGGAGTGGTGCTGTACCTTTTAGGAATTCCGAAATAAAGAAATTACCTTTTAACGCTTCAATTACCAACTCAAACTATCTCACTATGAAAAACTATGTATTTTTCTTTTTTCTGTTGTTAGCCAATATTGCGCTGGCCAAGATTTGGACCCCATCAATTCTTTCAGATAATATGGTTTTGCAACAACAATCAACCGCTATCATTTGGGGTTGGACCACAGCAACCAACGAAACTATTACTATTAGTGGGTCTTGGAACAATAAAAAAGTGAGTGTTCAGGCGCATCAAGGAGTTTGGCAGGCACAGTTGCCCACTCCAATTGCTGGTGGACCGTATACTTTGACTATTGAAGGTCATGAGCAGCTGGTTTTTTCCAATGTCTTGATAGGCGAAGTTTGGATTGCTTCCGGGCAGTCCAACATGCAATGGACGCCCAATATGGGATTGGACAATGTCCAGGAAGAAATCCAGAATGCCAATTATTCCAACATAAGATTCTTTCAGGTACCTCAGCGCAAATCCAACACTCCCCAGGATGACACACCCGGTCAGTGGGCGACTTGTACTCCAGAAACTATGCAAGATTTTAGTTCTGTAGCCTACTTTTTTGGTCGAAAACTGCATAAAAACTTAAATGTACCAGTGGGCTTGATAAGTTCCAATTGGGGTGGTACCCCTGTCGAGGTATGGATTCCATCAGAATTGATAACGGCAGATGAAGAATTGCAAGCGGCAGCTAATAAACTGTCAGAATTTGAATGGTGGCCAGAAAAACCGGGAGTTACATACAATTCCATGATTCACCCCTTGGTCAAGTTTAACATAGCCGGAGCTATATGGTATCAAGGAGAGTCCAATAGGGCAAATGCAACATCCTATTACCGCTCATTCCCACTGCTCATCAATTCTTGGAGAAATAGCTGGAAGAAGGACATTCCCTTTTATTTTACGCAAAT
Source organism: uncultured Allomuricauda sp. (assembly GCA_965117065.1). Taxonomy (GTDB): domain Bacteria; phylum Bacteroidota; class Bacteroidia; order Flavobacteriales; family Flavobacteriaceae; genus Flagellimonas. The sequence goes on from OZ220751.1 coordinate 3,224,675, forward strand.
TGCTCCGTTTACTTATGAAAAAGATGAAAAAGATATCAAAGCTGCGGTGGTCCGCGATGCCCAATTACAAACCATGCACACTGTCGTAAACACCGGAATGGTAGTAACCAATGATATTGGAAACCTGAAGGATATACACCCAACCAACAAGCAGGAAGTTGGTAGGCGGTTGGCCCTATGGGCATTGGCCAAGACCTATGGAGCAAAAATTCCAGCTTATAGTGGACCGGTATACGAATCCATGGAGGTGGTGAAAAACAAAATCATCCTCCATTTTGACCATGCCGAAGGAGGATTAATGATGAAAGGAAAGACTTTGAAGGAGTTTTATGTAGCTGGCGAAGACAAGATATTCCATGAGGCCAAAGCTCGCATCAAAGGCAGTACTGTAATTGTAAGCTCCTCGAGTGTTAAAAACCCTATTGCTGTTCGTTTTGCATTCTATGATAAGGCCCTTCCCAATTTGTTCAATTCAGAAGGCTTACCGGCATCTGCGTTTAGAACCGATGATTGGGAGTTTAATCTTGATTGACTATTCAATCGCTTTCCACTGTTCGTTGGAAGAAGTTTTCACACATTTCCTTACCTTTTAGGAACAAAATGAAGAAAAATGACATCTCGTATTTTTGGTTTTTTCCTTTTACTATCGTTTTTTCAGGTTGAAGCACAGCTAAAACATCCAAAGGCCAGCCCTTCCGCTGTGTCAGAGCAAGAAATAGGCCTTTCCAAAATAACAGTGGATTACTCACGTCCCGCGGTCCGTGGAAGACAAATTTTTGGAGATTTGGTTCCTTATGGTCGTATTTGGCGGGTAGGTGCCAATGAGTCTACAAAAATTACCGTTGATACAGCTATGGAAGTTATGGGACATTCCTTGCCCAAGGGTACTTATGCCCTCTATGCTTTTCCACAAGCTCTAACATGGGAAATAGCTTTCCATACGAATACTAGTCATTGGGGGGATGGTAGAAAAAACTATAACCAGACTGAAGATTTGTTTCGTATCAAAGTTAATCCCCAACAAATTCCGGATCACCAAGAGAATTTTTTAATAGCCTTTGATTCCATTACCCATAATACTGCGCATATGCAATTAATTTGGGCAAATACCAAGATTTCTATTCCGTTTGCGGTGGATACCCATGCCCAAATGGAGGCGGAAATTGAGAATCAAATCACTCAAAACCCAACGGCACAAACGTATTATGAAGCTGCCCGGTATCTGCAAGAGCAAGAGAAGGACCATAAAAGAGCTTTGATATATCTGAATAAAGCTCTGGAACTAGGCGGGGACACTTATTACTTTCATAGGGTAAAGTCCCTGGTACAGGCAGAACTTGGGGACTATGCTTCTGCTATCATATCTGCCAAAAAGTCCTTGGCAATTGCGAGCGAATTGCAAAAGGATGAATTTGTCAGGATGAACCAGAAAAACATCGATAAGTGGCAACAGCTATTATTGGAGAAGTAGTATTGAATCTTCAGACCCTCGCATTAGGGTGAGATGCTATTAACTTTCGTACTTTTGCACTCCATTTGCAGAAGCTATGCGCACAAAATCACTTAAAAAGAACAAAATCAATGTAGTAACCTTGGGTTGTAGTAAAAATGTCTACGATTCTGAAGTGTTGATGGGGCAACTACGCGCCAATAACAAGGAGGTTGCCCACGAAGAGGAGGGCAATGTAGTGGTCATTAATACCTGTGGATTTATTGCCAATGCCAAGGAAGAAAGTGTTAATACCATTTTGGAGTATGTGCAAAAGAAGGAAGCTGGAGAGGTGGATAAAGTTTTTGTGACCGGATGCCTCAGTGAGCGATATAAACCAGATTTGGAACAGGAAATTCCCAATGTGGATGAGTACTTTGGTACAAGCGATTTGCCCAATCTACTAAAAGCACTAGGGGCAGATTATAAACACGAATTGATTGGCGAGCGGTTGACAACCACCCCAAAAAATTATGCCTATTTAAAGATTGCCGAGGGATGTGATAGGCCTTGTTCTTTCTGTGCCATCCCGTTGATGCGAGGAAAGCATAAAAGTACACCCATTCCCGAATTGGTTACCGAAGCTGAAAAATTAGCAGCAAACGGGGTTAAAGAGCTGATTCTTATTGCCCAGGACTTGACCTATTATGGATTGGACCTATACAAAAAGCGAAATCTCGCTGAACTGCTCAAGGAGTTAGCAAAAGTTGAGGGTATTGAATGGATTAGATTGCATTATGCCTTCCCTACCGGATTTCCCATGGATGTACTGGAATTGATGGGCCAAGAGCCCAAAATTTGTAATTATCTAGACATACCCCTACAGCATATTGCAGATCCCATTTTGAAGAGTATGCGCAGAGGAACAACAAAGGCAAAAACCACCAATTTACTGCAGGAATTTAGGGCAGCGGTCCCGGATATGACCATTAGAACTACATTGATTGTGGGCTATCCAGGTGAGACAGAAGATGATTTCCAGACGCTGAAAGATTGGGTAAAAGAGATGCGTTTTGAGCGTTTGGGATGTTTTACATATAGCCACGAGGAGAATACTCATGCCTTTACACTGAAGGATGATGTGCCTGAGACAGTAAAACAGCAACGAGCCAATGAAATTATGGAATTGCAATCTCAGATTTCATGGGAACTAAACCAAGAAAAAGTCGGCAAGACCTATAAGTGTATCATTGACCGCAAAGAAGGAAACCACTTTGTGGGGCGAACGGAGTTTGATTCACCAGACGTGGACAATGAAGTGCTAATTGATGCTACGGAGTATTATTTGAAAATTGGCGAATTCACAGACATAGAAATAGTAGAGGCATCCGATTTTGATTTATATGGAAAGCCAAACCTATAGTAAAGATTCGCACTGGGGAGACCACTTCCAATTGTGCATTTTCAACGGATAAAAAAATTGTTCATAACCGCGGATGATTTTGTGCTGAGTGTAGATTTAGAATAAGTTTTCCAAAGAATTCATCTACATATTTACAAACTCATACCCAGACAAAGGAATGTTCCTTAAATCAAATTCTGTTTCGTTCAATAAGATACCATGCTCTAAATAGGCCTTTAAATTGGCAAGCCAAAAAGTCCAACCATTACTGCAGCCATGATGGATGTTGAGTTTGCTTTGATCGTCTGTTGGGATAGCATGTTGTCTTAGCTTGACCAAGACTGCTTTTTCATGCGCTTCCAAAGAAACAGCAACTTTACTGTCAGCAAAGGAAAATTCTATGAAATCGGAACCATTGGCCTTGAGGACCTTTCCGTTTTCCTCTCCATCCCAATTATGCCATTTCCAAGAGTAACCATCGCCCCCTTGAATGTTTTCATTCTGTTTTCTTAATTTTCCATCGGCTGTGGTGTAGCGAGCACTACTCAAAAACCAGGATGTGATTCCCGCTTCTGTACCCCAACACCAATAGAGCTTTTCTATAGTGGCTTTGATAAAAATCTTTTTTGTGAAAGCATCAAAAGTAAGTTGGCTCATCACTTGCGTTTTAGTTCATATTGATACAACTCCCTTCCCAGTTGGGCCAAAAATGGAACTCCAATCTGGTCATATTCGTATACGTTATCATTAAAGATACCATCTTTATTAACCAAAATGGTAGCGGTGACCATAAATTCAATATTGTTTTTAATATCCTGAATATAAGCGCAGTCGGTTAAAGTGCCGTAGGCATAACCCACTTTGTTATAGATTTTGATATGCTCCGGAATAGAGTCCGTGGAGTCGCCAAGCATTAGAAATTTGACATAGCTATCATAATACTTTTCAGAATCATAGCCAGTATTCCTTGGAAGCGTATGCATAGCCCTCAATAGCATTTTGTGTTGGGCTGGACTTAGGTTGAACTGTTCATTTGGGGGGAAGTTTTCAGGAAAAATGATACGCTTTATCAGCGCACCTTGCGCTTCAATAGGGTAGTAGTTTTTTAAGGAAAAGTCAAATGCTCCTTTTTGGAGTTCATCCTCGGCATAGAATCCATGACCCTTTTCAATTTTATGCAGTTGGAGCGGTTTTGGGTATGTATTCACAATGGGTTGCGTAAGCGATGTTGTTGAATCGTTAAGGTAAATAATCAAAGGTTTTGTGGTAATATCATCAGCATTGGTTGTGGAAAGACGATGCGCAATTCGAATGGGACTCACTCCTTTGGTTTGCATTCGATGGTTGAGGTCATCCTGCCCCAAAAATGCTATCAAGCGATTGTTTGCAGCATTGTCCGAAACGGCAAAGATTTCGGAAATTGCTTGCCCAAATGTGGTTTCCACAGAATCCCCCTCAATATAAAATCGGGTATTGATGGAAAGAGAATCAGTTTCATTTATTTTTTCCAAAGCAGCAACAGCAGCGGGAAATTTAACGGTACTTGCGGGATAAAAGTAAACGGTACTATCCGTCTGGAAATCAAAGTCGGTGAGGACCACATGATTCTGTTTTCTATCAATTTGGGTATATCTTATCTGGATCTCATAGGAATCCAAACTATCCATTACCTGTTTAATTTTGGGGTTTGTGGAACTCAATACCTTTTCTAAGGGATTTGGGTTCTCTGGTGATTGCTCGCAAGAAATACTAAATGCCACTATACTGAGGAATAGAGCACCTATATTATTAAAGGAAAAATTTTCACTGAACATCCAGATAAATTTCCCCTCTATGTGGCTTTAGAATTTCACGAACCTCTTTCATTTCAAACTCCGCAACCACCATATAAGCAATACTATGTGTGCTACTCAGGTGTTTAAATCCAGTGATATCGAACTTAAGTTCTTCAATGACAATGAACTCTTCCAAGTGTTTTTGGTAATGTTCTGCCATTCTGGAAGCTCCAGGACCCCTAAAATCCCAAATCATTTTTATTTTTCTGTCCAAAAGTTGGTCCATTGGCTTTAGCTATCTAATACAGAAGTTCCTTTTTCGGCAAAAGCTTTAAAGTCCCGTAAATAGTTCATGGACTGTTTTTTAAACGCCTTAGGCATAAGTAATGCCATAAGCTTCATTCCGAAACCAGAAAATTGAAATTCACTTTCCGAAACCCATTTGGTTTTACCACCCTCTTCCTTAAAAAAATTCTTTTGAATGTTATGAACTCCTTTGGTGTCGTAAGTTGTATGGAATTCATCTGGGAGGTTTCGCTTAATTATAGTCTCGACCATTTCAAATTCGCGCCTACCCATTTTGTACTTCATACTCATCTGGGCTCCATCCCTTCCTGGATTATTCGATAAATGCTCGTAGGCCACAAGACCTCTCTGCCAATGCTTCATATTTTCTGGATCATCCAGTTTTTTAATGAACGTTTCTCGCGGCAGGTCTACAATAATTTCACAAGTGTATTTCATACAGGTGGGTTACAGCAACTAATGTAACAAAATATATAGTTAACCTCATAAAATCTGTTAAGGGAAGTACAACCTGCTTGTAGGGGTTTAAGTAATTGTTATTTTTGCGGAATGCTTTGTCTTCAGAAAAATAGAATATTTCTGGTTTTGGCCGTGATAGGACTGTTGGTTCTCTCCTCCTGTGACTCCCTTTTTAGGGAAAAAGAGGAAAAGGAGCCATTGGCCAGGGTTGGCGACGCCTATTTGTATAAGGAAGATGTAGCTCCCATGATCAGGGAGGACATGACTGCCCAGGACAGTGTATTGTTCGTTACCAATTACATCAACAATTGGGCCTCTAAACAACTCCTATTGTCCAAATCCAAAATCAATCTTCCTGAACAGAAATTGGCAGAATTTGACCGTTTGGTTGCCGACTATAGGGCCGATTTGTATACACGGGCCTATGTGGAAGCCTTGGTGCTAACTGCCCAAGATACTGCCATTACCACAAGTCAACTTAGACAATACTACGAAAAGGAGAAGGAGAATTTTAAGTTGAATGAAAAATTGATTCAACTAAGATTTGTGGGATTACCTACCCAATTTTTGCATAAGGACGATGTGGTGGCCAAAATGAAAGGGTTTAGCGAGTCAGATAAGATGTATTTGGATTCGGTAGCCATGCAATTCAAGAAAATACATTTGAACGACTCTATTTGGGTAAGTGCCTCAAGAGTGATGGAGGAGATACCCCCATTAACACCCTTGAATCAAGAAGACTACTTAAAAAAATCACAATTTTTTGAATTACAGGATTCCTTGGAAGTATATTTGGGACAGGTGACGGATGTGTTGGAAATTAATGACATAGCACCTTTTAACTATATTTCTCCGGATATAAGACAGCTGATCTTGAATAGAAGGAGGATGGATTATGTTCGGAAACTGGAAACAGAAATTATCGACGAAGCAATAAAGAAGAATGAATTTGAGGTTTATGGAACAAATGAATAAGAAAGTTTTTGCCCTGCTGTTTTTTGCAGTTACTGGCTTGCTTCAAGCACAAGAAACTGACCAGGCACAAATGGAAACAAAAGATTCCACGGAAACCACCCAAAGAATAAAGTTGGATGGTATAGCTGCCGTAATTGGAGATTATGTGATCTTGGACTCTGATGTTGAAAAAACATTGATAGACCTAAAAAGCCAAGGCGCATCTACAGAAGATATTACGCGTTGTAGCTTATTAGGAAAATTAATGGAGGATCGCCTCTATGCCCACCAAGCGGTTCAGGATAGTTTGTTGGTTTCAGATGATCAAGTAAACGCCCAGAGCGATAGGCAAATTCAACAATTGGTTGCCCAAGTAGGATCCATAGAAAAGGTTTTGAAATTCTACAAAAAAACAGATATTGAAAGTTTTAGGGAAGAACTTCTTGAGATCAACAAACTCCGCATGTTATCAGAAAAGATGCAGGGCAGTATTGTGGAAGAGATAGAAGTAACCCCAGAGGAAGTGCGTCAGTTCTTTGGTAAAATCCCCGAAGATGAGCGACCGGTGTTCGGAGCTGAATTGGAGATTGCGCAAATAGTAAAACAGCCAACAGCACCGGAGGAGGAAAAACAAAAGGTAATAGACCGCCTTAAACAGATCAAGCAAGATGTAGAGGACAATGATGCCAGCTTTAATGTAAAAGCCATATTGTATTCGCAGGATCCCGGTTCTAAGTCTAAAGGTGGATTTTATAGTATGACCAGAGAAACACCGTTTGTAAAAGAGTTCAAGGATGTGGCGTTCAGCCTTCAGGAAGGAGAAATTAGTGAGCCTTTTGAAACAAGTTTTGGATATCATATCATTTTTATTGAAAGAATTAGAGGGCAGGAATTGGATTTGAGGCATATCCTGATGATTCCAGAAATACCGCAAAGTACCTTGGACGCGGCAGTAAAGGAATTGGATAGCATCCGCCAACATATTTTGGAAGGGAAGTACACTTTTGGTGACGCTGCCTTGAATTTTTCTGATGAAAAGGAAACTAAGTTTGATGGTGGACTTTTACGAAATCCCATCAACTTTGATTCCAGATTTGAGTTGACCAAGATGGATCCGGCTTTATATAATCAGGTTAGAAACTTAAAGGATGAGGAAATTTCTGGTCCACTAAGGGAAGACAACCCGCGTGGCGGACCACCTAAGTTTAAGATTATGAAGATTTCCAACCGTTATGATGAGCACAAAGCAGATTTTGCCAAAGACTACCTTAAAATACAGGAACTAGCACTAAGAGAAAAGCAGTACAAAGCCATAAAGGAATGGATGGATGAGCATATTGAGGATACATATATTCATGTAAATGTGGAAAATAGAGGCTGTGGTTTTGCTAATAATTGGGTAAAGGAATAAATGCATGTCAGACGTTACTGCAGTTGAAAACCTTGTAAAGAAACATCAAGAACTTAAAGATGAGATTGCCAAAATCATTGTAGGTCAGGAAGAGGTAATCGAACAAATCCTTATTTCAATATACACCGGAGGGCATTCACTACTAATAGGAGTGCCAGGATTGGCCAAGACGCTAATGGTGAATACCATTGCCCAAACCTTGGGGCTCAATTTTAAAAGAATTCAATTTACGCCAGATTTGATGCCCAGCGATATATTGGGAAGCGAAGTATTAGATCAAAGCAGGAATTTTAAGTTCATAAAAGGACCAATATTTGCCAACATCATTTTGGCGGATGAAATCAATCGTACCCCTCCAAAAACTCAAGCAGCTTTGCTGGAGGCCATGCAAGAAAGAGCAGTGACCATTGCTGGGGTTCAACATAATTTGGACATGCCCTATTTTGTTCTGGCAACTCAAAATCCGATTGAGCAAGAAGGAACTTATCCGCTTCCAGAGGCCCAATTGGACCGTTTTATGTTTGCAATTGAGCTAAAATACCCATCAATAGCAGAGGAAATTCAAGTAGTAAAGTCGACCACTACGGATGAACATGCAAAGATCAGAACACTTTTTAATGCAGAGGAGATTATCGCTGTGCAACATTTGGTGCGAAGAATCCCGGTTCCGGATAATGTAATCGATTACACGGTTAGATTGGTGAACAAAACACGCCCAGGGATGCCCGATTCTTCTGAGTTTATCAATAACTATGTGGATTGGGGCGCAGGTCCTAGGGCTTCACAAAATTTGGTTTTGGGCGCCAAGGCCCATGCAGCTATCCACGGAAAGTTCTCTCCTGATATAGAAGATGTACAAGCCGTTTCCATGGGAATACTTCGACATCGGATTCTTAAAAACTACAAAGCGGAAGCAGAAGGCATAACGGAAGAAAATATTATTTCAGAATTGTTATAAATACAAAATCTTACCGACTTAATTAGCATATTCTAATTCCTAAATCGTAGGTATTTTATTAAATTTACCGAATTACGAAAATCTTAAATCCAATTGTAGAATGGCGTTTGACATTGATATGATTAAAGGGGTGTATGCCTCTATGGGGGAACGTATTGAAAAGGCCCGAGAACTAGTGGGAAAACCGTTGACCCTGTCTGAAAAAATATTGTATTCACACTTATGGGAAGGCACACCCACCAAACAGTTTGCCAGAGGTAAGGATTATGTTGATTTCGCCCCGGACAGGGTAGCCTGTCAGGACGCCACAGCACAGATGGCCTTACTTCAGTTTATGCATGCAGGAAAGCCTAAGGTGGCAGTTCCAACTACCGTGCATTGCGATCACTTGATCCAGGCAAAAGTTGACGCTAAAACGGATTTAAAGCGTGCCAACGAAACTAGTAACGAAGTTTTTGACTTCTTGGAATCTGTTTCCAATAAATATGGCATAGGATTTTGGAAACCTGGTGCCGGTATTATCCATCAAGTGGTTTTGGAAAATTATGCCTTCCCTGGAGGAATGATGATCGGAACCGATTCACATACGGTGAATGCCGGAGGATTGGGAATGGTAGCCATTGGAGTTGGAGGTGCTGACGCGGTTGATGTAATGGCTGGAATGGCTTGGGAATTAAAATTTCCAAAATTGATCGGGGTTAAGTTAACAGGAAAACTATCAGGTTGGACAGCACCAAAGGATGTCATCTTAAAAGTGGCCGATATTCTTACCGCAAAGGGAGGAACAGGGGCCATTGTTGAATATTTTGGGGAAGGTGCCACCTCAATGTCCTGTACGGGAAAAGGAACTATCTGTAATATGGGCGCCGAGGTAGGGGCAACTACTTCCACTTTTGGGTATGATGAATCAATGGACCGTTACCTAAGAGCAACGGATAGAGCAGATGTGGCCGATGCCGCCCTTGAAGTAAAGGAACACCTTACTGCTGATGCCGAAGTCTACGCCAACCCAGAACAATATTTTGATCAACTCATTGAGATTGACCTAAATACTTTAGAACCCCATTTAAATGGGCCTTTTACTCCAGACTTGGCAACGCCAATTTCTAAAATGAGCGAGGCTGCCAAGGTCAACGATTGGCCATTAAACGTTGAAGTGGGGTTGATAGGTTCCTGTACCAATTCTTCCTATGAAGATATCTCTAGGGCGGCTTCATTGGCCAAACAAGTATCGGACAAGAATTTGAAAACAAAATCAAAGTTTACCATTACCCCGGGATCCGAGCAGGTAAGATATACTATTGACCGTGATGGCTTTATAGATACATTTAATTCTATTGGAGCTACCGTGTTTGCCAATGCTTGTGGGCCTTGTATTGGTATGTGGGACCGCTATGGTGATAAAGCTGCTGAGGGACCAAGAAATACTATTGTTCACTCTTTCAACAGAAATTTTGCCAAACGTGCGGATGGTAACCCCAATACTTTGGCCTTTGTTGGTTCTCCTGAACTGGTAACTGCTATTGCTATTGCTGGCCGGTTGGATTTTAACCCCGTGTCTGATAAGTTGATTAATGAAGATGGTGAAGAGGTTATGTTGGATGAACCAAGAGGCTATGAATTGCCACCGGAAGGATTTGCTGTAGAAGACGCAGGCTTCATTGCTCCTATGGAAGACGGTAGTGGTGTTCAAGTAGTGGTTTCACCAGCGTCAGAAAGGCTACAATTGTTAGAACCATTTGTTCCTATTTCAACGGATAGTCTACAAGGTGTTAAATTGTTGATCAAGGCTTTTGGTAAATGTACTACGGACCATATTTCCATGGCAGGACCATGGTTACGCTATAGAGGTCATTTGGATAATATTGCCAACAACACCTTAATTGGTGCAGTTAATACATACAATAAGCAAACCAATTTTGTAAAAAATCAGCTTACGGGTGAGTATGGAGCCGTACCTGATGCGCAAAGAGCCTATAAAAAAGAAGGTATTAGAACTATTGTTGTTGGTGACCACAACTATGGAGAAGGCTCATCTAGGGAACACGCAGCCATGCAGCCCAGACATTTGGGTGTTGCTGCGGTTTTGGTAAAATCCTTTGCAAGGATCCATGAGACTAATTTAAAGAAACAAGGTATGTTGGCACTTACTTTTGCCAATGAGGCTGACTATGACCTGATTCAAGAGGATGACACCTTTAATTTTGTAGATATTGCTGAGTTTGCACCAGGTAAGCCTTTGTCATTGGAGGTGGTACATGCAGATGGAGGTAAAGATACCATTGTGGCCAACCATACATATAACCAATCACAAATTGAATGGTTCAAGGAGGGATCTGCATTAAATGTGATTAAAAGGGAAAATGCATAAACCACTTTGTGGATAAATAAAAAAACTCCTGATATAATGTCAGGAGTTTTTTAGTTTTGAAACCAAACCAATTGAAATGAAGATAGGAAAAAAGACCATTATCAATATTGTATTGATTCTGTTTGTGCTTTCATTTTTTGTAACCCCGATAGGCCATTATGGGAAGATTTTATTGAATCGGGTATTTTCATTTTCCCCTCCAGTTATTGAGAAAGAACTTAGGGAAAAAATAACGGATTACGATTGGAAACTGAAAGATGCGGAATGGAGTTTCTTCAATTTTGATCGTTCCAAAGGTAAAGTGGTTTTCATCAACTTATGGGCTTCATGGCGTTTGCCCTGCGAGGCAGAATTGGCAAGCATTCAGGAAATGTACAATGATTATGAGGGGAAAATGGATTTCTATATCATTACCAATGAAAATAGACCACCGGTAGAAGAGTTTATGACGAAACACGGATTTACGTTTCCAGTGACCTATTTGATTATTGGTGAAAAAATGCCCATAGACCCAGATGAGGTTCCTTCTTCCTACTTAATTGATAAATCGGGTAATGTTGTCATCTACAAAAAGAAGATTGCAGACTGGAGTACATCCAAAGTATATGCTCTTTTGGATGAACTGATTACTGAGTAGCAAAAGAAGTGAAGTTAACAAAAGAGCAGATCAGTAACGGAGTATGGATATTAGTGATTGTAATCATATTGTTCACTCCAATTGGTTTTCACCTTAAGGTACTGACAGGAAAAATCTTGGCCGTAAGTGCTGATGTAGTTGAGGAAAATAAGCGACAAACACTGGAAAATTACCATTGGGAACTTATAGATGGTAAAGGAAACACGGTCAATTTTGAAGACCATAAAGGAAAAGTGGTTTTGGTGAATTTCTGGGCTACCTGGTGTCCTCCCTGTGTAGCAGAACTTCCTAGTTTAGATAGCCTGTATGGGGATTATAAGGATAAGGTGGTGTTTGTATTTGTAGCGAGTGATGAACAGCAAAAGGTCAATGCATTTCTTAGCAAAAAGAGATATGAACTTCCAGTTTATTTTGAAAATTCCAGCACCCCAAACTTATTGATATCCACAAGCATTCCCGCCACTTTTATTCTCGATAAATCAGGTGAAATTGTGGTTCGGGAAATCGGAGCAGCCAAATGGGATGCACAAAGTACCAAAGACTTACTGGATCAATTGTTGTCCGAGTAGGGTACTACTTTTTAAAGTACTTAAACGGAACTACTAACATTCCAAAACACTCTCCATCCTGCTTACCCAAATGTTTGTGATGCATTTTATGGGCCCTTCTAACCCCTCTAGCGTACCAGTTGTTGGCGTTCCTGAACATCCTAAAGCGTTGATGGATAAAGATATCGTGTACTAGAAAATAAGCAATGCCGTACGCCAAAATGCCAAACCCCAAGGGCCAACCATACCAAAAATTCGTTTCTGCTCCCAAATAGAAGCAAATCATGCTTACAATCGCATAGAAAATAAAGAATGCATCGTTGCGTTCAAACCACGAATCGTGGTCCTTTTTGTGATGATCCTTATGAAGATTCCACAAAAAACCATGCATCACATATTTATGTGTAAACCAAGCCATAAATTCCATGACGGAAAATGTCCCTAGAAAAATTAGTATCCAAAACACTACATCCATTTAGAACAATTGTAGTTTGTAATTCACATAAGATTGAGCCAAAAGCCCAAGTTTCTGATAGTCTGGAACTCGAATACGGGTATTCTTGATCTCCATTGGAGGCGTACTTTGCAGTTTTTGAAGCAATTTCTTGTAATATCTATACGCTGTATAAACGCCGAATTTAGCTTGCTTTGGCAATTTTAGGATACCTGAGTGGGCTAAAGTAAAGTCTGCTTTTATTTCGTCCACAATTCTTTTTTTGGAGATTTCATCCAGTTCCATCAGATTGGTATTCGGGAAATAGGAACGATCCAAATCTTCAAAATCAGTTTTAAGATCCCTTAAAAAATTCACTTTCTGGAAGGCAGACCCCAATGCCATAGCTGAAAGTTTTAGCTCCTCGAATTTAGATTTATCCCCATTTACAAAAACACATAAGCACATGAGTCCAACCACATCTGCAGAACCATAGATATATTCCTTGTATTCATGGAAGTCTTGATAGTCCTTTTTGGTGAGGTCCATTCGCATACTTTTCATAAAAGCTTCTATCAAATGATGTGGAATTTCATATTTGTGATAGGTATTTTGAAAGGCATTTAGAATAGGATTCAGGCTGATTTTATCAGCTAGGGCGGTCTCCATGGCTATTTCAAAATTATTTAAAAGTTCTTCCTTGTTATACTCATGAAAAGTGTCCACAATCTCGTCGGCAAAACGTACAAAACCGTAGATATTGTAAATGTCCTGTCTTATAGAAGGAGATAGCATTTTGGCAGCCAAAGCAAAGGATGTACTGTAGGATTGGGTTACCATTCTACTGCAACTAAAGGATACATCATCAAAAATGGTTTTCATAATTTTAATTGGTTTTAATTATGAGGTCTGAAACTAGTTTGCCTGAGATCAGTGATGGCGGAACTCCGGGTCCTGGAACGGTGAGCTGACCGGTAAAAAATAGATTTTTGACCTTTTTACTTTTGAGGTTGGGCCTTAAAAATGCGGTCTGGCTTAACGTATTTGCCATGCCATAGGCATTCCCTTTGTAAGAATTATATTGTTTTATAAAGTCATTTACACATAAGCTCTCTTTAAATATAATGGAATTTTTGACATCTTGATTTGTTCGCTTGGAGAATCTATCCATCACAATATCAAAATATTGCGTTCGCAACTGGGATGTGTCCTCTAGGCCAGGGGCAATGGGTACTAAGAAAAATCCAGCCTCACACCCATCTGGAGCCATCGTTTGGTCGGTAACAGATGGAAAGTTTGCATAGAACAAGGGTTCACTTGGCCATTTTGGGGTATCGTAAATTTCTTCAACATGTTTTTCAAAATCAGTGTCGAAAAAGAGATTATGGTGCCCCACATTCTTTAATTTTTTGTTGAATCCCATATAAAAGAGGAGGGAGGATGGAGCAAAGGTCTTTTTGCTCCAGTAACGCTCAGAATATTGTCTGTGGTTCTCGTCCAAAAGTGTTTCTGAATGATGATAGTCCGCTCCACTGACCACAACATCTGAGTTGGTATTTGCCCCATTGCTATAAACTCCATGAACCGTATCGTCCAACACAATAATTTTGTTAACAGGGCTATTCGTATGTATGGTTACCCCAAGTTCTCTGGCCAGTTGTTCCATAGCCTTGATTACTTCGTACATTCCACCTTTGGGGTGCCATGTACCCAAACCGAAATCGGCAAAGTTCATAAAACTATAAAACGAAGGTGTTTTGCCTGGTTTAGCACCCAAGAACAAGATTGGGAATTCCAAGGTGGATATGAGCATAGGATTTTTAAAATTTTTACGCACCTCTTGGCTTATATTTTTAAAAAATCGGTTGAGACGAAAAATGGTATCCTTAGTAACCAATTCCAAGGGAGAAAGACCCGGTTTCAATACCACCTTATTGATTGCGATAGCGTAATTCTGCTGGGCTTTTTTTATAAATTGTCTTAAATAGATACTGCTCCCTGTTTCAATTCGGTCAAACTCCTGGCAAATCTGCTCCATACAATCACCTATAGTAATTCTGTCCTCTTTGAAAAATATATGGTAAGCTGGATTTAGTTGCTCGAGTTGGTAGAAATCTGATGGTTTTTTTCCAAAATCGGCAAAAAACTTCTCAAAAATGTCAGGCATCCAATACCAGCTTGGTCCCAAATCAAAAGTAAATCCATCTCTAACCAACTGCCCAGCTCTACCACCTATGGTACTGTTCTTTTCAAAAATTTCTACCATAAACCCTGCTTTGGCCAAATAGCAAGCAGCTGAAAGGGAGGAAAAGCCAGAACCAATTACGATGACCTTTTTCATAGGGTTTGATTTTATACCAAGGATTCTACAAATTGTTTGATTGAGGTAAATGTTTTAATGGTATCTGGAATCAAATCTTCTACAACAAATTGAGTCTGATGACCCAAAATCCAAAGTTGCCAATTGTCTGTTGCATTAACGGCTCTTGAGAATTCATCAAAGTAGGTATTTAATCCATCTTTGGTAGGAGCTACCGTGAAGTAACTGACAAAATGGATGTTGTCATAGTGTTTTTGGAGGTCCCCCAAATTTTGTAATGACATAGTCTGCCCCAGATAAATGGACTTGTAGCCTTGAAGAAGTATCTCATAATTAAGATATAAAAGTCCAATTTCATGAATCTCATTTTCTGGCAGAAAAAGAGCAAAAACTTTGTTCTTTCTGGTTGGCCCCAGCATTTGCAGCTTTTCTGTATTGGAATGAATTTTTTGTTTGATTAAATGGGAAATAAAATGTTCATGGGCTGGGCTTATCGCATCGGTTTGCCATAAAAGTCCCAATTCGTTAAGTAAAGGAATAAAGACCTCGTGGAAAATTTCTCTGAAGGAGCGATCTACAAGAAGCCCATTATAGGTGTTTTGGAAAAGTGTTTGGTCAAAATTCACCATGGCCAGTTTAAGGGCGTTGGTGGCATGGTCTTTTCTACTATTATTGGAGGTTATTTCTCTTACCAATGCGGGAATTTTGGAATCTTCAAATTGGGCAATTCTGGAAATTTTATAGCCGTTCTTGTATAGCAATGTAATGTTCAGCAATTTTTGCAAGCTGGAAAGACCATAAGTCCTAATGTTGGTGCTTGTTCTTTCAGGAGTGAATAGCTTATACCTTTTTTCCCAGATTCGTATGGTATGTGCCTTAATACCCGACAAATTTTCCATATCTCTAATGCTGAACGATTTTTTTACATTGTTCATCTTTTTGGTGTAGAGGTTAAACGAACCTACAAAAATAATAAGGGCGTTCGACAAGGCAGTTTACAAAATCCATGGAAATCTTAGTAAAAAGAAGGGATTTTAAGAATTCTGTCAAGAATTTTTAACAAGTATAGGATAGAAAATAAAAAAACCGCAAGAATGCGGTTTTGTGCCCACGACTGGAGTCGAACCAGCACGTCCTTTCGAACACTACCCCCTCAAGGTAGCGTGTCTACCAATTCCACCACGTGGGCCTTTTTTTGGAATGTGGGGGCAAATATCGGTAAAAATTAGCTAGCTATGCAAGCTCCCAAGCTAATTTTCATGGGCTTGAAATGGATTTATTTAGGTCAATAAGTTGCCTTGTTCGTCCCATTCTGCAATGGTGGCACGCTTACTTTGGTCTACACATTTGGCCAGCCAGTCCTCATCATAGGAAATACCATGCTGGGCCAAGACATCCTCAGGAACCCCATTCCATACATTGGGCATGTTTCCTTTGTATCCCAATTCTTCAATCCCCATTTTGGAAGTATAATATCCGGTTAGTGTAAGATTTCTCATTGTCGAGAAAAATTGAACTTCCAGGGGATGTTCACTTTCTGGGGAAGTTATATCTGGGTAAGCAATAGTGTCCAATATGCTTTGTTGTTGCTCCAAAGTAGCCGTTTGGAACACGCTATTGTAATCCGTATTGCATTTGTGGTCCAACCACATGAGTCCACCCCGTAAAGGAGTTTGAAGTTCGGGTATATCCTTGACCATAAACTCTATAAAATCAGGAACTTCAGCATCCAAAGCACCACTTAAACCCTCTTCAGAAGGAAGAATCAAATTGCATAATACGGTAATAGTAGACATTTCATGCTCGTTGAAATAAATCTCACTTTGCAGTTCTTCGTCTCGTTTTACTTCTTTTGGTGTTCTACCATACACATAATTTTCAAGGGCAACTGTTTCTTCCGTTACCTCTTTGGGTTTGGGACTGCATCCATGAACTGCCAATCCACTGGCAACACCTCCCAGGAGAATCGATTTTAAACTCTTTCTTCTATCCATGGCTAAATGTTTTGTTGTTTGAGCTGTTCAATAATATAGTCCGAAGTTCGCCAAGAGAGCGCCAAAATGGTCCAAGTTGGGTTTTTGTCCGCTTGGGATACAAAAGGTCCTGCGTCCACAATAAATACATTCTTTACATCATGCATTTGTTGGTGACTGTTCACGACCGAGGTTTTTTCGTTTTCTCCCATACGGGTGGTCCCAACTTCATGGATAATCTCCCCGGGCTTTAAAATACCATAATTCTGATCTTTACCTGCTTTTTCACCCAAGACCTGTCCCCCCATATTGTGGATGACTTCTTCAAAAGTGTCTTGCATGTGTTTGACCTGTTTTATTTCGTGATCGGTCCATTGGTAGTCGAATTTTAAAATTGGAATCCCAAATTCATCTACTTTAGTATGGTCTATCTCGCACTTATTGTTCTCTTGAGGGATGGATTCGCCTCTTCCTGCCATTCCTATTACGGAGCCATAATACTTTTTAATATCCTTGCGAAGATTGTTTCCATAGCCCCCAACCTTCAATCCAAAGAATTTGTTGAGGTGGTTGGGATTGAAACCAAACCCGTAGCCTGGCATACCAAGACCTCCCCACATTTCAATATGATATCCTCTAGGGAAGTCCAGTTTTTTATTATCAAGCCACCAAGGAGAATACACATGCATACCACCAACCCCATCTTCGTTATACGTTTTCCTGTTGATCAGGTCTGGGACAAATCCCATAAGATTACTTCCGGTGGAGTCATGCAAATACTTACCTATAACATCGCTACTGTTTCCAAGTCCATTTGGATGTTGTGCGCTTTTGGAATTCAATAAAATCCTTGCGGAGCTACAAGCCGATGCGGCCAAGACCACAATTTTCCCTTTTAATTTATACTCTTTTCTGTCTTCTTTATTGATATATGAAACTCCTGTTGCCCGTCCTTCATCATCTGTGGTTACCTCGCGAACCATACAATTGACAAACAAGTCTATTTGGCCTCCGTTTTTCTGCGCAGGAAATATGAGGCAGGTTCCAGAGGAGAAATCGGCATATACCTGGCAAGCCCTGGAGCATTGTCCACAATAGAAACAAACCCCCCTTTCGTTATTTATTCTTTTGGTGAGCATGGACATCCGAGATGGATATACTGGAATGTTTGCCTTTCGGGCGCCCTTTATATAAAAAAGTTCATGCAATCTTGGTTTTGGAGGAGGAAGGAAAAATCCATCAGGATCATTAGGTAATCCTTCGTTGGTGCCAAACACCCCAATCAATTTATCAACTTTATCATAGTACGGCTTCACATCCTCGTAGCCTATAGGCCAATTATCACCCAAACCATCTTGGTCTTTTCTTTTAAAATCCTTGGGTCCAAACCGGAGAGAAATTCTTCCCCAGTGGTTGGTTCGTCCACCCAACATACGGGAACGGAACCATTTAAAATCGGTTCCTTCGGACTGGGAGTAGGGTTCTCCTTCAATATCCCACCCACCATAGGCAGAATCAAAATCACCAAATGGCCTTACGGTGCTTGCACCACGACGGGGCGATTCATAGGGCCATTTTAGTTGGGTCATCTGCTCGGGGTCTGCAGGATCAAAAAAAGGCCCGGCTTCTACCACCGCCACATTCAAACCTGCTTCTGAAAGGATTTTGGTGGCCATCCCACCGCCAGCACCCGAACCTACTATAATTACATCGTAGACCTTGGAAGATTCTATTATTTGCATTTGTTAGAAATATTATCCTAACAAAGTATGAAAATATAGCAAGGAACTGCTGTTTTTTCGCTTTTTGACACAAAAACGGAAACAATTGACATATTTGGGCAGCAGTATGGAATCAGAAGTCCTTTCTTTTGGCCTTATGAACAAGACGCCAAATTGGAAAGATGGTCCAAAGGACCAAAATACCCATGGATACGAAAAAGCCTAAATCGGTACCAAAAAATCGCTTAAATATGGCGCCGGTATATCCCAACAGCGCTGATATATCCAACTTTAAAAGAATTAATGTTCTAGACAGGTCTATGGGATTGAGCATGGTGGACACCAAAGAAAAATTGTCCAATGGATAGGCTTCAAAAATAATCAGGCACATCAAAAATAAACCATCATAGATTACAGCCAAGAATAACCACAACAGGACTGCATATCCAAAGCCTTTGATTTTGTTTTCGTTGGAAAGGGCAATGGTGAAAGCTAGCGCGGTAAATATAAAAGTAAGAAATCCTCCAGTGACCAACAATAGTGAGAAATCCCATATGGCATTACTCCGCATCAATCCATATAAAATAAAAGGAATTCCCAGGCCTAAAACCAAACTCATGGCCAACGAGCCCGCAACGCCAAGGTACTGACCCAAAAAGATAGAGGATCGTTTTATGGGTTGTGCCAGTAACAGCTCCACAAATTCCTTAGAATTATAGTAATACATGACCCCAAAGATTGTAGCAATCAAGGGCACCAACACAATAATTATGTTCATGAGCGTAATAACTGCTTTGGAAACATCATTATTTAGGAACAATAGGACAAAACCAAGGAGCAGGTAAAAGATGAAATAAACATAACTCCATCGGCTACGCATAAGGTCATAGAAACTGTATTTGAGGATTTTAAGCATGGTCAGACTGTGTTGCTATGGCCGCTATGGCATGTTCAAAATCGTTTTGATGGGTCTTGGACTTTAATTGCGGGATACCCCCTTTAAAGTATATTTTTCCTTCGAGTAGATAAATGATCTCATCTGCCACTTCTTCCACAAATTGTAAAATATGGGAGGTAACCAAAATGGTTTTGCCATTTTTCTTTTCTTCTTGGAGGAGGGCTTTCAATTGTATTAAAGCGGAAGGGTCCAATCCTGTTGTGGGTTCATCCAAAATAACCAATGCACTGTTGAACATAAAAGTCAATAAAATATTGACCTTTTGTTTGGTTCCCCCGGAAAGGGTGGATAGTTTCTTATCTAGAAAGGACTCCAATTTAAAGACCTTAATTAATTCATCGGGATTGCTAGGTTTTTGCCTTAAGTCCCTGATCATTTTTATTAGTTCCTTTACCTTTAAGTTGCCCGGAAAATTGGCAATTTGAGGTAGATAGTTGATTTCTTTGCGGTAGTTCCAGTTGGTTTTTACGGAACTATCCAATACAAAAACATCACCTTTATCCATAATTACCATACCCAATATACTCTTGATCAAGGTGGTTTTGCCAGACCCATTGGGTCCAAGAACAGCAAAAATACCCCCTCCCTCAACGGTTAGGTTCAGATTGTCCAATACCTGGTTTTTACCAAACTTTTTATAAAGATTACGTACTTGGATCATTGTAGCTTTTTCATTTGAGGGTTGTGGTCCATGAGGTTGTCAGGGGTAAAAACGGGAGACACTTTTTCTGAAAAATCGATAATATCCATAAAAAGACTTCTCAAAAGTACTATGGTCTCCGGGGTGCGATTAACAATATAGGAAAAGAGTTTTACTGGCCTATATGGTACATCTCCAATGCCGTTTTTATCTAAATCATAACCTGAGTAGTTGCTCCAAAAATTACCATTAAAGGAGTTGTCATTGAGTTTGCTGTTGTAGGAAACGTCAAAAGAATTGTAAAGAAAGTTGTTGGATGAAAAAATATTACCGTAACAAGCCCCGCGTACCTTTAGCGCCCATCCGTTATTAATGAAATCATTCTTGTTGTACTTGATCCGATTGGAGCCTTCAATACTTATCCCCACTGTATTCTCCTCAAAAGTATTTCCTATTATTTCAGAATCATTGATTTCTTTCAATAACATTCCAAAGGAAGCAGTGCCCCAATTTTTTTTAAAAGTGTTGCGATACATTTTAATTTTTTTGGAGAACATCACTGCTACGCCTGCACCGTTGTTTTCAAAGGTGTTGCCCACATAGGTATCATCGTTGGAAAACATAAAATGTAGACCATACCGGATATTATTGGTGCTGATATTGTTCTTGATGACAATATCATCCGAAAACTCGAGATAGATACCATCTCGTACGTGTTGTACGATATTTTGCTCAACCTCGATGTTATTACAATACCACAATTGGATTCCATTCCCTGAATTGAACTCTTCTACGGCATCCCCAATAATTTTATTGTGAAAAACCCGGCCATAAGACGCTTTTTCAAGATAGATGCCAAAAAAAAGTTTCTCCAACACCACATTTTGAATTAGAAAATTTTTGCTCTTCACCACTCGAATTGCGGCATAATCGCTGGTGTAACTAGTTCCTACATTGATAATAAAGAGCCCATCCACGGTTACATTGTCCGATGTTATGGTGAAAATCTCACCCTGGTTGCCACCATCCACAACCGGATAGTCTTCTCCAACAAGGGTAAGTGGTTTGTCTACTATAATATTGTATTCCCTATAGGTGCCTTTCTTTATAAGGAGCGTATCAAAATCTTGAGCCCTGGCAACAGCTTTTTTTATGGTATTTGTATTGCAAGAGGAGCATACCGTAATGGTGCCCGCTTGGGATGCAAGTCCACAAAGAAGGAAAAAAACCACCAAAATGTTGTTCAAATGCCCCATGTAATAACTGTTATAGGATGTTGTACTTGATGCAGGCGTTAAAAGTGTAGTCTGTATTCATAAAAATACCATTATAATTTTGGTAAAGTGGGGCAGTGATTTCAAGGCCCAAGATGAGTTTGCTTTGAGCCAATAGGATATTGGTGCCAACTCCTCCTATAATATTCTCACCACCATAGTTTGTTGGGTTGGCAGTTGGCGCCATCATGGGATTCAAATCCGTGTCTACGCCGTCTATGGTGGCTTGGGTGCTACCACTAACCCTTGCTAAAAAACCAATTGCGCTAGAAACCTCATAACCCAGCCAAGTGTTTAATTCATGTAGATTGCCGAATCGATAGTCCTCACTGTTTTTTCCAAATCTAAAGGTGTTCAGCTGCTGTATTCCCCATGAAAAATTGTCTTTTTCACCTTTGAGAGTTGCCCCAAGGGTAAAATCCACCGTCCCGGAACCTAGTTGCATAGCATAGGGCAATTTGGCATCTGCCATCATAGGTGTAGCGTCCCTATTTTCTATATCTCCTATTGGAAGGTTAATGGTAGTGTTGAGGTGTAATGCGCTTTTTGGGTTTGAATAAACACCATATAGCATTCCTAATTTCAAGTCGCCAAGACCAGTTGAGGAAGTGGAAAAATCGGTTAGCATAGGCATGCCATTACCCATCATCATTTGGGCCGTAAGATCCATGTCCTTTTTTGCAAAATTCTGCATTAACATTAGCGTAATCTTATCGGAAGGTGCATACATAACGCCCAACATATACATCTGCATGGTCATTTCCTGTGGTGCCACCATAAAACTCTGATAGATACGTTCATCAGCTATTTTTTCGGTTCCTTCCCGATTTCCACTCATTGCCATATGCATAAATCGCAGGGAGACCATAAGTCCACCTTTTGGGTGCAGGTGGTCTCCCATAACACCACTTGACGCATAATTGTTGGGCCCGTGGTTATGGTGATCATGTGTTGTCAGTTCAAAACTTGGAGAGGCAAAAAGTTGTTTCAATTGCTCCCAGTCCAAAACTTTTCCACCATTTTTTTTCTTTGAAGCCACTGCCTCTTTCTTGGTTGCATAGGCAGAAATATTGGCTCCCATGGGACTTGGAACTTTATCGCTTCGTAGATAGTAGGCGTTTTTGGCTTGAACCTCATTTTCTGTAACAAAATCAGAAACGGTAAGGGTAAAAAAATCAGGCTCATTTTTAGCATCTACATAGGTCACCATACATTCAATGGAACCGAATTGCTCAACTTTTCCGTCTTCACTTTTTGCTTTGGTCTTAAAGTTGGTTTGTTTAATCTCCATTTTACAAAGCGAGCATTTTTCTGTGTTTTGAGCAGAAGAAATAAAGAAAACAAGATATAGCATACCTGTAAAAAATACAGTAAGTTTTTTCATAATTGTGGTATTATCTAATAATCAAGAACTTGGAATCCTTTAAGGCTTTTACCCAATGGATTTCCTCTTTGGGAAAATTGAAGTACTGGTTGGCTTGAAGCTCGTATCTGTTTTGGTTGATATGAAAATCTATAGCGCCTTCCAGTACGACTAAATGTGCATCTTTAGGCGAACTATGTTCTGGGAATACTGTGTCCTTTTCCAAACTAATGGATAATATTTCCAAGGCTTCGGTTTTTGCCATTTTTTGGACTTTAAGCCCGTTAAAGTGCTCAGTATTGATATGATTGTTAATGGTATACATTTATTTGTATTATTTATTAAGTTCTACCAACAGCTCGTTCCAAGTGTACAAATCACCCCCATGTTTGGCTTTTTCAGAATCGGCCAGCTCTTGTCTTCTAAAAGCAGTCAAGTATGCTCCCATAGGACTGGGAATGCCTTTGCTAATAAGGAATGTTGCTTCTTGCGCTTTGATAAGCTCTTTGGGCTCTGTATAGTGGTTGCAGAGGTATAGCGCAACGGTGTTGGTATCTATATCATCCAAGTAGTTGACCATACATTCAATAGCGTCAAACTTATAAGTCTTTCCTTTGGAAGTTACCAATTGGGCGGCATGCTGCGCATCCACAATAGTCATTCTACAAAAATGACAGCCATCCGTTCCATAACTAATTTCCTGAGGTTTTATACTGCAAGATGTAAAGACCACAGAGAAAAGAAATAGAGCAAGAAGCCCTGAAGTAACTGACGTTTTCATTTTATTCTGTTTTTTGCTTTTTTATTTTCTTTTTTTCCATCCAATAGGCAATAAAGGCCAATCCCATTCCTGCACCCAATCCAAAAGCGCCCAACTGTGGATAGGAATGTGCTTTAAAGTTCAGAATGTCCTTTGTGCCGAACAGAGGGGGCTGAAAACCCATTACGGACCCATCTGGGTTGGTGAACTTCATAATGGCCTTTGGGTCAAGGTCATGCCCATAATCGTGTTCCCATAAATAGAAATCGTAAAGTCCAGCTGCACTCAATATTATCATCAGGATAAACCAATATAAGTACCATTTGTAGTTGGCCTTAAAAGCAATCAATAATCCAATAAAAGTGGTAATGAGAATACCTGCAGGGAATATTTTGAACTCGGGAATAGCCTCGGGTATGTATTTCATGCCCACATAATGATTCATTAAGTTGATGTTCTTGATGTCGTGCGGATTAGCGTCTGTAAAATCATTGATGTGAATGTACATTCCCAAAGGAGTAGGATATTGTGGTGCTTCCAAAGTGATTTTCCATAAGGGAAAAACAAATAGGAGTAGAGGGAGCAGGACCCCGACCAACATTAAGATTTTGGATTTCTTTTTCATTTCAAGAAAGTTAAAAGTTTAAAAAAGCGGGAGGACAATGCCTCCCGCTCATCCGTGTTAATGTTTAACTATTATTTCAGTACACTAGTCTTCGCCAAGAGACCAGGTCAAATCCAAATCGGAGTTGGCAGGTGAAACTCGTATATAACCTTGCATTTCTTGGTGGAGGGCCGAGCAGAAATCGGTACAGTAAAAAGGCCATACCCCAACTTGTTTTGGCTCCCATACAAAGGTCTCGGTTTGCCCTGGCATGATTAACAACTCAGAGGTGTTGGCGCCGATCATGCTTACTCCATGTGGCACATCATAATCCTGTTCCAAATTAGTGACATGGAAATACACTTTGTCACCCACTTTTACACCTTCAATGTTATCTGGGTTAAAATGGCTTCTGATCATGGTCATATAAATATGGACCTCTTTCCCGTTGCGCTCCACCTTAACGTTAGCATCAGTGGTTGTGGCATACGGGTGTTTGTTTTCCGTAAGGCTATAAATCTTTTTGGAACGTTCTTTGACCAAATCAGCAGCAATACCAGCAGCGTAATGAGGCTCCCCAACTGTTGGGAAATCCAGCAAGAGTTCCATTTTTTCTCCAGAAATATCATAGAGCTGTGCGGATTGCGTAACTTCAGGTCCAGTTGGGAGGTATCTGTCCTTGGTGATTTTGTTCATAGCGACAGCATATTTCCCATATGGCTTTCTGGAATTTCCGCCTGGAATCATCAAGTGACCCACGGAGTAGTAGCAAGGCTGTCTGTCTACAACTTCCCATGTACCTACTTTCCATTTAACTACTTCAGAAGAGATAAAGAAGGTTGTATAGCCATTACCCTGACCATCAAACTCTGTATGCAAGGGGCCTAAACCCGCCTGCTTAACCGTACCGGCCAAGACATCCTCAAATTTTAGAATAGGAATACCATAAGCTTCCCCGTCAAATTTTTCATTTTCTATGGCATCTATCATTTTTGTAAAGGAGTGAACCGTTAGATCTGATGAGAGTTTTCCATTACCAACAATGTATTCACCTGTGGGGTTCACATCACATCCGTGTGGCGACTTTGGAGTTGGTAAAAGGTATACTAGCCCAGGTAGCTCAGAGGCATCCAATATTCGAACCTCCTTTTTCATCGTTGAAGTGGCGGTATGGGTATGCTCATCGTAAACGTTATGGGCATAGTTGGCCGGCATGGTTTTAAATTTTCCTTCTTTGATGTATTCCTCAGCTTTTTTCCAATTAACCGCGGCAATAAAGTCTTTATCATTTTGAGAGGCATTAACTTCCATTAGGGTATGGGATTCCTCGGAGTTGTAGGTGGAAAAGAACATCCAACCATGTGAGGCGCCCCTACCTGGGTGAGCCAAATCGTAATCAAATCCAGGCATTAGAATCTGGAAAGAAAGGTCCATTTTGCCCTCCTCTGGATCCACACTTATAAAGGAAAGCGAACCTTTAAAGTTTCCTTTGTATTCCTTGATGGAAATATCTCTTTGGGGAATAGGAACTGAGAATCGGGTACCTGCCACAACATATTCCGTGTTTTCGGTAACAAAAGCAGAGCTGTGGTTACCGGCACTATTCGGAATTTCAATGATTTCTGTGGTTTCAAATACACTCAAATCAATTTTCGCAATTCTGGGTGTATTGTTACCATTGATAAAAACAAATCGACCATCCAGCTCGCCATTGGTCTGTGATATATCTGGATGGTGGGAATCATCCCAAGGAACAAATCCATGGGAAGTGTTCAACATAGGTTTGGTTTCCTCATTGTATCCCCATGCTTTTTCTGCATCTTGGGAGAATACCGGGATTACTTTAAATAATCTACCAGATGGAAGGCCATAAACTGATAACTGCCCACTAAAACCGCCAGAGATGAATGCATAAAAATCATCATGTTCTCCCGGTTCCACATACACTTTTTCCGCAGCACTGGAAGAGAGTGCTCCGTTCGTACTTTTGCCCTGTTGGTTACAACCTACAAAAAATAGGGTAGCAGCTGCCAGTGCAAACATTAAATAGTTTGATTTATTCATTGTTATTGTTTTAAAAGTTATTCTATTCTTTTGGCGGTAATATTACTTTGTCAACTACATGCACAATGCCATTACCTGCTTCCACACTAGCTATAATTTTTGCACCACCGATGTAAACATCATCCCCTTGTACCTCAACCTGCACATTTTGGTTATTGGCCTGCCCCAGTTTTTTGAATTTCTTCAGAAATTCTTTGGAGTATTTCCCGGGTGTTACATGGTATTGTAAAATGTTGGCCAGCGTTGCTTTGTTCTCTGGTTTGACCAGATTTTCCACGGTTCCTTCGGGTAAAGCATTAAAAGCCTCGTTGGTAGGTGCAAAAACCATTAGAGGCCCTGCGTTGACCAAGGCATTCTCAAGTTCCGCCGCTTGTACCGCCGCAACTAGAGTGGTGTGATCTTTGGAACCTATAGCTATATCCAAAACATTGGGTGTGGCCTCATCGTCTTTGAGAAAAGCTTGCCCTTGTTTTTTTGTTTCTTGCTTTGATGCCACCTGTTGGGTGGAAGAGTTCGATGAATTGGTTTCGTTTTTACAGCCTATCAATAAGCAGACTGCAAGGAACAAACCAGTAAAAAAATTAATGTTGGCTACTAACTTCATACATATTTGTTATAGGGTTCTAAAATATTCGAGCACGGCTCGGGCCTGATCCTCTGTCAGTCCCTGATTGGCCATGGGAGATCCATTAAATTCAATTAAAAGTTCTTTGGCAAGAGCATCTTCTTTTACCATTCCTTCTGGATTCAATATCATGTTCATAACCCATTCCGGGGAGCGCCTTTCCAAAATTTCGTTGGGAGCGGGACCTATAAATTTTTTCCCAACCCGATGGCATGCCAGACACATTTGGTTATATACTGCTTCCCCTTCGGCAACTAGGTCTTGATCTATGGTTTCATCCAATTTTATGGATTTGATGGGGCCTACACCTTTGCTAGAAAGATCAATTCTTTCGGAAGGCTTGATGCTGTTGACCTCAACTTCTGGGGTAGGTTGTTCCGTGGCAGTTTTTTGTCTTTCGACTTGAAAGCCCTCTTTTTGCTTGTCTGCTTTTCCACCACAACCTATAAGTAGGGTTAGGAGAAAAAGTGCAGTACTTTTTACAATAATTTTCATCCGTTTTCAGTTGTTAGAATTCGAGACCAAAATTATTGTGTGTTCGTTAGGCAGAATATGATAAAAATCACATTTAGGATAAAAAAGTCTTTTTATTATTGCCTTTGTAATCATGATGAGGTAGCATGCTTTCCAATTCAGCCAAATATGCTTTAAAAGCCGTCCTTTTTTTGGCTTTGCATACCAATGAAAATCAAAAAATGATGGTCAAGGATATCTTTGACAGAATTAATGTGCCCCAATCTTATTTGGCCAAACTTTTGCAGGAGTTGTCAAGACGGGAAATTATATCCTCTGCTAGAGGACCTAAGGGAGGCTTCTACGTGACCGATAAAAACAAAGAATTGCCCTTGATCAAAGTCATTAATGCCATTGACGGGGAAGGACGTCTACGATCCTGTATGCTTAGTATAAATGAATGTGATAGTGAAAATCCTTGCGCGTTGCATGATTTAGTTGGGAATGCCAATAGTTTTTTTATCAAAAACATGGAAGAGACCACTATTGATGACCTTGTTACCAATGTAAAGGAGGGAAGAGCCTCACTTCCTCTTTGATAGTAGCAGAAAAAGGCTTTCTACAATGTACTATTGTTCTGTACTGAATTTATAAATGCAAGAAGAGGTATAGGTTTCCGTTGGTTCCAAAATTGTACTTGGAAAGTTGGCCTGATTTGGAGAGTTGGGGTAGTGCTGGGTTTCAAGACAAAAAGCCCCTCGTTTTAGGTAAGGTTTTCCATTTTTCCCCATAACAGAGCCATCCAAGAAATTACCGCTATAGAATTGAATACCAGGTTCGCTGGTATACACTTCCAGCACTCGACCGGATAGAGGTTCTGTTACTCGAGCCGCAAATTTCAACCCTTCCCCATTTAAAGGAGCGGCATTCAACACAAAATTGTGATCGTAACCATCTGCTATTCTCAGTTGTTCAACATCCAATGCAATGTCTTTGCCAATCAACTTTTCAGTGGTAAAATCCATTGGAGTATTCGATACCGAAGCAATTTCACCGGTAGGAATAAGGTTTTCGTTGACAGGAGTATAATGGTTGGCGTTGATTTCAACAATATGATCATCAATGGTACCTTCTCCTTCTCCTTTTAAGTTGAAAAACGAATGGTGAGTTAGGTTAACAATGGTCTTTTTATCTGTTGTTGCTTTATAATAAATTTTTAGTTCGCCTTCGTCCGTTAGTTGATACAATACTTGCACCATCAGATTTCCGGGATAGCCTTCTTCTCCGTCCGGTGATAATCTGGAAAATTGGATTTCATTTTCTGTAGCATGGTCAACCGTCCAAACTACATTGTCATATCCTTGGTTTCCACCATGTAAATGATTAGGGCCATTATTCTTGGCTAGTGGATAGTGTACACTGTCCAATGCAAATTTTCCACCCGCTATACGGTTCCCATATCTGCCAATGGTGGCCCCAAAATATGCAGTTCCAGGTTCGTTGTAAGCTTTCAAACTACTACGACCAAGAACAACATCGGCGAACACTCTATTTTTATCAGGAACCGAAAGTGAAATTAAGCGTTGCCCAAAATTTGTAAAACTAGCTTGTAGTCCAAATTTGTTCCTTAAAATATATAGATGGATGGAATCCCCGTCAATAACTTGTTCAAAATTCTCAGGGTTGATTGGGCTGACCATGTTTGTGGGTTCGTGTTTGGGTGTGGTTTCGACGCCTAGTTTATCCCCTCTTTTTTTACACGAACATAACAGTATTATGCACAACAAAAGTATATGGGAATAAGTGCGAATCGACATTTATAGGTTGCTAAACAAGGGACTAAAAGTAATTAAAAACTCCAAAAAACTTAGGAGGCCAATTTAATTAAGACCAATTTAATTGTTAGATATGCAACTGTTCGGTGAGTTCTGTAACCTGTTTAACGACGGTTTCCTTGGATAATTTAAGAACATAAAAAATCCCGGCATGTGCCGGGATTCCATTTTTATTTGTGACCTGACTGGGGCTCGAACCCAGGACCCTCTCCTTAAAAGGGAGATGCTCTACCAACTGAGCTATCAGGTCTTGCTTATATTGAGCATTAAAATATTGCTCTAAGCGGGTGCAAATATAATATCATTAATCTATTTTACAAGATGATTTAATGATAAATTTGTGTTTTTTTCAAATCGATTTTATTTCACATAAATGAAAGTAGTTCTAGTAGGTTATATGGCAAGTGGAAAGTCCTCTGTTGGGAAACTGTTGGCCAAGGATTTAGGATTGGAATTCATTGATTTGGATACCTATATTGAAGCGCAACAACAAAAATCCATAAAGGAGATTTTTTCGGAAAAGGGAGAGATATTCTTTAGGAAATTGGAACACCAAATGTTGTCGGATGTCCTGACCCAAAAAAAATCCATCCTACTCTCTACTGGCGGTGGTACGCCCTGTTATGGAACCAATATGGAAACCATTCTTCAAAACTCAGATCACTCCATCTATTTGCAACTACCCGTTTCGGCTTTGGTGGAACGTATTGAAAAAGAAAAGGACCAACGTCCTTTGGTGCGCGAACTTGGCATTGATGAACTTCCAGAATTTGTTGGCAAACACCTGTTTGAAAGAAGATCCTATTATTCACAAGCCAAACATGTGTTGGATTGCAATGGTAAATCAATTCAAGAAGTGTTGGACGAAATAAAGACCACTTTACTCTAAATAGACTGCATCATTTTTGGATTGAAACTCCACTCGAATATGCTCATTTAAGGAAGTAGACAGGGAAATACCTTTGTAATCGGCCTTAATAGGATATTTTTTGTGATTTCTATTGACCAGTACCGCAGTTTTCAATTGCTTGATAGGAGTTTTTAAAAAATGATGTACTCCATAGATTAATGTAGTCCCGGAGTTAAGCACATCATCCACTAACACAATGGATTTGTTTTGGTAGGCATCCTCGGTAATGGATGTACTTACCCCGCTTGCCAAGGGATTTTTTTTATCCATCTTCAAATGGCAGAGCACAATCTCGGCATCTGTGATTCTTTTAAGGACTGTGGCTATTTTTTTTGCAAAGTTAAGTCCACCCCCTTCAATGCCGGCAACAACAATTTCCTTCTCGTCCACATTGGCCTCATAAATCTGATAAGCAATACGCTTTACGGTATGTTTTATTTGGTCGTGGGTAAGTATGCGGTTTAACATAAATCCTTTTTAAGGTAACCAAAGATAAAAAAACAGATTATTCAGATTCGTCTATATAGCCGTCAATATCCCTTCTATCCTTTTTAGTAGGTCTTCCCAACCCCTTTTTTCTATAATGGTCCTTAGCCAATTTTAGTAGCTCGTTGTTCTGGAAAGCTTCCTTTGGAGTGTTATCCTTTCTATAAATATCCACCAATTTGGCACCAACACGACTTTCTGGAATATCCAATACGGTAAGTTGATAATCTATCTGGTTTTTTCTTAGCTGAATGGTATCCATCTGATAGACCTCTCTAGAAGCCTTTACCACGCTACCGTTGATTCGCACTTGCCCTTTTTTAACAGCTTGGGCAGCAACGTTTCTTGTTTTGTAGTATCTAATACACCAAAGATATTTGTCAATGCGCATAACTCTGCAAATCTTTGTTAATGCAATGAACAAAAATAGTGGAAAATTGTATCTTGCGCAGCTAAATAATGTACTTGATGAAGCACGGGATTTTTGTTTTTTTGTTTACAGCAGTATTATTTTCTTCCTGTAGCAATGATGATGGTGGGCCAAATGTTGACACGGTACCTCCAAGATTGTTGGCTGAGGTATCCCCAGAAAATGATGAGGAGATCAGGGAGTTTTTGCAGACCCACTTTTATAACTACGAAGAATTCATGTCTCCACCTGCCGATTTTGATTTTAGAATCAAGATTGATACCATAGCTGGCGCCAATGCAGACAAGACTCCAATGCTGGATTTTGTGGGTGAGAGAACTGTGAACATCTCGGCCTCAGAGTTTTTATTGTCCCAAGATGAGGTGGACATTCCGCATAAGTATTACTATTTGTCAGCAAGGGATGGAGTAGGGGAAAGTCCTTCGGTAGCAGATTCTGTATTTGTTCGGTATGAAGGAAAACTTTTGGATGGCACCTCTTTTGATAGTGCTTTGAATAATGCCATTTGGTTTGATTTGGCCCGTTTGCAAGATTTGAGTCAAGGATTTAGGGGATTTGCAGAAGGCGTTCCCAATTTTAATGCGGGAGGAGCAATTATAGATAATAATGATGGTACCGTAACTGTAGAGGAGTATGGTGTTGGACTGATTATTTTCCCATCGGGTATGGGGAATTTTAACCGGATACATAACCAAATACCGCAATACAGTCCTTTAATGTTTTCCATTGATTTGTTTACGCTAAACCCTACAGATCATGATCAAGATGGGATTCCATCCATTGACGAGGACGTTAACGGCAACGGATTTCTCTATGACGATAACGCCGATTTGGATAATGAACCTGCCACGGCCTTGTTTGCCAATTTTCAGGATGCGGATGATGATGGGGATGGAGTTTCCACAAGAAATGAAATTACCAATGATGACGGTGAGATAATCTTCCCTTACCCAGACGATAATAATGATGGAATTCCAAATTATTTGGATCCAGACGTTAACTAATAAAAAAGGCCTCGAATTTCGAGGCCTTTTTTATTATATGGTACGCAATTTTAAAGTTTTAAAGAAAGCGCGAATATAACCTGCGAAGGTCTGGAATCTACTCGCCCAGAAACATCCGTGATATTGTTACCTATAAATTCGGCTTCATTTTCAGAAAAGCCCCTTTCATACCTAACATCTACTCCAACCTTACCCAAATTAACTCCAACACCTGCATTTAACCCAACGGTAAAGTCGCTTTCAACATCTGCCACCTCCAAATCACCAAGATCATTGCTTAAGGTGTATTGAAATGCTGGGCCAGCAAATATGTGTAACGGGCCCACAAGTTTGTAACCTAACAATACGGGGACGTCCAATTTGGAAACATCGTAATCGTTGGAATCACCATCGACATCATAGGTGCTCTTGGTTTTACTGTACACGATTTCTGGTCTCAGATAGATTTTTGGAAAATCCAATTTACCCCAAAACCCAAAATGGAATCCAGTTTTACCTTCAGCTCCTTCAACAATGTCTTGGGCAGTATCCGCGACAGTGCCAATAAGATCTCCGTTCTTGTTGTAGCTTAATCCTGCTTTAATACCAAAGCCTGTACCGCTTTGTGCATATGCAGCTGTACCCATTAGGGCCAACACTGCAATGAAAAGTGTTTTTTTCATATGTGCTTCGTTTTTTAATTGGTTGAAATGTATCAAAGATGATACCGAAAACTATTTTCGTTTCAACACATTTAAAACGGCAGCTTCAATAGCTTTATTGTTTAAGCCATATTTGTCCATAAGTTGATCAGGAGTACCGCTTTCACCGAAAGTATCCTGAGTGGCAACGAACTCTTGTGGTGTTGGGTGATGCATGGCCAAAACACGTGAAACACTTTCACCCAATCCACCAAGGAAGTTATGTTCCTCTGCGGTAACAACGCACCCTGTTTTCTTGACTGAAGCCAAAATGGCTTCGTCATCCAAAGGCTTTATGGTGTGAATATTGATTACTTCAGCAGAAATACCCTGGTTTTCCAGGTTTTCGGCGGCAATAAGTGATTGCCAAACCAAATGTCCAGTTGCAATTATGGTCACATCTGTTCCTTCATTCAGCATAAGCGCTTTTCCAATTTCAAATTTTTGATCCGCAGGGGTGAAGTTGGCCACTTTGGGTCTTCCAAAACGAAGATAGACAGGGCCATGGTGCTCCGCAATGGCAAGCGTAGCTGCCTTTGTCTGGTTGAAATCACATGGATTGATAACTGTCATGCCCGGTAGCATTTTCATCATTCCAATATCCTCCAATATTTGGTGTGTGGCACCATCTTCCCCAAGGGTAAGCCCAGCGTGGGAAGCGCAAATTTTCACGTTTTTGTCTGAATAGGCTATGGATTGACGAATTTGATCATAAACCCTTCCCGTAGAGAAATTGGCGAACGTCCCAGTAAAAGGGATTTTGCCACCAATGGTCAATCCGGCTGCAATACCCATCATGTTAGCTTCTGCAATACCCACCTGAAAAAAACGTTCCGGATTTTCATCAATAAAGGTTTGGATTTTAAGAGATCCCACCAAATCGGCACAAAGGGCAACTACATTGGGATTGGTTCTTCCCAATTCGGTCATTCCTGCTCCAAAACCACTTCGGGTATCATTTTTTCCTTGATCTATATATTTTGTCATGTCTTTGTCTTACAAATTAATAATCACCTAAAGTTTCTGGATTTTGCGCCAATGCAGTTTCCAATTGTTCATCGCTGGGTGCTTTACCGTGCCAAGCATGGGTGTGCATCATAAAATCCACGCCATTACCCATTTCGGTTGTCATTACAATACAAACAGGTTTGCCTTTACCGGTTCTACTTTTGGCCTCATTCAAACCTGCAATAACCTGCTCCAAATCGTTTCCATTTACAATTTCCAATACATCCCAGCCAAAAACCCTGAACTTTTCAGAAACATCGCCAAGAGGTAAAACATCCTCTGTGCCCCCATCAATTTGTTGACCATTTCTATCAATTGTGGCAATAAGGTTATCCACTTTGTTGCCCGCAGCATACATAATGGCTTCCCAATTTTGACCTTCTTGTAGTTCTCCATCTCCATGAAGACTAAAGATTAGATGATCATCACCATTTAGTTTTTTGGTTTGGGCAGCACCAATAGCAACAGACATTCCTTGTCCCAAAGAACCGGATGCAATCCGAACACCGGGTAATCCTTCATGGGTAGTAGGGTGACCTTGCAATCTAGAGTCTATCAACCTAAAAGTGTTTAATTCGTCAACTGGGAAATAGCCCCTTCTTGCCAAGACACTGTAGAAAACAGGTGAGATATGTCCGTTGGAAAGAAAGAAAAGGTCCTCGCCAATCCCATCCATATCAAAACCATCTTTCAGTTCCATTATTTCATTGTAGAGTCCCACAAAAAACTCGGTACAACCCAAGGAACCTCCTGGGTGTCCTGAGTTTACTTTGTGCACCATGCGTAAAATATCCCTTCGGACCTGAGTCACTAAATCCTGTAATTCTTGCGTGTTCGGCATTGTATTGATTTTAAGGCATCAAAAGTAACCGCATTCACTTTGTTATACAAGCACTTGCGCATTATTTTACGAAACGCTTTGCGTAGTGAAACTTTATTTTTTTGTTAAGGCTTTCTGGGAAGGAGTTGGCTATATTTGCGGTTTTAAACATGACCTTTGAAATTTACCTTAGTACAGAAGGATAGCCATAGTAAAGCTAGGGCCGGCGAACTAGTCACCGACCACGGAGCTATACAAACTCCTATTTTTATGCCAGTGGGTACGGTGGCTTCCGTAAAGGGAGTACACCAACGGGAACTTACAGATGACATTAATCCAGATGTTATCCTTGGCAACACCTATCATCTGTATCTACGTCCCGGAACGGGAATTTTGGAACAGGCTGGCGGCCTACACAAGTTCATGGGATGGAATCGCAACATTTTAACGGATAGTGGGGGTTACCAGGTGTATTCGCTTTCCAATAATAGAAAAATCAAGGAAGAAGGGGTTAAGTTCAAGTCCCATATAGACGGTTCAAATCATTTTTTTACCCCAGAGAATGTGATGGAGATACAACGGGTCATTGGAGCCGATATCATCATGGCCTTTGATGAATGTACTCCCTATCCCTGTGATTACAACTACGCCAAAAGATCTATGCATCTTACCCACAGATGGCTGGATAGGTGCATATCCCATTTGGAAAAATTACCCTTTAAGTATGACTATTCCCAGAGCTTTTTTCCCATAGTCCAGGGGTCTACCTACAAAGATTTACGAAAACAATCTGCTGAGTATATTGCATCTGTAGGAGCTGAAGGGAATGCAATTGGGGGATTATCCGTTGGGGAGCCAGCTGAGGAAATGTACGAAATGGCAGAACTTGTATGCGATATTCTTCCTGAGGATAAGCCAAGATATTTAATGGGTGTAGGTACCCCAATTAACATCCTTGAAAATATTGCCCTTGGGGTGGATATGTTTGATTGTGTAATGCCTACACGAAATGCCCGAAATGGTATGCTTTTCACTGCCCATGGTACTATCAATATAAAGAACAAAAAATGGGAGGCAGATTTTTCTCCTATTGATGAAATGGGAATCACCTTTGTGGACACTGAGTACTCCAAGGCCTATTTAAGGCATTTGTTCGCGGCAAATGAATATTTGGGTAAACAAATCGCCACGATACACAACCTCGGTTTTTATTTGTGGTTGGTGCGAACTGCTAGAGAACGTATTTTAGCGGGGGATTTTCTCGAATGGAAAACCAAGATGGTTCAACAAATGAACAAAAGATTGTGATGCTTACCATACTGGATAGATACATTCTAAAACGTTATCTGGTCACCTTTTTGGGGATGCTGATGCTCTTTGTGCCTATTGGTATCATGGCAAATTTGGCGGAGAAAATTGGAAAAATAATAGATAATGAAGCCCCTTTGTCCGAGGTCATAGCGTTCTATGGGAACTTCACCTTGGTTGTTGGAAACTTGTTGCTTCCCATATTTCTATTTCTGTCTATCATTTTTTTTACCTCTAAATTGGCCAGCAATACCGAAATTGTGGCCATCCTTAGCTCAGGGGTGTCTTACGGGCGCTTTTTAAGACCTTATTTTATTGGAGCCACTTTGGTGGCCATTCTTATTTTTATGATGGGAATGTTTATTGTACCCCATGCCAGTATCGGATTCAATGAATTTGAGTATAAGTATTTTAAAAGAGGAAAGCAGGTTAGGGAAACCAAGAATATCTTTAATCAGCTTAATGAAAGCGATTATATCTATGTGAGCAGTTTTGAGCCCAGCAGAAAAATTGGGTACAATTTCACCTTTGAACATTTTGACTCTAACAAACAATTGGATTACAAGATTTCCGCCACCAATATTCGCTGGGTAGAAAAGGACAGTATGTACCGATTGACCAATTATGTGAAACGAAAACTCCGCAATGATGTAGAAATTATGGAGACCAAACGAAGGTTGGATACTTTGTTCACTTTTAAAATTGAAGACCTCACTCCGGTGTCCTATGTGGCAGAGACCAAAAATCTCTTTCAACTAAACGAATTTATTGAAGACCAAAAACAAAAAGGGGCCTCCAACATCAATACTTATATTTTAGTCAAGTATAAAAGGTGGGCTCTACCCATTGCTGCTTTTATCCTTACTGTTATTGCTGTGGCCGTTTCTTCTGTAAAAAGAAGAGGAGGTATGGGGTTAAACCTAGCTTTTGGTATTGGAGTGGCCTTTGTCTATATCTTTTTTGATAAGGTTTTTGGCACCTTGGCGGAACAATCCGGATTCTCTCCATTATTGGCCGTCCTTATTCCCAACCTTATTTTTGGGGCCTTTGCGGTTTACATGTTGATGCGGGCCAAGAGATAAACGGTAAAACAGCTCAAAATATGGAACAAATAAATAGCACATTAAGTGGTAAGGGGTATCCCTATAAAGTTTTATATTTGTCCCCAATATTTTGCGAAATCAACTTTCCATGGAGTATCTAGATTTTGAACTTCCCATTAAAGAACTTGAAGACCAGCTTCAAAAATGTATGATTATTGGGGAAGAGAGTGATGTTGACGTAAGCGAGACTTGCTTACAGATAGAAAAGAAGTTGGGGGAGACCCGTAAGGAAATCTATAAAAACTTAACAGCTTGGCAACGTGTCCAATTATCCCGACACCCCAACAGACCCTATACTATGGATTATATCAATGCCATATGCGGGGATACCTTTTTGGAATTGCACGGTGACAGAACCGTAAAGGACGATAAGGCAATGATTGGAGGTTTGGGAAAGATTGGCGACCAGAGCTATATGTTTGTAGGCCAGCAAAAAGGATACAATACCAAAACCAGACAATACCGAAACTTTGGGATGGCCAACCCTGAAGGATATAGAAAGGCATTGCGTTTGATGAAATCTGCTGAAAAGTTTGGAGTTCCAGTTGTATGTTTTGTTGATACTCCTGGAGCATATCCAGGTATAGAGGCCGAGGAAAGAGGACAAGGAGAAGCCATTGCTCGTAACATTTTGGAAATGACCAGGCTCAAAGTACCCATCATTGTGGTCATAATTGGCGAAGGAGCTTCCGGTGGAGCTTTGGGTATAGGAGTTGGGGACAAGGTATTGATGCTGGAAAATACTTGGTATTCTGTAATTTCTCCAGAATCTTGCTCTTCCATTCTTTGGAGAAGCTGGGAATTTAAGGAACAAGCGGCAGATGCCTTAAAGCTTACCGCCACAGATATGAAAAAACAGAAGCTCGTTGATGAAATTGTCAAGGAGCCATTAGGGGGTGCACATTCCAATCGGGAAAAAACTTTTGATACGGTTCGGAACAAAATATCAACCCATTTTGAGGAACTCAAAAAGTTATCACCAAAAGAGCTGGTGAAAACCAGAATGGAAAAGTATGCCGAAATGGGAGTGTTTCACGGCTGATAAAGGGATTCTGGCGGTTCACTATTTTTTTAAGATTTTTTCTTCAAACATTTTTAGGTTATTAACACCAAATCCAAGTTATCAACATTAACTTTGTTGAAGACCTGTGAACATCCAAACCGGATG
Organism: uncultured Allomuricauda sp.; assembly: GCA_965117065.1. GTDB lineage: Bacteria > Bacteroidota > Bacteroidia > Flavobacteriales > Flavobacteriaceae > Flagellimonas. Next base: position 3,262,865 of record OZ220751.1, read on the forward strand.
ATGTAAAGTTAACTAAAGGTTAATTACCTACTTTCGTAGTTATGGATAAGCCCAGCCCTATTATTGGTCATAAAATAGACAAGTCCACCCTTATTAACTTGGAAAGAGGGAAAATTCCACCACAAGCAGTTGATTTAGAGGAAGTTGTGTTGGGGGCTATGATGATTGATAAAAAAGGTGTGGACGAAGTAATAGATATCTTGCACCCCGAAGTGTTTTACAAGGATGCCCATAGGTTTATCTACGAAGCTATCTTCAAATTGTTTGAATCCTCGGAACCAGTGGATTTATTAACCGTTTCCGCCCAACTAAAGAAGGACGGGCACCTAGAAACCATAGGAGGGGATTTTTATCTGATAAAATTGACTCAAAAAGTGGCTTCTTCCGCCCATATTGAGTTTCATGCTCGGATTATTCTTCAAAAGTACATCCAGAGAAGTTTGATCAAAATTTCCAATGAGATCATAGAGGATGCATACAGTGACTCAAAAGATGTATTCGATTTATTGGATAATGCAGAAGCCAAACTGTATGAGGTTACCCAAGGTAATTTGAAGCGCTCTGCAGAAACAGCACAGAATTTGGTGATTCAGGCCAAAAAGAAAATTGAGGAGATTTCAAATAAGGAGGGATTGAGCGGAATTCCTTCTGGTTTTGACAAGTTGGACAAGTTGACCTCGGGTTGGCAGCCTAGTGATTTAGTAATTGTTGCTGCAAGACCAGGTATGGGTAAAACCGCTTTGACCCTATCCATGGCAAGAAATATTGCCGTTAATTCTGAAATTCCCGTTGCTTTCTTTTCCCTGGAAATGTCATCGGTACAATTGATAACCCGTTTAATCTCCTCGGAAACTGGACTTTCGTCGGAAAAACTAAGAACCGGTAGATTGGAAAAACATGAATGGGAGCAGCTCAACGTAAAGGTAAAGGCCCTTGAAAAAGCCCCTTTGTTCATTGATGATACCCCTTCCCTTTCCATATTTGATTTAAGAGCCAAGGCACGCCGATTAGCATCACAACACGATATTAAACTGATTGTTATCGATTATTTACAGTTGATGACTGCAGGTGGAAGTCAAAAAGGGGGGAACCGGGAACAAGAAATTTCTACCATTTCAAGAAACTTAAAAGCACTTGCCAAAGAACTGAGTGTTCCGGTGATAGCACTTTCACAGCTGTCTAGGGCAGTTGAAACCCGTGGAGGCAGTAAGCGACCTATACTTTCCGACCTTAGGGAATCCGGGGCAATTGAGCAGGATGCCGATATTGTTTCCTTTATCTATCGACCTGAATACTACAAAATTGACGAATGGGATGATGAGGAACGTACCCCTACCCAAGGTCAGGCAGAGTTTATTGTAGCTAAACACCGGAATGGTGGATTGGATAATATTAGGTTAAAATTTGTGGGTGCACTGGGTAAATTTGATAACTTGGATGACTTTGATTCCCCATTCGAATTCCAATCGAAGATGAATGCGGACGAAGAAAATCCCTTTGCAACCCCAAACCTCCCTAGTAGGGATGAGGCTTTTGGTAGTGCAATGAACAGTGATGATGACCCAGATAATGACGTACCTTTCTAAGATTACTACTTTGTCATTTCGAGCTAAGGCGAGAAATCTCACCCTGATATGTTTCTTTTTATTCTTTTTTAAATCTTTTGCTTCAGTCATCCTTATTCCCATGGATGCTGATAGCCAAGAAAACCATCTAAAGGCATATGGCATTACCTACTGGGTCTTGACCAAACAGCAAAAAGTGCAGTGGTTGCTCAACTACCGTGGCGGTTCTTTTTTAGTACCAGATGGGGAGGTCATTAGAAAGGAATGTCAGATCAGGGGTGTATCTTTTGAAGTGCTTTCCGACGCACAGGCCGAGTCTATTCTGGATGGAATAAGCAGTCCATCGCAGAACCAAGAGGCAGTTATTCTGGAAAAAGCCCCAAAGATTGCCGTATATACCCCCAAAGGGAACCAACCATGGGACGATGCTGTGACTATGGTTCTCACCTATGCCGAAATACCGTATGTGACCCTGTATGACGAAGAGGTGCTGGACAATAAACTAGCGCTGTATGACTGGCTGCATTTACACCATGAAGATTTTACAGGTCAGTATGGTAAATTTTATGGGGCATATAGAGCAGCTCCATGGTATATTGATGGAAAAAGAGAAGCTGAAGCTTTGGCCCAAAAGCTTGGATTTAGCAAGGTATCCAGAGAAAAGGGAGCAGTAGCACTAAAAATCAGGAATTATGTAATTGGTGGAGGCTTCATGTTTGCCATGTGTTCTGCCACCGATAGCTTTGACATCGCATTGGCAGCGGAAAATGTTGATATTTGTGAGCCCATGTTCGATGGAGATCCTTCTGATGCCAATTATCAAGGAAAACTGAATTATGGGAATACCTTCGCCTTTACCAATTTTATCTTGGAACGGAATCCACTTCGCTACGAGTTTTCTTCCATTGATATGACCAACAAACGACGAAATGTTCCTCGGGAGTCGGACTATTTTTCACTCATGGAGTTCTCGGCCAAATGGGATCCAGTGCCTACCATGTTGACCCAGAACCATACCGCCCTGGTCAAGGGGTTTATGGGGCAAACTACCTCATTTACCCGTAATCAAGTAAAACCTACTGTGATGGTTTTGGGCGAGAATAAGTTAAATGGGGAAGCTCGTTACATACATGGCATAAAAGGAAAGGGTTTTTTTACTTTTTATGGAGGCCATGACCCTGAAGATTACCAACACAGGGTAGGAGACCCCAAAACCGAATTAGAACTGCACCCCACATCTCCAGGTTATAGACTTATTTTGAACAATGTGTTGTTTCCTGCTGCGCGTAAAAAGAAGCAAAAAACCTAAATTAAGAGAAGGAATTAAGGATTATGGGATTCTTCCTCCAAAACTTGCACCCAATTATCCATCAATTCTTCTGCACTTTTTATAAATCCTTTTTTGGCGAAAGGATGCAAAACAATATTGTGTATCCATTTGGAGTAGGCAAAATCAAAGGTCATGACAATTTTTGTTTTGTTTATCGAAATTTCCTCAACCTTCCACGTACCTTTCAGATATTTTAAGGGATAAGGATAATCTGGAGCCTGCGTATCTACCTCAAATGAGTATGCTTCCCCTTCCTCCCATAATGTAGCGGTTTCAGTCCAGCTATTTGCTGCATGGGTACAGCGTCTTCGCATGCCTTTTCCACTTCCAGATAACACCTGTACGCTATCAATGGTTGGTGCTATTTTATGGTAATTGGCAACATCGGAAATAAGCTCCCATGTTTTCTTTTTTGAAGTGCTTACCACCCTTTCAAATACAATATGTTTAAACCCTTTTCTTTGTGTTGTATCCACTTGGGTCAGTCCCACAGATTGCCCTAATCCAAAAAAAAGAACGACCATCGATACGGCTGTGATTATTCTATGGCCTTGGGATGAAATACCTAAAAGTTTAAAGACAACGATTACGGTACTAACCAAAACCCAAAGTAAATCCTGAATTATGAGATAAAAAACGGCATCAGGTTCGGGGTTGGGTGCCTGTACAAAAACAGAAATAGAAAAAAGCATCAATCCAACCCCAATTATCCGGAATAGACTGGTTTTTGTCTTTCCAAACAGTTGGGCAATGTGTTTGGCTAAAATAATTAATGTAAGTCCGCTTAAAACGGAGAAAAGTGCATTCCCAAGTAAGAATAATTGTAAAGTGTCCATTTAATATTTTTTACAAATGTCCAACACCAAAAATTTTTCTCTCTTGACATTTGGTAAGAAATACAGGGCTTTATCCCTTTCTGAGTCTACTTAGGGATTCAGGGGTAATCCCCAACATGGAAGCAATGTGTTTTAAGGGAACATGATTGAATAATGCTGGATTTTCTAGGAGTAATTTGTCGAATCGTTGTTGTGCTGTGGTATGTAATTGAGAAAACATGCTTTGCTCCAATAGGGCAAAGGAGTGTGCCAATAGGACGTTATCAAATTCCAACCACTGAGGCAACTGTTTGCCTAGTGCAAAATGATTCTCACGCCTAATCACATATAAGGTACAGTCTGTTAACGCCTGTATGTTCCAAAAGTTTTCAGATTCGAAAATAAAACTGGACAAGGATGTAATAAACTTTCCTGTACTACCAATCCAGAAGGTTATTTCCCTTCCATCTGGTACGTTGAACATCCGTAAGTAACCAGAGGCAATGAAAGCCATTTTTCGACAAATTTTACCAGATTCCAGAAAATAATCTCCTTTTTTAAGATGGGCAATCTCAAAATTTGACAGGATGTGCGTCATGTCCTGGTCAGGAATTGGAACTTGACTGGATATGCAATTTTTTAAAAGATCCATACAATGTATTGGTCAATCCCTGGTTAATGAGCTAATGACCTTCTTATAAATAGGAAACTTTTCAATGAGCTCTTTGCGCTTGGGAAGAGTAAAGTCCTTGAAATCAAATCCTGGGGCAACAGTACAGCCAACAAATGAATATTCTCCTCCTTCAATAGTTTTTGCTGCAAACCAATGGTTGGCTGGTACCGCAAATTGAGGTACCTGTCCAGCAGAAAAATCATGGCCGATGATATGCTCGGTAAACGTTCCAGACTCGGAAATCATGTAAAGTATCAACGGGGATCCAGAGTAAAAATGCCAAATTTCATCCTGCTTAATTTTATGAAAGGCGGAAAAGGTGTCTGAGGTCAACAAAAAGTAAATTGAAGTGGAGTAATTGCGGGCACTTTGGAATTCAGTAGGTAGTGCATTGGCATCGATTTCCCCTGTACTTCTATAAACTTCTTTAAAGTATCCCCCTTCAGGATGCAACGTCAAACCAAATTTTTCTATTAGGCTATCTATTTGGGTCATACCAACTGTTCTAAAATTTGTTCTACCCCGAACTCATCATTACTTGTGGTCTCGTATTTGGCCACTTTTTTTACATTGGGGTGTGCATTGGCCATGGCATAACTGAAATCTGACAATTGCAACATTTCTAGATCATTGTTATAATCACCAAATACCATTACTTCATCTGGCCCAATCCCCTTTGCTTGCATAAGTTGTTCCAGGGCGTAACCCTTATGTGCATTTTTATGGGAAACATCTACCCAGTTGGATCCAGATACTTTTACTTTAAGAGAACCTTCCAAATGCCTAACAGCCGGATAAATACAAGCTTCGGAATCTTCAAAATGATAGATGGCAACTTTTAAGACCTGATCGGTAACTTTCGTTTGGTCCGATACCACTTTAAATTCAGAATAATATTCCCTAAGCATTTCAAGAAAAGCCTCAGAACTCCCATTTACATATGCATTTTCCTTACTACAAAGTACGGGATGGGCATTATCCACAGACGAAACCAAGTGAAGGATTTGATGTACATTTTTTATGTCGATAGGAGTGGTAAGCAAAACCTGTCCTTTTTGTTTCACAAAGGCGCCGTTTTCGGCAACAAATATAATCTCATCCTGAATGGCGGCTAATTTATCCACCATGCTATGGTATTGTCTTCCACTAGCGGCTACAAATTGGACGTTTTTACGTTGTAACGCTTCAAAGATTTCAAAAAACCTCGGGCTCACTTCGTGGTTCGAATTTAAGAGGGTGCCATCCATATCGGTAACCACCATTTTTATCTGGGAAAAATCCATCAATTTCAAATTAAGGTGCAAAGGTAGGAGAAGTGTGCCGAATGATGTAAAGTTTATATTATTTTAGTCAATAATGAAGATATATCAATCCGAAATACAACTTCGCCCTTTCGCCAGAGGGTTTCATCTTATTACTGGTGAAGTGGTTAATGCCTTACCAGAGATTAAGCAAATGAAGGTTGGACAATTGCAGGTTTTCATCAAGCATACCTCGGCTAGTGTGACCATAAATGAGAATGCAGACCCTACAGTACGGTTGGATTTTGAGAGCCATTTTAACCAAATGGTGCCTGAAAATGCTCCGTATTATGTGCATACCCATGAAGGGCCAGATGACATGCCTGCCCATATTAAAGCTTCGCTAATGGGAAATGCTGTGCAGATCCCGATTACGAATGGGAAGTTAAATCTTGGTACCTGGCAGGGAATCTATCTTTGCGAACATAGGGATCGGGCTTCTGGGAGAAAATTGGTTCTTACCGCTTTTGGAATTTAATTTTTTTACTGATTTTTTTTGCCCAGGCCTTGTACATTTTCTTCGAAGGATGGAGGCTGTCTGAAGCAATCCAATCCGGATTGACTTTGGCGTTCCGAGAGATTTGGGTGATATCGATATAGTTCACGCCATAATTGGTCGCTTCTTCTTTGATTAGGGCATTGTAGGTCTCCAATTCTTTGGTGATTTTCATTTTGTCCTTAAATCGGGCAAATGGGGTCACGCTCCAGTCGGGTATGGAAACCACAATGACATTTTTTGGGTTATTTTTTGCGAGCTGGATACTTTTTTCCAACAAGATGGGGAATTCTTCTTTGAATAGGTAAAAGTCCTTGCCTTTGTACTGGTTATTAACACCTATCAATAGAGATACCAGCTCAAAGTTGGGATTTGGGTTTGTAGATTGAATGGCATCTAAAAGGTTTGACGTTGTCCAACCAGGTTTGGCAATTATTTTTGGGGTTCCTACATGAATTTTCCTTTTTCTCAGTTGAGCTGCCAGTTGGTAAGGCCAACTATTAATTCTCAATTCAAAAGAGCCATCGGTATAACTATCGCCTAGTGCTAAATAGGAGATACTGTCCTGTTGTGCAAATGAGGATAGTTGTTGCGCAAAAACCAAGAAAAGCGTCAAGCAAATCTTGATCAATTTATGGGATATCATTTCCTTAAAATACAAAAATCCCGCTCAAATGAACGGGATTTTAATAAGCGGGGTAAGTTTATATTAACTCTTACTTTACTCTTTCAATGATGGCCTTAAAGGCATCTGGGTGGTTCATCGCCAAATCGGCCAGAACTTTTCTGTTGAGTTCTATTCCATTTGATTTAACCTTGCCCATAAATTGAGAGTAGGACATTCCGTGCATTCTTGCCCCGGCATTGATACGGGTAATCCAAAGTGCGCGGAAATTACGCTTTTTGTTTCTTCTGTCGCGGTATGCATAAAGCATTGCTTTTTCAACCGCATTTTTGGCTACTGTCCAAACGTTTTTACGTCTTCCAAAGTAGCCCTTGGCTTGCTTCATCACTTTTTTTCTTCGAGCTCTAGAAGCAACTGAATTTACTGATCTTGGCATAATGTTTCATTTTTTTGTAGCAGGCGGTCAATTCTTGACACTTGTAAGGCCCAACTCCATGGTTAATAATTAATGTACCGAATTGAACAATTATTTTAAACGCAATTGTTCCTTAATACTGTTGACATCGGACTCATGTACCAATGTAGAGTGTGTCAACTTAAGCTTACGCTTTTTCGATTTTTTGGTCAAAATATGACTTTTAAAAGCGTGCTTTCTTTTGATTTTGCCAGAACCGGTAAGCTTAAATCGCTTTTTGGCACTGGATTTGGTTTTCATTTTAGGCATTTTCTCCTCTTTATATATTACCACCGAACCTAGTTCGGCATTCCGCTTTAACTATTTATTTTTTTGTTTTGGGGGCAATGAACATGGTCATTCTTTTTCCCTCCAATTTTGGCATCTGCTCTACTTTACCCAATTCCTCCAGCTCCTGTGCCAATTTCAACAATAAAATTTCACCTTGATCCTTATATACAATTGACCGTCCTTTAAAAAAGACATAGGCCTTTAGTTTGGCGCCATCTTTCAAGAATTTTTCAGCATGTCGCTTCTTAAATTCATAATCATGGTCATCCGTTTGTGGACCAAACCGAATTTCCTTTACAATTACCTTGGTCGCTTTGGCCTTCATGGCCTTCTCCCTTTTTTTCTGCTCGTAAAGGAACTTCTTGTAATCAATAATTTTACAAACTGGCGGATTGGCTTTTGGTGAAATTTCAACCAAATCCAGTTCCAGTTCATTGGCCTTGGCCATTGCTTTGGAAATAGGATATACTCCTACCTCTACATTATCCCCAACAAGTCTAACCTCCGGGGCCGTAATTTTGTCATTGATATTATGAGGGTTTTTATTTTCCCTCCTTGGTTGGGGTCTAAATCTTCTTCGTATTGCTATGACGTATACTTTTTAATTAAACTAAAATTTCTAGAACGACTTTAAGGTACTATTTATTTCAGTAGCTACCAAGTCAGAAAATTCATTGATGCTTATGCCTCCAAAATCCTCACCTCCGTGTCTTCTGACCGAAATGGTTTCTGACGATTCTTCCTGCTCACCTACGATGAGCATAAATGGGATTTTTTTCAGCTCGGCTTCACGGATTTTCTTCCCTACCGTTTCATTCCTATTATCAATGAGCGCGCGAATTTCGTGATTTTCCAACGAATTCAAAACTTTTTCTGCATATTTTTCATGTTTCTCACTGACAGGCAATACAATAGCCTGATCTGGAATGAGCCATAAAGGGAAGTTCCCGCCTGTATGCTCCAATAATAGGGCAACAAAGCGTTCCATGCTTCCAAATGGAGCTCTATGGATCATTACAGGTCGATGTAATTCGTTATCACTTCCTTTATAAGAGAGATCAAACCGCTCCGGAAGATTATAATCTACCTGAATGGTACCCAACTGCCATTGACGCCCAAGAGCATCTTTTACCATAAAATCCAATTTTGGACCATAAAAAGCTGCCTCACCACTTTCAACAACAAAGTTCAATCCTTTTTCTTCCGCGGCATTTATAATTGCCTGTTCCGCTTTTTCCCAATTTTCAGCTTCCCCAATATACTTTTCTGGCTTGTCTAAATCTCTAACTGAAACCTGGGCCGTAAAATTTTCAAAGCCTAGCGAACCCAACACATATAATGAAAGGTCAATAACATTTTTGAATTCGTCGTTTAGCTGGTCTGGCGTACAAAAGATATGGGCATCATCTTGTGTGAATCCCCTAACTCGAGTTAGGCCATGCAATTCCCCACTTTGCTCATATCTATATACGGTGCCAAACTCTGCATATCGCTTAGGTAAGTCCTTATAGCTAAAAGGGCTGCTATTATATATCTCACAATGATGCGGACAGTTCATGGGCTTTAACAAAAACTCCTCATCCTCTTTTGGTGTATGGATAGGTTGAAAACTGTCTTCTCCATATTTTGCATAATGCCCTGAGGTTACATATAGTTCCTTTTGGCCTATATGTGGTGTTACCACCATTTCATAACCAGCCTTCTTTTGAGCTTTCTTAAGAAATTGTTCCAAACGCTCTCGCAAAGCTGCGCCTTTGGGTAACCAGAGTGGTAGCCCTTGCCCTACTTTTTTTGAAAAAGTAAAGAGTTCCAATTCCTTGCCCAATTTTCTATGATCTCGCTTTTTAGCCTCTTCCAAAAGCTCAAGGTACGCTGTAAGCTCTTTTTGTTTTGGAAAAGATATCCCATATACTCGAGTAAGCTGCTTGTTGTTTTCATCTCCCCTCCAATATGCGCCGGCCACGCTAAGTATTTTTATAGCTTTGATGATTCCTGTATTTGGAATGTGGCCACCACGACATAAATCGGTAAATGTACTGTGGTCACAAAAGGTGATGGTGCCGTCTTCCAGGTTTTCAATAAGGTCTATTTTATATTCATTGCCTTGGTCTTTATAAAAGGATAGTGCATCTGCCTTGGAAACACTTCTCATTATATAGTTATGTTTACCACGAGCAATCTCTAGGGCTTTCTTTTCAATAACTGGAAAATCCTTTTCGGAAATCCCTTGTTCCCCAAAATCCACATCATAATAGAAACCATTTTCAATAGCAGGCCCAATGGTGAGTTTTATCCCAGGATATAATTCTTCCAATGCCTGGGCCACAACATGTGATGTAGAATGCCAAAAGGCTTTTTTTCCTTCATCGTTGGTCCATGTATATAAGGTAAGGGTTCCATCCTGGGTAAGAGGGGTGACAGTCTCTACAACTAGATCATTGAATTTTGCAGAAACAACGTTTCTAGCCAACCCTTCACTAATGCTTTTTGCAACTTCCATCACGGTAGTGCCTTCCGCAACTTTTTTTACTGCGCCATCTGGCAATGTAATTTCAATCATTTGTTCTCCATATTTTGGATGGTGCGCAAAGATACTATCTTGATCCGATGCTTACAATAGTATGTGATAGGGATTGATAGAAAGCTTGCTATCAGCTCCTTATCTTTTATGGTTTAATGAATGAGCATAGAATTGAGAATAATATATTGAAATATTTATTATAAATAATTGATTGTCAAATCATTGCATTTTTTTTGGTTTTTTTTTCAAAATTGTTTGGTGGGATGAAATAAACCTCTTTATATTTGCACCCGCTTAGCTGATAAGGCTGGGTGTTAAGAGAGGGGGATCAAGGCCATGTAACAGGGGTCGTTTTTTTTCTTTTTGGATTAAAGAAGTTCATTTGACATATTGTATAGACAGCGTAAAAGAGAATAACAAAGAACCATTTTGATGTCAAGGACTTTGGATTGTCAGGGAGTTAAATTTATTTAACTTTTTACAATGAAGAGTTTGATCCTGGCTCAGGATGAACGCTAGCGGCAGGCCTAACACATGCAAGTCGAGGGGTAACGGGGAGTGCTTGCACTCTGCCGACGACCGGCGCACGGGTGCGGAACGCGTATGGAACCTGCCCCTGTCAGGGGAATAGCCCAGAGAAATTTGGATTAATGCCCCATGGTACCGCGATATCGCATGATATTGTGGTTAAAGATTTATCGGACAGGGATGGCCATGCGTACCATTAGCTTGTTGGTGAGGTAACGGCTTACCAAGGCAACGATGGTTAGGGGCCCTGAGAGGGGGATCCCCCACACTGGTACTGAGACACGGACCAGACTCCTACGGGAGGCAGCAGTGAGGAATATTGGACAATGGGCGGGAGCCTGATCCAGCCATGCCGCGTGCAGGATGACTGCCCTATGGGTTGTAAACTGCTTTTATACGGGAAGAAACCCATCTACGTGTAGATGGCTGACGGTACCGTAAGAATAAGGACCGGCTAACTCCGTGCCAGCAGCCGCGGTAATACGGAGGGTCCGAGCGTTATCCGGAATCATTGGGTTTAAAGGGTCCGTAGGCGGGCCATTAAGTCAGGGGTGAAAGTCTGCAGCTCAACTGTAGAATTGCCTTTGATACTGGTGGTCTTGAGTCGTTGTGGAGTGGCCGGAACATGTGGTGTAGCGGTGAAATGCATAGATATCACATAGAACACCGATCGCGAAGGCAGGTCACTAACAACGTACTGACGCTGATGGACGAAAGCGTGGGTAGCGAACGGGATTAGATACCCCGGTAGTCCACGCCGTAAACGATGGATACTAGCTGTCGGGACTTCGGTCTCGGCGGCCAAGCGAAAGTGATAAGTATCCCACCTGGGGAGTACGTTCGCAAGAATGAAACTCAAAGGAATTGACGGGGGCCCGCACAAGCGGTGGAGCATGTGGTTTAATTCGATGATACGCGAGGAACCTTACCAGGGCTTAAATGTAGTATGACAGGTTTAGAGATAGACTTTTCTTCGGACATATTACAAGGTGCTGCATGGTTGTCGTCAGCTCGTGCCGTGAGGTGTCAGGTTAAGTCCTATAACGAGCGCAACCCCTACCGTTAGTTGCCAGCGAGTCAAGTCGGGGACTCTAACGGGACTGCCGGTGCAAACCGTGAGGAAGGTGGGGACGACGTCAAATCATCACGGCCCTTACGTCCTGGGCCACACACGTGCTACAATGGCCGGTACAGAGGGAAGCCACCCCGCAAGGGGGCGCGGATCTATAAAACCGGTCACAGTTCGGATCGGGGTCTGCAACTCGACCCCGTGAAGCTGGAATCGCTAGTAATCGGATATCAGCCATGATCCGGTGAATACGTTCCCGGGCCTTGTACACACCGCCCGTCAAGCCATGGAAGCCGGGAGTGCCTGAAGTCCGTCACCGAGAGGAGCGGCCTAGGGCAAAATCGGTAACTAGGGCTAAGTCGTAACAAGGTAGCCGTACCGGAAGGTGCGGCTGGAACACCTCCTTTCTAGAGAAAGACGACCGGACATTTCGGGTCCGGCATCAGGTGGTCCCTTTGTTTTTCTTTT
>OZ220751.1:3280000-3459028 GCA_965117065.1 uncultured Allomuricauda sp.
GGGGGTGGTTCTTGCTGTTGTTGGCTTTTTTCTTTTGATGCAAAAGGACCTTTCTGTCAAAAATGCTACTATTAGCATTATCATTTATAGTGTTTCGCTGCTTTTGTTATTTGCAGCTTCTACTCTGTACCACTTAGTGAGGAACCCCAAGCTCAAGTTTAGGCTACGCATCTTAGATCATATTAGTATTTATTATCTAATAGCCGGAACCTATACACCAGTTTGCCTGTTGTTACTTTTGGATTCCAAAGGCTGGTTGCTTTTGTATCTTGTTTGGGGAATTGCTTTGTTGGGAACCCTTTTAAAACTATTTTTTACCGGAAAATTTGAGAAACTATCCCTTTTGCTTTATGCCATGATGGGATATTTGGTGGTGTTGGATTGTAATTTTCTTTCTGAAAACTTATCAGGTCATGGATTGTTTTGGATGGCTTTGGGCGGGATTTTTTATACGATTGGCATTTTCTTTTATGCCTTGAAACGGATTTCTTTTAACCATTTGATATGGCACCTTTTTGTGTTAGCGGGTGCCATTAGTCATTGGATACTCATTAATGAAATATTAACTACTTAGTACCCGTACATCACAATGGTGTTCCCTGTTTGTTATAGCTAATTGATAAATCCCTTATTTGCTTGTGAATAAAGGAAAGGGAGGCTAGATTGTATCTTGCCTCCCTCATTATCAATCAATGGTTAGGGGATTCTTTAGAAAAGATATGCGGGAATGTAGGCCATAGCATTATATTGATCTACACCACCGGTACCAATTTTCGCAATATGAATCAATTCTCCGGCATCCAAGTCAACTTTCGCAAGGAATGTATCTTCTGCCGTATGCCCATAACAAATGGAAAATATGTTACCAGCATTATCTTTTGTTAAATTTTTTATATAATAATTATCTTCTGGGAAACCTTTTAAGCTAAGTTCAATACTTTCTGAAATTACGCCACTACTATTGGATTTATGGATAAACACAGGATTTTGGGAACCATCTCCAATAAGATATTCACCTGCTGACGATCCAAGCGTCAACCCAAGGCCGCAGCATGGAATGGATTCTCCCGTAAACAACTGGGCCTCGGAAGCTGCACCATCAAGACCAAATTCAATCAAGGATGGGTCCACCCCTTGCCCGGAGCTAATAGTAGCAAATATTTTTCCATTTTCAGCAAGTATCAGATCGGCAATACTCTTCCAGGTGTCCTCTTCATTGCCATTAACTATGGTTGCTTCCATAGTATTGGGATCCACGGAATGTAGCTTAGCTTTATCAGGCCCAGAAGGAGTATTGCTCACATATAGTTTCCCGCCAATGCTGTTGTAGGTCATTGATCTAACCCGCTTTAATGTGTCTCCGACTTGCATAATCGCAAAGGCAGGTGCTAATGCAACCACTTCGCTTGTGGGATCCAACGAATAAAATTGACCACTAGTCCGTTCAGATACAACAAATGTCATTTTATCTAGTACAGCGACGCTTATAGCCAAGTCGTTTTTGCCTACTACAAACTTTACTTCTGCAGCAGTGGGATCAAGGGGCTGTGGAGAAGATGTGGACCAATCAAAGGTAAAGTCGTCCGTACCAATATCTTTGGTTCCGTTGTTGATCTTTACATTAATCTCATCTCCTTCCTCAAGATCAGTTGGAAGTTCTTCGGAGTAGGAATTACCATCGTCAACAGAGAATTCCAAAATCAGTTCATTCAATGCCGTATACCCGCTATCGTCAATTGCAGCCTCTGTAACATCATAGAAGACTTCAACTGGTGGAGTTGGATCATCATCCTGGGGATCGGGAGTATTTGGAGAATCATCTTTCCCACAGCTAAATAAAATAAATGTACTTGCAACTACTAGAGTTTGAAGCGTTCTTTTTTGAATTTTCATAACTAAAAAAGTTTTAAGGGTTATGGCGCGAAAGTAGTGGTGGCATATGCTCTAATTTTATGCCAATGGACAGAACCTCTATATGAGTTGATGAAACCCCGTTTTGAATTGACGGATTTATTACGGCTGGGTTTGGTAAAGGCTATAAATTATAAAAAATAGGCCATTCCAATACCCAACACAATGACCACCAACTTGCGAAGGTTGAACGCATGTCCTTGTGAACTTTCAAAAAGAATGATGGTTGAAATATGTAGGAAAACCCCAATAGCCAAGGCTGTAAGTAAATGTCCCTGATTTTCTATCCACATGGATTGATGCGCCAAGAAGCTTCCCAGAGGTGTCATCAGTGAAAATGCCACCATGAATAATATTACCAAGCCTTTTTTCATTTTGGAGTTCAAAAGAAAAGTCCCTAGGACTACGGCAACCGGAATTTTATGAATGACAATGCCATATAAAATAGGTTTATTGTCATGAATGGGAGTACCTTCAATCAATGCATGGATGGAAAGACTCAAAAAAAGCAATAGTGGAAATTGTTTTTCATTTAAATTCATGTGCATATGACCGTGTTCGGCGCCCTTGGAAAAGAATTCCAAAAAAATCTGCAACAGAATCCCAGCTAGAACAAATACTGCGATGGTTCGTGGGTTGTGGTGTTCGTATACTTCCGGAAGCAATTCAAAAAAAGTCAAGGCCAATAAAAAAGCTCCGCTAAAAGCCAATAAGAGCTTTATCTTTTTTTGGTCTTTGGGTTGGGTAAGCCATACAAAGATAAACCCGCTCCAAACAGCTAAAATGGGGATTAGGTAAATCATGAATAAGGGTAATTCCATGTGTTGGATTGAAGGGCATAAAAATAGCCTATTTTTACCGAAATATTTTTGATTGAACATGGTAGGGAATTTTAAAATGCTGGCCAAAACCTTGTATGGTTTTGAACCTTTGTTGGCCAAGGAGTTACGGAACCTTGGGGCAGGAAATGTGGAAGAGGGGGTACGTAATGTTTCCTTTGAAGGGGATACCGGTTTTATGTACAAAGCCAATCTTTGTTTGCGAACCGCACTTAAAATTGTAAAACCTTTGGCTCGCTTCAAAGTATTTAATGAAAAAGAGCTCTACCGAAACGTTTATCAGTTGGATTGGCCTAGTTTGTTTAGTCATGATAAAACCTTTGCCATTGATACCACCATGAATTCCGAAGTGTTTCGAAATTCGATGTTCGTTTCCTTACGTTCCAAGGATGCCATAGTGGATAAATTTAGGGAAGTGGTAAGACAGCGCCCTAATGTAAATTCCCACGACCCAGATGTACGCATCAACATACATCTATACAAGAACACCTGTACAGTCTCTTTGGACAGCTCTGGAAGCTCCCTACATCAACGAGGGTATCGCACTGCTACGAATATTGCACCGATTAATGAAGTTTTGGCGGCGGGTTTAATTCTGACCAGTGGTTGGGATGGACAGAACGATTTTTTTGACCCCATGTGTGGTAGTGGTACCTTTCTAATCGAGGCTGGTATGATTGCTTGCAATATTCCGGCAAACATTAACAGAACTTCTTATGCCTTCAAGAACTGGAATGACTATGATGCCGAACTTCATGACAAAATTGTTGCTGCTAGTTTGAACAAGACCCGAGAATTCCATCATAAAATTATTGGGTATGACAAAGCTCCCTCCGCTGTTAGAAAAGCTCAGGAAAATGTTAAAAATGCCAATCTTGCGGAATATATCTCAATAGAGCGAAAAGATTTTTTTAGAACATTAAAGCCAGTGGATTCAAAATTGCACATGGTCTTTAATCCACCTTATGGGGAACGGCTTCAAATAGATATGGAGGATTTTTATGCCAAAATAGGGGATACATTAAAGCAAGAATACCCTGGAACGGAGGCTTGGATGATTACTTCCAATCTGGAAGCATTAAAACATGTCGGACTTCGACCTTCCCGAAAAATAAAAACCTTCAACGGTAAGTTGGAATCAAGATTGGTTAAGTACGAAATGTATGAGGGAAGTAAGAAAGGGAAGCATATGCAAAACTGAACCCAAAAAAAGTAAATTACAAAGGAATTTTTAAGACTCTTTTTCTATAGGAATGTTTAAAAAATGGTTTACCGTACAGCTTTGAATGTACTTTTCCATTCCTTGTGGAATATGGGCCTGATTCCACTTTTCTCCGGCAAAATTAATGATGTCCTCTACTTCCTTCCATTTAGAAATCATTACATAGGTATTTGGATTCCATTGGGTGGGTTTGGCGATATCCAGTTCAAGCAAACCTTTTTGGTTTTTGACTAAGGGTACCGAAATCTCCTTGAATTTTGTTTCAAATTCTAAGTGAAGGTTTTGAGGTATTTCCGCGGTAAATATTCTAATGATCATTGGTCATTTTATTTATCGGACCAAACCGCTAGCTCGTTGCCTGACGGGTCTGTAAAATGAAATCGGCGACCCCCGGGAAAAGAGAATATAGGTTTGGAAATCCTTCCACCAGCTTCGATGATCTTCTTTTCAATAAGTGAAAGGTCCTCATGATACAATACGAGAAGTGCACCGTTAACTACTGCCGTGTCCGACGCTTCAAAACCACCTTCCAGACCACTTTCGGAAAATGCGGTGTAGGTTGGTCCATAGTCGGTAAAAACCCAATCAAAGGCCTTGCTGTAGAAATTCTTTACCTTTTCAATGTCTTGTGCCTTGAACTCTACGTAATTAATGTGTGAATTGTTCATATTTAGCTAGGTAAAGCGGATTAGTTTTGTGGTGTGGGTACTTCTTTTTTCTTTTTGGACTTTTTGTAAAATGGAATCAGATAAGATATCGAATAATTGTAGCTTACTCCAAAATTACTGCCATCGGTAACCCTATTAAATCCAGGAATCCATAAGTTGGGAAAACGTTCATCTTCTGTATTAGTGACCAAAAAACCTAGTCGTGCACTCATTCCCACATAAATATTGGCAAATAGCTCGGCCTTTAATCCCAGCACAAACTCAAGCCAAGAAGCACTTAAACCTGTAAACTCTTCTCCAGGCTGAGCTCCTGGTAAAAAATCGGAAGGGCTAAAAAATCGGTTGCTATCAAAAATCTTATAATCATTTAAAGTTTGGCTGAAACTCGAAAAAGCGTATCGACCTCCAATGGTGATGGCATTGTCCATTCCAAACCAGTTTTCATAAGTGTTCAAATCCACTCCGAGTTTTAGATAACTTCCCGAAGAGGTATAATCATAAAGTGGGGTATTACCCAAATCCTCAATTTGGGTTTTTTCCTCATTGCCCAATTCGGCTGCAAGAAATAATTTCTGGGTCAATCTAAAGTCACCGACAAGTTCAAAACCAGTATAATCTTCATCGATAAAGGAAAACAGCAAACGATTGAGGTCGGCACCTACCCGGAGTCCATATTGCTGTTTGTGCTCCACGGTATCCTTAGGTTGTAAATCCACAGGTTTGTTCTGTCCTGTGGCAACCATAGAAAGAGAAACAAGTAATAGGCTAATGAAATATCTTGACATGGATGCTGTTGGAGTTTTCAATTGTTTGTTGCACAATGCTAATATCCTGAATCCAATTGGAGGCACTTGCTGGCAAGCTAACGTTTATATTATCGTAATTGGCCACAAAACCACAAGCTTTGGAAACAAAAGCTTCCTGGGTATCATAGGAGATTGTCAAAGTGTCAATGTTTCCAGTTTCTTGGCCGGTATCTTCATCATCCGCCGAATTGGTGATAAACGCGAACTGTGTATTAACTTCCCCTATCCGCAACGGTATTCCGATAGAATCTAAACTACTGGAACGGTCGGCAATGGTATTGATGTTGCTATCCAAAATTATCTCTCGTATTCTTAGGGAAGGGACATCTTTTGCCAAGGTAGTATCTGTGGCATCAAAAAATCCAATTACAAGCAAAGGGGTATCGCCATCCACACAGATGTCGTCCTTTTCACAGGAAGAAAAATAAACCAATAAAATAACTGTGAGTAAGCTGGGGATTGTTCTTTTCATTCTAAATTAAAAAACAGATGTTATCAAAAATTATACCCGTTTCTTCAAAAGTACAACATTTTCAACGTGGTGCGTTTGGGGAAACATATCTACAGGCTGCACTTTGACTACTTGGTATTTTTCATCCAATAGAGCCAAATCCCTTGCTTGGGTTGCGCTATTACAGCTCACATATACAATCTTCTCCGGTGCCGCTTGTACCAACTGCTCCACTACCATCTTATGCATGCCATCCCTGGGTGGATCTGTAATCACCACATCCGGAGCACCATGTTGAGACACAAATTCAGTATTGAAGACAGTCTTCATGTCTCCAACAAAAAAATCAACATTCGAGATATCATTGAGCTGTGCATTGGTTTTGGCATCTTTAATAGCTTCAGGAATAGATTCCACCCCTATTACCTTTTTAGCATTCTTGGCCACAAATTGCGCAATGGTTCCAGTACCGGTATATAGATCATAAACCAATTCATTTCCTGTAAGCCCTGCAAATTCCCTAGTAACCTTATACAGCTCATAGGCTTGTTTGGAGTTGGTTTGGTAAAAGGACTTGGCGTTTATCTTGAATTGCAACCCTTCCATCTCTTCAAAAATGTGGTCTCGCCCAGCAAAACAGATAACTTTTTGATCATAGATCGTATCGTTCTGTTTTGGGTTGATAACATAAAGTAAAGACACAATTTCTGGAAACTTTTCTTCAAGGTGACTCAACAACATTTCTCTTTGGGCTTTGTTATCCTCATAAAATTGGATTAGCAACATAATTTCCCCTGTAGATGCGGTTCGCAGCATTAGAGTGCGCAGCAAACCTTCCTGTTGTCTGGGATTGAAAAAGGAAAGACCATTTTTTACGGCAAAATCTTTTATTTCGAGCCGGATGGTGTTGGAGGGATCTTCCTGCAAATGACATTTTTTAATATCCAGGATTTTGTCCCACATCCCTGGAATATGAAACCCAAGGGCATTACGGTCACCAATTTCATCTCCAGAATTAATTTCCTCCTCGGTCAACCATCTACTACTGGAAAAAGAGAATTCCATTTTGTTACGGTAGAAATACTGTTTTTTGGAACCTAAAATGGGTGTGATTTCGGGCAAATCCAGACCCCCAATTCGCTCTAGGTTGTTCACAACTTCCTTCTGCTTAAAAAAAAGTTGGTGCTCGTAAGCCATATGTTGCCATTTACATCCTCCGCAAACTCCAAAATGTTCACAAATAGGTTCCGTCCTCTTGTCCGAAAGCCGATGGAAATTTGTGGCAATGCCTTCAAAAAAAGCCTTTCTTTTTTTTGTGGTAGTCACATCAACCACATCTCCAGGTACGGCATTGGAAAGAAAAATAACCCTACCATCCGGGGCTTTTCCTACCGATTTTCCTTTTGCTCCTGCATCAATAACCTCAACACGTTCAAAGGTTTGTCGCTCTTTTTTTCTACGCATGGCGCAAAAGTAATCATAGGTTTCCATAAAGAACAAGTAACTTGTAAAAATGTAGGCTTAAAAAGAACACAACTTTTTTGAACCTTTTTCTCTTTTCCACGTCCTTAGATTGACAGTTTGTATGAAAACCACTGGATACGCATTTGATGGCTTAATGGTATTGGAGTATCAATCTGGGAACAAAAAATCCTTGTCCATTTTGGTGAAACGGCACCATACCCGACTATGTAAGCATTCTTACAGATACACCTTGGATGTCGAGGCTTCGCAAGACATTGTTCAGGACTCATGGGGCGTTATCATTCATAAACTGAATACGCTGAAAGAGCCGAACAGTTTTAGTAGCTGGTCTACCAAGATTGTAACCAGAAAGACCCTGGATTACCTAAACAAGCTAAAACGAAATAGAAGACATATTGAAAGTTATTCCAAGGAGCTCAAGAGTGAGGGAGTAAGCACAGACAATGAACTTAAACTAAAGAGGCTCTTATTGGCCATAAAAGATTTACCGGAAAGCCAACAGATGGTCCTAAGACTGTTCTACATTGAGGAGTATTCCATGAGGGAGATATCCAATATTTTGGAAATATCCGTGGGAACCACCAAGTCAAGGTTGTACCACGCTAGAGAAAAATTAAAAACAATAATAAAATTAAGAAAAGATGAAAAAAGAGATTGAGGAAATAGACAAACTGATAAAGGATGCATTGACCCAAGAAGAAGCTAAATTCTATGATGAACTTGGAGAGCAAAATATATTGGAAAAACTGGGCGGAGTCTTTAAAGGAAAAATGGCTTGGTTGGCCATTATCATGAACATTGTTAACCTAGCTATCTTTGGGTTCTTGATTTTTTGTGTGATTCAGTTTTTTGAGACAGAGGCCACCAATGAGCTTATTAAGTGGGGAGTAGGTATCACCGCTTGTTTGGCCTGTATGAGCATGATCAAACTTTTTGTATGGATGCAAATGGATAAAAATGATGTTTTGCGGGAACTTAAAAGGTTGGAGCTACAAATTTCAGCCTTAGCCCATAAAAGGGAGTAATGAAAAACGCCAAATTGATTTAAATTATTGAAATATTTAATAATTTAGCGGCTCTCCAAGGGATGATTTCTCTCCCACGCTGCTTTTTCGAGACTTCGAAAGAAAAAAGGTATTGAAGGAATAGTTATTTTATTAATTAAACACAATTAAAATGGCTGTTTTAGAGCATTTAACATCGCAGCAAGCGATAGATTTAGAAAACAAGTACGGAGCACACAATTACCATCCACTTCCTGTTGTACTGAACAGGGGAGAAGGTGTTTATGTGTGGGATGTTGAGGGAAAAAAGTATTACGATTTTTTATCTGCGTATTCTGCGGTAAACCAAGGTCATTGCCATCCTAAGATTATCTCGGCAATGGTGGAACAATCCAAAACCTTGACCCTGACCTCAAGGGCATTTTACAACGATATGTTGGGAAAGTATGAGGAATATGTTACCTCCACATTTGGAATGGACAAACTGTTGCCCATGAACACAGGAGCGGAAGCTGTGGAAACCGCTTTGAAAATATGCAGAAGATGGGCATATCAGAAGAAAGGAATTTCTGAAAATCAAGCTCAAATAATTGTTTGTGAGAACAATTTTCATGGCAGGACCACTACCATAATTTCTTTTTCCAATGATTTGGTTGCACGAGAAAACTACGGTCCCTATACCGAAGGCTTCATCAAAATTGAATATGACAACTTAACGGCACTAGAAAATGCTTTGGAAACCAATCCGAATGTGGCTGGCTTTTTGGTAGAGCCCATTCAAGGTGAAGCCGGAGTTTATGTGCCTTCAGATGGATATTTGACTGCTGCAAAAGCGCTGTGCGAAAAGCATAACGTTCTTTTTATTGCTGATGAGGTACAAACCGGGATTGCAAGAACAGGAAAGCTCTTGGCTGTGGATTATGAAAATGTAAAACCTGATATTCTGATTTTGGGAAAAGCACTTTCCGGTGGCGCTTATCCTGTAAGTGCAGTTTTGGCAAATGATGACATTATGGATGTGATCACACCTGGGAGCCACGGAAGCACTTTTGGAGGAAATCCGGTTGCAGCGGCAGTAGGTATTGCCGCTCTTGATGTTGTGAAAGAGGAACAACTTGCTGAAAACGCCATGGAGTTAGGCGAGCTCTTCAGAGAAGAACTCAACAAGTTTATTCCAACCTGCGATTTAGTGACAAAAGTGAGGGGAAAGGGGCTGCTCAATGCTATTCTTATTAATGATTCCGAGGATAGTTCTACTGCATGGGATATTTGTTTGGCCTTAAGGGATAATGGTCTATTGGCTAAACCTACCCATGGAAATATTATCCGTTTTGCACCACCGCTGGTCATGAATCATGAGCAATTACTGGACTGCGTTTCCATTATTACCAAAACGCTTCAAGAATTTAAAAAATAGAAAAAGCCCCTTAAGGGGCTTTTTTATATTATTTACCAAGCAAACGTTAGCGAGCTGCTGCTCCCCCGTTTGCTCTAGCTCTTCGTAATTGCCGTTGAATTTTCTTAATTGCTGATTCTATGGATTTTTCAGGCTCAATAATGTTGTACTCCCCCCAGAAATCAGGATCTGAGAAGCCAACAGCTTCATCACTTAGAATAATTGATTTTTTTAGCCTCTCCTTTGCCTTTGGCAGTTGACCATCCAGGTTTTTCTCCCAATCCGTAACCGCCATCTCAGCAGTCATACTATATACAGAATTAAATAATTTATCTTCCCAATCTACCTTGAACTCAAGCAACACATTACTGTATCCATAGTACCATTTCCCTCCTTTTTCCCTGTAATCTACCCTATAAGCCACTTCTGTGGGCCAAACATCTACTTTTGCGGGTTTTTTACGGACAAAAAGTCGAGCAGCCTTGACTTTATCGGTTATGTTAAGAGTATAAATAGCACTGGTAAGCGTTTTGTTCTCCACGTCAATAAAAAGCTCGCCCATATATAGTGGTTCCCTAACTGTTTCCCACTGTTCAAACTTGATAACAAAGATGAGTTTGTCATTGATTCTTGTGGAACGGCTAAAGGTGAATTTATAATCTGAAATGTACTCCCTGGCAAAAATGTACTCAGGATATTTCATAATATCCACGTAAAGGGTATTGAAAGGCCCTCCTTGCAGTTTTAAGGCCACAGTGTCCAATTTGCTGTAATCTGTACTTTTTCTTGCTCGATAAAGCTCAACGGCATCCCTACGCAAAGAAGTGTAGGGAGATTTGTAAATGTTGACCACGGCTTCGGACAGGGAGACATTTTTTCTTCTCTTTTTAATAGTTTCCCTATAAAATGCCGTCATCAAAGTTGGATCATTAAAATAATTGTCCCCTTTGCGTGCCAAAGTTTCCCTGACCAGTGCTGCGGCATCTTTTGGGGCATTAATATTAACTTCCGAAAGCTCCGTTACCGAAACTACAAGTGAAATCTTGTTTTTATTGGTTTTAAGGTTAGCTAGGGGAATTTTTTTGCTTTTATATCCTAAGAAGGAGACCACTACCGTACCATCCATCATATCCTCAGGGATTTTGAGTAGAAAGTTACCCTCGGTATTGGTAATTGTACTGATGTTTGTGCCCTCAACTGCAAGTGTTGCAAAAACCAAAGGTTTTTTGGACGAGGCATCCATGATTTCTCCTTTGTATTGTTTGAAATTATTATCGACAGCTGGGTCTTGTTGAAAAGCAAACACGTTTGCAGAGCTTAATATCATGGAAAATACAATCATGAGGGAGTGTATTGCCCGTATTTTTAGGTGAAAAGTAGTAGTGGGTAGCCGCATATCCTTGGGTTTATACCTGTTATAGTATCACTAAAGGTACAAAATTTTGGAATGTGAAAATACACCAACCAAGTTGGCTAATTAATTTAAAATCAGAGCCAAATGGACTTAATCTACCATAAAAAGAGCATTGGCGAAGAATAATTTTCCATTTTCCCAGAAGCCTCGGAACAAAGGATTGTCCACCATATAAATTACCTGTCCTTGGCCTGATTGTTCCACACCATAAACCAGTGAATTCCGGACTTGTTTCAAGGCTTCGCTACCCGCGAAACCTGAAACCGGTTTTTGTGTTACTCCTTCCAGATAGACCGCGTTTCCACTTTTAAGGTAGTCATAACCTGCATTCCCTAGTTTTAGGGTAAAATAGTCTGTCCCATAACCATAGGCCAAAGGATGCGTATGGTCAACTTTAGCCTTAAAAATGGCCCCGGTAATTGCTTTTTTGATTCGCTCCCGCTGCGTGTTCTTATGAGGCTTTGGTTTGTTTTTAGCTGAATCTTTTACCGATTCTTTTTTCTTTATACCAAATCCATTTTCACCATCAATGGCATTAATGGAACCTCCCATTGCTATGATTTTACCACCTGCTTTTACCCACTCTTTTAGCTTTTTCAATTGTGCTTCGTTGAAAAATTCACGATAGCGTCCATCGGGAAGTATCAATATGTGATAATCTTTTAAATCTATTTTATCAGCATAATCACTGTCCAGAACTGTTAGGGGATAATGCAATTGTTGCTCAAAAAAGTGCCAAATCTCCCCAAACCTTAGGGTTGAAGTTGGTTTTCCAGATAAAACTGCAATTTTTGGCTTTGTGACCATTTGCACATAGGAAGAGCCAAAGTCCTTTCCAGAATCTACAAATCCCGTATTGGAAACTGTTAATTCTTGTTGGTATTCTTGGCTTATTTGGGATAATTGTGCAATAAAATCAGATTTGTTTTGGTTATCCCCTTTGGTAATGATCAAACTTCCCCTCGCAAAAGATTTGCCTTCAATGGAAAAAGGATGATCCGCTTTACGGACCCGTATACCAGCTTTTAATAACGCAGCTAAAAAGCGGGCATCTTTCATACTATTCCAATTGCTGATATAGGCATAGTTACCTGCATTAAGGTTACCTGCAGAAACGTTGGAGTGCGCTGTCGTCTCGCTTGAAACCAAAGATGTGGAAGCAATCCCATTAAGGCCGTAGGCATAAGGTAGAGACCATGCCGTAATATCATAGGTAAGTGAATCACTTAATTTGGCGTTGGGCTCGAACAGCACTTTTACCAATGTTCCTTTGGTTTGATTAGTAGAAACCACTAAACTATTTTTGGTTACGGACATACTGCCTGATGCCCCGGTTTGGTAATTAAATCCTTTAACTGAATTTACTGTTGGGTTGCCGTATTCGATTTTGTGTTTGGATAAAAGTGATTTAAGCGCTTCTATTTTATCCGTGTCTCCATCCATCACATAGCTTTTGTATTTGAAGTTTCGATTCTGATAAAACTTCTTGAACTCGGAATTCAGTTTTTCAGCGTTTTGCGAAGAAACCTCAACCGTGGATAAGCCTGTAGTATGATGATGTGCAATTCTATCTTTTAGGGTAAGGGTGTCCCCAATTTTGGTGAGCACGCCTAGACCGCCACGGCCACTTCCTCCTTGCTCGTAGGTCATCCCAATAGCGCCATTGTAGGTTGGGTAGGTATCCCCATAACTGGGATAAAAAAGGTCGAAAATTTCCTTAGTAAAATAGAACCATCCGTTAGCATCAAAGTACTTGGCGTGGTTTTTCCCCAAGGTTACCTGAAAATCGCGTTGAAAATTGGTGATTACTTCATGATAAGGTTCTGCTGCGGGAGCAAAATAGTATGGGTTATCAACTCCCTGTTCATGGAAATCTACATGAACATGTGGGAGCCATTCATTATATACCTTAATCCGCTGTTGACTTTCTACTTGTGTAAGCCAGGCCCAATCCCTGTTTAAGTCAAACATATAATGGTTGCTACGCCCGTTCCACCAACCTTCTCTGTGTTCTTTGCTGTTGGGGTCAAGTTGATAGGGAGAATTTTTATATTGGTTGTACCAATTGCTGTAACGGTCACGTCCATCCGGGTTAATACATGGATCTATAATGACCACTGTATTTTCCAAATAGGAACGTTTACTGGTCAACAATTCATAAATGGTCTGCATGGAAGCTTCGGTACTTACACTTTCATTTCCATGAACATTATAGCTTAACCAAACAATGGCTTTGGAACCGCTCCCAGCTCCCTCTGTATCCTTAATATGTTCTTGCCTTATTTCTTCCAGATTAGACATGTTATCTGCAGAGGAAACATAAACCAATAGTAGGGGGCGTCTTTCGTTCGTTTTCCCGTAGGAGGTCAGTTTTACCATATCGGGAACCTCCTTGGCGAGGTATTCATAATAGTCGACTACTTCGTGGTGTCTAGTGAACTCGGTTCCTAGCTCATAACCTAAAAATTCTGAAGGTGACTTCGGTTGTTGGGCATTGATAGCACCGGATATGAGGAGTATGAAGAAAAATAAAGATCTTGTCATGTGAATGATTATTTGCAGAAACCAAATCTAACAATAAATTCCAGAATCATCACTTTTGAAGTTTTCTTGATGAAAAAGTTGAAAACCGTACATTAACTTATTTTTAGGAAGAGAAAAAAAGAAGAGAATTATCTTTAGCACCAGATTACAACTTTAATGGAAGTAGATTGTATACCTTTTCAGGAAACAGGTTATTTTTCTAAACTTATTTGCGATTATTTAGACCAAAAGACAGGTCTGAAGCCTTTTTTCAACAGATACCCCGAACTCCAAAATTTTGGAGAGCAACTCAAGGAAAAGGGAGCCAATTACCCGACTAACAATCGAGCTGTTTTGGTAAAAGCACTGCTAAACCAGTACAAAGGATTTGATGTTTCCGAAACGACGCAGACCAATATTAACCTATTGGAAAACACAACTACTTTTACTGTGGTCACGGGACACCAGTTGAACCTATTTACGGGCCCACTGTATTTTTTATATAAAATTGTTTCCACCATTAACCTCACCAAGCAGTTAAAGGAGGCGTATCCGGCTTATGATTTTGTTCCTGTATATTGGATGGCAACAGAGGATCATGATTTTGATGAAATCAACTACTTCAATTTTCGGGGTCAAAAAGTACAATGGAACAAGGAGGTTTCTGGAGCCGTTGGCCCATTGAATACTGAGGGGTTAGATGCAGTATTCCAAACGTTTTCCAGTGGTTTGGGAAGCACACGTAATGCGGAACAATTAAAATCGTTGTTCCGACAGGCATATACAAAGCATACCAATCTGGCAGAGGCAACCCGCTTTTTGGCCAATGCCCTATTTAAGAATTACGGTTTGGTGATAGTGGATGGGGATGATACATCGTTGAAACAGCTGTTGGTTCCATACGCCACAAAAGATATTTTTGAACATACACCCTTCAAAAAAGTCACAGAATCAATTGATGCCATTTCCAAGGTGTCCTCGGAATACAAGATTCAAGTGAACCCGAGAGAAATCAATTATTTCTATCATTTGGATGGCATCCGAGAACGGATTGTAAAAAAGAACGATCAATTTGAAGTGGTCAATACCGAAATAAGGTTTACACCTGAGGAATTGAAAAATGAACTAAAAGACTATCCTGAGCGTTTTTCACCTAACGTAATCGCCCGCCCATTATATCAAGAAGTGATTTTACCCAATCTATGTTATATAGGAGGAGGAGGAGAGCTGGCCTATTGGTTGGAACTTAAATCTTATTTTGAATCCATGGAAACTACATTTCCTATGCTTTTACTGAGGAATTCTGCCCTTGTGGTGAGTGATAAGCAAAGCAGAAAAATGAAAAAATTAGGGTTGAAGATTGATGATCTCTTTTTAAAGCAAAATAGTTTCATAAATAAAAGAATCAGGGAGATTTCCAATATTGATATTGACTTTTCGTCTCAAAAAAAGCATCTAGAAGAACAGTTCCATACCATGTACAGCATAGCTGAGGAGACCGATAGGTCTTTCCTTGGGGCGGTAAAAGCGCAAGAACTGAAACAAAAAAAGGGATTGGATGCGTTGGAAAAACGATTATTGCAGGCGCAAAAACGTAAACTGAAAGATCAGGTAATCCGAATGACGGATTTGCAAAACGAACTTTTCCCAAATCAGTCACTACAAGAGAGACAATTCAATTTTTCCGAGCTGTATTTGGAATTGGGAGAATATTTAATTCCCGAATTAATGGAAAACCTAGACCCACTGGCTGAGAAATTCCTGATTTTAAGGCATTAAAAAAAATATTCCTTTCCACATAAGTATCTCGTAAACAGATTGTTAACTGGTATATCTATTTTTTAATTGATTTATTCTCAAAAAAAAACAAAAAATAGGTAGGGTATTTTATTGACTAGTTGTTTTACTAGTGAAAATTGCTATGAAATTTTTTTAAACTATTTGAGTTGGTAAACTCATATGTTTAGGTTGGTTTTGATTTTATTTTAAAGCCCCGGAGTGGTTCCTGGGGCTTTTTTATTTAAACCAACTTTGTTACTCCCCACAGTTTGATGGAACATCATCTGCGATAGTCTTGGTGTCAATTAAGCGATCTATTGTGTTGGTACCTCTCACGGTAACTTCAATGAAGTCACCCCCAACTTCAGTAACCACGCCTGTAAATTGATTAAAAACGAATTGTGTGGTGATTTCCTCCCCGGTAAGGGCTTGACCATCTTCCTGATAATTTCCTTTGATACGGAACCTTTGCACAAACGGGATTTTTATGTTCTCGTAGGTCTGGTAGATATCAGCAACCAATGTTGCCTTTTTTGATGGAACAATGATACTTCGCTTAGTGGATAAAGTTATAGTTTCGGAGGTTTCAAAAGCACCCGAAGTGGTACTGGTCCGTGTTTTGGATTCACTTGCGGAGTAGGTTTCAGAAACTGAACTGCTTATTGAGCTTCCCACACCATAAAATTCTGCTGAAATTTCTGATTCCATCGAAACCGACATGGAGTATTCCTCACTTGTGCTCACGGACATTGATTCCTCCCATCCAAAAATAGATGTTGAAGTCCTGGATTCCTCAACCCCTATTTCTTGTGATAATTGACCGCTACTGCAATTTATCAAGGTGCTGTTATAGGCAAAAGCGGTTCCGGCAGGTGGAAGAATAGGTTGTAAGTGCTTGTATTCTATGGTTTGAATGTCCCAGTCAATATCAAATGCCATGATTCTGAAATATAGCGGAGTATTATCCGTGGTATTTTCATTGGCATTTGGCGCACCATTGTTGGTTTGGGCTATTGGGTGTCCAGTTTTAATCGAGGTGAAAGTGTACTGGCCTAAACCAACTTTCTCTATTTTAAACTTATAATTGTCCCTATCTGCGGTATCAGGTGTGTTGTCACCGTTTATTCTTCGATTTTCAACACTCTGTACATTTAACCTATTGTTGCCGTTTAAATACCAATAATAAATGGCATCCCCATCATGAACGGAAATTGTATATACTCCTGGTTCGTTTTCAACTTCTTCGAAAAAGAAAGTAGAGTAATACTGGGCTGCACCTGGACCATTGGGGGGGTCTGTAGAGTAATCCAATTGATTTAAGGTGTACACTACCATAGGTCTATCAATAGTATTGTCTTGATAGTGCCATGAGGTGGGGGCACCATAAATGTCATTGCTCCCATCTTGAACAATTTGTAGATAATATGCGATATCATTGCGTAGGTTAACCTTGGCAAATTGATCTTCGAGGTTTGCGTTGTCAATTTCCTGCTCATCTGGGCTTGATTTAAATATGATTTGGGAAACTGAAGCCGAAGCAAGCTCGTCATCATTTTCATCTTTGATGACAATGGAAATATCCACCCCTTTCAATTCTTCTTTTGCTTCATCGGATAACTCTTCGTTTTTAAAAGACAGATAGGCAATATTGGTAAAAGGATCAATGGACACTGTATTATCTTTGGGAATATCGTTGGATGTTGCCGTAATACTAATCTCGGCAGTGGTTGGATTATATCCTTTTTTCGCAATTTCCCGAGCACTGATGCTAATCCCAATTTCTCCCTCATCGGATTCAATTTCATCTTCCGTTACACCGTCACCTGTTTCTATGTTCCCGTTATTGTTGCCATCTGGAACGTTTTCACCAGATGAGTCTTTACTGCAGGCCGTGACAATCAAGATCATTGTCAGTGTCAAAAACCTCCGTACTAATTTGCTGTTTGTTTTCATCGCTTGTTTGTTTTGTGGTTAAACTTGATGTTTTGTGTGTTCCTGCCCGGATTTGGTCTGCAGCCCTAGGCCGAACAAGACACCACAAAACTTGGTTGTCAACTTAGTGACACCACAAACCTAAAGCGTGTTTTTACAGATTAAAAAAATGGAAGGGGTACAAAGGGGGTACACCCCTGTTAACCCCTATTTTTATTATACTTAACGAGAATTTATAGGTGGTTTCTAAATGCTTAAAACCGTGTTTTCGAGAGAATCTTGAGGGGTAAGATTCAATTTTTTTCGGAGTCTTTGTCGTGCTTTTTTAATCCCATCTGGTGAAACATTCAGGATTGTCGCAATTTCTTTTGAGGACATGTTCATTTTGATAAGGGCCATAAAACGGAGCTCATTTTTAGTAACATCGGGATACCTTGTTTTTACGTTTCCTGCAAAATCCTTGTGCACCTGTTCAAAGTATTGGGTAAAGCTTTCCCAATTTTTATCATCCTGTTGGTCAAAATTGATGGTCTTGATCAATTCTTGATAAGCGGTTGGGTCCTCTTTTTGTTTTATGGCTTTGGCTTTGAGCTTGACACTTTCCAGCACTTCGTTTTTTTTAGCCAAATGAAGAGCATGGGTGGTAAGCTCCTTCTTTTTAAATGCCAGCTCAGCATCTACCTTTTCCTTTTCAAGTTTGTTGCGCTTCAATTTTTGCCGAATTCCATAAAACCCAATAAGCGATAACAGTAACAATCCTCCCAATAACATCTTTTGTAGCGTACTGATTTCAGCTTTCTGCTCCAAAACAGTTATTTCTTTTTCTTGAAGTGCTATCTGCTGTTCCTTTTTTTCTGTTTCAAAGATAGTTCGGAGTTCTTCTATTTGCTGGGATTTGGTTGTGTTGAAAATGGAATCATTGAGAACGATATATCTTTTTAGATCTGCAATACTTGATATTAAATTGCCTTGCATTTCATAGACTCCGGCTCTCACGGATAAAGCTTCCTTTAATTCGCTTTTGGCCGCTATAGAATCTGCAATTACTATAGCTTGGTCCAAATAAAACAAACTCCTTTGGGAATTGCCTTGTTTTTGCCAAGAATCACCTAAATCACGCAAAGTGCTTGTATAGCTGATAATTCCGTTTTGAATCTTACTTTTTTCAAGTCCTTCTTCCAGGAATGTTATTGCCTTGCTATATTGACCTAATTGTGAATATACCGTTCCCAAATTGGCAAGGGCATTGGCTTCCATATCGACGAGCTTAAATTCTTGTGCTATTTCCAGGCTCTGATTATGGTATTTTAGTGCTTTTTCAAATTCTTTTAAATGATAATAGGTGTAACCCAAATCTTGATAGGAATGACCTAAATATATGTTGTCTCCAATGGAGTCGTAAACCTTTATTGCTCGCTGAAAGTAGGAAATGGCATTGGAATAATTCTTTAGATTGTCCTCTATTTGACCTAGCTGCCTTAGGTCATCAGCTATGCGCCAAGGTTTATTGTTGAGACTGTCATGGATTTTTAAAGCCTTTAAGGATTCTTTGAGTGCCAAATTATAATTTGCCTTTTCAATATAGGTGGCGGCCTTAGACCATATAGTGTTGGCCATGTGCGAAAGGTTTCCCACTTCTTTATAAGCCAGGATGGCCTCATCGAACATACCAAGGGCCTGCTCGTAATTTCCATTCATTTGCTCCAGTATTCCAATGGATGAAATACTACTGGCCAACCTTTCCTTATCGCCAATATTCTTCCAAAATTCAGAGGATTTTTCATAGTAATAGCGAGCTGAATCTACCTTGACGATAATCTGATAGTAAGACCCCAAATGGTAGTTAGCAACACCTTCACCTTCAGTATAGGCTATTTTCTTGGAGAGAGCCACCCCTTTGCGGGCATAGTCCTTAGCTTTAACGGGTGTATTGTATAATTCGGCGTAGAAAAGCTCCTGAAGGGTCTTCACCTTTTCAATACCATCCGGCTGGGATTCGTATACCTTTAGAATACTATCCAGTTTCTGGTTATCCTGGGCAAATAAAAAAAAGGGAACTAGTAAACTTAGGATAGAGAGGTTAAAACGTGTTTTTACCACAGCTGGATTTTTCCTAAAAATAAGGATTTAATACCAACATATTGGTTTGTAATTGTTTACAAGGATTAACGAGTACTTAATGTTCCGAGTAATTAGAACAAATCCTTAAAGTGGGCTTTAATTTCGAATAATGTAGCTTCCGCCATAGTGTCAAAACGAAGATCAGCATGACCTACTCTATCCTTGGGCCCAATGCCTACACTGTAAAAACCCCCAGCCTTGGCAGCATCAATGCCACTTTCGGCATCTTCAAACACAATACATTCTTCTGGCTGTAGATTCATTTTCTCAGAACCAAATAGAAAAATATCCGGCTCCGGTTTGCTTTTGGAAACGCTATTACCGTCCCCTATAACATCAAAAAACATATTGGCATTGAGCTGTTGCAGCACTTTTATGGCATTTTTACTGGCGCTCCCAAGAGCTACATTAAAGCCTTCTGTTCTTAAATGTGTCAATAACTCTTGCGCTCCAGGAAGATAGTTATCTGGCGTCATGCTTTCCAAACTTGCAACGTAAATATCGTTCTTCTTTGTAGCTAGATTCACAAGGGTTTCCTCATCCAAAGAAGTTTGATTATGGTCAAGAATCACTTTGATGGAATCCATTCTGGATATACCTCGTAGCTTATCATTCACCTCATAATCAAAATCCCAACCCATCTCTTCTGACAACGACTTCCATGCTTCATAATGAAGCTCAGCAGTATCTGTGATTACCCCGTCCAGGTCAAAAATAAATCCCTTAATCATAGCTTGATTTGTTTTGGATCGCAAAGAAATGGTGAAAAATGTAAAGAAAAAAACGAATTGAGGTTATATTTAAGTGGGGGAAATTGTAGTAAAATAAAATTGAACGATATTGAAAAAACTGCCTTGCTGCTTAAAATTTGAGTATTTATTTGGTTGAACGGATCTTTTAACAACTTGTAAAAAATATACCGAAAAAGATACTTTTTCAACTGCGGCAAATCACTATTTTTGCCCATGCAAAACAACGTACTAATCCTAGACTTTGGCTCCCAATATACCCAGTTGATTGCAAGAAGGGTTCGCGAGCTCAATATTTACTCAGAAATTAAACCTTTTAACAACCCCCCAGAAGATTTATCGGTCTATAAGGCTGTAATTCTTTCAGGATCTCCATTTTCGGTAAGGGGAGAGGATGCTCCGCATCCAGATCTTACAGAAATTAAAGGGAGAATCCCATTGTTGGGCATTTGTTATGGAGCGCAATATCTTTCCCATTTCAATGGAGGAAATGTGGCTCCTTCCGCAACTCGGGAATATGGCCGAGCCAACCTTTCCTATATAAAAGAGGAAGAGACCTTTCTTGAAGGTTTGGAAGAAGGAAGTCAAGTGTGGATGAGTCATAGTGATACCATCAAGGAATTGCCAAGTGGGGCAATCCGATTGGCGAGTACCCACGATGTGGAAAATGCAGCTTTTCACATAGAAGGAGAGCAAACCTATGGTATCCAATTTCACCCTGAGGTTTACCATACCACAGATGGAAAAAAACTCCTGGAGAATTTTCTAGTAAAAATTGCTGGACTAAAACAAGATTGGACCCCAGATGCTTTTGTGGAAACCACAGTCGCAGAGCTTAAAGAGAAAATAGGTGATGAAAAGGTGATTTTGGGACTTTCGGGAGGCGTGGATTCAAGCGTTGCCGCCATGTTATTGCATAAGGCCATAGGAAAGCACTTGCATTGCATCTTTGTGAACAATGGACTACTTCGTAAAAATGAATTTGAAAGTGTACTTGATCAGTACCAGCATATGGGGCTGAATGTTAAGGGTATAGATGCTTCGGCACGTTTTTTGGATGCATTGAAAGGAGAATCTGAACCGGAGAAGAAAAGAAAGATTATTGGAAGGGTCTTTATCGAGGTTTTTGACGATGAGGCGCATAAGGTAGAAAATGCAAAATGGTTGGCCCAGGGCACCATTTATCCGGATCGTATAGAATCGGTATCGGCAAGTGGGGGACCTTCGGCGACCATAAAAAGTCATCATAATGTGGGCGGACTTCCTGATTATATGAAGTTGAAAATAGTGGAGCCGCTTCATTTGTTGTTTAAGGATGAAGTGCGAAGAGTAGGAAAAAATTTGGGGATGGATCCTGCAATTTTGGGTCGACACCCATTCCCCGGTCCTGGACTGGGCATTCGAATATTGGGTGACATTACTGAGGAAAAAGTGTCCATATTACAGGAAGTTGATGCTATTTTTATCGATGGCCTTAAAAAATGGGGGCTTTATGATAAGGTTTGGCAGGCCGGAGCCATGCTTTTACCCGTAAATAGTGTAGGGGTCATGGGAGATGAACGCACTTATGAGAAATGCGTAACGCTCAGGGCAGTGGAAAGTACGGACGGAATGACGGCAGATTGGGTGAATTTACCCTATGAATTTTTACAAAAGACCTCCAATGATATAATAAATAAGGTCAAAGGCGTTAATAGAGTAGTGTATGACATAAGCTCTAAGCCACCTGCAACTATAGAATGGGAATGAAAAAACATCTTGTATTATGGGGATTTATGGTCTTTTTCTTGACTACAATCCAAGTTTCTGCGCAAAAATATATCACTCATGCCGTTAAGGAAGGGGAAACTTTACAGAGCATCTCCCAACAATACAGGGTAACTCCCTATACTATTTTACAATCCAATAAAGAGATTAAATCAGCTGCGGATGTTAAGGTGAACACCTTGCTGATCATTCCCTTGGATGGATCCATTATTTCCCAGGAAGATCAGCCAAAGGAAGAAACAGTAGAGGAGCAGGAAAAACCACTTGGATTTACCCGCCACAGGGTACGCAAAAGGGAAACTCTTTTCGGGTTAACGCAGCGATATAAAATTACCGAAGAGCAACTCAAGCGCTATAACAGAAAATTATATGCGGAACCTCTTAAAAAAGGAATGGTTTTGCAAATCCCCAAGTTTCCAGAACGTACTGAGGAGGAGGAAAGGGCACTGGACTTTGAAACCTATACCGTTCAACCCAAGGAAACCAGATGGAGCATTGCCCACAAATACGGGATAACCGTGGATAGTTTAGTGGCATTGAATCCCGATTTAAGTAAAAGCTCGGACTACCTTGCCATAGGGCAAGAGTTAAAATTACCTAGACCCAAAGGGGATAGTTTAGAAGACCAGCAGGTAGATTTGTATACTTCGTTTACGGTTCCTGCCAAACAAACTTTATATAGTTTAGGTAAGGAATATGGTATTCCTTCGGATTCCATTGTAAAATTGAATCCAGAAATTATGACAGAGGGTGGGTTAAAGGAAGGGATGGTTCTTAGACTGCCCAAAAAGAAGGACACCACTGGGGAGGTGAACACAGAGAATTATATTTTCTACGAAGTAAAACCCAAGCAAAACATTTTTAGGTTGACTCAAAACCTAAACCTTACCAGGGAGGAGCTCTTTTCACTCAATCCTGATCTGGAAAATGGGCTGAAGGCGGGAATGGTACTCAAATTACCCAAGGAAAAAGCAGAAGAGCTGGAAGTAAAAAACGCTTTGGTATTGGATAAAATCAATCTCATAGATAGCATCAATGTTGAAAACAGGCCAAAGCTTGTTTTTATGCTTCCCTTTAGGCTTGATCGAATCAATTTTAATGACAGGAAAAAAACGGCAAATCAAATTAAGACCCGTAGGGACCTTACCTTGAGTCTTGGTTTTTACTCAGGAGCTATGATCGCTTTGGACTCCATTAAAAAAATGGGTGTTTCCGTAGATGTAAAAACGTATGATACGGAACTAAACCAAGCAAAGGTCAAGGAAATTTTATTCAGGGAGAGTCTTTTGGGAGTGAATGCTATTATAGGCCCTGTGTCAACTACCGCCTTGGATGAGGTTGCTGTCCAGGCCGCGAGCAAGGATATTCCTGTAATTGCTCCCATAGCTTCAGAAAGCCGGTTAACTCATGGAAATGTGTTTTACTCTGTTCCTAAGTCAGATGTGCTACGAGAAAAAATGCTATCCTACCTTGGGAAGGCACATACAGATCAAAATATTGTGATTATAGCTGATTCCACACATCAAGTGGCGCATGATTCCATTTTATCCAAATTTCCAGCCGCCCAGATAGCCAAGGTCATTGACAATAAATCCCTTCACCTGGATGAGTTTTTGATTATGCTGTCCGAAGAAAAGGAAAACTGGGTCTTTCTGGAAACGGATCAGGCCAATATGGTGTCTAGTGTAAGTTCCATTTTGAATTCTGCCAATACCGAAGAGATTTCTGTACGGATGTTCACAACCAACTTTAACAGCGCTTTTGAAAATGAGGCGATATCAAGTACGCATTTGTCCAATTTGAGATTTGCCTATCCTTCTTTTTATAGAGAATCTGGGAGTGATACTTTTACCAAGGCCTACCGCAAAAAATACAAAGGTTTAAAGCCTGACAGATATGCGGTAAGAGGGTTTGATGTTACTTTTGATGTCCTGTTAAAACTGGCTCACAAGAACAATCTTTTTGAGACCTCCAAGATTATAGGTTTAACCGAATATACCGGTAATAGCTTTAATTATTTTAATAATAAATCATCAGGATACTATAACAAGGCATCCTATTTGATGGAATACGATAGTTTACGAATCAAAGAAATTAAATTGGATGACCTCTAAAGTTACCTATAACGGAGAATTAAGGACTACCTGTTTGCACATAAGGTCCAATAGCGAATTTGTAACCGATGCTCCTATTGATAACAACGGTTTAGGACAAGCTTTTTCGCCTACGGATACAGTGGCCACTGGATTGGCGAGCTGCATGATAACCATGATGGGGATAAAAGCGAGGGATTTGGAGGTTGATCTGACAGGATGTACAGCTGAGGTCACCAAGCATATGGCAGCCAACCCAAGACGTATTTCCAAGATCGAGGTAAGAATGGAATTTCCGGCCAATGTTTCTGAAAAGCATAGGAAGATTTTACAACATACGGCAAATACTTGTCCTGTGCATTATAGTTTACACCCAGATATTGAAAAGGTAATCGAGTTTCATTGGGTAAAATAGTCTCCATAGTATGTCTTTGTTTTTTTGGTTTTTTGGGATTAGGTCAAGAAATTGAAGAAGGGGTTTTATGGAATGCTGATAAAAGACTTAGTTGGAAAGATTTTAAAGGGAAAGTCCCACCTGCCGCTGAACCTGCCGCTACCACTGCCAGTGGTATCAGTTATAGATATTCTGCAAATTTGATTCATCATGAAGTGAAACTGGATTTTGAGGTCAATGCCTATTTCTACCCCAATGAATCTTGGTACAAGCCCGATGTTTGTGATAATTTGATTCTAAGCCACGAACAACTCCATTTTGATATAGCCGAACTCTATGCCAGGAAGATGCGGGATAAGTTACGGCGAACCTCGTTTTCGGATAATGTCAAACAAGAGATCAGGGATATTTATAGAGACATTTTAACCGAATTGGAAGATTTTCAGGACCAATATGATTGGGAAACCGGTTTTTCCAGAAATGCTGCAAAACAATTGGAGTGGAACAGGAAAATTGCGAAAGCCTTAGGAGAAAAGTAAAGCTCCTTGGCAAAGGAAATTACTTTATTTTCCCATCATGAAACCCTGCGCGTTTCCAAACTCTAGATTCGTTTACCCAAACATGGGTCACCCTGTATTTATTTTTAGTAGCTCCTTGTCCCCCTTTATTGTTTACAATTACCCTTCCCGTAACTAGGGCCATATCGCCATAAAAAATCACTTCCATTTCATCCATTTCATATGCTGTGACTTCCAATTTACCCCGGGCTATGCTACCACTTCTTTTTTCCAAATAGTTTATCCAAGAGGCTCCATCAATGGATTTTGAGCTCCCGTTGGTGTGCACATAATCCGATGTAATCATGCTATTGAGCGTTTGTACGTCTCCAGATTGGAAAGCCTTATTAAATACTTCAATGGCTGTGTATAATTTTTCCTTATCAGATTCGGAGGTTTGACCGGATTTTGATTGTAGGGAACATTGAATGAAGAACAAAATGACAAAAGACAAAAAGATTCTTGTGGCTATTTTCATAAGTTGAATAAGGTTATAGTTGTTCAAAAATGTTGATACCCGTTTCTCCAGGTCGGGATTTCCATTCAAAATGTTCTGTCAACCGTAGTTTGCCGCCGGAGGAACGGGATAACTCCGCCTGCGAGATGCCATTGTCCAATTTCCCATCATTTTGTAGCTGGCAATAACTGAATTCCAATACGGCTCCCTTTAGGTTGCCCACCAAAAACCCCTTTGCAATTTGTCCGCCACTATATTCAGCTTGGACCTGGTTACTTTTTTGCGAAAAATTGAAAAGAGTCTCATGGTTGACCACTCCGTTTCCCGCAGTTTGCACTACGTTCATTTGAATGTTATTCAAATCAAAGTCCATAATTTTAAATTACCATTCCAAAAAGTTTAGGGGAATGTACATTATTTCAATTGCTCCAATGTTGTGTTCCGGAATTTAATTTTACCCGTTCCGGCAGCCTGAAGTCCAATAAAACCTTCTTCCAAACTATTATCTTGTATATCGGCTGTTAAAGTATCATTGACCCAAACTTCAATGCGATTATTTTGGTTCTTTATTTTGTAGGTGTTCCATTTATTCAAAGTATTTACCTTGGTTATTGGAATTGATTTTGTGACAATTGCACCTGTCCTGAAATCTTGGTTGGGGTGAAGGTCCCAGATGTTTATCTCATGACAATCGGTAGCATCTATATTATATGCCTTACACCGCAAAAACACCCCTGAATTGATAGTGCTGTCAGGATAGAACTCAAGTTTCAAAACAAAATCTTTAAAGGGTTTGTTGGTCATTACAAACCCAGTCCCTTCATCAATGGTTGCTTCCAGTTCGTGGTTATTGAAAGACCATGTGGCATCTCCTTCTTCAAACCAGTCATTGGCATTTTCTTGAAAAAGAGTCTCGGTATTGTTGCAGGAGGTTGCCAGAATTACGAATAACGTGACTATTAATGGTTGGGTAGATTTTATCATTTAAAATGGTTTAGATTGATTTAGCTACAATGGTTATTTACTGAAGACTTAAAGATAGGGGTTTGTTTTAGGTGAATCCAAATTGAAGCCTCTCACAACCTTGATTAAAAATCATTGGTATACTTTTACATAGTCCACAATCATTTGAACTGGAAGGTCTTCTGGATTTACTTGTCCAACCCATGATCCTCCAAGTTGTTGGTCTATCAAGAGGTAAAAGGGCTGGTCATACGGCCATTGCGATGGATCAACACCTTTGACCTTTGGGTATGTAAACGTTTCCTCGCCATTCAAAGTAAATACCAATTTGTCTTCATACCACTCCAATCCAAAGATGTTGAATTGGGTAACATCTACAGGGGTAGTGTTATAATACGGAGGATTGTCTTTTTGTTTCAATTCCAGCGTATAGTAGGAATGGGTAGTTTGATAGATAATAGTGTCAAAATTGAGATGTTCCATAATATCAATTTCTCCGTTTCTGGGATAGGCACCATATTTATTTTGTTCAGCCAACATCCAAATGGCAGGCCAAGCACCTTGCGCATTCTCCAACTTGGCCCTAATCTCTATCCTGCCGTACTGAAAAGCAAATTTGCGTTTACTGTATATCCCTCCAGTTAAATAAGGTCTTGGGTCCTGCAAGGTATCTGGATTGACGATACCTTTTAGATAAAGTTGTCCATCAAGTATGGAATAGCAACGATTATCACTGGTCATGTGTTTGCCCCAATCTGCATTATTTGGAGGAATCCGGGTCCATTTGGAAAGGTCAAGCACATCACTTTCAAAGTCATCTTGCCAAACAATTTTCCAATCTTTTTTCTCTCTTCCTTGTTTTTGAAGGTATATTTTGGAATCGATTATTTGCGTGGGTACTCCTTTACATCCTACGAAAAAGACAAACATTATTATGGACCAATATGGTCTTACTAAGAAACAGGTGTTTGAAATACTTGCTCCATAGTGCCTTTTTGTGGTCATCATTTCAGCTATCATCTTTCACTTTAATAGTATCAAACATCACAGCGTAAAAAACCATCCTTGAGTGCCTTTATTTTGTCACTCCAAGTCGGAATGAATTCCTGGGCCACATGACCGGCATAGCCCGTATCCAAAATGGCTTTCATTATGGCAGGGTAATAAAGTTCTTGGGTGTTATCAATTTCATGTCTTCCTGGAACACCTGCGGTATGGTAATGGCCAAAATAGGGGTGATAGTTTTGAATACTCCTTATAATATCCCCTTCTTGGATTTGCATATGGTATATGTCATACAACAATTTAAAATTGTCGCTCCCTAAATGTTTGCATAACTCCACCCCCCAAATAGAACTGTCGCACATATAGTCTGGATGGTTCACTTGATTGAACAATTCCATTTGAATTACCACTCCGTGTTTTTCTGCCAAAGGCATTATTTGGGAAAGTCCGTCAACACAATTTTGCAAACCCACGTAGTCGTTCATACCGTTTCGGTTACCACTGAAGCAGATAAGGTTGGTATAGCCCGCCTCAGCTACCTTGGGAATTATTTCGGTGTAATTCTTAATTAGAACTGCGTGGTTTTTAGGGTCGTTCCAGCCTTCTTCCAAACTAATTTCCGCCCCGTTGCACATAGAGCAAAATATGTCATATTTTTTGAGCAATGGCCAATCTTTGGGACCAATGAGGTCTATGGCCTTTACGCCCAATTCGTTTAGGGTTTTAAGAAAATCTTCCAAAGGAATATCACCAAAACACCAATGACATACACTGTGGTTGATATTGTTTTTAAGTTTAAAATCTTTGGTGGCATTCATTTGTTGTGCATTAACTTGGGTAGTTGCAATACCGGCAGCGCCAATGGCAGTAGTTGCAATAAAATTTCTTCGTTTCATGTTGGGCTGATTATTGAGGTTAAGATAGTACTTTAGGGATAGATATGGAAATAAGGCCCAACAAAGAAAAACTGCTAGAACTGGCACATTATAAAATGCCATTTGGTAAATTCAAGGGTTGCTATTTGGTGGATTTACCTTTACCTTATTTGGTGTGGTTCAGGCAAAAAGGATTTCCCAGTGGAAAATTAGGGGAGTACCTAAGCACCATGCTGGATGTTAAGGATAACGGTTTGGAACCCCTCATTAGAAAAATCCAAAAAGAATTTCCAAGAGAATAATCCTGTTTTCATTGGCAATTTGTAACTTTACACCCCGTAATAGAGAATTCAATTATGTCACAAACCAAGTACATTTTTGTTACGGGAGGCGTTACTTCATCCTTAGGTAAAGGAATAATTGCTGCATCCTTGGCCAAACTACTTCAAGCCAGGGGTTACCGGACCACCATTCAGAAATTGGACCCCTATATCAATGTGGACCCAGGTACCTTGAATCCATATGAACATGGTGAATGTTACGTGACCGATGATGGCGCGGAGACCGATTTGGATTTAGGACATTACGAACGTTTTTTAAACGTGCGGACTTCCCAGGCCAATAATGTAACCACAGGTAGAATCTACCAAAGTGTTATTGAAAAGGAACGAAGAGGCGAATTTTTGGGGAAGACCGTCCAAGTGGTACCACACATTACCAACGAGATTAAGGAGCGCATCCAAATCTTGGGAAAAAGTGGGGATTATGATATTGTGATTACCGAAATAGGCGGTACCGTGGGGGATATTGAATCCCTCCCGTATATTGAATCTGTTAGGCAGTTGCTATGGGAGTTGGGAGAAAACAACGGGATGGTAGTTCACTTAACCTTGGTTCCTTTCTTATCCGCGGCGGGAGAATTGAAGACCAAGCCCACTCAGCATTCCGTAAAAACACTAATGGAAAGCGGAATTAAAGCTGATGTTTTGGTATGCCGTACGGAACATCAAATTTCAGATGATATTAAGAGAAAACTGGCCCTTTTCTGTAATGTGAAAAAGGAAGCTGTAATTCAATCCATAGATGCATCCACAATTTATGATGTGCCCATGTTGATGCAACAGGAAGGATTGGATAAAGTGGCTTTGGAAAAATTGGCATTACCAGACAATGTAGAACCAGAATTGGACTTGTGGAAGCAATTTTTGGCCAAGCATAAAAATCCAAAAAACAAGGTGGTTATAGGTCTTATTGGCAAATATGTTGAACTTCAAGATTCATATAAATCCATTTTGGAATCTTTTATTCATGCCGGTGCTGCTAACGAAGTTAAGGTAGAAGTACGATCTATACATTCTGAGCACCTATCCTCCAAAGATGTCGACAAAAAATTAATGGGCCTCGATGGAATTTTGGTTGCACCAGGATTTGGGGAAAGAGGCATTGAAGGCAAAATTATGGCTGTGCGTTACGC
Organism: uncultured Allomuricauda sp.; assembly: GCA_965117065.1. Classification (GTDB taxonomy): domain Bacteria; phylum Bacteroidota; class Bacteroidia; order Flavobacteriales; family Flavobacteriaceae; genus Flagellimonas. The sequence continues at coordinate 3,309,886 of OZ220751.1, forward strand.
ACGAGAAAATGACCTTCCATTTTTGGGCATTTGTTTGGGGATGCAAATGGCGGTTATAGAATTTGCAAGGAACGTACTAGGGTTAAGTAAGGCCAATTCCACAGAAATGGACCCGGAAACGCCCGAGCCTGTAATTAGTTTAATGGAAGAACAAAAGTTGGTTACGGACATGGGAGGTACTATGCGTTTGGGTGCATGGGATTGTGACCTTTTAGAAGGTAGCCTTGTACAGCAAGTGTATGATGCCACAGCGATTGCTGAACGACACAGACACCGATTTGAATTCAATAATGACTACAAATCACAAATGGAGGAAGCTGGCCTTAGAGCAACGGGGTTTAATCCTAAAACTGGACTTGTTGAGGTGATAGAAATTCCCTCCCATCCATGGTTTATTGGGGTACAATACCATCCGGAGTACCGAAGTACAGTGGCCAACCCACATCCGTTGTTTGTTGGATTTGTAAAAGCGGTTTTAGCACAAAAACAGCAACAATCTAATGCCAGTTTGGCATAAACTGCGGTTTTGGACATATATTTGCCACCTGAAAAGCGCAGATAAAGATTTTCACTAAATAATTTTCATGGAAGAAAAGAAGCTGGACATCAATTCCATTATTGGATTTGTGTTGATTTTTGGGATACTCATTTTTATGTTCTATCAAAGTCAACCTACTCCCGAGGAATTGGAAGCCGAAAAAGCGGAACAAGAAAAGATTGAGGCAACAATAGAGCAAGAAGCAGTTGCAGATGAATCGAAGATAGATAAGCCAACTCCAATCAATATTCAAGATTCTACAGCAGTGGCCAACTACAAAAGTGCGGTAGGGGCTTTTGGGTTTACCGAAACATCTGAAGGAACCACTGTTTTGGAAAATGAACTCTTGTATTTGGAAGTGGACAACAAAGGGGGGCAAATTGTTGAGGCCAAGATGAAAGAGTTTGTCACCTATGACTCTGTACCCGTTTATTTAGTGAAGGATAGCAATGCCAAGTTCGGTATCAATTTTAGCACCACCGACAATAGAGTTCTTAATACAACGGATTTGTTTTTTGAGCCCACACTCACCAAAAGTGGGGATAACCAAGTGCTTTCCATGAAAGCCAAGGTTTCAGAAAACAACTTTTTAGAATATAGGTATGAAATGAAACCCAATGATTATATGGTAGATTTTACCATAAGATCACAAGGGCTCAACGGTGTAGTTAATTCGAGCCGCCCTATAAATTTATCATGGGATTTGAAGGGTATCAGACATGGCAAAAGTGTTAAATATGAAAACCGGTATACCCGTCTAACATACAATCATGAGGGGGGAAAAATTAGTAAGCTTTCTGAGAGTAGTGAGTCTGATGAGGAAACCGAGGAAGATATCAAATGGTTGTCATATCGCCAGCACTTTTTTAGTTCCATTTTAGCTACGGACACTCATTTTAAAAGTGCAGAGTTGAGTTCTCAAAACTTGGTGAAAGAAGAAAGCAAGGAAACGGAATTTACCAAGATGTACTCCACTAAAGCTCCATTGGAATTACAAGCAGGAGAGCTTTCCCAGAATATGCATTGGTATTTTGGCCCAACGGATGCTAAGGTTTTGGACACCTATAAGGATTTGGGACTAACCGATTCCATTCCTTTTGGATGGGGTATTTTTGGATGGATCAACCGCTACGTATTTACACCCTTCTACAATTTCTTGAGTTCCTTTCTTCCATTCGGAATTGCCATTATTGTTATGACAATTTTAGTGCGTTTGGCACTGTCTCCGGTAACCTATAAGTCTTATCTCTCCCAAGCCAAAATGAAAGTTTTGAAACCGGAGATTACAGAAATTAATGAGAGGCTTAAGGACAATGCTATGAAAAAGCAACAGGAAACCATGAAGCTGTACAATAAAGCAGGGGTAAGTCCTATGAGTGGCTGTATTCCGGCTTTGTTACAGTTACCCATTTTCTATGCGCTGTTCATGTTTTTTCCAACTTCGTTTGCATTGAGACAAAAATCATTCTTGTGGGCAGAAGACTTAGCTTCCTATGATTCTATCTTTGAGTGGACTACCAACATCCCCGTGATTTCCAGTTTTTATGGGAACCATGTAAGTCTGTTTCCCATTTTGGCGTCTGTGGCCATTTTCTTCTATATGACATTGACTACGGGACAGACCATGCAAATGCAACAACAGCCAGGTATGCCCAATATGAAGTTCATTATGTACTTGTCCCCACTTATCATGTTGATTTTCTTCAATAACTATGCTAGTGGGTTGAGCTTGTATTACTTCATTTCCAACTTGATTACCATCTTTATTATGTTGGCTATCAAAAAATACATTTTGGATGAAGATAAGATCCATGCCCAAATTCAAGAGAACAAAAAGAAACCCAAAAAGGAAAACAAGTTCCAGAAAAAGATGCGGGAGATGATGGAACAGGCAGAAGAACAAAAGAAAACGGGTAAACGTTAGACTTTCCTAAAAAACAAAAACTCCCCCAAGATGTTTTTTGGGGGAGCATTCACCATTGATAGGTATAGTTTGGAAAGATTTGGGACTCCAAAGATGCCACATAATGCAAGCCTAAAAAATTAATAGTTGTCAAAAGGGTCTTTTTTGTATGGAAAAGAGACCCCTTTTGATGTGTCATCGACGAACGGTCAAACCGCATAGATAAAAGGACTTCCATAAAATTAATTACGAGTCCATTTTTGTAATATTTGACCTACAAATTTTTTAGTCAAAACGAACTTTTTCATGTATGCACCTCGTTTGGAGGCTTACACTAGGTTAATGGTATTAGTCAGGGCCATTTTGTATTTTTGTGGCGGTAAATGAATAGGATGAAAAAAGTAGTTGTAGGACTTTCTGGGGGAGTGGATTCCAGCGTAACCGCATATCTTTTAAAGGAGCAGGGCTACGAGGTTATCGGCTTATTTATGAAGAACTGGCATGATGACACCGTCATCATTTCAGAGGAATGTCCTTGGGTAGAGGATAGCAACGACGCTTTAATTGTAGCCGAAAAGTTAGGAATACCATTCCAAACAGTAGATTTGAGCACAGAATATAAGGAACGTATTGTGGACTATATGTTCAATGAATACGAAAAAGGGCGTACCCCAAATCCTGATGTGCTTTGTAACCGAGAAATAAAGTTTGATGTGTTTCTCAAGATAGCCTTACAGTTGGGAGCTGATTACGTGGCCACCGGCCATTATTGCAGAAAAGGAACCTTAAAAAATGGGGATGGTACAGAAACCTATCAGCTATTGGCTGGTGTGGATGGTAATAAAGATCAGTCCTATTTTTTGTGTCAGCTGTCCCAAGAACAATTATCCAAAACTTTGTTTCCTATTGGGGATCTTACCAAACCAGAAGTTCGTCAGATAGCCACGGAAAATGATTTGATCACGGCTGACAAAAAGGATTCACAAGGACTGTGTTTTATCGGCAAAGTACATTTGCCAGACTTTTTACAGCAAAAACTAAAACCCAAAAAAGGAGTTATTGTTGAGGTTCCGGATAATGCCCAACAGTTCACTCAAGGGATTCCGGCTTTTGGAAATAAAAAGGAGGAGCTGGCCTTTAATGCGGAAAAACCCGCTTACGCTATAACAGATGGAAAAATTGTTGGTGAGCATCAAGGTGCCCACTATTTTACTATAGGCCAGCGTAAAGGGCTTAATGTAGGAGGCACTAAGCAACCATTATTTGTAATAGAAACAGATGTGGAAAAGAACATCATTTATACAGGGCAAGGCAAAGCGCATCCGGGTCTGTTAAGGAATACTTTGTTTGTTAAAGATGATGAACTGCATTGGGTTCGAAAGGACTTGACCTTGCAAGTGGATGGAACCATGAAGGTCATGGCCAGAATTCGTTATAGACAACCATTGCAAGAAGCTAATTTATATAAAACGGATTATGGTCTTTATGTAGATTTCAAGGAAAAGCAATCCGCTATTACAGAAGGACAATTTGTAGCTTGGTATATAAATGATGAACTTGTAGGCTCGGGAGTCATAGCATAAATATGAGGCAAAACAAAATCACGCAACTTTTCGGAATTCAATACCCAATTGTTCAGGCAGGCATGATTTGGACCAGTGGTTGGCGATTGGCATCTGCGGTGTCCAATGCTGGCGGTCTTGGATTGTTGGGAGCAGGAAGCATGTATCCTGGTGTATTGCGGGAACATATTGAAAAATGCCAAAAAGCCACAGATAAACCCTTCGGCGTCAATGTACCCATGTTATATCCCAATATTGAGGAAATCATGGAAATCATTGTCCAGAAAGGAGTTAAAATTGTATTTACTTCAGCCGGCAACCCCAAAACATGGACATCTTTCTTAAAAGAAAATGGGGTCACAGTGGTACATGTGGTAAGTAGCGTGAAGTTTGCTCTAAAGGCGCAGGAGGCTGGAGTGGATGCTGTGGTTGCCGAAGGATTCGAAGCTGGAGGACATAACGGTAGAGACGAGACCACCACCTTGGTACTTATTCCATCTGTAAAGGAAAAAATTGACATTCCCTTGATTGCAGCTGGTGGGATTGCCACAGGGAGAGCCATGCTGGCCGCTATGGTTTTAGGTGCTGATGGGGTTCAAGTGGGCAGCAAGTTTGCCGCAAGTCACGAGGGTTCGGCCCATGAATTGTTCAAACAATGTATTGTGGATGCTAAAGAAGGTGATACTCAATTAACCTTAAAGGAATTGGCACCAGTTAGGCTAATCAAGAACAAATTCTATAATGATGTGCAGCAGGCCTATGCCAACAGCGCTACTGTTGAAGATTTAAGGACTTTGCTGGGAAGAGCAAGAGCTAAAAGAGGAATGTTTGAAGGGGATATGGATGAAGGGGAGCTGGAGATAGGACAAGTTGCTGGCTTGATTCATGAAATTAGTTCCGCCTCAGAAATTATGAAAGACCTGGTAACTGGTTTCAATGAGGCCAAGGAAGAAGCTCGAGGGTTTTAAAAAAGCAAAAGAATAACTTTCCGTACATTTACCGCGCAATGAGAACACTAATCCCCACATTAGTCCTGTTCCTGTATGTGACGCAACTTCATGCACAGATAGAACGGGACAAAGCACTTCATTTTTTAGGCGGTAACCTATTTGGTTTGGCTGGAGCTGGAATCGCAAAACAAGCATCTGACGGAAATAGAATCTGGACATTTGTTGGGTCTGTGGCAGGCAGTGCATTAATTGGGGTGGCCAAAGAATCAATAGATGCGGGCCAAAGGGAAAATGGCTGGGACAATGACGATTTGGCAGCAACCGTTCTTGGGGGTGTTACCGTCGGAGTAACCATCGAATTGTTTTCCAAGAAAAGGGGTAAGCGAAAACCAATGGGAAGCCTAACCACACAGCGTTTGAACTTTGAAGACATTCAGGTCCAAACTAAATCCTATGAAATGTTGGTTCAGAATTCCCAACTCCCAGCATTAAATGCCTTGGGGTTTTCCAAGGATGGGACCAAGATTTTAGAGTAATCCCCTTGCTTTAATCTCCAGATACTTATTGATAGTATTGATGGTCAGACTTTCCGGTTTGGTCAAAATGGTCTGAATTCCGTACCGTTGCAATTCCTTCTGCATTAACCTCTTTTCCAGCGAAAATTTTTCTGCAATGGTTTTGTGATATATCGTTTGTAAATCTTCGGCATCTGCGGATATAAGGGACTCCAATTCCGTATTTTCAAAGAAAACAACCACCAGCACATGTTTTTTTGCTATAGCCAAAAGAAAGGGAAGCTGCCTTTTTAATGCTGAAATATGCTCAAAATTGGTATAGAGTAACAACAGACTTCTTTGGTTGACTTTTCGTTTGATCCGAGCATACAACAATCCAAAATCAGAATCGGTGAACTCTGTGGAAATATTATATAACTTTTCCAAAATAGTATTGAGGTGTGAGATTTTTTGAACAGCTGGAACAAAAGTTTCAATGTGCTTTGAAAAAGTGATCATGCCCGTTTTATCGTTTCGTTTTAAGGCTACATTGGAAAAAGCTAAGGTTGAATTTATGGCATAGTCCAATAGTTTTAACCCGTTGAACGGCATTTTCATAACCCTGCCAGTATCTATTAACGAATAAATAGGTTGCGATTTTTCATCTTGATATTGGTTGACCATCAATTGATTCTTCTTGGCCGTAGCTTTCCAGTTTAAGGTTCGAATGTCATCGCCTTTGATGTATTCCTTGATTTGTTCAAACTCTTGGGTATGTCCAATTCTGCGGATTTTTTTCAATCCAATTTCACTCAAACGATTGTTAATTGCCAAGAAATCGTATTGCTGCATTTGAATGATGGAAGGATACACCGGTACCATCTGATCCTTCTGGAAAACAAAGCGCCGCTTTACTATACGCAAAGGTGAGGAAGCATAAACGTTGAGGTTGCCAAATACATATTCACCACGCTCAACAGGTCGCATGGAATAATCAAAAGTGTGATTTTCATTCTTGCTTAAATACGTTTGGTGGGCGAAATCTCTTTTTTGGAATTGCACAGGTAGTTCGTCTATCACCACAATTCCCACATTAAATGGATACTTTGAGGTAAGTTGAACAGCAAGCAAGTTTTGATCGCTATTCGAAAGTTTTTGGGGAAGTGCTCTTTGCGCCCACATAGCATTTGGTGTTGCATACAAAAGATAACAATCCAACAAGAAAAAAATAAGTAATACAAAAACCAGCAACCACCCAATGGGAAATAAAAAGGGAGCCCAATAGGAAACTACAAAGCAAGCGGCTAAGATGGCAATATACCAGAAGAACCTATTGTGTATGTAAAACGACCTTAAAAAGCGCATATTTATCTTGGAATTTCCACTGATTCCATAATCATATTAATCACATTTTCCGTGCTCATACCTTCCATTTCCCGTTCTGGGGTTAGGATGACTCGATGGTTAAGCACCGGCACAAGAGCTTTTTTAACATCCTCCGGAATAACAAAATCCCTACCTGAAATGGCCGCGAAGGCCTTGGCAGCAGATAAGGTTGCTATGGAGGCTCTTGGGGAAGCGCCTAAATAAAGATGAGGATGGTTACGGGTATTGGTAGTGATACTGGCAATATAGTTGATGATTTTTTCCTCTACGATTACATCGTGGATGTTCTTTTTAAATTCAGCTAGTTTTTTGGGGGAGAGCACCGCCTTTATATTATCCTGCGGTTTTGTTCCTTTGCGCTCATGATGCCCTTGGATAATTTGCACTTCTTCTTCGGTAGAAGGATAATCAACTTTAATTTTGAAAAGAAAACGATCTAACTGGGCCTCGGGCAGGGCATAGGTGCCCTCCTGCTCAATGGGATTTTGTGTGGCTAGAACCATAAACGGCTCGGCCATTTTGTAGGTGGTGCCATCAATAGTAGCCTGCCGTTCTTCCATAGTTTCAAACATTGCCGCCTGCGTTTTTGCTGGAGCTCTGTTTATTTCATCAATCAAAATAATGTTGGAGAAAATGGGGCCTTTTTTAAACTCAAATTCCGAATTCTGAACATTAAACACCGAAGTACCTAGAATATCGCTTGGCATCAGGTCTGGGGTGAATTGAATACGACTAAACCCAGTTTTCAGAGTCTTGGCAAAGAGTTTGGCGGTAATGGTCTTTGCAATACCCGGAACTCCCTCGATCAGTGCGTGGCCATCTACCAGCATGGAGACGATAAGGAGGTCGATAAAATTTTGTTGACCCACAATAACCGTCGCCAATTCTTTTTTTATCTGCTCAACCGTGTTTTTCAATTCTTCCAAGGGAACTCGGCTATCAAAATTCAAATCGTTATTTTCCATCCACTTTTGCTTTAAATGCTTCTATTTTTTTGTTCAATTTTTCTAATTCGGAATCAGTAATCTGATTTTTGGATTGAAGGGTTTCAATCCAACCAAAAAGCCCTTTTACATTTTCAAGTTCATTGTTGCTTCGTACCGCCAAGCTTTTAAGGAAAGCATCATCCAGCAGTTGGGTAGACATGTGTAACCGCGACCGAATGTATTCTAAAAAATAGGCTATTTTGTGTTCCGTAATTTGCTTTTGTTCCCCGTTTTCAAAATACATATCCGCGATGGTCCTGGTGAAGGCCAAGGTTTGATTTTTTAAAGGAGTAAGTACTGGAATAGCCCGTTGTTTCCTTTTACCCTCAAAGATTACATAGATTAAAGCACCAATCAATACTAAATAATAGGCCCATTTGAATTCCTTGGTGTTTAAAAACAGGTACATTGGGGAAGTGTAAAAAGATTTCCCGGTCTTATGATGATTATCCACATAAATTTCACCTTTACGGTTTAAATAGGAAAGTAACCCCACGGTATATTCGCTGTGCTTATCTTTTAGAATGAAATAATTGGTGAAGGCCTTGGGAAATGCTGAAAGAATTATCTCTCCTTGACCAAAAGGCTGTTTAATCACATTTACATTTGTACTGTCTTTGTCCATTTTCACTGCACCAAGAATTATGGTATTTAATGAGTCAATTTCATTAAAGGTGAGCGCATAATAGTCCTTTTCGAAGGAGACTTCATCGTTTTTAAGTCTTGGATTGACCAACTTATGTTGGAATTTTGGTTTTAGTTGGTCCCTGCTAAAAATGCTCTCTTGCTCCAAATGGAGGGTATCCAATAGTTGTTCTTCAAAGCCATCGGAGGCTACAAAGAGGGTGTTGCCCAGACTCACCCAATCCAAAAGAGTATTTAACTCGGTTTCTCCAAAGTTGATATTGTCGTTTACAAAAAAATAAGTTCCTCTAGCAGTATCACTGCTAGTCAAAAACTCAAAAGGAGGCCTATTTACCTGGGTGACTTTATCTGGAAAGAACTTATCCAGCAGATCATTAAGGACATACGTGCCATAGGGGATTTTATGATGGGAGACATAGGATGGAAACCAATTGACTTGTTTTGGTTTGTTGTATTCCAATAACAAAATGAGTCCAACGGTAACAACACTGATTATGATATATATACCCCCTTTTTTAAACATCTGTTGCAATAGAATTTTTAAGGGTTAAAAAGACTGCTTCGGCTTTGGTATATCGAATTTTGTCAATATCAAACTCTCCGTACCAGATGTAATCGTAGAGTAGGGTGGCGCGGTTGAAAGAGCTGGCCAGTCTACTGGAGGAAAGTTCATCGATGTAATCATTATTGGTTTTTTGTTGCTGCCAATCTATTAGCTCTCTTTCAGAGAGTAGTTTTAGGATTGACAGATAATAATATCTAATGGCAAGGCGATAATTGTGTTGTGCGAGTGCATCTTTGATCAATTGTTGGATATCCTCATTTTTGATGATTTGTTCTTCCTCTGACAAGGACACAATGTTGGGATTCTTTTGGTTGTAGACCAAGGAGCGTGTATTGACCTTTATAAAAAACCGAATGATGAGGAATAGTAAAATGGCTAATAGAATGTAAGGAAGAATTCTCAAGAAAGAAGCTAAATATCCAACAGCTTGTTCTATCCCAAAGAGACCTTCAAACAACCACATAAGTATAAGGTAGAGCCAGTTTTTAACAGCCTCCCACCAAGAATTATCTGTCTTTTCAATCTCATAATTAAAAGCATCGTCCGCTAGGTAAGTTTGTATGTCCTCATTGGAAATTTCCAAAGGCACAATATTGGATTCATCGTACCTTCCCAGGGTGTCGTTTTGTGCCACACCTTGGCCCCAAATAAAAAAAAGTAACCCTAAAAGCAGTACTTTTTGCATTAACCTATGATTTCCCCAGATTTTCAATACGTTCGTAGGTACCTGTAAAGTTTTTCTTTTCGTTGAGGTTAAAATAAATCAATACACTGGTCACCAAAGTAATGATATTGAGCAAGAACTGCACCGATACGGCCATCAAGTTCAGTATAATATAAATAGGGTCGAAAATACCCCCGGAAAGCGCTACAGGATCCGTTTCCCCTGCCAAGGTTCCCATTTTGATCATCATATAAATATAAGCGGGAATGTTGAAAGCATAGCCGGCAACCCCCACAATGATTCCTACGACCAAGAAAGTAGCGAAAGTAATCCACCAATTATCCTTGATCAATGTAAAACTATACCCGTAGGCCTCAGTCACACTTTTTTGGTTAAAGACCATCACACTAAAAGATAGTGCCAGAATAGGATAAAGGTATATGCCGGGTATAAAACAAAATAGAAAGCCAACACCAATAGAAAGACCAACCAAAAAACCTAAACCCAAAAAGTTCCAAAAATTGGCATAGACATTTTTCCGGATTTCTTCATAATTAATGCTTCCTTTATTGTTGGCATAGGACTTAATGTAAAATAAGACAGTGGCTTGGGCCATTACATAGGCTGCAATAATGCTCACAAAAAACAAGAGGAAGAATAGTACCATCATAATAGGGCCAAAGAAATCGCTGGAACTTTCTACATCAAAAGAGGCCAGGTCTCCAATAAAATAATAGTAGAATCCCAAAGAGATTAGCATCACCAACAAGTAGGGCCCTACAATTTTTAGAATTGTACCAAAAAATGGCTTAAACTGACTGCGAATAAAACCAAGGGCATCCGAAAGGATTTCTCCTAGTTCACGTTGTTTCTTAAACTCAATGTATTGTTGCATGATTTATTTTTCTTTTCAGTTGGTTAGGATAAATGATATAGTAAAAAATAATGAGGAACAGGGAAGTGCATATGATTAAAATTGCCAGCCAATCCGGCATTTCGGTATGGCGCGTAACAAAACCTTCCAAAAAACCTGCAAGGATGAAAAAAGGAACGGTACTTACCATGATTTTCAATCCGTTTTTCACGCCTCTTTTAAACGATTCCAGTCGAGTATAGGTGCCAGGGAACAACATTCCATTGCCCATCACTAGACCGGCACATCCTGCAATGATGATTACAGAGATTTCAATGGTCCCATGTATCCAGATGGTTCGTACAGATTCCCAGAGCAGACCTTTTTCATAAAAGAAGTATTGAAAACTCCCCAACATAATTCCATTTTGAAGCATAATTATCAAGGTGCCAATGCCCAATAAAATACCTAGCGCAAAGGCATAGACCGCCACTTTAATATTATTGATGGTTATCCCCAAAAACATATTTAGTTCCCCTTGTTGTTTATACACGGCCATGGGATCCCCTTTTTCAATGTTTTCCAAGGTCATGTTTACATAACCATCGCCCAAAATAGACCGGACAAAGTCTCCTTCATTGGAAGCTGAAAATGCGCCCACAAATGAGAAAAAGGCAAATACCAAAAAAGAAATCAGTAATTCCTTATGGTGCATATGGAACATGGACGGGAATTCCGTTTTCCAAAACTCCACAATACGATTCCTTGATTCCCGTTTGGTCTTGTATATTTTTTGATGTGCCTGGGAGGCTAGGGTGTTGAGGTAAAATTCAGTATTGCTCTTGGGGTAAAAAGTTTTGGCGTAGCTAAGATGATCTGTAATTTCAATATAAAGGTCAGATAGCTCATCTGGTTGAAACTTGCCTTTGTTGTTCAATACATTTTCAAAAGCGACCCATTTGTCCTTATTTTGCTTTACAAAAGCAGCCTCTCGCATTAAATCTTTTGGTTTACAAGTAAAGAAACTAAAATATGGATCAATTTCAAATAGAAACGGCTCAAAATATAAACATCACCCAAAACACCTCTAATCTAGGGGAACGTATGTTGGCGTATATCATAGACAGCTTTGTAATTGGGGTTTATACCATCTTGGTCTTTATTTTATTGGCATCTTTGGATATGGATATAGGGGACCAATGGGCTTACTATTTGGTATTGGGTTTACCCGCATTTTTGTACTACCTATTGTTTGAAACCTTTTCTGATGGCAAAACCATTGGAAAGGGATTGATGTCTCTGCGTGTAGTAAAGTTGGATGGCTCCAAACCCAGTTTTGCAAATTATTTTGTTCGATGGGTACTTCGCATTATTGATGTAATGCTCACCTCTGGGGGTGCCGCAGTTTTAACCATACTGGTAAGGGGAAAAGGGCAACGGATAGGGGATATAGCGGCAGGAACTACGGTAATTAGTGAAAAGAAGCGGGTTTCGCTCCAGGATACCTTACTAAGGGAGTTGCCAGATGATTTTAAGCCCCAGTTTCCGCAAGTAACGGTTTTTAAGGATTCCGAAATGCAGACCATCAAGGAGCTATTTGATAAATCCAAGCTAAATGGAGATCACAACGTGATTATTTCCTTGGATAAAAGAATAAAGGAAGTCACTGGAATACAGACTGTCCTGCGCCCCATCGATTTTGTGGACATTGTGATCAAGGATTATAACTACTACACCCAAAATTTGTAATCATGTTTTACCTGACTATTGATGTATTGGGTACGGTGGCCTTTGCCATTTCTGGTGTATTGGTTGCGATGGAAAAGCGGTTGGACCTATTTGGCGTGCTGATTATAGCATTTGTAACGGCTATAGGTGGAGGTACTCTTCGAGACTTGCTGATTGGAAACACTCCTGTTGTTTGGATGAGGGACCTTACTTATGTGTTCACCATCTTTGTTACCGTAGTGTTCGGAATTATTTTTGTAAACCAACTTAAGTACTTTCGGAAATCACTTTTTTTGTTTGATACCATCGGAATTGGCCTGTACACTATGGTGGGCATAGAAAAAGGACTTCAGGCTGATCTCTCACCCATTATGTGCATTGCGCTAGGTACTATGACCGCCAGTTTTGGCGGAGTTATCCGAGATATTTTATGCAATGAGATTCCGGTGATTTTTAGAAAGGAGATCTATGCTACGGCTTGTATTTTAGGTGGAGCAAGTTATTTTTTATTCACCCAGCTACCAATCCAAGAAAGTTATGCTTATGTGGCCGCTATTGCAGTAGTGATAGCTTTGAGAATAGTAGCGGTAAGATTTAGTATAAGTCTACCCAACATTTACAGCAAAGCATCGGACTAAAATACCTCGGTTTTCAAAATGTACACATTTTGCCAGGGCCAGTCCCCGTCACCAACAGGAACATTGTTAATGGCGTCCACCACATCCATACCTTCAATTACTTTTCCAAAAGGGGTGTATGAGCCATCCAAGTGATAGGACCCAGGTTTGGTCACCACAATGAAAAACTCATAAGGCGAGGCCAGTTTGTGTGGATTATCCCGTTCACTACTGGGCATGGAAATAGTACCTCTGTGGTGTTTATGGCCTTTTCTGGTGTCTGGCGGCAGTAGATAACGGCCAATCAACCTTCTTTTTTTGGAGGTTTCTCTATCGTCTGAGCTACCTCCTTGGATAATAAAGCCTTTGACGACTCTGTGAAACTGAGTATTGTCAAAGTACCCCTTTCTACTCAGGTAGATAAAGTTGGCTTTGTGATAAGGGACATTATCAAACAACTGAATGGTAAAACTTCCCATACTCGTGGTCAATTTCACCTTGTCTTCTTTCAACTCTTGAGCATAATTAAAGAAGAAATCGATGGCATTTTCCTCGTTAAGAACAAAGGCTTCTTCTTTTTGCTGTTCCAATTCAGATTCCGGAACTTCCTTGGAAATCGTGTCCGTACTTACCCTGGATTCCTCAACTTTTGGGCTCTCTTTTTTTGGGGATTCCCCACAAGCGACCAGAAAAAATAATAGTATACTTGTATTAAAAGCCGTCGGTTTAAATAGCATGGATTTTAAAGAATTTTATCAACAGGCATTAAAAATAAAAAATCTGCCCCTACCCGGGATGGATTCACATCATAAAATGTCACCCTTAATGCGGATTCAATGGCTCAAATCGAACAAGATTAAAGAGTTGAATCCAAAGAGAGCAGGGGTAATGGCTTTGTTTTATCCGGATAAATCCGAGATTACCCAGTTATTGCTGATCCTGCGCAAAACGTACAATGGTGTCCATTCTAACCAAATTGGATTTCCGGGAGGAAAGGTGGAGGAGCATGACCAAGATCTCATGGAAACTGCGCTTCGGGAAACCTATGAAGAGGTGGGTGTGCCACCAGATGCTGTAGAGGTGGTCAAGATGTTGAGCGAGGTGTATATACCCCCAAGTAATTTTATGGTGCAACCCTACATTGGAATCTATGCCAATCCAGAACCATTTGTGCTACAGCAAAGTGAAGTGGAGGCCTTGGTAGAGGTCAATTTGTACGATTTTATGGACGATTCCAATCAAATAGAAGAAATGTTGACTACTTCCTATGCAAAAAACATAAACGTACCCGCTTATAAACTAAATGGTTATACGGTATGGGGCGCTACTGCTATGATGATGGCCGAAATCAAGGAGCTTTTGGAACAAGTGCTTTGATGGCGATTTTGTAAATTAGCCCGCAACTGCTAGCTCATGGGTCTATTCAAGGAAAATCCTTTTGGTCATATTTTGTTTTTAAAACGATGGTTGATTCGTATAGCTGGGATGATTACCCATCAACGCTATAAAGGGTTTAATACTTTGGAGATTGAAGGCTCACAGGTGATTAGAGACTTACCGGAAACCAACGTACTTTTTGTGAGTAACCACCAAACCTATTTCGCAGATGTGGTGGCAATGTTTCATGTGTTCAATGCCAGTTTAAAAGGACGGGACGATTCCATTAAAAATTTGGGATATCTCTGGAATCCCAAATTGAACCTCTATTATGTGGCGGCCAAGGAGACCATGAAGAAGAGTTTATTGGCAAAAATATTGGCTTATGCAGGCTCCATTAGTATAGAAAGGACTTGGCGCGCAGATGGGCAAAATGTGAACAGGCAGGTGAAATTCAGTGATATAAGCAATATTGCCAAAGCTTTGGATGATGGATGGGTAATTACCTTTCCTCAGGGAACCACTACACCTTGGAAACCTTTGCGTAAGGGTACTGCACACATTATAAAGAGATATAAACCAGTTGTAGTTCCTGTGGTTATTGATGGTTTTCGACGCTCTTTTGATAAAAAGGGATTACGGGTTAAAAAGAAAGGGATTTTGCAATCCATGCAAGTAAAAGCTCCCTTGGATATTGACTACGACAATGAATCTATAGACGCCATTTTGGAGAAACTGGAGTACGCCATTGAGCAGCACCCTTCTTTTCTAAAGGTAATTCCGAAGGAAGAATTGGCAGCGTATGAAGCTGATCATCAAAAAAGACGGTATAGTTATAGGGGTGACTAAACTTCCAATTTCCGCAATTCTTGGAAGTTTTTTCGCAACTTTCTGGTAAGCAATCCATAGAGCAGAAAATAAATTCCACCAAAAATTGCAGTAAACAAAATGCCTACGACAGTGAAAGCTATCATAATAATCAACTTCACCTTTTCTTCGGACATGGACTCAAAGTTTCCCTTCAATTCCAAGGTTTCCACAATATTATCACTGAAATAAACACCCACTACCAGCATTCCAAAGGTTAGCAATACCATGGAAAGAGAAAATATCACATAATGCTTTACCGTTTTTCTAGTTCTTAAAATATTGGAAGTTAGCTTTTTGGCATTATCCAAAACCGAGATTTCCCTATACCTCTTATAAAATTGATAGATGAAGTAAAAAATTATGGGATATTGAATAATACTTACAATCAATACCACTTGGGTCAGTCCCAAATTGGCGTAAATATCCAAGTTATTCCGCATAGAGGGAATAAGATATAGCAAATGGGGGATAATAAATTCGATGATACTGATGTAAAATATCCATTTTACTATGGAGGACGATTTTTTCCATATCATCGTATAAATCTCGTCATAGGTCAGTTTGGGAAGATGTTCATCCTTTTTCTGCCAATCTTTCTTTAAGAGTTCCAGTTCATCCATCATAGGCTAAGGATTTAATATGGTTCTTAGTTTGTTCTTTACTCTATTCATTTTTACTCTGGCATTTACTTCGGTTATACCCAAAGTTTCCGCTATTTCTGAATAATCTTTGTCTTCCAAATACAAAAAGACCAAGGCTTTATCAATATCGCCCAACTGCTTTACGGCCTTATACATCAATTTTAGCTGCTGCTCTTGTGTATCATCGTATTCGTCTGCTTTTATCTTAAAGATTACAGAATCATAGTCTTGTGTCCTTACTTTCTTTTTCGATTTTCGATACAGGGTTATAGCCGTATTCAAGGCAACCCGGTACATCCAAGTGCTAAATTTGGCGTCTCCCCTGAATTTTGGATAGGCCTTCCACAGTTGAATGGTAATTTCTTGGAAGAGATCGTTATGGGAATCCCTATCATTTGTATAGAGACTACACACCTTGTGAACAATATTTTGATTGTTCTCAAGCTCTGTTACAAAGCGATGTTCCAGTTCTTTATTCACTAAGGTTGGTTGTTTGCCTAATATGTACGTATTAGGCAATTTT
Source organism: uncultured Allomuricauda sp. (assembly GCA_965117065.1). GTDB lineage: Bacteria > Bacteroidota > Bacteroidia > Flavobacteriales > Flavobacteriaceae > Flagellimonas. The sequence goes on from OZ220751.1 coordinate 3,326,188, forward strand.
TGTTACAATGTTTTAGAGAATAGTTTTTATTTTCTGTAGTCTAGGGCAGGAGGTCTTTCTCCCAATAAGGGAATATACTTAAAGTCGTTGCCGCGTCTTTCTTCCAGTTCAGTCTTTGCCTTGGCAACCGTTTCTGGGTTTTCAAAAAGATCTATAGCAGTAAGTGTCAGGGTTTTGGCGGCCACCATCATACCTTTGGTTCCTATAGATGTGCCACCGGCAGCCACAGCTTGCCAACTATGTGCCGGAGTTCCTGGAACCCAGGTTGCTGCACCCATACCAACGGTGGGGACAGCAAAACTCACATCACCAACGTCGGTTGAGCCGTAGGCCCTTGCTTTTTCTTTGTACGGCTGAATTCCAGTTGCTCTAGCCATATCCAATGTTTTTGCTCCAAGACTGGCGGAAATTTTTTCTGCGAATTGTTTTTCCTCATCGGTGTAATTAACTCCGCCCACTTTGGACAAATTGGTATGCATAAGTTTTTGCAGTGTAAGGTTGGGTAAAAGTTCATGTGTGCCCCCAATCATTTCATAATCCATTGTGGTTCCGGTGCCAAGTGCTGCCCCTTCCGCGGCTTTTACCATACGGTCAAAAATATCAATAACAACGTCTCTTCTATTGTGCCTCGCATAATAATAAACTTCAGCATAGTTGGGAACAACGTTGGGCGCTTTTCCACCATCTGTAATCACATAATGGATTCTGGCTTCTTGAGGAATGTGCTCACGCATCATATTGATCATGGCATTCATGGCTTCAACACCATCCAAAGCGGAGCGACCTCTTTCTGGAGCACCTGCGGCATGGGCAGAGGTCCCATAAAATCTGAACTTGGCTGATTTGTTGGCCAAAGCAGCTCCAGCACTAGCCGCATTTTGTGAGCTTGGATGCCAATGTAAGGCTACATCCACATCATTAAAAAGTCCTTCGCGAACCATATATACCTTACCTGAACCACCTTCTTCGGCCGGACAACCGTAAAACCGAATGGTTCCTTGTTTTTTCTGTTTCTTTAACCAATTTTTGGCTTCAATGGCAGCGGCGGAGGATGCTGTGCCAAAGAGATGGTGCCCACAGGCATGACCTGCTGCGGCATTGGCTGATTTTTTTTCCGGAACTGCTTGTTGCGATAATCCGGGTAAGGCATCGTATTCCCCCAAAATGGCAATCACCGGATATCCTGAGCCATATTCTGCAATAAATGCAGTTGGAATTCCCGCAACTCCTGTTTTAATTGAAAAACCTTCGTCAGACAAAGTTTTTTGAAGTAGTTCAGAACTTTTATGCTCTAAATATCCCATTTCGGCTAGCTCCCATATTTGATGGGCAATGTCGCCATACTTTTGGGTTTTGGAATCAAGGGTTTTTAGCATCTTATCTCTATTCTCTTGAGAAAAGGATGCGAACATGAATAAACTTGCAAAGCCAAATAGAAATGTTTTTTTCATCAGGATAGTCATTTTGTTAGTCAAGAATTAAAGATAGTAAAAAACCAATCCCAATATGATTTTTCCCGTTGGGGAATCCGTAATTTAGCATCCATGTCCAGCATGAATATTCCGCAGTCCAGTTTTTCTCGAATCATTATTATAGGTGGTGGTTTTGGAGGCATAGCACTAGCCAAAAAGCTATCCAAAAAAGATGTTCAGGTAGTCTTGCTGGATAAGCACAATTACCACAATTTTCAGCCTTTATTATATCAGGTTTCCACTGGTGGATTGGAACCAGACTCCATTGCTTACCCAATACGTAAAGTACTTCAGGATTACCCCAATTTTTACTTTCGTTTGGCCGAGGTACAACGGATTGATACGAGCCAAAGAAAGTTACATACCAATATAGGTGAGATTCAGTACGATTATTTGGTAGTAGCGACAGGCTCTGAAACCAATTTCTTTGGGAACAAGAACATTGCAGAAAAAGGAATGGCTATGAAAACCATTCCGCAGTCCCTGAATTTAAGGAGCCTTATTTTGGAGAACTTTGAGCAGGCTTTACTTACGGATGATCTCCATGAACGGGACGCACTTATGAACTTTGTCATTGTTGGAGGCGGACCTACTGGAGTGGAGTTGGCAGGAGCCCTTGCCGAAATAAAAAAGGGGATTTTGCCAAAGGATTATCCAGACTTGGACACAAGGCGCGCTCAAATTAACTTGGTTCAAGGAGGAGACCGTATTTTGCCGGCTATGAGCGAAAAAGCTTCGGAAAAAGCGGAGCAGTTTTTAGAAAAATTGGGTGTCAATGTATGGAAAAATATTAGGGTTACCGATTACGATGGCAAGCATGTATCCACAAACACCGTCACTGCTTTTGAAACTGCAACTTTGGTATGGGCAGCGGGGGTGCAAGCGGTACGGATTGAGGGTTTAGATGCCAAAGAACTGCTTACACGTGGAAATCGATTGATGGTTAATGAGTTCCATCAGGTAACTGGATTTAAGGAAATTTTTGCTATTGGAGATGTTGCCCAAATGAAAACCGAAGCTTTTGCCCATGGCCATCCCATGATGGCCCAACCTGCCATACAACAAGGGAAAAATCTTGGCGATAATTTAGTTCGAATTATTGAAGGCAAACCACTTCAACCGTTTGTGTACAGGGATAAGGGCAGTATGGCTACGGTAGGAAGGAACAAAGCTGTGGTCGATCTAAAGAATTTTAAATTTCAAGGGGTCTTTGCCTGGTTTGTTTGGATGTTTGTGCACCTTTATTTCTTGATAGGATTTAGGAACAGGCTTGTCGTCTTTATCAACTGGGTATATAACTACATTCGTTTTGACCGTGAAGCACGCTTGATCATAAGACCTTTTAAGGAACAATATCAGGTTTCGAAAAAAAGGAAAACACTTAGTTGAAACTACAGAAGCAGTGTTCTCATAGCTATTCCTTTCTGGGATGAAAATCCCGTAGCACTTTTGCTAAATGTGATCGGTTTACGTGCATATATACCTCCGTGGTGGTTATGCTCTCATGACCCAACATCTGTTGTATAGCTCTTAAGTCGGCACCATTTTCAAGCAGGTGCGTAGCAAAGGAATGTCTAAAAGTATGTGGGCTTATATTTTTTTTCAACCCTTTTTTTTCAGCTAAACGTTTAACAATGGTAAAAATCATGGCTCGGGTGAGCTGTTTGCCTCTCCGGTTTAAAAAAAGAAAATCCTCATATTCTTTTTGTATAGGTAGATGTACCCTTATCGCATTCCTGTAAATCCCGATATATTTTCTATTGATCGGACTGATGGGAACAAAACGTTGCTTATTCCCTTTTCCGGTTACTTTGATGAAATCTTCTTCAAAATAGAGATCAGACAATTTTAAATTGATTAATTCTGAAACCCGAAGGCCGCAGCCGTACAAAGTTTCCAAAATAGCCCGATTACGTTCGCCTTCCGGTTTAGAGAGGTCAATCTCAGCAATGAGCCCGTTAATTTCGTCCACAGAAAGTGTATCTGGCAATTTTCTGCCAATCTTAGGAGATTCGATTAAATCCATAGGGTTGTCCATTCGGTAATCTTCGAAAATGAGATAGGTGAAGAAGCCCTTTAATCCAGAGATGATTCTTGCTTGTGATCTTGGATTGATTTCCTTGGCCAGATCATAGATGAATTTTTGAAGGGATTCTTGTTGGATATTGATGGGAGAGGCCTCGATTTCATGTTCCAACAGGAAATCCACTAATTTTTGAATATCTCTTGTGTAACTGGAAATGGAATTTTCGGAAAGCCCACGCTCAATTTTCATATAATGCTGATAATCTTGCAATCCTTGTTTCCAGTTCATGGTTTAAAGATAATCACTAATGATTTTATTAGTAAAACCTCATTGGTCAATTGAAATGGGGCATTGGTCAATTCAACCCATAAAGGGAGCGTTCAACTATTTACTTTCATCTCAAGTTCTAAAGAGTGCTTAAAGCGCTTACATACTGTTTTTTGTTAACGATTTTAACATTTTCGATACTAGATCAATGCTGCGCACGTTCTACCTATTCACAACTTTTAACAATTATGAAAAGAACGTACCTAATTACCATTGTACTTATCGCAGTAATGTTTACCGCCCATTCTCAGGACAGAAGTAGTTTTAAGGCTGGTTTTAACGCCGGGTTACCTGTTGGGGATGCTGCTGATTTTTCCAGTTTCGCTGTTGGACTTGATGTAGTTTATCACTGGGGTGTTTCTGAACTTTTGGATGCTGGTTTGGCTACTGGTTTTATACATTCCTTTGGGGATACTAATACAATTGAAGGTGATGGAATAACCATTCAAACTGAGTTTGAGGATTTTCAATTCATACCACTAGCAGCCTCGGTAAGAATATATCCTACCTACCACTTCAAGTTTGGTGCAGATGCAGGCTATGCAGTAGGCATCAATACGGGCAATGAGGGTGGATTGTACTATAGACCAATTGTTGGTTACAACATTACAGGAAATACAGAATTAAATGTTTCCTACACAGCTGTAGACAATAATGGAACATTTTCTATTGCTACTCTGGGAATTTTATTCCTGTTCTAAAAGGATTAAGTATCGGTGACAACATAAACAGTTATGGGACTTGGGGTTTGGCATGAGCTGAATCAAAGTTTTGGAGTTTTACATAGATGACCAAAGCAGTTAGTGTATAACCAATAACCATAAATATGTTTAAAATGAAAAAAGTTCTCTTTGTTTTCGCCTTTACGGTATTATTCGCATCCGTTTCCAAAGCACAATCCAGTTATAGAGCGGCCCTTGGGCTTGGGGTAGACGCCTTTGGAGGAGCTACCTTTTTTGGGGCTACTGGCAAGTATTTCTTTTCAGACCATCATGTAGGGCAAGCTGACTTTGGCTTTGAGGACAATGCAACCATTGTGACCATATTGTATTCTTATCACAAACCAATTGTGGGTACAAGAGGGAGTTTGCAATGGTATGGCGGGGTAGGCCCCAGCATTGTTCTTGTGAGTGATTTTGACAATGTTTTTGCACTACGACCCCATTTAGGCTTGGATTTTAAACCAAAAGGAATACCCTTTGTAGTTAATTTTGATTGGAGGCCGGCCATTGTGTTAAGCGAAACAGGGGATGGTGAAGCTGGAGCTTTTGGCTTTGGACTTCAATTTGCCATCAAATAAGCACATAAAATATCAAATAGTGGAAAGCAGGGATATCCCTGCTTTTTCTTTTTAACAGATATTGTACTTTTATGCTCATGAAAATTATGATTGTCAACGGGCCTAACCTAAATCTCTTGGGAAAAAGAGAGCCCGAAGTATACGGAAACACCACTTTTGAAACTTATTTTGGTGAATTGCAACAGCGGTTTCAAAATGTTGAACTAGAACATTTTCAATCCAATATAGAAGGTGAGCTGATCAGCAAAATCCAAGAAGTGGGCTTTTCCTATGATGGAATTATCCTGAATGCGGCAGCTTATACCCATACCTCGGTAGGGATAGGGGACGCAGTTAAGGCTGTGACCTCTCCGGTTATTGAGGTTCATATTTCCAACACTCACAAAAGAGAGGCTTTTAGGCATGAATCCTATATTTCTTCAGGAGCCAAAGGTGTTATACTGGGCTTTGGATTACAGAGTTATGATTTGGCCATCCAGAGTTTTCTTGGATAGGATTTAGCTCAACTAAGTGATTTTAAGTACTTCTTATCCGCATAAAATGTCCCAAAAGGCAGCAGTGAAGCTATAAAAAGAACGATAAACCTTTTAATGCTCCATTTGCGTTCCCAGCAGAAGACCAAAGCTATGATTACATAAAGGATAAAAAGTCCTCCATGTGCATAACCCACTACTTTGTTGGGTTCAAATATACCTGCCCAATGTTTCAATGGCATGGTGATTCCAAACAATAAAAGGTATGAGATTCCTTCTAATATCGCGGTTAACCTAAACGCTTTGAGCATAGGCTTATAGATGAATTACTTCGTCATAAGCATCGGCTACAGCTTCCATGACCGCTTCACTCATAGTTGGATGCGGGTGCACGGCTTTCAATACCTCATGGCCTGTAGTTTCCAATTTACGGGCAACAACAGCCTCTGCAATCATATCAGTAACGCCAACACCAATCATATGGCAGCCCAACCACTCTCCATATTTGGCGTCAAAAATAACCTTGACAAATCCATCAGGAGTGCCAGAAGCTTTAGCTTTTCCGCTTGCTGAGAATGGAAACTTACCGATTTTCAAATCATATCCTTGTTCCTTGGCTTGTTTTTCGGTCAACCCAACGGAAGCTACTTCGGGAATACAATAGGTACATCCAGGAATATTTCCATAATCCAATGCTTCTACATGCATTCCGGCAATTTTTTCTACACACAGTATACCCTCAGCGGATGCCACGTGGGCCAAGGCTTGTCCAGGAGTTACATCACCAATGGCATAATATCCTGGAATGTTGGTTTGATAATAATCGTTGACCAGAATTTTATCCCTGTCTACAGCAATACCAACATCTTCCAGTCCTATATTTTCAATGTTTGTTTTAATACCTACAGCAGACAAAACAATATCAGCTTCCAAAACCTCTTCTCCCTTAGCCGTTTTTACGGTTGCCTTTACACCTTCTCCTGATGTATCTACATGGGTAACCTCGGCGGATGTTTTAATCTTAATGCCATTTTTCTTGAAGTTACGCTCCAACTGCTTGGACACATCTTGGTCCTCTACTGGTACAATATTGGGGAGGAACTCCACAACGGTTACTTCAGTGCCCATTGAGTTATAGAAATAGGCAAACTCTACCCCAATGGCACCACTACCTACAACGATCATTTTTTTAGGCTGCTTTTCCAAAGACATGGCCTCCCGATAACCGATTACTTTTTTTCCGTCCTGGGGTAAACTTGGTAGTTCCTTACTTCGTGCCCCTGTGGCAATTATAATATGATTGGCAGTGTATTCTGCAGTATCCCCATGCTCTCCTTTCACCAAGACCTTTTTTCCTGGTTGCACCTTTCCATAGCCCTTAAGTATTTCAATTTTGTTTTTTTTCATCAAAAATTGAACACCTTTACTCATACTATCGGCAACGCCCCTACTTCTACCCACAACGGCGCCAAAATCATGCTCCACTTTTTTGGCATTTAAGCCGTAGTCCTCTGCATGTTTAAGGTATTCAAAAACCTGGGCAGACTTCAATAGTGCTTTGGTTGGGATACAGCCCCAATTTAGACATACACCGCCCAAACTTTCCTTTTCTACAATGGCTGTTTTGAATCCGAGTTGAGAGGCCCTTATCGCCGTTACATATCCACCAGGACCACTACCCAAAACAATTACATCGAAGTTGCTCATTAGAATTTGATTTTAGTTGATAAAAATTGAAAACCGCCTTTTGTAAGGCAGGTGCAAAAGTACGCAATTCGGGTGCCAAATACCAAGCTTTGGTTTTGCAGAATTGTTAGAAAAGTAAATTTGGAATTGGGACCTATCCGAACATTCGCTTGTTGAATGCTACTGACTCCCCTTTAGGAATTGAGAGGGAAATCCAGTCTTGCCCTTTAATCGTTTTTCCTAGAAAAACAATCTGACCAATATGACTGGGGTAATGGGCCAGTTGCCTGTTGATGGCCTCCACAATAGTATGGTCTTCATTTCGGATTTTAACTTTGCAATTAAAATTGGAATTGTCAATTCCATCCAATGCATCAAAGAGGCAATTCCACCCTTTCTCCCAAGAGACTAACATTTTTGATTTAGAAGTATAGGGGGCTTCAAATTCCATCTCCCGCTCACGCCATGTTTTCTCACCATCCTCAACTAAGAAATTAGTCCATCTACTGAGCATATTTCCAACAATGTGTTTTACAATGATGGCAATGGAATTGTCCGTTTCTGTGGATCTCCAATGAATTTCCTCTTCTGTGAGTTGATTAAAGGTATTCTCACCCATAGATTTATACCGATGAAATTCCGAACGAACACTTTGTAAATAGTTTTCCTGGAAATTCATTCTTCGTCTTCTGGATTAAACCCTATACTCACTGAATTGATACAATACCGTTGCCCTGTTGTTTCTTGAGGCCCATCATTAAAGACATGCCCTAAGTGACTTCCGCAATTGGCGCAAACCGTTTCTGTACGAAGCATCCCATGGGTGGTATCCCTAATATATTCAATGGCTCCTTCTACAGCTTGATCAAAGGATGGCCAACCACAACCGCTTTCAAATTTATTACCGCTATTAAAAAGTTTGGCGTTGCAAGCCTTACAATGATAATCCCCATTTTCAAAATGAAGGTTATATTGTCCAGTATGTGGCCTTTCGGTTCCTTTTTTCCTTAAAACATAATATTCCTCGGTGGAAAGCTCTTTTTTCCACTCTTCTTCAGTCTTGTCAACGGTGAATTTCTTATCCATACTCTTCTTAGTCAGTAGTCCAGGGTGTTATATCATTTCGTTCAATGCGAGTCCGGGACAAAGTCCAAGGCTACACCATTGATACAGTGTCTTTTACCGGTGGTGTTACGGGGACCATCGTTAAATACATGCCCTAGATGTCCCCCACAAGTGGCACAATGCTCCTCAGTCCGAGGATACCCAATTTTATAGTCCACATCATAGGCGACATTATTTTCAACGGCTCTGTCAAAACTTGGCCAACCCGTACCTGAGTCAAATTTATTTTCACTTCGGAACAAAGGAGTGGCACAGGCGGCACAGACATAAGTTCCTTCTTTCTTGTTCTCTAATAAATCACTGGTAAATGCATTTTCGGTAGCTGCTTTACGCAACACATAATACTCCATGTCGGTCAGTTCTGACCGCCACTCAGCATCCGTTTTGGTAATAGGGTAGACTTTTTCTTTTTCAGCATTTTTTTGATCTTCCTGAGATACACCTTTGCACCCAGCCAATACCATTATAAAAGCCAATAACAACTTTTTTCCCATTTCTTTTTGTAGGTAGACGAATATTTCTTGAATTCCTTTCAAAACCACTTCACAATTATAAAAAAAGCCCTGCCGGAAACCAACAGGACTTTAAGTTAGCATTTTTTAAAACACTAATTCAAATCTATCTTTTTAACACCATCTTCCTGTATACCCAAAGCGGACATAACATTGGAAAGTTTTGAAGTATCCAATTTGGATGAATTAGCAAAGACACTGGGCACAAATACTATCCTAAAAGATTGGTCATCAGTAAAACTTGTATCCAAGGCCGAAAGGTCAAAATTGCCATCAATAAACAACTCTGCATCCACAAAGGTATGGGCGGCTACATATTGAATGGTACCTTCTGGAAGGAAAAAACTCTGTGGAATTTGACTCCATGCATCTGCCGTGCTACCGTCGTCCAAATCTACGGTGCCATCAAACCTATAGATCAATACGGCATCGGATTCAAATACTTCAAAATCGGTGACGTCGCTATAGGTGATTAGAGTGCTGTAAATATTACCTGCAACATCGTACGCAAAATTGACTCCATCTACCTCCACCACTTGTCCTTGAATTCCATCTTGGCCGTCTAATCCGTCAAGTCCATCTAATCCGTCAAATCCATCAAATCCTGGAGGACCTGCAGGACCTTCGCAGGCAGCGACCAATAAAACTAGAAATACGCCTATAATTGTATTAAATTTTGTCATAATTTTTGATTTTTGATTTGTGTTCATTCTTGCATGTTTCTCCATCAAAATCAAAAAGCATTCCATTTTTATTATCTCCCTGCTATTTTGTGATAAGACCGGGCAAAATCGGATACTTGGGCAAAGATGTGTAATATTGCAATTGTTAAACCAGCACTTATGCCCAAGGTAATTGTTCATAGCTTTTTTACTGAATTTGATATCAACCTTTTTAAATCTGGGAAGCACTTTAGACTGTATAATAAGTTAGGGTCTCACTTAACAGAAGTAGATGGCGTAAAAGGCACCTATTTTGCCGTATGGGCACCTTCTGCTAAATCAGTATCTGTTATTGGTGATTTTAATTTTTGGGAGGGTACTGAGCATGAACTTTTTGTGAGATGGGATGAAAGTGGTATTTGGGAAGGGTTCATACCCGGTGTGGACAAGGGAACCAAATACAAGTACAAAATCCAATCAAACAATAATGATATTTGGACGGAAAAGGCTGACCCGTTTGCCCGAAGTTGCGAACAACCTCCAAAAACAGCTTCGGTTGTTTGGGATGCTCCTTATGCTTGGAAGGATAAAAAATGGATGGATACCCGAGAGCAGAAAAATGCCTTGGATAAGCCATACTCGGTTTATGAGGTACATCTTGGGTCTTGGAAGAAAAAGAACGGCTGGGAATCCCTGTCCTATGGAGAACTGGCGGATGAACTTGTGGATTATGTAAGTGAAATGGGTTTTACCCATGTTGAGTTTATGCCGATTATGGAATATCCTTACGACCCTTCTTGGGGGTATCAACTCACCGGGTATTTTGCACCTACTTCCAGATTTGGAAAACCTGAGGATTTTAAGGTTTTGGTTGATAAATTCCACGAAAAAGGGATAGGTGTTATCTTGGATTGGGTGCCATCCCATTTTCCGGAAGATGCCCACGGGCTAGGTTTCTTTGATGGTTCCCACCTTTATGAACATCCAGACCGGAGACGAGGGTACCATCCTGACTGGAAGAGTCTGATTTTTAACTACGGCCGAAATGAGGTTAGGGCTTTTTTGATCAGTAATGCCGTTTTTTGGTTGGATCAATTTCATATAGATGGCTTGCGGGTAGATGCAGTTGCATCCATGCTATATCTGGATTATTCCAGGGAAGATGGGGAATGGGAACCCAATATCTACGGTAATAATGAGAATTTGGAGGCCATGTCTTTCCTTAGGGAAATGAATACCGAGGTGTATGCTAGTTTCAAAGGGGTACAGACCATTGCTGAGGAATCCACTGCGTTTAATGGTGTGTCCAAACCAGTTGATTTAGGAGGGCTTGGATTTGGGATGAAGTGGATGATGGGTTGGATGCATGATACACTGGAATTCTTTAAAAAAGAACCTATCCATAGATCATATGACCTTAACAACATCACCTTTAGCATGACCTATGCATTTACGGAGAATTTTATGTTACCATTTTCACATGATGAGGTGGTCTATGGAAAAAAATCGCTGTTATATAGGATGCCCGGCGATGAATGGCAACGTTTTGCAAACCTGAGACTACTTTTTGGATACATGTTTACCCACCCTGGAGGTAATCTTTTATTTATGGGGGGTGAGTTTGGACAATCGTCTGAATGGAATTTTCAGGAAAGCTTAGAATGGCATTTAACCGAATTCGATTTTCATTCTGGAATCCAGGAGGTAATCAAGGATTTGAACAAAGTATATAAAAACAATCCGGCCCTCTATGAAAAACAATTTAGTCCAGAAGGTTTCCAATGGATTGAACACAATGATCAAGAAAATACCGTCCTAACCTTTATAAGAAAGGGCAACAACCCCAAAGAAGATGTTATTGTTGCTTGCAACTTTACCCCGGTTCCAAGGGAGAACTACAGGGTTGGGGTTCCAAAAACATCACAATTGAAGTTACTTTTCAACAGTGATGATTCCAAATATGCTGGTAGTGGCATAGGTAAAAAAACACTTAAACCCTCAGCAAAAGAATGGAATGGGCTTGAGCAGTCTGTAGTAATGACAATTCCGCCACTTGGAGTAGTGATTTACAAGTAAGAAATAAGCGCAATCGTTATAGTTGATTTGTGTTTAAAACAAACTTTTAATTTCTCGACCTAAAGTCTTTCTTTTGTGGGTTACATAACCCATCAACAATGATTACCAATACCGAAATAGAAAAAAGGGGCAATCAGCTCCCAAACCATATAGTTGACTTCAAACGAGAAAACGATAAGCTATTTTTTACCACCCAGAACGGGGTTATTTTAGAGCTTACAGTTTTAAGGGACAGTGCCATTCGTTTTAGATTTGCTACTGAACATGTTTTTGAGCCCGATTTCTCTTACGCCATTAGTGATGATGTAAGTTTGGGCTACAACGAACTTGATGTAAAAGAAGAATCCCAAGAGTACCTTATAACTACCTCAAAAATCAAGATATATGTAAACAAGTCCAACCTTAAAGTCCACATTACTGATTTGGAGGACAACCTGATTTTGGAAGATGAACTTGGCTTTCACTGGGAGGAGAACTACGATTACGGTGGAAATTTGGTAAAAATGGGCAAAGTATGCCATTCCGGAGAAAGCTATTACGGAATGGGGGACAAAGCTTCTCATACCAATCTAAAGGGTAAACGGGTAAACAACTGGGCCACGGATTCCTATGCTTATGGAAAGGACCAAGAGCCACTCTATAAATCCATACCCTTTTATGTAGGGCTTAAAGAGGAGATTGCCTATGGAATTTTCTTTGATAATTCCTTTAGCACCTATTTTGATTTTGCCCATGAAAAAAGGAATGTGACCAGTTTTTGGGCAGACGGAGGAGAAATGAATTACTATTTCTTCTACGGACCTAAAATGGGCCAAGTTGTTGAAGCCTATACAGACTTAACGGGTGTACCAGAATTGCCACCACTTTGGGCCCTGGGCTTCCATCAATCTAAATGGAGTTACTTCCCAGAGAAGAAGGTAAAAAACATAGCATCAAGTTTTAGAAAGCTTAAAATTCCGTGCGATGCAATCTATTTGGATATTGATTACATGGATGGTTTCCGATGCTTTACTTGGGACAATAAGCGCTTTCCCAATCCAAAGAAAATGATTGAGGAATTGGAAGCGGATGGATTCAAGACCATAACCATGATTGACCCCGGAATTAAAATAGATCGTGATTACTGGGTATATCGAGAAGCCATGGAAAATGGGTATTTCTGCCGAAGGGCTGATGGTCCCCACTTCAAAGGCAAGGTTTGGCCCGGAGAATGTAAATTTCCAGACTTTACACATCCAGAAGTTAGGGAATGGTGGGCAGGCCTATACAAGGAAATGATGGCCGATATGGGGGTTAAGGGCGTTTGGAACGATATGAATGAGCCTGCCATAATGGAGGTCCCTACGAAAACCGCCAATTTGGATGTTAGACATGATTATGATGGTCATCCCTGCAGTCACAGAAAGGCGCACAACGTATATGGCATGCAAATGGTAAGGGCTACCTATGATGGGGTCAAGAAATTTATGTTTCCGAGAAGGCCCTTTGTGCTAACCCGTGCAGCTTATGCAGGCACACAACGCTATTGTGCAACCTGGACAGGAGATAATGTGGCCACTTGGGAACATTTGTGGATAGCCAATGTACAAATGCAACGTATGTGTATGAGTGGATACTCGTTTGTAGGTTCGGATGTAGGTGGATTTGCGGAACAGCCCAATGGCGAACTCTTCGCCCGTTGGATGCAGTTGGCGATATTCCATCCATTTTGTAGAGTGCATTCCAGTGGGGACCATGGAGATCAAGAACCTTGGTCGTTTGGAGATGAAATAACGGACATTGTTCGCAAGTACATAGAACTGCGGTATCAATTGTTGCCCTATTTGTATACCATGTTCTACAAGTATATCAAGAATGGACTACCCATGCTCCAATCTTTGGTTTTTTATGATCAGGAAGACACCCAGACCCATTTCAGGACCGATGAATTTCTTTTTGGGGAACAAATGTTGGTTTGTCCAGTTCAAGAAGCCAATGCCCAAGGTAGACGTATGTATTTTCCAAAAGGGAATTGGTACAATTACTGGACCGATGAGGTGGTTGCTGGGGGGACTGAAAGATGGGTTGCGGCAGACATAGAATTGATTCCGTTATTTGTTAAGGAAGGCGCCATGATCCCTAAATATCCAGTACAACAATATGTAGGGGAAAAGGAAATTAAGGAATTAGGAATTGACGTGTACTTTAAACAGGGCATAGAAATTTCAAGTGTTTATGAAGACCAGCAAGATGGTTACGATTATAAAAAAGGCAGGTTCAGTTTAAGAAGATTTAGATTACGCGGAAAGGAAAATGAGTTGATTATTCAACAATTCAAGGATGGTAATTTTATCACTTCATATGAAAAGATTAAACTCACCTTTCATGGTCTTCCTTTTACCATTCAAGTGGTAGAATTGGATAATGAACAGGTAGATCCAAAAGATATCAAGTTAAACGGAAATAATAGTATTGAGGTCAGTAAGGATTTTACAGAGCTTCATCTTATTGGAAAATAATTTTTTGTATTTTCCCTAGACTAAACACTATTAACAAGTATGAAAAAATTAATTCTAACAGCAGCAGTTTTTTTGACGGTTGCAGCTTGCAAAACAAATCCGTTTACTGGGAAGAGTACGCTTAATTTTTATCCGAACAGTCAAATTTTCCCAATGGCATTTGCCCAATACGATCAATTTTTGACCGATAACAAGGTCATCACGGGGACATCGGATGCGCAAATGATTACTAAGGTGGGGCAGCGCATTGCCACCGCTGCTGAACGTTGGTTGGATGCCAATGGTTACCCTGGTTACCTAAAAGACTATAAATGGGAGTATAATTTAGTAAACGATGAAACCGTAAATGCTTGGTGCATGCCGGGAGGTAAAATTGTTTTCTATACCGGGATATTGCCCATTACGCAAACTGAAACTGGAGTTGCAGTGGTAATGGGGCATGAGGTGGCTCACGCATTGGCTGATCATGGTGCACAGCGAATGAGTGCAGGAATGTTACAACAAATTGGTGCAGTAGCCGGTAATGTGGCCATAAAGGACCCTCAAAAACGAAATACATTCAATCAAGCCTATGGATTGGGCTCAACTGTTGGGGTGATGTTGCCGTTTAGCCGTGGCCATGAAACCGAAGCGGACAGAATTGGACTTCAAATTATGGCCATTGCAGGCTATAACCCGGAAGAGGCAGCCAATTTGTGGCGAAGAATGAAGGCGAAAGCGGGAGGGCAGGCACCTCCAGAGTTTTTGAGCACACACCCATCTAACGATACAAGGATCAATAACCTAACCGTTTGGGCGCCAACTGCAAAACAGGAGGCTGCCAAATATGGGGTAACATCATTTAAATAACCAATTGATAGACCAACATTTAATGTCATTTACAGTTGAGGGGAGAGCCTATGGTTTTCTGATTCTGCTGTAAATGACATTTTTATTTTAAAAGAGTATGGCACGAGCAATAGCACTTAAAGGAAGTAAGAAGTTGTTAAACGCTTGGGCCTTCTACGACTGGGCTAATTCTGTTTATAGTTTGGTTATTTCCTCGGCAATTTTCCCCATTTTTTACGGAGCCCTCTTCAGAGTGGCGGAAATTGAAAAAGTGACCATTTTTGGTGGAGAGATTGCAAGGGCACCTTTGATTAGCTATGTAACTTCTTTGGCTTTCGTTTTTATAGCTATTGTTACCCCTTTAGTATCGGGAATTGCGGATTACTTAGGTAACAAACGAATATTTCTTAAGTTTTTCTGCTATTTGGGAGCAGCGTCATGCATTGGCTTGTACTGGTTTTCCTTAGAAAACATCTATTTTGGTTTGGTCTGTTACTTCTTTGGTCTAGTTGGGTTTTGGGTTAGTTTTGCCATCAATAATTCCTATTTACCTGATATCGCTTTTCCGGAACAGCAAGATGGCGTGAGTGCCAAAGGCTTTTCTCTAGGTTATGTGGGCAGTGTAATCCTTCTTGTATTTAATTTGGCCATGGTGATGCAACCTGCTGTGTTTGGAATTACAGATAGCGGGGGTGAAGTAGCCGAAATTAAGGCCATGAAATATTCCTTTATTTCAGTTGGTGTTTGGTGGATTCTATTCAGCCAGTACTCGTTTTACCATTTACCCAAAGGAAATAAAAGGGAGGGTGAGCGAACTAATATTGTCTTGAACGGATTTAGGGAGTTGAAAGGGGTTTGGAAGCAATTGGGAACGGAAACCCGCCTAAAGCGTTACTTAGGTGCTTTTTTTGTGTACAGCATGGCGGTGCAAACCATTATGTTGATTGCCACCTACTTTGGGGAGGAAGAAATTACCTGGGGGAGCGATAGTGAGCGAACAACAGGGTTAATCATTAGCATTCTGGTAATTCAGATTGTGGCTATTTTGGGAGCTACCGTTACTGCTTTTGCCTCAAAGGCCTATGGAAACATCAAAACTTTGATTGTTATTAATATCATTTGGATACTATTGTGTGTCTATGCCTACTTCCTGCAAACTCCTATGGATTTTTATATTGCAGCTGGGCTGGTTGGGGTGGTAATGGGAGGAATCCAAGCCTTGTCACGGTCTACTTACTCCAAGTTTTTACCCGAAACAACAGATACGACATCTTTCTTTAGTTTTTATGATGTGGCCGAGAAAATAGGCATTGTTATTGGAACATTTCTTTATGGTGCCGTGGCTCAACTCACAGGAAGCATGCGAAACAGCACCATCTTTTTAGGGCTGTTCTTTTTGGTTGGGGCCTTGCTGCTATTGAGGGTCAACAAGGAGAAGAAATAGGGCAATAAGTAGTACCGATTTTAGTTTATAAAGGTCAACCTCAACCTATTTAAACCATTCCCATGATTATATTCGGAAGTAGGGCAGCACATGTTGCCACAAAATCTTTAAAAAACTCAACCTGCCCAAGTTGTGGCAAAGATGGGACCTTGAACCTGAGCGTATTTAGAAAACATGCCCACGTTTTTTGGATTCCTATGTTTCCTTATGCCAAAAAGGGAGTTTCCCAATGTAGCCACTGCAAAAATGTTTTGGAAAAAAAAGAGATGCCGGAACGCTTGCGAACGGAGTATGAAAAATTAAAAGCAGAGTCCAAAGGACCAATTTGGCAGTTTTCTGGCTTGATTTTGTTGACTGGCATTGTTCTATTCGTAGTATTCCAAAATAACCAGGATGAGAAAGATGAACAAGTTTTTATTTCAGCTCCTGAAAAGGGGGACATCTATTACCAAAAGTTAGGAAATGGCCATTATACTACTATGCGGGTTTCGGATAAGGTCAATGATAGTATTATTCTAGAATTTAATGCCTATGAAATTGATAAGATGAGCCAGGTTTACAAAATTGATAAGGAAGAAAATTATGAATCGGAGAAATTTGCAATTCATAAAACAGATTTGAAAACCATGTACGATTCCGATGAAATCTATCGGATAAGCCGAAAATAAATTCAAGAATTGGAATGAAAAAGGCTGGAATCATTAGATTCCAGCCTTTTCGTTTTTTGATTGTTATTGATTTGTTCTCTGATTGGTAATAAACTCCGTTTTATCCTTTGGAAATATCCCCAGAACCAGAAGCCTTGCTTTTGATTTTGGATGGGTTTCCACGGTAATGGATATCCCCAGAACCGGATACTCGAGCATCTATGGATTGATTGGCGGTAACTTTAATATCTGCTGATCCAGACACTTGGGCAGTAACATTTTCAGCTTCCAGGTCATATGCCCTAATATCTCCAGAACCAGATACCTGAACACTTAAATCAGAGGTTCTACCGGAAAGGGTAATATCTCCAGAACCAGAAAGTGATGTACTAACATTTTCTGCCTCCACAGATAAGGTCACGTCACCCGAACCCGACATGCTAGCACTAAAGTCATCTGCTCTTAAAGTGGTTTTCCCTACGATATCCCCAGATCCGGATAAAGAAACGGAGCTGACTTCTTCAACAGGAACGGTAACATGGATACCTGAGTTCCAGTTGGAAGGTCTTAAATTGACCCCTTTTTCCGCTTTTATAACCAATTTTCCATTTTTCACTTCGGTTTTAATGTACTCCAATAGGTTGGATTCGCCCTTTAGGGTAATTTCTCCTTCACTTCCGGAGACCAACTCAACATCAAACCAACCTGCAAGTGCAACAGCATCGTATTCCCCAACAGATCGTTCTATTGTGACAACATCACCGTTTCCTTTTACTCTTTTCCCCCATTGGGCATGGGTAACCGCTACCATGCATAGCGCCAGAACTAATGTGCTCAATTTTTTCATGATTGTGTTTTAATAGTTGTTTTTTGATTTTTAGTTTTGATAGAATGTGATACCCCCATAGTCTGTGGTTATCATTACAGTATTTCCAGAATTTTCAGTACCATAGTAACCCTTATAGTATTTTTCTCTGGATTTTTCTCTACTTATATTGATTTCAAATGGTTCTTTCCCATTTACACCTGCATATTCCGCAGAGATTTCAAAGTCGAAATGATAATCAGGGTGGTAACCAATTTTGATTCCTGTATAATCGGTTTTTATATTAAGGTCACCTGCATCTGGGGCCATCTGGTCAATTTTGAGTGACCCATAGTCAGAGGTAATGCCCACACTACCGTGTACAGTTCCTAATTTTACGCCAACATAATCCCCATTTCCGGAAACGTTGTTGACTTCATGTACTTCCAAAGAACCATAATCGCTGGAATATTCAAGATCTTCCATTTGCTTGACCACAGAATTGGTATAATCCGCCTTTATGGTAAGGTTGCCTGCTTTTTCAACTGTAAATCCAGAGTAATCCGCAATGATTTCCCCACTGTTGATAAATTCGAAATTGGAGCGTGAAGTATAATCGAACCGTAGTTCATTGTTTCTTCCCCTTAGCTCACCCACATCAATTTTACCATAATCACAGCTTATTTTGGCATGCCCATCCACTCGGTCCAAATAAATGTTCCCGTAATCGTTGTTGAGGCTAACACTGTTTTTTACAGGGATTTTCACCGTGTAGTTCACTTGTACGCTAACATTTTTACCTCTGCCCCAGTTCCATCCCCATCTGTTTTGATCCCCAAATAAGGTCCGTGCGGAAACTAAATTACTACTGGACTCAAAATCCACATCAATTTCGTTTAACCTTCTTTGAACTCTTTCCTCATTGTTTCCGTTGGTCTTGATATGGACCTCTATCACAACCCTATTTTCGTTCCATGAGGTGATATTCAGGTTGCCGTAACTATTTTTTACTTTAAAAAGCGCATCGGCATTAACACTATACTCTTTTTTAATAGTCTTTTCCTTGGTGTACTTCCCACCCATTTTGCCGGTATTGGCACTTAGTAAAAGAGGAAATAATGCCAGTGTTAATAAGGCGTATTTATATAGTAATGTTTTCATCATAATATGATTTAATATTCTTAATGTTTTCAATATTGGTCAATACTTCTTTTAAAAGATCAATTCTAGTTTGGAAGTTGGTGATCATGGCATTTAGTATAATCTTACTATTACCACCATTGATAAGTTCTTGCTCCAAGGTTTGGTAATCCGTTTCAAGCTTATCAAGTTGATTTAAAGTGTCGTCCACCAGTTTTGCGGTTTCAGGCGACTTTTCATCCTTGAGTAGCTGTACCTGCTCTTCAATAAGGCTGGCAAAATAGAATTCGGTTTGAGAAACCTCTGGTGCAATTTCAACGACCTGCTCCTTTATACTTGGTTTAGCATTGAATACCTGGATTCCAAGTAGACATAAGAAGGCAATGGATGCTGCAATGGATAAGGGTTTCAACCAAACTGTTTTCTTTTTTTGGATACCCACTACTCCTTTTGATTGGTTTAATTTTTCCAGAAAGCGTTCCTGATGCCCACTTTGAGGCTCTTCAAAGTCAAAATCACCTTGAAGATTGCCAAACAACCGTTCTAATTTATCTTCTCCCATAATCAAGCATTTACTGTCAATTTCTTTCTGAGGCTTTCCTTTGCCCTTGAAATTGTTGTTCTACAATTAGCGTAACTTATATTCATGATTTCACTGATTTCTTCGTAATCATACCCTTCAATTAAATGTAAGGTCAAAGAAACTCTGTAATTGTCCTTCAAACTTTTCATGGTTTCCATCACTTTTTGAGCCTTCAGTTCTGTATAACCATTATAATTAAGATCAACCCCATCATTGTCTTCGACCTTGTACATTACGTCATCCAAATCCACAGCTTTCGTTTTTTGCTGTTTCTTGTAATGATAGATGCTGTTGTTGATCACAATTCGCTTCATCCACGCCCCAAAGGTGACGTCTCCCTTAAATGTGTGCAGCTTCGTAAACGCATTCAAAAACGATTCTTGCATCACATCCTCGGCTTCTGCGGAATCCTTTACAATCCTAAAGGCAGTGTTGTACATGGCCTTGTAATAACGATTGTAAACTTCCATTTGTGCACTTGGTTTGCCTTTCAGGCACGACTGAAGCAGCGCATCTATATGTTCATTTTGGTGGCTCAAAAAATGAATGGTTTGTCTTATAGATTGATGAATTTATAAATTGTTACACTTTTTTCTAGAATTTTAAATTTTAATGGCACAGGAATTGCCCATATAGAGGTGGAAAAAGGTCCAAAACCTTAACATGTGCTTACTTAAGGGATGTTATAGGGTTTTACGACCTATTTATGAACAGAAGATTTACGTCATTTGTGACAAAATGACCGAAATAAAGCATATGGGAGAAATAAAAATTTCAACTTTTGACAATATATCACTGCAAGGACTGGATGAGGATGCTGAACTGATACCGCTCCTGACCCCGGAAGATGAGGAGGAAATGAACCGTGAAGATCTTCCGGAAACTCTTCCTGTACTTCCTTTAAGAAATACGGTGCTTTTCCCTGGGGTAGTCATTCCTATTACTGCCGGAAGAGACAAGTCCATCAACTTGATTAAGGATGCCAACAATGGAACAAAAACCATCGGGGTTGTGTCCCAAAAAGATGAGGAAACCGAGAATCCTGGTGTGGAGGATATCAATACTCTGGGAACAGTTGCAAGGATATTGCGCGTACTTCAAATGCCAGATGGAAACACTACAGTAATCATCCAAGGGAAAAAGCGTTTTGAAATCGCCGAGGTTATCACGGAACAACCCTATTTAACAGCAACGGTACGGGAAGCCCAAGAAGAACGCCCGGATGAAACAAGTGAAGAATTTGCAGCTATAATTGATTCAATTAAGGAACTCGCTTTTAAAATTATACGCGATAACCCAAACATTCCTAGTGAAGCCACTTTTGCCATCAAAAACATCCAAAGCAACTCTTTTTTGATAAATTTTGTCTCTTCCAATCTCAATTTGAGTGTTGCCGAGAAACAAAACCTTTTGGAAATCCCCAACCTTCAGGAACGTGCGCTCACCACCTTGAAGTATATGAACATGGAGCTTCAAAAATTGGAATTGAAGAATGACATTCAGTCCAAAGTTCGGAGCGATATGGATCAACAACAACGGGAATATTTCCTGCATCAACAAATGAAGACCATTCAAGAAGAATTGGGTGGAATTTCTTATGAGGAGGAAGTGGACGAGATGCGTGTCAAGGCCAAGGGTAAAAAATGGGATAAAAACATCAAAGAGCATTTTGAAAAGGAATTGTCCAAAATGCAGCGAATGAACCCGCAAGTTGCGGAATATTCCATCCAAAGGAATTATTTGGACCTGTTTTTGGATTTGCCATGGAACGAATTCTCCACAGACAAGTTCGATTTAAAAAGGGCTCAAAAGATTTTGGATCGCGACCATTATGGTCTGGAAGATGTCAAGCGAAGAATTATTGAATATTTAGCAGTTTTAAAGCTGCGTAATGACATGAAATCGCCTATCCTTTGTTTGTATGGCCCTCCTGGGGTTGGTAAGACCTCCCTTGGGAAATCCGTTGCCGAAGCTTTGGGCAGGGAATATGTGCGAATGTCACTAGGAGGACTACGGGACGAAGCTGAAATTAGAGGACATAGAAAGACCTATATTGGAGCCATGCCAGGAAGGATTGTTCAAAGTTTGAAAAAAGCGGGTACTTCCAATCCAGTTTTTATTTTGGACGAAATCGATAAGCTATCCAATAGCCATCAAGGAGACCCCTCCTCGGCCATGTTGGAGGTGCTGGACCCAGAACAGAACAGTGAATTCTATGATAATTTCTTAGAGATGGGTTATGACCTATCTAAAGTGATGTTCATTGCCACTGCAAATAATTTGGGAACTATTCAGCCAGCGCTAAGGGACAGAATGGAAATTATCAATGTAACCGGCTATACCATTGAAGAAAAGGTGGAGATTGGCAAGAAACACCTGTTACCCAAACAATTGAAGGAACACGGACTTACCGCGAAGGACCTCAAAATTGGGAAACCCCAATTGGAAAAAATTGTTGAAGGCTACACAAGAGAATCCGGTGTTAGAAACCTGGAAAAACAGTTGGCCAAAATGGTGCGTTTTGCGGCCAAGTCAATTGCTATTGAAGAAGCGTACAACATCAAAGTAACCAATGAGGATGTAGAAAAAGTATTGGGCCCAGCCCGATTGGAACGAGACAAGTATGAGAACAACGATGTGGCCGGGGTGGTTACAGGACTGGCCTGGACCAGTGTTGGAGGGGATATTCTCTTTATAGAATCTATTTTATCCAAAGGAAAAGGGGCCTTGAATATTACTGGAAACCTTGGTAAGGTAATGAAGGAGTCGGCTACCATTGCTATGGAATATATCAAGTCCAATGCCGATACTTTTGGTATAAACCCAGAGGTGTTTGAAAAATATAATGTACACATCCATGTACCAGAAGGTGCAACCCCAAAAGATGGCCCGAGTGCGGGGATTACGATGCTTACCTCTTTGGTGTCTCTTTTCACCCAAAGAAAAGTGAAAAAGAGCTTGGCCATGACCGGGGAGATTACCCTTAGGGGTAAGGTGCTACCTGTAGGTGGAATCAAAGAAAAGATTTTGGCAGCCAAAAGGGCCAGAATAAAGGAAATTATCCTTTGTGAGGACAACCGAAAGGATATTGAGGAAATTAAGCAAGATTACCTTAAAGGATTGACTTTTCATTTTGTGTCGGATATGAGTGAGGTTATTGATATTGCCGTTACCAATAGGCCGGTTAAAAATGCGAAAACGCTCTAAGGGGACGGTTTTTTTATTTAATCCTTCAATTCTATTTATTTTTGGCACATGGGAAAAATAACCATAGCCATTGATGGCTATTCTTCCACTGGAAAGAGCACCATTGCCAAAATGGTGGCCAATGCCCTCAATTACATTTATGTAGATACTGGGGCCATGTACAGGGCCGTAACCTTATATGGACTTCGGGCAAATTATCTTGGGAATACAGAGGACATGCAGTCCCTAATTAGAGATTTACCAAGAATTAATTTAAAGTTTGTCCCTAACGAGGATGTAGGCTTTTCAGAAATGTACTTAAATGGTAAAAACGTAGAAAAAGAGATTAGGGCCATGGAAGTATCTGGTTATGTTAGCAAAGTAGCTGCCATACCAGAAGTAAGACAAAAGCTGGTGGAGATGCAGCAGCAAATGGGGAAGGGAGAAGGACTTGTTATGGACGGAAGGGATATTGGCACTGTAGTGTTTCCAAATGCAGAACTAAAAATATTTATGACGGCTTCCCCTGAAGCCAGGGCAACCAGACGATACAAGGAACTTTTGGATAGAGGAGAGCGTGTTTCCTTTGAAGAAGTTTTGGAAAATGTGCAAAAAAGGGATTTTATTGACTCTACCCGTGAGGCTTC
The DNA here is from genome assembly GCA_965117065.1 of uncultured Allomuricauda sp. Lineage (GTDB taxonomy): Bacteria > Bacteroidota > Bacteroidia > Flavobacteriales > Flavobacteriaceae > Flagellimonas. Next base: position 3,349,625 of record OZ220751.1, read on the forward strand.
ACCCTTGCGCAAAGCAGAAGGTGCCATCGAATTTGATAATAGCGATATGGGACTGGAAGAGCAATTTGAACGTATCCACGATTACGCTTTAAGGGTTATTGAAAAACAGGTGTAGCGCTGCCGAATAAAAAGCGCATAATTTTTGATGTGCACTTATCGGTCTCGCGATATGAATCGTCTCTGCGAGGAACGAAGCAGATATGATTTTATATCGCATGTTATCATTAGTTATTTATTCAACTAGATTCATTACTTTCCACCCATTCGATGATTTATAAGTATTTAATCTCTGAATTGAAGAATTGCCATCAGGGTAGTAACAAACTTCAGTTACAATAATATGATTATCACTAATTTTTTCTCTTTTTGGAAATGCTTGTTTAATGTTATTGAATTTTGGTATACCGTTTTCTTGAAGGGATTTAATAAAAGATAACTTAAGCACTTCTGCTGTTTTTTCTATTAATTCACTTCCTAATTCTTTTGTTTCCATTTTTGAAAGCATCAATTCAGCCTCTTTATTAAAGTCTTTGCATTGAATAGCTTTTTCAATATTATCTTCATCAAAAGCATGTTCGATTTTTACAATTGCTCCTTCCGGAGTTGAATCATCTGGAAGAAAATAGTCTTCACCCGCGTCTACAATCATACCTCCTAAACTTTTGTCAAAATTTTGAAGTGCTTTCCAGATAAGTTATCTCTAACTGCTCTTATTGTATATCCTCCAATTAATCTACCACTTTCCATAATCATCCAATCAGATACTAAATTTTCATTTATACCAATTTTTTGATTCATTTGAACTGTTTTAACGTCAATTGGCTCATTACCTACAACTCCGAATAGATTTCCTTCATTGTCAAAGCTCGGTTCAGTAAGCCAAATATGCTCAACCTTACCAGCATCTTCAAGTTTAACTTTTATTGAAAAATATTGTTGATTTGGTTTTGGTTGTTTTAGACAACCTTTAAAATGATGTAAAGTAAGACGTGATTTGTCCATCGCCCAATTCATTTTTCATCTTCACTTTGTATGTCCACCACATCAGGTTGATTAGGTCTCTTTCTTATGGTGTCTTGATTTTTTTTTCTTCCAAATAGCCTTGATAGTAATCCCATGATTCTTGTATTTTTTTTAATTAATGATAACTAATAAGGATATGGATCAGTTTCAATGATTTATATCCAACGATAAGTGAAGTTCAATGATTTTAATGCGAAAATCCATCCCAAATTGACGAATGCCCCTTTTGAATTGATGGATAGCAATTGTTCCTTCACTTTTTAAGGACAGGTGGATTCCAACAAAAAGCAAGAAGACGGAAGGGTTTGATGATAATCAATAAAAAAAGCCACTCTAAAGTGGCTTTTTAAATTTTCATAAGTGGAAATTACAGATTCGGAATCACCAAAACTTGATCAGGATGAATCAAATCCGGGTTTTTCAAAATATTGGTATTCGCATCAAAAATTTTGTTGTACTTCATGGCATCGCCATAGTAATGTTTGGCAATTTTACTTAACGATTCGCCACCTCTTACGGTATGTCTATGGTAAACAGAATCATCACTTACCGTAATATTGGCTTTGATGTCTGACGGGCTTTGACCACCAATCTCTTTTATTTTATCCCAAATAACATTCTTTTCATATGGAGTGTTGGCCTCTCCCTTTATTTTCAAGATACCTCCATCTTCCGATACATCCCCTCCTTTGATTCCCAATTCTTGTCCAAGATCTAAAACTGCTTGGTATTTTGCTTTTGCACTCATAATTTTTTTAGTGTTTTTAATGGTTAATATATAAGAAACAAGATATCAATAAAAGTCACATTTTAGGGTGATTTTTAATTAATTATCAGTTGAATTGAACATGTGTGGAATAAGGGTTTGTAAAACAAGGAATTAATTGTATTTTTGCACTCCTTTTTTGGCGAACAATAAGAGAAAAAAGGGAATAAAAAAGTAACTAGTATTAATCACTTCCACAGAATCGCCTAACTCTTGAAAATTGTGGAATACAAATTTAAATCAGCACATGGCTGAAGAAAAAGCAAAAGTTGAAGTAGAAGAGACTACCGCAACTGTAGAAGTAAAAGAAGAAGTTCAAACCCAACAAGATCCACAGGAGTTTTTGAAAAATTTCGACTGGGACAAGTACGAAGAGGGTATTGAGAAAGTGGATGACAAAAAGTTGGACGAGTTTGAAAAGCTTGTTGAAGAAAACTTTGTGGATACCGCAGACGAAGAGGTGGTTGAAGGAACCGTTGTTCATATGACGGACCGTGAGGCCATCATCGACATCAATGCAAAATCTGAAGGAGTTATCTCCCTTAACGAATTTCGTTACAATCCCGATTTAAAAGTTGGTGACAAAGTTGAGGTACTTATAGATATCCGTGAAGACAAAACCGGTCAATTGGTATTGTCTCACAGAAAAGCAAGGACCATTATGGCTTGGGATCGTGTTAACGCTGCCCATGACAAGGAGGAAATTGTACAAGGTTTTGTGAAGTGTAGAACCAAAGGAGGTATGATTGTAGATGTATTTGGTATCGAGGCCTTCTTGCCAGGTTCCCAAATAGATGTGAAGCCTATCCGCGATTACGATCAGTATGTAGGTAAGACTATGGAGTTCAAGGTGGTGAAAATCAACCACGAATTCAAAAACGTTGTTGTATCGCACAAAGCACTTATCGAAGCTGATATTGAAGAGCAGAAGAAAGAGATCATCGGTCAGCTTGAGAAAGGACAGGTACTTGAAGGGGTTGTTAAGAATGTTACCTCTTACGGAGTATTCATTGACCTTGGCGGCGTAGATGGATTAATCCATATTACCGATCTTTCTTGGAGTAGAATTAACCATCCGAACGAGGTTGTTGAACTAGACCAGAAATTAAATGTGGTTATTCTTGATTTTGATGATAACAAGTCAAGAATTCAACTAGGTCTTAAGCAATTGGAGAAACATCCATGGGATGCATTGGGTGATGAGATAAAAATTGGTGATAAGGTTAAAGGTAAAGTCGTGGTTATTGCAGATTACGGTGCCTTTATTGAAGTAGCCGAAGGAGTTGAAGGTTTGATCCACGTTTCTGAAATGTCTTGGTCTACCCACTTGAGGTCTGCACAAGATTTCGTAAAAGTTGGAGATGAAGTTGAAGCAGTAGTATTGACCTTGGATCGTGAAGACCGCAAGATGTCATTGGGGATCAAGCAATTGACTCCAGACCCATGGACGGATATTACTTCTAAATACCCTGTGGGATCAAGACACAAAGGAATTGTTAGAAACTTTACCAATTTTGGTGTCTTTGTAGAGATGGAAGAAGGTATTGATGGTTTGATCTATATCTCTGATTTGTCTTGGACCAAGAAAATAAAGCACCCTTCGGAGTTTGTTACCGTTAGTGACACTTTAGAGGTTGAAGTATTGGAATTGGATGTTGAGGGTCGCAAATTGAGCCTTGGACACAAGCAGACCACTGAGAATCCATGGGACAAATATGCTGAGGAGTTTGCCGAAGGGACTGTTCATAAAGCGGCTATCGCCGAAGTTGTGGACAAAGGTGCCACAGTCAATTTCAATGATGATATTGTAGGGTTTGTTCCTTCAAGACATATGGAGAAAGAAGACGGCAAGAAGCTGGGTAAAGGCGAAGAAGTCGACTTCAAGATCATCGAGTTCAACAAAGACTTTAAGCGTGTAGTGGCTAGCCACACCGCAATCTTTAGAGAACAAGAGGAACGTAACGTAAGTACAGCAAGAAGAAAATCCGCTGCTGCTGCTGAGGAAAACAAGACCACTTTTGGTGATGCCAACTCACAGTTACAAGCGTTGAAGGATAAAATGGAAGCTGATTCGAAGAAAAAGTAATCAGAAGCCCTAATTTATACCAAAGCCCCGCTGGAAACAGTCGGGGCTTTTTTTATGTTCCTATCCTTTTTGTAGAATTGTTTACTTTTGCATTCAATAGCGTTGGTAGCATAGCAAATGAGTCAAAAAGTACTTCTTACCTCCAAAGAAATTAAGATCATACTGCACCGTCTGGCTTGTCAACTTTTAGAAAACCACTTAGATTTTTCCAATACGGCCTTGATAGGTATCCAACCTAGGGGTGTATTTCTTGCAGAACGCTTGGCTAAGATTCTCAAGGAAACTTACAAAATCAAAAATATAGAACTAGGTTTTTTGGACATTACCTTTTATAGGGATGATTTTGGACGGGGAGACACCACCTTAAAGGCCAATACCACCAAAATGGATTTTTTGGTTGAGGACAAGAATATTGTTTTTATTGATGATGTGTTGTATACAGGGAGAAGCATTCGAGCAGCACTAACCGCAATCCAATCCTTTGGAAGACCGTCGGACATTGAATTGTTGACCCTGATAGACCGGAGATTCAGCAGGCATTTGCCTATTCAACCCAATTATAGGGGGAGACAAGTTGATGCAATCAATGAAGAAAAGGTGAAGGTGATGTGGGAAGAGAATGATGGGAAGGATATTGTGTATTTAGTAAATAAATAATATAGAATGAGCGAATTAAGTGTAAATCACTTACTAGGAATAAAGTATCTGAACCCAAAAGATATTCAGCTCATTTTTGAAACGGCCGACCATTTTAAAGAGGTCATCAACCGGTCTATTAAAAAAGTCCCCACGTTAAGGGACACCACCATAGCTAATATCTTTTTTGAAAATAGTACCCGAACCAAACTCTCCTTTGAGCTAGCAGAAAAGAGATTATCTGCTGATGTAATCAACTTTTCAGCTTCGCAATCTTCGGTTAAAAAAGGAGAGACCTTGATAGATACCGTAAACAATATTCTTTCCATGAAAGTGGATATGGTTGTTATGCGACATCCCAATCCCGGAGCAGGAATCTTTTTGTCTAAGCATGTGGACGCTTCCATAATCAATGCCGGGGATGGAGCTCATGAGCACCCTACACAGGCCTTGTTGGATTCTTATTCCATCAGGGAGAAATTGGGGGATGTTGGAGGTAAAAATGTGGTGATTGTTGGAGATATTTTGCACTCAAGAGTGGCTTTGTCCAATATTTTTGCGCTTAAATTACAGGGGGCCAACGTTAAGGTCTGCGGTCCAAAAACCCTAATTCCCAAACATATTGAATCTCTTGGGGTTAAAGTGGAAACCAATCTTAAAAAGGCCTTGGAATGGTGCGATGTGGCCAATATGCTAAGGGTGCAGAATGAGCGAATGGATATTAGTTATTTCCCTTCTACCCGGGAGTATACACAGCAATTTGGAGTAAATAAAAACCTATTGAACAGTTTGGATAAGCAAATTGTTATCATGCATCCAGGACCCATCAATAGAGGAGTAGAGATTACAAGTGATGTTGCAGATTCCAATCAATCCATTATCTTAGAGCAAGTGGAGAATGGAGTGGCCATCCGTATGGCAGCCATTTATCTATTGGCAGCAAAAAAGTAATAGCATGATTTTCGATAAGGAAGGAACAACAACTATTGTTTTTCAAGAAAAGACTTCCCTCGCTACCTTCTTGGAAAACTTAAAAAAAGGGTACCCAAAAATAAAGCACGACAACATTATTGTCAACCTTTTTTCATTTAGCAAATTAACTACGGGAAATGTCCTTGAATTTTTAGATATATCCAATGCACATAGGGCTTCAGGGAAATCCTTTATCTTGGTTACAAATAAGGTTTCCTATGATGAGGTGCCAGATAAAGTTAATGTAGTACCCACCATTCAAGAAGCGAAGGACATTGTTGAAATGGAGGAAATTGAACGGGACCTGGGCATTTAATGTGGAATGCTAAATGGAAAATTGAAAATGACCTGGTTTGCGTAAAAAGAATGTGATTTATGAAAAAAGTTTTCAATTTGCGCTCCATGTGGTCCGTTTGGTTAAATGTTTGGAAAAAGAAAGCAAAGAGTATGTTCTTTCGAAACAACTATTAAGGTCTGGAACAGCGATTGGAGCTTCGGTAAGGGAAGCTGAGCATGCGGAAAGCAAAAGGGATTTTATACACAAAATGTCCATTTCCTTAAAAGAGGCTAACGAAACGAGATATTGGTTAGATTTGTTATTTGAATCTGAGTTTATCATAAAAGAAGAATATCAAGTTCTCAATTCTGAGGTTATTCAGATTATTAAACTTTTGGCAGCTATTGTAAAGTCGTCTAAATCGAATTCATGAGTTATTCTCAAATATTGTTTTCCATTTTCCATTTTTCTTTTTCAACTAAATGAAACTCACCATTCTCGGATGTTACTCCGCCACCCCCAGAACGTTTACTAATCCTACTTCCCAAGTCCTTGAAATTCGAGGCAACTTGTTCTTGATAGATTGTGGCGAAGGTACCCAAGTACAACTCAGGAAATTCAAAATCAAATTTTCTAGGATCAAGCATATTTTTATCTCCCATCTACATGGAGATCATTTTTTTGGTCTACCAGGACTCATTTCTACTTTCAGGTTGTTGGGACGCGAAAGCGAATTGCATATCTATGGGCCAAAAGGCATCAAAGAAGCCATAACCTTATTCTTGAAATTAGGAGATTCTTGGACCAATTACCCTTTGATTTTTCATGAGCTCGATTCCAAGAACACCGAACTGCTGTTTGAGGATGAAACCGTAAGGGTAAGTACAATTCCCTTGGATCACCGTGTGTATACCAATGGATTTTTGTTCCAGGAAAAACCTGCTCCTAGAAAATTGAATATTGAGGCGGTTGCAGAACATAAGATAGATCGCAGTCAGTTCAACAAAATAAAGAATGGTGCTGATGGAATTTCCAAAAATGGTGTCGAAATATCCAATGAAAAGTTGACTATGGACCCACCACATGCTAAAAGCTATGCTTTTTGCAGTGACACGGCCTACAACGAAACCATTGTGCCCCATATTTCCAATGTGGATGTGCTGTACCATGAATCCACTTTTTTGGAGTCCGAATCTAGACTTTGCCAGAAAACAAAGCATGCCACAGCCAAACAAGCTGCAGAAATTGCCCAAATGGCCAACGTAGGCTCCCTGATCTTAGGTCATTACTCCACCAGATATAAATCCATTGATTTGTTTAAAGAGGAGGCTCTACAAGTGTTCCCCAGAGTGGAATTGGCGGAAGATGGAAAATCATTTGAAATATAAACACTCCTCCAAACTAAAAGGCCCCAGTCTTTCTAATCTCCCTTCTTTTGCTGAACTTTGTGTATCCCTAGAACATAAAATGCAAGAAGACCTTAGCAATTATAGAAAGTCGTATCAAAAAAGTTCCCTTATGGAAGAGTCCATCAAGGAGAATCCCTTGGAGCAATTTCAGCAATGGTTCTATGAGGTGGAGGCTTCTGGTGGCCCGGATGAACCCAATGCGATGACCATCTCGACCATTGGCTTGGATGGCTATCCAAAAAATAGGGTAGTATTAATGAAAAAATACACCCATGAAGGGTTCATTTTTTACACCAATTATCAAAGCGAGAAAGGAAAATCCATAGTAAAGCATCCTGAGGTTTGTCTTTCTTTTTTCTGGGCCAACCTTGAAAGACAGGTCATTATCAAAGGGAAGGCTGAGAAAATTGCCAAAAACCTTTCTGATGGATATTTTGAATCTAGACCCATCGGGAGCCAGTTGGGGGCCATAGTTTCAGAACAAAGTGAGGTTGTGGAATCCAGGGAAGAACTTGAAGAAAAGCTTAAGGAGCTTGAAAAGACATATGAGGGAAAGGAAATTGAGCGACCAGATCACTGGGGGGGATATTTGGTAAGACCTATATCCATAGAGTTTTGGCAAGGTAGGCCCAATAGATTGCATGATAGAATTCGGTATACTTTAAAAGACGATTTCAATTGGAAAATAGAACGTTTGGCACCTTAATGTAAGTAGAGATGAAGCAGATTATATTGGTAAGGCACGGTAAATCTTCATGGGAGTATGAGGTTTCGGACCAGGACAGACCCTTGAAAGAGCGGGGGATCAATGATGCGCACAAAGTTTCCAAAAAATTCGCCCAAGATAAGGTAAACATAGATTACGCATTTTCCAGTCCCGCTAACCGAGCGTTGCATACCAGCATGATTTTTTTAAGAAATCTCAATTTTGACCTTAATAATTTTCAGGTCAAACCGTCCTTGTATGACTTTTCCGGAAGAGGGGTTTCTGATTTTGTTAAAGGTTTAGACAATAACTGGGATTGCGTTGTGATTTTTGGGCATAATTATGCGCTTACATCGCTTGCAAATGCTTGGGGAGATCAGTATATTGATAACGTTCCTACATCTGGGCTCGTTAGGATCAAATTCAACGAAAAAGATTGGGCCAAGATATCAAAGGGAACCACCGAAGCGGTTATTTTTCCAAAACACTTTAGATAATTCATGATAAAAGTAAAGAACGAGTACGTAAACAGGGAGATTAGTTGGTTACATTTTAATGCAAGGGTGCTTCAGGAAAGTGCCGACACCAAAGTTCCGCTGATTGACCGTTTACGATTCCTGGGTATTTTCAGCAATAATCTTGATGAGTTTTTTAAGGTGAGATACGCAACCGTAAAACGAATTGTGGACGCTGGAAAAAAGGGGAAGAGTGTTTTAGGGGGCGAAAAGGCTAAAGATCTTTTAGAGGAAATCACCAAAATTGTGATAGCCCAGCAGGCCAGAAGTTTGGAAATTCTCAACAGCATAGAAGAAGAGCTCAAAAAAGAGAACATCTTCATCATAGATGAGAATGAGGTAAGTGAGAGCCAAGCCGAATTCATTTGGGACTACTTCTTTAAAAACGTGAACCAGGAATTGATGACCATTATCCTGAACGACCTCACGGAATTCCCCTTACTGAAAGATACCGCCGCCTATTTGGCCGTAAAAATGGTGATGGCAGATGACGAAAATGTAGGAGCATATGGAGGTAACAGGTATGCCCTGATTGAGATTCCTAAAGGTATTGATCGCTTTATTGTGCTTCCGAAGGAAGGCGAAAAAAACTATATCATCCTATTGGACGACCTTATCCGCTTTTGTTTGGATAGTATCTTCACCATGTTTGAGTTTGAATCCATTTCTGCACACATGATCAAGATTACTCGTGATGCAGAACTGGACATTGATAACGATTTGACCAAAAGTTTTATTGAGAAAATATCCTCAAGTGTTGAACATCGGAAAATTAGCGATCCTGTTCGTTTTGTATATGATAAAAGCATTGACAAGGATACCCTGCAGTTTTTAAGGGAAAAAATGAATATTGTGGACACGGATAGTGTGATCCCTGGGGGGAGATATCACAATAGAAGGGATTATATGGGCTTTCCCAGTTTAGGCAGGCAAGATTTAATGTACAAGAAAATAGAACCCCTTCCTGTCAAAGGATTCAGTACTAAAGGGAGCCTCTTGGAAACGATTGCCCAAAGGGATTACATGATCTATACGCCTTACCATACCTTTTCTTATGTAACCAAATTTTTAAGGGAAGCTGCCCTGGACCCGAAAGTTAGAGCTATTAAAATAACTGTGTATCGGCTTGCAAATGATAGTCAAATAGCTTCTGCCTTGATTAATGCAGTTAAAAACGGGAAACAGGTAACAGTACAGATAGAATTACAGGCTCGTTTTGATGAGCAGGCCAATATCAAGTATGCCAACCAACTTCAAGCGGAAGGCATTAAGCTCATTTTTGGGGTGCCCGGACTTAAGGTTCACAGTAAAATATGTTTGATTGAACGCGAAGAACAAGAAGGAATAAGAAGGTACGGATTCGTGAGCACAGGTAATTTTAATGAGTCCACAGCCAAAATTTACACAGACTACACCCTATTTACTGCACACGATGGTATTTTGAAGGAGATGGGTAGGGTTTTCGACTTTTTTGAAACCAATTACAAGATACATAAATACAAACACCTTGTTGTTTCTCCACACTATACCAAATCTACTTTTATAAAACTCATAGACAACGAAATTGAAAATGCTCAGTTGGGGAAGGAAGCGTTCATCAAAATCAAGATGAATAGCCTTACTTCGTATAAAATGGTTGACAAGCTTTATGAGGCCAGTAGGGCAGGTGTGAAAATTCAACTAATTGTTAGAGGAGTTTGTTGCTTGATTCCTGGGGTTAATGGTATGAGTGAAAACATAGAAGCCATTAGTGTGGTGGATAAATTTTTAGAACACCCTAGACTCTTTATTTTTGGCAATCAGGGTAACCCTAGTATGTATATTTCCTCAGCGGATTGGATGACTAGAAACCTAGATTTTAGGGTAGAAGTAGGGTGTCCTATTTATGATGAGGATATTAAACAGGAGTTGATGGATACCTTTAACATATCTTGGATGGACAACCAAAAGGCAAGGATTTTTTCGGAAAATCAAGACAACGCCTACAGGCTTGAAGATAACTCCATAAATGAGACTAGGTCCCAATTTGCCTTATATGATTACTATAAAAAGAAACTAGAATCCTAATTGTTCCAAGTTGAAAGTACGAAAATTTGCCGCCATCGATATCGGTTCAAACGCAATTCGATTGTTGGTTAATAATGTGATTGAGCAAGAGGAGAAGCCAACAACCTTCAAGAAAAGTGCGCTCATCCGCGTTCCTGTCCGTTTAGGGGAAGATGCATTTCTCCAAGGTGAGATTTCGGAGAATAGTCTTCATCGATTGATTCAGACCATGAAATCCTTTGACCTGCTCATGCAGGTTTATGGTGTTGAAAGATATATGGCTAGCGCGACTTCGGCATTGCGGGAGGCAAAAAATGGACAAAAGGTTGTGGACAGAGTATTGGCAGAATCGGGAGTTAAAATTGAGATAATAGATGGTAAACAGGAGGCTGCAATCATTGCCTCTACAGACTTAAAAGAGCTTATAAAAAAGGATAAATCCTACCTCTACGTGGATGTGGGAGGAGGTAGTACGGAGTTTACTGTGTTTACCCAAGGAATACTTAAGGCCTCAAAATCTTTTAAGATAGGAACGGTAAGAATACTGAACAATTTGGTTGAAGATGAGGTTTGGGAGGAGATCCAAGGGTGGATATCGACCCAATTTTCTGATGACGCAAAGGTTGAAATTATTGGCTCTGGAGGTAATATCAACAAACTTCATAAAATGTCGGGAAGAAAAATAGACCAACCCTTGTCATTTATATGGTTAAATGCGCAATACCATTTTCTGAACAGCATGGACTACGAAGACCGAATTTCTGAATTAGGGCTGAATCAAGACAGGGCAGATGTAATTATTCCTGCTGCCAAAATATTCTTGTCCGCTGCCAAGTGGAGTGGAGCAAAAAAAATACATGTCCCCAAAATTGGTTTAGCAGATGGGATGATTAAAACACTTTACTACAGTTAGGTTATCCGTGCATGGTTTCCTTTTTACCCAAATCTTGCATTAATTGGGCCTCATATTCTAATAGTTGCTGCCATTTTTCGTCTACCTCTTCCTTTTTACCGTATTTGCGTGCGAACTTTAGGAACATGGTGTAATGGTTGGCTTCACTTACCATTAGGTTTCTGTAAAAGTCTGATAATTCGGGATCTGTTAGTTCTTCAGAAAGTAACCTAAAGCGTTCGCAACTTCTAGCTTCAATGAGGGCAGCATACAAAAGTTTGTGGACCAAGTGGGTTTCTCTACTACCTCCTTTAGGAAAGAACTTCATCAAGGCTATGACATATTCATCCTTTCGTTCACGTCCCAAAATCCAACCACGTTTCAGGATCCTGTCATGCACCATATTAAAATGTCCCATCTCCTCACGCACCAAAGCAGTCATTTCCTTGACCAACTCGGATTTTTCAGGAAAACCAATAATCAACGAAATGGCCGTACTGGCGGCCTTTTGCTCGCAGTAGGCATGATCCGTTAGGATTTCCTCAATATTCTTTTCCACAATATTTACCCATCTTGGGTCAGTAGGTAGTTTAAGCCCTAGCATTTGATAATTGTATTAGATTTTTCTTTGGGCAAAGATATAAGTTATCCCTGCAAAGTGGGTATTTTGGCAATTAGGATAATTATATTTAATTGTGATTTAAAGAGGAACTAAAATTTGGAACCATAGCGTTATGAAAATATTTTTTAGGGTACTGGGCAGCTTATTTGCGTTATTATTTATCTATTCCACTTTGGTACAATATAATGATCCAGATGCTGTGCAGTGGTATTTATATTATGGGGTAGCAACAATGGCTTCTATATTGTTTGTGTTCAATGGGTTAAGGTTGCAATGGGCATTTTTGCTGTTTCTATTTTTTGTGTTTAAAATGTACCAGGTTTGGCCTGACACTTATGAAGGGATAACCATAGGGGAAGGGGAAATCGAGAATGTTGAACAAGGAAGGGAAGCTTTGGGTTTAGGTATCTCTGCCTTGGCCATGCTGATTTATACGCTTAGAATCTGGTTTGTAAGAAAATCAAAAGTCTAAGTCAAATTCTTTTCGGAGCATATCAATGGCTGGGTTTTTTTCCCGCAACTTTTGATATTTTTCTTCCGGCGTAAAGGCAAATTTCTTGGCCACTGCTTCATTCACGGTAATGTATAGAGTAAGGGAGTAATTATTCAGTTTTTGCTTTAAATAATCCATCATCAGACTTTGTTCCCGTTCTACCTCTTTTTTCATGGTACTATTGGGCAATTCAATCCAGATTGTATGGTCATTTTTGAGTTTGGGAACATCAGTTTGCAAGTTGCTGGCTAAAATTTTACGGCCTTTATCCTCCAAATGTTGTACAAACTCGTTCCAATGGGCCTCCATTACCTCTTGCGTAAACTCTTCCTTCGGAAGGTCATCTTGGTGAACGACCGGAGCTTTTATATGTTCATGTTCCTTTTTAGCTTTAATACTGCTTAAGGATAGGCCCGAAACTCTGTTTTCTGAGGACTTTAGTTGAATCTTTTTAATCCTAACAGTGGGTTCAGGATCAACCGACTCTTTTTCTGCTGCAGGGGAAACGGGTGCTGTTTCAGTAACTTCCTTTTTTTCCTCTGGAATTGGTTTTTCGTCAACTTGCTCCGGAACTTCTATCTGATTGTTTTGCTTTTTGGGAGCAAAGAAGGAAGCTGGGATTATAAAATCAGCGTTTTTTTTTTCTCCATCAAAGGTGATGGAGGCTAATTTCATTAAAGTAAGTTCAACTAACAAGCGTTGGTTTTTGCTGGTTTTATACTTTAGATCACAGTCGTTGGCCGTATCAAGAGCCTCTAATAAAAACTGTTTATCAGTTTTTTGGGATTGCTCTTTGTATTGTTGCTTAACGTCTTCACCAACCTCCAATAGCCCATGGGTTTCAGGATGCTGACAAACCATTAAATCTCTAAAATGCGAGGCTAGCCCAGTGATAAAATGATGACCATCAAAACCTAAAGAGAGCGTTTTGTTGAATAACACTAACAAATCAGGAATGTTATTTTCAAGAATTAAATCCGTAGTGTTGAAGTAGGTGTCATAATCCAACACATTGAGGTTTTCCGTAACTGCCTTTCTGGTCAATTGTTTCCCAGAAAAACTGACCACCCTATCAAAAATGGAGAGAGCGTCCCTCATGGCCCCATCCGCCTTTTGGGCTATAATATGCAGTGCACTTTCCTCCGCATCTATCCCTTGCTCCTGTGCAATATATTTTAGGTACGTTGCGGCATCTTTAACTGTGATTCGTTTAAAATCGAAAATTTGACAGCGCGAAAGTATCGTGGGAATAATCTTGTGCTTCTCCGTAGTGGCCAAGATAAAAATGGCGTGCTTGGGAGGTTCCTCCAAGGTTTTTAAGAACGCATTAAATGCAGATTGGGATAGCATATGCACCTCATCAATAATATAGACCTTGTATTTGCCTACCTGAGGAGGAATCCTAACTTGATCTATGAGGCTTCTGATATCATCCACTGAATTGTTAGAGGCTGCATCGAGCTCAAAAATGTTAAATGCAAAATCTTCATCTTCTCTTTCCGTACCATCTTGATTGATTTTTTTGGCCAAAATCCGCGCACAGGTGGTTTTACCAACACCTCTTGGGCCACAGAATAAGAGTGCCTGTGCCAAATGGTTATGGTCTATGGCATTGAGCAAGGTATTGGTAATAGCTTCCTGGCCCACCACATCCTTAAAGGTTTGGGGTCTGTACTTTCGGGCTGATACGACGAACGGTTCCAAATCAGGAAAAATTTGCATTACTACAAATATAAAAATAGGAATAAGCAAAGTAAGCTAGCGAGGGCCTTATGCCCTTTTTTTTATTAACAATTGGCTTACCTTTGCCGCCAGCAGGCCACCTTATCGCTGCAATCCCGAGTAATTGGGGTTGGAGAGGAAAGTCCGGACACCAATGTGCAGCATAGCGGGTAACTCCCGTCCGCCGAAAGGCGAGGACCAGTGCAACAGAAAGCAAGTACAGTTAGGCTGTAGTGAAATCAGGTAAACTCTATGCGGTGAAACGTCATGTAAACCAGTGCTTGAGGGTTGCACGCCCAAATTGGAGGGTAGGCGGTTGGAGCTTTTGGGTAACTAAAAGCCTAGATAAATGATAAGGTACAACAGAATCCGGCTTATGGCCTGCTTTTTACTTTAATAGAGCTGCTTCAAAAAAACTAAAAACGCTTCCTCCATATTTTCTTTCTTCTGAAAAATAAGCACTTTCAGATAGGTTGGTTTGACTGGAATGTTCCACGACGAGCAGCCCGTCCTCCAATAAGAGATTTTTCTCAAATACCAACTCCACAATCCTATGGAACCGCGCATCTTCAAAATTATAAGGAGGGTCTGCAAAGATAATGTTTGCTTGTTCCTTGGTTCGTTCTAAAAATTTGAACACATCCGATTTTAAAGGTATAATGGGAAAATCCAATTCCTTGGCCATTTTGGAGATGTACTGTACACAGTCAGAATGACTGTCCACAGCAGTTATTTCTTGACTCCCTCTGGATGCAAACTCAAAACTAATATTACCTGTACCGGCGAAAAGTTCTATCACCTTGAGTCCATCCATGTAAAATCGGTTGTTTAGGATGTTAAAAAGTCCTTCCTTGGCCATATCGGTGGTAGGCCTTACAGGTAACTTTTTAGGGGCAACCAAGCGTTTACCTTTGTGCTTTCCAGAGATAATTCGCATTAGAGGGAGCTTAGCATAGTAAAATCAATTGTCTGACTTTCTATTTGTTCCAATGGATAGGTGGAATCCGTGGGTACAAAAACTGAAACATATTTAATGTAGGTATAGCATAAATTAAAAATAGGGTCGCCCTCCTCAACAGTACCAAAAAGTTTCAGTTGAATAACCTCCAAATCCATTTGCAATTGTTCCAAAGCAAAAAGTAAATAGTAGAGGAAATCTTCCTTGGTTTTATATTCAAAATGATTGTAGAAAAGTAATTTTTTGTCCGAAACCACAACTATTTCCATTTCCTTTTCGGCAATCTGTACATAACATGCGGGGGTCGTTGTTGCCCTAGCTTGTTTCAGTATTGTGGAAATTAGGACTGTGCCGCTATGTTTAAATTCAAATTCCCCAAAAAGGTCAAAAATATAATTGTTCACATTGATAAATGGGATATAGACGTTGACCAGATCATGTGGTGTTACTTCATCAAAGGCAATATGATCGTTGGCCATGATTTTGGCATTGAATTTCAAATAATTGGGTAATTCCTCTTTCTTGAACAAGGTACGGGGAACCAAACTAAAAAGGCCATTTTTGTGAATAACCACTACTTCAGAAAACCCCATGCCTAAAGTGCTGTTTTTATTAAGTACAGCCTTTAATTCCTTGAGTACCAAATAGGGAGTGGAGGAGGTTTTGAATTTTATCTTTTCAAAGGCCAGAATTTCATTGGAAATGGTATCAAGCACACAAAAAGAAAGTCCATTCAAACCAACTTGAATGGACAATTTCTTAAAGTTACTCTTCGGGATATGCTCCCCTATATTATTGGTCTCTTCTGTCATAAATTGGAGGCCAGTTTCCATTGGAACTTACATCGGTAAGTGAACCAACCTTAATTTCAGTACCATTGACTTCTTCCACACTTTGATGTGCGTTTTCACGGGCAACCAAGTCCACAGGCTGATCATAAAGCACAGCGTTCTTTTTGATTTTGGCTTCAAACACTGGGGCTTTGTACCCCTGTTTGTCAATGATGTCGGCCTTCATTTCAAACTTCTCTCCGCCTTGGGCATAAGGAACATCCATCATGGTTTTGTAACGGTCATCACTTTTGAATAAAGAATCCTTAACCTTAACAAATCCTAGTGTGTCAATGATGATAGTATCTTTTTGTAAATCAATCTGATAAGCCTTATCATACCTCATAAAAGAAGAATCTCTCTGTTGGGTAATGGTATAACTACCTGTATCCACAAATTTGATCAAACTATTGAAATCGTTGGCAAATTTTCCATTTACCGTTTTATACGCCTCTTGGGAATCCCTAATGTCCTTAAGCTTTGCGATTACTTGGGAGAATCTTTCTTTTCTTACCTTTTTAAATTCGATAGGAGCATTGATAGATCCATAGATTTTATATGCCAAGAAAATACTCAAAAGTCCAAATGCAATAACCAAAATTGGCTTTATCTTTTGGGGTAAATAACGATCAATCAAGAAAACAAGGCCTATGGTCAAAAGGCAAATGACTACAACAACAAGAATTAAGTTTAACATACGAATATTGTCTTTCTTAGTTAATTTAGCGGTTACCGACAAATCTACAATTTTTTTTTAATCACGAAACTTTTTGCTTTAAAAATCCATGCCATCCCAAGAAGCTTATGACTGACCCAACACCCTCCGAATTTTTGAGAATCCTAGCGGGTAAATTTCCGCATGAACCAACTCTAAAACAAGGGGTGGCTATGGAGAAACTTTCCCATTTCATTGTTGGAGGAAAAGAAGAGCAGGTTTTTCTATTAAAGGGATTTGCAGGCACAGGAAAGACGACAATTGTGGGTACTATAGTTAGTAGTCTTTGGAAAATAAAAATGAGTGCTGTACTTATGGCGCCCACAGGAAGGGCTGCTAAAGTGATGTCGGTTTATTCTGGAAACAAGGCATTTACAATCCACAAAAAGATTTACTTTCCCAAAAAGCAGACGGGTGGCGGAATTCAATTTGTGCTGGCACCAAATAAGCACAGAAACACACTTTTTATTGTTGATGAGGCGTCAATGATTCCGGATACTCCGGCAGATTCAAAATTGTTTGAAAATGGCTCCTTGTTAGATGACCTAATGTATTATGTTTATGCTGGTCATAATTGTAAATTGTTGTTAATAGGGGATACCGCACAATTACCTCCGGTCAAATTGGACCTAAGCCCTGCCCTGGAGGAAGATAGGTTATCCCTTAATTACAATAAAGAAGTTGAAAGTTTGGAACTAGATGAGGTTATGCGACAAACCAGCAACTCTGGCATTTTGCATAATGCTACAAACCTTAGGGAACAGTTACAATCTCAATATTTTGAGGAATTTAAGTTTGAACTCAATGTTTTTAAAGATGTTGTGAGACTGGTAGATGGTGCAGAAATACAGGATGCGATTGATACATCTTACAATCAGAATGGAAAGGAGGAAACAGCAATTATTGTTCGATCCAATAAGCGGGCCAACCTATACAATCAAAATATTCGAGAACGGATTCTATTTTTGGACCATGAAATTGCCGTGGGAGACTATATGATGGTGGTTAAGAACAACTATTTTTGGCTGAGACCCAACTCCGAAGCCGGTTTTATTGCCAATGGTGATATTATTGAAGTTCTGGAACTTTTTTCCATTAAAGAATTATACGGATTTTCTTTTGCGGAGGTCAAAGTAAAAATGGTGGATTATCCCAATCAGAGGCCTTTTGAAACAGTCTTGCTATTAGATACCATAAAGGCAGAAACTCCTTCTCTATCCTATGAAGATGGAAACAGGCTCTATCAGGAGGTTCTGAAGGATTATGCCCATGAGAAATCCAAGTACAAAAAATTCTTGGCCGTTAAGAACAACAAGTATTTTAATGCCCTGCAGGTTAAGTTTTCCTATGCCATTACCTGCCATAAATCGCAAGGAGGGCAATGGAACAATGTTTTTGTGGAACAGCCCTATTTGCCAAATGGTGTTAGCAAAGATTATCTAAGGTGGTTGTATACTGCAGTCACTAGGGCCAAGAAAAAACTATTTCTTATTGGTTTTAAGGATGATTTTTTTCTTGAGTAGGAATATTATATTTTAGACGAAGCCATGGGCATGACACCGGACACAATCATAAGTATATTTTTAGGCATTGGCTTGGCCGCTTCTGTGGGTTTTAGGGTGTTTCTACCCCTATTTGCACTCAGTCTGGCTGCTTTTTTGGGTGTTTGGGAGCTCAATGAAAACTGGCAATGGATAGGAAGTTTTGCGGCCTTGATTACACTAGGAGTGGCTACGGTGATAGAAATTTTCGCTTACTTTATTCCATGGGTAGACAATGCCCTGGATAGTTTGGCGGTACCTTTAGCCGCCATTGCCGGAACGGCCGTAGTGGTGTCCACAGTCGCCAATCTAGACCCTGTGGTAACCTGGTCCTTGGCCATAATAGCAGGAGGCGGAACAGCCACAGCCATTAAAGGAGCCAACGCAGCAGGCAGATTAACCTCAACAGCAACTACGGGCGGTATGGCAAACCCCGTGGTATCCACAATAGAGACAGGAACGGCTGTAGCTGTTTCCACGGCTTCTATTTTGGTGCCACCCATTGCCGCTATTTTAGTAATCATTATTTTGGTCGTCATTTTTAGGATTTATCGCAAACTGCGGCCCAAAACGTAACTTAAGTAACCATAAAACTATCAGGTGAAGATTATTTCCATGATACCGGCCCGGTACCAGGCCTCCAGATTTCCAGCTAAATTGATGCAGGATCTTCAAGGAAAGCCAGTTATTGTACGAACCTATGAAGCAGCTGTTGAAACCGGTTTGTTTGATCAAGTTTATGTGGTTACAGACAGCGATGTCATTTTTGAAACGATAACCAACATAGGTGGGCAGGTGATGAAGAGCAAAAAAACACACGAAAGTGGTAGCGACCGAATTGCCGAGGCGGTAGAGGAAATGGACGTGGATATAGTTATCAACGTCCAGGGCGATGAACCCTTCATAGATCGGGAAAGTTTGGCCAAAGTAATCCAAGTCTTCCAACGAGATGATAAAAAGGAAATTGATCTAGCCTCTTTGATGACGCCCATAACAGATTGGGATGAAATCTCCAATCCTAACACCGTAAAAGTCATTGTGGATAATGAGGATTTTGCCCTTTACTTTTCAAGATCCCCAATTCCCTATCCCAGAGATGAGCAAGTGGAGGCAACCTATTACAAGCATAAAGGTATCTATGCCTTTAGGAAAAGAGCTTTGTTGGATTTTCAGCGATTGCCCATGCTCCCTTTGGAAGCCAAAGAGAAAATTGAGGCCATTCGCTTTTTGGAATATGGGAAAAAAATAAAAATGGTGGAAACGCATGTGACTGGCATAGAAATTGACACCCCCGAAGACTTAGAACGCGCTAAAAAAGCATGGATATAGATTTTAAAGACATAAAGGTCATTGGTTTTGATGCTGATGACACCCTCTGGGTAAATGAAACCTATTTTCGGGAAACCGAGGAACGCTTTGCTGAACTTTTGGAATCCTATGAGACCAAGAACAAAGTGGATCAGGAACTTTTTAAAATGGAAATGAAAAACCTTGAAATTTACGGCTATGGTGTAAAAGGTTTTGTACTTTCCATGATAGAATCTGCTTTGGATCTATCCAACAATAGGGTTACCCAGCAAACGATAGCAGAAATTTTGGAGCTTGGTAAAAGGATGCTATCGCATCCAGTTGAGTTGTTGGATGGGGTAGAGGAGGTTTTGGACAAATTAACGGATAAGTATAGGCTAATAGTGCTTACTAAGGGCGATTTATTGGATCAGGAACGCAAACTTGAAAAATCTGGAATCTCTAAGTATTTTCACCACGTAGAAGTTTTGAGCGATAAAAAAGAAAGTAACTATAGTAACCTTCTAGAACATTTGGAAATCAATGTGAATGAGTTTTTAATGATTGGGAATTCTTTGAAATCAGATGTGGTGCCCATAGTAAACATTGGAGCAAAAGCTATTCATGTCCCGTTTCACACCACTTGGGTGCACGAACTTGTTGATGAGGACGAACAGGTGAACAATCACCTAAAACTGAATAGCCTAAAGGATGTTCTGAAGTATTTGGATAATTAATGAAGATGGAAAACAAGTTGAGCAAAAAACAAACAATATCCACACAAAAAAAGGTGTACCGTAATTTTCCAATGGTACCTAGGGTGGTTTTTGGACAAGGAAGTTTTACCCAGTTGGGTGAAATTCTTCTTCCCAAGCGAAGAAATGCAGATGCTCCATTTATTTTTTTAATGGATGATTACTTCGAAAATAGGGAGTTGGCACTTGGTGTACCACTGATGTTCAGTGATGAACTCATTTTTATTTCGGCAGAGGAAGAACCCAAAACAGGGCAAGTTGATGCCCTTGTTTCCAGAATAAGGAAAAACTTTGAGGAGTTGCCTTCTGGAATTGTTGGCATAGGTGGAGGTACATTGTTGGACCTTTCCAAAGCAGTAGCCATATTGCTCAATAATGAGGGACTGGCCCAAGATTATCAAGGATGGGATTTAGTAGGTAAGCCGTCCATCTATCACGTTGGGGTACCTACTATTAGTGGAACCGGAGCTGAGGTTTCCAGAACCACGGTTTTGTTGGGACCTGAGAAGAAATTGGGCATCAATTCTGATTATACCACCTTTGACCAAGTTGTTCTGGACCCTGATTTAACAAAGACGGTTCCAAAGGATCAGTGGTTTTATACCGGTATGGATTGTTTTATCCATTGTATTGAATCTCTAAACGGCACCTATTTAAATGCCTTTAGCCAAAGCTATGGTGAGAAGGCCTTGGAATTGTGTAAGGAAGTGTTTTTGGGCGATATCCCAGTGCATGAATCCAGAGATAAATTGATGATGGCGTCTTGGCATGGCGGAATGAGCATTGCTTACTCCCAAGTAGGGATTGCCCATGCCATGAGTTATGGGCTTTCATACTTATTGGGCATTAAGCACGGTATAGGAAACTGTTTGGTGTTCCAACATTTGGAGGAATTTTATCCTACAGGTGTGGAACTCTTCCATCAAATGACTAAAAAACACGGGATTCAAATGCCAACAGGCATTTGTGCCAACCTCACCCAAAATGATTTTGACACCCTAGTAAATGTGGCTTTGGGTATGGATGCCTTATGGGAAAATGCGTTAGGAAAGGACTGGAGAACGATCATGACCCCAGAGCGCTTACAGGAACTGTATTCCCACATTTAACCTGAATACACATACTTCATAATTCAATAAAAGGATAGTATGCATCGGTTGGCCAAATTTCTATACTTCAAAGTTTTGCGCTGGAAGCAGGTGGGTACTTTTCCAGATTTGGATAAATGTGTGATCATTGTGGTACCGCATACCCATTGGTTGGATTTCTTTTTGGGACTTTTGGTAAGAAAGGTAATTAATAAGGAAATGAACTATATTGGAAAGAAGAGCCTTTTTAAACCTCCTTTTGGCTGGTTTTTTAGATGGACTGGGGGGGCGCCCATCGATCGGACCACAAACTCCAATACTGTGGATAGTGTAGCACAAATCTTCAAGGAAAGAGAAGTGTTCCGATTTGCGCTGGCACCCGAGGGTACCCGTAAGAAAGTAACTGCACTAAAAACAGGATTCTACCATATCGCCAAAAAGGCTAAGGTCCCTATTATCATGGTCGCCTTTGACTTTGGGAATAAACAGGTGAAAATTTCAGAACCTTTTGACCCTACCGAGAATGTTCAGCAAGATTTCAAAAAGATTCGAGTTTTCTTCAAAGGAGTACATGGAAAAGTGCCTGAATATAGCTATTAAGTTTTGTTAAGTGGCTTGGACTTTGTTTTCTCAACTTTCTTTTTGTTGCCTGGAAAAACCAAATTGGTACTTGAATAGGAACTCCCAAAGGTCAGGGCCGCTGCATATACTTGTTGAATGGCATCTACAACTTGAGGCTCTGAAAGTTCTTTCAAAGGATGCGTATACAGGGACCACACAATTTCGTCACTCAACGCATATTTGACGTCCAAGGCTGAATGAAAATTTGCCACCAGAGCATTTAGTAGTTCTTCCTCACCAATTTCTTCAAGTTTTACAACAGGTGTAATAATGCGCATGCGGTTGGCATTTTCATCAAAAACACAGATAAGCATGGCATCGTTTAACAAAAACTGATAGGAATTTCCAGTAGTTTGCACGGTATCTGCTTCCTGAGTGATAATCTCAAGAAGTCTTTCAGGAGTCATTTCTTGCGAATGTCCAATAACTAGGGTAAGCAAAAATACAAGGGAGAGAAGAGCTTTGCGCATGGGAAAGGTTTATTCTTTTGTCGACAAGCGAAGGACCTCTTTACAAAAATTGACTGTGGAAGTGAGTGAGTTACTCTTTCATAGTATGATAAACGTTCTGCACGTCATCATCCTCCTCGATTTTTTCGAGTAGTTTTTCCACATCTGCTACCTGTTCTTCAGAAAGTTCTTTGGTTACCTGTGGAAGCCGTTCAAAGCCTGAAGACAAAATCTCGATTTCCCGGGATTCGAGTTCTTTTTGAATGGCTCCGAAATTTTCAAAGGGAGCGTAGATCAAGATGCCATCTTCATCCACGAAAACTTCCTCAGTACCAAAATCAATCATTTCCAATTCCAATTCTTCTGGGTCTATACCCTCGCCGTTGATTCTAAAATTGCAACTGTGGTCAAACATAAATTCCACAGAGCCGGAAGTACCCAAACTGCCATTGCATTTGTTGAAATAGCTTCGGATGTTAGCAACGGTACGGGTGTTGTTGTCCGTAGCGGTTTCAATTAAAATGGCAATTCCATGGGGTGCATATCCTTCAAAAAGCACTTCTTTAAAATCGCCCTGACTTTTGTCCGAAGCCCTTTTGATGGCTCTATCAATATTGTCCTTGGGCATGTTTACTGACTTCGCATTCTGAATAACAGCACGTAACCTGGAATTGGAATCAGGGTCCGGACCACCTTCCTTTACTGCCATCACAATATCCTTTCCGATACGGGTAAAGGCCTTGGACATAGCAGCCCAGCGCTTCATTTTCCGTGCTTTTCTAAATTCAAATGCTCTTCCCATATATTTTGATTTTGGACAGCGACAAATTTAACAAAAAAAGCCTCCTTGCCAAGTGGAAGTGCTATCCTTTGACTACAATCTGTTCAATAGCAGTGGCCAGGTCAAAATCATATTGGGTAATACCGCCAGCATCATGGGTATTCAATTTTATGGTGAGTTGATTGTATACATTTTCCCAATTGGGATGATGGTTTTGTTGCTCCGCTTCAAATGCAATACGCGTCATTACGGAAAATGCCTCCTTAAAATCCTTGAATTTGTAGGACTTACAAATGCTCCCATTTTCAAAAGACCATCCATCCAGATTTTTTAGCGAGGCTTCAATTTGGGTTGGGCTCAATTTTTCCATCTTCATCCAATTTTTTGTAAAATCATTTATTGATAGTGTTTTTAGACCTGTTTAGGGTACTCTTAAAATCTTCTCCATTTTCCGCCCTCTTGCCAATTCATCTACCAATTTGTCCAAATAACGAACTTGTTGGGTTAATGGGGTGGTAATCTCTTCAATGCGATAACCGCAGATGACCCCCTTGATCAAGTGCGCATTATTGTTTAAGGTAGCCTTTGTGAAGAATTCCTCAAAAGTCACTTTTTTTGCAATAAGTTTTTGCAAGTTAGCTTCGTCATAAGCTGTTAACCATGTTATTATTTGGTGTAGTTCTTCCTTGGTTCTGCCCTTCTTCTCAATCTTGGTAACATAGTGCGGATATACCGATGCAAAGGTCATTTTTGCTATACGTTGATCATGTTCAGGTGTAGTTGCCATGTATTAAATGTAACACTTTAGGGCGTACGATAACCTTTAAGGATCAAATCCATTCCCCATTTTAGCAACCTAACGGATTCTCGGTTGTTCAAATTGGCAACATCCTTGGTCACAATCAGAGGTTCTATTCCCATTAAGAGGGCGAGCAGGATAGTAAGGTCGCTTTTTTGCTTGGCCGGGATGTTTTCATTTTCCAGGGCTAGGGCCAGGGCTTTTATCCGACGTGCTCCTCTTTTCGTTTCAATGGAGGAGGGGGCCAAGACTGCACTTAAATACTTACGAAATGCATGCTCGTTATCCAAGGCCAGGGAATTAAAGTAATCTTGTATTCCCATCACTTTTTCCTCCAAATTTTTGTCCTGAAGGCCCTGAAGGATATCCTCTGAACTTAGTGTGGTTATATCCAAACTTGCTTCGGTAGTTAAAACCTCCACATTGGAATAGTAACGGTAAACTGTAGCTCGGGAAACCCCGGATCTTTTGGCCACATCTTCTAGGTTAAATGTTTCCCCTTTCTTAAGAAAGTGCTGCGCACCTTTTAGCAGTTTGTCCCTTGTCTCCTGCTTTTGATTGGTTCTTCCTGTGTCGATGTATTTTTCATTCATAAGACAAATATCTTATAAGTTTTTGAAAACTCAAAAGGAAGCAGTATGTTTGTGAGACAAAAGTCTTATAAAATGGGAAATACTGATACAAGGTGGGTGTTGGGACATAAGGTCACGCCTCACGACACTTCTGGAGATTATGACCTAATGTATGCCGAAACGCCTCCCCATGTTCCCGGTCCACCCCCGCATATGCACAACTCCTTCAAAGAATCTTTTTTGATTGTGGAAGGGGAGATGGAGTTCTTTGTGGATGGAAAAATCAGCGTTTTAAAAGCCGGGGAGTCTATGGACATCCCGCCTAAAACATTACATACCTTTGGTAACAAAAGCGATGCACCTTGCAAGTGGGTCAATATTCATAGTCCAAAAGGTTTTCGGGAGTTTTTTGAAACCATGGGATTGCCTTCAGATCAAGATAGCGCCCAAGAAAATTCAATGGCGCCGGAAATTATCCAAAAAGTGATGGCCACAGCAGCAGACTTTGATATGGTGATTAAAGTATAAGTTAGAAGTCTATGTGTCTACCGATCACAACTTTATTTGGCCTTGGATAGGGCCATCTTAACCGCAAGACCCGTAAGGACCGAAGCCATAAACCATTTCTGGATACGCAACCAAATGGGTTTTTTGGAAAACCAGCCAGCCATTTTGGCTGCGGAGATCACAATCAAAAAGTTCACTGCAAAACTTATCAGTATCTGAACAATTCCAAGTTGGAAACTTTGACTCAAAATGGATCCATATTCCGGTTTTATGAACTGTGGGAAAAAGGAAAGATAGAACACCGCCATTTTTGGGTTGAGCACATTAGTCATGAGGCCAATATTAAAAAGCTTTAGAGGTTTGTCCGCTTTAAGGTTTTGGTCTGCATTAAAAATGTTGTTTTTGGACCTTAGGGTGCTATAGGCCAAATACAATAAGTAACCCACCCCAAGGAATTTCACCACCATAAAGGCATAGGGAATGGCAAAAAAGATGGCGGTAAGGCCAAAGGAAACCATGAGGATGTGAAACAGAAAACCGCACATTACCCCAAGCAATGAAATTATCCCAGCATTTTTGCCTTGGGACAAGGACCTGGAGATTAAATAGATCATATTGGGGCCGGGCGAGAGTACCATGATCAGGGCAGCCAATCCAAAAAGTAGTAAATCGTTAAATGGAATCATAATGGGTTCTGGTTTTATTCAATACTAGTATCTATTGTTTTTTGGATTGTTTTAAAAGCAACTCCGCAGCCAGTTCAGAGACCAACCATTCTTCCGCTATTTTGTCTTCCTCAAAACGGCTTACCACCATCTCTGTCCAGGTAATCTTTTTGTTGGATGCCTGGATTCCCCGAAGTGCCTTTTTATGAATTCCGGTTAAGGTTCGTTGCCAGGTAAGGGTTTCGGTATCTTGGCCAAGAATCTCAATTTTTACCGCTTCAATATTTTCAATGGATACCCTCATTTGTTTAGTCCAACGGTGTAGAAAATCGTGGCCCTGATATGTTTTGTCCCCAGCATGGGCCACATAGTCGGCTGAAAATACTGTTTCAATATGCTCCAATTCTCCCCGGCAGACAATGTGCTCCACTCCAAATTTGATTAAGGCTTCTTGATTCATGATGCTTCAGTTGTATTTCTAATTTTTTTAACCAGTCGATAATCACCTGGAAGGCAATGACTATTTATTTAGGTTTTTAACATCAATAATTTTTTGAGTAGAGACCAGCAATTCCGTCGCCAAACCAAATGAAAAGTCGAAAGGGGCACTAACTTCCGTTAAAGGGCCTGACAGCATTATTGACTTTAAATCCGTTTCTAATTCCTCGTGGGCTTTAATCATAATGAAATAATAAATAAATTGAACATTGTTATAGGTAATTGAAAAACAACTCAATGGCATTTCCTAGTAAAAACCCCCAAAGGGCGCCCAGTAGGGAGATTCTACCCAAACCAAAAGTGTTGGAGAACGATAACCACAGAGCTACTAAGGCGCAAAGCGTAAAGAGCACCATGGCATACATGGGAACCAAGCTGGAAAAAAGTCCGGCCAAATTAAAAATAGGGTCAAGGATAGCGGTAAACCCAAATACGGCAAGCACAAAGTTTGCTTTTTTATGTTTTGTGAAAAGGTAGTACCCGGCAATCATTAGTTCAATGGCTATGGCAAGTGGGCCAAATTGATTGTAATATTCTTTTCGAAAATAATTTTCCAATTCCATGGGAAACTCAAGACCCAAATAATATAGAGTACCCAATACAACGGCAATCACTATAAAAATAAGAGCGGTAATCTTTCTAAGATTCATAGTATGGTTCTGGTTGGACATCAAATTACGATAGTCCTAAAAGTAAACTAAAAAGAAAAATAAATGAAAAATTGCTAACTGCACTTGAGCTTGTTCTTTTTTGAAGGGGTGACGGGTAAAAGCGAATGGGTTAAAAATGGAAATTGGAAAACGATTCAATACTCCATACTGGTAACTCATTGCTAGTTAATCAACCGGAATATGATGATCAATAATCTCCTGGTACTTTATCCGTAAATTCTTGGGTAGTTTGTTGTGCTTGGGCAGAGCAGCGAGATATCGGTCTTCATTGGTGGTGAAAACTCTTTTAAGGATAGGATGGAAGTTGCCCATCTGTTTGATGACTTCTTTGATAAATTCCTCATGTTGGATAAGGTCTTTGCTCCCCAAATGGTATATGCCCGTTTTATCCCTATTAATCAAATAATGGATTTGTTGGGTAAACCGGTCATCATTGGTAACGTTGATGATTAGGTTGGGAAACACTTCAATAGGGTCGTTGTTTTCCAAACAGTTCTTAATTTCCCTGATACGGGGCGAAGCGTTCCCAAAAACCATGGGAAGTCTTAAAATGGCCGTCTTGTTTTTGGGCAACCGCATCATCATGTTTTCAATCTTGATCTTCAGCCGGCCATACACACTTTCAGATAGGGTTTTGTCGTATTCGTAGGATGGAAATTTGCTATAGGCATCAAAGACATTGGCCGAAGAGATAAAGTACAATTTGGCCTTACTGTTGTGAAGGTATTCCATCAAATGTTGGTGGGCCTGCACCTGGGCACCAAATTCACCACGCAGGGCAGATACGATAAAATCGGGGCGAACTTTCTCAACGATCCTAACAATATCGTCCTCCCGCATATCATACCGAAGAAATTGCCCGTTATCACTATACACCGTGCTATGACAATAGGTGCCAAAGGTGTTGAAATAGTTGCAGAGCTCCTTGTAAATGGCATTGCCAATATACCCGCTTGCTCCTAGTATAAGTATCTTTTTTTTATCCAAAAACTAAAAAATTGACAAACCGGTTTCGGTTGTAAGTTTTTCCAAAGCCAGCATCCCCAGCTTGGAGTTCCCCTTTTTATTTAATCCCGGAGACCATGTAGCTACACAGAATTTATTGGGCAATAAGGCCACAATTCCACCACCTACACCACTTTTTCCGGGTAATCCTACTTCAAAGGCAAACTCTCCCGCCTCATCATAAAAGCCACAGGTAAGCATTATGGCATTGATTCGTTTTACCTGAGATAGCTTTAAATAATCCCTATTAGCCATACATTTGCCTCTGTTCATAAAAATATAGAACACCTTTACCAATTGCTCACAGTTCATGGCTATGGAACAAGAATGAAAGTAAAAATCCAGAACGAACTCCACATCATGTTCCAAGTTCCCAAATGATTTTATCAAATTGGCAGCGGCATAATTTCTAAAGCCTGTCCTTTTTTCTGATTCTGCCACCTGCAAATCATAATTAATGGAGGTATCGTTGGCAATCTTTTGAATGTATTTTAAAAAGTCCTCCTTCGGATTTTTAAGATGTGACAATAGCAGATCGCACACCACGATGGCCCCTGCATTGATCAACGGATTTCGTGGAATGCCGTTTTCCATTTCCAATAGCGATAAGTGATTGAAGGGATCCCCGGAGGGTTCCACATCTACCCGTTCCCACAACTTTTCTCCAACCAAGGAATAGGCCAAGGACAGGAGCAGTACCTTGGAAATACTTTGAATGGAAAACCGTTCCTGCGCATCCCCGACGGAAAACTGCTGCGCTTTACTGTCCAAAATTGAAATACCAAATTTGTTGGAATCAATCTTGGATAATTCTGGAATATAATCAGCCACCTTGCCCTTATCGGAACATTGTTGAATGTTCATTTGGATTTGGTCTAAAACAGGCTGAAAATCCATCATCATACTTTATAAAATGGGAGTTTTACTATGGTGGCCTTCACTTGCGCTTTCCGTATTTGAATAAAGATTTCGGTATCCACTTTGGAAAGTTCTTTGGAAACATAGCCTAATCCAATCCCTTTGGACAATGAAGGCGACATGGTTCCGGAGGTTACTTTTCCTATCTCGTTGCCATCAGCATCTACAATGGGGTAGCCACTTCTGGGAATACCACGTTCTTGAAGTTCAAAAGCAATCAGTTTTCGTGTGACTCCAGTTTCCTTTTGTGCGGCCAAGGCTTCACTATTCACAAAATCCTTGGTGAATTTGGTAATCCAGCCCAAACCGGCCTCAAGGGGAGAAGTAGTGTCATCAATATCATTTCCGTAAAGACAATAGCCCATTTCCAATCGCAATGTATCCCGTGCCGCAAGACCAATAGGTTTGATACCAAAATCGGCCCCCGCTTCCAAAACTTTGTCCCATACCTGTTGCACTTCTGAGTCTTTGCAATAAATTTCAAATCCCCCAGAACCGGTATATCCTGTAGCAGAGATAATTACATGCTCAATGCCTGCAAAATCCCCTACAACAAAGTTGTAGAACTTAATTTCTGACAAATCAATAGATGTCAAGGATTGCATGGCCTCCACAGCTTTGGGTCCTTGGATGGCGAGGAGCGAAAAATCATCTGATATGTTCCGCATTTGGGCTCCAATGACTTCATTATATTTTGAAATATGGTTCCAATCCTTTTCAATATTGGAAGCATTAACTACCAACAAATAGGTCTCATCCTTGATACGATATATGATCAAATCGTCCACAACACCTCCAGCTTCATTGGGCATACAGCTGTACTGTGCTTTGCCCACCGTAAGTTTGGTGGCATCATTGGAACTCACCTTTTGTATAAGCTGTAGCGCTTTTGGCCCTTCGATTAAAAACTCCCCCATATGGGAAACATCAAACACACCAACCGCTTTTCTTACGGTCTCATGTTCTGCATTTACCCCTTCATAGGAAACGGGCATGTTATATCCTGCAAAAGGAACCATCTTGGCCCCTAGGGCAATATGGGTATTTGTCAAGGCAGTATTTTTCATGATTTGTATTTTATGGGTAAATTTATTTGAATTCACCAAAGTACCCACTTAAAAATTCCTAATCTTTTAAACAATGTGTTGTTAACTGGAAATGCTACGAGCTATTTGCGCAGGAGGTAGGATTTTAGCCCTTCGTAGGTGTCAATTTTGATGGATTTTTTCTCTTTGTCCATAACTTTTCGGATTTGAGGTGGAATATCCGGGCTTATGCCCAAGGTTTCCTTCACTACGTCCAAAAATTTGACGGGATGGGCAGTTTCCAAGAAGATGCCGTAAGTATCCGGATTGTATTTTTGATATTCCCTTAAGCCCAAATAGCCTACCGCACCATGCGGGTCGGCCACATATCCTGAATCTTTGTGGATGGTCTTCATGATTTTCCTAGTGACATCATCTCCAAAGGAATAGGAGGACAGGTTGTCTCTCAAATCAGATAATTCGTTTTTATAAAGATGTCTTATCCGGACAAAATTACTAGGGTCGCCCACGTCCATGGCATTGGAAATGGTTGCAATGGAGGGTAAAGGCTCGTAAATCCCATTTTTTAAGAAATTGGGCACCACTTTGTTCGCATTTGTTGAAGCAATAAAATGCTTTACCGGTAACCCCAATTTTTGGGCCACCATTCCGGCACAAATATTTCCGAAATTCCCAGAGGGTACGGAAAATACAATCTCTTTTTCTTGAGATTTTGCCTGTTTGTATGCAAATAAGAAGTAAAATAGCTGTGGTAACCAACGGGCAATATTAATGCTGTTGGCCGAGGTTAACTTTTTGTGGTCGGTAATCCCGGAATCCAAAAATGCCTTTTTTACCATGCGTTGGCAATCATCAAAAACGCCATTTACTTCCATGGCCACTATGTTCTGTCCCAAGGTGGTCAGTTGTCGTTCTTGAATATCGCTAACTTTTCCACTAGGGTAAAGGATGACCACGTTAACACCATCTACACCCAAAAAACCGTTAGCCACAGCACCTCCAGTGTCCCCGGAAGTGGCCACCAAAACGGTTACCTCCGTTTTTTCTCCTTTGGAGAAATGGCCCAAACAGTTTGCCATAAATCGAGCACCCACATCCTTAAATGCCATGGTTGGCCCATGAAAAAGTTCCAAGGTGGCCACGTTTTCCTCAATTTCCACTACCGGAAAATCGAAATCCAGCACATTGGCGATGATTTCACGCAAAGCCTCATCCTCAATATCGTCCTTTACAAATTGATGAATCGCCTGAAACGCAATTTCATGATTGGATAGGGTTTCTATTTGATTGAAGAACTCTGCTGGTAAAGCTTCAATTCTATCTGGAAAGTAAAGCCCTTTGTCCGGGGCAATTCCAGCAATTACCGCTTCTCTAAAACTTGCTTGATTTTCTGGATTGTTTAAACTGTAGAATTTCATAGGGTTTTATAGTGGTTTTACCCCTTGGGTGTTGACTTTGGATACATGGATATCGAAATCGATACCAATGGAACTATACGTTCGGTGCATTGCTTCAGCTACTTTTTGTGCTGTGGATTCCCCTTTGCTCAATGCAAAAATGGAAGGTCCGGAACCGGAAATACCACTTCCCAAAGCTCCTGCTTTTAAGGCGTTGGATTTAATCATATCAAAACCTGGAATTAAGATGGATCGTATAGGCTCGACGACATGGTCTTCCAAGGAGCGGCCTATCAGATCGTAATCGTTTTGAAATAGGCCTGCGACCAAACCCCCTAGATTTCCCCATTGACGAATTCCAGTAGCCAAGCTAATATTGGTCTTTAAAATTTTACGGGAATCCGAGGTCTTTATTTCAATTTGCGGATGAATGACCGTGGCAAATAGTTCATCTGGGGTTGGGATGGAAATCACATCCAAAGGGTCATAACTTCTAACCAAAGTAAAACCACCATAGATAGCAGGGGCCACATTATCGGCATGGGCCACATTACTGGCCAATTTTTCACCTTGCATGGCGAATTTGGTCAACTCTAAACTGGAAAAGGGTCTGCCCAACAATTCGTTCATGGCCCAAACGGCACCGGCAGAACTGGCCGCACTGCTACCAATACCACTCCCAGGTTTTATTCTTTTATTGATTTCTATTTCAAATCCCCCATCGTAGTCGCTTTTGTCCAATAGGGCCAAACCAGCTACACCAGCAACATTTTTATCAGTTTCTAAGGGAAGATCCTGACCTATGATTTTCGATATTTTGATACCTTTTTCAGCCGTTTTTCTAACAGTCATTTCGTCCCCAACGGCATCAAGGGCCAATCCCAAAACGTCGAACCCACAGGAGACGTTGGCAATAGTGGCTGGGCAAAAAACTTTGATTTCCTCCATGCTAAAAGTTTCCAATTCTGATAATATCCGCAAAGATACCGGATGCAGTGACATCAGCGCCGGCACCTGCACCTTTAATTATCATGGGCTGATTGGGATAGCGCTCGGTAAAGAACAGCACAATGTTGTCGCTTCCTTCTAAATTGTAAAAGTCATGCCCTTTTGGGATTTGTTGGAGACCTACTTTGGCCTTGCCATTTTCAAACTGGGCTACATATTTCAATTTACTGTCTGCATCTTTGGCTTCCCTGTACAGTTCCTGAAATCCGCCCTCATGCTTTTTCAAAGAATCAAAAAATGCCTCGTTAGAATCGGTTTCCAAACTTTCTTGAGGTAAAAAGGCTTCATTTTCAATTTGTTTAATGTCCAACTGATTCCCACTTTCCCGGGCCAAAATCAAAATTTTGCGCATCACATCGATTCCACTTAGATCTATAGTTGGATCAGGTTCTGTATAGCCTTCCTCTTGTGCCTGCTTAACTACGTCATGGAAGGTGACTTGATCATTAAAGTTGTTGAAGACAAAATTCAAACTTCCAGATAGGACAGCCTGAATCTTGTTTACTTTATCACCTGAAGCTATCAGGTTTTTTAAGGTATCAATTATCGGAAGTCCTGCCCCCACATTGGTTTCAAACAAAAACGGAGCATTGTATTTTTTGGCAAGCTGTTTTAGCTCACGATACAACGTGTAATCAGAAGAACAAGCAATTTTATTGCAGGTAACTACTGAAATACTGTTTTTTAGGTAGCTGGGGTAGCTTTGGGCCACTTCCTCGCTGGCTGTGTTATCCACAAAAACACTATTCCGGAAGTTAAGTTCCTTGACTTTTTCAAAGAACTTTTCTTTATCGGCTTTTTCCCCTTGGGCAAGCACCGATTCCCATTCCTTTAGGCTGATTCCATTTTCATCGAAGGCCATAGTGCGGGAATTACTGATTCCAATGACCCGGAGATTGAGTTGAAGTTCGTCCTTCAAGTACTTTTTCTGTTGACGAATTTGGTTCAAGAACTTAGAACCTACATTACCCACCCCCATCACAAATAGGTTAAGCTGCTTGATGTTCTCCTCAAAGAATTCTTCATGCAAGGAGTTGAGCGCTTTTTTTACATCCGCTTTTTTGATGACAGCCGAAATATTCCGTTCCGAAGCACCTTGAGCAATGGCTCTAATGTTGACATTGTTTTTCCCCAATGTACTGAACATTTTTCCGCTTAATCCTTGATGACTTTTCATATTGTCTCCTACAAGAGCAACGATGGTCAAGTCCTTTTCAACAATTACCGGTTTTATCTTTTTACTTGCGATTTCATATTCGAAAGCCTCGTTTACCGCAGTTATGGCCCTTTCCACATCTTCGTCAGCGATTCCAACACAAATACTATGCTCGGAAGATGCTTGGGTAATCAGTACCACGCTTATATTTTCCAACGAGAGGGTCTCGAAGAATCGCTTAGATATCCCCGGGATTCCAATCATACCTGGCCCTTCCAAAGAAAGTAGGCTAATATTGCCTACGTGGCTGATACCTCGTACCGTTTTTCCAACGCCATTGGTGTTTTTGGTAATTCGAGTACCCTTGTCATCAGGACTAAAGGTGTTCTTTATTACGATTGGAATTTCCTTGGACAACACAGGTTGGATGGTGGGTGGATATAGTACTTTGGCACCAAAATGGGACAGTTCCATGGCCTCCTCATAACTGATATGCGCAACACACTTGGCCTGTTTTACCAATTTGGGATTGGCAGTGTACATCCCACTCACATCGGTCCAAATCTCAAGGATAGAAGCCTTGATTGCTGCCGCTACAATTGCTGCGGTATAATCAGAACCTCCCCGACCAAGGGTAGTGGAATTTCCTTCAATGCTAGAGGCGACAAATCCCGGAAGTATGTGTACTCTATGGTTGTCGCTGCCGAAGTAATCTTGGCAATTTTGATTGGTCTTTTCAAAATTCACCGCTGCTTTTCCATAAGATGTATCGGTGACAATCAACTCCCTGCTATCCTTGAAGACCGCATCAAGGCCTTCTGCTCTAAAGAATTCACTGATGATATAGGAGGAAAGTAATTCTCCATGACTCACGATTTTATCTGATAATTTAGGTGTAATCTCCCCGATTAGAAAAGAACCTTCCAAAAGGGTTTCCAAAATATTCAAATCACTTTTTACCTTGCTTAGTATTGCACTTTGATTTTGAACAGGAATCAACTCCTTAATAATCTCAATGTGCCGTTGCTCTATTTGCTCCAAGCCAATCTTATAGGTATTATTCTGATCAGATGCTTGTTGGAGAGCATTGAGTAGTACATCGGTGATACCCCCAAATGCTGAGACCACAACGGCCAGTTTTTCATCCGGACTAGTTTGAATAATGGATTTGACTTTATTTATATTTTCTGGATTGGCAACTGAAGTACCACCAAATTTTAGGACTTTCATGATTAATGGTATTGTAAAATGTTGAAATAAAATTAAAGACGGATGGAAATAATATACAGACTACCCCAAAGGGGTGATTGTAGTCAAAGTGAAGATGGATGAAGAAGCGTTCATCTTGATAAGTTCAATATCCGTTTGTTTAAATTGCATTGTACAGTAATCAGATTCAAAAGTAGTACTTTTGGGAGCTTCGTCAAATGATTCTAAAATTTTTACGAAATCAGTAGTAATTGTTAATTTTTCTTGTTGAATGAAAATTTTTACGGCAAACCAAATCTATCAAGCTGATAAATTCACAATTGAGAAACAACAAATTCCCAGTGATGCTCTTATGGAAAGGGCTGCTACTAAGCTGTTTGAGTGGATGCATTCCCGTTTACAGGGTGCTAGTGTGACGATTCAACTTTTTTGTGGAATCGGGAACAATGGAGGTGATGGAATTGCCTTGGCCAGATTATTAAAAGAAAGCGGATACAACATTCAAGTTCACGTAGTTAATTATAGTGAAAAGCGATCCAAGGATTTTCTTTTGAATCTGGAGCGTTTGAAAGACCGCAAGATTTGGCCGGATTTTATCAACGAAGAAAGTGCGTTACCTGAAATTTCACCAGAAGATATTATTGTAGATGCGATTTTTGGTATTGGACTGAATCGTGCTCCAAGCGAATGGGTAGGTACATTGATCCAGCAAATAAATGCTTCCCGAGCCTTTGTTTTGTCTGTTGATATTGCATCAGGACTGCCTAGCGATGGTATGCCTTGGAATACAGACCATGTGATTAGGGCTAGCTATGTGCTTAGCTTTCAAGTACCCAAATTAGTTTTCTTCTTACCGGATACTGGGGTTTTTCAAAATCAATGGGAACTATTGGATATTGGGTTGGATGGTGAATTCTTGGCTAAAGAAGAGGCTGATTATGAATTTATGATCCAGTTTGACGTACAACCCATATATCGACCCCGGCTTAAGTTTTCACACAAGGGAACCTATGGCCATTCATTAATTGTTGGGGGTAGTTATGGAAAGATTGGTGCGGTACAAATGGCTAGTAATGCATGTTTGACTGTAGGTAGTGGATTAGTGACGGCTTTTGTACCTGAATGTGGTTATCATTCCCTTCAAACAGCAATTCCCGAAGTGATGGTGTTCACGGATGAGGAAGAGGATTGTTTAACTGAGATCAAAATACAGTTTACCCCAAATGCCATAGGCATAGGAATGGGAATGGGAACCGGGGAGGAGACAGTAAAAGCCTTTGAAAAGTTTCTAAAAGAAGTGGATTTTCCTCTTGTAATCGATGCAGATGGTTTGAATATCCTTGCCCAACAACCTAAATTGCTCAAGGAAGTACCTAAACAATCCATTTTAACTCCTCACCCCAAAGAATTGGAGCGTTTGATAGGGGTATGGAAAGGTGATTTTGACAAATTGAAAAAAGCGAAGGCTTTTGCTTCAAAGCATGATATTGTTTTGGTGCTTAAAGGAGCACACACCATTACTCTTTATAGTAATAAAGGGTATGTAAACAGTACAGGAAATCCTGGTATGGCCACTGCGGGAAGTGGTGACGTTTTGACAGGAATGATTACAGGATTGGTAGCGCAAGGGTATGCCCCTTTGCAAGCGGCAGTTTTTGGGGTTTTCCTACATGGACTTGCAGGTGACATTGGAGCTTCCATGGAAAGCTATGATGCTCTTAATGCCAGTGGGATTATCAAAAATATAGGAAAAGCGTATATGGAATTATTTAAAAGACCAGAAACTGAAACGACTCAAGAATCTTAGATTTTGTCCTTCTTTTTGGCTCTTTTAAGCCTTTTCTTTACCCAAATCAGTGCATTTTCATATTCAATGAAAAACTCCATGTTCTTTTTATAAAAGAGCTTTTCTATTTTAAAATTATGCATGTCTATTTCCTTCTTGGAAACAATGGCAAATGCTTTAAGGTTCTGCATACCCCTTAGGTAGTTGTAAATGGTGGGGTCTACAGCATAGGAATTTTTCCGAAGGCTGATATAACCAAAATCCTTATCCCTAAAATGTATCTCTGAAATCCCAATGATTTGATAGGCTCTTTCCAATGTTAACGTGGCACCTTCCTCAAAAGTTGCGACCATGTAGTCGTCAAAAACTTGAACACTCCCAATATCCAATTGGTATTCACGTACAACAATAGCTTTCTTCGTAGAAGCAAATTTCATTCCCCAATAATTATAGTGTCTCGTTGCGAAGGTATGGGGAACCCTAAATGGGCGAAAAAAATTTAGATTAAAAGCGTAAATATCGTTTGTACGGTAATATTACCTACAAAAAGAGCCCCGTCTGACGGAGCTCTTTAATTTATACTTCGGAGGACTATATCTATTCCGCCTTAGGCGTTTTTTCCTGCTTCTTTATTTTAATGGTAAGCTCTTCCTTTTTTTCATCCAAATCCATGAAAATACTGTCACCTTCATCCAATTTGGAATTGACAATTTCCTCTGCAAGGGCATCCTCAATGTACTTTTGGATAGCCCGCTTTAATGGGCGTGCTCCGTATTGCTTGTCAAACCCTTTTTCGGCAATATAATCCTTGGCTTTTTTAGAAAGTTTCAAGTCATAGCCTATATCTTTTATACGCATGAACAATTTGTCCAATTCAATATCGATAATCTTATGGATATCCTCACGTTCCAAGGGATTAAATACAACTACGTCATCTATCCGGTTCAAAAACTCTGGTGCAAACGCTTTTTTAAGCGCGTTTTCGATAACACTTTTTTGGTGACTATCTGCCTGTGCCTTTTTAGCAGCAGTTCCAAATCCAACACCTTGTCCAAAATCCTTCAATTGGCGCGCCCCAATATTTGACGTCATGATGATAATCGTATTCCTGAAATCAATTTTTCTTCCAAGGCTATCTGTCAAAAATCCGTCGTCAAGCACCTGTAGTAGCATGTTGAACACATCTGGGTGCGCCTTCTCTACTTCGTCCAAAAGAATTACAGAATACGGCTTACGACGTACTTTTTCCGTCAATTGCCCACCTTCTTCGTAACCTACATACCCCGGAGGTGCTCCCACCAACCTTGAAATGGCAAACTTTTCCATGTATTCACTCATGTCAATTCGGATAAGAGTGTCTTCCGAATCGAAAAGCTCCTTGGCCAAAATCTTGGCCAACTGGGTTTTTCCAACTCCTGTTTGTCCTAAAAAAATAAAAGAACCAATAGGTTTGTTGGGGTCTTTTAATCCAGCTCTATTACGTTGAATAGCTTTAGCTACTTTGGCTACGGCCTCATCTTGACCTATTACAAAACCTTTAATCAAATCAGGTAGTTCCGCAAGTTTGTTGCTTTCGGTTTGGGCAATTCTATTAACCGGAATACCACTCATCATGGAGACCACATCAGCAACATTATCTTCGGAAACGGTTTCTCTATGCAGCTTACTTTCTTCTTCCCATCTTTCTTGGGCGGAAGCTAGTTCCTTCTCCAATCGTTTTTCATCGTCCCGTAATTTTGCAGCCTCTTCATATTTTTGTTTTTTAACCACGCTGTTTTTCAGTTCACGCACATCCTCCAATTGGTTTTCCAACTCCAAGATTTGCTTGGGGACATCCATATTGACGATATGAACACGAGAACCTGCTTCATCCAAGGCGTCTATGGCCTTGTCCGGTAAAAACCTGTCAGTCATATACCTGTTGGTTAATTTAACACAGGCCAAAATGGCATCATCCGTATAATTGACATTGTGATGATCCTCATATTTGCTCTTGATGTTCATCAATATTTCGATGGTTTCTTCTACCGTAGTGGGTTCTACCATGACTTTTTGAAAACGACGTTCCAAAGCACCATCCTTTTCGATATATTGTCTGTACTCATCAAGTGTGGTTGCTCCTATACATTGAATTTCACCTCTGGCCAACGCGGGTTTAAACATGTTGGATGCGTCCAGACTTCCGGTAGCACCGCCGGCTCCAACAATGGTATGTATTTCATCTATGAACAAGATGATATCATCATTTTTCTCGAGCTCATTCATTACCGCCTTCATTCGTTCTTCAAATTGCCCACGGTATTTGGTGCCTGCAACCAAAGAGGCTAAGTCAAGGGTAACCACCCTTTTGTTATAAAGTATCCGAGAAACTTTTTTGTTGATAATCCGAAGTGCCAGTCCTTCTGCAATAGCACTTTTACCTACTCCCGGTTCGCCGATAAGCAGCGGATTGTTTTTCTTTCGTCGACTTAGAATTTGGGAAACACGTTCTATTTCCTTTTCACGTCCTACTACAGGGTCTAGTTTGTTGTCTTCCGCCAATCGGGTAAGGTCACGACCAAAATTGTCCAAAACTGGAGTCTTGGATTTTTTAGTGCCTTTTTGGGAAGCGCTTGAACCGAAATTACTTTCCTTGGAATCCCCAACATCTTCCGGGTCACTTGGAAATGATTCAGCTTGGGGGGTATCCAAATAGTCATCATCACTGGTGATCATGGACTTGAACTGTTCTTTGACATTATCGTAATCCACCTTGAGTTTGTGCAGAAGTTTGGTGGTAGGGTCGTTCTCGTTACGTAAGATGCACAATAGTAAGTGCGCCGTGTTAATGGAAGAACTCTGAAAAAGTTTGGCTTCCAGAAAAGTGGTCTTAAGTGCACGTTCTGCTTGCCTAGTTAAATGTAGGTTCTTTTTGTCTTTTTGTATTGTTCCCGTATTTGGATTGGCAGGACTTAGAATTTCTACCTTTCTTCTTAAGTGATCCAAATCTACGTCCAAGGCGTCCAAAATGTTAATTGCCTTGCCATTTCCATCCCTTAAAAGACCCAGCATCAAATGTTCTGTACCTATAAAATCATGCCCTAATCTTAGGGCTTCTTCTTTGCTATATGCTATAACGTCTTTTACTCTTGGGGAAAAATTATCATCCATACACTTCCTTTTCAGCAATTAAAATTAATAAAAGTATCCTTAAAGTAGTCAAATACTGTACCCATATTCGATAAACTAGTATTAATAGTCGAAATAAAGCTCAATTTTATCGGTGTTTAACAAAGCTTTATCATGAACCTCTGGGAGCCTCGATCTCTGTTGATAATTTTTTTAATAAAGTAGGCCCCAATTGTTTTGAAAGGTACGATTTTGCGTATATTGGCATGATATTTTAACCACAAAAAACAACAAGATTTTAGCATGGCGGAAGGAGAAAAGTTAATTCCTATCAACATAGAGGATGAGATGAAATCTGCCTACATTGATTATTCAATGTCGGTCATTGTGTCACGTGCCCTACCTGATGTCAGGGACGGACTTAAGCCTGTTCATAGAAGAGTACTTTTTGGAATGCACGAGCTGGGAGTGAGATCTACGAGTGCGCATAAAAAATCGGCCCGTATTGTGGGTGAGGTGCTGGGTAAATATCACCCACACGGAGATACTTCGGTCTATGATTCTATGGTGCGGATGGCCCAAGAATGGAGCCTCAGGTACATGTTGGTCGATGGCCAAGGTAACTTTGGTTCTGTAGACGGTGATAGCCCGGCTGCAATGCGGTATACTGAGGCACGAATGCGCAAGATCGCCGATGAAATGTTGGCAGATATTGACAAGGATACTGTAGACCACCAACTTAATTTTGATGATTCCTTGAAGGAACCCACTGTATTACCTACAAGGGTTCCCAATCTTTTGGTAAATGGAGCATCCGGTATTGCCGTAGGTATGGCCACCAATATGCCTCCGCATAACCTTTCAGAGGTGGTGGACGGTACCATTGCTTATATTGAAAACAGCGATATTGAAATTGATGAGTTGATTAGCCATATCAAAGCTCCTGATTTTCCTACCGGAGGTATCATTTATGGTTATGATGGTGTAAAGGAAGCTTTCCATACGGGAAGAGGAAGAGTGGTGATGCGAGCCAAAGCCAGCTTTGAGGAAGTTCAGGGTAGGGAATGTATCATAGTAACAGAGATTCCGTATCAGGTCAACAAGGCCGATATGATCAAAAAGACGGCAGATCTGGTCAATGATAAAAAGATTGAAGGTATTTCCGCTATTCGGGACGAGTCTGATAGAAAGGGAATGCGAATTGTATATATTTTAAAGCGCGATGCCATTCCAAACATTGTGCTAAACATGCTTTATAAGTATACTGCTTTGCAATCTTCTTTCAGTGTGAACAATATTGCGCTGGTAAAAGGAAGGCCCAAGCTGTTAAACCTTAAAGAAATCATACATCACTTTGTGGAACATAGGCATGAAGTGGTGGTGCGCAGAACCAAATTTGAACTCAAAAAAGCTGAGGATAGGGCACACATTCTAGAGGGTTTAATTATTGCATCAGACAATATTGACGAAGTAATTGCAATTATTCGAGGTTCTTCCAATGTGGAAGAGGCGCGAAATAGTTTGATGGAACGCTTTAAGCTCACGGAAGTTCAGGCGAAGGCCATTGTTGAAATGCGTTTACGTCAGCTTACGGGTCTTGAACAAGATAAACTACGTGAGGAATATGATGCGCTTTTAAAGACCATTGAGGATTTAAAGGACATTCTTGATAAGAAAGATCGCAGAATGCAGATCATCAAGGATGAGCTCATGGAGGTGAGGGAGAAATACGGTGATGAAAGAAGGTCTGAAATTAATTTTGCCGGAGGAGATTTGAGCATTGAGGATATGATTCCCGATGAACAAGTGGTCATTACAATTTCGCATGCGGGTTATATAAAAAGAACCCCGTTAAGCGAATATAAAACCCAAAATAGAGGAGGTGTAGGGCAAAAGGCCTCGTCCACTAGAAATGAGGATTTCTTGGAGCACCTTTTTGTGGGTACCAACCATCAGTACATGCTATTTTTCACCCAGAAAGGGAAATGTTTCTGGATGCGGGTCTATGAAATACCTGAAGGAAGTAGGACTTCCAAAGGAAGAGCAATCCAAAACCTTATCAATATTGAACAAGAAGACAAGGTTAAAGCATTCATCTGTACCCAGGATCTGAAAGATGAAGATTACGTAAATACCCACTACGTAATTATGGCCACTAAGAAAGGAACGGTTAAAAAGACTTCCCTGGAACAATACTCCAGACCTCGCCAAAATGGTATCAATGCCATCACTATAAAGGATGAGGATGAGTTGTTAGAAGCAAAATTAACGACTGGTACCAGTCAGATATTCCTTGGACTAAAATCCGGTAAGGCCATCCGTTTTGAAGAAGGCAAGACCAGACCTATGGGGAGAAATGCATCCGGAGTCAGAGGTATTAGACTGGCTAGTGATGATGACGAAGTAATAGGAATGGTGTCTGTACATAACTTTGAGGATGATATTCTTGTAGTTTCCGAAAATGGATATGGCAAGCGCTCCACTATTGATGACTATAGAGTGACCAACAGAGGTGGTAAGGGAGTCAAGACCATTTCCATTACAGATAAGACCGGTGGGCTTGTGGCCATTAAAAATGTTACGGATACTGATGATTTGATGATTATCAACAAATCTGGAATTGCTATTCGAATGGGTGTTGAAGACCTAAGGGTTATGGGAAGGGCAACACAAGGTGTTCGACTCATTAACTTAAAGGGCAATGATTCCATTGCTGCTGTGGCCAAGGTGATGAAAGATGAAGATGCTGTTGAAGAAACCAATATACTTGATATTGAGGTGAATGGAGAAGATGGCACAGCAATTGATAACAATACTGAGGACACAAAAGAATAATCAATAAACACTAATAATTAAATTAAAATGAAAACTAAAGTTTTAATACTTCTTGCCTTAGGAGTTTCTGTAATGGGTTTTTCCCAAAAGAACGAAATCAAGGCAGCTGAAAAGGCATTAAAATCCGGAGATACGGAAAGTGCTAAAACATCTATTGAGAGTGCTGCCTCCCTGATTGATGCCGCTGACGCAAGAGTGCAAGCACAATACTATGCCATAAAGGGCAATGTGTATTCAGACTTAGCTAAAAAAGGAGATGTTTCAGCTTTCCAAACAGCAATAGATGCCTTTAACATGGTAATTGAAGTAGAAGAAGCCAGTGGGAAAGAAAAGTACACCACTGTGGCTACCCAAAAGTTGGCACAGATAACGGCTGATTTAGTCAATGCTGCTGTGGAGGACAATAACAATAAAAAGTTTGAAGATGCGGCCGATAAACTGTACATGAGCTATAAATTAAGTTCACAAGACACACTCTATCTGTACTATGCTGCCAGTAGTGCGGTGAACGGACAACACTATGAGAAGGCATTGGAATTTTACAATGAGCTTAAAGACATAGGATATGATGGTAGTGGGGTGAATTATACAGCGGTCAATGTTGAAACCGGTGAGGTGGAGACGATGGATCAAAATACTAGAGATCTTTACGTTAAAGCAGGAACACATAAGGACCCCAAGGATGATAAGACTCCTTCCAAAACTGCTGAAATTGTAAAAAACATTGCATTGATCTACCAACAGTTGGGAGATAATGACAAGGCCTTGGCTGCTTATGCAGACGCAAGGGCAGTAGATGCTGATGATGTGAATCTTGTGTTGGGAGAAGCAAATCTTCACTATGCCATGGGCAACAAAGATAAATTTAAGGTGTTGATGTCCGAAGCCTCTTCTATGGCCCCTGACAATGCAGATTTACTTTACAATATTGGAGTAATCAATATGGAACAAGGTAATTTGGAAGAAGCGCGAGAAGCGTATAAAAAGACTTTGGCTGTAGACCCTGGTTACATCAATGCTCTGTTGAACCTT
The DNA here is from genome assembly GCA_965117065.1 of uncultured Allomuricauda sp. GTDB lineage: Bacteria > Bacteroidota > Bacteroidia > Flavobacteriales > Flavobacteriaceae > Flagellimonas. The sequence continues at coordinate 3,393,027 of OZ220751.1, forward strand.
TCCACAACCTATGTGAATGAAGGTAACGGACTTATTGACGAGATGAATACATTGGGTAACTCAAGGGCAGATATTGCTAGATATGATGAACTTAAGCAACAGAAGGACGATTTGTTTTTAGAAGGAGCAAAGATTCTGGAAGATGCGCTAAAATCAAATCCTGACAATCAAAGTGTACTGTCCCAGTTAAAAAACATTTATGGAGCTTTGGGAGATACTGAAAACTTTATGCGTGTTAAAAAGTTATTGGGAGAATAATAAGAATCCCATAATTAAAAAAAAGAGCCCCATAAAATGGGGCTCTTTTTTTATACAATCTTCTTGATTACCCTGAGCTTATGGGTGTACAGTTTTTCGGCCGAATTAAATACGCCAGTATGATCAAGGCGGTCGATTCGAACATGACCATGAGCATGAATAATGTAGTTGTCCTTCAAAATGATACCCACATGGTCAATAGTGCCTTCGTTGTCGTCAAAAAAAGCTAGATCTCCGGGCTCACTCTCTTCTATAAAACTAAGCGGTTCTCCTTGTTGGGATTGTTGGGCAGCATCCCGTTTTAAGGAATAGCCGTTGATTTTATAAACCATTTGGGTAAATCCAGAGCTATCAATACCAAAAGGGGTTTTTCCACCCCAGAGGTAAGGAGCATTTACATAGAGTAAAGCCGTATCCACCAAACTTGATTTGGGATGTTGCCCTTCTATGACCTGCCCTTCAAATGTGTGGTTTAGGATTTTGGAGGCCGAAACCACCGAACCCAGTAAAATGGGAAGTAGCATTCCCTCTTGTGAGCAAATATGGGATACGATGTCAGAGGCAAATGTGGTATGTGATTCGGACAACTCCTGATATCTTGCTTCGTTGACCAAGGTCATCTGATGATTGGAAACCCAACCTTCATAAGCGTCATAGGTAACTCGGATTCTACTCCACTTCTTTCGTTGTTCCAATACCTTAAAATGTTCTCCATATAATAATTGGGAAACCATCTCGGTACTATCATCCGGATGTACTCTTATAGGAACAATACTTAAATGGCAGATTCCATATTGCATGCGAAGACCAACTAAGGTAAATTATTGTCTTTCTAAGATAATGGCCGAAGCTCCACCTCCGCCATTGCAAATTCCAGCAGCACCTAGCTTTGCATTGTTTTGTTCCAATACACTGAGTAAGGTAATAGTTATTCTTGCTCCAGAACAGCCAAGCGGATGCCCAAGGGAAACTGCTCCACCATTTACGTTTACGTTGGAATCTTGCAAACCTAAAAGTTTCATATTGGCTAAGCCAACTACAGAAAAGGCTTCGTTTACTTCAAAAAAATCAATATCCTCCATAGCAACTCCAGCTCTAGCAAGCGCTTTGGGCAATGCCTTGGCTGGTGCCGTGGTAAACCATTCAGGTTCCTGTGCAGCATCAGCATACCCTTTGATTGTGGCAAGGGGAGAGAGATTTAATTCTGCAGCCTTGTCGGCACTCATCAGTACCACAGCGGCTGCTCCATCATTAATGGTGGAAGCATTGGCAGCAGTAACAGTACCCTCTTTGGAAAAAGCAGCTCTAAGAACAGGAATCTTTTCCATTTTTACATTTTTAAACTCTTCATCTTCACGCACAACAACAGGTTCGCCTCTTCGCTGGGGAACTTCAACTGGAACCACTTCATTATCAAACTTTCCAGCTTTCCATGCAGCAGCGGAACGTTCATAGGATTGGATGGCGAAAGCATCTTGATCCTCTCTGCTAAAACCATGTTCAACCGCGCAAGCATCGGCACATACACCCATAGCATTTTGATCATAAGCATCTACCAAACCATCTTTTTGCATACCATCCACCATGGAAGCAGGCCCAAATTTGAGTCCGTTGCGCATATAGGCATAATGTGGAATTAAACTCATGTTTTCCATACCTCCTGCAACTACAATCGCATTCTCGCCCAAAGCGATGGATTGCGCCGCCTGCATGATTGCCTTCATTCCAGAAGCACATACTTTGTTCACCGTGGTGCAAGGAACGGCATCTGGAATTCCTGCATAAATAGCTGCCTGTCTTGCTGGCGCTTGTCCGGTTCCCGCCTGTACTACATTCCCCATCAAAACTTCCTCTACCTGTTCAGGCTTTAAACCAATTTTATCCAATGCACCCTTAATGGCAATAGCACCCAATTTGGGAGCTGGAACAGTGGACAGGGCGCCCATAAAACTACCTATTGGCGTCCTTGCCATGGAAACAATAACAACTTTATTCATACATGCTTTTTTACAATTGCGAAAATACTAAAATTAAATCCAAAGCTATAGTCCATCACAGGCTACAAACCTTAATATATATTTTCTATTTTTGATGCCAACAGCATATAGAATGGGAAAAACTTTGGACAATGTTTATAAGCATCAATCACTTGCCTACAAGTATTTTCTTTATTTGATTTCTGTTGCACTGATTGTGTTCTTTTTCCCCAAAGGAGGTAAATTCAAGTACGAGTTTCAAAAAGGAAAGCCTTGGCAGTATGAGAATTTGTATGCCCCCATAGACTTTTCCATTAAAAAAACTTCAGAAGAAATTGAGGAGGAACAGCGTTCCCTTCGTGAAACTAAAACAGATTATTACACTTTTGATGCTGATATCCCCAACAATATCCAGCGTAAAGTACAGGGGGAGCTAGAAGTATATTTCAACTCTAATTCCTTTACCACGAATCAGCGAAACACAATGCTGAGCGTGGTTTCTGACGTTCTGGATAGTATTTATACTTTGGGGATATTCCAGGATGTGCCTACCTCAAATACGGTTGCGGTGGTCAAAAATAACGAAGCTAGACCACTGAGTTCCAACAGCTACATGGATCTTGAAAAGGCAAGAAAACAGGTTTCCAGTATCCTGATCGGTACAAATTTCCAGAATATCCCCACGATTGAAAATCATATCCAAAATTCGTTGGAGGTCAACATACAATACGATCAAGACCTTACGAATAGGGCACTGGAGGACGAGCTTTCAAAAATTTCCTTTACCCGGGGCGAGGTTTCGGAAGGGAGATTGATTATTGCCAAGGGAGAAGTTGTTGAGGCTGAGAATTTCAAAATACTTGATTCACTAAAAGAGGAGTTTGAATCCGAACTTTGGAGGGGCAATAACTATTATTTTATTATTCTGGGTTATACCATTTTAGTGGCTTTGGTATTGATCATGCTTTTTTTATTCCTAAAAAGGTACCGAGGTGAAATCTTCAAAAACAACAACAAGGTCACCTTCATTTTTGTGAATATTTTGTTGATGGTCCTAGCTACAACACTCATGGTAAAGAACAATGAGAGCTACGTATATGTAGTTCCTCTTTGTATTCTTCCTTTAGTGCTAAAGAACTTTTTTGACGCTAGACTAGGACTATTTGTGCATGTGCTTACCGTATTGATTTTGGGTTTTGTGGTCCCAAATAGCTTTGAGTATATCTTTTTGCAGACCATTGCGGGTATTGTAACCATTTTGACCGCCTCAGAGCTGTACAAGCGCGCCAATCTTTTTATTTCGGTTGGACAGATTACATTAATCTATATCATCGGTTACTTTGCGTTTCATACCATTCATGAAGGCAATTTGGAAAATATTGAATGGATTCTCTTTGGGATTTTTATCCTTAACGGATTGTTGACACTATTTGCACAACCATTGATCTATATCTATGAGAAAATATTTGGATTGATTTCTGATGTTTCACTATTGGAACTTTCAGATACCAATTCCAAGCTGCTCAAGAAGTTATCGGATAAGGCTCCGGGAACCTTCCATCACTCCCTACAGGTGGCCAATTTGGCGGAGGCGGCGGCCAACGAGATTGGAGCCAATGCCATGTTGGTTAGAGTAGGGGCATTGTACCATGATATTGGCAAAATGGAGAAACCCACCTATTTTACCGAAAATCAGATAACCAATGTAAACCCACATGATGATCTACCTCCCAAGGAAAGTGCAAAAATTATTATAGATCATGTTATTCAAGGAATAGAAATAGCAAGAAAAAATAAGATTCCAGATAGGATTATAGACTTTTTGAGAACCCATCACGGGACCACTTTGGTGTTTTACTTCTATAAAAAGCAACAGGAACTGGAAGAGCAAGTAGATGAGCAGAATTTTAAGTATCCGGGGCCAATTCCATTTTCCAAGGAGACAGCTATTTTGATGATGGCAGATGCGGTAGAGGCTGCTTCAAAAAGTTTAAAGAACCCCACATTTATGATTATAGATGATTTTGTGGAAAAAATTGTGAAAGGTCAAATGCAGGCCAACCAGTTTTTAAATGCCAATATTACCTTAAAAGAGATAGAGATGGTAAAAAAGGTGCTGAAGCAAAAATTAACCAATATTTACCACTTACGGGTGGAGTATCCTGAGTAAGACCGCAAACTTTACCTTAGTGCTTAAAAAAACAAAAAAATAGTTGCGATCTTACGGATGAAAAGGTACATTTGCATCCGCATTTTCAGAGTGCATGTTCATAATAAAATGTTAGGAGAGGTGCCGGAGTGGTAACGGAGCAGATTGCTAATCTGTCGACGCGTAAGTGTCGCATGGGTTCGAGTCCCATTCTCTCCGCAATTTTCTTTACAAATAAAGATAACCAGTATCGGGGTGTAGCGTAGCCCGGTTATCGCGCCGCGTTTGGGACGCGGAGGTCGCAGGTTCGAATCCTGCCACCCCGACTTTTTAACATATCAATTGTTACTAAAAACCTGTTAATCGTATGATTTTCAGGTTTTTCTGTTTTTAAGCAAATCAAATGAATTGATTTGTTAGGTCAACAAAAGTCAACAAATCGGATAACAAAACCATTTTAACATTTGTGTTGACCGAATTGTTAAAATTCCTCTTTTGACTCAATAAATAAATGTATCTTTATAAGTGATTTGGCTTTCGTCTGGCAACGCCAGTTGTTAATTTAAAGACGAAACAAATGAAAACATCTTCAACCTTCAGTATTTTGTTCTGGGCTGATTTCTCCAGAGCAAAGAATAATCAGGCATCACTCTATGCCAGAATTACAGTAAATGGAAAGCGGGCGACTATTAGTCTAAAGCGAAAAGTTCCGATTAATGATTGGGATGTCCACAGAAACCGAGCTCGTGGGAACAGCCAAAAATCAAGAATACTCAATAGCTATCTTGATGAGACCTATACTTTTCTTTTTGAGTGTTACAGGGAATTAAAAGCCGAACGCAAACTAATTACTGCACAGGCGGTAAAAGCGAGATTTTTCGGTGAAGATGACGATAACCGTTCCATTTTGGATATTATAAGTTACCATAATGAAGATATGGAGGACAAACTCAAATGGGGTACTCAAAAAAATTACTTTACTACCCAAAAGTATATTTCCAAGTTCCTTAAAAAATCATATAAGACTACTGATATACATCTACGTGAGCTTGACTACGATTTCATTATCAAATTCGAGAAGTATCTAAGAGCCTATGTTCCAGATGACCATCAAAAACCTATGGGTAACAATACTGTTATGAAGCACATAGAACGTTTTAGAAAGCTCATAAACCTATCCCATAAATTGGGATGGATAGAGCGAGACCCATTTATCAATTTTAAATCGAAATTCATTAAAAAGGAGCGTGGTTTTTTAAGTCAAGAGGAACTTATGGAAATAGAGAACAAGCAACTTAGAATAGGGAGATTAGAGCTAGTGAGGGATTTATTCATATTTAGTTGTTATACGAGTTTGAGCTATATCGATGTTATTCATTTGACAGAAGATAACATTTGTGTTGGCATTGATGGCGAAGAGTGGATTTACTACAGGCGAGAGAAAACGACCAAGCCTATTCGTATTCCACTACTTCCAAAAGCCCTAAGTATTATGGAAAAGTACAAGAACCATCGCAAAGCCGTTTCTGTAGGTAAACTTTTCCCTAAAATATCTAACCAAAAATTAAACTCCTATTTAAAGGAAATAGCTGATATCTGTGGTATAAAAAAGAACCTCACTTTTCATATCGCCAGACATACATTTGCCACTACTGTTACTTTAAGTAACGGAATGCCTATTGAGACGGTCTCAAAACTCTTGGGGCACTCTAGAATTTCGACCACCCAAATTTATGCTAAGGTCATTGAGCGCAAAGTAAGTGATGATATGCATAGGTTGAGGATGCAATTTACAAACCAGAAAAATGATTTAGGCAAAGCCTGTCACAATTTGTGATAAGCTGTAAAACCAACTACAACTTTTAAAATATGGAACTATCAATAATAAAAAGTAAAATCTATACCATTAGAGCTGATAAAGTAATGCTTGACTATGATTTGGCTGAGCTTTATGGTGTAGAAACCAGAGTGCTTAAACAAGCAGTTAGACGTAATATAGACCGCTTTCCAGATGATTTTATGTTTGAGATGAGTAAAGAGGAACTTGATAATTGGAGATCACAATTTGTGATGTCCAATCAGGCCAATAGAATGGGACTGCGATATGCACCTTTTGCATTTACCGAACAAGGAGTGGCCATGCTCTCAAGTGTATTGAAGAGTAAAAAGGCAATACAGGTTAACATTTCTATTGTTAGGGCTTTTGTCACCTACAGAGAGCACCTTGCCGATTACGGAAACTTAAAAGAACAGATAGCCAAACTTGAAAAGGAAATGAACATCAAATTCAAAGATATTCATCAAGCACTAAATTATTTATTGCAAAAGGACAAAGTAGAATTGGACCAGCAGAGTAGAAAGCGAATTGGTTTTAAAACAAGTGAAGGTAAAAAATAATAAACCAAGCCGTTTAAGGCTTGGTCATGTATTAAATTTAAACAAGAGACTTTTCAAAGTTTAGTCTTTAAGACTATTTTTCTACTTCCATTTAGTTCTTTGAGTTCTAATAGTAATTTTTCATTCTCACCGAGAACAAATTTGGGAAGCACATATACGAATTGTTGGTTTTGCTTGTTTGCAACCGTATGAGGCATTTTATGTTTGTATATCACCCCTTGTCGCAATCTTTGATAAGAGGCTTTGTGTTTAATATTTCCATTAGCTCTATACACATTGAGATAGTCGATTTCAAAATCAATTTCTGAGTTGTTCTTGATTTCCAATACCAAATAAACTTCAGAGATATTATAAATTATCTTTTGCAACTGTAATTTGATACCTCTTTTTCGCTGAGTAGCAATAGATTCATATTTTGACTTCAATAAATATGCACTGAATTTCTGGAAATAAGCAGTCCTATTTAGAGGTGTGCTTTGTGACTGTACAATAGGTAGCTTCTTAACATTTTTAGGTTTTTCATTTCCAATACTCTCTTTTTCAGAAATGAAATAATTTAGTTTAGATAGCTGCTCCTTGTATTTTAAAATATAGGAGTATACCTGACCGTTTTTGGTCAAAGTAAGTAGGTTGCTTTCGGTTCCTGGAGTCGCTTGTAACAGTCCAAAATACTGCTCTTTCTCTCTGTTATAGGTGAATACAAAATTAGATGTACCTGTTATTCCTTGGCGAATAGGCTGAGGAAAAAATAAGGCCACATTTTTTTTGTCATTGGCGTAAATAGTGTCTAAGGTCTGCTGTGCTTGTATTGACATTGAACAAATCAATATCATTAATGTGATATATTTTTTCATATGAATATATTTTTAGATTATAGTTGATTATCGGCTTTTAAAATGAGCCTGTAATTATCGGTTATGGTAACTTTTACAGAGCGATTGTTGCGATTAAATATTCTTTTGATGCCACTTACTTGGGGAACACCTGTTATATTGATGTCATCCACAATATCACCGACCACTTCTTGTCTGGCTTCAGCTCTAAAGCTATTCTTGATATAGATTCCTTCGCTTCCGTCCTGAAGATCAAAAGCATTCAGCTTGACAGGTTTATGGTCAATAGTATTAATGACAATTATTGTTCGGCTGGGTTTAAAGCTCACAAAACCATAAATAGGCGTATTCTTCTCAAATGAACTGCCATCGATAATAGCTTTTTTAGTAAGGCGCATTTGCAAGCGATAATTATTTCGTACCGTTTGTGTGCCATCCACCCGGACATGGATAAATGCATCTGTATTTTGAGTCAACAAGTGATTATTTTCTAATGGAGTTGAGGCAAAAAAGAGTTGATGCTCCAAACCTAGTTCTTTAGGTATGATATCACCTTCTTTCGTATCAATAACTTTATTGACAGAATCTTTCTGAACTTGCTTTGGTTCAACTCTAATATTAGGTTTTCTAAAACTCCTATCAGAATAACTTATGCGTCCTTGATTGTAAATGCTATCCACAATCCGCATCTTCCTCTTATCCAATAAATCGGGATCATATACTCCTGCGGAATCTAAGAGACGTTCATCGTATATGCTAGGTGCATTGGTTTGTTTCATTTCTTTTAAATCGTCCAGAGCTTCTAATTTAGAGTCATATTCTTTTTGCTGATTTTCCAATTCTGGTATTGGAATTTGATTAGCCTCAATCGTTGGTTCTTCCTTATCACCCAGCATAATTACAGCGTATGAACCAATGAAAAGCACCACACATAAAATGACTGCGGCAAATACAAGTTTATTTTTTTCTATTTTCATAATCGTATGATTTTTAATGTCCATTATGGACTTTCTTTAGTTTGTTTTCAAAAAAGTTGGTTATAAGTAGTCCGTGGGTGTTCTTGGGGAAATTTCTATCCACATGGATTAGATTGCCTGATGTGATGAGCTGATATGTATCAATTATCGACCCTCGATTGATTTCAAAAATGATGGTGGTCTCAAACCGATAAGGGTTTTGTTGTATATCGATTTTAGATTCAATCTTAAGCACTTTTTGAACTAAGGAATATTGTAATAACCGATTATAAACCCCATCAGCCTTTTTCTGTCTGTATAGTGCATCAACAGAGTTATTTCCTAACCATAGAGCTTTCTCCAGGTTCTTTTCATAGTTACTCGCATCAATATGATAGAAGTAAGTATGAAACAGTTCTAAATGTGATAATACTTCTACTTCTAGGTTTTCTTCTTGTTGTACCATTTTAAGTGGAATAACACTACCATTGGTGTTTACTACAAAAGCATTACCCACTGATTCTTTATGTAATTTAATGACCATAAGCACCGAGGTGATACTGGTGATAAGTGCTCCAATGATTACTGATAAAACAATGAATCGGTTTAAGCGGAGAACTTTGTATATATTTTGATATGGTGTTTTCATTTTAAAGTTTTTAATTGGAATTTTTTAAGGTGTCGTTTAAATATGCATTACCCACCGCTAAAGAGCTTAAAGACAAATGATGTTGCCCTACGGTAGAGTTTGAATTTCAGCAGTACGATAAATCCGATGGATCCAAATTGCAGTAGTGGCGCAAAAAACGAACTACCCCAATCTGTTCCAAAAAGTGTATTCCAAAAGTTGGTGTTGATTTCCGTATAGAGATTGTTCACAAAGACATTGACCAAAAAGAAGGCAGGTACTAGCATATACACTCCTGCATAGAGCTTAAAGAAATTATAAGCCAGTGAGCGGAATTTTTCAAATACGGCAAGACTGATCACTAGTGGAAAGAAGGCTTGCATGATACCGAGTAAAAAGAACCGTTCTGCCAAAAACAAGGGATAGATAAACAAATCCAAAAGCCATAGAATTACCCCAATAATAAAAGCCATCATCTTAAGTCCATACAAAGGTGTTACCAGCGCTTCGTAGAGCATCGCCATTGCTTTTTTGGCGGCTTCTAATGCGCCCACATCTTGTTCCAAATCGATGTCCTGCATCTGTAAGGGGAGGAGCGCAGGAGCCGTGTCTCGGTATTGGGTTTCAACAGCAACCAAAATCGTGTCAAAGACATCCAATACCTGTGTTGAGAATATGACCAAAATGACCACCGCAAAGTTTTTTGTTAGTTCTGCAGGGGTCAATCCCCAGGTATAACCTTCGTTATTGGCAACACCTTCATTATACTTTTTTAGAATATTGATAAGAAACAGTAGAATAGCCAATGTCTTCATCCCAGTAATGGTATACTGTGAAAAGTCACTGTTTTTGATGGTTGTAAAAACCGCATCAACATATTCTAATCCTATGCCTAAAAAAATACCTGCCATTAGTAATTGGTTTCTCTGTTATTGATTTTATCCTGCATTTCGCGAAAGGCAATAATCTCACGATAGCGTTTGGTTTTGGCCTCGATCTCCGCCACCATTTCTTTGGATTTGAGTTCCATATCCTTTAGGACCGAAGCACGCTCTGCATCTGTCATTTTAAGGTTGTTACTGGATAGTATCTGGTCAATATATTCTAGTCCATACAATGAGTTTTCAATAATGGAATTGAAAGACTCGGACACCTTATTGACTTCGTCTGATTTGATATAGGGAGAACTTAAAATCTCCCTTAAATCATCCTGTATTATGTTGAACAGTTTTTCATTGTTCCTTGATATTTCACGAACCGCTTTTAACTGTCTGATGACATTATTGACCTTTTCGATGTTCTCTTTTTGTGTCTTTAGAAACTGTACTGTTTTGAGTAATTGCGAGGTTTGTTTCGCTGATTCTATAAGGGATTTGGTAAAACTGATAAAGTTGGTATTGTCATAAACTGGCATTCCCTGGCAGGCAGCGCCTGCTGGCATTAAAAGTGCAAATGTTAGGGCTATTGTTAAGAGTTTGATTTTGTTTTTACTCATTGCTAAAAATTTGTTTTGGTATTCGTGAATCTTTGATTTCATGATTTTTCGTTTTTAAGAATTAATATATATGTTGATGGCTTTTTCCATCGATTGATGTTGTTCGTATAGCTTCATTATAACCTCACTTTCCTTGCCGTCCGTGAGGTAAGCAGCATAGACCTCTTTGGGTACTTCTAATCGGAAAATATTGCTCTGTTTTCCAATCTTGATGAACATTTCGGTGTACTTTCTATCTCCCGTAAGATTGTTGCGAATAGACTTTAATTGATTTAAATCATGACTTGACAGGCTAAGTCTGTTTTTTAACTGTTCATAGCCTTTTTCATTTCGAAGGCTGTAGATAACCTGTGTGTTTTCCAGAATACTAGCTGATGTGGAATTGTTCGGCAATTGATTGATGGATTGGAGTATAATACCAATGGCTCCGTTCTGTTTTCTAATGGCTTGATAATAGAATTCTACGTTTTCCAAAACATTGTCAAACTTGAGTTGTTTGGCAAACTCATCAAAAAGAATAATACCTCGCTCAGAACGATTACGCCATATGGTTCGTTGGATGGCTGATTTGATGAGCTTTAGCATCACCGATAGGATTTCCTTATTATCCTTCACTTCATCGAGCTCAAAAACAATCATCCGTTTGTCCTCAATCTTATAAGTTTGATCTTTGCTCACATTAAAGAGGAAACTGTAAAGCCCACCATCCACATATTCCGAAAGAATATGCAAGAAATTATAAACGCTAAAATGTTCTTCTCGTATATTAAGTTTTTCAAGGAGCGTAGCTTTCTTACCATCTACAAACTGGTATAAAGAAGCCAAGGAGTGATTTCTGCTAGTTAATTGATAGTAATAGCGCAGTACTTTCTTTATAGCTACCTCTTTGGCCTTTGAAACCTTATTGCTTTCAGCTAATAGCTCTAATAGGAAAACACTCAGATCTTCCAACCGCTCGGAGGTTAAATCCAATTCATGAGAAATATAAAAAGGATTGATGCCTAAGTTCTTTCCTTGCTCGTATCTTAAAATGATATGGTCATTTGGATATAACTTGGCGAATTTGGAATATGAACCTCCCAAATCAATAATCACTAAACGGACTTGCTGCTCGAAATACTGACGGAGTATATTGTTTGCCAAAAATGATTTTCCTTCTCCTGTTGGAGCGAAAATGGCAAAATTTCGTGCTTTGATGCGCTTCTTTTCTTTATCCCACACATCTTTTAAAACTGGAATATTATACTGCCTATCATTGAAAATGATACCCTGCTCATCCGATTTATAATTACTGTTATTGATGTAAAGACACAATGCATGTTTTAAATCCGTGACATATAAATCCTCGTTAGAAAAATTGGAACTGAAACAACAGAAAGAATTTAGAAAATAGTGTTTTCGTTCTTCTCCCTTTGGGTAGTAAGGCACAATGTCCAGTTCCTTAAATTCCGTTTTAATCTTTGAAGCAATATGGTTTAATTGCCCCGTTTCCTGTGACCAGAAAATAATGTTGAGATGCCCACGTATAATTCTTGAACTATCGTCTTCATTAATCTTACGAGTAATGGCTTCAATCTTTTTTTGAATGACCTTGTTCTGTGTTCCGAAGTTGGAACTTTTACTGAGTTCTTCAATTTTCTTGTCCAGTAGTTTTCTCCATTTGTGTTTGTCATCTAGGTAAATAATTTGGTTGATGATATGGTTTTCATTAAGATTCAATCCCAATCCATCGATAAAACCCTGATGGAATACAAAATCGTCCGAAGTAAATTTGTCATTGGTCTTGCTACTTTGTACAACATCCCCGAAGCACAATTCACTATTTACCGCCAGTACATCAAAATGGTTCTCACCGATTTCAATAGCAGATTTTTTAAGCTGGATATCCGTATCAAAGCCTTCATTAAAGCCATTGAAATACGCATTGCATACATTTAGTATTTGATTCTCGTTTAATGGAATCAAGGACACTTTACGGCTATTATTGATAAAGGAAATTGCATCGTTTATCGCGGCAATAAACTCTTGTACATTATGGTCTAGTTGTTTGTGAATGCCCTTTTCTGTTTTACGAAAAGGATTGGTAAACTTAGATGCATTTAGAGCTTTATTAAGTGGAAGGATAAAAAACAAATAGGATTCATGGATGAGGCATTCTCTTCCTTTAAAATAATGATAGGTCGCTTTTTCCAAAAAACTTTTGTTGGGGAGCTTGTCTGCTACATAATGACTTTTCTTGTATATATCCTGTTTATGGATTACGGTACTTGTAGGTAAGGATTTGAATGCCTGAAACCATGAGCCATGAATATCTTCAAAGTCTTTTTCAGATTGGGAATAGATTTCAGGTAAGTCTGCTTTATAGCACAATACCACATTGCCATTATTGGCAAATACGATGTGTTTTTCTATACTTAGAATAGGATGGTACGCAGATAAGTTTATTTTCTTCATATTTTATGTTCTCTAGTTATTTAACACTCTTACGACTTACCAAAAATGCTTGTAATACAGGCTTTCTTGTTGGTGATGGTTTTCGGGAATACTTTTTTGAAATGCAGTAAGGCAGGGTGTTTTGTCAGTTGTGTCAGCACCACGTATAAGCCACCATTAAATAGGAATACCGAAATAATGACCAGCAAGCTGAAGGAAAAGATGATAAACAATAACGAGCCGATGACAGATGTCATCATAAGAGCGAACAGTGAAATGGGCAATCCCATAATCACGGCTCGCTTGCGAATATCTTTATAGACCTCATATTTTTTCATAAACTATTCTTGCTAAATGTCGCTTAGCGACCTAGACTACGATTCCTATGAGGTATGTAAAGATGCCTACAACTGCACCTGCAATAAGTACAAATACTAAGACACGAGTAATGCCTTTTTTAAGGTCAGCGTTCTCGCCAAAGAAATGCCCTGCATTGAATAGAAAGCCAATAAGGAAGATGACTCCCAAGATAATTGGGAAAATGGCTCGTATGGTATCAGAAACATCGTTAACGGAATCTTCAATACCTCCAATCTGGGCAAAAATGGCATTGGATATAAAGAATAATAGGGAGGTTAGAAATAGTGATTTTTTCATATTGAAATCGATTTAAATTTTGTTTGATTTTATTATTCGAAAAATACACTATATTGTGATTTAAAATACTGAATATCAGTATTTTGTGAATAAAATATTATTTGATTTTGTTTGTATTTTTTTGATGCGAATTGACATCAAATCGTATGAAAAACTGAAGTGCATATGTTGATAACTCTAAAACTTTTGAATCGCTTGACGCTTAAAAACGTCAGTTTTGTGATTTTACTCTTAAATATCTATTTTGTTTTTGCTCAGAAGAAAGTCATTGTTATTGATCCTGGACATGGTGGAAATGACTCTGGTGCCATCGGCGTAAATGGCACTTATGAAAAGGATTTGGTTTTGAATGTTGCCAAAGAGATATTAAATCTGAAAAAATCTCTTTTTGATAATGAATTGGACATTTATTTGACCAGATATACAGATACACTCATTTCGCTATCTGATAGGAGTCGATTAGCCAAGAGCTTGAAAGCTGATATGTTTATATCCTTGCACTGTAATGCTTCTCAAAATACTTCCAGTGGGATGGAAGTTTATGTGCATACTTCAGATAGTACACATATAAAAGAATCTATTGCACTTGGTGTTTCTCTTTTAGATGAAAGCACTCGGAAACTTGGTTTTGAAAAGAGAGGTGTCAAGTTTGCCAATTTTCATGTGCTAAGGGAGTCTGTTTCTTATTATCCGGCAATACTTGTGGAAATGGGATTTATGACCAACCCAGATGAAGCGGATTATTTTTCAAAGTCAAAAAATGTTAAGGCACTGGCATTGGCTATTTTGATAGGAGCCATGAATTATTAAATACTGGATTATGAAGGAATTTTGAAGAGTGTAAACTACTATTTTTGGGTATTATCTCGATTTATCTATTTCTAAGATTACGTACTTTTTGGATTAGAACATCTACTTCTGAAATCCTCTCTTTTTGAAATTCTTTGCTTGGGTATTCCTTATACTCCTCAAATGCTCTTTTTCTATAGCTGAGGGCTTCTAGTATATCACTTATGTCTTTGTTTGTTAATTCCATAGTTAAATTAAAATTGTGTAAAATCTACATCAAAGTCGTTCCTTGATAAGTATTGCATAAAATTTTGAAGTAAATCTGTAGAATAAGGTTCTCTGTAGTTTTTGATTCTCTCAATACCGAAGTCAAATGACTTATTCTGAATATTAAAAATGTTTCGCCCTCCTAACTTTAGTTCCTTAATACATTCAGGTGTTTTGAAAAACGGTGTTAACTTATCAACGCTACCTTTTAATTCTCCTGGTAATTGTGTTTTAATATCATTAAAAGCTACATAAGCATTACCCTGTTTTTTGAAAACTGAATGAATTTTGGTGTATCTTTTAATTAACGGGAAGTGGATTAAAGGATTATTTATCTCTGTAGTGCTTAAATCCATTTTAGCTATTCCTTCATCATTAAACACACACAAGTCCACAATGTCTAAGGAAACAGTCTTAAAATTAGGGAAATCAGCATAAGTCCTTGTTTCTGGGGATATGCTTCTTAGTTTGCAATATCTTACAATAGATAATTCCTCATCTTCACTTGATTTATCTACTAAGGGAATGATAAAGGCTTTATTGTAATCATAATTTCTTCTACCGCTTTTTCTTATGGCAAGATTACAGGGTTGGGAAAGCAGAATATATTTTTTTTGACCAATCTGGAATATATCCCCATTTGAAATTGGAAAGTATAATTTGTTTATAATGTCTTTTTCAAAATAAACTTCTCTTTTGTGTATAGCTATTGCATTCTGGTCTTTATGAGGAAATTGATAACCTGTTTCCTCGAAGTCTAAATCTCTAATTTTAGACATTGAAGTTTCAAAAGAACTTTTAGTCGTATCATCAGTAAAAAGTTGGTAATTGGAATAATTTTGGAGAATCTTATGTAGTCTAAATAATGAATTAGCTTCCCAAATACCTTCGTGTACTGATGCCTTCTGTACTATTTGATTAAAAGTCTTGGGTGACAATGATTTCAGTTCTTCAATTGCTTCCTTGAAACTAGCTTCTAAAATTGATATTGATTTGTCTTTTAACTCTTCAATGTATTTAAGTGATATAATATTCTTTATACCTTCGGCAAAAGCTGCAAGTTGTGGGTCAAATGCAAATCTTTTCTTTGAAATAGTATAAAATAGTTTGGCATTGACATCGTAAGTTGAAGAGTAAGTAAATCTGATCTCGTCTTCATCCTCAATACTGTATTTATGAGAGAATATCCCACAGCAAACTTTTTCATTAAAATCGCTCTCTATTATTAGTTTTGCCAAATGAACTCCATTAGATTCTCCATTGTTTCCAGACCAATTTTCAAACTCAAAGTCAAATAAGCATAAATGCTTTTCGCCATCCTTTAAACTTTCCAATTCGTCTTTGTGTTTTGCAACCCATTCATCAGGTGTAAATAGTTCTACAATATCACCTAAAACTTGTTTTATTTCCAAGGCAGGTATTATATTGGAACTAACATCATTATCTATATATGAGCATATTCTTTGCAAGGAAATAGTTTGGTCATTATTTTCCCAATATTCATTTATTTGTGTTTCGAATACAGGGTCAGGGGAAGTCCAGTTTATATTAGAAAATTCAGGGTAATCTGTTGCACTAGGAGGATTGCCACTAAATTTGACAGCTTTCATTTGACCTATGAAAAACTGCTTTTGTTCATTGGTGTCAAATTTATCATCAACATAAAGTATCTTCTTTATGTTTTCCTTTTTAAGCAGATTTTTAATAGAGTTAATAGCTTGTTCTGTTTCCTCCATAATTATTCGCTAACGTTATTAAGGTTAAGGGAAAAGATGTACTTATTACCAAATTCATTTCTTTTCGGTTCCAATATAATCGAACAACCTGATGAGTCTAGCAATTGTTGAGTAATAAAAAGACCTAGCCCTCTTCCTTTAGATTTTGGCTTCATAGTTGCGAAAGGTTCAAATATTTGGCTTTCAATTGATTTTGAAACTCCATATCCGTTGTCACTTATTGATACCCAGGGTTTACTTATTTTGATTCGGATTTCAGCTTCAAATTGAGATTCTTTTAATTGCTTTTCATTTAACCAATATTCAGAATTGTTGAGTAAATTATCTATTACTTGTGTTAGCTTACCTTTATTAATTCTTATTAAGAAATCTTCTATCACTTCAACACTAAATTTTATGTTTTTTGTTGAGAAGCGATTATTGTAATATTCTTCTTCATCCTTAAAGTACTTACTCAATTTAAATGAATCTCTTTTTTCTTTATTGTATTTTAGGGATGGGTCTAAATGTTTTAGTTGAATCTTTAAGCCATTTACGGTTGAATTAATGTATTCAATTAACACAAAAATGTCAGAGTCAGTTAGATTATTATTTTTAAGTTTCTTACTGTAAAACATTGACCTTTCATTGAGGCGTTCTGCAATAGTTGCAAATTCGTGACTAACTGCCTCTGCTGTTAAGCCTAAACTTGCTAATTCAGAAAAGTTTTCTAATTGTTCTTCTAAGATTTCAATTTTTGGCTCAAGGATGTTTATGACATCCTCAATTTTTTCTGTTTTACCAATTATTGAATTTGCCTTTTTTAATGCGGATTCTGCTTTATCTATATCAGCGAGAATTAACTCAATTGATTTGGCAATTTTAGCTGTTTCGGGAGTAGATAAAAGGCTAGAGGAAGAATTCTCCTTGTGTATTTTTATTAATTCACTTTTCGTCTTGCTAAGACCTTTTTCTGCTTTTTTACTCTCCTCAATATTCTCTTTTGCTTCTTGAGCAATTGATTTTCCTGCTTGAACAGCCTGAGATTGTGTTTTTATAGAACTCTTTTCAGTTTTAAACTCTCTTAAAAAGGAATTATAGTCTCTTCGAACATCATTTAAGTATGAGTTTATCCTATCTCTAATAAAATAAGCAAGTAACACAAAATTGTCAGAATAAGAATTAGTAATGAATCCTTGTCTATCAGTTTTGTCTTTTAAATTTTTATTTACTCCTTCATCAATTAAAAAATAGCCAATCACATTTCCTGGTCTTAATGAATAAAATGACTTACCAGTAGTTTTGTCATCTCCTAATTTTAACCAATCACGACTATTTTCAAATCCATAAGGCAAAACAGCAAATCCATTCCTATATATTTTAACTCCAAGTTGGTTAAGAGCAAATGTTTTGTAATTCTTTATTCCGTCAAAAACATTTTTTATACTTTCATCTCCTTCAAGCCAATTATCTAATAGGTAGTCATTTAATTTTCCTTTGAAATTACCTGGATTGGCAATATCTCCATCTAGATAGTGTAGTTCTGGTATTTCGTTCAGATGAAAGGATTTCTCAAATGAAAAAATGAACTTTTCGTTTTTAGATTTCTTAATATATTCTCGTCCCTTTTTTGATAAAAGATACTCTGAAAATTTTGCCCCATTATCAGGCAACAGATATTCATAGTAGTCGTCCCTCCTTAAATTTTGACCAAGAAATTTTTCAAGTTTTGTATCACCCTTTATAGTTAGCTTACTTTCTTTAAATTCGAACGAATAACTTGCTATAGCTAATTCATTTAAAGCTAATTGAGTTTTTTCGAGGTCAATATTTTCATTATTTAATTTTAAATAAACATTAAATGGGTGCTTATTATTCTCCTTGTATGGAGAAATCAATTGTATTATTTGGGCTTTGAATCTTTCAAGATTTGTGCCTTTCCATACTGTATTATCTCTTAAACCTGAAAGAACAATTTTTGTTCCTTTGTTGTTAATTTTGAAAGGTTCATTACGAACGGTAACTTTACTAAGAGTTGATGTTGTTTCAAAATCTTTCCAGTTAAAACCTACGTGTATTCCGCTCTTATTTTCTTTTTTCGTGTACAATTCACAAACATCTGCAAGTCGTTGGGTGCTTAATCTACCCAACCCTTTATCTCCAAGTGGAGTACGATTCTTTTTTGTTTTTTTACCCGAATTTTTAAAGATTCTTTTAGCGGATGCTGAAATCACAAGCCAAGAATTAATGATGGTTTCTTCATCCATACCATCTCCATCATCCTCTACTGCTATATAGCCCTTTTTCCCTGTGTAAAATAATTCATCAGATGAATATTCATCAGTTGAGTTTATTTCAATCGAAACATAAGATGAATCAGCATCATAAGAGTTTTTTATTAATTCCATAAGAGCTGTTACTTCATCAGGAACTAATTCTTCTCCAAGCTGTTTAACTATATGTGGAGTTATGTCAAATTTGTATTCATTACTCATTCCTCAATTACGTCTTAAAGATTAATATTTTCTCTTTATCCATTGTATTTGAGAAATTATTTCGCCCAGGCATTCTTTTGCTCAATATATCACGCTCTAAATCAATAAATAAATCAATTCCCTTAGATTTGAGCAAGTCAATGAGTATTTTGTCATTTTGAACTTCTTTCTTATTGACATTTCTATTGCCAATAGTCCATACCTGATATGAATTTTCGTCCATTTTAGGTAATATATTGTTGAGTGTTATATCTAAATCATTGATAAAAGAAATAACTTTTCTAGCTTTTTTCTTTTCATCAATTGAAAAACCATCAAAGAACCTTTTCAAAGAGTTCGATTTATCAAACATTTTTTCCTCAATTTTGTTAAAACCTTTTGGAAGATTACCACCTAAACTTTGATTGTCTATTTTCTGTATAACTGATAAGTAATCAATTGTAATTTCTTTGCTAATTTCTTTAATTGGAATCCATTGCAAAGGAAGGTAAGAGAACTGACCATAAGTAACTGTTGTTTGATTATCACCATAAGGAGGTGAAGTTATAAGTAGTCTAAACTGGTCATTCGAGTTAATAGATTTTTTGGAATCTCCCCATTTTACAGAAGCGGTGTGCTTATAGTTATTATTAATCACCAAGTCCTTGTTTTCTAACTCTTTTCTAACATTCAATATATCCTCTACGCTTCTTTCACAAATTTTTAAAAAGGATTCGATTGGATTTAATTTTCGATTTTGTATCTCTTCCTGAGTACGAATGTGCATTTTAAAGGTAGAAGTTCGGTCATTACTATTTAGTCTAATTGCTTCTGCAAGTGCAACCCAAAAGAATTTGCGAAACTTTAAATCTTCTTCCCTTAAAATAGCTCTTCTAATCTGTGATAATTGAACTTGAACCTCTTTTTTAAACCACTTGTCAATGTTCCTAAAATTCACATCTATTTTTGATGAGCGACTCCTATTTATTCTTCCTTTTAATTCTAAAAAACTATCTTTTAGGGAATACTCATAAACACTTGTTTTAACTTGGCTAATTAATACTGATAGAGGATTAATATCTTGACCAAAAATACTTGCCCCATACCTCATACCAGTTGTTAAGGCATTTGATGCACCCATAAATGGGTCAATCATTGATACACCTTCTGGCATATCATTTATCAAAGTTTTAATTATGGATTCCTGAACACAGGGAACCATCATAGCAGGGTAATTCAAAATCTTTCTTGCATAATCCCTATTATTGAAGTTAGTTCCGTTTAAAATTTCAGGACTAATAGATTCCAATGATTTTATTATAGTTGTGTTCATGATTTATTTTGTTCGCATTAATAATTCTCTTACATCAACATCCAAAATTCTTGATATTCTAACCAAAGTTTTCAAGGAGGGCTGACTCGCATTTGTACACCATTTTGATACCGTTGCATCATTTATACTCATTTTGGCGGACAACCATTTATTCTTTTTTCCCTTCTCAGCTAAAACAGCTTTAATCCTATTAATTTCCATGACTAAAGAAAAATTGCCTAATACGCAAATATATTTAAGTATTCGCATATTTTTTAACATAAATCCCATTATTTGCGTTTATCATTAGAATTTTTATCAAAAGCCACCAAATTAAAAAGCTGTCGCATTCGACTACGAACACGATTTCCGTAACGTTCTTCCAACTCCTGAGCATTAAGATTAGTAGTGGCATGGGTTTTAATTTTATTTTTTTGAAATAGATCATACCGAGATAGCAAAATTTCTCCAATCACATTACAGTCTTTACCGAAATACCTACCAATGGCTTCAACCCCTAAATCATCAAAACAGAAAAATTGACCATTTCCGTAATCTTCAATGGTTTTATAGCCAAGGTGATTAAATCCAAAAACGATATTTCTAGTAGGAACAACATCATAAGGTTTTCGATGTGGAACTAGGTGTTTTAACAATCGTATCAAAGATGTTTTACCGCATCCCACAGGACCAGAAAGTAAAATGCCTTTATCAATGTCAATTCCAAACTCTCTACAAGCGATTCTATCTTGGATAAAGTAAAGGCATAGTTTGTAGAGGATATCCCTGTCTTCTTTGTAAATTTTAAATTTCTTCCCGAAAAGTAATTTCCCTTTGGCATCCAAATAGACCAACATTTTGTCAAAATCATACAAAATTTGATTTCCTCGCATCGTACCAAGAGAATACTGCACGACTCCCTCAATGATGATATGTGGTTTTGGATGGCTCATAAAGGTTCATCGTAATTCTTATCTGAACTAGTCTTTAAGTTGTCCTGATATGGGACACTCACAGCTAAGTTTTCTTTTTTTTCAGAATTTGAATTTTTAAAATTTTCGTGTTTATTTAGGTTTATATTGTTTTTTATAGTTTGTATATGTTTGTTTATAGGTACCACTGCTTGTCCATCACTTGTCCCGATATTGGTACGACTTGGGTACAGCACTTGTCCAGAACTTGTCCCAAAATTGAACATCTTGATTTTACTGCCTTTAAATGGATTATGCGAAGGTTTATATAGCAGATATTTCCAATAGTGTAGCTCTTTTATACAACGATGGTAGGTTGTCTTAGAACCAATTTTGGATAGTTGCATTGTTTCATCTCTATTGATGAAGAATTCTGCAGTAAAATGATAGTTGTTCCAAAGTTGGAACAGAGCTATATATAGACTCACATGCGTAGGATTTAATCGACTGTCTTTTGAAAACAGCAGTAGCACAGCATTTAAATGCTTGATGTAGTTTACTTCTTCCAAGTGACACTATTGTCTATTGTGGATACGATTGTTTTCCATTACGCTTATTATCTCCTTGTAGTCATAATAGAGTACACCACCTACTTTGGTGTAAGGAAGTGTACCGTTAATACGCAAGTTTTGTAATGTGCCTGGCGAGATTCCCAAAAGTTTTCGAACCTCTGGTGATTTTAGCCATCTTTTTGTGTTGAGACCAGATTGGTTGCTTAATAGTTCTTTAATGTCATCGAGGAGTTCTAACTTAAACTCTCGAAGATCTTCAGTGGTTATAATTGTTGCTGCCATAGGTAAAATAGTTTAAAAGAAAAGGACTATCGCATTGCTGTCAACTAATTTGATAGCCCTTTAATTGATTTGACTTTCGTCCTACAAAATTGCGTAAGATTAAACTTATTTTTTCCATACCTGCACCCAAGTAGGGTGTTTTTATTTGCTCATTTTTAATGGATTAGATTGATTTACTTTGACACTCGGTCAAAAAAAGCAATCATCAATTTGAAGCAAAAAAAATGAATGAAGCGAAAATTTTGATTTTACCCAACTTGGGTGCAACTATGGTATTATCCGTCAGATTCCCGATAACGTTTTATAAGAGCCTTTTTTAATGCGTCCAGAAACTTTGTATTGTTGGATTTCCGTGATCTGATATCAACGAAAGTATGGTAGTAGTTTCCCAAATTGACATTAAATAAACATTCGGCGGCCATAGCTAGTTCCTTTATACCAGCAGTACCACTGTTTATAACACCTGAACTATGAAGTGCATAGATAAGTTCTATAAGATCTGTTTTATGTCCTGTCCAAAAAAGTTTTGATTTTTTTCTAAATGGAAGCTCGATTGCATTTGTTCCTTTATTCTTTTCCAGTAAATCAATTTCGGATTTCAAATGTACGATGAGCATATCATAGGCTATGATAGTCGCCACCGTACTATCATGGCTGGTGGAAAACTGCTCGTCGGCAAAAAAATGAAAGGTATCGGAGTAGAGACGTATATCGGCTTTTCCCCTTAAAAAGTACTGCTCATCCAATGAGGTGGCATTTCTGCGATAATACTGATAAAATTCAAGATTGTCGTTGAAGTAATTTTGGAGCTTGTCGATATGTTTGTTTAGATATTTGATTTTTGACTTACTACTGCTCCTAGGACGTTTACTCTCAATATTGAAAAGTTTTACATAATAGATAAGTCTACTGAAGAGTCTGGGCTTTGTTTTTTTAAAGAAGGATATTTCTTCTTGCTTTGTTCTGAACTCACAATCCACGACCAATTCCCTAATATTTGTCAGTGCCTTTTTGGTGAGTTTGATTCCTTTTTCGGCTTTTACAAGAATATCCTCTATTTCAATTTCCAGTATATCAAGTTCGCTATCGAGTTTCTTTACTATTTCTTTATAAATTTTCATTGAGCAATAATTTTTTGTGAAATAGAAAGCTCCCTAAAATTCAGATACTACTGGTAACAATCACCCTTACCATTTCTAAGGGGCAACCATACCTTAATTAAGTGATATGTTACAATTCGTTTGGAAGAATTATAGCCACATAAAGCGTGTACTGATAAAACAAAACAGATTGGAAAATCATTTGAAATTTGAACCTTGCTAAATTCAAAAATTAAATCAGGGTTCCAAGAGGAATCACTAGCATGTATAGGGTCAAAACAACAGATGTTGTTTGGCTAATTACCCTTGCGAATTACTATAGCTGATTTTTAGTTTATTTTCTGAAATTTTTGTGAATACCCTTCATTAGAGATAAAGTTTAAAATCAGATGCTGGTCTTCAAGTTTGAAATCAATGGTAGCAATATTGGGATTTTGACAATTGGTGGTTATGGTATTTTCACTATAACTACCTGAACTGATAACTTCATCTGAGTATGGGTCACATAATGAGCTATTGGTGGTCACAATTCCATCAGCTCTAAATTCAATGGTTTTATTACTTTGTATGGGCTCAAAAGTTCCACTGCCATCACCAGGGTCAGCTAAGACCTCAATTAATGTCCAGTTTCCCAATAACTGAACCTCGGAATTATTTTGCTCATCGTTACTGCAGGATAATAAAACCCTTATAATTGCTAAAACTAAAATGTATTTTTTCATCTATTTAATTATTTCGGTGGGTAATTTTCTTTGTTTGCCAAATGCCCATTATGGGCTTTCATATGTGAATATTTAGACTTTAAATTTTATAAAGCGTTGCGTCATATAGACCACATTTTTTGACAATGCGCCTATAAAACAAAAGCGCCTTATTCCATAATCTCTTTTAATTCTACTGTTTCCCATGTTGGATGATAAGTCATAAGACTTTTTAGAACGGCTATGTGACTTGTTCCCATAACAACCATGATACGCCTATCATCCGCTTCGGTATATTTTTGTAAGAGTCCATAGCTGTAAATATTTCGCTTTATCCACTCCGAGGCAAGAAAAGAACCCACCGAGTTATCTAAACTACCTCCTTGGTTGGTTCCACTCAAGTAGAAAGATAGGTCAATGTTGCGCTGTTTCTTGTCATTTAAAAAGAAGAGAATGTCCTTAAGGGGGCTTTGCTGTGATGTTAGCTTGTTATAGTTTGTTTCATATTCCTTCAATCCGTTTTGAAACGAGGACATGAGCTTCGTTTGTTTAGCGGATTCCATAGCTGTCATTAAGCTGTCATAAGGAAACTGTGTGCCTAAATAGTCTATGCCATAGACTTTTTTATGCCCCAACTTTTTAGCCAATCTAAACCCGAGCTGATAAATTTCATTTCTTTTATCTTCTCCCCAAGCTGTAGTTTGGTATAACTTATAAAGAGAATCCAGTTTTGGCTGATAATCCAAGGTTCTCTCGACAAAGATTTTGTCTGGCTTAAACCGTTCTATTTTCTGGACAATCTCAGAAAGTTCATTTTGATATTTGTCAGAAAGTATATCCACTTCATTGGTCTGTGCCACATCAAGTCCTTCGCTCTGATAGTTATTCCAATGTGAAGTACCTACCAGTAACACCTGAAGGGGTTGCTTTTTGGACCCAGTATTTTGTTTGGTAGATGTTTGTGCAAACGTTTTGCTACTGTTGCAGGATATAATCACAAGGCTAACGATTAAAAGTATGTTCTTCATTTTATCTTGAATTTGATGAGACAAAACTACCTCTAGAAACCATGTTAAAAGTCGTTTTTTGACCAACTGTCCCTCTAGCTCAATAAATCATCAATCCTATACAACATTTATTTACGTTGTACAGTTTTAAAGGTATATCCTGTGAATTGCCAGATACGTATATAAACTGTTATATGGATGGTAATTAAAGATATATTTGACCTATGCATATTAAAAGATTGTGGACATATCATTTACTACTGGCTATATTTCTTTTTATTACGTTTTTAATAGAAGAATATATAGCTGGTGGGGGGCAAGGGGCTATGGAGAATTTCAGACCTCCAAATTTGTGGTTTTTACTGACTTTTTTTTCGATTTCAGCAGCTACTTACCTTCTGAACTTTAAGGTTGTTTGTCCTAAGTACCTAAAAAAAAATGCATTATATCAATTTGTGCTGGCAGTAGGAGTACTCATATTACTATTTACAGGCGTCCGTTTTCTATTAGAGGAAGTTTTAGTATTTCGGCTAACAGGATTCCATAACTACTATGACTATTCCAGACGAGTGCATTACTATGTATTTGATAACTCTTACAATGCCATTAAACCCATATTGTACAGTACACTTCTATATGTGACTATCAATTTTATAAAAGCAAAAGCACATGAAAGAGCAGAGCTGGATCTTTTAAAGTCACAGATAAGCCCCCATTTTCTATTTAATACCTTAAATGCTTTTTACGTTGAGCTTATTGATGATAAACCAGATACCGCCAGAGATGTCCACAGGCTATCTGAACTGCTCAGGTACGTGACCTATGAATCCCAAAAAGATGTTGTGTCATTGAAAGGGGAGATAAGATTCTTAAGAGATTACCTTCATTTTTATAATAAACGATTTGAAAACAACTTTTCAGTAGATTTTAAGGTAACAGGAGCTATAGGAAATGGACGGATTCCATCACTTATCTTGGTACACTTTGTAGAGAATTTAGTTAAACATGGTATCGTCAATGATAAGGATAATCCAGCAAGCATCCACATAAAGATTCAACCTCAGTATTTACTACTCAACACAGAGAATAAAATACTGGAATCAAAGAAACTAATGGAGTCTGGTATTGGTACAAAAAATATAAGACAAAGATTGTCCACGCTCTTTGGTTCTGACTATGAGCTGGAATATAACAATGAGCCTCCATACTTCAAAACTTACCTAAAAATACCTATATGAGAACACACATAAAATGTATCATTGTTGATGACGAACCTCCAGCCGTACGCCTGTTAGAGAAGTATGCTAATAAAATTCCATTTTTGGAAATCACTGGCACAACAACCAATCCCTTGGAGGCATTGGAGATTTTAGAGAAAAATGAAATTGACCTGGTGTTTCTGGATATACAGATGCCCAATTTGACTGGCATACAGCTTTCCAAAATCATAGGAGGCAAGACCAAGGTCATATTTACAACAGCCTATCCTCAATTTGCAACGGAGAGTTATGACCTTGATGCGGTTGATTATCTGCTCAAGCCATTTGAGTTTGAGCGTTTTTATAAGGCTGTGACAAAAGCAAGAGAGAAGTTAGGAACAGATAAAAAAATAGGGAGGAGTCAAGACTTCCTATTTGTCAAGACTGATGGCAAAAATAACTTTGAGCGCATAGTCATTGCTGACATCCTCTATATTGAGGGACTTAAAAACTATGTCGCGATACATTTAAAGGATAGACAGGTTATTACTTATAGTACGCTTAAGAATATTTATGAGGGTCTTCCAAAGGAGGATTTTTTGCAGGTGCACAAATCATATATCGTAGCCATCCATCATATTGAGAAGACAAGTTCCATTTCTATACTTATAAACGGGAAAAGTCTGCCACTAGGTAATACATATAAGAATGCTTTTTTCGATATCATCACTGAGCGAAAATTATGATATAGAGATAGCTTCCTTACTACTAGTAAGGCTTTCCCTTACCAAAGCTCCGTTTAAAAGAACTAGGTTTACGACGTTATTGTAAGAAGTTGTTGTTAGCCCCAAAGCAAACAATCTAATCCTAAAGTTTAGGGGTAAATCAATAATGTTCTAATTAAAAATACGTAGAAACTACGTACATAAATAATAGTTTAATTTATTTTATTTGTAAGTATAATATTGCAATTAAAATAAGCGTTATCGCAAATGAATGCTAATGAACAATTTAATAAAAATGAGCCAATATTCTAGGATATTGGTGTGCTTGTGCCTTATGGTGACAGCAATAAGTTGCCAAAGGGAAAATTATGAGAATGATTTCCTACTACCTGAGTCTAAACTTGACTTGAAGTTTGAGTACTCAAAAGTAGATTTTAGCCAAGTTCCTATTAAGAATCAAAAGGCACTTGATAGGATAATGGATAAATCTTTAAGGACGAACTACCAAAGGAATGATGATGTTTCACAGTCTTTTTCAATAGACACCAGTAATGTTGTAAGGCTTGATGTAGAAGACCAATACACCTCTCACACTTTTACTGTTATCAATGAAATGAGCACCAATAAGCTGCAAAATATTGTTATCTCTGATTATCTTGACAATACAAGCAGTATATATCTTGTCGAATATACTCTTGATATATTATCGGACGATTTAGTAGGTGGCAACATAGATGATCATATACTAGAGACCAATTATTACGATGTTGAGGATTCATCACTTAATTACTTAAATAGAATAGAAGTTGAAGGAGACGGAGCTGATTGTGTTGATATTAATAGCTATATACAAAATTTTTGTGAAGATTCTAACGGCAATACTATTGTTGATAATGGACAGCTTGGGAATGGATGTTCTCAAAATTGGACGACGCAAACGGTTACAGTTATCACGATAGATGCAGGATGTCTTTCAGGAGGTTCTGGAGGTGGCAGTACGGGTACAGATGGTGGTACGGACTCTGGTGGAAATACTGGCTCAGGAACTTCAGGAGGTGGAGGTAATGGAACTGGAACCTCGGGAGGCGATACAGATACAGGAGGAAATACTGGTTCCGGAACTGATGATGGGACCGAAGATGAAAACGATTTATGCCTAAAAGATAATGATGGTAATTGTATAGAGGTAGTAACATTACCATTACAACAACTAAACAAAGATCTTAAAGCGCTTAAAAAGCTGACGGATAACACCCAGATAAAAGAAAAAATTACTTTTTTAAACGAACATAAAACTGGAAATAGAGAGTACGGTTTTCAGTTTAATAGGTCAGGGAATAGTGCTATTTATGATAATATTCCAGAAGGAGTATGGGTTCCTGAAGAGGAGGCCGTTGTATTTCCTCAGGCAACATCTGAAACAGAACTAGAACTGCACTTGCATGAAAATGGCAGAGATGAGGCTTTTTCTGCTGAGGATGTTTTTCAGCTAACGAAACAATTTAAATTTAGCCAAAACACGAATGCAACTTCGATTTTGGTAACAAAGAAGCGAATGTTAGCTATGAGGGTTAGTGACCCTATTAAAGCAGATAATTATTATCAGCATACTATATCTGTAGGAACACTTGCCATTCGTGAAGATTATAAGAAACGAATTATAAAAAGAATAATTTTTAAAGCAGAACTTGATGGTCATACCACTATAACAGAACAGCAATATATGAGTTATATGGTAGAGTTATTAGCTGAATACTTGGATTTTATGGATATAGGTTTAACGTTATATGAAGCTAATATAGATGCTCAAGGAAATGTGACTAGTTGGGAAAAAGTTGACTAAATTTTAAATATAAAAAATATGAAAAAGATAATATGCCTTATAATACTATTAACTGGGCTTTCAATCACAGCACAAGAAACAATAACGGTTCCATTAGAAGATAATGTGCCAGAACATATACCTGGTCAAATTGTGTATTCAAAAGACATTAATAATGTGTTAGATAAATTTTTGGGAGAATGGGTGTATGATAACGGAACGGATTATGTAAAACTTACTATTACAAAAGCGATACATGTACCGTATGCTAGAAATAAGATGTACCAAGACGAATTGTCATGTAAGTTTTTATATAAAAAAAACGGTGTCACTATTTATGATACTTACAATTCTTCTGATGAGTATTTGTCTGGAGTTGGATTTTATTTTGATTTAGAAGCTGGGGCAGTAAATACAAATCAATACAATATGGTATATTCAGAACCAACCATAAACGGCGGGTGTTATCGTACTAGAGGTGCCGACCTTGTTTTGTCTTATTCTCTTCCTAATGGCTCCAATCCTGCTGAGTTGGATTGGGTGAGAACATATAATAAAAATATGAATGTATCTAGTAGTGTTGGTTGTCAAGACGGTACAGAGCCAGATTCCAGTGATTTTAAGATACCTAGTAATATGACATTGGTAAAGCAGTAATTCTTTCAAAATAAATTTTAAGGTAGATGCCGTATTGGAATAATTTCCCAAATCATTTTATCATTTTTTTTGTTTGTACAACAGATTTGCCTCTTTATAAATTCTCTCAAAGTTCATTTTTAAATCCTCATTGGAATAGGTCATCTTTTTTTTAGGTACTTCCTTTATGATGGGTTGTAATTTGAACTGCAGCTTTTTATCCACACCATCTGCAAAGGCAATAAACTCGCCTTGTCGTAATCTAAAAAACACATCAGCTCTTCGCTTGGACACTTCTTTTTCTCCCTTAGTAATACGACTCTCAAAGCTCAGCCCACTGCTTTTACTAATACTGCGAGTTGGCTTTTTAATAATCTCAAAAAAACGTTCATAATACTTGGCGGTGTCGGGGTCGTTAACCTTTCCAAAGAACTGATAGGAAAGATTACTAAGGATGGCCTTACTGGCCTTATCACCATAAAGCATATCGTTCTGTATTTTGTCTTGCATAACATAAACTGTGGTTATGTCATAGCTACGAAGCGTTGCTGGAATACGGTGCATATTCGGTAGTTTTATGGTAGGTGCTTCTTCCATCATCACAAAAGAAGATTTTTGATTTCTGATGCTCATTTGTTTGATGACCGTATGCACAATAGTAGCAATGATGGGTGAATAGGCAGATTCATATTTAGGGTTGTTAACTATGGATATGACTGCAGGGTTTTCACTACTATTGACATTTAATGGCACTTCATCACCAGAGAGTACCATAAATATCTTTTGAGAGGATATTTTTTTCAGCGCATTGGCGAGCGTGCTTTTTACACCAGCGGTTTGTTTTTCGGAATCTGTGCCACTGATAAAGGCGCTTGCCATTGCTCTTGCTGTTAAATCAGAACTTAGATATGCCACAAGGCTTTTGGTATCCATAGATTGAAATAGCGCAATTAAATGCGGTAAGGTGCAATAGTTGGGGCTTGTAGTTTTGAGCTTCCATATAAGTCCACTAAGCAAACCTTCTACGGCATCAGTAAAGAACTTGGAACTCCCAGAGGTTTCAGATAGGTTCTGTTCCAATAGGTTTTCAAGAAGCACTTTGGACAGTTCATTAACATCTTCTTCATTAGCTAAGTATCTTGGAGCAATAGGGTTTACTCTATGATTTATCTCATCAAAAGAAATGGTATAGAACTTAAGGTCTTTTTCCCTGAAGAGAGGATAAGCAATTTCTGTGAGTTCAAAGTCCTTGTAATCGTGAATGATGCCACAGAAACCATATTTGGAAAAATGCTGCAGAAAATTGTAGATAACACTTTCGGTCTTGCCACTACCTGCAGACCCTATAATAGAGGCTCCCCGTTTTATGTTTTCCGCTTTGAATCTGCCTCGACTGAGTGTAAAGCGTATTTGATACTTTTTATTAGAGCTGTTTAATTTTGCTCCATGGAGGAACACATAGACTAGCGTAGCTGCGAAAAGTGTAGGAACGATAATAAAAAGGACGATATGTGGCAAATCCCAATTCATATGCCTATAGACCCTGAGTGTACAGCTCTTTCTATACCCTGTTTTATCTTCTTGATGGCTTTTATTGTCAATTGCACCTTATTGGTGGGAATGTTTACCATAGGCATTTTTGATTTGGAAAGTAACTTGTAGGCAACAGCTCTCTCACTGGCTGGCAACCCAGAAAGCATAGATAGGTATAGCTTTGGGTTTTTAAGCATGGTCTTCCTCGCTGTATAACTCTCTACATAGTTTCTTTTGTAAGCAAATAATTTATCAAAAGTATTTTCAGCGTTTTTAAAGAATTCATCACGAGCAAAACCACGTTTTACTGTTTTGCCATGCATTGTGGTTTCAGATGCCTTGTGTTTGCTTCCAGGCGATATACTATGTCTATTGGAGATATCCATTCTACTAACGATAATATGGACATGAGCCTGTGAACCTTGTTTTGGCATACCACGAACAATTCGTTTGCCATTTAATTGGTGGGGAGCTTGTTTTTCCAATTGAGCAATCTCTTTTTTTAGTTTTCTGATATTGCCCCCTGATGCACCTTGTTCTATTTTTCTAATATCACTTTTGAGCTGTAATATTTTTGTAGCAAAAGGTTGGTTCTCTTTAATTTCAATATCCTTCCCAGTATAGCTGCGCTGATGCTCGATTTTTGCATAATATTTGATATTATCAACACTAATTGACGGGTCTCTATAAAATGCTGCTGCATAGTCTTTCATTACTTCTCTAGTATAACGTTTTAGATCCTCGCTGCTGTTTAATAATCGCTTTCGCTCTGATGGACTGGGGTTGAGTGTTATAGAATAAAACTTTGGGTCTGTCTTTTTGAGCTTATAGGTGTTTCCATCAATTTGACGGGTGACCTCTCCCGCATCTATTTTGTCATCATATTGATTGAAGAAATGTTCCATTTCCTCTGGAGACCTACCTTGATTTTCCTTTTCAAGATAGGATACAAGGTCGCTGACACTTTGAGAAAAGTTAGCCCCCAATTCCTGTTTGGTTATCGTTATATACATCCTTTAATTTTTGTTTCAAGTTCTCAAGATTACCTTTGGAAAGCTCCAATCGATAATGACTGTTTCCAAAGCTGCTTTTTATATATTTTGTGCTTTTGATTATGGTTTCAAGGTCATGTTTAAGGTCACCACATTGTGCTTTGATGTCGAAATAGTGACTGCGGTAATAATCGAGCTCTTCAGTATTGCTGGCCATGTTTGGAGTGTCAAAATCATATAACTGCGTTTCTTTCTTTTCAATATCTGAGGTTTGTTCGAAGAGGGACTGCAATATGGCTGTGGTAGGCTTGTGATGATTTTTTTCAATATCCTTGACAATAGCAATTAAGGCATTGATACGCTTTTTAATACTACCCTCCAGTGTAGTCATATTTGTGCCGAGGGATTCATGTGGTGATAGGTTATTATCCTGAAAAAAATCCAGCATCAATTGTAAGGTCATGGATTGTGACCTTGAAAGAGAGCGGCAATAGCTTCTGAATTTTTTAGCGACCGAAGATTTTATTTTCAGACCTTCAAATCCTTCCTTTTTGTACTTTTTATCCATTTTTTCATAAAAAATTTGCCTGTTTTCGGGAGCTACAGAGGTTTTTTCATAAAAAACACTAATATGTCTTATCTGAATTATTCTTAAATACTTGAAAATCAGATAAATGAAAAATGTAACATCGCACTTGCGTGTTACCCTCTTGCTCTTCCAAATTTCGTCCCGTAGGGACCAAAATTTTCAGACATCCCACTAAGGTCGGATGCCTTTTTTAAATTACAGGATTGGTCATTTAAGGAAAGTCAAATCACCCGATAATCGGGACTGGTAATGACCAAAGATGTTGTTTTTAAACGTCTAAAAAGTTACGGTTTTAAAAGTATTTCTCCTACTAAAAACCCTCATTTAATAAGGGCTTATTTAGTTCGATTTGGTACATGGAGATTAAAGACAGGTTTATAATTATAAAGACGTTGCATTATAATAATCCGTTATCCGCAAAACTGTAGTATTCTCCATCAGGCGCAATAATTACATGGTCAAGTATTCTAATATCAAAGAGCTGTGCTGCTTTTTCTATTTTTTTTGTCAATTGCTTGTCCGCTTCGCTCGGTAACAGCTTTCCAGAAGGATGATTATGGGTTAATATGATACTTACCGATAATGTCTTTAGGACGATGGCAAAAAGTATGCGTAAATCGACCATAGTACCCGTAATGCCACCCGTTGACAATGGGTAAATGCCCTTAACTTTATTGGAATTATTCAGTAACAGGATTTTAAAGGTTTCGTTTAGCCCAATAGTATCTTTATCCCAATTTTTGAAGAGTAATTTGGCTACATCTTTTGAGCTGTTTATAGCCATTGATTGTAAAGTGCTTAATTTTTCTCGGTAGCTTATCTGTATTTCGTTAACTTTATCTTTCATTGTTATTCTATTTTGGATTGATAATGAAAAGAGGGTGCTACTTTCCAAGGGAACACCCTCTTTATTTTTGTTTACTTATTATTTCCCATTAACAGGATTTCATTTGCGATAACTTCAGTGACATAGCGCTCATTACCATCGTCCATGGTATAAGTGCGTGTCTTTAGTTTCCCGACAATGCCTATTTCCTTGCCTTTGTCCACAAATTTTTCGATGATGTCTGCGGTCTTTCCCCAAGCGACAATGGTATGCCAATTGGTATCGGTTTGCTTTTCACCCTTAGCGTTTTTATAGTTCTCATTGGTCGCCAATGACAAACGGGCTACTTTTTTACCGCTTTCAAGGTTTGTAATGGTTGGCTCTCCACCAACATTTCCGATTAACTGTACATGATTTTTAATTGTACTCATAATTCTAGATTTAAAAGATTAATGATTCCCTTTTTAAGTTCAAACTGAGTTAAATTTTAAGGGGTGTTTGTTTGATTTCTTCTGCGACTGAGCACAATGGATAGAGTGGGTTTTGTCAAGACTTTTAGGGAACAAATCAGGAGTGTCTGCTGGCGTAGTTTTTACCAAGGGGCTAAAAACAAGGCAGTAGAAACCTTATTTTTTACTAAAACCCAGCATGGTCTTGACAAGTTCCATAAGGGCATTAGCAATTCTTTTAAGACCATTTGCAAATGAGCGTACGGGAAGTTAAGCGAGCGGAAGCAAATAGGGCTTATAGTAGAATTGGTTATGTCGTTGCCTGTTTTTCGCTGCTCCGAAAAACAATAAAGACTATATCCATTATAAACCCCTTAAAATGTCCAGGGCAATATCTTAATTTTAAAACATTGGAGGGCAAAAACCAAAGAAGGTTTTGCTAATAAATGTTGCCTTATAAAATTAAGATGTTGACCTTCCTAATTTATAAAATCGACTTTGTAATGCGTTGTATTAGAATGGTCAAAGAATTTAATTTATTCCGCTCTATTCTGAAGGTTTACAAAATGGAGGTTCCTCTTTGATTTTTAAATCCAAGAAAAATTCCCGCAATTCAAGGTAATAGGCTTCCATACTTACCATATCCTTTTTTTTCTTGTGGTAATTGTGGTAAACGTAGGAAAGTATCAATGCATTTTCATCGATGTCACCTAATTCATGGCTGTACATTTGACTAACGGCTCTATAGTCAATGCTATATGGTTTATTTGATGGTCTTCTCCGTATCTCAGTTACTTGATTATTTAAATCATTGAGTAAAGAAACCGAAGCTGTTAAAAATGTATATCGGGGGCTACCATTTTTGGAGTTTATTTTCTTGTATATATGTTCTTCCATACAAGGATTTTGGAGGTGAATTATTTCTCGTGATTATGCACCCCGCTTTACATGAAAAAGAGGGTGGAACTTCAACTTAATTCGTATAAGAGGTACTGTCATACCCGAAGCCAAACAAGAGAAGCCCACCCATACGGTAGGCGTTCTGCTTATAACTCTTTGGCTTCGTAAAAAAATGACAGTTTTCTTATACAAGAATTATCGCATTACGCTATCTACTATTTTAATAAACTATATTCTTATAATTATTTCTTTTAGATACTATAGACAAAAATATGAAATTGCTTCATCAAAAAGCGTAAGGCTACAGAATCTCTACCTTTATGATTAAAATAACTTTTATCTCCTAACAGTATGATTAAAAAAATGAAAACCTGCTCATCTTGAGCAGACTTTCATATTAAAACATTGAGCATTAAAGCTCAAATTGAACTATCTTTTGTTCAATTTCGGATTTACGCTGTTCCAATGTGGATTGTAAATGAGAGGTCACTAACTTAATTAAATTTGAGTTGGTGGTCTTAAATTCGAGGTTATGAGAATCTCTGAGATAAAAAGAGCTCGAACCATCCTGATTGTAATTAAACTTTGTCAGTTCACTTAAAGTCTGGGTCAATCGTTCACGTTGCGTAGCCAATCCTCTTAGTTTTTCAAACTTCTGAATACGCTCATCCAAGTTGACGGCAGATCCGATAACTACCTTTTTCTCTTTAGAAACGGTTTTACTAATAGCATCCTCAGTTAATTTCTTTTGTACTTCCTTTTTAGAGGTTGCAGTTTGTCTTTTTACAGTTCCGTTTTGTTTTGCTGTTGTAGCCATAATACTTAAATTTTTAATTAAACAATATTTGAGCAAGGATCAAACGGAAGTAAAATCTCAGCTCAAAAGGAATCGGAATAAATAGGTAGGGAACTAAGGACTGTTTTATGCCGAAGTCTTTTGATGGGAGTTTTTACGAGTTTACTTTTCGGTAATATTGTATGAATACTATCTAGTACTAATTTTGCGTGGAACGAGATTTAATATAAAATTTGATGCGATTTATGTTGTTTTAATATTTAACATATTTTATATTTGCACCGTCAGAAAGTAAAGCAATTTACTTTAAGTTCATTTAGTATTGTCAACAAATCGGATAACAGTTTAATTTCGGAAACTGTAACTGATTGATATATAAAATATTGTGTGGTTAGGTTCAATCCCTGCCACCCCGACTACTAAAAAAAGCCTTGCATTTGCAGGGCTTTTTTATGTTCTGGGAGCTCGTATTTGCCTGGCAAAATGCCTTCTTACTATACATTGAGTAAGCACTTTCTGCAATTTAACAAAACAGACGATTTGTTTTATCGGCCTGTTGCTATCATGCGTCAATTTCCTCAAGTCCTAGTTAGTCGTCACCTTTTTTAACTGAAGTAATCTAAAATCTATGGCTTGGTTTCCAGGAATTTCGGTTGCTTTTAGCTCACCGAAAGATGCACAGTTGTAAGTGTAGGTCCATCGTATAGGATTTGACCCTAGCGAGATAATAAAATTCAAATAGACGATGCCATCCTGGTATTTACTTCAAGAAACAATCTCTTTTCTTTTAAAAAAAGTCGTGGTATTAGCTGAAAATTAAGCTAAATGCTCTTGATTTTTTTCAATATGAAGCTGGGTGCGACTATTTTTTTGGGTTGGATCCGATTAGATCATAAAAAGCAGATCTATAGGTCTGACTGATGGATAGTTGTGTTCTTCCGATCTGCACACGATTGTTTTCAATTGCGCTTATTTGACTGATCTGTACAATGTAGGATTTGTGGATACGAGCAAACCGATCCATAGGTAAAATCTTTAGTATATCACTCATTTTACCCAAGGACAGGATTTTGCGCTCTTTCATTTGGTAGGATACATAGTTTCCCGACCCTTCAACATAAAGGATGTCGTTAAAATCAATTCGGTCTACTTTAGTGCCATTTTTTACAAAAATGTAGTTTTTGCTAGATGTAGGTTTTTCTGGAATCGAACCCTGCTGGGCAAAAGATGGTTTGGACTGGTTTATCTTGTCATAGATTTTGTTCATGCAAATCATAAACCTATCAAACTCTATGGGTTTGAGCAAGTAATCCACCACGTCCAATTGATAACTTTCCACGGCATATTCAGAGTAGGCTGTGGTTAGCACAATAAGGGGCTTATAGGTAAGTGATTTTATAAACTGAATTCCTGAAAGGTTGGGCATATTTATATCTAAAAAGACAACGTCTACCCCATACTGTTTAATATAGTCAAATGCCTTGAGTGGATTTCTAAAACTATTTACCAAATTCAAGGAGGATATTTGCCCCACATAGTCTTTCATGACCTCAAGGGCCCTTGGCTCATCATCAACAACAATGCATTTTAGTTCCAACCCCATCAGTTTAAATCCAATTCCAAAGATAGTTTGTATTCGTTTGTCTTTTCCTCAATGCGTAAATCATGCTTCTTGGGATAGAGCAAAGACAATCTTCGTTTTACGTTTTTTAGCCCAACACCCGAGTGTTCTGTCATGCGTAACCCACTAAACCTGCTGTTGGCAATGCAAAATTGCAACCGGTCCTGATCGGTACTGAGGTGGATATGGATAAAACACTTTTTTTCGAGATGTAGTCCATATTTAAAAGCGTTTTCCACAAATGGGATAAAAAGTATGGGAGCAATCATCAATGTAGGATCAACAGCTTCCATATGCACCTTAAGGTCCAATGGATCCTTTTCAGAAATGCGCAGTTTCTGGAGTTCAATATAACTTTCCAGGTACTTGATTTCCTTGCCCAGAGATACAAATTCAACATTGCTGTCGTAAATCATATACCGCATAATATGCGATAGTTTGGCAATTCCGTTTGCAACTGTTTTATCCTCATTTTTACGGGCTTCGGCAAAAAGGTTGTTCAACGTATTGAACATAAAATGGGGATTGATCTGGGCTTTGAGGAAGTTGAGTTCTGTTTCTAATTTTTCTTGGACAATCTGTTTTTTTATGACCTCATTTTGATACCAATCCTTTGTTAGCCGATATCCAATGGAAAGGAATAAAAACAAGAAATGGAAAAATATACTGTAAGCCACCAGCGCGGACCCTTTGCGCATTTCATAATCAAAAAATTCGTTGACTATGAGGTAATTGATAAGTAGGGAAAGACCAAGAGTAACAATAAAGAAGATTACTATAGGTATTGCCGCATTTTTTTTGTCCTTGGATTTAATCCATTTGGGTAACAGTAAATTCAAATTCCCATAAAATAACAGCATAGCGAAGCAGACATAGGTTGCAATGACAGCAAAAAAAACAGGATTATATTCCTTGCTATACTCAAAGGCCGTTCCAACTTTAATAATCCTAACTTTTACGCCAAAGTTGCTATAGGTAATGTATAGCACAAGAATCCAGAACAAAATATGCAAAGAGGGCTCAATATATTTCTTCATGGGGCTTGTTTGCAATAGCCAAAGGTAGGAAATAGCGACCGTGACAAAACTAAAATTGACCAAACCTACTTTTCCTTATGTGTCTTTGAATATTCTTTATGTGTGTTGACTTGAATAGTCTTTGGTTTCATTTAAGAAAGATATACACCATTTGAAACATTTGGTTTGATAGCTGTGTTTCAATCCAGTTCATTTGATGCGAAATTAAATTCATATCAAAAATGAAGCAGTACAAACATATTTTACTAGGCATATCCCTATGTTGTTTGGGGTTGATGCCGTTGCATGCGCAAACATTGTCTAAACCAGAGATTGCAGAGGTTGTCCAAAAGATGATCCAGACCATAGATGACAATTACATCATTCCTGAAATAAAGGAAAAAGTGATTGCTAGATTAAAGGAAAACAATGCAATGGGTAAATATTCGGATGTCACTGATAGGGAAGAATTAGCAAAGAGTATGACCCATGATTTAAAAATGTGGAGCAATGATTTTCATTTGTATTTGGTGGCCAAGAGTAACAGTGAACAGGTTAGTGCAAGTCCTCGACGACAGATGATTAGGAACAACCCGGATCCAGCTGCATTTAAAAACCTATTGACCTATAAAATGCTGAAAGGAAATATAGCATATTTGAACATCCCCATGTTCGCTCCTTTGGACTATATAAAGGAGGACATAGATGACTTTTTAAAACTAAGTACAAGCGCTGATGCTTTAATTATTGATGTACGTCAATGCCCCGGTGGTTCTGGAGAAACCTTAGCCTATTTAGCTGGCGGATTTATTGAGAAAAGTACGCATCTAACAACTTATCACAGTAAGGAGGGAAGTGAAAAATCGTTTTCATTTGAGACGTCTTACGGAAAAGCTAACAAGGACAAAAGGGTGTATGTGCTAATAGGAGGTAGAACAGGGTCGGCGGCAGAAGGTTTTGCCTTTTATCTCCAACAACAAGGTCGTGTAACCGTGGTAGGAAAAACCAGTGCAGGAGGGGGTAGGTCCAATCAATTCTTCCCAATTGGGGAGCATTTTGACCTATCGGTATCTGTACGTACTTCCGTTACTCCAAA
The DNA here is from genome assembly GCA_965117065.1 of uncultured Allomuricauda sp. GTDB lineage: Bacteria > Bacteroidota > Bacteroidia > Flavobacteriales > Flavobacteriaceae > Flagellimonas. Next base: position 3,432,139 of record OZ220751.1, read on the forward strand.
CGGGAAACAGTTTCAGGGCGTTGGAGTGCTGCCCAACTTGATAACTCCAGAGAGCAACGCCTTGAACCAAGCTCATATTCAAGCGCTGACCGAGCTCCAAATGAAGTTGCCAAAAAAAAGGGCTTACTATGAAAGGTTGATTGCCGAGGTGGGAAAACCCGAAGTTAGACCAAGGCGTGGAGACTTAAAAGCTATTGAACAAACTGTTCTTGGCTATTTGGAAAACTTCTTCGAAAATAAAACCGAGGCAATGTTCCAATATCTACATCCGGAATTAGCTAAGCGGGGGATTTCCAAAAAACGTGGTGAATCCACTTTGTTCTTTGAAAACATGACCAATGAGCAACTCAAGGAAATGCTCCAGAAAAAACCGGCATTCTCCAAAGAAAGGCAACAGAACAACATTGAAGTTTTAGATGTATTCCACAATACGGCTAGCGTTCGGGTCTCCACAGGCTATCCGGGCAGAATGGAATGGATAGAGTATATCCACCTTTGCAGACTTGAAGATAAATGGAACATTGTCAATATCATTTGGGACTATTATCCAAAAAAAAGAAAATCACTAAATAGTAAATAATGGGACGTTTTATTCAATACATAGTTTTGTTTTTAGGAATCTGTTCACCCGTTTTGGGTCAAATGAGACCCTCAGGGCCAGCTGTTCCTTTTGAAAGTTATGAGGCAGCAAAATTGTTTTTGGAAACAGAAGCCAGCAAAGGCTTGTTTTCTGGAACCGTGTTGGTAACCCGTCATGGCAAAATAATAATTAAAGAAGCCTATGGTATGGCAGATGCGGAAAATCAAATTCCAATGAATGCCAATACCAAAATAAATATTGGCTCTATAAACAAGGCTTTCACCGCAGTGGGTGTAATGCAATTGGTAGATGCTAAAAAAATAAAGTTGAGTGATAAAATTGTGGATTACATTCCAGAGCTAAAAGCGAACATGGCGGATGAGATAACCATTTTGAACTTACTGGAAATGAAATCTGGGCTCGGTTCTTATTGGGATTCAAAACTGTTTTTGAGCCAGTTGGCAAGTTTACGGAACATGGAAGATTATGTGCCCATTATTGCAGAGTACGAACTCAACGCCAAACCAGGAACCCAACGTGCTTACAGTAATTCGAGCTATGAGCTTCTTGGTGTTTTGATACAGCGTGTTAGCGGTACTAGTTACTACGATTACGTTCAGGAACATATTTATAAGAAAGCACAAATGACCCAAACAGATGCGTACGAGAGAGACAGTAAAGTAGTGAATTTGGCGCAAGGGTATTCCAAGTATAAAGAAGGCGAAGAGATGGGTGAAGCATCAGGCATCACAAAAAAAAGGCCGTTTGTTTATAATGTTAACGACAGGTTTCCGGTAAAAGGGACTGCAGCGGGTGGGGGGTATTCAACCCTGGATGATTTAAGAAGATTTGTACTGGCCTTAGTTGGGAATAAGTTATTGTCCAAAGTGTCTACCGATCTAGTGGTCAACCATTTTAGAAAGGAAAAGCAAAAAAGTAAAACCTACTCGGTGAGGGGTGGCAGTAGTGGTATCAACGCTTCGGTTTATTACGACTTGGAATCTGATCATATGATAATTGCCCTATCAAATTTCGACCCTCCTGTTGCATCTGAAGTAATGCGGAGGTTACGGGTGACAGGTTACTAAATTATAATTTTCAATATGGCGAATATTGTTCATAGAATAGGTATACCTTATTGTTCCTTAAGTAGGTTGTATAATTCAATAGGTACTTTGGATGGAATAGCGTCATGGTGGACCAAAGAGGTAAAGGGAATTTATGAGGAAGATGAATCATTGCAGTTCGGATTCAGTAAAGGAGGTCCAGAGTTTACCGTTTTAAAAATGAGGTCACCAAGCTTTGTAAAATGGGAGTGCAAAGCTGGTCCGAAAGATTGGATAGGCACACTCATTACATTTAACATAGGTCAGAATGGGGATGATGAGGCGGTATTGGTTTTCACCCATTCTGGATGGAAAGAAGAAACAGAATTTATGCATCATTGCAGTACGCAATGGGCCTATTTCTTAATTGGACTCAAAGAACATTTAGCTGGAGATGGAAGTGCAAAACCCTATGGGTCAAGTGATTTTAAACCCATTAGTAAGTGGTCCCAATAAAATTCATTCATGATTTTTTTGACCTGTTTTGCAATTGGTTCTATTTTGTTGGTAATTAACTTATGTTAATTGTATATTTGCACCCGCAAAATAGGTCGCGTAGCTCAGCTGGATAGAGCATCTGCCTTCTAAGCAGACGGTCGAAGGTTCGAATCCTTCCGCGATCACTACTCCAAAACCCCAGTAATACTGGGGTTTTTCTTTTTTAGTGTTTACTTCCTGACCTCATTTTTATACACTTTGACTATTGTTGAGGTGAAGATTCTTTTAGTACGGTTCCTTAATTGAAATCACCCTGACCTCTCTTAGCCCCCATTTTGACTAACCATTCGGCCAAAACGAAGCATTTATTCTCAACTACATAATCCAAAACAGACATCCCCTTATTATCAAGTGCATTGATGTTTGCCCCCTTATTCAATAGATATTCTAAAAATCTTGTGCTCTTTGGTTTTTTTTGAATAGGAGTCTTTGCATACATAAAAACGGTAGTCCCTTTTTGGTTAGTTGCATTTACATCGGCCCCATTGCGAATAAGTAGTTTGGCTATTTCTGCCTTTTCATTAAAGCAAGCCATAATCAAACCGGTCCAACCCATATTATTTCTTATGTCGATAGGATATTCCCGTTGGTTAATGAACTCTTGTACGGTTTTAGAATCCCCAACAGTACAGGCGTTAAAAAAAGCTTTTGGTTCAATCTCGTTCATTTTGTTCTTGTAATAATACAATTAGTTTAAGAAACTGCTAAAGATACCCTATGTTACCAATTTTGAAAAGAATCTAGGGATTGGATTGTGGTTTATATAAAAGTATATATTAATTGTCTGGCTCTATAAACGGTGATCTAAAGATGTACCCAATTACACCAACAATGTTCTTTGCAAAATTTTGACGAACTAACCTTCCATAGCTTCTGTGGCTTTCCAGATTATAGATTTTTTAAACATACCTCTATAACAACGTTAATGGGTAGGTGTGTGTGATTTGGCGCTACCATTAAGCTAAAAAGAAATGGATTCATACAGGCACTTTCAAAAAAGGTAGGTTTTTTCATAATGAATTGTAGTTCATCGAAAAAAGAAAAATATTACAGTATAAAACAGAAAAATAAAATATAATTGCACTGTGAATATCTTTCCCAAATAGGTATTTACGTATTAATATCAACCTACTTAAGCATGAGCAGTCTGCCATTTAACGGGATTTTGATTCCCAACTTTTATACCCATAACCTTGTTATTTTACCCTAATTTCTTTTCAACCATGAAACATGTTCATGCCTTCTTTGTATTGTCTTTTTTTGCCCTTTTCGTTTGCAACGGTCAAAACAACTTATTGGATACCTCCACCTGGACGGCGGGCTCGGGTTCGGTGCTTGGCTTCAGTCGCTATGGCCCTTCCAGTAGTAACATTCGTGAGACGGATACCGGACCGCATGGAACTTCAGAACTGATATGGAAAGCACTGGCCAACAGCTCCTCTGACAATGAAGGGGGATGGGATGCAGACTATATCACCATTGACCCGAGCAAAACCTACCGGTTTACTGTTTGGATAAAAAGACTGAACTCTTTGGATGGAAGGTCAAACTTTGGATTAAAAGCCCTTAATGCGAGTGACAATGAGGTCACACTGCACTTAAATGGCACAGTAAAAACCAACCCATATTTTACATCTACGGCTCCCCCAACTGTGAACGATTGGTATTTGTTTGTGGGCTTTTTGTACGGTCATGGCCACACTGCTGGTGAAAATGGTTTAGAGGGCATCTACGATACGGCGGGCAACCACGTATACACAGGATATTCCAGCTTTAAGTTTGCAGATACTGCAGTCAAATTGCAGCACCGAGCTTACTATAGAGAGACTCAAGAACCCAATGAACAGTGGTTTTTTGCGCCAACAATTTATGAGATCAATGGCAGTGAACCCACCATTCAAGACCTGATTAATAACAACAATGGTGTGGACAATCAAAACCCATCGACACCGTCCCTATCATCTACAGGTCAATCACAGACCACCGTTGATTTATCCTGGAGCAGTGCAACGGACAATGTTGGTGTCACAGGATATAGAATATATAAAGATGGCACCTTGGAAGCCTCACCTGGGAATGTAACTTCCCATCAAGTAACAGGTCTCACCGCTGGAAGCAGCTACAGTTTTACTGTTTCTGCCCTAGACGCTGCAGGGAATGAGAGTACACAGAGCACGGCGGTTTCTGTAACCACGGATACAGCCTCAGGTGGAGGGGGAAGTTCTGTTTGGTTAGAAAATGGTGCCACAGCAAGTTACTCTGGTGATGTTGCAATTGGAACAAGTTCAGTACCCACCGGCTATAAATTGGCCGTGGACGGTCATATCCGTACCCGTGAGTTAAGGGTAGATCAAGACACTTGGCCCGATTATGTTTTTGAAGAGGGCTACGACCTTCCCACACTTCAGGAAATCCAGGAACATATAGACGAATATGGCCACCTACCCAACATTCCTTCTGCCAAGGAAGTGGAAACCAACGGAATGGATGTAGGCGAGATGAACAAACTACTGTTGGAGAAAATTGAGGAATTGACGTTGTACATAATTGAGCAGGAGCAAAGAGCTGACAAAAAGGACAAAGAAATCCGTGAGCTAGCCAAAAGATTACAAAAACTAGAAAAGTCTTTTACAAATGACAAATAAGATCTTAGAACTAATTAAAGTAGCCTTTTTTGTAATTATTGGCTCAACCAATGTTTTTTCACAAGAATCCCTGGAACTGAGAGAGTATTTCCCTCCATCCCCAACTGCTCAGGAATTCATTAAATATGGAGAATATCCGGTTAGCATGTATACCGGTGTTCCGAATATATCCATACCCATGTACAACATAAAAGTTAAGGATATTTCGGTTCCCATTTCTCTGAGTTACCACAGTGCTGGGATTCAAGTTGACCAAATCGCATCAGAAGTAGGTCTGGGTTGGTCCTTAAATGCAGGAGGTATGATATCGAGGTCACCTAGAGGTTTACCAGATGATGTACAAAATGGATTTCTAAAATATGATGTTCCAGAGTTAAACGAAATAGGGCTGGATTATGATTTTTATGACGACGTGGTCCTTGGCGAACGGGATACGGAGTCGGATATGTACCATTACAATTTCGGTGGCTATTCGGGTAAATTCTTTTTTGATCGTGAAGGTCAAGTAAGACTAGTTGAAGAAAAACCAATTTCAATCAAGTATTTTGGAGGTGTACCCTCGAGGTTTGAAATTACCACGGAAAATGGTTTGGTCTTTGAATTTGATGAAACAGAGCAAACAAGTACCCAAACACCGGGTGGGGACAATGAGCAAAACTATACATCCACTTGGCATTTGTCAAAAATAACCTCGAGCAACGGATCGGACAGCATATCCTTTTTATATGAAACTATTACTTCGTTCAGTACATATCAGTACAATTACAGGGAAACTACTGCAGTTAGTACTTTCTTCCCTGAATTTACTTATCCCTCTGATCATGAATTTGGAAGTTTGGCTTCTATATCGCAAACTACAAATACCCCAAAAAGATTAAAGGAAATTGTTTTTCCAAATGGAAGGATCCTATTCAACCGAGTCACGGGACGTCTAGATACTGGATGGGAACGATTGAATGAAATTGAAATTTTAAAGAACAATGGAGTCTCATATGATACTATCAAAAGTTTTGATTTTGTTCAGGATTATTATTACTCAGACATCAATGTAACAAGTCCTGTTAACTTAGACCTTAATGATGCTCGACGTCGCAGATTGAAGTTGACAGAACTAAGGGAATATGACAACACCCAAACTGAAGCGAAAAAACATTTTTTCGGATATAATGAGGATATGCTCCCTCCCATAGGGTCCAACGGCAAAGATTTTTGGGGCTACTACAATGGGCATGATTCCAATATGACTCTTATCCCCATACAAGATTTTAAAATTTCAGGGAATGATGTTGGCGATGCCATTAGGGAACCAGGTCTAGAGGAAATGGACAATGGCATATTGAATAGGATTACCTATCCAACGGGAGGGTATACCGAGTTTCACTACGAACCCAACGAGTATGTTACTACAGAGGGTTTAATAGAGGAAGTCTATGCATATGCCCAAGCTGCTGGCCAACCTGGACAAATGGGCATGGTGTATTTAGAAGATTCCGTTCTCATAAATCCTAACTACTCCGGTTACGCCACTCTGCATATTGAAGCTTCTAACATGACCGGTTCGGGAACGCCACCAAGAGTGTTATTGCAGCGAATGGGTAGCTTAGAATACACCATTCTGGACCATATCATTTCTCCCGAAGAATACCCTTCCATTTATCCTCCTAATAGCGAGTCTAAGATTGAAATAACATTTGACCCTGTTTTTCTGGATAAAGGAGCTTCTTACCAACTTAAGGTTATGGTAGATGGAAGTTCCACCTCTACCGAATTTGGTGGTGCGGCCTTTATCTTGGCCGATTTGGAATACAAGAATCTGGACACAACCAATACCACCCCGGTTTCAAAAATTGCAGGAGGGTTGCGAATACATCAGATCAAATCCTATAGCAAGCCCAACGAGTTAGCTTTTTCTAAAAAATACGAGTATTCGTCTGAAAAACTTATAACTCCAGAAGCATTTTTGAATGAGCAATACTTGGATCAGGAAGTTCTGTATATGAAAGGGGGAGGATTGGAATGTCCTTCCATTGGAGATTTCCAGCGAAGGTTTTTATATGGCGGTACCGTCCAAAATTTAACATTAAGTGGTGGTAGTCCAGTTGTTTATGGGCAGGTTGACGAATTTATTACGGACAATTCCAACAATAATGTTGGTAAAACGACGTATATCTTCGACCTGCAAGAGGATGTGATATTGCCTGTTGCCCTGGCACATATGGGAGGTGTCATGCTCTTGAAAAAAGATTGGTTGGGAGGACAGAACAAATCCATGACCGCCTACCCGAACGGTAGTACAGAATATATTACCAAGGAGGAAAATGGATATGTCAATAAGAGGTACAATGAGCCACAAAGCTATATGATGTACAAAATTTTGCCCTATGCAAAACTTGAGGGGCCATCCACATCCTGTTGGAGGGATTTACCGGACAACATGGCCAGCTATAACATTTTTGAGTACCCAATTTTCACTGGGGTCAAATTGTTGGGCTCGACGGTAAAAAAGACCAAGGACATCAATGGAGATGAAGTCACTACAACCACTTCCATTTACTATGACAATGAAGACCATTTGCAACCAACACGGGTGGAAACCACAGATAGTCAAGGAAAAACGCGGCTGACCAAGACCTATTACCCCGATGATGTAACCGCAATTACATCTTTGGGCAGCACAAACCTTTCCGCAAGTGAGTTTTCTGCTATAGAACAGCTTAAAACACCTACGGAATTGAACCCTCTTCGTGAGCACCGTATTGCGACACCTGTTCAAACGGAAACCACAGTGAATGGGAATACCACAATCCAACGGACCAACTATAGAACATGGTCGGGTATCAACCTTACCTTGCCTGAATTTGTTTCGAGTTCCAAGGGTGGAACTGCACTTGAAGAACGTTTGAACTATCTAAAGTATGATTCCCAAGGGAATCCTTTGGAGGTTTCCAGGACCGATGGAAGCATCATTTCCTATTTCTGGGGCCATAATGGCGAATATCCCATAGCAAAGGTTGAAAATGCGTCATATGCAAGTATTGCCTTGGCTTTAGGAGTGTCAGAGTCTGTCCTTGAGGGATACAACGAGGGTAATATGACTCAACTGAACAACATTCGTTCAGATCCCAACCTATCCCATGCCATGGTGACCACTTACACCTACGAACCTATGGTGGGTGTCAAGAGTAGTACGGATGCAAGAGGATACACTATAACTTATATATATGACGACTTTAATCGTCTAAAAGAGGTAAGGGACGAAGACAATAATCTTGTATCGGACTACCAATACCACTACCAAAACTAAATCTTACCATGAAAGCATACTATAAACTTATATTTGGTATAACTGTGTTGGTTGCCTTTGCGTTTTCAGGACAACTAAGTGCACAATGTTCGGTTACTTCAATTTCTCCAGATCCAGTCGCATTCTCGCTTTCCGGGGGTACACAAACGGCAACTATAAATTTTTCAGGGTCGCCATGCAATGGCTCTTTCAGTTTTACTGGAGTCCCCAGTTGGTTGACCATTTCACAGACCGGACCAACTACCCTTACAATTACCAGTCAATCTGCATCCAGCGGTAGAACTGCCTTGATAGACTATTCATATGATGGGGGAATCCCTCAAGGATTGGTAATAAACCAAGGGTCACCATCAACATGGTATAGAGACCAGGATGGAGATACCTATGGTGATTCTAGCGTGACCACCACCAGCTATTCACAACCAAGTGGTTATGTGGACAACAATTCGGATTGTAATGATAACAATGCCAATGTTTATCCGGGAGCGACTGAAGTTTGTGATGGGATTGATAACGACTGTGATGGACAAATTGACGAAAATTTAGTGCCGTCCAAAGCCAGTGGAACCGGAGATGCTAGATGCGGTTCCGGTATTGTAAACCTTAGTGCTACCCCTGGATCAGGTGGTAATGGCGTACGCTGGTACGATGTGCCTGCTATCGGAGGAACCCCATTGAGTGAGAACAATTCCTATGCACCCTCGGTTACGCAAACTACCTCATTTTGGGTGGCATCATTCAATCAGACCACAGGTTGTGAAACCTCGGATTTGTTGGAAATTGTTGCCGTTGTTCATCCTATTCCAAGTGCCCCAACATTGGATTCCGCATCGCATCCAACTTGTTCCGTGGCCACGGGAACCTTTGCGATATCCAATTACAATGCGTCATACAGCTATACGGTAAGCCCATCCACAGGAGTTAGCATTGCTGGCGCTACGGTAACCGCTCCGGCCGGAAACTATACGGTAACGGCAACAGCAAATGGATGTATCTCATCATCCTCACAAAGTATAAGCCTGAACGCCCAACCCCAAGCACCTGTTACCCCATCTTTGGGATTTGTGGTGCAACCCAGCTGTTCAGTTGCCACGGGAACTTTTACAATAACCAATTACAATGCTTCCTACAGTTATTCAGTGAGTCCATCAACTGGGGTAAGTATCTCAGGCGCTTCTGTGACCGCTCCTCCTGGAACGTACACAGTGACTGCCACCCTTAATGGATGTTCCTCAGCCGCCTCTCAAGATAGGGTGGTTAGTACACAACCTTCCGCAATTACATGGTACCAAGATTCCGACGCCGATGGCCTTGGTGATCTTGCTGTAACATCGGTACAATGCGACCAACCTGATGGGTATGTTTCGAACTCAACGGACAGCTGTCCAACTTTGCACGATCCAAGCAACAATTGTGTGCCACAAAGCGGGGATCCCGAGACACATAACTATGTCTACAGCAGAACCTACCAAAGTGAGTTGGGGACCGTCCCAACCAACAAATTTGAAACGGATAATGCCTACATTCAGGAAATCACCTTTTTTGATGGCTTGGGTAGGCCCAAACAGCAGAATGCCATCCGCCAGTCCTCGGACGAAAAGGACATTGTTACACACATTGGTTATGATGTTTTTGGGCGTCAGGATACGGAATGGCTGCCACTATACGAACCTACAGCAGCCATAGGGAATTTTAGAACGGGCGATCTGGAAACTTCTACCCGTTCCTATTATAAAAACCATGTGGATTATGGCCTTGATTTCCCTACGGCAATAGGCGCAGCTGTGAATCCCTATTCCCAAAAAGAACTGGAAGCTTCCCCTTTAAGCCGTGTATTGAAACAGGCGGCTCCGGGCGAAGACTGGAAACTGGGTAATGGTCACGAAATTGAATTTGAGTACTTGACCAATACCGCTACGGACAATGTTCGTCAGTTTGAGGTGAGTTTAACCACCAACGGCAATACCTTTGAGACGGCCCTTACGGAACAGAGTTCCAATTTGGAATATAACGCGGGAGAACTGTACAAGAACATAACCTACGATGAGAACCATGATGGAACCACCTCCAAACTGCATTCCACGGAGGAATTTACGGATAAACAGGGACGAGTGGTTCTTAAGCGTACCTATACGGATATGGATCTAAATGCAGATGGCGATACCGCTGACCCAGGGGAGACGGAAGTACGCCATGATACCTATTATGTCTATGACGATTATGGCAACCTTACTTTTGTGCTCCCGCCAAAAATGGATGCCAGTTCGGCGGCTTTGGCTACTATTAATGCCAATTTAAACGATTTGGGCTACCAATATGCCTATGACCATCGCAACAGATTGGTGGAGAAGAAAATACCGGGCAAGGGCACGGAATACATCGTCTATAACAAACTGGACCAGCCCATCATGACGCAGGACACCATACAACGTGTTACCGGAGAATGGCTCTTTACCAAGTACGACGCCCTTGGACGGGTGACCTATACGGGTAAAGCGGTTGAAATGGATGGTGCCAACCCTACTTCCAGGACAGATGTACAGAACAATGCGGACAATGCCAGCGGAAACCTCTGGGTTACACGTGGAAGTGGTTTTTCCATGGACAATATTACTGTGGAATACGGCAATACGGCCTACCCTACCACCACAGTGACCGAGGTGCTGACCATAAACTACTATGATGACCATAGTTTTGATATTGAAGATGAACCAACACCCCCGAGTACCGTATTTGGAGATGCCTTGGACGGCCGAACCCAGGGTCTGGCCACGGGGAGCAAGATAAAGGTGTTGGACCCCAATGCGGTGGCAGGCCAGGAGGCCTGGATCACCACCATTACGCGTTACGATGCCAAAGGCAGACCTATCTATACTTATAGTGAGAACGACTTCTTGCAGACTGTGGATAATGTGGAGAGTGATTTGGACTTTGTGGGCAAGCCCATTACGGTACGTAGTGAGCACAGCCGGAACGGAAATACAATTGTTACCCTAGACAATTTTGAGTATGATCATATAGGCCGACTGCTGGAACAAACCCAATGCCTAGGAGACCAGACTTTGGGCTACAGTTGTGACCAAGTAAGCGCGGAAGCGAACCCGGTGGTGGACAACTCCTTGGTTACCCAAGGTACCACGGGAACCCAAAGTGTGACCATTGCCAACCCTAGCCCTTCGGAACCTGTGGTGATCACCGGTGGCACCTTTAAGGTAGACCCCAATGCCGGGAGCAGTGGGGCCACTGAAGAGCTTATTGCCTATAATGATTACGACGAACTGGGCCAACTGAAGGCCAAAAAAGTGGGTGGCGCCCCAAATACGGATTATACAAACACCGCCGGCTTGCAAACCGTGGACTACGGCTATAATGTTAGGGGGTGGCTTAAAAGTATTAACGATGTAACGGATACCACCCCGGATAAGCTTTTCAACTTTAGCATTGCCTATAACAACCCCTCAAATCCTAGTAAGGCTCGGTACAACCAGAATATCACCGAGGCCATCTGGAAGACGGCGAGCGACAACGTGCAGCGTTCCTATCTGTACGATTATGATGCCCTGAACAGGATAACAGGGGCCACTGGCTCCAGTTCCAACTATAACCTGGGACTGGTGCAGTACGACAAGATGGGCAACATCACCCGCCTGACAAGGAACGGCCACCGTGACGTGAACGCCACGACCTTCGGGCTGATGGACGACCTTACCTACCAGTACGAGGGGAACCAGCTCAAGTCGATTGATGATGCTTCGGCGGCCAGTGCGACAACGGGCTTCATAGAGGGAGCGGAGAATGCAACGGAGTACCTATTTGATGGGAACGGGAACATGACCCAAGACCTGAACAAAGGGATTGCTGCAAATGGTATCGAGTACAACCATCTGAACATGCCGACCAAGGTAACGGTCAGCAGTGGGAGCGATACGGGAATCCTTGAATACAACTATACTGCCGATGGCACCAAGGTACAGAAGGTGCTCAAGAACCTCTCTGGAACAGTACTCACGACCACCGATTACAATGGGAACTATGTCTATGAAAATGGCAACCTGAAACAGATAACCCAACCAGAGGGCTACATAGAACCGGACGGGAGCTCTTGGCAGTACGTGTACCGTTATACCGATATGTGGGGAAATACACGTATCACCTATGCGGACGATAATGGCAATGGTTCGATAGATCCTGCCACCGAGATACGCAGGGAACAGAACTACTATCCCTTCGGCATGGAGCACAAGGGGTACAACTTTGCCTCCTATGGTGTGGAGAACGACCTGAAGACATACCAGAAGCAGGAATTCACGAAAGAATTGGGATTGAACACCCATGAATGGAAGTTCAGGATGAGCGACCCGGCAACGGGAAGGTTCTGGCAGGTTGACCCATTGGCGGAGGACTATGTATATAACTCCACCTATGCCTTCCAAGAGAACAAGCTTGGTATGGGGACAGAGCTCGAGGGTAAAGAATTGAAAAAGTTCTTCCAAGATGCCGCTGCTGGTCTTGACAGGGTATTTCTTGAGCCAATGAGGGCCGAAAGAAGAAGACAGGCCAAACACAGAGCTGTTTACGGCACTCCTGAACGTAAGCAACCTGGAAAAAACATTACCGGTAACTATTTTGGGGACGCTGCACTGCAACTAGCAGGAGGTGATTTGGTTCTTGACGCTTTTAACGGTAACCAGAGGGCTAAAGATCAACTGTTGTTATCAGCACCCCTTGCTTTTTTGCCTGCAGGGAGAACGTCAGGTTTGACGAGGAACGTCGGTACTAAGTCCTTATTCAAAGGAAAAAACTTTGTGTTCAGAGGAGATAAAAGGAGTCCTTCTCAAATTTTTAAAGAAGGTTTTACCTCTAAAGGCACGAATTTTGACTTGTTTGACCATGCCAGTGGCCTAATTGATGATAGTGGGTTTATATCTACATCTAAATCATTTGATGTTGCGAAAAAGTTCGCAGGAGATAATGGCTTTGTATTTAAAATACAAACTCCTGATAATGGATTGGATGTTAATACAATCTTAGGAAATAAAAGTCCCTTCCCAAATGAGTTAGAGATAGCAGTTCCCCTTGAGATAGATGCAAGTTTGATAAAAAATGCAAGACAAATAAGTTCTGACGGGTCAGCAGGCCCTGTGATCAGGTTTTAACAATTGAGAAAAAGAACAATAAATATTGATATAATAAAAGCCGATGCATCCATAGTTAAGGATGTATCGGTTTGTATCGATATGGCTAAAGATCAGAGTTGTCTCATAGAAATCATTATTGCACCAGATTTAAAGAAAAAATTTGTTGCGGGCGATTTTTTCACTGCTTTGAACCAGTTACGAAAATGGCTTTATAAGTGGAAAGGTTATTATCCTGTATTAAACGGTGCGCTTGAGAACGTTTATCCTTCTCGAATGAGTCGGCAAATGTCAAAAGGCATAAAGGCTTATTCCTTAACGATGGGAAAGCAAGCTGAAGAAAAAGATTTGATAGACATATTTCAAAAGGTTCAAAAGAAAGATATTGATAGACTGACCACCGTTGAAAAACAAAAGGATTATTACATTGACTGGTTGAAAAGTCTATAAGTTCTTTAGAGTTTTATAGTTGGGGTTCGGAATGAAGTCACCTACAATCAGTCCATCTTCATTTACCTTCCAAGCACCTTTAATGGCTTCTCTAGGAACATCGTCTACATCTTCAAAAGCTTTATCAAGGACATAGACCCAACCATTGGGATTATTTAATGCTTCAGCTATGGCCTCTTTAGTAGGCTCTACTTTTTTCATGAAGCATATGCTTTTTTGGCCTTGAAATCACGGATATAGGCATCGATGATCTTAAAGAGTGCTTCCCTGTCATCACTTTCCATGGAAACAATGGCCTCTATACGTTTGGTGATGTCCTTATCAAAAAGAACGGTATCACTATCACCAACCAAATAATCTAATGTTACGTTCAGCGCATTGGCCAACCTACGGGCCGTCTCAATAGAAGGCTTCATCTCGTTGCGCTCGTACTTGCCCACAATGTCACCAGAGGTTCCCACTTTTTTGCCAAGTTCGTTCTGCGATAGCTTGAGTTGCTTGCGCGGTTTTGTTATGTGCTGTCCCAAAGTCATACCTAAAAGTCGTCGAAACACTATAAATAATAAGGTTTGAGCAAATATAGACGACATAAATATCATATCAAAGATAAATTTATGTTGCAATAATCTGACAGATATTTTAGTTTTGTGATAAATAGGTTCCCTGCTACCGCTAATTTCCAACTAGTGGTATAAGGAACAAGTAAGAATTTTGAGAAACAATGGCTCTTAGCTGTAGTTTTGTTTAATACTTTTGGAGACTGTAAATCATAAATCGGGAGTGTATTACCACAAGATACAATCTTGCGGTAGCGGGGGTTATTTCAACTGTGCTAAGAAAACCGTGGCCTGTAAATAGGCCTTTCTGTTTCGGTAGTCTTTTTTCTTTTCAAAATTTAGATGAATTACCCTTCCAAAACTTCCGCGCTTTTCCAACTCATGGATTAGGCTAAGAATGGCTGTGTAGCTGCCTTCTAGGGTAAATATGTGCGTTTTTGATTCGGTATTGTTAGCCTGGACCACATGCGGAGCGTTAAACTCAATAATTTTTACTCCATAGGTTAAACTCTGCTCGTTCAAAACCCTAAGGAGGTTGTTTTGTATGGAGGTTGCCCCTAAATTCAGTTGGTTAAATTGGGAGTTTAGATTTTGTTCTTTTTTAGCCAGCGTTGCTAGTTTTACACCAAGATTCTGGGCAAGTTTATCCTTTTCAGATAAAAGGTTGTATTCCTCCCTAAGCAGCATGGTTTTTTTTACCGCAAGGAAATAACAGAGCAAGGACATTACCAAAACCCCTAAAACCAACAACTTATTTTTCTTATTCAATTGCATCCAGATACACTTTAAAGGCAAATTGGTCCTTAGATTTTGAAAGATACTCGTAGCTGATAATTTCTGTATGATTCACCCAGTCCCTTTGCTCCAGACTATCCGTCCATTGTGCAAATTCAAGCTTGTTTTGCGTCACTCCAGAAATTAGAATATTGTCCTTGTCCAATTCAATTATTTTAGCTTCCCTGACCGGTTTTACGGTGGGCTGATAAATTAGTTGATCCATTTGAACCGAACTTGGGGTTCCTTTGGCAATGCGATCAAGAAAATAGGAAGATTTGGAATTAACCGCTCCTAGGATGGCTTTAAGCTTATGTTCTTTGAGGGCAACTCTTTTCTCTAAAGCCCGTAAATTGTTGACTTGTTGGTGTTCCAGTCCATAGGCGTTTTCCAAAGACTGAATTTTTGTCTGATAATGGGAGAACAACAAAAAATTAAATAGTAGAAGCCCCAAAAACGTACCCAAAGCCAATCGCAGCCCAAAATTAAACACCCGATGATTCTTAAAACCATCCTTTAAATGGGTGTTGAAGGAGGCTAGACTAGCAGCAATTGGTGCCTTGCGTAGGTGCCCCAATACCTGACCAAAGGAAAGGATACTGTTGGCGTGCATGGAAAGCTCACTAATTTTGACTTTTCCACTAGGTAGCGTATCAGAAGGTTCGAGTACGCCGTCCTTATATAGTTTAAAATTGGAACCATCAGCCATAGGTTGGTCCAGATATTCAACAAGCTGATTTGCTGGAGCGATTCCCAATTGGATTTGAAAAGGAGATATTCCCAATGTGCCCAATTGCCCCAAAAGCTGTTGTACATAGTCCTTTTTGGAAATAAAAACCATTTTACCATTTGGTAAATCCAACGATTGGTAGTGGAAGTTTTCGAGCTCCAAATTTGGAAATGCTTGTACTACCAATTGTTCAAGATGGGATACTGAGCCCATCTCCACGGGTTTTCGAAGCACCTTGGAGGTATTAATAGTTAGGAACAGCAACACATTTTTTTGGATTTCATTGGAAACTTCTTCCAAAGCATCAAAGGTGTTCTCGTAAACGATATGCAATTCTCCTTTTTTCTTTTTGACCTTTACCAAGGCATAAAAGACCTGATTGCCAGTTTCAAAAACCTCAAGTCCTAGATAAACATTACCCTCAATGATATGTTGCAACCAATTTCTCAAACCTAGTAGATTACTGTGGGTTTAATTAAAATTGTCAATTTTTGTTTGGTATCCTCACGTTTCCGTTTACTGAACAACCATTTGATGACAGGTATTCTGGCCAATACCGGAACACCACTTCCTGTATCGTTTTTGATTTTTTCTTCTAGACCACCCAAAATGGCCAAATCCTGGTTCTGCATGCGTATGATGGAACTGAATTCCCGGGAAGTCAATCCCGGAGGCGCATCTTCCTCTATACGTTCACCACTAAAATCAGATTGAATTACATTGATGTCCAAGGTGACCTGTCCATCCCCGGAAACCAAAGGTTTTATACTAACTCCAAGCTCGGCGTCAATAGGGGCGTAGTTCCGAACCTCAGATGTGGTCGGGACCTGGGAACCAAAAAAGTTTTGGTTGGTGATTACATAATAGGTGGTCTCCCCAATGGAAAGGTTGGCCCTGTGCCCATTTAAGGTGGATAGTTTGGGTGTTGACCGTATCTTTATATTCCCATTTTCCTCCATGGCCTTTATCGTGGCAAAGAACTCAGGTACCACTTTACCAATGTTAAAAGAGCCAAAACCGTCAAACCCGCCAATAACTTTGTTCACCGTTTTGGCCCCTAAGGTTAAATCCGTTGTTGGAAAAAGATTGCCCTGGGTTTTCACCGGACTATCCCCAATACCCCAACTAATCCCCGTTTCAACAAGGGAGGACTTTCGCACTTCAATGATCATAACCTCAATAAGTACAACAGGGATAGGTTTATCTATTTCTGCAATAAAATTTTTAAAACGTTCGATGTTGGCGGAAGGACCACTGACTAAAAAGCTGTTGAGTTCAAAGTCTACTTTGATGTCTAATTCGGATTTTATTTCATCTGGCAAGATGTTTACCAAGGCCTCAGTACTGTTCTGGTAACTGTCAAAACCACCTCCCCGGGTATTTATGGACCGCTGTTGGTTGCTCGGGTTCCGCTGGTTGTTTTGAAGACCAGGGTTTTGTCCGTTGGAGAAATAATTTACATTGCTCACATTGGTTCTTCCTGCCGTTCTATTTCTTCCGGAATAGTTGGAAGGGTCACTCATCAATTCTACAGACCGATGCATCATTTGAATAACCTCAACCTTCCGAAGACTAAGCTGGTCTGCCGTACCAAAAAAGTAGATGTTGTTTTCCTTTTTAAAAGTGAAGTTGGTAGTCTGGACAATTTGTCTGCTAGCTTTACTGGAGTAGTTTGAGTTGGAACGACCCGTGGGTTGCCCATTGGTTGGAACTGGTGTTGGCGTGCTTTTGGCCTGACCTTCAAACATGTGCGCCAAAAGATCATCATAGTAAATGTTTTTAGCGTTGAACGTGACATTTCCTGCTTGCTCTAGAGGTGATGCCGTGTACACATCCAGGTGTAGATCATGACTTAGGGATTCCACAATACTGGCAATTGGGGAATTATTAAAATCCACATTGAGAATTTTGTTGATGGTGTCCAAAACCTCATAATACATTCCATTGCCGGATGCCCGTCCAATTCTTGAAGCATTGGCTTCGGCATCTGAAGAGCCAAAAAGATAGAAACCATCTCTGGATTTTGAATAGGTCAAATTATTCAAATCGGCCAATTTTTCCATCGCTCTGTCAAAGGGAACATTGTTCAGGAAAATATTGACGGGTCTGTTTTTAAGGCTGTTGGCATACAGTAGGTTTTGACCCGAAGACTCCATTATCTTACGAAAAACCTGTTCCAAGGGAATGTCATTGATATCCAATGTTAGGCTTTGGGAAGTAGGGTTCATCTGTACCAAAAAGGACTTTTGAACTACTTCGGCAGGTGGAGGCACATATCGCTTAACGGCTAAAATACTTCCAGTAAAGTCAATAGTTAACTTGTACTCTTTGCATAAAAAGAGTAGTAAATCTGAGATGGTTACGTTGGAAAAATTATTAACTATTTTAATGTTGGAGATATCATTGGCCACACTCATATTAAGGTTGTGTACCTTAGATACCGCAATCAGAAAATTAGGTAGGGTAACATCGCTTACATTGACTTCAAGTTCGAGGGTTTCGTTAAAAGCGGAATTTTCAGCCGCCAATAGTTCCAAATGATTTTTTATACCATGGATCCGGTCAAATTGTTGTCCAAACCCAAAGCTTCCAATTAGAAAGAGCAATAAAACAATACTTCTTTTCATAGGTCAATTACTTAATAGGGAATACACTTCTTCTACTGAAGTCACCCCTTGTCTCACCAGTTCGAGGGCGTTATTTTGTAAGGTGGAGATATGGTTCTCCGTAAAATGGTTTGCTATTTCGAGTTCGTTGTTTTTAATGGGATTTGTTAAACCTTTAGTTATGGGTAGGATTTCATAAATGGCCTTCCGCCCATCGTATCCCGTATGATGGCATTGATGGCAACCGGTGGCAACAAAATGGGACGTTACATCCTTTGGAATCCTAAAATTGGCAGGGAAAACTTCCGCATTGATTTCTTCCTGTTTTTTACATGTACTACACAGTTTCCGGACCAAGCGTTGGGCCACACTCATATTCAAAGTACTTGCAATAAGAAATGCAGGCACACCCATATCTATCAACCGGGATATTGTTGCCCATGCCGAATTTGTATGGATTGTAGAAAGTACCAGGTGGCCTGTTAATGCTGCCCTAATGGCCATGTTAGCGGTTTTCACATCTCTAATTTCCCCAACCATAATAATGTCGGGGTCTTGTCTTAAAAAAGTTCGTAGCGAACTGGCAAAATCCAACCCGATGTTTTCCTTGAGCTGAACTTGGTTTATCCCCTCCAAGGTATACTCAATGGGATCTTCAATAGTAAGGATGTTGCGTTGTCCTGTATTTAGTAGTTTTAAGGTGGCATAAAGGGTTGTGGTTTTACCGGAGCCCGTGGGACCGGAAATCAATACAATGCCGTTGGGTTTTTTAATACCTTCTTTATATCTATTGAGTTCTATAGGGCTCATCCCAAGTTCGTCCAGATTGGCTGTTCCCGTATCCTTGCTCAAAATTCTTAGCACCAACTTTTCTCCATGAAGGGTAGGAAGAGAGGACACTCTAATATCAAATTCCTCCTGACTGGATTTTACTGTAATACGCCCATCTTGAGGTAATCTCTTTTCGGCAATATCCAGATTGGCCCTAATTTTTACTTTGTTCACCATGGTAGGGTAATCTTGGATAGGGATGGTGTAATATTCCAAAAGCCTACCATCTAATCTAAAGCGGACCCGGCATTGGGTTTCATAGGGCTCGAAATGGATATCACTACTCCCAACAGATTTAGCTTCCAAAAGAATCTTCTCCAGGAAATCTTTGGTGTAATCCAATCTTACCGAATCCTTGGATTTATTTTGACGGTAATTGGTGGTGAGATAATTTTGAAGCTCTTCGGTATCACAGGGTTCCAAGTGAACATGGGAGTCCAATACGATATTCAACTCAGCCAACAATTCTTGAAGGGATTCGCTATCGGTTTTTAGCCACAACCCCTTTTCATCATTTGAAACAGGTACAATCCGATAATGAAAGGCTTGCTCTGCAGAAATGCATTGTTGCAATTGAGGGGTTATTTGAAATGAGTTCTTTTGCATCTAAATAAGATAAAGCGATGGGGAATTTGGTAAAAAACTATAAAGGATGACTCCTATAAGAAAGATGCCCATTAATCCTGCAAGAGGAACAGTTTCAACTTTGTAGATGATTCGCAGAATTGAAAATACGAACAGCGAGAAACCAATTGCACCCACAAAAAGGACGATAAAGGTCAATGTTGGAAAACCTAAGGCGAAGGCATAGAAAAACAACATATCGCCCAATCCAAAACTTACGTCCAAAAATCTCTTTTTTAACAGAAACTTTGTGGTAAGCCAAAGAATGGCCATAACCCCACTAACCAATAAAATATTGTAAAGGGCAAAGAACAAAAAGAACTCCAAGCCTACATGATACATATGAAGAAAAGCAAGTAAAATGGCAATTAAGGGAAAGACAAGCAAGGTCACGGCCCTTTCCTTAAAATCTTGAAAGGCCACAACACCAAATCCGGTTATGGTCAGCAGTTGAAGAATCAGCATTAGTCTTTAATGGTTTGTTTGGGATTTCCGTTTTCATCGATTTCCCAAACATTGAAAATTCCGTCGCCATCAAAATCGGTTATAGCTTCCGCCCGGGCTTTAAATGTCGCATTGGACGCTTCAACAATTTCATATCTGTAATTGGCTGTTCCATTTTCTTCCACCGTTTTAGGAGCAACAAAATCGAGTTCATTGATGTCCAAGGTGTACTTACTTTGGAGGTATCTATAGGTAGTTTGTGAATTGTATATTGCCTTCAATTGAGTCTGGGCCTCAATGCTTTTTGCTTTGGAAATCAAAGGCATCAAATTGGGTAGGGCCAACAACAGTAAGATGCCAATTATGGCCAGTACAATAAGTGTTTCTTGAAGGTTTAGGGCAACAACTTTTTTCTTCAGTTTCCTGTTTAGCATAAAGTAGATTGACTTTGATTCGGTGATACCTTAACTGAAAAAGGAATGGATTATTATATGTACCTCCAAAAAAAGTAGGTTTTTTCAATATCAAATGTAGTTCATCGAAAAAAGAAAAATTCTACATAAAAAAACAGAAATAAGATATATAATTGCACCGTGAATATTTTACCCAAATAAAGTATTTACGTATTAATATCAACCTACAAAAAATGCCTACACTGCCTTTTATCGGGCCCTTTCGGTCCCTTTTTTATAATCACAATCCTTATCATTTTAACCCAAATCATTTTTGACCATGAAACATTTTCGTACGTTTTGTGCATTTTCGCTATTTGCAATTTGCGGGCTTTTCAACGGCCAAGCACAAGAACTCCATACCGATAGCAATGCCGTTAGCATAGCCAATGAATCCAATTCCACCACAGGGTGGGGAGGGGGCGCGATCAAAGCCTCGGATTCATCGGACCCCTACCAAGGGACCTATGCCATGCGGTTAACATCTACCACTGGAAGTACTGGAAGGTATACATCTTATTCTTTCACCGCTGTGGTAGGAGACGTTTACGACATCAGTATATGGGCCAAGGTGGGCACCCAATCAGATGACCCGGCCTTTTCCGCCTGGTCCGGCCTTTCCGGTTTTGGTACCACATCGATAACAGGCACGGCCTGGGGTGAATATACCTTTACGGTCACCGCGACCTCCACAACCCCTTCTATAAGGGTGTATACCGGTATCTCATCAGGATCTACTGGGGATATAGTGTACATAGACCGTGTGTCCATTTTAAAACAGGGCCAATCGGATACCCAGGCACCAACCTCACCAACCCTTATTAGCAATGCCCATACGGAAACCACCGCCGACCTTTCATGGAGCGGCGCAACCGATGACACCGGAATAACAAGCTACAAAATCTTTAAGGACGGAACCTTGGAGGCAACCCTGGGTGATGTAAGTAATCATCAAATAGCTGGACTTTTGGCCGGCACCTCCTACAGTTTCACGGTAACGGCATCGGATGCCGCGGGAAATGAAAGTACGGCCAGTAATGCTGTCTCCGTAACCACGGACTCAAGTTCTGGTGGTGGCGGAAGCTCAGTATGGTCCGAGAGTGGTTCCACAGCAACTTACACCGGCAATGTGGCCATAGGTACAAGCTCCGTACCCTCTGGCTATAAATTGGCCGTGGACGGACATATCCGAACCCGAGAGATACGGGTGGACCAGGACACATGGCCGGATTATGTATTTAAGGAGGGCTACGACCTTCTTTCACTATTGGAAATTCAAGAATACATCAACCAAAATGGACACCTGCCCAACATTCCTTCCGCCAAGGAAGTGGAAACCAATGGGGTGGAACTGGGTGAGTTGAACAAACTGTTGCTGGAGAAGATTGAAGAGCTAACGCTTTTTGCTATCCAGCAGCAACAAATGCTCCAGGTACAGCAACAACAGCTTGACGAACTAAAAAACTTGGTTGCTGCCCCGAGGTAATTCTATCATAAATTTTAATGTTTTCTACCTATTTGATTTCAAGGTATGTTAGATTAAAATCTATATATCCCATAGAAATAATATATAATTAGGATACCAGAACATAATAAGCAAGACCTATGAAAAATTTTAGTGGATTATTACTTCTTGCATGCTTGTTTACAGGCATTGGCAAAGCTCAAGAACTGCATACCCACAGTAATGCAGCTAGTATCAGCAATGAAGCCAATTCAACTACCGGATGGGGAGGAAGCGCTACAAGAACAGTATCTACCACGGAAACCTATTCTGGTAGCTATAGTATCAAATTAGAAGCTCCCAATACAGGTTGGAATTATGCCGGCTATAGCTTTTCCACTACTGCGAGTCAAGAGTATTTAATTACCATTTACGCCAAAAGTGATACTACGGACGATCCGAGGATATACTATACAGGAGATCTTGTCTCTACCTCCTCGACTCAAATAACAGATACCAATTGGGCCCTTTATTCCAAAACTGTCGAAGCTACCGGTACGCAAATCAATGTTAATGTGTATCCTGGAACTCCGGCAACCAATGGAGGTGCCATCTATATTGACCATATATCAATAACGCCAGTGAACGGAGCTGATACCCAAGCCCCAATCGCGCCGACCTTGCAAAGCAACGGCCAATCCCAAACCACGGTGGACCTTTCCTGGAGTGGTGCCACGGACAATGTTGGCGTAACAGGTTATAATATCTACAGGGATGGAAATTTGGAAGCTAATCCCAATAGTAGTCCTCATACGGTCACTGGTCTTACGGCCGGGACCAGCTACAGTTTTACAGTAACTGCTTTGGATGCTGCCGGAAATGAGAGTGTTGCCAGTAATGCGGTCTCTGTTACCACAGATTCCAGTTCTGGAGGGGGAACTTCCGTCTGGTCCGAGAGTGGTTCCACAGCAAGCTACACAGGTGAAGTGGCCATAGGCACAAGCTCAGTACCCACGGGCTACAAACTGGCTGTGGATGGCCACATTCGTACTCGAGAGATCAGGGTGGATCAAGATACCTGGCCAGATTATGTTTTTGAAGAAAACTACAACCTTCTCTCGCTTGAAGAAATTCAAGAATACATCAATAAGCATGGCCATTTACCCAACATGCCTTCCGCCATGGAAGTGAAGACAAATGGAGTTGAATTGGGAGCAATGGACAGGCTGCTTTTGCAGAAGATTGAGGAATTGACACTATACATTTTAGATCAACAAGAACAAATACAGAAGCTTACAGAGCAATACGATTCTTGTAGCAGTAAGAAGTGACGTTAAAGTCGGAAAACCAGACACAGGAAATTAATCAAATAAGTTCATACAATGAATTACCTTAAAATAAGAAATAGGCATCGCCACCTTTTGTTGATGTCCTTAATATTGTGCATCTTTTCTGGTTTAGCCCAGGAAAATGGAGATGTACAAAATCTCTACAAAACTGAGCTGGATAAAATGGTGAAGGTCCCTGCCTCTCCTGAAGCGCAGGCATTTATGAAATATGGTGACACCAAAGTAAGCCTTTACTCTGGGGTCCCACAAATCAATATCCCTCTTCACAGTTTTGAGGGGATAGAATTCAATCTACCATTGACACTTACCTACGATGCTTCCGGTATTAAGGTGGAGCAATTGGCGACATGGGTTGGACTAGGTTGGAATTTAAATGTGGGCGGGAGGATTACCAGGATGGCTAACGGCCTACCGGATGACTACATTCAAGGAGATTACACCACAATTAACAATGTTGAAGTAGTTGATAATATAATTAAATACAGGGATAACAGTAGTACATTTTCAAGTACGTTGGAGGCGCAGGAATACTTTGACTTCTTACTGGATATCAGCAAAAATCATGTAGATGCAGAACCAGATTATTACATGCTAAATGCGCCCGGAATCAGTGCAACAATTGTTCAAGATATAGAGGATAATAATCAACTTAAGGCGCTGAACAATCCCAGAATAAGTATTGAAAGATATACCAATGGTTGGCGAATAACCAATGAAGATGGTACAGTGTATGAATTTTTAGATGAAAGCGAGACTACATTAAAGAATGGAAACGATGAACTACCCAATGGAGCAGTAATCAGCGAATATGAATCCTCATGGATGTTGACAAAAATAACCTCCCCTAATGGCAAGGATATTTATGAGTTCAATTATACCGATTTTGGGTATTGGGCACAGGAACAGTTAGGGTCTTCAGCAAGCCGAGTGGTAAATAACTTTGTGGATAGTCCCTATCTGTACCCGGAACCTACCCCGCAATATGGAAGTGTAGCTGGATATTGGGTCAAGCAGCAATTTTTAACCTCAATTGCCCACAATGGAATTACTTTGATGACCTCAAACCTAGGGGTCAGGCATGATATTGATGACAATGGGAATAATACACGATTAGGTAGCTTGGATTTCTTTGATTTAGAAGGAAATGATTTTAAAAGCATTGAGTTTGACAATTCCCATTACTTCAATCGAAGCAACCTTAATCTAGCGGACGAGAACCCTTTTGACATTCGATTAAAACTCGATGGTATCGTTATAAATGGGAAGTTAAACGGAGTTTACCAAAACTATGCATTTGAGTATCAAAACCCTGATGATTTACCTTCCAGAAGCTCTTATAAGCAAGATTATTTTGGATACTACAATGGGCAAAACAACTCCTCACTTATTCCCAGATATGAAACGGGAGACCACATTTTTCCTGGTGCCAACAGAGAACCTGATGCAGCGTATGGAAAGATAGGTATGTTAACACGAATTACGTATCCAACCAAAGGTTATACTGATTTTGAATACGAAAGTCATGATGTATATAAAACAGAAACTACGCAGTCAACGGCTACTTATTTGGACGTGGGCTTGACTGGGTCTAGCGTCACGGATGGCAACTTGTATTACAATGATAGTGGACAAGCATGTGATGATCGGTTTTTGGATTATGATTTGCCCAAAATACTTTTTAAGGTATTTACAATTCCAGAAACAGGCAGCTATGATTTGCAATATACGTCGAGCACTGGGGAAACTGAGGGTTACATTATGTATTTGGGAACCATTGACGAATCTACCTGTAAAACTGGTCCTCTTGGAAACATTATTTGTTCATCACCCAATGACATTTACGACAATTACTGTGACGTATACTTGTCTTCTGGCGCTGCTCATTGGATATCCACTTCCAACAACACAGGACCAGTAGATTTTGATGCAGGAGTTTATAAAGTCATGATCGTATTGGATGAGGACTCTCCAGGAAATTACGGCACGGTAGACCTACAAATTACGAGGGAGGAGTCGGCAATTAGTTCAGGGAACTATGATGTCGGAGGAATTCGTATTAAAGAAATCCGTGACTTTTCCGGACAGGGAGAGTTGGCTCGGACCAAGTTCTATTCTTATCGCGATGATGAGGGCAAAAGTACTGGCCAAATAAACTTCCAGCCTGTGCTTTCAACCGTTAAGTCTTTTAATACTTCCAGTAATTCGGTTACACAATTAATTCGTACCGCAACTTTTCCTAAAGGAGATGAACCTTATGTTGTGTATCCCTCTGTGAAGGAGTACTTGTTGGATGATCAAGGGAACTCAGAAGGATATACAATCCACAGTTTTCATAAAGATGCCAGAGGAGCCGTACCAAGGACGACATTACCTTTTGAAAACAGTTACTATGGTAGTCTGAAGGCAACCCAACCTGTTCAGACAATACAGGTTGATACCCATGGAGATATCGTTGCCAAACAAAATGTTGATTTCTACGAAACATCCACTGGACATGTTTCCATGAACGGGTGGGTTTATTATACCGAAGAGGGCAATTCCGATAAGCGAATAGCTATTAAAAAATATACCCCCCAGGTAGGACCTGATTACTATACGTATGAATATTTGCAAAATTTTGAATGTACTGGCACCAATTTCTGCCAAATCCCAGGATACATACAAGATCCGCAAGCTTATGGGTATGAGACTCTCCTAGATGGAAAATACAGCGCCTTGAAAGGAAGGTTCAGTTTTACAGCTGGGGCTTATGGAGGTGTTTCGTCTGTTGTGGACAGCCTATATCTCAAAGATGCCAATGGCAATCCATTGGAGTTAGTTACAGTTAAAGAGACAACTTACGACCCAGCAGTGGATTACCTTCCAAGGACAACACGGACCACGGATAGTGAAGGCGAAGTTTTTGAGACTACCAACTACTATGCAAAAGACAATATAGTTACAGGCTCATCAAATCTCATTACCAACAATAAGCTTGCAGAGGTGGTGAAATCCGAGACATTTAGAGATCCAGATGATTTGGTCCCGGTCAAAATCCAATCCTCCGAAAAAGAGTATTCCAATGTTAATGGATTACCTACTCTGGTAAAGACACAAAAAGCGGAAAGTAATGTACATGATAGGGTTGCCTTTAGCTATCATGGGAGTGGAAACCTAAAAGAAGCCAACATCATCAATGGTGCCATAACCACCTATGTTTGGGGATATGGAGATAGGTACCCTGTGGCAGTGGTCAACAACGCTACCCAATCGGATATTGACGCTGTAACCCTTAATATGACTTTGATCAATAACCCTGCTACCCAAGACGGTGCCATGCGCACTGAATTGGATAAGCTCAGGACCAACCTTGGCAATGCAA